>NZ_AUAC01000001.1 GCF_000428525.1 Hellea balneolensis DSM 19091 | reverse complement strand
TCACGGATTTCCATTTCGACGAGCTCGAGCAGCTCTTCATCGTCAACCTGGTCAACTTTGTTCATGTAAACGACAAGCGCCGGAACACCAACCTGGCGCGCAAGCAAGATGTGCTCACGTGTCTGAGGCATTGGGCCGTCAGCGGCATTCACAACCAAGATAGCACCGTCCATTTGGGCTGCACCTGTGATCATGTTCTTAACATAGTCCGCGTGACCTGGACAATCGACGTGAGCGTAGTGACGATTTTCCGTCTCATACTCAACGTGTGCTGTTGAAATTGTAATACCGCGCGCTTTTTCTTCTGGCGCGCCGTCAATTTGGTCATAGGCCTGGAAATCACCGAAATACTTCGTGATCGCCGCCGTTAGCGTTGTCTTACCATGGTCAACGTGACCAATCGTGCCAATATTCGCATGCGGCTTATTACGCTCAAACTTTTCTTTTGCCATTTTACTGCTCCGTATTCTTTCTTGGAGTTAGATAATCTTATTACTTAGAATGCACAGCCTAAAGCTATGCACCGCCCAATTTTGAGATGACTTCATCTGCAACCGCACGCGGTGTTGCCGCGTAGTGGTCGAATGTCATGGTAAACTGTGCACGTCCCTGCGTTGAAGACCGCAAGTCATTCACATAACCAAACATATTTGCGAGAGGCACCATTGAATTTACAACAACAGCATTTCCACGCATTTCCTGCCCTGCAATCATACCGCGGCGAGAATTAAGGTCACCAATTACAGACCCCAGATACTCATCTGGCGTCACGACTTCAACCTTCATCATAGGCTCAAGAAGCTTAAGCTTACCCTCAACCTTGATTTGACGGAACGCGGCGCGCGCCGCGATTTCGAAAGCCATAACAGAGGAGTCAACATCATGGTAAGCCCCATCATAGAGCTCAGCACTGAAATCAATAACCGGGAAACCTGCCAGAAGACCTGATTCCGCCATAGTACGGATACCCTTTTCAACGCCCGGTATATATTCCTTAGGAACGTTACCACCAACAACTTTAGATTCGAACTGAATACCCTCGCCCGGCTCAAGCGGAGCGAAACGGATCTTAACGCGACCAAACTGACCGGAACCACCAGACTGCTTCTTATGCGTATAATCAATATCAACCGGCTCAGCCAAAGCTTCACGGTAAGCCACTTGAGGCTGACCAATATTCGCTTCGACGCCAAATTCACGCTTTAGACGATCCACAAGAATGTCCAAGTGAAGCTCACCCATACCCGCCATAATAGTTTGACCAGATTCTTCATCTGTATTGACGCGGAATGATGGATCTTCAGCCGCCAAACGTTGAAGACCAACACCAAGTTTCTCTTGGTCAGACTTCGTCTTAGGCTCAACCGCAATTTCGATAACTGGATCAGGGAACTCCATGCGCTCAAGAATAACAGGCGCGTTTTGATCACATAATGTATCACCCGTCGTCGTGCGCTTCAGGCCCGCAACAGCAATAATATCGCCAGCATAAGCCTCTTGGATATCCTCACGATCGTTAGAATGCATCATCATCATACGACCAACGCGCTCTTTATTCTCTTTAACAGAGTTAAGCAGCGTCGTACCCGTTTCGAGCTTACCCGAGTAGATACGACAGAACGTCAACGTACCGACGAATTTGTCATTCATGATTTTAAAGGCCAGCATTGAAAGCGGCTCAGCATCGTCGGCAGGACGACTTGTTTCTTCACCCGTCTTAACATCGATACCTTTAATCGCTTCAATATCAAGCGGAGACGGCAAGTAAGCGACAACAGCGTCAAGTAAAGGCTGAACACCTTTGTTTTTGAAAGCCGTGCCACAAAAAACAGGCACAACCTTATTTGCAATCGTCGCCTCACGCACGAGACGTTGAATTGTTTCAACATCAGGCATCGTGCCTTCGAAATAGGCTTCCATCACAGCGTCATCCATCTCAGCCACAGCTTCGATAAGAGCTTCGCGGTACTCAGCAGCCTTATCAGCTAGCTCAGCAGGAATTTCCACAGTGTCGTATTTTGCGCCGAGATCAGCATCATCCGCCCATGTATAGGCAACATTTTTTACCAGATCGACAACACCCTTGAACTGGTCCTCAGACCCGATAGGGAGCTGCATCTCAAGCGCATTTCCGCCGAGACGGTCTTTGACAGACTGAACAGAGGCGTAGAAATCCGCGCCAATCTTATCCATCTTATTGATGAAGATCATACGCGGGACGTTATACTTATCGGCCTGCCGCCAGACTGTTTCAGTTTGCGGCTCAACACCCGCATTCGCATCGAGAAGCGCAACAGCGCCATCGAGAACGCGGAGAGAACGCTCAACTTCAATCGTGAAGTCAACGTGACCCGGTGTGTCAATGATATTTAGGCGCTTACCCGCCCAGAAACAGGTCGTCGCAGCAGATGTAATCGTAATGCCACGCTCTTGCTCCTGCTCCATCCAATCCATAGTGGCCGCACCATCATGAACTTCAGCAATTTTATGGTTCTTACCTGTATAATAAAGAATGCGCTCCGTGCAGGTCGTTTTACCCGCATCAATATGCGCCATGATACCAAAATTACGGTAATCTTTAAGGTCGTAGTCGCGTGCCATGTCGGTCTCTTATCCTGATCTACCAGCGGTAATGTGAGAACGCACGGTTAGCCTCAGCCATACGGTGCGTATCTTCGCGTTTCTTCACGGCAGAACCGCGGTTATTGGAGGCGTCCATGAGCTCACCCGCAAGGCGCTCACGCATTGTGTTTTCGTTGCGCGCACGAGAGGCTGACACCAACCAACGAATAGCCAAAGCCTGACGACGGTCTGGACGCACCTCAACAGGCACCTGATAAGTTGCACCACCCACACGGCGTGAACGCACTTCGACAGCTGGCTTAATATTCTCAAGCGCGTCGTGGAACACACGGATAGGCTCAGTCTTAGCTTTGTCTTCAACGATATCCATCGCGCCATAGACAATCTTCTCAGCCGTTGATTTCTTGCCGTCAAGCATGATGGCATTCATGAATTTAGACAGAACCAAGTCGTTAAACTTAGGATCCGGGAGGATTTCCCGTTTTTCAGCGCGGTGACGTCTCGACATCTGTAAGCCTTTTTCCTGCACAAAATGCAAACATCCCGCCCCTCGCACCATGCGAAGTGACAGGCTATCTGCAACAAAATCGCTCCGTCCGCGTAAAATCTTACGCGAATGAACCGATAGGGTTATTCTATTTCCGTCTTAAACGAGGTTTCTACGGCAACCCATAGACAGCACGCTCATCAACTTGGCCGCCGTATAGAAGGGGATTCGCGTGGCGTCAACAGCTGAATGTGGCTTTTTTTGTTGTGATAGCGAAGCCACCATTCTGCCTCAAGATCATAGCCTATAGACGTTTATTTCGCGCCCTGCTCTACTACCTCCATGACACGCAACAAATTACCGCCCCAAATTTTGGCGATATCATCTTCGCTATAGCCGCGCTTAACCAGTTCTGCTGTGACATTTGCAGTTTCGGCGGCGTTTTGCCACCCGCCAATACCCCCGCCGCCATCAAAGTCAGAAGCAATCCCCACGGAGTCAATGCCCGCGACTTTTACCGCATGATCAATGTGGTCGACAAAATCAGAGACAATCGCCTCAGGGGCCATGGCTGTGATCTTTGCCCGTTCCGCCATATAAGCATCGCGCTTAGCTTGATCCCATGTATTGCGATCCCCATATTCGGCGTCCAATTTATCGCGCGCAGCTTGCTGCTGGTCCGTGGGAAGTTTGACATAGCTCCCCAAGGCTACCATTTGCGCGACGCCGCCGACCTCGGCAATCTTGCTAAGCTGTTCATCATCCAGATTACGCGCAGAATCTGCGACAGCTTTGACGCCGCTATGGCTCGCAATGATAGGTGTGCGGGACAAATCCGCCGCCTGCATCATCGTTTCTTTGCCGGCGTGGGACACATCAACCATAATGCCATTATCATTCATTGCCCGTACAAGATCTTTGCCTAAAGGCGATAAGCCGTTCCAACGTGGCCCGTCATCGCGCGTGAAATTCATATTGGAACTGTCGCCAAATTGATTATGCCCGAAATGGGTAATCCCCATATAGCGCACGCCGCGCTCTGCCCACATCGGAACGCTCTCCACGCTCTCCCCTAATGGATAGGCATTTTCCACACCAATCATGACGGCATATTTCCCTGCGGCCACAATACGGCGAACATCTGCCGCTGTTTTGGCAAGCTCGAAACTCTCATTATGAGTCGTCACAAGGCTTTGAATGGCCGCATTGCGCGTCTCTGCGATGGCCGCGCCTCGCGCATAACCCGCCTCATTTAAATCACCCTGAGGCGTATAAACGATCCAAAAGCCGCTATCGAGTTCACCGGCTTGGAGCTTCGGCAGGTCGACCTGCAAATCCGTCGGACCGCTTGGATCAATCTCTTTCATATAAGTCAGCGGGATATCAATATGTGTATCGAGCGTTAGGGTACGCGCATGAATAGCGGCGGCATCAAGCTCAGTCTGCGCATCGTCAGGCGTCGTGGCCACCTCCCCTTGGCAAGCCGCTAGGCTGAGCGCGAGAAGTCCGAGTGTGATGTTACGCATGATAAGTCCTTTTGTGTTTGTGGCAGCATAGTCCGCCCAGAGATAAGGGCAATAAAAAAGCCGCCCCAAGGGGACGGCTTTAATTCAGTTCTCTGGCCTTCATCGCCAACGATGAAGGAACTCCGTTGAAATCGATACACAGTATCGATTTCGGCCACTACGTTACTCCGCAGCGTCTCCGTCAATTTCGCTTGGGAACTCTTCGAGTTGCGGGGCGTTTGCCGCGCGCTCTTCAAGAAGTTTCTGATCGCGATCATTGGCGAGCTTTTGATACTTACGCAGATTGCCACCTGTACCCGCCGGAATGAGACGTCCAACAATGACGTTCTCTTTAAGACCTTCGAGCATATCTTCCTTACCTTGGACAGACGCTTCAGTGAGGACGCGTGTTGTCTCTTGGAAAGAGGCCGCTGAGATGAAGGAGCGAGTCTGTAAGGACGCTTTGGTGATACCGAGCAGAACCGGCGTGCTTGTCGCTGGCGTTGCATTCTTATCACGCTCAAGCAGAGCCTCGTTGACTTTGTTGAACTCGATTTTGTCCATTTGCTCTTTACGCAGAAGTGTTGTGTCGCCTGGATCGACAACTTCAACCTTTTGCAGCATCTGGCGCACGATAACTTCAATATGTTTGTCGTTAATCGGAACACCTTGCAGACGGTAAACACCTTGGACTTCGTCAACCAAATATTCAGCCAAAGCTTCGACACCCATAATCGCAAGGATATCATGAGGGGCTGGGTTACCATCAATGATGTAATCGCCTTTTTTGACCATATCACCATCTGAGACGAGCATATGCTTGCCTTTCGCGATGAGATATGAAGACGGGTCCATAGACTCATCTTCGGGCAGAATTTGAATTTTACGCTTGTTTTTATAATCACGCGTAAATTCAATCTTACCGTCAATATCCGCGATAACCGCATCATCCTTAGGACGGCGCGCCTCAAAGAGTTCCGCAACACGCGGTAGACCACCCGTAATATCACGCTGTGTCGCGCCGCCTTTAGCGATACGCGCAAGAGCCGCACCTGGCTTAACAGTGTCACCGTCTTGTACGGATAGGATCGCGCCAACGGCCAACATGTAACGGGCAATATTGCCATTTCCAAGTTTGATCGGCTCACCATTTTCGTCTTCGATAACCGCTACAGGCTGGATATCACCGGACTTAGAGGACGCACGCCAATCAACGATAACTTTTGAGGAGATACCTGTCTCTTCGTCAGTTTCTTCTTTGGCAGACACACCATCAACAATATCGAGCAAGCGAACAGTACCGCCGACTTCGGTTAAAATAGGCGTTGCATATGGATCCCATTCCGCGAGGCGATCGCCACGCTTAACTTTGTCGCCTGATTTGACAGGGACACGGGAGCCGTAATCGACCTTGTGCATTTCAAGCTCTTTGCCATCTTTATCGACAACAGAGAATTCAAGCTTACGCGACTTAACAATAAAGCCGCTATCCGTCTTGATGACGTCATCAGCATTATATTGCAGCGTACCTTCATTCGAGCTTTCCGTGACAGATTTATCTGAAACAGACGCCGTACCGCCAATATGGAATGTCCGCATGGTCAGCTGTGTACCTGGTTCGCCAATGGATTGCGCCGCGATTACACCGACAGCTTCGCCCATATTCACTTTCGTACCACGAGCCAAGTCACGCCCATAACATGTGGCGCAAATACCAGTAACAGTGTCACATGTCAGCGGGCTACGAGAGCGTAGGTTCTGAAGGCCAGAGGCATCGATTTCAGCCGCAATATCTTCATCAACATATGTGTTGGCAGGATAAAGCAATTCACCATTACGCGGGTCTTGGATATCTTCAGCCAGCGTACGGCCAAGAGCGCGTTCGCCAAGAGACACAACAACTTCACCACTATCGACAACAGGCTTGAGCTCTATACCATTTTCAGTCCCGCAATCTTGCTCTGTAACGATACAGTCCTGCGCAACGTCAACGAGACGGCGTGTGAGGTAACCCGAGTTCGCTGTTTTAAGCGCCGTATCCGCAAGACCCTTACGGGCCCCGTGGGTTGAGTTAAAGTAATCCATAACAGTCAAACCTTCTTTAAAGTTCGCTGTAATTGGCGTTTCGATAATCTCGCCTGATGGCTTGGCCATAAGGCCTCGCATACCCGCAAGCTGCTTCATTTGGTTCTTTGACCCACGCGCGCCTGAGTCGGCCATCATAAATATAGAGTTGATACGCTTACGCGGACGCGCAGCTTCGTCCATCATGGCATCCGCCACTTTATCCGTACATTTCGACCACGCATCGACAACTTTGTTATATTTTTCGCCCTTAGTAATAAGGCCGTCAGCATATTGCTGTTCAAAGTCAGAGACGAGCTCTTGTGTCTGATTTACGAGCGTATATTTCGCGTCAGGGATAACCATGTCATCCTTACCGAAAGAAATACCGGCATTACAAGCTTCGCGGAAACCCAGGCCCATCATCTTATCAGCAAAGATAACTGTCGCCTTCTGTCCGGCATGACGATAAACCGTATCAATCAGTTTCCCGATTTCTTTCTTCGTCAGCGTTCTGTTGATGATGTCATATTTCACCAATGGATGACGCGGCAAATACTCTGCGAGCTTAAGACGGCCCGGAGATGTTTCAGCGACTTCATAAGTCACAGTCCCGTCCTCGTGAGTGACAGGGAAACGTCCTTTTACTTTGGAGTGAACGGTGATGTAGCCATTATCAAGCGCGGCTTCGACTTCGTCGATAGACGCGAACATCATGCCTTCGCCCTTCTCGCCGTCGCGCATCAGCGACATGTAATAAAGACCGAGAACGATATCCTGAGACGGAACAATAATCGGCTTACCATTAGCTGGTGACAAGATGTTGTTCGTTGACATCATCAAGACGCGCGCTTCTAGCTGGGCTTCGATAGAGAGCGGGACGTGAACGGCCATTTGGTCACCGTCAAAGTCCGCGTTAAAGGCCGCACATACAAGCGGGTGAAGACGGATGGCCTTGCCTTCTGTTAGCTTAGGCTCAAATGCTTGGATACCCAATCTATGGAGCGTCGGCGCACGGTTCAAAAGAACTGGATGCTCACGGATAACTTCGTCAAGAATATCCCAAACTTCAGGACGTTCTTTTTCGACAAGCTTCTTAGATTGCTTAACTGTTCCTGAGAGACCTTTGGCATCAAGACGTGCATAGATGAACGGTTTGAAGAGTTCCAAAGCCATTTTCTTTGGTAGGCCACATTCGTGCAGTTTCAGCTCAGGGCCAACCACAATCACGGAACGGCCGGAATAGTCAACGCGCTTACCGAGCAAGTTCTGACGGAAGCGGCCTTGCTTACCCTTAAGCATATCTGACATAGATTTCAGCGGACGCTTATTCGCGCCTGTAATCACACGGCCACGGCGGCCATTGTCAAAGAGGGCATCAACAGATTCTTGAAGCATACGCTTCTCGTTACGGATGATGATGTCTGGCGCGCGAAGTTCGATAAGACGCTTCAAGCGGTTGTTACGGTTAATCACACGGCGATAAAGATCGTTCAAATCTGACGTCGCAAAACGGCCACCATCTAGCGGCACGAGCGGGCGTAGCTCTGGCGGAATAACAGGTACGATTGTTAGAACCATCCACTCAGGACGGTTGCCTGATGTGATGAAAGCTTCCAGCAACTTCAAACGTTTTGAGAGCTTTTTCAGCTTAAGCTCGGAACCCGTTTCAGTCATGTCGAAACGCGTACGCTCAACTTCGGCCTCAAGGTCGAGATTGATAAGCATTTCGCGCACAGCTTCCGCGCCAATGCCGGCGGTAAAGCTGTCTTCGCCAAATTCGGCTTGCGCGTCGAGATATTCTTCCTCGGAGAGGATTTGACGCTCAGCAAGTGAGGTCAGGCCTGGCTCTGTGACAACATAGCTTTCAAAGTAAAGTACGCGCTCAACTTCTTTGAGCGTCATATTGAGCATGGAAGAAATACGCGATGGCAGTGATTTCAAGAACCAGATATGGGCACAAGGGGCCGCCAATTCGATATGGCCCATACGCTCACGGCGCACGCGGGTTACAGTCACTTCAACGCCGCATTTTTCGCAAACGACGCCTTTATACTTCATGCGCTTATATTTACCGCAGAGACATTCGTAATCTTTGACAGGGCCAAAGATACGCGCACAGAACAGGCCGTCTTTTTCAGGCTTGAAGGTACGATAATTTATGGTTTCCGGCTTACGGATTTCACCAAATGACCAGCTGTGGATTTTCTCTGGCGACGCCAAAGAAATACGGATGCGGTCAAAGGTCGGGCCTTCTTGCGCGGGATTGAAAATGTTCATGACCTCTTGGTTCATAACTTTTTCCTTTAATTTGGCTTCGGTGCGTCCACCTAGGCCGTGAAAATTCTTCTCAAATCATGGGAGGGGCTGCGCCCCTGCCCTTTCTTTAACCGTTTGTCAGTTCGATGTTCAGACCGAGAGAACGAATCTCTTTAATCAAGACATTGAAGCTTTCCGGGATACCCGCTTCGAATGCATCATCGCCTCGGACGATGGATTCGTAAACCTTGGTTCGGCCCGCCACGTCATCTGACTTAACGGTCAGCATTTCTTGTAGCGTATAAGCCGCGCCGTAAGCCTCCAAAGCCCAGACTTCCATCTCACCGAAGCGCTGACCACCAAACTGGGCTTTACCGCCGAGAGGTTGCTGCGTGACGAGCGAGTATGGCCCAATCGAACGGGCGTGAATCTTATCATCAACCAAGTGATGCAGTTTCAGCAGATACTTATATCCGACAGTCACAGGACGCGTGAAGCGCTCACCTGTCCGGCCATCATTCAGCACCATTTGACCTGAACTATGCAGACCCGCCTTTTCGAGCATCTTCACGATGTCCGGCTCACGCGCACCATCAAAGACAGGCGTCGCAATCGGAACACCGCCCGTAACATTACCCGCAAGCTCAATGATTTCATCATTCTTGCGCGGCAGCGTTTCGTCTTCACCATAGACATGTTGAATAGTCTCACGCAGGGCGGACATATCATTATTGGCGCGATATTCTTCCATCGCATCATCAATGAGCTTACCCACACCCGCACAGGCCCAGCCCAAATGGGTTTCTAAAATCTGGCCAACATTCATTCGCGATGGAACACCAAGTGGGTTCAGTACGATATCAACGGCTTGGCCTGTTTCCAGATATGGCATATCCTCAACCGGGTTGATCTTGGAAATAACACCCTTGTTTCCATGACGACCGGCCATCTTATCACCGGGCTGGAGCTTACGCTTCACCGCCACAAAGACTTTCACCATCTTCATAACGCCCGGAGGCAGTTCGTCGCCGCGCTGTAGCTTATCAACCTTATCTTCGAAGCGGTCATCAAGACGCTTCTTAGAGCTATCATATTGCTCTTTTAAAGCTTCAAGCTCGCCAATGGCTTTCTCGTCGTCAATACCGACGCGCCACCAATCGGAGCGCGGAATTTCGTCGAGCGTTTCATCTGTAACAGGACCTTTGCGGAACCCGCGCGGACCAGACACGGCTGTTTTGCCAAGAAGTGTTTTCTTCACAGACGCATAGATAGAACGCTCAAGAATGGCGAGTTCATCATCACGGTCTTTACCGAGAAATTCGATTTCCTCGCGCTCGATTTGCATCGCGCGCTCATCTTTATCCACGCCGTGGCGGTTAAAGACACGAACTTCGACGACCGTTCCAGAGGCTCCCGGAGGCAGCTTAAGCGATGTATCACGAACGTCAGAGGCTTTCTCGCCAAAGATAGCGCGAAGGAGTTTCTCTTCTGGTGTCATCGGGCTCTCGCCTTTCGGCGTGACCTTACCGACGAGAATATCGCCCGCATGGATTTCAGCCCCGACAGCGACAATACCGGCTTCGTCGAGGTTCCGTAAGGATTCCTCACCGACATTTGGAATATCGCGTGTGATTTCCTCAGGCCCAAGCTTTGTATCGCGAGCCATGACAGAGAATTCTTCGATGTGGAGCGATGTGTAAACATCGTCACGCACAATACGCTCTGAAATCAGGATTGAGTCCTCAAAGTTATAACCATTCCAAGGCATAAAGGCGACGAGCACGTTCTTGCCGAGCGCCAATTCACCAAGATCTGTTGACGGGCCATCCGCAATGATATCGCCAGCTTGAACCGTATCGCCCACTTTGACCAATGGACGCTGATTAATACAAGTCGATTGGTTAGAGCGCTGGAATTTCAGCAGGTTGTAAATATCAACACCAGATTTCGCGAGGTTTGTTTCTTTCGTAGCACGGACAACGATACGTTTCGCATCAACCTGCTCCACGATACCTTCGCGTTTCGCTGCAACTGTCGCTCCAGAGTCAAGCGCCACAACAGACTCCATGCCGGTTCCGACAAGTGGAGCCTCCGCTTTCAAGAGCGGCACAGCCTGACGCATCATGTTTGATCCCATGAGCGCGCGGTTCGCATCGTCATTCTCAAGGAATGGGATAAGCGCGGCCGCAACAGACACCAACTGTTTTGGGCTAACGTCAATGAAGTCAACATCTTCCTTCGCCACCAAAGTCACATCACCATTCACGCGGCATGTTACAAAATCATTAGCGAGCTCGCCTTTGTCATTAATTTCCGCATTGGCCTGGGCGATTGAATAACGCGCCTCTTCCATAGCAGAGATATAAACTACTTCATCTTTGAGCTTGCCATTGACGATTTTGCGGTAGGGGCTTTCGATAAAGCCATATTTATTCACCCGCGCATGTGTGGCGAGCGAGTTAATCAAGCCAATATTCGGGCCTTCAGGGGTTTCAATCGGACAGATACGGCCATAATGCGTTGGGTGAACGTCACGGACTTCAAAGCCTGCACGTTCACGCGTCAGACCGCCAGGCCCAAGCGCTGAGAGACGGCGCTTATGCGTAATCTCTGAGAGCGGGTTCGTTTGGTCCATAAATTGTGAAAGCTGCGATGAGCCAAAGAACTCACGCACAACTGCCGCAGCAGGTTTGGCGTTGATAAGGTCATGCGGCATAACAGTTTCAATATCGACAGACTGCATACGCTCTTTAATCGCGCGTTCCATGCGGAGCAGACCGATGCGGTATTGGTTTTGCATCAATTCACCAACAGACCGAACACGGCGATTGCCGAGGTTATCAATATCATCAACTTGGCCAATGCCGTCTTTTAGCTTGGTCAGTGTATCGACAACAGCCAGAATGTCTTCCTTACGCAGAACGCGGATTTCATCGCCGACATCTTCCATGTCCATGCGAAGATTCATTTTAACGCGGCCAACAGCGGAGAGATCATAGCGTTCTCCATCAAAGAAGAGCGAGTTAAACAGATCTTCAGCGGCTTCTGTTGTCGGGGGTTCACCCGGGCGCATTACGCGGTAAATATCTACAAGTGCACCTTCGCGGGTATCGTTCTTATCTGCCGCGAGCGTATTACGAATATAAGGCCCGACATTAACAAAATCGATGTTCAGGACTGAAATTTCAGTAATTCCCGCCTCGTTAATCAGCTCCATAGCTTCTTCGGATAGCTCGTCACCAGCTTCGGCATAGATCTGGCCTGTTTCCATGTTGACGATGTCTTCTGCTGCAAAGCGCTCGGACATTTCCTCATTGGAAATCAAAACATTCTTCAAGCCATCATCGGCGAGTTTTTTGGCGCCGCGCTTTGTAAGCTTACGGCCAGCAGGAGCAACAACCTCACCTGTCTTGGCATCGACCAAGTCACGCAGGAGCTTTGCGCCGCGATAATCATCGGCATTAAACGGACGCGTCCAGCCGTCTTTTTTCTTGTCGCGCTTAAAAGCGATCTGCTTGTAATATTGCTCAAGAATTTCTTCTTTGGACATACCAAGCGCATAAAGAATTGACGTCGCTGGAAGCTTCCGGCGGCGGTCAATACGCGCATAAAGAATATCTTTGGCGTCAAATTCAAAATCGAGCCAAGATCCGCGATACGGAATGATACGCGCAGAGAAAAGAAACTTACCTGAGCTGTGACCTTTACCTTTATCATGGCTGAAAAATACGCCCGGCGAACGGTGCATTTGAGACACGATCACGCGCTCTGTACCGTTGACAATAAATGTGCCCTTTTCAGTCATGAGCGGGATATCGCCCATATAGACGTCTTGCTCTTTGATGTCCTTAACCGAACGGGCCCCTGTGTCGTCATCAATATCAAACACAACAAGGCGCATTTTCACCTTTAACGGCGCGGCATAAGTTATATCGCGCTGCTGACACTCTTCTTCGTCAAATTTTGGCGGCTCAAATACAAATGAGACATATTCCAGGACGGCGCGATCGGAAAAATCACGAACAGGGAAGACTGAATGGAAAACACCATTCATTCCGTCGTCTTTTCCACGCTCTTCATGCGGAATGGATTTTTGCAAAAACTGATTATAAGAGCTCTTTTGAACTTCAATCAAATTTGGCATGCGGATAACTTCAGGAATCCGGCCAAAGCTTTTGCGAATACGTTTTTTACCAGTGAACGTCAGCGACATCTGTGACACCTTTTAAGTTTGGACAATGGGCTGCAGTCCCGGCTGTCCTTAAAATTCTTTGGGGTTTTATTTGACTGACCCCCGCCAGTTTTCACCTTTTACCTCAGCGAAAGAGAGGGTCCGGACGGAGCAAAACTCCGCCCGGAAATAATCTTAGAGACTATTTAAGCTCAACAGTGGCGCCAGCCGCTTCGAGTTTCTCTTTGATGTCGTTAGCTTCTGCTTCCGGCACACCTTCTTTGACGGCTTTAGGAGCAGATTCAACAAGCTCTTTAGCTTCTTTCAGGCCTAGACCTGTGATGCCGCGGACTTCTTTGATGACAGAAATTTTGTTTCCGCCAAATGATGTCATGACAACATCAAAATCCGTTTTTGCTTCAGCAGCTTCGCCGCCACCAGCAGCAGGACCAGCAACTGCAACAGCAGCTGCGGCTTTAATGCCATTTTCTTCGAGAATGTCATTGAGTTCTTTTGCTTCGAGGATGGTTAGACCCATCAGCTCATCAGCGAGTTTTTTTACATCAGCCATTTTAGCTTCCTTAAGTTTAGTATCAGTTCGATTTTGCGAGAATGAAAGTTGTTAGTTATGCCGCCGCTTTTTCTTCGATCACTTTGATCGCGCCCGAAAGCGCTGAACCAGGTGACATAAGACGCTGAGCCACTTCGGAGGCCTGACCGATAAGACGGGCAGCAGCCATTCCAATAAGCTCTTCGCGAGATGGCAGTTTGGAAAGCGCCACGATACCTTCGGTACCGAAAACCTCTTCACCCATAAATCCACCTTTAATAGCAAAAGCTTTGCTATCTTTGGCAAATTCAACTGCCACCTTTGGCGCGCTGATCATGTCGTCAGCCCAGGCAATTGCCACAGGCCCTACAAACATGTCACCGGCTGCCTCAAAAGGTTTCCCTTTCATGGCAATTTTCGCCAGACGGTTTTTAACAACACGGATTGACGCACCCTGCTCACGCAGTTTGGCACGAAGCTCCGTCATTTCCGCAACAGTCATGCCTGAATATTCAGCCATAACCACGGATCCGGAATTGTCAAAGATCTCAGCGATCTCTTTGACCTGTTCCTCTTTTTGAGAACGATCCATTTTGCGGTCTCCCTGTTAATGACCTCCACACCATGCGGAAGTCTTCCAAGTGCTCACCACCTCCGTTATGGACGCCGCGAGCGGTTTCCTGCCCCCCGTAAAGGGTTTAACAGAGGATCGAACTAATCTGCTCACATCAGTGAGGAAAATCAGTTTCATCTCTGCCTATACCGGTCATTAAGTCGGCGGTCTTTCAAAACCGCAAACACCGATAGTCTTGGACAGACCAAGCGGCCTAAACTGCTTGGTAAATGAGCGAGATAATCCCGCCCAAATTCTTTGTGACGTTCGCTTTAAGCGTTGACGTCAGATGAATCGATTTTCACGCCAGGGCCCATAGTTGAGCTGAGCGTGATACGCTTCATAAATGTACCTTTTGCGCCGGATGGGCGCGCTTTTTGAATAGCTGTCAAAAACGCATTGACGTTTTCTTCAAGCTTATCTTGCGCGAAGCTGGCTTTACCAACACCGGCGTGGACGATACCTGCTTTTTCAACGCGGAACTCAACAGCGCCGCCCTTGGCATCACCAATAGCTTTTGTAACGTCCATCGTCACAGTGCCGACTTTCGGGTTTGGCATCATGCCCTTAGGACCCAAAACCTTACCGAGACGGCCCACAAGTGGCATCATGTCCGGGGTTGCAATAACGCGCTCAAACGGCATGTCGCCTTTTTGAATTTGCTCCATCAAGTCTTCAGCACCGACAACATCAGCGCCAGCTGCACGCGCTTCATCTGCCTTTGCATCTTTTGCGAAAACAGCCACACGAACGCTGCGGCCCGTACCGTTTGGAAGATTACACACACCGCGAACCATTTGGTCTGCATGACGTGGATCAACACCCAAATTGATCGCAACTTCGACAGTTTCATCAAATTTAGCTGACGCATTGTCTTTGACGATTTTTACAGCATCAGAAACGCTGTGATCGACAGTTTTGTCGTAAGACGCCGTTGCGGCCTTATATCTTTTACCCGCCATGATCTAAGCTCCCGTCACTTCGTAGCCCATCGAACGAGCTGAACCCGCGATGATAAGAGCACCTTGATCAACATCATTAGCTGACAAGTCTGCGAGTTTAATTTCAGCAATTTCGCGGCACTGCGCCATTGTTACTGTTCCGCCAACTTCACGGCCGGGGTGATTAGCGCCCATTTTCTTGCCGGCCATCTTTTTAAGATAGTAAGAGGCAGGTGCCGTTTTAGTCACGAATGTAAAAGACTTATCCGCATAGACAGTTATGACCGTCGGTGTCGGAACGCCCTTTTCAAGCGCTTCTGTTTTCGCGTTAAATGCTTTCGCAAACTCCATGATGTTCACGCCGCGCTGACCCAATGCTGGCCCAAGAGGCGGTGACGGATTAGCTGATCCAGCAGGGATCATAAGCTTGATATAGCCAGAAATCTTCTTTGCCATTTTCCACTCCATATGAGGCGAATTCGCCTCGGTTAAAATACGTTACCGCCCTCTTGGCGATAACTATTGTGGTGTCTGTGGTACGATAACGACTGGACTTAGCCGCCTCTCCCACAAACTTGGATTTTCCCACTGGGAAAATCTCAAGAACGAAACAACAGTCTTAGTTGTTTCGCTGTACTTGCCCTCCAAAAGGAGGAAAAATTCTTTTCAAAACAACGAAGAGTGTTGTTTTGTTGTCGACATTTTCCTTTGGAAAATGCGACTTACTGCTTCTCAACCTGAACGTAATTCAATTCGACAGGCGTACCCTGCCCAAAAATATTAATCAGCACTTTAAGGCGCGCCGCCTCTTCATCAACACTCTCAACTGTGCCGTTAAAGCTCTGGAAAGGTCCGTCAACGACTTTAACAGTTTCGCCGATTTCGAATGTAATCATTGGGCGCGGACTTTCAACGCCCTCTTGAATTTGACCAACAATACGCGCGATTTCAGCCTCGGAAACAGGTAAAGGCTTATTTGCATTTCCCAGAAAACCCGTCACTTTCGGCGTGTTTTTGACTAAATGGTAAGCCGCATCCGTCAAATCAACCTTGACCAACACATAACCAGGGAAGAACTTACGCTCGCTTTCGACCTTACGGCCCTTACGTACCTCAACAACATTTTCAGTCGGCACAAGGATTTCCTCAAAGAGGTGATCAAGTCCCTTTTCAGCCGCTTCACGCTCAAGCGTTTCTTTCACGCGCTTCTCAAAATTTGAGTAGGCCTGAACGATATACCACTTCGCTGCCATTACGCAGACCCTCCAAAACCAAGAACCAGTTTAATAATGTTAGCCAAAGCCCAATCCACTACAAAAAAGAAGATGCCCATTATAATGACCATTATCATGACCAGAATTGTCGTCGTGATTGTCTCACGCGACGTCGGCCAGACCACCTTACGGGCCTCCTGACGAACTTGACCGACATATTTGACAGGTCCGACTTTATCTTTTGCGGGCTTTGTATCAGCCATCTCACTTAAACTCCAAAACGCGGGCCGAAAAATTTCGGACCGCGTTCGTTATATTGTGCCTCTTACTTTGACTTTAAAGGGCTACTCTTTTTTGAGTGGCAGGGGCGGAGAGACTCGAACTCCCGACCCTCGGTTTTGGAGACCGATGCTCTACCAACTGAGCTACACCCCTATACTTTAAAGTCCTTATCAGGCGGCAAGCCGAGTATTCGACTTGCTATGTGCAATCTATCTACTCAATGATTTTACCGACGACGCCGGCGCCGACTGTGCGGCCACCTTCGCGGATCGCGAAGCGGAGCTTCTCTTCCATCGCGATGGGCACGATAAGCTCAACATTGATGTTCACATTGTCGCCCGGCATGACCATTTCTGTGCCAGAGTCCAATGTCACAAC
>NZ_AUAC01000011.1 GCF_000428525.1 Hellea balneolensis DSM 19091 | reverse complement strand
CTTGACTTGACCATCGGCGGGACGGCGGGTGAAGCCGCGGGCGATACATTCTCTGGTATTGAGTGGGTTTGGGGGTCCAATTTCGATGATAATATTACCGGTGATTTTCGAGATAACCGCCTGGAAGGCCGCAATGGTGACGATACCTTAAACGGGGAAGGCGGGAATGACCGCCTGCTGGGCGGCGACGGTAATGACATCATTGATGGGGGCGATGGTGTTGATACCATTTTCGGTCAAGACGGCGATGACATCATGAGCGGCGGCGCGGGGAATGATTTCTTCTTTGGCGGCGCAGGGGCAGACAGTCACGATGGAGGCGATGGAACGGATTCTGTCTCTTATCTCGCGTCTGGCCCTATCGCGATACAAAACGGCATCGGCGTAGGCGGCGACGCTGCGGGGGATACATATACAAATATAGAACGCTATTTTGGCTCGTCAGGCGATGATATTATCAATGCTTCAGGCGTCTTGCTTGGTAATGGCGGGAATGATTATCTGCTGGGGATGAACGGCTCGAATGATAGCCTCAATGGCGGTGCGGGACTTGATACCTTCGCTTATGATGTTACGGGCGGCGGCGCCGATGTTATCCAAGGCTTTTTTATCAACGAACAGATTTCAATATTGGGCGGGGACCCTGACTTTGATACCGAGGCTGAAATCCTGGCTGTAGGCACGGATGCGGGCGCCAATGTCATCTTTGATTTTGGAAATGGAAACACACTCACCATTGTCGGGGTAAACCTTGCGGACTTGCCAAGTAACACCTTCACCTTTGAAGGCCCGTTATTTTCAGAACCACTGGATGACCCCAACGCCTTCGCAGCAGATATCAATGAAGTCTTCGATATGGACGCGCTGATCTAGGAAAAGCTTCTGCAGATAGCGTGTATTCCAGCCTAGTCAGATTCCATGAATTTTGTTAGCAGAGCTTATGCTATCTCGATCTCTATTATCACTTTTCTCTTTATCGCTTTTGGGGTTGCCGGCTTGCGCGGCTACGCCTGATGCAAAACAAGCGTTAGCAGCGCAAAACCGAGGCGCAAATCCCGTTGCAACGCCGCCGCGCAATGCTCGTGCGTCGCTTTCACAGCAAGAGCGATTTAACCTGTGGAAGTCTGAATTCATCGCGCGCTCTGTGCGTATGGGATATGACAGATCTATGGTTGAGCGCCTTATTCTTCCAGCAAAAATAGAAGAGCGGGCTTTAGAGCGGGACAAGACACAACCCGAATTTTCAAAACCTGTTTGGTCTTATGTGGATAATGCAGCCAATGCTTCGCGGCTCAATGGTGGCCGCACCAAATTGGCAGAAAACGGCGAAGTGTTTGATGCGATTGAAGCCCGTTATAAAGTGCCGCGTCATATCCTGACCTCTATTTGGGGGCTTGAGACCGCATATGGGAAAATCATGGGCACTTATAATCCCGTGGACGCGCTTGCGACATTTGCCTTTGAAGGGCGCCGTACATCTTTCGGGGAGGCACAGCTTTATGCACTGCTCGACTTACTAAAGAGCGGCGCTGTGCGACAAGACCAACTCATTGGTTCCTGGGCGGGCGCGATGGGTATGACACAATTTATTCCTGCCACATTCCGAGATTATGCTGTGGATTTTGACGGCGATGGGAATAAGGATTTATGGGAAAATGAGGCTGATGCGCTAGGCTCTGCGGCGCATTATCTGTCTCGTCACGGATGGCGTTGGGGCGAGCCTGTTATGACCGAAGTGGCGGTTGACGCTGAGTTTGATTACAGTCTTCTGGAAGGATCAAAAAAAACAGTCAACCAGTGGACGGCTTTAGGTGTACGTCCTGTAGGTGGACAACGCTGGTCCGCAGAGGCCGGGTTTTTGGACGCGAAACTGATAGCGCCAGGCGGTCACCGTGGACCAAAGTTGCTGACATTTAAAAATTTCGACGTCATCAAAAAATATAATAACTCCACCAGTTACGCCATGGGCATTACTGTGCTTGGTGAAGCCTTGCGCGGAAAATCTGTCATTACAACGGACTGGCCTCGAAATGATAAGCCGCTCTCATTTGACGATAAGAAATCCATGCAACGCAAATTAAATCAGCTTGGCTTTAATGTCGGCGGGGTGGACGGTATAATTGGGCCGGGGACACGCAAAGGCATTCGTGCATGGCAAAAATCGCGCGGACTTCCTGCCGATGGATATATCGAACAGGATTTATTTAAACGGCTTATGGCGCAGTAATTAGATCATGCTAAAATCAATGGCATAAAATCATCTTATAAGACTGTTCATCTGATATATTCTATTTACTAGGGGAACAAAAAAAACTAACGGACGTTTGTTAGGCTTGAGTTTCCCAATAATGAGAGCTCAGGACGACATTTCACGCCTTTTGGGGTCATATTTCAGGGGGAAATATGGCTTGCGAGGCAAAATACGGGAGTTTCCCATGAAAACTATGAATTTTAAACACGCTTTAGTGCTGACAACAGCCGCTTTATTATCTCTGGGCGTTACAGCTTGTTCAGGCGAAAAAGCCTCAGAAATGAAAGAAAAGGCCGCTGAATCTGCGTCTGAAATGAAGACGAAGGCGTCAGAGTCCGCCTCTGATATGAAAGATGCGGCAAAAGAAGTTGCTTCTGAAGCAAAGTCTGACATGGAAGCCGCTGCCGAGCGGACTGCAGCTGAGTTGAAAGAGCAGAGCGAGAAAGTCGTGGATGCCGCTGAAACAAGCGCAGAGCGTTTGCAGACAGCTGGTAATGTTACAATGGCCGCAACAGAGCGCAATATTGCACGCCTTAAAGAATCCGGCGAAATTACAGCTGAAGAAGCTGATAAGATGATGGAAGCGGCAAAGGCTAAATCTGCTGATCTGAATAAGACAGCTGGCGAAGTTATGGAGCGCGCTGAAGACAAAGCAGACGCCATGAAGCAAGCTGGCGAAGACATCGTTGAGAGTGCCAAAGACGAGTAGTCTGCCGATCTAAACTTATTATATAAACGCCGTAGTGAAAATTGCGGCGTTTTTTATTGGCTGTGGATCATCCTCTGCTAAGAGAGTCTTATGCCCGCGCCGAAGCCCCTTACACAATGCGATCCGCCTGCGCTCGATTGGAGCCGCCCCGGAACACCTGCCGCCTCTGACTTTGGGGATATTTATTTCAGTGTGGATGGCGGTCTTGAAGAAACAGAAACAGTTTTTCTGAAAGGTTGCGGCTTGCCTGAGGGGTGGCAGGGCAGACGCCGTTTCGTTATTGGCGAATTAGGATTTGGCTCTGGGCTTAACTTCCTCGCGGCTTGGCGCATGTGGGAGGCCACTAAGCCAAAAAACGGGCGGTTGCATTTTGTCTCTGTTGAGAAGTTCCCATTTGATGCGGCGCAGTTAAAACGAGCCCTTTCCGCTTGGCCTGAGCTTAAAATCTTTTCCGCCGCTTTAATCGCGCAATGGCCAGGACGCGTGAAGGGTTTTCATCGTCTTCATTTTGGTGATGTTACGCTGACGCTCATACATGATGATATCGCTAATGGCTTGGACTCGCTTGATGCTAAAGTTGATGCTTGGTTTTTGGACGGCTTTAGCCCTGCCAAGAACCCCGATATGTGGTCCAGCGAGATTATGAAAAAGCTCGCGAGCTTATCTGCGCCAAGCGCAAGATTGGCGACATTCACCGTCGCAGGGACCGTCCGTCAGGCCTTATCCGAAGCCGGTTTTCAGGTGGAAAAGAAGGAGGGCTTTGGACGCAAACGTCATCGCTTGGAAGCCCGCTATCCCGGGGAGCGTGACATAGAGAAAAATATTGAAGCTCCAACTATTATCGGGGCTGGAATTGCGGGGGCGTCTTTGGTCAAAGCTTTTGCGTGGCGGGGCATTATACCTAACGTTATTCATGACCCTGATCATAAAGCGGCAAGCCATAATGCGGCGGCACTTGTTAAGCCTCGTCTGGATTTGCAAGATCGCCCAGAAAGCCGTTTTTTTCTGGGGAGCTATCTTTATGCGTTAAGCGCGTATCAAGATATGACTGTAATGACGGGAGTGTCGCATATCCCCAAAACAGAAGCCGAATCTAAACGTTTTGAAAAATTAGCCGGACAAGCACCACTGCCTCCAGAGCATTTCAGCTTTGATGTGGCGAATAATATCCTGGCGCTTAGCCGCTCTCTGATCATTGAGCCAAAACAGATTTTGAAAGATTGGCTTTCATTAGGAGCTTTATCAACGGACAAGCCAATAAAAGAGGGGCTTATGCTTCTTGCCGCGGGCTATGGTCTTAAGGAATTGCTGAAAGGCTGTGACATTAAACTGCGCTTTTCACGGGGGCAATTGACATGGGCAAATGGGGATATAGACGCCCCTGTGACCTATGGGGGTTACGCCTTGCCCCTAAATAATAGGCTTTTACTTGGCGCAACGCATCAGCGTTTGGACGGGGAGGACCCCTTCGCATTGAAGCACGAAGATGATGCCTCTAATCTGAAGAACTTTAAAACTTATACCGGAATTACAGCGCATCCGTCAGAGCTTCCTTCGCGGGCCTCTGTGCGCGTCACGACAGCAGACACTTTACCTATGCTTGGCGAAATTGATGAAAAGCTATGGCTGTTTTCCGGCTTGGGCTCCCGGGGTTTTGTTTTCGCGCCACTACTGGCCGAAGCGATTGTCAGCAAAATTTGCGGTGATCCCTTGCCTGTTTCCAAGACCTTATGGGCACGGTTTGGCCTCAGATAAAAACAAGATGCGCTTTCCGGCGAGAGAGAAATCCAACCTGAAAGCGCATCCTTTTTAAATCGTCTGTGGGAACGATTTAAATCCTGATTTCATTTATTTTCTAAAGCTATTGAGTTATCGGTTCACTGAAATATCGGCAGCACCGCGCTCTTTGCTGCGCACATCGCCGGTAACCTTATCGACCCATATTTCACTTGCGCCTGTTGCGATGAGGTCAGCTGTTTCGGCTTGCCCGCCATAATCAACTTCACTTGCGCCGCTAGCTGTAATCGTGAGGGTTTCTATATTGCCACCGTCAATATCCACATCTCCGCTGCCTGACACATCAATAGATACACGGTTGCCGACGATATCGCCAATGTCCAAATCACCGGAGCCGCCAGCGTCATAGATAAAGTCACCTGCAACATTCTCTACGTCGATGTCACCTGACCCTCGGCTTTCAGCCGCAAAGGAGCCGGCAATATTGCCAAAGCTAATATCACCAGAGCCTGAGACCGAAACATCTGCGCCAAGAACATTGTCAAATTCTGCGTCGCCGGAACCTGCGACGGACAGGCTCACAAATTTTGCATTATTGACGTTCAGATCACCAGAACCTCTGATATCGACAAAGACATCGCCAACATCTTTTGCGGTTAAGTCAGCTGAGCCGCGAATATTAGCGCGCAAGTCTTCTGCCACATCACCCAGATTTAATTTTCCGCAGTAGCGAAGGTCCAAATCTGTTTCGCCTAAGTTCTCTGCCGTAACAAAGGCGATCGTGTTCTGGATAATTAGCATCGTGTTATCTGGCGCGCTTATGGTGATTTGCGGATAGTCTTCGAGATCTTCATAGCCGCCAAATTCACCGGATTTTTCTTTTTTGAAAAGACCTAGGCTATAGCTGCCATAATAGCCTTTGCATTTATTCCCATCGGGGTCAGAAATGCCGCCATCAATTTTAAGACCGCTGCCTTGCTCGACTAGGTTTACGCCGCGCATATTCTTATCTTGGGTTATAGAAATGTTGCCGGAGGCACTGTTTTCGATTTTTATCGTCCCGACGAAATCTTCAATTAAAAGCTCTGGGCCATTGGCCAAAGCCGTGCCTGTTAAGAGGGCTGTGGCTAATGCGGCTAAGCCTGTTTTTTTCAACATCTGGCCTGCTCCTAAAACCGGATCGCAATGACGCGATCATTATTGGTCTTGATACGCAGGGCGAAGTCAGAGACATCGCCGACATCCGTGCTAATACCGTCTCCGTCAGCGCTGATAACAATGGCGCCTGCATTCAGCTCGACGGATTTGGGGGTTATGGTCTCGGCGTTGAGGCCTAAACCGCCAACGCCAATCAATGATATTAAAGCTACTTTGATCACATCTCTCTCCTTTAATGATCAGGTTTCGCGGCGGACGGGTCTAGTTTTCTAGATCCCGAAAGTCGCGGCGTAATTTCCACTCTTTGCTCGTGATAGAGCGCTCCAGGTCTTGCATCCGAGTTTCTAAAGAACGAAACTTGGATTTTACGTCACGAAAATTTGTCGTGCGCACTAATGGCTCTTCTGGGTTGGCGCGATGCTTACGTTTGGCGCGACGCGCTTCGCGATATTCACGGCGATAGGGGGCTCTCGTATCCTTTGGAATAAATACCCAAAGAATGAAATAGGCTAGGATTGGGAAGCCCAAGAAAATCACAGACAGTACAAAGGCTATCCGCATAATGGTGTGATCAATCCCAAAATAATCACCAAATCCTGAACAAACGCCTCCAAATACACCATCTATTTTATTGCGGCGAAGTTTCTTATGCGGCTCTGAATAGACATAGCCATCATCATCGCCTTCCCAAGTTTCATCCCACATCATGCGATGTGCTTTATTTTTATATCGTTTTGTCATTATTCTCTCTCCAGTTCGGGACTTCATCGTCGAGGATGCGCTCCAGGACATTGACGCGCTGATCAAGGATGTCGGCAATTTTTGACATTTGGTCGAGCTCTGCGATTTGGTCGCCGCTCATATGGTTCATCATGCGTTCTTTATGCTTATAATGCATTTTCAGCATGCCTGATCCGATGCCCATAACGATGGCGATAATCGGGATCATAAATACGAGAATTTCAGGTCTCAGCATTAGGTTTCTCTCTCTTTAATGGTTGGTTCGGGTCTGCCCGAGGCAGTTTGCGAGTTGAAGGGGGAAGTAGCGCTCCGCCAATGCTGCAGACCCAAACCTGTTTTTATTACTTGTTAGCCGCTTTTTTAGCCGGAGCTTTTAAGCTGGCTTTTAAAGCTGCAAGTTCGTCCTCAATAGCTTCGTCAGCTTCTAGGGCTGCAAATTGGCTCTCAAGGCTCTCGCCTGATCCGAGATCAAAGGCTTCGACATGGGCTTCGAGCTCATCGACTTTGCGCTCCATGCGCTCATAACGAGCCAAGGCATCATCGACTTTATTGTCATTAAGCTGTGTGCGCATCCGGATTTGACCGGTCGCAACAGTTGTGCGCATCATAAGCGCCTTGTGCTTAGCTTTAGCTTCGTCGAGTTTTGTCTGAAGTTTAGATAAATCGCCATCAGCTTTAGCAACAGCTTCGTCCAAAATATCAATCTCTTTCAAGACAACATCGCTCATTTGCTCGGCTTGCTGTTTGGCTGCAAGGGCACCCCGGGCGAGATCTTCACGATCTTTCGTAAGAGCGAGCTCAGCTTTAGCTGCCCATTCACCGGCGCGGGCTTTATAAGCCTCGGCTTTGCGAGAAAGCTCTTTGCGCTCTGCGATGTTGCGGGCGGCATCCGTGCGAACTTCGACCAATGTGTCTTCCATTTCCTGAATGATCAGGCGGGCAATCTTCTCCGGGTTCTCGGCCTTGTCAATCATGGCGTTGAGGTTGGAGTTGATGATGTCACCCATGCGAGAAAAAATTCCCATAATACGTCTCCTTAACGTGGTGCTTTAAAATATAGCTGAGATGATAAAACCGGCGGCAAAGAAGCCCCAACATTCCATCTTGCGGGTTGAAAGGTAGCGAAGGAAGCGGGCGCCTTTTAAGCGCCAGCTATCTTCAGTTTTGTAATCTTCGTAACGGCTCATTGCGGTTCCTTTTTAGTGCGTTTGCATATTTGGTCTCAAAAACCGGGCCTTATTCGCCCGTTTTTTGAGGCATTTGATTTTTCCTAATGCAAGCCGCACTAGAATCCGAAACCAGCTATGCGGGCGCCGCTTGTACGGCGGCTCATCAAGGATGAGTGACGGCGTGAACGTGAGTGACGGGCGGGGTTGCTTGTTTCGAAAGCAGGCGTGGCACTGCCTGTTTCAATTCCGCTATCAATGTCAAAAGTTCTGTAAGTCATAATTTTCTCTCTCTTTCTTTTTTGTCGTCTCCTATGCTGAGACGTTTGCCTCAGCGACAAATTCAATATGTCGATTATCGATAAAAGAGTCGAGAATTTTTAAGTTATTGAATTTATTGTATTTTTATCTTTTTTTAAAATTAGCCCATCTTAATTATAGTAAAAATTACTAATATAACTTGATATTTGACCAATAAAAATAGTATAAATAGTCATGTCAGCGATACCTGCACAGCCCATCGGTCAATCCGATTCTTTCCATGCCTTGTTGGATAGGGTCTCTGATGCGGCCTCTTTGGGTCGTCCAGTCATTGTTGTAGGCGAAAGAGGTACAGGAAAAGAGATGATTGCCTCGCGCCTGCACTTCTTATCCCCGCGTTGGGAGGCACAATTTGTCAAAGTCAACTGCGCGGCCTTTTCGGATGAGATGCTCGACCGAGAATTATTCGGGCAAACTTTCATGGATGGGCAGGATGATACGAATGGCCGTTTTTATGAAGCTAATGGCGGGACCATATTTTTAGATAATATAGAGACTCTCTCTCCTCGCTTGCAGGAAAAACTCATGCGAGCGGTAGAATATGGCGAATATGAAGCCGGCGGGGAGGCTTATACGCAGCAAGTTGATGTGCGTATTGTCACGGCTACGGGCATCGATTTACCAGCTGCGGTCGCGCGGGGTGAGTTTCGCGTTGACCTTGTCGACCGCCTCGCCTTTGACGTGATCACAATCCCGCCCTTGCGCTACCGCCCAGAAGATGTCGCGCCTTTGGCGGAGCATTTTGGACGTAAAATTTCGGGAAGTCTCGGGGCAGACAGTTTTCCAGGTTTTACGCCCGAAATTATGGTAGAGCTCGAAACACGTCCGTGGACTGGCAATGTCAGAGAACTGAAAGCCGTTATTGAGCGCAATGTCGCGCAGGCTTTTTTGCGGGATGAAAGCTTGAGCGCGCCCATTGCAGAGCTGAGTTTTGATCCCTTCGAGGGACCTTATAGATTAAGAGATAGCCGCCCCCCGCCTCAAATAGAGATGCCGGAAAAACGTCCTATATATAAAGGCAGTTCCGAACTCTCGGGTAGCAGCACTTTATTACCTGCTACAAAAGGACAGCCCGTTACGCCTGAGCTTGAGGTCAAGCAAAGTTTTGTAGATAGGATCATGGTCTTTGAGCGCCGCTTAATCGACGAAGCTATGAAGCTCTCAGATGGCCATCAAGGTAAAGCGGCCAAGCATCTAGATTTGACTTATCATAGCTTTCGAGGCCTACTTCGAAAGCATGGACTTAAGAAGTAGAGCGGCCAAGTCTCAATATAATCAAACCCAAAGCCCAAGAGGCCCATTTCTCAATCACATCAGCTACCACGCCGTCTATATTTGCAAATATAACGGCAGTTAGGAACCCTATTACAATGGCTGCTAAGACATAACCGCCCGTGACTCGCCATCCGAGACACTTCGTTAAAATGACCGGACCGAAAGCGGCGCCTAGAGCAACCCAGCTAAAGAGGACGCGCGAAAAAATATCTTTTGGCAAGTAAAGCGTCATTAAAACGGCAATGACCGCAACGCCAATCATAGCGAGCCGGCCTGCCAATAACGCTTTTTTCGGATCGCTATAGGTCACGCCCATATCGTGGGATACGGCAGAGGCTGCCGCGAGGAGAAGGCTATCCACGGTAGACATAACCGCAGACAAAACAGCTGCGGTGACAATGCCTGCCAAAACCGCGGGCAGATAGGCCGCTGCGGCAGCAAAAAACAATCCTTCTTGCCCAGTCTCAATTCCGCTTGCGCGTCCTGCTAGAGCAAGACAGACAAGCCCAGAATAAATAACAACACCCCAACCCATTGTAATAGCCGCGCCTTGGCGCCGCTCAAGAGGCGACTTCACAGCCATTATTCGATTGAGAAGTTGCGGCTGTCCCAAGGCACCAAGCCCTGTACCGAGCAATCCCATCGCCGCGCCAATCCCGGCAATGCCTGCCGCTTCACCAGTATAGTTGAAGAATGAGCTAGGTTCTTGCGTCTTCAAAACCGCAAACACTTCATGCATGCCGCCCGCTGCTTGCACGGCCGCAAAGGGCACGAGGATGCAGGCGAGCATCATGACAACCGCCTGCAAGGCATCCGTCACCGACGCTGCTAAAAACCCGCCCATTAAACAGTAAATCAAAATCACTGCCGCGCCGATGAGAATAGACTTTGTCGCTCCTAGGCCAAAGACCTCGGTGAGAGCATTACCCGCCGCTTGGAATTGTGAGCTAATATAAAAGACAAAGCAAAAAAGTATCATTGCGGCGCACATTACGCCCACACGCCGCGCCCATTTTGGCGCTATATCGGCAGTGATAAAATCAATAACGGTGAGGTGCCCCCGCTCCGCTGTTTCCGTATTAAGACGCGGCCCCATGACCAACCATGTCATGACATAACCGCCAAAAATACCGGGAATGAGCCAAAGTCCAATGAGGCCTTTACTATAGATAATCCCTGTGAAGCCTAGCAGCACCCAAGCGCTTGACGTCGAGGCGGCATAAGACAGTCCTGCGGTCCAAGCCCCGAGGCCTTGCCCCGCTAAGAAAAAATCATTTTCCGTCTCAACGCGCTTTGATGCCCAATAGCCAATGGCGAGCAATATGACTTTGTAAGCCACCAAAGTCAGAAGAACGACTGTTGTGGCTTGCATTAAGCGGCCTTTTTAACAGTCACGGGCACGCCGTTGAGTACAGCATTACCCGACAGGTCATCGACGATAGCAGGGTCGGTCAGATCGTTCATAGACACGCCTGGTTTTTCTGCGGCCACGGAAAGCTTTACGCCTTTGCGTCCATGCCCATAGCCATGCGGCATCGAGACGACGCGCGGCATAATATCTTCGGTAATTTCTATGGGTAGCTCGACAGTGCCAACATGATTGGACACTTCTGCTATCTCCCCATCGATAAGGCCAAGAGCTGCCGCATCATTAGGGTGAATCATCAGTGTACAGCGGTTTGGTCCTTTGAGCAGGCGGTGTGAATTATGCAGCCAACTATTATTGGAGCGCACATGACGGCGTCCGATCAGGCTAAAGCTGTCCGCGGCGGGCCCACTAGTCTTGCTTATAGGAAAGTCAGCTTTAAACGCCGCTAAATCTTTCATCGGCATTTCTGGCGCGCAGTGAATGAGGCCATCATCTGTCTTGAGCCGCTCAGGTAAGCGCGGCTTAAGCGGTCCCATATCGTAACCATTGGGGTGGGCCTCCACTTCAGAAAGGCTAATTTTATGAGGTGAGCATTGCATGATTTGGTCGAGAATATCGCGCGGCTCAATCTTTGCTAGCGGCTCATTCTCGCCTTTGGCCACGCGGATGGCGCCTTCTAAATCCGCCATGATCTCCCAATCGTCTTTCGTGCCTTCCGCTTTCTCAAAGATGGCTGGCGAATAGGCAGCGTAATTGCGAATGGCGAGCGGCGTGAAGAAAAGTGGGTAATGGTCTTTCTCTAGCGGTCCGCATGGCGGTAAGATATAATCGGCGTGGCGAGTGGTCTCTGTAATATACATATCAATTGACACCATTAACTCGAGCGTCTCCAGAGCGATATCTAATTGTCTGCCGCCGGGCGCAGAAAGAACGGGATTGGCTGCGAGGGTTAGCAAAGCGCCGATCTGGCCTTCTCCCTCTGTTGTAATTTCGGGTGCTAATTCTGCGGCAGGGAGCTCGCCCAAAACTTCAGGGCGGCCCGAGAGGCGTTGGTGGTAACGCCCATAAGACCCTGTGCCGCTACGCTCGACAGGATCAATAATGGAATCGGGAAACATTACGCCGCCTTCGCGGTCCACATTTCCAGTCGAGATATTGAGCAGCTGTATCAGCCAATGGTTTAGTGTGCCATGTTTCACAACGGAAACGCCCATTCGCCCATAGACAATCGCGGGCTGTCCGCTTCCGAGCTCTGCGGCTATGCCGCGAATATCAGCCGTAGGAATGCCGCAATAGGCTGATAGCTTATCCAGGTCATATTGATGGATGGCTGCCCAAGCCGCGCCCCAATCTTTCAGCATTGGCATAAGGCGGCCAGGATTCACAAGCCCCGCTTCATCCAGCGCTAATAAGAGGCCTAAGAACAAGGCCGTATCTGTGCCAGGCTTGATGAAGTGGTGGTCGTCTGAAATTTTAGCCGTCTCGGTCTTGCGCGGATCGACTACGACAAATTTACCGCCGCGCGCTTGTAGGCGTTGAATACGTTTTTTTACATTTGGTACGGTCCAAAGAGAGCCATTAGAGGCCAGCGGATTACCGCCCACGCAAAGCATATACATAGTGCGGTCAATATCGGGTACGGGGTAAAGCGCGTTATGTCCGTAAACCCATTTCTGGCAAATCATATGGGGGAGTTGATCAAGTGTGGAGGCTGAGTAAAGCCCTCTCGCGCCCCACGCCTTGGTTAATCCGCGCATCGAAAAACTGCTCGAATAATTATGGGCATTGGGATTGCCCAAAAAGATAGAGGCAATTTTCGGCCCTGCGACAATCTCTTGATGTTTGGCCGCAATTTCTGAAAAGGCTTGCTCCCAGCTAATCTCTTCCCAATTATCACCGACTTTCTTTATGGGCGTTCGCAATCGATCCGGGTCATTTTGCAGATCAGGAATCGCCGTCGCTTTGGGGCAAATATAGCCTTCAGATAAAACATGATCAGGATTACCCGTAACTTTTGTAACCTTGCCGTCTTCTACGGTCATCAAGGTGCCGCAATTTGCTTCGCAAATGTGGCAGGTGCGGGCGTGGATCTCTGTCATAAGGCTTTCCAATGTGTTCTAAATACCATTATGGGGATTAGAAATGATTTGCAAATGCGTAAGAAGGTTTACCTTAAATATGCGGTTTTTATTTAGTTTGGGCGCGGTACTCATATTATTTTCGGGCTGCGCCTCTTCTGAGTTGAGTGACATACCATTTGAGCGCGCTGTTCCTCAAACTGAGCGTGAAATCGATTTTGCCAAGTCCACTTTGGAAGTTTTGCAAGATCGCTCTTTTGATAAAAACCGGGAATATTGCGGCTATATTGGCATAACGGCAGAGGGTGCCTATGTGGCTTCGCCGCCTAAAAAGGGACGTAAGGGCTCTTGTCGTCCAAGAGCCGTGCGTGAGGATTTCAGAACGCTGGCCTCCTATCATACACATGGCGCATTTTCACAGGATTATGATAGCGAGATTCCGTCAACAGACGATCTGTTATCCGATATGGAGGAGGGTATTGATGGTTATGTGGCAACACCGGGTGGCCGTATTTGGTTTATTAATGCTAAGGCCGAGAGGGCTGTGTTGTTATGTGGGGAAAATTGCGTCACATCTGACCCCGACTACGATCCGCGAGACAGTCTAAGTATTGCGTCTGAATATTCGTTAGAGGCCCTAATTGAGCTTGATAAAGAGTGAGACTTACCGCCGAAACGCCAAAACCCGCTTTGCTTTTTTCACCACAGGGGCCTCAATAAATTTTCCGTCCATCAGCACGACATTTCCGCCGGCAGCTTTATCGGCGGCAATAACTTTTTCGGCATAGGCAATTTCGGCCTCGCTTGGTGACAGCGCGGCATGAATGCGATCAATTTGAGCGGGATGAATGGCTGCCCGCGCGTGAATACCTAGTGCTTTGGCTTGGCGCGTTGTGGCTTCGCAATCGTCCAAATCGCGAATGCGAATATGCGGCACATCGAAAAGCTGCACGTCAAAAGCACTTGCTGCCGCGACAAGGCGCGAACGAGCATAAAGATGAGTCTCCCAGGCTTGGTCACAATCCACATCACCTGCATAATCAATGGAGCCATACATGCCGATACTCACGCGGGAGTGGGCAAAAATATCTTCGCAGTGAACAAGGCCAGCGGCGCTTTCTATAATCCCAACAAAAGTGCCTAAATTATCGGGCAGAGCTTTATCAACATCTTCTATTGCCTCGCGAGAGGCCACTTTCGGTATCATGATGTATGGCAGTGTCAGTGCGCAAGATTGTAGGGCAGCAATATCATCTATGCCATATGGCGTATCCAGACTATTTATACGCAATGAGACATGTGGATGCGACGTCTCTGCGAGCCATTTCAAAACGTCTTTACGAGCTTGCGCTTTCTCGTCTGGGCCCACGGCATCTTCAAGGTCGATACAAACCAAGTCAGCCCCGGCCTGACAAGCTTTTTCAAAGCGGTCCGCGCGATTGCCGGGGACAAAGAGAAGAGAGCGATAATGTGTCATAGGCACATCATAAAGAGGAATGCGGGTTTGACAATTTAACTTACGTCAAACCCGAAGTTTTTACGCTTATTTCAAGCGGCGGCGCGTTGGATTTGGGCCTAAGGCGCGAACACCTCCGCCGCGGCGACGTGAAGGTTGATAAGCCACACGGCTATGCGCTGTGCAATAAGGCTCGTCTTTATCGGCTGTTTTACGTCCGCAGAAACGGAATTCTGATTGGCTTGGGTCGCCAATGGGCCATTTGCACATATGATCCCGAATAGTGAGGATTGTTGCATATTTGCCATTCGCCATGGGCTTCGCCTCAATAGGCGGTGGAGGCGGCGGTGTTGCGGCTACAGCTGGGCTCGGCTTACGCGGTGCGGACGGCTTTCGAGTGACACGTGTCCGCGTCGTACTTGTCTTGCGCGCGGCCTTTTTAGACGGGTTGGATGGCTTGGCTCGTCCTGATAGGCCCAAGCGATGAACCTTACCGATAACGGCATTACGCGTCACGCCGCCAAGCTGCTTTGCAATTTGACTTGCTGACAGGCCTTCTGCCCATAATTTTGTAAGTATTTCTACCCGGTCTTCAGTCCACGCCATGTCTTGGAATCCCCTTCTTTGGAATCAAAAGCGGGCCTAAGGGCCCACCCAACAAATATTCACCTATGTGCGGTTTGCGCCGCACTATATATAGTATCAGGTTTTAAGCCCCCTCATGACCTGACACAACATAATGTAAATATTTTATGACAAACCACAAGATAAGCTTTTAAGCTATCCACAGGATTCAACATATAGTGCGCAATCATTGCGCAAAAAATTACCTCAAAAGCGCTAATCCTTAGGCTTGGCTTGCAAGAAGGGCCATGATACGCCCCACCTTAGATAATCATAACTCGTAGGAAAATTCGTCATGAGCGATATGCAAAGCTTGGAAATTTCCGCAGCACCGAATGAGCGTGAGTTTGGCCTCATGAATTGGATGGGACTTGCCACGCTTTACAAGAAAGAAGTTAAGCGCTTTCTTAAAGTGGGCCCACAGACTTTGCTCGCGCCTGTTATATCTAATCTGCTTTATATGACCGTTTTTGTGCTCGCTTTTTCAGCGCTGCGCCCTGACCCCCAAGCTTTTATGGCCTTCCTCGCGCCGGGCCTTGTCATGCTCGGTATTTTGAATAATGCGGCGGCCAATAGCTCGTCCTCAATCATGACCGGAAAGATGATGGGCAGCATAACAGATGTGTTAATGCCGCCGCTCTCTTATTTCGAATTGGCGCTGGGCTGGATTGGCGGTGCGGCGACGCGGGGTATTCTTGTTGCTATTGTCACCTCAATCGCGTTGAGCTTTTTTGCGCCCATGATTCCTATGAAGCTTTGGGCCGTATTGTTCTTTGGCATATCCGCTGCCTTTATGATGGGCATGATAGGCGTGCTGTCGGGCATTTGGGCTGAAAAATTTGATCAACTCGCTGTCGTGAATCAATTCATTATCCTGCCGCTCTCATTTTTGTCGGGTACATTTTATTCAATCGATGTTCTGCCTGCGAGCTTTCAAAAACTAATTTTATTTAACCCGCTTTTCTATCTGATTGACGGGTTCAGATATGGTTTTCTCGGCACATCTGACGGACCGATTATGACAGGTGTTATTGTGACCTGCGTAATTAATATAATTCTCTTCACGCTTGTCCTGAACGTTATTAAGTCAGGTTGGCGAATTAAATCTTAGGAGCCGAAAGGAAACATCTGATATGGCTGATGGCGATCATCTTTATAATACTTACAAGCCCCCAGCACAGGACTTTGTGCGCGGTGAAGGCGCTTATCTCTACACTGAAAATGGCGATAAATATCTTGATTTTATCGCGGGAATTTCTGTCAATTGCTTAGGGCATAACCATCCCGCCCCCAAGGCAGCTCTGATGGAGCAAGCGGATAAAGTTTGGCATTTATCAGGTATGTTCCAGCTGACCGAGGCTAAAAAGCTTGCTAAGAAATATTGTGACGCTTTGCCCTTTGCCGAGAAAGTTTTCTTCACCAATTCCGGCGCTGAGGCGATTGAATGCGCGATGAAGACGGCACGTAAATTCCATTATGATAACGGACAGCCGGAACGTTTTGACATCATCACCTTTCAAGGTGCATTTCATGGCCGTACATTTGCGACAATCAATGCGGGCGGTAATCCAAAATATCTTAAAGGCTTTGGCCCTGCATTGCCCGGTTTCATTCACTTGCCTTTTGGCGACCATGATGCGTTGAAAGAGGCGATATCAGAGACAACTGCGGCTATCTTGGTTGAGCCCGTCCAAGGCGAGGGCGGTTTGCGCCCGCTCCCCGAAGTGTGTTTGCGCGGTCTGCGTGAGCTTTGTGACGAAAAAGGCATTTTGTTAATTTATGACGAGGTCCAATGCGGCGCGGGACGGACAGGTAAGCTATTTGCCCATCAATGGGCGGAGGGTGCTGAACCTGATATTATGGCTGTGGCGAAAGGTGTTGGCGGCGGATTTCCGCTTGGAGCCTGTATCGCAACTGAGGAAGCCGCAGCAGGTATGGTGCCCGGCACGCATGGCTCCACTTATGGCGGTAATCCTTTAGCGGCCGCTGTTGGGAATGCAGTGTGGGACGAAATCTCCAAGCCTGAATTCTTGGAGCAGGTTGAGCGCGTCTCAAATTTCCTCAAGCAGCAATTTGAGAGCCTCAAAGATGAGTTCCCGGATGTCGTCTCTGAGCTGCGCGGCAAAGGACTGCTTTGCGGTATGCAGCTCAAAAAACCGGCCGTTAAAATCCGAGCCATGATGCTTGAGCATAAACTGTTGGGCGGTTCTGCTGGAGATAATGTTTTGCGTTTGGCACCACCGCTGATCATTACAGAAGATCACGTCAGGGAAGCTGTCGGTATATTGCGCACATGTTTTCAGCAAGCCAACAGTCTCGAGGATTTCGAAACTTAAATTATTTTTAATATGTTCGGAACCGCAAACGCGTCTCACGCGTATCTAACTTAGGGTTAAGCTTCTTTCGATAGCGAACACCCGAGGCGTTCGATCTCAAGGTTACCCCACAATGGCTAAGGGGTCGATCGTCTTTATTAACATGATCGGATAACTTCATCTCAAAAAATTCTGCTTTCCTCACGCCGCTCTTTTCGCTAATTGTTGTTTTTGCGTGAGGGACCCATGCCAAAACACTTTCTGTCTTTAGCGGATATCGATGCAAGCGAGTTGCGCGCAATCCTTGATGAAGCCCACCGAATAAAAAAGGCTCGGCAAGGCTTGGCCAAAGGCCGTCTTGATCCGGATGCGCCGTTTAAAGGCGAGACCCTTGCCCTAATTTTTGAAAAATCCAGCACGCGCACACGTTTCAGCTTTGACATGGCGATGCGTCAATTAGGCGGCAGTTCTATCACAGCCACAAGTCATGATATGCAGATCGGGCGCGGCGAGACGATTGAAGACACAGCTAAAGTGCTGTCCCGCTTTGTTGATGGTATTATGTTACGGGCTAATAGCCATGAAACACTTACGACTCTCGCCCAAAATTCCGATGTGCCCGTCATAAATGGGCTGACGGATTATAATCACCCTTGCCAAATTATGGCGGATTTACAAACTCTGGAAGAGCGCGGAGGTCATTTAAAGGATATGACTCTGACATGGGTGGGCGATGGCAATAATGTGGCTGTCAGTTTTATAAATGCCGCCGCTAAATTTGACTATAGGCTCCGCATCTCTTGCCCTGATGGGTATACCGTGCCGGACCAAACCCTTGAAGCAGCAAGAGCCCAAGGCGCAACTATTGAAACCATAACCGACCCTCTTAAAGCGTGTGAAAATACGGATGTCGTCATTGCAGATACATTTGTGTCCATGGGTGACACCGATGCCAAGAAACGCCTCTCAGACTTAATGAGCCACCAAGTCAATGACGCGCTCATGAACGCGGCAGCAAAAAATGCAATATTCCTCCATTGCCTCCCCGCTCATCGCGGCGAAGAGGTTGCGCCTAGCGTCATAGATGGTCCGCAAAGCGCAGTCTTCGACGAGGCAGAGAATAGATTACACGCGCAAAAGGCGGTTATTCGTTGGTGTTTAGAGGCGTAAATCCGCCATTGAGGACGGTTCAGTCACATTACAACCACAACCTTGGTAAATTTCGCGTCAGTTTGTGCTATAAATTTTGATATTATACGTGAGCGTTAAGGTTCACTTTAAGCCTAATCTTAACTTATGGAGAACCCGAGTCGCGGTTTCCATGTCCGCGTCAGAAATACCCTCGGAGGCAATAACGGGAATAAGAATTATGGGGGAAACCAATTTGTTTTTTTTGTCTAAGCCTTCCTTTGTTAATTTTACAATCTTTTTTCTATCATCATCAGGAGCACTCTCACGTGATAATAACCCTGCCTTACACATTTTCTTAATTTGTTGGGACGCGACACTCGGTGTCATGAAAGCAAGGTCAGCCACTTCTTTTTGTTTTCTTCCTTCTTCGGGCCAAGACAAACGAAGAATATGAAAAAAACCAACAGAAATATCGGCTTTTGCAAGAGCTGTTATAAGAGCATTTTCAAACGCTCTGAATGTGCCCCGAACTTCATAGGCAATGTTTTCACGGGGATTTTCTGAAAAAGACATCTATCTGCTTTCGTAACTTCATGTTGGAGTAGAGACCTCAATTAGGAGGTGGTTTTGACGTGGAAAACGTTCAAATCAGCCCTGAAAATAACAATATCAATCCACTTTTTGAAGGGTCATTTCGCATGAATATATGTGTTGCACAACATATATATAGTGTTATACCACATATAGTGTTACAACAGTATAATTTGAGGAAATTTACTATTTTTAGGCTATAGAGATTTGCGAATTATGTCTTTCTTGAAGAATAATTTTACAAATATTTACCGTCTCCAAAACGGGAACAACCCTTTTGTGGGCAATACAGGTTTAAACTTGTTTCCTAGCCACACGAGATATCCATGACTCATCTCAATATCTTGCTGATTGACCAAAGCGTTGAGGAATTTCAATGGACTAATCGTGTTCTACAAGACTGCTATGACGGTGAATACACTCTGACCCATGCTAAGACTTTAGCCAAAGGCAAACATCTTATCCAAACTAAAAAGCCTGATCTTGTTCTGCTTGATCTTTCATTTGGCCGGAACCTAGCGGCTCTGGGGTTTGACAAAAAATCGAACGCTCCGGTTATAATCAGGTCCTCAAGGATTGATGCCACTTACATTAGAAAGCAGAAAATGGCGCATGTTTATGATTTCATCGATAAATTTAACCTGCGTAAACGTCTCACCCATGGCCTTTTGGAGGCGCTGTAGATTAGAATTATAATCCAAATCATAAGTCGTGATAATTCACCCTGATCTATCTGCTCGTAGACCTAAGTTCGATTATTGCGATCCGTAATCGGCCTCAGTGTTTTTAAAAGATACTGAGTTTGACAATATATTGCTGTTGATGGTTATCATGCGCCAATGGCTTGAAGCACAAAACAAAACTTTTGAGCGTCTCGTTGTCAAATGTAAAACTGAGTTAATGTGGAAATGAGAGTTTTATTAGCCCGAAGGCCGAAGCTTATGCTTTGGCCTTCACTTTTTACAATAATGCCATAAGGACTTTAAATGGCCTCTTCCAAAAACATTCAGCTTTAACATGAAAATGTCTTATAGCCTCATATAGGACTATACAGTTTCGATTTTGCCGATTATGGGCAAAGTTATGACAAAGAAAATTTCGCGCAGGGGTATATTAGGGGCTTTGACAGCGACGAGCGCTGTAGCGTGTGCGCCTGCGAGTTCAGTGACTTTTACAGCCGCATCTGAGGCTGCCTCGGGTAATTTCGCCCACGGCATAGCTTCGGGTGACCCAACAGCCGACGCGGTTATTCTTTGGACACGTATCACGCCTGATAACCCTATGGCAGGCCCTGTTGAGGTTATCTGGGAGATGGATAAAGACGCGGATTTTGCCTCGCTCGCGGCGTCAGGAACCGTCACAACAAGCGCCGCCCGTGATTGGACCGTCAAAGTAGATGCCTCGAACCTTGAAGGGGATGAGCCATATTTTTATCGGTTCCGTCTGGCTGATAAAATATCACCTGTCGGGCGAACAAAAACCTTGCCACGAAATGCAGTAGACTCGGCGCGCTTCGCGGTTGTTTCTTGCGCGAATTGGGAACACGGCTTTTTCAACGCTTATGACCATATTGCGCGTCAGGATCATTTCGACGCTCTTATTCATTTGGGCGATTACTATTATGAATATGGCGCAAATGTTTACAGCAGCGGATCAGACATTGACATTGGCCGCCGCCATGTTCCTGAAAATGAAATTGTCACGCTCGAGGATTATCGCCTTCGCCACGGGCAATATCGTAGCGACCCGAGCCTACAAGGGGTTACAGCGAAAATGCCGTTAATCGCGATTTGGGATGATCATGAGACGAGTAATGATAGCTGGAAGGGTGGAGCGGAAAATCACGATGATAGCGAAGGGCCTTGGGAGGCCCGCCGCCAAGCCGCGTTGCGGGCCTATTACGAATGGATGCCTATACGCGAACCGCGAGCCGGGCGTGTGCGCTCTGATATTTTCCGCAGCTATGAGTGGGGTGATCTGCTCACCCTCGTAACTGTCGAGACGCGGCTGACTGCGCGGGCAGAACCGCTTATTATTGAAGAGTTTTATCCTGACATTAAAGCCGCTGGAAACGCCGATAGTTTTAAATCCGATATTTTGGGTGACCCGTCCCGCGAAATGCTCGGCGAGGTACAAAGTGATTTTATTGTTAAAACCCTCAAGGCGTCCAAAGACAAAGGCACAGCTTGGCGCGTTATGGCCAATCAAGTTATTATGGGGCGCTTGCTGACCACGGACATGTCCCCCTATGTCGATGAAGCCTCGATGCAAGTAATTGAAAAAGACTGGCCCGGTGTTCGCGACAGCATGGCCTTGTCCAAATATAATCTGCCCGTCTATCCTGACAGTTGGGACGGATATCCAGTGGCTCGTGAGAATTTTTATCAGCGGCTGATAGGTGCTGGCGTGCAAGACATTGTCGTTCTCACAGGGGACGCGCATGAATTTTGGCTCAATGAACTTACCACAGAAGCGGGCGAGCAAGTTGGTGTCGAATGCGTGACGACCTCGGTCTCATCTAAAACACTGACCGCTTATCTCGGCGATGGCACAGCGGATTATTCTTTGCTATTGACGCAAAGCAACGAAGATGCGCGTTATTATAATGCGCTTCACAATGGCTATATCGATTTCTCACTGACCCGCCGCAGAGGGACGATCCGCATGATGGGCGTCTCGACGGTGAAGTCGTTGGAATATGAGGCGTTCGAAGCCGCGCGGTTCACGCTCAAACCCTATAAAGACAGCATAAAGGTGGGAAGTCCTAAGGGCCTCAACCTAAAACAACGTGCTTTATTTAGTGGATTGGGCTAGCCTTATATGTGGGCAATTATGCTCATGGCTTTGCCAATAACAGAATCAGCTCTATAAGAGCGACATGAACGACACCTCTAACCAAACATATCAAGTTCTCGCGCGTAAATACCGCCCGACAACTTTTGAAGATATGATCGGCCAAGAGGCTATGGTCACGACGCTGCAAAATGCATTCAAAGCGGGGCGCGTAGCCCATGCCTTTATGCTGACGGGTGTGCGCGGTATCGGCAAAACAACAACGGCGCGGTTGCTGGCGAGAGCGCTTAATTATCAAAGCGATACTGTGGCGGGCCCGTCGGTTGAGCTAGGCACGCCCGGTAAACATTGCGAGCTGATTATGAGCTCATCGCATATGGACGTTTTGGAAATGGACGCAGCCTCGCGCACGGGCGTTGAAAATATGCGAGAGATGCTGGACGGGGTGCGCTATGCCCCTGCCACGGCCCGTTATAAAGTCTATATTATTGACGAGGTGCATATGCTTTCGGCGGGGGCGTTTAACGCGCTGCTGAAAACGCTCGAAGAGCCGCCAGACCATGCGAAGTTTATTTTTGCGACAACCGAAATTCGTAAAGTCCCGATTACGGTGCTCTCGCGCTGTCAGCGGTTTGATTTGCGCCGCGTTGAGGCGGATGCCTTGCACGCGCATCTGTCTAAGATATGCGATAAAGAAGGTGCAAAAGTCTCTGATGAAGGATTGGCCCTTATTTCCCGCGCGGCGGAAGGCTCAGTGCGCGACAGCCTCTCACTCTTAGACCAAGCCATTGTACAATCTGGTTTGGATGGCGGCGAGGTGACGGGTGACCAAGTTCGCACCATGCTGGGCCTGGCTGATCGCGTGCGTATTCTCGATCTCTTTACGCTCGCCGCGACGGGTGACGGCAAAGGCGCTTTGACGGAAATGCGCAGTCAATATGACGACGGCGCTGCGCCCGATATTGTTATGCGTGATATGCTCGATATTTGCCACGAAGTCAGCCGCGCGAAAACGCTTGGCCCGGATGCAGCTTTTGATGCCGCGCCTGACCAAATTGCGCGCTTGCAGGATTTGGCGGAAAAGTTGTCATTGGGGCAATTAACGCGGATTTGGCAGATGTTGCTTAAGGCCCATAATGAAGTGCGTATGGCTCCTGCACCTTTGGCTGCTGCGGAAATGGCCTTGCTGAAATTATCGGTTGCGGGACAAATGCCTCCGCCTGAATTGGCCGCGCAAATTATAGAGCAGATGAAAGCAGGGGGCATCACGCCGCCTATTGTGTCGTCCTCTGCCCCAACGCCTGCGTCCCCCACACCGCCTTCAACAGCTATGGTGGCATCATCAGGTGGCGGCGGGGTGTCATCTGCTCCCGTGCCCGTTACGGCTCCGCAAGCCGCGCCAACGCCAAAATCAACGGTGATGCTCAGCTCTCTTGAGGATTTGATAGAAGCCCTTCCCAAATCACAGATTGCGCTTAAGTCTGATATTAAACGCTATGTGCGTCCCATCCGTTTTAAACAGGGGTCAATTAGTTTTCAGCCGGCGGACGGTGCGCCTGTGTCGCTTACAGGAAAAATTGTCTCCGCGATTAAAGAGCTCACAGGAGAGCTTTGGATTGTCTCACCCGAAACCACCGGCGGCGGCGCGACGCTTAATGAGATAAAGAAAGACGCCAAAGCCGCACAAGACGCCAAAGATCGCGCTCATCCTGCCTTTAATCATCCGCTGCTAGCAAATGCGCGTCTCATTGAAATTCGAGAGACAGAGCCTACATCTGTTCCAAGCAACATTATTGATGGAAATTTCGGAAACCCCGAAGAATAGGTAAATGCCATGAAAGATTTAATGGGCCTGATGAAGCAGGCAAAAGAGATGCAAAAGAATATGGCTGCCGCGCAAGCGCAGGTCGCTGATATCATCGTCGAAGGCCGCTCCGGTGGCGGACTTGTCACAGTGGAGCTTGCAGGCGGCGGAAATATGAAGTCCCTAAAAATCGACCCATCCCTCTTCGGCTCGGCTGAGCAAGACGATATGGAAATGGCCGAAGATTTAATTGTAGCCGCCTATCAAGACGCGAAGGTTAAATTAGATGAGGCGCAAGCGAAGACTATGAAAGACGCCATGGGGGATATACCCCTCCCGCCCGGGATGAATTTGCCGTTTTAGTGTTGGAGCTAAATAGGCCTCTCATAAAATATGAGTTTATCGGCATTTTTTAGCGGCTCTGCCGATGGCTTTTACTGCAGGCACCATCGCGTCTAAGTCAGGTGGGCGGTTATGGAGACGTTTCTTAAAACCCTCGTGCTGTTCTCCATAGAGATAAAATCCAGCGACAATACGTTCCTCATCTGAGAGGCCTTTCATAGCTTCCTTGAAAATACATTTACAGTGTTTTTCTATAGTGCCGTTTCTTCTCTTTCTTAGATATTCGGGCTTTGCTTGGCAGGCTTCCATAAATTCAGTTCGCATAAGGACGGTTATATTGGTTTCGGTCTTAGCGATTTCTTGTGTAGCGCCAGACTTACTCGGCGAGCAAGCCAGAACAAACATAACAACGAAGCTTAACAATAAGATACGCATGCGGATACTTATCCTACCCATTTTTTGTTTTTGGAAGAATACCTTTAATATCTAAATGAAAATCTGAACACTCATTGTTTATACTTAAATGAATTATAGGTGATGATGATTTATGATCACTAAACTCCACCCTTTGCACCTATCTTCGTTTTCAGCTATTGTCTGTAAAAGAAACCCATTCATGGGCATAAATATATAGGGGATGTTCTGTGGGAACTGAAATCTTAAACGCGGAACCGCTTAGCTCTATGGGACATAAGCGGACCCAGCGCGGGCTTTTTTCGGCCTTTTTAGATGCCGCAAACACCCATGGCGGGGATAAGGTTGTTGCCATTGATGGAGATGGGCGAAGCTTTCGCTATAAAGATTTTTTAAGGGCCTCCTTGGCGCTGTCAGTCCCGATCAAGAAAATAACACGCGGCGATGAGAATGTGGGTATTCTCCTGCCGACAGGCGCAGGGGCGGTTATTGCCTTTCTCTCTATTCATGCGGCGGGTCGCGTTCCGGCCATGCTGAATTTTACGGCGGGAATGAAGAACCTTATAGCCGCTGCCGATACCGCGCCCTTTGATACGATTGTCACGGCGCATAAATTTATTGAAATTGCAGGGCTTGAATCTCTGGTGGAGCAGCTTTCTGAATTTGCGACCATTCTTTATTTGGAAGATCTACAAAAAGAGATTGGTATTGCCGCAAAAGCCAAAGCGGTTTTGGGCCCGCTCCTACCGTCACTCTTTGTGCCGCGGCCTGCGCCTGACGAGACGGGCGTTATTCTCTTCACTTCCGGCACAGAGGGGAATCCTAAAGGTGTTGTTCTAACCCATTCTAATATCTTAGCCAATGTCGAACAGATTGAACAACATGTTGAGCTTGAGGAAGATGATATTATTTTCAACCCGTTGCCGACTTTTCATTGTTATGGCCTGACGGCGGGGACGCTCTGGCCCATTTTTAGCGGACGAAAAGTCGTTCTCCATCCGTCGCCATTGCAGACAAAGACCATTGCCAAACGTATTTTCAAAACAAGGGCGACTGTTATTTTTGCGACGGATACATTTCTTCAGCAATATATGCGGGCCAGTAATGAGGGCGGGCTGAACTCTCTACGTATCGCGGTGTGCGGCGCGGAACGCGTGCGCGAAGAAACCCGTAAAACCGCTGAGCAGCGCTTTGATATGGAAGTGCTCGAAGGTTACGGCGTCACCGAATGCGCGCCGGTTTTGGCGGCTAATCAACCCGGCGATATTCAGGCGGGTACGATTGGGAAAATGCTACCCGGTATCGAAGCGCGTTTGGAAGCTGTTGAGGGCTTGGATGAGGGTGGCCAGCTTTGGGTGCGCGGGCCCAATATTATGAAGGGCTATATTTCGCCCGATAATCCGGGGCAAATCGTGCCGCTCGCGGATGGCTGGCACGATACAGGTGACGTGGTCTCTATCAATGATGATGGGCATTACGTTATTCGCGGACGTATTAAGCGCTTCGCCAAAATTGGCGGAGAGATGGTCTCGCTCATGGTGGTCGAGAATTGCGCATCGGCCGTTTGGCCCGAAAAAATGCATGCCGCCGCGATTGTGCCTGACCCGAAAAGGGGCGAGCAAATTGTTTTGCTAACGGAGCAAAACGGCGCAAAACGGCGTGAGCTTTTGACATGGGCGCAAACTCACGGCGTGCCTGAAATTTCAGTGCCCAAAAAAATCATTACTGTTGAGAGCCTGCCTGTATTGGGCACAGGCAAGCTCGACTATGTTAGCATCACAAACATGGCGAAAGAGGCTCTGAGCGCATGAATAGACGGGAGGTAATGAGCGCGGGCGTTGCAGGCGCGGCGCTGACGGCATGCGCTTCTCCAAATGCAGGGGAGAGCATTACGCCGGAGCAATACGGCAAAGCGTTTGAAGGCTTTGCCGTAAATATTGAAAGTTGGTGGCGGGACGTACCTTTTGAGGCTCGCTTTGACCTCGCGGCAAAAAACCATTTTTCCCATGTCGAGTTTTGGTTCATTGATAGTTGGGACCGCAAAGCGTCAGATCTGGCAAAACTTGCTGGTGATGCGGGCGTGAAGGTGGCGCAAATTGTTGGAGATGCTCCCGCACTGGCCAAACCCAATGTGCACGGTGAGTTTTTGGATAATATCAAACGCGCCATAGACAATGCGAAAATATTGGACACAGATATTGTCACGATTACAGGGCATCAGGATGTAGAGGATGTTTCGACTGGAGATGCGCTTAAATCCTATCAAGATCATTTTGCTGCTTCTGCTGAGCTCTGGGAAGCGTCGAGCGTCTATGCCGCGATTGAACCTTTTAATCCTTATGATCACCCTGGTCATTTTATAAATGGCCATAAAGAGGCGCAGCGTATCTGCGAAGAGATTGGCTCGCCTTATATTAAAATGAATTGGGATCTATTTCATATGCAGCGTCATGAAGGAGAACTGATTGGGAATCTTCGCCGAGGTAAAGATCAGATTTGCTATATGCAGCTTGCCGATAGTCCTGACCGTCATCAACCCGGCACAGGGGAGATTGATTATAAAAATGTGATCCGCGCTTGCCGAGAGGCGGGTTACACGCGTCCCATCGGTCTCGAGCTTTGGGCTAAAGATGATAATTACGCTCGGGCCCGTGAAGATATTTATAAGTTGGCTACAACGCTCTAAGGATATTTATGTTTCGCTCTCTCTTTTTATCCTGCGCTTTGTCGCTGGCCGCCATTTCTTCTGTCTCGGCCAAAGACTCCGCAGGCAGTAATGCTTTGATGAGTTATGATGCGATTCAGCATCCCGTCATGGCAGAGAATGGCATGGTCTCAGCGCAAGACCGTATTGCGGCAGAGGTTGGACGGGATATTCTCGCGCGGGGTGGTAACGCCATTGACGCGGCTGTGGCGACAGGGTTTGCCTTGGCGGTAACACACCCCCAAGCTGGGAATTTGGGCGGCGGCGGCTTCATGATGGTGCATCTGGCGGAAACGGGTGAGGTGCTCGCCCTTGATTTTCGCGAAATGGCACCGGATGGCGCAACGCGGGATATGTATCTGGGGAGCGACGGTGAGGTTGATAACCGCCTAGCGCAATATTCCCGGCTCTCCGCCGGGGTTCCGGGAACCGTCATGGGGCTCTTAGAGGCGCTAGAAAAATACGGCACAATGACACGCCGGGAAGTTATGGGGCCTTCTGTGAGGCTGGCTGCCAAAGGCTTCCCACTCAGCTACGCGATGGCGGAAGGGCTGGAAGCCAGCCGCGAGCAGCTCTCGGTGGATGAAAGCTCGGTCGATTATTTTCTAGGCCGCAAATCGGGTGAGCGTTTTGTTCAAGAGGATTTGGCGAAAACGCTACGGCGCATCATGAAGTCCGGAGCAAAAGAATTTTATGAGGGAAAAACAGCAGAACTGATCGTCGCTGAAATGCAAGAGGGGCGCGGGGTGATGACTCTCCAAGATCTCGCCAATTATAAAACCGTGACCCGCAAGGCGGTATCAGGAAATTATAAAGGGCATACATTATACGCCATGAGCCCGCCATCCTCCGGCGGTGTTCACATTGTTCAGATGCTCAATATATTGAGCGGTTATAATCTGAAAGGGGACGGGCATAATAGCGCCGCCTATTTGCACAAGCTGATTGAGGTGATGCGGCGGGCCTATGCTGATCGGTCTAAATATTTGGGCGACCCTGATTTTGTTGACGTACCTGTGGCGGCTTTGACGGCGCAGAGCTATGCTGACACGCTACGCGAGTCGATCTCTGTGACTGTTGCGTCTAAATCCAGCGAGATAAGCCCCGGCGCGAAACTCCCTTATGAAAGCGTCAACACCACACATTATTCCGTGATCGACAAAATGGGTAATGCCGTGTCTGTCACTTATACGCTCAATTTTTCTTATGGTAGTGGATATAGCGTCGATGGCGCGGGGTTTCTGCTCAATAATGAAATGGATGATTTTTCGGCCAAGCCTGGCTCGCCCAATGGTTATGGCTTGATTGGCGGAGAGGCCAATAAGATTGAGCCGCGCAAGAGGCCTCTTTCGTCTATGACGCCTGTGATTGTCAAAAAAGAGGGTAAAGTCGTATTAGTCACGGGAAGCCCTGGCGGCTCCACAATTATTACCTCTGTTCTGCAGATGGTTTTGAACGTGATCGAGTGGGATATGAATATGGCAGAGGCCGTAAACAAGCCGCGTATTCATCATCAATGGCTTCCTGATATTGTGATTGCGGAGCCCGGAATTTCGCACGATACACTGCGTCGTCTTGAAGCAATGGGCCATAATTTGCCTAAGGATGAAAAAGGCGGCTTTGCACAGACTGTTCTTGGGCGTGTGAACTCAGTAGGGCAAAGCCAAGGAATTGTCGTCGGATCTGCCGACCCGCGCGGGCCCGACTCAGCTACGGCCGGGTATTAGGACTGTCGCTAAACTAGGCAACCACCACTTATATCAAAGACATATGTTAGCTCTTCGCTAATATCTTTACGCTTCGGCCCGTATCTAGCACCTCATAATCAGTGGGCAAACCAGCCTCTATACCTTCAAATTCATAGACGGTTTCTCCATTTGGCCTGATAGAGGCTTCGATGAATTCAGGTGAAAAATTTGGATGTTCGATTGTGAGTTCCATGGCTACATATATAGGAACTTCATCCCACTCTTTCTCCATTTCTATTTCTTGTAAAGTCCCATCTGCGAGAACATCAACTTCAATATGACGCCCGTCCATATCATGAGCTTCAAATTCATAGATGCGCTGGCCGTTCTCATCTTCATAGGCATAGCGCGTAAAAACAACACCTGGTGCATAATGTTCCGCGGTTTTAAGCGCTGCTGTGGGCACTTCACCGCGTTGGATTTCGATATTATCAAACGCCAATGCATTAAGTGGGCATAGTAGAGAGACGATTATAAGGCATTGTTTAAACATGTTGAAATCTCCTTTGACTTTCGGCGTGCCTCTACGGTCTAAACGTGACAACCCCTTAAAAGAGTGATGAAGGTCCTGTGACAATTTCCTTAAGTTTTGGCGTAGCTTTGGTTAGGTTAATGCGAATCGAAAGGCTTTTTGCATGTCATCCAATATCAGCCCGGAAATAGAGCGGCTTATCAGTTTGCTCTCAAAGCTCCCCGGCTTAGGCCCGCGTTCAGCACGGCGGGCGGCGCTTGACCTTATTAAAAAACGTGATGGCTTGATGCGGCCTTTGGCGAGCGCAATGGCTGAGGCTGCGGATAAGATATCAACCTGCAAGATTTGCGGAAACGTGGACGCGCAAAACCCCTGTCATATCTGCAGAGCGGGGGGGCGCGACCAGACAATAATTTGCGTTGTTCAAGAGGTCGGTGATTTATGGGCTATGGAGCGGGCAGGGGCTTTTCGCGGACAATATCATATTTTAGGCGGAACGCTCTCTGCGCTGGATGGTATTCGGCCCGAAGATTTGAATATTGCAAGCTTGATTGACCGCGCAAAATCTGAAGTCGTGACAGAAGTTATTCTGGCTATGAACGCAACTGTCGATGGCCAGACAACGGCGCATTACATCACGGATCATTTGGAAACAGCAGATGTTACCATTTCGCGCTTGGCGCACGGTGTGCCCGTCGGCGGAGAACTGGATTATTTGGATGACGGCACCATAACAGCCGCCATGAAAAGTCGACGCCCATTTTAGATCTCAAGAAGCGGGTTTACGAAACTCGGTGATGTTGGAGGCAGGTTTTTCGTCCTGAACATCAAGGCTCTCAATTTTATCCGCGCGCTTGGTGATTTTCTCTGTACTAATTCGGATTTTCCGGATGTCTTCACCGGTTTGGGTAAAATGTGTTTGCAATTTGGCCACACGATCATCCAACAAAGAGACATCTTTGGCCATCGCGCCGACTTCGCGTTGTATGATATGGGCCTGTTCCCGCATAGCGGCATCTTTCATAACGGCCCGCATGGTATGAAGCGTAGCCATAAATGTGGTGGGTGAGACGATCATCACTTTCTGGCTAAAGCCTTTCTCAATAACTTGCGGGAAATTCGCATGAAGCTCTGCGTAAATGGCTTCGCTAGGTAAAAATAGCATAGCGACATCATGGGTCTCCCCAAAGATCAGATATTTCTCAGCAACGGCTTTGATATGGACGAGCACATCGCGTGCAAAGTCTTTCGCAGCTAGCGCCTCGGCGGGCGTGTTATCGGCTTCGGTTAGTCTGCGCCAAGCCTCCATTGGAAATTTACTGTCAATGGCCACGTCACCTTGATCCCCGGGCAGATGAATAAGCGCATCAACGCGTTTGCCATTGGAAAGTGTGTGTTGAAAGGAATAGGCATTTTTCGGCAGATAATTGGCGATTAGATCTTGCATTTGTTTTTCGCCAAATGCGCCGCGCGATTGTTTGTTGGACAGCAGGTTTTGTAGCCCCGATACTTCGCCTGACAAAGTTTCGATGTTTTTCTGGGCGCGGTCAATTAAGGCGAGCCGCTCATGAAGCTGTTTAAGATTGGTTGAATTACGTTCCTGTGTGGCTTCAATAGATTGCCCGACACGTTCGGAGACTTTGTTAAGGCGTGTATCCATACTTTCGCGCAACTGCGTTTCCCGTGTCGCGCTATCTTCTGCCATTTGCGCAAGACGGCCCTGTAATTCTGTTTGGCGCTGCGTCATGGCTGTCAGGTGAGTCTCAAGGTTGGCCGCCCGCTCGGCCTCTTGGGCATTACCTTTTCCAGGCCGCGCGAAAATTAAAGTGATGAGCGCACCCAGCAGTAATAGCGCCATGCCAAGAATAATCTCAACAAGACTGAGCTCTAATCCGGAATAACTTATCAAAGGTTCCATATTTGTTCTCGTAGCGCGATTCAGGTGACTTGAAAAGGAACTTTGAAGGCTTATTGTCAGATGTTATTTATGGCCACGAACCACACAGCTTTGACCAGAATAGAGGTGTAAGAAAATGCATAAAAAGATGATATTCCTATGTCTATTGGGGGCTTTATTTGTTAATTTAACAGCGTCTGCAAAACCTGTGAATTCGCTATCGGGCTTATATGCCTGTGAAACGATTTTGGATAAGGACGCTCAACTCAATTGTTTTTTAGCAGAAACTTCAAAGTTACGCGTTGCAGAGACATCCGGTGATTTTATTACTATTGATAAGCAAGCTGCTGAAGAGATTGAGAAAGAGAGTTACGGATTTAACTTACCTAGTTTACCAAAACTCAAATTATTTAGCTCAACTGATACCGAAAAAAGCGCCAAGCCGCTAAAAACTAGGTCATTGGCCATAAAGCGCACGTCAACGATACGAAAAGGGTATTTGCGGTTTTATCTCGAAAACGGGCAGATTTGGGATCAAACACAACCGGCAAAAGTTCGTCATTTGGGCCAAGAAACACCTGATATACTCGTCATAAAAAATGCAGCACTTGGCAGTTTTAAGGCGCGTGTAAATGGCAAGGGGCCTCAAGTTCGAGTACGGCGCATACAATAAATTTTCTCTATTAAAACCACTATGAACACCCATTCATCTTTTATTCAGGCGCGTTTTTGTTAAGTGTTGCCGAGTAAGGGATAACACTATGACATCTGCTATTTTAGATAGGCCTCAAGGCACAGCTTTTCCTGCCATTACTAAAATTATCGAAGCGATAAAAGCACAGCCTATGCGGGATCACGCTCTGGGCGACATCGCAGCAGATTATATTGTGAAATCCATGGCGGAAGAGAACGGGTTCGCTAATTTGCTAACGCCCGAAGAAAGAGCTTTTGCCACAATGCTACGCCGTCTGGCTGTTGGCCCGCGTGCGGCACATTATGGATGGCGTCTTTATGCAAAGTATAGACAAAGCGGAGACATCGCTTTGGAATCTGTAAATTATTAATCGACCCGCCGAGACTTTAAAGCTGGCACAATCAGTCCTAAAAACTTATCCAGTTTATTTTTGTCGATGATGAAATCGACCCCCAGGCCTACTGGATTGGACAGATAGGGGGCTGCAATATTATTTGATATTACAGCGATAGGCGTTTGTTTTAAGTGATCCTTCAGAAAAGGAACCGAAAATTCCGCCGAGACACTATCTGCAAGGACATTATCCAGTAAAACTAGATCATATTTGAACTGCGTAAGCTTCATCATGCCCTCACTGCATGTAAAAACATGATCAATGATCACGTCACTGCATCCTAAGTTTTTCAATTGGAGTGAAATGAAGATTTTTTCATCAGCATCGTCATCAATAAGAAGTATTTTGGGCATGGCTATACACTCTAAAAATACGAATAGCTCTCCTGAAAGAGCTATAAATTGTATTCGATGCCCGCGCCTTGTCACCCTTTTGCGGGAAATGTATTAAAAACTTACTACGCGACGTTTGATTGCTGAGAAACTTACCAGTTTAGTTAATAAACCTTTGATATTTTATCTATTTGCGCCGGGGACCCATTTGACATCTGTTTGTCCTTGGTCATTGCACCACCTTGCGGCGACAAAAAGAAAGTCTGACAAGCGGTTCAAATAAGTAAGGGCGGCTGGATTGACAGGATGTGCTTCCGCGAGGGCAACGCAGACGCGTTCAGCACGGCGGCAGACGGTTCTGGCTTGATGTAGATAGGCGGCTGGGGGCGACCCTCCCGGCAGGACAAAACTGGTTAGCGGCTGCAAATCCGCATTGAGGGCATCAAGTTCCTCTTCTAGCCGAGTTGATTGTGACTCCACCATACGCAGGGCATATTCACTATCCGCCTCACCCTTAGCAGGGAGAGGGGTGGCTAGATCAGCCCCCAAATCGAACAGATCATTTTGAATGCGCAAAAGCATATCATCCAAGCGGCGATTTTCGAGAGTGAGCCGAACGAGTCCAATAACGCTATTGGTTTCGTCAACATCGCCATAAGCTCTGACGCGGATATCATCTTTGGAGAGACGTGAACCATCAACTAGTCCGGTTGTACCGTCATCACCTGTGCGCGTATATATTTTATTGAGTTTAACCATAAGAAGGGCTATCCGCCGCGGCCTTTGGTTTGAATGTAAACGGTCAGCAACAATAGCCCTACGGCGACGGCTTGCCCCATCACGCGGCGTCGCATCCAAATATTAGAGGCTTCCCGGGCTTCCTCTGTTTTGCCGCCCATATTTTTTGCGCCTAAAACGAGTGTAAGAAGGACAAAAGCAAAAGCCGCACCTGTCAATATCCAGAGAATAATCATAATATATTTCCTTTATCACGGCCTTCATAAAACATAAGGCCTGAGTTTCATAGATATATACGTGTGCTCACAATAAAAACGCTGATAAATGAGTGCGGCTATTTTGCGTCAAAAATTTCGATGAGAGTTTTGCCGCCCTTATTTGCGCCGCGATACATGCCGGGTGTGTTGAAGGCGAAGCTATAATTGCCTTGCTCGTCAATCGCGACCACGCCGCCATCCCCTTTCATATCGGTGAGGGTTTTGTGGATGACGTGATTTGAGGATTGCGCGATGCTCTCGCCCAAATATTCACGGCGAGAGCAAATATCGCGCGCAACACCTGCGCGAATGAAAAACTCTCCCGTTCCGGTCGCCGAAACTGCGCAATAGCGATTATCGGCATAAGTGCCCGCACCAATAATCGGGGTATCGCCGACGCGCCCAAATTCTTTACCTGTTAATCCGCCTGTTGACGTCGCTGCCGCGAGGTTCCCGCAACCGTCTTTGGCAACCGCGCCAACCGTGCCATATTTAGTTTCAGCTGTGTCGAGAAAGCTATGCTTTTTGACCTTGTTTGCTTTCACCTTTCTCTTCATCTGATCATAACGCCGTTTGGTGTAGAAATATTTGGGATCGACCTGTTCAATCCCATGTTCTTTGGCAAAGTCTTCCGCGCCTTGTCCTTGGAACATTACATGGCGGGAGTTTTCCATAACGGCACGCGCCAGCACAATAGGGTTCTTTATGGTTGTGACGCTAGACACGGCTCCCGCATTTCTATCGCGTCCATCCATGATCGCAGCGTCGAGCTCATTTTTTCCGGCGGCAGAAAACACTGCGCCTTTGCCAGCGTTGAATTTTGGATCATTTTCAAGGGCCATGACCACGAATTGCACCGCATCTAACGCGCTATAGCCTTCTTCTAGCATTTGCCCGCCGAGACCTAGCGATTTGGACAGAGATTTACGGTAAGCCGACTCGCGCTTATCCGTCATGTTCTCTTTAAGAATAACGCCCGCCCCGCCATGTATAGCGAGGGTATAGTCTTTTCCGCTTGGGCAGCTGGGCGAGGGTGCTTCTGCCGCCATACCGGTGCCATAAAGCGCTAAAATGACTACGATTAAGGTGATTCTGCGCATAGCTGTCTCCATATCTTATTTGATTAACATGAATTCCATCCACAACAAATGGCTTCGCGTCTCTGGTTAAATATCTCTCGGAATTTATTCTGTTTTTAAGATTTGACATTCCAAGGACTATCTCATGCTCTCTGACTCTGACCGCGCTGATCAACTCGGCCAAGCGACCCGCGAAAAACTCAAGCAATTTGTCGCCCGCATTGAAAGGCTCGAGGCTGAAAAGACGGAACTCGCCGCAGATATTCGCGAAGTCTATGCTGAGGTGAAGACATTTGGCCTTGATACGAAAATCATGCGCAAAGTCATCTCCGCCCGCAAAAAAGAAGCCGCTGAGCGTGCTGAGGAAGAAGCGCTGCTGGATATGTATATGGAAGTGGTTGAAGATCAGGGTTGAAGTTTACCCTAAATTAGGCAGCATAGTCATTTCGCGTTATGCAGTTTTCTTTGAAATATTTTTACGACATTATCATGAAAAGCCGGCGTAACTTGAGATAGCTGTTTCGTCGAAGATGATGTATCCGCCTTTTTTGAAACATTCTCCGCGTAGAAGGCATCGACAGCTTTGATATCCGAGAAGGCAGCTTGCATTAGTTTATCACTATATTCAGAGGCTAAATGCTGGGTGGGCCGCAATTCTAGGCTTAGCTTGTTATTGAGAGCCTCACAGAAGGCCTGTAATTCTTCATCGGGTTCATCAAAATCACGAGCATAACGCGCCATCAGAGCCGTTAATGTCGCGTGCCATTCTCTATAAAAGGATGCCTCAACAAGACCGTTTTTATGTCTATGCAAATAAGTTTTTCTGAGCTGACTTCGTTTTGCGTCATAAAAATACTGCACGAACCGGTTTTTAATTCGACGTTCTCGGAAGCGCTTTATGGCGACAATAAAGAGACCCAAAAACGTGAGTACTGCTAAGCTAATCAGAATGACCGTCAATTTGCCGGAGCGGTCTATACTATACCCTGATTTCGATTCGGTTTCAGAAGTTTGAGTATCTAAGTCAGGCGTAATGAACGGAGCAGTTGTCTCTGATGTGATTATATCTTGCTGAACGGGGGGGTGGGCTTCTGATAAAATATCAGTTTCAGGAAGCTGCTGCCTTGAGTCTGTTATGGCGACTTTATTAACGGGTGAGATACCCAAGCCGCGAACATCCATCATTTTTATATTTTCTTTTGCATCCTCACTGCCGCGTTGTGCTGCATCTTCATAAAACTCCCTTGCTCTGACAAAGTCAGGGTCAACGCCTTGACCTGTAAAATAGAGATACCCGAGATTGAGAAGGGCCGGTGTGCTCCCAAGATCTGCGGCTTTGAGGTAAAGTGCTCTGGCTTTCTCAAAGTCTTGCGGCCTGTTTATGCCGTCATGAGCCGCTTTGCCTTGTTCGAAAAGGTCATGAGCAAGCTGCTGAGTTTCCTCAATAGGGACTGTTTCAGATTGGGTCTGAGTTTGTGAAAACGCTATGCCATAACCGACAAATAATTGCGTAAGCAGTATAAATGTAAGTAGTTTTCGAAACACCTGCGTAGTTTCCGCTATTAATATTGATGTGGTCATTTACGAAGCAATTTTTGAGCCAGATAGGTTTTATAAGTTTTTCAGCCGGGCCCTTTATATTTCGTTCCATTTTTGTTCTTTATGTGTTAGGCAGAAGTTATGCCGAGTGATTATGACAAACAGCAATGGCAAGAGGAGCAAGCTGCTCGCGATTCTGCTGTTGAAAAACAGCGCGAGAAAGAACGTAAAACCCGGGAACGGGCAGCGCGAAATGCGCGGCGTAAATTAGAGCGCCTTCATAAAACCTTGTCTGAAAAAGGCGAAATCACAGATTTTGAAAATGAATTTGGTGAGAGCGTCGTAGAGCGCCTTGATAAATTTGGGTCCGCGTTCCACGATCGCGAAAAAGGCCGCCCTGGAGATGCTCTGAGTTTTGCGCAAAAGCGAGTCGTCGCGGCAATGAACAAAAAGGTCAAAGACCTCAAGAAAAAACCTATTGATAATCACGATCCTGATAGCGATTATGAACGCACAGCAGATCGATGGAAACACTCGGGCAAAAAACGAGGGTCAAGCTTCAAGCCTAAAAAGAAAAAGAGTTTCACGCCACGGGTTCGAAACTTAGAGGATGATATGCCGCCTGAGAGTTTGACCGAAATGCCTCAGCCCTTTATACCAGAATATAAAGCTCCAAGACATAAGCCTTTCCTGCGCATCGTCAAAAATGACTGACTCAAAATAATTATATCTGAGACATATTTTGTTTTAGGCTGATAGGAATTTGGCGGTACACTCTTTTAAGAATAAATATTAAAGTCTTGGCGAAGTGCTCGCACTCTTCGATTCTTCAATCCTGGGTCTTATAACAACGTCTTTGCTTTGTGACTGAATATTTGCAGCAGGCGCTTCTACAAGATTGTCCAATGACAGGCGGCCATAGCTGCCGGCTGTCTCAGGGTTTGACAACTTGAGTCGTAATTGCGGCACATCATTCACAGTCGTTGCCTCAGTTTGCGCCGTTTTCATTGTTGGAGGGATCTCTGAGTCAGCACCTTCAGTTTCCTGCATTTTTTTCATCGCAAAGATGAGTGACCCCATAACAAGAAATAGGGTCACCACCAAGATATCAGAGAGCTTCATGGTCCGCGTTACCTCCAGGCCTAGAAGCGGGCTTTAAAGCCGACATTGATCGCGTGAGCTTCGGTCTCTGCATTGGAAACGAGCTGCGGCGCAACGAAAGGTATGAAGCCTTTATTATAGACATATTCCGCCCCGAAATCGAGGAAGTCATTGACAGGGTATTCGAGCGAAAGGGCATGTTGCTGATTTTTATCGAATGTTGTCCCTGTGATGGGATTGCCAAAATCATCACTGATATTGCCCCATGATCCGACAGCGGAAATAGCCATGCGGCGACCATTAGGTAGCATCGGCTTAACACGAGCTTGCGCGACGAGAACGCTCAATTTTTCATCAAAATTGATATTGTCAGGATCTGTTGTGGAGCCCGCAGGATTATTCAAATATTGCGGGAAGGGCGTTCCGTCTGGCAATTGCGGAATGGCTGCGGCCCAAGGCTTAAGCGTCGTTGTATATTCCACCATAAGGTCAAAGAAATCACTATTATACTCGGCGAAGGCATTTACCGCGCTATTGCGATCATACTCAATAAAGTTGGCTGGTGCGGTGCCGTTTTGACGGCCTTGGAAAGTATGCGCTGTAAAGTTATCGCGGTAAATTGTATCGTGCAAATAACCACCGCCTAATGTGAAGGCTTTGCTGCCTCCCAAGAGAAACTCTTTTTCACCGTTAAAGGCATAATTGCCGATATTATTGTCTTCACCCGCAAGCGCAACACGAAGCTGTCGTCCTGCAGAGAAGGCGGACGCTGTAAGTTTTAAGCCATTTTTGTAATAGCCGACCTCCGCTACAGGTTGGTCTGAAACTGCCCAAAAATAATGGGCACCTTCATTATGAGTAAAGGCGTTATAGCTGTCAAAATTACCAAAATCGATCGTTTTGCGGCCAAAGGCAGCATAAAATGGCGTCTTCTCTAGGTTACCAAAGACAACGAAAGCCTTGCGAAGTTGGAACTCATCCTGATCACGGCCATATTCTGTCTCGCTATATTCAGGCTGTAGGTAAACGGTTGTCCAGTCGCCAAATGTTGAGGTGAAAGACAGGGCGGCATGATCAATGGCAAAAACGCCGGCTTCATCATCGCCGCTATCACTAAAGAAGGGAAAGCGCGACAGGATCGGGAATTGTCCGTCCATGGAGGTTTTCTGATATTTAAATCCGCCTTGGAAACCTGCGCCTAGATAGATCGAATTATCTTTAAGCATGCCGTTTGCGCGGTTTGCCAGAAGTGTCAGAGTTCTTCCTGTGGTGTTTTCTTGCCAATCTAGCATATCGCGTGAGTGATGTGCATTCGTACGGACTGTAATGCCGCCAACATTATGGCTGCGATTGGCCAGGAAGGCTTTGCGCGCGGCAGGATCATAATGAACGGCATTAGGGCTTGCAAAGCCGCGAAGTCTAAGGCCTTGCTGCGTTTGTATGTGACCGTTTTCGGCTACGGAATATCCAACATGTTGCGTGCGCACATATTCTGGTGTGCGGTGTTGATGTGGCCCGTCATGAGAGCCGGGATAGATTGTATCTGTCACAGTGTAAGTGCCGGGTCCCATCTGCGCGAGTTGGGCGTGTAGCTGTTTTTCTTGCCAGCTTTGCGGGGCCACATATTGAGTCTGATGGGCTTGCGGGGCTTTGAACATCCCGCGCAGACCATGATTATGGTTCGCGGTCACCGGAACCGAAATCGCTAAAGCGCTAGCCCCAAGCAGAGTAAGTTTAAGTGCATTTTTCATGGTTTTCCCCACCAATTTTAAGCTGATTTTGCTGTGTCCACATCGAGCTCATGCTCGCGGACTTTGCGATAAAGTGTTGAACGGCCAATGCCGAGGCGGCGAGCCACTTCGGACATGTGCCCAGAATAATTTTCTATGGCGAATTGGATGAGATCGCGTTCTATATCCTCAAGTGTCCGCAAATGCCCTTCGCGGTCCAAGAAGGTAATAGCCAAATCCTCTTGTGTATCAGGCTTTTCAACCAAGGATGACAAAGCATCTTCGGCTTTGCCAGGCATGGCCGGGGCAAGACCTGAAATTTGAGGAAAATCATGCGGTTTTAATTTGTGACCGTCTGATAAGATCATTGCTCGGAAGATGGTATTCTCTAGCTGACGCACATTACCCTTCCACTCATAATTTTTTAAAAGCTCAATCGTGTCATTATCCGCTCCGCTTACGTTCATTTGCTCTTGAGCATTGAAGCGCTTGATGAAGTGATCGAGAAGAGCCGGCACGTCTTCACGGCGCTCGCGAAGCGGAGGCACGGCGATAGGAAAGACATTTAAGCGGTAATATAAGTCCTCACGGAATGTTCCAGCTTTGACGGCTTCGGCCAAATCACGATTGGTTGCCGATACAATCCGGACATCAACGGGAACCGTGCGTTTAGAGCCAATGGGGTCAACTTCGCCTTCTTGCAGAACGCGCAGTAATTTGACCTGCATATCCAAGGGCAGCTCACCGACTTCATCGAGAAACAAAGTTCCCGTGTGCGCTTCCTGGAATTTACCCAAATGTTTGGAGTTTGCGCCTGTAAAAGAGCCTTTTTCATGACCAAATAAGATTGATTCAACAAGGGTCTCAGGTATTGCACCGCAATTGACGGTGATAAAAGGTTTATCTGAGCGCTCTGAAGCCCCTTGAATGGCCCGCGCAATAACTTCTTTACCGACGCCGGACTCCCCTGTGATAAGAATAGGTATATTGGCTTTTGCGCCACGTTCACCCATGGCGACTACGGGGCGCATAGAACCTGCATTGCCGATAAGATCATCAAATGTCAGGCCGCCATCAGTCGTTTTCTTAAGGCGTTTAACTTCGCCGACGAGCGTTTTCATCTCCAGTGCATTGCGAATAGAGACGATAATACGTTCAGGTGAGGCGGGTTTAACCACAAAATCCCGCGCACCCATTTTCATCGCCTTTACAACGGTCTCAATCGAGCCTTTGCCCGTTAGAACGATAACAGGGAGTTCAGGGCGTTTGGCTTGCAATTCTTCAAGCGTTTCCATGCCATCGCGACCTGGCATCACAAGATCGAGCATCATGACATGGATATTCGCGCCATCAGCGCCGAGCGCCATATTAAGGGCTGTATCGCCATTATCAGCTTGAAGTGTTGAAAACCCGCTTTTCTCAATAACCGCTTGAAGCAAGCGGCGTTGAGTCGGATCATCGTCGACGATGAGGACCGTTTTACCCATTATGTTCACCTTTAAACGGCTGGGTCTTCCCAGCTCTTAGCGTTACAATATGGGACAAAAAGGTGAAAACGAGGTTAGGGAACAGGGTTAAGATGTAATGAAGAGGGGCTTGGCATTCGCATTTATCTTATCTCATGGAAGCTTGCCCTATTGATGGGGACAGAGCGGCATGATAAGGGCAGCAGAAATACTATTTGAGCCTAAAGGGACTTTATCATGGCAGCAGGAAATTCTGATTACGAACGCGGCACAATGGCTGTTGACGGACATAAGAAAACATTTGGTGGCTTTATGGGCACAACTGTCTATGGCGGTGCAGCCTTAGCGTTGATTGTTATTTTTCCGACATTGATATTTGGTGTAAATATGGGATGGCCAGCGGCCTTGGTCACGACTTTAATTCTTGGTGTTATTTTGGGGATAGGCTTTAAGCTTAATGGCCGGTGGTATGCTAGCCTCATTGGTTCTGCAGTTTTGTTGGCGATCTCATCTGCGATTATTGCAGCCTTCCATGGCTAGAATAGATATATTTTTTCTAAAAACCTTTGCTTGGAGAAAAAATTTACCTATAAGCCGCCCGCTGATAACGGGATGCCCAAAGACATTCTGTTTTGGTATCAAAACCTTACAATAGAGGTCTGGGACATTGAAAATTACTGTTTTAAACGATGCGGATGCTAAGGGCGGAGATAATGCTGAAGGCCGCGTCAGCGCGACGCCCGGTACGGTTAAATCTTACGTTGACTCCGGTCATGCAGTCACGGTTGTAAAAGGCGCAGGCATAGCCGCTAATTTTTCAGATGTTGATTACAAGGCGGCTGGCGCTTCGATTTCGGCGACCAACGCTGCCGCCGCCAAAAGCGCTGATTTGGTTATGTCCATTACGGGCCGTGACGCCAAATTTGTTGCAGGCCTTAAAAAAGGCGCAGGCATTACGGGTCTGATGAAGCCTACTGACAATCCTAAATACGCAGCAGCTTGTGCCAAGGCAGGCGTGACGGCTTTTGCGTTGGAATATATTCCGCGTATCTCCCGTGCTCAGAGCATGGATATTCTCTCCTCGCAATCTAATCTTTCGGGCTACCGCGCCGTTATTGAAGGCGCTGGCATTTATGGCCGCGCCATGCCAATGATGATGACGGCGGCTGGCACCGTGGCACCGGCGAAATGCTTTATCATGGGCGTGGGTGTTGCAGGTCTTCAAGCGATTGCGACGGCAAGGCGCCTCGGCGCTGTGACCACAGCGACAGATGTGCGCCCCGCAACCAAAGAGCAAGTCGCCTCTCTTGGCGCGAAATTCATCGCGGTTGAAAATGACGAATTTAAAGCAGCTGAGACGGCGGGCGGATATGCCAAGCAAATGTCAGCGGAATATCAAAAGCTCCAAGCGGAACTCACCGCCTCACATATCGCCAAGCAAGACATTGTGATTACCACGGCGCTCATCCCCGGACGGGCGGCCCCTGTTTTGGTGACAAAGAAGATGCTCGACACTATGCGTCCGGGCTCAGTGCTAGTGGACCTCGCAGCGGAACGCGGCGGAAATGTCGAGGGAGCCGTCGCAGGTAAAATCGTTGAGACTAAAAACGGCGTGAAAATTGTAGGCCTGCTCAATTGGCCGAGCCGTATGGCGTCTGATGCGTCAAATATGTTTGCGCGAAATATCAAAAACTTTCTGCCGCTCGTGACCGCCGAAGATGGATCCTACGCGCCCGATTGGGACGACGAAATCATCCAAGGCTGCGCGCTTACCCGCGACGGCGAAGTGGTACATGAAAGACTAAAGGGCTAAGATTATGATAGCTGCACTCATCATGGCGGGCGGCACAGCCGTTTCCCCGTTTATTTTCCAATTCACAATTTTTGTGCTTGCGATTTTCGTGGGCTATTACGTTGTCTGGTCAGTCACGCCTGCGCTTCACACGCCGCTTATGGCTGTGACCAATGCGATTTCCTCTGTGATTATCGTCGGCGCGCTGATTGCGGTTGCGGCTGGCACGCAAGGCGGGTCTTCGCTCTCGACATGGACAGGCGTTCTCGCCGTTGCCCTTTGCGCGGTTAACATCTTTGGCGGCTTCCTCGTCACGCAGCGCATGCTCGCTATGTATAAGAAAAAAGAAAAGCCCGCGCCTAAGAAAGTGGAGGCCAAGTAGATGCCACAACTTTCAGCTAACCTCGCCGCTGTTCTTTATACAGTTTCTGCGGTTCTCTTTATTCTGGCCCTTCGCGGCTTGTCCTCTCCTGAGTCTTCGCGGCGCGGGAATATGTTTGGCATGATTGGTATTGCCATTGCGATTGTGACCACAGTTCTGGTGGCGGGTCTTGGTGGTAAAGGCTTACTCCTCGCAGGCGGCGGCTTGGCTGTTGGCGGTATTTTAGGCGCTTTAATCGCTAAGAAAATTCCGATGACGGATATGCCGCAACTTGTGGCAGCCTTTCACTCACTGGTGGGTCTTGCGGCGGTGCTTGTCGCCGTGGCAGCTTTCTTCAGTCCCGACAGTTTCGGCATTATGACGGCTGACGGGATTAAACCTTTTAGCTTGCTCGAGCTTGCCCTCGGCGCAGGTATTGGCGCGATTACGTTTTCGGGCTCTGTGATTGCCTTTGCAAAACTTAATGGGAATATGTCAGGCGCGCCGATTATGCTACCTGCAAGGCATCTCATTAATATCGTTCTTGCTCTCGCTATTGCGGCGGTGATTGGCATGCTGATGAAATCGGGCGGGTCTGACCCGATGCTGCTCTGGATATTGCTTGGCCTGACATTCGTTATAGGTTTCTTGCTGATTATCCCAATCGGCGGTGCGGATATGCCTGTCGTGGTCTCTATGCTGAACTCTTATTCAGGTTGGGCGGCGGCGGCTCTCGGCTTCACGCTTGGCAATCTGGCCCTCATCGTAACGGGTGCATTGGTCGGCTCATCTGGAGCTATTCTCTCTTATATAATGTGTAAGGCGATGAACCGCAGCTTTATCTCGGTCATTCTAGGCGGCTTTGGCGCGGACGGCGCAGCGGCGGCAGCAGGAGATAAAGAACAGCGCCCCGTTAAGCGCGGCTCTGCCGAAGATGCAGCCTTTATAATGAAGAACGCCTCCAAAGTTATCATCGTGCCGGGTTACGGTCTTGCGGTGGCCCAAGCCCAACATGCCGTGCGCGAAATGGCGGATAAGCTCAAAGAAGAAGGCGTCGATGTTGTCTATGCTATTCATCCCGTTGCGGGCCGGATGCCAGGCCATATGAACGTCCTCCTCGCCGAAGCGAATGTGCCTTATGACGAAGTGTTTGAGCTCGAAGATATCAATTCAGAATTTGCTAATGCAGACGTGGCCTTTGTGATTGGCGCGAATGACGTGACCAACCCAGCGGCGAAAACAGATCCGCAAAGCCCGATTGCTGGCATGCCGATTCTAGATGTTGATAAAGCGGCGACGGTGCTCTTTGTGAAACGCTCATTGTCTCCCGGATATGCCGGCATTGATAATGATCTCTTCTATGAAGATAAGACAATGATGCTTTTGTCAGACGCGAAAAAGCTTGTCGAAGAAGTTATTAAATCTTTGTAGCACATACTCTGTCATTGCCCGACCTGTTCGGGTAATCCATGTAAGAGCTATGCGTGTTGCATCCATATCACATGGATCACCGCAACAGGTGCGGTGATGACAAGAAAAGAAATGAAAACGCTAAAACTCATCCTCCTCGTCGCTCTAACGATTTACCTTATTGCGGCGGCGGCCATCTTTGCGTTGCAGCGTAAGCTACTCTATTTTCCGCCCAATATTTATCTGACGCCAACGGCAGTAGGTGTACAGGACATGACGGAGGTGGAATTGCGTCTTGGCGACACGGGTCGCGTTATGGGGTGGTACGCACCGCCATCTGACCCTGATGGTAAAGTCTTTATGGTGTTTCACGGCAATGGGTCAGCCGTATATTCTAATCATGATATATTTCGGGATATGATATCCGAAGGGCATGGCGTTTGGTCTGTGGGTTACCCAGGCTATCCTGGGAGCCAAGGCAAGCCCACACAAAGTGGCATCGTGACAGCCGCCATTGTGCAATATGATTATCTGATTGCGCAAGGTCACACGCCGAAAAATATCATTTTTTATGGGACGTCACTCGGCTCGGGCATTGCGGCGCAATTAGCCGCTAAACATAAGCCCACTCTGCTTGTTATGGACGCGCCATTTAATTCTGTGCTCGATATGGGGCGGAAGCAAGTGCCGTGGTTGCCTGTCTCGCTTTTGATGAAAGATAAGTTTGAGTCTGATAAAGCCTTATCGGGTTTGGATGTGCCGCTTATCTGGATTCACGGAACAGCAGATCGTATCATTCCGCTTTCGCAAGGCCAGAAGCTTTATGAGGGATATGATGGCCCGAAATCGGCACACATCATAGAGGGCGGACAGCACACCAATCTCTGGTTCCTAGGCGGCAGAGAGATAGTTCTTGAGGCCTTGAGGGAAAAATAAACCTAGATTCGCATTACATATTGAAAAACGATAAGAACCACGCCATATCGTTATTATGCTAAATTCACCACTCTCAGTTCATAATGTTACGAAACGCTTTGGCGGAAAGATGGCTGTCGATGATGTCAGCTTTACCGTCAATCCCGGCGAAATTATTGGTTTTCTGGGCCCGAACGGGGCCGGGAAGACGACGACGCTTCGCATGGCGTTAGGCCTTATTAAGCCTGATGAGGGGCATGTAGAACTCTTTGGCGGAGAGCCTGGTGATGAAAGCGCCTTTGGCCGTATTGGTTTTCTTCCCGAAGAGCGCGGGCTTTATAAAAAGCAAACGGCGCGCGAATCTATTGCGCATATGGCGCGGCTTAACGGGATGAAGGGTAAACAAGCTTTTATGCTTGCTGATGAAATGCTTGATAAATATGGCTTGTCCGAAGCCAAGCGCAAAAAGAATAAAGACATGTCCAAGGGTATGGCGCAAAAGGTTCAGCTACTTTCCGCCATTGCCCATGATCCTGAATTTTACATTCTGGATGAACCCTTTTCAGGCCTCGACCCTGTGAACCAACAAGTATTAGAGTCCATGGTGCGCGAGATTGCAGAGCGCGACAGTACAGTAATTTTCTCAACTCATGTGATGGAGCATGCCGAGCGTCTTTGCGACCGTATCATCTTAATGGCAGGTGGGCGCAAAGTGTTTGACGGCCCAACAGAAGAGGCTTTGGCCAAAGCGCCGCGGCGTATGATCATTGGGTCTGACACTGAGGGCTATAAAGACAGCATTACGCCTTTTGCCAAGTCTCTTGAGACCCGTGAAGATGGGGCGTTGGATTTAATTTTGAAAGACGATGCTAAGAGTCAAGATGTGTTGGAACGTTGCGTGAAACAGAAAATAAACCTGACACGTTTTGAACCCAAGCAAGCCACACTCCATGAAGCTTTTGTAGCCATGGTCGGAAAAGATTTGCTCGCGACCATGGAATTGGAAGACGCGGAGGTCGCCTCATGAAAATGCCAGCTTTAAATTTACGCCGGACCTATCTCATCGCTCGCCGAGATTATCTCGGCTATGTAAAGACATGGGGGTTTTGGATTTCATTCTTTCTGCCCTTCGTCATTGGCGCGATTGTCATTGCGATCAACCTGGCTGGCTTTAGCGTCTCGCCAACGCGCTATGAAACCATATTGGACCAGACCGGATCTCATTCCGCCGCGATATTGCAATCCGAAGCGGATAAGCAAGAAGAGCTGATGGCTGGTATCCTCAACGGACTTGGCGGAACTGTCTTGAATGAGCAGGACGCCGAAGAACTCGAAGACATTATAGATACGCAAGGCATTGATGAGGGCAAAGTCTACCTTGAAACCAAAATGCCGGGGTCAACAAGTCGTATGAAAGCCTTGGATTCCAAGCTTGTGTTTATTGATCCACCATCACGCGATTTAGAAGAGCTGAAATCTTATATGCGCGGTGATAAAATGGCCTCATTTGAGGGTAAAGATGTGAAGTTAAATGGTGTGCTGCACATCTATAATGACGGTGAGCTGACCGCGGATTATTGGTCGCCTAATGTGACGGATAACCCTGTGCGCGATTTGGCTAAGTCCTATTTTCGCGATGTATCCGTTGATAATTATTTGGGATCAGCGGGACTAGACCGCGAGGGTTATGAAGCCGCGCGTGAGAGCCGTATAAAAATCGAGGCATTCGATCCGACGAAGAAAGCAACGGCTGACGGTGAAGGCCAGAAGGTCGGCTCAAAAGACCGCATCCCTTATCTTGTCGCCTTTGCATTATCCATGATGCTCTGGATGACGGTCTTTTCCGGGGCCTATATGCTTCTGACCTCAATGCTCGAAGAAAAGATGAATAAGCTATTGGAAATGATGCTCGCAACAACGCGGTTTTCTGAAATCATTCTAGGTAAGCTTTTAGGTGTGGCCTTACTGACGCTCACAGCAATTCTGCCCTATATCATTATGGGTATTGTCGGGGTTATCGGGGCTATCATAATGGGGCCGTCCGATGTGGCGCAGGGGTTGATTACGGCCTTTTCACCAAAGATGATTATCTTCTTCACTATATTTTTGGTCTTGGGATATATCTTTTACGGCTCACTCTTTATCGCGCTCGGCGCGCTGGCCGAGTCTATGCAAGATGCGCAGACGCTCACCACGCCGATTATGTTTGTCCTGATGGGCGCGGTTTTCATCGTGCCAATTGGACTGACAACACCCGATAGCCCGCTACTGATTTTTGCCAGCTGGTTCCCGCTTTCTTCGCCCTTTGCAATGCTAATGCGACTGCCTTCGGATCCGCCGCTTTGGCACCTTATAGCCTCAGTGGCTTTATTGGCTGTGACGACGTTGGGTGTTATCCTGCTCTCGGGCCGTATCTTCCGTTTTGGCGTTTTGTCCGGCGCAGGTGTTAAGGTCGCTACAGATTGGTTTAAGCGGAAGATATTACGCCGCAAGGTAACATAGAAGACAGTCTAGGCATTTTGCGCTATAGAGCGCTTATGAATGATGCTTCTTATAAAGCCCGCGTAGATATCCTTAACGCCATGTTGCCCAAAGCCGCCTTTGACGGGTGGACGCAAAAGAGCCTTCGCGCCGCTGTTAAAAATACGGATCTACCCAAAGGCGCAGAGGAGCTCTATTTTCCTGATGGCCCGCTCGAGGTCATTCGGTTTTGGTCAGAGCAGATGAATAAGAACATCGAATCTAGTCTGGCCGAGCTTGACCAGTCTGAGATGAAAATTCGTGATAAAGTTACAGCGGGTGTTTTAGCCGCCATGTACGCCATTGGGCCTCATGAAGAAGCGGCTCGCCGGGCGTTATCACGACTGACATTACCGGGCTCGTTAGGGCAGGGGCCGCGCCAGCTTTGGTCTGCGGCAGATACGATTTGGCGCGCCATTGGTGACACGAGTACGGATGGTAACTATTATTCCAAACGCACAATACTCGCAGGTGTTATTGCCTCGACCCTTACAGTATGGCTCTCTGATGAAGAGCCTCAAAAGCCAAAAGCGCGTAAATTTCTCGATGACAGAATCGCAAATGTTATGAGCTTTGAAAAAGCCAAGTTGAATTTCAAAAAACGCACGGCCAATGTGCCAAACCCGGCAGAGATATTGGGAGTTCTGCGCTATGGGGGGCGCAAAAACCGCCGCCGCCGTGGTTGAGCTTGAATAAATTCGAAGCTAAGTCTTTATAAAAGCTTGGCTTAAGAAAAATCTGAGACTTAAGCCAAAAAAGCTCTTGCAGAAATCATGACACTACATATTGTAGCTTTAGCAAATCAGTAACCTATATATGGTTGATTTTCACTGACATTAAGATTTTACGGGCTGATTCGGGCCTTGAGAGGGATTATCATGGGAAAAATGGACTTTATTAAGCAATCAAAATCAGGACTTTTGATTCCCAGCCACAGCTATAAGCCGTTTCGTTATCCTTGGGCTTTTGACTTTTGGAAAAAGCAACAACAAGTTCACTGGATGCCTGAAGAAGTACCTCTCGGTGAGGACTGTAAAGACTGGGCGACAAATCTGAATGATAATGAGCGTAACTTGCTGACCCAAATTTTCCGTTTTTTCACCCAATCCGATGTCGAGGTAGGCGGAAACTATATGGAAAATTACATGCCGCTCTTTAAGCCTGTCGAAGTACGGATGATGCTGGCCGCGTTCTCTAATATGGAGACTATCCACATTGCGGCTTATGCGCTTCTATTAGAGACGATCGGTATGCCCGATTCAGAATTCGGCGCCTTCATGGAATATGAAGAGATGGCCGCTAAGCATGACTATCTTGGTAAGTTCGGTGTGGATAGCGAGAAAGATATTTTAACGTCCATGGCCGTCTTTGGCGGTTTCACCGAAGGATTACAGCTTTTTGCCTCATTTGCGATGCTGATGAATTTCCCGCGCCTGAATAAGATGAAAGGCATGGGGCAAATCGTAACCTGGTCTATACGTGATGAGAGTCTTCACTGTGAAGGTATGATCAAAATGTTCCATACATTTGCCGCAGAAACAGGGGCACTTACACAATCTGTCAAAGACGACATCGTTGATTGTTGTCAAACGGTGGTGAAGCTAGAAGATAAGTTTATCGATCTGGCTTTTGAGATGGGTCCGGTTGAAGGCATGACTTCCGAAGATATTAAGCGCTATATTCGCTATATCGCCGATTGGCGTCTGGGTCAGCTCGGCTTGCCGGCTGTTTATGGCATTAAGCATCATCCGCTGCCTTGGCTGACTGAAATTCTAAATGGCGTTGAGCATGCTAATTTCTTTGAAGCGCGCGCAACGGAATATTCCAAAGGCGCGACCGAAGGAAAATGGCATGGGGATGATGGCGTTTGGGGTAAGTTTGAACAAATGCAAAGCCGCAAACCTGCTGAGACACTTCTCAGCTAGAGCTAAATATTTTATGCTTAGAGGGCATCCTGAAGCAGGGTGCCCTTTTTTATATCCATGCTTGGAGGCTGTGCTATAGCCTCCTAATGGATAACCGTATAAAAAAATTCGATGGCATTTACAATTTCCGTGACTTTGGGGGATATGCCACAGTAGATGGCCGTAAAATAAAGGCAAATAAGCTCTACCGCTCCGCTCATCTAAATAACACGAATGAAACAGATAAAGAACGTTTGGCCGCCCTTGATATAGGCTTGATCGTTGACCTTCGCCACGCGCCTGAGCGCGAGCGTCAGCCAACACAATGGTCTGACAAACAGTCGCCGCGCAGGTTATCATATTCCGATCCCAAAGATGGTGAGAGCGGAAAGATAGCGCCGCACGAAGCCTTTATGAAACATGATTTGCATAAGCCCGAAGATGCTCGGAATTATATGCTGGGTTCCTATGGGGCTCGGCCACATGATGAGGGCTTTAAACGGATTTTTGGGGATACGCTTCGCCATATGGCTGAGACAGGTGACCCAATATTGGTGCATTGTGCAGCAGGTAAAGATCGAACAGGTACGCTATGCGCTGTGATTAAAGGGGCTTTGGGGGTTGATGAGAATACTATTTATGAAGATTTTATGCTCACAATGACAGCAGTGGATATAGACCAGTTTTTGAAACCCGCCGCGCAGATGTTTACGCAACGTTACGGCCGCTCCATTGACCCTGAAGCGATAAGACCCATGTTTGGCGTTGAGGAGGCTTACCTGCAAAGTTCTCTGGCGGCTATTGAAGATATGGAAAGCTATATCTCCGATCATCTTGGTATAACAGAAAAAGAAAAAGCCGCTTTGAAAGCGGCTTATTTAGAATAGTTGTTATTCGTAAAAGTCGGTTTAGCTGACATTGCCATTTGCAGAGCAGCTTGGTTTCCCGCCCGAGAATACACAGCTATAATTATTTGAGGGTGTTCCACCGCTATTATCCTCAATGTCAACATTGGCTGACTTTCGCGGCTTTAACATGAAGGTCTCCTTCAAATCGATATCAGATTGCATGTAACGCAGTTTCAAGGGCTCATAGCCATAGATAACCCTAGCCACAACAATTCCTGATGTGCTGCTGAGAATACGTGTATCTAATTTACTGGCATCAAATGTTGAAGGGAAAGGGCCATTCAGCGTCGCCCGGCCTTTTTGTATAATGCTGTCATCAGACGCTCTTGCGTAGCTTGAGATCTCAATCTTGACCTTATTTTGTTTACTTGAGGGGATCCCCATTGTCATCATGGTCGCCGTCATGATTTCTGACATCTCGTCAACAGAAACTGTTTCTGATTGAGTTGCCAGGTCTCCAGCCACATTTGCTGAATGCGAAACCTGCCGATCAACAGATATGGCTGTCGCAACTTCAGCCATTCCGAAATACATGAAAAGCATGACGGGGGCGATAAAGGCAAATTCAATCGCAGCGATACCGTCTTTGTTTTTTAAAAACTTAGAGGGCAAAGATGCCAATAGACGTGTCTTAAGTGATTTGTGTTTTTTTCGGGTCATAATAGGCTCCGTACTCATTATGTCACAGGGCAAGCGCCAGGCGCTGGAAAGGGTTCATTTTTAAAGGCCGTTGTGGAGTTTAGGAGCCTGATGCCTGATCCTTGTACGTTCTCAAGACGCGTTAATTGAGGGGGTAGGACTAATTTGTGATAATAAAGCCCTCTAATAACGACGGGTGCATTTGCGCCTGTATTGACCCAATCACCATTCGGGACGTCATCTGTAGAGCTTGGATCAGACGGATCTTTTTCTGGGGGCTTAGGGGGATCCGGGAGCGTAATACTTCCAAAGTTACTTCCGCTCACAACATCTATACGAAGCCGCTTTTCGCAGTTCCCAAGGCCGCGCATATTATTGCAGACCAGTTTTTTAAAGTTATCTTGCGTTCCGCAGGCTTGGAAGTTCCCAGTTCTGATCTGACGACCTGCTTCGCTCACAGAGTGGTTAAGTGTGGAATTAATAAAGAAGACAATCGCGAGCTCTAGGATTGCAAAAAGAAGCATAAAAAATGGGATCGCAAGTATGGCAAACTCGATAGCTGCCGTGCCCTCACGATTACCAAAAAAGCGTCTTGCTCGCTTGAGTGCCCTATATCTTAAACGTTTCATATTTAATTCCCATATCCACAAGCTCAGTATGATAGGGAGAAGGGCATTAATTTTTCGAGAAGAAAAATCGTTAATATTCAGTTAATATATCTACATACCTGGAGGAGCGATACCAGCGGGAGGTCCTGATGGCCCGCCGCTTAAACTGGTTTGAGTTGGCATAGCGGATGGTGACGGCGAAGTGGGACCTGATGTAAAGGATTGTGTAGGAGCGCTTGTCGCAACGTTATTGTTGATCGCCGTGCCTCCGCCTTGATTGGAGGCGATGAATTCACGCGTATCGCCTAGCACAGGAGCAGGCTGGCAATATGGAGAGCAACTATAAGTCTCTCGTTCACCGCCATTATAAACTCTTACACCATGCGCTGGAAGATTATTGACGACCTGTATATCAGCATCCATGATTTTCTGACCTGCTGCATCAAGGACGACTAAATTTGTTTCACCATAGCCTCGGCCTACCACAAAAATAGTGTTGGCTGAGTGTATGGATACATCCGCGATTTCTGGATTTCCGATCACCACGGCCCCTGCGCTCGCGGGAAGGTAAACGACCTCTGTTTTATTAAGTTCAACACTGTAATGTCCGCCCGCGCCTGCATGCGCAACTAATGGTGTAAATGCCACAGCACTCAGGGCTAAAAAAGCTTTTAACGACGCAAATTTCATCGGACATACTCCAGTATTTTGTTTGGTTTAGGGGAATGTGGTGAACGAAGGGTTTACAAAACAGCTGAATATTGCCGATTTAGCGCGTTTAATTACTTTATATATACGCTTTAATATTATCGGCGTTTGAAGCATAAAAATCAAAATGACTTTTACTTTAAGTTTACCACGTTATTTAAACGGATGGTAATTCAGGCTCTCTATAAAAACTCTTAACAGGGAAACACCCTGCGACTACGAGGAATAATCCTCAAATTTAGACTAGCATACGTGGGAGTCAGTTATGCAAAATTTAGTTACTCGTTTTATTAAAGACGAATCCGGTGCAACA
>NZ_AUAC01000010.1 GCF_000428525.1 Hellea balneolensis DSM 19091 | reverse complement strand
CTTGACTTGACCATCGGCGGGACGGCGGGTGAAGCCGCGGGCGATACATTCTCTGGTATTGAGTGGGTTTGGGGGTCCAATTTCGATGATAATATTACCGGTGATTTTCGAGATAACCGCCTGGAAGGCCGCAATGGTGACGATACCTTAAACGGGGAAGGCGGGAATGACCGCCTGCTGGGCGGCGACGGTAATGACATCATTGATGGGGGCGATGGTGTTGATACCATTTTCGGTCAAGACGGCGATGACATCATGAGCGGCGGCGCGGGGAATGATTTCTTCTTTGGCGGCGCAGGGGCAGACAGTCACGATGGAGGCGATGGAACGGATTCTGTCTCTTATCTCGCGTCTGGCCCTATCGCGATACAAAACGGCATCGGCGTAGGCGGCGACGCTGCGGGGGATACATATACAAATATAGAACGCTATTTTGGCTCGTCAGGCGATGATATTATCAATGCTTCAGGCGTCTTGCTTGGTAATGGCGGGAATGATTATCTGCTGGGGATGAACGGCTCGAATGATAGCCTCAATGGCGGTGCGGGACTTGATACCTTCGCTTATGATGTTACGGGCGGCGGCGCCGATGTTATCCAAGGCTTTTTTATCAACGAACAGATTTCAATATTGGGCGGGGACCCTGACTTTGATACCGAGGCTGAAATCCTGGCTGTAGGCACGGATGCGGGCGCCAATGTCATCTTTGATTTTGGAAATGGAAACACACTCACCATTGTCGGGGTAAACCTTGCGGACTTGCCAAGTAACACCTTCACCTTTGAAGGCCCGTTATTTTCAGAACCACTGGATGACCCCAACGCCTTCGCAGCAGATATCAATGAAGTCTTCGATATGGACGCGCTGATTTAATAGATATTTCAACTTTATATTGGCGGTTTTATTAACCAGGTAATGACGCTTTTACAGCTAATGTTCTAGCCATAACTCTGGCAACAGTGGATGGTGTGTCCGGCGCTATGGGCGCTTCGGGCCATAAAGATATAAGTGCATCAATTTCTTTTATCACGGCCTTTCTATCAGGCGGGGTTAGTGTCATCGCATGATGTCTCGCGACATAAGCAAACCCAAAGGCATCTTGATATTCACCGGGGTCGGAGACAATGCCGTCCGTTATGGCGATGGTATATTCTTCATCTATTGTGTCCATTAAAAAGCTTATAATAGCTGCAGGGTCACCCCCTGCTTTTTGTGCAACGGCGTCAAGATTAGCTTCCGCGGCAATGAGTTGCGGCTCGATTTCGCTTGCAGCGCGGCCTTGCTCAAGTGACTTTGAGACGGTTTCAAACAGCGAGGCCTCAAATCCGAGGGCGTCCAAGCCTTTTCTTTCGGATTGATGTGTCTCTGAGACGGGGTGGAGCAGATGCGGCGCGGCTTGCTGAGGCTCCCCCGCTCTGTAAAGGGCTAGGCCTGCTTTTACATGGCCGGTCATAAAAGCAAGTCTATGCTCAACCGGCAGGGCGTCCATATTGTGCCTGGCCTCGCTATGATCCATTTTTGCTATTGAGGACTGATCCTCCGCGCTCTGTAAACTTGAGTCCTGAGAGCTGCTGCATGCAGAGAGTGTAACCCCTAGCATTATGAGAGCCAGGCTTAGACTAGTCGATAATTTGAATTTTAAAGTCATGTCATGTTCGTCCTATTCAGCGCAAAATTTGCTAAATAAGTGTACGCTCCTAACGCCACCCTGCTTGATCAAAAATCTTTACGGCGTCGGCCTGATATTTGCCAAGCGCAGAAACATTCAGGCTGTCTTCTTTGAATGTCCCAAGTGTTTCTACGGCGGATGACGTATTGGCATTTGTAATCACAGGATATTCATTATTGCCGTTTGCGAAATAGTTTTGAGCCTCTTTACTGGTAAGATATTCTAGAAACTTAACGGCGTTTTCACGGTTGGGCGCATGAGTTGTGACCCCTGCACCGCTAATATTGACGTGCGTGCCCCGGCCGTCTTGATTGGGAAAGATAATGCCTAGTGAGTCGAAAATTTCCTTTTTCTGCGCCTCGTCCGAACGCGCATATCTGGCCAAATAATACGTATTCACAATTGATATACCGCACTGACCGGAGGCAACAGCTTCAATTTGGCCGCTATCATTACTTTGCGGTTTTCTGGCAAAATTAGCCACAACGCCCTCTGCCCAATTTTGTGCCGCCTCTTCATTTTCATTTGCAATCATCGAGGCGAGGAGAGAAATATTATAAATATTTCCCGAAGACCTCATACAAACCTTTCCCTTATGAAGGGGGTTGGCCAAGTCTTTATAGCTTTCTAAATTCTCAGGTTTTCCATTGTCTTTGTTATAGATAATCACGCGAGCTCGCTTTGACAGACCATACCAAAGTCCGTCCGGATGCTGAAAACTCTCCGGAACGCGAGTTTCTAAAATATCGGATGAAACGGGTTGTAAAATGCCCGCCGTCTCGGCGCGCCATAGGACGCCCGCATCGACAGTTATTAAAAGATCCGCTGGACTGAACTCACCTTCACTCTTGATGCGTTCAATTAAGGCATCCGCTTTGGCTTCAATACGGTTGACCTCAATCCCTGTTTGCGAGGTAAAGTTATCATATAGGGCCAAATCGGTATCATAGTGCCGAGAGGAGTAGAGATTAACAACACCGGCATCTTTTTCTGCCGTCGTAGTGTTGGTGGGCGTTTCAGATATATTCTGAGAACAGGCCCAGAGGGAAGACGCCAGTAATAGCGCCGAGAAAAACTTAAATGACATAACAGAGCATTCCGTATTAGTTGAGAACCATTCTCAATACTTAGAGACTGCACTTGCTCATATCAATGGCTAAGGTGATGAAAAGCAGAATAAACTTGCCTCTTCTGGTTTCAGGCTGACGGATTGGCCTATATTCCAATTTGAGGCCGCGCTGATTTCAAGGGTTAAACTCTCCGTTTGCGGAGACTGAACTGTTATAAGCTGATTGCGCCCCGTGCGCCTGATATCAGTGATGAGGCTGTCACCACCTTTATCAGATAGCGAAATTGTTTCGGGTCGTATGAGAATATTGACCTTCCCAACTATTTGCGTCAGCTTATTTTTTAAGCAGCTTTGCGCCCAAGTCCCAAATGCTGATTTTAATAAACTATCTTGATACATGGCTTTTAATATGATGCCATCACCCGTTAAAAGCGCTGCCGTTAAAGAGGCAGGGGCATTATATATATCTTCGGCAGTGCCATATTGAATGATACGGCCCTTTTCCATGATGGCGATTTTATCGCTGGTTTCGATGGCCTCTTCCGGGTCATGTGTGACTAAAACTGTGATGCAATTTCGGTTTTTGAGCATCCGCCGTGTTTCCTCGCGAAGGCTTCTGCGCAGCATGATATCGATATTGGCAAAGGGTTCATCCATAAGAAGAACAGCGGGTTTGGCCGCAAGCGCACGGGCCACAGCGACTCTTTGTTGTTGTCCGCCTGAGAGTGTATGCGGATATCTGTCCTCAAACCCTGCCAAGCCGATCTGATCAAGCAATTCAGAGACAGTAGTCTGTCGCAGAGATTTTTGTTTAATGCCAAAGCTAATATTGTCTGAAACTGTCAGGTGCGGAAATAAAGCGCCGTCTTGAAAGACTAATCCAACGGGCCGTTTCTCAGGCGGAAGATGTATCGATGGAGCGGCCAATAAATCATCTCCAAGCCGAATTTCTCCGCTCTGAAGTGGTAAAATGCCTGCTGCCAAATTTAAGAGCGTTGTTTTCCCGCAGCCTGATTGACCCAAGAGGCATATGATTTCGCCTGCATCCGCTTTAAGGCTAATATCCGTTAAAGCAGGAGTCCCATTATAACTGTGATAGATATTCTCAAAGACTAAGCTCATAAAATTTAAAGTCTCCGAAGGTCTTTTCTATCAGATTAGCTCTATATAAGAATGACTTTAATATGCAATACGTGACGCGCCATCATTAGGAGCGGTCCGGAAAACAAATGACGTCATGAAGCCAATACTAACCAAAAGACTGATTGCTGTGTGTCTTCTGACGCTTTTGGCTGTTCTGCCAATACTGGCCGTTCTACGTGCACTCTTCTTTGGCGAGTTTGAAAACTGGCAGCAGCTTTGGCAAACAACGCTGCCCGATTATTTGATCAATACATCACTACTGATGATATTGGTGGGCGGCCTTTCGGGACTTATTGGGACATATACCGCCTGGTGCGTGACAGCATATGACTTTAAAGGGCGGAAAACCTTATCTTGGATGCTGATCCTACCGCTTTCAGCCCCAGCCTATATTATTGCCTATCTATATACGGATCTCATGGAGTTTTACGGCCCTGTGCAATCAGGCTTGCGAACACTTTTTGGGTGGCAAGCGGGAAGCTATTGGTTTCCAAACATTCGAAATGTCCCAGGCGCAGCAATTATGCTCAGCCTTGTTTTATACCCTTATGTTTATCTTCTCGCGCGCGCGGCGTTTACAAATCAGAGCCAAGGACAATGGCATGCGGCGCGAAGCCTTGGCCTGACACCGCGTCAGGCCTTTTGGCGTGTCGCTTTGCCAGCGGCGCGGCCTGCCATTGCGGGCGGTTTAGCTTTAGTCCTTATGGAGACTTTGGCTGATTTTGGCGTTGCGGACTTTTTTGCAATTCCGACTTTCAGCACGGGTATTTTTCGAAATTGGTTGGCCCTCGGAAACAAAGATATCGCGATGAAATTGGCAAGCCTTATGTTGCTTGCCGTTTTTGCTTTGCTGATAATCGAGTCCCTCAGCCGCAAAGGCCGGGTTGCGACACATGACGCGAGAGCGGTCGAGTCAGAGCTTATAAAAGTCTCAAAAGCAAAAGCCGCTATGATAAGTGCGCTATGCTTTTTACCAGTTATTTTTGGCTTTCTAACACCTTTTTGCGTCTTAGCCTATTACGCGCTTATTCAAGGCGATGGGCAGGGTGGGGCGCAATTCATTCAATATACGCTAAACAGTCTTTCAACGGCTATTGTTGTTGCGATGATTGCCGTCATTATCGCGATATTTTTTGCTTATATGTATCGCGAGAATGAAAGCGGGTTTCTGAGAGCTAATATAAGGCTTGCAACCCTTGGCTATGCCTTGCCTGGCGCTCTGTTGGTGGTGGGTTTATTGGCGCCCCTAGGCACATTTGATCAGATGATTTCAAAATTTTCCAGAGACACTCTGGGGTGGAGCAACAGTCTTCTTTTAACGGGCACAACGATTGCGCTTATCTACGCGCTGACTATTCGGTTTTTGACGGTTTCCTTTAATAGCGTGAATACAGGATTTGAAAAAGTGCCCTTATCTATGGACCATGCGGCGCGGTCATTGGGCGCTAAGCCGATTCACCTTATTCGCAATATTCACATACCCTTATTGCGCTCAAGCGTCTTGGGCGGTGCTATGCTAGTCTTTATAGATGTGCTGCGTGAGCTTCCAGCAACGCTTATATTGCGGCCATTCAACTTTGAAACGCTTGCCACCCGCGTATATTGGCTCGCAAATGATGAAAGGCTCAGGGAGGCCTCAACAGCTGCGCTGACAATTATTTTAGTAGGTGTTTTGCCTGTTTTGGTCTTAAACCTATTCTTTGTGAGGAAACGCAGCTCATAACATTGAAGCCTAGCTTCAATTGCTACGATATTTAGGGCTGAGAGCAAAATGTCTTAAGCCATATAGCTATAGCTCGTGCTTTGAAAGGCTGCGTCACATTAACTAATAAGCCCGAAAGGTATTACTCAGAGGGCTTTTCGAACAGAACATAAGATATAGCTGATGCGGCTATTGCGCCTATGAGTTGCCCGATTATAAATCCCGGTACATTTGCCGGGCTTACCCCTGCGAAGCTGTCAGATAGAGACCGGGCAATTGTTATGGCCGGATTGGCGAAGCTTGTTGATGATGTCCACCAATAGCCGGCCGTGATAGCCAGCGCGACGGCCATGGGGACGGCTTTCGGGGCGTGGCGTATGGCCCCAAATATGGCAAAGACGAGCGTGAAGGTTGCGAGCGCCTCGGCTAATATTTTCGAAAGTCCTGACCTTTCTGTCGTGGCGAGTTGAAGCATAGGGAGCTCAAACATAGCATGGGCTAGCCAAGCCCCTATGATGCAGCCTATAATTTGAATGAAAATATATATCACCGCCAGGGGGGAAGAAATTTCTTTTCTCAAGAGAAATGCTAAAGTGACGGCGGGATTAAAATGGGCCCCCGAAATAGGCCCTAATATAGCGACCAGAACCCAGAGGATTGCGCCAGTCGCTATTGTGTTTCCGAGAAGAGCAATGGCGTCATTTCCATTGCTTAGCGTAATGGCAAGAATGCCTGAGCCAATAACGACGCCCGCGAGCAATGCTGACCCGATAAACTCAGCTAGTAGCGGCCTAAATTTTGCGTGGTTCATTCCAATTTCCCTCAGCTTTTGGAGCGCTGTTATAGATTTTTTGTGAAACTAAAATGACATTGCTCGGCCCATTAAATTAGTTTGCAACAGTTTCTTGACACATTTGTAACACTTAGTGTAATAAAACTGTCATAGAGGTTAGGCAGCGGTGTGTAAGCCAACGGCGCACGTTTGCAGTCTATTATTAACGTTGGTGATGTTCTTAAGGAGATCACCATGAAAAAAATTCTTTTCACAACTTTTTTGGTTGCGTCTTTCGGCGCGTCCACAGCCCATGCAACAAATGTCTTTGAAGCCTCACACTTCACAAGCAGCAATACAGTAAAGTCTAATGAGCTTTTAAAGACATGTTTGGGCGCAGATGAAGCGACACGCAAAGCACTTCGCGCCTGCAACCAAGCGCTTCGCTTAACAGCTGTGAGTGATATTCGCTCCGCAATTTATGTTAAACGCGCTTTTCTAAACTTATCAAAAGATAATATGAAAGCGGCTACTCGCGATTTTAAAAATGCAGATAAGCTTGGCGCACACCCAGATTATACGCTTTTAGGTCAAGGCTATACGGCGCTTATGGCGGGTGAGACGGCCCGCGCCGCTTCAATTTTCAATGGTTGTAGCGGAAGTGATAAAACGGCAAGCATGGCAGCTTACGGCCGTGCCATTGCGAAAGAAATGCAAGGCGATAAATTAGGCGCAGCTGCAGATTATAAATACGCGGCTAAGCTTTCGCCAAATTGGTCCGCACCAGCTGTTGAATTAAACCGCATTCAAGGCCTTTAGCATAACAAAAAAGACCAAAGCTCATAAAGCTTTGGTCTTAGAAGGTTAAGTGATTCAGCTTCTAAAAATCAGCAGATAATGAGGCTGATATAGATGTGCCGCGGGCGTAGGTGTTAAATTCTGTACGCTCGCCTTTGCTATTTGTCAGGAATTGTTCATTATCCTGATTAAGCAAATTGCGCAGACTAAGCCCAAATGTGGCTTCGCGTTCCCCAATATTAAAATTACGCTTATATGTCATATCAAGCTGCACGCCCGGATCTTCGATGACAGCAAGAAGTGGGTCGAGGTTTATTTCAGACGGATCGCCAGCGCCGCGTAATAAGATGCGCTCATCCACCCATCCGACAAGAAGTGTAAATTGATCATTGTCACCTTCCCAGCCAAATTGCGTATTAACAATATTTTCCGGTGACCCCTGCATCTGAGAGCCGTCTAGCCCTAAATCCGATGCAGAGACAAGACGGTCATCAAACGTGGTAATAACGTCTCCTGCGCCAGCTTTAATTTCCGATTTTGTATAGGTGTAATTTGCAGAAAAGAACCAATCCCTATTTGCAAAGAACGCTTGCTCAAAAGGCATTGAAAAATTACGTCGGAAATCAGCTTCGAACCCAAAAATCTCAGCTTTTGGGGCATTTATAAAGGATGAAGAGACTGTCTCGCCATCACTACCCGGATTTTGAATATCCTCTATGGGATTTGTAATATCCTTATAAAAGAGCCCAAATGTTGCATATTGTCTGGCACCGAAATAATGCTCTATGCGGGCATCAATATTTGTAAACTCTGTATCAACCAGATTATTATTGCCTCGTATTTCACGTGTCCCGCCAAAATCAGGATCAGTATATTTTGTAACCGCAAGTTCACGAAATTGTGGACGTCCAATTGTATCGGAATAGGCCAAGCGTAGCTGTGTATTATCGAGGAAGTTCCACGTTAAAGATGCTGAGGGCAGCACATAATCATTTTCAAGAAACGCACTGTCTTCAAGCACGGCCTCACCAAAGCGGTCCGCGATAATCACAGCCTGTTCAGCGTCTTCATAGCGAACACCAATTTCGGCGCGAACAGCATCTGAAAACTCAATCTCAGCCTTACCAAATCCAGCATAGGTGTCTAGCAAACCAAAATAAACGGCATCGGGCGCAGTTGGAAGGTTAACAACATTTTGAACAGGGTCTATGGTGAAATCAAAGGAAAGAAAATCACGGTGCAAATCGGAATATGAACCCCCCGCAGTAAGTGTGATGAGGCTAGACGCAAAATCAAAATCACGCGATATTTCACCCCCCGCACTATAAAGCCAGTCATCAAGATAGGAAAAGTTAAACGCTGTACCCGTATTGTCAAAAGGCACATCGCGCGCACTTTCAGAATAGGAGGCGCGCCAATCAATATCAAAATTAAAGAGCGCATGCTCGCCGCCAATTTGGCTAAAGTAAAGCTCTCGCTCTTCCCAAGCTGCGCCGCGTTCATTGATATCACGGCCATTGGCGTTGTTCACACCAATCGTCTCTTTTGCAATTTTGTCCGTGTCATGAATATAGAGCAAGGTACCAAAAATGGTCTGGTCGGTATCAAGGTCAATAGCGCCGGTCAAAAGTCCATTAATGACAGAATTCACCGTTGTGACGTCAGCGACTTTTTCAACCAGAAGCTCTTCACTAATATCCGTCAGTTCTGTTGCAAAATTTTGCTGCGCACTTTTTGTCGTAATATCGCGATCAAATCCTATGGCCGCTGTCAAAAAAACATCTTTACCGCCGATAACCATGTCGCGTGCGGCTGTCAAAGAAAGCCCTGTGTCAAAAAATGGATTATAATCATCCGTCACCGTCGTCAATTCCGGTATTTGAAGACTCGCTACAATAGCGTCTTGGTTCGGCGTAAAGGAATCAAAATCACCTCCCGACTCCAACACACCTCGAATAGGATCAGGTAAATCACGCAGACCATCATCAAAACCAAATACATCGTAGTCTCCACCCTCATAGGTAAAACCATCCTTAAATGTTGTTTCAGAGTTAAAACTTGTGCTGAGTTTAGCCCGAACAAAGCGATCTGCCACGGCGCGAGATGTACGCATATTAATTAATCCGCCGCCAAATTCAGCTGGAGCATCGGCGGAATAAGTTTTTTGTACTGAGATACCGTCGAGCACGCTTGTTGGAAACAAATCGAGAGGAACTGTACGGCGCAGAGGGTCCGTACTTGGCAGAGGCGACCCGTTAAGAGTTGCAGCAGAATACCGATCACCTAAGCCTCGAACATAAGCAAATTTTCCGCCAACAACGGAGATCCCGCTGACACGCGTAAGGGCGATAGCGGCGTCTGAGTCGCCTTGCCGTGCTAGATCTTCAGGTTCGAGAAAAGAGGCAACTTGAGACGTGGCCTTTTGTGGTGTTGGGATAAATGTTCCGGTGACGACAACCTCATCCTCGACCGTATTTGATTGCGCATATATCGGCGAGGCGAAAGCCATTGTGAGTGCAGTTCCCACAAGCAAAGATTGAATAGAATAGAGTTTTGACATGGTAGGTCCTAAGAATGCGACATGGGCAACCGCCCCTTATTATAAAGAATGGGCGCCCTGACTTAGGGCGCCCAATGAAGTCTCAATTGAGCTTAGGCACCAGTTAGCAAGGGTCTACACCAGGCAAGCCACAAGCCCAAGGCTGATAGAACGTTACGCCGTCTAGTGCTGTTTCAACAGTCGTAGCCGAGAAGTCAGCAGGTGCATTAACAGTATTATTGCCGGCATCAACCGCAGCAATACAGACAGCATCGTCGTCCTGACAAAGTGTCACGCAGTTAAAAGTCACATCGTTGAAGTCCGGGTCGTCAGACGCTTCAAATGTGGCATTTCCGTTACCCGCATCGCCTTGATAGCGGATGCACTGTCCGCCTGACTCCCAAACAGTGCCATCCGTGAATGTACCATTCGTTCCGTCATTGAGTCGGATGCCATCACCTTGGTCATTGTCAAGGTTGATAAATGTGAAGTTTCTGATGGTATAAGCTTCGTCAGCACCATCGGATTCATCACCTGATGATTCGACCATGTTGTCACCCCAGTCAATGTCGTCATCGGTTTGTGCCGCGTCGAGTTCGGCTTGTGACGGCGCACGTTGAACAACAATAGCGCCATTGATTTCGCCATTCCAACCGGAGTCTGTGTCAATTGAATCGTCATCATTACCGGTCAAGACAACATTAGAGAAGTTGACAGCACCGCCGAACATTTCAATGCCATCATCTTCATTGTTGTGAACTTGGATGTTGTTCGCTGTTGTGGCTGATCCCACCCCCGCGAAAGTAATACCGTTAAGCTCGTTACCTTCTGTAACCGCAAAACCTGCATATTTGACTTGGATGAAAGACAAGATACCGCTGCTGTCGCCGTTATCGCTGCCGCCATATGTAGCTGTCGGTGACTCAACGCCCTCAACCGTGCGCTGGCAAGGTTCGCCCGTATTGTTACCCGTACCCGCCAGGCACTTGCCTGTTTCAGCGACGATACCTGTTCCGTTGATGACAAGTCCGCCCCATTGGCCAGTGACGGATGTCAAATCATCTGTGCCGACAAGGTCGGTCAGCGCTGTAAAGACGATAGGAGCTGTAGATGACCCCTGCGCCAGCAAGTCAGAGCAGCGATTAACAACTAAGAAGGCATCTGTGGAGCGTCCATAGAGCGTAACGCCCGCAGGGACTTCAAATGTAACGCCTTCGCCCGATTCACATGTCGGGCCGCCGTCAATTCCGATATTAACACGGCCGTCAAGTTCGTATTTGATACCTTCAATAAGTTCGAGATCGTCTGTAATTGTACCGTTAATTTTAACAATTTGCTCACCGCCGAGTTGGTCTTCATTCGCAAATGTAAGGCGTTGTGTGGAGGCTACAAGATCTTCAATAGGTGTTGAAGCTGCGGGTGTGGACGGTGGTACAACGGGTGCAGTGTTTTCTGTTACTAGAGTTACACCCTCATTACCGCAGCTGATCAGGGCAAGAGTCGCAACGCTTAATATAAGCTTGGAACGGATATTTTTCATGACTATCTCTCAGTTCAAATTAGAATTTTCATAATGAGAATGCCCAATATGGACTCACCACTCGACCCTCTCAACGAGAGGGCTATGACAGAGATTCATGACAATTAATTAATGATCTGATGACAGTACATTATAGGTTTTATGACAAAACAGCCCTTATTTGTCATTAGCATGTCATAAAAATATTATAAATATATGTGAGCTGTGCCAGATATGTTTTACAGACATTGTAAGGCGTTTGCGGAAATATAGAAATGGAAAATTCGGCAGAAGACCTATATATTTATGTTAGACTTCACCTGCTTTTATCGAAGTTTATCTCCGCAAAATTTAATAGTTAACCCCGCGTCTTATACAGAAATCATGTCCGGCTAGCCGGAGATGCTAGGGTCGGTGATTGCTAACCTCGTCACCGGCCCGCTTTATTAGGCATTGTATTTGATGGCGACCTAATTTCGGCGGCGGTGAGTGCACCTTTGGCTTCAAGATTCAGAATATCCTGAATGAGGGTTATGAAGCCACGCCAACGCTCAGACACTCGCAAATCATTGTGGATGATTTTGATATAGGCACAACATTCGCGGCGAGTTTGAAGCGACGGTTCTAGGATTAGGTCTAAATTCATAAGTCTTAATACATATAAAATTCCATTACGTGGATGAAATTCGCGGCATGGCTTAATAAAGAGTAGTATTCCAATTGGCGCTAAATTTCAGTCTGACATAATTGCTCAAGTTAGCCTAAACGGGTTAGCATTAACAGCGCTACCAAGTAATTCGAAACGCCCATGGGCTCATTGGTTATTATGAAGACGTAGAAACCACAGTCGCCGGCATTGCGTGGTTTAGGGACTGTGTGTAGCCAATTTTTAAAAGGGCTGAACACATCGGTCGCCAATGCAAAATATTCCGATGTAAAACTTAATCGTATAGGCTTCGATTAACGGATTTTCCCTTAAGTACAGAGTTGAGTTTGTCGTGTTGACGGTATCTAATTTCTAGCCTGAATTGCTTATCTTAAAATAATGCTAGTGATGGGATATGTATTTTTGATTTTTTGAAGCGACGAAAAAGTAATGATCACATCGCTTCTGAAAAAGTCAATCGAACTCGAAACCTTAAGGCTGTCTCTATGGTTAAGGTTGACCTAAATTGACTGAATAATGTCACGTCTAGTCTGAGACCCAAAACCGTCGATTACGTTTTAACGGGCCGAAATGAGACTGTCTTATCTACGCTTACGAATGGAACGTATTTTGAAGCGCTTGAGCGGCAAAGAGGGTCTTACGTCAATAGTAAGTCAAGTCAGAATCGCCGTCTCTTACTCGCTAGAATGCAGCCATAAGACATAGATTTTGTTGTACGCTATGCCAGAGCCCTAATCTCATCGATCTTGAATATCCGCCATCGGTTTATTCTTGAAAGAGTCTTATTCTGTCGTAATGTCTGTAATTTATAATGTTAAAGTGCTGTGACGACCGAATGAACTAACGAAGCTTAGCAATGGGTCATGATTTAAAAGAGGCGGGTCACTTTATTTTGGGTAAATTTGTACAGCTATTCATTTCCGATTATTCGTGTAAATAATTATAGATGATCAAATCAGACAGTATAGATGACTATTACATTGCCCCTAGGCTCGAGGCTGAGTTTAATCGGCTGGCTGACTATCCGGCGATTTTGATTGAGGCTCCATCTGGATTTGGAAAAACAGTTTATGCTCGGCATTGGGCTGAATTATTGCGCCAGCGCAAACACGCGGCGGTTACGTGGGTAGATCAAAGCCAGCACTCTGATGTTACGCTTAATTGGATTGAGGGGCAAAGAAATCGAGAGGCTCCATTTTGGATATTTGTTGATGATGCCCATTTACTGCCTCATCCTGTTCTAAAATCGCTTGTAAAGGCTGCGGTTCATAGCCCGAAGGTGTTACATGTCGTGCTCATCCGGCGGTATTGCTCTAAATTACGATTCGCCGCCTTCCGATTGCAAGGTAAACTTGCGTCACTCGACAAAGACGACCTAGCCTTTACGCTGGAGGAAACAACACAATTTTTAAGGTGTAAGAAAACCGTTTCGACTTTGCTCTTTGAGAGGTTTGAGGGGTGGCCTGCTGCAGTTTCTACGTTGAAATCTGCAGGTGCAGGAAACCATACGCAAATCAATGATGTTTTCAACTTGGACTTAAGGGTTTTCTGGGAACTCGTGGAAGAAGAGGTCTTAACAGCATTACCGCCTGATTGCCTCTCAAGGGCAAGAGAATTATCGAGTGTTGAACCTTTCGTCTTTGAAGATGCCCAAGATATGCTCTCTATTTCAGCTCATGAGCTGGAAACTCTCGTTAAGGTCTTGTTTCCTGTCTGGTCGGGGTCAAAAGATAATGGCGGCCTGCATCCTTGTGTAAAGACGGTCTTGCAACGGCAAGCTTGGGAGCTGGATCCAGATAAAATGAAGCAATTACACCTTCGAGCCTGTCAGTATTATTGGCGTAAAGGAGATTTGGTTACGGCCTTAGGTCATGCCTCACGTTCGGGAGAGACGACTTATGTGTGTGACCTTATTGAACAAGCTGGCGGTTTATTTTTATGGCTCAATGAGGGACTGGACCGAATCCGCCAAGTCATGTCTTTTACTAGCGATCAGCTCTGCGAAGCTTATCCACGGTTGATGCTGATTAAATCTCTGCTTCATGTAAAAGAAGGTAAGTTGGAGCACGCGAATAGATGCTGGAATTCCGCAAGGTTCATCAGCGAAGATTTTACAAAGGATCGGGAGGGCGGCGATAATGCGGCCTTGTTAAATGAAAGCCGGGTCATGGGATCATTACTCGCAGGTTATGGTTGCCATAGTCTTGAAGAGCAAATTGCCCTAGCGCAGCCTCATCCAAAAGCGCCTGATAGCTCGCAACGTAATGAGGCACTAGAAGGGGCTCTTCATACCATTATGTGTTTGCATGCCCTGCAAAACGGGGATTTTAAAACTGTATATGAGCAAGCAGCTTTATCGGAAAGCGCCTTTGAGAAATCTGGTTCTGACTACGGTATTCTCTATTTAGACTTCCACCGGGGCGGAGCAGCATATGGTTCAGGGAAATTGGACTTTGCTCAGGAGTCTTACGCGCGAGCGGAAAAGCGGCGGCGGAAGTTTTTCTCTGAAGACCAAGGCCTTAGGTTTATTGGGAAGGTATTTGGTGCCGAGCTTGATTGTGAGACGGGTGGTTTTCTTTCCGCCAAGCGAAAACTTTCTGGCATTACGCAGCGTTTGAATGAAAGTGAGGCTTGGTTTGATGTTTATGCTGCTGCTATTAGATCACAGACCTATCTGAAGTATCTTGGCGCGGGATATGAGAAGGCTGCCGAGTTTTTATATGGGATTAGCCTAGATGTAAAACTTAAAGGTTTGAAACGCGTGACACGTTACGTGGACACGCTTCGACTGGAATTAGCGTGCAGGTCAGTTGACGTCGCAGAGGCTCACCGTCTTGCGAAAAAGCTAAACTTGCAGGTGGTATTCGACGACCCAAAAATGCTAGAATATTTAATGTGGCGCGAATATGTGAACGTCGTCACAGCACATGCACTTTATCTCAATCTCTGTGGGAAAGCCGAAGAAGCTAAGCCATACATTAGCGCTCTGATCGCATATGGGCGTAGTTATAACAATTCGGTCTGTGAAATTTACGGATTGGCTAATTCTGTGACCTTGTTTTCAGATGATCTCTCAGACCTTCTTCGCCTGACAAAGCTAACTGGATATATTCTACCGATCGCGCTTTCATCAAAACTGCAGCAATCATGTAATACAAACAAGGATGGGAAGTTTTATGCAGACCGAGCGTTGGAGGCAATCGCCAGGCTTTATCCATCCGAAACAAAAGCCTTTACTCCGCGTGAACGCGAAATTGTTCGGTATTTGTCGGCAGGACTGTCAGATAAAGAGATTGCCCTAGAAATAGATGTTAGCGTGCACACTGTCAGGTTTCACATGAAGAATGTTTTCAAAAAAACAGGCACTAATGACCGAAAGACGGCTGTCACCAAAGCTGAAGATATACTGGATATAAATTAGTAGGTATTTTACTGTCTATACAAAATAGATACCTACTAATAATTCCTACCACCCTGTCATTCAAATACTCTTTATGTATGGCACATTAAAATACAGTCTCCCCCAAGATTTTTTCGATTAAGGGGATTAGAATGTCATACCGGTTTAAGGCGGAGCTAGCGCTTACAGCTTCAATAATAGCAGTTTGCACTTTGCCCAGTAACGCTATCGCACAGACTGCGGAAGACGAAATTGTGGTAACGGCTCAGTTTCGTGATCAGACCTTGCAAAGTGTTCCGACAGCAGTGACGGCTTTTACGGCAGAAACTATCGAAGATGCGGGTATTAAAACAACAGAAGACTTTGTCGGGTTAACGCCTAATGTGACCTTTGATGACAGCTTTACCTATCTCAACAGTTTTGTGGTTATCCGGGGTGTGACCCAAGTTAATAATGCAGACTCGCCGGTTGCAATCATAATTGATGGCGTGCCACAGAATAACCAAAAACAATTCAAGCAATCCTTATTTGATATCCAGCAAATTGAAGTTTTAAAGGGCCCTCAAGGTTCCCTCTATGGCCGCAATGCCATTGGCGGGGCGATCAATATTGTAACCAAACAACCGACGAATGAGCTGGAAGGTTTCGTTGGCGGCGGCATTTCCAACGGTACAGGATACCGCGCCGAGGCAGGATTAAGCGGCCCAATTGTTGAAGACAAAATTCTCTTTCGTGTTGGAGGGTCTTACTATGAAACTGACGGGCTAATTGAAAATACATTCCTGAATGATGACGTTGACAATGTTGCGCATGATTACTCAATTCGAGGCAAGCTCAGCATAATGCCGTCAGATTCAGTGAGTATCGACCTGCGGGCTTCATTCAATGATTTCGAAGCAGGCTCCAGTTACGATACGATCGTAAATAATAGTGCCAATACGGGGGCAGTTCCGCTCTTTCGCAATGGCGGACCCAATGATGTCTTCTCGCCAACGTCTGATTATCCGGGCGTGACCGAGGGGGATGTCACAGATCTATCGGGCAAAATTGATGTCGATCTACCATTCGCCAAAGCCACCTACATTCTTGGCTACACAGACCTCGTTGAAGATTATAAAGCGGATTTAGACTTTTCTAACCCGACAAACCCATCTGGCATATTTGGCGGGTTTAACCTTGGCCAAGCCCAAGATCTTGACGTAGAACTGTTAAGTCACGAATTACGCTTTGTGTCACCGGATGAAAATGCCTTCCGCTGGATTGCGGGACTTTATTATCTCGAAACCGATCGTAGCCTTCAAACGCGAGTCATCGTCGACCTCGACAACTCTGCTGCGCAATTTGACAATGCTGCGTTGACATTAGTGAATCGCACAGAGGACAACGATAACGAAGCGTGGGCTGCTTTTGGACAAGTTGAGTTTGATTTATCAGACCGCGCGACACTGCAGGTTGGCGCTCGCTATGATGAAGATAAACGAAATCAAGTTGATCCAAGTACAGCTGGGTCTAATCGTTCAGCGACGTTTGATTCTTTCCAACCCAAAGTCACGCTTAGCTATGACATGACAGATGACATCCTAGGCTACGCAACTTACAGCACTGGCTTTCGCTCAGGCGGCTTCAATGCTCCCGGTGTGATTTTGCAAGACTTTGAAGATGAAACGCTCACAAATTACGAGATTGGCTTGAAGTCAAAATTTATGGAGGGTCGCGGCACATTAAATGTCGCAGGCTTTATGTCTGAGAGTGAAGACTTTCAATTTTTCTTCGTGGATGTAACGTCCGGGTCTCAGATTATTTCTAACTTAGGTGAAGTTGATATCGTTGGCTTTGATGCAGACTTTGCATTTGATGCTACTGATAACTTTACGCTCTACGGCGGACTTGGCGTCACCGACTCCGAAATCAAAGATATTGGTAATACAAACCTAGAAACATTTCTAACAAATGCGGGCGTCAACACGGCCAACGTCATCGGCAGTAAATCTCCTAAAACAACAGCCTTTACACTTAACATAGGCGCTCAATTTGAAACGCCATTAACCGACAATTTGACAGGCGTGCTCCGAGCTGATTTTGAACATCAAGGTAAGAAATATTGGCAAATTGATAATCTTGATGTGCGCGACCCTATTGATCTATTAGGATTGCGCGCCTCGATTAGATCTGAGACTTGGACAGCCTCTCTTTGGGCAAAGAATCTCTTTGATGAAGAGTATTATGCTGACTTTAATCCATCTGCTTTTGCAGGCGGGGGCTTCGATTTGGGCTTTCAAGCTAGGCCAAGAACTTATGGTCTTGATGTGAAATATAATTTTTAATCAAGCTATGAAGTTCATTGGCTCAGGGGTGTTTGTGGGCGCCCCAATTTTTACAATCGATAAGTCTATTCAGGAATAACCATGAGCAATTATAGGATTGGTGTAGACGTGGGGGGAACCAATACGGATGCCGCTCTCATGCTAGAAGATGAGGTTGTAGCCACTCAAAAAATGCCTACAACTTCGGATGTAAGTAGCGGAATTATTGCCGCTATTAAGTCCGTATTTGAACAATCTTCTGTAACGCCTGATATGATAAAATGCGTTATGATTGGCACGACGCATTTTACAAATGCCTTCGTTGAGCGCAAAAATTTATTACCTGTTGGCATTATTCGTATTGCAGAGCCTGCTGCCAAAGGAGTGCCACCTCTAATTGATTGGCCTGAAGACTTTAGAAACGTTATCGGAACGCATATTCACAGTCTCCAAGGGGGCTATAATTATGATGGTTCGATTAATTCAGAATTAGATGAGCCGGCGCTTTATGAGGTCGCGGGAAAACTTAAAGCACGAGACATCAAAACAGTAGCCATTACAGGGTTATTCTCCTCGGTGAATGATAAAATGGAGCAACGCGCGGCGCAAATTATACACTCTGTTCTGCCTAAGTGTTCTGTAACCTTATCATCGAGTATTGGAAAAATGGGGCTATTGGAGCGTGAGAACGCCGCCATAATGAATGCGAGTCTTGCAGTTCTTTCAAAACATGTGGTGCAATCCTTCAAAGCAGCATTAAAGGCACTCAGAATATCTGCCCCTTTCTTTATTTCTCAAAATGATGGGACTTTAATGAGTGCGGATTATGTTGAGAAATATCCTGTACTCACTTTTGCCTCTGGCCCGACAAACTCTATGCGCGGCGCAGCCTATCTCTCTGGGCTCAAGGACGCCATTGTGGCAGATATTGGCGGAACTACAACGGATATAGGTGTTTTGTCGGGCGGATTCCCAAGAGAGAGCGCTGTAAGTGTAGATATTGGCGGCGTCCGAACAAACTTTCGTATGCCTGACATTTTTGCCATTGGCTTGGGTGGGGGCTCTATTGTTAAAACAAACCCTATTTCAATTGGCCCTCAATCCGTAGGCTATGAGCTATCACATGAAGCCCTGGTTTTTGGGGGAGAAACGCTCACGGCAAGCGATATTGCTGTTGCCAGTGGATATGCCAATTTTGGAGATAAGGCTAAGGTCAACCATCTTGATAAGGCTAAAATTAAAGCAGCAGTTGAACACATTCATTCCATATTGGCAGAGGGCGTTGACCGCATGAAGACGAGCGCAAAACCTGTACCGCTTATTCTTGTAGGCGGCGGGTCTGTCTTAATTCATAACGAAATTCCCGGTATATCTGAAGTTATTATTCCAAAGAACGCAGATGTCGCGAATGCGATAGGGGCTTCAATTGCTCAAATTGGCGGCGAAACTGACCGTGTGTATTCCTATGAAGATTTAGGGCGCGATAAGTCAATTGAGATGGCTATCTCGCAAGCAAAAAAAGTCGCCATTAATGCAGGTGCAGAACCCGAGGGTATAGAGGTTACGGATATGGAAGAGCTACCCATTCCTTATATGCCCGGCGAAGCAGTCAGGCTCAAAGTCAAAGTTGCAGGTCATCTGAATATCGGATCCATGTCATGAGCTTTATCGGTCTTCATAATCTCGATGACTTCGCCTATGGCGCTGCCTTTATGGGAACAGGCGGCGGTGGTGATCCTTACCTTGGAAAACTGTTTATCCGCCAAGCTTTGCTTGAGCATGGACAACCCACTATCATGGATTTGGCAGATGTTTCGGATGAGGCCAAAATCTTTTGCGTCGCAATGATGGGGGCCCCCACAATATTGATTGAGAAAATGTTTTCTATGGAAGATTTGGACCTGGCCGTCCGTTCTTTGGAGAACAAGCTTGGATACAAAGCGGATATAATTATTCCTGCTGAAATAGGCGGGGTAAACGCAACAGTGCCTGTGGCCTATGCGGCTTATCGGGGGTTACCAGTTCTGAATGCTGACGGTATGGGCCGGGCATTCCCGTCTTTAGAAATGGTGACATTCAATATTGGCGGTGTATCTTGCACACCCATGAGCTTGGCCAATGAACATGGCGAGACCAAGGTTATAGAAACCGTCACAACTCTGGAAGCAGAACAAGCGTCACGCCCCATTATAACGGAATGGGGTGGCTCGGGAATGATTTCACTATACCCCATGACAGGCAAACAAGCCAAAGAGACCGCTGTAGCTGGGACTTTGTCTTTAGCTGTCGGAATCGGCAAAGCCATTCGCGAAGGTAATGAACGTAATGATGCCATTGAAAGTTTGCTGCGTTATCTCAGAACAACAGACTATTTTAAACACTGTGCAGTGGTTTTTGAGGGTAAAATCGTTGATCTTACACGGAAAACCCAAAAGGGTTGGAATGTGGGTTTTTGTCATTTGCAGGCTTTAGAAGACCCTAATGACAGAATGGAAGTAATTTTTCAGAATGAACATCTTGTCGCGTATCGAAATGGTAGGGTCGCTACAATTGTTCCAGATTTAATTGCCATTGTAGACAGCGAAACAGCTGAACCGATTGCTACTGAGGCTTTACGCTATGGTCAACGGGTCAAAGTTATTGGCACAAGTGCGGCCCCGATTATGCGGTCTCCTGAGGCACTGAAAGTTTTCGGTCCAAAATGCTTTGGTCTCGATGAACCCTTCGTACCTATCGAGCAGCTTGTTCAAACGCGTGAGTAAGTTTCCATGGGGTGAATTATGGCTATTTTTTGCGATCCAGTAGTTATAAGTTAGTTCTAATAGTTTCTATATTCAGAACAGACTGTTCCAAATACATAGTATTAACAAATCAATTTTTATAGCTAAATTTAAATATAATGATGAAGTCATTTAAATCTTATGGATTGCGCGAAGTATCCATGCTCAACACCTAAAAGATTAGGATGATTTGAATTGTGTATTTACTGCTTAGCTAAGTTTCGTGGCCTTGAAGTGGTTTCTATCTAGAGGCTAATTCGAGATTAGCTCTGAAGGTTTGAATATCAGACTTGCTAAAAATACACATCAGAGGGCAGACTTATGAATTCTAATCACCTAAAGAATATCTCCCGCCGTAAATTTGTGTCTGCTGCTGGGGTTGTCGGGGCGACAGTGACTGTTGCAGCCGCCCAAGCATGTAGCCCGACTAATTCCACCTCGTTGGCAAACGCGACAAGTCAAACTTCTAAATCTAACAAAAAAAATAACGCGAAAAGTTCTAGCAAGGAAAACAATCTGGAAAAACAGGCCATTAACGATACCAAATATGATTACGTGATAATTGGCGGCGGCACGGCCGGCTTGGTCATGGCCGGGCGATTAACTGAAGACCCCACTGTAAGTGTCATTGTATTGGAGGCGGGCCCTGAGAATACATTTGAAACAGGGCAATATGCGGCCGGCGCAGGGGGTATGTGGGGACCTACAACGAATTGGGGGTACATGTCGGCCAAACAAGCCGGATTGAATAATCGTGAAATTATGCAGGCGCGTGGTAAAGTGATTGGAGGCTGCGCCGCTATTAATGTAGGATCTTGGTCTCGCGGTACAAAGAATAATTATAACAGCTGGGATTTACCGGGTTGGGATGGGGCCACAATTCTTGAGACCTACAAAAAAATTGAGTCTAGCCAAAAAGGGAATACAAAATATCGCGGCACGTCCGGTCCTATGCATCTTGAAGACACACCGCGCGGCTCGGATATGACAGATGTGTTTCGTAAGGCTGCTATTGAAGCGTGTGTAGGGGAGACTAAGGATCGTAATGCAGCAAACCCCATAGGGTTTGATCTATGGGAAACAATTTTCCCTAAGGGGCGTCGTTGGAATACCGAAAATGGGTATCTTGATCCAGCGCGGGAACGCTCAAACCTAAAGGTTTTTACCGATGCGCATGTCACACGAATTAATTTTAAGGGTAAGCGCGCTATTAGCGTATCTTACTCAAAAGATGGAAAAAGCGTTGTAGTCAAAGCGCATAAAGAGGTTTTGCTCTGTGCTGGAGCTATTGGAAGCCCTCAAATATTAATGCTCTCTGGCGTGGGCCCGGCAGAACATTTGCGGGAGCATGGCATTGACGTAATTGAGAACCTTCCCGCTATTGGCCAAAACTTAGCCGATCATTTACGTACTCAATTTGGAGCTTTGACGCCCAAAGGGAAAGGCGTGGCCATATATGCGGACCCGTCTGACCCCAAGCAGCTCGAAGAGTGGCGTAAGACAGGCTATGGCCCTCTGGCTTTGGCTGAAAATACATGTTCTGCATTTGTTAAAACTAAAGCTGACGTTCCCCATCCCGATGTCGAATTCATGTATGCGATTAACCCGCCAATGAGTATGCGCGATGATAAATCTCGTGCGGGATGGTATATTATGGTCGGATTGGTTCAACCTAAATCCAAAGGATCTGTTCGTTTAGCGTCAGCTGACCCTATGAAAAAAGCGATTTACGATCCTGCCTATTTGTCTGACCCTGAAGACATGGCGACCTATATCAGAGGTTTTCGTATCGCGCTTGAGCATGTAAAAACTAAAGCGTTGAGTGAATATACGGATATGTCAACTTTGCAGCTTTCAATTAACGCGAGTGATGATGAGATCGCGGCACTTATAAAATCGACCGCAGAGTCTATCTACCATCCGGTTGGCTCTGTTCGTATGGGACGTGATGATGATGACACAGCTGCTCTGGATACTCAGTGCCGCGTAAAAGGACTCCAAGGATTACGGGTTGTTGATGCATCGTCTATTCCTGAACTTGTTTCGGGGCATACGATGGCGCCGACAATTCTTGTGGCAGAGCGCGTCGCTCAAATGATTAAAGCAACGGGTTAATATAGAAAACAAGGAGTATATTGTGTCGGCTTTTCAAACATTTCTTTCGGGCTTGAGTGGGCCTGTCTATGCTATATTTCGTATCATAACAGGTCTGTTATTTATGTCTCACGGCACACAAAAGCTTTTGGGATTTCCTTCAGAATTTACTTTTGGGCTTAACCCAATGTCAATAGCGGCGGGCGGTATAGAACTGGTTGGTGGATTTCTCATTGTTATCGGCTTATTTACAAGGCCTACCGCATTTATCAGCAGCGGAATGTGCGCTGTAGGATATTGGTTGGCGCATGGCTTTAATAGCTTTTTTCCAATCGATAATGGGGGAGAGGTGATTGCCCTGTATTGCTTTATCTTCCTTGTCATCGCAACGCAGGGACCAGGCATATGGAGCTTTGACTCAGCGTTGAAATCAAAAGACAAGGTTTAGAGTGGAGCCTTTCACACCTAACGCCTTATATATTCTATGCCGTTTGAAATGGTCTCATAAAAGGTCTTTCTTACGGCAGGGTGTCTGTATGGTTCGTAAGCCTGATCATTATTAAACTATAAATGCACTCGCAGGAGGCTCATAATGTCGCAAAATAACAGACCCTTTATCGCAGCAAAATCACCCGCCATGACCGAATTGGAGCAAGGGAAAGAGTATTTTTGGTGCGCCTGTGGGCGGTCAAAGAATCAGCCTTTTTGTGACGGCTCCCATGCTGGGACGGGTTTGGAACCCGTTAAGTTTACAGCAGAGAAGTCCGAAAAGGCAGCGCTCTGTCGGTGTAAAGCGACAGCTAATCAACCCTTTTGCGATGGCACGCATGCGCAATTAAAAAATAAAGAGGTAGGAGATGAGGCCCCAGAGCCGACATCTGAAAGTCCCAAAGCCAAACCCACTCCAGAAGAACCCACAGTAGCATATATTCATAAATTGGCGCGGGAGGGCCTAAGTAAACTTGGTCATCATGGAGAGATGGGGGCGATGGGTGTCCCACGTAAAGATTTACCGCATTGGCATGATATACAAATTCTTGCGGCGCAGATGGCGCGTCAGCCTTTGTTGGATGATGTGAAAGTTGGAACTTCCGTCATTATTGGACCGCGCGCGCAAAAGCCATTACAGCTTGATATCCCGCTCTTCGTTTCAGATATGAGTTTTGGAGCTCTCTCGCAGGAAGCTAAAATAGCCTTATCACGCGGCGCAGAATTAGCGGGGACTGGTATTTGTTCCGGTGAAGGCGGAATGCTAACCGAAGAGCAAGCTGAGAATTCCCGCTATTTTTACGAGCTTGCATCCGCGAAATTTGGCTGGAACATTGCAAAAGTAGAAAATGTTCAAGCTTTTCATTTCAAGGGCGGGCAAGGCGCCAAGACAGGCACTGGAGGACATTTGCCTGGGAATAAAGTGGATGAAAAAATCGCTGAGGTGCGTGATTTAAAAGTGGGAGAAGATGCGATCTCCCCTTCGACATTTCCTGACCTTCATACACCCGCGGACTTTAAAAAATTAGCTGATGAGGTCCGAGAAAGATCTGGCGGGATTCCGATCGGGTTTAAGCTTTCTGCTAATCACATAGAGGCCGATATCGACTTCGCCCTAGAGGCCAGTGCGGATTATATCATATTGGACGGGCGTGGAGGCGGTACAGGTGCAGCGCCACTTATTTTTCGTAATAATATTTCCGTACCCACAATCCCGGCTTTGGCACGTGCTCGCAAACATTTAGACGCCAAAACTGGACGTGAGGTGACCCTTGTTATTACGGGGGGACTGCGTGTGGCCGAGGATTTTGTTAAAGCGATGGCTTTGGGAGCTGATGCTGTCGCAGTCTCAAATTCAGCGATGCAAGCGGTAGGGTGTATCGCGGCCAGAATGTGTAATTCAAATAATTGCCCAGTGGGTGTTGCGACGCAAAAACCTGAACTCCGCAAGTTGTTAGATATTCAGAACGGTGCTGAAAACCTTTCCCGTTATTTCGGGGCGACTATTGAGCTTATGCAAGTCTTGGCACGCGCATGTGGTCATGATCATTTATCTAAATTCGAGACAACAAACCTGACCACATGGCAGAAGTCGATGGCGGAGCTGTCGGGCGTGCAATTTGGCGGCGTCGCATGAGTGATTTAAACTGGGTTAGTGTTGGACCTGCAGACCTACCCGAGGGTCGCGTCAAAACTGTTTCCGCAGATGATCACTTTATTTGCCTGTCGCATTTTGACGGGCAATGGGCGGCGATGGATAATCATTGCCCCCATCAAGGTGGTCCTTTGGGCGAAGGCACGATTGAAAAAGGTGAAGACAATAAATGCTGGCTTCGCTGTCCTTGGCATGGCTGGGACTTTGACCCGCTGACAGGAAAATCGCCGGGTGGTCATGATGATGAAGGCCAGACTCTTTATCCCGTAGAGATACGCGATGGTGAAGTATTTATCGGGCTTGAGCCTGAGGTAAAACATATCCGCACTATGACCGATGTGGTCGCCGAAACATTGGTCAATTGGGGCGTGAAACGTGTCTTCGGTATGGTCGGGCATTCGAATTTGGGATTAGCCGATGCACTGAGGCGACGAGTGATAGATGGTGAGATGAGCTATGTTGGCATTCGCCATGAAGGAGCCGCAGCCTTTGCTGCATCTGCATATGGTAAGCTCACGGGTAAGCCTGCAGCATGCCTGACGATCGCAGGTCCGGGCGCTACAAATCTTTTAACAGGCATGTGGGATGCAAAAGTGGATCGCTCACCCGTATTGGCACTGACGGGGCAAGTGCAAACTCAGGTGATGGCACCAGGTGCATTTCAGGACATAGACTTATCTTCTGCTTTTCAAGCTGTATCGCGATTTTCCCAAACGCTTTTATCAACTTCAAGACCAGCTGAACTGACCTCACTGGCGTGTAAGACAGCACTTATCGAGCGAGATGTCGCACACCTGATTTTCCCAGATGACATACAGACATTGCCTAGCAACTCAGCCGCTACTGGTCCTAAGGGCCGAGTTTCTAGGCCTATAGTTAAGCCACATGATGAAGATGTTGCCGAGGCAGTAAGGCTTATAAATAAGGCCAAGCGTCCACTTATCATTATCGGCCACGGAGCATGGGAAGCGCGTGACCAAATTATTGATTTAGCCGAAATAATTGGCGCGGCTGTTGTAACAACCTTTAAAGGTAAAGGTCTAATTGCGGATAACCATCCTAATGCAGGCGGGGTTTTGGGACGTTCTGGAACCCCAATAGCAAGTTGGTTCATGAATGAGTGTGATTTACAGCTCGTACTGGGCGCGTCATTTTCTAATCACACAGGCATTAGCCCTGGTAATCCAACGATCCAAGTGGATTATGAGCGGATGCAACTTGGAAAATTTAACCCCGTAACCCTTCCCATTTGGGGTGAAATTGGGGCTTTTTGTCAGGCGATTGCTCCGCAAATTAAGCGTAATGCGAAGGCTCCAGATCAAATCAAAGAACTGGCGGAACGTTGGAAAATGTGGCGCGCTGAGAAAAAGGCGCGCCTTGCCGAAGAAGGCACTAAAGGTGCGCATTCGGTGGCTATATTTGAAGCGTTGTCTCGTGTGGCCCCTGCAGACGCACTATTCGCGGTAGATGTCGGAAATAATACCTATTCTTTTGGCCGCTACTTTGAAACCAAGGGGCAGCATGTGATGATGTCTGGATATTTGGGATCAATAGGGTTTGGTTTGCCAGCAGCGATGGGAGCGTGGGCCGCTACTAAGGATTTTGAACATTTACGTGGCCGAAAAGTGATATCTGTCTCAGGTGATGGGGGCTTTGGTCAATATGCGATGGAAATGACTACAGCTGTTAAATATGGAATGGATATAACCCATGTGCTGCTTCATAATGAAGAGCTAGGTAAAATTTCTAAAGAGCAACGGTCTGGAGAATGGCCCGTCTGGGAAACTGATTTAGTCAATCCGTCCTTTGCCAAATTTGCTCAGATTTGCGGCGCCCATGGGGAAAGGGTCAGTAAAGGGTTCGAAGTTGAGGCGGCCATTGCCCGGGCGCTTGCGGTTAAGGGGCCAGCCTTGGTTGAGATTATGACCGACGCAGAGTTGATTTAAGAACCCTAAGAGCTGGACTCTAAGATGAGCGACCACACGGGATCAGTAAAAAGAACGCGCTTTCTATTTTTTGAACAAACTACTGTAATACTAGAGATGATCTGAGGAGAGAATTAAAATGAGTAAGAAGCTTGAGAATGCTAAAAACCTCTATTTAAAGGGTATCAGGGATGGAGAGATCCAGCGCGTCCACGATTATACGGGCGATAGATATACACAGCACAGTACCGGCGTGCGCGACGGCGCTGACGGCTTTATTGAATTTTTCGAGGGGTTCCTTAAGCGTACGAGCAAACGCGACATTCAGATTATTCGCGCAATTGAGGATGGCCCTTATGTGTTCGTCACGGCTCATCAGGATATTGACAATGGCTCAGCAAAATGGGTTACGACCGATTTGTTTGATACGGATAAAGATGAGAAAATTGTTGAGCATTGGGACGTTATTGCAGCCTATGTTGAACCCGAAGATACGGTTTCAGGTCATGATGTCATTCTGGGTGATTTCGAGCTAAAAGATTTAGATAAGACCGAAGACAATAAAGCTTTGGTGCGACAATTTCTTGTAGATGTCTTTCAAAACAAAAATTATGACAAGCTAGAAGATTACATTTCCACAGAAACATATATTCAGCATAATCCAAATGTAGGGGATGGAATTGATGCCGTGCGTGACTTTCTAGAGACCCAAGATTTTACCTATGACTTTGTCTTCAAAGTTATTGGCCAAGGCGATCATGTTGTATCTTATTCTCAGGCCTTAATGAACGGTGTGGCGTATGCTCTATTTGATATATTCCGTCTCAAAGACGGAAGAATAATCGAGCATTGGGACAATATGGAACCTATTCCGCCAAGAGAAGAATGGGCTAACACTGGTAAATTTTAAGAATTTCAGGTTAATTACGATCACATTTCTAGAACAATATAATAAAGTCCGCGCGACGACAGAAAGACTCTGTGCGCCTTTGCACATAGAGGATTACGTTCCTCAAGCTGTATCATTTGCCAGTCCGCCCAAATGGCATTTGGCGCATACGGCTTGGTTCTTTGAGGACATGGTCCTAAAAACGCATCTGGTTAATTACCCTGCGTTTGACCCTGATTTCACCCTGCTTTTTAACAGCTATTATCAGAGCGTCGCACGTCCGTTTGAACGCACTATGCGGGGCGTCATTACACGTCCAACAGTGGCACAAGTTTACGCTTACCGAGAACATGTTGATAAGTTTATGAGAGAGCTTTTGAGGGCGGAGCTGACGCAAGAGCTGGCTGATATTGTGACAATCGGGCTGAACCATGAACAGCAACATCAAGAACTTTTAATCACGGATTTGAAATATGTTTTCGGCTTAAATCCGACATGGCCCATTTATGATGAAAGCTGCGATTATCTAAGTGACACAAGCGGAGATGCGGAAACTGAATGGGTGTCTGTTTCAGAGGGTCTTTATGACATTGGTTTTGATGCGGCGCAGTCTGAAGACAGATTTTGCTTTGACAATGAAATGGGTAGACACAAAGTGTATCTGCAGGATTTCAAAATTTCAAAATCTCTGGTCACGAATAGTGAATATCTCGCTTTTATGCAAGCTGGCGGCTATAAGGATTTTTCTTACTGGTTAGATGAGGGCTGGGCCTGGGTTCAGTCAGAGAGCATTCAGCATCCACTTTACTGGCAATTAAAAGAGGGTCGCTGGCATCATTATACTTTGGCGGGATTAAAGCCGCTCGATTTAAACGTATCTGTCGCACATATATCCTATTATGAGGCCGAAGCTTTTGCGCGGTGGAAAGGATACCGCCTTCCGACTGAATTTGAATGGGAAGTAGCTGCAAACGATTTAAATTGGGGTGCACGCTGGGAATGGACATCGTCTGCTTATGCGCCTTATCCGGGCTTTAAAATCGCTGACGGTGCACTCGGGGAATATAACGGCAAATTCATGGTAAATCAGATGGTATTACGCGGCGCGTCAAATGCCACGGCACCGGATCATAGCCGGGTAACCTACCGTAACTTTTTTCACCCGCATTCTCAGTGGCAATATTCGGGTATTCGCCTTTCGAGATATATATGAATAAACAATTCTTAGCAGATGTTGCAGCAGGTTTAGGGTCATCCCCAAAATTTCTGTCGTCAAAGTATTTCTATGACAAGAAAGGTGATCAGCTGTTTATGCAAATTATGGATTTGCCTGAGTATTATCTGACGAGGGCTGAAATGGATATATTTACATCTCAGACAGGTGATATTGTTAATCTTTTAGGTGTTCAAAAAGGGGTGCCTTTTGATGTTATCGAACTTGGCGCGGGAGATGGCAGCAAAACGAAAATGCTTCTTGCAGAATTGTTGGGTGAAAGGTTCGATTTTGATTATGTTCCTGTAGATATTTCAGCAAATGTTTTGGCGCATCTTGAGCGTGTTTTGAGCTTAGAATTACCAGACCTTAGAATAAAATCCCAGAACAGAGATTATTTCCAAACGCTGCAATATTTAAATAAGGCGGGTAAACAAAAGATTGTTTTATATTTGGGTTCAAATTTGGGCAATATGCCTGATGAGGCCGCCCGTGAATTTATTTATGCCCTTGGCAAAAATTTAAATGAGGGGGATAAGCTTATACTTGGCGTAGACCTCATTAAACCTTCAAATGTGGTCTTACCAGCCTATAGCGACTCTCAAGGCATTACCTCTCTATTCAACCTAAACTTACTGCATCGCATCAATAGAGAGCTGAACGCAAACTTCAAGTTAGATCAATTTTCACATATAGCTGAGTATGATGAGGAGATCGGAATTGCAAAAAGCTACTTGAAGAGCGAGAAAGATCAAGATGTTTATATTGGAGCGCTAAAAAAAACATTCATATTTGCAAAAGATGAGAAAATACAAACTGAGATTTCACGTAAATATGATCAAGTGATCATAGGTAATATTCTAAGTGGAACGGGTTTTACTATTAAAGGAGTCCTTAAGGACAAAAATTCTTATTTTGCGGATTACATTTTGGAACTCCATTAATGTCTTCATGCAAAACTATCGATTTTTTACGCTTAGGGACGCGCACAACGTCTTTTTATATTAAGTGTTTTAAAGAACTTTTTGAAATCGAGAACACAGAAAATACAGAGCCCGAATTAAACTTAATTGATGTGGATTTTAGCGAGGTAAATAATTTTCTGCCAAATAAATTTGACTCACTGAAACCGGTTCTCAGGCCATATTTTGAAACAATAAACTCTGAGATCATAGTTGTCCCAAATATTACATTACATGAAACATTGGATCAGTTAGCGATCCCAAACTTAATTCACCCTGTAAGAGAGACAATACGAGAACTGCAGGCATCAAAACACTCAGATATATTTTTACTGGGATCAAAGTACAGCATGCAGGCCCCTTATATTTCGACCTTAATGCATTTTTCAGGAATTCATGTGCAAGTTCCAAGCTTGGCAGACCAAGATAAAATTGATAATCTTCGACAAAAGATATATACGGGCCGCGAAACAAACGATGACATTCAGTTTTATAAAAACTATATCAAAACGCACAGTCTTAAACACCCAGTTGTCGTAGCTTGTACAGAACTTTCAATTCCTTTGGACTCTCGCAATAAAGCGATTTACGATATGGCCCGCATTCAAATTAGTGCAGCATTCAGAAAAGCGAAGGCCTAGAGTTCTGATAAAGCGCTATGATTTATCCGATTTTTCTAAACGCTTTGTAAAACGTGAAATGCGCATGGCGTCAGATACGACTTTGCGTCTATCCAAGGTCTGGCGTGGCCCACTTATTGGATGATCATGCAAGTCAATCATGATTGAGTGCAGTATGCGAGATTATGGATGTGTCTGAATTGGGCTATATGTGACGGCTTAGATATAAGGATATAACACCATTTTTACCCTTAATTTTAATTTCTAAATTGTTTAGGCGTTAATCCGAAATGCCTTTTAATGGCCGTAGAAAAATTACTTTGGTGCCCAAATCCTACTTTGGCGGCTATATTAGTAATAGACATATCTGTTTGTTGAAGAAGACGTTTGGCTTCTTCTAACCTCTGTTCTTGAATGAAATCAGAAACGGATTTTCCATATTTAATTTTGAATCCATAAAATAGTTTATTTCTATTTATCCCTAACCTCCGGCTTAGCTCTGTAATACTTGGTGCTGGTGCATATTCTGAGAGAAGAATATTATGCGCTTCTGCGAGTGCTGAAGAGTCTTTACTAGAAAGTTTTACGCTTGGTAAGTTCGTAGGAGAATAAATCAAAAAGTCTAAAGCATGGCAAATAAGTTCAAGACATCTCGACTCGATGTAAACCATGCGCATCACGCCTTTTAGCTGGGTCTTCAAAATATCTGCTGTGATAGCATTTAATCTTGACGTGAAATCATAATATTCATGAAAGCTAATCGTATCGGATAACTCGAATGCGTCCTGTAAAAGGTTCGGTAAGTTATCATACGCATCGCCGGATATTTGCTCTATGAGCTCTTTTTTACAGCAAATGGTGACCCAAGCTGAACGCTTATTTTTTGGGATACGTTCGATGACTTCAGCATCTGGTTTATTGTTAATGATACGCCAAGATGGAGTCACAACTTTCACGGATTTGTCTTTTGATAATTGCATCTCAATATCTATCGAGAGGCTGAAGTTAAACCGAACGTATGTTCCATCACAGATATGAAATTTGTGATCCTGAAACCATACGCTATCAACAATGATAATCTTCAAATCACGATTTAAGTTTAAGAACTCAATTCTTCCAGAACATGTTTCGTCATCGCTTTCAACTTGACTAATTTTCCCAAAATCGCTTTGGACTTCCAGACTTTTAGTGGCTTTCGGACTTAGGAGTTTTGGAGCTATTGAGTCGAAGTTTTCCCAATTAAAGACTATTTTTCGGTGTGTGTTCATGAAGTTTATATGACCATATATTTGTGATCGCTATCAAGTATTGAGTTGATAATTCGATTATAAAATAATGCGTTTCGCATAATGAAATCTGAAGTAGGCATAAGACATTTATCAAGAAACTGAGTGATTTTCCGACTGGTAGGGAACAGACTGAAGGGAAAATATTATGCTAAAAATAACAAAGTTGAAATGGTTGATGGCGACGTCTGTCATATCGCTATCAATGTCTCCTTCTTTCGCGCAAGCTCAAAGTTCAGAGGCGCAAGCAGGCCGTATTACTGATGAAATCATCGTAACAGCGCGTAAAAAAGAAGAAACGATTCAGCAGGCTCCTTTAGCTGTTAGTGCTGTAACAGGAGCGCAGCTTGAGCGCGCTGGCATTGATTCATTTGATGAGGTTTTGAATGTTATTCCAAATGCAGGGCAATCAGGCGGTATTGGTGGTTCTATTCAAGGACTTATTAGTATTCGGGGTATCTCCACGCTTGTGCGTTTCGTGGGGCTTGAAACCGGTGTCGGGTTTTATGTGGACGGGGTCTATATGGGACGTCCGGAAAATTTCAATCAGGACTTAATCGATATTGAGCGTGTCGAAGTACTTAGGGGGCCGCAAGGCGCTCTGTTCGGGAAAAATACGATCGCTGGCGCCATCAATATTATTACAAGAGACCCTAGCGAAACGCTGACTGGCGTTGTTGAGGCGCAGTATGGGGACTATAATCATGCACGTCTAAGGGGACATATTAGCGGGCCAATTTCTGATACTGTAAGCGCATCACTTTCAGGTGGTTACACATCAAGAGACGGCTTCGTAAAACATTTGACTGACGGAAAAGATCTTGACGATGCAAACTTGACAACATTACGCGGGAAAATAAAATTTGCAGCATCAGACAGTTCAGAGTTTATACTTTCCGCAGATTACCTAAAAGATGACAGCAACCCTTCATTTTTTGAGGTTAGTCAGTTCGGCCTTGCACCATTTGGGACCGCAGAAGATCAAGCCTCTTTGACGACGCCATTCACCACAAATAATGAGTTTGAAAACTCACTGGAGCGCGACATTTGGGGGGCGTCTCTCACAGGTAATGTGGCTGTTGGCGACGGTGACCTTGACATCGTTCTGGGTTATAGAAGCTCCGAGTTTCAAGCCTCACTGGACGATGACAAGACATCTTTGGAAATCTTTCCGGATCGTTTTAGCCAAGACACAGAAGCCCTGTCTGCCGAAATCCGTTATAGCGGTGACTTGGGTGACAAGCTTGATTATGTCGTAGGCGCTTATTATTACAATCAAGACGCAAGCGGGATCGGTGATTTTGCTGGCGGGAGAGATTTGTTTGAGATTGCTTTTGCGACCGTTGTACCAAACCCAGTTCCAATTCTTCTGACGAGTTCTGTTGACTCCGAGAGTATAGCGATCTTTTTTAATACGAATTATGCGATTGCGGAAAATTTAAATCTTGAGGTCGGAGGCCGTTGGGTTTCCGAAACTAAAGATGCAACGCATGTTCAGCAAGATTTTACAGGTTTATTTGGCAATACTGATTTTGCGATTAAGCGAACGGATAGCGACTTCGCACCCACAGTCTCTCTTTCATATGATGTAAATCCAGATAACACATTCTACGTAAGATATGCAGAAGGGTTTAAAAGCGCTGGATTTAACACAGATTTTGTGACAGCGGGTGTATCAAACTTAGAAGTCGATCCTGAATTTGCAACAGCTTATGAAGTCGGCTTAAAGAGCACGTTTGCAGATGGCCGCGCCCGCTTGAACCTTGCAGCATTTACCACTGATTATAAAGATTTACAGCTTTCACAAATCGTGGGCGGTGGCGTTTCCTTAACCAATGCTGCGGAGGCGACTATTTCCGGCTTTGAAGCCGAACTTGTTACGAGTTTAAATGATTATTTTGATGTAAATGCAAGCCTTGGGTATCTCGACGCAACGTATGACGCATTTGAAAACTGCCCTGTTGGCGGCGGTATAACTGTAGCGCCGGTATCTAATTGTGCGGGCAATAGACTGAACCTCGCACCAGAATTAACGACAGCAGTAGGCGGCCAATTTACATATCCTGTAAGTTTTGGGTCATTAACTGCGCGCGTTGACGTCAATCACAGAAGTGAAGTCTTTTTCGAACCTCAGAATGAAAGACGATTGAGTGGTGATGATAGAACGCTCGTAAACTTGCGTGCCGGTCTCCAAACGGATCAATGGTCCCTTATTGCGTGGGCGAAAAACTTGACGGATGAAACCTATGTCAATTTTGCAGATGACCGATCCGCTATTACCGTAAATACAACACAATCATTTGGAGCGCCGCGGACTTACGGTGCAACATTACGTTATGATTTTTAGTCTTTGGAACCAGTAATATGTCAGGGTTAATCACTGAAAATGGGTCGATAGAAATCGGAACGTTAAATGTCGCATTCAACTATATCACACGCAGTAAAAACACGATTATATTTATCCATGGAAACTCTGCTGCTAAGGATGTTTTCGAAGGACAGTTAAAGTTTTTTAGCGAAAAAGGTTATAGCGTTCTTTCGATTGACTTGCCGGGCCACGGAGAGTCTTCAAACTCACATGATCCTGAAGTTGATTATAATTTTCCCGCTTTCGCCCTTCTTGTTAAGAAAGTACAGGATGCCTTGGGGATTACGTCCCCTCTAATCGTTGGGTGGTCGCTTGGGGGGCACATTGCTATAGAAATGGCCGGTCGGGGCTTTGATCTGTCAGGGGCTATGATTTTTGGTACGCCGCCCATAGGACCGGGTTTGGATGATTTTGAGTCGGCTTTCATACCTAGTGCTGCAATGGCTGTGACGTTGAAAGAGGATCGTTCAGAGGAAGATGTGAAGACATATGTCAGCGGTCTTTATGGCTCTTTGACGCCGCTACCAGACACTTATCTAGACCTCGCTGCACGTACAGATCCCGCTATGGGAGCACATGTGGGCGCGCATTGGTCTAGTGGAGAGCAAGGATGCCACCAGAAGACCGTTGTCGCAGGCTGGCAGAAACCTTTTTGCGTCATTCATGGCGACCAAGATGCTTTCGCTTCGCAAGCCTTTATACAGAATGTAAGGTGGGGCAATTTATGGCAAGAAAAAGTCATCGTTATGGAGGGGGTTGGGCATGCGCCTTTCATCGAGGTCCCTGAAAAATTCAACGAAATCTTGTCTGAGTTTGCAAATAATGTGTTTTCCGGACGGTCAGTTTAATGGGAAAGACCGCGTTGATTGATAGAGCTCTCGAACATGAAGTCATGGGGTGGAGGCAGGCCATTCACGCGCATCCCGAAATGGCGTTTGAAGAAATAGAAACTTCTACACTTGTTATCACAGAGCTTAAGAAATCTGGCTATAAGGTTAAAACCAATATTGCTAAGACAGGCGTCGTGGGTACGATTATCTTCGGAAAAGGTCCGAGTATCGCCTTGCGGGCAGATATGGATGCCCTTCCGATAGAAGAGCAAAATGACGTGGCCTACGCGTCAAAAACATCAGGTTGCATGCATGCTTGCGGCCATGACGGCCATACAGCGATCATGTTGGGCGTAGCTAAATCTTTGGCGGGACGGACAGATCTAAAAGGGACATTGCATATAATATTCCAACCCGCCGAGGAAAATGAAGCGGGCGCGCGCGCAATGATCGAAGCGGGTTTATTGGAAGATTATGAAATCGATGCCATTTACGCCTTGCATAATATGCCAGGTCTACCTGTGGGGCAGATGAAAGTTCGCCCGGGCGCTATGCTGGCTTCATTCGATAAATTCGATATTTCGATCACAGGGCAAGGTGGTCACGGTGCGTTCCCTGAACTCGCCCAAGACTCCATTCTTATTGCTAGTCAGCTTGTCATGGCTTTAAACATGATTGTGTCGCGAAATATTGCAGCAACCGAACCTGCTGTTTTAAGTGTTGGGCATTTCGAAGCCATGGGCACCTATAATGTCATTCCGGAGTTCGTGAAAATCATGGGATCTTGTCGAAGCTTATCTCCTGATACACGGCAGACTCTAAAACAGAGTGTTATTAAAACATGTGCGGGCTTTGCCGCTGCTCATGATGTAAAGATCGTGTGTGATTATCAAGATGGCTATCCCGCGCTGATAAATACTCCGCAAAATACAGATATTGTTATTGAGGCGCTAATTGATGTCGCTGGTGAGGACAATGTGGATATAGACTTCGACCCAATTATGGGGTCTGAAGACTTCGCCTTCTTTTTAGAGAAACTTCCAGGGTGTTACTTTCTGCTCGGAAATGGTGAAGACTCAAGCCCTATTCACACACCTACTTATAACTTTAATGACGAAGCATCAAAATATGGCATCGCGGCATTCGTCAGAATTATAGAGCTAGCTATGTCCTCGAAGCACCCATGATTTTTAAGGATTATCTGCGCGTCCACAGTGCGCATGAGCTTTTTACCGATGAAAGAGCGGGGGCCGACCAATCAAAACCATAGGCCTTTGCAAGCGAGTCCTATTTTGGTTTGACGATTTCCCGCGAATATGTCTTCAGCCTCCGTTTATCGACATGGGCATAGCGAAGAGGTGTATAAGGTATCTTTGAGGAAGATGCATTTTTTCTCAAAAAGACTATGAGTCCTATCAATGACTTACACGATCTCAATATCAAGAAAAAGATGACTCTTCCAGATCGATATAATGTGTAAAGTCTATATAAAATAATTCCTTACGACTGTAAGATTAGACTTTATGGTATGTTTGAAATTGAACTCGCGGCACACCCAACTTTCTCATTTCCTTGGATAGATAAACAGTGGGTAGAATAACTCACCACACAGCGCGAGACCTTACAAGCGGAGCTGGACGCATTGCTCGCCACGGGCTGTAATGACCCGGCAGCGGGCAGTAATGTCACCTTCCTCCACAGTGACCATCTGGGCCGTCCGAAATTCGCGACCAATGCCGATGGAGACATTGTCTGGGACGAAGGCATCACGACACCCTTCGGCATCCAAATCACAGCCATGGCCGCCCAAACCCAAGCCCTCATGTTCCCCGGTCAATATCAAGACCTGGAAACCACAGGCGCAGGCGTGACCCTCTCCCATAACTGGCACAGAACATATGACCCGATGCTAGGGCGGTATCTACAGAGTGACCCGATAGGCCTTGCAGGCGGGCTGAATAGATATGCTTATGTGGGGGGTAATCCGGTGAGCTTTGTGGACCCAAGCGGGCTAATATTACCGCTCATTGTTGGAGGAATTATTACCGGGGCAGGTGTTGATTTCGCCGGTCAAGTGCTTGGAAACATAGCAAACGGGAACCCAGCATTTAGTAACCTTGATGGCAGATCAATTTTAACTGCCGGTGTTGCTGGTGGATTAGGTGGGCCAGCAGGCGCATTGGTTAAGGGTGTTTTTGGTAAGGCTATCTTAAGCGGTGCCGTAACAGGCGCAGTTTTTGAATTTCAACAGGAATGTGCCACACTAGAAAGTATAACAGAGCAAGCACTAATTGGTGGGATACTTGGTGGTTCTTTCCAAAAAATAGGAAATGGTATTAGGTCCAGTTTCCGAAATTTGAACAATATTAAGAGTTCCTCAAATAGAAACTTAATGCAACCTTTTAGCGGACCATATGCTGATACCGCCGGTAACAATATTCCACCGTTAGTATCGATTGGTGGATATACTGGTAGTACAGCTTTTAATGAAGCTCGAAATAGGTGATTTATTTTGAATGTAAAAAAATATATTATTAATGTAATTCAATACTTGCTTGTACCTTTTGCCGCAATTTTTTTTATAAACCTCTTTTTTTATAAACGCAGCTTGTTGGACTCATTAATTTCTGGCGTTGTAGTAATGTTTATGCTGGGGTGTTTGATAGGAACAATTTTGTTGTATGCAAAACTCACAAAATAATTGCTGAGTATCGTCAAAGCCGTCGCGGGCGAAGCTGCCATTCACTATCATTATGACGGCGAAGGCCGCTTAATATCTGAGACCGATGCGGTCACAGGCGAGACCATACGGGAATATGTCTGGCTTGGCTTAACGCCCATCGCGAGTTTCGGGGCTGCCAATGATAATAATCCGGAGGACTGCACGGATAAGATTGCCGCGCTTGAAGCGGATATAGCCGACCGCACCACGCGGATTGATAATAATGCGGCGCGGATAGTCGAACTGGATGATTTGGCGGCGGATAAGCAAAACCGTATCGACAATAATGCCGCCCGTATCACAGAGCTTGGCGCGCTGATAACGGATAAGCAGTCCCGCATCGACAGGAATGCCGCCCGTATCACAGAATTGGAAGCGCTGATTGTCGATAAACAAAACCATATCGCCGCGCTTAACCCTGAAACCCGCGCCGAGCGCATCGCAGAGCTGGAAGCCCTCATCATCACCCATCAGGAGCGGATTGAATTTCTGACCACCCGAAATCGGGAATTGGCCGCGCTTATTACCGCGCATGAAACGCGCATAACAGAGCTGACCACGCGCAATACAGAGCTTGCGGCTCTGATAACCGCGCATGAGACGCGTGTTACGGAACTCACCGATAGAAATGCAGAACTTGCAAGCCTGATAACTGGGCATGAAGAGCGGAGTGTCTTTTTAACCGAGCGTAATGAGGTGCTCACCACACAGCGCGAGACCTTACAAGCGGAGTTGGACGCCCTGCTCGCCATGGGCTGTAATGACCCGGCAGGGGGCAGCAATGTCACATTCCTCCACAGTGATCACCTGGGACGTCCTAAATTCGCGACCAATGCCAATGGAGAGGTTGTCTGGGATGAAGGCATCACCACGCCATTCGGCATCCAAATCACGGCCATGGCCGCGCAAACCCAAGCCCTGATGTTCCCCGGTCAATATCAAGACCTGGAAACCACAGGCGCAGGCGTGACGCTAAGCCATAACTGGCACAGAACATATGACCCGACGCTGGGACGGTATCTGCAAAGCGACCCGATAGGATTGGCGGGTGGACTTAATAGATATGCCTATGTCGGCGGGAATCCTTTGAGTTATATTGACTCAGAAGGATTGACAGACAGAAAATGGCCTCAAGGTAAGCTAATTATAGAACCAGGTGGACAAATTGATGGATGGGCGAGAGATACCAAAAACCCCTTTACAGGTCTGCAGGAAATTCAATGCGGTTGCGGTAACGAGTTGCCTCCGAATGGTAAAGACGTTGATTTTATATTTATGCCGTCTGATTCTACTAATCAGTACGGGGCTTCAACAAACATAATCAAATTTTTTGGAACTATGAGGGTATCTGCATCAGGCCGTCGAAATTCTGGGTTTCTTCCATGGTTGGGTAATAAAACAGGGTTAAGGCGGTCAAATTATCAAGAAAGTAATTATGATTATATAGTCGCTCTAGGCTCTAATAATCCTGACTGTCAAAAGCTATTTTCTAAATTTCCTATTGCGGTTCAATTACGAGGGGCACTTGGGCCTGCTGATATTAGAAGAGGAAATGGATATACAGAATGAAAAAAAGCTTCATCCGTTTTATTGCCTCAATTTTTGTATTAATTGCTCTTGTTCTTATAAGTGGCCTGTGCGTCCTGTTTTATCTTGAATGGGATGATACACGTGCCGCTCGAAAACTAGTAAATCAACTAAATAGCCTCAATCATGTTGAAAGTTACTACATAGAACGACAATTTGAAGATAATTTATGGGCAAAAGTTTGGTTTAAAGATGGTTATTATCTCGATGCGCCCGGAGTTTCAAAATTTTATATAACTCAAGATAAAATAGTCATTCAGCAAATTGGCTCTAATAAGTTTTCGTGTGAGAAAGCGTCCCCCAGTTTAAGTGATATTTATAGAACAATATTTGATATAAAGGGTTCAAGCACCGAAGTTATTCTTAAAGATATTAGAAATTTAACCACAGCAGTTGACACAATATTTGAAAAAGAATCCTCAGTTATAATTCAAGGAACCGACATTCATGGAGAGGAGTATACAAACAACTGTACCATTCATATGGTAACTATTCCTCAACGTCCTAAAGAGAACCAAATTATAATTGACCGACGTGGCTGATGGCTTGCTATACTTACGACATGTCCGAGCAGCGCATTGTCAAAGCCGTCGCGGGCGAAGCGGCCATTCATTATCATTATGACGGGGAAGACCGCTTGATATCTGAGACCGATGCCGCCACAGGCGAAACCTTGCGTGAATATGTCTGGCTTGGCTTAACGCCTGTGGCCACTTTCGGAGCGGCCAATGATAATACGCCCACAGAGGACTGCACGGATGAGATTGCTGCGCTTGAGGCGGATATTGCCGATCGCACCACGCGCATTGATAATAATGCCGCGCGGATAATCGAGCTAGGTGATTTGGCGGCGGATAAGCAAAGCCGTATCGCGGCCAATGCGACCCGTATTACGGAACTTAGCGAGCTTATTACCGATAAGCAAAGCCGCATTGATAATAATGCGGCGCGTGTCACCCAGCTTGTTGATCTGATAGAGGATAAGCAGTCCCGTATCACGAATAATGCTGCTCGCATCACAGAGCTGGAAGCGCTGATTGTCGATAAGCAAAACCGTATCGCGGCGCTTAACCCTGACACCCGCGCCGAGCGCATAGCAGAGCTCGAAGCTTTAATCATCACCCATCAAGAGCGCATTGTCTTTCTAACGGACAGAAATGCGGCACTGGCCACCCTCATCACAGGGCATGAGGTGCGGATTGAAGAACTCACGCTTCGCAATGCTGAGCTAGCCACGCGCATCACCGCGCATGAGACCCGTATAGGGGAACTGACAGAGCGAAATGATGTCTTAATGACTCGCACGGCAGAGCATGAAGAGCGCATTGTTTTTCTGACAGAGCGTAATGAAGTGCTCACCACACAGCGCGAGACCTTACAAGCGGAGTTGGACGCCCTGCTCGCCACGGGCTGTAATGACCCGGCAGGGGGCAGCAATGTCACCTTCCTGCATAGTGATCATCTGGGACGGCCCAAATTTGCGACCAATGCCGATGGAGACATCGTTTGGGATGAAGGTATCACCACACCCTTTGGCATCCAAATCACAGCCATGGCCGCCCAAACCCAAGCCCTCATGTTCCCCGGGGTTTTGTCACGTTAAGTGGACTGGCCGTTATTTCTCTTTAATTGCGTTTCTAAACGCACGCTGATGCCGTCACGAAATTCCATTCTAAATTAGCTTTTTGTCTGAATTTCCGGAGTGTGTTTCTTGAGATAAGGTGGCGTCGGAGATTGAAGAGATTGTAGATTTGGCTGTGGGCTGAAAGCAGTTTTTGAGCGTTCCTGACCGATCTAAACTTCTGAGATTTTCGTTCTCTTCTTCGTACTGGAACATGAGAGCATTCTGCGCGATTATTCTTCCTACCTCCTACGTCATGGAGTTCTTTCAGACCTAAGAGTTTGAGGGCTGCTCCATAAGAACCAAGTCTATCAGTCACAATCCGTTTTGGTTTTATGCCTTGGTTTCTAAGCAGTTTGCGGAGCAATCGAGTGGCCGCCTTGGTGTTGCAGCGGTACTGAATGACGACATCCAATACCGTTCCTTCGTCATCAACCGCTCGCCAAAGATAAACCATCTTTCCATTTATGTTGGTATAGACTTCATCCAAATGCCAGACAGGTGAGGGTGGTTCGGATCGAGACTCTATCCGTTTTGCATATGTGGTCCCGAACTTGTCAACCCATCCGCGGATGGTTTCGTACGAAACGTCGACACCGCGCTCGATCATCAGCTCTTCTACGTCCCGGAAGCTGAGGTTAAACCGGAATTACATCCAGACGGCACGCCGAATAATGTCCGGATGGAAGCGATGGCGAGAATAGATTGAGGTTTTCATCGCTTGTGCTTAGCGGAATATCTGAAAACTGGCATTAACGTGACAAAGCCCTTTTTAATTGTGCGCTCTGAAAGATCTAAGCCCGAATCTACAATAGCGGTTTCAATTCGTTTGATTGCGCCATTTTTCATATCACTTTGGTCATATCTATAGGGTTTGTTGGAACCCATCGCATGGATTAACGTCAATAAACTGGATAACTTCTTAGGGTTTATTATGCTCTCTGTTTCCGAAGAGCGTTCTACAGGTGCCGCAGTGGTAGTTGGTGATGAAGCAGTTTTATCACTTTGTGATCCTTGAAAATATGCCACACAAGATTCAAGTTTTTGGGGAATTATTAATTCCAACTTTTTCATCCATTTTATAAGTTCAAGTGGAGTAGGGTTTTTTTCGAACACACCTGTTGCATCCAACAATATGTATCTGTCTGAGAACTCTAAGAAGAATGGATACCAAGAACGGGAAAAAGCAGTATGTTCGTATAAGTTTTTAAGTCGGCTTACTAATCCGGGCTGAGGACAAAACCCCATAGAAAGAATAACAGATTCAAACGGAGACCATTTAAATTTTTTTCCCCAATATTTAAGGTCCTTCCTATCAAGAGCAATCGGAATTTCATGAACGCTGGCCAATTCCCACTCGACATCCGAAATTTCATCTATTTCAAGGCATTTCTGTTGAAGACTTTCCGTGCTGAGAGCGTTTAAGAAATCATAAGCTAACTCTGTAGCAATGTGATCTGCTGGCTCCATGCTATCAACATTGTCATCCCACAGGTCGTCCTCTGAAAGAAAAATAGGGTCTGTGGCCGTGCTTGGGTCGTCAATTTCTTCAATATCCCAGCTGGTTGCTAATATTATTAGAGTAGGTTCGTTTACTAGCTGATATAGAATTTTACGAATGTATTGATTCCTCATTCGTGTATTGTGGGCCATATAGCGTGAAAATTGAACATTTATCTTTGAAGGCTACTTTATTTCAAAAATTCAGACTACCAATCTGCAATTTTCACGCGTTCTTCCCAATATAGGCTTCGATTATATATCCCTCGTACAACATTCCGATCTTGTCGGGCGCAATATGCTTCAATAGCATCAGGGTTCCAAAGCCCGCTTTCATTCGCAAATGTAGAGAATGTCGCGCGAAAGCCATGTGCAACCACGATTTCAGGCCCAAATCCAATGCGCCGCAGGGCTTGGTTTAGGGTGCTATCGCTAATTGGCTTTTTAGAATTGCTTTGCGATGGAAATAGCCACTCACTCCATCCCGTTATTTCTTTGAGTTCTAACAGAAGGTTGAGAGCCTCTTGGCATAATGGCACATGATGTGGGCGTCGCATTTTCATACGTTCGGCATCTAGGCTCCATACTTTATTTTCAATATCGAATTCATGCCATTTAGCTTTTCGTATCTCGCCGGGTCTTGAGGCAAAAAGCATGAGAAGTTTTAAGGCTATGCATGTTTCGGGTTTGCCGTGATAAACCTCCAGCGCTTTAAGGTAACGTTTGAGCGTTGGTTTATCCGTTATTGCCGCGCGATGTTTCACGGTTGGTTTTATTGTGGCGTCTTTCAAAGCATAAGTTGGATCATTTTCAGCAATACCCGACGCGATGGCGTAACGGAAAATAGCCCCGATTGTTGATCTCAGCCGTCCTACAGTCTCATAGTGACCCTTTTCTTCTCGCTTTCTAAGCGTTGTTAAGATGGTTTGAGCGCTGATTTCATGAATGGGTTGATTGCCAAAGTCTGCATTGGCCATTTTGATAAACCAATCCTTCTTTTTCAGAGTTTCAGCAGACTTTCCCTCTTTAACCAGCTTATCACGATATTTCGCGGCGATATTGGCAAAGCTGTGCTCTGATTGTGCCTTGGCTTCATTTTGGTCTTTTTTACGTTCCTGAGACGGGTCAATGCCTTGTTCTAATAGGGAGCGGGCATCATCTCGCAATTGTCGAGCTTGTTTGAGGGTCACATAAGGGAATTTACCAAAGGATAGGCGGTTTTCTTTTTTGTTGAACCTATACTTAAATTTCCAGAGCTTTGAGCCCTTGGCAGTCACCAGAATAAACAAGCTATCATAGTCAGAGACTTTGTAAGGCTTAGCTTTGGGCTTCAGAGCTCGGATTTTTGCATCTGTTAACGGCATAAGCCTAAAAAAGACCCCCAAATTAGCGGGGGTCTAAAAATTGAACCCCCTAAAAGACCCCCAATTCCTTAGGATTTGGAAATACAACATGTGACCTGTTAGGAGGTAATATACACAAAAGTCATTGTTTTTCAATGATTTTTAGGTCTTTACAGGATGGCTTGGGATGTTTAAGTGGTGCCCCCATACGGAGTAGAACATTTTGGTAATTTCTATCTAAAACAATTGGTTAGGGCGGTCAAGAATCCAAAAAGTAGCCCACCCAATAGGCTGTTTTGTGTCCCATTTTTGAACTAGTTAATTCTGCAATATTGAAGATTGCATTATGTATCATTATGTGATACATAATTGAAGTGATACAGAGTGTAAAAGGCAAGTTAGCGGAACGCGCCATGGCGGGTTCATTCGGGAAAGGTTTCCCGTCTGACTTGGTGAAACGTACGCGAGCCATGCTTACAGCGCTAGATGCGGCTGTTGAATTGGAGGACTTGCGCTTTCCGCCGGGCAACCATTTGGAAGCCCTTAAGGGTGATAGAGCCGGGCAACATTCTGTAAGAATTAATCGGCAGTGGCGGATATGTTTTCGCTGGACGCCAAATGGTCCCGCTGATGTCGAGATTGTCGACTATCATTAGAGGAGATGGATATGAGCTTGTTACAAAACCCGATGCACCCCGGCGAAGTGCTAAAAGAACTCTATCTCACCCCGCTTGAGATGAGTGCCATCGCGCTGGCTAAACGCTTAGGTGTTCCGCGTACTCGTATTGAGCGCTTAGTAAAGTGTGAAACACGCATGACACCTGATACGGCGTTGCGTTTGTCTAAGGCTTTTGGAACAACGCCAGCCTACTGGATGAACATGCAAGTCAATCATGACTTGGTCGCGGTTAAGGCGACCACTGATGTGTCAGGGATTGAGCCGCTAGTTGCGGCTTAGATATCTGCCCAACTCAAATTATATTTCGCCAGATATTTTTTCAGCCTGTCTGAGTCATTTTGTGTTTTGCGTTTTTCGCGTGAAACAGCGAAGAGCTTACGTCCTGCATCACTCAGATTATCCGATTGGCGGCACACATTTATAGAATTGGCCAACGATGGACGATCAAACGGGTCTACCTCGCTCAATTCTTCTTGTGTCATAACTGTAAGAAGTGTTTCTTCTGCGGGGTCGCTAGATTTAAGTCTCCAGCCTTTTTTTAGCCGCTCGATTTCGCGCTCGACGCTTTCTAATTGAATCCGGGAGCCATCAGCGAAAGTGCATAGCCGTGTGACTGATGCGGCAAGGTCTCTGAAATTTGCCGCCCACTTTGCATCCGCAGACAGCGCATATTTAAGATAGGCTTGCCGAGCTTCTTTATTCAGAGTCATTTTCCGGTTGTTACTGGAGCTAAATTTCGAAAGCTCAAATTCGAGATTTGGTTCGATATCCTCACGTCGGTCTTTCAGACCTGGCAGGGTGTAACTCCACATATCAATGCGGGCGAGCAGGTCTTCACGAAATATTCCGCGCGCGACTAATTCGGTCAAGTCAGCTGTCGTGCCAGCGATCAGTTGGAACTCACTTCTGACTTCTTGGTCGCCGCCGACGGGATAAAATTTCTGTTCTTCGAGAGCGCTCAATATCATCGCCTGTTCATCAAGACCCAACGCTTCAATTTCATCCATGAATATAAGTCCCTTATGGGCTGTTCGTAACAAGCCCGCACGGTCCTTAATCGCTCCAGCATAGGCTCCGCGCTTATGGCCAAAGAGCGATGACATCGCGGTATCCCCTCGCAGCGTTGCGCAATTCACGCTGACGAAATCACCTTCAATCTGATGGCGACGCTTTTTTAGCTCAAATATGCGCCGCGCCAGGAGTGACTTACCTGCACCCGTGGGGCCGGAGATTAAAACAGGATTCGTGGTCCGAATGGCGACTTGCTCGATTTCATCAATCATAGCATTAAAGGCCGCATTGCGCGTTGGTATGCCAGACTTGAGGAACGAGGTATCGCTTTCACGTTCCGTCTCAAACCGCTCGGAAAGACGGTCATATTTCGATAAGTCGAGGTCGATGACAGAGACTTTGCCTGGTCCTCCCTTATCGCGTTTACGTGGCGGCGAGAGCTGTAAAATCTTTCCCGGCAGATAACGCGCTTCATTCAGAAGAAAGAGACAAATCTGGGCGACATGTGTGCCAGTTGTGATGTGGAGGAGGTAGTCTTCATCATCCGTATTAAAGCGATAAAGCGAAGCAAAATCGAACAAAGCTTCATAAACTTCCTCGAGGTCCCACGGATTATGTAGCTCCATTTCGTTGATGACGACTTCTGTATCGGGAGAGACTAGTGCAATATCGTCTTTAATTTGCTGCGCTATGGCCATGTGTTTGGGGTCAGATAAGAGCTCAAAGCGGTGGATAAGAAAGTCATCCTGACGGCAGAGGTCAACAGAAGGCCGCCACCGTTCCCAGCGCGCAACGCCCTTGCCGTTATCGAGGTTGATTCCTAAAAATCCTATCGCGACATTCTTCTTCATGTATATACAGTAATATAAACAACTCTAAAAATATATATGAAAAACAAGTTTTCATGAGAAAACCTAGCAGGATATCTTCAAGAAAACCATAAAATATCAAATAAAAACAATGAGGTAATGATTTTCCTCAAAAAAGCATTTCTCACTTCGTCCGACCAATCGCATCTTCATCACTGTTGAAAGACGGAAAAGATAGGCAGGCCAATAGGGGTCCTGCGTACAACAGCAAAATAGTCGGCGGCTTTGTCAATATGGGCAGAGCCGCCGGAGTGAAGAATGGAGATTAAAATGGCGAACAAATCAATGTTTGCTTCAGTGCGAGGAAAGTTACTCCCAGCCGCGACAGTCTTAAACGCTGCGGGCGGAAAAGCTTTTGACCTAAGCCCGCGCCAGAAACTGGCGCAGCTTGCGGTGACTGGCTGCCTGAACGGAACATTCTATGCGTCTGCGCAAGATCAGCTTTCTGAAGTCTTGGAATTGACTAAGACCTTAGAGCCTGAGTTCATTGCGAAAACAGCTATCTATGCGCGTAAGAGCGGCTTTATGAAAGATATGCCAGCCTTGTTGCTCGCATGTTTGACAGTGCCTAACGGTATGGGCGAAATGCGCTCCGATCTCGTTGCGCCTGTTTTTCATCAAGTCATTGATAACGGTAAGATGCTCCGAAACTTTGTCCAAATCATGCGCTCTGGCGTTGTTGGACGTAAGTCTCTTGGAACAGCGCCTAAGCGTTTGGTTCAAAACTGGCTTTTAAAGGCGAGTGACCGTGATTTGATTAAAGCTTGTGTCGGTAATGACCCGTCATTGGCCGACGTCATTAAGATGGTTCATCCAAAGCCTTTGACGGCTGACCGTGAAGCTTTGTTTGCATACTTAATTGGACGCGAGCACGAATTTTCGAAACTGCCGCAATCTATCAAGGACTTTGAAGTCTTTAAAGAGCGCGGCGGTAAGGTTGTTCCGGACGTTCCGTTTCAGATGCTGACGGCATTAAAGCTTAATGCAGATCACTGGACACAGATTTCTGAGCGAGGTGGATGGCATATGGTTCGCATGAACTTGAACACATTTGCTCGTCACGGCGTATTCAAACGCCGCAAAGCCGTTAAGGCGATTGCGAAACGTTTGAGCGATGTTGACGCTATCCGCCGGGCCAAAGTGTTCCCATATCAGATCATGGCTGCCTATATGGCGTCTCAGAAGTCTGATTTGCCGAGCGAAATCGTAGAGGCTTTGAAAGAAGCGCTTGAGATTTCACTGGAAAATGTTCCGAGCTTTGGCGGCAATGTCGTTGTTTGCCCGGATGTATCTGGCTCTATGAGCTGGTCAGTTTCTGGTTACCGCAAAGGCGCAACATCAGCAGTCCGCTGCATTGATGTTGCTGGCCTCATGGCGTCTGTTGTCTTGCGCAATAGCGAAACAGCCAAAGTGCTGCCTTTCGAGGTCTGCGTGGCAGATGTGAAGCTGAATGCAAAAGATGATGTTTTGACCAATGCCGCAAAGCTTTCAACTATTGGCGGCGGCGGTACAAATTGCGCTGCGCCTTTGGTTCACTTGAACCGGCGTCGGGGCAACGTCGATTTGCTGATCATCGTATCAGACAATGAAAGCTGGGCCAGCGCACAAGGTGGACGGTCAACAGCTTTGATGCGTGAATGGGAGCGGCTTAAGGCCCGTAACCCAAAGGCGCAGATGATCTGTATCGACATCGTGCCGAACACAACAACTCAGGCTGTTAGCCGTGCAGATATCTTGAATATTGGTGGATTTTCCGACCGCGTTTTTGATGTCATCGGACAGTTTACAAAAGGAAATTCTGGTTCCGACCACTTTGTGGCTGAAATCGAAAAAACAAACATAAGGAGTATAAACTAAGGCTCAAGTCTGGAAGAGATGAAGTGGCCGCGAATGCCGAGTGCTATAAGGACTACATTTTAGGTATGTATAGTCTCGCTCGAATTTTTGTCGCGTCCACTTTCTTTCTTCATTCACATGGCAAATGCTGTGAAGATTACATCGGTTGAAAGCGACGTCGCTTCGGCACGTCGTAAAGGCAGGTTTAATTCCTGCGGCTCTTCACAAAACTTGTTGCCATGGCTTGGATATAGATTTTGACGAATGCCTTAGAGACTACATTGGTAGACGCGCCGCGAGAGCGGTTCCTTGAGAAAGGAAGTGAAGGTTCAAGTCCTTCCATCAGAAATGATGTGGCGGAAGACATGTCTCTAGCAAAACTTGTCGTCATTTAGACATATCGACGAATGCCTGTGGAACTACATTGAATATCAAGGTCGCGGGTTCGAACCCCGCCTATTTTGTAATCGGTTTGCCGGAACGATCTAGTAGCTCAGTTGGTAGAGCATGATGCACCGTTTCACTCCTAACTTGTCGTCAATTTGTCGAAGAGGCCAAAATAAGAATGTCGGGCGAATGACTGTGGAACTACATTGCAACTGTCGGTGTCGCGGGTTCGAGTCCCGCCAAGAAAGCAAAAACTTTTCTTGTAGCTCAGTTTGGTAGAGCACGAATGTTTCACAATTAATTTGTCGCCCATACCGTTGACGTGGGTCCCTGCAGGTAGGGGAGCTGCACTGTTAATGCGGTAGTTACAGGTTCGAGTCCTGTCACGTGAGCCAGATTTAAAACGGGGTGTAGCTCAGTCCGGTCAGAGCTCTCGGTTTGGAGCCGAGAAGCCGCAGGTTCAAATCCTGCTGCCCCGACCAATTAATGGCCAAATGGCCGAGATGTGCGTTAGAAGAGCGCGAGGAGAAGAAAGATGATACACGAAACAGAAGACGGTTTCGAAGTGATGACAGCCGAAGGCGGCGGTCTTGTGAAAATGTGGACGCGCGGCGTCCCAGTAGATGATCGTGCACGCGAGCAGCTTTTACGGGCAGCGCAAATGCCGTTTATATTTAAACATGTAGCTGTAATGCCAGACGTTCACGTTGGTATTGGCGCGACGGTCGGTTCTGTCATTCCAACAAAAAACGCTATTATCCCCGCCGCAGTCGGAGTGGACATTGGTTGCGGAATGATGGCGTGCCGTACGACCCTTACAGCGAATGATTTGCCGGATAGCATCGGCCATTTACGCTCTGCAATCGAACGCGCCGTGCCGCATGGCAGGACATCTGGTCGTCGTCGGGACAAAGGCTCTTGGCATGATGTACCAGCTACAGCCGATGTCGCATGGGCGGGTCTTAAAGGCCGCTTTGATACAATTGTGGACAAGCACAAAGTCATCGGTCAATCCAATAACCGCAATCATCTCGGTACGCTGGGCACAGGCAATCACTTCGTCGAAGCCTGTTTGGATGAGGAAGACCGTGTCTGGTTTATGCTTCACTCTGGCTCTCGGGGTGTCGGCAACCGAATAGGACGTTACTTTATCGAGCTGGCCAAGAAAGACATGGAGCAGTGGTTCATCAATATCCCTGACAAGGATTTGGCTTACTTCCCGGAAGGCACAGATCATTTCAATGATTATGTTGAAGCCGTGGAATGGGCTCAGGACTTCGCTTTCGCGAACCGGACTGTGATGATGCAAAATGTCATCAAAGCGGCGCGAGATGTCTTGCCTGTCCCTTTCGATGCAGAAGTGGAGGCCGTAAATTGCCACCACAATTACGTTACGAAAGAGAACCACTTTGGTGAAAATGTCTATGTCACACGTAAGGGTGCCGTGCGTGCCCGAAAGGGTGACTTGGGTATCATCCCAGGCTCTATGGGCACACGGTCTTACATTGTGCGTGGCCTTGGCAACGAGGAATCATTCTGCTCTTGCTCCCACGGAGCCGGGCGGGTGATGTCTCGAACTGAAGCCAAGAAAAGTGTGTCGATGGAAGAGCATTTGGACGCTGTCAAACACGTCGAATGTCGGAAAGATGTTGGTGTGCTCGACGAAACGCCAGCCGCTTACAAGCCTATTGATGATGTTATGGAAGCCCAGAAAGATCTCGTCGAGATCATGCATACATTGCGGCAAGTTGTGTGTGTGAAGGGCTGACATAGCCAGATAAACTAAGTTGAGGAAGGCCTCGCATTTGCGGGGCCTTCGTTTAAGATAATTTGAGAATGAAAATGAGAGAGATCATAATCGACGGCAGCGAAGGTGAAGGCGGCGGACAAGTCTTGCGTACATCTTTGTCATTATCCGCTATCACTGGAAAGCCAGTCCGCATTGAAGATGTTCGAGGTCAGCGCAAAAAACCTGGACTTTTCCGTCAGCATTTAACGGCCTTCAAAGCAGCCGCAGAAATCTGTGATGCGCAAATGGAAGGCGCAGAGTTGGGCTCATCTGAGATAGCTTTCCACGCCGGGAAAATTAAAGGTGGGGATTATGAATTTTCAATCGGCTCCGCAGGCGCAACTAACCTTGTTGCTCAAACCCTTTTGCCGATACTGTCCCATGCAGATAGTGACTCTACCGTTCGGATTACAGGCGGAACACACAATCAATGGGCTCCAACATTTGATTTTTTAGACCAAGCCTTCTTGCCGCAATTTCGGAAGATGGGTGGTAGAGCGGCATTGGAGTTGGAAAGCTATGGTTTTTATCCAGCGGGCGGTGGCGCTATTCGAATGTCGGTTAAGCCGATGTCTGAAACCCACGCATTATCACTAGAGGATAGAGGTGAGCGTTTGAAGGAAAGCGCAGTTGCAATCGTTGCGAATTTGAAAAGAGATATTGCCAATCGTGAGTTGAAAACGCTTCTAAAATCTATGAATTTAAAGCCTGAACAGGGTGAAATTATTCATGCTGATGGCCCTGGACCAGGCAATGCTATTTCGCTTTTTCTGGAGCATGAGCATGTCACAGAAGTCTTCATTGGATTGGGTGAACATGGCGTGAGAGCTGAAGCCGTTGCTAAAAAAGTTGCCGAACAAGCACAAAAATATCTTCCGGCGAAAGATAGTCTTGGATCTTTGCATACGGCAGTTGGAGAGCACTTGGCTGACCAGCTGCTCTTACCAATGTCGCTGTTCGATGGCGGAGTTTTTACGACAACCGACATCACGCAGCACACTAGGACAAATATGGACATTATAAAAATGTTCTTAGATGTGGAGTTTAAAATGACTCAGCTAGGACGAAAATGCTGGAAGGTTGAAGTCACAAAACAAGCTGGAGACAACGGCACTTAGCAATCCGAAAGTTCTATTTAAATTTTAAAGCAGTTTTCTCTATGCCATTTTAGAAACGCTGGATGAGGAGCATTTCGCTCATTATGTGGAAGTGTTGCTTTGAAAGAACTGTGGATGAGTTTCTCTAAAGATGCGGTGTCATTGACGTGACGCGAGACCATGATTTCCATGTCATCTGCGAGGCTCAATAGACCGCGATCAAACATCCAGTGAACAGTTCCCGATAGCGCAATACCGTTTTGTACAGAGTCGGGGCCGTTATGCTCGACCGCTCGAATATGGGCGGCTTCGACCTCTGCCCGCCCGCCTCCATTGATGAATTTCAAGCCCGTGAACGCACATCTTTCGTCATAGGCATTCAGCACAAGCTTTCTAAAAATGGGTGAGCGGATAGCGCGACTACCCGATAGAATTCGTCGTTCTCGGCTGACCTCATATTCAAATGCAGCTTGGCTTCCTCTAAATGAGACACGGTTAAATCCGTCTGGTCTATGCGTGGTAAAGTCACACCTAAATCGCTTAACCCAGCATCTAAAATGCGGTTAAAGTCACTTTCAGAGATAGGCCGAACGGCTGCTTGGGCCCGTCCCGAGATTTTCCCGGCGTCGTTATACAAGCCTTTTTCCATAAGTGTCCCGTTGTCTTTAAAGGGCACATTTTGGGAAAATTCAAAGTAACTTCCAGGCTCGATAAGGGCGAGATACATGTCCGTTTTCGAAGGGTCTGGGACGATTTTCTCGACGCGTCCGACAGCATAATAGCCGCGACTTTCTCTGACTTTTGTTGGTTCATAAAACAGAACCCAGCCCCGTTCGAACTGCATGGCTCGGCTAAGATAGCTGCTCGGAAATTGGTAACGCTCTGACGGATGATCGTCATAACGGGAATCTTCGCGGTGAATAAAAACGCCAAACATTACATCATGATTGCTATATTCTTGAGTGAGTCAAACGCCAATTTTCGCCGCTTTGCGCCGAGTCTGGCGCGCCTGCCTCCGCTCGTGTGGGGGCGGCTCCGGCAGGCCCGCCAGACGACATAGACGCGATGGCGGCAATTAAATAGAAAAGGTGGATTTGAGGGTACGTTAGTGAGGGCAAGATAAAACAGGTCGGCCCACCCATTGGCTAGTCCTTTGTCTGCACATCGTTTTTGGTGGGGCTTTTGTTGGAAGGCGTAGCCCCACCGTTTGTTATTTTTCCCTTTAACTCTTGAAACTTACGGTAGGCCCACCCCTAATTAGACTGTCTGAACCCTTAAGTGAGCAGACAGATGAGCCAAGACAGAGACAATGATTTTCGCGTTCAAATGGGGCGACGAAAAGCTTCAAGAGAGAGGCGTGTTCGGCCTAAACGCCCACAGAGTTTTCTGGACTCGCTAACGCCACGCAAAGGCAGCAGGTCGAGCAGGTATCGCAGCCGCCCAAGCCAAACCGTTCAGCGTAGTTTTCACCGCCGTGTTATTGTTCAGGCGTCTATCAAACGCATGTCAGGAACAGGCGCGGCAAAGCTCAAAGATCATCTCTCTTATTTGGAACGGGACGCCACGCAGAAGGACGCTAGCCCCGGCAAGCTTTACGGTTCGCTCTTGCATGATGTCGATGCCGAGAGTTTTCGGGATCGCTGCAAAGGCGACCGCCATCATTTTCGCTTTGTCGTGTCGCCAGAAGACGCGGAGCAAATGGCTGACCTAAAGTCTTATACCAGAGAACTTGTCTCGTGCATGGAAAGTGATCTCGGCACAAAGCTCGATTGGGTCGCAGTCGATCATTACGATACGGCCCAGCCGCACACCCATTTACTCGTGCGCGGCGTACGGGATGACGGCAAAGACTTAGTCATCCCGCGAGACTATATTTCACGCGGCATGAGAGAGCGGGCGCAGGAGATTGCAAGTCTAGAGCTTGGTCCGCAGAGTGAGTTGGAGAAACGCGCCAAACTCGCCCGCGCAATCGAGGCGCAACACAAGACCGATTTAGACAAGATGATTGACCGCGCGCGTGAGGGTGAAACCCTCGACTTGCGCAAACCCGTGAGACCCAACCAACTCTGGCGCAAACAACTCATGGCGCGCCGCATCAAGACGCTCCAGCAAATGGGCTTGGCGGAGTATGAAGGACGCGGACAGTGGACCATTAAGCCAGACTTCACCCAGACGCTCACAAAGATGGGCGAGCAGAACGACATTATCAAAACTTTGCACCGCGCCTTTGGAGAACGAAGCGCTGAAATCAGGCTAGGTGCGGATGCCATCTTTGATCCTGCTGCGCCGAATGCACTGTCACAGGCCGGGATTGTGAAGCGCTTCGGGCGGCAGGATGATACCCGCGAAAGCAGCTTTGTCGTGATCGAGACTTTGCGAGGCAAGCCGCTCTACGCCAAGGTTGAGGAAGATGAGGTGTTCAGCTCGCTGAAAGTCGGGCAGGCCGTGACGGTGCAGGCTTTTGATCCTGAACCTATACAGGCCGATAGAAACATCGTTGCGCATGCCGAGCGACATGAGGGCGTCTTCTCGCCCGTTCATGTCCATCTCGTAGAGAATAACTCCGAGGAATATACCAGAGCCCATGAGCGGCGGTTGGAGGCCTTGGGTCGCGCTAATGTCGTGAGCAAAAACAAAAGTGGGGCTTGGGATATCCCTGACGATTATCTGGATCGCGTGAGAGACTATCACGAACAGCTCGCCAAGCGGCTGCCAGCCCCGCTGGTACGGGACAGCGTGTTGACTATCAAGCAAATGACAACCGCGCGCGGCGCGACATGGCTCGACGAGCAATTGAAACGGGGAAGCCTTGAAGAAGAACGGACCAGTCGAGAGCTACTAGATGCCGCTGCACAGCGCCGAGCCGCGTTAAGGCAAATGGGATTTGGAATTAGAGACAAAGATCGACTGCTTCAAATCTGTATTAACGAGCTTAAGGATATGGACGTCAAGGAGGCCGGAAATGCTTTAGAAAACCAGATGGGCAAGCCTTACGCCTCGTCATCAGGCGCGTCCCACATTGAAGGGGTCTTCAAAGGGACGATTGAACGGCCAAGCGGTAAGTTTGCCGTCATAGAAAAATCACGAGAGTTCACGCTTGTTCCGTGGCGGCCTATCATGGAACGGCGCAGGGGGCTGAGCATCATAGGCCGTGCGAGCCAAGGCGGCGGCATTAGTTGGGATGTGAGAGATAGACAGCGGGATCGGGGCTTGTCGCTTTAGCGAAACTTTCAAAAACCTGAGTTCTCTTGAAATTTGCCAGCAATTTGTTCGATTTACTGACCTAGTCCAAAAATCGATTTGAGCGCATTTTATGATCTCCATCAGGAGACAACCATGACCACATCTAAACCGCGCGTCCGTGCCTATGTCGATCACGACACTTACGCTAAGCTTCAGTTCGCAACGACCCGCCCGCATGTGTCGATCTCAGACACGGTGAATAATGCGTTGAAGGTCTATCTCTCGGAAGAATATAATCTCGAACATAACAGCGCCATGATCAGACGGCTCGACCGCATGACGCGGGAGAGTGAACGGATTAATCAAAAGCTGGCCATTCAGTCAGAAGTTATGGCCGCATTTATGCTTTACACGATGCGCGTCACTCCGCAGCTGCCAGAAGCAGAGAAGGCCGCCGCTATTGCGCGCGGCGATAAGCTATTCGATGATCTTGTCGAGAATTTGAAGGCGTGGCTTCAACGTACTTCAAAGAGCCTTTTTGGAACATTTGACGATGTCTATTCGGACGAGAGCGCATTCTTTACCGCAGAGGAATTGGAGCTATTGCACAAGCCTGCGCCGGGAGAGGTCAAAAGACAAACAGATGTTGAAGCGGAAGCTCCGCTTGATGAATAAAACTCTAACGGTCGAAGATTTAGAATACGGGCTTGGTGTCCTTGCTCGGATCATTGACACACAGGGCGATGCGGTTTGGCCTTTGTTTGAGCGGCTGGAACGAGAGTTGGCAGACATGCAGAGTCGGCGTGGGCGAGTTGAACGCTGGATAGAAGGAAACTGGTCACAGCCCGTGCTAAGGGCACAAACAAATAGCTATTGAAAAACCTGAGAATCGTACCATCTATCTCAGATGGCATTTAAACGAAATATAACCTCATCATCCGTCTTTGACACACCTTATGATCTTTTTAAGTCCCTGTCGGGACGGAAGTTCGCCGATCTAATGTTGCATCAGGAAGAAATACTGAAAACCTACCTAGAGTCCGGCTTGAACAAACCTGATGTAGCTATGCAATTACCCACGGGTAGCGGGAAGACGCTAGTAGGCGTCCTAATAGCCGAATGGCGGCGACGTAAATTTGGCGAGAAAGTCGTCTATCTTTGCCCCACTATCCAACTTGTAAACCAAACGTGTAAGCAGGCAAAAGATGACCATAAAATAAATATGGTAGCTTTCACTGGAACCAAGAAAAACTTCACAGCCAAAGATGTAACAGCCTACGAAACTGGAAAGTCTGTAGCGGTAACAACTTTCAGCGCCATTTTTAATGCAAAATCATTTTTCCAAGATGCGGATATAATCATTGTAGATGATGCACATGCATCGGAGAATTATGTAGCAAAAACATGGTCCGTCGAAATCGATGTCCACAACGAAAAACACAAACCTCTGCACGATGCGCTTGTCGCATGCTTGAAGCCAGTGATTTCAATACTAGATTACGCGAGATTATCGGGTCGATGGACAAACCATTCCGATGCTAGTTGGTATGACAAATTACCAACTCCAAAGCTTTTAGAGGTTAAAGATGACCTCATAAAAGTCATGAATGTGCATATTTATGGAACTGACCAAAAGTTTCCATGGTTGATGATTATGGATCATTTAGAGGCGTGTCAGATTTATCTTTCGTCCAATACCATTCTAATAAGGCCTCTTATCCCACCCACATGGACTTTAGAAGCTTTCTCTAATCCCAAGCAACGCATTTTTATGTCTGCCACTTTAGGAAACGGCGGAGATTTAGAACGACTTACAGGAAGAAAGAAAATTTACAGGCTACCTACGCCAGAGGACTTCAAGAAGCAGGGCATAGGTCGAAAGTTTTTTGTCTTTCCAGAAATGACGATGACGCCAGATGAGGCGGACAAGTTAAGACTTGATTTGCTGCAAAAAGCCGGGCGTGGCGTGATTATTACTCCGAGCGGCAAAGAATGCAGTAGAATAGCCGCCGCAGTACAAAGTCGGATTGGGGAGAAAAACGTATTAAGTGTTGGGGATATCGAAAATTCGAAGAACGACTTTTTGCACAAAGATGACGCCGCAGTTGTTATGGCAAATCGATACGACGGCGTAGACTTCCCGAATGATGAATGCCGGTATCTTTGTGTAGACGGTCTTCCAAGAGCGATGAACGCGCAAGAAAACTTCATAATGTCTCGAATGGGAGCAAGGATTTTATTTAGCGAACGAATACAAACTCGCGTTATGCAAGCTGTTGGTCGTTGCACACGATCCCTACAAGACTACTCAGCTGTATTCGTAACGGGCAGAGAGTTGCAAAATCAACTTACGAATAGAAGCCTTATTCAACATTTCCCTTCGGAGTTACAAGCTGAGTTAAACTTTGGGATCGAAACTTCGATGGAAGCTGAAAAGAAGGATCACCATGAGAATTTCGATCTCTTCATTGAGCATAGTGATGAATGGCAAGAGGTGAATGCTGAGATAATTCAAGACATTGAGAAGTATGACCAAAAACCGTTTCCAGCTTTAGATAGCCTAGAGAATATTGTTGGCTATGAGATCGATTATCAGAAGGCTATGTGGCAACATGATTACAAAGAAGCATTTGAGGCTGCAAAGAAGGTGTCATCTGGGCTTCTTAACGGGTCAGAGCTGAAAGGCTATCGGGGTCTGTGGTACTATCTGGGTGGCAGCGCCGCTTTCTTGGCTCACAATGCTGGACAAATATCTCAAATGGCTGCGGTTCGGGAGCAATTCACATCGGCAAAAAAAGCGTCAAACCTAATCTCTTGGCTGTCAGATTTATCAAACATTGGTCTTGTGGATGATACGGACGAAGCAGGCCAAGACGACGCTGACCTAAATACTCAGATTGATAATTTAGAGAGTATTTTATTGAGCTTTGGAAGCAAACATGATGCAAGATACGAGAAATTCGAAGCAAAAATTCTTAATGGACTAACCGACATGGAGCATTTTGAAGATGCTCATGAACAACTTGGGAAATTGTTAGGCTTTTATTCTGGCAATATTGAAGTGCATGGCTCTCCGGACCCCTATTGGATATCAAAGAGCCGCTGTTTTGTTTTCGAGGACCATGCAAATGCAGGCGAAGACAAAGTGCTCTCGGTGACGAAAGCTCGTCAAGTAAGCTCTCATCCTGCTTGGATCGAAGAAAATATCGAAATAGCCAAAGGCCTAGAAAAGTTTGCCGTGCTCGTCACACCAGTTTCTAAGGTTGATAAAGGCGGTATGCCATCCTTAAAGTCTGTATCAATATGGAAATTAGATGATTTTATCATCTGGGCAAAAGAAGCATTGTCTCAAATACGATCTCTCAGAGTTGATTTAACCGAAGCAGGAGATATGGAGTGGCGTATCAGGGCCAAGACAGTTCTAGAGGACCATAGTTTGTCGGCGAAAAAATTATCAGAATTTTTCAAAAAATCCAACGCCTATGAGAATTTGGAAGCCGTTGATTTTGATAAATAAAACGCTCCTACGAAATTGAGTGCTGGATCGCAAACTTCGCAATCTGATCTCGCCGATATTCTAGCGAGCCACCATCGCCATAGCTTGGCCGCGTATTATGATGGCCCATGAGAATGCAGCGTAGGCCGTAATCTATATCTGCTTCCAGCATCCGCTTTTCAAAGGCGTGGCGAATGGAATAGATGCGGTTGTCTGGCGTTTCGAACAATCCTTCCGCTTTGAAGCGTTTCATCAGAGTTTGCGATAGGAGTGAGCCTTTATCGCGGTAACGTGGAAAACCGTTGGGCCTTTGTGTCATGGCTTCGAGCGATACGCCTAGCAGCGGAATATCACGCCTTGCGGATTTGGACTTAAGCTTGCGGGTTGCCGTAGGCCTGATTTTCAAATGCGGCACGTCATGGTCAAGAATGATATGTTCTGGCCGTAGGTTCGCTATCTCACTCGGACGACAGCCCGTTTCAATCAGAGCATAGACAATCAGGCGTGCATCTTCATTCAGAGAGTTGAGCGCGCCTTTGGCTAGAATTCTGTTTTGCAGCCAATTGACCGAGAAGGGTGGAATGTCTTTATAGACGACATTCTTGAACCGCAGATCGTCAAAAGGATTGTCGCGTTTGGGCTCGCCTTCATAGGTCCAGTATGACCGAAAGAGGATGCGCAGGTTTGTCAGGTCTTTATTGGCGCTATTGCCGCTGCGAGGCCGCGAGCCATCTTTCGGGTCAACTTTCGCGCCCCACCACTCAAAGAATGCCTGCCCATCTGCGCGGTCAATCTCGGCCATAGGCTTGTCGCCGCGCAGGCAGATGAAGTTTTGAACAGCGCGGGCTTTAACCTTGCGCCAGTTGCGTCTCTGGTCGGGTGATTTACCCTTTTGGTCTCCAATACTGATCTTATCGCAATAAAGCTCGAAGGCCTCGCTAATCGGGATAGAGGCCTTGGGAGCCGTGCCGAGCAGAGCATCCGTTTCTGGTACGGCTTGCCGTGTACCCAGACTGCTTTCCAAGGCGCGTAAGCGATCAATGACTTCTGACATATCATTCTGCACGGATAACTCTTCGACAGGCGTGTAGATATAACCCCGCGCAAAGGCCCGTGCCTTCGCCGCACGGTATCGAGAGACAGCGGAGCTATTGGAAGTGTTCGCTTGTGATGTAGCAAGCGATGACCAGTAGAAATCATCCGCTTCTGCCAGCGCATCACGCCGCACACGCGCGACTTCCCGCGAGGATGTCTTAAGCGCTGACTTTATCAGCCTGCGTTTATCGACTTCCGCATAGCGCAGCGGGACGCGGCGCACGTAATACCAGCGGCCTTTGCGCTGTTTCAGATATTGATCGAGGTGTCTCATCTCGCTCATAATGTAGCCCATTTTGTAACCCAATTTGTGGCCCAAAATGTCAACAACTTTGAGGAAGGCACAGGTTTCTTAAGGAAAATACAAGTCTTATCAGAGACTTATTAGCTTTCGACTTTAAGAAAATGGTGCCCCACACGGCAGTGCATTTCAATTTTAAGCTATTGATTCATAATCATTATTTTTAATTCAAATATTAAAGTGCCCCCAATAATGCCCCCAAAATAATTACATGTTTTGGGAAATGATAAATCCGATTGTTATCACCTGCATCACCGGCCACTGAAATTTTAACCCCGTCATCGAGGCACAAAAGCTGGAATGCCTGCTCGTAGTATACCTCTACCCTCGCCAATGGAAGTAGCCTATGTAGCCTATTGCCCCCAGGCGCGATTGAAGGCGCCATTGCTCAAGTTGAAAAGAATGAAGTTCGCTGCGCCAATGATCGAGGCGTTCGTTGGGATAAGTGAGTGAAGCTGGCGATTTGTGGGTGAGAGAATTGTACCAATAAAACTAGATGAACATATATTTTTCTGTACGAACATTTTAAAACACGATAGATAGTAACTATTACGAACTAAATCACTGGTTTAATTATGGCGCTCCCAACTATACAAGAAGTAGTGATCAAATATCTATATGGCACGAACTCACTTCCAGATAATCTGGCCTCATCTGACTACATTCGTCCTCCAATAATCAACTCTCAATCCCCATATTCAATCGATATAGACGTTAATGAATATATGTCTAACGGAGCTGGCCGCTATGCATATGGTTCAGAATCAAGCTTGGTTGAGTATTTTTTTAAGATAACCAAGGATCTGGATATCAATCTCGACGCTGGTAGATATACGAAACTGGAAATGAGAGATCATATATTGGAGAAAATTCAATCTAAGTTTGGCTCCAATTCAGCTGAGGTAATAAACTCTTCAGAGGATTTGTCATTTTTCGGAATTATTGTTAAGCAATATAACTTTGGAGCCACTAGTGATGATTTCTACGAAAGAATATTTTTAAATAATTCTACCTCCTTTGCTTTAGCAGATGATGTTGCATTTATAGTCTATCCGGACGGCCAGAGGTATATTGAAAACTATTCTTTAACTCCTTTTGGAACGGATAACTTCGACTTCGACTCAACTGACGGATTGGCCCGTATTGGAAATCCTGTCCTTGAAAGAGATATCGACCCATATGGGATAGGGCGAACAGTTGACTTTAACTATATTGGGGAAACCAGCTCTCAATATGCTTACACTTATGAAGATTATCAAAATGACGTAAACGAACACGCTTCAAATTTTTCTCTGCCTTATAATTTGCAAGGAATCGCTTTTGGAGTAGGTTTGATCGTCGGGGGGTTAAGAGCAGATGGCATTATTTCGCCACACGATACAGATGGTCGACGCATAATATATGGTTCGATAGATAACGACGATATTAAGCCTTCAATATTTGATGCGAGTAATGATGGTTTGGCTATAATCGGCGGCAACGGCAATGATACGCTTACGGGAGGAAGTAGTTCAGACTATTTGGAAGGCGGCGTCGGATCCGACGTTTTGGATGGGCGAGGCGGAGATGATTTCCTTCAAGGCGGGCAAGGTGCTGATACATTTATTTTTGGCCGTGGATACGGGAATGATACAATTCTTGATGATAGCGCCGCTGATTCAGTCGGTGACAGAGTAGAATTTGATCCCGAATGGTATCTTACTGCAGACCCTGTAATTCAAGCTAATGGTGATGTGGTTTTCACCTTCGGTAATGACTCTCTGACAATAGAGGACTTATACGACTTTAGTTCAGGTGACTTACGAATCGATGTTGGCAGATTTGCAATCGAAGTTGATGAAGATGATATAGATGGGAATACACCGCAATCTACACGAGTTTATGCGCGAATTCAGTATGGTAACGATGACTCAAATATGTCTTACGAAGCGGATGCAGATGTCAGTTCATACATTTCTGTAAGAGATCGTGCACAAGACGGAATATCTTTAATTGGCGGGCGAGAAAACGATGTTTTGATTGGTAGTCACGGTGATGATTACTTGATCGGCCAACAAGGGGACGACCTTCTTCAAGGCGGAGGTGGTGATGATCAAATACAAGGAGGGTTTGGTAATGATACTGTAAGTTATTTGGACTCGACATCTGGAGTAAACGTCCTCCTAGACTTAAACTTCGATGATAATGATGTTATTGGGTCCTCTTCCGGTGGGTCAGGTGGAGATAGCCTGTTCTTTATTGAAAATGTTTATGGTTCCTACTTTGCCGACATCATCGCAGGGTCAGACGAAAACAATACGCTCGTTGGATATGGTGGTGGGGATACGATTTATGGGTTCGGCGGAAAGGACATTATTGTTCTTGGGGATGGCCAAAATCTGGCTAACGGAGGAAACGACTCCGATATTGTTCTTTTCTATCATGCAACTGAATACGTAAGAGTTGATCTTCGTGACATGACTGTCGAAGGTGATTCTGTTGAGGGAACGACAATAGAGTTAATCGAACACTTGGGCGGCAGTTATTTTGACGACAGACTCTACGGAAATGATGAAAATAATATCCTTATGGGACTGGCTGGTGATGACTCACTGAGAGGTTACGATGGAGTCGACTTTATAATCGGAGGAGAAGGAAATGACCTTCTGAGAGGCGGTGACGGAGATGATGTTTTATCCGGAGATGAAGGTAATGATCGTCTTCGAGGCGATGATGGAGATGACATCATCGACGGTGGCGACGGTTCAGACACTGTTGAATATACATTAGCGGATAGTGGAGTAGAAGTAGATTTAGAAGACGGTGAAGGTTTTGAAATTAGCTCCTCCGCAGATGTAGGGCATGACACACTAACGTCTATCGAAAACATCACAGGTTCCGACTATGATGACCGTCTCTTTGGAGATGACTTTGAGAATACCATCAACGGTGAAGATGGTGATGACACCATTCGTGGACGTGGGGGTGACGATCAAATTTACGGAGGAGATGATGAAGACTTTATTCGTGGTGGAGATGGCGAGGATTTCATTGATGGCGGACGAGATAACGACACGTTAGAAGGTGACGACGGGAATGATAGAATTCTCGGAGGGCATGGAAATGATGTTATTGAGGGCGAAAATGGTGACGACTCTCTCGATGGTGGGAGTGGCGATGACGAAATTGATGGCGGACTTGGCAGCGATGTCCTTGAAGGTGGAACAGACGATGACCTTCTACTTGGAAAAGATGGTGATGATTATCTCTCGGGTGGAGATGGCGTTGACCAACTAATTGGTGGAAATGATAATGACACGTTGATTGGCGGAACCGGCATCGATGATCTTGATGGTAATAATGGTGATGATTTGTTCATCATTGATGATGACGGAGTGCGCGATACAATCAATGGAGGAGATGGTTTTGATACTGTCGATTTTTCAAATTCAGCATCACAAATTGACATCGATTTAGAAGATCGAGAGTTAGTCTCCGATGAAACAGGTGCCGACTACATTGTTAATGTTGAAGGTGTAATCGGAACACAATTCAATGATGTCATTAGGGGTAACAATTTTGACAACAGGCTTGTTGGAGGTGACGGCGTTGACCGTATTTATGGCGATGAAGGTAATGACATAATTTTTGGGGGTAATGGTGACGACTTTTGGCTTCAAGGTAACAGTGGCAACGATATAATATATGGTGGGAACGGTTCTGATAGATTAGCAGGTGGGGACGATAATGATATTCTGTACGGCGGTGAGGGTGACGACATATTAGATGGAGATGATGGAGATGACATAATGTTCGCTGTTGGCGGTGAAGATGATGTGTACGGAGGCGACGGATTTGACACATTAGATTATTCTGATTCAACTTCAGAAATCTGGGGCGATGGCGAAGATGTATATACAGGAAATATCCGTGACAGCATAGGTAGGGAAGACATCGAAGCTCTTATAGGGACAAACTATGATGACCGAATTGATTTAAATGCATCTTTAGTAAGAGTTGAAGGCGGAGATGGTGACGACACGATTTGGTCTCGAACCACAAATGCTACTACAATTCTTGGACAAGGAGGAAACGACAGAATTCTCGGTGGAGCTGGGGTTGATTTCATCGATGGTGGTGATGGTAAAGACTCCGTCGATTATTCATCATCGGACAATCCGGAAGGAGTCAGCCTCACATTAAATGACGATGGAAGTGTCACAGCATTTGGCGGTTTTTCTACCGGAGATACCATTACAAACATGGAGGATTTACGCGGCTCCCAGATGGAAGACACACTAACAGGAAATTCCTTTGCTAATGAAATTCGTGGCTATAGAGGCATCGATTTAATCGATGGCGGCGCAGGAGACGATGTTCTTCGCGGTGATAATGATAATGACTTCATTACTGGCGGGTTGGGTGATGATATCATTAATGGCGGATCAGGAAGGGATTATGCGGTTTATAGTGGACAGTTTTCAAATTACTCGATCGCCTTTGATACCATAGAATTGACTTACACTATCACAGATAATGTAGGCGATGACGGTGTCGATAGCGTAATCTTTATCGAATATTTGCGTTTCTCTGATGAAGATTACGACATTAGCACATTAACTCCTGTCATAAACTTTACTGATCAGAACGACATAGGTTCCGGCACTTTGGACAATGATGTTATCAATGCATTTGATGGTAACGATATTATTAGCGGCCTGGGTGGTGATGACGAAATATATGGTGGTTTAGGCGCAGACACACTAATTGGGGGAGCTGGTGCAGATTTATTAGATGGTGGCGAGGGCTTGGATAGTGCCGATTATAGAGACTCTATTGCGGGCATTGCATTGAGCTTACTAAGTGGCGGAACGATAGGCGAAGCATATGGCGATAGCTTTGTATCTATTGAACGCGTTTACGGATCCAATTTCAATGACGTCATCACAGGTTCTGACGCCAATGAGTTCTTTTACGGCGAGGACGGCAATGACACAATTAATGGCGGGGGCGGGGTTGACCGTATCTATGGAGGGGACGGGGATGATATCCAGCGCGGCCAAGAGGGCAATGATACGCTTTATGGCTCGGCAGGAGCAGACCAACTGAACGGCGGGACAGGCTTTGATATCGCCAGATATGATAATGCGGCCTCTGCAGTGACGGTTGTTCTCTCTTCAAGCGGAACAGTGGGCGACGCGGCAGGTGATACCTATTTTGGTATTGAAGCGGTTTACGGCTCTGTTTTCAACGATAGCCTGACAGGTAATACGAGTGTGAATGAGCTGCGCGGCGAGGACGGTGATGATACGCTGGACGGCGGAGCGGGTAATGACCGTCTCTTTGGCGGGGAAGGCGCGGATACGCTCATTGGCGGTGCAGGTATCGATAGTGCCTATTACACGGCTGCGGCTGCAGGGGTGACGCTTGACCTGGCGACTAGCGGCACGGGCGGTGAGGCTGCGGGTGATAGCTTTAACAGCATTGAATGGGTCTTTGGCTCCGATTTTGATGATAGCCTGACAGGTGATGCGGGTAATAACCGCCTTTATGGTGAGGACGGTAATGACATTCTCAATGGCGCGGGCGGTAATGACCGTATCCTAGGCGGTGAGGGCAATGATACCATCAATGGCGGGGACGGCGTTGATGTGCTCTTTGGCCAAGATGGTGATGACATTATGAGCGGCGGGGCCGGCAATGACTTCTTCTATGGCGGAGCGGGCGCGGATAGCTTTGACGGGGGCGCTGACTTTGATACGGTCAATTATCTCAACCTGAGCTCAGGGGTTAGCTTTGATATGACCGCATCTGGCCTGACGGGCGAGGCTATGGGTGATACCTATGTCTCTATTGAGCGTGTCTTAGGCACAAGCTTTGATGATGTCATGCGCGGCTCATCTGGTGATGATGTCCTGCTAGGCAATGGCGGGAATGACTATATTGACGGCGGGGCCGGTAATGACAGTCTTAATGGCGGGGCTGGCGTTGATAGCTTTGGCTATACAACAAATGGCAATGATGCAGATGTTATAAGCGGCTTCACATTAAACGAAGTGATTTACATTCTCGGCGGTGATCCAGCCTTTGATACATGGGCCGAGCTGCAGGCTGTGGGCTCTGATGCAGGCGCGAATGTGATATTTAACTTTGGCGGAGGCAACACGCTGACCATCGTTGGGCATAACCTTAGCGACCTTGATGCTTCTAACTTCGACTTTGGCGGAACCCCGCCCGCCGCGGCGCCGCTCACTGTCCCAGACGCCTTCGCAGGTGATCCGATTGATGTCTTTGATATGGATGCCTTGATTTAGGGTTAGCCTAGCTCGCCAAACGGATCCACAAGCTTAAGCGCGATAATTTCTAAAATTGTTTCGCCCGTTGAAGTGATGGCGTAATTATGCATAAGAGTGACTTAAGATAGATTGCTTTTGGGGACGTATATTGCGGTTTTACTTTGATAACCTTTTTGCTGAAAATTTAGATCTGATTTCTGAGATGGGTCTGAACGCATTCATATATCCTAATCTAACCGTCAATATGATCAATGAAGCACCTGTCATTGGGCCCTTATTCAATACAACCGAGCCTACTGAGGGCGATGATGTTATTGATGCAGGGTTTTTGACAACTAACCTAAATGGCCTTGGCGGCATAGACCGCCTCACTCTTGATTATAGCGGCGCGGCTCCGAATGGACTGACGTTAGACCGTATCAGCTTTAGCCTTCAAAGTGACACTACTGGTAACGGAAATGATGCTCTATATTACACGACGACGACTGTTGGGATAAATATTAATGCGTTTGAGAGCTATGACATTACGGCGACTGACGGCAATGATTATGTTTACACTGAAAACGGTGATGGCGATGATATTATCCGTGGTCTTGGCGGTAGTGATATAATCTACACGCGT
>NZ_AUAC01000009.1 GCF_000428525.1 Hellea balneolensis DSM 19091 | reverse complement strand
CGCTTGGGAACGAGCCTGTCGTCCTAAATTGTGTAAGCTGCACGTAGCGCCTTCCTCAGGCAGACTGTTGCCCGTAAACTGCAAAAGAAATGGTCACCGCAGCAGATAGCAGGATGGTTAAAGAGAACGTATCCAGGAGAGACGCCAAAGCACGTATCGCATGAGACTATATATCGAAGTCTATATGTACAGGCACGCGGTGTACTAAAGAAAGAACTCATGGCTCACTTACGCGCTAGCCGCCGGACCATCAGGCGTTCACGCCACGCCAGCCTCAAGCGAGATAGCTTAGGCCAGATAACCGAAGCTGTCTCCATACGTGAACGGCCAGCAGAAGTAGAAGGCCGAACTGTTCCAGGGCATTGGGAAGGCGACCTGATTGCAGGGTCAAAACAGAACTTTATCGCGACACTTGTAGAGCGTCATTCTCGCTATGTCATGCTCGTTAAAGTCCCAGGCAAAGAAACAGCCAAGGTGACTGCGGCCCTCACCAAGCACGCAAAGAAATCACCCAAGGAACTCTACAAATCACTGACATGGGATCGAGGCATGGAGATGTCTTCCCATAAAGTGTTTACGGTAGCGACAGATATCTACCTCTTCTTTTGCGATCCATATAGTCCGTGGCAACGTGGTGGCAATGAGAACACCAATCGCCTCATCAGACAATACCTTCTCAAAGGCATCGATCTCTCCGTCTATAGCCAAGCTAAATTAAATGGGATAGCTAGAGCTCTCAACGAGCGTCCCCGAAAGACCCTCGACTACGAAACACCGGCCGAGCGGTTTGGCCAATGTGTTGCGGCGACCCGTTGAACTCACAGGGCAAACTGCAGAAGCGTCCTTTAACGCCACATTGGTTTGGGTGGGTAAATTAAAGGCATGCCGCCCCGACTTTTTCTAATTTACCCCGAAGGCAATTTTATAGAAGCCGAAACGGACACGCCCTTTTTCCAAATCGGTGAAACCAAATATGGGCGTCCTATATTAGTGCGTGCCCAAGACCCCGAAATGAGTTTTGAGGATGCGGTTAAGTTGTTGTTGGTCTCATTTGACTCTACGATTAAAGCCAATTTGTCAGTGGGCTTACCGCTCGACCTTATGGTTTATGAAACAGACAGTCTTAAAATCGGGCATAAGCAGAGGATCAAGCGCGATGATAAATATTTTCGGCATATTTCCACAGGATGGGGAAAGGCCCTGAAAAAAGCGTTTAAGGCTTTGCCCGATTACACATTTGGCTCTAATTAAAGCCAGAAATTAAGCACTCTCTAAAACGGGTCGTCCTGCTCAGGGAGGAAAATTTCGCGCTTGCCGCCTGACATGGCTTCACCAATCATACCTTCTGTTTCCATGCGTTCAATCAAATCCGCCGCGCGGTTATAGCCGATGCTTAGCTTGCGCTGAATATAGCTGGTGGAAGCTTTACGGTCTCTGGCCACAATAGCGACGGCCTGATCAAAGAGAGAGTTGCCCTCGCTTCCGCCGCCCGCTTTTGTGGGATCGCTTGGGCCTTCTTCGCGTTCCGTTGTGATGTCCTCAAGGTAACTTGGCGCGCCTTGGGCTTTGACAAAGTTTGCAATTTGCTCAACTTCGCCGTCACTGACAAATGGCCCGTGGAGGCGGCGCGGTCGGCCCGTACCCATAAAGAGCATATCACCATTTCCGAGCAATTGCTCTGCGCCTTGTTCGCCCAAAATGGTGCGGCTATCTATTTTTGAACCAACACGGAATGAGATACGGGTGGGGAAATTGGCTTTGATCGTACCTGTAATCACATCCACAGAGGGGCGCTGAGTCGCCATAATCATGTGAATACCAGCGGCCCGCGCCATTTGCGCAAGGCGCTGTACGCTGCCTTCAATATCTTTTTTCGCGACCATCATCAGATCAGCCATCTCGTCAATAATGACGACGATAAAGGGCATCGGTTCAAAGTTTAACTCTTCGGTCTCATATTCCGGCTCACCTGTTTCTTTATTATAACCCGTCATGACAGTCCGCGTCATGACCTCGCCGCTTGCTTTGGCCTCAGCAACCTTTTCATTATAACCGGCCATATTGCGAACGCCCATTTTAGACATTTTCCGGTAGCGGTCTTCCATCTCGCGCACCGTCCATTTCAGGGCCACAACCGCTTTTTTAGGCTCGGTAACAACAGGCGCGAGCAAATGCGGCGCGCCATCATAAACTGACAGCTCAAGCATTTTCGGATCAATCATGATGAACTTACACTGCTCCGGCGTGAGAGTGTACATGAGCGAGAGGATCATTGCATTCACACCGACCGACTTACCCGAGCCCGTCGTACCCGCAATCAGCAAGTGGGGCATTTTTGATAGATCTGTGATGAACGGAGCACCGCCAATATCTTCTCCGAGGATAAGCGGCAGAGCCATATCAGTTGTTTTGAACAATTCTGAATCAAGCATGTCCCGTAGCCAGACGGTTTCGCGGCGCCGATTTGGCATTTCTACGCCCATGGCATTCCGCCCCGGTACGACAGCGATACGGGCGGATTGTGCGGACATATTGCGCGCGATATCATCGGACAGATTGATCACACGTTGGGATTTAACACCGGGAGCAGGTTCAAATTCAAAAAGCGTTACAACGGGTCCCGGACGCACGGCGCCCATTTCGCCTTCAATGCCGTAATCCGCCATGACCTTGTGAAGTTGATCAGAGGAGCGGCGCAGGGCACCTTCATCAGTTATCGCCGAGCGGGGCGGCGGGACCTTTAACAGACCAAGGCCTGGCAACACAAAGTCAGAGCCTTCGGGGAAATTAAATTGCGGCTTTTTGGGTTTGGCTTTCGGCTTTGGTTTAGCCGAGGCTTTAGCTTTTGTGGGTTGAGGCGCAACGGTTTTAGCTTTGCGGACGCGTTTTGTTTTGGGCTTCGCCGCTTGGGGCGTGTCGGGAATCGTTCTGTAAAGATTATCAATAGAGTCAGACGCTCCCAGAGGTTCAACATAATTTTTCTTAAATAATTTGGTCACGAATAGCGCCATCTTATCGATACCTATCCGAATATAGGCCCAGACCAATCCTGCGGCGTCCCAAATATCTATGAGGTCTTTGGCGACGATATTGAGAAACCGTCCCAGACAAAATCCAGCGGCCATAAATGTCAGAAAAGCAACGACGAGTCCTGAGATCGGAAGATTGAAATGATCCAAAACACCTTTGATATTGAGATAAATGCTATCACCGACCCAACCGCCCAAACCTCCGGCCATGGGCCAGCTTTGCGGGATTGGAAAAGCTGATAAGGTTGCCGTACCGAAGATCACAGCGCCCAGGAAAAGAAAGCTATTCCGTGCTGTCTCTAATTTGGTTATTTGTGTTTTAGGACGGAAAATTCCGCGAATACCAGCAAAAAGCGTCAGCACGGCTGCCAATATGCTACCCCATCCTAATATCTGTAAAAGGATATTGGATAGCTTTGCGCCCGGTCCGCCCAAAAGGTTTTGCACGCGGCCAATACCTGCTGTGTCACCTGTTGAATCAAAAGGGTTATAGGACAAAATAGCGAGTAAGACAGTTCCCCCGACAGCGCAGAGCAAGAGAGCGATTATAGCGCGCTTAAATGCACTGCCCGTTGACATGTTCAGGTCTTCCATCAGTTGATGGGCATATCCTGCGTCATAATCAGTTGCGCTAGCGCTTGGCGGCATTGTTAAACCTCTTTAAATTTATCCTAACAAAGTCTGAAGGCGGGACGTAAATATGAGGTTAAGAAGGGAAGGGTTTTGTGTGGCGGGGTGGGTGCTTTATCCTGAAAGGGGGTATTGGTAAAAGCTACTAATCCCTGATTTTTTTTGTATCGTTGACAATATTCATACCTGCCATGGCACCGTGACCGAGTTCGATAGACGCGAAGGGGCCACCATGACAATAATCCCCAACATCCAGCGAGTTGAGCGGAGGATTGGACGCATAAACCTCTTTGGCAAATTGTTCGGCGTTATCTTTGGGACGGTAGCCCAAATGGCTTGCCTTGGCATTATCCACTGGCGTGCGGTCATTGTTGGAAACACCGTAAATAATGCTAAACCCTGTCACAGGTGTGGTGATAGATTTTTCGACAAGCTGGATTAGATCATCATATGATAGCCATGAGCCGACTGCACGCGGGTTGGTGACTTGGGCGCAAGACAGAATGCGCATATGCACGCTTTCAAGCCCGCGCTTATCCCAATACAGACTTCCTAAATCTTCGGCGAAACATTTTGCCAATCCATAAAAAGTATCAGGGCGATGAGGCACGTCAGTGCCAATAAACTCATTTTTGGGATACATGCCAACGGCGTGGATCGAGCTGGCGTAAACCACGCGCTTCAACCCATTTTGAAAAGCTGCTTCCCAGATATTATAGGCCCCGATGAAATTCGGGCCGAGTAATTTTTCAAATGGACCTTCGTCAACATAAGCGCCGAAATGAACGACTATATCTGCGTCTTTAAGCAGGGGCATGATATCATCCATCTCAGCCACATCAGCCTTTTGATATCGTTCATTAGGATAGAGGCTGCCGATATCATCAACGATATCCGAAGAGATTAGTTCCGCTGCTAATTGACTTAGGGGTTCACGCAAATAAGATCCAAGGCGTCCGGCGGCTCCCGTTAAAACTATACGTTTCATAATATTCTCATCTATGCGATTTGAGCCTCAAATAACGGCTTTTTCAATTATTGGCGTGTTAGTTGAAATACGGTTATAATTAAAAGGCGATAAATCCAAACTCTTATATTCGCCATAAATCAGCATCTCTGCGCTCCCACGCCCCATTGCCGGCGATTGCTGTAAGCCATGTCCAGAAAAACCATTGAGGAAATAGAAATTCGTAATGTTATTATGCGGCCCCATAATAGCATTATGGTCAAATGTATTATAGGCGTAATGTCCCGCCCATTCACTTTGGATTTTTATCGCTTCAAATTGCGGAATACGCGTGGCGAGGATGGGCCAGACATGGCTTTCCCAAATGTCGAAATCCATCGTAAAGTCATCATAGGCAACGGCAGGGTCAATGTCAGAATGCGCACCACATTGATACGTCCCGCCGCCATTTTCGCGCACATGTACGCCTGACGGATCAATGGTTAGTGGTAGGTCTTGGTCGAGTGGTTGTTCAGCGGCGAATATCCAGCTGTAACGCTTACGGGGCTCAACGGGGACTTCGATACCGGCCATTTTGGCTGTACGAGCCGCGCGCGGGCCAGAGGCATTAAGCATCTTGCCACAGGCTATGACCTCACCGGATTTAAGGGTGACGCTTTCCACTTTCGTGCCATTTGCACTTTTCGTCATGCTGACAACTTCATTTGCGATATACTCGACACCAGCTTTGCGTGATTGACGCCGCCACGCATCAAAGACTGCCGTGCCGTCCCAATACCCTTCATCACGTAAATTGATTGAACCAAGAACAATATCATCAACATTATAAAATGGATATTTTAGTTTAATTTGGTCAGGGCTTAAAAGTTGCGTTTCAGCACCTGCATTGAGTTGAACTTGCTGGCTCTCTCGCAAGACATCGGCAAAGTTGTCATTGTCAGCAAGATACATATAACCAAAGTTTTGAATAGAAAGTTCAGGCACCAGATCATCTGCGTCCATGTGGTCTCTGATATTTTTGACAAAATCCGCAGCAAATTGTGAAATGTGAACATTCAGCTCTGTAGAAAACTGCTGCCGCATGCAAGAATTCGTGTGCATAGTCGAAGAATTTACATAAGTCGGGTCGCGCTCAACAACTAAGACAGAGCCTCTAAAGTCCTTATTCTTAGACAAAAACCAGGCTGTGGATGCGCCCATAATTGCCCCGCCTATGATGATAATGTCATAGCTCTTATGCTGTGGGTTCTGTAACTCTAATGTCATAACCAAGTCAGATATTCTTTAATTAAAATACTACAAAATTAAATCGACATCATAACACATACTTATTTTAATTTCCGCTATCCCCATTCCTCCCCTTAGCCAAAACGCCCCATAGCAAAAGCTTCTGCTCCGCGTTAAGTTCACCTTATGAATGCTGATTTTGACATTATTGTTGTCGGCGCGGGTCTCGTTGGGCTTAGCTCTGCTTTGGCCTGTGCGCATAAAGGCGCGAAGGTTTGCCTTCTGGATGCGGCTTCGCCTGAAACATCACAGGACGAACGGGCCTCTGCTGTTGCGGCGAGTAGTTTTGCTATGTTTGAGCATTTGGGTATTGCTGAAACGCTTGGCGGCTATGTTCAGCCCATTTCGGATATGTTGATTGCAGACGGTGCTGTGGGTGAGGTCTCGCCTTTGACTCTGCACTTTGACAGTACGGATGTGGGCGGCCCTACAGGTCATATGGTGGAGAATAACCGCTTAAGACCGGCTCTCTTGCGAAAGGTTCAAGATAGCAAAAATATTAGGCTGCTTGCCCCCGTAGAAATTCTTAAAACAGTGCGAACCCCTAAAGGCGTAACGGTTACGCTGAAAGACAAAACTAACTTCACTGCATCTTTGCTTGTTGCGGCGGACGGACGTAACTCGAATCTTCGCCAACAAGCGGGGATTGATGTGCAGCGTTTTGCCTATGAGCAGAAAGCAATTGTCACAACGTTCAAGCATGAGCTGACGCATGATGGCGTGGCGCATCAGATTTTTTTCGCGGGAGGCCCTTTGGCGCTATTACCGTTGACGGGACAGCGCTGTTCAATCGTTTGGTCAGATGCAGCGCGGGCTGTAGATGCGGCTATGGGGTTGGACGAAGCTGCTTTTACGGCGGAGCTGGCGAGGCGTATTGGTGGCTTTCTAGGGGAGATAAAGCTCTCTGCGCCGCGGCAGGCTTTTCCGCTCAGCTTGCAGATGGCGGAGCGTTACACGGATGAGCGTCTTGTGTTAGTTGGGGACGCGGCCCATTCCATCCATCCGATAGCCGGGCAGGGCCTGAATATGGGATTGCGCGACGCGGCGGCGCTAGCCGATGTTGTTGAGAGCAGTTTATCAACAGGTCTTGACTTGGGCGGCGCAGCCATTGGCGATTATGAAGCGTGGCGAAATTTTGACAATAAAATGCTGGGTATGACGACGGATATGCTCAACCGTCTCTTTACAAGCCGCTTGGGGCCGCTGCGTCATGCAAGGCGTGTGGGTCTGGCGGCGGTGAACCGTTTTAAACCGGCTCAGGCCTTTTTCATGAAAGAAGCGGCAGGACAATCAGGAGATTTGCCGAGTTTGTTACAGCGTTGATTATTCCGCCGGATCCAAGACAGTGTCTTTGGGCTGAGGATGTTTGCGCACGACAGGCCAAATGAGTTGCTCCAACAGCGATGTTTCTGGCAGGTTTTCAACGCCATATTCGGGCGGGTAACGACGCGTGATTTTGGCGGTGCCAAAGATGATATCCCAGAGAAACAGCATATTGCCAAAGTTACCTTTATAATGGGTCACGCCATCAGCTTTGTGGCGGCCGTGATGGGCGTGATGCGTGGCAGGAGTGCTGATGGTGCGCTCAACGACCCACATAAGAGGCGAGAGCCATTTTGACTTATATAGAGCTTTGTCCCATGGCAGATCTGAATGAGCGCCAAAAATAATTGTCATTTTCATTATTATGTAAACGGCATAAACCCACCCCAGTCCAAGATAGATCAAAGCGCCTGAAAACCATAATCCCGGCATCATGGCATAGTAAAACGTATTATTCCGATAGACGAGACGAATGCTCATATACTCCGCATTATGATGCGGACGGTGTAGTTTATAAAGCCACGGAACAGAATGCGAGAGGCGGTGCCACCAATATTGTGTTAGATCGTCAAAGATCAGGAATAAGCCAAACCCTGCAAGAAAATGCAAGCCGGATAGCTTGTCTTGAAGTTCCGGAAAAAACATCAGGCCAAGGGCATAGCTGGTTCCCATGATTAAAGGCTGGGTCAGGAGGAGAAGCGTACCCGTGCTGAAAAACTCCACAGCGCCATCACTAGACTTCTGGTCCTTTTTCTTAAAGAAATTGGTAAACAAAATTTCAGCGACAATAAATGCTAAAAAAATTCCCAATATTGCAACTATTTCTGGTTTCATAGCGTTCTCCCTAGGTAAGTTTAATGCAAATGACCCTTAGGGGAAAGGTTGAAAACGTATGAACAGAGTTATGTGAGTGCCGTGAAAATAGGTACGAAAAATTTGTTCAAGATACATTCATGTAGCGAGGCATAGTAACCTGCTACGCATTGGAATACTGAACACTAGGGCTCTGGGGGCTCTATTTCGGTACCGGACATTGCGCCCCGTTTCGGTATCGTCGGTCCGTTACTTTCGAGTAACGGACCATTTCTATTTTAGGGGCCTGTTTTTTCAGACACGGACCCTTCGCGCACTTCGAACATTTGGGCGCGGCCATTAAACGCCTCGAAAAGCGACGCATCCGTCCCCGTCATAAATATTTGCGTGCCCAGCGCGATAAGCTCTTCAATCAGCGCGGCGCGGCGGTCTATGTCCAGATGCGCGGCGACTTCATCTAGCAGCAGAATAGGTTTTTTATCCGATTGCGCGCGGGCATGGGCGAGGGTCAGGCCAATCAGCAGCGCTTTCTGCTCCCCCGTCGAGCAATCCTCGGCAGGCATATTTTTCTCAGCATGACGTACCCGCAAGTCTGATTTATGCACCCCGCGCAAGGTCCGCCCCGCGCGTTGATCAAGGGGACGGTCAGCAGCAAGCGTTTCGCAGATATAGTTTTCCACATCCTCAAAGCTCAGGCCGCTTTGAAACTGCTCTTCGGCTTCGCCTTCTAGCGCGAGGATGGCCTTTGGGAAGACGTCATCTTCTTTCGCGGCAGCACGCGCTTCGATTTCGTCCACGAGCCGCGTGACCGTCATCGCGCGGGCCTGAGCGACATGCGCGCCTTGTGTGGCCATGTCGGCTTCAAGGGCTTCATACCATCCTCTGTCAGTGATGCCGTCCGAAAGCAGGCGGTTACGTTCAGAGCGCGTCTTCTCATATCGCAGGCTCGCCATGCCATGAGAGGGGGCATGCACCAGAGAGAAACGGTCCATGAATTTGCGGCGATCCGACGCCGGTCCGGTAAAGAGCCTGTCTTGGGCAGGGGTGAGCCACATCAGCGTTAAGAGCTGTGCAAGCTGTGTTCCGCTCGCATTTTTTCCGTCGAGCCGTACAATGCGCCGCTTGGGATATTCCGGGACTTGCCCGACTGAGACGCGCGTATCATCGACCTCAGCATTTATCCCCCAAGCCGCGGCGGCAGTGTCTCCAGACCTCCGCGCAAGGTCTTCCATCTTGGCGCGGCGTAATCCACGTCCGGGCGAGAGGAAAGAGACGGCCTCTAAAAGGTTTGTTTTCCCCGCGCCGTTCGGGCCGTATAGCACAACGGGTGCGCCCGAAAGCGCAATATCAAGCGAGGCGTAAGAGCGAAAATCCGTCAGGCGCAGTGAGGCTATATGGGACACACCACGCCCGAATTTTAGACGCGCAGCGGCATCAGCACAAAGAGCGCGCCGGGATCTTCTGCGTCTTTGACCAAAGCGGGAGAGGCGGGACTATCAAGGAAGAAGGTCGCGTCGCGACCCTCAATCTGGTTCGCTACATCGAGCAAATATTTCGCGTTAAAGCCAATCTCTAGCGGGTCGGCGCTGTAATCCACCATCAATTCTTCATGGGCGTTTCCGCTCTCAGGATTATTCACCGTCAGCGCCAAATTATCTTGGGACAGCGTGACTTTGACCGAGCGAGATTTCTCGGCGGAAATCGTGGCCACGCGGTCCACCGCATCGGCAAAGACTTTGTTGTCGATGGTTAGCTCTTTCTCATTTCCTTTAGGAATGACGCGCTCATAATCGGGGAAGGTTCCGTCAATCAGCTTGGAAGTCAGCACCGCTGAGCCATAATGGAAACGAATTTTCGCCTCAGAAACAGAAATCGCAACATCAGCCTCACCGCCATCGATTAAGCGGCGAATTTCCGCCACAGTTTTACGCGGGATAATCACGCCGGGCAGGCCTTCGGCCCCCGCAGGGAGGTCCATCTCGGCCAGCGCCAAGCGGTGCCCATCTGTGGCAACCGCGCGCAACGCCCCATCATGGGCATGGCAATAAATTCCGTTCAAATAATAGCGCGTTTCCTCGGTCGAAATTGCAAAGCGGGTTTTGTCGATTAAGCGGCGCAGCTCTGGCGCTTTCAGCACGAAATTATGCGTAAAACCATCCGCTGTCATTTTCGGAAAATCCCCAGACGGCAGTAGCGGGAGCGTAAAATGCGAGCGGCCCGCATCGACATCCAAGCGGTCATCGGCGTTAATCTGCAAAGACACTTGCGCCCCATCGGGGAGCTTTCGCGCAATATCATAAAGCGTATGAGCGGGGGCCGTAATCTGCCCCGGCGCGCCGACATCTGCGGCGGTGTCTTCGGATATTTCAATATCCAAATCCGTTGCGACCAAAGTGACCTTGCCGCCCTCGGCACTCATCAACACATTGGACAGGATCGGAATCGTATTGCGGCGCTCCACAACATTTTGCACATGTCCGAGCGCTTTTAAAAGCGCGGCGCGTTCAATAGAAAGTCTCATCTTTTCAGCCTGCTTATAATCTGTAGAAAAAGGCCCCTCACGCGGAGCGGCCAGTTTGAACGCATAACATAACGTAATCGGGGTAAATGCCAAGGCCTATTCAACCCATAGAGAGCCTCTGATTTTGGGGCGCGAAATGCCCGTAATCAATGCAGAGCCTCGATTGCAATGAAGTACCGACCAAACGACGTGAGTGAGGGTCGTGCATATTTGCTTTTGTCCCACGCGAATGTTGCGGCTGCCCATCGAGGGGTCAGCTAAGTCTAACCTGCCACAAAATGTGGGACGGTCCGCGCGGCTTTGACGGCGAAGGAAAAACCTCAGACGTCAAAAATATATGTTTTACGCGGCCAAAAACCGCGCGGCGATGTCTTTATGCGAAGGGCCGAGCGGACCATAGTCCCGCAGCTCACCTTCGGCAGGCTGTCCTAGGGCGTTACGCCTAGAACGTTATGTATTCTGCCATAGGCAAAACACAAACCTACAAACACCGTCCTCTCCCAAGCCAGCCAACGTACGCTTGCCTGTCCCAAGAAGAGGAACGAGTCTGAATATAGGGGCAAAGCGGGAGGGGGAGCATACATCTCTGACGATTGCAGTAATCGTGGAGGTTTTGGGGGTTATTCTTTAGGATTGACCTCCCTTCTCATCATTCCCGCCTTCTTCTCCATTCATCCCCGCCGAGCGTTTTGAAAAAACGCATTAGCGGGGACCCAGCAGTGAACGAACTTATCGAGGAACAGCCGTAGCCAGGGCATTATCCCAAATCTCAGGATAAACCCGCTTGTCAGGCAAAGGCCACATCGGACATAGCCCCAAATCCAACCACAAAGGATTAACCGCCTCTATCATGGATAGCTTCCACGCCCGCTCCCATTTCTTAATCCGCCGCTCACGGATAAAGGCGGCTTGGCGCGTAGGGTGCTCTTCATACCAAACCAGATAGATACAATGATGCTCTTGCGGGAACCCCGGAAATATCCCCAAGCGATGTTCTTCGGCACGGCGGCAAATATCATTCGTCTGCCCCGTATAGAGGGTGCCATTACGTTTGCTGGCGACAATGTAGGTGTAGAACATTAAGTGAACATATATTGCAATAATCGCGATTACAAGCCCCCCTTTCTCCCGTCATCCCCGCCCCTCCTTCTCCTATCACCCCCGCTTCTTTTTCTCCTATCATCCCCGCGTAGGCGGGGACCCAGCAGAGAACCAACCTCCCGCCACAGAGCTGTAAAAACCAAAGGCCATGACCATCGCAATGACAAGCTCTCCCCCGATAAGAAAGCCCATAACTGGGTCCCCGCCTACGCGGGGATGATTGGGGAGGGGGAGGCTTTAGAAAATGAGAGCCAGTAATCTGGCTCTCAAAATTAATTAAGATGAGTGCATTAGCGTTCTTAAATCTAATGAAGTTTCACTGCGATTGTTTGCAAGTATAATTTGTTTTTGGCTATCTGGCTCTGATTTTAGTTCCGCATTTGCGAGTGCGAATATATAGTAACAGATCGGATGGACGATATCTGGATCGTCGCTGTAGGCTGAAATGACTTGCTGATAAAATGGATGGTCTTCATTCCAGATAATAACAACCGTTTTCCCGTCAACCGTGCAGTCATAAAGCGGTGCAAAGTCACTATTATTCTCAGTCTCGAATCGAACCGCTTTCGCTTTAACTGTTGCGTCCGATTCTGATGGTGGCCATGTAATTAAGTTACCCCGCTTTTCGATATTTTTTCCAGCCTTGGAAAAATGACCTACATCTGCTCGGTTTTTACGGCGTTTAAGTTTTGCCTTTTTTTTCAATGAATTAAGTTGAGGGTTGAGGAATTTTTTGATTTTATCACTGAGACTTTGATCACCAATTGCCTCTATACGTTGCTTTGTAAAACCTGAATTGAAAAATTCATCTAAAGAACCTGGATATGAGAACTCTGCACGAAAACGGTTATAATCATTGTGCTTAGCGAATAGTTTCAAGTGAACACCTGCTGCGATTTCACGGTTGTTACGGAGCACATAAAAGCCTTGATTGGGAATATTTAATTGGCGGTCTCTGTTCCCTGTTCGACCATAGTCTTCCAACTCAAAAAGCCGCATGGTTACTTCCTCCCCATGGACTTCAAAGGTTTCCTCATCGAGAAGTTGAGGGTTGTGGTCGAAAATTGGGTCAATAGGCACGATCAATTCGCCGTTAACGTAAATTTTTACGCGAGCTTCATTTCCACCTTGAATAAATTTGCGGAAAGTTTGCCCAAGGACTTTTACAAGATTATCTTCACTTGCACTAAGGCGTGTCCATGCCCAGCGGTCAACCTTATCAATGGTAACGATAGTACCTGATTCAGCATCGGGGAAAGCGTTATGAAAGTCATCAAGAAATTCTTTAGCGTTTGTTCCGCGAATTACTTTCAATGGAATAACAAACTTATTGCTTTCCAAAACGGCTTCATAGTCAAGAATTGCCTGATGTATAGTTTCGTTCTGCAGCGATTCAACTGTCAACTCACGTCCAATTGACAATGGGGCCGTTATCATGCCCATACCATAACGACCAAGATACATGTGATGGTCATGATCTTTTTCGGAGGCTGAGCCTAATTTCATAGATTCAGCTAATTTAGGTCCAGACATCCCCGAGCCATTATCAGCAACTTGAATTTGACATATATTAGTTTTGCCTTCAGCAAATACATCTACATGTATGGATGAAGCTCCCGCATCAATTGAATTATCTACCAAATCGCAGATTGCTGTGGTGCTAGTGTAATCCAACTGTCGCAACGAGCTATAAAGCTTAGCGGCATTAGGAGTAATGTCTGCCGATTTAGTCGGCATAGTGGTTTCAGTGTTAGTCATTTTGATTTTTCCTCAAAAAAGTTTTAAGTAAATCAAATCGACACTACTGGTGCAGTAGGCACTAATTTATCAATGTAACTGCAGACCAATAGGATCGATTTGCGTAATCAATATAGAAACCCTCAAAATCAAATACAAGTGCCTCGGGTGAAAATTTTGAACTACTCATATTGGTTTCTCATAAATTGGCGCAACAAACCCACCCCATTGACCCCACCCGCCGCACCGACTACATCCCGCGCATAAACTCAATGCGGATATTCCCATGCCCAACGACACATATATGAGCGCGAAAGCTTGGCCTTTTGAACAGGCGCGGCAGATTCTCAAACGGCTCGATATTGAGAAGAAACGCGGCATAGAGCGCGGGGAGGCTCCTGTGGTGTTTGAGACGGGTTATGGGCCGTCGGGCTTGCCGCATATTGGCACCTTTGGCGAGGTGGTGCGCACGACGATGGTGATGAATGCCTTTATCGCCCTGACCGAGGGGAAAGTGCCGACCAAACTTATCTGTGTGTCCGATGATATGGACGGGATGCGCAAAGTGCCGCCGACTGTGCCCAACCCTGAGAGCCTTGAGGAATATCTGCAAAAGCCGCTCACCGATGTGCCCGACCCTTTTGGCACACACGCAAGTTACGGCGCGCATATGAATGCACGGCTCTGTGCCTTTTTGGATAGTTTCGGTTTTGATTATGAATTTGCCTCGGCGACGGAGCTTTACCGCTCGGGGCGTTATGATCCGTGGCTCTTAAAGGCGCTGGAGACATTTGATGACATCATGGCGGTGATGCTCCCGACACTCGGTGAGGAACGCCGCGCGACTTACTCGCCATTTTTGCCGATCTCGCCAAGCTCTGGCCGGGTGCTTTATGTGCCGATGACATCCGTTGATGCTAAGGCCGGGACGATTACATTTGATGATGAGGATGGCTCCGAGGTCACGCTCCCCGTCACGGGCGGACATGTGAAGCTGCAATGGAAGCCGGATTTTGGCATGCGCTGGGCAGCCCTCGGTGTGGACTTTGAAATGTTTGGCAAAGACCATCAGGACAATGCGCCGATCTATTCGCGGATTTGTAAGATTTTGGGCGGGCAACAACCTGTGCAATATGTCTATGAGCTGTTCCTCGATGAAAAAGGCGAGAAGATTTCTAAGTCCAAAGGCAATGGGATTGCGGTGGAAGATTGGCTGAAATACGCCCCGCAAGAGAGCTTATCGCTGTTTAATTTCGCCAAGCCTCGCGCGGCCAAGAAGCTCTATTTCGATGTCATTCCGAAAAATGTCGATGAGTATTTTCAGCATCTCGCGGCGTGGGACAAACAGGACGAGAAAGCGCGGGCCAATAATCCCGTTTGGCATATCCATAATGGTAACCCGCCGAGCTTTATTCCGCCTGTGTCCTTTGCGCTGCTGCTGAATTTGGTGAGCGCGGCCAATGCGTCGGATAAGGATATTCTCTGGGGCTTTATTCAGCGCTATGCGCCTGAGGCGAACCCTGCGGATAATCCAGCGCTAGATGATTTGGCGGGCTATGCCGTGCGCTATTATCAGGACTTTGTGAAACCTAATAAGGAGTATCGCGAGCCAACCGATCAGGAACGCGCGGCGCTGACCGATTTGGTCGGGCGGTTGAAAGCGGTGGACGACGCCGAGAAAGCGGATGGCGAAGCGCTGCAAACGCTGATTTTCTCAGTCGGTAAAGACCACGAATTTGAGAACCTACGCAATTGGTTCAAAGCGATTTACGAGGTCTGTTTGGGCCAAAGCCAAGGCCCGCGCTTCGGGTCATTCGTCGCCATTTACGGGCCCGACGAAACGGCGGCACTGATTGAAGACGCGCTTGACGGGAATATGGGTTAGCGGGCTCTCCTAATTGTTGTCATCACCGCACTTATTGCGGTGACCCATGTGACAGCGGTGCAACATTTTAAGGCTTTCACATGGGTAACCCGGACAAGCCGGGTGATAATAATTCTGTGCATGTCATTTTAATTTCCCGAAACCGCGTCATGTGATACACTTTGCCTATGTGGAAAGCGTTTCTCATTGCGGCCCTGTTATTCGCGTCTCCCGCTTGGGGTAATTCCGCCGACGAAGTGCGCGATCTTATCACTGCGGGTGACTATGAAACCGCCCGCCAAATCGCGCAAAACCTCGATACGGCGGAAGGCTATGCCCTCGCGGCGGAAAGCCTCTCGGCGCAAATCCTCTTGGGGGAAGTCAGTAAATTAAATAAAAAGTCCAAAGAGGCGCGGGAGCTGTCAGAGAAGGCCCTCGCGCTCGACCCGTCGCTTTATAATGCGAAATTGCAATATGCGCTCGCCGATGGGTTTGTGACGCGCACCAGCGGGGATATCACGGCGTGGCGTAAGAAGCTGCCGAGCAAAACCCTCGCTAAGATACAAGGCTTTCGCGCAGCCTATCCTGAAGACCCGAAGGGCTTAGCGCTGGAGGGTGCATGGCATCTGGGCGTTATCCGAAAGACGGGCGAAAAGAATGGCGGTAAATGGTTCGGCGCGTCTCTGGCGGAAGGCGAACGGCTCTATGCCGAGGCTCGGGCGGCGGCCCCCAATGATGTGCTGATTGAGACGAATTACGCGCTCTCACTCTTAGTCCTCGACGTGGAGGCTTATGGCCCGCAGGTGGCGCCGATATTAGAAGCGGTCGCCACCATGCCCGCTAATGATGACCTCTACCGTAAGGTACAAAGCAAAGCCGCAAAAGTGCTAGCAGCCTATGTTGATGATAAGCGGGTGAAGAAATTAGCGGAGTGGTTTCTGGATGGGGAACCGTTGGAGTGACGGCTATTCCTTATCCCTCCATTCATCCCCGCGCAGGCGGGGACCCAGTTAAAAACTGCAAGCTTTTACGATTTGCTTTAATTGCAAATGGTTATGACCCTAGCCAATTTCAGTTTGTCCCTCATTAACTCTTTCTCCACTGGGTCCCCGCCTACGCGGGGATGAACGGGTTTGGGGGAGGTAGCCAGTAGTATGACAATCAATGGAGTGAGGTGTTAGGGGCCGTTAAATGAACCGCCCTCAAAGGAGCCATCTGTAATATCGAGTTGAAAATCATGATGGCAGTCATCTATTGGAGAATAGGACGCCCCATGAATTTTCTTTCCATCAAAGGAGAGGTCAGTAAAACCATCCCACGAAATTCGGTCTGAAACCCAAATACGTCCATTTTTATCAATCGCCTCAAAATCAACACCATGGGAAATCACCAAGATTGATTGATTTGGGATAGCTAAGCACCAATCAATAGCGGCTCCAGTTTCATCCAAGCATTTTCTTGAGTTGATATCTATTGTGTAACCAGTGCCACCCGCTACGACGAATACGATGCCGTCTCCTAATTCGCCAAATGTATCACAATAAGAGGTGAAGCCTTTTTGAAAGTTGCCGACCCAACTATTCCCCTCTTGGTCTTTGAACTCAACTACATAACCTTCTTTATGATGTCCATCTCCATCTGATGGAAAAGGAACAGCAGAAGGGCTATAAGATGGAAGATGCGGCAATACTTTAAAGATGAAAAATCCCCCTACTGCGACACCCAAACAATTCGTGCCATCCAATGCACATCCTTCTTCGATAGCACCCTGTCATCATATTCAGGATTAAGCGAGATGAGTTCAATCTTATGCGCGGTCTGTTTATAGAGCTCTTTGGCCATGACTTCGCCGTCAATAGTCTTGACGACGACGCGGTCGCCTTTACGCACAGACTCGTTTGGTGCGACTAAGATGCGGTCGCCTGCGCGCAGGACAGGGGCCATGCTATCGCCGGCTATTTGCAGGGCATAGACGCCGCCGCTTTGCAGGCCCGGCACACGCACATCATCCCATCCGCCGCCTTTGGGAAAGCCGCTATCGTCAAAGAAGCCTTCATCCCCCGCTTGTGCCAAACCGATGACGGGAATGGCGGGGCCATTATTGGGCGCGTTATCGGCAAAGCGGGCAAAGTCTTCAAAACTCATCCCGACAACGCCGAGGACTTTGGACAGGCTCTCGGTTGAAGGCCAGCGATCTTTGGAACCTGATGTGCGTTTGGACTTATTAAAGGTCGTCGGGTCAAGTCCCGCTTGTTTGGCGAGGCCCGAGGGTGAAGTGGACAAATGCACAGCCAAGCGGTCCAATGCGGCCCAGATATCTCGATGCGAAAACATGTTGGAAATTACTTAGGTAAATATTCCTAATGCGTCAAATGAAATGTTCTCAGAATTTGGCGGTGCCAAATATCCGGGATCTCCCGCGTTTAAGAGCAAGTGTGCCGTAGGAGATCCCGGATAAGCCTTAGGCTTTCCGGGAACACCTCATCTAATTATAAGCGCTTTCACCGTGAAGGCTGATGTCGAGACCTTCATATTCCTGCTCTTCAGTGACGCGTAGGCCGAGCGTGAATTTTAGAATGGCAAGAATGATCGCACTGGCAATAGCTGACCATGCGACAACTGCGGCTGTGCCTGTGAGCTGAACCATAAAGTCGCCATCACCCGTTCCGCCAAGCGCAGTGCTGGATAGAAATGGCAACAGCAAAATGCCGAGAATGCCGCCCACGCCGTGGACTGCAAAGACGTCAAGACTGTCATCAATTTTCAGCTTCACACGGATAAGGTGAACGGCTGCATAGCATAGCACGCCGCCGGCAAAGCCGATAAGCAAGGCACCGCCGGGGCCGAGCACGCCTGCCGCAGGGGTTACAGTCGCAAGGCCCGCAATCGTGCCTGTAGCTGCGCCAACAAGTGTCGGTTTCTTATTCGTGATCGCTTCAATAGCGACCCAGACTAATGTGCCGACTGAGGCTGAAATATGCGTGACAAGCAGCGCCATGCCCGCCCCGCCATCAGCTGCGAGCTGTGAGCCGCCATTAAAGCCGAACCACCCGACCCAGAGCATAGAGGCACCAATCATGACGACAGCCGGACGGTGAGGCACGGCGAGCTCATGTGGAAAGCCTTTGCGTTTGCCAAGCATGATAACATAGACCAGCGCTGAAATACCGGCTGTGGCGTGAACGACCAGGCCGCCCGCGAAGTCTACAAGGCCTTTTTCAGCAAGCCATCCGCCGCCCCAAATCCAATTTGTAACAGGCGCATAGACAATTAACAGCCAAAGCGCCGTAAATAACAGTACGGGCAGAAATTTCACGCGCTCAACAAAAGCCCCAACAATAAGGCCCGGCGTGATCACCGCAAATGTCATTTGAAAGGCGAGGAAAACGGATTCAGGAATTGTGCCGCTAACTGCGTCGCGTCCGAGGCTTTTGAGGAACAGATTATCCAATCCGCCCCACCAGCCATTTCCTGACCCGAAGGCGATAGAATAGCCTGCAATGACCCAAATGATCGAGGCAAGTGCTGCAATGGCGTAGATTTTCATCAATACAGAAAGATAGTTTTTGGCGCGTACAAGACCGCCATAAAATAGAGCCAAACCAGGCAGAGACATGAACAGCACAAGGGCTGTGGCGGTTAAAATCCAAGCTGTGTCGCCTGAGTTAACAGCTGCGTCTTGCGCAAAGGCTGTGGATGATGCGGCCATGGCCGCTGTTAAGCCGAATACGGCTCTAGATAGTCTTTTCATAGCGATTCCCCTCGCGATTATTTATGTGCATCGCGCTAATACATGGGGGGCAGAGGCGGGAGTCAGCGTTGTATTGCATTTGGGGATGAATAAGCCGCGCCTAAATATTGAACGAAAAAACCCCGACTTTGCACATATGATGTGCATCGCCGGGGGAGTTATTCGCATCTATCCGCGTTTGTTTTATTCAAAACAGAACGCTCTAAGCGCGAGGGGAAAGATTGTGCGGTGGGCGCTTTTTAGCGCCTCACCAAATCTTGTCGTGTACGGCTTAGCCGTTCACAAATTCTGGGTAAGACGCGATGCCAACTTCGTGGCTATCCAATCCGTCATATTCTTCTTCGTCACTGACGCGGATGCCCATTATAACTTTCAGAGCTGTCCAAATAATCGCCGAGACAACTGAGACAAAGACACCGACCATAATAACGCCGACTAGCTGCCCAACGAATGACGCATCGCCATTTGTCGCCGGAACAATCAAGGTGCCGAAGATACCGGCGACCAAGTGAACTGGAATTGCGCCAACCACGTCATCGATCTTAAGCTTGTCAAGAAGCGGTACGGTTAAGCAAGCCAGAAGTGACCCTGCGCCGCCAATCAGAAGGGCTGCGGGTACGCTAGGCGTTAGGGGCTCGGCCGTGATAGCGACGAGGCCAGCAAGTGCGCCGTTAAGCGCCATCGTCAGATCAATCTTCTTGTAACGTAGCTGTGTGTAAATGATGGCAACCAAGACACCAGCGACAGCCGCCATATTTGTGTTTACAAAGATTTTTGCAATAGAGTCTGAGTCAGCAATTGTACCCATAGCGAGTTGTGACGCGCCGTTAAAGCCGAACCAACCAAGCCATAGAATAAAGACGCCGAGCGTTGCCAAAGGCATATTTGAACCTGGGATAGGATTCACTTTGCCGTCTACATATTTGCCTTTACGAGCTCTGAGGATGATAGCGCCAATTAAAGCCGCCCAACCCCCTGTTGAGTGAACGAGTGTTGATCCCGCAAAATCAGAGAAGCCCCATTTGCTGTCGAGATAGCCGCCGCCCCATTCCCATGAGCCGACGATAGGATAGATAATACCTGTCAAAAAGACCGTGAAGATGATGAAAGGCCAGAATTTAATACGCTCAGCCACCGTACCGGATACGATAGAGGCTGTTGTGGCACAGAAGACCATTTGGAAGAACCAATCAGAATAGGATGAGTATCCTGTTGCAGCATCTTCTGGAGTGAAGCTCATGACGCTAATGGTTCCGAAGAATGTTCCGCCGCCATACATTAGATTATAACCGACAACCCAAAACATGAGGCCCGCTACTGAATAAAGGCTGATATTCTTAAGACACTGCATGGACACATTTTTAGTGCGCACGAGACCTGCTTCGAGCATGGCAAAGCCGGCGGCCATCCACATGACCAAAAATCCGCCTATTAAAAAGAGCAGTGTATTAAAGACAAAGGCGTCATTAGCTGCCAAACTTTCAAGCGTAGGGGCATCTTGTCCCCAAGCCATCATTGGGAGTGCACTCAAAAGTGCCGCTCCGCCCATTATTTTTGCGATTTTACGCATAGGATTTCCCTTCCTTAAATTATTCGTATGGGTGTATTGAGAGCACGGCCAATTTTCCGCGAGTCGGGAGAGGGCTTGTTCGTAAAAACATGGGGTAAAGGTCATTTTATGTGCGCGATAAAATCGAATCTGCTCTATTGTTGTGCAATAGGTTAAAAGATGAGAACAAGATGCAAGACGTCATAATTTATAAAGTACTGCGCCAGTCCGAATGGGCCCAGCTTCAGCAGGACGGTCATTTTAATGGAAGCGTTCATGACCAACGCGACGGATTTATCCATATGTCTACCGCAGATCAATTACAGGGCACGCTGAACAAACATTATACACAGGGTGATGTTGTCATATTGGCGGCTATAAAATTGGCGCATATATCCGATAATGTGAAATGGGAAGTCTCCCGAGGGGGCGCGGAGTTCCCCCATATTTACGGGACGCTGCCGCTCAGCGCAGTGGCGCAACACTGGCTCTTGTCACCAGATGCCAACGGACGATATGCGGTAGCAGATTTAATAACGGAATAAGGCCAGCCCTTTCATGTCACTTTTTTACAAAATGGGAACAGCCGGGATGCGCATGCTTCCCGCCGAAGCCGCGCATAAAACAACGATTAAAGCGCTAAGGGCCGGATTGGGGCCTGTTGCTGTTAAGACGGCCTCACCTGCCTTAATTACCCATGTGGGTGGCCTCACCTTACCCAACCCTGTAGGTCTGGCCGCAGGATTTGATAAGGATTGCCATGTGCCGGATGCGATGCTCGCGGCAGGATTTGGATATGTTGAATGCGGGACAGTCACGCCGCGCCCTCAAACGGGGAACCCCAAACCGCGTCTCTTTCGCCTCACGGAAGACGCCGCTGTGATAAATCGTATGGGCTTTAATAATGGCGGCTTGGATGATTTTAAATCGCGCCTGACCGCAAGGCAGGGTAAAACGGGTATTGTCGGCGCTAATTTGGGCGCAAATAAGGATAGTGCTGACCGTGTTGAAGATTACGTGAAAGGTCTAAAGGCGCTCTGGGGTTTATCTGATTATTTCACGATTAATATTAGCTCGCCAAACACACCGGGACTGCGGGATCTCCAAAATGAAAGTGCCATGGATGAGCTTTTGGGCCGCATTGCCGAAGCGCGGGCGGAGCTGACAGGGGATAAACCTAGCTATCCGATATTTCTGAAAGTTGCCCCCGATGTTGATATGGGCGAGATCGAGCGCATCGTCGAGCAAGCGCGGACATACGGTATGAATGCGATTATCGTCTCGAACACAACATTGGCCCGTCCTGAAAGCCTTACAAGCCTACATAAAACTGAAACAGGCGGTTTATCTGGCGCCCCGCTTTTCGAAAAATCCACCGAAGTACTGAAAGAGTTTTACGGGGCAGCGGAAGGGAAAATCGATCTTATCGGCGTCGGCGGGATCAGTAATGGGGCGCAGGCCTATGCTAAAATCCGCGCTGGAGCTAAAGCGGTTCAACTCTATTCTGCGCTCATTTTTCAAGGGCCGGGATTAGTGACCGAGATAAACCGGGATTTGAAAGCGCGTTTGAAGGCGGATGGGTTTGCATCTATTGGCGATGCCGTTGGGCAGGGCTAAGTGATTAAATCTCTTTCGTCATGAAGACGGAATATTCGCTGTCTTCATAATTACCGAACGGGCCGCATTCTTCGAACCCGAAGCGTTCATAGAGCTTAATCGCGGGTGTGAAATATTGCCCGGGATGCGTCTCAAGAGACAAGCGTTCATAGCCGCGTTGCTCAGCATATTTTGTTATGTGATATAATAAAGCGGCGCTGACGCCTCGGCGGCGAAAGCGGCGATCTGTATGCATGGATTTGATTTCGCCATGAGTCGCGTCGAGTTCCCGAACGGCGCCGCAACCTGTCAAAGTTTCACCTTCCCAAACGGAAAAGAATGTTACGTCTTCACTTTGAAGCCCTTCTAGATCCAGGGCGTTGGAAAGATTTATGTTATCATTCGCCACCATTTCATTATGGTGGGTCACGACAAGCGCGCGCACATCGGGATGTGTCAGATTATCAACTTTAATATCCATTTTCGTCGTCCATCTGCTTTCGAATCTTCGGAACGTATAAACAAAGTGTTACAGCTCTTGCTATATAATAAGTTAAGAAAGCAATCCAAATACCATCTTTATCAAATTTTGGTGTGAATAAGTGATGGGCGGCGATGTAGATAGCCACAGCCGCTATGCCCGCATTGCGCATTTCCCGTGTATGTGTCGTGCCAATAAAAATTCCATCGAGCTGCCAAGCTGCGAAACCAACGATAGGCGCGAGGGCGCAATAGGGTAGATATCGTGTCGCGCTGGCGATGACATCGGGGTCTTTGGAAAGCATGGATATGAAGAATGGTCCTCCAAAGAAGATGAGCGCTCCGATCATAACAGCAAATATGGCAGAGAACTCCGTTGTTAATTTTACGGCTTTGTCAAAGCGCGCTCTATTCTTTGCCCCGTAAGCCGCGCCTGTTACCGCTTCTGCGGTATGTGCAAAAGCATCCAGAACCAGCGCAACCATGGTGATGAATTGCATGAGAATGTGATATCCTGCCAAGAAGATGACGCCCTCAGCGGCGGCGGCATTGCCAAAGAAACTAAAGCCCAGGGTCAAGCACAGGGTGCGGATAAAAATATTGCTGTTTGTAATACCAAGTTTTCGCAGGGCAGACGGGTCTAGCAGGGCGGATTTTGATAGAGCTTTGCGCTGTAAGCCTCCCCGCTGCTTGATGGCAGAAAAGGCGAGATAAAGCCCTGCTGCTAAGCCGCCCCATTCAGCAAGAGCTGAGGCTATCCCCACGCCCCAAAGTCCCCATCCAAACTGAATAACAAAAAGCGGAGATAAAATAATATTGATAAAATTCAGAACAATTTGCATTTTCAGGGCAAGGCCCGAACGGCTAATTCCGACAAACCATCCCATTAAAGCGATAGAGGCCAGTGTTGCAGGCAGGCCCCAAAGCCTTGCACCGATATAGGTCGCCGCCGCGCTTTCGACATCGGGCGTGCCCGTGAAGACTTTAAACGCCCCTGCCAAAAGTGGAATCTGTGCGCTGAAAATAAATAGGCCTATGAAAAACCCTAGGGGAACTGCGCGGGCTAAATGAGCCTGCACACCGCCTTCATTTTGCGCCCCGTCACTTTGTGCGGCCAGGCCCGCCGTGCTCATGCGCAGAAAGCCAAAGCCCCAATAGGCAATGGCATATATTACAGCGCCTAGACCTATTCCGGCCAGAGCTGTTGTCGTCGCGAAACGTCCAATAACAAAGGTATCGACAAGACCGACAATAGGTGCCGCCGCATTTGCGAGCATAATTGGCCAGCTTTGAGAAAATATATTTTTACGGGAGAGGACCAGCCCCCCAGCAGCGCCGCCGGCGGAAGACATCAGCCTTTTTTAGCCATTAAATAATGACCATGCATAGCGGCTATGGGTTTTTCATAATCCTCTTGCCAAGCTCGGACACGAACGTTGGCCACACGGCTGCCCTGCTTGAAAATGATAGCGCGGGCATAGGTGTCTTTGGGATTACCCTTGCGCAAGTAATCAACATTTATACCGATAGGTTTGGGAAGCTTACCGCCGTCTTGTTCTTTCATTAGTTGAACGATAGCCGCAATTTCCATTAGCCCGCTAATAGAGCCGCCATGCAGAGCGGGGAGCATAGGATTACCAATATTGCTTTCTATATACGGCATAATGAGCGTGAGTTCGTCGCCTATAAACAGGTGCTTCACACCTAATGTTTGGGCGTATGGAATTCGGGCAATGGCCTTTTCGATGTTTTCATGGCTTACCATGACATGCTTTCTACATTGCGAAGGCCTGTCGCCATGAATGTTGCTTGTGCTGTCGCGATAGGGTCTGTTTCGTCCCCATCATGTGCGACAGCGCGCAAAAAAGCGACGTGCTTGGTCGCTTTATAACAATGGGCTTGGGCAATGATAGTTTCTCCCGGTGTGGCCGCCCGCATGTAATCAATCGATAAGTTGAGCGTTGCGCAAGCGCTCGGCTCACTAAAACCTGCAATTGCCGCGAGGCCGCAAGCTTGGTCTAGCAATGTTGTGACCGCGCCGCCATGAAGAACTCTTGTATCAGGGTCGCCAATAAGCTCTGGATTATATGGTAAGCTCATTGTTGCGCGGCCTTTATCAACAGCCACAAATTTAATACCAAGTTTTTTGCCATGAGGCGTATGCTCGGCAAGGGTGGGGCCCAATTCCCAAAGTTTTTGTATGAAATCACTATTCGGCATGACGTGTCCTTAAAGGCAATTATAAAGCGCGTCTATGAGGCGTCTTGGCCGCTTATCCCCCAAAAGCGTATTGTCTTGCCGGTTCATGACATAAGCGCCGTGCAGCCCGCTTATGGGGTCGGCAAAAACGCAGGATCCGCCCCAACCACTATGACCGACTGTTTCGGCATTCGGTCCGTAAAAATAATTAGGGGCATTACGCATAACGCCTGCTGCGAAATCAATGTCAAAAGGAAGAACCAAATTTGGCCCTAAAATACGCGATTCGCGTAAGCTCAAGACAATATCCTCTGATAAATATTTGGTTTGTCCAATATTGCCGTTCACGGCCATCTGCATAACACGCGCCAATCCTTTGGCCGTGGCTTGACAATTACTGCCGGCAAATTCAGCTTTCCGCCAGTCGCTCTCAGGCCGCCCGCCCGGTGCCGCGCTCTTGCTCATAAAGGCGGCTTTAGTCGCCGCATTCATCTCTCCGAGATCTGCCATGGCTTTGGGTTTTATCATCGAGGCACAGCGAGCATGCTCGGATTCAGGCAGGCCAATCCAGACATCAATATTTTGGGGGCTGCAAATATCTTCGCGCAGAATACGCCCTAAACTTCGCATGTCCTTATCCGTGCGGCGTGCGATCTCGCCCGCTAAAAATCCATAAGTCACAGGGTGATAGCCACTGGCTGAAGCGGGCGAGAAAATTGGCTTTTGCGCGGCAAGTACAGCGCAGGTTTTATCCCAATCATACCAATCTTCTTTAGTCCAATCAGGGTGCGTAATCCCTGAAAGCCCGGCTTGATGGGACATGATCTGCGCGACTGAGAGATCGCCTTTGCCGTTTGCAGCGAATTCTGGCCAAATCGTCGCCACAAGCTGATTATAGCCTAATCGGTCTTGATCGGCGAGATGGGCAATCACCATAGCCGCCATAGCTTTGCCTGAGGAGTAAACCGAGAATAGCGTGTCGCCGCTCACGGCTTGTGTTTTTTTACGGTCTGTCCAACCGCCTTTCAAATCCAGAATAAGTTCGCCATTGCGGTAGGCACAAAATTGCGCGCCATATTCTAGGCCGTCTTGGAAGTTGGCTTTAAAGGCATCAGCAACGGGCTCTAAGCCAGAGGCTACGAAAATATCAAAAGGTATAGAGGTCATAAAATATTTATCGGTAAAGGTTTGGCAATAATCAGCGCGTCTTGCTCTTTAACAAGGGGGAGCTCTGAACAGTTTTCAGAGACAGCGGTGGATAAAATACTAAAAACACTGGCCACGGATTTAGCCAGCGCATCACGCCTCAGGTCTCCAAGGAGAATGTGGGCTAGAAAGGTCCCCGCAAGACTGTCCCCGCCGCCATGGGGAACAGAAGGAAAAATATCATGATAGACGAAGTAACGCGCTGTGCCGTCAACAAAAAGGGCTCCGATTTTATCTTTTTGCGGGACAGAGGTCACAAGGCAAGCCGCAGGAATATCAGCAGCATGATCCAATATGACCTCTACGGATCCTGCGGGATGGCCTGTGATATAAGACATCTCCCAGATATTCGGGGTTATAAGGGTCGCGATTGAAAATAAATGCTGTTTAATAGCTTTAGCCCGGCTAGCAGGAATGTATAAGGCGCCATTGTCTCCCATCACGGGATCTACCAATATAATCGCATCGGAATTGATACTCTTGACATCTTTTATAATGTCAGCCGCAATCTCTATATGCGCGTCATCCGCGAAATAGCCTGTCATCACAGCATCAAATTTTATATTTTGGGCTTTTATAGCGCTCCACATATCGCGCAAATGTTCTGCGGGCAGGGCGCTTCCGCCCGGCGGCCCCCATCCAGGATGACGTCCTAAGACTGTTGTGGGAATCACGACCGTTTCTATGCCTAACCTACGCAAGCAAAAGGCACTTGCCGTCGCGCCGACTTGGCTAGAGGCGACTAGTGAGGATATGACCAAGGCGGTTTTCATATGAGTTATGTGACGATATAGACCGCTCAAATCAATCGGAGTTTCCTATGTCTTTGAAAATTTATCACAATCCACGCTGTTCAAAGTCTCGCCAGACCTTGAATATGATTGAAGAGGCAGGATCTCCTGTTGAAGTTAGATTATATCTCGATGAGCCTCTCTCCGCCGCCGAGATAAAAGAATTGCTCGAAAAATTGAACCTAACGGATGCTCGGGCGCTGATGAGACGAACAGAAGCTATATATAAAGAGCTCGGCCTTAAATCAGAGACGGATCAAGCCGCCTTGATTAAAGCCATGGCGAAGCACCCCAAACTTATAGAGCGCCCCATTGTGGTTAAAGGAAATGCCGCAATTTTGGGCCGACCCCCCGAAAATGTGCAAAAATTCCTCTAAATCTTAAAAAAAACCAACATATAAACACCTTGTTAAGCAAACCGCGTCATTCCTCTCGTTAACCATAGTTTTCCTGTGTTTTGCAGGATGGCTTTATCGGAGGGACGAGATGCGCTTAGCTGTGTGCACTTTATCGGCGGTATTATTATCAGGCTGTTCTTGGCTTGGGGGCGCTGGCAATGTCTTTAATGGTGGCCAAGGCCACCATGCCAAATCTTCTCAGTATCAATATGGCGGTGGTCATCATGGTCAGCACCAATATCAAGCTCAGCGTGACCCTTGCCAGGTTTTCTCTCCCAAAGCGCCAATTCCGCGGGGTTGTCATCCGTCACAAGTGACGCTTGGAACGGCTGGCGGTTTCCCACAGCAGCCTAATTTCGGCGCTCCATCACATGGTAATAGTCAATATGCTAACCAAGGATATGGCTCTCATGCCGGCGTTGCGCACAAACAAGCTGCAAATTACGGACCGCGTAAAAGCAAAAAGCGTAAGCCGCGTTTTCGTGGGGCTCTATCTTTAGGGGCAGAGAAAAGCATCTCGGGTGCTCTTTTAGATTATACGAAGCTCCCGACCATTGATCCTGTTGCTGGATATAACCCTCAGGACTACCGCGAAATGAGAACAACCGGAAGTGAGGCCAGCGGGAACATTACAGATGTCACTTGGACGGCTAACCAGCAGGATTTATCAGGAACAGCCGTCTTAACGCCTCCGGGCGCAGGCTTTTTGGGTTATGAAAGATCAAATAATCCTGAGATCTCCTTTGATGACGTTTACAGTACACCTACCCGCATCGCGGGCGGATTTGAATATATTGTAAATCCAAAAACAACCTTCTTTGCTAATGCGGGATATTCTCAAGCCGAGGGCAAGAGCGGGCAAGTTGCCTCAATTGACGCAACACTTTACCGTTTGACGGAGTCGCAAGATTATCAGCCAGAAGACCCAGGCGTGGATGCCATGGGTAATGCTAATCCCGCGACTGGAAATTTTGTAACCGCCGGCGCTTTGCAACGATCAACGTCCTTCATTCCTAATGAGGAAATTGCGCGGTTTAATTACGACTTTACTGATATGAAGCGACTCGATCTAGAAGCCGGAGGGCGCTATTATTTTAATCCGGTTGTCAAAAGCCAAGGTTATAAAACTCTAACGCCTTTCGTTGGGGCTGCGGTTGGTGCGTCTCATTATAATGCGGTTTCATACGATTCGACTCAAACACAGCGTTTTTACGAGCGTGCCTTTGAGGACGGCGAAAATGACTATTACGAAATCGTTGGACCCAACACACGTGTTGACCTTTATGACAGCCAATGGGTTCCATCCGGTCAGTTAAATGCCGGCATGGAGTGGCAAGTAACTCCCAAAACGGCTCTCGCATTTGAAACCGGCGTCCGCGTAGAAGGCGCCCGCAAATATAGCAACGGTGAAAAAGGCGATAACAATATAGCAATTCCGATGACGATCAGAGGAAGTTACAACTTTTAACTAAATATCTGGAAAACTTAAGGTTTTGTTTCCGATTTAGAAACGAAATTTTAAGCATACAGTGTTTTAAATTGAGACAGTTAGTCTTTTAACGAAGAAAAGGGAGGCCGATATGCGGCTTGCAGTTTGCGCTTTATCAGCGGTTTTGTTGTCAGGATGTTCCTGGCTAGGTATGGGCGGACACGGATCTGCAGGCGGAGCGTATGGTGTTAACTGTGCTCCTACAGGAACAGGATATTACGCTGGCGGCGGAAGCGCTGGTGCATGTGGTGTTGGCGGCGGATATGGTGTCGCCGGGAATGGATATGGCGCAGGCTACGGTGCCGGACAAGGCGCAGGATTTGGTGCAGCTGGTTACGGCTCAAGCGCAGGATATGGCGCTGCAGGGTATGGTACAGGCGCGGGCTACGGTTCGAGTGCGGGATATGTCGCCGCCGGAAATGGGTATGGCGCAGGTGCCGGTTACGGAGCTGCAGGCTTCGGAGCTACAGGTTACGGATCAGGCGCGTATGGCGGTGCTGCTGGTATGGGCGGTGTAGGCGCTGGCCTCGCAGCAAATGGCGTTGGTACGGGGTATAATGGGTATACACTCCAGGGTTTCCAAGGAGCTTATGGCGCTGGCGGCGGCGTTACAACTTTAGGCTCAAATGCAGCTTATGGCTCAGCGGTTTACGGACAAAACGTAGTCGGGACGCAATATGCTAATGGTCAATATGTCCAAGGCGCAGGCGTACAAACAATTCAAGGCGCACCTTATTATGTTCCGCAGCCTTATCCGGCATATTACGGCGTTCCGCAATTACGCGGTGTCGGCGCCGCTTTACCTTTCGCGATCGAAACAGGTGTCGGTACAGAATTTGATATTGGCGGCGATGTCTTTGGCGGCAAAGAGGAAAGCCCGAACGGCGCTGACTTTGCAAGTTCAACAGCCCGCATTGGCGAGCTGGACTCCATTAGCTACGATGATGCCTTCAAAAAAGGCGTCAGCCTAGGCGGAAACCTCGCTTATGATGTGTCTCGTAATACAACATTGATTGGCGGCCTAGGTTACTCCAAGCGTAATGGCCAAACCCTTGAAAACGGGACATTCGAGCCAGGCACATATGACTCTGCAGGTAACTTCACATCCAGCGGTCCTGTTGAAACAGTGACCGCGGAATATTCAGATCTCGAAGAGTGGAGACTGGAGGGCGGCTTGCGTCAATATATGGGTCACAATCAAGTGTTCCGTCCTTATGTCGGCGCAACAGGCGGCTTTACACATAATAACAGCGTAGATGTGACGCAAACATCATCTGGTGGCTCGCTTACAGCGGCTGCGAATACGCAAGAATTCATTGATGCAGGTTGGCGTCCAACAGCGTCAGGTGTTATCGGTGCGGAAATGGCCGTCGGGCCACGCGCAGCTCTAGGCGTTGAGACAGGTATTCGCTGGCGCGATAATCTGGATACAAATACCAAGTCCGAAGACCGTTGGTCTATCCCGGTCTCACTCCGTGGACGTGTCGCCTTTTAATTAACCCGATACTAACCATGAATACAAAAGCCTGGGTCAATCACCTGGGCTTTTTGCATTTTCTTTAAGACTCTTCCTTAGAGAGCCCTCCCATAAATATGAATTGGCCTTTTCTTTGCAACGTTTCGTTTCAAATCTGAAGTTCAAGGCAATTGTGCCAATTCGTAACAACAGGGAATGGATTTATGCGTATTTTTTTAGCAGGTGCGGCAGCTATCGCACTTTCAGGGTGTTCTTTTTTAGGCTTGGGCGGAAATAAAGACTACAAAGATTATGGTTACAATGCACAGACAGGCAATTATGGCTATCAAGCTGACAAAGCTGCGCCCAAAGCATGTCACAGTGGCCAATGTTTGAGCCGTTGGAACCTCGAAGGCGCCATCGGGCCATCATTTGCCGTAGGCGGCACAGCTGTCACAGGCGATAAAATGAATGCGGCGCCGCGTACTTCAGTGCGTAACCTCGACAATAGTGATATCTTTGATACCGGTTACCGCGCAGAACTCGGTGGATCTTATGCTTTAAATCCAAACCGTAAGATCACGGGTAACGCCTTCGTAGAACATGCAAATGGCGGTGATGTTGCTGATTGGGGCACGCTTAACGGCGCATCACTCCAAGGCGGATTGTCTGACTACCAAACATATGGTGCTGAAATTGGCCTTCGTCAGTATTTTGCTCCGCGTAAAGGTCTTATCCTGAAATCTGTTCGTCCTTATGTCGAAGGAAAACTTGGTGCGGCACATTTGGATGATATCACATTGAATAATGTGACCACGTCAGCCGGCACAACAGTCAATAATGTTGCCGACCTTCCCTTTTATGAAGGCGGCTGGGTTCCAACAGCGGCAGGTATGATCGGATTTGAAACGCCTGTGGCTAAATACACAACTATCGGCCTTGAAACTGGTCTGCGTTACACGGGCGTTCCGAAAACAGATAAGTCTGCTATTCGTCCGGGTACAGCCCTGTCCGGGGCCAATAATGGCGGTGCCCGTTATTCTATTCCTGTCATGCTTCGCGGCAGATACCGCTTCTAGTTAGCCTAAGGGTAATTGCGAAGGCATAGTCTTCGCAATGGGGCACAACCCCGGCAGGAAGCTGCCGGGGTTCTGTTGTTTTGGTTTAATCTTCTTCTGGGCGAGATTTTTCTGCAAATATCCAGCGGTCGATTTTACGTTCCAACACGTCAAGTGGCATGCCGCCATCCAGTAAAATGGCATCGTGGAATTTACGGATATCAAACGCCTCACCTAATTGAGTTTCGGCGCGCTTACGCAGTTCTAATATTTTCAGCTCCCCGATTTTATAGGCGAGCGCTTGGCCGGGCCAACTAATATAGCGGTCCACTTCGGTTTTAATATTATGCGGGGCGAGCGCAGAGTTTTCAAAAAAACAATTTTCAGCCTGTTCACGTGTCCAGCCTTTCCAATGCATGCCTGTATCTACAACAAGGCGGCAAGCCCGCCACATCTCATAAGTAAGGCGGCCAAAATTCTCATAAGGCGTTTTGTAAAGCCCCATTTCCTTGGCGAGCTTTTCTGAATAGAGGCCCCAACCTTCCCCGAAAGCATTTGGGTAAAGGCTCTGGCGGAAGGGCGGAACATCTTCAAGCTCCTGTCCTAAGGCTATTTGATGATGGTGACCGGGAACGCCTTCATGAGCTGTCAGGGCCGGGAGATTGTATAGCGGACGCTGTTTCAGGTCATAAGTATTGACAACATAGTTTCCTGCACGATGCTGTTCAGGATTACCGCCCCAATAGCGCCCGGTCGTATAATTGGGCGCGATTTCTGCTGGAACGGGGATAACGCCATAAGATAAGCGCGGCAGAGTTTCGAAAAATTCCGGCATTTTCCCGTCGAGTTGTTTGGCCATCCATGCGGCCTCTTTTAAGAGCTGGTCTTCTGAGGTCGCGTAAAATTGCGGGTCCGTTCGCAAGAAATTCAGGAACTCCGCAAAGCTACCTTTAAAGTCAAGGTCTTCGATAATGGTGTCCATTTCAGCGCGGATGCGGGCGACTTCTTTTAGTCCGATTTCATGGACCTCATCGGGGCTCATATCGAGCGTCGTAAAGTAACGCACAAGAGCGCGGTAATATTCCCGTCCTTCTTCGGTCGTTCCAATTCCCACGACAGAGCGAGCTTTGGGTAAATATTCTTCTTCCAAAAACTCCGCAAGATCACGATAGGCGGGCATGACCGCGTTCATAATAGCAGCTTCTCCCAATGAGGTCAGGCGGGCTTGTTCCTCCTCCGGGATTGTATCGGGATAAACGGTGAAAGGCTTGAAGAAGCTGTGCTCCTTGGTATTACCCTCTCCCAGATTTTGAACCATCTTAATAATGCCGGGCATTATGTCTGCGGCGGCTGTCATATTGGTTTGAATGCCGCGCCGTAGATTGGCTTTGTGTTGTCCGAAATAGCGCGGGATTTCTGTAAGCCGTGCCGCATAGGCTTCATAATCATCTATTTTAGCAAAGGTTGTCTGCCGCGATATATAGCTCATTTGGTTGAAAAATCCGCTATCATTCGTGAAAGGAATACGCGCTTGATCAAAGGGTATCAGGCGTTGACGCTGTTCCAAAACAAAGCCAAGCAAGTCGTAATTAAGGCGTTTTTCCTGTGACATTGGCCGAACTGAGAGAGCGGCATGGCGCTTAATAAACTCTGTCGTGATGCGTTTGTAATTTTCGGCAGCTTCGGGACTGACATCGGGAAGTTTGCGCAAGGCCTCACGGTCTCCCTCTTGCCCTGCGGCTATGGGGTTACCGGTGATTTCCATTTTTTCAAAGTCAGCGATTAGTGTCTCAAGACTGTCATTAATGCGACATTCTCTGAGACCATCGACAATAATGACAGTTCCGCCTTTGCAAAATTCTGCAGGCTGACTTGCCGGGGGTGTTGAGGCGTTACTGGTGACTTGTGCCATGGCCGATATCGGCAAAGCTGTGGAAATTGCCAAAATGGCTAAGCGGGAGATCATTGTCATTTTTTCACCTAAATACGCAATGCTGTGTGCTTTAGTCCTCGAAAGCGATAACAACAAGCTTAATTCGCAAAGGCCTCTAAGCGTTACGAAGAGTTCACAAAAGGCGCAACGCTCTCTTAGGACTTATAGGTTAGGGCGAAGTCATGTTTTTACGGGCGGCCATTACTGTATTTCTAATTATTGGGGTGTCTGCTTGCGGTTCAACACCCCTGCCGCCCGGCGCAGAGAGAGCGGCTTCAAGCCTTCCGCAAATGACGCCTATTCCCAAAGGTAGTCTTGCATTGCCGGACAGAGCGGCCTTTTTGCAAAAAGATCCCCGTTGGGGTCAACAACGCCTTGGAAATACATCTGATTCAATGGCCAGTGATGGCTGCCTTGTGACTGCGGCGGCTATGGCGCTCGCAAATCTCGGATTTGCAACAGATCCGTCAGATTTAAATGCAAGGCTTACATCGACGCAAAGTTTCACGCCGCGGGGATGGCTTATATGGGACGGTATTCGCAAAGTTACCGAAGGCCGCGCTCAAGCTATATACCATGATAAAGTTTCAGAAGAGATCATTGATAGCTGTATGTTGGACGGACAATATCCGCTTGTGCAGTTCTATCTTAAAAACGGGCGTTCCCATTGGGCTATGATCGTAAAACATGATGCAAGGGGATACCATATGCGCGATCCTCTAAGGCCATCAAAAAGCCCGCTCATTTTCCCGCGCAGCAGCGAGTCTTTCAGAGCTGTGAGATGTATCGGTCTGAACGACTAAATTTAAGTTCTTGATTTGTTCTAATTCTTCGTGATAGATAAATTTATCTTGGAGGGTATTATGGTTGCGCGTATTTACACGGTTGCATTTGAAGGCGCAGAAGCGCGCCGTGTTGATGTGCAGGTCCAGGTCACGTCATCTGGTAAGAATATTTTCAACATAGTGGGACTTGCCGATAAAGCCGTAGCCGAATCGCGCGAGCGGGTTCGGGCTGCTTTTGCTTCACTGGGGATTGCTTTGCCGGGAAAGCGTATCATTATCAATCTTGCCCCTGCGGATTTACCCAAAGAAGGAGCGCATTATGATCTGCCCATTGCGCTTGGGCTTATGGCTGCGATCGGCGTTATTCCCGTTGATGCAATTGAGAGCTTTGCGGCGATCGGGGAATTATCATTGGACGGCACAATCTCTGCGGTTCCAGGAGCTTTACCGGCCGCAGTCTTGGCAAATTCAGAAGGGTTGGGCCTGATCTGTCCGCAGCCTAATGGCGCTGAGGCCGCTTGGGCAGGGGATTTACCCTTGCTTGCACCGCAAAACCTTATTCAGTTGATGAACCACTTTAAAGGCAGTCAAATATTAGCGCGTCCTGAACCTGGCCAGATGATTGAGGATAAGAGTTCAATCGATTTGCGGGATGTTCGGGGACAGGAAACGGCTAAACGGGCCTTGGAGGTAGCTGCGGCCGGAGGACATAATCTGCTAATGGTCGGGCCGCCGGGGTCGGGTAAATCCATGCTCGCGGCACGAATGGCGGGATTACTACCTCCGCTGACGGCTAAAGAATTGCTTGACGTATCTATGGTTCATTCTGTTGCAGGGCTGCTTGAGCGCGGACAACTCTCGCGCGTGCGCCCCTTTCGAGCGCCCCATCATTCGGCTTCAATGGCGGCTATGGTGGGCGGAGGCACGAAGGCCAAACCCGGCGAAGCGTCACTGGCGCATCGCGGCGTGTTATTCCTAGATGAACTGCCCGAATTTACGCCGCAAGTGCTGGATAGCCTGCGCCAACCCCTAGAGACCGGGGAAATTGCCGTTGCCCGTGTTAATGCTCATGTCACCTATCCGGCGCGTTTCCAGCTTATTGCCGCCATGAATCCTTGCCGCTGCGGAAGCGGAGGAGCAGATGGAATAGCCTGCCGCCGTGGTGAGCGCTGCGCTGCGGATTATCAAGCTCGTGTTTCAGGACCATTTATGGACAGGCTGGATATCCAAATTGATGTCCCGGCGGTAACGCCCGCTGATCTTGCGCTACCGCCTAGCAAAGAAGGCACAGCAGACGTTGCTGCAAGAGTCGCGCGTGCCAGGGCTTTGCAGCTAGAGCGCAATGGCGGACGCACGAATGCCGAGCTCTCGCAAGATATGCTTGATCATGTTGCCGCGCCCGATAAGGACGGCCAAAAACTGTTAATACAGGCCGCTGAAACTTTGGGCTTAACAGCGCGGGGGTATCACCGCGTTCTGAAAGTAGCGCGAACACTGGCTGATTTAGCCGGATCCGATAGCATACACAGATTACATATTGCGGAAAGTTTATCCCATCGCCGTGCACGTAAGGGAATCGCGCAACATAAAAAGCTGCACGCTTCACCCCGGCAACGTCAATATTAGCCCTTATATTAGGCTTAACAGATAAAGCTTAAGCGCGAAGTTTTTAAAAAATAAATCTAATAAACTCAGATTTTTGCCGTTTTGGTAAGACATTTTTTAGATTAAGTGTTCACAAACAAGGTTAAGATTCACCCGATTGCGGGATTTGAGGGGATATGCATGTCACCTGACGACATTTTTGCGGCACAGATATGGCCATGGCCAGATCCCGCGCTCAAGCGTGACCCTATGGGTCGCGTGCTTTTTGTCAATGCGGCTTTCCTTCAAATGTATGGCGGACAAGTTGATGATTGGCGCGGAAATGCCGTTACAGGTTGGCCCGCTCCGCAGCCTCCAGGTTTACCTTATCGGTTTGAGACGCGTTTGCCTTCAGATGATGGAGAACAAGTCTTTGATTGGATGGAATATACAATGGCTGACGGCAATGCCTTTGCCATGGCGAGAAACGTGACCTATCTTACCCAAACGCCTGACCCGGATCCTGGGACCATGCAGCAACCAGCTGAAACTCATACTGCGCCGGCCGAGAGCCATGAGAACAGCTTCATGCCCACGACGCAAAGTCAGGCGGGAGACGCTCCGCTTCCGGCCTTTGCTCAAAATACAGAAGTAGCTCCTGCGGCTCCGCTCGCCGCGCCACCGAGTTATCAACAACAACCGTCCCAAGAGCAGGCTGCTGAGACGGCAAATGTTGAGTCTTATGTTTCCGAAAGTCATCAAGCCGCAGAGTCTATCATTGCAGATGTGGCAACAGATCCGGCATTTGAATCGTCCTCTTATGATAACCTAACAGGCGTGCAGCCGGCTGACGATCAAGAGCCGCCCGCATCAGAGCCTGAACCCGCCTTAACACATGAAGCGCCGCCCGCCGTACAAGCGGCTGAGCCTCAAGAGCGCGAGTATGAACGCCGCGCTTTACCGCTAGAAAATGAAAATGCTGTTCTAGGAAATAATTGGCGGGATGCGGTTATAGCGAAAGCCGTCGGAGCAGAAGTCGAAGAAGAAGCTCCACAGGTTGAAACTGTTGAACCGTCCGTAGAAAATCAAGTTTCAGGCGATGGGCCGATAAGAATTTTACTTGCAGAAGATAATGCCATCAACGCTTTATTGACTCGCACGCTTTTAGAAGCGGAAGGCCATACTGTTGAAACTGTCGAAGACGGGGCGTTAGCTGTAGAGGCTATGAAGTCATCTTCATATGATTTGATCTTTATGGATATGAGAATGCCGAATATGGACGGCCTCGAAGCCACGCGTAAAATACGTGCTATGGGTAATGTGTCCAAGGGTCTGCCCATTATTGCGCTCACGGCAAATGCTTTTGATGATGATCGTAATGCCTGTTTTGATAGTGGCATGAATGACTTCATGACTAAGCCAGTCTCGGCGGAAGAACTCTCTGAGATGGTACGGACCTGGACAAAAAATAAGGCTCAGCGCGACGCCGCATAAAGACCTTGCTTTTGCCATGAAAAAGCACTGAAAGATTTGCCCTATATATTTACACAGGGCCCCAAATCAGCGCACGGTGTTTTCATATGAGCGATATCAAAACAGAAAAGACACTTATCCAAAAACTGGATGATGCTTTTTTGATTTCAGAAATTTTTGCGAGCCGCAAAATGGCAGCGATGCTGGCCTTGGGGTTTAGCGCGGGTCTGCCTATCATGTTGGTCTACACAACGCTTTCGGCATGGCTTCGTGAGGTCGGTGTAGATCGCGCCACAATTGGTTTCTTTATTTGGGCAAGTTTTGCTTATTCCCTGAAGTTTCTTTGGGCGCCACTTACAGACCGCATAAAAATTCCGGTGCTAGCGAATAAAATCGGCAATCGCTTGGCTTGGACATTTCTGGCTATTATAGGGGTCACAGGTGCAATGATTGCGATGGGTTTCCAAGACCCTGCAGAAAACCTGCGTAATGTTGCCATCTGCGCTGTCATGATTGGTTTTTTCTCAGCTACACTTGATATTTGTGTTGATGCATGGCGCATTGATGCATCTGACGATAAAGAACAAGCCATGATGGCGGCCGTTTATCAGCTAGGCTATCGCTTCGGGATGATCATCGCGATTTCAGGTGTTCTTTGGGTGGCTGAATTAAGTTCATGGCCAATTGCTTATTGGACTGTTGCCTTTATTGCCTTTTTGGGCGCCATCACGCCATTTTGGGCAAGCCGTCCTGTTGAGGCAAAACCCAAGCCGGTCTCGGAAATAAAGTGGTCGCGATTTATGTTTATCGTGCCCATTATCGCTCTTGTTGTGGGGTTTAAAAAATATGGGGGTGTCGGTGAGCTGTTCTATATTATTTTATTTATTTTATCTCTCCCCTATTTATTTGCCCTCGGGCTACTAACCTTGGGCCGCGAGACGTTACAGGGGCATGCCATTTATGATATTCCTATTGTCGGTGATTTTGCAGATATTGTCCGCCGCTTTGGATGGCTTTCATTGCTGCTCCTCCTTATCGTTATGACCTATCGATTTAGTGATTATACAATGGGCGTTATGGCTATGCCGCTTTATATTGATTTAGGATATAGTAAGGGCACGATAGGACTCGTCAAAGGCGCTTTTGGAGTGACCATGCTATTAGTTGGCTCTTTCGCGGGCGGATGGTCTGCACTTAAATTTGGTCTTCCCAAGACACTTATCGTAGGCGCAATATTGACGATTATTACAAATATGGCTTTTGCTTGGCTCGCTCAAGTCGAGGCGCCTTTGGCTCAATATTTATTTGTAACCATTGGTGCGGATAATTTGGCGGCAGGGTTTGCGGGCACCGCAATCATCGCGTTTATGTCGCTACTGGTGAACAAGGCGTTTACAGCAACCCAATACGCATTATTTTCTTCAATCGTTGCGTTTTCAGGGAAATCCATTGCAGGGTTTTCCGGTGTTTTAGCTGACATGATTGATTATCAAAACTTCTTTATCGTCACGGCTCTTTTTGGTATTCCGCCCCTTTTGGCAGTGATTGTCAGTTGGAAGATAAAATTGCTCGAAAGAGGAAAAACTAAAACCATATAGGATTAAAGTAGTTAAAGCTTGCGACTCGCTACCTTTTTCGCCAATTTGCGTCCCTGATGAACGCCCCTGTTAATACCGATAAAAAGGCCCATAAGGTGACGCCGATGATGGCGCAGTTTTTGGGAATTAAGGCCGAAGCTGGGCCTGATGTCTTGTTGTTTTACCGCATGGGCGATTTCTATGAGCTGTTCTTTGAGGATGCCGTAAAGGCGGCTGAGGCGCTTGATATTGCGCTCACCAAACGCGGCAAACATAAGGGCGAGGATATCGCGATGTGCGGCGTTCCCGTCCATTCCTCAGAAACTTATTTACAACGGTTGATCAAAAAAGGGTTTCGCGTCGCGGTGTGCGAGCAAACAGAAAGCCCTGCCGAAGCGAAAAAGCGGGGTTACAAATCTGTCGTCAACCGCGCCATTGTCCGAGTCGTTACGCCCGGAACTCTGACTGAGGATACATTGCTGGATGCCAGAGGCCGAAACCTTATTCTTGCGATATCCAAAACACTGGCCGGAGATTATGCGCTCGCTTGGGCTGATATCTCTGATGGACTATTTCATGTTTGCGATGTCCCCGAGACTCGTCTCGCCAGTGAGGTGTCAGCCCTATCTCCGCGCGAGATTGTCTTGCCTGAAAGCCTCTATCAATTGCCGGAGTTTATGGCGGGATTGCCCTTATCAGGCACCGCTTTGACGCCGCAGCCATCAACTAAATTTGATGTGCGTTCCGGTGAGCGCCGTTTGAAAGACCGTTTTGATGTCAAAAGCCTGGACGGGTTTGGCCATTTTTCAAAAGCCGAGATTTCTGCAGCGGGCGCACTGCTTGATTATCTGGAGCTCACCCAAGCGGGTAACCCTGTTCAGCTCTCCCCGCCGCAGCGCCGCGTGGCAAGTGGTTTCATGGCGATTGACCCTGCAACGCGGATGAGCCTCGAAATTGACCGCACGCAAAAAGGTAAAAAGGCGGGATCGCTGCTCTCTGTGATCGATAAAACTGTAACAGGTCCTGGCGCAAGGCTACTTTCAGACCGTCTGGCCCGTCCTCTTGTTGACGTAATTGAGATAAACCGACGGCTTGAGGCTGTCAGCTTTTTTGAAACCGAGACTGAACTGCGCTCACAATTAAGGCGGCACCTTAAAGAAATTGGTGATATGGCCCGGGCCATAAGCCGCATTGCGCTAGGACGCGGCGGACCAAGAGATCTATCAACATTGGGCCGTGGATTAAAACAAGGGGAACAGCTTTGTGCTGTTTTTGCCCGTTCTCCTGATTTGGATATCCCGCGCAATGTGAGCCTAGCTTTAAAGCAGCTCAGCCTTTCGGATAAAGGTGATCTTGCAAGCTTTGCATCTGATATTTCCAAAGCCTTTCTGCCGGACGTCCCAATGATGGCGCGTGATGGTAATTTTATTGCGGCGGGCTGGCGAGCAGATTTGGACGAACTAAAAAAGCTACGTGATGATAGCCGCCGCATAGTGGCAGGCCTCCAAGCCGAATATTCGAAAGCCGCTGATGTTCCGACACTGAAAATAAAACATAATAATGTGCTCGGTTATTTTGTCGAAGTGACGCCTAAACATGCTGATACTGTTTTAAGTCAGGGGGCTGAAAGCCAATTCATTCACCGCCAAACATTGGGTAGCTGCGTTAGGTTTACCACCACTGAGCTTGCGGAGTTGGACGCTAAAATTTCGGGGGCGGGTGATAAGGCGCTCGCTCTGGAGCTAGAGATATTTGCCGAATTTGCTGTCCGTGCGAGCGCTTTTTCAGAAGCCATTCGCGCGGCGGCGAGCGCTTTGGCCCAATTAGATGTGCAAACGGGGCTAGGGGAATGGGCTGCGCAGTATCAAGCCGTAAGGCCTCTTGTCGATGATAGTCTGGCCTTTGATATTAAAGGCGGACGTCATCCTGTTGTGGAAGCGGCGCTTAAAAAAGCGGGCGATGCCGGATTTACGGCAAATGATTGTAGCTTGGATGCGAGCCTTAAATCCGCGCCGCGTTTGACCTTAATCACTGGCCCGAACATGGCGGGTAAATCAACCTATCTTCGCCAAAATGCGCTGATGTTTATTTTGGCTCAAGCGGGTAGTTTTGTACCTGCGGAGTCTGCGCACATAGGCGCGGCTGATAGTCTCTTCTCGCGGGTCGGAGCGTCTGATGATCTGTCCCAAGGCCGTTCAACCTTTATGATAGAAATGATCGAAACCGCGGCCATATTGAACCAAGCGACAGAGCGCACATTTGTCATTCTGGATGAGATCGGACGCGGCACAGCAACCTTTGACGGTTTGTCAATTGCCTGGGCCGCGGCTGAGCATCTACATGCGGTCAATAAATCACGCGCGCTTTTCGCAACGCATTATCATGAGCTTACGGATTTGATCGAAAACCTTGATGGGGCAAGTAACGCCAGTCTACGGGCAAAAGAATGGGACGGGGATTTAGTCTTCTTGCATGATGTGCGGCCTGGCGCTGCCGATAAATCTTATGGCGTTCAAGTTGCCAAGCTTGCGGGACTACCTCCCGCCGCTGTGGCGCGAGCGCGTGAGGTGCTTAATAAATTAGAAGCCGACCATGATGGCCAGAAAGACAGCTTGGGCGCCTTGCCTTTATTCACAGCGGCTTCTGCGCCTAGTAAAGCCAAGCCTTCAGAGGTGGAATTAGCGATTAAAGCGCTTAATGCCGATGAGCTTTCCCCGCGTGCGGCGCTTGACCTTATTTACGATCTAAAAGCAAAGCTGACCTAGATGGCCCGTAGATCCAAAGTTATAGAGATACCAGCCCGCCGGCAATCACCGGACAGTAAAATTGATGGTCAGTCATTAAAGGCGAAATTAACGAACGCGGCTGAAAGTGCCAAAGATATTCGGCCCGCTATTCTGGACATCCTAAAATCAACCTTAGAGGCCGCGAAACAATCGGCTCAAGATCATTTTGAGGCCGGGCGGCTGGGCGGTCTTGAAACGGCGCGGCTGATCGCCTCCATTCATGATGATATTATTGTTGGCCTTTTTGACTTCACAACTACCCATATTGTTCGCTCTTCAAATCCGACAAAATCTGAACGCATATCCTTATGTGCTGTAGGCGGATATGGACGCGGCGAAATGGCGCCTCAGTCAGATGTGGATTTGCTCTTTTTAACCGCGGATAAAAAAGGCTCACCCTTTGTCGAGCAGGTTACGGAATATATGCTTTATATGCTCTGGGACCTTGGCTTGAAAGTTGGTCATTCTGTCAGAACTTCTGAACAATCGATTAAGCTGGCAAAAGAGGATCAGACAATCCTGACGTCATTGCTCGACCTGCGTTATTTGTGCGGTGATAAATCTCTTGCAAATGATCTTTATACGAGGTTCCGCAAAGATATCACAAAGGGAAAAGGGCGAGCCTATATTGCAGCAAAATTGGCGGAACGGGATGCCCGGCATGAACGTGAGGGGAACTCCCGATACGTCATTGAACCCAATGTGAAAGAGGGTAAAGGTGGCCTTCGGGATCTGCATGCGCTTTATTGGATTGCTCGTTTTCTGGATAAGGATGGAAAAATTAATGATGCACAACAGCCGCAAAGTTATGTGGAAATGGGGCTTTTTGATAAAGCTGCGGCCACACGATTTGTCCGTGCGGCGGACTTCCTTTGGCGGACGCGTATCTGGCTCCATTATGTCTCGTCCCGTCCCACAGAAAGCCTCAGTTTTGACAAACAAACTGTTTTGGCGCGGAAAATGGGATATGCCTCAGGCGCGATAGAAGTCGCTGTTGAAAAATTCATGCGGGAATATTTCACTAATGCTAAAGAGGTTGGGGCGCTGACCCGTATCGCTTGTGCTAAATTGGAAGCTGAAAAAGCTATTTTACTTCCCAAAGGATTGGATGTCTTTCTTCCTAATTCCCGGCGAAATATTAAGAATACGGATTTTTTCTTGGATCATGGGCGTCTTATGTTTTCCGACCCGCTAAAGATTAAAGAAAAACCGTCTATGATCTTACAGCTTTTTGAAACAGCGGGACGGCGAAATCTCGATATTCATCCTAATGCGTTTAGCGCCATAGATTTCCGCCGCAATCTCATGGATAATGATTTTCGGCGGAGCGCAGAGAACTCGGCCATTTTCCAAAAAATACTGCTTGGGGCCCGGGCCCCTTATGCGACATTGAAAGCCATGAATGAGGCCGGCGTCTTGGGGCGGTATCTCATTGAGTTTGGCGGCATCGTTGCGCGCACACAATTTAATATGCACCATGCCTATACGGTTGATGAGCATACATTAAGGCTTGTGGATAATTTTCATAATATTCTCAGCGGAGACATGGAAAAAGAACATCCAATTTCCACTGGGATTGTGAAGGGGTTTACAACTGAACAAAAGCTCATCCTTTATTTGGCTTGTCTTCTTCATGATACGGGGAAGGGGCAGGGTGACCAATGTATTGAAGGGGCGCAACTAGGCCGCCGGGCGTGCCGCCGCTTAGGTGTAAACCAAAATGTGACTGACACAGTGGCTTGGCTTATTCGCCGGCATTTGGACATGAGCGAAACGGCGCAACGCCGCGATATATCTGATCCGGAAACCATAAAAGAATTTGCTGAATTGGTCGGCTCTCAGGATCGTTTGGATATGCTGACGGTCTTGACTACGGTTGATATTCGCGCCGTGGGGCCAGGTATATGGAATGACTGGAAAGGTGTTTTACTACGTAACCTTTATCAATCCACATCGGCCTATTTGGACGGCCATGCAGAGCTTGCCCCCATGTCGCGGGCCAAAGCCGCCCAAGAACAATTGCGCGAAAAGCTGTCTCCCGAAATGGCGGAACGCATCACACAGATTACGGCTGATCTGGACACAAATTATTGGCTGAATTTTGATATGGCCGACCTTGTGCGACATGCGCGTTTCTTTGACCAGAGTCTGGCGGCGGGTCATGACACGGCGGTTCAAACGCGCCGCGATAGAACACGGGACATCACAGAACTTTGGGTCATGACACGCGACCGCGCGCAGCTATTTGCGGATATTACGCGCGCAATTTCGGCATCCGGAGCTTCCATTATCGGGGCGCGTCTGCATACGGGTCATAATCGCCGGGTGATGAATGTATTCTATTTACAAAATCCTGATGGTCATGCCTTTGGCCGTCAAAGCGATCACGCTCTTGAGACCCTGCGTCGTCGCGCCCGGAAAGCTGTTGAAGGTGACGTCGAAGGATTGAAAATTCCTACGCCGATTAAATCCCGCCGTGCGGGGGCAATTCCGATAAAGGCGAGAATAAAATATCTCGACTCTGCCTCGGGGGACACAATTATAATAGAGATGTCAGGACGCGACCGTCCCGGTCTTCTCTATAATCTCGCAGAGACTTTGCGAGATGAGAATTTGGATGTCCTTTCGGCTCATATCGAAGTGGTCGGCATAGAAGCTATTGATACATTTTATGTGAGATGCCGCGGAAGCGACGGAAATTTGCCTGAAAAGCGCCGCAAAGCCTTGCGTAAAGTTCTTCTCAACGTGTTAGATAAAAGACGTTCAGAGAAAAAAGCAGCTTAAAATGAGACTTTTAAAATCAACGGCAATTATCGGCTCATTGACTTTATTGAGCCGGATATTAGGGCTTGTGCGTGATGTTTTAATCGCAAGGTTTTTAGGGGCAGGTTTGGTCTCTGACGCTTTCTTCACCGCCTTTAAGCTGCCTAATGTCTTTCGCCGTATGTTTGCCGAAGGCGCTTTCAATGCCGCCTTTGTGCCGCTTTACGCCCGCCGTATTGAAGAAGAGGGTGAGGCGGCGGCGGATGAATTTGCCAAAGAAGCTATGGCCGCGCTTTTTGTTTTGGTGGCCGGGATTGTTATTTTATTTGAGCTAACCATGCCGTGGTCGCTTTCAATTATCGGCTATGGTTTGGATAGGGCCGTAGATACCCAGACGGGGATCAGCCCTTATTACCTTGCGGTCGTCTATGCGCAGATCACAATGCCATATCTAATTTTTATGTCGATGACGGCTTTGTTTTCGGGCGTTTTAAATACGCGCAATCATTTTGCTTTAGCGGCGGCGGTTCCGATCGTCTTAAATATCTTTATGATTTCAGCGCTCTTTGCCGCCGGACTGGCTGAGTGGAGCCAAAAGCTTATCGGATATTTTCTGGCGCTCGCTATTACCTTGTCAGGCATCGTGCAAATGGGCCTTGTGATATGGGGATGCCGCAAAGCGGGTGTGAAGGTAGGGTTTAAACGCCCGCGTTTGACTCCCGGGGTGAAACGTCTCGTCGTTCTTGGCGTTCCAGGATTGCTCTCGGCGGGTATTACGCAAATCAATCTGCTCGTAAGCCATTCAATTGCGACCATGCAAAAGGGCGCGGCATCTTGGCTGACTTATGCAGACAGGCTTTATCAATTGCCTTTAGGTATGATTGGAATTGCTATGGGCGTGGCTTTACTCCCAGCATTATCTCGTCGCTTAAGAGCCGGCGATCAGACCGGAGCAAAAACCACATTGAACCGTGCGATAGAGATAGCCGCTTTCCTCACCCTGCCAGCCGCTTTTGCGTTAGCTGTTATTCCTCAGTTTTTAATCAGCGGCTTATTTGAACGGGGCGCCTTTACAGCGCAGACAACCGCGCAAGTTGCTTTGGCGCTGCGTATGTTTGCTTATGGCTTACCCGCCTTTGTGCTGCTTAAAATTCTTACCCCTGCTTTTTTCGCCCGCGAAGACACAAAAACGCCAATGATATTTGCGGCTGTTTCCGCTTTTATCAATGTGACTCTGGGAGTTTATCTTTTCTTCTCAATCGGGTTTTATGGCCTCGCCCTTGCGACTTCTGTTGCGGCTTGGGTCAATGTTATCTGTTTGGGGTGGCTGTTATTACGAGATAAAAGATTTGTGCCTGATGCTAGGCTTCACTCCCGTGTGCCGCGCATTGCTTTGGCAAGTGGTGTCATGGCGGCAACGTTAGCCGCGATAGTGCCAGTCATGACGAAATATCTGACAGGTCATTTTGGAAAAGATTTCCTCGTTCTAGGCATAGCTTGCGGCGCGGGCTTTGTCATCTATGCCGCAGCCGCCGCCCTCTTGCGGGCCTTTAACATGAGTGATATTCGCGATGCCCTAAAACGGAGCTAGGTAATAGTGTCAGACCAAACAAAATATGAAGGTCCCAAGCGGGTTTTTTCAGGTATTCAGCCTTCTGGCGACATGCATCTGGGAAATTATCTCGGCGCGATTAAAAAATTCGTTGACCTGCAAGAAGACAATGAATGTCTTTATTGTATTGTAGATCTACATGCGATCACAGTTTGGCAGGACCCAAAGTTACTGCCCGAGCAAACACGTCATATCGCTGCGGCCTATCTGGCCTCAGGTGTCGATCCGTCAAAGGCCATAGTGTATAACCAATCGGCTGTGCGTGCCCATACGGAGCTGGCGTGGTATTTTAATTGTGTCGCGCGAGTGGGATGGTTAAATCGCATGACGCAGTTCAAAGATAAAGCCGGTAAAAATTCCGAGAAAATGTCGGTTGGCCTTTATGATTACCCTGTCCTGCAAGCGGCCGATATTCTGGCCTTTAAAGCGACCCATGTTCCCGTGGGAGAAGATCAGAAACAACATCTAGAGCTCTCGCGTGATATTGCAGCCAAGTTTAATCATGACTTTAATGTGCCCCATTTTTTCCCATCTCCTGAACCCATGATTAAAGGCCCGGGCGCGCGAGTCATGTCTCTACGTGACGGCACAGCAAAGATGTCAAAATCTGATCCGTCAGATAATTCACGAATTAACCTGACCGATGATGCGGATAAAATTGCAAAGAAAATTCGCAAGGCCAAAACGGATGCGGGTGTTATTCCTGAAAGTCTCAAAGAGCTTGAAGAGCGCCCAGAGGTCGCGAATCTTGTGAGTATTTATGCGGCTTTGTCCGGCATGACGGATGAGCAAGTTTTGACGCAGTATTCTGGTCAAGGCTTTGGTGTCTTTAAGCCAGCTTTAGCGGACCTTACTGTTGAGAAAATGAGCCCAATTACGGACCTTATGAACCGTTACTTGTCAGACCCTGAAGAGCTGAACCGTATTTTGGCTAAAGCTGCGGATAAAGCGGCTGAAATAGCTGATCCTATTGTCAGTGATGTGCGTAAAATTATCGGATTTTGTGGAGCTTAAGATGAAGAAAATTATGATTAGCCTTGGGGCGCTCACTGTAGCGGCTTGTTCAGGCGAAATGAAGCACGGCGAAAGCGGCATGTCCCATGCGGCTCACCAGATGGATGAGGGCATTGTAATTTCTTCTGCGCGTGTTCTTCCTCCCTTTCCGGGCCGGGACACTGCGGCGGGATATATGTCTATTACTAATAACAGTGATGTTGACGATAAACTTCTCTCTGTCACAAGTCCGATAAGCGGCGCTGTTGAGATTCATAATCATATCGAAGAAAATGGCGTCATGAAAATGCGCCAAGTCCAAGGCATTGAGCTTAAAGCCGGCGAAACTGTGGAGCTTAAACCTGGGAGTTATCACCTGATGATGTTCAAAGCCAATCTGCCTGATGGACAAGAAGATGTGTCCCTGACGCTAAATTATGAAAATGCTGCTTCAGTGACAATGATTGTTCCCGTCGAGGGTCGCGGAGAGAGTTCGAAAATGGATGACCATTCAGGACATTAAAACGTCAGAGGCTTCTTTGCCGCTATCAGTTTTTTAATACGCGCTTGTTCCTGCCTGAAATTTTCATAACGCTCGGCTATGCTCGGATGCGTTTTTGAGCTTTTTTGAAATTCGGTGTGGGGATGGGCGGCGTCTTTCCAATAGGTGATAGCACGATCAATATCAAAACCCGCTCGTGTCATGAGGACGAGTGCCATGCGGTCAGCTTTTAATTCGAGAGTTTTACTTTTGCGCTGATGACCTTCGATTGCGTGGGCCATTTCATGCGCGATTATAAGGGCAAGGTTCACATCATCGGGCACGGTTTTCATCAGCTCTGAGGTGATAATAATTTGTTGGCCATCCGTATGGCCATTAGCTCTCTGATTAAAGAAAACATTTGCCGGATAATCACAAACCGTTTCTGGTTTAACCTCAACCGTCAGACGCTTTTCCCCGCGCTTTATATTAAGGGCGACTTTTTCGCGCTTAAAGGCATTTTGCGTCGCGGCCTTAAAGAAACGTTGGACCGTAAATCCGCCTGGCATATAGGCACCCTCTATACCGACAATCATATCGCCTTGCTGCACCCCGCTTTTATATGCGGGTGAGCCGTTTCGCACTGTCCGAACAGACAGACGGTCTGAGGCCCCGAGTAAAACTTCAGCAAAGGGCTGTAAATTAGGCTGATAATCAGAGAGCGTATGAACACTTATGCCGATATCTCGCTTGGTTTTCGGGCAGAGCGCTACATTGGTTTTCAGAATGGGCGCAGCGACATTTTTAAGCCGTGTGTTATAGTTTTGGTGCTCTTCCAAGATAGCGGCAAAGGCCAGCTCATTCTTAGTGCGCGGACTGTAATCCGCGGCCATGACGGGAGCGCTCAACATTAAAGCCGCGAGGGCAAAGACCGCGCGTCTCATGACTTTTTATCTTTTGTTTTAAAGTTGGGAATCAGCGGCTTACCTGCCGCTTGCTTGGCTTTAATCTCTTCTCGTGCTGCCGCGATGGAGAGGTATCTATTAGGATAAGTCGGATGGGTTTTCGCCCGCGCCACGTGTTTGGGGTTTGTCACGGCTAATCTGCGCCAAAACTCTTCAACGCCGTCAGGGTTATAACCCGCCCGCACCATATAATAGAGACCGACATAATCAGATTCAGATTCAAAAGGCCGCGTATAGCGAGTCCCGCCCAGTGAAAGGATGATGTTACTTACGACTTTGCGGATATGACCCATCGTGTTATGGCCGAGTTCATGCCCGACAATCAGGGCGAGCTCATCATCATTTTTGACAAAATTCATCATCCCTGTTGTCATGGTGATGTTTCGGCCATCGGCATAAGCATTGATAGTCGAGGTCTGAGAAAGCCTAACGGTATAACCGCAAATCGTTTCAGATTTTATGGAAAAGTCCATCTTTTTACCGCCGCGTCTAATTTGAATATCCTCACCAGCCTTCAAGCTGTCTTGAATGACTTTTGCTGTGGGTGTCGTAATTTTGTCTTTAGCCGTTAAAAATTGATCTCCAGCTTTCAGGCCTGCCATTTCCGCAGGTGAACCCGTCACAACCAATCTTACCGAGGGTTCCTCCTTTGCGCCCAGTTCCCTCATAGCGGCGGGCCGCAGATCCTTGGGATAGGTTTTTAAATTATGCATGACCACACCTATGTCCTCGCGTGTCTTGGGACAGAGTTCTGTATTAGCTTTGAGAACAGGCAAGGCGACCTGCATCAGGCGGTGTTGTTGCTGGCCAAGATCCTCAAAGGCCAAAACTTCCTGGCGGGCCTGTTCATCGGATAATTGAGGCGCGGTAATATCAGGCAGCTGGGTGGAGACACTGGCGCATCCTCCTAAAACCAATGCTGATAATATAATTCTCATACGGCATGATGCAAATCATGGTGCCGCACGTCAATGCACCTCTTGCACACAGAGCCGTGAAAGCCCATATGGGCGAGGCAATAGGAGACAGATATGTTTATCCAGACAGAAGACACCCCAAATCCCGCTACGCTGAAATTTCTGCCCGGCAAAGATGTAACAGGTGAGGGACAACCGCCTGTTGAAATCGCGCGCGGCGGTGATGTGAGCGGCGCGCCCCTGGCTGAAATGTTATTTATGATTCCGGATGTTACGCGCGTCTTTTTTGGCGCGGATTATATCTCTGTGACCAAAGGTGACGACGCGCAGTGGAAGCACCTTAAACCCGCTGTGCTTGGCGCGATAATGGATTTCTATGTCGCGGGTGGTCAGCCCCTAATTGATCAATTGCAAGCGGGGGATGTTGAGGAACGCGTCTATGAAGGCGAGACTTTAGAGATTGTAGAGCAAATTAAAGAATTGATTGAACTGCGCGTACGTCCCGCCGTGGCCCAGGATGGCGGCGATATTGTCTTTAAGCATTTTGATGATGAAGACGGGTCGGTTTACCTTGAAATGCGCGGCGCCTGTGCGGGCTGTCCAAGTTCGACCATGACGCTGAAATCAGGCATTGAAAACCTACTCAAACATTATGTCCCCGAAGTTACCCGCGTGGAACAATACGCTCACTAATGATAATTTTAGGCTTGGATACAACGGGGCCTAATTGCTCTGTGGCTTCGGTCGATACGGCTAAAGTGCTGGCCTATAAATCCGAAAAAATTGGTCGTGGTCATGCAGAGCGTCTGGCGCCAATGGTGGCCGAGGTTCTGGCTGATGCGGGCCTGAGCGCCATAGATGTTGATAAGCTCGCCGTCTGTACAGGGCCGGGGAGTTTTACGGGTCTGCGTGTGGCCCTCGCCTTTGCAAAAGGTTTTGCCTTGCCGCGAAAATTGCCAGTTGTGGGCTTATCATCATTGGCAGTCTGGGCGGCGCAAGCTGACCCTATGGGCCAAAAAAAAGTGATCTCTATCGCGGATGTACGTCGAGGGGAATTATGTTGGAGCGCTATCTTTCATGGCCAGGCCTTCGAAGGGTGTGTCACGCAAAAAGCGGAAGCGGCGCGCGCAACAATCGCCACATTAAAGCCCGACCTTATTCTTGAGGACGAAATTGTCGATACGCGAAAGCTCGCCTGGCTTGCCGCTGATCTCTCCGCCGCCGATTATCCTGCCACGCCGCTTTATTCGCGTGGGCCGGATGCCAAGCTGCCGGGCGGCCTCGAACCAAATTTATGATACGCGCCTTAAATGCAAAAGACGCCGAACGTATGGCAGAGATTCATGCAGGATGCTTTTTCAAGGGCTGGGACGAGGCTGATATGTGGGCGCATATTCACAAGGATCTTTGCTTTGGATTTGGGCGTCCGCTTGACGGATTTATCATTATCAAGTCCGCTGCCGATCAAGCTGAAATTTTGACCGTTGCGACTGATCCGTCAGAACGGCGGCGGGGTATCGCGCGGGCGTTGCTTGAAATTAGTGAAACAGAATTGGCTGAGAATGGTGTCGATACGCTCTTTTTAGAAGTTGCAGAGGATAATAAGGCGGCCATATCATTTTATAATGGGATGGGATTTGAACCGATCGGCCGCCGCCTCGGATATTATAAACGGGAAATGGGCCGGGTCGCCGCGATTACTTATCGCAAACGTCTTGCCGCCAATGACCGACTCGGCTAGGTAAAGTCTATGGGAAGTTGGATTGCTAAAAAATGCGCCGAACGCGGCCTCAGAATGACAGATCAACGCAAGGTGATTGCGAAGGTCTTATCGGATGCGGATGACCATCCCGATGCCGAAGAGCTTTATGCGCGCGCCTCTGCCATGGATCCGAAAATTTCTCTCGCCACAGTGTACCGGACGGTAAGACTTTTTTCCGAAGCGGGCATTATCGAAACCCATGACTTCCGCGATGGCCGTGCGCGTTATGAGACAGCTGATGACGACCACCACGATCACCTCATTGACGTCACCACAGGCGACGTCATTGAATTCGTCGATGAAGAGATTGAAGAGCTACAGCATAAGATAGCCAAAAAGCTCGGCTATGAGTTAGTGGATCACCGGCTTGAACTTTATGGGAAGAAGATAAAAAAATAGGCATGTCTGATTTAGATGATCAGTTTTATGACCGAGCGGATGCTCATATTAATCTGTCCAATAAGCAAATCAATGAGGGCATAACCCGAGGAAAGGTTAGTGCATCATTTATGTATAGTGTCGCCCGATTTAATGCGTGGGTGAGTGCTACTGGTTTTGAAAATGGTCAGGATATGTCGTCCGCTAAAGATGAAACAATCGAGTATTTCTGTGAGCAATACAAAAAAATGCTTATTGAAAATCTGGATGACTATATCAAAAACTTCGATACTTATTTTAAAAAGGAATAGTAACTTCTAATTCTATTCAGCAGGTACCAAACTCGGAATCTTAAGCTCTGCATCTTCTGCTATCTCATGCACCCCATGCGGCTGCGTGTGCACAATCTCCCACCGCCCGTCATGATGCTCGACCAGCGCGGTGCAGCTCTCCACCCAATCGCCGTCATTCATATAGGTAACGCCGTTAATCTCACGCATTTCGGCGACATGGATATGGCCGCATATCGCGCCGTCATAGCCTTTGCGTTTGCAGTAATCTGCCACCTGTTCTTCAAAACTATGAATGAAATTCATGGCACGCTTGGTACGTTTCTTGAGCGATTTAGAGAGCGACCAATAGGGTAAGCCGAGTTTACGCCGTATAAAATTCAGCTTCGTATTGATCCAGAGCAGCAGATTATAGGCATTATCGCCAAGATGCATAATCCATTTGCGGTCGGGGCGCATTAAGCCGTCAAACATATCGCCATGCACGACCAGATAGCGCTTACCGTCCTTGCCAAGATGCACAGCGCGATTACAAAGCTTCACTTCGCCGAAATTGACCTTAAAGCGCAAAAACCCGCGAATAAACTCGTCATGATTGCCAGCAATATAATGGACATCCGTGCCGCGTTTAGACGCGGTGAGTATGCGGCGTATCACATTGGTATGGGCTTGGGGCCAATACCATTTCTTTTTCAGTCGCCAGCCATCGATAATATCCCCGACCAGATAAAGCGTCTCGCATGTATTAACTTTGAGAAACCCGCAAAGTGCCTCGGCTTGACAGCCTTTGGAGCCCAAATGTACATCAGAGATGAAAATAGCGCGATATTTCGGGGTCGGGCGATGTCTCATAATCTGACGCATAGGGGGATTTTGTGACAGGGCTATGACGAAACGTCTTACGCTTTGTGACAAAGTTTGGGGAAGCTATCGCTGGATTTTCCCCTCTCGCGCTAATGTGGCATCCGTCTTGCATCGCTAACCTCCTATTAACCAGGAGGGATGGACAATGTCTCAACTTAAGAAAACAGTCCTGAAAATGGGCGTGCTTGGCCTTGTTTTATGGGGCGGATATAGCTGGATAAATCAGTCGCCGGAGCGCGCTGAAATGACAGCTGTTACAACAGATAAAGTCATTGAAACCACGCTTGATAAGTCTGATCTGGCATTGGACGCATCGGGCGAGTGGATTGACGATAAAGTTGTCTTGGCCAGTGATGCGTGGGATCGCGTGGATATCAAGGGTAAAGTCAGTGACCTCCAAAGTGAGGCCAAGCCTATTGGCAAAATAATCAAGCAAAAAGTTGATCCAAATAATATACCTGGCGTGAAAGCGGCAGGTTGGATGGATAATAAAACCTCTTTTCCCGCCATGCTTTTGTTATTGGTCGCGGGCGTGATGCTTTCCATGATGGCGCTCGCAAGTCCGTCATCACTCAGCGGTGGGCGTCACTAGGTTTTAATCCTTTGGCCAATTCTGCGGCGTCCAATTTTGGGCGCTGTGGATGACGCGGATTATGTTTATCTCTTCATCCGTGACTTCATAGGCCAAAATATAGGATGTTTTAAGAACTGTTTTCTCATAGACATTCAGCATGCGTCCGGGGCGCCCGATGGGGCGGCGTCCCAATAGATTTGCGGTCTCTATTATCCGTTGCCTTACGGCTTCTGCTGCATTCGGATTGTCATCTGAAATATAATCAATAGCCTCAAGGAATTCGGCCTCGGCTTTTTCAGCCCATTTTACGCGTCGCATATTTACTATCTATAATGGCTTTGGCTTTGGCCATAACCTCTTCATGGGGAACGGTGCGTCCGGCCTTTATATCATCAAGGCCTTCTTGGAGCTTACGGCATATATCAAGCTCGCGATTAACATAGAGTTCAATCGCATGAGCGGCTAGGGCAGATTGCGAGCGGCCCGTTAATTGAGACAATTCCGCTAAATCTTCTTTGACAGAAACGGGAATACGAATAGATAATGTAGTGCTTTGTGTTGACATGTGTACAAGCTAACACAAATTCAAACAAAGCGCAATTCTATATTGCGCGGGGGGCGAAGGGGTTTTATAGGCCGCCTTACAAAAACAGAGAGTATCACTATGACCGTCCTGTTACCGCGCGATGAAAACGCGTCCCGTAACAGTGAGGCCTCCAAAGCGGCGAAAGCCGTCACAGGCGACACTGTTACGCAAAAGCCCCGCAACATTGATGAAGCGCATATTGCGTCTTCTCCTGCATCTGGCCAAAATACCAAAAAGGTCTTCATCAAGACCTATGGTTGCCAGATGAATGTTTATGATAGTGAGCGCATGGCCGATGTGCTTTCGCCCATAGGCTATGCCCCTGTCGATGCGCCGGATGAAGCCGACCTCGTTATTCTCAATACCTGCCATATCCGCGAAAAAGCGGCCGAGAAAGTCTATTCAGAGCTCGGCCGTATTCGCCAGCATAAAGAAAAAAACAAACCTGAGATGAAAGTCGCCGTGGCGGGCTGTGTCGCGCAAGCCGAAGGCGAAGAGATTATGCGCCGTGCGCCTGTCGTCGATATGGTGCTCGGCCCGCAGACTTATCACAAGCTCCCTGAAATGATTGCCAAAGTGCATCGCGGGACGGGTGATGTTCTTGAGACCGAATTTGATACGCTAGAAAAATTCGATCAACTGCCCGAGACGCGACAAGCGAAAGGCTTCTCATCTTTCCTCACTATCCAAGAGGGCTGCGATAAATTCTGCACATTTTGTGTCGTGCCTTATACGCGCGGCGCAGAAGTCTCCCGCCCCGTCAGCCAGATTGTGGCTGAGGCCCGTTCATTGGCGTCTCAAGGCGTAAGAGAGATTACGCTGATTGGACAGAATGTGGATGCTTATCACGCTGACGGACCAGATGGATCTGAGTGGGGGTTAGGAGAACTCATCGAACACGTCGCGCTAATCGGCGGGATTGACCGTTTGCGTTTCACCACCTCTCACCCGCGCGATATGGATGATGAGCTCATTGCGGTTTTGGGCCGTGAGAAAAAGCTCATGCCCTATCTGCATCTGCCCATTCAGGCGGGCAGCAACAAAGTGCTCCATGCGATGAATCGGGGTCACACTTATGATGACTATAAAACGCTCATCGCGAAAATCCGCGCCGCGCGTCCTGATATTGCATTATCTGGCGACTTCATTGTCGGATTCCCCGGTGAGACAGAGGCTGATTTCGAGCAGACGATGAAATGCGTTGAAGAGATTGGCTATGCCTCAAGCTTTAGTTTCAAATATTCCATCCGCCCCGGAACACCTGGGGCAAGCCTGCCGCGCCAAGTGCCGGAAGACGTAAAATCCGAGCGCCTGAAACGCTTACAAGATTTGCTCTACACGCAGCAATTAGCCTTCAACAAATCCCTCATTGGGCGGACATTAGATGTGCTCGTCGAAAATGGCGGCCGTGATGACGGACAGTTGTTTGGGAGAAGTCCTTATTTGCAAGGCACACATTTTGACGGGCCAGAGGATTTGGTTGGACAAAACGTGCCAGTGCTGATTACAGGCGCAGGCCGGAACTCACTTACGGGTGAGTTCGCGAAATGAGTAAGAGTCGGCATGGGACAGTGAAAGGAGTGTTTGGTGGCAAGTCTGTTAAACAGATAAGAGACATGATTGATGAGAATGACTATGATGTTGAGTTACTTAGGGAGAAGAAGCGGTTGAAACTTGAATCGCAGATCAAGAAGCAAACTCTCAGCAAGTCGGATAAGTATTAAGATTTATTCTTCTACTAACCCCAGTTCCTTAGCCACTTCCGCCAACCTCTTATCCCGCGTCACCAATCTCGCGCCCGTCAATCTCGCCGAGACGAGCAGATGTGTATCGACCCAGCCTATGCCGCGTCCATAGACTTTGGCCGTATTAATAAAGAACATCACTTCTTTATCGCTGGCCACTAGAGCTTGAGGCATTTCGCTGAGGGCGGTTTCGATGATGGTGCGGTTAGATAGCGAGCCTAAGAGAATTTCACCCATAATGGCGGGGTGCATGACGATCTGACCTGCGTTTAATTGATCAGCGAAATCAGGGTCGGCTTTGCGTAGATGATCTATCCAAATGGATGTATCTGCTAATATCATGCAGGTCGACGGCGCGGCGCGGCTTTGGCTTTAGGCTCGCTCCCGCCTAAAAGCGCAAGCCGTTTAGAGGCTTCCCGCGCGATAAGGGAATCGAGCGCGGCGTTTAAAAGTTCGGTTCGGCTTTTAATGCCTGTTAATTTCACAGCGCGGGCTAAGCGTTTTTCATCTAATGTCACAGTTGTTCTCATGCACCATATATGACATCATTTGATGTATATTTCAATGCTTAAAATAGTGCCGTATTACCCCTCGCTTTTCAGAAGATTAGTCACTATTTACGGGTCTATGTCTAAACAAACAGAAATTTTTGAATTCGCCGATGCTGATTTGGTGCGAAAGCTTTGCGGCCCTAATCATGCCAACCTTGCCCTTATTGAAGATGCTTTTGGTGTTTACATCGAAGCACCAGGAAATGCCGTCCATATTAATGGCGATACGCCGAGCCGTGCGCGGGCGGGGGAATTGATTAAAGAGATTTATCAGCGGCTTGAGCGTGGCTGGCCTTGCGGGATTTCTGATATTCGCGCGCTGATTAAGGCCATGGGCAAAGGTAAGGTTAAAGCCGCCGCTGTGGACGCGATTATTCCGTTTCCGCGCCGTTCGCCCATCGTGCCGAAAACTCCGCGCCAAGAAAAATTTATTCACGCTATGCGCGACGAAACGATTTGTTTTGGCGTTGGCCCTGCGGGGACGGGTAAGACATTCCTTGCCACGGCTTATGGGGCGTCACTATTGGCACGCGGCGAAGTCGCTCGTTTCATCGCTTGCCGCCCTGCGGTGGAAGCAGGAGAGCGTTTGGGCTTTCTCCCAGGTGATTTGAACGAGAAAGTTGACCCTTACATGCAGCCTATTTGGGACGCGCTTCATATGGTGCTCGGCCGTGATGAGGTGGATCGTCGCCGCGCGGCTGGTGATATCGAAGTCGCCCCGCTCGCCTTTATGCGCGGACGGACTCTCTCGGATGCTTTTGTTGTTATTGACGAGGCGCAAAACGCGACTATTCCGCAAATGAAGATGGTGCTGACGCGCTTGGGTGAACGCGCGAAATATGCGGTCACAGGCGATCCGAGCCAATCCGATTTGCCCCATAGCGTGACCTCCGGCCTGGCCCATGCGCTTAAAATTCTCAAAGGCATTCGCGGTATTGAGCAAATTGTCTTTGAAGCCTCCGATGTCGTGCGTCATCCACTCGTCGGCCGTATCGTCAATGCTTATGAGAAGGACGCGAAGCGTCTCTGATATTCGGTCCAGTGGACCGAATATAGCGGAGCGCCTAAACCGCAAGGTTTCGGTTGCAGAATTAGATTATGAAAAACTTACCTTTTGATATGGATATAGGCGTTCAGTTTGAGAGCTGGGCGGAAAGCCTCACGGATATTAAAAGCGTGGCTGAAACCGCCATTGCGCAAATTCTTGAAATTCTAGAGACTCCAAAATTGGGAGAGCTGAGCTTGGCATTCGTTAGCGATGCAAAGATTCATGTCTTGAACCGTGATTATCGTCATAAGGACACGCCAACCAATGTGCTCTCCTTTCCAGATGAGGGCCCTGCGCCACTGCTGGGCGATATTGTTTTAGCCTTTGAAACGGTTACGCGTGAGGCAGATGAAAAATCCATCTCGTTAGAGCATCATATTGCGCATTTATTGATTCACGGTTTCTTACACTTACAGGGCTATGACCATGAAACTGAGGCGGATGCTGCAGAAATGGAAGCCTTGGAAATAACAGCCCTCGCGTCTTTGAATATTGACAATCCTTAGTGAAATTCAGGACTGATAAATCATCATGAGTACAGATGACAATTCGCCGGGACTGCTGGGTAAATTATTTGGCCGAGGCGCAGAAAATGCTTCACAAGAGGACGGCACAAAAGCCTCCGACAAGGATAATGAGCTTTCCAAAGAAGAAATGGTGGATGCGGCTGAGCGTTTTCATCTCATAACCGTTGAAGATGTCATGGTACCGCGTGCCGATATTGTGGCGGTGGACAGTTCGGCAACACTAACCGAACTCTCCTCGACGTTTAAAGAAGCGGGCCATTCTCGGCTGCCAGTTTATAAAGAGACGTTAGATGAGCCCGTTGGTATGGTGCATATTAAAGATGTGCTGCCATATCTTATGTTCGACGCCAAAGGCCGTAACGGAAAAACTTATCCGAATAAAAAAGTCATTCAATATATTCGCCGTCCCGTGCTCTTCGTGCCGCCCTCAATGCTAGCGCAAGATTTATTAAAACGTATGCAAGCTAGGCGCTCCCATATGGCTATTGTGGTCGATGAATATGGCGGGACAGATGGTATTGTGACGATTGAGGATCTCATTGAAGAGATTGTCGGCGAAATTGACGATGAACATGATGATATTGATCCGGAAATTCAAATTGTGACCAGTACAAATGGGCGCACAGTTTGGGAGGCTGATGCTCGCACCGATATTGATGATTTTGAAAAAGCTTTGGGGCGGGATTTTGCAACGCCTGATGAAGAAGAAGACGTTGATACGCTGGGCGGCCTTGTTTTCACATTGGCGGGCCGCGTGCCTGAACGCGGTGAAATCATCCGCCATCCCGACGGTATCGAATTTGAAGTGATTGATGCAGACCCGCGCCGCTTAAAGCGTTTGCGTATCAATGATACGCTAAAACGTAACACCCCTGCGTCTTAATGAGCCCTGCGTCTCCTCCGACACGCCTTTTGAAAACAACAGGCTGGGGCGGCCGTGCAATTGGATTATTATTAGGTGCTCTCGCGGTGACGGGACAAGCACCTCTGCACTTCTGGCCAATAACGCTTATCTGCCTGTCTGTTTTATTGGCACGTTTGAAATGGGCCGCCGGAGCAGAAAAGCGGATTCGCGCAGGCTTCAGCGCGGGGTTTTGGTTTGGCTTTGGTTACTTTATGGCGGGAACCTACTGGATTGGCTCTGCTTTTATTGCGCGCGGACCAGAATTTATTCCGATTATGCCGCCTATGATATTAGCCCTCGGATGTGTATTGGCGTTTTTTTGGGGCGTAGCGGGGGCGGCATTCTCGGCGCTTCGGGTGAAAGGAGTCACTTCACTCTTGGCCTTTATCTCATTTTTCTTTTTGGCTGAATTCGCGCGGGGGCATTTATTTGGTGGTTTCCCTTGGAATCTGCCAGGCTATATTTTTGAGGGCGGTAAAGCCATGTCGCAGGCTGCCTCTATTGCCGGGGTTTATGGATTGACGCTTTATGTGTTTATCCTCGCGTCATTACTTTATCTCATTCTTTTTTCTGAAAAACGTCTTGAGCCTCTTTTAGTTTTGATCATCGCAATTGGGGGCGTGTTTAGTTACGGCACTTTGCGGATTAAACATGCGGATGTTACCTATGCCGAGGCTGTAAAACTTCGCCTCGTTCAAGTCAGGTTCTCGCAGAAAGATAAATTTGATCCGGATAAATCGATTGATATCGTCAATCAGTTTTTGACAGCCTCCGTCTCGCCGGGTGTTGATGACGTGACCCATATTATCTGGCCGGAAGGCGCGATAAATGGCTTGGCTATTGAAAGTGAAGCTCTGCTCAATGCAATGGGGCGTGAGCTGGCCCTAGAGACCGAAACGCCTCCAGTTTGGCTATTGAATTCTTTAAGACATGAAAGCCGCCCGCATCCCAAAACCGGCCAAGTTATTGACGACTATTTCAATACCTCGGCGGCTGTCACCTTTAATGCGGACGGTGTTCCTGCCATTGCCGCTTATAATGACAAAAAACATCTTGTGCCTTTTGGTGAATTTATTCCGGGCGGTAAGTGGATGGAAATGAAGAATGTGCCGGTTATCTCAACATCATTATTGTCTATTTCTGCAGCCCCGGAAAAATATAATGCGCAGTTTCCGGGCTTACCCCGCCTAAGCCCGCAAATTTGTTATGAGATTATCTTTTCCGGTTTTACCCCGCGTCCTGAAAATGAAACACCCCCTGAATGGATATTAAATCAGTCCAATGATGCCTGGTATGGAGACAGTTTTGGCCCGTTGCAGCATTCAAATATGGCAACATACCGCGCGATTGAGGAAGGGCTGCCCATTATAAGAGCCGCGTCAAACGGGATAACCGGTATTATAAATCCTTATGGTGTTTATGAAGAAAAGCTGAGCCCTAAAACCTCAGGCATTATCGATGCGAAGTTACCGGAACCATTAAAATCGACATTTTTTTCAAGGTGGGTAAATTTGCTTCTGCTCTTGATAAATTTATTAACAGCTTTATGGTGTACGACAGTATATGGTATGCGAAAGCTGCCGTTTAGGATAAATAGTTCGACCTGATACTTTAGTGGGGGCACCACTGGTACTGAACACACAGGAAAATATTATGAGTAAACACGCACCGCGGTCACCAAACCCGATAGATGTACATGTTGGCACGCGAGTACGCTTGCGCCGGCAAGTTATGAAAATGAGCCAAGAAAAATTAGGTGACCAATTAGGCGTCACATTCCAACAAGTGCAAAAATATGAGCGCGGCGCCAATCGTGTCGGGGCCAGCCGTCTTTGGAAAATGTCACAAGTTATGGATGTGCCTGTGGGTTTCTTTTTTGATGGTCTTGGAGAAGTTGGTGCGGTGACTGAATTTGCAGAAGATGATCAGCTTCCCATCGTCTATGACTTTATCAACAGTACGGATGGTGTAAATCTGGCTAAAGCCGTGTCTCAGATTAAGAATAAGGCTGTTCGCCGCCAAATTCTTGAGCTTGCACGCTCTTTGGCAAAAGATTCTTCTGACGAAAGCTAGCGTAGCAGCCGCTCGCGCGGCGGCGCATTAAGCATTTAAGACTGGAAAATTGCGGCAGAGCTTTTTAAAGGCGGCCTATGTTTAACCGCGAGACAAATTCATTCCGCACATTTGGTAGGGCTAAGGGTAAACCCTTGAGTCCAGCACAAAAGGCATTGATGGAAAATGAGTTTCCCCGCCTTGATATAGTGCCGTATATAAAAGCGGGAAAAAACCCTATTGCTGATATAAAAGGGGACATCTGGCTTGAGATTGGCTTTGGCGGCGCGGAGCATTTACTCTGGCAAGCTGAACACAATCCGAATGTTACGCTTTTAGGGGTAGAGCCATTTTTAAATGGCGTGGCCAAAGCCGTGCGCGGCGTCTCTGATAAAGGCCTTTCAAATATAAGGCTTCACCGTGGGGATGCGCGTGATGTTTTGGCTCTTCTACCAGATAATAGTGTATCTTGTGTTTTTGTCCTCTTCCCCGACCCTTGGCACAAGGCGCGTCACAACAAGCGCCGCATTATCAATGAAGACTTTCTTGAGGTCCTTCATCGCGTGATTGTGCCGGGTGGACGTTTCCGCTTTGGCAGTGACATCATTGATTATGTGGACTGGACGCTAACGCGCATTAAGCGTCACGGTGGATTTGACTGGCCTGTTACGGGGCAGGAAAATTGGCGCATCCGACCGGATGATTGGCCATCCACCCGCTATCTCGAGAAAGCCCTGCGCGAGGGCCGCCACGGGCATTTCTTTGAGTTTGTGACACGTTAGAAGCAAAGTTTTGGATTCTGCGGAAACTTAAAACAAGACTTGCCAAAGCGTGAATCCGCGCCTATATCGCTCTCAGACATACACCTCTGGCACAGGATGCCAGTAGGGTGACCCCGCCGGGGTCGCCTTTTTTATTGGCTAGTCCTCATCTTTCTGGGGCAGAGGTTTAAAGATTGGAATGAAGACGTCTATATGAAAACGAAAACACATACCGATGAGCGTATATTGGCTATCGCTGAACCTATTGCGAAAGATATGGGGCTAAATATCGTGCGTGTACGTGTGCAATCCGGCCGGCGTAAAACGGTTCAGATCATGGCTGAGCGTATATCTGATGGATTGCTCGGCATTACGGAATGCGAGGCTCTCTCGCGGGAATTGACAGCGACACTGGATGTCGAGGACCCGATACATGATCCGTTTATTCTCGAAGTCTCGTCTCCGGGATTGGAGCGCCCTTTGACCTCGCTTGAGGATTTTAAACATTATGCCGGCTATGAAGCGCGTGTTGATCTTGACCGCATGGTTGAAGGTCGCAAACGCTTTCGCGGAACCCTTGTGGGGATTGACGGCACCAATATCGATATTGACCTGGAAGGCGAAAAAGAAACGGCTCAAATCCCGTTTGATTGGATTTCAGAGGCGAAGTTGCGCCTCACGGATGAGCTGATAAAGGCGGGTCAAGCTGCCAAAGACGCAGCCTATCAGGCCCAAGAAAATTTGACCCAAGATACACCGGAAAAAGAATAGGAGACCCTTATGTCCACTGCCGGAATTAGCGCCAATAAATTAGAGCTTTTGCAAATTGCCAAAGCTGTGGCGGATGAAAAGTCGATTGATAAAGAGATTGTTTTGGAGGCTATTGAAGAGGCCATTCAAAAAGCCGCGCGCATGCGTTATGGCGCTGAGCTGGATATTCGGGCTAAGCTTGACCCTATGACGGGTGAGCAGTCATTGCGCCGGGTTGTGACCGTCATGGAAGACGAAGAAATTGAAAACGACGCGACCCAGACAAATTTAGCGACGGCAAAGTTAGATCACCCTGAAGCTGAAATTGGTTATGAAATCTCAACGACGCTCCCGCCTTTGGAATTTGGCCGTGTTCAGGCACAAATGTCCAAGCAAATCATTATGGGCAAAATTCGCGACGCCGAGCGCGCCCGTCAATATGAAGAATATAAAGACCGTGTCGGCGAGATCATCAATGGTATTGTTAAGCGCGTTGAATATGGTCACATCATCGTTGATCTGGGCCGCGCCGAAGGTGTTATTCGCCGCGACCAAGCCTTGCCACGTGAAAATGTAAAAGGTGGTGACCGCATTCGTGCCTATATTATGGATGTTCGTGAAGAGCCGCGAGGTTCGCAAATTTTCCTCTCACGTGCACATCCGCAATTCATGGCGCAACTCTTTGCGCAAGAAGTCCCAGAAGTTTATGAAGGTATCATCCAAATCGTCGCTGTTGCCCGTGATCCGGGGTCACGTGCTAAGATCGCTGTTTATTCCAATGATGGCTCTATTGACCCTGTAGGCGCCTGTGTCGGTATGCGCGGCTCTCGTGTTCAGGCTGTTGTCAATGAGCTTCAAGGTGAACGCATTGATATCATTCCATTTACTGAAGATGCTGCGACATTTATTGTTAATGCGCTGCAGCCTGCCGAAGTGGCCAAAGTTGTTATCGACGAAGCCAATGACCGTATCGAAGTTGTTGTCCCGGACGAGCAACTCTCCCTCGCCATTGGCCGCCGCGGCCAAAATGTGCGCCTTGCGTCACAGCTCTCCGGTTGGGCGATTGATATCCTGACTGAAGAGCAGGAATCCGAACGTCGTCAAATCGAGTTTAAAGAGCGCTCTGAGCTATTTATGACAGGTCTTGATGTTGATGAAATGATTGCGCAGTTGCTCGTTTCTGAAGGCTTCCAGACTATGGAAGAAGTCGGCTATGTCGCGATTGACGACCTGACATCTATTGAAGGTTTCGATGAGGAAACAGCGGAAGAGCTGCAAACACGTGCGCGTGAGTATCTTGAGAAGCTTGCCCAGGAGCAAGACGAAACGCGTAAAGCTGCCGGTGTTCATGATGACGTTCTTGACATCGAAGGCGTCACTCTGCCTATGGCCGTTGAGTTTGGTAAAAATGAAGTGCTCTCTGTCGAAGACGTTGCCGGCCTCGTGCCGGATGACCTTCGCGGTTACACGGAAATCAAGAACGGCGAAAAGGTTCACGAAGAGGGCATGCTTGAAGGCTTCAAACTCACGGAAGAGGCCGCGACCATGCTGATTATGCAAGCCCGCGTCAAAGCGGGCTGGATTGATGAAAGCGCTCTCATTGTTGAAGAAGAGGAAGCTGAGGCGGCTGAAGTCGATGCTGATGCCGCGCCAACAGCTGAAGATGTTTTCGGATAGGCTCTTTTAATTGACGATCGCCCCCACCATATCGCCTGATGAGGCCGAGTTTGGCCCTGACCGCCGAGGTCATAAGCCTCTTGAACGGCGCTGCCTGGCGAGCGGTGAGAGCCGTGACCCTGTCGATATGGTGCGTTTTGTGCTGAACCCTGAGGGTGTGGTGACACCTGATATTCAAGGCAAACTGCCGGGCCGGGGCGCTTGGGTCAGCAGCGATAGACAATCGCTCGAAAAAGTGATCGCGCAAAAAGGCTTTAACCGCGGCTTTAAGGGGGCGGCAAAGATTGAGGGTGACTTGGCCGCTTTAACGGAGAGGCTTCTGTCCCGGCGCGTTTTGGGGCTTATCACAATGGCCCGCAAAGCTAGTGTGATTGCCATGGGGTTTGACCAAGTGCAGTCAATGGCCCGTGAGGCGGCAATCGCTCTTCGTATTGAGGCCTCTGACGGGTCTAAGGACGGGCGTAGTAAAATACGGACTTTGGCCAAGGCCATGAACCGCGAGCAAGAGCTGCCGGATCCAATTGTTGTTGGCTGTTTTACGGCAGACGATATTGGCTGCGCTTTGGGGCGAGAGTCGATTGTGCATGCGGCGATAAGGCCAGGTAAGCTTGCAAAGTCGATGAAAATCGATGTGCGGCGGTTGTCGGGTTTTCGGGATCTTGTCCCGATGAATTGGCCTGACAGGGCACATGAAATACGGGAAAAATAAAGCGTTTTTCCCTGTTGAATATGGGCGTAAGGTCGTTAGGTTACGCGGCCAAGCGCGAGAATGAATAAATAGCGTTGATCAGCAGGACTTATGACCCTGCTATCTGAAAGATGAAAATGACTGATAAGACAGATAAAAAACCCGGCGCTCGTAAGCCACTCTCCTTGAGTACTTCAGGTAAGGGCTCCGTACGCCAATCTCTCTCGGGCGGCCGTTCAAAGGCGGTCGTGGTCGAGAAGAAGAAAAAAGTTATTATACGTCCGGGATCGGGGGCAGCGCCAAAGGTCAAGGTTGCGCCAAAGATTACTGTTCCGGCGGCGAAGCCAAAGGTTGATGAAGTCGCCTTGGCCGCGAAAAAACTGGGTCTTTCAAAAGCCGAATATGAAAAGCGCCAAGCCGCTCTCAGCACCGCTCAGGCACAAGCTGACGAGCGCGAGGCGAAAAAAGCTGCGGAACAGGCCGAGCGTGAAAAGCGCATGGCCGAGGAAAAAGCGGCTTTGGAAGCCAAGAAAAAAGAAGAAGAGGCTGCAGAGCTTCGGCGTCTTGAGGCTGAAGAAGAAAAGCGGCAAAAAGAAGAGGCTGAAAAGCTCGCTGCGCGTAAGCCCGTTGGAGCGGCTGCGGCTTTGAAGAAAGAAGAAGATACACGGTCTGAAATCGAAAAGGCAGGTGGCCGCGTTAAGAAAAAACGTGCTGCACCGCCTCCGACGCGTTCTAAAGGTGAAACAAAGCGCCGACGTGGTAAGCTTACAATTGTATCGGCATTGGCTGGTAATGATGAGCGCCAACGTTCATTGGCGTCTGTTAAACGGGCCCGTGAGCGCGAAAAGCAACGCCAGCGCGGCGGAAGTGGTGATCGTGAGAAGGTTCAGCGAGAAGTCGTTATACCTGAAGCTATTACAGTTTCTGAGCTGTCAAACCGTATGGCTGAACGCGCGCGTGACGTCGTAAAATATCTAATGCAGCAAGGCACAATGGCAACAATGAACGACGTGCTTGATGCCGATACAGCTCAGCTTATTGTTGAAGACTTTGGGCATACTGTTAAGCGGGTTTCGGAGTCAGATGTTGAAGAGAATTTCATCATCGATGATACACCGTCTGATGAAAAAGATCGAAAGCCACGCTCTCCTGTTATTGCGGTGATGGGCCATGTTGATCATGGTAAAACGTCATTGCTTGACGCATTGCGGACCACAGATGTGGCGTCAGGCGAAGCCGGCGGTATCACGCAACATATTGGTGCCTATCAGCTTAAACTAAAATCAGGCGAGCAAATAACCGTTCTTGATACGCCGGGTCACGCGGCTTTTTCTGAAATGAGAACACGCGGTGCACAGGCGGTTGATATTGTAGTTTTGGTTGTGGCCGCAGATGATGGCGTCATGCCGCAAACGATTGAGTCCATTAAATATGCGCAAGAAGCAGAGACGCCTCTTATTATCGCAATCAATAAAATGGATAGCTATGATGCGAACCCGCAAAAGGTTGAAACTGACCTTTTGCAGCATAATGTTATAACCGAATCTATGTCGGGCGATGTACAGGCGATCCCTGTTTCAGCCAAAGAGAAGACAGGTCTTGATGACTTAGCTGAAGCTATTGCTAACCAAGCGGAGTTGATGGAGCTTAAAGCAAACCCAACGCGCAATGCTGATGGGCTTGTTATCGAATCCAAAATCGAAAAAGGTCGCGGCGCTGTTGCAACCTTGCTTGTCAAGCGCGGCACCCTTGAGCGTGGGCAAATTGTTGTGGCTGGCGAATATTGGGGTAAGGTTAAAGCTATGATGGATGAGCGTAATGCTCAGCTTAAGAAAGCTGGACCTTCGACTCCAGTCGAAGTTATGGGGCTAGACGGTGCGCCTGCACCGGGCGAGCCATTTGCTGTTGTGGAAACAGAACAGCGCGCGCGCGAGTTGACAGAATACCGTATTCGTAAGCGCAAAGAAAATCAGAGCATAGCTGCGTCCGGCATGGCTAATATGGAACAGATGATGGCCAAACTGGCCAATAAGACATCTTCCGAGATGACGCTTTTGGTTAAGGCGGATGTTGAAGGCTCTGCTCAGGCTATCAAGACATCACTTGAAGAGCTAGGCAATGATGAAGTTAAAGCGCGTGTCGTCTATTCGGCTGCAGGGGGTATCTCTGAGTCTGATGTTCAGCTCGCGGCGTCATCAAACGCGCCGATCATCGCCTTTAACGTTCGCGCTAACCGCCAAGCTAAAGAGCTGGCAGAAAAAGAAGGCGTTGAAATTCGGTATTACTCCATTATTTATGGCCTAATTGATGAGATCAAAGGCGCGCTTGAAGGTATGTTAGAACCTGAGCGCAAAGAAACATTTATCGGTTACGCCGAAGTGCTCGAAGTCTTTGATATTTCCAAATTGGGTAAGGTCGCGGGTGCGAAAGTCACCGAAGGCCGCGTTGAGCGTGGGTCTGGCGTGCGCTTACTTCGCGATGATGTCGTCATTCATGAGGGCGAGCTCTCAACGTTGAAGCGCTTTAAGGACGAAGTCCCGAAAGTCCAAGCCGGTATGGAATGTGGTATGGGCTTCCTCAATTATCATGACCTGCGTAAGGGTGATCAGATTGAGTGTTTCACAGTTGAGATGCTAGATCGTAAATTAGATTAGTTACTACGCTAAATTTGAAAGTGAAAGCCCTCCGCTTTGAGGGCTTTTATTTTGCCTTAATGGCTTGCACTGCAAGAAATGCAAGAACGGCACCCGCAACAATCGCAACGCCTGCTTTTTGAAGGTCAGCTTTATTTTGCGTCGTGTAAGGTTCAATGATTTTTATGCCTTCGAGCTTAGCTTTTTGTTCGACTTGAAAGGCTTCATTTAAAACATCCATTACGCCGATATTTGCTTGCTTTTCGATGATGCGGAGGTCTTCAATATCAAAACGAGTCTGACCTCTTGCTAGTCTCGACCATGAAGGCTGACTAATGCCTGTTGAGTTATAGAAAATCATCATGGACTGTCCCGATAATTTCCATTTTTCAGTAATTACATGTGCAACAATCATTGAGAATGTAGCGGCTGGAGTATTTTCAGATTTAGTCATAAATGAATAATTATGCAATTATTGTATTTTATTGACAAAAATTAGCATTCCTTTATTGATTCGAGTTAAGGCAAGCTAACACGAAAGTTATAATTATGCTCTGGTACAATGTGGGAATAGTGTGGGTTGATTTTAAAAGGCATGAGATTTTACGTTTGGATGATACTGAAATTATACACCTGACGGGCAATGACGGGATAAAAATTGAGCCATTGCTTAGTATTCAAGAACGCGGTCAAATTATATGGGTTAGACGTCTGGGCGTTAGTCAATCGAAAGCGCAAATAATTGAAAGAGCGAAACGCATTAGCAAATATCGCAAGTATTCAATCGTAAAATATGACTGTGTAGACTTTATAACTGAGTTACTTGTAGCTAAACCGAAATTACGTTTGCGGCATCTGATTATCGGTAGCGCTGCCATAGGCGTAGGTGCATTTCTGTTTAGAAACAAATTCTCATGAATACTGAATTATTCGTTCGATCTGTATGGGAAAGTAGCCTTCCTGGGGAGCAGAAAAGAATCGATAGTGAAATTGAACTCGAAGAAGCTCAATGGGAATTTGCCGTTATGCAAGCGGAGAGGATAGGCTTGCCTAGTGGAGAAGCTTATATTGAAGCTGTAATCGACATGGTCTATTGGAAAGCCTGGCTAAACGGATTTCGACCATAATGACAAAAAACAGACCCCCATCACAGCGGCAATTAAAAGCGGGCGAGCTTATCCGCCGCGCCTTGGCAGATATTTTGGCGAAAGAAAATATTCGTGATGCCGATCTGCAAGGTGTCTCTGTGACAATTTCCGAAGTTCGGGCCTCGCCTGATCTCAAACATGCGCTTGTTTATGCGGCGCCTCTGGGCGGGGGGGATATGGATAAGGTGATTGCGGGATTGCAGCGCTGTAGCTCTTTTCTTCGCGGGCGATTGGGAAAGGAAATGGAAATGAAATCCACGCCTCGTTTGAAGTTTGTGGCCGATAGAAGTTTTGATACCGCAGAAGATATGGCGAAATTGTTGGACCAGCCGCAAGTGAAGCAAGATTTAGATTAGCGCATAAAAAAAGCCGCCTTAAATGGCGGCTTCTCGATCAAATATGAAATAGTAGATGACTACTTAGCCATTGGCTCTTCAGCCGCCATTCCATTAGGTGTCATTGGAATCATAACTGTTCCGGGATATTTGTATATTGCGCCTGTTAGAGCATCTACACCGACACCTATACCGCCACCCGCGATGATGTTACCAGCCGTAGAGCCTTCGACTTTACCGGTTACAGTTTTCGTCGCAGTTTGATATCCAGCTTTATTGCATTCAAATTTCAATGCTTTTTTACTGCGCGGAAACTTGACTTCTGCGGGAGTCACAAAGCTCTCATTAACAGCAAATTCAGAACCGCCCGTTGCGGTGCAGTCTGCGCCGGTTACATCACCTGTATTGACGGCAACAAGTTGATTAGAGCCGTTTATAATAGTCGAGCATGCGCTTAGTGATATTGCGGCTGCGGCTGCCAAAAGTAGTTTGAAGTTCATGAATTTTCTCTCTTTAGTTTCATAGTAATAGCACCCTTAAAGGTAGTGCTTATGTTTTCAAGAGTTAATTGATATTTATGCCTAAAACAGGCATGGCACATGAAATTTACAGGAGGCGAGTCTGGCTCGTAAACGCAAAGGTAATCCCGTTCATGGATGGGTCGTATTGGATAAGCCTTATGCGCTTGGCTCAACCTCGGCTGTGGGCAAGGTGCGCTGGCTGTTTACCGCGCAAAAGGCAGGGCATGCGGGTACGCTCGACCCGCTCGCGACGGGCATATTACCAATAGCGCTCGGTGAGGCGACGAAGACTGTGCCTTTTATGGTAGACGCTAAGAAGGCGTATCAATTTACCCTGACCTTTGGCGAGAATACTGATACGTGGGATACTGAAGGGGAGGTGACGGAAACCTCTGATGTTCGTCCTGCTGAGGCTGATATTCTCAAAGCCCTCCCGCAATTTATTGGCGATATAGAGCAAGTACCACCGCGTTTTTCCGCGATTAAAGTTAAGGGTAAGCGCTCCTATGATTTAGCCCGCTCTGGAGAAGTGGTAGAGCTGAAACCCCGCCGCGTGTCCGTGACTAGATTTGAGTTACTTGAATATAACGAGGAGGCTGCCACCTTTGAGGTTGATTGCGGAAAAGGGACTTATATCCGTTCTCTGGCGCGGGACTTAGCGGCAGCGCTCGGCACTTGCGGGCATGTGACCATGCTGCGCCGCACGCGCGTCGGCCCGTTCACTTTGGCGCATGCATTTACACTGGACGCGCTGGAAAATCTCTGCCATATGGGCGGCGTTTCAGAAGCCTTGCGGCCTGTAGAGACTGCGCTGGACGACATCCCGGTGTTAGCCCTTACAGAACAAGAGGCGAATGAGCTGAAACACGGACGGGCAATTGTCCTTACCCCTTCTTTCACAGCCGAAAAATCTGAATGGATTTTGGCTATGTTAGAGGACAAGGCGGTCGCTCTTTGTAACACCTCGGACGGTCAGTTAAGGCCCAAAAAGGTGTTTAATCTATAACCGTAACGGAGACTTACGATGTCGATCACACCAGAGCGCAAATCAGCGCTGATCAATGAATACGCTACGAAACCTGGTGATACAGGTTCACCCGAAGTCCAAGTCGCGATCCTCACGGACCGCATCAAAACACTGACGGAACATTTTCAAACCAATAAGAAAGACAACCATTCACGCCGCGGGCTTTTGGCCATGGTCGCGAAACGTCGTCGTCTTTTGGCTTATTTGAAGAAAAAAGATGAGGGTCGTTATAAGACACTTATCGAAAAGCTGGGTCTGCGCCACTAAAGGTTATTTGCGCCAGCAAATCACCGGCAAGGCGACAGTGAAAACCACGGGTTTTCATGTGCCGTTTGACCCCAAAATTGAAACCAAAATGAATTGGTTTTCTCTCAACTTATTATGGCTCGGTTTATCGGGTCATAGCTGACAACAGACACTCAATTCGGAGCGTCTGAAATTATACGAAAAGAAAAAGTACGATATGTTTGATAAACACACAGTAGAAATCGATTGGGCGGGACGTCCTCTCAAATTAGAAACAGGCGGCATGGCACGCCAAGCTGATGGGGCCGTCCTCGTCACTTATGGGGAAACTATTCTCCTTGCCACAGTTTGTGCGGCAAAATCTGAAAAGCCGGGACAGAGTTTCTTCCCGCTAACCGTAAATTATATGGAAAAGTTTTACGCCGCCGGCAAAGTGCCGGGCGGATACTTTAAACGTGAAGGCCGTCCAACAGAGCGCGAAACACTTATCGCGCGCCTGACTGACCGTCCTATACGTCCGCTCTTTCCGAAGGGCTTTAAAAACGAAGTACAGGTCGTCATCACCGTTCTGCAACATGATCTCGAAAACGAGCCTGATATCCTTGGTATGATCGGCGCCTCTGCCGCTCTGACAATTTCAGGCGTACCGTTCCAAGGCCCCATCGCGGCGGCCCGTATTGGTCTTATTGATGGTGACTATGTCTTGAACCCCACAATTGACGAAATGGCTGACTCAGAGCTCGACCTCGTTGTCTCCGGAACATCTGACGCGGTCATGATGGTTGAATCAGAAGCCAAAGAATTAACCGAAGAGCAAATGCTCGGCGCGGTTATGTATGCTCATGAATCTTGCCAAGACGTGATCAAAGCGATTGAGAAACTTGCAAAATCCGCCGCTAAACCGGCTTGGGAATTTACAGCGCCAGATCTCTCTGAAGAGAAGAAAGCCATGAAGAAAGTTGCCGAGAAAGGCATCAAAGCGGCTTATAAGCTGACAGATAAAATGGAGCGTCAAGACGCGCTTCGTGAAACTCGTAGCGCGGCATGGGACGCGCTTGGACGTAGTGATGAGAATGAAGACGGCATGAGAGAAAATGTTTTCTCTGACGTGTTCAAATCCATTGAATCCGCCACAGTCCGCACAACCGTTATTAAAACGAAAAAGCGTATTGATGGCCGTAAGCTAGATCAGGTTCGCCCGATCGTTTCCGAAGCCGGAATGCTTCCACGTACACATGGCTCAGCGCTCTTTACACGCGGCGAAACACAAGCGCTTTGCGTCGCAACGCTTGGGACGTCCGATGATGAGCAATTTGTTGATCAGCTTACAGGCACGATTAAAAACAAGTTCCTTTTGCATTATAACTTCCCGCCTTATTCAGTCGGTGAAGCCGGACGTATGGGCGGCACATCGCGCCGCGAACACGGTCATGGTAAGCTCGCCTGGCGCGCGCTTCAGGCGGTTCTCCCCACACCGGAAGATTTCCCTTACACCATCCGCCTGGTCTCTGAAATTATGGAATCTAACGGGTCGTCTTCTATGGCGACAGTTTGCGGTTGCTCTCTTGCGATGATGGATGCGGGCGTGCCGATTAAGCGCCCTGTCTCTGGTATCGCTATGGGTCTTATCAAAGAAGGCGACGACACAGCCGTTCTCTCTGATATCCTTGGCGACGAAGACCACCTTGGCGATATGGACTTTAAAGTGGCGGGTACTTCCGAAGGAATTACGTCACTGCAAATGGACATCAAAATCGCAGGGATTTCTGAGGAAATCATGACAACAGCTTTGGAACAAGCCAATGCCGGACGTCTACATATCTTGGGTGAAATGAACAAGGCCCTCGAAGTCTCCCGTGAAGAAGTTGGTGAATTTGCGCCGCGCATTGAAACGATGAAAATCCCGGTTGATAAAATCCGCGACGTCATCGGCACAGGCGGTAAGGTCATCCGCGAAATCGTTGATACAACAGGCGCCCGCGTCTCTGTCGAAGATGACGGCACCATCAAAATCGCGTCCACAGATAAAAAGTCTATCGAAGCGGCGAAAGAGTGGATTACAGGCCTGACGGCTGAGCCGGAAGTTGGCGTTATCTATAAAGGTAAAGTCGTGAAAGTTGTCGATTTCGGCGCATTCGTAAACTTCTTTGGTCCGAAAGATGGCCTTGTCCATGTCTCTCAAATCCTGCCGGAACGTGTCAACCACCCGTCAGACCATCTGAAAGAAGGCCAAGAAGTTTATGTCAAACTGATGGGCTTTGACGACCGCGGTAAAGTCCGCCTCGCCATGAAATATGTGGATCAAGAAACAGGTCTCGAAATCCCGCGTGAACCACGTGAAGATAATAAGGACGACAAAAAATCTGGCGGTGACAAACCAAAGCGCAAACGCCGCAACCGCAAAAAAGCTGAAGAAGAGTAGACGGCTCTCCTAAGGATAAATACGAAAAGCCGCTCTTTATGGGCGGCTTTTTATGGGTGCAACTCTACAATTTCTACCTCATCACAAGGCTTGTCCTTGTAACCCATCTCCCGTGCTCATAACGCGTAAAACGTTACGGTTAATCGTGATAATCCAAAACAAGTTCATCCCAATGTGGATTATCGCGCTCAATCACGTTTTTCTTCCACTGCCGCGGCCAGTCCTTCATCGTTTTTTCTTGAGCAATGGCCTCAGCGACAAGGTCATTCCGCTCAAACCAAACAAGACGGGTGGCATTATGCTGAGCTGTGAAACTCTTAGGATTAAAGTGAGATCTATGTTGCTGTAGCCGCCCATAAAGATCGGCCGTTACGCCCAGATACAACGTTCCGTTTTTGCGGTTGCAGAGTAAGTAAACATAACCGTAGCTCATAATCGTTACTTGCAGGAGATGGGTTGCAAGAACAAGTCTTGCAATGAGGTAAATAGTGGAGCCTAACCCCGCGCGGCTTTTACCTCTGCTCTCAGGCTTTCGAGCAATATCTCGGCATCGTCTGACTTCGCCGCTTCTTCCCGAGCGGTTATCTCCGCCTCCAGCCTCGGCTTTGTAATGTCTAAAAAAGGATGGGTCTTAGATGTTCTAAACTGCGTAGAAGAAATTGATCAGGCTGAGTTTACGTTAGATGATGTTTATAAATTCGAGAATTATTTAAGTGAGCTTCATCCAGAAAATAATCACGCGAAACCCAAAATTCGGCAACAGTTGCAGGTTTTGAGGGATTCGGGAATATTAGAGTTTTTAGGGCGCGGACATTACCGAGTGACTTGACTCCCCCTTCACCGTTCATCCCCGCGAAAGCGGGGACCCAGTTGAGAGCCTAGTTCATTTCTGGATCCCCGCCCTCGCGGGGATGATAGGAAGAGAGAATGTCAGGGAGAGTGGCGGCGAGGAGGTAGTTGTCGTTCCTTTAGCTCCCAGATTCTCGGAACTATCCCGCCTCCCTATGCGTTTGCTAATTCACCAACCATAAGGAAAATTATTTATGACGCCTCTCAAGACCGAGAACCTGGACTTAACTTTTAATAACAATGTTGCGCACATCACTGTCAAAGGCGCGATGGCGAAGGATTCGCTGGAGGCAGGCCTCGAGTGGATTGATCAGGTTGTAGAGGCGAATGATAATTTTTCTATCCGCGTGGATATGGCCAAAGATGACTTTGCCGATCTAAGCGAGATAAGCGGCGAGTTTAAACAGGTTGGGCGGATGCTGCGCCATGCCTCTCTGGAGGAAAATTTGGGCGCGGATAAATGTGCCGTTCTCACCGACTCTATGTTTTTGCGTAATTCGGCCAAGGTCGAAGGCGCAGTTATTCCGGGGCTAGAGCTGAACACATTCGGGCTGGACGCCGATGATGTGGCCGAGAAGTGGTTGCGCGATCAACCACTCACACAGGATAAGGCCCCACGCGAGACAGCTTCAAACGAAACGGCTGAGACCATTCATGCTTCCGCAGGTCCCGCTCCAACGGAGCTAACCCTCGTCAGTCCTTCGGAAATGAAAACGATAGAGGCCGCAAGCACGAAACGCGAAGCAAGTGAGAGCAAAAACCCTTGGGGTGATTTCCGCGCGATTTAATCGTAGTTAATTCCCTAATTTTAAAACAAAGAAAAACCGCCTCGAATGGGGCGGTTTTTTAATTTTTGGAGAGCCCCGCTCAAGGCGGGGATAAACAACGGATCAGCGCAAAGCGCTTTCCCTGTTGCTTATTTTTCCATAACAACGCGTGTTGCCGGATAAGGTGTTGTCATGCCGGCTTTACCAAGAGCCGTAAGAATTTGTTGCGGCACAGTGTAACGCACATCAAAGTAATGCTCACCATTTGTAAATGGACGTGCTAGGATTTCAGCAGAGCGCTCTGTGAGGGTCTCGACTTCCACGAAAGGCGCAGGATCTGAAACAATATGCGGATGAGCCGCAAGCGTTTTCAGGATGACCTGACGGGCCTTTTCAATATCATCATCATAAGCGATGTTGAATTTCATCTCGACACCACGGACAGGGTGATGGCTGTGATTGATGATTTTTTCGCCCCAGATTTTACCATTCGGGATGATGATCTTTTGATTATCGAATGTCTGCATATCTGTTGTGAACAATGTGATATCTTCGACATTACCAAAGTGACCGCCTGCATCAACGAAATCACCGATTTTGTAAGGGCGGAAGATCATAAGCATCACGCCAGCCGCAAGATTCGACATCGCGCCTTGAAGGGCAAGACCGACCGCAAGACCAGCGGCACCGAGTAGAGCAACGATGGATGTTGTTTCAACGCCAAATTGACCCAGAATTGCGATAAAGACGAAGGCCATAATGACCCAGCGCGCAATAGAACCGAGGAAGTTAAAGAGTGTTTCGTCAAGCTGTGGGCTCTTCTGTGCAAGCTTCATAATGCCGTTTTTGACTTTCTTGGCGATCCAAGAGCCAATGATAAATATCACAAGCGCGATAAGAACTTTTGTCCCCATAGCTATGCCTGTGCTCATATATTCATCCAGCCGTTCTGGATTTAAAAATTTAGTGACATCTTCCATTGGGAACTCCCCCGTAATTTAAACAATGTGGCATAATTAAGGCGCGGAAGATGAATGGATGTTGAATAAGCTTAATGCGGGGTAAACGCGGCTTTCATCTGACATTCACCTTGGATGGAGGGATATGAAAAAGCCGCCCATTGCGAGCTCCCATAAGGGGGCTTTCAAGGGCGGCCAGGAAGATAATTCAATGCGTGTAAAATTACCTTATAGCGGGCTCTAAGCAAGGTTATATGAACCGAAGTTGAATGGGTGTTAGAGTTTTATTAACCATGTTTTTTGCGCAGATTTCATACGAAAAAAGCCGCTCCAGAGAGCGGCTTTGACTGTTTTGACCTAGAAGTCGGGTGGTTTGTGGATCCCCGATCAAGTCGGGGATAAGTTCGCGAGGCCGCTTAACGGCCTAATGAGCGCGGCAAGCCGCGCATCATCGCTTACTTACATCATGCCTCCCATTCCACCCATTCCGCCCATGCCGCCCATATCAGGCATGGCTGGGGCGTCCGCTTTAGGCGCTTCGACGATAGCAGCTTCTGTTGTCAGGATAAGTGACGCGACAGAGGCAGCATCCATCAAGGCTGTACGGACAACCTTAACAGGGTCGATGATGCCTTTTTTGACCATATCGACATATTTGTCATTTTGCGCATCATAACCATAATTGGCTTTGTTTTCAGCCAAGACGTTACCAACAACAACAGCGCCTTCAACGCCGGCATTATCTGCGATTTGACGTAGTGGGTATTGAAGCGCCGCTTTGACGATTTCGATACCGGATTGCTCGTCATCATTTGCGCCTTTGACGTTGATAAAGCGTGATGCGCGAAGCAGGGCTGTGCCGCCGCCTGGGACGATGCCTTCTTCAACGGCTGCGCGCGTGGCGTTCAGCGCGTCATCTACACGGTCTTTACGTTCTTTCACTTCGATCTCAGTGCTGCCGCCGACTTTGATAACAGCCACGCCGCCTGCGAGTTTCGCAAGACGCTCTTGGAGCTTTTCTTTGTCATAGTCAGAAGATGTTGCTTCGGCCTGTGCGCGGATTTGCTCAACGCGGGCTTTGATGTCTTTCTTCTTACCTGCGCCATCAACAACAACTGTGTCGTCCTTTGTGATGTGAACATGCTTGGCACGGCCCAAATCTTTCAGTGAGACGTTTTCGAGCTTAATGCCGAGGTCTTCCGAAATCACTGTCCCGTTTGTGAGGATAGCGATGTCTTGGAGCATCGCTTTACGGCGATCACCAAACCCAGGCGCCTTAACAGCTGCGATTTTCAAACCGCCGCGAAGCTTGTTGACGACGAGTGTCGCAAGCGCTTCGCCTTCAATGTCTTCTGCAATGATTAAAAGCGGCTTGCCTGTTTGGACAACAGCTTCGAGGATTGGAAGCATCGCTTGAAGGGAGGAGAGCTTGCCTTCGTTAAGAAGGATATATGGATCGTCTAGCTCACAGCGCATTTTCTCTGCATCTGTGATGAAATATGGCGAGAGGTAACCACGGTCAAACTGCATGCCTTCAACAACGTCGAGCTCAGTTTCGGCTGTTTTGCCTTCTTCAACTGTGATGACGCCTTCATTGCCGACTTTGCCCATAGCGTCAGCAATCATCTTACCGATAGAGGCTTCGCCATTGGCAGAGATTGTACCGACCTGCGCGATTTCAGATGACTTGGTGATCTTTGTCGCTTTCTTGAGAAGATCTCCAGCGATTTCTGATGATGCCTTATCGATGCCGCGCTTAAGATCCATTGGGTTCATGCCAGCGGCAACGCGCTTGAGGCCTTCACGGACAATAGCTTGAGCCAGAACAGTCGCTGTTGTTGTACCGTCACCCGCTTTGTCATTTGTTTTTGACGCAACTTCGCGGAGCATCATAGCGCCGAGATTCTGATAACGATCTTCGAGTTCGATTTCTTTGGCGACAGAGACGCCGTCTTTAGTAGAGCGAGGCGCGCCGAAGCTGCGCTCGATAACAACGTTACGGCCTTTTGGACCGAGTGTTGTTTTAACTGCATTTGCGAGGATATCGACACCCTCAAGCATTTTGGCTCGTGCATCTGAGCCGAATTTGACGTCTTTAGCCGCCATAGTAAAATCTCCTAATTGGGATTAAATTTAAGTTTTAGTTTTCAGTGGTGAGTTCTGGCCGGTGCTCGAGCCGCGTTTTTTCTTCGAAAAAGACGCTTTTCGCTCCGCCCGGTTGTCCGAATTTTGGTCGTGTAAGGCTTTAGCCTATCACGCCCATAATATCGGACTCCTTCATGATCAGCAGATCCTTGCCATCAATTTTCACCTCTGTGCCGCCCCATTTGCCAAATAAGACACGGTCGCCTTTTTTGACGTCAAGCGCTGTGAATTTGCCGTCATCGCCGCGCGTGCCGGGGCCTACGGCAACAACTTTGCCTTCGGAGGGTTTTTCAGTTGCCGTATCCGGAATAATAATCCCGCCGGCTGTCTTAGTATCTTCTGCGACGCGCTGAACAACAACGCGGTCATGTAGAGGACGAAATTTCATAAATCTCTCTTACGTTTAAGGTTTATACACTTTAGCACTCACCAAAGGCGAGTGCTAACACGACGTCATGTAGGGGGCAGCGAGCAGACTCGCAAGGGGAGTCTGTAAAGAAAAATTTTATATCAAACCAACCTGTCTAAATTGTTAGGCTGTGGCCCCAATCATGCCTTATTTCACCGAAATTCTGTGGAACTTCACATCTGCGCTCCGCGTTAGTGAGGAGTTAGAATTTTGAAAGGACATGATATGTCGAAACGAATTTATACAGCGGGTCTCTCAACACTGACCCTTATTGCAGGCCTAGCTATCGCTGCACCTGCCAGTGCGCAATTGGGCGGATTGACAGGTTCTGTTGGCGGAACCATTGACGGCTCTGTGCGCAGCTCTACGGATATTTCCACGCGAACACGCGCAACCGTTAGAACGCCCAAGGCTAAAGTCCCGAAACCGCAGACACGCGTAAGAGTCCGCGCAGGCAGCCCAGCCACCGTAAGATATGGCACGACGCGCTCAGGCGGTTATCACTCGCATGGCGGATATCACTATCATACGCATACCCATGGATATGATCATTTTTACGACGATCATCACCATGGCCATAGCACCCATGTGCATATTCATGGTGAGGGTAAGACTAATAAAAAGGCAGAAGTGGTTTACACCAAAGCTGATTTGCTAACTTTTGGCACACCCATTCGCACTCAAAGCGGCGCGTCTATGGGCACAATCACGACGCTTCAACGCGCGGAGGATGGCGACATCATCGGAATCACAGCGGGCAGCACGTTAAATCTTATTCCGGTTAGCGAACTCACTGTAGACGGCAATATCCTCATTCACACACTTCCGCCAAGAGAAGCGTCAACAAAAACCAAAGGCGAAATCGCCTTTGAAGCTGAAGTCGAAATGGTAAGGTAGTTTTACTTCATCTTAATAAAATCAATTGCGCTCGGATTAGTTCGAGCGCGTAACTATTCTCTCAATGTCTTCGAACAAAATTTTGCTTCGCAAATTGCTATGGTGCCCTGGAGAAGACTCGAACTTCCACTTCTTTACAGAAACTAGCACCTGAAGCTAGCGCGTCTACCAATTCCGCCACCAGGGCACGTTATGCGGTGAGTGCGTGGATTTAGGTGAGTGTGATAGCGGCGTCAACACCAACTTATCAGCCGCTGGTGATGAGCATAGGGTAGCTTGCTTCTTCGCGGTAAAGATTGCCGCCTCTAGCTTTGCGGTGGCTAGAGAAAAGTATCATTTCATCCACTAAAAACGGGGCGCAATTAAAGCGTGAGAGCCTTTTTTCGAAAGCGATGACACGCTCTAATGGCGTAGTGGATTTGAGATAGGCGAGCGTCAAATGCGGATGATATTTGCGCTTATCCATTTTTACCCCCGCGCGCCGCGCAGCGTGTTTGCAATGCTCATGCAGCCTAAGTAAGGCGGGACTCTCTTTAACGCCGAGCCACAAGGCATGAGGCTCCATATGACCGAAATGTCCGGCGCCTTCAAGCTGAAGCTCAAAGCCGGGCAGGGGATGACGTGCGAGTTCAAAATCGAGCGCTTCGGCATGATCATCGTCAACTTCGCCGTAATAAGCCGTTGTGATATGGAGTTTTTCGGGAGGCGACCATCGCGCGCCGGAAACGCCGCGCTGCACATCAGTAATCTGCTGTGTAAGTCTGGATGGAAGCTGCAAGGCTGTAAAAAGGATCATGTAAAAAAAGAGCTGTAAAGGTTTGGCGTTTTAGGCGCTGATCTCTTCTGATCCTCTTTAACGTATCTGGAGAATTATGCAATCCTCACCTGCCAACAGGACAACGGTAAGTTTTGTGAAGGCGGTGGGCTTCTTTTTCCATTTCATCCGTCCATGTGATGTGATGAGCGTCAATATTCTCTTTGAGCTGTGCCATTGAGGTCGCGCCAATAATATTTGAGGTCAAGAATTCGCGGCTCTCGACAAATTTCAGGGCAAATTGTGTTGGCGTCAGGCCGAGTGCTATTGCTGTTCTGTTGCAATCCCGCCAAGCGTCTTCTGCGGTCCAATAGCCGCCCATAAAATCACTGAAAAGACTCCCGCGCGAGCCCTTAGGTTTTTCGCCGTCGTCATATTTCCCAGTTAGAACACCCATGCCAAGCGGCGAATAGGCAAGAAGGCCAATCTGCTCGCGCATGGCGACTTCGGCGAGGCCATAATCGAAACGGCGGGCGATTAAATTATAAACGCATTGGTTTGATACCATGCGGGGCCAATTATTTTTCTCGGCAAGTTGAATAAATTTCATTGCGCCCCAAGGCGTCTCATTGGAAATGCCAAGATGACGGATGTTGCCCTTTTCAATATGACGGTTAAGCGCACCAAGAATGTCCTCTAAAGGTGTCATGTCACTTTCGTCGTAATCCTGATAGCTGTGAAAGCCAAAGCCCGGCATATCGCGGTCTGGCCAATGGAGCTGATAAAGGTCGATATAATCAGTTTGCAATCGGCGCAGGGATTTCTCCACCGCCTCGTCAATTTGCGCTGGGGTGTGACGGGTTTGATCTTCCTTATCACGCGCCCAATGGATAGCGGCGCGGCCCGTCACTTTGCTCGCGAGAATATATTTATCTCGGTTCTTACGAGAGGCAATCCAAGTGCCGATATAGCTTTCAGTGCGGCCCTGAGTTTTGGGGTTCGCGGGGACGGGATACATCTCCGCCGTATCTATGAAGTTGATGCCGCGCTCTATGGCATAGTCGAGCTGTTCATGGGCCTGTTTTTCCGTGTTTTGTTCACCCCAAGTCATTGTGCCCAGGCATATAGAGGTGACCTTAATGTCCGTGCGGCCGAGCTGTCTGAATTCCATAGTCTAATCCTATTGAAACCATAAGAATCTTTTAATGAACTTATGGCGAGTAAGTCTTGGTATTTGCGTGAAAATGCACTATATAGAGAGTAACGACCTCGCAAGAGGACATTTAGTAATGGAGCGTTTTAATGAACGAACAGTATAATCAGTCTGTAGGCGCAGGCGCCGAAACAGATATCGGCCTTAAGAGCTTCATGCTCGGCACTTACCGCTACATGGCCATGGCGATGGGCGTGACCGCAACTGTGGCTTTCCTCGTGGGACAGGCTATTTTGGCGAATCCAGCCCTTATCGGCTTTATATATAACCCGATCGTTGCGATCGCCTCTATCGGTATCATCATGTTTGGCTTTGGCGCCGTTGGTAAGAAGTTACCGTCAATGAGCCTTGGGGGCGTATTGACATTCCTCTTTGGCTTTGCAGCCTTTATGGGTGTGTTAATGTCGGCCTATGCCTCGCTTTATAACCCGATGATTGTCGCGAAAATCTTCTTTATGACGGTTGCGATGTTTGCGGGTTTATCGCTCTTTGGTTACACGACGGGCTTTAATCTTAGCTCTATCATCAAATATGCGGCAGCGGCCTTTATGGGATATATCCTAATCGCAGTTGTTGGTATGTTTATCCCGGCGCTTAGCGTCACAGCAGGCGGCACATTTGGTATCGTTATCAATGTTATCGCCTTGGCAGCCATTGCGGTGATTACGGCTTGGGAAACACAGATGCTTAAGCGTATTTATTACGGCTCTGTCGGAAACCCGGCTATGATGAAAAAGCTTTCAGCCTTTGGCGCAGCGTCGCTTTTATTGGCTTTCATTAATATGTTCCAGATTTTGATGAGCCTCTTTGGCCGCGAATAGTCTGAACGAATATCACGATTAAGAACCCCGCTTGTGAGAACGAGCGGGGTTTTTTGATGGGCGGAGCGGTGTGTGCGCTATTTAATCTTAAAGCGCTGCTTATCAAAGACGCGCAAAACGGTCTTCAAGTCATGACCACGTTTTAAGATCAAACCGCCCGGCGCAATGACGCTATATTCACCCTGCTTACCGCGCAGTGCCGGGGTCTTTTCAATGCGGTAAAGCGGATGCTCCGAGGCTTTGCGGTAAACGGCAAAAACGGCGCGATCTTTTAAGAAAGACATGCCATAATCTTTCCACTCTCCATTGGACACCATCTGTCCATAGACGTTTAAAATTAAAGATAATTCTTGCCTTTGAAACGCGACTTGCGACGGTGGCCGCTGAGGTCGCGCAGAGGATGAATTGGGCCAATTGACAATATTAGACGTCATTTCAACACCTTAGCTGTATTAGTCGTTTGCGCAAGCAAGAGATATCTTAACAGGCGTTAAGACACCTCTACGCTTTGTAATACGCTGCCTTATTTTTGCCTTATTTGCGTCTTGTTTCGGACACGGGGCTAAAGCATTTAGAGAGTGTTGATTGACGGGACACAGGACACGGTTTTCTTACAGCCCCCCAGCCCCCGGGTTTTGAACAGCGTCAATCAACACGACATATCCCACGTTCCCTTGTGGTTGTTTACGAATAACCACAAGAAGGCTTTGTTGCTATCAGCCCAGCAACAAAGCCTTTTTGGTTATAGAATACCGTAACAAACCGATTTGAAGACGGCTTCCGTTGTTGTTCTAGATTTCAGCTTTTTTCGCGCGGCGCTAAGGCGCATTTCTATAGTCCGCGGCGTGAGGCCCAATTCCTGAGCAACGTCCTGTGCGGTTTTGCCGTCCGCCATACGCTGCAAAGCTTGCTGTTCTTTTTCATTCACGCCGAGATGCCGCATGATGTGCCCATTATGCATGACCAGAAGGTGAAAATAAAAAGCGATTTGAGCGTAACGCTTTGGCGGATAAGCGAGACTGGCTTCAGGAGTTTCTTCTAAAACTGTAAAGCCGCCATAACCTCGAGAATTATCAGGCAGGAACTTATAAACAGTCATCGTTTGAATGCCTAACTCTGCCATAGCCTTGAAGAATTTGGTTTTATATTTGGCTTGCGGTCCTTTTCTGATTGTCTCAAGTTTAACTGTTCGTCTGTCTTTAAGTCTGGAAATAATTTCAATAACCGGATCAGCATTCTGTCCGCCGCTAGGAACATAAAGGGATGTGACGGAATGAGGCAATGTCGTCACGGTTATCACATCGCCTCTCATAAACCCGTTTTCACGCACAAAATACTCATAAGTTATATTATTGCCCATAAATTCCGGGATATGATTTTTTAGAATAAAAAGTGCCCCGCGTAGGGAGCGAGCATTCTTTATGGCGTCTTCTATCTTGGGAAAATTGTCAGGTCTCATGCTTTATCAATACTTCGGAATACCGAAGTTGACAATAGTGGGCCGCTGTTCAAATCTAAGATCGAGGATAGGTAAGATGGAGGAGCGTGTCTCCATTTACCCATTACACCTAGCCCCCGCCCGCGTCTTTCTAATGTGGGGTAGAAAGATGCGGGCACCTTATAAAGCTTCGCTTGACGCGGGCCGCTGGGTTTAATCATATATCTTGATTTTAAAGACACTTGCTCTGTTTTGCGCAGCCCCATAGGACAAGGCATGTCTGATCTTTTTCAAACCGCTGGGCTTTCATCCTCAGCGCCGCGCCCATTGGCTGATCGTCTGCGCCCTCAAGTCATATCCGATGTCGAAGGGCAAGATCACCTTATCGGTCAAGATGGCCCAATTGGACGCATGTTGGAAAGTGGGCGCATCGCATCAATGATATTATGGGGGCCGCCTGGGGTTGGTAAAACAACCATAGCGAGGCTAATAGCTGATCATGCGGATTTAGAATTCGTTCAAATTTCGGCTGTTTTTTCCGGCGTTGCAGATTTACGCAAAGCTTTTGAGGCTGCGAAAGCCCGCCGTGAAACGGGCCGCGGCACACTTTTATTCGTAGACGAGATTCACCGCTTTAACCGAGCTCAACAAGATGGATTTCTGCCTTATGTCGAAGAAGGTATTGTTACGCTCATAGGCGCAACGACAGAGAACCCCAGCTTTGAACTTAACGGCGCGCTGCTCTCCCGCGCACAGGTCTTTGTCTTAAAACGCTTGGATGAAGTCGCCTTGTCTGGCTTGCTTAGGCGCGCTGAAGAAGAAATGGGGCGATCCTTGCCGCTAACGCCTGAAGGGCGAGAGGCCTTAATGGGCTTTTCAGATGGTGATGGCCGCTATTGTCTGACATTAGCCGAAGAAATATTTGCAGTGAACCCCAAGCAGCCTTTGGATGGTAAGGGCGTTGCCAAACTGCTTCAGAAACGTGCGCCGGCTTATGACAAGTCCCGTGATGAGCATTATAATATCATTTCGGCACTGCATAAATCCATGCGGGGCTCTGATCCGGATGCGGCGCTTTACTGGCTCGCCCGCATGTTGACGGGCGGAGAAGACCCGCTTTATATCGCGCGGCGCGTCGTGCGTTTTGCTTCTGAGGATATAGGCTTGGCGGACCCGACCGCGCTTATGATCGCGAACGAAGCGGAGAAGACATATCGGTTTTTAGGTTCGCCTGAAGGCGAGCTTGCTATCGCACATGCCGTTGTGCACATGGCCACTGCGCCAAAATCAAATGCGGTGTATGCTGGCTTTAAGGCGGCCATGAAAGCGGCCAAAGAGACAGGATCTTATTCCCCGCCAAAGCACATATTAAATGCCCCGACTAAGTTGATGAAAGAGATCGGCTATGGTGAGGGTTATGCTTATGACCATAACACCAATACCGGTTTTTCAGGACAGAATTATTTCCCGGAAGAGATGGACCGCCAAAAGTTTTACGATCCAAAAGGAAGAGGGCGCGAGGCGGTTATTAAAGAACGGCTTGAGCGTTGGGAGGCCCTACGAAAGGGGGCTGGGACCTAAAACTCGCCTTCTGCGTGAAGCGGTTTACATTTTATGCATGTTTAGACTAAGAGGTGCTTCATTAGGGGCAGCCATATTAGGGAGGTTATTATGGCCGATAAGAATTTAGACGAATATGAGTCTTTGGCGTTCTACAAAAAGCACAGCAAAGCGCGTAAGAACGGCTTTGCCAAATTTACAGAAGACGGGTCTTATTATTTCGCTCTGTTTAAGGACGAAGATATCGTCATGTTAAGCCAAGCCTATGTCAATCAAGCGGGACGTGACAATGGCATTGAATCAGTTAGGAAAAACTCAAAGCTTGTAAAGCGCTATGTCTTTGACGAACGCTCAGGCGGCAAATTTGGATTTGCGCTTAAGGCAGGAAATGGCCAAGAGATTGCAATCAGCCCGGATTATGCCGCGCAGAGTAAAGCCGAAGCTGTAGCAGGACGCCTGAACGGTTCCGCGAAGAAGAAGGTGGCTCCGGCCAAAGCAAAAGCGGGGCCTCAAACTAAAGCTTCTGCAAAATCAAAAACTTCTGCTGCGAAGACAGATGGGCAGATAGAAAACTATCATCCTCTCGCATTTTACCAAAAACATGGCTCCAGCGTAAAAGACGGATTTGATAGTTTCTCCGAAGGAGACGCGCATTATTTCACCTATAAACAGGATGGGGCTATCGCTCTTATTTCAGAAAGCTATACCTCCAAAGCTGGTCGGGATAACGGTATAGCGTCTGTTAAAAAGAACATGCCGGATGAAAAACGTTATCAGGCACATGTTCACAAAAATGGAAAACATTATTTCGACTTAAATGCGGCCAATGGTCAAGAGATTGCCACGTCTATTTGGTACGGTTCTGCGGCGGCAGCTCGTGCGGGTGCTGCGGCATTGCGCGGAGAAAAGGCACCTAAAAAGGCTAATGATGAAGATGATTATCGTCCTTTGGCATTTTATAATAAGCACACTAAGGGCCGTAAATCCGGTATTGAAAGCTTCAAGGGCGATGACGGCCTTTATTATTTTGCCTATTTCGAAAATGGTAAAATTCGCCTTCTCTCGGAAGGTTACCCAACGACAACGGCTCGCGACACAGGGGTGGCTTCAGTTGAGAAGAATATCAAATTAGAAAAGCGCTATGAATACCGCGGACCGTTTAAGAACGGAAAATATGATTACCGCCTGAAAGCGGGTAACGGCAAAGAAATCGCGCGTTCCGTTTGGTATGGTTCTGCAGCCGCTGCGGCCACTGGCGCGGCTTATCTTATGGGCACGCGTAAACGCGCTGCCCCTAAAGCGGCCCCCGCGAAAGCCGCTCCCGTTAAAACAGCATCTACGCCAAAGCCTATTTCTAAGCCGAAGGTTACGCCTAAAGCGGCAGGAGTCGCGGCCGTCGCCGCAACAGCGGCTACGGCTTCAGCTATTCCCGCTATGGCCAAAGCGGCCAAGCCCGTGGCCCCTTATGACAAAGACGATGATTATCTTAAATGCGAAGCTTATCATGGTCATAAGGTGACGGATGAGCGCAATAATGTCGCTTTCTTTAGTCATTCTGACAATAAAGAATATTTCGTTGTTTATGATGATAATGGCGATGTTCTCATTCGTTCGGAAGGTTTTAACTCAATCTCCAAACGCAGTTCCGAACTTGCGGCTGTTCTTCGTCTTAAGAATAATCCTGATACTTTCACCCGTATTGAAAAAGACGGCTACTTCATGGACATCCTCAAAGATGAATCCGGCCGGGAAGTTGGGCGATCCTGCTTACGTAAAATAGTTCCGCTTGCTGCCATCGCTCCGGCTGCGGTCGCTGCACCCCTTGCAGCAGGTGCTCCGGCGGCAGCTGTGGTTGCGGCGCAAAGCGCTACTGCGACAGGCGGCGGCTTTGCATGGGGATGGCTGAAATGGCTATTACCCTTATTATTACTGCTTTTGTTAGCCTTCTTCGGGCTTAAAGCCTGTAACGGAAATAAAGCCGACATAGCGGCTAAAGCTGCGGCGGCGCAAAAGGTTGCCGCTGAAAAGGCTGAGGTTGCTAAGGTGGCCGCTGCGAAAGAAGCCGCAGCCGCTAAAAAATTAGCGGCTGAAAAGGCTGAAGCTGCAAAAAAAATGGCTGATGAAAAAGCTGCCGCCGCTGCTGCAGCTTTGGCCGCTACCGCGGAAAAAGTCGCTGCAGAGACAGTAGCCAAGGAAGTCCCTACGCCAGAGCCCGTAGCAGTAACGGACAATATGAGCCGCCTATGCGGGCCCTCTGGGACAGCGATTTTCAATGTACCGACCTTCTCGACACCTGTCAGTGTCGGACGCCTTGGAACCTATCCGCAATTCGGAGACAGTCATGGCCTGACCCCAACTGAGTTTTATAATAAGTTGGACGCGCGTCATGCGGCGAGTGAATATGACAGACAATATCTGGATTATCTGGCGCGTTCATTGGGTTATAAAGGCGGCTTTGGCGATATGTCAGCGGCTGATTTCTCCAATGATCAAGTTGCGCAAGGCGCGAAAGGTTTGCTGGGATATGGCGAGTTTCACGGAACAGCCTATTCACAGCTAAATGTAAGCTCATCGCGTGATCTTGAGGCGTTTCGCCTTCGCGCCGCCAATGGCACAGATGTTCACTTCATGAAGAGCTGCGGGAATTACATGTATGTGTGCCAATAGCGTAGGATAATATATCCAAGAGAAAGCCTCGCTAATGCTTAAACGCATAGCGGGGCTTTTTTACGCGCTGCTTTACTTCGGCCCTTTGCGGTGAGCGGGTTTTCCGCCTCCACTTTTATTGGGTCGCTTGCCATACCTTTGAGGAGACTTTGGTCCGTCAGATCCAGACTTGCCGTCACGCCGGGGTTTACGGCTATGTTGCTTGGCGTGGGCGTGTTGATTTTTTGCCTTACGCTCTGCCTGGGACTCCCCGTTAGGGTTCTTCCCGGAGGTTTTATCAGAAGATGTTTTTGATGAATCGCGTGTAGGCGCTTTACGGCGGCGCTCCGGTGCATGGGCGTCACTTCCCCAGCTTTTTTTATGAGAGGAATTATCACCTTTCGAACGATTATCCTTGGGCTTATCGCTGTGAGGCTTATGGTCTCGTTTTTCCCGTGAGGGGTTTCGTGATTTTTCTGAGGCTTTGCCTCTGGCCTCATGAGGCGCGCTACGGGATCTGTCATTTTGGTTTCGACTGCCGCGTCCGCTACTGGGTGTCTTATCTCTGTCTTTTGAGACACGGGCTTTTTTCCTCGATTTACCCCGTCCTTTTCGAGGCTCTTGCTTGGGCTGAACGGGCCGCACAATTGGTTTGCGAGTTTTAAGGGCGCGTGCTTTTTGAACAAAATCCTCCGGCAAGTCCACAACAGGGATTGTGGTTTTAAGAAGCTTTTGAATATCTTTCAGATAAGCCCGTTCGTCCTTATCCACAAAGGCATGGGCGATACCCGAACGATTGGCCCGGGCAGTCCGTCCAATTCTGTGAACATATTGCTCAGGCACATTCGGAATCTCAAAATTAAAGACATGGGTGATGCCCGGAATATCTATACCTCGCGCGGCAACATCTGTTGCCACGAGGACTTTAATTTGATCTTCGCGAAAGGCGAGCAGGGCCCGCTGTCTTTGGGCTTGGGATTTATTGCCATGGATCGCCATGGAGTCGATACCAATTTGGGCGAGACGTTTCACGACGCGGTCTGCCCCGTGTTTCGTGCGAGTAAAGACAAGGGCACGATCCACATCAGGATCCAAGAGCGAGAGGCCGAGCAGGTTTTGCTTTTCGGCCTTATCGACAAATGTAATACGCTGTTCGACTTTTTCAGCCGTGGAATTGGGAGGAGTCACGGAAACCGTAACAGGGTCATTTGTAAATTGACGGGCGAGTTTTTTAATCGCGGGTACCATGGTCGCTGAGAAAAAGAGCGTTTGACGCTCTTTTGGTAGAAGCGGCACGATTTTTTTCAGCGCATGAATAAAGCCCATATCCATCATCTGATCAGCTTCATCGAGAATGAGAAACTCAATATCTTTCAGCGTTACAGAGCGGCGGTCAAGCAAATCGATCAAGCGTCCAGGCGTCGCGACAATAATATCATTCCCGCCAGAAAGCCTCTTAATCTGGCGCTGAATGGGTACGCCGCCAAAGACAACCGTAACAGAGAGAAACTCCATATTTTTTCCATATTCGCGAATGGATTCTGCGATTTGCGAGGCCAGCTCTCGCGTTGGCGCAAGAATGAGGGCTCGCGCACCTTTCTTGGGCGGCTCAAAATCATTGACAAGAATGTGGTTGAGAAGCGGGAGCGAGAAGGCGGCCGTTTTTCCCGTGCCGGTCTGGGCAATCCCCATTAAGTCGCGTCCTTTCAGAACGTCAGGAATGGCTTGTTCTTGAATGGGTGTGGGTGTGGTGTAGCCAAGCTCTTCAAGCGCCGCGTTAATAGGCGCGGCAAGCTTAAGCGATTTAAAATCAGACATATATCAGGACTCTTTCGGAGGGTCATTTATAAGGGACCCATGCGAGCAATTGCGCTCCAAGAGTCGTGGCCCATCATTGAGCCAATAGCGGCAATGACATATTTTTGTCTTGCACAGGCCGCCCCTAGGCCTGTTAGTGAGCAATGTCAAATACTGTCCTCAGGCTCTAAAAGTCAGCCTCACGAATAAGCACGCGCATGACGGAGCGCCATAACTTCGAAGCCGGACTTTGCGGCTTAGCTTTTAAGGTTACTACGCCGCGTTGTGCCTTATTTAAATACAGACCCTTATCAGTTTCCCCGTGAAGCCGAAAAACGGGTATATGAGGAATAAGTTGCCCTTGGGCATCAGTGTTCACAGCTACAGCTCCGCCCACTACAGAGGTCAAAATTCTATCTTTAATCACGTTTTCACTTGTCGGGGCTAGGGCTGTGAGGCGGCCCATCATTTTTCGGGCGGAGGCATCTGAGCTAATGAAAACGAAACGGCTATCTGTAACGATGCGACCGACATGCTCTTCCTTGGGCAGAGCTATAAGCTTTTCGGCCTTTGCGGAAGATAGGCGCAGTAATCTGTCTGACGTCTTGATATAACGTTTGGGATGCAGAGCCCCATTTAGACCGCTGACAACTCCGTCATGCTGCGCGTAAATCATTAAGTTTTCAATGTCTGTGTCAATGGCGCCCAAGCGCAGAAGCTCAGCGGCGTAGTCCTCGCGTAATGTAAGCTCTTCTCGCCGGGTTTTCAGAGTGGCGGCTTGCCGGTTTAAATGTGCTTTTAACAGTGACAAGCGTTCTCGTGATTGATCTCGCCTGAATGTGAGCCGCTCAGAGCTCAAGGTAAAAAGCTTATCACCTTTGCCTACTTTTTCTCCATTTCTGACATGGATATGTTCGATATAAGCGGCTGTGAGAGGGTATATATCTGTTCGAACAGTAGGTTGAATTAGCGCAGGTGCCGTGATTGAGTTTTGCCAGGGTATGAAGAACCATAAGAGAGAGAAGCCTCCAACGATCAGAGTAAGGCGGGCGCGGGGGGCGGCGAACAAGACACGGCCAATTCCGCGCAAATGTTTTAACTCGCGCAAGATGGGACCGAAGAGGAAGGTTGAGATGACAAACCCAAAAAAAACAAGTCCAAAAGGTTTGGGTAACAAATTATAGGCCAGACTGCCAATCGCGATAAAGAGAAAAAATCTGTAAACCCATGTCGCATAGGCATAGGTGAGCAGGATGCGAGTCTTTCGCCTCGCCATGCCCAGTGGATTGGGCCTGTCTAAACCCCATAATAGTTTTCGCATTTTCCATCGTCCAAGGGCAAAGCCACTGTCTTGCATATTTTGAAACCCGCAGACATCTGACAGTAAGTAATAGCCATCAAAACGCATACAGGGATTTAAATTGACGATAAGGCTAAGCCCCCAACTGGTAGTCGCCGTAAAGAAAGCGACTGATCGCGCGGGGCCATCTGGTAAAAAACTCCACAAAAATATTGCTGCGCAGGCGATAGCAAATTCTGCCAAGAGGCCGCCGGCATCTATTAGGGCACGCTCCCTACGGGAGGGTAGCCGCCATGCATCTGTGGTATCCGTGTAAAGTACCGGAAATAGTAATAGAAAGGCCACCCCCATTATCGGCACGCGGGCCCCAAAATGATGGGCTGTGTAAGCATGTCCTAATTCATGTAAAACTTTAATAACCGTCAGAGCCAGGACGTAAAAAACAAGGCCTTCTGGCGTGAAAAAATAAATAAAGGTCGCCAGAAACTCATCCCATTGCCGCGCTGTAAACAGAACCCCGATAACGCCTAAAAGCGCAATAAAGAGCCAGCTATGTGTCCTGAAAAACACCGCTGTAAAGGGTGAGGTTGCGCTCAGGAATTTATGCGGCGAAAAGATAGGAATACGGAAAAAGAGCGAAGATTGCATGACTCTGTCTAAAATGGGTTTGCGCGTTTTTTTATCTTGCCGCGAAAAGACATCCGCATGACCCGATGGCGGCGTAACCGTCAGGTTTTGTTGATAGAGAAAAGCCGTTATATCTTTCAAATGCGCCTCATCTATGTGCCAGTCAGGATGCTTTTGACGTAGTCGCAATAGAGCTGCTTTGGGCGTTTCCGCTCTCCATTGGCGCAATATCTCTACGGCTTGCCGTGTTAAAACATGGAACGCATTCTTAACCGGATCAAACAGGAACCATCGTGGCCGCCCATCATCTCCTTTAGGCGCAGGGAGCAAAGTTAGCTCTTTACGTAATTCGGGTAAGAGGACGGATGTAGAGGTCATGTTACACCCCAAAAGTCTGTCGCAGCATGGTGATAGGACGCCTTAGAAGCCAATAGCCAAGAGGGGCCGGGCTCCCATAAATTTTCGCAACGCCGCGCGTTCCAATACGGGGGAGGGTCGAACCGTTTTTGTGGTCAGGGACAAATACGGCGTAAGCTTCATAAGCCATCTGTCCACCGGGCAGCGATTTGGCATAATAATCAGCAGATTCAAGTTCGGCCTCTAAGGAGGTGAGTGGGGTGCTGTCCAAAAATAGCTTTATGCGTGAACCCGTCTTAAGGCTTTCGCCAATATTGAGCGGGGCTTCAATTCTTATCTTTACGCTCGTGGGGTCGGCTATTTCAATTATAGCCTCACCCGTTTTTACGTGGCGGCCCGTCCATTCCGCTTTGCTTGTATAAATGGCGAGGCCTTCCTTCGGGGCTTGCAGGACCGTTTTGTTCAGCTGATTTTGTGCATAGTCTTTACGGGATTTAGCGAGTGCTTTTTCCGCATTTAATGCGGCGATATCCGATTTCGTGCCGTCTATGATAAAGGATTTCAAAGAGGCTTCACGAAGCGCGGCTTCGGCCCTCAACTGACCTTGTTCGGCCAGAATAAAGTCATTCCGATAAGATGTATCTACAAATTTTATAAGGGGCGCACCTCTTGTGATCTGTGTATTGGGCGGCACTAAAAGCGTTTCTATGACGCCGTCAAAAGGCGCAGTCACATAAAAGGGGCTGTCTGAAATAATTTCGGCAGGAGCTAAGCTTGTCATGGAAACGGGGATAAATGACGCGGCTATTAGCGTAGTCAAAGCAGAATACAGCCAAGCGCGCTTGCTGAGATTTATCTTGGGGCGCGCGGTAAGTTTTAAGGCCATAGCACTGGTCCCAAATATTTGCGCCAACCGCATAAGAAGCTGAAGCTCAGACTCTGTAAAATCGTGATCTCGCGTAAATAAAAGACCGCCTAGTCGTGGTTCCGGCGAAAACGGCGCATATAGCGCATAGCGAAAGGGATAAGTGAATGATGTCTCTTGTGACATGTCATCAAAATCCCATTGCTCAATCTCTCTTGAGGCCTTTTTCACGATACGCCGCCGTAAGCCTTGTTTCATCCATTGCGCAAAAGGCGTCGTTTTATCTAGGGTGAGCTGGGACGACATTGCGCTCAATGTGAAGCTACCGCCGCGCCGCGATACCCATATGATATGTCCCATTCTCAAAAGCTGCCGCGGATGGTTGACTGCGATATGCCTTAACCGTGTGAGGTCACGCGCTTGTAGCGCTTCACCTTCCAAGGCGATTAAGTTTTGCAGGGCCTCTAAATGTGTTTTGGGTAATGTATGAGCTGCTGCGGATCTCATGGCGCGTTTCTAATCCGGGCGATACCGCTCATTCCGCTTAAGGCTTTAGGCGTTATTTGAGGGCGAGCCGTGATTTCAAAAGTTTGGCTGACAGGGTCGATATGTTTGCTTATGCGCAAGACTTTGGCTTCAAAGCTTTCGCCTGTGTCATCTACGGTAAAGCTAAAAACTTGTCCGTATTTTATCTTTTGAGTCCAAGTGGCCGGCAAGATAACTGAGAGCTCCGGTGTTCCGGCGCGCTCTATAGAATATATAATATGCCCTGCCTGAGGCATCTCATAGGCATTGGCGTGCCGCGCGATTACAAAGCCATTAAACGGGGCATGAACAGTACAATCCTCACGTTTTGTTTTCGTCATGTCGAGCTCTGCTGCGGCCCGTTCCATTTCAGATTTAGCCAATAATACTTCTAATTTACCTGCCGCTCCGTGTTTGCGAAGCTCTGCCATCGCTTCATATTTAAGACTTTGAGTCTCATGGGCTTGGCTCAGCATTTTAAATTTTCCATCTATATGCCGGCAATCAAAGGCGGCTAAGACGTCTCCGGCTTTAAAATATTGTCCCATTTTATAGGGTGCTTTGAGTAACGTCCCAAAGACAGGCGCTGAAATTTCAGCGCGTTGCCGCGCTCTTAATATTCCCCTGGCCGTGATAGCTTGGGACGCTTCTGTGTCGGGGAGGCTGACTGTGGCTGTCCGAGCAACAGAAAAATAAGACGTGCAAAAGAAGAGCGTTAGAATGAGATAAACCATATAGCGAGCAGGAGTCATAACGCTTTATAGAGTAAAGCACTAATAAGTTGCAATTATAAATTATACATTTAACTGCACTTGGCCTGTGACTGTAATTGACAGTGTTGTGACTGACCCGCCATAAGCTGCATGTTAGAACGCAGTGGAGGCGGGATCATGAAATGGCTATTACGGGGGATATTTGCCATCTTCTTGATATTCGGGATTCTTATAGGCGTAGGCTTCTTTATGCCTGCCACTCAGTCGATTGAACGTTCCATAGAAGTTGAGGCCTATCCTGAGGATGTTTTCCCATTTTTGAATAACCTGCAAGCCTATAGCCAGTGGTCACCACTTTATGCGCAAATTGCGGACGCCCAAATTATTTATGGCGGGGCCGAAGTGGGCATAGGGCAGACTATGGCCTGGCAAGGAAGCGCAGGGAACTACCCCTTTGGCTCACAGGAAATCATTCAAAGCCAAGCCGGTGAATTTGTGCAGGTCAAAGTGAATTTATCAGGCCAAGAAGCAACGGCCACACATGCTATTTTACCTCTTGCCGATGGAGATGGCGTAACCGTTCTGACAAAATCGGAAATTGCCTTGGGCGGCTTTCCCTATCTTGATCGTGTTCGCAGTAGATTACGTCAAGGGTGGTTTGATGACCAATTTGATCAATCTCTTATGCGCCTAAAAACAATTTCAGAAAATTACGCAGGCGGGTAGAGAGTGAGCGAAGTTTAAGGCTATGACGAAAACCTAAAGATATGACGTAAAAGGAGAATAGCGTGAAATAACTAAACTCGGATTTAGCGGACGGTTCTTGAGCATCGATCCGGTGACTTTTATGGACACGGGAGAACCTAGCTTCTTCAACAGATATGCTTACGCATTTAACGACCCTGTAAACCTCATTGACCCGACGGGTATGGCACCCGGAGATAGATTCGATACTATTGACGAGGCAGCCGAAGATTTATTGAAGTTCGCCGCCGAACAAGTTCAGAATGAAGATAGCCCTAACTCCATGCTTGAGCGAGGGGGTGATATTGTTCCTACCGAAGATGGTGAGGGTTATACGTATAATGACGTTGAAACTGGAGAAACTGACAGGGTAGATTTCCCGGTGGCCTCCAATGCTGTTGCGGACGCACATTTACATACGCCAGACTCAGAGCTTAATCCTTACAAGGAGTCTAATGATGCCGAAAACGAAACTTTGAGCAAAGGAGACGTCAGAAATTTTGAGGGATTAGTGGAGCACACTGGCAATAAAGACTTTAGGCGATATGTTGGCACTCCAAAGGGGGCAATAAAATACCGAACAAAATCGAAAAGAAAGTATACAATAATTGCACCAGCTGGAACCCTGCAATTTAAGAAACCTAAAGGGTAAATTGCGATGAAAAAATTAAAGATAACATTTTTTGTGTTACTAGCAGGTCTCGCGAGTGGTGCTTGTGCATTTTCAGAAGATTCTCCAGACTTTGAGATAATTATAAGCAATAGACATCTCAAATCTCAACCTTGGAGTAGTAGCCGTATTTGCTTGGCTAAGGATCAAAATAGTAATCAAGTTTGTATTGAAGTTTCCTCGGAACTTCAGGCTAATAATGAAACATTCACGCCTAATCATTTGGATGCAATTTTTGTATACTATTCTGGTGACAGAGTTTTGTCTCTTAGCAAAAAAGATTTTGATGAAGTTCATTCACCAATTTTACATTTAGTAAAAATGAAACCCTCTTGGAAAAGACTCAAGTTTGATGACACCAAAGATTATTTGGACTTGGAAATCCCTTACGGGTTTATTAAAAACAGAGAAATATGCTTTTCTAAAAATAATGAGAATCCAACCTTTTCAGATTCAACAAGCGCCGTTCATATCAGAGTTTTCTTTAACGGGAATTATAAGATTGATACTTATGGGCCTAACTGCTTGCTTTGAATTGAATCAGAAAAAGGGACAGATTAGGCGTAGAGCCGGAGTAATCGCTCTGCCTTCCGAAACCTCACCCCCAATTTTACCAAACGGCCTTGATAGTCCACATTCTCCTTTTTCAAAGGAGGGTGAGTAATGGATTATTTTGTCGGATTAGATGTTGGTGTTGAAGACACGGCATTATGTGTTGTCGATGTTGACGGAACGGTCTTGCTTCAAACGGAAGTGCCGACCGACCCGCAAGTGATAGCAAATAGTCTTAAACCTTACCGCAGAACGCTGCGCCGTGCAGGGCACGAGGCGGGGGCTTTGTCCCCTTGGCTGCAGTCCGAATTACTCGCCCTTGGCTTGCCTGTGATCTGTGTTGAGGCGCGTCATGCGCGGGCGGCGATGTCGGCGCAGCGCAATAAAACGGATGCGGCGGATGCTTTGGGTCTGGCCCATATTATGCGTACGGGTTGGTTTAAACGGGCGCATATGAAGGCGGAAGGCACATACCGTCTGCGGCTACTTTTGACTCACCGCCGCAACCTCAAACGTAAGTTCCTCGATATTGAAAACGCCATCCGGCACTCGCTCAAGGCGTTTGGCATCCGTATAAAGGGGACAGGCCGTGCGGGCTTTGACAAGCGCATTCGCGAGTTGACAGATGATGAGCCCTTTACGCGCGACCTCATCGGCACGATGCTGGATGCGCGCGCCGGGCTTTGGGAGCAGTTCAAAAAACTGGACACGCAAGTGGTCAAGATCACGCGCGAGACGGAGCTAACGCGCCGTTTTATGGAGATACCCGGCGTCGGGCCTGTGACGGCTTTGTCCTTTATGGCGGGGGTGGATGACCCGGCCCGGTTCAAACGCTCACGCGATGTCGGGGCCTATTTTGGCCTGACGACAAAATGTTGGCAGTCCGGGAGTTCAATAGACATTAAAGGCCGCATCTCAAAGGCAGGCGATAGTGATGTCCGCAGGGCGCTGTATACGGCGGCAAGCGCCATGCTGTCGCGTTATAAGGGCCGCTTGGCGCTCAAGAACTGGGGCTTATCGATTGAAAAAAGACGCGGGCATAAGAAAGCCCTTGTTGCTGTGGCGCGTAAGCTGGCGGTTATCATGCATGCGATGTGGCGGGACGGAACCTTCTTTGATGACCCGTTGATGGTGACATAAAGGAGACGCATTGAAAGAAACAACTGACTTAAATGATTTTGTGAGACACCGCGAAAGCGGATGTGAGGAGATGGTGTAGACTTTGAATTATGGGAAGCCCGATATCTTGCTTGTGAGCATGCCGCTTGGCATGGACCACGACGTTTAGCCTGTACTGTTGCCCCATTTAACCGAAGCCGGATTGCACCCTTGCGGAGAGACACAGCGCCGAAAGACGAGCGCTTTGGCCGCCGGGAAGTGCGCAGGAGAGCACGGCGCACCTGATCTTCAAAGAAGAGCTGACAAATTAATTAGATACATCTACGAGAAACACAGGAGATACCGATGATGTGCACGCAAACGAGAGAAACGATTAGGAGAGCAAGATAA
>NZ_AUAC01000008.1 GCF_000428525.1 Hellea balneolensis DSM 19091 | reverse complement strand
GTCACTTGAGACGCCGCCGATAAAATCACCGCCGCAGGGTTAGTGCCTTGTGTTTATTATCTTAAGAAGGTGCCTCAAGGCATCGACCCTGCGGACGTCCATTTATTTGGGCACGAGGTAAATGTTGGCTTTCATTTAAAAAAAGTCGGGGCAGTTCGCAGGGTAAGTGTATCTTTATTCCGCATTCCCCAGACGCGTCATTGCCCGACGTGATCGGGCTACCCATGCGGTGAATTTACAGTGGAAGTTAATATGACGACTTTAACGCTTACGCGCCATATCGATCACCCGATCAAGCCGGGTGATGACGATGTGAGTTCAAAGGGCCTAAATATCCTTTTGCGGACAGATAAGGAATTTCTCGCCTGTGGTTTTGGCGAAATATCTGGCGACGATATCAGCGTCCAAAGCTTCAGTGAGTGAAATTTCATCCGTATAGTGACTTGCAAATGTTGTTTTTAATTCCTTGGCCACTCGCATGCGAAGCTTATTCCCTGCTTCCATACCAATCTTGGCAAGGAAATTCGGAAGAAGCCACCCGCCAACCCCCCACGCCATGCCGTAACCACGCGTCAGCGTCGTCGGAGACACATCCAATCCGCCATAAAGGTAAACCTGCTTATGATGAATCGAGCCATAAATACTATAAGCGCCAGGCGTGCGCGCGGCGGCGCCTTCCATGGCGGTCAGGATTTGCGAGGCGAGTTGTCCGCCGCCCGTCGCGTCAAAGGCGAGCGTTGCGCCAGTGGCGTGAATCGCATCGGTGAGGTCGGTCATATAAGTCTCGCTGGAACTATTGACGATATATTTCGCGCCGAGGTCTTTTAGTATTTTGACTTGTTCTTCTCGGCGCACAATATTGACAAGATCAACCCCGTCAGCTTGGCAAATTTTATTGAGCATTTGTCCAAGGTTGGACGCGGCGGCGGTATGGACAAGGGCACTATGTCCCTCAAGCTTCATGGTCTCAACCATGGAGAGCGCCGTCAGTGGATTGACAAAACAAGAGGCGCCGTCTTTAGCGCTATGTTCCGGTAAAAGCGGCAAGCAGCTCATCGCGGGAACGGTGCAATATTCGGCATACATAGCGCCGGACAAAGCGGCGACGGTTTTCCCCATCAAGGCCTGGGCTTCCGGGCTGTCACCCGCGGCAATAACGGTGCCTGCACCTTCATTTCCGACGGGAAGATTCTGTCCGATACGGGCTTTCATAATAGCCATGCCTTGGGGCGTGACAGGGGCTTTCAAAACTGTGTCTGCACCGCTGCCGTTACTACTGGCGCTGCTCATATTAGACCAACCAAACATGACGCCTTGGTCGGACGGGTTAATCGGCGTGGCTTCGACGCGGATGACAACTTCATGGGCCTTTGGCGTTGGAAAGGGTTTCTCCACAAGCTCCATGCGCAGCTCAGCCTCCTCAGAGAGGGTGGACAGCATTTGGTGATAAGCAGTGGGTAAAGACATGAGGGCTCCGATAAGGGTTAAACGAAGCCATGGTTTAGCGGCTTATGGTCTAGTTTTAAAGGATAATCCTCTAAAGCTAAAAACCCTAAAGGCCAATAGAGCGGTAATGCAGCGCGATATCTTCGATAACCGTGTAGAAAGCGGCTGTTCGCATATCTTCAAGCTCGGGCTTTTCCTCAAGCGCAGCTTTGATATTGCCATAAGAGGCCCGCATGGTGTCATCGAGGCCGGCTCTCACGAGGTCAATTTCATCGGCCCCGTCAATATAGTCCTGTTTAAATTTCTTGGAAAACTTAATGCCCTTATCATTCAGTGCTTCCATCAAGGCACGTTGCTTGCCCTCTTGGTTGCGGCGTTGAAGGCGGCCAAAACGAATATGCCCGATATTTTTGACCCACTCGAAATAAGATACGGTCACGCCGCCCGCATTGGCGTAGAGGTCGGGGATAATAAAGATGCCTTTATCGCGCAGGATTTTATCGGCTTTAGCGGTCACTGGGCCATTCGCGGCCTCGATAATAACTTTAGCTTTAATCTTATGAGCGTTTTCGACATTGATTACACCTTCCATGGCGGCCGGAATAAGGATGTCACATTTTTCTTCAAGCGCATTTTTATTATCGCTCCATTCCCCGCCGCTAAACTCTTTCAGCGGCTCGCCGCTTTTCATATGTTGATACAGCTCTTCAATATTGATGCCTTTGGCATTGCGAATGACACCGCCGCGTTCAATGACCGTTGTCACTTTCGCGCCGTCTTCCTCGGACAGGAATTTGGCGGCGTGATAGCCCACATTACCGAGGCCTTGGATAACAACTTTCTTGCCATCAAGCTCACCGCGCAGACCGGCTTTCTTTTTGTCGTCCGCATGGCGGAAAAATTCTTGCAGCGCATATTGAACGCCGCGGCCCGTGGCTTCTGTGCGGCCTTCAATGCCGCCGAGGTGGACAGGCTTACCCGTAACGCAGGCAATATTATCAATATTGGTGTTATTCAGGCGGCGATATTCATCCATCATCCAAGCCATTTCACGCTCACCCGTTCCCATATCAGGAGCAGGAACATTGAGCGATGGATGGATCAGGTCGCGGCGCGCCAACTCAAATGTGAAGCGGCGCGTGATGCGTTCCAGTTCTTCTTCATTCCATTCTTTGGGATTTATGCAAAGACCGCCTTTGGAACCGCCAAATGGGACTTCGACCAAAGCGGTCTTAAAGGTCATCAGAGCTGCGAGGGCTTCGACTTCGTCTTGATTGACATCCAGCGAGTAACGAATGCCGCCTTTGACAGGTTCGCGGTGCTCTGAATGCACAGCACGGTAACCCGTAAAAGTATGCACTTCGCCGCGCAATTTAACGCCAAAACGCACAGTATAAGTTGCGTTACAGACGCGGATTTTCTCAATCATTTTGGGCGAGACATCCGTGAAGCTTGCAGCGCGGTTAAACATCAACTCAACGCTCTGGCGGAAATTGAGTTCTTTTTGAGAAGGTTGGGTCATGATCACTCTCTAAAACGGGAGATGTTTATAAGCTATAAGATTTATGGCGTTACGGCTAATGAAATAATAGGGGCAATATATGCCAAAGTTCTCCAAAGCCGCAGCAATAGATTCCTTAGACGGGTAAATGCTGAAGACTTCTTTAATGCGGCTTTAAACGCTTTTTCAGATTTATGGTTTAACAAGCTCTTTCGGTTAGAAAGGCGTGATGATGGCTGAATTATATGATCCTAGTAAAAACTATGACCAGCCAGAGGCTTATCCGCCGCAACAGTCTGCTTATCCGCAGGAGTATTCGGACGCGGGCACGAACCCATATGAAATATATAGTGCTGAAGCATATGCTGCGTCTGATAACATGTCAGCTCAAAGCGGCTTACAGCCCTATGTTGCGCAAAACTATCCTGAACAGACTTACGCATCTGCGGTGGAAAGCCCTGTTCCAAGCTGGGATGATTCCCGCGGACTGATGCAGCCGCAAACCCCGATTCATCACATGCCTCCGGCGCCAGTATTTGGTCTACCTCCGGGAAGTGACGGTTCGGCTCAAGAGGACGTGTCAGGCAAAAAGTCGTCCCCGATAAAAGGGGGCCGTAAAGCTAAAGTGCGCAAAGCCAAGGCGCGGGAAATAGAGGCGGCTTCAAACATAATTGAAACACCCGCAAATGAGGCGCCTAAAAAGGCGAAAAGATCAACAGTTCGCCCCTTTATAATGGGGATGGTCACGGGCATGGCCCTGTTTTTTGCCGGTAATTTTGTGATAACAAATGTGCTGCAAGACACAAGCTCACAAGACTTCAGAGATATTGAACGCCGTGCCATGCAATTACAGCGGCCCGATTTACCTCCGGCGGAGGCCAAGCCCATTAAACAGGCAAAAGCGCCCTAAAGTTAGAGTCAGCTATTTTTTCCAGCCTTACGATCACGTGCTTTTAAAAGGCGCAAGCGTAGGGCATTGATTTTGATGAAGCCCCCGGCATCGGCTTGATCATAGACATCGTCTTCTTCAAAGGTCACATGCTCTTGGCTGTAAAGTGAATATTCGGACTTACGCCCAACGATATCGACATTCCCTTTATAGAGTTTAAGGCGAACAGTTCCGGTAACAAGTTCTTGGGATTTATCAATCGCGGCCTGCAGCATTTCACGCTCGGGTGAATACCAATATCCATTATAAACCAGTTCGGCATATTTTGGCATAAGCTCATCTTTAAGATGGCTCGCACCTTTATCCATCGTGATTTGTTCAATACCGCGATGGGCCATTAAAAGGATCGTTCCGCCAGGCGTTTCGTAAACGCCGCGTGATTTCATGCCGACATAACGGTTCTCCAAAAGGTCCAAGCGGCCAATGCCATTCGTGCCGCCAAGCTCATTGAGCTTGGTCAATATCGTGGCGGGTGACATGTCCTCGCCGTCTATGGATACAGCGTCGCCGCGTTCAAAACCAATCTCGATAAAGGTGGCTTTATCCGGGGCGTCCTCAGGTGAAACCGTGCGCTGATAAATATAATCGGGCGCTTCTTGATAAGGGTCTTCGAGGACTTTTCCTTCTGAAGAGGTGTGCAGGAGGTTCGCATCAACAGAGAAGGGGGCTTCGCCGCGTTTATCTTTGGCAATTTCAATATTGTGTTTTTCTGCATATTCGATGAGTTTGTTCCGGGAGTTTAGATCCCATTCACGCCAAGGCGCGATGACTTTGATCTCAGGATCGAGCGCATAATAGCCAAGCTCAAAACGAACTTGGTCGTTTCCTTTTCCCGTAGCGCCGTGACAGACGGCATCCGCGCCGACTTGATGCGCAATCTCAATTTGGCGTTTGGAAATGAGAGGCCGCGCAATAGAGGTGCCGAGCAGGTAAAGCCCTTCATAAAGGGCGTTCGCGCGAAACATGGGAAAGACAAAGTCCCGTACGAACTCCTCGCGTAGGTCGTCGATGAAAATCTCTTTAACCCCAGCAGCTTCGGCTTTGCGGCGGGCGGGTTCTAGCTCTTCACCTTGGCCCAGGTCAGCTGTGAAGGTGACAACTTCACAACCTTTCTCTTCCTGTAGCCATTTCAAAATAATTGAAGTGTCCAATCCGCCGGAATAGGCGAGGACGACTTTTTTAGGTGTGCTCATGATAGTCTCCGCAATTTGCGTGAGGCTATAGCCCAAAAGCGTTTACAAAAGATAGACTAATGACTAACACAGGCTCTATTATTCGGGGGGAGTACAGGGTTATGAAAAATATCTGTCATTTTATTGTTGTATGGTGCTTCGCGCTCTTATGTTTATGTGCTCCGCAAGCCTATGCCCAAGACAGTGCCGAACCAGCCGCGCCCGAAGCCGAACAGACGCTGCAAGTCCCGCAAAGTTCAAAGCCGGCTGATATTAAGAAGACGAACCCCGCTGTTGATTTAACAGATCCCGCTCTCGCGAAAGCTTTGGACGCGCGCGAGAAAGCAGACCGGGCCATTGCGAGGGCCCTGAGAGAACAACAGGAAAAAGCAGCCGCAGAAAGAGGGGAGGCCTCTGATACACCCAAAAAATCTCTGATACCCAAAAATGCTGAAGAGCTAAAAACAGCGCTTTTATCAATATGGAATGTTCTTTTTGAGAAACTGAAAAGCCCCTCATTTTTGGCACAAATAGGCGCGGTTATTGCGGCCTATTTCTTGTCCCCAATCATTTCGGGAGTGTTACGCAAGCGTATTTTTTTATTCCGTGACAAGCCTCAGGACGGCATAAAGCTGAAAGTTGTTCGTGACTATATTTACAGATTAAGAGATTTTCTAAGGGCGATATTATTGGTGGCGCTGTTGGCGGCATTCGCGGTCATACTAAAATCCGTGCCCATTGCAGGACAAGATTGGCTCGTTAAATTAGCTCAGGGTCTGGCAGTTGTTTTCTTGCTCTATAAGGCCATAAAAACATTCATCGGAAATGAATTAATCCGCAAACTAGCAACGTGGATTTTGATCCCCCTCGCTTTAATTATTGTCTTTGGATATTTTGATAATCTTTTAGGTGCTCTTAACGGGGCCGAGCTGATGACCATGGGCGATACGCCGATCACGGCTATGACCATGGTCAGGCTTGCCGTTTTTGGGGCGCTTTTCTTTTGGTTGGGCAATTTGTCTAACGCTAAAGGACAGACAGCTATTCGCGCACAAGAAAGTCTGGATATGAGCGTTCGCGAAATCGTTGCGAAGCTCTTTCAAATTTTCCTCTTTATCATTCTATTTGTACTCATCTTAAGTTTTGCAGGTATTCCTCTCTCTGGGCTTGTCGTAATCTTTTCAGCAGTTGGCTTGGGGATTGGTTTTGGCCTTCAGCCCATTGCGGCAAATTTTATTTCCGGGCTTATTATTTTATTCGATAGGACCGTTCAGGTCGGAGATTTTGTTGTTTTGCCGGATGGACAAGAAGGCCATGTTGAAGCGATCAATATGCGCTCGACAACGGTGGAGACGACAGACGGCAAAGACATCATGGTTCCGAACACTGTTTTCACCGAAAGTGCTTATGAAAATTGGACACATAAAGATCCGCGTCAACGCTATGAAGTTTATTTCACGGTCTCATTTGATACGGATATTGATAAGCTCGAAGACATTCTTATTCCGGCCATTTCAGAGCACAGAAGTGTCTTGCAAGAACCCGAGAAGCCTGACCTTGAGCTACGTGAATTTGGAGACTTTGGCATAAAATTCGCGATTGAGTTTTGGTGCTCCGGTATTGATGACGGGCCGAATAAATTTACCTCTGATCTGAATTTCATCGTCTGGCGCACGCTTAAAGCCCATAATGTCGAAATTCCGTTTCCGCAGCGTGTGGTTCGGATGGTTAAGTAGAGATCGGCGATGTCGGTTTTAAGCAAAGACATTAAAGCCGACAATAAGGCTGCGGCGGATTATAAGAAAGCTGCGCGAACACTTTTTGCAAGGGCTGGCTCCTCGTCTAATTTTAATCATCTTCGCAAACGCTTAAAACGGCAGGTCATGGAAACGCTCTCCCGCTTTTCGATGATAGAGACAAATGCTAGATGGCTTGTCTGTTTATCGGGCGGAAAAGACAGCTATGCGCTCCTTGCTATTTTGCTTGATCTGAAAGCACAAGGTGATCTGCCCGTTGATTTATTGGCTTGTAATCTGGATCAAAAACAGCCTGACTTCCCTGCGCATATACTGCCCAGTTGGTTTGAGGGCCTTGGATTGCCGCACCGTATTGAAATGCGAGATACTTATTCCATAGTGACAGAAAAAGTTCCGGCAGGAAAAACTTATTGCTCTTTATGTTCACGTCTGCGGCGCGGAATTCTTTACCGCGTTGCAAGAGAAGAAGGCTGCAGTGCAATTGTCCTCGGCCATCACCGCGAGGACGCTTTGGCGACATTTATGATGAATATCACCAAGGGGGGTCGCTTGGCATCGATGCCCGGAAAGCTATTAAATGATGAGGGGAATGTCACGGTTCTGCGTCCCCTTATTGAGACAGCCGAGGGTGATTTGGCAAGGCTGACCGCCGCGCTGGGATGTCCGATTATTCCTTGTAATCTTTGCGGCTCCCAGGACGGCCTTCAAAGACAGCTTATGGCCAAGCGTTTGGAAGAGTGGGAGCAGCAAGCCCCCGGCACAAAGGCTAGTATGCTTAAAGCGCTTAGCCAAGTACGGCCCTCCCATTTATTGGACGGTGAGCTGTTTGATTTTGAAGGCATAACGCCGCAAGGTGATGATAAGGATGTGCCTTAACTATCAGGAGAGGGCGGCTACCAACTACCGCCTCCGCCGCCTCCGCTTCCGCCGCCCGAAAATCCGCCTCCGCTTGACCCCGATGAGAAGCCGCCTGAGCTTGAGGATTGACTGACGGGCGCAGCAGCCGCGACGCCAGCGGTCATCGCTGTAGCGAGAGCGTCTGACATTTTCCAAGGTACGCCGCCTTTGCTGTCAATTAGTGAGCCATGAGCATAGTTGGGTTCATAATTTTTCGCCTCAATCGGCAAGGTCGTTTCAAACTGTTTTGTCCACGGTTTTTCTGCGCCCAAGGCTACGGCATAAGGCATGAAGCGCTCATAAAGCTCAACTGTCATCATGGGCGGTCTGTCGCCTAACGGGTTGGCTGTATTGATACGGTCTTTTTCGGCTGTTTCCAGATAGAGTTTAAAACCATCAATTTCAGACGTGATTTGAGCACCTCTTTTTGTGGGTGCACGCAAGAGTATGAAAAACAAAATATTCATGGCCGCGATAGCGCCTAAAATTGCCAAAAATATAGGGCCACTGGTCGAAACGGGCTGGTTCATGACAAAGATAATTATGGCAATGCTGATAGCCATGCCCAAAAGGCCCCAACCCGCATTGGAGCGGTGATAGCTGCGGCCATAGTTTTTGCTTATGTAGCGTGTAAACTTTGAAACTTTTTTATAAAAGCTCGTATCTGTTGTTTTATCCATGACAATTTTACCGTCGCGGTTTCCGAAGAATAAATCTAAGAGATAACGCTCATCCTCCAAGAGCGCCGCGCTATCGCGGTTCATGAGCATAGATGTTAGTGTCGTTTTTTTCTTTGTGGCGTGAATGTCCAAAACGTCTTTCATTGACAGGCTCATTAAGGTGGATGTGAGCGCGTCCATTTTTTTAAAACCTTTATGATGAATGTGATGCACAGCTGCAGGGGAATACCCTTTTGGCGGTTCATAACGCGCAAAAACAGGAAGTTTCTGTGGGTCGCGGCCCACACGGCCCCACATGGTGATATAATAGACAAAGAGCCCCAAGCCGCCAAGCCCCAGCAGTATTGGGCCGCCTTTGCGTATCCAATTAAGCTGTTGAATGCGCTCAGCGCTCATAGGGTCAATAACGCCAGGGTTGATAGAGGCGGCAACACTCAAGCCTTCATTAGTTTGTAAGATTCGAGTCGTCTCAAAGCCCACAACATTATCACGCTTTTCGGCGGCGTAGTTAGACTCTGATGCTCCCCGCCGTCCTGTATAGGCGTATTGTTCAATAATTTCCGCACCTTTTGGGAATATGATTGTGGCTGAAGCTTTCTCGATGGGATATGGCCAGAAAGTTCCCGTGGCATTCCAATAAATTTCGTCTTTTACGGCGACACCCCCATCTAGATGGCGGCGGGCTTGATCTGAGACGCGGTATTTTATCTCATAATTATGCGTTCCATTTGGGAGATAAATATCGCGGTTCCCGATGCGCCACAGAACAGCCCCATCATTCGTTTGGCGAGAGAAGCTTTCACTTTTACCTTCGCGTTTTATGGATATGAGCTCATACTCATAATCTTGTTTAACGCCCATAAATTCATAATTAGCGTAAAGCTCTCTGAAAATACCACGGCGAGACTGCCCTGGCGCATCTTGAATTGTGATGTCCTCTGTAACCAAAAGGTCACCACTTTTATCGACGTCGATGGTTACATCGAAATTCGTAATACGTTCCTGCGCCCAAGCTGTGCTTGAAATTAAAACAGCAAAAAAGAAACTTAAAAAGAAACGCATCACGATGAAAATTCCACATCGGGTGCGGCGGCGTCCATGACATCTATTTCAAAATAGTCGCGCGTTTTAAATCCCATCGGCCCCGCGACGAGATTGGACGGTATGGTTTCAATCTTGGTGTTTAGTTCACGCACAGCGCCATTATAAAAACGGCGGGCCATTTCGATTTTATCCTCAGTATCAGAAAGCTCCTCTTGGAGCTCCAAAAAATTTCCGCTGGCTTTCAGATCCGGGTAATCCTCAGCCAAGGCCATGATGCGGCTGACGGGCTGCTTGAGGCGGCTTTCAGCAACGCCGCGCTCGCGTGGATTATTCCCGGCGGCGAGGGCTTGCATACGCTTGGCGGTGACATCTTCAAACAGTTTGCGCTCATGGGACGCGTAACCTTTGACGGTTGAAACAAGGCGCGGGATAAGATCAGCGCGGCGCTTTAATTGAACTTCAATGTCGCTCCAGCCATTTTCGCTCATTTGGCGAAGGCTCACGAGCTTGTTGAAAATAATAACAGCGCCGATCAACAGCGCCAAGATAATAGCCGGAATAATCAAAACCATAGGAACCCCTTTTGGGATTCAAGTTATGATTATTTAGGCGTTTTGGCAAATGGCAGTTTAAGGCTCCACCATAATTGTGAAGGGCTGGCGGATTGATGTTCTGACAAGCCGATGATCATGCCGTCATGACCCGCTTCAGGTTGGGCCTTATACGTTCCAAAAAGCTTGTCCCAAATTGAAAAATTAAATCCGAAGTTTTTATTGGTTTCACTTTCAATAACCGAATGATGTACGCGGTGCATATCGGGCGTCACAATAAAAACACGTAGCGCTTTATCGAGCCCGAGAGGGAGCTTTAAATTGGCGTGATTGAAAATGGCCGAAGCGTTGAGACATATTTCAAATATTAAGACGGCCAAAGCTGCCGGCCCTATAATAAGAACAACACCGCATTTATATATCATGGAGAGAATAATCTCGGCGGGGTGAAAGCGTACAGCAGAACTTGCGTCCAGATCGCGGTCTGTATGATGCACTTTGTGCAGTCGCCAAAATAGCGGCACGCGGTGACTGATGACGTGCTGAAGATAGATGGCAAAATCTAGCAGGATAAAGGCGAGCGTAATTTCAAACCATATTGGCCAGTCTGCAAAATTGAATAATCCGGCGCCTTTTTGATGGGCCCAAATTGCAGTGGCTATCGCCGTTATCGGGCCTAATATGCGCACAGCCAAACTGTCGATCACGGTAATGCCCAAATGGGTGAGCCATCGTCCTTGGCGAGGCAGGTTTCTTTGCCGTCTGGGGAAGAGCGCTTCGAGGGTTGAAAATAGAATTAAGGCGCCCGCAAAAATGCTCAGGCGCAGAACGGTTTCGCTCACATTAACAGCCCTTGAGGCGAGACGCGGCGCGGATCGAATTAATTTCTTTTTCCTGCTCAACCTCATAGGGGCGCAGATCAGGGCGGGATTGCCCGACATCTGCCAGATTCCGCTTCGAGGCATTTCGGCGCTCAAGCTCATTGATATCGCTATCTTGGAAAAGATCATATCGCGCGGAAGATTGCGTATAGCTGCGCTTTAAATCGGCGAGTTGCGCACAATCAAAACCGGCATAACGCTCCGGTTCGGCCCCTGCTGTTGCGCAAGCGGTCAGAAGCAGGGCCGTGATTAAAATGAGCTCGCGCATAATTCACCTTAGACTTTTATACGGGCCTAAGGTAACAAACATATGAAAATTAACACCTAAATTATTTGTGAGATTATGGCGTCCTCTGACCAGAACGGGAATAAACCTCTTTGTTTAATTACGGGCGCCTCTGCGGGTATTGGCGCAGCTATTGCCAAAGAATATGCTCTAAGAGGTTGGGATCTGGCGCTATGTGCAAGGCGGGAAGCGCCGATGGTCGCTCTTGCGACAGAGTTGAAACAAGAATACGGCACCACAAGTCATATCTTTGAAATTGATTTATTTGATCCCAACGCAACAGATAATTTAATTTCCCGGATGAGCGCTAAAGGGCTGCATATTGACGGGCTTGTGAATAATGCGGGGTATGGTCATCCTGGCGTCTATTTGGAAAGTGAATGGGACGACCACGCCAAATTTATTCAGCTCATGATGACAGCGCCATGTGAACTCGCGCGTAAGCTCGCGCCGGCTATGGTCGAAAACGGCTTTGGCCGTATCATCAATGTGGCATCTCTGGCCGGGCATATGCCAGGCTCCAAGGGGCATACATTATATGCGGCGGTAAAAAGCTTTCTGATTAAATTCTCACAAAGCCTGAATATGGAATTGGACGGCAGCGGGGTGCATGTCTCGGCGCTTTGTCCCGGCTTTACTTATACCGAATTTCACGATGTCAACGGCACGCGCGAGGCGATGAATAAACTTCCGGCCTATATGATGATGGAGGCGGATGAATGTGCCGAGATGGGCGTCGAAGCTTGCGAACGTAACCGCGCTGTCTTTGTGCCGGGCGGCGTGAATAAGACGATTGCGACCTTGGGCAAAGTGCTTCCTAACAGCATTGCGCAGAGCCTAATGGCAAAAAACTCTGAAAAGTTCAGAAAGATTGATTGATATGGCAATGGATGTTTTACCGGATGAGCGGCTTTATGTGGCGCTCGACCTTCCGACAATCGCGCAAGCTCGCGACATGGTTGAGACATTAGAGGATGCGGTTGTCAGCTATAAAATCGGGTTGCAACTACTTCCGCTTGGCGGGGCGCAATTTGGGCAAGAGCTCAAGGCGATGGGCAAGAATGTATTTTACGATTTCAAACTTCACGATATTGGCGCAACGGTTGAAAAAGCGGCGCGGTCTATTAGCGGTCTTGGAGCGGACTTGCTTACGGTTCATGCGCGCCCGGATGTCATGGTGTCAGCAGCGGCGGGGCGCGGGGATAGCGGCTTGAAAATATTGGGCGTGACCGTTCTCACCTCACTTGACCGGCAAGCGCTCGAAGATATTGGCTATAACTACTCCGCAGAAGAGCTGGTCATGCGGCGCGTTGAACAAGCCTTAGAGGCGGGGATTGACGGCGTTGTGTCCAGTCCCTTGGAGGCGTGCAAAATTCGGGCGCGTGTGCCGGATGATTTTTTGGTGGTGACGCCGGGCATTAGGATGCCGGGCGGAGATAAAGGCGATCAAAAGCGCATTGCAACGCCGTGGGCTGCGCTAAACGGCGGAGCTTCGCATATTGTCGTTGGCCGCCCGATCACCGCCTCTGAGAACCCGCGTCAGGCCGCTTTGAATGTATTGGCGAATATGCGTGCATAAAAAACCTCCCGCTGAAAGCGAGAGGTCTTCACTATGTGGTCTATAAGAGCTGTGAGTGTAACAGCCCGAAGTCTTTAACCGCAGCGGCGTCCGTAATGACCGCCCTGATAACCACTTTGGCCCCAACGGTCACCATAACGGGATGTATGTGTCACGACTGTGCAGCCCGACCAATAAGGCACTGCAACAGGTACAGGATAACGCACATAAACAACGGGGCGTACAACGCGGTAATAAGTCGTTTGCGGAACCGGCTTCACAACATTGTAACAGCCAAGAACTTTTGCGCCGCTCGGATTATGAACGCTAACGGGGCAGGAAGTGGCTTGCAAAGATTCGTTTGCGCCAAGACCTGGGACAGAGGCTGTCGATCCAGAAAAGCCGTACATTTGCACATCGCCGCCCGCATAAGCGTTGCTGATTGATCCTGTCCCGTAAGTGCTGTCTGCATATGACGATGACACTGTGCCAGAATAGCTATTGCCGGAATAGCTATTGGATGACCCATATGAATATGACGAGGCCGATGCGTAGCTTGACGCATTATTCGTAGCATAGCTTGGCCCAGACCAGCTTGAAAGCGACGGAAGCGTAGAGCTATGGCCCGAACTTGTACAATATGTGCCGGAATTACAGCCTGCAAATGCTGCGCTAGACATTAGAGTGGTTGCAGCGATCGCGGCAACAGTAGTAAAAATACGGGACATAACCCACCTCTCAATTTGATACATTTGCCAAACAACACTGCAACAGCTGTGCCAAAGCAAAGTGATTCCCCTGAGAGACGATTCTCTTGAGTCCTTAATTTTAAGACGTTTGATGGAAAGTCAGCCTCAAAAGAGGTTGTGTCATCTGATTAAAGTGTCAGCGCCATATAGCGGGAACATCCCATGGGATTGTCGTAATATCGTTCGATATCCTTAAAGCCCAACTCTTCATAGACGCGGTTGGCATGGGTTAGACCCGCATCTGTATCCAGATAGATTTTTTCATAACCTCTTTTGCGGGCGTCTATTATTGTTGCGCGGGTTAGTTTCTCGCCGAAACCATGCCCGCGCCCTGCGGGACGGCTGTAAAGGCGCTTTAATTCACAAATGCCAGGCTTAAACGGTTTCAAACCACAGGCGGCGACGGGAGCGCCGTCAAGCTTGGCCAGAAACAGGGCATCATATGTGTTTGGAAAATCGGCAAATTCTTTTTCTGTGCCTTGAAAGTTCAGAGATTCGCCAAGATAGTCCTCAATAAAATGCATATATTCCAGGAATATGGCTTTGACAGAAGCAATGTCTTCAGACGTCTTGGCAACACATATAACTTCACGTGAGATCACGCGGTGTTTCTCCTTATGCGCCTGCCGCAAGTTCTAAGCGGTCAAGTAAGGCCGTATTCACCCGGCCCGTCTCAGGCAGACTATTGGCCCGCTCAAAACTCATAATGGCAGCCCGTGTTTTGGGTCCTATTGACCCATCAGCCCCGCCAATATCGTAACCCAAATCGGTCAACAGTGTTTGAACCTGCTTAACTTGAGAGACTTGACTACCGGAAGTCTTATTAGCTCTATTCCATGCCACATTACGGAAGATGCCATTGGCCGCTTCATCAATTTTTCTGGGTTGGAATTTTTTAATGCGCGCCGCCGCACTGACCAGATTTGTTTGATCTAAAGTTGGTGTCAGGGTCTCAACACGGGTTTTGGCAAATTGGTCACCTTGAGCTGCCGCGATGGAATACCAGACAAAAGCTTCATTGACATTTTTGGGCAATCCTTGGCCGCTTTCAAATAAGACGCCGAGGTTAAATTGTGAATCCACAACGCCGCGCTCAGCCGCTTTTTCAAACCATTTGGCCGCAATAGGTAGGTCTGATTCAACGCCTCCCCGTCCCTCGGCATAATAAAGAGCCAGATCATGCATAGCGATACGGTTGCCATTGGTTGCCGCGCGTTCTGTGAGCTGCCTTGCCATATTGGAATCTTGCGAAACGCCTTCGCCAACTTCGTAAAGTTTTGCGAGGCGGTATTGCGCGGCAGGTTGGTTCTGATTGGCGGATTTTCGTATTAGCGCGACACCTTCATTGGTGCGCCCCTCTTCAAGATAAGAAAGCCCAAGCTGGAATTGCGCGACAGGATCTCCTGCTGCTGCGGCAGAGTTAAGTGTTTTCGCTTCAGAGGAGCCCGTTTTGACCTCAGGGGCTTTATTATCGGCATAATCACCAATTGGCGCGGCGGATGTATCAGGCGTAGGAATTGAAACAGGCGCTGTTTTTGTGGCCGCTTGTTGAGTTTGAGCCATTTGTTGCGGCGCATTCGGGGTGTTATCTCCACCAAAGACACCCTTTGCGGCTACAAGTCCAATTACTGCGATACCCGTTGCAAGAGCCGCAACGCGCAAGTTTCGTCCCGTTAGTTTAGGCAGGGCGGATTTAGTCTCGCTCTCTCCGCCGATACGCATACGGTCCATTGTAGGGTCATTTTCTGCATAGGCCGGATCCGCATATGGCAGGACGTCAAGTTCGGCGTTCACAGGCGGCGGAGGCGGGGCTGATGTCTCAACAGTTTCAAAATCACGGATTGGAAAATTGGCCGCCATTGGCTCCGCAGCTCCTTGAGCTTGCGAGGAGGCAGCAGTTTGCGGGGCGCTTGCAGGCTGTGCGTAATCTGCGGGGTTAAACTCCACTGGAATATGCGCCTCTGCGGCAGGCGCTTGAGACTCGTTGAATTGAGAGGCTAAATAAGGGTTCGGAGGAATAGCTTCAGCGCTCATTGGGGCATCAGGAACAACAGAAAATGCATCTGGTGCAGTCATATTATAGGCATCAGACCTATAGGCGTCCTCGCTGTGAAGATCCTGCGCGCGGTTTAGCGGCGGGGTATAGTCCTCAGATATGTCTTGGGCAGAAACAACACTAAGCTGGGGTGCGTAGGCGGCCATGGGCGGGTCTATCGGGGCCTCATGACTGTGGCTTTGATAATTTTGCTCGGGCATTTCAGGCGGGTTGGCGACAGCATATTCCAAACCTTCGAGCCGCGCGGTCAGGGTTTCAATGGTTCTCTCAAGGTGTTGAGTATCATGTTGAGCGGCATTCACGGCGACATTATCAATGCGGCGCTCTAGCCCTGCGCGGTATGTTTCAAATTCTCTTTGCGTTTGCAGGGCAACTTCGGAGACTTTCTCCCGAATGGACAGCTCGCTTGCCGTGTTACGCTGTGTCAGCTCACCCGAAAGCTCAGCAATCTTATCGCCAACACGGGCCAAAGCCTGCGCCGTATCTTTTTCGATTGTATCAACGCGCCCGCTGAGGGCCTTATGATTATCTTCGGTGTGTATTCTTAACTCAGATATTGAGGCTTGGCGGGCTTTGGCTTCCTCTTCAATCCGCGCCTCGACAGCAGTGGCGATGGCTGAAAGATGGCGATTAACTTTCGAAATTGCGGCAGCCTGAGCGCGTTCGGCGACATCCATACGTTGCTGAGCTTGTGACAAAGCAGCATTTAAATTTTCGACGGTCGGATTCGCTAAAGCGGTCTTAAGTCCCGCATTCACTTGAGACTGTGTTTGCGCCATCATATCCGTCAGCTTGGCGGAAAGCTGATTTACATTACGCGTTAGCGCCGCCTTACCGGCGGTTCTGTCTTTGCGGGTGCGTTCATCCAGAGAAGCCACGGTGCTTTCAAGGGCTTTTACGCTTTTACGCGTCAAAGTGTCAGCCCGCTTCATACGTGTTTCAAGACTTGAGATTTGTTTTAAAAGCTCTTGGGGAGAGGAGGCGGAGTTTTTTTTGGCAGCCGTTTTGCGGCTTACAGTCTGGGAAGCGTTTGTTTTTGGCGTAGATTTTGTCATTTCCCCAAAAGCCTTTTCAAATGCCTCATTGGCCCACATGCGGTTGCACGGGCTTACTCAAGTGCAATAGAAGGTGATTGTGGTTAATGACGCGTTAAAACGTTAACTTTTTTGTCCCTTTTTATGGGACTTTTCACAGCCCGCCGGCAATATGGAGCTCTGATAAATTACATTCAAATCACTTGACGTTGACGTCAACGTCAACTATGTGGCTATCATGTCAAAAAACAACCATATGTCGCTCGGCGAAGCGAGTTGGGGAATCCGCGAATTTGCGGAGATCTTTGACGTGACGCCGCGAACGATCCGGTTTTACGAGGATAAAGGTCTTTTAAAGCCTGCGCGGAATGCCGGAGTGCGTGTTTTCGATGCCGAGGACTATCTTCGTTTCGAACGTATTATGCGCGCCAAACGTATAGGATTTACACTGGATGACATTAAAGAAGTGCTCGAAGTGACGGATGGTCATATTAAAGACCGTGTTGAGCTGTTGCGCCGTAAGAAAAACTTCGAATCTGCTATTCGGTCCTTAAAACGCCGCCGTGAGGATATAGATGTGATTTCGAGAAATATGTCTGAAATATGCGCGATCATTTCTCAAAATGTGGAAAATGTGCCGGATAGTGACGGCGTTTTCGATCTGGCTACGGCTTATGACGCTAAATTTAAACAAACACTGGCAGATGATTATTCTGCCGAAACATTAGATCTAAAAGGATAAATCATGCCTGTTTATAATGCTCCCGTGCGGGATATGAAATTCGTCATGCAAGAAATGCTCAATGTCGGGCAGCTAACGGATTATGAAAAATATGCCGAAGCGGATACGGATACGCTGGACGCTATTCTTGAGCAAAGCGCGAAGTTTACGTCCGAAGTGCTTGCGCCGCTGAACATCGTTGGCGACCAAGAAGGGTGCAAGCGCCATGAAGACGGCAGCGTCACAACGCCGACAGGGTTTAAAGAGGCTTATCAGCAAGTCGTTGAAGGCGGCATGATGGGATTGGCGCAAGACCCCGAATATGGCGGCATGGGTATGCCAGGCGTCTGGCACATCGCAGCAGGTGAAATGCAATCTGCTGCAAATATGGCCTTTGCTATGTATCCAGGCCTCACAAATGGCGCGGTAGCTGCGATTAAAATTGGCGGCTCAGATGATCAGAAAAACACATTCCTGCCAAAAATGATCTCAGGGGAGTGGACGGGTACAATGAACCTAACCGAGCCGCATTGTGGTACCGATTTGGGTATGTTGAAAACCAAAGCCGTGCCTAACCCTGACGGGTCTTATAAAATCACAGGCCAGAAGATTTTCATCTCTGCGGGTGAGCATGATATGTCAGGTAATATCATCCACCTTTGCCTCGCCCGTATCGAAGGCGCCCCGGCTGGCGTGAAGGGAATTTCGCTCTTTATTGTCCCTAAATTTAAACTCGACGCAGAGGGCAATGCGGGTGAGCGCAATCCTGTCACTTGCGGCGCGATTGAGCATAAAATGGGTATTCACGGAAATTCAACTTGCGTGATGAATTATGATGAAGCCGAAGGATATCTTATCGGTGAAGAGAATAAGGGTCTGAAGGTCATGTTCGTCATGATGAACCGCGCCCGCCTCGATGTCGGGATGCAAGGCCTTGCGCAATCCGAAGTTGCGTATCAAAACGCGGTGGCATACGCTCAAGATCGCCTCCAAGGCCGCTCATTGACAGGGCCAAAAAATGAAAATGGCCCCGCCGATCCGATTATTGTTCACCCTGATGTGCGCCGTATGCTTTTGGAAACAAAAGCCTTTAACGAAGGCGCCCGCGCTCTCGTCTATTGGGCCGCGCTTATGGAAGACCTCGAAGGTGTCCATCCGGATGAGAAATACCGGGAAAAGGCGGATGATTATCTGGGTCTTTTGACGCCCGTTATTAAAGGCTACCTCACTGACAAAGCGATGGCGACAACAATTGATTGTCAGCAAATCTTTGGGGGTCACGGCTTTATCGAAGAATGGGGCATGAGCCAATTTGTGCGCGATACGCGTATTGCGCTGATTTATGAAGGCGCAAACGGTATCCAAGCGCTTGACCTTGTTGGCCGTAAACTCGCCCGCAAAGGCGGTCGTGCGCTTATGACGCTTAATTCGGAAATTGATGCCTTCCTCGGCGAAAATGCCGATAATGAAAATGTCGCAGAATTTATGGGCGGGCTGAAAGATGCCAAGAAAAAGCTGACCGAAGGCACAATGTGGATGATGCAAAACGGCATGACCAACCCTGATAATGCAGGGGCTGGCTCTGTCGACTATATGCACATGATGGGCCTGACGACTCTCGCCTATATGTGGGCAAAAATGGCCTTAACAGCCCAAGCGCAAATTGATGCCGGGTCTAATGATGAGTATTACACAAATAAAATCATCACAGGCCGATATTTCGTGCTGCGTATGCTCCCTATGATGGACGCGCATTTGGCGAAAATCAAAACAGGCGCGGAACCGCTCATGGCGCTCGAAGCCGCTGCGTTTTAATTAATTACATAAAACAGAGGATCAGCTTTGGCTGGTCCTAATAATTTGGAGGAAAGACAATGGCCGTTATAGATTTTAAAAACCCCGATTGGTATGACGAAGAAGATATCAATATTTTCCGTGAGGCCGTGTACGGCTTCTATGACCGTGAAATGGCGCCGCATTCGGAAAGCTTTCGTAAGAATAAAAAAGTGGACCGCAAATATTGGAATATGGCCGGCGAAATGGGCCTTTTAAACTGCGCTATCCCTGAAGAATATGGCGGGGGCGGTGGTGATTATCGCCACGAAATGATTATCATGGAAGAGCTTGTCAAAGCCAAAGTCGATGGTTTTGGTCTCTCGCTGCATAATGCCATTGTCGCGCCTTATATCCTGCATTACGGCACGGAAGAGCAGAAGCAAAAATGGCTTCCGAAAATGGCGAGCGGTGAACTTGTCGGCGCGATTGCCATGTCAGAGCCTGGAACAGGCTCTGACCTGCAAAGCGTCAAAACAAATGCCAAAAAAGACGGTAATGGCTGGGTCATTAATGGCTCTAAAACCTTCATCACAAATGGTGGTACCGCCAATCTGATTATCGTTGTGGCCGATACGGGCGGCGAAGGAAAACACTCCAAGTCACTTTTCGTGGTTGAAACGGATGACCTCGAAGGTTTCCGCCGCGGACGTATTCTCGATAAAGTTGGCATGGACGCGCAAGACACAGCTGAGCTGTTCTTTGACGATATGAAAGTTCCGGCAGATGCACTTTTAGGCTCTGACACAGGCATGGGCTTTATTCAGCTTATGAGCGAGCTTCCGCAAGAGCGCCTCAATATTGCAGTGCAATCCGTCGCTCAGATGGAAGCGGCTTTGGAAACAACAATCGAATATGTCAAAGAGCGAAAAGCTTTTGGCAAGCGCATCCTAGATTTCCAAAACACACAATTCGAACTCGCGGAATGTAAAACGCTTGTCACGATCGCAAAAACATTTGTCTATGATTGCGCCGAGAAACATCTTCGCGGAGAGCTAGATACAGTGACGGCCTCTATGGCGAAATACTGGACAACAGATAAAGAATGCGAAATCATTGACCGCTGCCTCCAACTTCATGGCGGATACGGCTTTATGAACGAATACCCCATCGCCCGCATGTATCGCGACAGTCGGGTGCAACGCATTTATGGCGGGACTAATGAGATCATGAAGCTGCTGATTGCGCGTTCACTTTAAAGAACACATAAAATAAACGAATTAAATAATCCTTCAAAGGAGGCCCATAATGGCTGACGCATATATTTTTGACGCGGTGAGATCACCGCGCGGTAAAGGCAAAAAGAGCGGGAGCTTGCACGAAATAACGGCGCTCTCATTATTGACACAACAGCTCGAAGCTGTGCGCGACCGTAATGACCTCGACACATCCAAGATTGACGATATTATCATGGGCTGTGTGTCACCTGTGGCGGGACAAGGCGCGGATATTGCGCGAACAGCCTCTATCACGGCAGGCTATGCTGAGACAGCAGCGGGCGTAACCATTAACCGTTTTTGTGCCTCTGGCCTTGAAGCGGTCAATATGGCAGCATCCAAAGTTATGGCCGGCATGGCCGATATGACAATTGGCGGCGGCATTGAGCATATGTCGCGCGTGCCTATGGGCAGTGATGGCGGGGCGATGGGTGTTGATCCGCAAATCGCATTTGATCATGCCGTTGTGCCGCAAGGTATTTCAGCCGACTTGATTGCCACGAAATATGGCTTCTCTCGTGACGATTGCGATGCCTATGCGGTTGAATCGCAAAAGCGCGCGAAAAAGGCTTGGGATGAAGGCCGTTTCAAAAAATCTATTATCCCCGTCAAAGATCAGCTTGGCGTAACGATTTTGGATCATGATGAGCATATGCGTCCGCAAACAGATATGCAGTCCCTCGGCTCGCTGAACCCGGCTTTTGAAGCTATGGGGAAAGTCATGCCCGGCATGGATTATGTGGCGATGCAAAAATATCCCGAAATCGAATCCATTAAACATGTTCACCATGCGGGTAATAGTTCTGGCATCGTGGACGGCGCGGCAGCTGTTCTCATCGGAACGAAGGAAATGGGTGAAGCTCTTGGCCTTAAAGCGCGTGCGCGTATTAAAGCGTTTGCGGAAATTGGCTCCGAGCCCACTATCATGCTGACAGGTCCTGAGTTTGTCGCGACCAAAGCGCTGAAACGCGCAGGAATGGACGTCAATGATATTGATATTTACGAGCTGAACGAAGCTTTCGCTTCAGTCGTGCTGCGTTTCATGCAAGCGCACAACATCAACCATGACAAAATCAATGTGAATGGCGGCGCGATTGCGATGGGCCATCCGCTCGGCGCAACAGGCGCAATGATCCTCGGCACAATGGTGGATGAGCTTGAGCGTTCTGACAAAGAGACATCGCTGATTACGCTTTGTGTTGGCGGCGGCATGGGCTCAGCCACGATTATTGAAAGAGTGTAACGAAGCGTGTCCTCACCCCACGCAGTGGGGGAGGTGTCCGAAGGACGGAGGGGGAATCTCTATCAGCAGACGAGACGATAAAAAGGAAAGAAAGTATGCCAGACATAATCGAAAAAACATGCCTGCCGCGGAAATCATTCTTTGGGAAGCTATCAGGCGTAAACAACTCGGCGTTTCATTCCGTCGGCAACACCCAATTAAACCCTATATCGTTGACTTTGCCTGTATCTCGGAAAAATTGATAATTGAACTTGATGGCGACAGCCACATTGGAAATGAAAGTTACGACGAAGAGAGAACCAAGTATTTAGAAGCCAAAGAATGGCAAGTTCTGCGGTTTTGGAATTATGAGATTTATGATCAGCTTGATGAGGTTATTGAGCAAATAAGAAACAATATTGAGGGTGGACATTAATTCCCCCTCCGTCTTAGCGTTTCCAAGGAAACGCATAGACACCTCCCCCATAAATGGGGTGAGGACGCGAAGGCTAAGATTTTAGGAGACTAACAAAATGAAAAATTTCAAATTAGATAAAGATGCTGATGGCGTGTTGCTTGTCACATTTGATATGCCGGACCGTTCTATGAACGTGCTGAATGTAAGTTCAATGAGCGAAATCGCAGAGCTAACGGATATGATTAAATCCGATGACAGCATTAAAGGCGCCGTCATTACATCCGGTAAAAAAGCCTTTTGCGCGGGGGCCGACCTTGAAGAAATGGGCAGCAATCTGTCAGGTGCGCGTGAGCAAATGGCCAAAGATCCAGAAGGAGCTAAAAAAGCTCTCTTTGAGAATGTTTATAAGTTAAATCAATTATTCCGTGACCTCGAAACCTGCGGCAAGCCTGTTGCAGCGGCGCTGAACGGTCTTGCCCTTGGCGGTGGTTTTGAATTTGTGATGGCGTGTACTGGCCGCTTCGTGGCTAATGATAATAAGAGCGCCAAAGTCGGACTTCCAGAAGCCCTTATTGGTTTGTTGCCGGGAGCGGGCGGTACGCAGCGTCTGCCGCGTCTTGTTGGCTTAATGGCGGCCTCTGGTGTTCTCTTGCAGGGTAAACAGCTCCGCGCCGCTGAGGCGCAAGCGATGGGTATTTTCCACGCCGCAGTTCCAGCAGATGAATTAATTGCGACAGCTAAAAAATGGGTTCTTGATAATCCCAAAGCGAAGCAACCTTGGGATATGGACCGCTTTAAGTTTCCGGGCGGCGCGCCTTACACGGCGCAAGGCTATCAAATGTTTGCGGGTGCCAATGCTATGGTGCGCAAAGAGAGTTTTGGTAACTATCCGGCCATGCGCAATATCGTTGCTTGTGTCTATGAAGGCAGCCAAGTCCCTATGGATGCGGCGCTTCGCATTGAAAGCCGTTATTTCTGTGACCTGATGCTCCGTCCCGAGTCTGGAAATATGGTCCGCTCACTCTTCCTCTCCAAGCAAGCTTTGGAAAAAGGCGAAGCACGCCCAGAAGGTCAAGAAAAAGGCGAAGTTAAAAAAGTCGGCGTGATTGGCGCAGGCTTTATGGGTGCAGGTGTGGCTTATGTCTCTGCCATGGCAGGCCTTGATGTTGTCCTGATCGACCGAGATCAAGAAGGCGCGGATAAAGGTAAGCAATTTACGATTGATGAGCAAATGAAACGGGTGAAGCGTAAGAAATCTACGCAAGAAAAAGCCGATTCAATTATCAACCGCATCGAAGCCACGACGGATTATTCCAAACTCAAAGATGTTGATCTTATTGTTGAAGCTGTTTTTGAAAATTCAGAGCTTAAAGCCAAGATCACTAAAATGGCCGAAGAGGTTATTGGTGACAAAGCCGTCTTTGGCTCTAACACGTCAACTATTCCAATCACGGATTTGGCGAGTGCCTCTAGCCGTCCTGAAAATTTCATTGGTATTCACTTCTTCAGCCCCGTCCATAAGATGATGTTGGTTGAAATTATCAAAGGCGAGAAGACATCTGATTATGCCATCTCTCGCGCCATTGATTTCGTCTCTAAAATTCGCAAAGTGCCTATTGTTGTTGAAGATACACGCGGTTTCTATGCCAATCGTTGCGTCATGCGCTATATCCAAGAGGGTTATAATATGCTCTCCGAAGGCGTGAAACCTACGCTGATCGAAAATGCGGGTAAAATGGCAGGCATGCCGGTTGGACCGCTAAGTCTGCAAGATGAAGTCGCAATTGATTTAGCCTATAAAGTTATGACACAAACCAAGCATGACCTTGGCAGCCAATATGTCGAAGGCAAAGGCGATGTTATCATCGATAAGATGTATAACTCTGAACGTTATGGCCGTAAAAACGGCAAAGGCTTCTATGTCTATGAAGGCCGCGAAAAGCACCTTTGGCCAGAACTCGGTCAATTTGCGGTCAATGGTCTCCAAGACCCACAGCCAAATGTTTCTGATATTAAAGACCGGTTGATGTATGCCCAAGCGATTGAGGCGGCACGCTGTTTTGATGAGAGCATCATTCATGATCCGCGCGAAGCTGACCTCGGCTCGATCTTTGGTTGGGGCTTTGCGCCCTTCACAGGCGGCGCGATAAGTTTCATCGACACGATTGGAGCAAAGGCATTTGTGGCCCGCGCTGATGAGCTCTTAGAAAGCTATGGTCCGCAATTCGAAGTTCCGAAGCTCCTTCGCGAAATGTCAAAAAGCGGTGAAACATTTTACAGTAAGTTCAGCCGTAAAGCTGCGGCTTAGATAAATAGACTCCTTCTCCCATGGGGAGAAGGTGCACGAAGGGCGGATGAGGGGTCCTTGATTGTCGTTTGGCACTCCCTTTTGACATCGGGCCCCTCACCCGCCGCTACGCGGTCCCCCCTCTCCCTATGGGAGAGGGAGTCACTAAAAAAGAAAGAGACCATCATGTCAAAAGTCACAACTACTATAAAAGACGGCGTTGCTGTTATCGCGCTTGATGACGGCAAAGCTAATGCCCTGGGCTCACAGATGTGGGCGGATTTAAATGCGGCTTTGGACGAAGCGGAAAGCGCAGATGCGATTGTCGTAATCACAGGTCGCGAGGGCATGATGTCCGGCGGATTTGATCTCAAAGAAATGGGCGACGGACCACAAGACGCGCTAGAACTCACTTCTAAAGGCTCAAAATTTGCACGCCGCCTCATGGCATTTCCACGCCCTGTTATTATGGCGGCCCCGGGTCACACCATTGCCATGGGCGCTTTTCTCGCACTCGCTTGTGACTATTCCATGATTAAAGAGGGTGATTTTAAAGTCGGCTTAAATGAGACCCTCATCGGCATGACTATGCATAATTTCGGAATTGAAATGGGCCGATATCATCTTGCAAAAAATTACTTTAACCGCTGCGTCATCAATGGCGAGATTTTCAGCCCCAAAGGCGCGATGCATGCCGGTTTCTTTGACCGCGTCGTCCCCGCCGAGCAATGGCCCATGGCGATACCGATGGTGGGACAGATGTTCGGTCAATTAAATCCTAAAGCCTTTAAAGAGACCAAACTCCGCAGCCGTAAAGAGATTTTTGCGATACTTGATCAAGCAATTGAAGACGATCTGGATCCCGCTAAAGTCCACGCGATGTAGTTTGTATCGGTAATGCACGAACATGTTTCTCAAAACTTAAATGGTAGAGATTTCGTCGTTGGCGATATTCACGGAGCCTACGGCCTCTTAATAGAAGAACTAAGACGTGTAGGGTTTAATAGAGAGAATGACAGGTTATTTTCTGTTGGTGATCTCATAGACCGAGGGCCTGACAGCGAAAAATGCTTAACTTTATTGGATGAGCCATGGTTCTACCTTGTAAGAGGCAATCACGAACAAATGCTGATAGATGCCGTTAAAAATGGCGAAGGTTATGACTGGTGGAATAGCTACGGATCATGGACAAAATGGATACTTCCTGAAAAGGTTGAAAGTTGGGCAAAGCAGTTAGCACTGCTTCCAATCTCAATGACACTTCAATGTGAAGAATTTGCGGTTGGTATTTGCCACGCAGAAACAGATGGTCAGAACTGGAAAGCCAGTCGTGAGAACCCACGCAGTGAAAACGCAATGTTATGGGGACGGCGCATATTACGTGGGAATATAGACTATAATGTGGAGGGAGTTGACATAACCATTCATGGCCATACTCCTTTGGATTCACCAAGATGGGTCGGAAACCGCTACTTTCTAGATACAGGCGCGTGGGAAACAGGGATTTTGACACTGAGAAAAGTTGCTGATTTGTTTTCTGAGTATAATTCAGTTTCAAGCGTGTTTGGGCGATAGATATGAATCCCACTCCAACCCGTAAATCCTACGAGCTGCGCGATGGGCGGATTTCAGCTGTTCATTTCGGGGATACATCCAAACCTCCTCAGCTCGTTATGCTCAACGCCAATGGATTTAATGGCTATAGTTATAAGACGATTTTGGAGCCTTTGGGGGCGCATGCTATTGCGCTTGATTTGCGCGGTCACGGCCTGAGTGAGTTGTCGACAGATGTTGCCACGCTTAGGAATTGGCATATTTTTCGCGATGACATTGTGGAGTTTTTCAGCCGTTATATTGAGGGTCCTGTTGTTTTGGCGGGGCATAGCTATGGCGCAGTGACAGCTGTGCTCGCCATGCCGAAGATTAAGGATAAGGTCAGCGGTTATGTCGGCTTTGACCCTGTTTTAGTGCCCGCGCCCGCGAGAGCCTTTAACCGCCTGCCCTGGGGGCGTAGCTCCATGAAAAAACGTCTGCCCATCGCCAGAAATGCGGGTCGGCGCCGCGCAAAATTTGATAGTTTTGAGGCGGCCTTTCAGCGTTACCAAAATCGCGGGGCTTTTCGAGGCTTTACGGATGAGGCTCTGCGCGATTATTTAACGGGCGGCCTGATTGCTGATGGGGAGGGGGTTAAGCTCGCCTGTGATCCACTCTGGGAACAAGCTATTTTCGTCGCCCAAGGCCATAATGTCTTTAAGGCTGTACCGTACCTCCCGCGCCAAAATTCTCACGTGACCTTTGCTGGAAAACATGGCGCAGTCAGCTTCCGTGCGGGTCGTAATGCTTTTGCCAAAATCATCGGTGCGGAAAATGTGATTTTTGATAAAAACCGCGCCCACATGTTCCCGATGCATGACCCGGATTATGCTACGGCACGGTTGCGGGATGCGTTAAACCCGTAATCCCTCAACTACATTAGTTTGTAACGCCGCCACTTGCGCGTCGCTCGCTTTAATGAGTTTACGCGCCTTTAAATCAAACAGGCAGCCATCCCCGATCATGGAAAAGAAGCACTCGCCCGTAACGACGTCAAAAATATGGTGAACGAGTTGCCGTGTATAGGCATTGCCCGCTTTCAGGCCGGAGTAAAAATGATAGGCATCTCCGGCTTCTGCGGGTCGGTGAATGAAGATTTGCGCCTCAAGCAAAGCGCCTGATTTTCCGCTAGCGAGATAGTCAGTATCAAGAAATTCTGGGTAACCATCTGACATGTGAGAGATCGTTTCCGTTGTGCGCCCCATAAAAGCTTGCGGCGTCACGCCGCCATCCACACCGATTTCAAAGGGCTGGAAAACACCTGAGCCGATATGCTTCGCGGTAAGTTTTTTAATATCCGTCTCGCGCGGCTTTGACGGTATGGTGTCATAAGAAAGATTTCGCGGCTTGGAGGGCTGCGGCGCTTCGACCTTAAAGGGGGTAATCGCCGCTTCAAACCGCTTCGGCCACGGGAAGGCCTGTTTCGTCCGCAGGGATATGTGTTCAACATTTTCGACCACAGTCGCGGCAATGCGGCCATCGCCATGATACATCATGTGGCAGAGCCGCGCAGTTTCCTCGCCCAGAGATAATAGCCCCGTTTCAATAAAAAGCGGATTATCAGGCCGCGCCTCGCCGAGATATTTAATATGAAAGTCAGTCACGCGAACGCTCGAAAAAGCGTTCGATTTGAAGGCTTCATGTAGTCCCGCGCGTATGAAAAACATTTGTCGGGCTTGCATGACCTTGGTCATGTAATGGCGCATATTTAAATGACCCAGACCATCACATTCCCAAGCGGAACATTCACCAGCCCATGTTTTTAAAAATCCGCCCACCTGTTATGCAGCGCATTTTCCGCAGGTGCCGTAATGCTCAACAACTGAACGGTCAATTTGAAAGCCGTCCGGTTTGCAATCCGCATGGTCATGTGCGTGGCGCTCCTCGACTTTTTCGCAAGCCTCGCAGATAAAAAACTCTGCAAGGTGTCCGCTATGCCCATGGTCACAGGCGATAAAGGCGTTCAGGGCTTCGACGCGGTGAACAAGGCCAAGTTTTGAGAGGAAATCAAGCGCCCTGTAAACTGTTGGCGGTTTGGGCGAACCCACCTCAGGGCTGAGGCGGTCTAATAGGTCATAGGCCTTAACAGCTCCGCCATCTTCTATAATTAGTTCAAAGACATGGGCGCGCAGTGCAGTAAAACGCTCGCCTGCCGCTTCGCAAGTGGCGCGCGCAGCGGCAACCCGTTCAGATGTGGACATATCGTGATGGGAATGGTCATGGCTCATAGTGTTATCCTAGACTCTGGCGCGCCATTCGCCAATAGGGATTCAGATGTTGAAAGCGGTCATAAAATTGTCTAGAGGGCGGACTTGAATTACAGGATTACGCCCTCATATGGGGCATTAAATACGAAAAGAGGGACCATCATGGCCGAACCACAAGCACCCGTCGCCGTTTCCGGCAACGTAATGTTCTATAAAAACCCACAGCCGCTGACCAAAGAGACGCATGATAAATTTGGGGTCAAGCAAGTGGATAAGCCGTTTGAATTTATGGCTGAGCAGCACTTCCTGCCTTTGACAGCGCCTGAGTTTGGCGCAGCAGCGGCTTCTTTCCCGATTATTTTTGCCGGAGAAGACCGCTCACCTTTGGCTGTCATGGGTATTCGTTCAGGTGAAAACCTTTTCGTCAAAGAAGGACAGTTTGAGCAGGATTTCTACATGCCGGCTTTTGCCCGCCGCTATCCTTTCGTGCTCGCCAGTGACCAAGCCAATGACCGTTTTGTCGTCTGCGTTGACGAGTCTGCGGAATGCGTCACAAATAAAGCGCCTCAGCAAAAGTTCTTTGAAGGCGCGGATACCTCACAATTCACACAAGAAGCATTTCAATTCTTGCAAAATTTTGAACGTGATCGTCAAGCCACTGAGCAAATGATCAATACATTTAAAGAGCTTGATTTATTCGAGCAAAAAGAAATGAACTTCCAAGGCCAGAATCCTGACGGATCACCGGCCGAGCGTCAGAAGATTGCAGATTATTTTGCGATCACCGAAGAGCGCCTGAAATCGCTTCCGGCTGAGAAATTGAAAGAGTTCACAGATAATGGCTATTTGGCTGTAGCTCACGCACATATGGTGTCGCTTGGAAACTGGCAGCGTCTCGTCAACATGACGCTCCGCCGTGCTAATAATGTTCCGGCTCCGGCTCCAGCAAAAAAAGCTCCGGCCAAGAAAAAGCCGGCCGCTAAAAAGAAGAAATAAAATCTCTTTAAAGACTTAAACAAAAGCCCGCTCATCGAAGCGGGCTTTTTTATTTGTCCAAGCCCCAAAGCTCAAGAAACTCTGGCGGAGGCTCTATTCCTGGCGCCACGGGGTAAACATTATCAGATGTGCAAACAGATCGATGTTGCCCATATTTAGTCATGTCAGCCTGACACTGTTTCATCTTTGAGAATGTCTCGCGTTCAAAATTGCTTAATGGGCGGTACATTTGTCGGGACTTCAATTTCTCAAATGCGTGGCTATTTGCTACAAATTGAAAGGCCATATTTGAAGGCCTCTCTAAATCGAACCTATCATTAAAACTGACTTTACTTTCGTCGAGCCAAATGCATGCTTTTGAGCCGCTGGCATACCATTGTCCTTTTTTATATTCCGTCCAGTTGAGCTCCGTGGGGGTCGACCAGTTAATTCCCATCTGTGTAATTTCGGGCACCATGCTCTCGACAACCATAACGCCATCGGGCGGGTTGATATAAGAACTAGCTGTTAAGTTGCGGTTCGTGGCGGCTAAGAAAAAGAGACTAATAAATAAGACAGCATGCCACGTTATCAAAGCCCAACTGGCGGGTCTGTGAAATGCGCGGTGTACTGATACGCAAAACCAAAATAGGCTCATAAAAAGGCATATCCAATAAGTTAGAGTAAATATAGATGGCCACCAAGAGCTTTGCCCCATGGTCAAAATCATTTCCACGCAAGGCGCGGTTGTCACTTCAAAGATGAAAAATAATCGCAGAGAAATGAAAAACATGACGCTGATCAATATCAACGTAACCCAATCCAAAATATCTAAGTGAAAGGATTTATCAGCCGCATATCGTTTTGCGCGGCGCTTTTCCCAGCGATATATTTTATCACTCCCCATGATATAGATATGGGTAGCCGCATATTAAGTTTAAAGACCGCCCTCAAATTATAAAGTCAAAGCCCAACGCCGCTTGTATAGCGGTTTTGGTGTTTCAGACTCAATATAACGCCGTCTCAATTCCCTGTGATAGAGCCCTATGAGGGTTAGATTTGTTAAGGCGGGCGGGTTATAAGCAGGCTGAATTCGGAGATCTTAATGCGCGCATTTTTCTTAAGCCTTCTGGCCTGGTGCCTCGCCGCCCCTGCTTTGGCAAGCCAATCCCTACCTGTCGATACGGGTAAGGTGACGGCGTCACTTGTTAGTTCTCATGACAGTGTTGCGCCCGGGCAATCTTTTCATGTTGCGCTTCGCACGGAGCTGGATGACCTTTGGCATACTTACTGGCGCAATCCCGGCGATAGCGGAGAGCCTGTGCAAATCAATTGGCAATTGCCTCAGGGCGTGACTGCAGGGGCGATAAATTGGCCTTTGCCGCGCACCATCCCCACCGGCCCCATTGTTAATTACGGTTTTGAAGGGGCCCCGCTCTTTCCGGTAAAATTCACCGTAGATCCTAGCGTGGAGAGCGGCTCGGTCATTACGATTGTGTCTGAGTTTTACTACCTTGTCTGCAAGGATGTTTGCATCCCTGAACAGGGCAGCGTTAGCCTACCTATTGCTATTGGCGAATCTGTTGAGGATATAGGCTGGAAAACAGAAATTGACGCGGCTCTTGCGGCAACGCCCAAGCGCGGTGATATTCAAGGCGCAATTCAAAAATCAGGCACGGCCTTGGAGATGAGTTTTACAGACCTTCCGAGTGGTGATTTTTCAAAGGCTTATTTCTTCCCCTATGAGCAAGGTATTTTAGGGCATAGTGAGCCTCAGCTTATCACCCGGGGATCAGACGGTCTTAAGCTTACAACGACACCGGATTATATCTGGGATAATGACGTGCCGGATATGTTTGAGGGCGTGCTGACCTACATTGAGGGCGGACAGCTTAAAGGCACAGAGGTTGCCTTGGCCGTAGGGCAATCCCTTGACATTGGCGCGGCAGCGCTTCCCAAAGCGAGTGCGGGCGGCGTGACGCTTTGGACCGCGATAATTGGCGCCTTGATTGGCGGCTTAATCTTAAACCTGATGCCATGCGTCTTTCCGGTCATTTCCATAAAGGCTTTATCAATCGCCAAATCCGCCCATGGCGAGCGGTCTAAAATAAAGCGTGAAGCCTGGCTTTATACGGCGGGCGTAATCGCGACCTTTATGTTGCTGACGCTATTTATTCTGGGTCTTAAAGCGGGCGGCGCTGAAATTGGATGGGGCTTTCAGTTGCAATCCCCTAAAGTCGTTGCAGCTCTTGCAGTCCTACTTTTTGTCATTGGGCTTAATTTATTAGGCGCATTTGAATTTGGCTCTAGTTTGCAAAATACGGGCGCAGAACTGACGCAGAAATCAGGCGCTGCAGGGTCTTTCTTTACAGGCGCTTTGGCCGTGATTGTGGCCACACCTTGCACTGCGCCGTTAATGGCAGGAGCTGTAGGATATGCTCTCGCCGCGCCTGCATTTGTAACGCTCGTTGTCTTTCTGGCATTGGCTATCGGATTTGCGCTGCCTTTCCTTTTAATCGCTTATGTTCCGGGACTCTTATCAAAGCTACCTAAGCCCGGCCCTTGGATGGTGCGCTTTAAAGAGGTTTTGGCCTTTCCAATGTTTGCGGCGGCTATATGGCTCGTCTGGGTGCTAAGCTTACAAGCGGGTGAAGACGGCGTCTTGATCGCTTTATCTGCGATGCTCGCCGTTGGCCTTGCGGTATGGTGTTTCAAAAGCAAGACACTTATCAGTAAAGTGATAGGTGCAGCCGCAGTATTAGCGGCGATAGTCTTTCCTTTGACCGTTACGACAAGCGGGGCGTCATCCGAAATTATATCGACTAAAGTCAATGCGGAAAGCTGGTCACCTAGCCGCGTGGCGGAGTTGCAAGCAGAAGGTCGTTCCATCTTTGTTGATTTTACTGCCGCTTGGTGCGTGACTTGTAAGGTGAATGAGAAATTGGTCTTAAATCAAGCGGAAACGCAAAAATTATTTACAGAGACAAATACGGCTTTTCTCATTGCGGATTGGACGAATAAGGATGATGTGATTGCAGCTGAGCTTGCAAAATATGGCCGCGCGGGTGTTCCGCTTTATTTGGTCTATTCTAACAATTCCGTGAGCCCTGCTATTTTGCCTCAAGTTCTAACTTATGATGTGATAAAAGACGCTATTGCTGGGGAGTAATCCCAAAAGCTTTAATCAGCGTATTAAAGCTAACTTTAAGAGAGGACTTCAAAATGACGATGTCAAAAATTCTATTTTCTACACTTGCTGTTTCCGCGTTGGCATTGGCCGCGCCAGCCACCGCCAAAATCGCAACAGGGTCAAATGTCTCGGACATGACAGTCACAGACTCAAATGGCGTTCAGCATAATCTGTCTGATTTTGCAGGTAAAAAAGTCGTTCTCGAATGGACGAATGAGGGCTGCCCTTATGTCAAAAAACACTACACAACGAATAACATGCAAAAGACTCAAGCCATGGCAACAGCCGAGGGTGCGGTCTGGTTGTCTGTGATTTCAAGTGCGCCCGGTAAGCAGGGCTACAAATCCGGCGATGAAGCGAATGCTTGGAAAACTGATCAAGGCGCGGCTTCAACAGCTATCGTGCTCGACCCTGACGGGGATATGGGCAAAGCCTTTGCCGCGAAGACTACGCCGCATATGTATATTATCGATGAGTCGCAAACACTCGTCTATCAAGGCGCGATTGATGATAACCGTTCTGCCAGTCCTGCGACTGTCGAAGGCGCAAAAAACTATGTCGTGGCCGCAATGGATGATTTGAAAGCGGGTAACGCAGTTGCTGTCTCAGATACGCCGCCCTATGGCTGCTCGGTCAAATATAAATCATAGCCCTATAAAAATATGAGCTAACGTAAGTTTAGCGCATGACGCCCCGCTGCCCACCTCTTGGCAGTGGGGTTTTTTATTGCGCCAAAACCAAGAGCCTTTAAAAGCCGCGCAAACAGACGGAGATATTCATGCCAACAGAACAGTTTACAGACCGCGCGTCTTATTATGCTAAGCTCGAAGAGCTCGCGGGGAAATCCGTCTCCATCCAGGATTTGTTCAAAACAGAACCCAAACGTATGGACAATTTTGTGATGCGTGAAGGGCCATTAAGAGCCGATTTTTCAAAGCAAGCGATCAGTGAAAACGCCTTGAAAGCTTTGCAGGATTTTGCCGCCGCCTGTCACCTTGAGGAATGGCGCGCGAAATTATTTGCAGGCGATACCGTCAACACATCCGAGGGCCGTGCAGTTCTGCATATGGCCCTGCGCGGTGTCGGTGGATCCAAGGAGGTTCAAAAAGATGTCAAAGCGATGCAAAAACGTATGGCAATTTTCGCTGATAAAGTTCGCGGTGAGGGCAAGTTTAAAGCCGTTGTCCATATCGGCATTGGGGGGTCTGATCTTGGCCCGCGCTTGGTCGCCGATGCCTTTCAAGCGAGCGGAGAAATGGCTTTGGATTTACGCTTTGCCGAGAATGTGGACGGGGCGTCTATCAATGATGCGCTAAACGGCCTTGACCCGAAAACCACATTGGTCGTTGTCGTCTCCAAATCCTTCACAACCCAAGAAACGCGCATGAACGCCGAAGCCGCGCGTAGTTGGCTCACCGATAAGCTAGGCAAAAAAGCGGGCGCCAATTTCATTGCTGTCACGGCAAACCGGGACGGCGCATTGGATTTTGATATCCCAAGCGAACAAATTTTTGACTTCTGGGATTGGGTCGGTGGGCGTTATTCCGTCTGGAGCGCGGTAGGCCTGTCTCTACAAATCGCCTTTGGGCCCAAAATCTTTGATCAATTCCTCAAAGGCGCAGCCAAGATGGATATGCATTTTCGCGATCAACCTTTGCAAGATAACCTGCCCGTTATGATGGCGCTGACAGGTATCTGGAACCGCAATGTGCTGGGCTATAGCTCACAAGCGGTCATTCCCTATGCCCGCCGCATTCGCAAACTTGCCGCTTTCTTGCAGCAGCTTGAAATGGAGAGCAACGGCAAACGCATTACGCGTGACGGTAAAGAGGCGGGGCTGACCTGTCCTATTATTTGGGGCGATGAAGGCACGAATGGACAGCACGCATTCTTCCAGTGGCTCCATCAAGGCACGCCCGGCGCGCCTGTGGATTTCGTCGCCGTATTAAAGGATCACAGCGCTAGGCCTGAGCATCATATGGCATTGCTTGCTAACTGCTTTGCGCAATCCGAAGCGCTGATGCTGGGTAAGCCTGAATATAAAGTGCGGGAGGAATTGGAAGAGCGCGCAGATGCGGATGCGATCGCGCCGCAGAAAACATTCCCCGGAAACCGTCCCTCAACAACGATTACGCTAGATGAATTATCGCCATTCGCGCTTGGTCACCTCATTGCGCTATATGAGCATAAAGTCTTCGTCCAAGGCGTTATCTGGAACGTGAACAGCTTTGATCAATGGGGCGTTCAGCTCGGCAAGGTTTTGGCATCTACAATATTGGAAGAAATGGAGGCCGACGAAAAAGGTGAGCATGATGCCAGCACCACGGCATTGATGGGATTGGTAAAATAATTACTCCCAAACTTCGATATGATTTTTACGCGCAACGCGGTGTTTGGCGGTGAGCGTTAGTAATGGGGTTAAGCCGAGCGGCTCTAAATAATATAAGACGGCCTTTTGGTCGTCTTTTTTCATGCCCGCAAAATAATCAGTCACGCGTTGCAGCATGTAAAGCCGAATGGGTCTGACGGCGCATTGAATAGTAGCCTCGCCATGTTGAAAGCTACCAAAACCGAGCACGGCCATTTTTGGATTCATCGTCGCTGGGTCTCCGCTAGTCCCGCCGGGCAGGGCGTTCATGACATCAACATTCATCTGCATTTCAGGCAGGAAATAATCAGCGATATATTTGAATAATGGCGAAAGGGTTTCGGGCAGATCATGGCTTGGCGCATAATAAGGCATGTCTGAATAATCAGCATGGGGGACATTCATGCGTTCCGTCCAGCGAAAGAGGCTAGGCGCGAGATTTTTCATCAGGCCGCTAGGAACAGGGTCACGGGCCAGATGCGCGTATAGCGAACACATCATCCCGTAATCCCCAATGGTCGGCGCGGCCCCAAATAAATAAGGCGTCCTTATAAAATGCGCTTCGAGAATATCCATTAGCGCGTCAAAACTGCGCTCGACTTCGGGGATTGTCTCGGGCGTCACGCCCAGCGCCGGTAGGAAGCCGCTAAAGGTTTTCATTGTCTTTTTAATTTGTGCTTTGGCCTCATCTGTTGCGTCAGGGCCTTGCCAGCCGCCAAAGCCGTGAGTGATAAACCCGCTCGTGTCTTGCGGAAAGTTCCAGCGGTAATGCATGGCGGGGCGAAGCAAACCTTCATCGCCAAAGAGCTCCAAAATAAGCGCCAATAAATGCCGGAGCGGATCAGTAGGATAGGCACTTTCTGCGCTGAGGCTTTGGCCTTCAAGGTAATCGATTATATCCGTCGTATCTTGGACTATTGTGCCATCGGGCATTTCGATAACAGGAATAATGCGCCGCCCGATTTGCGGCAAAACAACATTTGTAAATTGTTCTGAGACGGGCGCGACTTCTGTAAAGTGAATACCCTGCTTAATGAGGTAACTTCTCACCTTCCCTGTAAACATAGAAATTTTTACGCCGTAAAGGGTGAGAGGTGCTGTCATATTAGATCGCTTCTAATTATTTATATTTATCGTTGAGTCCTGTGCCTGCTTGGATAAGAGGAATTATTTTCTCAACCCGTTTTTGCTTTGTCGCCGCCTGTTTAGCGCTTGAAATATAATCAGCAAAATCACATTGCTGTGCGGTCCGAAAGGCTTCGAATTTTGCGCGTAATTCTGCATCATCTATAAGCGCGGTTTCCAATAAGGGCGGCATCTTTAGGCGTCTCGGCGCAGATTTGGGCATGGCTTTACCCGCAAGGCTATGCTCAATGGATTCTGAAATATACTCTTTTATAAGCTCAGCTTTGATATCGCCGGCAGCGGTCATGCGCCATTGACGCAAGGTTTTGGTCTTTTCAGCCTGCGCGTTGATTAAAACACCAGCGGGATCATTTAAGAACACGCCTTGGTGAAACCAAAGGCCGAAATAAGATTTAAACCCGGCCATTCCAACGATGTTTTTTCCGCCATAGGTGTAGCAAGGCATACCCCATTTGATGGTTTCCGTTAAATTCGTCGATAGGATGATGCGGCGTAAGGCCAAAAGTTCATCCTGCCAATGGCTTATATCTATAAGGTAATCATCGACGGTTTTCTTTCGGCTCATGATGCCTCGCTTTGGGTGGCTTCATATTGGCCGGGCGCTATTCCGTACCAGCGTTTAAAGGCGCGGTTAAAAGCGGCTTGATCATTATAGGCCAGTGATTGCGCGATGGAGACAAAGCTCTCATCCCGCGCGTGGAGTTCTTTGAACAGCTTTTTGCGCTCGTCTTCCAACAGGTTTCTGAAGCTTATATTTTGTTGGCTTAGCATCTTTCTGAGTTGCCGCTCGCCTAGGTTCATTCGCCTCGCGACGACGGTCAGGTTGACATAACCTTCTGCCATTGCCCCTTGAATGGACGCCTCTATGGCAGCTCTTAAGGTCTCAATCTCATGGCTTAGATTTAAAACCTTATCCAAAAGGGCGACGCATTGCGCCAATTTTTCGGGGTCGCGGGAGATGAGAGGTTTGGTAATGGATTCGGGATGAAACTCAACATGGTTGCGCGGCATCCCAAAGACGATAGGACATTGCACGACTTCTTCGTAAAAGCTAATATCCTCCGGCGCCCTGGGCATCAGATGTGCTTCTTTGAGCTCTTGGCCGGCGGCCCAGCTGAGCCATCTTAGCATCGTGGCCCAAGCCCCGAAAACCGCACCCATAACATGATGCATGTCTTTGGCAGCTTCATAACGGTTATATAGAAAAAAGTGTCGGCCATCTTCTATGCGGTATTCGGGCATGCCGACATCCACGGCCAAACATTGATAACGGCGGTTCAGCTCAAGGGCTTGGCCAATATTATCGCAATAGGAATAAATGGCGCCTGTTTTTTGATAATCATTGACGCGAAATTTATACCCGACACGAATGCCGATCCGCGGATCGGAGAGCGCTTGGGCGGCGACTTGATACATGTGTTCTGCGCGCTCGGCCTCTATACGAGCCTTCGGATTTGCAAGGATATCTTCACCAATGCCCAGAGCGGCCAAAGCGTTTTCACGTGGAAAGCCGAAATTCTCTAGCTGTTCAATCTGAATAGCCAGATAATTTGAAGACACCGTCATATATAAATGAGGATGAAGAATATTTTCAGAGACGCCCATATCTATCCACCTGGATAAATAACAAGCATTTTATGTCATAAAAGACAAGGTAAAATAAATTCAGATTGAAAATACGCAGAACAGCGCTGTTAAGTGTATGAAATATGTTACCCCGTTTTCTTAGGTAGGTCCTTATAATTACCGGGCCGTTTTTCACCCTTGGACACCATAGCCTCCATCATCTCACTGGGAATGAGCATGGACATATTCCAGACGGCAATGTTGTCTAGAGAGTCCGCTGTGCTGTGATCGCGAGAATAAGAAATAATGCGTTTACAGCCATAGACAGAGAGGGGCGGCTTACTGGCAATGTCTGCCGCCATCTCCATAACGGCGCTCATCATCTCCTTTTGGGAGGCGTAAACCTCGTTATATAGGCCGCGATCCTTGCATTCGCCGGCATGCATTTTCCGGCCTGTATAGGCGAGCTCGCGCACAACGCCTTCAGGCATATGGTTTAAGATACGCGGAAAGGTGCCGACGTCAGCGACCATACCGACATTAATTTCATAAATTGTAATAAAGCTGTCTTCTGTGCCGTAGCGCATATCGCAAGCGGTGATCAGATCAACGCCGCCGCCATAACATCCGCCTTGTACGGCCGCGAGAACCGGAATACGGCATTGCTCAATGGCTGTAAAACTATCCTGCAAAGGCAGAACGCTGTTATGATAGAAATTCACGCCATAAGCAGGATCATTCTTATCACGAATGGCCCCGATATCACTGCTGAACATGCCCACATCAATCCCGGCTGAAAAAACCGGCCCCGTTGACGAGATGACAATCACCCGCGCTTTTGAATTATTATCAATGTCGCGGATGATCTCAGGCAGCTCTGTCCAGAACTCTTTGACCATCGCATTGCGCTTTTCAGGGCGGCTCATCACGATGTGAGCGATATTATTCTCAATTGAGACGTCAAAACATTTATAGCTCATATGAGGCTCCTAAATCTTAAACAGATAGCCCTTGGCGGGGCTGGCATGGCCATTGAGGAAATCCTTATAGGTTTTCAGAAGCTCTGTAACCTCATGGCTTTCTGTGATGTCCAGCCAATCTTTGGCGGTCTCGCAAAAGGGAAGCCAGAGAGCCGCCAAATTTTTAGCAAAGCCTTCGCCGCCCCAATCTTTCATACGAATCTTAACACGGTCAGGAGCAAAGAACATTGCGGGCGGAGCGCCGAGTTTTGGGGGCCTCGGAGGTGCGCCGTTCCAATGGGACTTCCCAACCATGCAATTATAGACAATATTTTCTTCAAAATGGTCATAAACATTGGCCATGACTTTGCCGTTCCCCGCCATATCGACAACGGTAGTTTTTACGTCAGGGTTCATATCTGTGATGGTGTCATAGGTATAAACCTCATCATAAAATCCGGTGCCTTCAGTGAAGGCTTTATTGCCTTCTGACGTCAGCCCAATAACTTTCACGCCGCCGCGCTGCTTGAGGCAATAGGCCGTGCCCATCGCCGTTTTGGAGGATGCCGAGAGGAGCAGGACCTGCTCTGCGCCGAAAAAGTTTTCATCAGCAAGAAAATCATCAATCAGAAAGCTTGTGGTAAAGAGAGGGCGCAAGACAGGCTGCAAATCTCTATGTGCTGCAAAGCTCGGATCTTTATCTACAAAGGTGTAACCATTATAAACAGGGTGTAATTCGGTGCGGTGATCATTGCCGTCCTGAAATCCAATAGGCGTCAATTTTACGGGTTTCATATCAAAGTTTTGGGTAATGGGTAGAAAGCCGTAAATCAGTGTTCCTGCGGCGATGTCTTCGCAATTTGACTCTGTGACTTTGGCGTAACCCCAGACGGGCATTCTGCCCCATTCTGAAACCTTAGAGTCGTCCATCTCAATGCCATAAGCTTTGGGGTCAAAAAATTTCCAATATCCGATTTGCTCGCCCACAGCCATATAGGTGATATTATTGGAGGTCAGCGCCCAAGGGCCAACGGCGACGCGGATAAACCCATCTGCCAGAGAGGCTTCTTTCGCGCTCACAAGGGCGACATCGGCAAAATCGGATTTATTTACGAGCAGTGTTTGGGTCATTAAAAGACACCTCCATCATCACAACTAATTAGTAATTGTCCCTCAAGCCCCGCGCGGCGGTGCTTATGTATTTTTCGGTAAGCGTCTGAGCTAACAGTTTCAATCATGATAGCGGCATTGGGATATTTAAATATCGCGACCGAATCCCATTCCCCATTTTCATTATTGGCACCGTCACCTTTGCCAATCATCCAGGCGTTTAAATTTCCGCCAAAGATGGCCCCGCCATCTATGCCGCTCTCTTTTACAAGCTTGGCAAAGGCAGAGGCATAACGGCTATAAGCTTCGCGGCCCGAAATATCCTCCCCGTCATTATAGGTCGCCCGGTCCTTAAACTTTAAAAGGTTGAGCATAAAGACTGGTTCTTCCGCGCCTTTATGTACGAGGAAATCTTTTAGCTGCTGCGGGGTCGGGTCGAGCGCGTTGAGAGTTGGCATATATAATATTCTTTCTAAATCGGTGACCGAAACCGCTAGCGGTTTCGGCGCCTCATTGCATTTGGTTTCCCGAACCAAATGCGGTCGTTATGCGTTATAGCTGGGATGTTCCATAACATCAGAGGCCGACCTTGCGACCCATTCACTCGGAATAAAGAAGTCAGCGGCGAGGGGGCCATCATATCCGGGCTGATTATATTGCTTAAAATCTGTTGTGCCAGAAGAGGCTAATATAAATTCATCAATAGCAAATTGGCCTGTATAGTCTTTGGCGTCTTGATTGAGCAGCACATAAGCCGCATCGGCCATGATAGCGGGCGTGCGGCTCATCTTCGCCATGCTGTCCCCGCCTAGTACATTTCGCACTGCCGCTGTATCAATTGAGGTCATAGGCCAAAGCGAATTAACGGCTATACCATCTTTGCGAAACTCTTCGGCCATGCCGAGTGTGCACATGCTCATGCCATATTTCGCCATAGTATAGGCCGTGTGATTTTTAAACCAACGCGCCGACATATCCAGAGGCGGGGCGATATTGACAATATGTGGGTTCGCGCCTTTTTTAAGATAGGGATGACATTTTTGGCTCAGCATGAATGTACCGCGTGCATTGACCTCATTCATCAGATCATAACGCTTCATCGGTGTATTAGTCACAGGCGTCGGTGACACGGCGCTGGCATTATTGATACAAATATCAATTCCGCCAAATTTCTCAACACAGGCAGCGACGGCTGCATCAACAGCCGCTTCATCACGAATATCGCAAATGAGGGGGAGCGCTTGGCCGCCCGCAGCCTCGATCTCTTTGGCGGCGGTGTAAATTGTGCCTTCTAGCTTTGGGTGCGGCTTAGCTGTTTTGGCGGCGATAGCAACATTGGCTCCGTCTTCGGCGCATCTCTTTGCGATGGCGAGGCCAATTCCGCGAGACCCGCCAGACATGAAGATGGTTTTACCTTGAAGTGACATGAATTTTCCTATTTCCTATGATTTAAATAACCTTATGCAACAAATTGCATATCTACAAGGGAAACTCACAATGGCGCTAGCCGAAGCTATATTGGTCTGCCTTACCGAACGTCCCATGAGTGGATACGACTTGGCGAAAAATTTCGATGCTTCTATCGGATTTTTCTGGCGCGCCTCGCATCAGCAAATTTATCGTGAGCTCGGGCGCCTTCGGGAAAAGGGGTATGTGATTAGTGAAGAGGTGAGCCAAGAGGGCAAGCCCAATCGCATCATTCATACGCTTACGCCTGAGGGTAAAAAAGCGCTGCGGGCGTGGTCTAAAAAACCTGCGCGGCAACCGTCCCTCAAAGATGACATGCTCGTTAAATTCTATGCGCTGGAGAATATGGATTTAGATGCGCTGAAAGATCAACTCACCATACGCATGGAACAACACCAGACAAAGCTGTCGAAATATTACCGTATCAAGGAACGCTATTATGATGGCAAGACTTTGGATTTGACGCAAAAGGGTAAGTTAATTGCGCTGGAAATGGGCATTGATCAAGAGGTTCAAACGATTGAACGATTAGCTGAAGCCATGCGCAAGATTGGCGAGCTTTAATTTAAAAAACCTTGCCAGTATCCGACGTCGATCCATTTTCCGAACTTAAATCCGACTTCTTTGAAATGACCGGACTTTTTTAGTCCAAACTTTTCATGAAGTTTAATGCTTGCGGCATTCGGAAGCGTTATTCCGCCAATCACGACATGATAGTTAAGTGACTTGAGTCTCTCAAATAATACTTCATAGAGCTTACTCCCGAGTCCTTTGCCAATATGTGTGGGTGATAAATATACTGTGACTTCCACAGAATAACGATAGGCACACCGCCCTTTCCATTTACTCGCATAAGCATATCCCATGATATTTTGTGCGGAATCTTCGGCTACAAACCAAGGAATATTTTGGTCTTTTAAATCAGATATACGCTGCGCAATATCTTTGGCCGTCACAGGACTTTCTTCAAAGGTGACAATCGTCTCCAAAATATAATGATTATATATTGTTGCGATGTCATCTGCGTCTGAAAGTTCGGCGGCTCTAATTATCATACTATACTCTGGTTTTGTGAGGCTCTAATATCGACTTAGGCATGTTCAGGACTCTTTTCTTGCTGTTCCCAAAGCGTCTCATAGAGCCCGCCTTTCTTGAGCAGCTCGCTATGCGTGCCTTGCTCTGCGATTTCGCCATCTTCCATTACGATGATTTTATCTGCGCCTGTTATGGTTGACAGGCGGTGAGCAATGACAAGGGTGGTGCGGTTCTTGGCGGCATTATCAAGTGCCGCTTGAATATCGCGTTCCGTGACGCTGTCGAGTGCAGAAGTGGCTTCGTCCAAGATAAGAATAGCGGGATTTTTCAAAAGAGTTCGCGCTATAGCCACGCGCTGTTTCTCTCCGCCCGAGAGCTTAAGCCCTCGCTCGCCCACCATCGTGTCGTAACCTTTGGGCAGTCCCGCGACGAAGTCATGGATCTGCGCCGCTTTGGCTGCAGCTTCGATTTCATCTTGCGTGGCATCGGGCCGCGCATAAGCAATATTATAGCCAACAGTATCATTAAACAGCACAGTATCTTGGGGCACAATACCGATGGATTTACGAAGGCTGTCTTGGGTTATATCGGCAATACTTTGCCCGTCGACGGTCACGGCTCCGCTCTCAATATCGTAAAATCGAAACAAGATGCGAGAGAGCGTCGATTTCCCTGCGCCTGTCGGGCCGACAACGGCCACTGTCTGCCCCGGTTTTATATCAAAGGACATATCCCTCAAGATGGGCCTGTCTGGGTCATAACGAAAGGCGACATTCTTAAACGTGATTGCGCCTTTAACGTCGTGAATATCTTGCGCGTTTGATGCGTCTTGAACTTCAGGTTTAATGTCCAATAGCGCGAACATTTTTTCCATATCTGTCAGGGCCTGTTTAATCTCGCGGTAAGCAAAGCCGAGAATGTTGAGCGGACGATAAACCTGCATCATGACCATTGTGATGGCGAAGATGTCCCCTGTTGTCATGCTCCCGTCCAGCACGCGCTGCGCCGACAAAAGGACGAGTGCGACAAGGCCCAAATTCATCAGAAAGCTCTGCCCGATATTAACCGTGGCGAGCGAGGTGCGCGAGAGGATGGCGGCCTTTTGATAGCCTTCCATAGCGCTATCATAACGCCCTGTTTCAAACTTTTCCGCGTTGAAATATTTGACCGTCTCGTAATTTAAAAGGCTATCAATGGCTTTGGCATTTGCCTCTGTATCTTTCTTATTCATATCGCGGCGGAATTTCAGTCGCCATTCTGTTGTCGTCACGGTAAACCAGATATAAGTGATGACGACGGCCACAGCGATAAGCGCAAATTCCCAGCTATAGGCAATCCAGAACGCCGCTCCGGCGATGGCGAGCTGTAATAAGGTCGGGCCGATATTAAAGAGCAGAAACCGGAACAGAAAATCAATGGAACGAATGCCGCGTTCAATGATGCGGGACAGACCGCCCGTGCGTTTCTCAAGATGATAGCGCAAAGATAATTTATGCAAATGGGCAAAGGTTGAGGTCGCCACCGCGCGCTTGGCATATTGCGCAACGGGGGCGAAGACATATTCCCGGCCTTCCGAAAGCATAACCGAGGCGAGTCTAAATCCGCCATAGGCGAGGATGAGCAAAATAATTCCCATGCCGATGGCATTCCCAAGCCCTAATTCCTCAACTTGTATATTCATGGCGTCAATGGCGCGGCCCAAAAAGAAAGGCGCGAGAACAACAATAAACTGTCCAGCAATTGTAAATATCATCGCCAGATGGGTGCGTAATTTATAGGTGGGCTTGTCTTTTGGCCAAAGATAAGGCCAGAGCCTCCAAAAACTTTTAAGCTGATAGCGAAGCGACTGCTCGTTAAGACTTTGCTCTGCTTTTTCCTGTTCTGGCGTTTCCGGCGGCATTAAAGCGATGTGGGACAGTTAAGAGATAATTACAAGCCTCGTAACCCAATCTAAACGCCTTTCTGATAACGACTTATTGTGTGGGAAATGAAAAGAGTTGAGGACAACATGTCTGCTGTTAAAAAAACAATACCGCCGCAACCACGTGGTGTTGATCGTCGTAGCCAGCCGCGCCACGAGCAAAAAGATTGGCGTGTGAACCAACGCTCTTATGAATTTATCGGCGCAACTTTTGATCCGCTAACGCCTATGCAGACTTTGGCGCGGGCGAAATGGGTCACGCCTAATCATGGCTTTCGCTATATTGTGACGCCAAATGTCGATCACTTGGTGCGTTTGCATAATGAGCCTGAAGTTTACGGCCCGCTTTATGAGGCGTCATGGCTGTCGGTTTGCGACTCACGCATTTTGGAATTACTGGCCAAAGTTTCGGGCATTCCGCTATCTGCTGTACCGGGCTCTGACCTTACAGGACAGCTCTTTGACAATGTCATAACGCGCGACGAGCCTATCAATGTGATTGGCGCAGATGAAGAGATCATTTCCAAGTTGAAAGAGATTTACGGCCTGACGACAATTAATCATCATGAGCCGCCATTTGGTCTGCGCAATAAACCTGAAGCGGTCGCTGCCGCAGCAGAGTTCATTGCGAATAACCCCGCGCGCTACACCTTTATCTGTGTGGGGTCCCCGCAACAGGAAATGGTCGCCAAAGCGGCGCTGGAGCGCGGCGATTGTATCGGTCTTGGCCTCTGTGTTGGGGCGTCACTGGAATTTCTCGCGGGCCGCATTAAACGCGCCCCAAAGTGGATGCAAAGATATCGCCTAGAATGGTTATTCCGTTTGGCCTCTGAACCTAAACGCCTGTGGAAACGTTACCTCATTGAAGGGCCAAAGATTTTCTGGCTGTGGGTGAGATGGTCTATGCAGAAGAAGAAGGCTTAGGCTAATCCAACCACTCAACTGAGATATCAAAAAACTCTTCCTGCGTTTCCCCGTCGCCTTTAACGATTGTGTGATAGGTCATATCTTGAACCCATCCAGTAGAGAGGTTTACAGAGCATTTGGCGTAATCTTGACGGTCAATTTCTAATGCTTCCATTTCTTCAGATGAAGGAGTTTTATCTGGGACAATTTTTTTGAAGAGCTCAAGAGTCAAATTTTTCAAACTTTCTGAGTTAAAACCTGATTTATATTCAATTATCCCTATATTCTTTTTGCGATCTATAGACTTTAGTTCATATGAAATATCCGAAATTAGAACGCCTTCACCGAAAGGGCTCGGAGCCTCCACTTGTTGCTCTAAAGGCTCGCCTATGTGGAATTCACTGTTTTGACAAACAGACATATAGGACGGAATCTTGATCATTACATGTGCTAAAGTCTCCTCATCCATTCCTTCAAATATTGCTATAACGCTAGCTAAAACTTCAGGGTCGGTATTTTCGAAAACAGGAGAGTCAGATAGTTTTGACAATAGGTTTTCTTTATCATCTATTCTGAGAGGCTGCCCATCAGAAATGCCTATGAAGGAGAACGGAATGCCAATTAACATGCTTGCGGCCTGAGGGCTTTTCTTAGTTATTGTCATTCCTGAGACTTTGACTGATTGCGTTGTCCAGCTTCCTTGAAAACCGTCTTCAGTTTTTTCAATTACTTTAAATATACCAGAGATATTCCCCGTATTAGTTTTACCGTCCTTGGTTTTAGTATGGGAATACTCTATTTTGGCTGTGCTATTAGATTTTATAACTAAGGGTATCGGTACAGCTTCATCATAACTGTCTTCTGCATTCGCGCACCCGAAAAGAAAAAGACTCGAAACTACTGTCGTTATAATTTTATTCATTTTCTGTTCCAATTAACCAGATTATAGCCTGCCTATTAGAGCTTGGTATCGCAAGGGGTTAATCTGCGTTCATCATCACTCAACACCCAATATTCCAAAATTCTTACGGTAATAGTTCAGCACATCTTCGGTAACAGGCACGTCATAAAACGCGCCTGTGAAAGTAAGGATGATGGTGAGGGCGATAAGGCCGCCGAGCCATGGCAATGTCTTTTTTACCCTTCCAAACTTTCCAGGCCATCCAAAATGTAAGGCGCAGGCGAAGTGTACAAAAAACGAAAGAACCGCAAAGAAATAATAGGGCCAAAAGAAAAACTTTATGGGGCTGATATTCATGCTCCCCGCCGCCCAATAAAAATCTGTCTCAAGGCCAAAAACGCTATGGGTGAATATGGCGGCGCCCGTATGAATAATCAGAAAACCCATCAGATAAAGCCCGCTCAAAACCTGTGCTTTGGCCCAGAACGTTTTATTTTTCCGTTTGGCTTTAAGGCGTTTGAGCCCTGTAACTATCTGGGTGAGAATAGCGATGACTAACAGGGTCTCGCCGAGAGGGTTGCGGTAAATCCATTGGACAGCATCAAGGGCTTTCAAGTGCGCCTCTATGCCGCCAAGCGCAAAGAGATGAACGGCCAAATGCGTAAGAATAAATAGGCCCAGTATAAGGGCTGTTGCGCGATGTAATGGCTTCGCTTTCATGATAGCAATGTTCCATCCTGCTTATAGCAAAACAATGCGGCGTGATGTCTGCGTCGTAACCCTTGCCAATCTCCAGTTTGGCAATGTAACCTTCTGTAAAAATATGGGGAGACTTATTGTGATCGATACAAAGGCCATGCCGTTTCTGGCAGATATTCCGCGCCATCAAGCGGCGCTTTACGGCAGTGCGACGGCGATGTGGTTTGAGGGGCAGGAAACGACATTCGTGCAGCTCGATAGCCGCTCTAATCAAATTGCCAATGGCCTTATCGCGCTGGGCGTGAAGCCCGAAGACCGCGTAGCCTATCTCGGTAAAAACATGGATGTTTATTACGAGATATTATTTGGCGCGAATAAAGCGCGGGCGGCTTTGGCGGCGATGAATAACCGTCTTGCGGCGCCTGAATTGCAATTTGTTCTGAGTGATAGCCAAGCTGTCGTGCTTTTTGTCGCCCGCGAATATTATGAGATAATTGAGAGCATTTTGGCGGAGTGCCCAACCCTCAAAACCGTCATTGCGATTGATGGCGATCATAGCGATTGGACGGATTTCACGCCGTGGCGCGATGGTCAAGACGTTGCCGACCCCAAGCTTTCCCATGACGGCGAAGATGATGTGTTGCAACTTTATACCTCCGGCACGACGGGGTTGCCTAAAGGTGTGCAGCTTACAAATAATAATTTCCTGAGTTTTTTCGAACAAGCCGCTGAGTTGATCTGGGCGCATTACGACGTGGGTGATCCTGTTCTCGATGCCATGCCGCTCTTCCATATTGCGGGAGTGAATATTGGTTTGCTGTCTCTCATTCAAGGGGCCAAGGCGGTTATCCTGCGCGAAATTCATCCCATCCATATTCTGGATTTGATAGAGCAGCAAAAAATTCGCCACGGCTTTTTGGTGCCAGCTGTTATTCTTATGCTGACTCAAACGCCGGGCGTGCGGGAACGCGATTTCTCCTCTTATAAAATTATGTCATACGGCGCATCTCCGATTGCGGAAAGCCTTCTCCTTGAGGCGGCGGATATTTTTGGCTGCCAATTTACCCAGGTTTACGGCCTGACCGAAACGACAGGCGGGGCGACTTATATGCTCCCCGAAGCGCATGATCCTGCGCGGGGCAAGCTTCGCTCTTGCGGGGTGCCTTATCCAGGGACGCAAATTAAATGTGTCGATGAAGACGGGAATGAAGTTCCCCAAGGCGAAGTCGGTGAAATCCTCATTAAATCGGGCTTTGTCATGAAGGGGTATTGGAACCGCCCAGAGGCGACAGCCGAAGCCATAGAGGACGGGTGGTTCCGCTCAGGTGATGCGGGCTATTTTGACGAGGAGGGATTCCTCTATATCCATGACCGCGTGAAAGATATGATCGTCTCGGGCGGCGAGAATGTCTATCCTGCCGAAGTCGAAAACGCGCTATTTGGCCATCCTGATATTGCGGATGTCGCCGTCATTGGCGTGCCGGATGAGAAATGGGGAGAAGCGGTCAAAGCGATTATAGTTTGCAAAGCGGGATGCAGTCCCGCGGCAGAAGATATTATCGCTTATGCCAAGAGCCGTATCGCAGGATATAAGTGCCCAAAATCGGTCGATGTTGCTGAGGTGCTCCCGCGTAATGCCTCAGGCAAAGTTCTGCGCCGTCAGCTCCGCGAACCTTATTGGGAAGGCACAAAACGCCGCGTGGGGTGAGTATAATGCCGAATGAAGCGGCCATTATTGGGCATACAAAAAGATGGCTGTCCTCGGTCGTGATAGCTCACAATTTTTGCCCTTTTGCCAAGCGGGAATTTGACTTGGGCCGCATTCATTATGAAGTCATTGAGGCGGCAGAGGTTGGGCTTCAATTGGAACGCCTCGCGCTTGAATGCGCCAAGCTGGGCGCCAGCGCCGCTATTGAAACAACCCTGCTTATTTTCCCGCGATTGCTTGACGACTTTGATGATTATTTAGACCTGCTGGATATGGCGAACGGCATGATACAGGCTCAAGGCTATGAAGGCATTTATCAGCTAGCCAGTTTTCATCCCTCTTACCGCTTTGAAGGTACAGGGGAGGATGATGCGCAGAATTATACGAATAGGTCGCCTTACCCTATGCTCCACATATTGCGCGAAGCCAGTGTTGAAGCTGTGCTTAAAACTTACTCGAACCCTGAAACAATCCCGCAGCGTAATATCGCGCTGACTGAAACATTAGGCGCGGACACTTTGAGGGCTATGCTTGAATCCTGCCAAAATAAACTCTCCACTTAAAAACAAATTCTAATGATGGCCATTTGGCATTATCGCTTTATAGCGGAGCCAATTAATTAACAGCGCGGAGCTATCTATGTCTGACCCCCGTTTATTAAAAGGCCAACAGGCTCGAAAGCGTATTTTAAAAGATGTGAAATCGCGGGTTAAAGCGATAGCAGAAAAACGGCCTATGGGCCGGCTGGTCTCGATCTCCATTGGCGGTGAGGATGATGTCGCAATTTATATTCGCGGCCAAGAGCGCGCAGCGCAGCGCGTGGGCATTCCCTTTGACGCGCAGTTCTGGCCCGCTGACCTGAGCCAAGAGACCTGTAAGGCGAAGATTACAGCCATGAATGATGACCCCGATGTTCTGGGGATTATTCTACAACGCCCCGTGCCGGATCATATCAATGTGCGCTCACTGCAATCGGCTATTCACCCGCTCAAAGATGTTGAAGGTATGAATCCAGCCTCTATCGGAAATATTGTTTATGATGATTTGACGCTTGCGCCCTGTACAGCGGCGGCTTCAGTCGAACTGATTAAAGAGACGGGGCTCACGCTAAAGGGGCTTGAAGTTGTTATCATCGGGCATTCCGCCATTGTCGGAAAACCCGCTGCCTTTATGTTGATGGCCGAAGGGGCGACGGTAACAGTCTGTCATCACATGACCCGCTCTGTGGCCGCTCATTCGCGCCGCGCGGATGTAGTTGTTGTAGCAGTTGGCAAGGCGCACCTGATTGGCGCAGATATGGTCAAGCCAGGCGCCGCCGTGATTGATATCGGCATCAATCAAATCACGCATAAAGACGGCCGGACCGAAATTGTCGGAGACGTGGATACAGATGCCGTGAAAGAGGTCGCCAGTTGGGTCACGCCTGTCCCAGGCGGCGTCGGCCCTGTAACCGTCGCAATCCTCATGCAAAATGCGATTACCGCTTTCGAAAAACAAATCGCGGCGGGATGGTTGGATTAGTTATGCGATAATGGCCTGGGCCATTTCCGCAAATATATCCGCGATTTTGCCGTCATCTGCCGCCGCAGGAATACCTGCATCACCGCTTTCTCTTATCACCATATCGAGCGGGGCTGCACCGAGATAAGGGACTTTCATGTTTTCGGCTTCGGCCCTTGCGCCGTCTTTACCAAATATGTGATGGGCACTGCCGCAATCGGGGCAGATGAAAACGGCCATGTTCTCAATGAGGCCGAGTATCGGGATATCAACTTTTTCGAACATCTTTACGCCTTTACGGGCATCAGCGAGTGCGAGGTCTTGCGGAGTTGAGACGATGATGGCGCCTTGGGGTTTTATGTCTTGGGCGAGGCCTAATTGCGCGTCTCCTGTTCCGGGCGGCATGTCGATGATGAGGTAGTCGAGTTTGCCCCAATTCACATCCCAGAGCATTTTAGAAATCGCGCCCTGAACCATCGGCCCGCGCCAGATAATCGGTCCGTTATCTTCAGTGAGGAATCCAATCGACATGGCTTTGATGCCGTGAGCCGTGAAGGGCTTGATTAGGCGGCGACCTTCATACTCTTCGGTCTTGGCCATGACGTTTTTTAAGCCCAAGAGAATAGGCGCGCTGGGCCCGTGAATGTCTGCATCGAGCAGCCCGACGGATTTTCCAAGTTTGGCCAAAGCCACAGCTAAGTTGACGGCCATTGTCGATTTGCCGACACCGCCTTTGGCAGAGCTGACAGCTAAGACGGTTTCAATCTGGCTGTCGCCTTGATAGCCGTCAGGACGGCGGGCTTGGTGGGGAACGACCCGCTTTTTTGGAGCCGCTGATTTACCCAATTGGGGCGCAGCTTTATGCGCAGTCAGAATGACAGAAGCCGTCTCCACATCCTCCAAGGCGGCAAGCGTATCTTCAGCCGATTTCCGAACAGGCTCAAAGCCGTTTGCCAAAGCAGGATCAATAGAGAGTACGGCGCGTAGTTGACCGTCTTTGAAAATCAAATCAGCAAGCATGCCCGAGGCGACAATGTCCCGTCCTGTGCGGGGGTCACGAATTTCGGAAAGCGCTTTAAGCGCAGCGGATTCTGAATAAGCCATAAGGCGCTCTTACGGCAAAGCTTCAGTCGTGTCAGCAGGGCTCGAACAGGCGCGGCGAATAGCACCAGTGGGGGAGAGAAGGAGTGGGGGATTGACGTCTTGTCGTTTCGTTTTGGGCTTATAAAAACTCATAAATACATCACCATTTTTCTGTGGAGCCAATACTGTGACGCGGTGGGGAAGTTCAGCTTGATAGGCGAGCTTAAAAGCTCCTTCGGGCCCGCTAAGACGGAATAATTTGGCTTGATCCGTTTGGCCGTTATCTTGCGCTATCACCCAAAAGGCTTTGGCATATTGACCGAGCGGGGGCGGGGTGACGGGGATGATGGCTGTGATGTTTTCAAGCGGCCCTGACATTAAAGGTTTGAGCGGAAGGCTGTCCCCCGACGCATTGTCATAATAGCGTAAGTCGCCGCCATTACGTCCTGCATCAAAGCCCACAAGATATCCGTTTTTTGTGGGCGATATTGTGCTGATAAAGCGGCGCTTATCTCCGCTGGCCTTAAAGCCCAAATCGACAAGGTCGAAAAAGGGAAGGGCTTTGGCATCATCCTTAAAGTCTTTTGCTGCGGCTGAACAATAGGCTGAAGCCGCACTTAAAGAGGCTTTCCAATATTTCATGCGCCCTTTTAAAGAGCCAGTTTCTATGCCGTCTAAGGCGGTCAGAGTCGCAACCTGAACGGCCATTATTGGATGATCTTTTAAGGCGTTTAATGCGGGTTTGGCGCGCTCTGTTTTATTGCGGCCCAAAGGCAGAGCGGCGGCTTGAAGAATGCGCCAATCCCCTGGGTCGCTTAGGGCCTCAATAAGGATATTAGTCGCGGCGTTATTTTCAAACTTGCCTAAGAGACGCACGAAACCCAGTTTTTGATCCCCCGTTTTGCGGCGGAAATAATTCCAATATGCACTTAGCCAAAGGTCTGGGGTTTCACCTGCTTGTTGGGGCATATTGCGTAAATAACCCTTAGGCAAAATGGGATAGCTTCGTAGCGCGAGCTGCATGACATTGTAATATTGGCTCGGCTCAGACAGCAGCGGAGCCTCTGCGCTTTGCATTATGGCATCAAATCCTGCCAGACGGCCCATCAGGCTCATCTCTGAATCTTCTGCTAAATCTTTGGCGAATTTAAGGTAGAAACCATCTTCGCGTCTTTTATGCCGCTCGCGCAAAACATGAGAGAGTGCAAAGGCGGCTTTTGTCTGATCGTCTTTCAATCCGTAAAGCGTAGCGACTAAAGCCTTGAAGGCTGTCTCAGGATCTTGCTCAAAGAGCTTTTGATATGCGGCAAAAAGGGTTGGGCCATCTTCGGAACGCAAAAGGCGCGTAAATACCGGTGCCGTTTTAGCCGGTTCAAAATTTGCCATCAGCTCAACAAGCGCTGGTGTAGGGTCGTCTAAAATCGCCCGCGCGAGTTTCCCGTAATCATCAGGCCTCAGCGGGAAGTCCATCTTCCGCGCAACAGTCGCCGCAATAATATCGCGCGAGACTTCGCGGACTTTTGGGTTGTCATCAGAGAGCGTCTCAATCATTCGCGCGCGCATAAGCGGGGAGAGGGCGCTCTTCATTATCTTGGCGTGAGTGTCCAGATCTCCGCGTGGCCAGAGGGCGGCGACTTTGCGCTGTTCATCAGGCGTAAGGAGCGTCTGGCCTTTAGCGAGCACCGCTTGGGCACGGCGCATATCCGTCTCGTCATCGCTGGCGAGCATATCAATAAGCGCGGCTTTGCCCTTGCGACCGAAGCGTTGAAATTCACTGTTTAGAACGCGGTAATCAAAACTGTCAGGGGCGTGGCGCTCGACAATGTCAACACATTGGGAAAGCGTTTTGCAAACCCGAATTTCAGCAGAAGTGAGAGCCGGTTTGGCCTGCGCTAAGCTTCCTAAAGCTGTGCTCAAAACAACTGCTGATATGATCCCCGTAAACCGCATAAGCCGCGCATAAAGACTTATGCGCAGCGGTTCAAGCGGTTAGCTCTGTGAGGCGAGTTCTTATTCAGCAGGAAGTGCCGTTCTGTCCCACTCTCCCAGAGCTTCAGGGGATATAGAGGCGCTGAATTTAGGCTGAGGCTGACCCTTGATAAGGTATTTCATGCCCCGCCCGATATCTGCGCCAATGCCGTAAAGGGCCGGGACAAAGAACAGCGTGACGAACAGCGCAAAGAGCACGCCAAAAGCGAGGCTGATCCCGATGGGAATGAGCCACTGAGCTTGCAATGACTTTTCCATCAAGAGGGGCATCAAGCCGATAAAGGTCGTGAGCGAGGTGAGTAAGATTGGGCGAAACCGCCGTGTGCCGGCCTCGACCAAAGCTTGCGCCCCATCCATGCCTTGCGCGCGGAGGCGATGCACGTAATCTAACAAGACTAGATTGTCATTTACCGCCACGCCTGCTGCCGCAAACATACCTAGAATTGAGAGTAGCGACATTGTTGCGCCCATTGTCATATGACCAATGATCATTCCGCAATAACAAAAAGGAATGGCGGCGAGCAAAATCAAGATAGGTTCAAAGTAAGATTTGAAAGATACTGCGACGAGGAAATAAGCCGTCCCAATCGCAATGAGGAAAAACGTCATCAGCTCTTGCTGGAATTCGGCTTCGCCTTGGGCCCGTCCAATATTCCCGCGCGTTACATTAGGGTGCCGCGTATCAAATTCATCAAAGAAACCATCATTTAGTTCTTTGCGAATTTCATCAATACGGTCCGTCACAACTTCGGCAGAGACGATAATAGCGCGTTGACGTTCGCGGCGCAAAATACGGTTTGTGCCCTTTTCAAAGCGTAAGTCAGCCACAGCACCAAGGGGAAGCTCCCGCCCATCAGCCGTTCGAATGCGGATGGACTTTAAGAAGTCAAGCGACTCTCTGTCTGCGCGTGGGTAACGCACATAGACGCGAACATCTTCGCCGTCGCGGGGCAGCCGCTGAACTTCTTCGCCAAAGAATCCTTGGCGCACCTGCCGCGCGACTTCAGCTGTCGTCACCCCAAGGGCTTGCGCGCCGGGTTTAAGATCGAACTGGACTTCTTCCGATGCGCTTTCCATATCATTGACGACATTAAACACACCTTCATAACTGCGCAGTTGCCCCATTAAGTCATCTGCCGCCGCTTGGAGGTCCTCAAAGGATTTGGCGTTGAGCACATATTCAATGGGCGGCCCGTCATTATTATCCTTGTAATTGACGGTAATTTTTTCCGCGTCAGGCACGTCGCCGATAAGCTCACGCAAGCGTTCTGCTGTTTCTTTAGCTGTGAGCGAGCGAGTCTCCGGCGGCACCAATTTGACCAAGGCAAGAATATTGTCATCGCGTGAGCGCGTGTACCAATTTTCGATCAAGTCACCATCTTTGGCTTTAATCTCTTTCTGAAGCTCTTCCTCGGCATGCTGTAATTGCGAGAGAACTTCTAGGGCACGGCTATAGGGCGTGCCTTCTGGGAGCTCGACAGAGATCTCAATTTGATCGGATTCAGACTCGGGGAAGAATGATGATTTCACAAGCCCATTTGCCACAACACCGACCGTCATAATCATCAGCGCCATAAAGAGCGACGCAGTAAGGTAGCGGCGGCGCAAGGCTCTGGTTATCAAAGGACGATAAATATTTTCAGCCACCCACATCAGGCTCCCTGAAATTTTCGCCTGAAAACGCATGATACGGCTCTTGGGATCGACGGGCTTTAGATTGGCGAGATGCGCTGGCAATATTAGAAGCGATTCCACGAGCGAGAAGAACAGCGCCAGGATAACAACAAGCGAAATCGCTCGCGTGAACTCACTCGTGCCGCCAGAGAGATACATCCACGGCGCAAAGAAAATCATCGTCGTCAGAACCGCAAAGATGACGGGTTTAACAACCATTGTGGTGCCGTTGACCGCTGCGTCCAAGCCGCGTTCCCCGTCTTCGGTTTTAAAGTGAATAGCCTCTCCGACAATAATGGCATCATCGACAATCACGCCAATGACTAACAGAAAGGCGAATGTTGAAATCATATTAAAGGATACACCAAAAAGCGGAAGAAGGGCCAGGCCGCCGGCAAAGGCTGTTGCGATCCCGATAGAGACCCATAAGGCAATTTTCGGCCGCAAAAACAGCATCAAGGTCAAGCAGACCAAGATCAAACCTGTGAAGAAATTATTCGTGATGGAAGAAATTCGTCCAGCATAAGTATCAGCTTCGTCTTCCCATGTGGTGATGGAGATGCCTTTGGGAAGAGTACCGTCTAATTTTTCAAGGTAGGATTTTACATTCTCAGAGGCCTTGATGATATCCATATTTGGGCCGCTTTGAATTTGAACAAGAATAGTGCGCTTGCCATTGACTGTGGCGAGGAGGTTGACCTGTTCAAACCCGTCAATCACGGTGGCGATATCTTTGACGCGAATGGTGGCCCCGCCAGCGCTCTGGCTGACAATGATATTTTCAAAATCCTCTTGTGTATCGGCCTGGTTGCGTGTGCGTAGCTGCATATTTCCGATTTGAGTGCGCACCGTGCCGGAGGAGGCATTAACCGAGGTGCCGCGTACAGCTTGGGCAACCTCATTTAGCGTGAGACCATATTGACGAAGGGCGTCCTCCGAGACCTCGATTGATACTTCTTCATTGCGCACGCCAAAAAGCTCCACCGCCGGGATAAAGCCCAGCAAACCGATCTCGCGGCGTGTTTTTTCGGCAAAGCGTTTCAGCTCGCGTTCTGACACGGACTCATTACCTGAAACTGCCAATCGAATAATCTCATCACGGTTTCGGAAGACATTTATTTGCGGCTCTTCGGCGGCTGGTGGGAAGGCATTGATGGAGTCTACCGCGCGCTTCACATCAGCCATAAGAACAGCTTCATCGACATTGTTCTTACCAACTACCGTGACCGAGCCGCCGCCTTCACCTGCAAAGGCCCACATGCGGTTCACGCCCTGAACTTCGGAGAGCGCCTCTTCCATGCGCACGATAATTTGTTCTTCGACATCCTGCGGCGAGGCCCCGGGCCAAGCGATATAAGTCCAAGCTCCAGGGAACTCGACATAAGGGTCAAGCTCGCGCTCAATTTGCACATAGCTGACAATCCCGCCGATAAAACAAATCAGCATCAACAGATTAGCGGCGACAGGGTTGCTGGCCCACCATTTAATTATCTTTTCCATTATGGCTCTCCCTCAGTCGAGGTCGAGGTGGCCGTATTTGCGCTAGTCTTTACGACTTGGATTTTCATGCCATCAGCTACGCCGCGAATAGGCGAGGTAATAACCGCGTCACCAATCTCTATTCCTCCGCCTAAGATCGCTTCGTCTTTATTAGATGACATGACATTTACGGTCATAATTGAGAGCGTATCACCTTTTGCGATATAGACTTTATCCTCGCCGCGCAGAGCTGCGCGGGGAATAACGATCATGTTTTCGAGCTTTTGCCCTTTGACAGCCGCATTGACGAAGAGACCCGGCGCAAGCGGAACGCCATTACTGGCACCGCTTACAAAGGGATCACGCACTTCGGCATAAGCATAAAGCACGCGTGTCTTGCTATCAAAGCGGCTGTCAGTCCGGACAATACGCCCTTGCCATTCGCTGAAAGTTCCGGCTACGTCAGCCGATAATGTTACGGGAATACCAGCGGTTTTTCCGCTAGCTTCAAAGCCGAGTGAAAGGCCCGCGCGGCGAAGCTCTGCATTTGTCATAGGCAGCCGCACATCCATAAGATTGGTGGCGTAGATCTCTCCAAGTTTTGTGCCAGCAGTTACAAATTCACCCTGATCGACATGGCGCATCGTCACTCGTCCCGTGAAAGGCGCATAGAGCGATGTTCGGTTTAGCTGTAATTCTGTCTCCGCGAGGCGGGCTTGGGCTGATGCGAGCTGGGCCTTGGCCTCTGCCATTTGCGGCTCTCTTAGAGTTAGAGGTGTGGGATTTCCAACGCGGCCCAATTCTTCCCAATCCCGGCGTGCCATATTTGATTCTGATATCTCGCGGGTGACGACAGTTTCGGCTTGGGCGACGCTGGCCTTGGCTTGGGTCACGCGCAGCTCAAATTCGGCGGAGTCAATACGAACTAAAAGGTCGCCTTTTTTAAAACGGCCGCCTTCTATGAATTTGGGCGACATATAAGTGATTAGCCCGCTGATCTGCGGCACTATATTGATCTGCGTGCGCGGCTGCACCTCACCTTGGACATTGACCTTTAGCGTTACATCATCCTGAGTGGCGATGGCGGTCAAAACAGGAATAGCTTTCACCACATCTTCTTTTTCCTCAGGCGTAGGTTTCAAAGCGCCCATCGCCGCAAAGCCGCCTATTGCGCCGCCAATGACGAGGACAGGCAGTACGAATATAAGCGCGCGCCAGATCCAGAGGCGCTTTCGCTCGGCTTTTTCACGCGCGGAATGGGGTAAGGTTTCGCCGGCCCCTGACGGAGTCCGGGCGTTATGTGAATCAGTCATTATCGCCTCCGACCGGTTGGCACACCGGTTATAAGGCGCTTATAGCAGATAATTATTGATTATCAATAAAAATTTATTGAAAAACATATCGATATTAGATTTTTATTTTCTACCCCGAAGAAGAGGACGTCACCAGAGACCATGTTTTTGGTGAAAGTTTGGAAGAAATTTACCTTTTATTAAGGTCATCTATTGGCGGAACTGTAACGGCTTTAGCCTAGTTTAATTTTTTAGGTCGTGCGGTGGTAAGAGTGTTGAATACAGAAAAGTTCAAATTTCAGCTCAAAAGGCTGAAAAACAATCAAGAAGGCTCCTTTGGCATTATTGCTGGAGTTTCGATGTTAATGCTAGTTCTGGCGATTGGAACAGCTATAGACGTGTCACTAGCTTTTAAAGCCAGAGCGAAATTGCAAGCCACTGCTGATACTGTGGGCCTTATGTCTTCAATATATGTGAGGGACAATGATGAGTCGCCACGATCATCAGATGAAGGATTTATGGATGATGTTAAATATGACATCAGCGCCGCAAATTTTGGACAGCCATTAGACGGCGTTACGGGTGATTTCTCTGTAAATTATAATGATCAAGCCCGTCGTTCAGAAGTTGAAGTCAAAGGTAAAATAAAGACGACTTTCTTGGGCGCGTTTAATAAATCAAGCGTTGATATAAATGTAAAGTCAACTGTTCAATATTACGAAACAGCGCAAGCCGCAACGAGTGTATTTCTGGTCGTTGACAATTCAGGGTCCATGGCTTGGGATGACATACCTATCGTTTCAAGCTTTAAACGTCCGACAGACGCGAAGACCCGTATTTCAGGACTACAATCAACAGTCACAAAATTCAATACAGATCTAAATACATCATTGAGCAAAGCTTTAAAAAACTCGAAGGAAAAATACCTTAGGACTGCTCTCATTCCTTATTCAACGGACACAATAACCAATAAGGTTTCAGGCCCGGACTGGGGCACTGTAAATAATGGAGCCGTAAGCAGAATGAGAGCGTCTGGCGGCACAGATTCCAGAGGCCCTTTGACGCTTGCCAGAACTTTAATGAAATCTGAAAACAATATTCACTACTCTGAAAACGGGACCAAAGATCCGAATAAATACGTCATATTCATGACGGATGGTGCCAATAATGAAGAATGGGTATGTGATTGGCGGGACCGACGTAGAACGCGGCTGTGGAGGCGTTATAACGGGTATAAATATGAATACGCCAATTCTAGGAGGTCCCCTGGAAATGGCTGGAGCGAAGGCGTAGCTTATAATTGTAGGCAAGAAAACAATTCCAACCGCATGAGTGTATCTGTTTGCAATCAGCTTAAGAATGAGGGTGTAGAGGTTTTCACTGTTGGCTTTGCTTTGGAACCAGGGACTTATTTCGCAGACGCTCCTCGGTTAAGGTCAACGGCGACGATTGCGAAAAGCACAACAGATTCAGCTTATGACTTCTTAAAAAGTTGCGCGAGTTCTGAAGATCAGTTTTTAATTGCTAAAGATTCAGATGCTTTGGATGTGGCCTTTGAAAAAATTGGGAAGAAAATTGCTCAAGATTCCATACGAATTTCGAGCTAGTAAGTATCATTGGTAGGGAGATTGGGCGATGACAATGTTTGGAGCGATTATTTATTTGGTGATGGGTAGTACAGTGTATCTGCTACTCTTCAAAAGAAAATATATGGTGGAAGAAAATAGACTTGCCCCTAAAATATTTATGGGAGCGGTTTCAATGTTTGCAGTGCTGAGCCTGACAGTCGGATATGCGAGCTTGCCGGGGCTCTGATGAGCTTAGGTCAGATCGCGTATTCGAAATGTCTTGAAGATATTTGGCCCCTGCAGGGGCATTCTTCGCCTATATTCAATCCCCCGGATTGAATTTTCTGCGTGCTGCGGAACCGTCAAACGCGGGTTGGGTTGGTGGGCGGCAACCCGCAAACAAAAAGAGAATGGTGCGCGATACTGGGATTGAACCAGTGACCCCTACAATGTCAATGTAGTGCTCTCCCGCTGAGCTAATCGCGCTATCCATTAGATAGATCCTAAAGCGAACTTTAGAAATGGGGCGTATATCGCCGCCCTTATGTGTTTTCAACCCCTAATTACGAGCTTTAGGCAGCAATCAATTTATCAACTTCATTAACGAGTTGGCGCAAATGAACTGGCTTTTGCAGGACTGTTTGTTCTGCAGCTTGGCTATCGCCCATAGCAACGGCAGAAAAGCCTGTGATGAACATAATTTTAATGCCGGGAGAGAGCGTTTCAGCCTGTTTTGCCAGTTCAATTCCGTCCATGCCTGGCATCATAATATCGGTGAGGAGCATATCAAATGCGCCATCCGCAAATTTCAGAGCGCGCAGAGCCCGTTCGCCGTCAGCGCAGGCAATGACGTGGTGACCGGCTTTTTCAAGGGCTTTTTCGAAGAATTTGCGCATGGCATCATCATCTTCGGCATATAAAATTGTGGCCATATCGCGTTTCCCTATTCGCGCCCATCCGCGCTCAGTTTGACTCGCCTTTTAAGCGAAAGTGACTTAGTCTGAGGCATATGACGCCCAGAACATTTATATTATGCAGGAATCCCGCCAGTTCCCCCACTCTTAACTTCGGTGTCTTAAAAATTTCTAAGTATGCAGGCCCTAAAATAAAAAATAGTCCCGAAAAATGTTAGCCCGCGAAACCGCTTTTGAATCTGATTGTCTTAAAGCGTTCACACCACCCATTCGCGTGATACCGCCCAAAAAATGGCGCCGCGGCGTTATTTTCGCTTCGCCCCATTCGGGTAATGTTTATCCCAAAGGGTTCACGGCCCGGTCCTCGTTAAGCCTGCAAAGCTTACGGCGAAATGAGGATGCCTATATTGCAGAGCTTTTTGCGCCTGCTGTGATATGCGGCGCCCCTTTGCTTGCGGCGCAATTCCCGCGCTGTTTTGTTGATGTCAATCGCGCCCCTAATGAACTGCCTTTAGACTGGGCACCCGAAGCGGGCACCCCGACGCCCCGCGCCGCAGCCGGGTTAGGGGTGATTCCCACGATGCTATCAGAGAGCTTGGCGATATATAAAAAGCCGCTCTCCTACCGTGCGGCCAGAGCCCGCCTGACGGCGCTCTATCATCCTTATCATGACGCGCTGCAGGATTTGATTACCCAAGCCGGGCTGAGATTTGGATCTGCCCTGCTGATTGATTGCCATTCTATGCCGGGCTTTGCCCCAATGGGGTCGCGCCGCCCTGATATAATTTTGGGAGATCGTTTCGGAGTGTCCTGTTACCCTGAGACCATTACGCGGGTCGAACTCGCCTTTCGCCGCCAAGGCTATAATGTGACACGTAATTATCCTTATGCAGGTGGTTATGTAACACAGCATTACGGCAAACCTCGTGCAGGCATAGAGGCGTTGCAAATAGAAATTAACCGGGACCTTTATCTTAACCCTGTCACTTTGAAAAAGAAGCGCAGCTATGCGGCGCTGGCGGAGAATTTAAAGACGGTGATTTCAGATATCATAGAAGGCCAACCTATGGCTGACTTATTGGCGGCGGAATAGCCCTTGTAAACAGATGCGGCATACCCCATTTGCCGCCCATGACAGAAACATTATTCAATAACCCTGCCTCTGATGACCTGGTTACAGTTTTCCAACTGGACGGCAAACCTGTGCGGGGTCGTGCTGTGCGTATGGGCGCGTCACTCACACAAGCGCTGGGAACCCGATATCCAGATTTAGTCGCACGTCTTTTGGGCGAAGCCATGCTAATTTCAGCTATTGTCGCGCAATCCTTAAAGTTTGATGGACGCTTGGTCATACAATGTCACGGCACGAATGAGGGTGCGGTCAGCTTGCTTATGAGCGATTGTACAACAGAAGGTCATGTGCGGGGCTATGCCCGTTGGGACGCGGATAAGCTAAAAGAGATCAGCTTGGATAGCCGAAATCCCGGTGCCGATACTTTGCTTGGCGGCGGGACCTTCTCAATGACAATCGATCAAGGCCCGGATATGGATCAATATCAAGGTTTGGCGGCTATTGAAGGCGCGCGCCTGTCTGAGTGTGCCGAGCATTATTTTAAGCAATCCGAACAAATACCCACTGAAATTCGCCTGGTTTGCGGTGAGTTACAAGAGCCCGGCAAAGACCCTGTCTGGCGCGGCGGCGGCCTTATGATTCAGAAAATTGCTGAGGATAAATTACGCGGAGATACGGATGAAGCTTGGGATACGGCGCGGGCTTTATTCCAAACCGTCAGTGATGCTGAGTTGTTGGACCCTGATTTGACACAGAATGAACTCCTTTACCGTCTCTTCCATGAGGACGGCGTACGCGTTGTTGAGACGTCTGAGATCGAAGCTAAGTGTAAGTGTTCTCGTGAACGGCTTGAAAATACGTTGCGCTCATTTGAAAAAGCGGCGCTCGAAGATATGGCGGAAGACGGCGTTATCGACGCTAATTGTGAATTTTGCGACACGACTTACAGCTTTCCTATGGCCGAGCTTTAAGACCGCCAGAAAGCCGGGGTGAGCACGACAAGAGCTGTCACGATTTCCAGGCGCCCTACAATCATGGCCAGCATCAAGACCCATTTGGCTTCACCCGGCAGTGCCTGATAGGTGCCGGAAGGGCCAATTATATCGCCAAGGCCTGGCCCAACATTTGCCACCGCACTTCCTGCGCCTGACCACGCTGTGATTGGGTCGAGACCCATGACGGATAGCGTGATCGCGACAAGAGCAAAGGTCATAAAGAATAAAAAGAAGTAACTCATTACGGAGAATAAGACCGCTTCGGGCAGGGGCTTACCGCCATAACGCAATGGCGAGACCGCATGTTGGCGCGGCATTTTAAAAAGATAGGCCCGTAAGCCTTCAAAGGCGACTTGGTAACGGAAGATTTTAATCGAACAAGCTGTCGAGCCCGCACAGCCGCCAATAAACATAAAGGCGAAAAAGGCCGAAACCGCAAATGGCCCCCAACTATTATAATCGGCAGTAGCATAGCCTGTGCCCGTGACGATGGAAACGACGTTAAACGCTGAAAGGCGCAAGGCGCGGCTATTGGTCATTTCAGAATTCAGCCAGAGGTAAAGAGTCACCATAATAATCAAGACGCTCATGATACCTATGAAAGCGCGGACCTGACTGTCTCTAAAGGGCGCCCGCAAATCGCCGCGTGTTGCCATTAGTAGATAGACACCAAAGGGCATACCGCCCGCCATCATAAAGGCAATGCAAACCAGATCAGCACCATCATCCATAAAGCCGCCCATTGAGGCATCAGAGGTGGAGTAACCGCCGGTCGCAACAGTTGTCATGGCATGGGAAACAGCATCAAAACCATCCATTCCTGTTGCCATATATCCGAAAATACATAGCAGTGTCAGCACGACATAAATGCCGCCAATACCGGCAGCAAGTGTCGCGGCTTTGGGCAGGATTTTCTCGCCCATATCTGAGTTTTCAAGGCGGAATAGCTGCATCCCGCCAATTTTTAGCATAGGCAAAACCGCCATAGCGGTAACAATAATACCCACCCCGCCAATCCATTGCAGAATAGCTCGCCAGAGTAATATTCCGCGAGGCATATCATCCAAACCTGTCAATATAGTGGAGCCTGTCGTTGTGATTCCCGAAGTGGCTTCAAAGAGCGCATCCGTGACGCTTAGCGTCAGCGGCTCCATCATAAAGGGTATAGAAGCAAAGCCTGAGAGCGCGGCCCAACTGAGAACTGTCAGCAGAAATGCTCCGCGGGCCCGCATATCCGGTTTGGGTGTATAGGTTGCCAGAGCTAAAGCCGTGCCTAAAAGCGTCGTCAGAATCCCCGATACACCAAAGGCTCTCCAAGAACGGTCATTATATCCCAGATCGACAATCATAGGCGCGAACATGGCCGCGCCCAACGCCGCGATCATGAGGCCAACAACAAAAAATACCGGGCGTAAATCTGGCATATCCACGCCCTACAACAGCGCGGCTTTTTCTCAAAGCTTGAAATCTATCGGAATTGACGCAACAAGACTCCAATAAATATGAGATATAATATGTTGCGCAAAATTTTCCTCCTCTTCTCAGCTTCTGCGGTCATGCTTTCGGCGTGCTCTGATAAGAGGCCAAGTTCTGAGACAACGGCGCTGGAGCAAGCCGCCATGCAAGCGCAAACGCCCGCCCCTGAAGTGTCGTATTTGACGCGAGACCCTGGGCCAGGCCGGCTGACCCCTGAAACGCTCAACTCAGATATCTCGCTGAGCGGAACATCTCTGCGCGGGGCTAAAATTTCGCCCAAAGGTGATTTCGTGACCGTGCTGCAAGGCCGCGCTGATGATGCAAGGCAGCAAGATTTATGGGCTTATGATCTGGAAAGCGGAGAGGGACGCTTACTTGTGAGCTCTACTGATATTTTGGGCGCGCCTGAGGAATTATCCCTTGAAGAAAAAAACCGCCGAGAGCGCCGCCGCGAATATAGCCGCGGGATCGTGTCCTATGATTGGGCCGGTGATGATTTGCTTCTTTTTCCTTTGGGCGGTGATATTTACCTCTATGATTTAGAAGCCAAAGAGGCGCGCCAAGTGACCGCTACGAAAGGCTTTGAAACGGATCCAAAGGTGTTTGGAGCGGGTCAATATGTGGGATATATCCGCGAGAATAATCTCTATGTAAAAGATTTAAAATCCGGCTTGGAGCGCCAGCTCTCTGACGGCGCAACCGAGCTTATCCGAAATGGCATTGCGAGTTTTGTCGTCCAAGAAGAACTCGACCGCTACACGGGTTATTGGCCCAGTGGTGACGCTCAGAGGATAGCTTATACCCAAACTGATGATGCCAATGTCAAAACACGTACCCGCGCAGAATATACATCAGACGGAATTATCAATGTACAGCAGCGCTATCCTTTTGCCGGAACGCCCAATGCTACCGTTAAGCTGGGTATTGTCGGCATTAAAGGCGGAGCGACGAAATGGGTTGATATTGGAGCTGAAAAGGACATCTATTTAAGCCGCGTTTTTTGGAGCCAAGATAGTAAGACGCTTTTTGCCGGAATATTATCCAGGGATCAAAAATCGCATAAGCTGTTAAAAATTGACCCTGCCACAGGGGCGTCTAAGATCTTATTCGAAGAAATCCACCCAGCCTGGATGAATGTCGAAGTCAGCTATAAAGGCTTAAAGGACGGCTCCATTTTGTGGTCGAGCGAGCGCAATGATAAATGGCAACTCTTTCGCGTCAGCACGGACGGGGAAACAGCCGGTGAATTTACGCCTGTTACGCCGCCCGATATTCTTATGACGCGCCTTAATTGCGTGAACCAAGATAGCGGCGAGCTTTACTTTACAGGTTGGAAAGATACCCCGCTTGAGCGTCATCTTTTTAAAACTGATTTAGATGGCGCTGAGGCCGTTCAAATCACGAAAGCCAGCGGCATCCATTCCGCGAACTTTAATACGGCATGTGAGCGTTATATCGGGACATTTAATAGCACCACAACACCGCCGCAAAGCCGGGCCTTTAAGAATGACGGCAGCGCTCTGGCGTGGCTAAATGAAAATAAGCTGGATGACTCCCACCCTTACGCCCCGTTTATGCAGGCTGATATTCAGCCTGAATTTGGAGTCTTAAAAGCTGCTGACGGGACGGATTTGCACTATCAGATTTTTAAACCGCTTGATTTGAAAGTAGGCGAAAAACGGCCAAGCGTGACTATTGTTTATGGCGGACCGCATGGTCAGCGTATTTATAATCGATGGCGATTGGGGCTTTCGCAAATGCTCGCCCATCACGGCTTTGTTGTTTTCCAGATAGATAATCGCGGGACAGGTAACCGAGGCAAGGCCTTTGAAGCGCCGCTTTACCGTAATATGGGGCGGCCTGAGACTGAAGATCAGCAGATCGGCGCGACATGGCTGAAATCCCAGTCCTTTATCGACCCTGAAAAAATGGGCGTCTATGGCTGGTCTTATGGCGGCTATATGAGCCTGATGATGCTCGGCCAGACAAATGATTATGCCGCAGGTGTAGTCGGCGCGCCTGTCACAGAGTGGCAGCTTTATGATACCGCTTATACAGAGCGTTATTTAGGCAATCCAAATCCAGGTAGCCCAAATTATACAAAAGGTTCTTATGAGCAGAGCAATGTCTGGCCTTATCTGGACGGTATAACAGAGCCGTTTCTGCTGATTCACGGTATGTCGGATGACAATGTCGTCTTTCGCAATTCAACCAAGCTGATGGACGAAATGCATAAGCTTGGTGCACAAAATATGCAGCTCATGACATATCCGTCTGAGAAACACGGATTTCGCCGTACGCATAATAAAGTGCACAGATCTCGTCTTATTTTGGAGTTTTTCTTAACTGAGCTTGAATGAGTCCCTCCCTTGACTTGGATGGGTTCAGACCCGACATCAGAGCCATGAGTGAGAACCTGCCAGCCATCGTGCCAAGCCTCGCCCGGGCCTTTGAACCGGAGCGGCGGAATTTGCAAACGGCTTTGACGCCGGAGCTGTCAGCTTCGCAGATCGTGGGCGAAGCGCGGCGCGCCCTTGACCGCACGGGTCTGGCTTTTTCACAACAGATTGACGATCCAAAGCTCCAGAAATCAGGCCTATGGCTTTTGGAAATGGTCAAAGCTGGCGCGGGGGTCTTAGACCGCGCGACAGGCGCAGATGTTATTTGGTCTGAACAGGCGGCGAAGCCCAAGCGCCAATGGGCGGGACGGGGATTGTTTTATGGTGCCGCGGGTCTCTTTGCAGCGGCAGGTCTTATGCAAGGCTCGATGCTAACAATTGTTGCGGCAGCGGGCCTGGCCGCCTTGAGGTTTTTTGACCCTAAAGATTGGGGGCATCTTCTTGATAAAATACCGTTTCGCAAAAAAACGGTGGCGCTAGAGGATTTATCCGGCCGCCGTATGGAAGCCCAAGCCTTTATTCGCGCCGACACGCAGGGCTTTGTCACGCAGCTTGTTGAAGCGCTGAAAACCGCAGATCATATTTTACTGCGCTTGGCAGAACCTGAACATCAAACAGATTGGCGGGATAATCCGCGTTTGCTCGGTATGATGCAAAGTCTTTTAGAGGCTCAAAATGCAGGTGATGGTGATTTCGCGCTGACGCTGATTAAGCAGGAAATGATATCCGTCCTAGCGGGCGAAGGTGTGGAGCTGATTAGCTTTTCCAAGAAAACAAAAGATATGTTCGATATTCTTCCCGCTTTGGGCGAGATTGAAACTAAAATGGCTGCGCCCGCTTTGGTTTCAGGTGGGAGGCTATTGCGCCGGGGCACAGTTTGGCAGAGTGAGGACTCGTCATGAATAAAGCCTCATCAGATGAATTCATCGGATTTGATTTAGGGCATGGCGAGACCGCGCTAGGCCGTGCATTTGGCGCAACGATACGTGAGCCTGAAATTCTTGAATATCGCGGTGAGCGCAGTTTTGTGACCGCTATCGCCAAGGCGAAAGGCGAGGTCAAAATCGGCGCCGATGCTGTCAATCTGTCCTTTATGGGCGATGCGCCTGAGATCTGGGTAAAATTTAAAGGGCGGGACTTAAACAGGTCTGAGATAAAAACCCCGACACAATTATTTACAAAAACTCTAATCGGCGGCTTGGCCAAAGACGGCATTATTCGCGGCCCCAAAGAGAGCCGTTTCATTGTCGGTTGTCCGTCTGGTTGGGAGAATGAGACGCGGCAAGGCTATCAAAAGCTTTTTGAAGGCGCAGGATTGAAAACCGTGCGTATTGTTCCCGAAAGCCGCGCGGCTCTGATGACCGCATTGGAGCAGGGATATCTTTCCATTGAAGACGCACGCTCTTCTGTTTTAATTATTGATATTGGCTCTTCGACCACAGACTTTACATATTGCCGGGATATGGACGCCGAAGATGTCGGGCATAATATATTGGGCTCAGGCTTACTCGACACAGAAATATTTAAATTAAATTTGGCACGGCAGAAATCGCGCAAGCAGATTGAAAAACTTATAACCCGCTATCCGCATTATCAGCCCATTATGGAATATTGGTGCCGCCTCGCGAAAGAGCAATATTTTACGGGGCAGGAAACCCCTGTCGAAATGATCAAACGCCTTCCGATAAATGGCGGCGTATTATTTGAAATTCGTATGGATAAAGAAGATGCCAAAGCGATATTAAATAACCCGCTTGAAGCTTTAAACGGCTATAGTTGGCAGACCGCTTTTGATTATGCGCTAAGTGAAACCATAGAGAATTTAGGCGGGCGGGCACCCGATACAGTTTTGCTCACGGGAGGAGCATCGCGCCTACCACTGGTTTTACCGGCTACGAAAAAAATCTTTCCAAAAGCCAAAGTCGTTCGCGGCGCGGAACCTGAATTTTCAATTGCCCGCGGGTTGGCGTGGCTCGGGCGGTTTGAATTCCTTCATGCCAGTTTCCAAAAATCGGTGGCTGACATGCTCTCTGGTGAGGGGGCGATATATACAAAGGCACGTAAAGCCAGTGTTGCGTTGGGCAAACAAATGGCCCCTGTTTTAGTCGATGCCATGGCGGATAATTGTATCGTGCCAGTGTTTCAGGACTGGCGCTCAGGTAAGATTAAAAGCCTTGATGAGGTTGAGGGTGTTTTATCAGGGCGCGTGAAAACATGGCTACAAAGCGAAAGCGCGGCCGCTGTATTAAAACCTGTTATTGGCCACTGGTTTGCTGACTTGCAACGCGATATTGAACGCGAAACAGATCCCCTTTGCCGGGATCATGGTCTGCCGGCTATGGTGCTGTCGCTAGATGACAGTCAGCATATAAGCCGCCATTTGGAAGATCTGTCAGTGTCCGCGCCCAAGGTAAATACAATGGAATCGGACACAGCTTTGGTCGGGACGACTTTGACGGCGCTAATTGTGTCTGCACTGTTGGCCAAGGCAAATTTATTTGCGCCTTTGCTGTTAAACCCCATCGGGCTTGTTGTGGGCGGAGCTGTTGCGGGCGGTAGCTTTATCTATGGCCGCAAAGCTTTGGAAGGCCGCTTTAAAGGCGCGAATGTACCTGTTATTGCGCGGCAGATTATGACGGATGGCCGCATAAAACGCGCGGCAGCCAAGCAGAGGCCTGACCTCATTCAAGTCGTAGATGAAGCGTGGCAACAAGCCGCTGCTGACCGCTTTACGGATGAGCTGACAGAGACTTTAAAATCCGCCCTGACAGAACGCGCAGATGAGCGGGCTATGCTCTTTTTAATCTAGTTTTTTGATTTAGGTATCAGGTCGATATCAAACTCTTCATCGCCATCAACTTCGATAACGATGCGGGTTTTGGTTTTACCGTCGCGTTTAATAACCTCTTTTTCAATGGTCATATTGCGGCCAAAGCCTTCAATATCAAACGAGCTGTCTGTGTGTTTATCGCGTTTCATTTTCACGCGCCCAATACGCTCGCCCTCGAAATTTAGCGCCAAACCACCATCAGAAGCTTCCACGTCAAAATCTTCGGCAAGGCCAAGCATCATATCGGCAAAGCTTGAAATGATACCTGATTCAGAGACGAGATCCTCAATAGCGCGAGCCGCTTCACGAATATCATCTGCATTTCTAATCTCGCGCCCCTCACGCAGAAAGTCATTTTTGCCTTCAGCTTTTTCTACTGCGCGTTCAAATTTTTCAGAATGGGCTTCAAAGCGCTTTTCAAGTCGCTGCGCAAATTCTTCGCCTGTAAGGCTCTCGGTTTTGTTTTCAGCCGCCTGACTTTCTTTCTTCTCCTCTTTGGCCTTTTTGCCAAAATAAGGCCAAACGCGCTCCGGTTTCGCTTTGCTCTCTTCCTCGCCGGATTTATGAGGATGGGCCATGGCTGCGCCGCTTAGCGCGATGAGCGCGATGGGAAGGATAATTTTTTTCAAGCCCGTCTTCATTTTACTTTCTCCACTTTACCTTTGATTAACTATAAATTGCGGAGCAGAGCTCGTAAACGTCTCTTCACAGTTGCCATTATCGCCGTTATGAGAGCCTATGTTAAAAGACCGTTTTTTCTATCCTCTCGCACTGGCGCTGATCGCTGGGATGATTTGGTACGCCTTGTCATTAAGTTCTGTTACGAAGCTCTCGGATGCTTGCATTTGGCAAAATGGCTTCTCGGTCCAAGGGGATGACTTAATTACGCTGACGGCCTCTCCAGGAACGAGCTATGAATATGTAGGCGCAACACCAACAGATTCGGCCCATATAATAGCCTTGACCCAAATTCCTCGCCGTGACGCTCCCGGCTCTGCCGGTGTTTTTGCATCGCTGGGCCCTGATTACGAGAGGGCACTGGCCGGCCAAAATATAAGAATTACTGTACGGGCCCGTGCGGGCCGTAAAAATCCGCTTGACCTATTTGATATGGGTTATTTTACAGCAGGGGCAGGGGATAGCGGATGGCGACGTCGAACCCTAACGCCTGATTGGAAAGACTATGTGCTGGACTTCTCGCCTAAGCCGCCAAATGGCGATCCTGATTTGGACTATCTCGGTGTTTGGCCAGGAGATAGCGGTGAACAAAAGACAATGGACATTGAATTCATGAAAATTGATGTGCTGTCCAAACCCGCCTCTGCATCAAGAGATTGTCCCGCCGCTTAAAGCGGATCAAGACGCCCCAGCCCTGAAACGCGTTCGGCTTCAAAGGCCATACAGGCGATGTGGTAAAAGGTGCTGACGGGAATTGTTTTCGCGATTTGTCCGCCGCAAGCATTGGTTTGGTCGCACCATGTTCCATCGGTTTTGAGATAGGTTTCAAATAATCCGTCAATAAAGGCGGCGGCCATATCTGCGCTGCCGGAAACATTATTTTCAGCCATTGTGAGGTGAGCCTTAATGACTTCAGTTTGCACCCAAAGCCGCCGTGTCTCGCGGCGAATATTGCCTTTAATATCTTCCTCATCGTTGAGAAAATACCCCCTCTGTTTTAGCGCATTAGCATAAAGTGCCTGCCGCCATAATTTCGTATCGCGGCCTGAGCTAAATTCATAGCGATAGAGTAGCCATATCCATTCCATGGCATGACCAGGCTCGGCCGTCGTGCCTTGTTCGCCGGAATAATAGCTCCAATCTTCATTAAAAAACTCACGAATAATATGATGCTTTGAATCAAAGAAATGCGCCTTAAAAAGCCCAATAATGTGCTCGGCATAGGCCAGATGATTGGGATCGCGCGTTTCATTATATAGATAGAGAAAAGCTTCGAGCAAATGCATATGCGGGTTTTGACGACGGGGTAGCGCGCCCCGCGGTGTCTCCCGCCATCCACCGTCCGGATGTTTAAACTCCGTATCAAGCGTGCTGCATATATCCTCAACAGCGGCCAGATATTGCGGCTCTTTAGTCAGGCGATAGAGGCTAATACTGGCGAGCAGAAAAAAAGCATGGTCATATAAATCGCGGCGGCGTTCTGTAACTGTGCCGTCAGCTCGAACCCGCTGCACATAGCCTCGCTCGCGCATGTGCTCATAAGTCTGCCGCGCAATCTCTTTTCCATCAAACCAGTTCCACCGTGTGGCTTCGGCATAGACATAAATTTGCCGCGCTAAAACGCGCCAGCGCAAATCTGCTGACAGGTCCGGCGTGCCGTCGAGGTTTAAATGCTCGACCCAACGTCCGCTCTTATGCTGTGCGCGGTCCGCCCAGAGCGGCAGGGCTTTACCGATAACCCAATTGCGGATTTTCTCTGCGCTTTGTTTGAGGGCTAGATTCTCTAAGGCCGTGGACATTCTAAAGCTTTGCTCCTGTGAACGGAAAGATATAAGGAAAGGCCATGATTATTCTCTTAACAGGCACGGCTGGATTTATCGGCTTTCATGCCGCGCGTCGATTACTTTCTGAGGGCCACCGTGTCATTGGGATTGATAGCCTCAATGACTATTATGATGTGTCATTAAAATATGCCCGATTAGCCGAACTGAAAAGCCATGAAAATTTCGAGTTTTATAAAGTAGAAATTTCCGATCATAAGGCATTGGACGTAGCGGCAAAAGATAAAGGTGTGACCCATATTTTGCATCTCGCGGCGCAAGCGGGTGTGAGGTATTCTCTTGATAACCCCCGCGCCTATATTCAGGCCAATGTTATGGGGCATTTGAATATATTGGAGTTCGCGCGGCACAGCGGCACCGTCGAGCATGTCGCCTATGCCAGTTCATCCTCTGTTTATGGCGACCGCGAAGATGGTCCATTTACAGAGACAGATAAAGTGCGTTCTCCGGCCTCTCTTTATGCCGCTACGAAGCTTGGCGGTGAGATGCTGGCCGAGAGTTATCAGCGGCTCTACGGAATCCCTCAAACGGGCCTGCGTTTCTTTACAGTTTACGGGCCTTGGGGCCGCCCCGATATGGCCTATTTTATTTTTACGGACAAAATCATGAAGGGCGATCCGATAACGCTATTTGCACCTGATGAGATGCGCCGTGATTTTACCTACATCGATGATATTGTGGATGTCCTACCTAAAATTCTGAGCCGTCCGCCGTCATCAGGTCATGAAATTTACAATCTCGGTAACTCAAAGCCCAATACCTTGATGCAACTCGTGGACGCTGTCGAAGCGGCCTGTGGCAGGACAGGAGAAAAAATAATCCTTGGCAAACAAAATGGTGACGTCAGTAACACCTTCGCGGATGTTAGCGCAGCTGAAAGAGACTTTGGGTTCGCGCCTAAAACTGATTTGCATGAGGGCGTAAAACGATTTGTTGAATGGTATATGCAGAGCTCAGTTTCATGAATATTTTTGACACAGACATCCCCGCTATACCTGCGCGAGAAAACGTTACGCGAGAGCAATTTGATAATGATATTCGCCCTGCTGGCCAGCCGGTCATATTGCGCGGTCTTATCAAAGACTGGCCTTCCGTGAGGGCCGGAACTGAGTCTCTTGAAGCCATTGGCGATTACATCAAAAACATGGATAGCCGCCAAGCAGTGCCAACCTATCTTGGTCAGCCGGATATTGAGGGCCGCTATTTCTATAATGAGGATATGCGCGGGTTTAACTTTGAGCGCCGCAATATTCCCCTATCTGCTTCGATTGATAAATTATTGTCTCAACAGGATAGCCGTTCGCCCATCGGAGTCTATGCCGGAGCGACCTCGGCGGGTGATATTCTTTCAGGCTTCGCTGCCGCGAACCGTATGCCATTGGTGGATAGTGATGTGCCGCCACTTTTATGGCTTGGAAATTCTGCTTCTATTGCGCCTCATTTTGATACGTCAGAGAATATTGCCTGTTCGGTTGCTGGAAAGAGGCGTTTTTTGATTTTCCCGCCTGAGCAAATCGGTAATATCTATGCGGGACCAATTGATCATAATATGGCAGGGCCTCCCGCGAGTTTGGTAAACCCCAGAGATATTGATCTGGATAAATTTCCAAAATTTCAAAGGGCGATGGAGGCCGCTATGCTAGCGGAGCTTGAACCTGGAGACGCATTATATTTGCCAAGTTTGTGGTGGCATTATGTCGAATCAGAAGGCCCGTTAAATGTACTGGTCAATTACTGGTGGAGTGCTCTTAAAAATAATGCGCCTATGAGCAATATCGCTTTAGCGCTTTTAACATTACGCGACTTGCCTGCGCCCGAACGCGCGGCATGGCGGCATTATTTCGATCACTTTATTTTCGGCGAGGATGTCGAAGAGGCCCTCGAGCACATACCAGATAATATAAGAGGGGTGCTAGGTGTTAAAACCCCGGAACGCGATAACCGTATTAAGCAATTCCTGATGTCGCGTTTGCAACAGATTTTACGATAGGCGGCTTAGGCCTTAGGTGCTGATACTAACTTTCCAAAGAAATACTCTTAATATTACCATCTTCTGAAAATCGAACAGACAATAAGTAATCGGTCAAGTTTTCTGGAAGAGTGAAGTCGTATGTATCAACCAATCCATCATCTGCCGAATCCCATTTATCTTTCAATATTAAGCAATCAAGGATTTGCTGAGGTGTTGGCTCCTTGATTGAAAGTAGAGCCAGCCAATTTTCTTTTGATAGCTCTTCTAAGTGATGTGATACAAATAGGGTGGAGCTAAACTCACCTTCTGGTTTCCCAAAACAGGCCTTTATTTTCGCTAGAGCTAATGTCTCTTTTGTGTCAGTGGGCATGCTATTGGTTCCCAAACCGCTTAATCATTTCTAGCGCTTCTGCACCTATCTCTTCGTGGTCACGCGCATAGGCTAGTACGGCTTCGAAATAACCGATTTTACTGCCGCAATCGTAATCTTGACCTTTATATTCATAGGCGTGGAAAGCTTGTTGATTCATAAGGGTGGCCATAGCGTCTGTGAGCTGTATTTCCCCGCCCGCGCCGGCTTCTTGGTCTTTGAGAATATCCATGATTTCAGGCTGCAATATATAACGGCCTGTAATTTTAAGGTTGGACGGTGCCTCTGCGGCGGGCGGCTTTTCGACCATACCTGACATTTCAATAAGGCGGCCTTCACGCGACTTTGGCGCAATTACGCCGTAAGAGCTGACGCGCTCTTGCGGCACGGCGTCCACGGCAATCACATTACCGCCGACTTTATTATAGGCCTCGACCATCTGAGCGAGGCAAGAGGTTTCAGCCTTTACCAATACGTCAGGCAGTAAAATGGCAAAAGGATCATCCCCAATCACGTCGCGCGCGCACCATATGGCGTGACCTAGTCCGAGGGCGCTTTGTTGGCGCACAAATGACATGGTTCCGGCCTTTGGTGTGTCGCGGTCAAGCGCATCATAAATCTCTGTTTTCCCTTTGGCTTTGAGGGAATATTCTAGCTCATAGGCCCGGTCGAAGTAATCTTCAATAGCGCCTTTATTGCGGCCTGTGACAAAGACAAAATGCTCAATACCGGCCTCGCGGGCTTCATCAACAACATATTGCAGGGCAGGGCGGTCCACAACGGGCAGCATTTCTTTGGGTATCGTCTTAGTAGCGGGCAGGACGCGTGTTCCAAATCCAGCGACGGGCAGTACAGCTTTACGAAGTTTTTTCATAGGGTCCCTACTTTCTTGCAAGATAGCTAGCATAAAACCCTTATCTAAGCGTTATCGCTTAGGCGGCCCGTACACAAAATGCTCTATATTCTTATTTGACCAACCAAATTCTTTCAAAACTGTTTTCAAGGCTTTTTTCTTGCTTAGGCCTTCAGGCTCCAAGGCTAAGACGCGTTGGTCAATTTTGGCCGCTAAGACTTTGGCGTTTTCCTCGCTGATATTCAGCAAACGTATAAGGCGAGAAATCATTATTCCACCGTCACAGATTTCGCGAGGTTGCGGGGTTGATCAACATCTGTGCCAAGATGAACGGCTGTGTGATAAGCGAGAAGCTGAACAGCGATCGTTGAAATAATAGGCGCAACAAAGTCATGTGCTGTGGGAAGCACGATAATCTCATCCGCCATGTCGCCTGTATGTTTGGCGCCGTTTTCATCCGTAACAAGGATAATATAGGCGCCGCGTGAAGCGACTTCTTGCAAGTTGGAAATGGTTTTCTCAAACAGCTCATCATAAGGCGCTAGAACAATGACGGGCGTTCCGTCTTCAATCAGCGCAATAGGGCCGTGCTTTAGCTCACCTGCGGCATAACCTTCGGCGTGAATATAAGAAATTTCTTTCAGCTTCAGCGCCCCTTCAAAGGCGATAGGCACCTGACTGCCGCGGCCCAGATAAAAGGCGCTTTTTGATTTGGAAAACTCAAAAGCCATGGCCTCGATCTCATCATCAAGGCGCAGAGCTTGCTTCACAAGGCGAGGTGTTTTGATAAGGGCGGTGGCCAGATCATGCTGTTCGTCTTCTGAGACAGCGCCGCGCGATGTCGCGGCGGCTAAAGAGAGCGCCGCCAAAGCTGTTAATTGCGATGTGAACGCCTTGGTTGATGCCACGCCAATCTCAGGGCCAGCATTGATAGGAAGCGCAATATCGGCTTCGCGCGCCATAGTGGATGTCATAACGTTTACGAGGGCTGCCGTTTTGACGCCGGCCTCTTTGCAATAGCGCAAGGCCGCTAAAGTGTCAGCTGTTTCGCCCGACTGAGAGACAGCAATGAAAAGTGACTTAGGTGAGAGGACAGGCTTTCGGTAGCGGAATTCAGAGGCGATATCGACATCAACAGCAACGCCTGCGATTTGCTCAAACCAATATTTGGCAACCATCCCGGCATAACAGGCTGTCCCGCAGGCAATGATGATGACGCGGTCTATCTCGCTAAAATCAAGCTCTGCCGGCATATCGGAGGCGAGGCGATATTCGTCAATATAATTTGTGAGGGTCCGGCCGATTGTCTCAGGTTGCTCATACATTTCTTTGAGCATGAAGTGGCGATAATTGCCCTTTTCCGCCATAGCGGGGCCGCCGGCAATAATAGTGACTTCACGCTCTACTTTGTTATCATCGCGGTCATATATTTGGTAGCTTGTCGGGGTTAAAACCGCCCAGTCCCCTTCCTCGAGATAAATTAGATTAGAGGTGAGTTGCGTCAGCGCCATCGCATCTGACCCCAGATACATTTCGCCGTCACCTACTCCAAGGGCGAGGGGTGACCCTGCCCGCGCGCAAAATACCTGATCCGTATGTCCGTCAATAATCAAGCCAAATGCATAGGCGCCTTTGAGTTTTTTCAAGGCCTTTGAAAAGGCATCAATCGGCTTATCCCCTTGGCCTAAATATTCATCTACAAGATGCGCGGCGACTTCAGTGTCTGTCTCTGTTTCAAATGTACGGTGAGACAGCTCTTCGCGAATACCCAGAAAGTTTTCGATAATCCCGTTATGCACAACCCCGACCCGGCCCGAGAAGTGCGGATGTGAATTTGTTTCATTGGGAACGCCGTGTGTCGCCCAGCGTGTGTGCGCAATACCGATTTGCCCATCGACATGTTCTTTTTCAAGTTTGGCTTCTAGGCCTTTGATTTTACCTTCAGCGCGTTGGCGCTTAAGCGTGCCATTATCCAGCACGGCGACGCCGGAGCTGTCATAACCGCGATATTCCAGACGTTTAAGCCCGTCCACCAAGCGTTCTGTAACGTCTGTATGACCCACAATACCGATAATGCCGCACATAGATATAGCCTTAAGTTTTTTCCCGTCATTAACGGCTAGTGGCCGCAAACTCTATGCTTAATTTCATAGAAAAATGTGCAATTTTTGTGCCGCTATTGTGGATTAGTCAGGCCGCCCCACGCTATTATAGTTAAACCCTGCAGCTTGCATCGCTTTGGGTTGGTAAATATTACGCAAATCAATGACATCAGGCTTTGAAAGCGCGGCCTTTACGCGTCGTAGATCCAGGGCTCTGAACTCATCCCATTCTGTAATAATCACAAGCGCATCTGCACCCTCAAGGCACGCATAAGGGCCGTCCATATAAATGACATCTTTCAGAAGGCCCTTAGCCTCTTCGATAGCTTCTGGATCATAAGCGCGGATCACGGCCCCTTTGTCTTGCAATCGCGGAATAATGGTCAAGCTCGGCGCATCGCGCATATCATCCGTGTTAGGCTTAAAAGCGAGGCCGAGTACGGCAATCGTCTTTCCTGTCAGGTCCCCGCCCAATGCATCAATGACCTTATGGGCCATGCGGCGCTTACGGGCTTCATTGGCATCAATGACAGAACTCACGATAGAGAGCGATACATTGGCCTCCTCAGCTGTTCTCGCCAGAGCCAGGGTATCTTTGGGAAAGCAAGAGCCGCCATAGCCCGGCCCGGCATGTAGGAATTTAGAGCCAATCCGTTTATCAAGGCCAATCCCTTTCGCGACTTCCTGCACATTTGCGCCAACGGCTTCGCATAAATCAGCTATCTCATTGATGAAGGTTATCTTGGTCGCCAAAAAGGAATTGGCTGCATATTTTATCAGCTCAGATGTACGGCGTGACGTAAACAAGATGGGTGTTTCATTGATGAAGAGCGGCCGATACAGGGCGCGCATAATTTCTTTGGCTTTCGGATTTTCTGTTCCGACCACAACACGGTCAGGGCGTTTGAAATCTGTAATTGCCGCGCCTTCGCGCAAAAATTCAGGGTTAGAAACAACAGCAAAACTGTCGGTATCGTGATGTTTTTCTATTATCTTCTCAACCTCATCCCCTGTTCCGACGGGGACGGTTGATTTGGTCACAATAACTGTGAAACCTTCCATATATTGGGCAATTTCTTCACTCGCGGCATAGACAAAAGACAGATCAGCATAACCGTCACCGCGCCGCGATGGCGTGCCCACGGCAATAAAAACCGCATCAGCCTCTTTCATAGCGGCCTTTAAATCCGTGGTGAAGCTTAAGCGTTTGGCGCGCACATTTTTTGCGACCAAGGCCTCAAGACCCGGTTCGAAAATTGGGATGCCGCCAGCATTCAGAGTCTCAATTTTTGCCGGGTCTTTATCGACACAAATGACGTCATGTCCGAAATCTGCAAAGCAGACCCCTGAGACAAGCCCAACATATCCTGTACCTACCATGACAACACGCATATGCGGGCCTTTAAGTGATTTCTTTAACGCGTTTATGACAGTTTGCGCGAGGCGAGGCTATAGCCGCTTATTGACTTTTCATGTGATAATCTTGCATGTGGATTTATGGAATTTGAAACGCCTGATTATCCTATGGTTTTAGCGGTTGCTGCGCCCGCTTTTCTTGCGCTATTGATAATTGAATGGTTTTTAGTCTCGCGTAAGCGCTTGAGCGGTAAATATGACCGGAAAGACGCGATAACATCAATGGTGATGGGCGGCGGGCAGCTCATATCTGATGTGTTGATGGGCGCAATCAGCCTTGGGGTTTTATTGTGGTTCTGGCAATTTAGGGTCTTTAATTGGGGCTTTGGCATTGGCGCGATGCTGGCCTGTCTGCTGCTGCAGGACTTTGTTTACTGGTATAAACATATGGCCGCGCATAAAATCCGTTGGTTTTGGAGCGCACATAATGTGCATCACAGTTCTGAGGAATATAACCTCAGCACAGCCTTTCGCCAGCCTTGGAACAATCATTTTACAGGATTTGTGCTCCTTTCCACGCCGCTTGTTTTACTGGGATTTCACCCGCTACTGGTCGGCTTCATAGGCGCTGTGAACCTCGTCTATCAATTTTGTATACACACCCAAGCCATTAAGAAAATGCCGCGCTGGTTTGAGTTTATCTTTAATACGCCAAGCCACCACCGCGTTCATCATGGGACCAACCCCCGCTACTTGGATAGTAATTACGGCGGTATTCTCATTATCTGGGATCGTATGTTTGGCACATTTGTAGAGGAACGAGATGATGATCCTGTCAGTTACGGCATTATTACGCCTATCGCCTCACACAATCCGGCAATAGTCGCTTTTAAGGAACTCTTTTATATTCTTAAAGACGCCGTGCAGCCTGGGCTGAAGCTCCGTCAACGTCTGGCCTATATCTTCGGCCCGCCGGGATATTCTCATGATGGATCGCGCAAGGGTTCAAAAGCCTTAAAGGCTGATTATGTCGCCAAGCACCCTGAGCAAAATGGCATGCAAGGTCTCTAAGTTCACGGAATGGTGAGCACGTAGCGCTTGTCATAAAGCTGCAATTATGAAATTTATAACCCGAAGGTGTGGCGCTAGGCCGTGCTGTTAAGAAGGGTGCAAATACTATGTATAAATTTTTTAACAATCTTTCGACAATGGCTGAGCTGGATATGCTTTTGGTTGATATTGATTTGAGCCTACAGACGGTAGATTTTGAGATCTCTGAGAGCTTTATACAAAACCCTGGCGGCGTAATCGAACAAAATATATCAGCCTCCAATAATGCGCCTAGCTTAATTCCAGAAACCACTTTCGAAGTCGTCATAAAAGAGAAGAGTTTTGAACTCAGCACGGCAGACACTGACAATAATGTAACCTCTTGCTGTCCCTGCGTGTCCTGTGACGGGCAGAATGGGGATGCAGACTTTGTTGCGGCCATGATGCCGTATTTCCAAGACGGGATGTATTATCACAGCCACGCAGCGCCCGACCCCTCATGGCTTGTGGGCTCTGATGGCTATGATATTCAATCTATGACTGCCATGGCGCCGATGTCAGACCTAACTTTCACCTTAAATGATACAGGTGGTGTTGGACCTGGCACTGACGCAGAAGCTGGTTTCTTAGCAGCCGTTGCACTATGGCAGAGCTTTCTGTCTGATGATGTGGATATTCGCTTGGATGTAGGCTTCTCATCATTAAATCCTGGCGTTTTGGGGTCGGCAGGATCAACGCGTGTTGTTCTTACATATGAAGTCTATCGCGATGCTTTGATAGCCGATGGCACATCCGAAGATGACGCTACAGCTATTGCAAATCTGGCGATGGGAACCTCGCTGGAGTTCGCTACCCAAGATCAAAATGGTAATTACATTCTTGATAATGATAATTCGAATAATAATAATTTCTTAGCGATTAATAGCACGACCGCATTAGCTCTAGGTATTAATATTGATGCAAACGGTAATGCGATAGATGATGGCTCAAGCGCTTATGCGAGTATTACATTTAACAGCGACTTCAATTTCGATTTTGACCCTACTGATGGCATTGACCCTGGGCATATAGATTTTGTCGGCGTTGCATTTCATGAAATTGGCCATGCTCTGGGCTTCACTAGCGGTGTCGATATTGTTGATAATAACTCTACCATCGATCTGAACGGGTTTGCGATTTTCAATCAGCTCGATATTTTTCGCTATAGTGATAATTCGCAAGCCACTTTCGGCGCCGGTACGCGAGACTTGGGTTATGGCGGTGATCCTTATTTCTCCATTGATGGCGGCGTCACAAATTTGGGATTCTTTTCTTCGGGTCGTCAAAATGGCGACGGACAGCAAGCCAGCCATTGGAGAGACGGCTTGGGTTTAGGTATTATGGACCCCACCTCTGCTCCGGCCGGGCAAGCCAACACAATTACAGAACTTGACATTCGGGCCTTTGACGTGATCGGGTGGGACCGGGTTGGCCAGAACGGGGATATAAACCTCACCGAGGGAAATGACAATTTCACAGGCACCGCCGCCAATGAAACTATAAACGGGCTTGGCGGAAATGATATTATCAATGGGGCCGCTGGTGATGATGTTATAAATGGCGGTGACGGTGCTGATCGCCTTATTGGAGGCGATGGGGCGGATGCTTTAAATGGCGGTGCTGGTTTTGATTCGGCGGATTATCGCGGGGCTACAACAGGTGTGCGTTTTAATGTTGAGACTGGCGGAACAGTGGGTGAAGCCAATGGCGACAGTTTCAGCAGCATAGAGCGTTATTACCTTTCAGACTTTAGTGATATCATTACAGGGTCAAATGCCAATGAGTTCTTCTTCGGTGAAGACGGCAATGACCAAATCAATGGCGGCGGCGGAATTGACCGAATCTATGGCGGCGCAGGTAATGACATTCAACGCGGCGATGCTGGCAATGATACGCTTTTTGGATCTTCGGGTAGTGACCAACTCAATGGCGGCGCTGGATTTGATATTGGTAGTTACCGTGATGCCACCAGCGCAGTCGAGCTGAGCTTGGCGTCTGGCGGCACAGTTGGCGATGCAGCGGGTGACACTTATTTTGGATTGGAAGCGATTTACGGTTCTGATTTTAACGACGTCATTACGGGTAATGGTAGCGCGAATGAACTACGCGGTTTTGATGGAGATGATACCTTGATCGGAGGCGGTGGTAATGACCGCTTCTTTGGCGGCTCCGGAGCGGATAGTTTTGATGGCGGCGCAGGCATCGATATCGTCAATTATACGCTATCGACAGGCGCGGTAGATGTTGATCTTATTCTAGATGGATTAAATAATGAAGCTGAAGGCGACACATATACGTCAATCGAATGGGTCTTTGGCTCTGATTTCGGAGACATAATTACCGGCGACGGAGGTGACAATCGCTTGGAGGGCCGCGGCGGTAATGATGCTCTTACGGGCCGCGAGGGTAATGACCGCATTTTAGGGGGCGAGGGTGACGATGACTTATCCGGAGGTGACGGCATTGATACATTATTTGGCCAGCCCGGAAATGATACGATTAATGGCGGCGACGATAATGATTTTATCTTTGGCTCATCCGGGGGTGATACCATTGATGGCGGTGCCGATTTTGATACGGTGTCCTATTTGGGCTCGTCATCCGGCGTCATTGTAAACCTCGTTTCAGGCGGTACAGGCGGTGATGCGGATGGGGATACTTATATCAGCATTGAACGCGTCTTTGGGACTAGTTTTGATGACTCTATCTCAGGGTCTGATAATAATGATACCTTGCTCGGCAATGGTGGGAATGATTATCTGGCAGGTGACCAGGGTAATGATAGCCTTTTTGGCGGCGCAGGAATAGACAGCTTTGGTTATGATACGGCCAATGACGGCGCAGATGTAATTTCCGACTTCTTTGGCGGTGAGACTATCTTTATTCTTGGCGGGGATCCGAATTTTGACAGCTTTGCAGAATTACAGGCAATCGCTTCTGATGCGGGCGGTAATGTCATCTTTAACTTCGGTGCAGGTAATACGCTGACTATTGTCGGCCGTAATATTGCTGATTTAAGTGCAAGCGACTTTGATTTTGGCGGCACACCGCCAGCCGCTGTCCCGCTAAATGACCCTAACGCCTTCGCGGCTGAGCCCGAAGAAATCTTTGATATGGATGCGCTGATTTAATTCAGCTTACGCCCTGCAACCCATGTCTGCTCAACCTGTATATCTTTCAGGAGGTGGGGCGGCACTGTCATCGGATTAGCGTCAAGCACAATAAAATCAGCCCATTTGCCCGGCTCTATGCTGCCGAGATTATCCTCTTGGAAAGCGCCGTAAGCGTTCTCAATTGTCATCGATTTGAGCGCCTCAGGCACAGACAGGGTTTGCTCCATATACCAACCTTCCGCCTCCGCCGGCGCATTAAGCGGCTTTCTGTTCACAGCGAAATAAAGTGTTTCCATTGGCTCCCACGGCTCGCCCGGTAAATCTGAATTCATAAGCAATCTTCCGCCATTGTCTAAAATCGTTTGCCACGCATAGGCATGACGAATGCGGTCAGGCCCGACGCGGTCTTCGGCCCATTTGCTATCGCCAACCGCATGAGAGGACTGCATGGAAGCGATTACGCCTAGCGCGGCTTGGCGCTTATAGAAATCAGGCAGGACGACCTGCGCATGTTCAATACGCCAGCGGTGATCTTGTGGCGGCTGCGTCTCTAATGCCTTCTCATACAGACCAAGCGTTCGGTTATTGCCTTCATCGCCAATGGCGTGCACCGCCATTTGAAACCCGTATTTAGCAGAGCGTTGACCCAAAGAAAAAACGGCTTCAGGCGTTATACGTTCCGTAGGGTTGGCTTTGTCAGGCTGATCTGAATAGGGCGCGGCCATGAGAGCCGTGCGCGAGCCCAAGGATCCGTCATAGAAGACCTTCACGCCGCGAATATCCAGAAAGTCCTGAGGGTCATCTAGCGGCCCAGTTGCAAACCAGTGTTTCATTAGCGGGCCATCATTGCCGTCCAACATGCCGTAAACGCGAATAGGCAACTCGTCTCTTTCCGCGAGGGCTTTAAACGCCGCCACGTCTTGCGGAGTCATTCCCGCCTCATGCACAGATGTGACGCCTGCTTTTGCCATCTTATAAAGACCCGCCGAAATAGCCTCTTCAAGCTGAGTCTGTGTGGGCGCTGGAACGTGGCGATTAACGAGGTCTTGTGCGAGGGTCAGCATGACTCCGGTTGGCTCCCCATTTTCGCGGCGCAAGATATTTCCAACCTCCGGCTCCGGCGTAGCTTTATCAATTTCGGCAATTGCAAGCGCGGCCCCGTTATAAAATCCGCCAAAGCCGTGAAGGCTTTCCAATTTTACAGGGTTGTTTGGAAAAGCTTCGTCCAATTCGGCACGGTCAGGATAGCCAATAGAGGCGAATATGCCTTCATCCCACCCTTGGCCGATAAGCCATTGCCCGGGATTGGGGTTCGGAAAGCGCTGCTTTAACCGATCAACTATTTGCGCCGTGTTTTTAACGCCGACTAGGTCAGCTTTGACCGCATCCATTCCCAATTCACGCACATGGACATGACTATCAATAATGCCGGGAAGTATAGTTCTTCCGCCCAAATCCACTATATTGGCTGAACTGCGATCAGAAATTTTGAAATCATCTTCAGGGTATTTAAGAGCGCTGATTTTATCGCCTTGGATAATCAATTGCGAAGCAATAGGGTTCTGAGGGTCCATCGTAATTATGGTGCCATTGGTGAAAACCGTGGCGTCTTTTTGCGCATCTTGCTCAGCCGCATTTTGGCAAGCGCCGCAGAACAGAGCCGCTGCTAGAGTAAAGTACTTAACTTTCACTGCGCTGGTCCGGTTCGAAGGTTTTAGTGACTTTCAGCGAAATGATTTGATTACGTAATTTTTCTAAAATCTCAAAGCGATAGCCATAATAGGCAAAGGTTTGCCCGATTTCAGGGATGGTTTGCGACTCGTGAATGACGAGACCCGCAATGGTCACAGCCTCTTCATCGGGGAGCTTCCAGTCCATGGCACGATTGACATCTCTCACGGCAATATGGCCTTGAATAACGGCGCCGCCTTCTTTTAAGCGCTGTACGCCTTCAACGTCTTCATCATATTCGTCTTGAATGTCGCCTACGATTTCCTCAAGAATATCTTCGAGCGTAAGCACGCCCATCAAGGCGCCATATTCATCCACAACTAGCGCAAAATGCTCGCGTTTTTGTTGGAAGGCTCTAAGCTGTTTTACGACCGATGTGGTTTCTGGCACGAACCAAGCGTCGCGCATAATTTTACGGGCTTCCAAGGCCGATAAATCCCCGCCGCTTTTTGAGAGTGATTTTAAAACGTCTTTGACGTGAAGGATGCCAATAATATTATCTTGATCTTCTGAATAAACAGGAACGCGAGAATGACCTGTCGCGAGCACTTCCTTAACGATTTGATCAGCGGGTAAGTCCACATCAATCATCGTCACATTTTTGCGGTGAATCATGACCTCTTCAACATCAAGTTCGCCGATTTCCAAAACGCCGTAAATTTGATCTCTTGCGCGTTTGGCCACCGCACCTTCTTCAAGGTGAAGATCGACAGCCCCTTTAATCTCATCAGCCGCCGTCCAAGCGCTTGCATTTGTATCAATTCCGAAGAGACGCAGAGTCCCGTTCACAATGAGCTGAACAATTGACACAATCGGAGCGAAAATTTTGACGATAATATTTATGGGCCGTGCGACTTTGAGGGCCATCTTATCTGGTTGGGATATGGCATAGGTTTTAGGCAAGACCTCGGCGAAAATCAGAATAAGCAGTGTCATAACCAATGTCGCGCCGGCCAGGGCGACGCCGCCATCACCAAAGATATTTGTAAAAACAGCCGTCGTTAGAACCGAGGCGAGGATATTGACCATATTATTACCAAGCAAAATACCGCCCAATAGCCGCTCACGCATATTCAGCAATTTTGAAACAATGCCTGCGCGCCGATCACCGTCTTTTTCCGCCGCATGCATGCGGGCGCGCGAGGCGGCCGTCAGAGCGGTTTCAGAGCCAGAGAAAAAACCTGAAAAACATAACAGGAAAAGCACAATGCCCAGCATGATGAGGTTTTCGGGCTGTAGGAAAGCGTCAAGCATTAACGGTCTCTGATAAATGAGTGAGATAATTCAGAACGGCCTCTCGCGGCGCAGACTTTTGAACAAAGGCTTCACCAATGGCCCGGGCCAGAATAAGTGTTAAAGCGCCGCCTTCATTTTTTTTATCCTGGTCCATATGGGTGAGTAGTTTTTCTGCATCTTTAAGCAAAGGCGCAATGTCGTTGATGGAGGTAAGTTCCAATGTTTTAAAATGGGTCTTGACTTTTTCGGCGTCACTGAGCGGGCATAGCCCTTGCGCGGCGCTATACTCAAAGGCCATTTCCATTCCCGCACTGACGGCTTCTCCGTGAAGCAAATCGCCTGAATAGCCAGCTTCTATTTCCAAGGCATGGGCGAATGTGTGGCCCAGATTTAAAAGTGCCCTTTCGCCGCGCTCCTGCTCATCCGCTGCAACGATACGGGCTTTGGTCTCGCAAGATATTGCGACCGCTTGAGCCGTAGCCACAGGGTCTAAGTTCAGAACATCTTGGCCATGACTTTCGAGCCATTCAAAAAATGATTTATCCCCCAGAAGCCCATATTTTACAACTTCGGCATATCCCGCTTTTAACTCTCTTAAGGGCAGCGTTTTTAAGACGGAGGTATCAGCCAGGACCAATTTGGGCTGGTAAAAGGCCCCAATGAGGTTCTTTCCAAATTCATTATTTATGGCCGTCTTCCCGCCAACCGAACTATCGACTTGCGAAAGAAGAGTTGTGGGGATTTGGATGAATTGACAGCCGCGCTTATAGACGGACGCTGCAAAGCCTGTCAGGTCGCCGATGACGCCGCCGCCAAAGGCGATAAGCGTATCATTGCGATCAAATCCTGCGCGGAACAGCGCGTCTAAAACAGCTTGTAATCCATCAAAACTTTTCTGATTTTCTCCTGCCGGGCGTATGATCATATGCGTTTCAAGACCCGCAAGCGCAGTTTCTAACGTCTTACCATGAAGGGCGTGAACATTCTCATCCGTCACAATAGCAACGCGTTTGGCTTTAAGCTGCGGCGTGATGTAATTCGCTGCATTCTTCAGTAAATCTTCGCCTATGACAATATCATAGCTACGCTCACCTAAATCGACAGTGACGGTGGTCATGCAGTTTCACTTTCATGAGCTTTAATGGCGCGAATGACTTTGTGAACCGTGCGGATGTGAGGGCCGCGCGCAATCGGAACAGTGATGTGAGCTTTGGCATAAATCGGATGGCGGATATCCATAAGCTCGCGCATTTTGGCGCGCGGGTCTTCAACGCGTAGTAAAGGGCGTTTTTCCCTGTTGCGGCTGACCCGTTCCATGACGGTGTTAAAGTCGCCTTTAAGCCAAATCGTTAAGGCTTTTTCCTTGAGTATTTTACGGGTCTCGTTCGGGATAAAAGCCCCGCCGCCCGTCGCAAGGATTATAGGTGTTCCGTCCAGTAGGCGCTCTATCACGCGGCGCTCACCTTTTCTGAATTCTGCCTCGCCGTGATCCCGGAAATATCCCGCAACTGTGCGGCCCGAAGCCAGCTCAATTTCATCGTCAGAGTCATAAAAGTCACGGCCAAGCTTCTTGGCCAGCCGCCGACCGACTGTTGTTTTACCGACACCCATCAAACCCACTAGGGCAATGGGACGTGTGGTTATGTCCGGGCTCATTGGCCTTATCCTTCGTCTCGTAGCTAAGCTGCAGCCTTTCTGAGAAAGGCGCTAGCATAACCACGGAAATTTGCCTTAATATGAGCATAAAATAACTTATGCTCAATACTTAAAGCGCAATATGGGCGCGAATCTTAAAAAAGGCTTGTCAGATGAAAAAAATTGCAATTGGCGGCGGTATTTTACTTATTCTGCTCATAGGCGTGTTTATGTGGTTATTATCGGGCGCGTCGCCGGAAAACGCCCCGCAGGAGATACAAACAATTGAGCTCCCGGACACCTATGAGAAATAATATGAAAGCTTGGCTCCTCACATCTGTTTTTGCGCTGATGCCTGGTTTAGCTCAGGCGCAATCTATTGTGACGGGCGAGCTTGACGCCGCGCAAGCCTTTGATGCAGGCGTAATTGATGCGCGTAGCGGCGGCCTTGATGCCGCTTTATGGCAAGGCACATCGGCCAAAACGGCTGTCCGTCTTATGCAGGAATTGCCGCTCTCTTCAGAGAAGGCGATTGTGCAGGACATGATAGAGGCAGTCATTTTATCCGCAGGCGTTCCGCCCGAAGGCGATAGATCCAATTATGACCGTGTGCGATTGCAGACCGTCATGGCGATGGGGGATAAGGCAGCCTTGGAAAACATTGCCGCGCGAAACCCTGAAATAACCCGCGACCCAACTGTGCGCACCGACCTAGCTTTAGCGGGAGGCGATGTGACGGAAGCCTGCCAAACAGCTGATAATATTACGCAAGGGCGCGGCGAGCCTTATTGGGCCAAGTTACGCGCCTTCTGCCATATCGTCCGCGATGAGTTGTCTGCGGCTGAACTGACGACAGAGCTTTTGAAAAATTCAGGCCATGAAGATGAGGCCTATTTTGAACTTATGAAGGTTTTGACGGGCGTATCGAAAACCCCGCCAATGATAGAGAGCACTGCATCGCCCTTATTGAAAATCATGGCGAAACGCGCCGCGCCTGATGACGGCTCGCTTTCTGCGCAAACGGCAATGGACGCAGCCGCAAAGCCTGAGGACCGAGTCAAGGCGATTTTCGAATTTGCCGATAGCCTCAGCGATGCGCAAATGACAAGCGCGTTTTCGGATTTGTCCTTTGATGAGGATGAATTGGCAGGCGGGGCAGGATTTGATTTGGACTCCGCGAAAGCTAATATTGGCCCAAAAGGAACGGCCCAAATTTTCCAGCTTGCGACTTCAAGCGGGGATGCGCGCACGGCGGTTGAAGCGATGGCCCTTATTTTGACGGCGGCTGATAAAAAAGGCGTGTTTTCCCGCTTTGCAAAGCTGTTCGAAAATAACATGGCTATTATACCAGTAAGCCTCCAAGCCGAAGCGGATGTAAAGATATTCACCCGAGCTGCAATTGAGCGCGGCGATGTTGGCGCATTGCAAGGTTTTTATCAGGCTCTGCCCGAAGGCCAGCAGAAATTACGCATTGCGCTGGTTGCAGATGCACTTGGTAATGGCTTTACTTTGGGCAGTCTTGGGGAGGATATAGAAACGCGCCTCGCGGCGGAGGGTACTGAAAAACGCCGCGCAATTCGGGATACCTTTATTGCCACGGCTATGGGTTCGCGCTTAACCGGCGAAGCTGAGGCGGCGCTCAGCGGCGTCGGCAGCGGTACCGGTATTTCAATTAAAGCCGGAGAGCTTTTGGCGCTTGACGCTGCCGCGAAAGCGGGGTCTCGAGCCGAAACTGCTTTGCGGGCCGCCTCCATGATAGATCGCGGTACATTGGATGATGCGTCATTAGCAGCGGTTATTTCTGCCTTACAGATTGCGGGTTTGCCGCAATTTGCGGGACGCCTCGCCGCTGAGGACTTTATGAGCGGCCTATGAGCAATGCCCGCTTGATAGAGGCTTTTTTGGAGATGATGAGCGCTGAGCGCGGCGCGTCAGAGAATACGCTATCCGCTTATCGGCGAGACCTGACGGATTGGGGAAAAAGTCTTGGAAAAAAGGACTTATTATCTGCCGGAACGGGCGCATTGGAATCCGTTTTGGCGGCCTGGGCTGCTAAAGGCCTTGCGCCCTCAACAGCGGCGCGAAAGCTCTCGGCCATGAAACAGTTTTGCTTGTTTCTGCAAGTCGAAGGGCTGCGTGAGGATAATCCGGCGCATAGTCTGCGCGGCCCGAAACAAGGGCGACCTTTGCCGAAGATCATGAGCGAAGCGGATGTGAATGCATTGTTTGAAACGGCTGAAAAAAATGTGAGCGGGAAAGGCATACGGATGTTATGCTTGCTCGAAATTCTTTATGCGGGCGGCTTGCGGGTCAGCGAATTGGTGACTTTGAAAGTAACCGCCACGAATCGCCGCGATAATTGCCTCATGATTAAAGGCAAAGGCGGGCGAGAGCGGTTAGTGCCGCTGACAGGCGCAGCGCATCGGGCGATTAGCGCCTGGCTCGACATTCGGCGCACAACCTTGCCGAAAAACGAACTTGCCAAAGATCGCGCCAAGACATTCCTCTTCCCCAGCGGGTCGAAGCTAGGCCATCTGACGAGGGAGCGTTTCGCGCAACTTCTCAAAGACCTCGCACGCGAGGCGGGGCTGAATCCGGCGAAAATATCGCCCCATGTTTTGCGTCACGCCTTCGCCACGCATTTATTATCAAACGGCGCTGACTTGCGCTCCGTCCAGACTTTGCTCGGCCATGCTGATATTTCGACCACGCAAATCTATACACATGTGCTCGATGAGCGTATTCGGGAACTTGTCGAAACCAAACACCCGCTTGCGAGCTAGAGAATATGCCTAAAAAGACTCTCCACCATCCCGACCTCGCTGAGGATTTAAATCTCTTCCTCGAAGAGCTTTGCGAAAAATGGGATTTCTGCGCAGGCGTCAAAGGCGCGGATTTACTCAAAGATAAAAAGAAGCCCCTGACCTCAAAAGTGTTCACAGATACGGTTATCCTCGCTGAAGGCATGAAACTCGAAGACGAGCATCAATGGCAAAGACGTATTAAACGGCTTTTTGTGCAAAGGTACGGTCATGAGGTAAGCGAGAAGACGTGGGTGCTTTAAGCCTTAACTACTAGAGACCTAATTAGATTTTATTTCATTTGAGTTGATCTGAAAGGGGAATATAAAATGAAAAGGCTTCTTTTAGTAATAAGGTGGATGTATATTGGAATAATATCATTGGGTGTTAGTGGTTTGATAACAATCCCGATTATCCAAATGTCAGGAGTTTCTGATATGATTGGACTTATTATTTTCTTCCTAACCGCTAAATTTTTCATATACCCTGTCCATAGGTATTTGGTGGATTTTTAATTTAGCTTAGTGACGCAATTTTTCGATTATCATTTTTATTAAACATTATATTTTATGTTATCTAAAAACGCTTTACCTCCCCACTAACCCCGCTATTGTGCGGCGCTTAATTCGGGACACGATATTTTATGGCACGCACCTATCTTGATTTTGAACGGCCTGTGGCTGAGCTTGATAATAAGATTGAAGCGCTTATCGCAGAAGGCGGTGCGGCGGCTAAAGGTGTTGAAGAACTGCGCGAGACGTCCAAAACCAAGCTGAAAACGCTTTATGCTAAAATTGGGCCTTGGGAGAAAACTCAGGTCGCGCGTCACCCCGCCCGCCCGCACTTTAAGGAATATATAAGCGGGCTTATCACCGATTATACGCCGCTTTCAGGTGATCGTAAGTTCGGCGACGATCATGCGCTTTTGGGCGGTCTTGGTAAAATTCGGGGTCGCAGTGTTGTCGTGATGGGCCATGAAAAAGGCACGGATACGGAAACACGGCTAAAGCATAATTTCGGCATGGCCCAACCTGAGGGCTACCGTAAAGCTGTGCGCCTCATGGAACTGGCCGAGCGGTTTAATATTCCCATCATAAGTTTTGTTGACACAGCTGGTGCCTTTCCGGGGCGCGGCGCGGAAGAGCGCGGACAAGCCGAAGCCATTGCGCGCAGCATTGATAAAGGCTTATCCGTAAAAGTGCCATTTGTCTCAGTGATCGCGGGTGAGGGCGGCTCAGGCGGCGCGGTTGCGATTGCCACAGCCGATGCGGTCATGATGCTCGAGCATTCCATTTATTCCGTAATTTCGCCCGAAGGCTGCGCATCTATTTTATGGCGAGATGGCGCACGTGCCAAAGATGCTGCGACCGCCATGAAAATTACGGCGCAGGACCTGAAAAAATTAGGCGTGATTGATAAGATCATTAAAGAGCCAGTTGGGGGCGCACATAGAGCCCAAGCCGAAGCGGTAAAGCTTGTTGGAGCAGCAATTGTAAAGTCTTTGGCCGAATTAGAGCTGATGGACAGCAAAACCCTTATCAAGCGCCGCCGCGATAAATTTCTTGATATTGGCCGCTCACTCCTATGAACAAAAAAGGCCCCGCCAAATGGCAGGACCTTAAGTCTCCCCTGTGAAGGCGTTTTTTAAAAGCCAGCGGCAATGCCTGCGCCTGCGAAAAGAAGATTGTCTTTACCGCCGCCTTGGATAATCTTTTTATAGTCTAAGGTATCCTCTGAGCTGAGAGCATAATTCACTCCGACATAAGCGGAAACAGCATCAGTAAAGGCATAGCCTACTGAAGCTGAGGCAGAGCCATACTCATATGAAAATCCGTCTCCATCTACGAGGCCGACTGTTGCGCCAAGATCGAGACTTGTCTTATCGCCCGTTGCGATACTATGGCCGACACCGCCTTCAAGTGTGAAGGCTTCGAGCGTGAAGTCATAATAAGCCGAGACTGACGGCGCTAGAGGCGCGTCAAAGCCAAGACTGGCAAAGACTTCATATGTGCCCGAACCGCCATCATTCGTTGAGAAGAGGCTACCGCCTTGGGGATAATGGTAATATGTGATCCCGACATCTGCGCTAAGGCTATCGGATAGTGGGAGGCTGTAGCTCGCATAAAGGTCGACTTCATCGCCTGCAAAAATAGACGTGTCACCGACACCTGTTGAGAACCAAGCACCCACTGTAAAGTCACCGGCTGAAACTTCGACACCTGGCTGAATGGCTGTGTCGGCTAGGCTGACTCCGCGAAAGACATAATCTGTGACATAATCAATGGAGGTGGATACGCTGATGTCTCCTGCCTGGGCCGGCATTGTGGCTGAGGCTGCAATCAAGATTGAAGTTGCACCCAAAAGAAGCTTTTTCATGTTTATCTCCGTTATGTTTTGTCCGCCTGAACTGGCGGGACATGAAAATTTGTGACCTTCGGATAGAGATTAGATGACAAATTTACGACGGGTTTCAGTGTAACTTGCTTGATTTAGCGCAAGATGATGCTGAGCTGTGCGATTGTGCCCAAATATGATGCAGTCAGAGGCATACAGGCTTATTTGGCCGTTTAAGCCTCAAAACTGTTGGGTATGACTTTTTTGCATCAGTTGTTTTAACTACTGTATTTTGCGAAATATGAAAAAGTCGGCGAGAGATGTATTGTCGTGATCGTCTTTTGAATAGGGGTAAGGATTGGGAATTTCTTGGGTCAACTGCCAATCTGGCCTATTTTGAGAAATCCAGTCTGTGAAGCACCTGTGGCGAACATGTTCAGAGCCGTGTCCTTTTAACATGTCTTTATCTGTTGAGTTCGAAGAATAAATAATGACATGCTTTATAGCGCTATCAAAAAGGCGTGCCATGTAGTGCTCAAAAACGCTATCTTCCACCAAGTGATAGATCACATCCAGAGACAGCGTTAGGTCTGCTTTCTCTCCGTTATAGTCGTCATAATGTGCAAAAGTTCTTGTTGTATTATTTGCAAATAAATCACGGCATATATCAATAGCGGTGTGCGCGACATCGAATCCCAAATATTCTGGATAGTTTGCGAGAGTGAGTTGATGTCCATCGCCGCTGCCATATTCAATGACAGTACTGATATTATTATCTTCGACGTAGACGTTTAGAATATCTGCTTTGAAAATGGCCAACCGTCCATAGGACCCCGCGCCGGAATTACCTTTATTTTTATACCGGTCTTCCCAGTAAGTTGAGGAATCTTCAAATCTATAGCCGCTGGCCACAGCATGAAGCTTACGGGCCATTATTTCGACGGGTGACCCTACGATAATTTTTTTCAAAGTAGCTTTCATAGAGCTTGTCCAGTCTTAAACTAGACGTGCGATAGCCTATAAAAATGAATATTCCCTTGATAGGGGGTTTAGCAAAAGGATTAGGCCGCCTTGCCGTGACAATGCTTAAATTTCTCGCCTGAACCGCACGGACACGGGCTGTTACGCGAGACACCTTTAAAATCGTCTTCCGACAATTCAGGGGCTGGTGCAGATTGGCTTAACATATCCATGGGGGCGCGGGCAGAGGCCTGAGCGCGTTGTTGTGCCATCACCTGCTCCTGCTGGCGCTGCATTTGAACATTTATTAGCAGCCGGGTCACAGCTTTGGTTACGCCCTCGCGCAGATCCGTCAGCAATGTATCAAAGAGCGTAAAGGCTTCGGATTTATATTCATTGAGGGGGTCTCGCTGCCCATAAGCGCGCATACCAATAACGGATTTAAGATTATCAAGTTGCTGTAAGTGCTCGCGCCAATTTTGGTCGATAACTTGCAATAAGAGCTGTTTTTCAACACGGAGCATTTCATTATTGTCAATATCTGCGGTTAATTGCTCAAAAGCTGTATCGGTGGCTTTCTTCAGCCGCTCTAGCATTTCCTCATCTGCAATACCTTCTTCCTTGGCCCAATCGGCAAAAGGAATTTCCATCGCCAAAGTTTCTTTGGCTTTTTCTGTAAGGCCTTCAATGTTCCATTGCTCGGCATAGGCCTTTTTCGGAATATATTCTTCAATTAAATCTTCGCAGACCTGATGACGGAAATCGACAATAACGTCAGAAACGTCATCATCGGTCATGAATTCCATGCGTTGTTCAAAAATGGTCTTACGTTGATCATTCATGACGTCATCATATTTGAGCAGATTTTTGCGAATATCGAAATTACGTGTTTCAACGCGGACCTGTGCGCGCTCTACAGCTTTGGACATGAAACGGTTGGTCAGTTCCTCGCCTTCTTCCCAGCCCATTTTACCCATCATGGATTTCAGGCGATCACCGCCAAAAATACGCATAAGGTCGTCTTCGGTTGACAGATAAAATTTAGACCGCCCCGGATCGCCTTGGCGGCCCGTCCGTCCGCGAAGCTGATTATCAATGCGGCGCGATTCGTGGCGTTCCGTGCCCAGAACGTAAAGCCCGCCTGCGGCAAGAGCTTCTTCTTTCAGCGTTGCAATTTCCGCTTTGATTTTATCTTCGAGACCTGCGCGCTCTATCTCGCTCGCGCTTTGCGGAATTTCTTGCTCAAGACGCATGTCCAAATTACCGCCAAGCTGAATGTCGGTCCCACGACCCGCCATATTGGTCGCGATGGTGACAGCGCCGGGCACGCCGGCTTGGGCGACGATAGAGGCTTCTTCATCATGGAAACGCGCATTTAAGACGCGGTGTTCAACGCCGCGTTCAGTCAGGTAGCGCGACAGGCTCTCTGATTTTTCAATGGAGACTGTACCGACAAGCATAGGCTGCTTATTTTTCGCGCAGCGCTCAATTTCATCGACAATGGCTTTGAACTTTTCGCCCTCGGTTCGGTAAATGACATCATCATTATCAATCCGTTGGATTGGACGGTTGGTCGGAATTACGAGAACTTCAAGGCCGTAAGTTTCGGCAAATTCGCTGGCCTCGGTTTCGGCTGTACCCGTCATACCCGACAGTTTGTCATAGAGACGGAAATAATTCTGCAAGGTAACAGAGGCCAGGGTAACGTTTTCAGGTTTAATATCTACACGTTCTTTGGCTTCAATCGCTTGGTGCAAGCCATCAGAAAGGCGCCGGCCATCCATCATCCGACCTGTAAATTCGTCGATTAAAACAACTTCGTCATTTTTGATGATGTAGTCCTTATCGCGGATAAAGAGCTTGTGGGCTTTCAGGGCTTGATTGATGTGATGGACGATTGTGACATTTTCGATGTCATAAAGGCTCTCGCCTTGCAGTAAGCCTTGTTCACGAAGAATGTTCTCAATCTGCTCATTACCCGCTTCGTTAAAAGTAGCGGTACGCGCTTTTTCGTCAAGCTCATAGCCGTCTTCAGTAATACTTGGTATAATCAGATCAATGGAGCGGTAGAAGTCTGACTTGTCATCTGTCGGGCCTGAGATGATCAAAGGCGTCCGAGCTTCGTCGATCAGAATGGAGTCGATTTCATCAATTATGGCATAGACGTGACCGCGTTGCGCCATTTCCTCGACGGAATATTTCATATTATCGCGTAGATAATCAAAGCCGAATTCATTGTTCGTCCCGTAAGTGATATCGCAATTATAAGCAGCCTTGCGCTCATTTCCGTAGGCTTCATAATTATTGACACAATCAACGCTCATGCCGAGGAAATTATAAATCTGTCCCATCCATTCCGCATCACGGCTGGCCAAATAGTCATTAACGGTGACGATATGCACGCCATGTCCGGTGAGCGCGTTCAGATAGGCTGCAAGGGTTGAGACAAGTGTTTTACCTTCGCCCGTGCGCATTTCAGCAATTTCGCCGCGGTGCAGTGTGATGCCGCCAATAAGCTGAACATCGTAATGGCGCTGGCCCAATGTCCGCTTTGCGGCCTCGCGTACGGTAGCAAAGGCTTCGGGTAGCAAGTCATCCAAGCTCTCGCCATCTTGATGGCGTTTTTTATATTCGTCCGTTTTCAGTTTTAGCGCATCATCCGTCATTTTCTCGAATTGCGGCTCAAGCGCGTTAATGCTCTCGACTAGCGGACGTAATTTTTTAAGTTTTCGGTCATTTTCTGTGCCGAAAATCTTCTTGGCTATCCCTAACATGGGGGCTCCTTACGGGCAGGCGCGTATCTGCATCGCGCCGCTGACAATATGCTTTGTGGTGACTTAGTGACGCTCATGCTCTAAGTCAATGAAATGGCCCAAACTAAAACAGTCAAAATAGGGTAAGGACAGCTGTGAAAAACTTGAAATTACTCACCGCCGCATCCCTTTTTAGCGCTATGGCTTTGACGGGATGCCAAGACAGGCTTGTGATGTCTGATAGCTCGCCTTTTGGGGAAGGAGTTGTCCGGCTCGGAGACACTGAGGTGGCTGAGGTAGACGGTACAAAAATTTATTTGTCTGACGTGGAACGTACAGCAGCCTCACAAGGCCTGATAAAGGAAGGCTCCCCACTGACGCCAGGACAGCCAGTATTTCAAAAAGTGTTGGATGAATTGATAGATCAGCGGCTTTTGGCCCTAGACGCTTTGCGCCAATCTCTGGATCAGGATGATGAAACGCGCCGCCGCCTTTCTGCCGCCAGAGAGCGTATTTTGGGCAACGTGCTAGTTGAAAACCATTTGAAAAACACAGTCAATGAAACCACCATTCGCCGCATGTATGACGAGCAAGCTAGCCTGAGAAACAGGGGTGATGAAGTGCAGGCACGTCATATTTTACTCAAAGACGAAGAGACCGCTCAAGATATCGCGAAAAAACTGGCGGATGGGGCTGATTTTGCCGCTCTCGCGCGGGAAATGTCTGAAGATGAAGGCAGCCGCGATAAAGGTGGAAATCTTGGATACTTCACCACTGATATGTTTGAGGCTGTCTTTACTAATGTGGCTTTTGCGACGCCAAAAGGGGAAGTTTCCGCGCCCTTTAAAACGGATTATGGCTGGCATATTTTGCAGGTTCAAAACCGCCGAAAAGCCCCAGAGCCAAGCTTTGAAGAAATGCGAAGCCAAATTGTAAATTTCATGACCTATGACGAAATCCAAAATATCTTAAAATCATTGCGGGCTGAGGGTGACGTTAAGCTTCTGTTCGGACAAGCTGTTATAGGCTCTGAAAGCGTCCAACCAGAAACGGAAAACTCCGAGTAATGACTGACAGTAAAATTTCGCCATTCGCGCCCGTAAAATTTCCAAGCTTACCGCCGATAGTGGGGTTTGAAATGGCGACAGCTGAGGCGGGCGTCAAATATCAAGGACGTACTGATTTGTGGGTGCTCAAAGCGCAAGAAGGCACACAAGTCGCGGGTGTTTTTACGCAAAATCTATGTCCCGGTGCGCCTGTTGATTGGTCCCGCAAGGCGCTCAAAAGCAATAGTAACGGGCGGCGTATTCTCGTCGTCAATTCAGGTACGGCCAATGTTTTTGGGGGTCAGAAGAGCCGTGATGCCGTGATTGAGACAGCGCAAGGGGCGGCCAAACATTTTGGCAGTGAGTCTGAAGCCGTACTTCTGGCGTCTACGGGCGTAATTGGAGAGCCGCTGGAAGCCTCAAAACTAATCGCTAAATTTCCTGATATTCAAGCGGGCTTAACAAATGATGGTTGGGAAGCCGCAGCGCGGGCCATCATGACTACGGATACGCATCCCAAAGGCGCAAGTGCCCTAACCGAAATTGACGGGCGTCCAATTCGGATCAATGGAATTGCCAAGGGCTCAGGCATGATTGCGCCTGATATGGCGACTATGCTGTCCTTCGTCGCGACGGATGCGAAAATAGCGCAGCCTGTTTTACAAGAATTATTGTCAGAGCTAACACAATCAACCTTTAACGCCATCACTGTAGATAGCGACACATCCACATCAGATACACTTCTGCTATTTGCCAGCGGCGCGGCGGCGCATGAGCAAATTACAGATATATCTGATCCGCGTCTTTCGGCTTTCAAAGCCGCTCTGAAAGATGTTCTTTTTGACCTAGCGATGCAGGTCATAAAAGATGGGGAGGGTATCACTAAGTTTGTGACTGTGGCGGTTAAGGGGGCCGTCAGTGATATCAGCGCGAAACGTATTGGCATGAGCATCGCAAATTCGCCTTTGGTGAAAACAGCCATCGCGGGAGAGGATGCAAATTGGGGACGGATTGTCATGGCCGTTGGTAAGGCAGGGGAGCCTGCCGAGCGCGATAAGTTGTCCATATGGATGGGGCCGCATTTACTGGCGCAAAATGGGCAAATTGCTGAAAGTTACACAGAAGATGATGGCGCCGCTTATATGAAACAGTCTGAGATTGACATTACGGTGGACCTTGGACTTGGTACAGGCTCAGCGGCTGTTTACACCTGTGATCTGACTCACGGCTATATCGAGATAAATGCGGATTACCGAAGCTAATCATTTTTTAACGATGTTTCGTACGGAAAATTTAAACACTTACACTTAGGATAACATCAAATGGTTCTGTATGTAGCAGCTTGCGCTCTTATCGACACAGATGGGCGCATCCTTATGTGCAGGCGGCCCGAAGGTAAATCTCACGCGGGTTTGTGGGAATTTCCCGGAGGGAAAATTGAGGCTGAAGAACGGCCTGAACAGACGATAGTGCGGGAGTTGCGCGAAGAATTAGGTATTGAGCCGTGTGAACGTTGCTTGCAGCCTTTCTCCTTTGCGTCCCATGCTTATGACGACTTTGATCTGTTCATGCCTTTGTTCTTATGTCGGCAATGGGACGGATTCGCTCGGCCCCGTGAAGGACAAACTCTAAAATGGGTTTTTCCGGATAAGCTGACAACATTGAATTTAGTGCCAGCGGATGTTTCGCTTGCAAGGGAATTAAGTGACCGTTTGCCTAAAGGGCAGCGGTTTGTGAGGTAAAAATGGGCATGTTTAAGACGTTTTTAAAAGACGAATCCGGAGCGACAGCCATTGAATATGGTATGGTCGCGGCGTTGATATCTATAGCGCTAATAGCAAGTGCTAGCCTTATGGGGCAGGACATCAATAATAAATTTACAACAGTTTCGACACAAGTAACTGCGGCCGGAGACGGGTATTTAGGCGACTAAATCACGGCCGCCGTTTTCGGATATCCTTAAGACTGTCCTCCAGCCGCATTTTAGCGCTGCCGGGTTTAAGGGGTTTTTGCTGGCTCTCATGAGGTGTCCAGCCTGTCAGCCATAAAATTTCAAAACTACAAGTGAGCTTGTTGTTTTGAGTTGAAAACATATCCTTATAAGTCGCTTCAAGGGCTGTTTTATAGGCTCGGCCTAAGGGCGTCTTTACGCGTTCTGACAATATATTGGTCTCGCCAAGATCTCGTAAGTCAGAGATAAGAGTGTTCAATTTCCCATAAGACACAGTAAAACGATCCGTATCAATAACAGGTTGGTTCAGACCTGCGCGGGCTAAAAGAGCTCCGGCTTGAGTGTGTGAGACCATGGGATAGATATGCGCTGACAGCCCCCCTAAATGCATTTCATCAACCGCGTAAAAAACTTGTCGCAGCTCGGTCAAAGTATCGCCTCCAAACATCGCCCCGATAAACAATCCATCAGCTTTCAGGCATTTCGAGAGCCGGATTATACCGCCGGGTAAATCATTGAGGCTTTGCAGTCGTAATAATGAAATAATGAGATCAAAATCTGGGCGACTTGGGAGGGTATCGAGCGTTTCGAAGGTTGAAATGTTATTTATTTTACTATCAGGTAATTTTGACCTTATGGCTGTGTCTAAGGTGCTAGGGCCATAAATCAAAACATTTTCAAAGTCGCGATTTACATCCAGCAAGCGGTCAATAAGGTCAGCCACGCAGCGTTCCATCAAAAATGAGTCTTCTCGTTTTGCAGCCCGTAATCTGCGTAGGGCGAGTGCGTCTTCGTCAAATATATTCGGAGGGGCTTTTGCAGCAGTCATATCTGGCATATGCTCTTATTAAACTTAAAGATAAAGGCCTTGATAGCGCAAATGCAGATTACGCCGCATATAATGGATATCGCTCGGCGAACTGTTGATATCATTTTGCCGCCGCAATCCCTTCTAACCGGTAGTTTGGAGGCCGGCGCTATTGAAAGTGATATTTGGGGAGAGGTCACATTTCTAGATGAACCGTGTTGTTATATTTGTGGTTTCCCTTTTGAATTTGATGAGGGGAGTTTCGCGCTTTGCGGGCGGTGCTCTATTAAAAAACCTGCTTATGATATGGGGCGGGCGGGATTTAAATATGATGATATCTCAAGGTCTTTAGTTCTGGGATTTAAACATGGCGGACGGACGGAAGGGCTTAAGATATTTGCAGCACATATGCGCCGCGCTGGGCGGACTGTTTTAAAGGATGCCGATTATCTTGTTCCAGTTCCGCTGCACCTTACGCGGCGGGTTAAGCGCCGGTATAATCAATCCGCCTTACTGGCAAGAGCGCTGTCTAAAATATCTGCTCCGGCATTTGATCCGGATATCCTCATGCGCCACCGCGCCACCTCAAGCCAAGGTGGCCGCTCAGCCGCGTCCCGCCGTAGAAATGTTCAGGGAGCTTTTAGCGTCAGGGAGCCCGCTCTGCCCCGGCTTAAAGACGCTAATATCGTGTTGATTGACGATGTTATGACAACCGGTGCAACGTTGGAGGCTTGTGCGAGAACGCTTAAGAGAGCGGGCGCGGCAAAAGTCTGCGCCCTGACATTAGCTCGGGTTGTCAAAGCCGCCCCACTTCCTACATAAGGGCTGAAACACTTTAAGGATAATGGTGATGGCCAAAATTGAAATCTATACGAAAATGATGTGTCCATTTTGTTCGCGCGCCAAAGCGCTGCTAAAAAGCAAAGGCGCTGAATTTATCGATATTCCGGCCTATATGGATAGTAAGATTCGCGCCGAGATGAGGTCACGCGCCCAAGGCGCAAATACATTTCCGCAAATATTTATTGATGGAAAACATATTGGCGGATGTGATGATTTATATGCGCTTGACGCTAAAGGCGGTCTGGACCCATTGCTTACCTAGGGTCTGTGGACCATTAGGGTTGAGATTAAGATATGAGACAAAATCACATAGTTTTAGGAGAAACCCCGAAGGCGCGCGTCCGCGCGGCGAGGGTTTTCGACGACAAAATAGGTGATTTTATCCAGACCGCGACGCGGCGGGGCGCTTTTGAGCGACTTTCGCGTTGCAAGTCCTCGGTGGTGCAGACACCACCTTGCGGTTTGCGCCTAAAATTCGTTCAAAATCGCTCCCGTCTTAACTCAAACCTAATTGTCCACAGACCCTAAGTGCGTATTGCGGCCATACAGATGAGGTCTGGCGTTGATATTGACGCGAATTTGAAGGCTGCAGAGACATTGATACGCCGCGCGGCTGATGAAGGCGCGACATTTATTGCAACGCCTGAAATGACACATATCCTGCAGCGATCCTCAAATCGCCTTTTTGAGGTCATAAATGAAGAGGAGCGTGATCGAGGCATTCGGCACTTTGGCCGTCTGTCACATGATTTAAACATTGATCTCCTCATAGGGTCTCTGGCCGTAAAAACGGGCGAAAGGCGTGCCGTGAATCGCTCTTATTTATTCGATCCTTCGGGCGCGATCACCGCCCGCTATGACAAAATACACCTCTTTGATGTCACGGTTTCAAAAGAAGAAACGTGGAAAGAGAGCCGCGTTTATGACCGCGGCGACATGGCCGTGATGGCCACTATCGAGGGGGCGAAGCTGGGCTTGTCAGTCTGTTATGATCTTCGCTTTCCCGGTCTTTACAGATATTATGGACAGGCCGGCGCAGATATAATTGCGGTTCCGGCGGCTTTCACAAAACCCACAGGAGAGGCCCATTGGGAGGTTTTGTTAAGAGCCCGCGCTATAGAAACGGGCAGTTTTGTGATAGCGCCCGCTCAAGGCGGCCAGCATGAAGATGGGCGTTCCACTTATGGTCATTCCATGATTATTGGGCCTTGGGGCGGTGTTCGCGCTCATTTGTATCATGACGCGCCGGGTATTCTCTTAGCGGATATAGATCTTAAAGATGTGGCAGAGGCCCGCAGCAGACTTCCTGCTTGGAATCATAACCCCGATTATATCACATGATAAAATATAACCTCATATGTCGGCATGACCATGAATTTGAAGCTTGGTTTTCAAGCTCAAAGGATTATGACGCCCAGCGTGAGAAACGGCTTGTGCAGTGTCCCCATTGCGGGTCTGCCAAGGTCGAGAAAGCGATTATGGCTCCAAACGTTTCGACGTCTCGCAAGAAAGCTGCGGCTCAAACGAAGCGCAAAGAGGCGCTCGCCATGATGAACGCAGCGGCTCAGACTATTCGCAAAGAAATAGAAGATAAATGTGACTATGTTGGGGAGAAATTTGCGGATGAAGCGAGGGCTATTCACTACGGCGAAAAAGAAGAGCGCCCGATTTACGGCGAAGCGAGCGCTAAAGAGGCTGAAGAGTTAAGGGATGAAGGCGTCGGCATAGCGCCTTTGCCTGACGTCCTTGCGCCTAAACCCAAAAAGAAAGTCAACTAGGGTCTGGGGACAACTAAGGTTAAGATTAAGATATGAGACAAAAATCTCATAGTTTTAGAAGAAAATTGAAGGCGTGCGTCCGCACGGCGAGGGTTTTCGACGACAAAATAGGTGATTTTGTCCATACCGCGACGCGGCGGTGCGCTTTTTAACGACTTTTACGTTGCACATCCTCGGTGGTGCAAACACCACCTTGCGGTCTGCGCCTCAAACTCGTTTAAAATCGTACCTGTCTTAACTCAACCTTAGTTGTCCACAGACACTAGGCGGCAATCGTTTCCGGGCCCGCACGATAAGGCGTGAGTGGACGACGACTTGGCAATATAATCACATTGTCATCTGCCATTTCAATGACGGTTTCTCCATTTTCGATCGCCTTTAAGATTTCAGGAGCATCCGCGAATGGCCCCAAAGCGATGAGGAGTTGATCCTGCGCATCCGTATTGGGAAGGCTTGCAAAAGCACGCGCTTGTTCAATAGAAATTGTGCCGCCAAAATAAGCCTGTCGCAAACGCGGAGAGAGGAGAGCGACGCGCAGTAGGTCTTTGACGCAGGATTTCGAAACATAAAGCTCTGAGGCAATTTCCATCAGGCCATAACCTTTATGGCGAAGCTTCGTGACTTCTTCGAAACGTTCCTGGTTCGATAAAAGGTTCATAGGGCGTAGTTTTTTAACAGGCGTCTCAGCGTCGTTTTTCTCATATTTCCCCTCCTCGTGGTTGACGAGAATATAGGGGACGCGCACGAGCGAGCGGGGCAGGTCACCAGAAAATCTCATACGGCGGAGGGCGGAAAGTCTCTTTTTGCCATCGACAACGATAAGCTTTTGTCCGCGGGACACGACTAAGAGGGGGCTTAAGAGCCCATGCTTTAGGACAGAGGCCTGTATTTGAGTGACGTCTTTAAGGCGCTCACCATATAAAATGCGTGTCGTTGGAGCTCGGAAACGAGATAATTTCGCCATTTTTATTTTAGTCGGTAACATAATTGCCTCCTTAAAAGACTACGTTAATAAACCCATAACGCTTACGCGATTGATACGGTTCCATTAAATAAAACCCATTATGGTTAACGCCTGTTAACTTCCTATATTGTTGTTATGTAACAGCAATATGTCATAAATAAGGAAGGTCTTCTGAATTAAATCTGAAGGGGTTAAGAGTGTGCTTTAAGACTTATTAACACTATTTATTAAGCTGTTGCGACCGTTACGTAATTAATAGAGAGATCATCTGAGAAGCGCCAGTGGCTAGTCACAGGGTTTAGACTCATGCCAATGCCGGGTTGTGGAGACAGGCCTGCAGATTTAAGCCACGTCTGAATTTCTTCTGGTTTAACGAATTTACGATATTGATGCGTGCCTTTTGGGAGCCAGCCTAAAATATATTCTGCGCCTAATATAGCAAAGGTAAAGGCTTTGAGCGTGCGGTTTATTGTTGAGCAGAACATAATACCGCCTTCTCGAACCATCGCTCCGCAATCTTTCATGAACTCAGGTGGGTTCGCGACATGTTCAATGACCTCCATATTTAGGACAGCATCAAAAGGTATATCACCGCTCTTTTTTTCCGATGCAGCCACCATCTGTTCGATGGTTCCATGTCGATAATCAATGTCCAGACCCATTTGCTCAGCATGGGTTTTGGCTGTTTTAAGGTTGCGCTCTAAAGCATCCACCCCTGTCATTCTCGCGCCAAGGCGTGTTAAGGGCTCGCATAATAAGCCGCCTCCGCAACCTATATCTAAAATGCGTAAGCCCTTGAGCGGGAGTTCGGAATTAGGATCGCGGTGGAAATGCTCACAGAGCGTGTCTTTAATAAAACCAAGCCGCGCTCCATTCATAATGTGTAGCGGCTTAAACGGGCCCGATGGGTCCCACCAATCCGCCGCCATGCGGGAAAAGCTCTTCATTTCAGCTGGGTCCACGGAAACAGTTTTGAGTGTCTCAGGCGGGCTATGTGTATGAGCCATGTGTCGTCCTCAAATTCGTAGGTCTCTTAGAAGGTGGCACAGCCTATATCAATAGGGCGCTTATTTTAGGCAAATAGAAACCATATTAGCATATTTACGACTCTCGCTTTATTTAAGTTTTTATCTTGGCCGGTTATGCAACATAAATATAATTCGATTTTGGATACGCACCCTGAGCTAATTTGCCGGTTTTCGCCGGAATTTTCGCTCTCCTATGTCAACAGAATGTTTGCCGAGTTTTTTCAAGGTCAAGAAAAAGACTTTATAGGAAAGCCTCTATTCGACGTCGTTCAAGAAGAGCAGCGCGGGCCGTTACAGGATAAGCTTTCAGCCCTGTCACCAGAAGCCCCTCGCGCTACAATAAACAGCTCCCGCATAAAAAGTGACGGTACGGCTCTACATTTGGAATGGATCATAATCGCCCTATTTGATGAGTTCTCGCAACTTATCGAATATCAGTCATTGGCCCGCGATGTCACCGAGCAGCGCACCCTTACCCTTGAGTTAGAAGCACGTAATAAGGCGCTCGAAATCATGCAAGCCGAAATGCGCATTGTCTTGGATTCGATGCCGTCCAAAGTGTGGTATAAAGATGATAAAAACACTATACTCAAGCTCAATGCGACGGCAGCTGAATCTATGGGTATGGATGTTGAGAGCGTTGAAGGGCAGAATACCTATGATTTATTCGGTGACAGTGCCAAAGCTTACCACGATGATGACCTCAAAGTTATCAATACCGGAGAACCGCTCTTGGGTATTGTTGAGCGCTACACACCCAATGAGGGTGAGCCGGGCTGGACGCAGACTGATAAAATTCCGTTTAATGACCCGTTGACCGGTGAGAGCCGTATTTTGGTTGTCTCCACAGATATTACAGAACTTAAAGAAAAAGAGGCTATCTTAGAATCCATCAATAAAAATCTAGATGATTTTGCCTCTTTAACCTCGCATGATTTACAGACGCCTTTAAGGCATATCTCTGTCTTTGCGGAGCTGCTTCAAGTCGAGCATGGCCAAAGCCTCGCGCCTGAAGGGCAGGCTTATATCAATAAGATAAGAGACGGCGTGGATAATATGCATAGCCTGATCAGAAGTTTTCTTAAATTTATGCGCTCCTCTCCCGGGACGGCGCATCTTGACCCAGTCAATTTATCATCTGTGATAGACCATGTTGCGCAGCTTAATATGTCAGACCTCCAAGCATGCGGTGGCGTCATAAAATGTCCTGATGATTTAATTCATGTGCGCGGAGACCGCGCTTTATTGACCCAAGTGGTCAGTAATCTTGTTGAAAACGCGATAAAATATCGGGACCATTCTGTTCCAGTCATCATCGACATCACAGCGTCAAAACGGCAAGGACAGTGGCATTTAAGCTTTGCCGATAATGGCGTTGGTATTAATAAAGAATTTGCGCCGCATGTCTTTGATCTCTTTGGCCGCTCTAAGCTTCAATCCCACAGGGAAGGCACAGGTATCGGACTGGCCCTTTGCCAACGTATTATTACGCTCCATGGCGGCCGGATTGAGCTTAATCCGCGCCGTGAAAAGGGATCTGAATTTAACTTTTCTTTAAATGCCACTAAAGCTTAGGCGAGCTGTAAAAAGCCGTTATAGTGGACATTCAGCCTTAAATTTAAACCAATTTTAACCGTGTTTTTTTGCTTATTCGTAACGCAAACATACTATCCTCTTCCTATAAGAATGTAGGTTGTGATGAAACTTTTATTGATAGATGACGACGCTATAGAGCATAAAATCCTGAACTGCTATATAACAGCAGGTATCGGAGGTCCCGTTATGCTCACAAGCGCACTTGATATTGATACCGCTAAAGCGGCGCTTGGCTCTGAAACATATGACTATATCTTTTTAGATGATCGTTTTACGCCGTTTAAAAACGCTCTTGAAACACTGCCACTGCTAAAACCCTTATGCGGCAAGGCTAAAATTATTATCATATCATCTTGTATTTCAAGCCAACACCTTAAAAGCGCTGAAGACCTTGGCGTGACAGCGATTATGAACAAATCGGATGTCCGGGATTACGTGTCCGAAAGGCTGAACAGGCGTAAGCACAAAACGGGCGACGCTCAACACGCAGCTTAGACTTTTGATTAGGGCGGCCTTCCGTCAGCTTAACGCCGCTTGAAATATACCCTGCTGGATTTTCAAGTCCTGAGGTATCTTGATGATAACCCCAGTGCCAAATGTTACGCGGGGCTTATAAGCTCTTTAGGCGAATAAATTCTTTCTCTTGAAAAAAATCCCTGTGCGCGTATGTAGCGCGATTATTTAATGAGGGTTTACCAATGGCGCGTATCGTCATGAAATTCGGGGGCACATCTGTTGCCAATTTGGAACGTATTCGTCATGTCTCCAGATTGGTTGAAGCTGAGGTCAAAGCCGGCCATGAAGTGGCTGTAGTTGTTTCCGCCATGTCCGGCGAGACAAACCGTCTTGTTGGGCTTGTCGATGAACTTGATGCTGACCGTATCGGTAATGAAGATGTTCATGGCGGCGCGATTGAAGACGAATATGATTCTATTGTTGCCACGGGCGAGCAAGTCACATCCGGATTACTCTCAATTGCCCTTCGCCGCCGCGGCGTTAAAGCCCGGTCCTGGCTTGGATGGCAAATCCCGTTGCGCACAGATATGGCCCACTCAAAAGCTCGCATCGCTGAAATTGAAAGTTCGGCCATCGGCCCTTCTATGGAAAGTGGAAATGTAGCCGTCGTCGCTGGTTTCCAAGGCATCAGTGATGATGGCCGTATTTCGACATTGGGCCGAGGCGGATCAGATACATCGGCTGTGGCTCTGGCCGTAGCGCTAAAGGCGGACCGATGTGATATTTATACCGATGTGGATGGTATCTACACAACAGACCCGCGTATTGCCAAAGATGCCAGACGGCTAAACCGCATCGCATTTGAGGAGATGTTGGAGCTGGCGTCCTTAGGGGCCAAGGTTCTGCAAACCCGCTCTGTCGAATTGGCTATGAATTATAATCTGCCTATCCGCGTTCTGACGTCGATGGCCGAAGCCGGGGACGTAAACCCCGGAACTCTAGTTTGTAACGAGGATGAAACCATGGAAGAACGTGTTGTCTCAGGGGTCGCCTATTCGCGCGACGAAGCTCAAATCACATTGCTTAGCTTGGCTGATACGCCGGGTATGGTCGCCAAAGTCTGCGGCGCGATGTCAGATGCCAATATTATTGTGGATATGATCGTCCAAGGGATTTCGCGCTCTGATAATAAAGCGAATTTGACCTTTACCGTCGGTAAGCGGGATCTTGATAAGGCGCTCAAAGCTTTGGAAGCTTCGAAAGATATAATCGGGTTTGGTGATATTAAATCTGATGATAATGTGACTAAAGTTTCTGTCGTCGGCATTGGCATGCGCAGTCATACTGGAGTGGCGCAAACCATGTTCGAAGCCTTGGCAGAACGGGGCATTAATATAGAGGTTATCGCGACATCCGAAATTAAAATTTCCGTGCTGATCGACGCGGAATATACTGAGCTCGCGGTGAGGGCACTTCACAATGCCTTTGAATTGCACGAGGCCGGGCCGCTTAAGGTGAGTGCACCTTAGTTTGAATTGCATCTCAAAAAATAAAAAAGCCTCAAAAAAATCGACACTCTTAGTCGTTTTTTGAGAGACTATTTGTAATTCAAACTAAAAAGCGGCCTTCACATCCATGTGAGAGCCGCTTTCTTCAGGTCTTCCCCACGATAAAGAAGACAGTGTTTTAATTATTATTACTGAGTCCAACGCCCCTGAGGATGGCCGTAAAGCGCGTAATTCGGGTGCTGATGCCCTTGGTGAGGGTGAGCCCCGCCAGTTGCAGGACCGCATGTCGGAACAGGCGTTGGCACAGCATAAGGCACGTTCACAACCGGGTTGACCACTTGTGTTGGTAGTTTACGTTTACAAATAACTTGCGTTGCCATTGTGTTGCCAAACATGGTCGGGCCTGAGACTTTCTCCCAGTAAGAGCCGTCCGTCCCGACATTAGAGGCATATGTGCCGTTCTGTGTCAGAACAGGGGCTGTTGCTTGACGGCCCATTGCTACGGGTCGGGCCATTGGCATAGCCGGCGCCATTCTCATACCCATTCCCACACCCACATTAGGGGCCATTGTGCCCGGAAGCGTAACAACACGTTGCTGCATAGGCGCGGCTTGGAGAGGCGTCGTCATGCCATAAGCCGGCGTCATACCGCCATTAGCGAGAGGTTGCGCGACAGCGCGGCCCGAATTAAGCGCGGCCTGTGCATTGTTTGGCGAACGATCCACATATGATGTCGGTGCATGTACGATGCCCGGCGTAAACGTATTGTCCCCATATTGGCGCGGCGCAAATTTCGATGCGTCATAACCTTGGCCAATCACTGTGCGCATTGGCTGAGGCGCAGGTGCTACATATGGCTGAGCCACAACGGGCTGAGCTATAACAGGTTGTGGGGCCATCTCAACTGAGACGGGCGTACCGACATCTGATCGGCAATAATTGGTCGATGTCGGAAAACATCCATTTGTGAATCCGCTAGGCGCATCTGAAAGACTGGCTGTTGGCCCCATACCATGAACGCGCGTTATAGACACATTCGGCGCACGCTGAAAATCAACTTGACGCAAATGACCCATAGGATGTGCGGTATGTACTGTCATAGGCCCGAATTGTGCGGGGGATGACGGAATAACTTTGACGCCCATATTGCAGTTTGGCGCGCCGTTCATGCACCCTCCTGCAAGTGCTGGGCTTGCAAAGGCTGCCAGGCTTAAGCTGCTGATAGCCGCTAATATTTTAAACTTGATACGCATTTTTGCGTCTCCCACGTTTTTCGGGCAAAGGCCCATAAATTCCACCTCATTCACCCTACCTTCGGCAGGGCATTACTCTTTTAGTGATGCGAAAAAGGCGAGGGACCTAAAAGTCGTAGGCAATCCCGCCGCGTTCCCAATCGCCGAAGCGCGTGGGTTCCGCACCTTTTGGTCCGGCAGTTTCAGGGGGACGATTAGCATCAAGCTTCTCTTGTGCCTTGCGGCGCTCGGCAGCTTCTTCTAAAGCCCGCTTTGCGGCTGGGCTTAGCTTTTTTCCGGGGGCAGCATGCTCAATCATAGTGTTCATACGCGCGAGCTAGCCGTCCCGATGCTATTCGTCAAACCTATTACCGCTTGACCTCACACGCGCCAAGACCTCTCCCGATGCATGTGAACCATGTTGATACACTATGAGCCTTAGAAATTGATTAAGCCCGTCTTTGGAATTCATTTACTATGTTTAACGCCGTGACGTGCTGCTGTTTTTGATGTAGGGGCGCGCCATGGCAGAAAAAGACACACTAAAAAGCTCTACCGAGAGTAGGCTGGCTCCCCGAGATAGCAATGCATTGACATCGCGACGGGTCGCGGCTTTTGCGGTCAAAGAGGTTTTAGAGAACAATAACCCACTGGAACAGGTTTTGGCAGGGCAGACCGATTATCAAACTTTGGAGCCTCGCGACCGCGCTTTTGCGAGATTAATCGCGGCCACGACATTTCGGCGCATGGGCCAAATTGATGCTGCCTTAAAACCATTTGTGCGTCAACGGCCTACAAAGCTGGTCTATGCTGCTTTGCAAACGGCCACCGCACAGCTCTTATATCTGGGAACGCCGCCTCATGCAGCTGTGGGCGAGACGGTCGCGATGCTGAAATCACGCGGCTCTTCAAAGGGCTTTGCCAATATGGCCAATGCTGTTTTGCGTAATATTGTTAAAGAGGGCCAGAAATATGCGGGTTCGCAGCCTCCCAAGGTCAATATTCCGGGATGGCTTAGAGGGGAATGGGAACGTGTCTACGGTCGTCAAGCCGGGCGAAAAATGGCTGTCCAGCTTATGAAAGATCCTATTCTTGATCTTACAGTTAAGTCCGATGCGGCCGGATGGGCTGAAAAACTGGGAGGCATCAAAATAGGAGCCGAGACTGTTAGGCTCAGCAAAATCGGTGATGTCACAGCGCTGGAGGGATTTGAGCACGGAGAATGGTGGGCACAGGATATTGCAGCAAGTCTGCCAGTGCAATTGCTAAGGGATGTTAGGGGGAAACGCGTACTTGATCTTTGTGCGGCCCCGGGCGGTAAGACACTCCAACTTGCCGCCAAAGGCGCAATTGTGACGTCTGTGGATAAATCTGAGGCGCGTCTAAAGCGGCTTGAGGATAATTTATTCCGGACGAAATTAGAGGCCGAAATTATTTGTGCGGATGCGCTCGAATGGTCTCCCAAAGCAGCTGAATTTGACATTGTTTTGCTTGATGCGCCCTGTTCGGCCACAGGCACATTCAGGCGTCACCCCGACGTTCTTTATAATAAAACTCCCAAAGACGTTTCTAATCTTGTTCGCCTACAAGATAAGTTATTGCCCAAAGCAGGACAGTTTACGGCCCCCGGCGGCACGCTTTTTTATTGTACTTGTTCGCTGCAACCTGTTGAAGGACAGCCGCGCGTAGATAAATTTTTACAAAACGTGCCGGAATTTCGCCTTATTCCGATTTTAGAGACGCCTGAATTGGCTCTGCCTGAGGCTTCATTTTTCAAAGGCGGCTTAAGGTCCTTACCATATTATCTGGAGGATAAGGGGGGTATGGACGGCTTTTTTATGGCGCAGCTTGGGCGCGAAGAATAAAAACTGCTAAAGTAAGGCTACATTAACCTTGTTTTGGTCTATTCTTTGCAACTGAGCTTTGTAATGTTTCAATATGGGAGGCTCCGAATGAGCACGAACACAATCTTAAAGTCCAGCGCAATTGCTGCGATGACTCTAGCGGGCCTGTCAGTGACAGCGTCTGCAAATGCGCAATCTTCGCGTTATGCTAACGTCTATGATTACGAAAGCGGCCGCAATTGTGGCCAGGCCTGCGTAGCGCCTGCGCCGATGGGTCAAACATCCTCACGTTATGGTAACACGGTAACACATTCTGCTCCAATGCATGTGGCGCCGGGCCCTATCTATGTTGATTGCGCTCAAATGGGCACTTGTGCACCTCAGCCGACAACTGTCTATACACAGCCGGCTCCGGTTCAGTATCAGGCGGCTCCGACTTATGCTGCGCCCGCGCCGACTTACACGCAAGCGCCAGCAAACTGCCCCGCCGGAACAACAGCCCAATCAGACGGCACATGTATGCAGTCTAGCTACGGCTCTTCAACGACTTATGCAGCGCCGACAGGTAGCTATGGTAGTTCAACATCATATTCTTCATCTTCGTCAATGACGTCATCTATGCCTGCAGATTGTCCGGCTGGAACGACGGCTCAATCAGACGGAACATGTTTGCAAGGGTCTACAAGCTATTCAGCACCGACGCTTCCTGGTACATATGACAGCTTCAGCTCATCCTCCACTTACAGCTCAAGCACAACGGCTCCGGCAAATTGCCCAGCTGGCACGACGGCCCAGTCTGATGGCACATGTATGCAGGGCGGATCTGTATCATCTTATACAGGAAGCTCAGTTGAGCTTTACACCGGTGATGCGGCTACGACAGCTCCATCTTACGGTTACACGTCTGAAGGCACTTACACAGCGACAGATTATCTGCCAATTCGTAAGTAATTTGGCCTAAATTTTAAAAACCCGCCCGGCTCTGACCGCGGTGGGTTTTTTTATGGGTTCGCTCAATGAGCGACTCCGCTTGCTTAGGTGCAGCGCGGCTGATAATGAACCTTATGCCAAACAACATTCTTATATCTCCATCCATTTTATCAGCTGATTTTGCGGATCTCGGTGCTGAAGTTCGCGCTATTGATGCGGCAGGTGCGGATATGATTCATATTGACGTCATGGACGGTCATTATGTGCCAAACCTGACCATAGGGCCAATGGTCGTAAAGGCTCTAAAACCCCACACCGAAAAACCTTTTGACGTGCATCTTATGATCGCGCCTGCAGACCCACTGATCCAGGCTTTTATTGATGCCGGGGCTGATTATGTGAGTGTTCATCCCGATGCTGGGCCGCATCTACACCGCACACTTCAAGCGATTAAGGCCGGCGGGGCAAAAGCGGGATTGGTTCTTAATCCCGGCACCCATCCCGATGTTGTTGATCCTGTTATTGATGAGCTGGACCTTATCTTGGTGATGAGCGTAAATCCGGGTTTTGGAGGTCAGAGCTTTATTTCGTCTCAATTGGATAAAATAAAAATATTGGCCGATAAAATAAAGGCCAGCGGACGGGATATCATCCTAGAAGTTGATGGCGGTGTGAACCCTGTTACATCACAGCAATGTATTGCGGCGGGCGCTACAGCACTTGTGGCTGGCAGTGCCGTGTTTAAAGGCACGGGAAGTTATTCTGAAAACATAGCGGCATTAAGACATCAATCCATGGCGACCTCAAAGGTCGCTTAAGCTTAGGGTCTGTGGACAATTAAGGTTAAGATTAAGATATGAGACAAAATCACATAGTTTTAGAAGAAAATTCGAAGGCGTGCGTCCGCACGGCGAGGGTTTTCGACGACAAAATAGGTGATTTTGTCCATACCGCTACGCGGCGGGGCGCTTTCGAACGACTTTTACGTTGCACATCCTCGGTGGTGCAAACACCACCTTGCGGTATGCGCCTCAAATTCGTTCAAAATCGTACCCGTCTTAACTCAACCTTAATTGTCCACAGACCCTAGAGTCGGATCCCATAATGTCGCGGCGCATTCCGTTATCACAGCTTTTAAAGGCCGGGGCGATTTATCATTATAAGCGCTGGGCTGTCGATATGGGCGGACCTCTACGGGCCGTGAATATGACAGCGGGAAAACCTACCGTTTTTCATGATATACGTCCCTCTTATCTTTATGGAGACAAGAAAAAAGCCGATAGCCTTCTTAAAGGCCATTTTGATTATGCCAGCCAGACATTAGATGTTGGCGGACAGGGAGACCCTTGGACAGTTGCTGTGCCGTCCACACGATTTGCAACATGGCTACACGGGTTTTCATGGCTAAATCATTTCGCGGTGTCCAAAGACAAAAATGCGGCTATTCGGGCCAGAAGCCTCATTGATAAGTGGATATCTGTCTATGGAAAATGGAACCATTTTGCCTGGTCTCCGGATATATTGTCAGACAGATTATTTCATTGGCTAGCAGTTTGGTCGCCCTTGCTGAGTGGTGATAACCTTTCTGAAACAGCGCAATTGCGCAGATCCTCGGTCTTGCGTCAGCTCAAACGTCTTCGCAAAACATATCGCCGCACAAGTCCGGGGCTTTCACGCCTGAAAGCCGCGGCGGTTTTGGCGATGGGCGGAGCGCGGCTTAAAGATAAGTCTGATGGATTTTTAGGCCGCGGTCTTGATTGGCTGGACGACGAAATAGAGCTTCAAATACTGCCAGATGGTGGTCATATCTCCCGCTCACCGGCTCAAGCCGTAGAAGCGCTCGAAATATTGCTGACTTTGGATAGTATGCTGGAGTCACGCGGGGTTGAAGGATCTCGTGCCATGAGCCGCGCGATTGACCGTTTGGCTCCCATAGTCCCGTTTTTTACAGCGGCTGACGGAAAACTTGTGAGTTTTAATGGTAGCGGCGAATGTGACCTCGCTAGGCTTGCTACGCTTAAAAAAGCAGCCCCTAAAACAACGTCCAAGCCTTTTGGTTATTGCCCGCATACGGGATATCAACGTATCGAAGCCGAAGGTACGGTTTTGGTGGTCGATACAGGTGAAACTAGCCCCCGCCCCTTTGATACTCAGGCGCATTTGGCCCCACTGGCTTTTGAGCTTTCCACCCAGATCGGACGGTTGGTTGTAAATTGTGGATGGAACGCGCGGCAGCCGTTGAATTTTCGCAGACCTGTCAGAGCAACAGCCGCACATAGCAGCCTCACGCTGGATAAACAATCAGCCGGGCGCCTTCTTAAAGAAGGCCTCGGGACGAAATATCTGGGCGAAGCCGTCGCTGTTTCTGCTTGCTCGGTGAGCGCAACGCGCAAAGAACAAGTTTCAGGCACGTGGCTTGAAACGTCTCATGATGGCTACCGCGAAGAGACGGGGCTTTCTCACCGCCGCCGGTTTTATATGTCTGTAGAAGGTGATGACATTCGCGGCGAAGACAGCTTATTTGTGCCCTTAGGGGCTGTGCCGCTTAGTAATGCGGAGAAGCCTTTTCAAATCAGCTTTCATTTTCATCCTGATGTTCGGGTCAGCTTATCACAAGATCAGCAAAGCGCATTATTAGTTCAAAATGGCAAAGCGGGCTGGCGTTTCCGCACGGATGGCGGGCCCTTAAGCCTTGAGGATTCTGTTTATTTGGGCGCAGGGCATCGGCCTGTAAAATGTCAGCAAATTATTATCTCCGGTCATGCTTTTTGCGACAGTGACGGAGAAACGCGCAGTAACCGCGTGCGCTGGTCATTTCGTAAATTAGAGGCCCGAAAATGAGCCTGACGCGCGTGCCTTGGCTGACAAAAACAGCAGTCGTCTTCTTTGACGCCATATTGGGCGGGCTTTGTATGTATGGCGCTATCCAATGGCGCTATGACTTTCTCAACAAAACCATACCTAATAATGTCGATGAGAATGCCGGCTTTGTCATGGTTGGACTTGTGATTGTGCTCTGGGTGTCCTTGGGTGTTCATAGAGCGATTTGGCGCTTTACCTCGATTTCAGATATTCGCAAACTTCTTGAAGGCGTATTCTTAGCCGTCATTTTAACGCCCCTTATTTTGTTTCTCTTTGTGGACAGGGCTGAACATTTCCCAAGGTCAGCGCCTTTAATTTCTGGCGCGCTGTTTTTTGTTCTGCTCTGTTTCTCCCGTCTCGTGGTGATGTTGTTCCAAAATGGTGATATTCGCGGATTATTTAATAATTACGGAGCGGACCGGAAAGACGCTATTTTGATCGGCAGTGGGGCCTCTCTTTATACGTATTTGCGAGATAGTTTTCGGCAAAGCGGCGGTCCGGGATATAATATACGGGGCTTGATCGAGACAGATGACAGCTATCAAGGGCGGTCCATCCGTGGTGTGCCGGTTTTGGGGAATTTGGAAACGCTTCCAAAAGTCTATGCGCGGCTGGGATTAGATAAGAACAATAAGCCTATGCTTTTAGCCACTGATGTTGCTCCGGACCGAGCCCAGGCCTATCAATTGGTCAAAACGGCATCGGAAATTGGGGCTCCTCTTGCCAGGATTGCGCGTAATCCCGGCGAGAAACTGTCTCCATTTGAAGCGGCTGACCTTATTGGCCGAGAAGCGAGAGCTTTAGATATTGCGCCTGTTAAGCGTCTCATGACGGGACGGCGGGTTATGGTCACGGGGGCAGGTGGTTCTATTGGCTCAGAGCTATCACGCCAAATCGCGGCTTTATCTCCCGCTAAAATGATTCTTGTCGATAATTCAGAGTATAATCTTTATAAACTGGATCAGCTGATGCAAGACCTTTTGCCGGACGAGGGCGACACCCAATGGGGTGTGCATTTAGGCGATGTCTGTGATGTGCCCTGCATGGAAGAGATATTCAAAACGCATAAACCTGAAATTATTCTACACGCAGCTGCATTTAAACATGTGCCTCTGGGTGAAACAAATCCGATAGAAACGCTGAAAAATAATGTTGGCGGCACGAAAACAATCATTGATCTGGCAGTTAAGTATAAGGCCAAAAGTTTTACTTTGGTCTCTACCGATAAAGCCGTTGACCCGAGTAATATTATGGGCGCGAGTAAGCGCATTGTTGAATTGCTGACAATGGCTTCTGAGGCTCAGCAATCTTTACTTTCGGCGTCCGCTGTAAGGTTTGGTAATGTCCTGGCCTCGGCGGGATCCGTCGTGCCTCTATTTGAAGATCAAATTGCGATGGGCGGTCCTGTGACAGTCACCCATAAAGACGTAAACCGCTATTTCATGACAACGGAAGAAGCGGCCGCGCTTGTCCTTCAGGCTGCTGCACTGAACGCTAATCAATCTCAAAACAAAGCGTCTGTCTTTGTTTTGGAAATGGGCGAACCTGTCAATATTACGCGGCTGGCGCGTCAACTTATTCGTCTAAGAGGTTTCGTGCCGGACCGGGATATAAAAATAGAATATACGGATCTTCGTGACGGCGAAAAAATGTCCGAGGCGCTTACGGGTGACGACGAAATATTGGAGACTACCTATGTTAAGGGAGTTATGAGATTCACCGGAGATGTCTCTGATCCGGCCTCAATGTTGCGCCGAATTGACAATTTACTCGACGCGATTGACCAACGCAAAAAGCCCGCCATTCGCAAAGCGCTTAAGGCCTTATTGCCAGATTATGAGCCCAATGGCGGCTTGTCGTAAAACGCCTCTCATGTTACGGGCGGCGCAAATGTACTAAGCTAATGGATTCGCTCTATGCCCGCTCCCAATCCCGATCTTCCGCCGTTTGATCCTAGCCGTCTTGCGCCTGTTAAGCGGGCATTGATTTCAGTTTCAGACAAATCCCGCTTGCTTGATCAAGCCCAGGCTTTGCATGAGCGGGGGGTTAAGCTCGTCTCTACAGGCGGCACTCACAAAGCCATCACAGCGGCAGGTATTCCAGTAAAAGATGTCGCGGAGCTGACAAAGTTTCCGGAAATGATGGATGGCCGCGTAAAAACCTTGCACCCTATGGTGCATGGCGGATTATTGTGTGACCGTGACTTGGCCTCTCACAAAGACGCGATGCATGATCATGGTATCCTCTCTATCGATTTACTCGTCGTAAATCTCTATCCGTTTGAACAAGCCGTAGCAGGCGGCGGGTCTTATGAGATGTGTGTTGAGAATATCGATATTGGCGGGCCAGCCATGATACGCGCGGCGGCCAAGAACCATGCCCATGTGGCGGTCTGTACAGATGCTGAGGATGTTGATGCTGTGCTCGCGGATATGGATGCAAATAAGGGGCAGACGAGCGGGACCTTACGCCAGAAACTAGCGGCAAAAACCTATGCACGTTCCGCCGCTTATGATGCCGCGATTGCCAATTATTTTGCGGATACGCTCAAAGACCCGGCGCCGTCCTATCGCGCGCAAGGCGGAGCGCTGAAACAGGCCCTACGTTATGGCGAGAATCCGCATCAAACGGCGGCGTTCTATTCAGACGGCTCGAACCGTCCCGGCGTTGCGACTGCCGAGCAGCTACAAGGCAAGGCACTGTCTTATAATAATATCAATGATACCGATGCTGCTTATGAATTGGTCGCAGAATTTGGGGATAATGCACAAGGGGCCAAGCCAGCCGTGGCGATTATTAAACATGCGAACCCTTGCGGCGTAGCAGTCGGCGAGAGCTATATTGAGGCTTACACGGCTGCCCATGCCTGTGATCCTGTTTCGGCCTTTGGCGGCATTGTTGCGCTGAACGGGAATCTTGACGCGGCGACAGCCAAAGAAATCGTCAAAGTCTTTACCGAAGTTGTGATTGCGCCTAGCGCTGATGGTGACGCTGTTGCTGTCTTTGCCAAGAAGAAAAATTTGCGGCTCCTCATTGCGGGCGGCCTGCCAGATGTGAAAGCGCCGTCCATGACACAAAGAAATGTTGCCGGCGGCATCCTCGTCCAAGACCGCGATAATGGTTATGTTTCGGATGAGGATTTGAAAGTCGTGACCAAGCGTAAGCCAAGTATGTCCGAAATGGCAGACCTCCGCATGGCGTGGAAAGTCGCCAAGCATGTTAAATCCAATGCGATTATTTATGTCAAAGACGGCTCCACAGCAGGCATCGGCGCAGGCCAAATGAGCCGTATCGATTCTGCGAGGATTGCCGCCCGCAAAGCTGAAGACGCGCAGAAGTCTGCGGGCTCGGATACCCCGCGCACTAAGGGCTGCGCCTGTGCCTCAGACGCCTTCTTCCCCTTCGCAGATGGCATGCTCGCCGCCGCCGCCGCGGGCGCCACGGCCATCATTCAGCCGGGTGGATCAATCCGCGATGATGAAGTGATTAAGGCTGCTGATGAGCAAGGGATAGCGATGGTGTTTACCGGGATGCGTCATTTTAGGCACTGATATGGAATTGATTTCAGGTAACTGTCACTGTGGTGCTATCCAGTTTGAATTGAGCTCTTCTCTTGATGAGTTCACAACATGTGACTGTTCATTATGCGTGATGCGGAACGCCGTCATGCTGAAAGCTCCTGAGACTGCCCTCACGATAATATCGGGTGAAGATAAGCTCTCGCTTTACCAATGGAATATGAAGGTAGCGAAACACTACTTCTGTTCGATTTGTGGTATTTATGTCTTTCATAATAAACGCGCTGCACCTGACCATTTTGGGGTGAATGTGCATTGTCTTCAAAATATAGACGTGCCCGCGGTGAGAGTAAGAGCCACTGAGGGCGAGACTATGACTGTAAATAAAAACAATGCTCAAGCGCATTGGCCTGGACCTAGAATTTAACCCTCAGCCAAACTCCATCGACCCTTGTCCGTAACCTTCCGCAAGAGCAGATACAAGAACAACCCAATCGGCCCGAGCATAAATGTTAGCAACAGGCACGGCACTAACATCCAATGCTTAAACCCGCGTCTTTGCGCATCTCTCGCCTCCCATGCTCCGACGAATAAATCGAACACCAGAAAATGCGTCCAGCCGATAATCATGCCGACATCTGTTGAGAACAGAGTCCTTACACCTTCTATGCTTGTGAAGCCGCCGCCTTCTGCGCCGTGCCCCATAGCCGCCATGACCATACCGCCAATATAAACCGCGCCCAGCAGAAGTGGGTAGAACATGGAGTGGACAAGCCTATCCGTGAAGCTCCATTTTGGCGCAAAAATCAGAAGCGCCCAAGCGGGCATAACAGAGGCGTTTACCAAGCTGAAAAGAAGATCATAGGTCATGCAAAGGCTCCGATTTTTCTAAAAAACCTAACGCCTCTAAACTGTATTGTCACGTCGCCATAGAACGGCGCCTTTAAAAACCCCGTCCGATTTATGACTATTTTTTTAGGGAACGGAATCCGCGCCTTGCCGTTTACCTCCACATGGAAACAACAATGGAGGTTCCTATGACGACGTTTAAAACGCTATCTGCAACTGGTTTTGTTGCCTTGTTTATGGCCGCACCGACCGCGTTCGCAGCCGAAAACACAGCTGATACAAAGACCGTTAAGTCAGAAAACACGCAGGTTTTAGCTGCTGTTGAAACGGCTAATGTCATCCCTGTGCAAGATGAGGATGGTCAGGTTTTTTATAACCATTACGTTGACGATTCAGAACTTTTTGATGCGAGTCTCGATTTTGAAACTGTCGATACATATACCTTCGAATATGAGGGACGCATTTATACTAACAAAATTGTCACTGAATAGGGCACAATCTCGCCCCATTTTAATATGAGCTTCATGCCGTCTCACCTTGGCATGAAGTTTTTTTCTGCCTTAATTAGGAGTTTAATATGTTAAAACACATTACGATAACCACGGCTACACTAAGCCTTGCAGCACTGAGCGCTTGTACAACAACGGGTAATACAGAACGCGGGGCCGCTATTGGCGCGGCTGCTGGTGCGGTTGCAGGTGCTGTCATTGGGAACAATACCGGATCGGGCGATGCCTCTACGGGCGCTGCGATCGGCGCAGTTGTTGGCGGCGCAGGCGGGGCCTATGCTGGCAGCCAAAAGGATAAAACCGTAGGCGAGCCTACACGTATCCGCCAAGGTGCAGAGGGCCAGGAGCTTATCTATGACCGTCAAGCCGGACGCTATTATTTCACGGATCGAAATACGGGCCGAACCTATTGGCAAAACGGGTCAATCCGTAGCTATTAAAGTTGCATAATAACGATATCCAAACATCGCGCCCCGTTTGGATGATGCAGGCGGCCCCCATTGGGAGCCGCCTGTTTTTATGGGGGTGGCCCGCCTCCCAGCCGTTGTGGGGCAACTGACAAACGGACCGCAAGTTATCACTTGCTAATTTATCTTATGTGTTGAAAATAATAAACAAAAGAATATAAAAAAGAACTTCGTGTTCTGATAAATTAAACATAAAGGGGCTGTGATGGACCGTTTTAGGCGCATGGAAATTTTTGTAGCCGTTGTGGAGACGGGGCAAATCACGCGTGCTTCTGAAAAATTGCATCTTTCAAAGTCTGCTGTAAGTCATGGGCTGTCAGACCTTGAGCGCTATTTGGGGGTTCAGCTCCTATCGCGCAATCCACGCGCTTTGCAGTTAACGGGGGCTGGCCAAAGCTATTATGACCATTGCAAACGGATATTAGCAGACGTTGAAACTGTCGAAGAAGGTCTGCGCGGCGATGAAAAAAAGGTTTCGGGCCATATTCGTATTACGGCTCCTGATACATTTGGCTCTTATCTTTTGACGCCGATATTTTCCCAATTTATGGACGAAAATCCTGACATTACCCTTGATCTGCATCTGACAGAACGCAGTATTGACTTGGTTGAAGAGGGCTTTGATCTCGCTTTTCGTATAAAACCAACCGAAGATCGGCAACATAAATGGACAAAATTATCTTCAGTTCGCATGGTCGCATGCGCTAGTCCGTCCTATCTTAAAGAGGCCAATAAACCGCTCAATGATCTTAAAGATTTAAAATACCATAATTGTTTAATCTATACACGCAGTCCGACATGGCACTTTGTCAAAAATGGCAAGGCTTACGAATTTACGCCTGAGGGCCGTATAACCACAAATAGTGGAGAGAATTTGAGGCAGTTTGCGCTGGCTGGACAAGGCATTATTTATTTGCCATATTTTTTGGCGTATTATGCGATTTCGAAAAAACAGCTCGTGACGGTTCTTAACGATTATGAGGGGCGCAATTTAGATGGCTACATTGTTCGCCCTGCTCATCTGCATTGCCCGGCCCGTGTCCAAAGCCTTATTGATTTCACGATTGAAAGAACTGATGCAATGAAGGGTTTTTTAAATAGTATGGACAGAGCAATTTAAAATAAAAAAGCTCCGAAGCAAAACTCCGGAGCTTTTTTGTCAATATTTTGTCAATATATAGGCCGATTATGCGGCTTGAGCCTCACGCGCGAGGTTCCGCAATACGTAGTGAAGGATACCACCGTTTTTGTAATATTCATGCTCATTATCTGTATCGATGCGAACATTCGCGGTAACAGTTTTTGAAGACCCGTCAGGGAAGTCAATTTTTACGTCAAGCGTTCCGCGAGGCTTCAGATCGTCAATATTTGCGATTGAGACTGTCTCAGAACCCTTAAGGCCAAGTGACTGCCAGCTATCACCGTCTTGGAACTCAAGAGGCAAAACGCCCATCCCAATAAGGTTAGAGCGGTGAATACGCTCAAAGCTCTCAGCAATGACAGCTTTAACGCCTAGCAAGATTGTGCCCTTGGCGGCCCAGTCTCGTGATGAGCCATTACCGTAAAGTCCGCCTGCAAAGACAACAAGATCTTTATCTTCAGCAGCATATTTTTCTGCGGCTTCAAAGATGCTCATGACTTCACCGGATGGAATGTGCTTCGTCACGCCGCCTTCTGTGCCAGGGGCCATAAGATTTTTGATGCGGATATTAGCAAATGTGCCGCGCATCATAACTTCGTGGTTTCCTCGGCGAGACCCGAATGAATTGAATTCATTCTTGGGCACCTGGCGGGCTGAGAGGTAATCCCCTGCAGGACCGTCATGCTTTATCGCGCCGGCGGGGCTGATATGGTCAGTTGTGATAGAGTCGCCAAGGAGCGCGAGTATGTTGGCATTCTTTACATCTTCAACCGCATCAGGCGTAGTTGTCATGCCGTCAAAATAGGGCGGGTTACGTACATAGGTCGAAGCGGGGGCCCAATTATAAGTCTCGCCGCCTGTAACTTTAATCTTCTGCCACTCTTTATCGCCTTTATAAAGATCACCATAACGCTCGACGAACATTTTACGCGTGATGACTTTGCGGACAACATCAGCAATTTCCTTGGATGTTGGCCAGATGTCCTTGAGGTAAATATCATTGCCATCCGCATCGACGCCTAATGGGTCGGCATCAAAATCATGGTGCAGCGATCCCGCCAAGGCATAGGCCACCACAAGCGGCGGTGAGGCGAGGAAGTTGGCTTTCAGATCCGGGCCAATACGGCCTTCAAAGTTACGGTTGCCCGAGAGGACTGAACAAGAGACGAGGTCGCCTTCTGCTATGGCCTCGGAAAGCTCAGGCGCAAGAGGGCCGGAATTTCCGATACATGTCGTACAGCCATAGCCGACAACATCAAAGCCAAGCTGGTTCAGCTCTGTTTGAAGCTTAGACTTTTCAAGATACTCACCCACGACTTGAGAGCCGGGCGCGAGGGATGTCTTGACCCAAGGCTTAACGGTTAAGCCAAGCTTATTCGCTTTTTCAGCCACTAAGCCAGCGGCCATCATAACGGACGGGTTAGACGTATTGGTGCAAGAGGTAATCGCGGCGATGAAGACGTCACCATGATCGACGCTAAAATCGCGGCCCTTTACAGGAACAGCAGAGTCGCCTGTCGGAGTTTTACCAAACTCATCACGCAGGATTTTAGCAAAATGGACATTAGCGCCTTTCAAATCAAAGCGGTCTTGCGGACGTTTCGGTCCAGAGATAGCCGGCATGACAGTGCTGACATCCAATCCGATACTATCCGTATATTCCGGTGTTGTTCCATCGCGCCACAGGCCTTGCTGTTTTGCATAGGCTTCGACGAGCTCAATGCGCTGCTTATCGCGGCCTGTCGCTTCAAGATATTTCAGCGTGTCATCATCGATCGGGAAAAAGCCGCAGGTCGCGCCATATTCAGGGGCCATATTGGCAAGTGTCGCTTGATCTTCGAGCGAGAGGTGGTCAAGGCCCGGGCCATAAAATTCGACGAATTTACCAACCACGCCTTTTTTGCGCAGCATTTCCACAACGCGCAGTACTAAGTCTGTCGCTGTCGCGCCTTCAGGTAATTTCCCTTTCAGTTCAAAACCGACAACTTCGGGGATAAGCATGGAAATGGGCTGGCCAAGCATGGCTGCTTCGGCCTCAATTCCGCCAACACCCCAGCCAAGAACAGAAAGGCCATTGATCATAGTGGTATGTGAGTCTGTCCCAACAAGCGTATCAGGGAAGGCATATGTTTTGCCGTCTGCTGTTTTTGTCCAAACTGTTTGTGCTAAGTTCTCAAGGTTGACTTGGTGACAAATACCAGTTCCGGGAGGGACAACGGCGAAATTATCAAAGGCCTCTTGGCCCCATTTCAAGAAGTCATAACGCTCACCATTACGCTCATATTCGCGCTCAACATTCTTCTTAAAGGCTGTCTTGGTGCCGTAATAATCCACCATCACAGAATGGTCGATAACGAGGTGAACAGGATTAAGTGGGTTAATCGCATTGGCATCGCCGCCAAGATTGACCATCGCATCGCGCATCGCGGCTAAATCAACTACGGCAGGAACACCGGTAAAGTCCTGCATCAAAACGCGGGCAGGGCGGTAAGCAATCTCATGTGTGGAGGTCTTGGTTTTCAGCCAATCCGCCATAGCTTGAATATCTTCTTTTTTAACTGTTGTACCATCTTCGTGGCGCAAGAGATTTTCCAGCAAGACCTTTAAAGAGCGCGGCAGCTTAGAAATGCCGCTCAGGCCGTTTTTCTCGGCTTCGCCAAGGTCGTAATAAGTATAAGTTCCGCCGCGGACTTTAATTTCGCGTTCGCAGTTAAAGCTGTCCAAAGATGCCATGATAATCCTCAATTGGTAATTTGCGGCGCTTATAGCATTGCTGGCGTAAGGTTCAATTGCAAAGCGGGGACGAAAACTGAATTCTGGCACTATGCTTAAAGCTTTTACCGTTAGAAGAGCGTTCATGGCCTATTCATAAACTTGCTCACACACGCATCTCATATATTGGGCATGATAGGGGTATTTTGTGGAACCGCATAAATGGACGAATATTCTGACGCTATTTAGCGTGGTCATTCTTGCTGATGGCCGTGTTTATAAAGAAGAAGTTGATACCTTTGTCGAGCGTACTTTAGCGCTGAAAGAGACAATATCGCCAAAAATGATATATTCGAAGAAAATGGCGATGGATTGGTTTTTTCTCCACCGGGATGAAATTATTAAATGGGCGAGAGGTATTGATCCTCAGGAACATGCAAAGCGGCATGTCATGGCTTTGGGTGACTCACCTTTTTGTGAAGAGATATTGGACGCCCTTTATGCTGTTGCAATTGTTGACGGGGACTATCATCATGCGGAAAGCAAGCTCATTAGCCTGGCCTGTGAGTATTGGAATTTGCCAACACCGGGGCAAGGCTAGGGGTGTTATTCCGTACGCATTTTCCCATGTTTTTGAATAAAGGGAATTTGGGTTAGTGTGAAAATAAAGGTAATTGGGAGAAATCCGAAAACTTTAAAGGTCGCCCAAAAGTCTTCGCTCTGGGTGCGCCAGATATATTCATTTAGCGCTGCCATCGCAAAAAAGAAAAGCCCCCAACGCATGGCGAGTGTATCCCACCGCGCATCCGGCAATTCTATGGCCTCGCCCATCATTATTTTAATCACGTTCTTTTTTATGAATATACCGCCAATAACGGCGAAACCGAACAGAATATTTATGACCGTTGGTTTCATATAAAATATCGTTTTATTGCCCGAGAAAATCGCCAAGGCCGCTGTTAAAACAATGATGACCGTTGAAAATATCAGCATCTTGGAAATATGCTTATATTTTAGCCAACCAATCAAAAGCGCAATTACAGCGACTACCGCAAAGATACCCGCCGCCCAGAGCATGGCTTGTTCCGGTTGGCTGCGTTTGAAATATTGAAAGGCTCCGAAAAATACCAATAACGGGCCAAAGTCTATCCAGAAGTTACTTGGCTTTTTAGGAGGTGTAGGTGTTTTATTTTCCATTCGAGGGGTGTGCCTTAGGAATGAGTTAATGGCAAGAATTATAGCTCAAAGGCGACTTATGATTTTGTCAGCACTTTAAAGGTTGCGCCAATCATCGCGCAAGTTTTGCCATTTACTATGACCTGACCTTGTGCAGTTGCTATGTTTCGGCCCGTGCAAACACCGTGCGTTACACATTCCATCCAGTCGCCCTTTTTGACTGAAGAGGTGAAATCGACATGTAGGCTGATGGTCACGAGCCCGCCCAATTTATCGCGGTCATAATGGCTCGCACATGAGAGTCCCAGGGCATTATCAGAAAGTGCGGAGATTAGTCCGCCATGAACAAAGCCGCGAGAATTGCAGTGCTGCTCATCCGCAAACAGACCAATGATAATTCCATTATCAGAGCGCCTCGAATAGAGCGGCTCCCAAGGATCGGTGAGTGGCGATTTACGAAAGTGAGGCGCAAAGCCTTCGGGAATTGTCATCCCTCAATCATCGCGTCGGCCACACCTGATAGGGCCGCTGCAAAAACTGGCGCGGAGAAGTTTTCCAAATCCTCTATCCGCTCACCAATACCGATGGCGTGGATGGGGAGTTTATATTTGTCGGATAGCGCCACGAGGACACCGCCTTTGGCGGTGCCGTCCAGTTTGGTCATGACAAGGCCAGTAACACCCGCTGTTTGGTGAAAGGCTTCAGTCTGCATCAAGGCGTTTTGCCCGACTGTAGCATCAAGAACTAAGATGGAATGATGCGGGGCAGAGGGGTCTTGTTTTTTTATGACGCGCACGACTTTGGCCAATTCATCCATCAATTCAGTACGGTTTTGTAAGCGGCCCGCCGTATCGATCATCAAGATATCAACATTTTCGGCCTTGGCTTGCTCAATGGCGTCATAGACGAGACCGGCTGCGTCTGAGCCTAAATTGCCGGAGACGATTTTCGCGCCCGCTCGCTCGCTCCAGACAGTAAGTTGTTCGACGGCGGCGGCGCGGAATGTATCCCCTGCGGCGATCATAACCTTTTTGCCTTGATCATGATAACGTTTGGCAAGCTTACCTAATGTGGTTGTTTTACCTGAACCGTTTACGCCTACAAAAAGCATAATTTGCGGTTTGGCTGAGGTCAGTACGATAGGCACTTCCAAGGGCGTTAAAATGTCTGAAATTACGTCAGCCAAGGCAATCTTAACTTCCATATCTGTGACTTGTTTATCAAATTTATCTTCCGTCAAAAGGGCCGTCACTCTTGCCGCCGGGCCTACGCCAAAATCTGATGTAATGAGGATATCTTCCAGGTCCTGCAGAGCCTCTTCATCCAGAACACGTTTGTTGAAGACGGCGGAAACCTGATCCGTCATGCGGGAGGTGGATTTGGAAAGTCCCTTTGTAATGCGTTTTAGAAAGTTACCTTCAGCCAAAGTATCTGTCTGCGCATCAGGATCTATACCTTGATCGATGAGATCTTGCCGGCGTTTCGCCTCGCGTTCCGCTGCCGCCTTGGCGCGGGCCTCCCGTTCCGCTGCCTCGCGTTCTGCGGCTTGAGCGGCAACCTTGGCGCGGCGCTCGGCCTCCATAGCTTCTTCGCGCAGACGTTTCACTTGAGCTTTTTCTGCCGCTAGCGCTTCGGCTTCTAAGCGTTCAAGTTCAGCCTTTTCTGCAGCGGCTTTTTCATCCGCTAAGCGCTTGGCGTCTTCGGCTTGGCGCTTGGATTCCTCAATGGCGCGAGCCTTCGCTTCAGCGTCTTGTTTGGCTTTAAGTGCCGCGGCCTCAGCTTCGGATTTTGCTTTAGCTTCAGCTAGCGCCTTTTTTTCTTCGGCCTTTATGCGAGCTTCTTTTTCGGCGCGGGCTTTAGCCTCGGCTTCGGCTCTGGCTTTGGCTTCGGCCTCTTGGCGTTCTAATTCATCAGCGCGGGCTTTGGCTTCAACTAGCCGCGCGGCCTCTTCTTCGGCCAGGCGTTTCGCCTCTTCCTCTTTGCGCGCCTTTTCCTCAGCCAACTGTTTGGCACGGGCGACATCTTTTGCGGCCTGAATTTCGGCTTGACGTTTTTCTTCTGCCTCGATGCGAGCTTGTTCTCCGGCATCAACACTAACGCCGGACTCCGCTTCATCTTGCTTCCGCGCAGATTTTAGTGCGGCGGCATTAATCGCCGCCATTCGCGCGGCCATTTGCTCATCGACAAGTTTTTGCTGCGCCGCTTTCTCAGCGGCTGCCTCTGCAAGTTTTTCGTCTTTAGACTTAAATCCAAGCTTAGAGAGGAAGCCGCGTTTCTTATTCTTTTCAGTCAATTTATACGTCCCTGTCGCTCGCTATGCGGCTCTTGTGCTAAAGCCCCCGTTGCGTGTTCACCGTCAACACCAGTGATTTCCACCTCTGCCAAGCTACCCGCTTTGGGTGGATTGTCCACCTTGATAAGGCTAAAATCAGGGAGCCGCCCAAGACCCGTCTCTTCAAATAGCGCTATGTCTTTATCGCCAATGCGTGCCGTAAGGTGTGCTGTCTTAACCGCAATGCCTTCTTGGCGTAAAAGTTTCGCGCGGGCCTTTATGGTCTTGCCATCCACGGGCGGCATTTTTGCCGCGGGCGTGCCTTCACGCGCGGAATAGGGGAAGACATGCAGCCAAGGAATGCCAATCTCGGAAATGATATTTTTAGAATTTTCAAACATGACGTCATCTTCCGTGGGGAAACCCGCGATAATATCGGCGCCAAATGTGAACTCAGGCCGCGCTGCTCTAAGCTTGGTGCAAAGCTCTATCGCATCTTCGCGGCTATGGCGGCGCTTCATGCGTTTTAAAATCATATTATCGCCCGCTTGAAGGGAAAGATGCAGATAAGGCTTCATCCGCGCTTCTGTTGTCAGCGCTTCAAACAATGCCGGGTCAATTTCTGCGGGATCGATAGAAGACAGGCGAAGGCGGGGCAGGTCAGGCACAAGTTTTAACACGCGGCGGACGAGGTCACCTAGCGGGGGCTGCCCGGGCAGATCGCCGCCCCATGAGGATAAATCTACCCCTGTTAGAACAACTTCCTTATAACCTTGCGCGACGAGGGATTTCACATGGGCGACAACTTCCCCTGCTGGCGTCGAGCGGGCCTGCCCCCGCCCATAGGGAATAATGCAAAAGGTGCAGCGGTGATCGCATCCATTTTGCACTTGTAGGAATGCACGCGTTCGGTTTTGTGATTTTGTGAGTTCCCGATTACCGCCGCTAATGAGTTGTGGGGCAGTCTCGCGCACCGCCATAATATCATTCACTTTAATAGGCTCGCCGCCCAAAAGTGTGTCTGGTTCAAATGAGGCCGCCAACATTTTTTCGGCGTTCCCAATAACGTGGTCAACTTCAGGCATATCGGCAAAGGCTTTGGGGTCAATTTGCGCCGCGCAGCCCGTGACAACAATGCTGGCCTCAGGGTTATCCTTCTTGGCCTTTCGCACGGCATAGCGCGAGCCGCGCACAGCTTCATTGGTGACGGCGCAAGTGTTGATAATGACGGTGTTTTCAAGCCCTGCATCCCGCGCATTGCCGCGCATCACGTCACTTTCGTAAGCGTTCAGGCGGCAGCCCAATGTAACGATTTCAGTCTTTTTAGACATGGGCCGCTATGTGGTCCTTAAACTAACTCTGGTCAAGGTCTGCGGTCATGGCTAATAGGCGCGATATGTTACACCGCCTCAAACAAATCGTGCCTTTGCCGCTTCGCTCCCGCCTGAAATGGCTCGGCTATGCGTGGCAAGATGCGACGGGGGGCACCCGTGCCGCTCGCGTTCCGCCTAAGCGCAAAACCTTTATCGGCGGCGGGGATTTTATTACTGTAGGCGATGCATTTTTTGGTACGCTAAAACGGCACGGCCTCTCGCTCGCTATGGATGTCTTGGATGTCGGCTGCGGGCAAGGGCGTATGGCGCGGCCTATGACCGAGTTTCTGACGGGGCGCTATGAGGGGTTTGACATTGACAGGGCAGGCATTGAGTGGTGCAAAAATCAATATAAAGATGTGCCAAATTTCACCTTTCATCATGCCGATGTCTTCAATGCACGTTATAATAATACAGGAAAAACTGCGGCAAAAGATTACCGCTTTCCGTTTGAGGATAATGCCTTTGATATGGTTTTTCTGACATCGGTTTTCACCCATATGTTCAAAGACGATGTTGAGAATTATCTTTCGGAAATTGCACGGGTTCTTAAACCGGGTGGCAAATGCCTCGTAACGTGGTTCTTGCTCGATGAAATATCGCGGCAGAGCCAACACCCTGTTATGCAATTTAGGTACGATGTAGATAACGTTAGCCAAACCACGGTAAAATCAAATCCCGAAGCGGCCATTGCTTTTGAGATAGATTTTGTGCGAGCGCTTTATGAAAAATGCGGCCTTGGTATCAAAGACATTGAGCACGGAAAATGGGGCCGCCCAGATAGTCAATATGATTTACAGGATATGGTCGTGGCCACTAAATAGTCCCTTCACTCTCCAGCTCCACGGGTCCAGTCATAATGACGTGGTCATCGCTTTCTCGCCATTCGATAAATAATGTGCCGCCATCTACTTCGACCTCGACTTTGCGCTCAGTGCGTTTTTGGCGCACGGCGGCCACAACTGCTGCGCAAGCGCCCGTGCCGCAGGCCAGTGTCATGCCAACGCCGCGTTCCCAGACTTTTAGGCGTATTTTATCTTTGGCCTCGACCTTGGCAAAGCCGACATTGACTTGTTCAGGAAAGAGGGGGTGATATTCAATCATCGGCCCGACCTTATCGGGCTTGGCCTGCTCGAAATCCTCGACAAAAAAAACGCAATGGGGATTACCCATATTTACCGCGCCGGGATTATGCAGAACCGGATTATCAATCGGGCCGAGCTTCACATCCACATGATGGGTGTGCATGGGTTCTTTAAGCGGTATCTGCGCCCAGTCTAATTTAGGTGGACCCATATCGACGGCCACTTGGTTCTTGCTTGCTGCTGAGCTTGCATCTGCGCAGAGCAGCAGCCCCGCATTGGTTTCCAGCACCATTGAATCGACATCATTATCGCGCATAAAAAGCCATCCTGCACAGCGCGTAGCATTCCCGCAGGCATCGACTTCAAAGCCTTGTTGATTCCAGATTTCCATAAAGGCATCAGCGCCAGATGATTTGGGATCGCGTATAATGATTAATTGATCCGCGCCTTTTTCGCCCATAACGGCTGAGCCGGGCTTGCAAATGACTTTGACTTTCTCTTCGGATATCACAAAGCTAGGCTGACTGCGCGCATCAAAGACTGCAAAGCGGTTTCCCGCGCCGTTCATAATTAAAAATCTCATAGAGCGCATATAGGCGCTGCGGCGAAATATGCAAAGCCTTGCGCCCAGCCTTAAACTCCGCAATATTCGAGTGATAAAAATAACTGCGCAAATGAACACCAGGAGGCCAGCCATGCCCATATCCAAATTTAAATCCGTTTTATTATTAGGAACAGCTTTAGTGATGTCAGCTTGCGGACAAACTGAAACATCGGCTGAAGATATGGCGGCGAAAGCCAAAGGGGCTGCGTCTTCTGCAAGTGATAAAATGAGTGACACAGTAAAAGAGACCACAACAAAAATGATAAATTATACAACAGCTGGACAAATGGATGAGGACCATCTTTACCTTGAGGAGGTGCTTGGCGATAAAGCCTTGGATGAAGTCAAAGCCTGGAATAAGCGCTCTCTTGACCGCCTAATGGCCGATCCGCGTTTTGAAGCCATGCAAGCCGAAGCCCTTGAAATCCTTCAGAGCAAAGATAAAATTCCTTATGTCTCTTATCGCGGCGGAGAGGTGCATAATTTCTGGCAGGACGAAACCCATGTGCGCGGTATTTGGCGCAAGGCCAGCCTTGAAAGTTACCTGACAGACAGCCCGGATTGGGAAACTGTTTTGGATTATGACAAATTGGCTAAAGATGAGGGTAAGAACTGGGTTTATAAGGGCAATGACTGCCTGGCTCCCGATTATAATAAATGCCTGATCAGATTATCTGATGGCGGCAAAGATGCGGTTGTGGTGCGTGAATTTGATGTGGCGAGCAAAAGTTTTGTTAAAGGCGGTTTTGAAACGCCGGAGTCTAAAGGCGGCCTGAGTTGGGTGGATGAAGATACGGTCATTGCCGGAATCGATTTTGGCGATGGGACTATGACCGATTCAGGCTATCCCTTTATCGCGAAAATATGGACACGCGGCACGCCGCTTGAGAGTGCCAAAGAAATTTTTCGCGGCAAAGCATCGGATGTTTCCGCAGGAGCTTTTAGTTGGGAGCTAGAAGAGGGCCGCAAAGAAGTCTTCGGCTATAGCTCATCCTCATTTTATGATCGTGAGTATTTTTGGATTCCCAAAAAAGACGGTGACTTAAGCGAGCCTGTCAAAGTGCCTGTTTCTGAAAAAACGCGCCTGAATGAATATTTCAAAGGCCAAATGGTCGCTCAGCTTAATGATGATTGGGGCGGTTATAAAACCGGCGATCTGGTAAGTTTTAGCGCAGATGATTTTTTCGAAAACGGAACAATCGACCAGGTCAATCTTGTATTTTCACCGGATAAGAAATCCTCCATTGGAGGCTTTGGCGCGACGAAATCAAAACTACTCATGTCCATAACAAAGGATGTCGTGGGCAGTGCTTATGCTTTTGATTTGGATGGCTCAAAATGGAGTTCTGAGAAACTGGATTTTCCGAGCGGCGGCACGGTCTCGATTGGGGCTACAAATGATAAGGAAGATGTCGCCTTTATTTCAAGCGAGTCCTTTTTAACCCCTGATACGCTTTGGACTTATAGTACGGAGACGGGCGTTAAGGCCAAAGCCAAGTCATTGCCCGATTGGTTTGACGCCAGCTCTATGGTGAGCGAGCAATTTTTTGCGACATCAACAGATGGGACGAAAGTGCCTTATTTTGTGGTTCGCCAGAAAGATACGCAAATGGACGGGACGAACCCGACTTTGCTTTATGGTTATGGCGGCTTTCGTATTTCATTAAATCCTAGCTATAGCGCGACGCGCGGAAAGCTATGGGTTGAACGCGGAGGCGTTTATGTTCTCGCCAATATTCGCGGCGGCGGTGAGTATGGGCCTAAATGGCATGCTGCCGGTCTTAAGACAGAGCGTCAGCGTATTTATGATGACTTTATTTCTGTTGGTGAAGACTTAGTCGCAAAAGGCATCACGGCCCCAAAACATCTGGGTATTGAGGGCGGCTCTAATGGCGGCCTTCTCATGGGCGTAATGTTTACGCAGCGCCCTGATCTATTTAACGCCGTGATCTGTGCCGTGCCGCTCTTGGATATGATGCGTTATCACACCCTTCTTGCGGGCGCATCGTGGATGGGCGAATATGGTGACCCTGAAGATGCGGTAGAAGGTAAGTTTTTGCGCTCTATTTCGCCTTATCATAATATCGATCCAGAGGCTGATTATCCTGAAGTGTTCTTCATTACTTCGACCAAGGATGACCGCGTCCATCCCGGACATGCGCGGAAAACGGCAAAGCGTATGGAAGACCAAGGGCATGATTTCCTCTATTATGAAAATATAGATGGCGGTCATAGTGCGGCGGCGAACCTCAAAGAAACAGCCAAGCGCTTGGCTTTGCAGCATACGTATTTAATGCAAAAGCTAAAAGACGGCGAATAACAGCCGCTTAAATTTAAACGAAGAGCCGCTTTAAATAACTTATAGCGGCTTTTTATTTGGCTAGTTCAAGCGAGAATGGGGCATTGCAAATGTAGAGGGCTCCCGCCATGATGTCCCCAAAATAAGACATATTCGGGACCCTCGCCATGATGACGAAATATTATAATATACCGCTCTTGATCCTTGTTATGATCGCAGCTGTTCTGGCTTTTGCATTTTGGGGTATGGGATTGTCAGGTTTGACTGAGCCTCTGCGAATGGGGACATCTATCTGACAAAGTCTATAGCGGCGTTAGCCAAGGACGCGCTCTTTGTCCCGCTTAAGCCTGTCATGTATGCTTTGATTATTCTCTCCATCGGGGCGTCGATTGCGATTTCGCGCGGCGGCATGGGGCCAAAGTTCGTTCGCGTTCTGAGCTTCTTCATCGGCTTTTCATTGATTGGCGTCTTAGTGGCCGTTCTGGCCCATACGCTATTCCCAATATCCGTATTTGATACACCCGCGGAGCTTGGCCTGTCTGAGACCATGAGTGTTGAACCCATTCCTTTTATGAAGAAAATCTATGGGGTGATTACAAGTCCGCTTATGATTTCTATTTATGCTGGTATTCTATTGGGCCGTTCTCTTAAGTCGCTAGAGGGACAGCATCCCGGCATTGGACAACAAGCGGATATCGTCTCGGATATGTTCATAAAGGGCTTTATCAAATTTCTCTGGATTACAATTCCGCTCGCTGTATTTGGTTCTCTGACCTTGGCCTTGAACCGGCCCGGCGGTATAGAGACTCTCGTAAAGCTCTCAAAAGTTCTACCTGTTTATCTTGGGTCTATGTTTATTGTTTGGGTGCTGATGGTCGCGATTAGCTCACGCATATTGGGTCACGGCCTGGGCTTTATGGGCCGCGCACTTGTCCCGCAAGCTGTCGTCGCCATCGCGACCAGCTCGTCCATGGCGACGTTGCCGGCGACGCGTGTTGCTTGTGATCAACTTGGGGCCAATGCGGATGAAGCAACGCCGTTTTATACCGTCGGCGCAACCATTAACATGGTCGGTACTTTGATGGGACTAACGTTGATTTCGCTATACGGCATGCAGGCTTATGGCCTTGATGTTTCGCTTGGCGATCGTTTTGTCGTGGCTTTCCAGTCCATGGTTTATGCCACATCTGCCGCAGGCGTCCCGAGCGCCTCTATCGTTCTGATACAGGAATTGCTGACGAGCCAAGGCGTGTCGGGCGATTTTGCGACCTATATCACCGCCATTATTATCACCATTGATACATTGATATTAGACCGCATGCGCACGATGCTGAATACGCAGTCGGATTCAATGTCTACGGCGAATGGTTTGAAGCTTTATTACAAAACGCCTAAGACTTTGGTGGATTAATCGGCCTTAGGGACAGGGTACTTCTTCTGTCCCAAAAAGGGTATGAGCCCAGTAAAGGCCAATATGAATCCGGCAAAACCATTGAGCGGGGTGAAATAAGCCAGACCACCCATTATGACGGCTAATAATGCGACGCCGCTATGATAGAAAATAGATTGCCGCGTAATTTTCATCTCAATCTCTGATAAATTGAGCAGAGTATATTTGGACAGCACATGGCGGTGCATTAACATGTATAGAATGTGTACCACCATAAATCCCAATCCAAAAAAACCCAAAATATTTCCGGAGCTGGAAAAGTTTAGTCTCATTCTTTCAATCCGGCTCAGATCTCCAGTCAGGCCCATGACAAAGGCAAAGAAGCTGTCAAAAGCAAAGCGTAAGGGATAGGCGAGATAAAGAACAACAAACAGCAAGATAGCATTAAAGAAGATGATCTTTTTATCAGCGACTCCGTAACGCCTGAAGAAAGTAAAATGTGTGTGCCAAATACCAATCAGTACAGCAAAGGCGGCTGTTGCTGGAATAATTGAAATCAAATAATCACGTAACTCATCATAGCTTTGCGGCGTTACCGCAGCGGAAATAATCATGCCAAGCGCGAGGGCAAAGACAATGTCCGATAAGTTTTCGATGCGCGTGACCGACTGGCCGCGCCACCGAAAATTAGGGTCATGATCGAGTCCCTTAGTAATTTCGCCCCGAAGCATAATTACTCAGCTTTGGCTGAAAAGCCGATATCATCCATCGTCAGGTTAGAGCGTTTATAATCCGCCAGTTCGGTAACGGAGAGAGGTTCTTTAGGATCCACAACAATAGATAACGTGCCGCCATTTTCGATAAATTCACCAAAGGCGCCGCTTATTTCGCCGAGCATTTCACCTTCTAAGCCGCGGGCCATCATGGGCGCGAGGGCCAGAGCGACTTTCATTTCCTTTTTTACCTGATCAGGCGTAGCGCCGCGAAACTTTCCGGCTAACTTCAATCCGCGCTCGACAATTGATTGGTCTTCAAGCCGCATTTGGAACCCCTCAAGCTTCATATCTGCCATGGCTGCTTGCATTTCGGACTGGCTTTCGCGGGGGCTCATATCCGCTCTATCCATAGACTGCATTTTATCTGTCATAGCCTTTACGCCCGACGCTCCGTAATTATAAGACAGCTTAAAGCCATCCTTCATCGACAAAAGACCATCTTTTACGGCTATAGTATCTTCATTGGCATCCAGAATTGTAGTTTGGCTAGATTGCAAAACGATTTCATCAAAACCAAGCTCTTTGACCATATTATAGGCTTGTTTGGCTTGCGGGTCTTTTGGTGCTTCTTTCAGCCGAATAATGAAAGGCTCCCCCACAGATTTTTGGGTCGTTACGCCGCCTTTTTCCGTGGACTTGCCTTCAAACCCCTCCGAAGTCACCGATACAAAAGAACTATTAAAGTCCAGATCTTCCATTTTTATCGTATCGTAAATTTTCGCTAAAGGATTAAATCCGCCCATCATGCCCAGCGGGCTCCGCCCTCTGTCAGGCAAGTTATCAAGCATATCTCCGCGAAACCCAGTACCTGAAAATGATTTCAAAGACGCGGTGACGGGCTCCTCCGCATTCTCGGTGAGTTTAAAGGTCACATCCTGAATTTTAAAATCTGTCAGACCTGAGTCCGAGTCCTCACCCCACATCAGGCTCTTTGTCGATAAGTTTAGATCCTCAGAGGTGATGTTCACATCACCCATCCCAAGTGCACCAAAACCCATATCCAAGTCTTCCTCGTCAATTTCTAGATCCAGATCATCAAGGTCTCTGATATTTTGCAGCGAGGTGATAATCGCTTTGGCCATATCGGGTGTTGGACGTGCCACGGATAAAGTCCCCATTGTGACAGTCGTATTCTCTGTCTCGTCATAAATTTTGATGCCGGAGAAATCAGCGCGATCAAATGTGGCTGTCTCGCCGTCCATGTGAACACCTATAAGGTTGGCTTTCGCGATGCTGAGCTGACCATCCTCGTCTTTCACAGTAAGATCTGTATAGCTATAATTGCCATCTGCACCGCTTGTTTCAGCCCAATTCAGACCCTCAGTATTTTGATTGAGCAGACTAAGCGCCGCCAAAGCTTGCTTGCCTTCGGCGTCAGAGACTGTGCGTGACGGTACGTCGAAATGCTTGGCAAAGACTTTATCGGACGGCGCTTTCAACCCAAGCGCTGCCGCAGGGGCCGATTTTTCCGCAGAGGGCCCCTTGTCCTTATTGGAGCAGCCCCCCATTATGACAACCGTTGAAAGAATCACAGAGATTGAGGCAGAACGAAGTAAAGTCATGAGCGGCTTCCTTTTAAATTTGGCACGGAAAAAGCCTAGCACGCCAAAAGGCGAGGCTAAAGTGCTTTTCCCTTTTCGCGACGAAGACGACCCGCGCATCGTTTATAAGCTCTCTGAGCGGGCGAGGCGCATCTCCCTAAAGGTCAATACAGCGGAGCGTGAGGTTAGCGTTATCGTACCGGGTATCCGCGCATTGTCTAAAGCCAAAAAATTTGCACGCGAGCAACAAGACTGGATAGACGTTCAGCTCGAAGCTTTGCCGCCCCCGCAGCCTTTTCTGCCAGGCGCGTCTATCTTAATGCGCGGTGAGCTTTATGAACTTGTTTCACCGCCCGGACGGGGCCGCCCCAAAGTCAATCATGAGCGGCGCATTATCAATGTGCCTGCGCCGGATGCCGAGAGCTTTCCGGGACGCGTTCGCCGCTTTATGATCCGCGAGGCAAGAGAAGAGCTTGAAGCCGCCAGTCATTTTTATGCTGATAAGCTCGGCAAACGTATTGGCAAAGTCAGTGTGCGCGATACCAGCTCACGTTGGGGCAGTTGCATTACGCGAAAAGGGGAAGGCCATATCAGCTATTCCTGGCGGCTTATCTCGGCCCCGCCATTTGTCTTGGATTATGTCGCCGCCCATGAATGCGCTCATATGATCGAAGCCAATCACAGCCAAGCTTTTTGGGATGTCTGCGCCTCTATCAATGATGATGTCAAAAAGGCCAAGACCTGGCTACGCAAAAACGGGGCGCATTTACATGCCGTGGGCGCAGAGTGGTAGGGCCTTTACGCTTTTCAACAATCGCAAAATTCTTCGGTGATATAGGTTCTTGTTTTATCGCAGGTGCGCAGGGAAAACATGTGGTTGCGTGAGCCTTGCTCGACAATTTTTCCGTCGCACATAAAGACGACATGATCGGCCACGCGCTTTGTTTGGGCGATATTATGCGTGACCATAACAATAGAGATGGTCTCTCCTAAGGCGACGACGAGATCTTCTATCGCGCGTGAGGATATCGGATCGATTGAGGCTGTGGGCTCGTCTAGTAAAAGCACTTTGGGTTTTAAGACAAGAGCCCGCGCGATACAGAGGCGCTGTTGTTGACCTAATGAGAGTGATATAGCCGGCGCTTCGAGGCGGTGGGCGACTTCGTCCCACAGCGCAGCGCGCTTAAGGCTGCCCTTAATTGTCTCGCGGGCTTCGGCTTTGGAGAGTTTAAGATGACGCAGCCCCATCAACATATTATCATAAACGGAACAGGGAAAGACGCAGGGCTGCTGAAAGACCATCCCAATCTGGCGGCGCAATTCTGTAACGTCGGGATAATCCTCCATGATGTCCAGACCCAAGGTTTTTATGCGCCCGGTAAAGGAGGCATTTTCAGTTTCTTCGTTGATGCGGTTTAGCCATCTGAGTAGAGTTGATTTACCAGTGCCCGACGGCCCAAGTAGGCAGGTTACGCCTTTATGGGCGATATCCAGAGTGAGGCCTGAAATAATGCAATTCTTGCCGTAATAAGCTGAAAAGCCGTCAATTTGAATGGAGGACGTCAGCTCTTCGGGATGGGCCTGTGAGCCTGTCTCAATAAGGGTGAGGTGCGAAGCTGTGTTTTCTGCGGTCATGAGGAACGTCCTTCACGATTAAGACGGCGGCGAAGAAAGAGGGCCAAGCCGCTAAATATAGCTGCCAGCAATATAAGGGTCAGGCTCGCCCCCCAGGCATTTTGCAGCGCTTGTGGGTCTGTGGACTGTTGCGCGAGTTCAAGAATATGGGTCGGCAATGTTGAGACAGGTTCGACTAGGCTATTGGGGACTTTGACGCCCGAAAAGGCGGTGGCGATAAACATAATCGGCGCGGTCTCTCCGATCGCGCGGGCCAAGCTAATGAGCAGCCCTGTGACAACGCCGTGAAAGCTTTGCGGTAAGGTCACGCGGCGGATGATATCTTTCTTGGCAAGGCCTAAAGCGGCGGCATTCTCATTGTAGATTTTCGGAATCGCCGCCATAGCTTGAGAGGTCGACAGCGTCACGGTTGGCAGCATCATAATGGCTAAAATAACAGAGCCGACAAACCATGAAATACCTGCACCCAGAAAGTTAACAAAAAAGATAAGCCCAAAAATACCATAGGTGACAGAGGGAATGGCATTGAGCGCATAAAGGCTTTGATCCATCACTCTGGCAATAACGGAATTGGAATTATAGGCATTACGAAACAACGCGGTACCGAAGGCAAGGGGCAAGACTAATAATGCGCCGATGAGAACGATGAGTAAGCTGCCAAAGAGCTGATAAAAAATACCGCCGGATTTTCCGAATTCTCTGGCGGGGGTAAACAGAAATTCGAGGCTCATTGCGCCGATACCTTGAAAGAGAATAGAGCCGAGCAGAAACAGCAAAACAGCGGCACACAATAATAGAGACAGCCGCGTTGTGAGCGCGAAACATTTTTCTGCAAAATGTCTTTTATTCACGGCTCTAAACACGAGAATTCTTCCGCAATAGGAAATATTGCGATATGAGTGTCAGCGTTATTGTGATGGACACTAATATCAGGCTCATAAAGACCAAGGCGCTAAAATGCACAGAGCCAAAGGCGCTCTCGCCAATTTCTCGTCCTAGCTTGGAGGTGATCGTTTGCCCGGATGATAGAGGATTAAAAAGCGGGGAGGGGAGCCGGTCCAAAGACCCAATGACCAGCATAACGGCCATGGTTTCGCCCAAAGCGCGGCCAATGGCGAGTAAGCCCGCCCCTGCAATACCTGCCTTGGCTTGCGGAACGATAACCTGTTTGAAAACCTCATGACGGTATAGTCCAAGCGATTTAGCATTTTCGCGAAACTTGAGCGGGACTGAAGAGATCGCGTCCTCGGCGAGGGTTAAAAATGTTGGCAGCACCATAATGCCAAGTAAAATTCCGGCTGTTAGAATAATACGTCCAGATTGCAAATCAAATGCATCAGCCACCCATACATTCAGATAAGCCACACCGATCAGGCCATAAACGATAGAGGGTATGCCAGTGAGCAGCTCCAATGCCGATTTTATAAACCGCCGCAATCTGGAAGAGCGCGTTTCCGAAATATATATGGCTGTCATTAAGCCGAGGGGCCCGGCGATAAGAATGGCGATACTCATAACAAAGACAGAGCCAAACACCATGGGTACCATACCATATTGCCCGGTATCAGGGTTCCACTCCGTTGTGAAGAGGCCGGTGTCTTTCAAACTTAAAACCGGCCCACTTTGCAATAGTAGCGTGCCTAAAATAATCGCGACAATCAAGACCGACAGCATTGCGCTGATCTGGCAATAGACCTTTACGGCGTCTTTGGGCCGCGAGAGTGATTTTGACTGCGAAAGGAGGAGCGTGCTCACTCAGTGACCCTGATATAACCTGATGCCTCTACGGCTTTTTGCCCATCGGGCCCTAAGAGGTAATCGACAAATTTCTGCGCAGCGGGCTTAATATCATCCCGCGTGACAACGGTTAAATCGCGCACAAAAGGGAAGCTTCCATTTCTTACATTTTCAAGTGACGGTTCAATAATTTGGCCATTGGGCATAATCACTGACAGGCCGCGCACCTCCTCATTCAGCCAGGCGAAGGACAACATGCCAATGGCGGAATCGCTTTGTGTTAAAGCGGTTTGCTCTTCATTGTTAGACCCTGTGACCAAATCCGCGCCGGTGGCTTTGGCTTTGCTGTCGCCCGTGACCACAAACATAAAAATCTGGCGCGTGCCGCGGCTAGCCTCTTTATCAATTGCAAATATGGCCCTGTCTGGCCCGCCAAAGACTGACCAATTACCTACACGGCCCGCATAAATATCCGCAATCTGAGGCAGGGTAAGCGCTGTCACGCCCGCTTCATAAATTTCAGAGGAGATGCTTGGCACAACCGCGTCACGGCCAATGGCGGTGGAAGTGAATTCAAGCTCAGAGAACCTCTCCAATTCACTGGCAGTAATATTCCGCGACATCATGCCGATATCGGTTTGACCCTCGGCAAGCTGGTTAAACCCGCTGCCCGATCCGCCCGCATTGACGATGATGGCCGTGCCTGTCTCGGCGACATAGCTATCCGCTGCCAAGGACACGGCGGGCAGAACCGTCGATGACCCTGAAATATTCACGGCCTCAGGGGCGGAACAGGCGGCTAAGCATAGGGTGAGTGCGGAGAGACTATAGGCTTTAAACATTGGGGATTTTCAAATTAAGCGAAGGCATAGTGTCAGCGTGATACAGCATTAAACTGTGGCGTAACTTCAACAAACTGTGAAGCTGTAGTGACCGAAACATTAGTTATTGAACCCAAAGCTCAGGCTCGAAAAAATAGTATCATAATCAGCAGTCAGAGTATTTTCCATAGGGTCAGACCAGACGGCATGAAGCATCCATTGCCCCGTCACCGGTCTGTCAAAGCTGACTTGGCCTTCTGCATTTGTTATTTGTGTTCGTACAAGGCCCTTTTCCGTGTCAAGACTGATGAGGCCTATGGAGACACCCTCTATGGGGTTTCCGCGGTAATAGACAGTAGACGTTAGCTCTGCCCCGGCTTTGAGCGCGTAGGGATTAACTTGCGGCACTATTTCCAAAGTCATGCCAACGGGACGGGTTACATAAGCGGCTTTTTGATCAGTCATATCTCCGATTTGCACCAAAGCTTTTCCGCGCCGCGAGTAAATTTCTCTGCCATCCTCATCATTTAGTTCATATTCGCTGCGATGCGCGATGATTGGCGTGAGACCCTCTTCATTGACATAGTCGGTAAATTTTTCTGGAGGTAAAATACTGACGGCAGATGTTGTCTCTATCATAACCATATGTGTTCCCTCATCTTTTAAAGACAATATAACATCGCCAGTGGGCGTCAGAGGAGTCATTCTATTTTGATGGTCGGTTATTCCATTTGGCCCCAATGAAGAGAGGCTGACGACGCGGTGAGGACTGAGAGACCAGCGAGATTTATCCTGTGGGTGGCCAATCATAATGGCCAGCGGTATAGGCCGCGCTTTCTCCATGTAATAGTTTTGAGGGGCCAACCAAAAATCATGGGCCTGCGCATATGTGCTGAGAGAGAGACTAAGGGCAGTGCCAAAAAAGAGAGAAGTGATCAAGCGGGTCATGAGGTTCTGTCCTAATTTTATGTGATTTAATCTCTAAACGAGTTCAACCTGTGAAAAGTTTCATTTCAGGCCACTTAGTAAGCGTTATCGTCGGGATTTGAATAAATTCAATTTTTTATAATTTTTTTTGAAACTTTTTTTCGCGCCGCTCCGTTACCCTTTCGCATATTTACATGCAAACCGGCTCGCTTGCGTTCTGAAACTCTCTGAAACTCAAGTAAGAGCGCAATGCGAGTCGGTACCCACGTAATGATAAGGATTTTAACATGGCAATACTGACAGCTCCCAAAGGCTTCAGCTTTACAAAAGCGATTTTAACCACGAGCGCGCTGATGGGCGCAACACTCTTAACAGCCCCGAGCTGGGCCTCCTCACACAGAGAGGCACCGGCGATTACTGAAAAGCCCAAAGTGGATGCTTCGGACTTTTATATGTTCCGCAGTTATGAACAAGGACGCGAAAACTACGTTACCTTTATTGCTAATTATCAGCCCCTCCAAGACGCCTATGGTGGCCCAAACTATTTCACCATGGACCCGGACGCGCTTTATGAAATACACGTTGATAATGATGGCGACGCCATAGAGGATATCACTTACTCTTTCCAGTTTGATAATAATCTGGTGAATGGCGGAAATGGCGTCACATTAGATATTGACGGGAAAACATTGCCTATTCCGCTAAGATTTGTCGGCCCAATTGGCGCGGGCGATACAGCTAATTTGGCAGAAACAGAAAGCTACACCATTGATGTTGTGACTGGTGATCGCCGCAGCGGAACACGCACGCCTGTTGGACTTACATTTACTAAGCCGCTCGATAATGTCGGTAGTAAGACTATTCCCGATTATGAAGCCTATGCTTTGTCAAATTCCGCAAATGTTACGTTACCGGGCTGCGATACGCCAGGCCGCGTTTTTGTTGGCCAGCGTAAAGATGCTTTTGCCGTCAATTTGGGTAGAATATTTGACCTCGTAAATCTCGTCCCGCTTGAAGGGTCGATTGAACAAAGCGACGACAATAATGAACTTGCAGATAAAAACGTCACATCCATCGCATTAGAAGTGCCAATTAGCTGCTTGGTCGGTGATGGTAACGGCGTCATTGGCGCTTGGACAACAGCCAGTTTGCCGCAAGCACAAATTTTGGATCCTATTCCAAATTATGAACAGCCGGCCCTACAAGGCGGTGCTTATGTCCAAGTCTCGCGTCTTTCTGCGCCTCTTGTAAATGAAGTGGTTATTGGTTTGCCGTTTAAAGATTTGTTCAATGGCTCTGAGCCCAAAGATGACGCTCAGGCTGCTGACTTTGTCACCAACCCGACATTCCCAGCTCTTATCGACATTCTTTTCCGCGACGCTCTGGGTGCAGAAGACAATATCGCGCCATCCAACTTTCCGCGAACTGACCTCGTTGCGGCCTTCTTGACAGGTGTTGAAGGTGTTAATCAACAATCGATCGTGACAGGTTCTGAAATGATGCGCCTTAATACAGGGATTGCACCAACGCCTCGCTCTGAACAAAGTAATTTAGGTGTTGCCGGTAATGACTTGGCCGGTTTCCCGAATGGTCGCCGCCCGGGTGATGATGTCGTTGATATTGCGCTGCGTGTTGTCATGGGCGCTTTGTGTCATGATATTCCTGTCAACGGCGTGCCAACAAATTTAGGGTTCTGCGAACCAGAAGATGCTCCTGTCGGAGATCAGCCTTTTACCGATGGCGCGCCTGTAAAGGCCACCGACCTGCGCGGCTCCTTCCCGTATCTGAACACACCTCTAGCAGGTGATGCCGGAACAGGAAATTAGGAGACAGCTATGAAGAAAAGTCTATATTTAAAAACGGCGATATTGGTTGTTCTCTCAGCTGCATTCGTAACTGGCTGTGCGGGCGATAATAACAGTGTTACGCCGCCTCCAGTTGTGGTTGCGCCTCCGCCTCCGCCTCCGCCTCCGCCTCCGCCTCCACCACCGCCACCGCCAACAACGGAAGCGCCACAAGATGCTCTTGGGGCCGGGTTTAAAGCGTCATTTGAACAAAATGCATTTGCGGAACCCACCGACCCGATGGCGGGTGATATAATACCCTTGGATAAAACAGCCGAGGCGTTCGACGTCCCCAATCCTATGTAGGCGCCCCTCATAGGATCGCTTAAATAGCCGTGCTTTGTGGGAAGTGCGGCTATTTTTGTGTCTGATCTAAGGTTCGAAAGGTTAGTTTAAATTTTAACTGGAAATATTATTACAAGACGTCAGAGACACCTGCGGCAATAACCGGACCTGTCACTGCGCCTGTCGGGGATCCGCCTAGCGGTTCTATAGACACCGCAAATGTATCACCCGCATTAATCTTTCGTATAAAATCTTGACTCAAATCTATTGTGCTTCGCCGTGAATTCGGAATAACACCTAGTGATTGAGGCTGCCCATCAGCTTCGATCAGCCAAAGCTCAAAATCCTGTTCGGAGGTTTTCTCCGCGTCCAATTTAGAGAGTCTGATTTTATCTGTGCCGGCTTCGTAAAAGGCCATAAATCTAATGTTACCCGTCTCTGCTTGGAGTGACGCGATAAGCGGTTCTGATGTGGCAGCCGTCTGTCTGTCTGTGATAAACAGGCCCATAGTGAAGAGGCTCACAGCTAAGGCGCCCGCCGTAATTCCGCGCCAGAGTTTTAGGCTGTGCCATAAGCCTTTAGGCTTTAACTCGGGGGTGCCAAAGAGACGGTTCATGAGGTCTTTCTTTACATGCAAAGGCGGTATGGCTGGCGCATAGGCTGCATTCATAGGCTCAAAATGCTGTTCCCAAGCGCTGACTTGCGCTGCGAATTCAGCATCATTTTCGAGACGTTCAGAAGCCGTACGGCGAGGTGCACCTTCTAACAGGCCAAGGACATATTCCGCAGCGAGAATATGGCTGTCTTCAGGTGTAAGGGGTGTGTCTTGGGTCATTTTTCCAAGCACTTTCTGAGCTTCATTAAGCTACGTCTTAGCCATGTTCTCATTGTGTTTAGGGGAACTTCGTAATGGGCGGATAATTCCGCATAGGAATAGCCTTCGACATAAGCAGCTTTGACAGCCTCAGCTTTATCGGGCTCCAATTCCATCATACAGATATCTATCCTACGTCCTTCTCCGGCATTAACGGCGCTTTTTTCAGGGTCAGCCGCTTTGTCTGGAATATCCAGTGTTTGTTCCATCGAGCGCAAAGGAGCTTTACGAGCTCGCAAAATATCCAAACAGTGATTGCGGGCAATGGCATAAAGCCACCCCATGGCTGAGGCGTTACCAGGGCGGTAACGATCAGCCTTGTTCCATATCTTTACGAATATATCTTGCATTGCGTCTTCGGCTTCGGTGTTGTCCTTTAGTAAACGAAGACAGGCGCCAAAAAGTTTCGGAGAAGCAGCATTATAAAGACGGTCAAAGGCAGCGCGATCCTTTAATGTTACGCGTCCTATAAGAGCGGCTATATCGTCGGTCTCTTCCATAATTATGTCTACCACCCTCTGATTTAAGTTTCACTCTCTTTCTTGAAAAAAATGACTATAATTTGAGTTTTGGGAGCGTTGAGCTTTATGGAGTAGTCCTTCAATTCTTGCCAAAAACATCAATGAACCTCTTAAAACGGCGCTTTCAAAAAACTTAATTCATGGTTTTGCGAGCCTGTGTTATTCTGCATCCGTTCCCGCTAATGAGCGTGTTATATTTTTAATAAAACACGCGAGGACAGGCAATCGTCGTAGGTTTGTTATTAGAGGGACGGTGAGGCTAAGCGCTGTGTTTACGGCCACAGAGATGCTGGCTTCTATGACGCTCCGCTATGTCGGGGGCATAGATAAAATCACCGCCGCAGGGCCTCTCCTTGTGTTTATAGTTATCCCAGGCGTGCCTCAAGGCGAACGCCCTGCGGACGTCCATTTATTTGGGCGCGAGTTAAATGTTGGCTTTCATTTAAAAAAGCCGAGTTAATGTGCAGGGTAAGTGTAACTTTATGTCAAACTTTAACCAAAGGGATCATCAATTGATTTGCTGGGCTGTGTAAACCAAACAGGGCCATCCGCCGTCATGTAAAAATGATCTTCCAAACGAACACCAAATTCGCCGTAAAGACAAATCATCGGTTCATTTGAAAAACACATGCCAGGCCTGAGTTTGGTATCATCACACCAATTTAAATAAGGCCATTCATGAATGTCCAAACCGATGCCATGCCCTGTTCGGTGCGGCAAACCAGGCGTTTTATAACCAGGGCCAAAACCGCGTGCCTCAAGTTCAGCTCGCGCCGCCAGATCGACATCTCCGCAGCGCGTACCGATTTGGGCGGCGTCAAAGGCTTTGGCTTGGGCCGCTTTCTCGGCGTCCCAAACCTCGCGCTGCCTAAGGCTCGGCGTGCCAAACACATAAGAGCGCGTGATGTCGGAGATATAATCATGCAACTGGCACCCAGTATCAATCAAGACCATATCGCCATCTTCAAGCGGCTTGGGAGATTTGACGCCATGCGGGTAAGAGCTGTCAGGCCCAAAAAGAATGATCTTAAAATAAGACCCTTTTGGCGCGCCTACTTTTTGGTGCGCGGCATCAATAAATTTACCTACGTCTTGAGTTGTAATGCCTGCATAGAGCATAGAGGCGGTGGCTTTATGCACAGCAAGGGTCATTTCCTTGGCGCGTTGCATCAAGGCCAGCTCGGTTTCGGATTTAATCATGCGGCAGGCCGCTGTAATGACTGCGCCATTTACGTAACGAAACTCAGGGCTCGCAAGCGCGATCCCATTGCTTACGAAAAAAGGCGTGGCTTCATCAATAGCAATAGTCCCGTTCGTGACACCGGCCTGATCCAATATTTTTGCGGGCAGTCCATAAGGGCTTTCATGTTCTTCCCACGTTATCACGTCGCCTTTCAGCAGCATAAATTGCTCAAGTGTGCCTTTTTCAAAAGCGGGAGCTATAAAGATAGGAGCCCCTTTAGGGAGAAGCATCGCCCCAACCATGCGTTCGGAGCTTTTCCAACGCATTCCCGTAAAATAATAAAGCGACGTACCGGCATGAAGGTAAACCGCGCTTATATTATGCTCAGCCATAAGGCGTTGCGCTTTGTTAATTCGCGCTTGAAATTCAGGCTCCCCGATGGATTGAGTACCTGCTGTCATATTCGTAAGAGAGGCCAGAGCCTCATCAAAACTCTTACCGCCAACGCCTTTAGTCATAATAGTCTTTCTCTTTACGGAAGCGCATCCTCGATGTCATTGAGTAAGGCGTCTAGCACTTTTTCCTGTTTGCGCCAGACGGGTTCGGAGGAGACAGGCAGCTTGGTTTTGGGCATCGTTTCCAGAGCGGAGTCCATATAGTCATGCCAAATCATAGCTGGAATTGTGCCCCCGGTGATGCCTTTCATGGAGGTATAATCATCATTTCCGACCCAAACACCAGTTACAATGTCGGGGGCATAACCTACAAACCACGCATCCTTAAAATCATTCGTCGTGCCCGTTTTTCCGGCAAGATGACGACCGGATATTGCGGCGCGGCGCCCTGTGCCTTGGCTTACTGCGCTCGTCATAAGCACGTTCATATGAGCAAGATTTTGCGCCGTTATGATACGAGGGAGGTTTTGCGGTTTTCGGTCATAGAGCGGCGTTCCGTCCGCCGTGGAAACCGAGAGAATACCATAAGGTTCGGCCGTTTTGCCGTAATTGGAAAAGGGCAGGTAAGCGGCTGTCAGCTTAAGCGGCGTGGTGGCTTGCGCGCCCAAGGAGAGGCTGCGAAGCGGTTTCAGATCAGAGAAGCCAAAATCGCGGGCCGTATTGATCACAGCCTCACGCCCGACCTCCTCGCCAAGGCTCACAGCAACAGTATTGATGGACTGACGAAAGGCGTCTTCCAGTCTCATAGCACCTTTAAAGTCTTCCGTGAAATTCTCAGGGGCCCAGTCGCCAATTTCTATGGGCGCGTCCTCGCGTATATCCCAAGGCGTAAGACCGGCCTTAAAGGCGGCCAAATAGACAAAGGGTTTAAAGGCGGAGCCGGGTTGCCGCTCGGCTTGTACGGCGCGATTAAACTGGCTGTCCGTATAAGACAACCCGCCAATCATCGCCATCACGCCGCCGGTTCCGTCCATGGAGACAAGCGCCGCTTGGCTCGCATGGCGCTTGTGGTCGATATGGGCGGCTACGGCTTGATTGGCGGTCAACTGCGCGTCATAATCCAATGTGGTTTGCACGACTATATCCTGAACAGGTGTGCCGATGGCGAGCTCAAGCTCATCCCACATCCAGTCCACGAAATATTGGGCACTATTGTCAGATTGTGGCCGCTGAATGTCGATAGGGTTCATAAGCGCGTTCAACTGGCTCTCGCGCGAGATCAGACCTTGTTCAACCATAAGGCCGATCACCAGGGCCGTGCGCTTAGCCGCGCGGTCGGGATGAGCGGTTGGGTTAAAGCGCGAGGGGGCTTTAAGCAACGCAGCCATCATAGCACTTTCGGAAAAGCTTAGGTCAGAGGATGATTTGCCAAGGTAAGTTTGACTGGCGGCTTCGAGGCCCCAAGCGCCGCTGCCAAAATAAACGCGGGAGAGATACATTTCTAAAATTTCGTCTTTTGTGAACGTTTGTTCTAGCCAAATGGAAATCATCATTTCCTGGGCTTTGCGGCGGAGTGTTTTATCAGGCGTTAAAAAGACGTTCTTCGTGAGTTGTTGCGTCAAGGTTGAACCGCCTTGAACGTAACGTCTCTCTTTGAGGTTTACGGTCATGGCGCGGATAAGTCCGTAAGGATCCACGCCGATATGTGTTTTAAAGCGCTTATCTTCTGTCGCAAGAACGACAGCGGGAACATGGGCGGGCAGTTCCGTGAGTTTTACTTTCGGAGCTGATGACGCACCGCGAACCAACACATCACGGCCATAACGGTCCACAATTTGAACCGAGACGGGACGGTTCGGCGCCCATAAGGTTTCAGCTGAGGGCAAATCTTTAGACGCAAAGGCGGCCCCGGTCAGAACGGCCATGCCTAAGGCGTAAAAAACTGTGGCTCCGAATAGGCTGAGCCTTGCGGCAAAACGTTTTAATATTTTACGGTTAAGCGTCATGGGCCTATCAAGGTTAATCGGGCTTAACCTTATGGCGTCATAAGATTAAGCAGCCGTGAACGGCTGCTTAAGTCGGGTAATAAAACTAAGTGGGCAAAGGCGCAGCAGGGCCAGCTAAGCCGGGTTCTTTTGCACCTGCACCGCGATTGTCTTTATCTTTGACAGGACAGAAGCTTAACACTGTAGAGCCGGCGGCGCGGGATTCTTTTCCAGGTTGAATAAAGTCGAGGCCGCCATCGGGCTTTTTGGCCAATATAAGATCAAGATCATCACCGCGATCTTTATAGAGGTCATCTAGTGTGTATTCATCAGACAGAGTTGTTGAGCGGAAACGCCAACCTCCCCACCAATCGCGAGTTAGGGCGTCAAAACTGCGCCCGCGAGATGTGAGCGTTCGTCCGCGCGATGTGAAGGCGATTGTATCTGCATCATCTTCATCATTATCGACGGATGTAACTTGGAAAACACGGTGACGGCCCAGCTCCGGTGCGAACTCTACGCAGACAAGGGCATTATAAGCATCATTTGGCGTCGCTGCAATGAGGTGATTAAAGGCTGAGTGGTCGAGGCGGAAATCCGCATTTTCAGAGAGGACTTCCCCGTAAAAGGTGGCGTGGCCTTCAAGGCGTGCGCCGCGCAGACGCCGCCAATTGGTGTCGGCGACCAGAACTTTTACGTCCATCTCCTTAAGCGCTTTCGCAAGACCAAGCGACCAAGGATTAGCGCCTACGATAAGCACGCCTTCGCCGCCGCCGGCCGCAAGACCCAGGGCTTTGGAGATAGGACCGATAAAGAACCCGGCAAAAAGAACGGTTGCGAAAACCAGTGCGAAAGCGAGCGGCACAAAGAGTGCGCCTTCGGGGCGGCCCAAGGCTGTCAGTTCAGCCGCGAAAAGACCCGCGACTGCCACAGCAACAACGCCGCGAGGCGCGATTATGGAAATGAGAAGGCTTTCTTTCCAGTGTAGACCTGAAAAAAGCGTCGAAATCATAACAGCAATCGGGCGCACGAGGAGCATCATCGCAAGCACAAAAGCGAGGACACGCCATTCGGTGAGGAAAGCTTTGAGTACATCAGGCGTGAGAGTGGCTGTCAAAATAACGAAGACTCCGGAGACAAGAATGATCGCAATATTTTCTTTGAAACGGCGCATCTCGACCATGGAGGCAAATTTCGTGTTGGCCATAGTCATGCCGAGGGCTGTAACAGCCAGGAGACCGGTTTCATCTGCCATATTATTGGCGAGAACATAAATGGCGAGAACCCACGCTAAGACAACAGGAGCTTTAAGATATTCAGGAATATGACCGCGGCGGAAGGCCCATGCGAGTCCGTAACCTGATATGATGCCAACGACAGTGCCCAATATGGCTGCAAAAGCTAACTTACCAAAGGCAATATACATAGACCCTTCGGTCATGGTGAAGCGAATAAATTCATAGCCGCCAACCGCGAATAATGCGCCGAGCGGATCATTCACAATACCTTCCCATTTTAGCACATTGGCCGGGCGGGATTTGAGATGGGCTTGCCGTAATAGCGGCATGATAACGGTTGGTCCTGTGACAACAAAAAGGCCGCCAACCATGGCTGAAATATCCCAAGGAAGCCCGACAATATAATGCGCCGCGCAGGTGCCAAGGAACCAGGCTATGGGGCCCGCCACTATAACCATGCGCATGACGGCTTGGGAGGCATCTCCTAGATCTTTGAAACGTAAGGTCATGCCGCCCTCAAAGAGAATAATTGCGACAGCGAGTCCAATCATAGGGCGATAAAGGTCGCCAAAATCATTGATGGGATCGAGCCTGAAAAGGTCAAGGCTGTGCATGAGAGGTCCTGGCAGGTCAAAGCCTAAGAACCAACCTATTAGCGGGCCAAAAATAAGTCCTGCGATAGCCATTAAGACAATCGCTGGACGTTGGAGTTTCCATGCAAGCCATTGTGCCCCTATGCCCAAAACGCCAATCAAGGCAATTTTGAACGGAAGCATATTTACAACGTGATGGGCAGCATCTGCAGCAGCGGCCATATTAATCCCTCAGAGTGATTGTGCGTGTCTTGGGTTGAGCGTTATTCATCTACGCGCTGAATATCAAACCCAATATCATTATTGCCGTAACTGCCATTATCATATTGATCGACCCGACCTTCAAACCAATGCAGCAAATGTGTTGTTATACCTTCAAAGAAGTTTGCGAGTTCGTTGTCTTGCAATGGAAGATTCAAATCAGTCTCGCGGCCCTCATCAAGATGTATAAACATCTTATCGCCTTCTTTGCGGCAGGTCAGGACAAGGCGCATGTAATCGCCATCGCCTGAAATATTTACGGCAAGACCAAAGCTAATCGGTTCAAGCGGTAGAAACCCTTTGCCCGAAACAGAATAAGCTGCCGATCGGTAATTTTGCGCTGTAAAAGGACCTTGAGGCGGCACGAGATAGACACATTGCTTGCCATCATCCAGCCACGCGCAAAGTCCATCGCGAATAGCTTCTGCGACAGACCGAATTTGTGCGTAATTGTCAAAACTTCGCGCCCCATAAATTTTGGCTGCAGCAGCGATATTGTCCAAGCGGCTTGGCGTTTTATTGTCTGGCGTCGGCATGGTCTTCCCTAATTTTAAGCCGCTTTATAACCGCGAAGGGCCGACTCTACCAAGGCTTTATCCATATATATCCCCCGAAACCTCACAATGCATGGCATGACACTTGCTCATCTTCCTCTGAATCATGACGTTAGAGAGAAAATATGTCCCATAATTTTGCGAAAACCGTATTTTTAGTCTCGGCAGCCTTGACGCTGTCCGGATGTGCGCAACTGGGTCATTTTGGCCATAATGTTTGGGGACATACACAAAATGCTTGGGGTTATACCAAATCGGCTGCGAGCTTTGTGGCCAGTCCTGTTACAAATCTTCTACGATCTGCACCTGAGCAGGCCTATGTTTTTGAAAATAACGACAGGTCACAGCAGGCCGCCAAAATGGCTTTTGCATCAGATGGGCAGATGCAAAAGCGCGGTGAATTGGTTATTCCTAAATTGAGGCAACTTCCTGTGCCTCAAACACCTAATTATCAAAACCCCGTTTATCCGCCAAAGACCTATCAGAGCGTCTATGGTAACCCCCCGATACAAGCCGCCCGCACCGTTGAGGCCAGACCCACTGCGACGCTATCCGCACCGCGTAAGTCAAAAGATATTTCATTTGTTAAGATGGGCGGCGGTTCAAATATGCAGGATTGGGTTATATGTGAGGCCCAAGCAGGCGGGTTTGTTCGTGTGCTTGAAGAGGGTTATCTCATTGACTCCGGATTTGAGCGTTGCATGCGGGCAAAAGGCTATAAGCCAGAAAGCGAAGTGCTCGATCAATTAAGTCTGTAAGCCTTAATTTTCTAGACCTATAACATCATAATGTCGTTGGGCATTTTTACTGATAGTGGCCCATTCGCTGTTTTTCATACGGTCTTGATGGCGGCGAAACGCAGCTGAGTTCGAGAAGGTTTCAAAGACGTGGAACCGCGTTGGCAGGTCTTGATCTTGGAAAATATGAAAGCTCGTGCAGTCCGGCTCTTGTTGGCTAAGACGAATATGTGCGGGTAGTGCAAGCTTTACAGATTTCAAATCAGCTTTGAGGACATCGATATAGCCCGATAAGTAAACAGTCTCTGTTTCGCCGCGTTCCGCTTTTAAGGTTGCCATAAGGCCTTCACGATAATTTTTGTATTTTGGTGTCCAACCTAAGTCACGCCCCGCGCGGCTGCAGTCAATACGTTTGGTCTCTTTATAAAAGCTTCGCGCCATATCTGAAATGTCAGCCGTCTCATGATCCAATTGTGGTGGACGCTGCGCATTGATGAGGTCTGCCGCATAGTTCAAAACATCTTGCGGGGGTGTAGGGTGTCCATCGGCAATATTGTAGATCATTAAAGGGTTAGGGCGGGCGATAGAGGCCAGTAGTACAGAGACGATATCTTCAACATGTATGCGGTTCACAACGTGGCCTTCTTTTATAACAGCCCGTGCTTTGCCCTGCTTTATACGGCTAAAGGCATTGCGGCCTTTGCCGTAAATTCCGGCGAGGCGAAAGACGTGAACTGGCGTTCCTGTCTCAAGCCATTTAATCTCAGCATTAGCGCGATTCTTTCCGCGGCGGGTGAAGGGACGGAGCAGCTCATCTTCAAACGCCCATTGTCCTTGGCGATCTCCATAGACGCTTGTGGCAGAGAGGTACCCAACCCATTTGGCATTTGGTATCCAATCCGCCAAAGGGCGGCCGAGGCTGTTTAAAAAAGGATCGCCATTATCACCAGGCGGGATTGAAGAGAGAATAATATCAGCCCCGAATAGACTTTCCTTTAAAGCTTCATTTATCAAACCATTATAAATAATAGGGGTAACGCCAAGAGACTTGAGACGCGCCGCTTTTTCAGGGTTACGCGTTGTTGCCAAAACCTCATAACCTTGCTTGCGCAAAGGCGTGATCATAGCCTTGGCACAATATCCCGCGCCCAGAAGCAATGCAGTGGGCCGCGCATTATGTGACTGTGATTTAATGCGTCTTGGCATTGCCGCGCCGCTCCCCCTTGGATAGATAGCTTGCATGAAACTTACGCTTACCCTCCTATTGAGTTTACCCCTGATTGCAACGGCTTTTGCAGGACCGGCCGCTGCGGCAAACCTTACGGCTGAGTTTGATGCTAAACACAAAGCCTGTCTCGAGCGAATTTCTGAAGATAATGATCTGGCCTATGAAGAGGCCATGATTTGGCAAGATGAAGGCGGCGGCCGCCGAGCCAAACATTGTGTGGCGATGGCGCTATATGCGCTGGGCCATGAAGACGAGGCGGCGAGGCGATTGGACGTCTTGGCGATGGCGTCTGATGGCGGCACGAAATTAATGCGGGCGGATTTTTATGCTGAGGCTGCCAACTTTTGGCTCGTTGATGGACAGCCCGACCGGGCTTATAAATCAGCGTCTGACGGTCTAAAACTGCGTAAAGACCATGTTGATCTGCGGATCGCCCGTGCGCGGGCCTATGCCATGTTGGAGCGTTATGATTATGCTGAAACGGACTTAACCTCGGTTTTAAAATTTTCGCCTAATAACCCTGATGCCCTGCGCTACCGCGCTGACGCAAAAATGAAACAGGGCCGTCTGAGCGAGGCTAAAACGGATATTGAAATGTCTTTAAAGGCCGACCCGACCAAAGTCGAAACGGCGCTGTTACGCGGGCAGATCAATGAAGCCATTCGGTTAGAGGCGCTTGATACAGGCTCGAGAGAATAACGGTCTGCGAAAATGACTCGCGTGTGAAGCTTCTGTAAGGTGCCTTAGTTTTGCCTCAATAGCTCACGAGCATGTTACATGGGTTGATTGGCAGGGGAAGACTTGTCCTGTCAGTCATATTTTATTATTAAGAGAGCGGACATTAATTCGCTTAGAGGAGAACACATAATGACAATTCTTAAATCTACACTTATGGCATCGGCGCTTATTTTAGGCACGGCCTCTGTTTCTTTCGCGCAGGACGCGATGACAGATAAAGCTAAATCAATGGCAACTGACAAAGCCAAAGATATGGCAACGGATATGGCAAAAGACAAAGCTAAAGAGATGGCGGGCGATAAAGCCAATATGGTTGATCCTGCGATGAAAGCCGGAGAGCATATGATGGATGGCCACAGCGCTAAAGACGCTGTGATGAAAGCCGGTCAGTCCGAAGCCAAATCCATGATGAAAGGAAAGGTCATGGGCGACGAAATGTTGACCGAAAAAGGCAAAATGGACGGCGATGACATGATGACAGCCGGTAAAGTCATGATGGAGGGCGGATCTGCTGAAGACGCAGCCATGGCTGTTGCCAAAGAAAATGCCAAGGACGCTATGATGGAAAAAGCGGATGGCATGATGAAAGATAAAATGATGTCACAGGGCACAATCAAGACGAGTGCACCTACCATGACGGCTCCGGCTACGGTAAATATTGCTTGTCCGGCTGGAACAACGGCTCAGGCCAATGGCACATGTATGATTACAGGCGATTATCAGCCGCGAGGCTAAGCCTTCTAAAATTAAACTCGATGGCGTCCCTTTGGGGGCGCTTTTTTTGTGCTGATAGCAAGTAGATGAATCTGCAATTCATTCGCAAAGTTATTGACAATCATTCGCAATGTCGTCATATGGCGAATATGATTCACTGCCTTTGCAATAATATCAATACGGCCAAAGTCGATATCGCGGCATCGCAAGGTGCAGAACGCGCTAAAGATGTCATGCGCGTTTGCGGAACCAAGTTTAATTGTGGACAATGTCGCGTGAGTATCAATGCCCGCCTTGAAGAGTGGCGGGCCATCAACCCGGCTCTCGAAGCGGCTGAATAGCTTAAAACCCCCTTTTAATTGTGAGTGATTATCAGGTGCGCATTTTTCTGTGCAAGTGATTTGCAGTTGCCTGGTTTTTGGTTGACCCAGGCATCCAATGTTAGGCAAGTCTGCATAATAATTTCTAAGGAGACTCGATTATGCGCGGTGATAAAAAAACAATTGAATTTCTAAATCTGGCGCTCAAAGCAGAGCTGACAGCCATCAATCAATATTTTCTGCACTCGCGTATGCTTGCTGATTGGGGCGTAAGTAAGCTTGCCAAAAAGGAATATGAAGAGAGCATTGAAGAGATGCAGCACGCCGATAAAATCATCGAGCGTATTTTGTTCCTAGGCGGCCTTCCAAATTTGCAGGACCTCGGCAAGCTGTATATCGGCGAGACCGTTCAAGAAATTCTAGAATGCGATATGAAGCTTGAAGATATTGCGCTTCCGATTTACCGCGACGGTGTTGAGCATTGCGAAAAGGTTCGCGATTACGGCACACGTGATTTGTTGCAGGGTATTTTACTAGATGAAGAGGAACATGTTGATTTCCTAGAAACGCAATTTGATCTGATTAAGCAGGTTGGCATTCAGAATTATATTCAATTGCAAAGCGCGGCGGTGACTGAAGAGGGATGATCCTCTTATTCGCGCTGATCGGCGTAATAGCCTATTTATTTATTCCGTTCTTGATTGTAGGACTTTGGAAGAAGCGTCCGCGTACCGCTTTTGCCATTGCTCTTCTCATAATTTTTCTCAGCCTCATTGCTCCGGCATTTATCAAAACATTTCAAGCCATGATGATATATGGGGAGGGTGACCCCCAGCTCATGGCAGGCCAGTTAAGCGAAGCCATTCTCACAGGTCTTATCGGACTCGTTTTCTTTGGCCCCATCTTATTTTTGTTTCAGTGGCTCGTCTTGCGCAGACACAAAAAAAAGCTATCCAAAGTTGATGCAGATAAGACGTTTTCGTAGGCTACACACCTACGTCATTACAAGGCTTGTCCTTGTAACCCATCTCCCATGCCGCTCGACCACTTACTTTGGTCATGTTTAGAAATGGCGGAAGATGGGTTGCAAGACTGGTGCGCCAGCCCGGCAGGGTCTTGCAATGAGGCAGATGAAGGAGATGATCTACTCTAGCTCTTTCCCCATTTCCAACACAGCATCGACCAGAATATCCAAATCACTCTCTTGGGTGCGGTGATTGGTTAGATTCACGCGAATAGCCGTGACGTCATCAATGATGGTTGAGGACGGCGCGGCCAGCCCGCTTTCCTGGAGGTCCACGACAATACGCGCGTTTTTAGCATTGCTCTCATAGCGGAAGTCATAGCGAAAACAGCAAATATTCAGCGCAACAGGGGCGAGCAATTCTAATTTATCCTCGGCCTCCACGCGCCGCTTCAGATATTGAGCTTGGGAAATATTGCGCTCGACCACCTCGGCAATGGCGTCAATGCCGTGGGTTTTCAGATGTGTCCAAACTTTCAAGGCGCGGAAGCTGCGGGAGAGTTCGGGCCCGTAATCCACAGCCCAAAAATCCCCGCCCGCGAGGCCATCTTCATCATGACGTAAATATTCGGGCCGGTTAGCATAAGAGGAGCGGTGCAAATACGGATCCCGGATCAACACACATCCGGCTTCATAATTTACTTGCCACCATTTATGAAAATCAAAAGCGAGGCTGTCCACGCGGGATAGGGCTTTGACGCGGTGGCCGACGGATGGGGACAAGATCGCCGCTGCGCCAAAGGCCCCGTCCACATGAAACCAGAGCTCTTCTTTTTCGCAAATATCAGCCAGCCCGTCTAAATCATCAATCGCGCCGACATTTACCGCGCCAACTGTGCCAATAACAGAGAAGGGCGTGAAGCCTTCTGCACGGTCTTTGTCGATGGCGTCTTGCAGGGCACTTAAATTAATTTCGAAATCATCATTACACTGCACAAGGCGTAATGCGTCTTTGCCAATGCCGAGTAGGTCAAAAGCGCGGCGCACACAGCTATGGGTTTGTGCGCCTGTATAACCGACAAGCTTAGCTTCAGGGTTTTCGCGTTGAAACTTATCCCGTGCGACTTTCAGCGCCGTGACTGTGGCCATGGATGTGCCCGAGGAGATGAGCCCCGTCGTCTCGCTCGGCATGCCCATAATCTGTGCCGCCCAGCGAATGACTTGCTGCTCAATCACGGGGCCGACATGGTTGCGTCCACCGCAATTGGCGTTCATCGCCGCGCCCGCCATCTCGGCTAAAATATTAGACGGCGCGCCCGCTCCGTTGACCCAGCCAAAAAAGCGCGGGTGAATATTTCCGGGATTATACGGCATGATGGCTTCCAGCTCAGCCATCATTTGATCTTCAGATATACCGCCTTGCGGCAGCGGCGTATTTATCTCCGCCTTAAGCGATTTAGGCACAGGCGTCCAAACCCGCCCTTCACGCGCGCCTTCAAGCTTATCAAGCGAAGCGTCAAGCATAGCATGGGCGGTCTTACGAAAAGCAGGCCAATTTTTGGGGTCGAGTGTCATGCGGTGGGAATAGGGTTTTGGCGCAGGTGAGGCAATGGGGAAATGAGGGTGTAGGGTAGTCTAAGTGCCTCACTATAACCTTGCGCCACCTTCCCCCGTTCACGGGGGAAGTGCTGGAGCGGCAGCGGAGGCGATGCGGGGAGCGGCACATTATAATAGCTACGGAGGGCTTCTCGCGTCACAAGCCAAGCACATCGTATCACGGCGAAACAGTCAAATCACTTCAAATAAAGCGCCTGCCGCTCCCCCCATCCCCGCTTCGCGGTACTTCCCCCGTAAACGGGGGAAGGGATTGCAAACCTTTCGTTTTGGAGTCAAATAAAAAGGTATGTTACGCCTGCGCAAAACAGAGCAAGGGAAGTGAATACAACTAAAAGAAACGACTTAAAAAGATTGTGAATCCGTTTGGTGGTTTTGTTGAAAGCTGCAATGTCCCTTTCCCACCCCTCATTTCCGGTCAAAATTTCATCACCATTTTGAAAGTGGGCCTCTGCAAATTCTGGGTTTGCAGTAAGCTTTTCGGCAGTTATGTCAGCTTGTGCCTTAACGACTTTGCCCCAATCTTTTGCATGAACCAATGCCATTCCAATTAAGCTAGCTATTACTGCAAAAAATAAACCTATTGCAAAGCTAATAAAATACTCACGCACACTTGTTAGGTAGAAAAAAGGGTCTGATTGTCTCGTGACGAATGTTCCTAAGAAAATAATTGCGGCGCCATTACTAGACAAAGCTAAGGTGTGAAGCCTTTTTAACCAAAAGTCGTCAGCTTCAAAGCTATGGTCAAATAGTGAGTGAAAAAAGTTCACTTACCGCCGCCCGCTAGCGTCATCAAACAACTCAGCCAACTTCTCCGTCATGGCTCCGCCCAATTGTTCCACATCCATAATCGTGACGGCGCGTTTGTACCACCGGGTCACATCATGACCGATACCAATCGCGACTAACTCGACTTCGCTGCGGTTTTCTATCTTGTCTATGACCATGCGCAGGTGGGACTCAAGCATTCCCGTTTTATTCTGGCTTTGGGTGGCGTCATCCACGGGGGCGCCGTCGGAGATGACCATCATAATGCGTCTCTGTTCGGGGCGAGCCATGAGGCGGCGATAGGCCCATTCGAGCGCTTCGCCGTCAATGTTCTCTTTCAGGAGGCCTTCGCGCATCATTAGGCCGAGATTCCGCTTGGCGCGGCGCCAGGGCATATCAGCGGATTTATAAATGATGTGGCGTAAGTCATTGAGGCGGCCCGGCATGGGCGGCTTGCCCGCCGCCATCCAATCTTGGAAACTGCGTCCGCCCTTCCAAGCCCGCGTGGTAAAGCCCAGAATTTCCGCCTTCACGCCGCAGCGCTCTAGCGTTCTCGCCATGATATCCGCGCAGACCGCCGCAACCATAATAGGCCGCCCGCGCATAGAGCCGGAATTATCAATCAGGATCGTCACCACCGTATCGCGGAAATCGGTTTCTTTTTCTTCCTTAAACGTCAGCGCCGACATGGGGTCGATAATCACCCGGGTGAGGCGGGCCGTATCAAGCATCCCTTCCTCGAGGTCGAAGGTCCAGCTGCGTTGTTGCTGCGCGAGCAGGCGGCGTTGCAAACGGTTGGCGAGCCGCGCAATGACAGAGGATAGCCCGGCCATATGCCCGTCCAAATAACCGCGCAGACGGTCGAGCTCTTCCGTCTCGCAAAGCTCTTCGGCTTTTATGACTTCATCATGTTTGGTCGAATAAACCGTGTAAGGGTCAGGCAGATTTGTCGGTTGCGGGCGCTGCGCATTGGGGTTGGGTGTTTGGTCGCTATCGTCAGACTCGCCGTCAATATTTTCGGCATCCACCATATCCTGCGGCTCTGCGCTGTCATCTTCTTGCGCGTCGGCGTCAGAGACTTCGGTCTGGCCTTGCTGCTCTTCTTGGGGCGTGTCGGGCGTTTGGTCAGGCTGTTGGTCCTCTTCATTCTCAGAGGTTTCCTCATCCGAGTCTTCATCCTCATTAGGGTCGGCCAAATCTTCGCCGAGGTCAAAGTCTTGGATCAGGTCACGCACAGAGCGGCCAAAGTCTTGTTGGTTGTCGAGCAAGTTCTTAAGCGCTTCCATTTGCGGCGCAGCTTTGGCGTCTATTTCCATACGCCAAGCCGACATAATGCCGTTACAGCTCTCAGGCAGTTTGCGCCCCGTCAGGACTTCGCGCGCATAAAGCCCGACGGCTTCGGCAAAGCTATTATCATCCTTGGCAATGTCGGGTTTGTCATAGCCTTTGCGCTCCGCGCGGGCCGAGAGCGAGGCCATAAGGTTATCGCCAAGCCCCGCTAAATGTTTTCCGCCCAATGCTTCGATACGGGCTTGCTCCATGGCCTCAAAGACCGCGCGGGCCGGGCCAGTGCTCGGCTGATTTTTAGCGTGGGTGAATTTATCATGCAGCGCAAGACGCAGCGCCAAGCCGTCAGCTTCACCCCGCGCTTTGGCAATCTGTGCAGGTTTGGGCTTTGGCGGCAAGCTCGGCAGCATAATCTGATCGCGCACAATCCCCGCCACATCCCCGCCAAAAGACACCTCCATCTCAGGCTCACCTGAGATGGCTTTGGTGGCGGAGGCGAGAGAGCGTTTGAATTCGTCGATGGGGGTACGGGAGGTCATGGGAGTTTATTTATTTCACAATTCCAAGCTGTTTTTAATTGACAAGTCAGTTAAAAGATTCACCAATTGAAGTTGGCTATAATTATTCTCTGGGGGAACTTATGTCAGAACCATTCAAAGGGGGTCAAGCGGCAACCTTATTTCCTATGATGACAAATGGTCTCGAAGACAGGGCAACCTGTATTTTCTTTGCAGTCTTAGAGTTGGTTTACCCTTTCAGAAATGCGTTGCTCAAATCGATTGGTCAACGGGCTTATAAAGCAGGAGGTGATTTTGATTGCACGTTGCGACCGTCAATAGGTGGCAGACTTTCCAATAAAGATATTCCAGACGCTCTAATTTCTTTGAGTCAGAAAACGGACTGGACGGCATTGGTTGAAGTAAAAATTGGCTCAGGAGATTTAGATCAAGCTCAATTAGGACGTTATCTAAACAGAGCTATTTCGGAAAAGGTTGACGCACTTATAACCATATCTAATGAGATGTGTTCTGACCCGGAACACCCACCACTCCGACTAAAGCCCGCCGAAAAACGTTTACGAAAAATCCCGCACTTTCACTGGTCTTGGCGCTACATAAAATTCCAAGCAGGAATAGGTCTGCGGCAACAAGATTTAGACTTTGTAGAAACAAAAATTTTGGAACAATTTATTGAGTTTCTAAGTCATGAAAAATCAGGCATCCATGGTTTTAATCAGATGCCGAAATGTTGGTCTGATTTTGTAGATGTTTTGCGTGACGGCGGACGTCCTAAATCAGACGATACCGATGATGTAATTTCAGGTTGGTTTCAGGAAACGTCCGATTTGTCTTTAATCTTATCTGAGTGTTTTGATGAAAGAGTTTCTGAAATCCACGACGAAAAAACACTCGAACTTCGGAAGGACGCTGCTGAAAGCTATTTGAAAAAAACAGGGGATTTAAGAGCACGCTTTGCATTGCCTGATGGCAAGTATTTAAATGTATTGGTTGACATAAATGGGCGCTGTATAAAATTTGAAACAGCGCATGAACCCACCTCGAAAGTAAAGACGCCTTATAAGCAAATTGAGCGGTTTCTTGATACTTTCCGAGATAATGAGACTGAGGACGAGTGGGGCGACCATTCAGATGTAAGATTGTTTGCGAAATGGAGCCGATATAGAGATATGACGGATAGCTCCATGTCCGAAGCTATGATTGATGCAAAAGAAGACACGCTAAAAGACTCAAAAATCATTCACCCGAAAAGCGATAACTTATCTCAGATTATAATCCAGTATACGCCTACCGGGGCCGCTAAAAACATTAGAAGCCGCAAGAAGATGATTGAGTTTTTGGAAACGCAAACAAAGTTTTTTGCTGAAACTTACATTCAAACTTGAATAACTAATCCGTTCATCCCCGCGAAAGCGGGGACCCAGTTGTGAGAGTTTTTAATTCTGGATCCCCGCCTGCGCGGGGATGAACGGGTGTGGGATGTATCGTTACTAAGCGACCATCACAGTAGCGGCACTTTCTGGTAAATCTTTCCCAAAGGCCCGCTGATAAAATTCAGAAATAATAGGCCGCTCTAGCTCATCACATTTATTCAGGAATGTCAGCCTAAACGCCTGCGCGATATCACCGTCAAAGATGCGGGCATTTTCGGCCCAGTTCATCACCGTACGCGGGGACATGACCGTTGAGATATCACCTGCGATAAAGCTTTGCCGTGTCATGTCGGCGACGCGGACCATGCTCGCAATCAGGTCTTTACCTTCGGCGTTGTCGTAAGTCGGGGATTTGGCAAGGACGATAGCTTCTTCTTCGGCGTGAGAGAGATAGTTGAGCTGACAGACAATGCTCCAGCGGTCCATCTGGCCTTGGTTGATTTGCTGTGTCCCGTGATAAAGACCAGACGTATCGCCGAGGCCAACCGTGTTGGTCGTCGCGAAAAGGCGAAACGCTTTATGGGGTGTTATCACGCGGTTTTGGTCGAGCAGGGTGAGGCGGCCTTGCGCTTCGAGCACGCGCTGAATCACGAACATGACATCCGGACGGCCCGCATCATATTCATCAAAGACGAGCGCGACAGGATGTTGCAGCGCCCAGGGGAGGAGCCCCTCGCGGAATTCTGTAATTTGTTTCCCGTCTTTTAGGACAATCGCGTCTTTCCCGACCAGATCGATACGGCTGACATGGCTGTCGAGGTTCACCCGCACCATCGGCCAGTTAAGCCGTGCGGCGACTTGTTCGATATGGGTGGATTTACCCGTGCCGTGATAGCCTTGTACCATAACGCGGCGGTCATGGGCGAAACCTGCGCAGATGGCCTGTGTGGTTTTATCATCAAAAATATAGGCATTATCGATGGGCGGCACATTTTCGCTAGTCTTGCTAAAGGCGGGAACCTCCATGTCGAAATCGACATTAAAAACCTCACGCGCCGAGACCATAATGTCGGGCTCAAAAATAGGGAATTGGTCACTCATGTCGTTAATCCGTTATATGGAGAATTTGTAGGTCTGGCTTAGCCCAGATTTGTTGTTTTAAGAACCTTCATGGCGCTGACAACACGTTGGAAGCTTTCTTCGGTGTTACGCTTGCCTTGGTTGGCATCGGGATGGAGCTGTTTGACCAGCTGTGTGTAGCGTTTGCGCACATCATCTTTGGTCGCGGTATCATCAAGCCCCAAATCATTGAGCGCTTTCATTTGCATCTTAGACAGGCTGCGGCGGCGCGGCGCTTCGGTTTGATTGCCGATTTTGCCTTCACCAAAAATATTATAGCCTTCTGCGGTGGCGGCAGTTGACCCTGCCTTACGCTTTGTCTGTGCTTTGGCGCGTTCAGCGGTGTTCTTCTTCACGTCCCATGTCGGGCGGTGACCATGACGCGCGCCGACTTGCCACTCGGCAATATCTTCGTCGCTCATATTTGAGAAGAAGTTCCAGTTCTTATTATATTCGCGCGCATGAATAGTGCAGAAATTATAATATTCGCGCAGACGGTCAGGACTTTTTGGCGCTTTACATCCGCCCATAGACACACACCCGGCCCAGTCACATTCCATCTGGTTCGGATCGACTTTCTTTTTACCCTTATTGACACGGATATCGATGCCTTTGGGTTTATATTCGTAATTACCTGCCATATTGCCTATATACGTTAAGAGTTGAAATTAGGGTTGTTTTTAAGGACTGCACAAAATGGGCATTATCGCGTCATCAATCAAGGAAAAACTTAAGCAAAGTTTCAACCCGTCGCAGCTAGAGGTGATTGATGAGAGCCATAAGCACGCACATCACCGCGGCGCCCATGAACACGCGGCGGATGGCGGCAGTGCCGAGAGCCATTTTCATGTGGTGATTATAAGCGATAAGTTCGAAGGCTTGAGCCGATTAGCCAAGCACCGCGCCGTTTTGGATGTGCTCTCAGAGGAAATCGCGCAAATACATGCGTTTTCCCTAGAGGCGAGTGCGGGGCAGTGCGTTGAATTGCCCGTGAGTGTCTGATACGTATAGTTCAATTATAGATTGGGGACTACCACATGCGCCGTTTTTTTGAGTATGATTTTGACGGGCTTGAGTTTAATATGGACGCAAGCTTAGTCGGTTCTGTCTTTTCACAAAATTTTACTGCTTTTGTCTTGCCATATATAGCAGCTCCGCCCACTCACCTCCCGCTGTATGCCGATATTGACGGAACGCCCGGTGATGACACTCTAGAGGGAACGGAAGATGTGGATGTTCTCAACGGATTTGAAGGTGACGATACGCTTAATGGCCTTGGGGGTAATGATATTCTTAATGGAGGAGATGGTGTAGATATTCTCAATGGTGGCGACGGGGATGATATTCTGAACGGCGGCGCAGGTAACGATATTCTTATTGGCGGCGCTGGCGCGGATGCATTTTTTGGCGGCCCGGGTTTCGATACCGTTGATTATAGCACTTCGACGGCTCGTGTTGTCGTAAATGTAGAAACCGGAGGCACAGAAGGCGATGCGAACGGAGATGTTTATGATGGCATTACCACCTTCCAACTCTCATCATTTGATGATGAGATAAGTGGATTTTCAGACTTTCGGTTTTTTATCTATGGCGGAGAGGGCGATGATTTAATAGATGCGAGAACCGCGGGTCGTGACACTATTATTTACGGTGAGGCTGGAAATGACGTTATCTATGGAGGTAATGGCCACACTCGGCTTGGCGGCGATGGCGATGACATATTCTATGGTTCGGGAGGCTATAACACCTTCAATGGCGGAGATGGATTTGATACCATAGACTTTTCAAATTACGATGAAATTTCAGATTACAATGATATTTCGAATGGTATTAGGTCGGATTTACAGTCGCAACGAACAGGCCCTCAGAGCCGCGATACCTATGTCAGTATTGAGTCCATAGGAGGCACTGCTGGCGATGATGAGTTTTCTGGCAATAGTGCTGATAATTTACTTATGGGGCGTGCCGGCGATGACATATTAAATGGCCGGGCAGGTGATGATACTCTTATTGGTGGTGATGGCAATGACATCGCAATTTATTCACGTTTAGCCCGCCTTCATACCCTGGTTGATAATGGCGATGGAACCTACTCAATCACAGCCAATTTCGGCTTTGATGGAACGGATCTTTTAGAAGGTATTGAGGTTCTTTCTTTTTCAGATCAAATGATTGCTGTTCAATTCTTTAACCCCGGCGCGTTCACCGAAAATGACGATATTGTCGAAGGAAGTTTTATTGGAGATACGGTCGATGCTTTAGGCGGCAATGATATCGTAAATGGTTTGGGCGGAGATGACGTTATTAGCGGCGGCGCAGGTGCAGATACCTTAAATGGTGGGGAAGGCAACGATACCTTAGAAGGTGGCTTAGGTGATGATACCCTCGAGGGTGGAGCAGATGAGAATACAGCTAGATATGTAGGACAATCTACTGATTTTACACTTATTGATAACGGAGATGGGACTTATATTCTGACTGACAATCAGGGAAACGAAGGGGCTGATATATTATCCAATATTGATTTTCTTGAATTTTCAGACGGCACAATTGAGATCATATTTTTCAATGGGCCGATCTTTACGGAAGGCGATGATGTCTTTGACGGAACGGCGGCCAGCAATGTTTTGGACGCCCTTAGCGGTAACGACACGGTCAATGGTTTCGGTGGAAATGACACGATTTATGGCCGTTCTGGGAATGATATTTTATCCGGCGGAGAAGGGGAAGATCTAATTTATGGGGGTGATGGTGACGATATCATTTCCGGCAACCTTGGGACAGATGCACTCGATGGCGGTGATGGCTTTGATATTGTGAGTTACAGAGACGCCTTACAGCGAGTCGATATTCGGCTAAGTTCAATTGTATTTGAAAATGGTCAAGCCACAGACTCATTGAATGCCTTTGAGGGCGCTTGGGGTAGTGAATTCAGCGACGATATATACGGGTCTGTTAATAGTGACGCTTTATATGGCTTTGGTGGCGATGACTATATTCCAGGGGGTTTCGGCAATGACCTTATTTATGGCGGTGATGGAAACGATAATCTACTTGGCGGCAATGACGATGACACAATACATGGCGGTGAAGGCGATGATTATATCCGTGGTGAAAGTGGGAATGATACGCTTTATGGCGAAGAGGGTGATGACTCTTTTGGCACAAGTGAAGGGGACGATATCTATGATGGCGGCAGCGGTTTTGACTCTATTAGTTACAGCTCTCTTCGTGGTTATTCACTGATTAATAACGGTGACGGGACTTTTGCTGTCATTAAATTGAATGCGGAGATTGATACATTAACAAATATAGAATCGGTTAGATTCGCTGGCACTTCTTCTGATAACATCATATTTGATCCTTCCGATATACCAGTTATTTCATTCTTCACCGAAAATAATGATGAAGTTTTAGGGTCGGCAAATGATAGTGCTTATGACCTTCTTGGAGGAGATGATGTCTTCAATGGTCTTGAAGGAAATGACTGGGTGTTCGGCGGGGTTGGTAACGATACGCTAAATGGCGGAACAGGCAATGATTACATATATGGGGGCTTGGGAGGAGACCTACTCAATGGGAATGAGGGAAATGACTACTTAATTGGTAATGAAGGTAATGATACCGTTCTTGGTAGTTATGGTAATGATGTTCTGGATGGTGGCGCAGGGTTTGATATCTTAGATTACAGCAGTCTATCAGACCCAATAATTGCTGGGTTAGGTAGTAATGGAACCGTCGCTATAGGAATTCCTGGAACTGTAATAAATGATCACCTTATTTACGGGTTTGAGCAAATTATTGGAACGTCTTTTGATGACAGAATTTCAGCGTCCAGTTACAGTGACGATATACTGTTCGGGGGCGCTGGTGACGATGTGCTAATTGGAGGCTTTTACGCAAATAACCAGCTTTTCGGAGGGAGTGGAAATGATCGATTAATCGCTTATAATGGGAATGATATCATCTACGGGGGAACAGGTGATGATATACTCGAAGGTGATGATGGTGCTGATACTTTAATTGGCGGTGAAGGTGCAGATGTTTTAGATGGGGGCGATGACTTTGACACCGTTGACTATCGTGGCGCGTCTTCGGGTGTTCGCTTTAATGTCGAGACTGGCGGAACATTTGGCGAAGCTGCTGGCGATACATATTCCAGCATAGAGCGCTACTACCTATCCAACTTTAACGACATTATCACAGGCTCAGGCGCCAATGAGTTTTTCTATGGCGAAGACGGCAATGATGTGATCAATGGCGGCGGAGGTATTGACCGTATTTATGGCGGTGACGGCAATGATATTCAGCGCGGTCAAGACGGGAACGATTCGCTTTACGGTTCTGCGGGCGCAGACCAATTAAATGGCGGCTCAGGTTTTGATATTGCCAATTACAGCCTCGCAACTGCGGCTGTAACTTTGGATATGCAAACTGGAGGTATAAGCGGCGATGCTGATGGCGACACCTATTTTGGTATAGAGGCCGTTTACGGGTCTGACCTTAATGACAGCATCACGGGCAATAATAGTACCAATGAACTGCGTGGTTTTGATGGAGATGACACTCTCAATGGAGATATGGGTAATGACCGTCTCTTTGGAGGCAATGGTGCTGATATCTTAAATGGTGGTCAGGGCTTTGACATAGCGGTCTACACAGAGGCTATGGCTGGCGTTACCCTTGACTTGACCATCGGCGGGACGGCGGGTGAAGCCGCGGGCGATACATTCTCTGGTATTGAGTGGGTTTGGGGGTCCAATTTCGATGATAATATTACCGGTGATTTTCGAGATAACCGCCTGGAAGGCCGCAATGGTGACGATACCTTAAACGGGGAAGGCGGGAATGACCGCCTGCTGGGCGGCGACGGTAATGACATCATTGATGGGGGCGATGGTGTTGATACCATTTTCGGTCAAGACGGCGATGACATCATGAGCGGCGGCGCGGGGAATGATTTCTTCTTTGGCGGCGCAGGGGCAGACAGTCACGATGGAGGCGATGGAACGGATTCTGTCTCTTATCTCGCGTCTGGCCCTATCGCGATACAAAACGGCATCGGCGTAGGCGGCGACGCTGCGGGGGATACATATACAAATATAGAACGCTATTTTGGCTCGTCAGGCGATGATATTATCAATGCTTCAGGCGTCTTGCTTGGTAATGGCGGGAATGATTATCTGCTGGGGATGAACGGCTCGAATGATAGCCTCAATGGCGGTGCGGGACTTGATACCTTCGCTTATGATGTTACGGGCGGCGGCGCCGATGTTATCCAAGGCTTTTTTATCAACGAACAGATTTCAATATTGGGCGGGGACCCTGACTTTGATACCGAGGCTGAAATCCTGGCTGTAGGCACGGATGCGGGCGCCAATGTCATCTTTGATTTTGGAAATGGAAACACACTCACCATTGTCGGGGTAAACCTTGCGGACTTGCCAAGTAACACCTTCACCTTTGAAGGCCCGTTATTTTCAGAACCACTGGATGACCCCAACGCCTTCGCAGCAGATATCAATGAAGTCTTCGATATGGACGCGCTGAT
>NZ_AUAC01000007.1 GCF_000428525.1 Hellea balneolensis DSM 19091 | reverse complement strand
ATCAGCGCGTCCATATCGAAGACTTCATTGATATCTGCTGCGAAGGCGTTGGGGTCATCCAGTGGTTCTGAAAATAACGGGCCTTCAAAGGTGAAGGTGTTACTTGGCAAGTCCGCAAGGTTTACCCCGACAATGGTGAGTGTGTTTCCATTTCCAAAATCAAAGATGACATTGGCGCCCGCATCCGTGCCTACAGCCAGGATTTCAGCCTCGGTATCAAAGTCAGGGTCCCCGCCCAATATTGAAATCTGTTCGTTGATAAAAAAGCCTTGGATAACATCGGCGCCGCCGCCCGTAACATCATAAGCGAAGGTATCAAGTCCCGCACCGCCATTGAGGCTATCATTCGAGCCGTTCATCCCCAGCAGATAATCATTCCCGCCATTACCAAGCAAGACGCCTGAAGCATTGATAATATCATCGCCTGACGAGCCAAAATAGCGTTCTATATTTGTATATGTATCCCCCGCAGCGTCGCCGCCTACGCCGATGCCGTTTTGTATCGCGATAGGGCCAGACGCGAGATAAGAGACAGAATCCGTTCCATCGCCTCCATCGTGACTGTCTGCCCCTGCGCCGCCAAAGAAGAAATCATTCCCCGCGCCGCCGCTCATGATGTCATCGCCGTCTTGACCGAAAATGGTATCAACACCATCGCCCCCATCAATGATGTCATTACCGTCGCCGCCCAGCAGGCGGTCATTCCCGCCTTCCCCGTTTAAGGTATCGTCACCATTGCGGCCTTCCAGGCGGTTATCTCGAAAATCACCGGTAATATTATCATCGAAATTGGACCCCCAAACCCACTCAATACCAGAGAATGTATCGCCCGCGGCTTCACCCGCCGTCCCGCCGATGGTCAAGTCAAGCACAACCGCTGCATTAGCCGTTGTATAAATAGCGATATCTATACCGTCTTGCCCGCGCAGACTATCCTCCCCTGCTCCGCCATAAAGCCTGTCATTGCCGGCTCCGCCCCAAAGCATGTCGTCACCTAATCCTCCGCGGAGTTCATTGCTTCCTGAATTGCCTCGCAACCAGTCATCAAAATTTGAACCATAAACGGCTTCAATGCCAAAGTAAGTATCTCCGCTAGCATAGCTGAATGAGCCGTTCGTCTCTAAAAAGGCCCAAACGCGTTCAGGTGCATTGGAGTAATTCGCGATATCAAATCCGGCGCCGCCATTGAGTTGATCTTCGCCATTTGAGCCGTAAAGCGTATCATTGCCGTCCTGGCCGCGCTGAATGTCATCACCATCACCGCCATAGATACGATCAATTCCGCCGCCTCCATTGATTTGGTCATTGCCATCTTCACCGAAGAAAAACTCATTCGCATCTGAACCTGTAACGACATCACCAAAATTAGTTAGATAATAGCGCTCAACACCAGTAAAGGTATCACCCGATGCATCGCCTAATGTACCGCCTGTATCGACGTTAAAACGGACAGAAGCACTGACGCTGCCGCGATAATCGACAGTATCAAAACCTTCCCCACCATTTAAAACGTCAGCGCCTGACCCACCAATAAGTGTATCGGCTCCATCGCCTCCATTAAGAATATCATTGCCAGCCCCGCCGGTCAGATTATCATTTCCATCACGACCAAAAATAGTGTCATTTCCCTCTAGCCCATTGACGCGATCATTTCCGCCAAGTGCATCCAGAATATCGTCGCCGCTCGTCCCGTCCGCTAGATCATTACCTTCAGTGAAAACAGGCGGTAATTGAGAGAGATCGAATATTTGATCAGAGAATTGCGCAAATTCGATGTTGACCAAGCTGTCAGTTCCGTCTGTTCCGAGAGTATCGGTAATCGTAAAACTACCGTCACTATTTTCTATTATTGTATAATCAGCAAAGGCATTTGCAAAGACAGCCGTGTCGGTGTCATCACCTCCATCCAACATGTCATTGTCTTGGCCGCCTTCCAGAGTATCGTCCCCTGAACCGCCGCTGAGAACATCTTGCCCGCTGCGGCCAAATATGATGTCATCTCCTCCAAGTCCGTTGACGATATCATTCCCGCCGAGCGCATCCAGCACATCATCCCCAGCTGAACCATCAAGCGCATCATCGCCTTCCGTGAATATAGGACTTGCTGGCAATTCCACATCTCCGTCGGCAAAGCGTAAAAACTCTATATTGGAAAGCATATCCGTGCCATCAGAATTAGCATTATGCGTCACGGTGAACATAGCGTTGCCATTATTGACAACTGTATAATCTGCCGCGTTACCTGAGAATGCAGCAATATCTATCCCATCTCCGCCATCCAATATGTCATTTCCAGCGGCGCCTTCGAGGAGGTCATCACCAGCCAAACCTGATAATGTGTTGGCAAGAGAAGACCCTATAATAGTGTCGTCAAAGTCTGTTCCAACCGCGTTCTCAATACCAACATAGCTGTCCTGAAATGCGATACCGAAAAAGCCGCCAGTTACAAGATTAAGGCCCGCACCTTCATCAATTTGCGAGGCAGAATAATTGACGGTATCAAAACCAGACCCTCCATTAAGGCTGTTAGGTCCATAATTACCAAAAATTATGTCGTCTCCTGCATCTCCGCGGGCACTGTCTTCCCCAACCCCAAGATAGATTACATCATCGCCGCTCCCGCCAAATAGAGTCGGGTCAAGGGTTCCTGTTCTGGCGTCAATAATATCATTACCTTCGCCGCCAAAAACACGCGAGAGTGATCCGGCGCCCAGAATTATGTCATCAAAGTCAGAAAGATAGATATATTCAATTTCAGAATAGGTATCCCCTGCCGCGAGTCCGGTCGTTCCTCCGTTAATAGCGTCTAGTTCAACCCGTGATGATGCACCGCGATAATCTACGCTATCAATACCGCCAGCACCACCATTTATAATATCGGCACCTAAACTCCCCAGTATAATATCACTGCCGCCATTACCATTGATGATGTCATCACCTTCGCCGCCAAAAAGGGTATCATTTCCTGTTCCGCCATTAAGCGTATCATTGCCTGTACCGCCATCAATATTATCATTTCCTCCAAGCCCGTTCACGATGTCATTACCGCCGAGGGCTTCGAAGATGTCAGCCCCTGCTGTCCCATCCACCACATCGTCACCTTGGGTAAAGAGGGAGACAGGCCCTGATGCGTCGAGTGTATAAGTCCCGCCAATACCTTGATCATCATTTATGAGGCTGACTGAGATATAGAATGTCCCAGAAGATGGTAGCGTAACTGTTCCGCCTGTTGTTGTTGATGAATTTGTTGGAAATGTTTCAATGACCGTGCCCGTATTGTCAATAACTCTGACCAGAATGTTACCGCCGGCCCCGCCGCCATCAAAGGTCACAGTGACATCTAAATCCCCCGCGGCATCCGCTTCATATAAAAACCAGTCATCATCCGTTATATACTCAATAGACCCAGTCTCAGGCGTATCATTTGCGATTGTACTCAGTGTGTTTGATGTACCGCGATGATCATCTGTTAAGGAGGTAGCGCGTAAGGTGTAATTTCCTATTTCTTCCCCATCCATAGGATCATCGGAAATATTAACGTAATACGTGCCGCTAGTTGTCAATTCCACGTAAGAAAAGGAATTTACGAAATCAACTGTCGAGCTGTTTTTGATAACTGTCCCGGCCGCATCGACAACCGTAAATATAGACGTAAAAACAAGCCCGTCTGAGAGGGCCTCAATACGCACTAATTCATCTGCTGCGATGTTGATAGCAATCCAGTCTGTATCGCCCACAAAATCAAACTCACCGACATAATCGGCCCCATCCACAGCCAATACGGCACCCGTCGAAGCGTCGGCCGGCACGTCGCCGTTCATATGGGCCGGATCATTTGTAGGCGCAGAGACTGTGAAGTCATTGAGTGCTGGGCTTAAAAGAACGCTATCCGTAAAAATTCCTGAATTTGCCCAGCCTGTATTAGCCCCAAGCCCCAATGGGTTGAGATCAAAATCAAAAAAGTAGCGCATAGCAGATATCCCAATTTATTATGGGAATATCGCTATCAAAGCTTTAGGTACACCGCAATGGATTAGCTCAGATTTAAATAAGCATAATTGTTATAATGTGAGTTATGCTATAGCATATATGCTTGCCCATAAGACATTCTCCTTGCTTGCAGTTTTACCTTGCAAAGAGTCTACAAAACCAGGGGACATATCACATAGTCATGTTTATCAGCAGCAAGAGCCTTTAATTTTATTTACTATATTTTACGGTTTCACAGATAACTATGAAATACTAACGTGATTAATAACTTTGTCGCAGATACTTTCAAATCCCATAAATATGCTTTTATGTTTCTAAAAGTAAAGACAGTTGCAGGAAGACTCTATAAGGCAAAACTATGCAAGCATCTCTGTATTCTTCCGATAGTCCAGTGAAGTTATGAAACCTGTTTTAAGTTGGGGTCGTATAAACGACAAATACTGTAATGTTGTCAGGGCCGATTATTTCGCAGATCCGAATCTTTTAACCATTGCTGAAAGCTCAGATAATGGCATGCTCCTTGCCCATGGTATGGGGCGTTCTTATGGCGATAGCGGCCTAAATAAAGGCGGCGTTATATTTCAGACAACAAGACAAAATCATATACTTGATTTCGATACTCAAACCGGGATTATAAAAGCCCGTGCTGGAATTACTTTGGAGGAAATTCTACGTGTGAGCGTTCCTCAAGGATGGTTCTTGCCTGTCACACCAGGCACCAAATATGTGACCCTTGGCGGTGCGGTCGCAAATGATGTCCACGGTAAAAATCATCATAAAGTAGGCAGTCTTGGCGCACATATTATGCGCCTATCCCTAACACGCTCAGATAGGAAAACAGTAATATGTTCACCAAGAACGCAAAAAAAGCTCTTTAACATGACAATTGGTGGTTTGGGATTAACCGGATTTATAAATTGGGTCGAGTTTAAGTTAAAACCCATCGAGTCTTCATATCTTGAAACTGAAAACATCCCCTATACCTCATTAGATGAGTTTTTTAGTTTAAGCGAAGAAAGCGCAAAGTGGCCATATACCGTCGCTTGGATAGATTGCTTTGCTCCGAAATCCAAACAGGGCCGCGGTATCTTTACACGGGCAAAATTCTCTAACTATGGAGCTTTGGATATTCATCGAGATGATCATATTGCCACCTGGCCGTTCGTAACGCCCGCTTTATTTCTAAACCGTTTTTCTATCACAGCCTTTAATTTTCTATATAGATGGCGTCCGGGGGCGCGCATGAAAGGCCGCAGCCATTACGACTCGTTCTTCTATCCTTTGGACGGAATTAACCACTGGAATCGGCTTTACGGAAAAGCAGGCTTTTTTCAACACCAAAGCCTTATCCCGCTTGAAAGATCGAAAGAAGGAATAGGTGATCTTCTAGATATCATAAAAGAATCGAAACAAGGCTCTTTTCTCGCTGTGTTAAAACTTCACGGTCCGGAGTATTCTCCAGGTACTATGAGTTTCTGCCGTCCCGGAAAAGGTGTCAGTCTGGCATTAGATTTTGCGAATAAAGGCCAAAAAACACGACAGCTTTTAGAGCGGTTAGATGCTTGTGTCCTTAAGCATAACGGACGCACCTATCCTGCTAAAGACGGCCGTATGTCAGCGCAGACATTTCAAACCGCCTTTCCTCAGTGGACGAAATTGGAGGCCATGAGAGATCCTAAATTTTCATCTTCTTTTTGGCGCAGAGTCAGTCAAACAACTTCGTAAAAAACAAGTCTCATAAATGACGCAAAAGAGAAAACACTATGCCGAAACCAAATAATCAAGATGCCAATAGCCTCTTAGTGCTGGGGGGTACATCAGCTGTCGCTTTGGCTTATGCGCGTTTAAGAGCCTCTGAAGGGAAGCCTATTATTTTAGTCGGGCGCAACTCTGATAAATTAAAACTAAATCAAGCCGATTTGGCTGCACGGACAAAAAAACCTGTTGATATACATGTCTGCGACCTTAGTGATACAGCTATCTTGGATAAGAATTGGAATGCTGTGACGTCTATGGGCCATAACATTAGCGAAGTATTTTTGGCTTACGGTCTGTTGGGAGACCAGCTCAAAACTCAAAAAGACTCTCAAAAATTCTTGGCCTCATTAAACACAAATTTTGTATCAGCAGCAATGTGGGCCGAGAAAGCTTTTGACCATTTTGCTTATAAAGGTTCCGGTCAAATCACAGTTATTGGATCAGTTGCTGGAGACCGCGGACGCCAATCAAATTACCATTATGGTACCGCCAAAGGCGCGTTAGAGATTTTCTGTGACGGTATGGCTCACCGTGCCGCGCGATTTAAAGGTGCAAAAATCAATATTCTTTTGGTTAAACCCGGTTTTATTGACACACCTATGACTGATCACCTTGATAAAGGCGGTCTTTTGTGGGCCAGTCCTGAAAAAATAGCAAAAATTACTTTAAAAGCCGTGTTCCGCGGGAAGCGTAAAATATACGCGCCATGGTTTTGGCGCTTCATTCTATTACTCATTCGCATGACTCCACGTTTCGCATTCCATAAAACCGGATTATGATCATGAGTGCTCTAAAAGCTCAAACATTTCTTCCATTAAACGCAAAAATCATCGTAACGGGAGCATCAGGGCTTATCGGGCAAAACCTCTGCCTGCGTTTGAAGCGCGCAGGATATACAAATGTTGTTGGCTTTGATAAACACGCCCTAAACACAGATATTTTTCGGAAAATACACCCGGATATTGATTGTGTCGAAACTGATTTAGCCACTCCCGGTAAATGGCAAGAGGCATTTAAAGGTGCGGATATCGTCATATTGAATCAAGCCCAAATAGGCGGCTTATTTTATGAAGATTTTGACCGAAATAATGTTGTTGCAACCCGCAATATTCTTGAAGCCTGCTCGGGTAATAAACCACCTTATATCGTGCATATATCCTCTTCAGTCGTAAACTCCGAGGCGGATGACTTCTATACGCGCTCTAAAACGCAGCAGGAAGACATCGTCAAAAACTGGAAAGGACCGTATTGTGTTTTGCGGCCTACATTAATGTTTGGGTGGTTTGACAGAAAACATCTGGGATGGCTGAGACGATTCATGGAGAAAGTTCCCGTATTTCCTATTCCAGGGCATGGACGATATGTTCGGCAACCTCTTTACGCAGGTGATTTTTGTAAAGTTATTATGGCATGCATGGAACAACAGCCAGATCGAGAAGTTCTTGATATCTCAGGACAAGAGAAAATAAACTATATTGATCTCATTCGCATAATAAAAAAACAAACGGGCGTACGTACAGCTATTATAAAAATTCCATATAGTGTTTTTTATGCGCTGTTAAAAATAGCGGTTATGCTCACCAAAACACCTCCCTTTACCACAGCTCAACTTGAAGCACTGATAATACCTGAGGAATTCCCTGTCATAGACTGGCCAAACCGCTTTAATGTAACAGCAACGCCCTTTGCTGAGGCTGTAAAGGAGGCCTATACGGACCCTGATTATTCAAATATTACATTAGCTTTTTAGAGGCAGAGATGACGACATCCGACACATATGACCTCATTGTCATTGGGGCCGGGGCTATGGGCTTAGCCGCTGCTTATGAAGCGGCGAAAGCCGGCAGTACAGTCGCTCTTTTTGAAGCCGATAATGTCCCCGGGGGTATGGCCGCTCATTTTGATTTTGATGGGTTATCACTGGAAAGATACTATCATTTCATATGTAAAACAGATTACGATAGTTTCGAACTCTTCAAAGAACTCGATATCTTTGATAAACTTAAATGGCGCGAAACAAAAATGGGCTACTATTATCAAGGTGCTCTCTATGAGTGGGGTAACCCTTTTGCTCTACTTGGATTTCCAAAATTAAATCTGATTGAAAAAATACGATACGGCCTTTTGGCTTTCTGGTGCACAAGACGCAGAAGTTGGGACAAAGTTGAACCTTTAACAGCCCCCGAATGGCTAAAAGCTTGGCTTGGCGAAAACGGGTATAACAAACTCTGGAACCGCTTGTTTTATCTAAAATTCTATGACTACACTGATAAAATTAGTGCAACATGGATCGGCACACGCATACGGCGTATTGGCCTTTCTCGAAAGTCGTTACTTCAAGAAGAATTAGGATATTTGGAAGGTGGCACAGAAACACTCGTATCGGCTTTGGTTTCTAAAATAAAAACGTTGGGCGGGCATGTTAGTCTTGGCGCTCCAGCAACAGAAATCGTAACAGATGGCGCGTATGTTAGCGGTGTGAAAATAGGCTCTAAATTTGTGAAAAGCAAAAACGTTATTTCGACCGTGCCGACACCCTTTATTTCAAAACTCGTACCTAGTCTACCTACGGAGCTTAAATCCAATTATGACGCCATTCCGAACATCGGCGTAGCATGTTTGATATTTAAATTAAAAAAGTCAGTAACAGAAAATTTTTGGTTAAATACAATTGACGAGAGTTTGGCTGTTCCCGGCATTATCGAATTTTCACGATTGCGTCCTCTAAAAGACGGTCATATTGTCTATGTGCCTTACTACATGCCGACCGATAATGATCGCTGGACCTGGACAGATGATGACCTTTTGGACGAAGCCTTTGGTGCTATCACCGCCGCTAACCCTTCCATAAACAAAGAAGATATCTTAGCGACTCAAGTCAGCCGCCTTAAATATGCGCAGCCTATTTGCTATCCTAACTTTCTTGATATGCTGCCGCCAATTCAAACGCCATTTCAAGGGCTTCAGATTGCAGATACATGCTATTATTATCCTGAAGATAGAGGTATATCGGAAAGTATTGGGCTTGGCCGCCGCATGGCCAAGAATGCCTTATTGCGTAATGATTAAGCATTTTTTCACGCGGCAATTTTTGAGGTTTTTATTCGTAGGAACAACCTCAGCCGGGCTGCACTGGGCGGCGCGATATATCTTGAATATTTGGCTAACTTTTTCTTGGTCAGTGGCGATTGCATATATCATAGGAATGGCTGTGGCCTTCGTTTTAAACGCAATATATGTATTTCCGAATTCAGATAAAAGTCGGGCCCCCCAAGCCCGAGATTTTGCAATCGTCAATCTGGCATTTTTTCCAGTTGTATGGACTTTTTCGATTCTCATAGAAAAGTTTCTACGTGATTTGGGTTTGCACACACATTCTGGTAATTTGGCTCATGGTTTGGCAATACCCATACCTATGCTAGCCACTTTTTTAATATATAAATTTTTTGCATTCAAAGAAAACCATTAGAAAGCTGACAGATGAGTGATACCCTTACCCAAAGCCGAGAGCTTTCAGAGCTTTATAAAATACGGTTCTCAGAAGAAGAACTCCCGCGAAAAAATGCGATTTGGAAAGTGTTATGTGAAGACTTCTTCTCAAAATATATCAGCGAGAATGATGTCGTGCTCGATGTTGCCTGCGGGTACGGGGAATTTTCCAACAACATCAAATCTAAGCGCAAAATTACGGTTGATTTGAATATGGACGCCAAAGCGTATTTAAACTCTGATGTAGAGTTTAATTACTGCTCGGCAACTGAACTCAGCCGTGTATGTAATAATGAAATCGATAGAGCTTTCACATCAAACTTTTTGGAACACTTACCTGACAAAGATGCGCTCGACACCGTCATAGGTGAAGTTTTTTCAGCTCTCAAACCGGGTGGGAAATTCATCATAATGGGACCCAATCTGCGCTATTTAGCAGGGGAATATTGGGACTTTTACGATCACCATTTGGGGCTTACTCATTTGTCTCTCGGAGAAGCCCTGCGCCTGAAAGGGTTCGAAATCGAAATGTCTATCGATAAATTTCTGCCCTATACAACCCAAGGCGCTCTACCTACGCACCCTTTGTTGGTCAAAATATATCTTAAGGTTCCTCTCATTTGGAAACTTCTGGGAAAACAATTTTTTATCGTCGCGCAAAAACCACTGACATAATCCGTCCGTTGCGCTCTGATGTTTTGGTATAAAGTCAGCCTAATAATTGTTGTAAGCTTTTTATTAGCTCTCGCCGCGCATTTTTTAGGATATGGAACAGCGGAAACCGCACAAAGACTGGCGAGTTATATACAAGCTTGGCCCGAGCCTCTTGGTTTGACATTACTTTTTTTGGGTTGTTTTTTTCTTTTCCTAACAGTAGCGCCTTTGGGATCTTTTACTATTCTTGTAGCGGGATTTTTGTGGGGCCCTATTGCGGGGGTTGTTCAATTTTCAGCCCTATGCCTTTCAAGCTACGCATTGTATATTTGGACGGCGCCAAAGGGACAAAATTACGCATATCAACGTATTATAAAGAATGGAAAGGCACTTGAGTTAGCCGAAAGGTTTCAGCTCCATCCGTTAAAATCTGTTTGCGTACTTCGTCTCGTGCCTGTGATTCCCTCTTGTGTTTGTGTTTTAACCTGCTCTGCCTTTTCCATTCCCGGACGAGCCTTGTTTACAGGGACTCTTTTATCAGGGTGGGTCAGGCCTGTTTTACTGGCTTATGTCGGATCACAGACTTTGACTATCTTAGAGCTTGTTAACTAAGCACTGAAACTACTCAGGCATCCGAACACTTTTTAAAACTTATATATTTCCCCTTCATTCACGCATTTAAAACTCTATAAGGGCTTTTCGGCGCTCAGGAAGGCGCCACTTAAATGGCTTTGGATATATTAAATGAGTTCTTCAATACCTTTGGTTCTGGATGTAGATGGCACACTTATTCGTAATGATTTGACCCATGAGCTTTTTTTGAAAACTGCTTGTGAGCACCCGCTCAAAATCTTTAAATGCATATCTTTAGGTTTAACTTCTAAAGCCAAAATGAAATCTTACATGATCGGCTTGGTCGGCAAAGATATTCAAGCTAAAAATTTACCTTATATAAAAACTGTGACAGACCTTGCGGAAAAGGTCCATTCGGAGGGCCGCAATGTCATTTTATGCTCAGGCTCTCATACTGACTTCATAACTCAAATTGAAGCTGAATTTTCTTGGATATCAAACTCGCACAGCACAACTGACGACTATAATATGACGTCTGAAAACAAACTACGCTTTCTACAAGAGCGTTATCCGGACGGTTTCGATTACGTTGGGAATTCATCACAAGACTTGGTTGTCTGGCCTGGCTGTTACAAAGGGTACGCCATAGCGCCGCCAAAGGTAACCTCGGATATAACATGCCAAAATGGAGATGGTGTAGAGATTTTGGAGGAACGACACACACCAATAGAAGCAATATATAGGGCCATGCGGTTACATCAATGGGCTAAAAATCTTCTTATTTTTCTTGTTCCCATACTCGCGATATCGAAAGCGACATCGGCAGATATACTCAATCTTTGTTTAGGGTTTCTGGCCATGGGATTTCTCGCTAGCAGCACTTATATTTTCAATGACCTTTTAGATATTCACAGCGATCGCAATCATAGTAGTAAAAAATCACGCCCCCTTGCAAGCGGGCTCCTAAGTATCCCAGATGCCCTCCTAAGTATGACGGCTTTGTTGATTGGCGCTATAGGACTAACGCTCTTATTACCTTCAGCTTTTACCTTAGTCTTATTTGTCTATTTTGTGATCACATTAGTTTATTCGATAATTTTAAAACGTGTCCCTATTCTTGATGTTATGGTCCTTGCTTTTTTATTTTTGATTAGGGTTGTAGCTGGCGCAGCAATTATTGGAGCAGCTTTGTCGCCATGGCTCGTAAGCTTCATAGTAACGTTTTTCCTTAGCCTCGCTTTAGTTAAGCGATACACTGAACTTGTGAAAATGACGGGTGGAGGACAAATATCAGGACGAGGTTATGTCATGGCTGACAAGCCAGTCATTCTTGGATTTGGCATGACCGCTACAGCAATGACCATGCTCTCATTTGTTATCTACGGCGTCATAGCGGAGCAACCCGTACTGTCATCGCCTATTTCAGTTCTTATAGTAGGCAGTCTAGCGCTTTATTGGCTTATGCGTGTTTGGCTTCTGGCCCATCGTGGCGAATTAAATGATGATCCAGTATTATTCGCAGCAAAAGATAAGACTAGCTTGGCTCTGGGAGGCGTTATATTTCTAACTGTTCTTGCGCAGCAATTACTTTGATACCTTTGGAACAGGTCTCTTTTTAAAACGCTTTAGGATTTCCTTCACAAGATTATATATAAAGACCAAGCCAATAGCCAGAAACAGAAAATAAGTCGGCGATATCGCAATCGCCTCTTTTGACCTAATGCCCAGCAATAGGAAAGACGCGCAAGCAAAAGACATTACGCTGAGCATAACCAAGCATCCTTTGAGGCGCCGCGACTTTATTGCATCAATAATTATACCAAAAGCGGCTAGCAAAGTCAGAATAACCCAAAGGGGCAAGTGGTGCGTGACCTTTGCCGTTTTATCTATGAATTGCGGTCCAAAGGATTTGATCTGAACTTCAGGATTATAATATGGAAAAAACCAAGGTTGAGCCGGAGCTTCAGGGTAAATTAAAGAAACATTATTTGGGTTATCAGTTTTGGGGGATAACTCTAATCGTAAGGGTTTCTCAAATGTCGGGAGTTGCCGTAATGTAAAAGCCTGAATGAGATATCTGTCAAATTTTAAAAAGGCATATTCGACAACAGGCCCCGTATCTTTAAAAATAGCTTCCAAGAATAAACGGATACCGAGCTTATCTGTGCGCTCTAATCCATAGTAATAATTCATCGGAACAGATGACGTAAAATTAGAAATTTTCTCAGGTATCCCGTTCTGCCTGATCAAGGCAATAAGTTCATCACGCGGTGTGTCCATAATTTTTTCAAAGAGCGCATCATATTGCGCCTTTTCTGGGCCCTTAATGCCATAACTTATATCATGATGGGCACCAGCTCTGAAATAATCAGGCGGAGTAACGGCTATTAGAGCTGTAAACCGTAAAGCGATTTCATTCATCTCTTCAGGCTTATTTTTGAAATAATGCGGCGGTAATGAGGTTGTTAAGACCCAAGCATGATCAAGCGATAATTTGGTAGTTTCAGTGGTTTTGACGTGATAAAAATGTTTAAAACTTGCCACCAGTAAAAAAGCAGGCAGCAAAAATATAACGAGGGTTTTAGTCACAGGTAGAACGCTCTTAAATATTTTTCGAATATCGATAGCTCCTAAAAATAGATAAGCTACGATGACCGGTAAAACCGTAAGAGCGTTATATTTAACCAGATACCCTACTGAAAATATAAAACCCGCCAAAGTCAAAGTAAGAAATTTTCGACGGGACATTTGCTTTTGAGAAAAAATCACGAGCAGTAAGCTCATGACGATGAAATGTCCTTCAAGCCACTCAGGGGCAGAGGCATTTACGTTCCCCAGAAACAAAAAAGAGGTTCCCCAGAAAAGAGCAAAGATAGCGGCAACTTTTCCATCAAAGGTTTTATAAGCTAAAAATACTGAAATGATGAAAAGAATGAAATGTAGCACGACTTGCGCCGTTTTGAGAGAGCTTAGCCACTCGGCATTAAAGCGATCATTAAAAGCAGGGATATCTAAAAAAACACTTGAAATCGTGTGCAGAATAACGGGATATCCGGGCGCATGAATTAGATTAGACTCCCCGTTAAGGATCATTTTGATATAATTTGGATTATCAAAAGCCCCGACATTTAAGGGATATGACCCAAAAACACTATAAGCAAAAAAGACAGCTATAAATCCGATAACTGACCAAGCTAGCCAGGATTTTGCCGAAATGTTTTTAAGTCGTGTTTTTAACATGCGAAGTCTATTACCTATAATAGCTTAAGCCGCAAGAATTCCCTTGGTGCAGGGCGTAGTTACAGCCGAACGAGTCTCACAGTAAAACACCCTAATATAAGGGAATTTACAGGGAATCACCCAAAATCTATGCTCATTTTTCTATTCGTAGGCCCTTAACCTCCTGAAAATACACTTATTTCTAGTAATTTCCCTGATAAAATAACAGGGAATTTAAACCTAGACAACGACTTAGACCATACCCTTGGTTTAGGTGCATTTGCTCCTAAGGATACAACCTACAGAATTTAAGTATTGCACCGACACCCTAAGAGTTACAACAATTCCTCTTACAATATAAAAAGGGTTAAAAGTAAATGGGAGCAGATCAGGCTATATATTTATTGAGTGATATGGTTTGGAACGCCTTATACATAGCGGCCCCTATCCTTCTCGCGACACTTTTAGTTGGATTACTGATTAGCATCTTTCAAGTGACAACCCAGTTGCAGGAAATAACTTTGAGTTATGTTCCTAAAATTATGGTCACGGCGCTCCTGTTGATAGTATTAGGACCTTGGATGTTGGGACGACTAGCTGGTTTTGCTAAGTCTTTATATAGTTACATACCGTCTATGGGAGGCATCTAGCGCTGATGGATGAACTTTCGCGTCAGATAATTGCCTCCGTTATTCTAAGCCTTAGAATTGCGCCAACCTTAGCCTTTGCGCCGCCTTTTACCCTTATAAGAGTGTCTCTCATCATCCGCGTTTTGCTTGGACTTGCTCTGTCAATGTGGCTTGTCTCTGTAAACCCCACTCAAACATATAACAGAGATATATTTGAGGACGACATATTTAGCATCATCTTGGGGGAGTTGTTCATTGGCGTCATGACCATGCTCACTTTGCAATGGGCTTTTGCAGCAATTCTAACAGCAGGGAGAGCTATCGACATTCAAGCAGGTTATGGACTTGCGTTGTTAATTGACCCGACAACACGAACTCAAATGCCGCTAAATGGAACTGTTTTTGCATACGCAGCCGCAGCAAGGCGGTATGCCGCCGATCAAAACTTGCTTTCATATCAGCAATCGGGGGATTTCTAAAAAAGTTTAGGGGAAAAGTGAAAATAGTGAAACTTATAGGAAAAATTCATATACAAATTACTTTGAACTCCTGACGATGAAGCGTAACTAAAACCAACTATCTATAGAAACTTTAAAAAATAAGATTAAATTTATTTCAATGACTTAACTGACTCCAAAGTCTTTTAAATCAAATTTCTTGTTGCAATAAAAATTTTTGTCAGCAACAGGCGAATAAACTTTGCATAACCTTTAATACTCAAGGGCTTGAACGAGACCTATGCATGAAACTTACTGGCGATATCCCACTCTGTCTGATTAAGCCTATGACCATCCGTCGGCGGGGTCAGGAAATGAAGATGGTAATTGGAGGTCAGAACCCACAAGCCGCTAAACCTGACCCTGTATTAATTAAGCTGGTCGCGAAAGCACATGTTTTGCGGAAAGGTTTAGAGAGTGGATCTATTGCGTCTATTAAAGACTTTGGGCGAGCGTACGGAATAGATCACGCAGACGCCAAACGTATGTTACCTCTAGCCTATCCCGCACCTGATATTGTCAAGAGTATTTTGACTGGCAATCAGCCTGAAGATCTCACAGCTCTCCGTCTGAAAAATGGATATACCTTGCCAATATTATGGTCAGAACAGCGTGCTTATTTAGGGTTCACACCCTAATCAACTGCATCACCCCCGCACCGAAGGGGACACTCAAAATAGCGAGAGAGACAATGCCGCAATAGGGGCCTTATAAGGTGTGATAACACGTCTCTGTAAAGCTAAAATGGCTCTCACATCACGCTAACCCACGGAAACTAGGCTGCTATTTTAGGAGAGATAAAACCAACGGTTCGACACTGTGGTTTTTGGTGGAGCCTAGGGACTTCTAACTATCGTTTGCTGTCATCCGCTGTAATCCGTTAAACAACTGTTATAGTTCATTTTATTATATTTATCATCTGCAACTGTTCATTATAGTTTGCCATTACCCATGAATATTTGTAGGGTAAATTGTAGGGTAGAGATAACTTCCCTTAATTTGCGAGGAACTATGGCCACTTTCAATCGACTTACAGCCGCCAAGATAAAGAGCCTACAAAAGCAGGGCAAACGCGCCAGATGTGCTGATGGTGGCGGTCTATACGCTGTCATAACTGCATCTGGAGGCATTAACTGGAGCTACCTTTACATGCAGAATGGAATAAGGCGGGAAATCGGGCTCGGCGGCAGCAAGTTTAGCTTGAGTGATGCACGTAAACGCGCGGCCATTGTAAGGTCTGCTATAAACAATGGTAATGACCCCGCCCAGGTTCTGAAACCCAAGGCTCCAAGATCATTTTTAGATGCGGCTAAAGGCAAGTTAGAAAGCCTAAATTTGCACGAGGGCAACGCAAAAAACCAATATCAATGGGAGCGCACCGCCTATGAGCATTGTAAGCCCCTGCATAACAAACCCATTGAAACGATTAGCACAGATGATGTGCTCAAAGTAATCAAACCAATTTGGGTATCTACCCCTGAAACGGGACGGCGCACTCGCAATCGCATTGAAGCCATAATTGATTATGCAAAAGCTAAAGGCTGGCGCGAAGCCGATAATCCCGCGCGGTGGAAAGGACACTTAAAAGAAATCCTGCCAAAGCAACGGGACACGGTAAAACATTATTCCAGCCTGCCCTATGCGGAAATGCCAGACTTTGTAACCACACTACGAGAGAGAATTGCCAATCATGGGGCGACCTCCTTAAATATGCTTGGCTTTGTTATTATGACTGCCGCTCGCACCAATGAGGCAAGGTTAGCCAAATGGTCTGAAATAGACTTGGAGGCGGCCTTATGGTCGATACCTGCTGATAGAATGAAAACGGGCCAACCTCATACCGTTCCCCTGAATGATTGGGCCATTGAATTATTGAAAGCGCAAATTCCATCGCCAGATCTTAAGCTAAGTCCAGACGATTACGTTTTTAAATCTAATCAGCGCGATAAACCTCTTTCCAATATGGCCATGCTAACGGCCTTAAAACGAATGGGACGCAGTGATATTACTACCCATGGCTTCCGGTCAACATTCAGAGATTGGGTAGGAGACTGCACAAAATTCCCTCGCGAGGTAGCAGAGGTCGCCCTGTCGCATTCTGTAGGTGATGCGGTAGAAAGGTCCTACAGGCGCTCAGACGCATTAAAGAAGCGCAGACAATTAATGGAAGCTTGGAACGATTATTGCGCAGGCGTTCACTCTGGTGACGTTGTGTGGCTTCATGGATAACCTCAATAAGCTTTATGCTAAATTCTTCTTTCCTATCGAGTGGCATATTCTAATCAATACAAATAAAATGCTTGAGAATAGGCTGGAGCAAATCATTGAGACCAGATCGGAACAAAAAAAACCCGCAAAAGGCGCTCCTAAAAAGCCAGCTGAATTAAAAAAACCCGTTCTTAGAGCTCTACTAATCAATCAGATTAACAGACAAGATAGAATGGTGGATAACATTCTCCAACCAAGTTCTAAGGATATCAGATGCAAGATACAGGTAAACGGCACAATAGAGGGTAGTAAAATCTTACAGGTCACGGACGAAAATGCGCTGGCAATCTACAATGATTATTTCTACAGGTCGTTCGGCACCGCGCTGCACGATAGTTTTTTATATATAGAAAAGCATGTCAATCTTAAGGCATACTCCAAAGCTGATTATCAAAAGAAATATAAGCGTGAACTACAAGAATTTACCGATAAAGAGCTTGATGAGCAAATCAAGATAAAGAATGAAAAACGTAAAGAGGAACTCTTAAGGTCAATTTCTAAGGGCAGACGTGACATAAGGAAATATAAAATATTTCTTTCAACTCCACCTCCCTTCTATTAGCACGAAAAAAACATTTTTTGCCAAGTGTTTTGTCTTTTATCCGTGACTATCTCCAGATGTTCACATGCACCATTGGAGACAAATATGGCAAAAATATCAGTAACAATCCCTGAAGCTTGCGAGCTATCAGGACTAGGACGCTCAACCCTCTACAAACTATTCAAATCAGGTGACCTTACACCGAGGAAATGTGGCAAGCGCACGCTCATTCTCGTAAGCGAGCTTGAAAGCTACCTCACAAACCTTCCAACCGATGAGGCGGCATGATGGAAAACCCGTATGTAAGGCCCAGTCCTATCATCGCCGATAGGGGTGAAAACATTGGGGTAGCCCCTCAAAATTTATCCTATCAGCAGCTAGAGGCCCTAGGACACCCAAAGAACCCACTGAAGGCTATAAGGGCGCATTGTGTGGGATGCAGCAACGGCGTGATAAGCGAAGTCAACAAGTGTCATTTAACCGACTGCCCACTCTGGCCAATGCGGATGGGTAGAAATCCCTTTCACGCTCAATCTAAACATTCACAAAACAAAGATGAAGCCCCGGTCGCGTTCAAACAATCCGAGGCTTCTGAAACCCCTATTGAAAAGGATTTAAACAAACATGCGTAATAATAAGAAAGAAAACAAGCCCCGCTATCTAAGGATAGAAGATTGGGAATATAAATGCCTCGCTTACAAGGCCCTCTCGCCAAATGCGAGATCTGTATATTTTCACATGAGAACGCTCTACAATGGCCGCAACAATGGCCAAATAGCTATGGCAACGCGGGACGCTGGGGCTATAATTCGAAAGTCTAATGCAACAGGGGCCAGAGCCCTTCGGGAACTTATTGCGTTAGGTTTCATCAAAGTCAGGCAAGAAAGCACCTTTGCTCAAAAACGCCTTGCTAGAGAATACGAGCTCACAGCTTTATCAATGAAACCCGCTCTTAAAGGTGATCGACTTCCTGTTGGCACAAGAGACTTTAGAAAGCTCTCTGAGAAAGAATTGAAGGTCATATTGCTTCATCTGAACGGCAAGCAAAAACAAAACGTAGTTCCACTGGTGAAAAGGCCAGTATCACCTATGAAACCATCAGGCTCAAATCGGCCAAAAAAGCGCAATACAGATTAGCCTGTTAAACTATGGGCAATCTTCACAGTCTCGCCAACTATACACATGTAATTACCATACCCTTTTAGCGAGGCTTTAAATTCAGCGTGTTTTAATGCTAGGCTAAATGTTATCGCTTTTTATAAAGTTGTTTGGAGTTGGTATGGATGAATTACATATATTACTGTTAATACTGGTAATCTTTTTGGCTGTTAATTTCTACAAGTCTTTTGATAAACAGGATAAGATATTAAAAAAACAAGGTGACCGGTTTGCCTCTGGCCAAGAACTTTGTGAGCGTTTGTTTGAAATATCTTCTCGTGTTGAGGCTATGTTGCCTGAAGGTGAGGCGGACGTCACAGATGAAATCAATGGTATCGGCATTAAGCTAACAAAATTGATTTCACCTGGTTCTAAGTTAAACGAAAAAATTAGTCGGGCTGATTTTAAGGGCGATGGAATATACAATGCAGGAGTATTTCATCCGTTTGATCAAACCTAGAAGCAGTCTTGAACCAAGGACTGCTCATTTAAATCAATTCTAAGGAGTGTAGCCTGCATAGATAGTGTGGTGATTGAATTGCGTATCTCCTTGGGATTACCACCGCATATAAGTTTTGAGCGTCAATCCGCTCTAAAGAAGCCATTCACCAGCAAGAACATAAAGCTATGCCTAGTTTTTAAGGTGTTTTTATAGCGGCGCTTATGGCCAGTGAGGACGTCTTTCGAAGTAAATTACGGCTGTATGGTGCATAATAGTGCAGTTTCAGCTCAATTCCTTATATGATTTCCCTTTAATGAACCTATTACCTATGAATATAACTTCATATCGGGATTATAAAATGGATCATTCTTCAATAGCCATTGCATATGTATTCATGCTTTTTGGGGGCTTGTTTTTGTGGTTCATGCCATTCGCTCATCTATTTTTTGATGACATTGATCGAAAGACAACGAATAAAAATGTTAGCAATGACTGGTTTATTTTAACAATCTTACTGATTGCGGGAGCTATGGGCTGGTTCAGTTTCGCTCAAGCAATGGAATACTTTGGAGGTAATGCAGTATCGAAGTGGATGATTAATGATGGTGGAGCTCTGATTATTGCAGTTATTTCACCAGCTTATTTCTTTCTATCAAACCTTGGGGATGACTAAAAGTTCACCTCAAAATTTCTACCGAAAAACTATCCAAAAAAATATGGCGAACGTGAGAGAAGGACGTATATACATAGGCCATACGCGGTTTAGGTATCTTATTGGCCCATAGGGGGTGTAGTCACTTACAGAAATTGATACGGCGGATGAAAATTCTGAAAGCGAATTGACAATGGAATGCCATCAGCAAACCATACTTTGTATGGTAGACTATAGGGTAGAATTGATATTTCTGTTAAATATCTAACAATATCAATTACTTATATGTATGCATTGGTGGAGCCTAGGGGAGTCGAACCCCTGACCTCTTCGCTGCCAGCGAAGCGCTCTACCAGCTGAGCTAAGGCCCCTTTAAAAGGTTCGCGCTGTGTAAGCTTACACAGCGCGCTGGTCAATATGATTTATACTAGATTTCAACTTCTTCGATGTCGTCATCATCATCAGCATCATCCGGCGGAGGCATGACATTCTCATCCTCATCATCCACAAGAGCTGCATCTTCATCTTCGTCTTCATCCGTTTGGAAACCGTCAAATTCAGGCTTATCTTCATCATCTGATGTCCCGCCAATGACAGCGACATCATCGCCATCCAGTTCAAGCTCTTTGGCGGCTTCTTCATCCTCATCGATATCGTCTTCATCGACTTCGGCCTTTTCCACGCCTTCATCATCTTCGTCGTCATCTTTTTCGGGCGCGAGCGGCTCAAGCGGCATGATCGGCTTGGGCTCAAGCTCCGCCGGATCAAAGCTATGCTGGCACATCGGACATGTCGCCGGATTGCGGGTTAAATCATAAAATTTGGCTTCGCATTCAGGACAGACGCGTTTTTCGCCAAGTTCAGCCTTCTTTGCCATGAGGGACCTCTTATAATCTTCTTCATGTGACATATGCCACTTGCGCCATCTGTTTTGAGCGCTAAAAGCGCGTCTTACCGTTTAGGGGCGGTGAGTCAACAGACAATAAAGACGGAAAGAAGATAGATGTCAGTTACCTCCCACCGCGCAGCGGCGCTTAGCGGAACAGTCCGCGCCCCCGGCGATAAATCCATATCGCACCGCGCATTGATTTTGGGCGCGATGGCAGAGGGCACAACCACTGTGTCCGGCTTGCTCGAAGGCGCAGATATTCTGGCCACGGCCGTGGCGGTTCAGGACTTTGGCGCACGCGCAGTGCGTAAAGCCAATGGCGATTGGAGCATTACGGGCTGCGGGGATACAGGCTTTACGTCTCCGGCGGGCCATGTAGATTGCGGCAATGCTGGAACAGGCGTGCGCCTGATTATGGGCGCGGCGGCAGGTTATGATTTATCAGTAACATTTACGGGCGACGCCTCGCTTTCTGCGCGTCCTATGGGCCGTGTCTTGGATCCTCTCTCTGAGATGGGTGTGACATATGACGCTCAAGAGGGTGGCCGCCTTCCTGCGACACTTACATCTAATGGCAACCTTTCTCCGCTGGATTACACACCGCCTCATGCCAGCGCACAGGTTAAATCAGCCATTCTTTTGGCAGGCCTTAATACAAATGGTATCACAACCGTCAATGAGCCGACATTATCGCGCGATCATACGGAAAACATGCTTAAGGCTTTCGGCGCGGACGTCACCGTCAAGTCCCAAGGCGACGGAGCCAAAGTCAGCGTCAAAGGCCCTGTCACGCTTAAAGCGGCGCATGTGAATGTGCCGGGCGATCCATCCTCAGCCGCTTTCCCGATTGTCGCAGCGTTGACCACGCCAGGTTCTGATATAATTGTCGAGAACGTTATGATGAACCCGACGCGCATTGGCCTGTTTGAAACATTGACGGAAATGGGCGGCTATTTACGCTCTGATAATTTTCGTACCTCAGGAGGCGAAATTATCGCCGATATTCATGTGAAGCATTCCAAGCTGCACGGCGTGACAGTGCCGGAAAATCGCGCCCCATCCATGATCGATGAATATCCCATCCTTGCCATTGCGGCGGCCCATGCCAATGGCACGACGATTATGCGCGGCATTGGCGAAATGCGCGTCAAAGAAAGCGACCGCATCAGCGCGACTACTGCATTGCTAACCGCTAATGGCGTCGAAACGAGCGAATATGAAGACGGCTTTGCCGTTAAAGGCGGGACTGTCGCGGGGGGCGGAACCGTTATCACGCATCATGATCATCGTATTGCTATGTCTGCGCTTATTTTGGGCCTTAATGCGACCCAGCCCGTCAGCATTGATGATGGTGAAATGATTGCCACAAGCTTCCCAACATTTTTCGAGCTTATGAACGGGCTTGGCGCGAATATAAAAGAAGCTAGAACTGAAGGCGCGCAAACGGACACCCCCGCCGCATGATTGTAATCGCCATAGACGGCACCTTTGCCAGCGGTAAAGGTACGCTTGGCAAGCGCCTCGCCGCGCATTACGGGCTCTCTTATCTGGACACGGGAAAGCTTTACCGCGCTGTGGGTTATGCCGTCATGAAAGCCAGCGGCGACCCCGAAAATGCAGAGCACGCCACAAAAGCCGCGAAAGACCTGACAGGCCAAGAGCTTGATAACCCCATCCTCAAAAGCGGCGAAGTGGCCGTCAATGCTTCCAAAGTCGCAGTCCATCCCGAGGTGCGTCAAGCCCTCTTCCAATTCCAAAGAGATTTTGCAAGCAAGGGCGCGGTGCTTGATGGGCGCGATATCGGCACCGTTATCTGCCCCGACGCCGATGTGAAATTTTATGTCGATGCCAAAGCCGAAATACGGGCCCAACGCCGCCATACAGAACTTATGGGATATGGTGAAGACATTACTTTTGAGACCGTCCTTGCGCAATTAATAGAACGCGATAACCGAGACAAAACCCGCAAAGAGGCCCCGTTAAAAGCGGCAGAAGATGCGCACCTCATAGAGACTAGCATTATGGGGATTGATGAGGTTTTTGAGACGGCTGTGCGGATTACCGATGCTGTGTTGGATCTTAAAGCGACATAATCTGCTCCAAGCTTTGCGTCTCAAATTGATGGGTTTGAAAAATTTTTTGAAATTAATGTCGCGTTAACCATAAAGGTTAATAGAATATTAACATAATGCGTTAATCTTCTGTTAATACATCTGGGAGTGACGGGTTATGATCAATTCAGTTTTTACAAAATTTGCAGCGCTAATGTTCGTCTTTGCGCTTATCCTTGTACCAGCTATGTTGCTCTTGCCAAATGACGGCATTCAATCCGCCCATGCACAACCCGATCCCCGCCCTGCAAAATTGGTGGTGTCTGATACGGCGCTGAGTTCAGATGACGTAACATCAGATGACATGACAAAGGACACTATAATCGAAGTCGCAAGCCTCTCCCTCACTGAGGATAACTTTGACCGGGCTATACCCAACACAGATACAGCAGGATTGATCGCCCATGCTAATGCCCTAATTGCGGCGCAAAAATTTGACCAAGCCATACAAACGCTAAACCGCATCCAAGGCGTGGATAAAGACAGATATGATGTGCAGTTCCTCTTTGCGAGAGTGCTGTCTTGGTCAGGGCAACACGATGAGGCAGAAGATAAATTCCAAGTTCTCAGAGCCGCCTATCCGCAAAACGCAGATATATTAGTGTCCTACGGATACCTAAAACTCTACCAAAACCAACATAGCCAAGCCCAACGCATCTTCGAAACTGTCCTACAAAGCCATCCGAATTATCAGGACGCAAGAAATGGCCTAAGCAAAGCCAGGATTGCTAAGGGGTAATTTTCTGGGGAGGTCTCTTCAAAAATGAATACCTCCTGTCATGAACACATAACCTAGAGAATTATGAATCTAGCTAGAGTGTAATCACAGACTGATGTCTCAGCGCTCCCTGATAAAGCTGCCCTTGCGTGTGCTTGCAAACACAGGTAGAAAGCGCGTAATAGAAGGTGGATATGTGGCACCAAGCCTAGTTATTGCAAAGCGACGCTCCCCCATATTCCGTTCCCTCTTTCCCGCTTCGCAGCGCCCTCAATCCTCACGAAATCAGCCCAAAATCTCAAGCCTTGCTGCACTCCCCAACAATCGTATCCTTGGTCCCCTCACCTGCCCCTATATTCAATCTTGTAAATGCGGGGAAAGACGTTCTCCCAAATTTACACAGGTCAGGGATAGGCCCTGATGTTTTTGACAAAAGGCGCCTTATGGCTTGATCTGAAATATGTTTTCGCAGGGTTTGTGTAATTTGTTTCTACAAAAGACACATTGGACAGGTAAGACGTTACTTACTGCCCTGCGAGACGGTGTGGCCAAGGCAGCGTGCTAAACGAGCACGAAAAGGCCGGGTCTCTGCGGGCGTTTAACGCGCAGATAAAAACACCGCCGCGGGGGTCATCCCTGTGTTTATTAGTTTCCCAGGTGTGCCTCAGGGCATCGCCCCCGCGGACGTCCACTTTTAGTGGCGGATTGCCTATGTTGATTTTTTCCTAAGAAAAATTCAACGAACCAACCCAATCCGCAAGCCCTTCGGGCAGGATGAGTTTGGTGAGCAAACTCTAAGCTGCCACTCGATGGGCAGCCGCAAAAAGCGCATGGGCACTTATTTGCGCCTCTATATCCGCTATTGCACCTTTATCATCTATCCCCTATAGGGCGCGCAATCTTCGCGGCATGTTTCCTTCATGCCGCTTTGTTTTTTAAAGGCCCCGATTGGCGGGGCCAGACCGCGGGACACAACCCGTCGGCCGGAACCAGTATTAAAAGGACTATTGCTATGAGCACAGCTCAAGACTCCATGACCCCCACCACTGATGATTTTGCCTCCATGTTTGAGGCCTCCGTCGAGTCCAACTCGATGAAAGAAGGCAGTGTTGTTAAAGGCCGCGTAACGGCCATTGAAAAAGATATTGTCGTGATCGACGTGGGCCTCAAAACAGAAGGCCGCGTCCCGCTTCGCGAATTTTATGTTCCAGGACAAGCGGACGAAGATAAAGTCAAAGTCGGCGACGATGTTGATATTTATTTGGAACGTATCGAAAATGCTCTTGGCGATGCTATTCTCTCGCGCGACAAAGCCCGCCGCGAAGAAAGCTGGATCAAGATGGCAGCATTCCACGAAAAAGAAGAGCCGGTACCTGGCGCTATCGTTGGACGCGTCAAAGGCGGCTTTACGGTCGATCTTGGCGGTATCAATGCTTTCCTTCCAGGCTCACAAGTTGATATCCGTCCGGTTCGCGACATTGGCCCGCTTATGAACCAAGAGCAGCCTTTCATGATCCTCAAGATGGACCGCACACGCGGCAACATCGTTGTCTCGCGCCGCGCTATCCTTGAGGAAAGCCGCGCTGAACAACGTGCAGAACTTGTCGGCCAGCTCGCCGAAGGCGAAACACGCGAAGGCGTTGTCAAGAATATCACCGATTACGGTGCGTTCGTTGACCTTGGCGGCATTGACGGTCTCCTCCACGTGACGGATATGAGTTGGCGCCGCGTGAGCCATCCAAGCCAAGTGCTTGCAGTTGGTGATACAGTTGCGGTTAAAATCATCCGCATCAACCCAGAGACACAGCGCATCAGCCTCGGCATGAAGCAGCTTCAGGAAGATCCATGGCTAGCAGCTGCCGCGAAATATACGGTTGGCACGCGCCACACAGGGACTGTCACGAATATTGCCGATTACGGTGCATTCATCGAGCTGGAAGAAGGCGTTGAAGGTCTTGTTCACGTGTCTGAGATGTCTTGGACGAAGAAAAACATCCACCCAGGTAAAATCGTCTCGACGTCACAAGAAGTCGATGTCGAAGTTCTCGAAGTGGATCAGGAAAAGCGCCGCATTTCACTCGGTATCAAGCAAGTCCAAGACAATCCTTGGGACAGCTTTACAGACCGCTTCCCTGTGGGATCAACAATTTCAGGCGAAGTTCGCTCTGTCACTGAGTTCGGTCTCTTCATTGGTCTGGACGGCGATATTGACGGCATGGCGCATCTCTCTGATCTGTCTTGGGACAAATCTGGCGAGGAAGCCCTGCAAGACTATAAGAAAGGCGACACTGTTGAAGCCAAAATTCTTGAAGTCGATATTGAGAAAGAGCGCATCTCTCTCGGCGTGAAGCAGCTTGTGAAAGATACAGGTCCAACCGGCGGCGGCAAAGGCATTTTGCGCGGTAAGACTGTCACATGTACAGTTACGAATGTGCAGCAAGCCGGTCTTGACGTCACAATTGGCGAAGACAACGACATCGTAGCCTTTATCCGCAAGGGTGATCTGTCCCGTGAGCGCTCAGAGCAGCGCCCAGAACGCTTTGCTGTTGGCGACAAAGTCGACGCGATGGTGACACGTGTGGCCAAAGGTCAATACTCACTCTCTATCAAGGCGCTCGAAATCGCTGAAGAAAAAGAAGCTGTCGAGCAATACGGCAGCGCCGATTCAGGGGCGTCTTTAGGCGACATTCTCGGCGCGGCTTTGAAGGGCGACGACTAAGCCCTAATTATGATTTTGCCGCCGTTAAGGCGGCATTAACTATAAAAGGCTCTGAAATCATTACGGTTTCAGGGCCTTTTTCATGCGTGCATATGAATAACTATTGACGGGGGCAGAGCGCATTTGCTTTAAGATATTATGCTTAGATCAGAACTTATCGACACACTCCACGAAGAGAACCCACATCTCACACGGGCGGACACAGAACGTGTTGTGGCTGTGGTTTTAGAATCCATCACGCAAACGCTTGAAAAAGGCGCACGTGTTGAGCTTCGCGGTTTTGGAGCGTTTTCTGTGCGTCACCGCAAGTCACGCTCGGGCCGGAACCCGCGTACAGGCGGCTCAGTTTTTGTACCGGAAAAACATGTTCCGTTCTTCCGCACAGGTAAAGATCTACGCGCACGGATCGACTCTACGCGTAAATAACGCTTTGTAGGGCGACAAGCATGTGTAACTGACAGATTGACGCAATATATCTTTTTGTGCAAAAGCCCCGCATCTGACCGATTCTGGTCGTAACTAAGGGGGAATATCATGGGAATGATTTCTGAATTTAAAGAGTTTGCTATGAAGGGCAGTATGCTCGACATGGCTGTTGGAATTATCATGGGCGGTGCATTTGGGACTGTCATCAAATCACTTATCGAAGACGTTATCATGCCGGTTGTTGGCCATTTCAGCGGCGGCATTGATTTTGGGGCTAAGAAAATAGTTTTATCTCCAGCTGAGTTAGACGCAACTGGGGCTGTCATCGAAGGCACAGGTGCAGCGATTAGCTATGGCTCATTCATCAATGCTATGATCGCATTTGCAATCTTGGCATGGGTATTGTTTATGATTATCAAGGGCATGAACAAAGCGAAAAAGGCTGAAGAAGAAGCCCCTGCAGCTCCGCCAGCAAACGAAGTTTTGCTTGCTGAAATTCGCGACTTACTTGCGAAAAAGTAAGTTTGCCTAAAACTGAAAAGAGACCCGCCTCAACAGAAGCGGGTTTTTTATTGGGATAAAGAGATTCGAAATTGAACCAATATAAACAATGACATTCAAAAGAACGGATGTTTTGCGGTGCACAAATACACACTAAGAGTGTGTATATTTGCGGCCCTTATCGGCGTTTGCAACGTAAACGCTACGCGTATTTATCACCCAAATAGACTCGGCGCACATCTTTATTGGCGCGGATTTCATCTGGTGTTCCTTCGAAAAGGGCTTCACCTTGGAATAAAATCGAGGCGCGGTCTACAATATCGAGAGTTTCGCGAACACGGTGATCTGTAATCAAAATCCCAATGCCGCGCTTTTTAAGATAAAGCACAAGCTCTGAAATATCGGCAATCGCAATCGGGTCAATCCCTGTGAAAGGCTCGTCAAGTAAGATAAAGCTTGGACGAGAGGCAAGTGCGCGGGCGATCTCAACACGCCGGCGCTCACCCCCGGACAAGGCAAGGGCCGGACTTTTCTTGATGTGTCCAATATTTAGCTCGTCCAAAAGCGCTTCCACGTTATCATCCCATTTAGAACGGTCACGTTCGGTCAACTGCACAACAGCTTTGATATTTTCTTCCACGGTCAACCCGCGAAAAATAGATTGCTCTTGCGGTAAATATCCGACACCAAGACGGGCGCGTTGATACATAGGCAACCCGGTAATATCTTGGCCATCAAGCGTGATCATTCCGCGGTCAGCTTCAATGAGGCCCATAATCATATAAAAACTGGTGGTTTTGCCCGCACCGTTCGGCCCCATAAGCGCAACAACTTCGCCGCGCTGAACTGTTAGCGTAATGTCTTTAACAACAACGCGCCCGCGATAAGCTTTGCCGATATTATTAGCAGCCAGGCCTTTAGGCGGCGGCACAAAATCAGTAGCCGTATTTTGCGAATTTACTTTAGGATCAGCGTCAGCCATCTGTGTTCCTTTAGTCTCAGCTTAACTGCTTAAGACTGGCTTCCGCCTGTATTTTTTAGTAAAATTTTGACGCGGCCCTTGGAGCCACAACGACGACCTTTGCAGGTTCCCACAACGCGGGCTTCTTCGGTAGTGAGGTTATAAATCAGCGTATGACCCGTCACAACATTTTCACCTTGAAGCAAGATTACATCTCCGGTGACTGTAAAGCTATCTGTGGCTTGAACATAAACGCCGTTATTCCCGCGCACTTCTTGCTCAGGGGTGATGTAGTAAAAATTACCAGTGGCTTCGATACGGGAAATATCACTCGCAGCACCATTGCTGGTAGCGCCCGCAACACCGCCGAAGATTTTCATCTTATCCGCGAGGATACGTGTACCGCCTTGGCGTACATCGACTTGCCCTGTTAGAGTGGTCGTCCCTCCAGAATTTACAATATCATCAGCCGTCGCATCGATGGGCGCATTATTGTTACGCGCGAATTGGGCATTTGCTGTAAGCGGCATAGCAGCCATTAAAAGAGCTACAGCGCTCAACTTCATAACAGATTTCATAACTCTATCCTAATTTCCAATTCTGATTGTGGGGCGTCCCGAGCAGTCTGAACCTTGGCACTGGCCTGAAAAACGAATTGTTTCCGTGTTCACATTATAGATCAATTTATCTGTCGAAGCCGTATTTCCCCCAGGCTGACGGACCTTAACATTTCCAGTGACGGTAATGATGCCTTTATCACGCTCATAAACACCCCGATCCCCCGTCACATTATTATCAGGCGTTGTGTAACGGAAATTCCCGCGGGCATCAATACGGTTCACCGCACCAAGTTTAAGACTTCCCGCGGAGTCGGGTTCGGCTTCAGAGCGATAAATATTCATTGTGTCAGATTGAATACGCGCGATTCCTTGCGTTACATCCACATTCCCGACGAGCACTGTAAGGCCGCCCTCATATGTCGCTTTCTCTGCAAGCACGTTAATCGGCGCGTCACCCCCAAAAATTTGAGCATGGGCTGACAACGAAGATACACTTAAAGACAATAGAGCTATGAGCGCGAAGCCGGTCAAACGCATTATTCATTCCCCTCAAGACCAAGTTCCTGACCCTGTTCAATGATGGCATCCATCCCATCTTTGAAGACAAAAACTCTGTAATTATCATTTATCTCGTAGCTATTGCCATTGACGATACCGAAGCTGCCATTGCATTCAATGCGCTCATCACCCTCAATGCGTTTCTCTTTGGCAAAGATACGCGCATGTGTTGTTTGGCAATTATAGCCATCATCTGTGTTGAGATCGACGGCGGTACGCAAGTTCAAAATCTTTTTGACGTCATCATAAGTCCCAGTCTCTGCAACGACCATTGATGCCTCGGCACCATCCTCTCGGATAAATTCGAGAACGGGTTTAATGAGCGCAACTTCGCTCCGATTAGCGAGTGTACGCGTGGCGGTGTCCGCTGTAAGATAGAAAGGTAATCCGTCCGTCGTACGTCCACTATAGCGAGGGTTGACCATCTTAACCGACTCCGTCGGGTTGTCTTCGAGAATGATTGTACTGGATTGTGTTGCAAATTGGTAAATCAAAGCGGCGGCCAAGAGAGCACAAATGCCCAAGAGAGCGCGTCGCATAAATTTAATTCGCGCGGAATGTTTACGTGCGGCTTCAAGCGTAAGCGTACGCTTTGGCTCCCACAAACCGAGCGCATCGCTGGCAGATCTGTCGCCTGAGGATATAACCGCTGAATTCATGGGCTTAGCTATAGGATAAGGGGCTGAACATTACGATAGTAAATTTCACCAGATGAAGAGATAGTAAGGTAACATTACTAAAGCTTTAGTCTTAATCTGGACGGCGCATTTTATGACTGAAAATGTCCACACCGTCCCAGCCATTCAGATCAAGCTGACACCGCGTCGGAATAAAATCAAAACAATTGCGGGCCATATCAAGGCGGTTTTCGCGAAGCAATCTGGCCATGAGAATATTGCGAAGTTGATGCAGGTAAAGCACATCTGACGCTGCATAATCCAACTGCGCTTTGGTCAGCTCGTCCGACGCCCAATCCGAGCTTTGTTGCTGTTTAGAAAGATCAACATTGATCAGTTCTTTAGTAAGGTCTTTTAGGCCATGACGGTCCGTGTAAGTCCGAACTAATCCCGACGCGATTTTGGTGCAAAAAATCGGGTTTAAATCCACGCCCAAATCCCGGCCCAATATGGCCACATCAAAACGCGCAAAATGAAAAATTTTCTCAATTTTTGGATTGCCTAAAAGCGCTTTCAGATTAGGCGCATCATAGGTATCGCGGTTCATCTGCACGATGTGAGCATTCCCATCACCCGCAGAAAGCTGCACAAGGCATAATTTATCACGCACTAATGAAAGCCCTTGCGTTTCCGTATCCACTGCAACAGCCGTTCCGAAATCCAGTCCTGCGGGCAGATCACCTCTATGAAGCGTAACTGTCATGATTTTTCCTTTTTGAACAGGCTTACAGATATGACTTAAAGATAACAATGCCTGTTTTTCGGCGGTAAAGGGGTAAATATTTGTTATGAAGGCTTTATGAGAACTATAACTGATGATGACCGATACGCCGTTTTAGAGGCGCGGCCCCATAGCTTTTCCGATGAGTTTTTCGTCGGCGTTAAAAGCACGGGAATCTTCTGCCGTATTGGCTGCCCGGCGCGGCTTCCCAAGCGTGATAATTGCATGTTTTATGACACAGCTGAACAAGCCCTCTCCGCAGGATTTCGGGCTTGTAAGCGGTGCCATCCATCCAGCCATGCAGGGGAAGCTTCTAGCACCGTTAAAAAACTTATCACCCTTATTGAAAACGCGCCGGATAAACGCTGGACAGAAACTGATATTAAAGCCGCAGGCATTGACCCGTCCACTGCAAGGCGGCAATTTAAGAAACGTTTCGGCTTGACCTTTGCGCAATATGCAAGAGCTAGACGGTTGGGCGCAGCAGCCCAAAACCTCGCGAAAGGAGAGAGTGTGATAAATGCCCAATTAAATGCAGGCTATGAAAGCGCCTCCGGATTTCGCAAAGCCTTCGCGGATAGTTTCGGTAGCGCTCCTGCGAATGCAAGCCAGACGCCGCTATTTATCGAATGGATGTCAACACCTCTTGGCCCGCTCTTTACGGTCTGCGACGAGACCCATCTTTACATGCTCGAATTTACAACGCGTAAGAATATAGAGCGCGGCTTTGAAAAACTACGCAAAGTTCATAAGCGCGCTGTTATCCCCGGCCGCACAGCGATAACTGACCAAATTGAAGCGGAATTAGAAGCTTACTTTGAAGGTAATCTTACAAGATTTAAAACCCCGCTTTTTCCCACAGGAACAGAGTTTCAAAACCGAGTCTGGAAGGCGTTGCAAGATATTCCTTATGGCGAGAGCTGTGCTTACAGCGACTTGGCTATTTCTGTTGGGAATGAAAAAGCCGTTCGCGCTGTCGCAAGTTCCAATGCCAATAATGGTTTGGCCCTGATTATTCCCTGCCACCGCGTAATCGCCAAAGATGGCGGCCTTGGCGGCTATGCTGGCGGCTTGGAAAAGAAAGAGTGGCTATTAAATCATGAAAAATCAAACAAGCCCTAACAAAGTTTCAATGACCAAATCCTGATCCTCTGGCTTAAGATAAGCATGCATGGGCAGAGCCATAATCACATCTTTGGCCGCCATTGTATTGGGTAATCTATCAGGCGAAATGGGGTAATTTTTATAAGCCGTCTGCATATGAGTTGGCAGCGGGTAATAAGCCGCCACTGGTATTTCAGCTGCTCTCATCCCTGCCATAACAGCGTCGCGATTTGGGACCTCAATCGCATATTGCGCCCATGTGGACAGTCCGCCCTCAATAACCTTTGGCGTTCTGAGAATATTTGATTTGAGCGCATCCGTATACCGATCTGCGATACGGTTGCGGGCCTTAATTTCTTTGCTGAATATGTTTAGTTTCTCAATCAGAATAGCCGCCTGCATTGTGTCCAAACGAGAGTTAAGTCCAATTTGTGCATGGTCGCCGGGGATTGTTCCACGTCCATGAAACCGAAGACTTAACAGAGCTTCTTTCAGCTCTTCATCTCGCGTCAGCATCGCGCCGCCATCCCCATAACAGCCCAGCGGCTTGGCCGGAAAGAAGCTTGTTGTCACGACATCGGCCAATTCTATCGGGGCTTTTCCGTTCAGACGGCACCCCATACCCTGAGCCGAATCCGCCATCAACTTAAGATCGAACTCATCAGCAATCTTTCGGAGCTCTGGATAATTTGCGGGCTGCCCAAAAAGGTCCACCGCGATAATGGCTTTAGCGTTTTTACTGGCAGTAATCGCGGCCCGCAGAGATCTAAGACATATATTATAAGTGTCAGGCTCAACATCAACAAAATAAGGCTTTGCCCCAATGATAGCGATGGCTTCTGCTGTTGCGGCGTAAGTCCAGCTCGGACAAAAAACCGTGTCCCCCGGCCCGACACCCCAAGCTTTGAGCGGTAGGATTATCGCATCTGTTCCATTGGCACAGGATACGGCATGTCCCCCGCCCTCATAAGTGGCAAGCTGCTCTTCAAACTGCGTCACTTCAGGGCCCAGAATAAATTGACCATGTTCAAGCACGCGCTTCAACGCAGCCTCTACATTATCAGCAATAACTGCACGCTGTACCTGTAAATCTATAAATTGGAATTTCATGAAAGCGCACTAACTCAAATAACTCAAATGCCACAGACAAACTCTGTAACAGATTATATCAATTCGTTTTCAGGGTAAGTTGGGCTGAGAGCAATCCGTTATTGTCAGCCGTAATGGAGGCGCGGGACAACTCAGCCCCATTTTCAACGATAAGCGTATTCATCAATTTATAGAGCTTAGCCGTCTCCACATCATCAATCCAGACCGTAAGGGACGAGGCATCAGGATTGATACGAGACAGGCGAATATCTTGTCGCTGGGCAGCTGTAATGAGCGCTGCGCGGGAAAAAGGCGCGCCCATTGAGGCAGGGCCTTGGCTAAGTTGCGGCATGGCGCGGGAGACAATTTCATAATCCCGCAAAGATTTGGCCGCCTCAGTTTCTGCCGTTTTATGCGCGTCCATGACGGGTTTTACGACTATAAGAAATAGGAGCGCCAAAATAATGGCCGCGCCGAGTCCGGCCATAATGACTTTTTCATAAAGCTCACGTTCATCCCATTTCAGTAGGCCCATCATGACGCGCCTCCGCGTAGCGTAGCCTCACCGACAAATCGGCCCGATTGTTCTCTTACACCGCCCGTTATGAGCTGCCCGCCCAAGCTACGAATAGCATTTTCAAACTGTCCCGCACTTTCAAAACTTGGATAAATCAGTCTTAGCTGAAGCTCTGTCTTACTCTCTTGATAGCGCAGCTGCTCTACGGTGAGGCCTTCAATTTGCTCAACCCCGGCGAAAAGGGTCTGAGAGAGGCGCAGAAAATCAAGATTATCCTCCCCGCCCGATTTCATCGCGCGGGTTGCGGCTAATGCCGGATTATTCGGAGCGGCTTGTCCTGTGGCTTGCGTGAAAAGCTGTGCAGTCTGGGTTTTTAAATCCGCTGCTTGGAGTTTTAAGGCCCGAGCTTCGACCCCGTGAAAGACAAGCGCCATTATCCCCAAAGCCGCCGCGATGCCGCCCAGCGGCGCAAATTGACGCCATCCGAAATTAAACCCGCTTTTGGGCGAAAATGCATTTTGCAACAAGTTAAGCGTCTCGCCTTGCTCAAGTCTTGCGCCAATAGCCGAGAGAAGCGTCTTATCAGGATGTGCTGCGCTGCGCTCTTCCCAGCTCATATCGACCGCATGACCAAGCGGACCAGTCGTAACGGCGCGGTCCAGTAAAGTTATATTGCCATCCAATTCCGACAAGGCCTCAAAATCCGCAATAGTCCGGCTCGGCGAAATACCGACATCTTTTAACTGCGCAAGACTTTCTGTGAAAGTATCCTTATCTATGACCGCGATACGGTCATCTGACAGCGCGATATGGACCTTATCCAAGGGCACAGCAATTTTATCCTCAATCGAAAAGCCTGCTGCACGAAGACGGTCTCTCTTGGAGGTCACCGGAAGCTCATGGGCGTAGATCCGAACGGACTGCCCCGGCAAAATGGCAACAACCTCTTTGGCGTTCATAGCTGTCGGCGTATCGCGGCCATGACGGAGAACATTGTCACCATCCACAAGCCCCCATAGGCCCAGTCCGTTCGCGTGACTTGGCATCACTATGATTAAGCGCTCTGTCATTGCGGCTGTCGCTCTTCCTGTTCCAATGTTGGGCGGTAGCTTTCGCTGCCCCATCCACGATATGTCAGCTCCGCATCGGGGGCGGACACATCATACTCATAGGTGACTAGCCGAGAGGCGTTAAGGTAATCAACCCTGACTTCGACCCAAAGATATTCAGGCGCATAGACGATTTGGTCAAAAGCCGCCTCTTTACCTGTAAAATTCTGCAAAGCCGACGTGGCTTGGAGTGTTTCCAATGTGCCGTAACCGCCCGCCGGGCGCTCGGTAATTAATTGTAGCGCCGCTTGATAATGTTCAGGCCCGCCTAGAATGGTTGATAAAAGAAAAGCATCAATAGGCTCCGCTGTATCAATATTAAGCTTAGCCGTTTCGCCCGACTTCCGGGCACATAAAAACGGACGAATAGATTGGTAAAGCTCCTCCGTCATCCCTTCCAAACTTCGCAGTTCCATCACGGAGGTTAAGGCCGTGTTGGCCGTGCGGTGCGGTGGGTCGCGGCGTAGATAATCCCCGTCTTCAGCGCCATTTGAGCTGCGCTGACTATCACTGTCAATCCAATCCGTGAGCGCTGCTGTGAGACTCCGCGCATCATTATCAGGCCACCCCAAAGCAATTAATAGATTGGTAAATTGACGTCCCCCAACAACATTCGCGGCTCCGCTAGAGTTCACTAAGCTGCCCAGCGCAAAGCAGTCTGTGCCGTCCCTTACATCCAATATCATCATCCCGCCATCATAGGGGAAAGTGAAGGTTTGAGGGGTTTTAAAGAGCTCATTCTTGACGGCCGGCTGCATCGGGCCGAGCTGGCTTGAGATATAGCTTTCCGCGAAATCTTCTGCGCCTTTCACGTACCAATCCGCTTGGGCATAATCACCGACATTGATGGTGCGTTTTACGGCGAAACGGATGTCATCCATGATCGCAACAGAGACAGCTGCCATCACCGCCATAATCAGCAATGTCGTTAGCAAGACTGTTCCGCGTTCTTTATCTTGATGTCTCATGCGCCAATCTCAAAGAGATGTTCCGTCACCTCACCAAAATCATCGGTAACCTCAAATAGAATGGCATTGGGTTTCAGACTCGCAGAGCCATTAGCGGCCAAGCGTACTCCTTCAATTTTTGCAAAGCTGTTGAATTGATAAATCACGGCCCAAAGTTTGACGTCTTCCAAATTATCTAACAGAACACGGTCAAAACTGGCCGCGAGCTGCGCTGGGTTTTCATGAGCATAAGAGCGGCGGAGAAGCGCCCCGTCTTCAAAGTGATACTCTACGCGTTCCAAATCCCCGCGCTGCTCCAACCCGCTTGGGTTTTGTGTGCCCCGTCGCGTAAAGGACAGCAGGGCTTCGCCGTCCGTCGTCAGCACATAAGGGTTCATGCCGCCAAGCTCATCTCGGCTTGGTCGTAGGGTTAAAGCGGATATATCCGAACGTAAAATCGAACGCGCCGCATTAAATTGGTTCAGCGTTTCCATGGACGCTGACAAACGGTCTTTCCCTCTGAGGCTTTGCGTCAAAGCCGTCATGGTGCCCGCCGTAATTATGGCGAAAATAAAAAGAGATATGAGGACTTCAACAAGGGTGAAGCCGGCCTCTTTATGCGGTTTAGTGCTCATAGGGTTTTATCAGTACGGAATGCGGTGCGCGTGATAATGAGTTGCTCAGATTCAGCTGCAGAGACTGTGACAATCAGCCGGTAAAAACCATCACTTTCAGTTTCAGATGTTTCGACCCGCCAGTCATAGAGCTTGCCTTTCACTGATTCTTCTCCGGTCTGAGCGCCAATTTCGAGAGGTTTGATGCGGGCGCGTATAAGCTGATTATCTGCCACCACCCCCGCATAGGATTTATCCTGTAGCACGCTGACCGCTCTGACAGACTCTGTTCCGGAACGCGTCAGGCCTATAATAGCAAAACTGAAAATTAACAATGCAGCAAGGACTTCGACGAGCGTGAAGCCTGCCTCTCTTTTGGCCGAGTTTCTCATGGCCGCGTTTCTCATGGCACCGACTTTATCAAGTCAACACGGCCATCACCCGCTGTCAGCAAAGCGTATTTTGTTTCACGGTCAGACAACGTCAATTCAAAGGGCGTGGAGAGGCCCGTAGGTTGAAACAGAATTATCGGCTCTGTTGTTTTGGGCATGTCAAGCTTGGCGGATGCGCGGCTAAGCGTCAGGCGGTAACTGTCTTGCCACTCACCCGCCGCTTTTTCAGTCCATTCGCTATTTTCAAAAGCGTAAAGCGCATAGCCGTCCTCGGAAAATCCGGCAGCCGTGACAGAGCCGCTAATCATACCGTCCTGCGCTAGCGCATTTAATTGGCCTGAAAGCAAAGCCGCTTGTTTTTCCAATTCAGATTTGGGCTGCGGTATGGAGAGCACAACAACAGAAGACATAAGGCCGATCACAACAAGGACGCACAGTATTTCAACCAATGTGAAGCCCGAGTCTTTCGCTGTGCGACCGCGCATTGGATTTATTCCCAACTCACGATATCAGCCGCTTGATCTTCTCCGCCCGGCTCACCGTCAGAGCCATATGAGAGAATATCATAGACGCCGTTCTCGCCGGGGTAGCGGTAAATATAAGGCCGGCCCCAGGGATCATTCGGGAGAAGTTTAATGTAACCGCCTTTGCGATAACGGGCTTCATCAGCACCGTTTGGCACTTCTTTTAACGCATCCAGACCTGCATCCTGTTCAGGATAATCAAACATATCAAGGCGGTACATTTCCAGAGCCTGTTCCAAAATACGAATATCCCCTTTGGCTTTTTGAACCAAAGCTTTATCCTGCGCCGGCAGAACATTGATCACAACAAAGGTTGTCAGCAGACCAATAATAACCAGAGTCACCATGACTTCGACAAGCGTAAAGCCATCTTCGTTTTTACGTCTTTTTTCCATATCCATATCCTTTAAAAGGCGAGCGTATTTAATTGTAATATCGGCAGGAAGATCGCGGCAATAATCAATAACACAATCCCCGCCAGAAAAATAATAATTAAAGGTTCAAGAAGCGTCAAAAACACAGTCGTTGAACTGTCAAATTCATCCTCAAGATATTCAGCTGATTTCGCGAACATCTTCCCCATATCTCCGCTAGCCTCTCCGCCTGCGACCATCTGAACGACCAATGGCGGGAACACCGCTGTGCCGCGCAAAGCCGTGCTCATGGCCGAGCCTTCTCGGACTTTAACAGCCGCTTCAGATACAGCATCGCGCATAACTGAATTTTGCAATGTGTGCTGCGCGGTTTCCAAGGCGACCAAAGCAGGTGTATCACTATCAACGAGTCCGGCCATTGTTCTGGCAAAGCGCGCAGCATTCATATTGCGAATGATCTTTCCCAATAGCGGCAACCCGAGCATCATACCGTCCCACCGATATCTAAAAGCTTTAGCTTTGAGCGCTTGGCGTAACGCGAAGATAGCGATGACAAACACTCCTAATGTGACGAGGCCCCATTTCTGCATCCATGCGGAAAGAGCAATAACAATATTGGTGAGCGTTGGGAGATCTTGTCCAAAGCTGTCAAACTGATCAACGACCTTGGGCACAACGGCAATCATCAAAATAACAACAACTAGCAAGGCGACGATCGATAAAACGACAGGATAAGCTGTTGCCCCCATAATTTTACGGCGAATCTTCTGCGCCGCTTCCAAATCATCCGCGAGGCGTTCAAGAACTGCGGGCAAACGTCCCGACGTTTCTCCTGATGCCACCATGGCAGTGTAAAGCGGCGGAAAAACTCTGGGCTGTCCGCGAAGCGCGTCAGAAAGCCTGAGACCTTCCATGACTTGAGCGCGAATTGAGAGCAGCGCCGCCTTCATCGGGGAGCGCTCAAACTGCAAAGCCGTTATTTTCAGCGCCTCTTCGATGGGCGTGGCTGCATCAATCAATATCGCGAGTTGCCGCGTGGCTTGGGTTAAATGTTTATGTTTGACGCCAGACGCTGTCCCGCCCGTCTCTTGCTTTTTCTTGGACTTACTCGGCGCGAGTTCGAGCGGCATGAGGGCACGGGCCCGTAATATGTCGCGCGCATCCCGCGCAGAAGAGGCCATGACCGTGCCTTTTTTGCGCTTTCCGCCTGCGTCCAGCGCTGCGTAGTCAAAGGCTTCCATTAGGCCTTAAACCTCCTCAGCTGTGTTGGATTTACATACCCGCAAAACTTCCTCAGCAGAGGTCTCGCCTGCTAGCACCTTATCTGCACCGCTTCCTAATAAAGTCTGACGATTGGCAAATGCGTATTTGGACATATCTGATTCACTTGCCCCATCATGAATCATAGCGCGAAGCTTATCATCCAGAGTCACAATCTCATATATGCCGAGGCGGCCCGTATAGCCAATATCTTGGCACTCTGCACAACCCGCGGCTTTATAGAATGTTGCGCCTGTCTTACGAATGCCGAGCTCTGCTTGTTCTGTGACTGAGGGTTTATAAGGTGTTTTGCAACTTGGACAGAGGCGGCGCACCAGACGCTGTGCGACCAACGCCGTGATGGTGGAGGATAACAGAAAAGGCTCTACGCCCATATCGCGCAAACGGGCAATAGCAGCAACAGCGGAATTCGTGTGCACAGTGGATAGAACAAGATGCCCCGTGAGCGAGGCCTGCACAGCAATTTCCGCTGTTTCGGGATCGCGGATTTCGCCGACCATGACCACATCCGGATCTTGGCGAAGAATAGCCCGAAGGCCCGCCGCAAATGTCATGCCGACCTGGGAATTAACTTGAGTCTGCCCTATCCCGTCCAACGCATATTCAACCGGATCTTCGACAGTAAGAATATTGCGCGAGCCATCATTAAGTTGCGACAGCCCCGCATAGAGCGTGGTTGTTTTACCTGACCCCGTCGGGCCGGTAACGAGAATAATCCCATTTGGCCGTTCCAGAGCACCTTCAAAAGCTGCCAGAATATCCGCTTCCATACCAAGTTCCGGCAATCCAAGACGGGAGCTGTCTTGTTCTAGTATTCGCATCACAAGGCGCTCACCATGACGGGACGGCAAGGTGGAGACCCGCACATCAATGGCGCGTTCGCCAAGGTTTAAGGAAAAACGGCCATCCTGCGGCACACGTTTTTTCGCAATATCGAGCTGTGCCATAACTTTGACACGAGACACCAAAACCGAAGCTAGGCGCGCAGGAAGGCTCAGCATCTCCCGCAATGAACCGTCAATTCGAAAGCGGACTGAGAGCCGCTGCTCATAAGGTTCAATATGTATGTCCGAGGCGCGGCTACGAATAGCTTCTTGAAGAATACCGTTAATGAGACGGATAACAGGCGCGTCATCTGTGCTGTCGAGCAAGTCCGAGGTCCGCGGCAAGCCGCTCGCTAGCGCGTGTAAATCCCCCGGCGTCTCAATCGCATCTTCAGCAGAGCCAGCTAAATCAGCTTGGGCATAAATACGCGCGGCATGACTTTCAAACTCGCCAGTCGTAACATCCAATAACCTTGCGGGCTGTCCAACCGCGCGGCGGGCTTCGAGTAGAGCTTCAAGGCTTGCGCCTGGGCGGCGCGCAATCACCATTTCGCCGTCTTGCATTAGCGCCAAAACGCCTTGCGCGCGGGCGAAGGCATAGTTGAGCGGAGGGCGAGTTGCTGGGGGCGTGTCATTCATAGGAGCAATCTAACGGGGCAATGCGCTTAAGTCACGTTGTGATTTGGTTAGAAAGCACAGCCCTCGCCGAAAACGACTAGCGGTTTCGGAACACCGCTGAATTTGCTCCACTGGAGCAAATTCGGGCGCTACGTTTATCGTTAATCGAAAATAATTGTTGTTTTTCGATAAATATCGTCTATGAAAGCGTGAGAGAAGTCCAATTTGGGGAATACCATGCTATCTATAAAAAATGTCCATAAGCGCTTTGGCGATGTCCATGCGATGAATAATATTAATCTCGACCTCGCGCCCGGCCTTTTTGGTTTACTCGGACCAAACGGTGCCGGAAAATCAACTTTGATGCGGACATTGGCGACCCTTCAAAACCCCGATGAAGGGACTATCACTTATAATGGGACGGATATTACAAAAGATCCTGACGTCATTCGCGCCACGCTCGGCTATCTCCCGCAGGATTTTGGCGTTTATCCTCGCATGAGTGCCCTCGCCTTACTTGATCACATTGCTGTTCTGAAAGGCATCACAAATAAAGCCGAGCGTAAAGAGCAAGTCGAGACGCTCCTTCAAATGGTAAATCTTTGGACGCATAAATCCGCTTCTGTCGCCACATTTTCCGGTGGTATGCGGCAACGCTTTGGCGTGGCGCAAGCCCTGTTGGGAGACCCGCACCTTATTATTGTTGATGAACCGACAGCCGGACTTGACCCGCTAGAGCGTCAACGCTTTCTCGACATTTTGTCTCGCGCAGGGGATGACAAAATCATTATACTCTCGACACATATTATCGAGGATGTGCGGGATCTCTGTACAGATATGGGCGTGATGGGCAACGGAGAATTGATTGTACGCGGAGCCCCTGAAGATTTGGTCGCTCGAATTGATGGTCAAGTCTGGACGCAACGTTTTGAAAGCGACGACACCGTTGATCGGTTGAAATCAGAAATGCAGGTTCTCTCAACGCGCAGACTTCGCGGCGCCACAGTTGTCTCTGTTCTCTCGCCAACATCCCCCGGCGGTGATTGGGAGCCACGCGACGTACTCCTCGAAGATGCCTATTTCGCCTATCTCAACGGCTTTATGAGCGCAGGAGAAACCCGTCATGCTGCGTAAGCTCCTAAGTTTCGAACTCGCGCTGCACACACGGCAGATAGGGTTTTGGCTAGCTTTAATCGTTATGATTGCCGTTGGCGTATTATTTTCATCACATGAAGACTTTGCGATCGGTGTTGCTGGTGGTGAGCGGGTTAAAGTCAATGGCGCGATTCCGATTGCCCTCACGATATCCGCCTTCAGTTTATTCTCTATATTTTTTGCGGCAGTCTTTGTTGTCACCGGCGTTATGCGGGACGATACGCATAAATCTGTTGAGATTGTACACGCCACGCCCGTTAAAACACGTGATATGTTGATTGCGCGTATGTTGGGTGTCTGGATAGCCACAGTGCTCAGCTTATCAGGCTTGGTCATCGGAACCATAGCGGGACCATTTATGCCATGGGGAGATGCTGAAACCTTCCAAAGTTTCAACCTCATACATTATCTGCAACCCTTCTTCCTCTTTATTATCATAAACGCGTTGATTGTTTCGGGCATTTACACGGCTATTGCTGTCACCACGCGAAACCGCGCGCTTGTTTATGTCAGTGCTGTGGGTCTTTTAGTTCTTTACCTGATTGGCGGTGTGATCGCGGGGGAACGCCCAGATGAATGGATTGCGGCCTTGGTTGATCCTTTTGGTTCGACTTCATTGGCCCTTGAAACACAATATTGGCCTGCGGCTGAGCAGAATGAAAATATGGCTCCCTTCACAGGTTGGGTCGGCATTAACAGATTAGTATACGGCGCCATCGGCCTCGCTTTATTTGGCTTGGCCTTTGTTTTTTCCTCGCGCGGCATTCCGACCCGTCGCGGTAAAAGACGTATGGACGATGCCCCGACTGGCGCAGCTCCAACGCATGTCAAACCTATCCAACCTAATTTGGGTTCAGGGTTTACGCTGCAAGCCTTCTGGACACGCATCAAGTTCGAATATTTATCAACGGTTCGCAGCACTGCCTTTGTAATCCTGGTTGGAATCGCGCTGGCGCTCTTTGTGGTTTCACTTCTGGTCGCCGTTTTTATGGGCGCAAGCACGTTACTCCCTACCTCAAGGTTCATGACACAAGTCGCCTTAGGTTCACTACTCTTCCCAATGTTGATTATTATGATATTCTTCGGATCAGATATCATGTGGCGGGACAGGACGGCTAACCTTCACGGCATTCTTGACGCGACACCAGTCAAAGACGTTTCACTTCTTTTTGCAAAATGGGGCGCCTTGGCGTTACTACTTTTAACCTTGGTTCTTGGATTACTAATCGCGGGAATGATCGCCCAGCTAATATTTGGGTGGGACCGCGTTCCTGTCGTTCCTGCGACATTCCTAGCTATGGGTATCGTAAGTTTCTTTGTCGGCTTTTTCTTCCAAGGCATGCTGGTGATGTTTATCCAAAACTTCATGCCGGGGCGGATTATCGGCATGCTCGTCAGCGGAGCACTCCTAATCGGGCTTATTTTCTTTATCGGACAATTGCCCTTCTATCATCCGCTTATGAATTTCGGAGATGTTGGCGCGGGTGGATATTCCGAAATGGCAGGGTTCTCTAATCCGAAGTCATTCTGGTGGGAATTTGCCTATTGGATGGGCTTAATCCTTATCCTAGGCGCCCTCTCAATTTGGGTGTGGAGACGCGGCTATCAAGTCGGCCTCAAAACGCGCTTGAAAAACATCAAGAAACGCTTGAGCCTACCATCTGTTGCGACAGCCTTAGTCGGTTTTCTGGCTTTCGCAGGCTTTGGCTATGCAGGTCTTCAGAGCTATCAAGACCAAGGCTATATGAACTCAGACAAGACAGAGGCCAATAGTGCGGCCTTTGAAAAGTTAGTTGCCGATATTTGGGAAAATCCTGAACCACGCATAACGAAAGTCAGCGTAGAAGCGGAGTTTTATCCCGATAAGCAAACGGCAGAATTTTCCGGAAGCTATATTATAGATAATCCGCATGACGAACCCATTACACTCACGACAGTGTTTTCAGGCGTCGGCCCTGATAATATTACGACCCTGAATATAGAGGGCGCGCGTATTCTAGAAGGGGATGAGCTCTCTGATACGCTGCGGGAAGACCATCAAGTACTGCAGGTAAAATTCGACCCACCGCTTGCGCCGGGCGAGAGCCGCAATGTCAATTTCTCAACCAAATTTGCGAGTGCGACTTTGACACAAAGCTCTGACATTGCCCGCAATGGAACATTTGTAAATAATGCAGACGCCCTCTTAGTCTTTGGCAACTTAGAGGCTGGCTTCCTAAGCAATCCCGATACGCGCCGGAAATATGATCTGGGCGAACGCGTTCAGTGGCCGGAGCGTGATGATGAAGACGCACGGCGTTATAATTTACTGACGAGTTTCTCAGGCTATTCGGATTACGTTGATTTTGACGCGCGCATCTGCACTGTTGAGAGCCAAATTCCTGTAGCCCCCGGTAAGTTTGAAGGCGAGACCGTTAAAGATGGCCGCCGCTGCCGGATGTATAAATCCATTAATCCGATCCATAACTTCTTTTCTTTCCTGACGGCCGAGTATGAAGTTCGCAAAGAGGTTTGGAACAATCCTAATGGCGATGATGTCGATCTTGAGATCTATTTCCATCCTGCGCATGATTTTAATATCGATCTAATGTTTGATGCCATGCGTCAATCCATGGATACATACACTGAAACCTTCAGTCCGTATCAATATGCGCAATTACGTATTATGGAATTTCCATTCGCAAGCTTTGCGCAAGCCTTTGCCGGGACAGTTCCCTTTTCTGAAAATATAGGCTTTGTACAAGACCCGGGCGATGCAGAAGACCCTGAGCGAGTTGATTTTGCGACCTATGTCACTATGCATGAAATTGGTCACCAATGGTTTGCTCATCAGCTCATAGGAGCCTTTGCAAAAGGGTCTAACCTGCTGTCAGAAGGCCTGACTGAAAATGCAACAATGCTAGCCTATGAAGAAATTTATGATTTTGCCAAGGCTCGCCGCATGCATGAAGAACGCTCGACCTTGCAATATTTGACGCAGAGAACGTTTGAACGTGACGACGAACCGGTTTTGGCTAAAGCCGAAAATCAGCTTTACCTCAATTATAACAAAACCAGTTGGGTGTTCTGGGGCATGCGTCACACCATTGGTAATGATATTATACAAACAGCGGTTAAGCGCTTCCTAGAGGAATATCACGGCACGAAGGGAGCTCCCTATCCAACGACCTTGGAGCTGATTGATATCTTAAAAGAAGAGACTGACCCCAAATATCATCTACTTATTGAGGACTACTGGAACAAAATCACCTTTTGGGACCTCTCCTTTACGGATGAAATAAAGGTCGCGGCAAAGGGCGATGTCTTTGACGTCACGCTTCCCATAAAAGTGGATAAGAAATATGCCTCCGAAGAAGATGGTAAAGAAACATCCGTGACAGAAATTGACGGAGCTGAACTCAATGAATGGGTTGAAATCGGGTTTTACACCGAAGATCCGAAGGATGATCTGGGCGCCAGCCCCTTTGCGATCCGCAGGGTACGGTTGACTGAAGTGGAGACGGAGCAAAGCTTTACACTGGATAAAAATCCAACCCATATTGTGCTTGATCCCAAACGCTTACTGATTGAGCGGAATATCAATGACAATACCAAGGCCGCTCCGAAGAAATTGACCTCAGCCGAATAACAGACTTCCAACGATGTGCCCTCATGGCGCATATGACTTGACGGAGCAGCGCGGTTACAACGCTTGCTCCGTTTTCTTTTGTGCGTTACAGACCGCCAAATTCCACGCCAGACACGAGACTGACTTATGAAAATGAACGGCAATGAAATCCGCCAAGGTAATATTATCAAGCATCAAGATACGCTCTGGGTCGCTGTTAAATGCAATGCCGTTAAGCCCGGCAAAGGCGGCGCATTTAATCAAGTCGAGCTTAAAAACATTCTGGATGGCCGTAAGCTTAATGAGCGTTTTCGCGCGGCTGAAACCGTAGAACGCGTGCGCCTTGAGCAAAAACCTCACACTTACCTTTATGCCGAAGGCGACATGCTGGTCTTTATGAATTCTGAAAATTACGAACAGATCAATTTGCAGTCTGAATTCGTCGGGGAACAGGCCGTGTTTTTATCGGACGGCATGGCCGTGGATGTCGAATTTTATGAAGATCGCCCTATCTCTATCGTCCTGCCTGAAAAAGTTATTTTAGAAGTCGCCGATACGGAACCTGTTGTCAAAGGGCAGACAGCCGCGAACTCTTTCAAGCCCGCAACGCTGTCCAATGGCGTTCGCACAAACGTCCCGCCATTTGTGGGCGTAGGCGAAAGCCTCGTCATTCTTACGGAAGACGGCTCTTATGTGAAGCGCGCTGATAAATGAGCAATATTACAGACACCACAAGTCATCTCTCGCCAATTATGCGGGTGATGCAATTTGCGGCGCGCAAGGCGTCTCGTAACTTGCTGCGGGACTTTGGCGAAGTCGAACACCTTCAAGTGGCCCGTAAAGGGCCCGCTGATTTCGTATCCAAAGCTGATAAAAAATCCGAAGAAACCATCATAGAAAATCTGCTGCGCGATCGTCCCGGCTATAGCGTTCTGGCCGAAGAAGGCGGCGAAATTACGGGCTCTGATAAGACACACCGTTTCATCATCGACCCGCTCGACGGCACAACAAATTTCCTTCACGGCATTCCGCATTTTGCTATTTCCATTGCATTGGAACGGGAAATTGACGGCAACCCTAAAGAGCTTGTCGCGGGATTGATTTATAATCCAATCACGGATGAAATGTTCTTTGCTGAAAAAGGTAAAGGCGCATTCCTCAATGATGGTACGCGCGGCGGCGGCGACAGGCGCTTGCGTCCCGGTAAACGCGAGATTTTCGCTGACAGCCTCTTTGCAACAGGCATCCCTTTTCTGGGTCGCCCGGGCCACGCCAAGTTCTTAAAAGAACTACACCAAGTTATGGGACATAGTTCGGGCGTAAGGCGCATGGGTTCAGCAGCCCTAGACCTCGCTTGGACAGCGGCAGGCCGCTATGACGGCTTCTGGGAACGCGGCCTAGCCGTTTGGGACATCGCAGCGGGAGTTTTGATTGCCCAAGAGGCAGGACTAAAAGTCGAGAGCCTGACGGGCGGTGACGTGCTTGAGACGGGTGATATTATTGTGACGAATGAGGCGTTATATGAGCCGCTTATGGAGCGGGTGGGTTAGGCGGCATCCTTATTAGGCTTAACGACAAAGACCAAACTATCATCAATTTTTATAAGATATTCAGGCGAAGAGCCTGGCTTAGAATTTCTTATAGAATAGCTAGGCTTAGAATATTTCACATCTAGGGAATAGCCTTCTACATCATTAAGGTTATCCAGTTGTAAGTCTTCATCGCTCACTAACTTTTTTCTTCCCACAAGCAAATTATACCCCATTGCACCACCACTGGCGCACGCGGTCCACGCATTCATGATATCATCTTTAGAAAACGCATAGGAAGACTGTGCCAAACGCACACTTTCCCTAGCCACCCGCCTAGCGGACATCTTATCTAAAGCGGCCTTTCTGCTTTCCACAGATGTCATCTTGCGGTCATATTTCTGATGCTCCTCAGACATATTAGAAGGCAGAAACTTGTAAGCCGCAAAGGCTTGCCCATAACCCGTTTGAAGACCTTTCAAAGACATTTTCTTTGTTTTCGAAACGGCTAAGACCTCGCGCTTTTCCGCAAGTCTATAGCCCATCTCGTCTTGCAGAAAATCTACCAAAGCTTTCATATGGCGCTGTCCGTATTGAACACATATCGACAGATCATGCCCGTGGCATATTTCAAATTGGTTCCTAAACGTTAGTTTTAAAAACTCATCTCTGTCTTCCAAGATGTATTTGAAATAATGTCCGAAACACCGTTCAAAAAAGTTGGAGCTTTCGACATCTGGAGTGTCTTCAGATAATGTGAAAAAGTCTTCGCGTTTAAAAGTAAAGGGCGCCGCAAAAAGAAACCCTACCAACAAAAAAGGGAAAGCCAGCTTAGCACTTAACGGCATATCCTTTACGGACTCCGAAAACCCCTTTTTATCCATATCGGCAATGATTTGTTTTTGGCGACGAGACAATTGCAGGTCTGACCTGTTGAAAGTTTTGACCATAATACGCTCACGCGCGGCCTCATCACTCTGGCGCTTCCACCCCTGACGCTCGAGACTAATTTTTCCTGAACCCTGTGGCGTTAGCCCTAATACCTTTGCGAGAACTGGGTAGATATGCCGAAATACAGAGGTCATCGGGACATATGCGCCCTCATATAGCGCGAAATCATAGCGCCATGTTTCTTCATATGCCTCTTGAAGAAAATCTCTATTCGCAACATGAATCATCGGGATGAGGATTACATCAGGCGAACCCACCTTAGGGCCTTCAAAGCGTGCGAAATGCATCCAGAGGCCATGTTCATCACTATGTGCAAGCGTTGCCATCCACTTGTTATATGTAAGAATTCTCTTTACGCGTTTAAAGCCTATGGTGAAATCTTGGTTAATCAAAACATCGCAGATACAAAGCCCACTTGACCCCTTCGCGGCCCTGTCCTATATCGCGCCATCCGAGCGGGGGACCGTTTAAAGTAAACCCGTGACTAGAGGCTGAGGAGCCATAAAATGAAAAAAGATATACATCCAGATTATCACATGATCACCGTGCAAATGGTGGACGGGTCAACATATCAGACACGTTCAACATATGGCAAAGAAGGCGATACACTCGTCCTCGATATTGACTCAAAGACCCACCCGGCCTGGACAGGCGGCGAAGGCAAAATGATGGATCGCGGCGGACGCGTCTCTCGTTTCAAAGACAAATTTGCTGGTTTCGGCGTTTAGGTCTTTCAACAGATTTTACAAAAAAGGCGGCCCTTTGAGCCGCCTTTTTTATTATCATTGTATTGGAAATGACTTATCCGTTGGCAACACGACCAAAAGCCGCCTCTAAACGGCTGATTTGATCGGCCACTGTGTTTCCTCTTTGCGCGGCAATAGAGCCGTAAAGCGAACGATCAAGGCGCATTATACGCTCATAAAGAGACTCAGATCGCGCGAGTAAATCAAGTAATCTTGCAGGTAAAGCATAGGCATCCTTGGCAATATCTGAAAAGCTGAGGCCGTCCTCTGATTTCGTTTCAGGCACAAGGCGGTACTTATCTTGGCGGGCCTCGGAGGATTTCATTTCGCCTTCTTTCAGGGCACGCTGTACGAGCAGCCAACTGGCCACCTGCATCAGGCGGGTCGTCAAGCGCATGGATTGACTGGCATAAGTTAGAGCATCATTACGTCCTAATTTTTTACTGTCTTGGCGACCAGGGCCGTCTAAATAAGCGGCCGTTTCTTCGACCATATCCATGCCTTCACGAAAGGTTTTCGAAAAAAGCTCAGATTTTGTAAATTCCAGCAATCGGGCTTCGGCTTGTGGTGTGAGAGTATCAAGAATCGCAACCGTTGCGGCGTCTGTATTATGTGTAGCGCTCATTTAATATTTTTCCGGTTTGGACAGTCCCCAATAACCATCCTGTTTAACATTGATGTTAAGGTTTGCAAGAGCCGCGCCAAAGAGAGGCGTCGCGAAACAACTCAGCTCTTTGGCTTAAAAAGCAGGTCGGCAGCCGATAATTCCTTGGATTTTTTGGTCAATTCAACCTCTATGCGGCTTATTTCCGCTTTGAGGGTTTCAATCCGGCTCTTAAGCTCGTCCACAGAGATACCGTACAGATCGTCCCCTATTTGAAACAGTGTTTCGCTTTGACGCGTATTTTCTTCCACCTCAGACTCCTCTTGCTAAAGCTCTATAATTCTCTTATATCACGCATATCGCGTTGAGAACGAGGGTTTTCAAACGAAAATGACCCCGCCGAGCGGGGTTTTTTTAATGGCTAATCTTGGAGGCCGATATGACACAGATTTTAATGCCCAAAGCGACAGCTGTTTGGCTCATTGATAACACGGGTATGACATTTCAGCAGATCAGCGAATTTTGCGCCCTTCATATCCTCGAAGTTGAAGGTATTGCAGACGGCGATGTCGCCGCAGGTATTCGCGGGGCGGATCCGATTGCTAATGGTCAAGTCAGCCGCGAAGAAATTGAAAAGGCTGAAAAAGACTCTAATTACGCGATGAAGCCCAACACGTTTGACAGCGACACATTGCAACCTAAAAAAGGCAAGAAGAAAGGTCCTCGCTATACACCTTTATCACGCCGCCAAGATCGCCCCGATGCTATTGCCTGGATTGTACGTAACCATCCTGAAGTCACTGACGCGCAGATTTCAAAATTAATCGGCACCACGAAACCCACAATCAATGCTATTCGCGAGCGCACACATTGGAAAATTAATACAATCAATCCGACCGACCCTGTGTCTTTGGGGCTTTGCAGTCAGATTGATCTCGATGCCCTTGTGAAAAAAGCGGCCGACAAGAAAGCCAAAGAGGATGCCAAGCTTGCCAAGGAAGAAGGCGAAAGCTTAAAAGCCGTCGAAGAGACGGCGCCTGCCCCCGCACCAGAGGCCCCGAAAGTCGAGCACACGCTTGAAAGCCTCTTTAAGCCATCTGAAGGTTAGGCCCTTCCCGCTTATATATCTTCTATAACTGTGCGCGGCGACATCGTATAATTCAAAGCGAGTCGCCCACCATCGACATAGATACATTGCCCCGTAATATAGCTACTGTCTTCTCCTGCGAGGAACGAGGCCACGCCCGCGATCTCGTCCGGCAGAGCTACCCGCCCCAATGGCGTGCGCGAATGTATCTTTTCCAGCGCATCGCCAGCAACGCCTGATAACATATCTGTCTTTACCGATCCCGGCCCAATCGCATTAACGCGAATGCCAAAGGGCGCTAACTCAAGCGCCATAGACCGCGTCATTTGCAACAAACCACCTTTGGAGACGGTGTAAGCCAAATAATCAGGCAAAGCGACCGTATCATTTATCGAAGACATATTTATAATCGAATAGGGGCGCTCTGTCAGGCGCGAACGATCTTCGCGTCCCTCAATCTCTTCGACCATATATTTAGCAACCGCTTTGGATACCAGAAATGCGCCGCGCAAATTGACCGCTAAAACTCGGTCAAAGTCGCTTTCTTCTAAATCCAAGGCGCCGCCTTTCAGCGCTATACCGGCATTATTAATCAGGCCGTCAATACGTCCAAATGCAGAGAGCGTCTCTGCAACCAGATTATGCACCTCAAGTTTTTCGGACACATCGCATTCGATGAAGATGGCTTTATCTTTGCCAGCATTCAGCTGATCCAGAGCTTTCTTACCGTCCGCCTGATCTATGTCTGCCAAAGCCACTTTATAGCCATCGGCTATAAGCCGCCGAGCACAGGCATAGCCTATACCTTTTGCAGCACCTGTAACAATAAACACGCGTTCAGACATGGCAATCCCTCTGGTTAAGGACGGAATAAACGTCGTTAAACGGAGAAGGTCAAGTTGTTAAAACCCGTAGAGTCTAGTCTTTGGCGTTTTCTAGAGTATCTTTAATTTGGAGTTTTTGCTTTTTAAGCTGTGCTATTCGCAAAGTATCAGGGATAGGACTTCGCATTTCCTGTCGGATTTGCATATCAAGCGTTGAGTGCTTGTTCGAGAGTTGTTCTAAACGGGCTGATACTGCCATTCACACCTCCATATTTGTGATGGTACTCTAATAACACAAAAATTACGAAGAGTCATGTCCCTAACTTGCGGCTTGGTTAAAGGTAACGTAATAGCCATATTATGAACGGTGACTTAGACTCTGAAACTGCTAAGACAGACGCCCCCTCTGAGGAGGAGTTAGAGGAGATTCTGAGCAATCTTAAGCTAGAACATCGCCGCATCGATACAGAGATCAAAGCGCTTCAAGAAATCGGCGTTACAGACATGCTAAAGATTAGCCGCATGAAAAAAATAAAATTGTCGATTAAAGATCAGATTACATTTTTAGAAAATCAAATCACGCCCGACATTATTGCTTAGTCTTGTTCTTAATGGCGATTTAGCCGGCCGCCCTCTTGGCCATATACATCGCACGGTCTGCACGGGCCAGGATTTGTTCTGGTGTATCACGGGGCTCACAAGGCGCTGCCCCCCATGCCGCTGTTACACCTACATTGCCAGTGGGAAGCTCTACATGCTGTTCAGCAATGCGGCACGCAAGTGTGGAAGCTTTGGCTTTGGCCAAATGCGGATCCGTTTTAAATAGCAAAATGCCAAATTCATCACCGCCGAGCCGCGCAACCATATCACAATCCCGAACGCCGCTTAGTAGCACTTTTCCTGTTTTCTTCAAAAGCTCATCACCGATCCCATGGCCGAAACGATCATTTATAGATTTAAAGCCATTCAGATCAAAAAATATAATGGATGACAGTAAATCATATCTGACCATAACTGTCTGCGCCCGCGAAACCTCGCGCATGAAAGCCCGGCGATTGTAAACCGGTACAAGCGGGTCCGTATCCGCGGCGCGTTCTAATTCAAGGACTCTTAACCGCAAGCGCGCGACTTCGGATAACAAGGATTGATTTTCAGAAACCAATTCAGACTCCACGGCATTGCCGCGCTCTAAAACTCTAAGCGCGCCGGTTTGTAATATAGTCGTGACGCGTGAAGCGGTCATAATTATCCTCAATGCCCCCATTAAATTTCTTACCGTTTCACTATAGGCAGAATGGCGTTAAGAAAGCTCAAATCAGGACAGTTAATATATTACGAAATTAGAGCGCCAATGCGCGGCTGATACTGAATTTACAGTAGGACCGTTTATCTATTTTTCTATTTGACCAGGACATAGCATCGGTTATTGTTTAGCGCTTTCTAAGGACACATTTTGAGAAAGCTATCATGACAGCGCCTATTGCAATTATTATGGGGTCTACATCCGACTGGCCGACCATGGAACATGCTGCCCTAATCTTGGATGCTTTGAGTATAAAGTACGACGCAAAAGTTATCTCTGCTCACCGCACACCTGACAGGCTTGTCGAGTTTTCGAAATCAGCCTCTGATGAGGGGTATCAAGTGATAATCGCAGGTGCGGGTGGCGCCGCACATCTTCCCGGTATGGCGGCCTCCATGACCTGCTTGCCCGTCTTAGGCGTGCCTGTGGAGTCCAAGGCTCTGTCCGGAATGGATAGTCTTTTATCAATTGCGCAAATGCCCGGCGGGATTCCCGTTGGCACGCTCGCCATTGGAAAAGCCGGCGCTAAAAATGCCGGACTTTTGGCCGCCGCAATTCTGGCCTTATCTGATGAGCGTATCAGCGAGAATCTTGAAGCTTGGCGCGAGGCCCAGACGGCAGCCGTCGCACATGATCCAAGAAGCTAATCCAAAAAGCCGAAAACACCTCACCAAGAGTAAACTTATGGTCAGTGCGATACAAAAACCCCTTCCACCCGGAAGTACTATCGGCATTCTTGGAGGTGGGCAATTAGGCCGTATGCTCAGCTTAGCTGCGTCGCGCTTGGGGTTTCAATGCCATATCTATGACCCTGAATGGGCGGGACCTGCAGCCAAGGTCTCAAGATTTGAAAGCAACACGTCATATGAGAATATCGAGGCTGTACTCAGCTTCGCACAAGCCTGCGATGTCGTAACTTATGAGTTTGAGAATGTTCCGAGTCTAACGGCCAAAACTGCCGCGAATGCACGCTCGCTTCATCCGAATGCGAATGTACTGAATATCGCGCAAGACCGCTTTTCTGAAAAAACATTTATTCGGGACAAGGCCAAAGTGCCTGTAGCCGCCTTTGAACCCGTAAATTCCGTCCACGATCTAAAGCGTGCGACAAAGAAACTTGGTCTTCCAGCCGTGCTGAAGACGCGGCGATTTGGATATGACGGTAAAGGGCAATCTATCATAAAGTCAGAAAATGATATTCCGGTGGCTTGGGACGTGATGAAGGGGGCACCGGCTATTCTAGAAGCCTTCATTCCTTTTAAGCGCGAAGTCTCTGTTATCGCTGCCCGTAGCTTTACTGGCGAGACAGCAGCTTATCCCTTAATTGAGAATGTTCATCAGAACCACATTCTGCATAAAAGTTTGGCCCCGGCTGAAAATGATGACGGGCGGGCACAAGGCCTCGCTGTACAAATCATGAGCGCGCTTGATTATGTCGGCGTCATGGCGACTGAGTTTTTCGAACTTGAGGACGGAACATTGCTCGTCAACGAGATTGCGCCGCGCGTTCACAATTCAGGTCATTGGACACAAGATGCCGGCTGTATTGATCAATTCGAGCTTCATATTCGCGCAATTTGCGGCTGGCCACTCGGCGACACATCACCCAAATCCAAAATGGAAATGACCAACTTGATCGGCGAAGATATCAGCCATTGGGAAAGTCTCGCACAAGAGCCCAAAACATTCCTGCACCTCTACGGTAAACGCGACATAAAGCCGGGCCGCAAAATGGGTCATGTAAACCGTATTATCGGTTAAATATTAGGCCGGATAAAAGCACATAAGTAATGAACATTATCTCTCTCCATGTGAGCGTTACTAATAAAAATATTATGTGAATTAAGTCCGGCATAAGGAAGTGAACTCTTTAAACGCCCAGCTCATTATTAAATCGCGCACAAAGCTTCACCGCCAAATCCACGCAAAAGACCAATTCAGCACCGCTAAATTCTGCAGGTCTCACGCGATTGTGTATGACAGGGAGCGGGATTCATATTAGAGGCACCCTTATGAATGCTCCTATAGATCCCCGTAAATTTCAAAACCCCGTGACCACCGCCAAAGGCGAGAAACGGGCTTCTGTCTTTTTTAAAGAGCTGAAAACGCTCTGGTTTAACTCGGGCTCTCTTTGCAATATTGAATGCGCTAATTGCTATATTCAAAGCAGCCCGACAGCGGATCACTTCATCTATTTAACGCCCGAAGATATGGCGCCTTATTTGGACGAAATTGACGAAATGTATGCCCATAAGATCGAAATTGCTTTTACAGGCGGCGAGCCTTACCTCAACCCGCACATGATACGCCTGTCGGAAATGGCGTTGGAGCGTGGCCATGAACTTCTTATCCTGACCAATGCAATGAAGCCCATGATGCGGCCCCGTGTGCAAAAAGGCTTGTTAGATTTGCAGGCGCGTTTTCCCGGTAAGATGACGCTGCGGGTCAGCCTGGATCATTTTAGTCAAGAAGGACACGATCAAGAACGCGGCGAAGGCAGTTTTGATATCGCGCTTAAAGGTATGGCATGGCTGACGGAACATAATTTCACTTTGAACATTGCCGGGCGCTCTATGTTCTCTGAAAGTGAAATTGCGGCTCGCCAAGGCTATGCACATCTTTGCAAAGTGCAAGGCTGGAACATCGACGCCCAAGACCCTGCCGTCACAATCCTCTTTCCCGAAATGGATGAAAATGTGGACGTGCCTGAAATTACTGTTGCGTGTTGGGGAATCTTGGACATTCATCCCGACAGCATGATGTGCGCCACATCGCGCATGGTGGTGCGCCGCAAAGACGAGGACCGCGCTAGTGTACTCGCCTGCACTCTCTTATGGGATGACCCTCAATTTGAAACAGGTAAAACCCTGAAAGAAAGCCTCGGCCCCGTAAAGCTTAACCACCCGCATTGTGCAAAATTCTGCGTACTCGGCGGCGCAAGCTGTTCAGCTTAGACTATTTCATATATTCACTTGTTCCATTTACGTCCTGAAGGAATTTATCAATTCCAATGAAAAACTTCTCTCTATTGTGTTGACGTGAGAGAAAATGATCCTCGTCCTCAAATTTCATATATGTCGCTTTAACCCCAGCTTTTTTCAAAGCCCTTTTCATACGTATAAATTGATCAAACTGAACATTCTCATCTAAATCTCCATGCGCCAAAAAGACGGGCACTTTTATATTGCCCGCGACGTGTACAGGTGAGTTTGCTCTACGCACTTCTTTGTCTTGCATGGCTTCCCCAAAAAATTCTTTGGCTACATGCTTGCCCCCACGATACTTCTTAAGATCATTCTTAGCATCATTTATGTCCGTTAGAGCCGCCATCGCAATGGCGCATTTATAGAGATCAGGGTCTGTGGAGACCCCCATTAACGCGGCATAGCCACCGTAAGACCACCCTGCGATGCAGGTGCGACTTTGATCCGCGTACCCTTTTCTATAAAGATAGCGCGTCGCATCTTCGACGTCTTGTTGCATCACAACCCAATTATTACGCCCCGCATCCGCAAATGATTTTCCGTAACCTTCTGAACCCCTAAAGTTCATTTGCAAGACGCCATAACCACGCGTTGCAAAAAACTGAGCTAGATAGTCAAAACGCTTGGAGTCACGCGCGTATGGACCGCCATGCGGGAGGACAATAAAGGGTAAATTCTTTGGTGATTTAACCCCTGGAGGAAGTGTTGCAAAAGCTGGAATTTTTTGCCCGTCTCTTGCTGTGTACTTAACAGCAACAACATCACCCGTGTCATTATCGCTAATTTCGCTATACATTTTAGTTAGCAATCTTGGGTCTGCGTCTCCAGACGTATAACTAAACACGCCGCCTGGGTCATAGGGAGAGGACATTTTTACTAAAACTGTTCGGCCATCTTGGGTCTGGTCAAGAAAGTCGACATCATAACCGTTAAATTTAGCCCTCAACGTATCAAGTAATGTTCCGTATTCTCCCAAAAGTTCTGTCCTGTCACTTTCCGCCGTATATTTTGCACCAATAACCGTTTCGCCATCTTTACTCAGAACGACTCCTGAAGCGTCATAATTATCATTATGAAAGAGGGAACGCGTGATTTGCTTTTGATTTAGATTATAAACATAGAGACCCAGTGTATCTTTGCCACGATAATCACCAATCACTAATTCAGTGCCATCATTTAGAATTCCAAAAATTGGTGTCTCAGCATCTAGTCCCGGAAACTCATCTGTTGAGTCCCATTTATCTGTGGTAGTGTTATATATGACGCGCCGCTTATTACCGCCGTCAGTTTGCCCTGTGCCTATACGCGGAACACCATTGTCGTCTGTATCCCAATATTCAATTCCAGGCTGTCCACGTTTTATAAGCTTATCACGGCTCGTCGTAACATTTACTTTCCTAATATCTGGATATGAATCCCATTCCTCATCAGAATAAGCCATTAAAATATGCTCTGGATCATCTTCGAGCCAATCAACAACCCTATTATTGAATTGACGAAACATACCTTTAGGCTTCACAACCAATCGCGTTTTTTTGGTATTTATATTCGCTGTGTAAAGATAGCCAACTGTGAAAGGTGTGCTTCTAAACTTTTCTGATTTACTTACAGAAACGACAAATCTTTCATTATTGACCCATTTAACATAGTTAGGTTTTATTTCTTCACCTAAAGTAATATAGAAAGGCTTTTCAGATGAACCGTCAACTTTTTGCGTAATGACACCATAAGTCCCTTTAACATTTATGATTATGGCCAGTTCTTTTCCGTCAGGGGAAATTGCTGCGTCATAACCTACTGGTAGTTCACCAAAAGCTTTAGCTGGCGGTGCTGCATTTGCGGGTTGAATAGGAAGAGCTGAAGCAAAAACTGATAACAGAAAAGCTAAAAATAATTTTGTTTTTAAACGCATAAAACCTCTATAGCGTTAGACATATTGACGTATTATACATCCCTAAAGTGTTTAGACAACCTTAAGCTTTGCGCTTGGTAGTGTGATCCCTTTTCTCCATATAGAGAGGCTGGGATTTCGCTCATGGCTTCAAAAACGAGTTTAGCCACAGGTTGACCGTGACGAAGTAAGAAGGGCACATCTCTTCCTCGAACCTCGAGAACGGCGCGGGAGCCTTCCCCTCCTGCTGCGGCCATACCGAAACCGGGGTCAAAAAACCCTGCGTAATGGGCACGAAACTCACCGATTTCAGGCGCAATAGGCGCCATTTCTGCGGCTTGATTTTGGGGTATGCTGACGGCCTCTTTCGAGGCCAGAATATAAAATTCATCAGGGTCGAGTATAAGTTGTTTTTTCTCGGCATAAAGCGGCTGCCAATAATCTCTGGCAGCATGTCCTCCTACAGCAGAGACATCGACAAGTCCGGCGTGACGGCGAGCCCGCCAGCCCACAACACCCTCTTTGTCAAAACCTTCAAGGTCGATGCTGACCGTTTGCGTATTCAGCTCATTTACCGAGCCTTTGCGAAACCGCATTTGAACCAGACGGTCTCCAGGGCGCACGAGCACTGAAAAGGTGCGGGGCGCGATTTCGACATAGAGTGGGCCTTCATATCCCGCATCAACAGCGTCAAAGCTATGTGCGCCGTCACAAATAACGCGGGTAAAGACATCAAGCCGTCCTGTCGAGCTTTTGGGGTTGGCCGCTGCGCTCAGCTCCTGCGGGAGATTTAAGGCTTCTTGGAGCGGCACCAAATAAACGCAGCCCGTTTCCAATACTGCGCCGGCTCTCAAGTCGATTTCGTGCATATGCACATCTGGGAGGCAGTCTTTAACAGTGCGTCCTTCGCCGGGAAGAAAACTCGCCCTAAGCCGATAAGCCTTATGGCCTAAGCGCAAATCAAGTGAGGCAGGCTGCAACTGAGTCGGCTGTCCGTCCTCACTTATAGGCGGCGCAATAATGCTTCCGTCCTTAATAAGAGTTTCGATCGTTTGCTGTGGTAAAATCCCCATATTCATAAGATAGCGATTACCATCCCACTCGCTTGAAACAAGTCTGAACTGTATTTTTTGGTTATAGAATGGGTTAAGGGGTTGCGGCACTCCGTGTTAAGCGTCACAACTGCTATAAGAGAGAAAATGCTTCGGGCGAAACAGAAGCAAGTGAGGGTAATCCGTGCAAGATTTACAGCAACCATTATTTGAACAGCGCACTAAAGATGTTGTGGTCCGCGTAGAACCTGAATATCTCGCGGAACAATCGAGCCCCTCAGACTCGCGTTTCATCTGGGCCTATACTGTAGAAATCGATAATCAAGGCGCAGAAGACCTAACCGTTACAGAACGGTTTTGGCAAATTGCTGACTCGCGCGGTCAAGTCCAAGAAGTACGCGGCAAAGGCGTTGTTGGCGAAAAACCTGTCGTCAAACCCGGCGAAATTTTTCGTTATACAAGCGGCGCGCCATTGACAGCACCCTCAGGCATGATGCGGGGCACCTACACAGTTCAAGGCGCGAATACGGGCGAGTCCTATGACGTCGATATACCAGCCTTTGTGCTCGACAGCCCGCATGAAGGCCTAGTGCTGAATTAAGCCTTATTTCCTCTAACGTGTCTGAACTTGATATAACCCGATGTTAATGGCAGGTTCAGGGTCAAAAGAGTAGGTTTCCTTATGATATTAAGACGACTGGCAATAGCTTTTACAGTTTTTAGCCTAATGGCGTGCGCACCTACGGTGAAAATTGAGCCTTCGGACAAGCCCATTGTTATCAATCTTAACGTCAAAATTGATCAAGAAGTCCGCGTCCGATTGGATAAGGATGTTGAAGACTTGATCGCGAATAATCCAGATCTATTCTAGGATCTATGAACAATTAGACTGGGCCTTTTCTAAGGAGAGGATAATGACATTGAAGAAAACATTTTTTACGGCGATCTCCGCCTTCGCCTTACTAGCCGGCGGAACGATGGTAATAAGCACGCTTGGCGGCACAGAGGCTACGGCGCAAGCGCAATCAGCTAAAGCCATCGCAGACAATGCCAAAACAAAAGGCATTATTGGAGAGACTGTTGCAGGCTATCTTGCTGAAACAGGTAACGGAGCATTATCTGCGGCAGAACGCGCAGCGATGAATGAAATCAATATCGGACGTAAGTCAATTTATACGAAAAAAGCACGTGCCGAAAACCTGCAAGTCGAGGTCGTTGCGGCCATTTTCGGTGAAAAGCAAATCGCTAAGGCCGCTTCAGGCGAAAAAGTTATGGACTCTTCAGGCGCCTGGCGCACGAAATAAAGTTAAGCTCGTTCGAATCTTGAGCCTCTCTTCCTAAGCCGCTGACTCGCTTCAGCGGCTTTTTTTATGAAACCCCTATACGCTAGGGCGAAAATCACTAAGTTTAAACCAAATCACCTATACCGCGAGCCCGCTTATGTCTGCTACTGTCACGAAACTTACGCCCTCAAGCCTCGCAGCCCTGTTATCTGCCCGTATTTGTCATGACCTGATCAGCCCCATAGGCGCATTGGGAACCGCGCTTGAAGTTTTGGATGATGAGAGCAACACGGAAATGCATGAGGACGCGATGGGCCTTGTGCGGCTATCCTCGAAGCAAGCCGGCGCAAAATTAAGATTTCTGCGCCTTGCCTTCGGATCCGGGGGCTCCCGCCCCGGCGTGATAGCTGTTGATGAGCTAAAAGCCTTAATTGCCGATATGTATGAAGGCGGAAAAGCGGCGATAAACTGGGGACAAAGCGTTGATGCCCTTGAAAAAAATACAGCACGGCTCTTGCTTAACCTTGCAATGCTCGCCGTACAATCTGTTCCGCGAGGCGGGGATGTGACGATTTCCGCGACGGATTCATCCGGAAATGTGACTTTATCGCTGGACGCAACAGGGGCTAAATCTCGTTTAGACGCGGCGATTGAAAAAGCACTTAGCGGGAAAGCCCCTGAAGATGGGTTTGACGGACGCACAATTCAGCCTTTCTACGCCGGGATGATAGCACGTGAGTTGGGCGGGAGCGTATCTGCTTCAGTTGAGGGTGATACAGTTAAGTTCTCAGCCCATATCCCCCAAAACGATGCGACCTAAATCGCCCTATAGCAGATAAATTCACTTAAACTTTAGGGGCTCTTAACCCTTTTTGGGCATTTTGTTTTAACTTAACGAATGAGTTGAAACAGTCTTATGCTTCCTATCGGTGACGATTTAACAGATGCCCGTGATTTCGTGAACAGCACGATGTCAGCCTTGGACGGCCTATTGGGTGGTGCTCGCCTGGATCACAAGCTCGCGATATCTTCTTTGAAAGATATCCTCCTTGATGCACGCACACTCTCTGCCAAAAGCATTGCGCGCACAGCTCAATCTGTTTTGGACGGCTATGAGGAAGGGTGCAGCCAGCCAAAAATTGATGGACGGCTGATGTCTCTTTATAAGCTGACGCTTCAATATGCTGAAGGACTCGATGAAATCGCGCCCGAGGTAACGTTACCGCCTATTCACTCTAACCTTGATGAAAGCCACATAGAGATCACGCCTATTATAAGCGCTGAGGCCCAATATGATGCCGCGCGCGAAACGCTTATCCCGCTGATAAAATTTTCAGGGGGCAGCGCCCCTGCATTGCAGCGTCTGGCTAAGCTGAAAATGGATATTCCTATAAAGACCTCTGAGCCCCAAGTCAGCTTTGAAAACTTAATGCCAAGCATAACCGATATCGCGCTACGCACGGCGCGGTCACAGCAAAAATCCGTTAGCGTTTCTTATGCGGCTGATGGATTGTCATTGGCTGACAGCCAAGTTGAGGCCGTACGCGGACAATTAGAAGATATCGTAATGCATTTAGTGCAGACTCATATCGCAAAGCCGGAGGCACGCCTTGCCAAAGGACTCTCTCGCGGTGGACACATTGATATATCAGCTGCGCAATTGCCCGAAGGACTCGACATTCAGGTAAAATGCGACGGCGAGACCGTAAATATTTCTCCTGCGACAGCTTCGGAAATCTTACCCAATGCTGACCAGCTCATGACTGATATGCCTGCGGAGGTCAGCTTATGAGAACCAAAACTTGTCTTGTCGTGGATGACAGCAAAATGATTCGCCGAGTCGCGAGCCGAATTCTCAAAGACCTTAAATTTGCAACTAAAGAAGCCGAGAACGGTCAAGAAGCAATTGATCGCTGCCGCGTAAATATGCCCGATGCCATCTTGCTGGATTGGAATATGCCGGTCATGGACGGCTTGGATTTCCTCAAAGAACTACGCAAAGAGCCCTCAGGCGATAAGCCTGTTGTCGTATTCTGTACGGCTGAACGTGATGTTCTTAAGATATCACAAGCCTTGGATGCGGGGGCTGATGAATATGTCATGAAACCGTTTGATTCTGATATTATCGAATCCAAATTTTATCAGGCCGGGCTCATCTGATGAGCGCAGTGCTCTCACTAAACCCCACATATTATGAGGCGCTTAAGCGCTTAACCTTAGAACTTGCCGGTGTAAATCTGGGGAGCGACCATGCTTTTTTGATCGAAACACGCCTCTCATCCCTGTCACGCAAAGAGGGTTTCAAATCCTTAGATGAAATGGTCGAGGAGCTTTTTAAATCAGGACAAAGCAACCTAGCCGTAAAAATCGTCTCGAGCCTACTTGAGCGCGACACACATTTTTACACAGATCGAGAGAGCTTGGACAAAATTGAAAATGTCATTCTTCCCGCTCTATATCCGATCCGAAAAGGTGGTAAAATTCAAATTCTCTCTTTTGGGTGTTCCAGCGGCCAAGAGGCCTATTGTATTGCAATGGCCCTAGACAAAGCCAAAGATAAGTTCCCTGACACCACCTTTGAAGTCATTGGTGTTGATTATCCGTCAACAGCACTCGACCGTGCCCGAGCCGGACGCTACACGCATTTCGAGGCGCAGCGCGGACTGCCCATTCGCGACTTGATCACATATTTTGACCGCCAGGCCGAAGATTGGGTGGTCAAAGATCATATCCGAAAAATGGTTCGTTTCGAGGAGGCGCATCTACTCTCAAAGCTCGATACGCTTGGACAATTTGACATCGTGGTTTTCAGAAATGCTCTACCACATTACAGTTCTCCAGCCCAAGTACGCGTGCTTCGAGGTCTTTCAACTCTCGTAAAGCCTTTAAGCTATTTGCTGCTGGGCACTCATGAGACACTCAATCATATTAATTTCGGCTTTGACCCCCTCCCCAAAGAGCCCCACATTTTCATAAGACGTGAAGCGAAAGTACAAATTATTGAGGATCCGAATATTAAAAAGCCTTCGGACCGTAAGACTTTTGAAAAGGCAAAACGCCGCCTCAAAGATATCAGTGATATGCGAGCCTAAACCTAGCGCCCAACTGTCCTATACGCGCCCCTTGCTGACGCCCTGTTGACGCCCCGCAAAAGAGGCGTAAAAGACGTGAAAATTTAACGCCTCTTTACGGGACACTTCCATGAGCGATATTTCCGCTGTCAAAGATAAATATGCCGCCCAGATTGACTCGACGAACGATCTCCGTACGCTTGATGATATCCGTGTTGCCGCCCTTGGGAAAAAGGGTGAAATTGGCAAGATGATGCAAGGCCTTGGCAAGATGTCCATTGACGAGAAAAAAGTCATGGGTCCCGCGCTTAACGGCCTAAAAAAAGACATAGCTGCTATGATCGAGGCTAAAAAAGAGAACCTCGAAAATGCTGCGCTTGACGCGGCCTTGGCTAGCGAGACTATGGATATGTCGCTTCCTGTTGGTGCACCTGCTGGCACACTTCATCCTGTGCAGCAAGTCATGGAAGAAATGGCTGTTATCTTCTCCGATATGGGATTTTCCGTCGCTGAAGGCCCTGATATTGAGGACGATTTCCATAATTTCACAGCTTTGAACTTCCCGCCCGGACACCCTGCACGTGATATGCACGATACGTTCTTCATGACAGCGCCTGAAGGTGAAGAGAAAAAGGTTCTGCGCACCCACACATCGCCTGTGCAAATTCGCACGATGATCAATGAAAAGCCGCCTATTCGTATCATTGCGCCGGGCCGGACTTACCGCTGTGACTCTGACCAAACCCACACACCTATGTTCCATCAGGTCGAAGGTCTCGTCATTGATAAGGGCATCCATATGGGTCACCTCAAAGGTGTGCTCATGGATTTTGTCAGCGCCTTTTTCGAGACTGAGGTGGACGTGCAATTTCGGCCGCATCACTTCCCCTTTACAGAACCCTCAGCCGAAATGGATGTGCGCTATGAACGAGACGGCGCGTCCATAAAAATTGGCGAAGGCGAAAAATGGATGGAAATACTGGGCTGCGGAATGGTGCATCCCAATGTTCTTCGCGCCTGCGGTGTTGACCCAGAGCAGTATCAAGGCTTCGCCTTTGGCATGGGCGTGGACAGATTAGCTATGTTAAAATACGGCATGCCAGACCTGCGCGATATGTTTGCAGGGGATAGTCGGTGGTTAGCGCATTACGGATTTAATCCGCTCTTGCAGGCGAATTTGGCGACAGGTCTAAGCTAATGGCTGTACCACCCGGAGCTACGGATGATAATCAAATGTCATCACCTTCAAAATCGCTTCTCAAGCGGATTGATATTGGCTTGATGACGGGTCTTTGTGCGCTTTTAATTTCTTTTGTGGGCATACTCACCTCTCGCGCGACGTTTAAGATGAATCAGGAAACGCAAAAGGCGCGGGTTTTACCGATTATTGATATTGATTTAGGGTACTTAACCAAAGCCACCGCCCGCGGGGATGTGCAGCCCCATTTTGAAATAACGTTGAATAACTTCGGGACTGGCCTTGCAAATATCCAAAGCGTGTCCGTCTTGCAAAAAGGTGAGCCCGTAACGGGTTATAAAGCCTTTGAAGATGCCATCATGACGCCGCGCTTGCGGGGTTGGGCAAGGCTTACAGAAAAGCCGGCTGCAGGATATTTACGTGCGGGAGATAGCGTAACGCCCATATCTTTCAGCATGGGATCACCGGGGTCTGAGCTTACGGCATATCTGCGTGGTCAATGGGGCACACCCATGGACGGGGTCGATGTGTCGGTCTGTTATTGCAGCGTCTTTGATGATTGCTGGACCGTCAAATTTTTGGATAAGAAAGCGCCGCAACCTGCCAAAGATTGCGGTATTACAGATATTCCAAAAGACAACTTTCAAACTTATATAGACCAGCGCGCTGCGGCCCGCCAAAAAAGTAATTAGAGACTGATATGAAGTTCACACTCTCATGGCTTAAAACCCACCTCGAGACTGAAGCTACCATTGACGAGGTTGTCGAAGCCATGACGCTTGCGGGGCTCGAAGTTGAAGAGGTCGAAAACCCAGCTGAGAAATTGGCTGCTTTTTCTGTTGCCAAAGTCCTGACCGCTGAAAAACATCCTGATGCGGACAAATTAAAACTCTGCACCGTGGAAACGCGCGACGGTGTGAAAACAATTGTCTGCGGCGCACCCAATGCGCGGGCGGATATGACCGTCGCCTATGCGCCGATGGGCGCTTATATTCCAGGCGCGGATTTTAGCTTGGATAAAAAACCCCGTAAAATTCGCGGCGTGGAGTCCTCCGGCATGATGTGCTCTGGCAGTGAACTTGACCTTGGCGAGGATTCTGATGGGATTATGGATTTGGATAGCGCGCTCGAAATGGGCACGCCGCTGGCTGATGCATTGGGCCTCAACGACCCTGTGATTGATTTTGAAGTGACGCCTAATCGCCCCGATTGGCTCGGCGTAGATAGTATCGCCCGTGACCTTGCGGCTGTAGGCTTAGGTAAAGTTATCACAAAACCGATTAAAAACATCAAAGGCAACTTCTCCTGCCCTGTCGAGATTAAAACAGACGTTCCAGAGGCTTGCCCCGCTTTTATTGGGCGCGTCATTAAGGGCGTGAAAAACGGACCTTCTCCGCAATGGCTGCAAGACCAATTAAAAGCCATTGGCCTGCGCCCCATATCAGCCCTCGTCGATATTACCAATTTCATCACTTATGACCGTGCGCGACCTCTGCATTTTTATGACGTGGCCAAGCTTAAGGGCGGCATTACGGTGCGTATGGGACAAGATGAAGAATTTGAAGCTCTGGATGATAAGTCTTACAAAGCCGCCTCGGATGACGTCGCGATATGCAATGAAAGCGGAATTCTCGGCCTCGGCGGCATTGTCGGCGGCGAGAGCACGGGCTGCGACGACGTTACGACCGATATACTCATCGAGTGCGCTTATTTCGATCCACTCACTATTCGCCGCACGGCCAAACGCCTTAGTGTGAACTCAGATGCCAAATACAGATTTGAACGTGGTGTGGACACAGGCTTTCTTTTGGGCGGGATGGATTTGGCGACAAAGATGGTCCTAGATATTTGCGGCGGTGAGCCCAGCGAAGTTGTCGTGGCAGGCGATATTCCGGCACCGCCAGCCGCCATCGAATTTGACCCGATGCAAGTCGTTCGGCTCACGAGCCTAAAACTCGGCGATGATGAAATGTCGCGCATATTAGAAGCGCTCGGCTTCACAGTTGAGCATGGCCCGCTTTGGACAGTGGGCGTACCGACATGGCGGCGCGATTGTACAGAGGGTGCAGACCTTGTCGAAGAGATTGCCCGTATCCACGGCTATCATAATCTCGAAGCAGTAAGCCTCCCGCCTCTACCCGGGCGGCGCGAACCCACCGCGACCTTAACCCAAAACCGCACGCGCCTTGCGCGGCGGGCTTTGGCGTCGCGCGGATTATCCGAAGCCATCACGTGGTCATTTGTCCTGCAAGACCACGCGAAACTGTTCGGCGGCGGCGAAGATAAAATGCTGCTCGATAATCCGATTAGTTCAGATTTGAATTGCATGCGCCCGACGGCGCTCATCCACCTGATATTGGCGGGTCAACGAAATGCGGATAAGGGTTATCCTCGCGCAGCGCAATTTGAACTCGGCCCTATCTATCGCGGCACCGAGCCGAATGACCAAGCGCTTGCCTTAGCAGGGATGCGCCGCACAGAGACTGAGCGCCATTGGGCGGGAGAATGTCCCGTTGATGCGCTAAGCGCTAAAGCTGACGCCCTCGCTGCGCTTGAGGCCATGGGCGCGAATATATCGAATCTGCAAATGTCAAAACCCACAGGGGACTATTGGCATCCGGGACGCTCAGGCCGCTTGCAAATGGGGCCTAAGAACATTCTCGCGGATTTTGGTGAGTTGCACCCGCGCGTGCTTAAAGCCCTTGGCATTGAAGACCGCGTTGTCGCCTTTGAAGTCTGGCCTGAAAATATCCCTGCGCCGAAAAAGAAAAAGGCCAGCAAAGCCAAGTCGGCCCTCGTACTTTCAGACTTTATGCCCGTCCATCGTGATTTCGCTTTTATTGTGGCGGAAGATATTCAAGCGGGTACGATTTTAAAAGCGGCCCAAGGCGCGGATAAGCAGCTTATCTCTGACGTCTCGCTCTTCGATGTCTATCAGGGCAAAGGCGTTGAAGAGGGTCAGAAATCACTCGCGATTGACGTGACGCTATCCCCGAAAGACGCGACACTAACCGATAAAGACATCGAAACCGTAAGTGATAAGATTATTGCGAGCGTTATGAAAGTGGGCGGACGTTTGCGGAGTTAAGTCTTGCAAATTTGCCGGGTTACATTCCGCGTATAGCCTCCTAAATATAAATCATGAATGTGCTCATCATAGGCGGTTATGGAACCTTTGGTTACGGTATAGCCGATTTATTATCTGATGAAGCCGAATTGATTATCACCCTAGCGGGACGGAGTTTTGATAAAGCCAAAGCTGCGTGCCGCACCCTCTCAGGTAAAGCCAAATTCAAAGCATTAAAGCTCGACCGCAATGGGGACCTTGCTGCGCAGATAGATACGCCACCCGACATAATCATTGACGCGTCCGGCCCTTTTCAAAATTACGATTATGGTAAGCGTGACAATGTTATTGAATATGCCTTGGCAAAGGGGTGTCACTATCTTGACCTCGCCGATGATTTAAACTTTGTCGCCGATATCCGAAGCTTTGATGAAGCCGCTAAAGAAAGGGGTCTTACACTCCTGTCGGGCCTATCAACCTATCCCGTTTTGACGGCGGCGGCTTTAAAAGAGCTGAGCAAAAAGATGGACGGCATTACCGATATTCGCGCAGGTATCGCGCCTTCGCCCCGAGCGGTAATGGGGCGCAACGTCATTGCGGCGGTCGCGGCATATGCGGGGCAGAAACGAGTTGGCGTATTGCGCGGTGGCACATTCACAAAAACTCACGGCCTGACAGAAACGCACCGCGAAACCATCTGTGTGCCGGGGCATAAACCTTTGCCCAATATACTTTTCTCAGTCGTTGAAGGCCCTGACCCGCAAGAGCTCCCGCGCCATTTTGAAAGCTTACAAAATATCTGGATGAGTGCAGGGCCACGCCCTGAATTTCTGCACCGCACTCTGATTGGCTTGGCGTGGTTGGTTCGTTTGAAGCTTTTACCCAATATCGCATGGCTGACAGGATTGTTTCACAAAACCCAAAGCCTCGTTTCTACAGGAGAACATCGCGGCGGCATGTTCGTCCGCGCCTCTAATAGAACGCAATCTCGCAGCTGGCACATGATTGCCGAATGCGATGACGGGCCGCGTATTCCGTCCATTCCTGCCGCCATCATGGTGCGTAAATGGCTCCGCAATGAGGGAATCCCGTCAGGCGCACGAACGGCAATAACGGATATAAGTCTTGCGGATTACGACAGCGAGTTCACAAACCTAAATATCACCCATGGCATCCATGACGACATCCCCAAAGCGGGAAATCTCTATGAAGAAATATTAGGGCCGGCTTATAATGACATGTCAGAACCGCTGCAAACTCTTCACCGCATTGGCGCAGGAAAACACTTTGAAGGGCGCTGCAAGGTCACGCGCGGGGCGAATCCGCTATCCCATATCGTCGCTACACTTCTGCGCTTTCCCAAAGCTTCACCAGATATTCCCGTGCGGGTCGTTTTGACAAAAAAGGGTCAAAAAGAAATCTGGGAGCGTTTTTTTGATGGACGGCGTATGGTCAGTACACAAGAAGCCGGGCGTGGAAAACAAAGTCGCCTCGTCATTGAACGCTTCGGCCCTATTGCGGTCTATCTGGCGATATTAGTCGAAGATGGAAAGCAGATCCTAAAAACGACAGGGTGGTCCCTTTTTGGTATTCCACTTCCAAAAGCGCTGACGCCCGGCGGCGAAGTTTTTGAGCACGCTCAGGACGGACGCTTTTGTTTCCACGTGGATTTGGTCGCGCCTGTTTTTGGACGGCTCGTAAAATATGAAGGGTGGCTTGAGCATATTTCCGAAACTAAAGCGGAATAAGTGAACGTTTACGGGTAATGGAAATGTAGTTCACATTTGCGCCGAGGCGAACGCCGACACCGGAACGCACAGGTGCAAGCGTAATGCCATTGGCCCGTTGATAATTGATCGCCATACCCGCAACCAAATAAGCCGAACCATCAACACCCGGAAAGCGCTGATAAATGTAATCGGGATTATCAAGGCCGTAAACAAGGGTGAAAACCTTTGACACATCCGCGCCTCCGTCAAAACCTACAGACGGACCTTGCCAATAGACTTTTTTCGTCGTGCCATCTTTCATCCAAAGCGTGCCTTGACCGTAACGCGCCCCGACGATCATTGCGCCGCTGCCTTCTTGGCCTGTAATATAGCCAACAGGACGGCCGCGCTCTCTGAAAAGGCGTTCAATCGCTGTGGCGGCCGACTCTGACGTTACGCCCAAATGGGTCGAGATCGCATAGACAAGCTCGCTCTCATTATAAGATTTTGCTTTGGACTGACTTTGATTTTGCGCGCTGCGAATATCGCTATTACTGTTCGGGTTATTAGCAGGTGTAGCACAAGCAGAAAGCGCAACGATGGATGCGCCGAGCCCTATAGTACGAAAGGTCTTCGGAAGTTGTTTTAATACTGTCAGCGGCATGTGTTGTCCTTGTATGCAAAGTTCAAGCCCAAAACACTGTCATAAATTAGGGTTAATAAAAGACAAAAATTCGCCTAGCCTTACTGTGTTTTAATGCGCTTTGTCTCTCGCAACCACGCCCAGATGCCGCTCGACAACATAATCAAAGAGACAATAACTGCGGGAATAAATGTAGCAAATTTTAGCGCCGTCATAACGCCGGCAATCGCGCCCAGAACCGTTGACCCCGTTGTCAGCGTAAGCGCAATAAAGCTGTCTTCTGCAAAATCCGTCAAAAGAAAAGCTATAGGCAAAATAAAAAGCAGATTCCATTTCGGGTTTTTTAGCGCCATATGCCGGAGCCCAAAAGCTATGGCCGCCTCAAAGACCAAGGCTTGCAGGATCATATAAGGCACATCAAAAATCAGCGCGAGAAATTTGGTCTTTCGACCCTCTGAATCTAAGCGGGACAATATTTCAACCGCCTCAGCTCCGGAGTAAAACCCTTTTTCCTGTAGCGAAATATGACCCGGAATACGCAGCATATCTCCAAAAAAACCCGGCCCCACATACCAAGATGTATAGACTGCAAAAACAGCAATAAGAACAATAAAACGCCGCCCTTGGAAGCGGTGAAAGGGTGATGACGGGGTGTTATTCATGGACTAATATTAGTCCTTAACGGAGTATTTCCCAATGACTTTATTTAACAGATATATGGCTGTGGATTGGTCAGCAACAAATTCTCCAAAACGCGGTAAAGACTCGATATGGGTGAGCGGGTGCTCTGGTACTTATAATATCCCACCCTTCAACATTACAACCCGTTCTGAAACTATCTCTGTAATCAAGGATCACATAACAGCCACTCTCGAATCGAATGAACGCTTGCTTATTGGTTTTGACTTTGCGTTTGGGTATCCAGCGCAAACAGCGCGAACTCTTGGAGGAGAAAATTGGGCAGATGTTTGGAGGACCATTCATGAGCTTGTTAAGGACGATCCGAAAAATCGAAGCAATAGGTTCCACGTTGCGGATGAATTTAATAAACGAATAGGACAAGCAGAGGGTCCATTTTGGGGACACCCCCATCAACACAGTTATAAAAATCTATCACCTAAAAAACCCAAGCAGGACTATGAATTGCCAAAAGAATATAGGCTCATCGAAAAACGCGCTGCAGGTGCAAAATCTGTTTGGCAACTCGCTTATAATGGCGCCGTCGGAAGCCAAACACTTTTGGGCATAGCAGCGCTTGAGACCCTACGCCGTGACCCAGATGTCGGGAAGCATATCGCAATCTGGCCTTTCCAAACATGCTTTGCCGAGGACTTAAACAAATCCGTTGTCTTTGCAGAAATTTATCCCTCCTCACATGAGGGTTGGAAAGATATGCCTCATGACATCCCTGATGCCCAGCAAGTCGCGAAGGTGTGTCAGGACTTTAAAAACTGGGATAATAACGGTTTGTTAGCCTCGAAAATGAGACCTGAAAACCTGTCAGAGGCCGAAGAACGAGATGTCTTAAACGAGGAAGGTTGGATAATTGGTAGGCCGTAGCATTGCTAAAGCACCACCTAGCGCATAAACAATATCTATACATGATATAATAAACATAGACTCCTCCAATGAACTTACGTGACCTAGATTATATATGTGCTGTGGCTGACCTGAAGCATTTTGGGCGGGCGGCGGAGAGGTGTCATGTGAGTCAGCCGACTCTGTCAGGGCAAATAAAAAAATTGGAAGAACAGCTTGGCGTGACCCTGTTTGAGCGCAGCCATAAAGGCATAAGGGTGACGGATATTGGCGAGGATATTATTTCAATCGCTCGCGAAGCCCGTGATGCTGCGCAGCGTATCAAAGCCGCAGCCGCAGCTGCGCAAGACCCACTAGCAGGGACTTTATCGCTCGGCCTTATCCCGACCATCGCGCCTTATCTCATCCCCTTATTTGTCGCCAGAATACAAACTGCAATGCCAAATTTATCTGTCGCTTATCGCGAGGATATTACTGACCGCTTAAATGAGGCCCTACTTAAAGGAGAGCTTGATGCTGCCATCCTCGCGACGCCGCCCGAAGACAATAACCTCTGCGCAATAGAGCTTTACAGCGAACCGTTTTGGCTTCTCTTTCCAGAAGGTCATGAATTACGGAAGCTTGAAGAGGCCAGCATGAAAGACGTAAAAGAAGACGATGTCTTGCTATTGACTGAGGGGCATTGTTTCCGTGATCAAGCTCTCTCAATTTGTCGGCCCGTTCAAAAACGCCGCCGTCAGTCACTTCGCGCCACAAGTCTTGAAACACTGATAAATCTTGTGGCCTCAGGCCAAGGCGTCACCCTTGTCCCAGCCCTTGCCATGCGCGGCGGATGGAGCAAAGAACTCGGCCTGTCCAGCCATGAGCTGACCGATGAGGGAGCCGAACGCCAAATCTATCTGACCTACCGCAAACGCTTTCCCCGCATCAAAGCAGTAAAGGCTTTGGCAGCGCTTATTCAAGAGGGTCTGCCGGAAAGCGTGAAGGCCGCCTAGTGCGGCAGCAAACCACGCTTGCTAATCCTGCAATCCCCCTTAAATAAGCGCTATGACAGTGCAAAAAAATATCCGTAACTTTTCCATCGTGGCGCATATTGATCACGGGAAATCGACTTTAGCCGACCGGCTGATTTCCTTTACGGGAGGGCTATCTGACCGCGAGATGTCAGAGCAAGTGCTCGACAATATGGATATTGAAAAAGAGCGCGGCATTACAATTAAGGCACAGACGGTGCGTCTCGAATATAAAGCCAAAGACGGCGAAGATTATGTTCTAAACCTGATGGACACGCCGGGTCATGTGGACTTTGCTTATGAAGTGTCGCGAAGTCTTTCGGCTTGCGAAGGGTCGATCCTTGTCGTGGATGCGTCGCAAGGCGTGGAAGCACAAACGCTCGCCAATGTCTATCAAGCGATTGAGCACGACCATGAAATCGTGCCTGTCCTGAATAAAATCGACCTTCCCGCGGCTGAACCTGACCGTGTGCGCGCTCAAATTGAAGAAGTCATCGGTATTGATGCCAGTGAAGCCATAGAGTGCTCCGCCAAATCCGGCATCGGCATTCAAGAGGTATTGGAGGCGATTTGCGACAAGCTCCCCGCTCCCACAGAAGGCGACCCCTCTAAGCCCTTAAAAGCCATGCTCGTCGATGCGTGGTATGATCAATATATGGGCGTTGTGGTGCTCTTCCGCGTGATCGAAGGCACTGTCAAAAAAGGCATGCGCATCCGTACCATGAATACCGGCGCGAATTACACCGTCGATAAGGTGGGTTATTTCCTACCTAAACCGACCGACACAGATTCCATCGGCCCCGGCGAAGTGGGTTTCCTCACGGCCTCTATCAAGGAAGTCGCCGACGCCGCTGTGGGCGATACAATTACCGAAGATAAGCGCCCGACTGAGACCGCGCTGGACGGCTTTAAGCCCGCACAGCCCGTCGTCTTTTGTGGTATCTTCCCAGTCGATGCGGCCGATTTCGAAGATTTACGCGCCGCTATGGGCCGTCTGCGCCTCAATGATGCGAGCTTCAGCTATGAGATGGAAACCTCTGCCGCGCTAGGCTTTGGCTTCCGTTGCGGCTTTTTAGGGCTGCTCCATTTGGAAATTATCCAAGAGCGTCTGGAACGAGAATTTGACCTCGACCTTATCACCACAGCGCCCTCCGTTGTCTATACACTGGACATGCGCAATGGTGAGTCGCAACAGCTTCACAATCCCGCCGATATGCCTGACGTGATGCAGATTGAGCACATTAAAGAGCCGTGGATTAAAGCCACCATCATGACGCCGGATGATTATCTCGGCGGCATCTTAAAACTCTGCCAAGATCGCCGCGGCGTGCAGACGGGCCTGTCTTATGTCGGCTCCCGCGCCATGGTGGAATATGAATTGCCGCTCAATGAAGTCGTCTTTGATTTCTATGACCGCCTAAAATCCGTCTCCAAAGGCTATGCCAGTTTCGATTATCAAAGCATCGGTCTGAAAGAAGGCGACCTGGTCAAGATGAGTATCCTCGTCAATGGCGATCCCGTCGACGCGCTCTCAATGCTCGTCCACCGTAATAACGCCGAATCTCGCGGCCGCCAAATGTGCGAGCGCCTAAAAGACCTTATCCCAAGACACATGTTCAAAATCCCTGTCCAAGCCGCTATTGGAGGACGCATCATTGCCCGCGAAACCATCGCCGCGATGCGCAAAGACGTGACCGCGAAGTGCTATGGCGGCGATGCGTCAAGAAAACGCAAACTGCTGGATAAGCAGAAAAAAGGTAAGAAGCGGATGCGCCAATTCGGTAAGGTCGAAATTCCGCAGGAAGCGTTTATTGCGGCTTTGAAAATGGACGACTCGTGATCCGTTAGGAATTTTTAATCCGCGGAATTAAAAAATAAGGAATGGCCGAAGCGGCTACGCCGCGCCGGGTGGTGCTCCCTAGCTCTCGTCATCCTCGGGCTTGACCCGAGGACCCATCCTGCGAAACTGAGCTATGATAAGACCTTGCGTATACATACTCGCCTCCGGCATTCATGGCACGCTCTATATTGGCGTAACATCAGACCTGCCCGGTCGTCTCGAACAGCACGAAAACAAACATTTCTCAGGCTTCACGGCGAGATATAACGTCATTCGGCTCGTTTGCTTTGAAGAGTATGAGGATATGGCAACCGCTATCAGGCGTGAGAAAACGATGAAAAAATGGCTGCGCGCTTGGAAGATAGAACTCATCGAGAAAGCGAACCCGCATTGGCATAGATTGGATGCCGAGAGTGGAGAGTTTATATATGATGAATAGTTAAAGTAGTTTGATGGGTCCTCGGGTCAAGCCCGAGGATGACGGGAGAGAGAGTTAAGTTTTAGGACATCGCTTCCTCTCTGTCACAGGCTCCCCCACCTCCGCCATACCAATCTTCTCCAGCGACACGGCCACACCTGCCGCCCAGTCACAGTAAATCTCTTTAGCTTCCCACTCACTCTCTGACGTCATCTCGCCTGTCTTTGGATTTACGAAAACGACAAAGGGTGACCAGACGCGGTGCCAGCCGGCCTCTTCCGCCATCTCTGTTATGCCGAGTTCATCGGCCAAAGCGAGGCCGTGATCGGAGCGCGCATGGAGACGGACAAAGGGTATTTTGACTGAATCTTCTTCGGTTTGGTATTTATCGAACTGAGCCTTAGAGAAATATTGCGCTACATCATGACTGCGCAAGGGGTTACGCGGGTCCATAATTTCTGACTCGAGCTTGATGCAATAAGGGCATTTATTAAATCCGAAAATGACCATGAGCGGCTTATTCATGGCATTAGCAGTGCCCAGAGCGCGGGTATAGATGAGTTTAGAATCGCGGCAATTATGATATTTCATATCACGAGGCACTTCGTCTTCACAGCCCTTCACGCGGGGAATGGCATTATAATCAATCGCTGTTTTGAAAAGCGGCGCTTTCTCAAAGGCGGCCAATTCAGTTTTTAGCGCCGCCGTACTTGCAGGAGTCGCGGGATCTTTTGACCCACACGCCGTCAGCAGCAGCGCAATTATAATTATAAGGATAAATCGAATACGCATATGAAAGTCCCTCTTTTGATCTGCGGTTAGCCACAAACGGGATTAAATGACAATAACGTTTTTGCGAGTTAAGCCCTATTTTAATTTGTCATTCCGTATCACTTTTTTAGCGTGCTAAAAGTGGTGGACCCATGACTTGATGGTGCGCCTAAGTGCAAATCCGCCGATATACGAAATGTTAAGGCATGGGTTCCGCCACGACTTTGTCGTGAGACGGAATGACGAAGAAAGTGAGTTACGCTCCAGACTCAAACGCTTTGACAGCCGCCGCATCTCTCGGCGTGATCTCGCCTTCGCCCACTGCTGCATTTGGTTTGAAATATTTCCAGCTGCGTTCGCATTTTGTCCATCCTGCTTCTTTCAAGTCAGCTACGCTCACATCAGCGGCTTTCTCAGAGAGAGTACATTCGCTTACAATCAGATAATCCGCGAGCGTGTCACTCGGGTCGGCAGGATTTGCGTAAGTCTCTTGGCGGGTGATGCCGAGGGCCGATAGGGCGGAGGTCAGAGCCTCAGTAGCGGGCGCAGTGACGCTGGCCTCGAGGCTTGATTTAATAACCTTGTCCTTGCGCAGCGGTTCAATCGCTTCTGAGGCTTGGGTGCGGAAATCGCGTACCGTTTCCATCTTCGCAGCGATGTCGGCATTCAGCCACCCGTCTGGCGCGTCCCTGAACAATTCCATATGCACAGAGCCATCCTCGCTCGGATGGCGCGCTTGCCAGACTTCTTCCATGGTGAAGCACATGATGGGGGCGAGCCATGTTGTCAGGCGTTGGAACACTTCATCGATGACCGTGCGGCAGGCGCGGCGACGTGTGGAGTTCAGCGGATCGCAATAGAGCGCGTCCTTGCGGATATCGAAATAGAAAGCCGAGAGATCCACGGTGCAGAAATTAAACAGCGTGCTGAAAATCTTCTTGTGGTCGTGATTGCGCACGGCGGCTTCATGTTCAGTGGTGATTTCCGCGAGGCGGTGCAGCACCCACTTTTCGAGCGCCGGCATATCGTTATAGTCCACCGCGTCCGCTTCGTCATATCCGTCTAGCGCGCCAATCATATAGCGCAGCGTATTGCGAAGCTTGCGATAAGCATCGACATTAGTTTGGATAATCTCACGGCCGATTTTTAGGTCATTCGCCCAATCGGAACTGGCCGTCCAGATACGCATGATTTCTGCGCCATATTGTTTGGAAATGTCTTCGGGGCTCATGGTGTTGCCGAGCGATTTGGACATTTTCAGCCCCTTCTCATCGACAACGAAGCCGTGGGTCAGCACGCCATCATAAGGCGCTTCGCCGTAAACCGCGCAACTCTCGAGGAGCGAGCTTTGGAACCAACCGCGATGTTGGTCGGAGCCTTCGAGATAGAGGTCGGCACGGTCTTTTAAATCGTCACGGCGCTTGAGGCAAAAGGCATGGGTCGAGCCCGAGTCAAACCAGACATCGAGGATATCTGTGACCTTGCTCCAACCGTCATTGCTATCAGGCATAAAGTCTTCAAGCGGGGTTTCAAACCAGCCATCGACGCCTACCTTTTCAACGGCGGCGAGGATACGCGTATTAATCGCGTCGGCATCGTCGCGTTCTGTGTGTAGCTCTCCATTGGGGCCAACCATCAGCGTGATAGGCACGCCCCAATTGCGCTGACGGCTGATGAGCCAGTCGGGACGGTCGGCAACCATTGTGCCGATACGGTTACGTCCGCGATCCGGCCAGAATTTCGTCTTTTCAATCTCGGCCACAGCCTTATCGCGCAGTCCGCCTTTGGACATAGAGATAAACCATTGCGGCGTGGCGCGGCGAATGACGGGGGCTTTAGAACGCCAAGAGTGAGCATCCCGTAGGGTGAGCATGCCGCGCGCCAAAAGGTTACCGCATTCGACAAGCGCTTTGAGGACTTCGGGATTGGCCTTACCGTCTTGCCCGCGTTTCTTACCGCTCGTGCGGATAACATCCAGCCCTTGGAAACGGGTCGGCATCACCTCGGTATAACAGCCCGCATCGTCGAGCGTCATAGGCACGACGGGAGCAATGCCCAACGCTTCGAGCTTTTTCTGATTGGAAATCCAAACCACATAGTCATCCTCACCATGGCTCGGCGCGGTATGGACAAACCCCGTACCCGCATCAGCGGTAACGTGGTCGCCACAGAGCATCGGCACTGGGTAGTCATATTTCCCTTCAGCGCCCTCCATACTCTTAAGAGGGTGATCTAAAAGTGCATCTTCATAAAAATATGAACTTACCGTCCTCAGTCTTTTAGCAGATTTAATCAGACCAGCTTTAGCAACATTCTCCCAAAGATTATCCGCTACAATTAGTTTATCTCCAACTTTCGACCACGGGCTGAAGTCACTTTCTTCCAATTCCGTGACTTCATAAAGTCCGCATCTGATATTCAAGGCGTAACTTACAGCGCGGTTAGCAGGAATAGTCCAAGGTGTTGTAGTCCAAATGACTACGGAAGCTCCGTCAAACATTGTCATATCAACTATATTTGGCGCCCCATCAGCTGTTACTGGTAATAAGCTTTTTGTGCCTGTCATTGGCCGAACAGGAAACTTCACATAAATCTGCGTGGCCTTTCTATCCGCATATTCCACCTCGGCTTCGGCGAGGGCTGTCTGCTCGACGGGGCTCCACATGATGGGTTTTGAGCCGCGATAGAGCTGCCCTGTCTTCGCGATTTTCAGGAGCTCTCCGCAGATATCGGCCTCGGATTGGAAGTTCATCGTCTTATAGGGATTATCCCATTCACCGACGACGCCGAGGCGTTTAAATTCTTCGCGCTGCACATCGAGCCATTCGCTCGCATATTCGCGGCAGCGCGTACGAAATTCCGGGCCGCTGACTTCATCCTTGCTGCGGCCTTTACCGCGAAATTCTTCTTCGACTTTCCATTCAATCGGCAGGCCATGGCAATCCCAGCCCGGCACATAATGCGCATCATAGCCCAACATTTGATGGGAACGATTGACGATGTCTTTGAGAATTTTATTCAGCGCTGTCCCCATATGGATATGGCCATTGGCATAGGGCGGGCCGTCATGCAGGATATATTGCTTGCGGCCTTTGGATTGCTCGCGCAGGCGTTCAAATAATCCGATTTTGTTCCAGTGCGCGAGCCATTCCGGCTCTTTCTTGGGCAGGCCAGCCCGCATAGGGAAATCGGTCTTTGGGAGGAAGAGCGTGTCGCGATAATCGCGTTTTTCAGATGTCATTTTAATCTCGGAAATGGGTGTTGATAGTCAGGCGTCATTATCTCGGTAAGCCGTTAGCCTACCGAGCTTATAATTCGTATGACTATGGCTCTGTTCAACATAGGCGCGGCGTAACATAGGCGGCACGAAGCGTCCAGAGTTTAGATAATAGAGGTTAGATATCTGAGATATAATTTTCGCGCAGATCGGCGCCGACATCTGCGCTGTCCTCCGCCGTCAATTTACGCTCGCCAAGATCACGCCGCGCCAAGGATAAATCGAGCAAATGCTTAAGATCACGCGCCTGCGTTGTACCGCCATGACTATAGGATAAAACGCCCGTAATCACACCAAAGAATAAAAGAGCGATAAAGAGACCAAAAAGAAGGTCATATCCATTACCTGTCTGAAAAAACGCAGTTGCATATTTGGCAATAAGTCCAGGGAAAATTTGATTAAACAGCATTAAAGCGCCCACCAAAATTGTCAGGTTTAGAATTGTCGCCACACGGGCCGCCGCAACGGCTTGCTCATAATTGACTTCGGCGCGGCGATAGAGATAGCTAAGATCTTTACGCGATAGGTTTTTCGTGAGCGAGAAATAGCGCTTTGCTTGCTTACCGCCTTCTAAAATACGCAGACGGTTATACCCCGAGCGTTCAGACAAGCCTGTTTTAAACCATTGCCGCCTTGGCTTTACGCCGTTCCAGTTGCGAAACTCTTTCGCCAATTGGTCCCAAATATCTTCGATATTATAGTCTTGTTCAGCCATATATTTCCATCTCTAATCCCGTTAGAGGTGTCAAGACTTTGTCAAGCTTTAGGAAAGGCTTAACGCGGATTACCGGGCTTTTGCTGATTAAGGTCGATTAATTCGCGTTTTATTTTAGCGAGGGTGAAACCGATATTTCGGCGCTTCATCTGGCCAATCGGAAGATAGGCGAGCCTGTCGCGGTAAGCCTCTTTGTAGCGCCGCTTCATATCAAAATGCATAGAGCGGATCATGAGAATATGCCCGCCCCGCACAATGATAAAATAAAAGGCAAAAAACCCAATAATCACCGCTTTATGATTGAGGCTTATAGCGTCGGGATCAAATATTCGAATAAGGCCTAAGGCGATGATTAGAAAAACAGCGCTCGGCAGGACACATGTCTGCAGCCAATAGCGCAAAGAAAGCCAATCCCGTTCAAGAAGTTCCGGTGTCATAACATCGTTATATACGCCTGCAAGGGCGTAGACGATGCATTTTTATGGGTCGGCTTTATGAGGCGGCGGGCGTATCCGTAATGCGAATGTGCTTTGGATGGTCGCTAACCCGATCACACCATGCCATGATATTTGGATAACGGGTCATTTCAAAACCGCCCTCGCCTGCAACATGGGTGTAAGCATAGAGCGCAATGTCAGCAATGGTCGGGCCGCTGCCGACAAACCAAAGATTATCCGCCAAATGTGCTTCCATCACATCAAGGGCTGCATAGCCCTTTTTATGTAAGGCAGGCAGTTCATTTTCCCGCTGCTCCATTGCATAGTGATGAACGAAACGCGCCACGGCTACATTAGGTTCGTGCTTATATTGCTCAAAAAACATCCATTGCAGACATTTGGCTTGGTCATAAGCGTTACGGGGCCAGTAGGGTGTGCCTTCTGCGAGGAAGAACAGAATGGCATTACTCTCAGCAATTCTGCGGCCCCCCGTGAGCTCAAGCAAAGGTATCTGCCCAGATGGGTTCTTGGCTTTAAAGGCGTCTGTTTGCGTCTCGCCTTTAATAATGTCCAAATTTTCCCACTCATAAGAGATCTTCAAATAAGACAATAGCAGGCGAACCTTGTAACTGTTGCCAGATGGTAAATAATCATAGAGTTTCATCGGTGCCCCCTCAAAAATCCTGTTCGGATAATGCCTTTACTGTAGTATTTTCGATTCTCTTTAGAGAATAAGTTTGACTTTGTTGGAACTTTTTACAGTTACAAACGCTTTTTTTACATACCAACGCCATGAGACTATATCAGTGGCGTTGTTGAACGCTTTGATGACAAAGCATTAGGCTTTGGCTCGCGTTCGTAATTTCATTTCACCTTATAATTTTAAGGAGTTTACTATGACTTATTTACGTCAAATACTTATTGTTTCAGCCGCTTCATTGGCTTTCACCGCTTCACCTGCACTCGCGGGTGACAAGACGCACAAAGACCACATGAAAAAGACTCATGTAACAGCCACGCACAGCGCGATTGCGGATTTAACACCCTCAGAACGCACGGCTTGGGAAACAAAGATAAAAGCTAATATGAGCGCCGAGAAGCAAGCTAAATGGGCGACATATTCGGAAGATAAACAACGGATGTGGATGGACAAAAAGATTATGAAAATGATGTCCGCAGACGCTTCTCAGATGAAGGAATCACCGACAAATTATCAGAATGCCGAGAAGATGTTGCGTAATGACACCGCAGGTGAAATACTGCAAGCTGATGGCGACGCAGACCCCGAAACGGACCGCAAGTTGTTAATGTCAAATGGTAAGCAAATGACAAAATCAAAGCTTATTATTAAAGATAGTGACAACCGCGCGGCAAATAATGCGATCGCCGTCCCGGCGATCAATTCGGATATTTTAACCACCGTCTCATGCCCGGTGGGTACGACGGCCCAGCCCGATATGACATGTCTTGTCACAGGTAATTACGCGCCGACATCATAACAGGCGACTTATAGACCCTCAAAAAAAGCCCCGCTATATTGCGGGGCTTTTTATTTAATTACTGTCAATATCGATACCGTCATCTGAAAACTCAATCGCGAGATCAGGCTTATCAGCCTGTCCTTGCATCACCATATATCCGAGACCCAAAACAACCACGATGAGTGCGCCGACAATCATATAAAGACCTTTGCCGCCATTTCCTGAATTATTAGCCATTCTCTTTCCCTTTATTGCACAGTCTCATGACTGCTGGAAAAGAACACTGCAAAGGCTATTTAGTTCCCTTTGTTCGGATTAGGCCGCGGATTAAGCAGCGATTTGCGAGGCTTTCAGAGGCAACAAATCTTCCCAATTTTCATTTCGCGAGGTAATCAACGCATCTAGCCATTCACGTGAGGCAGACTTAAGCGCCCTAACCCGCGCATCCGCCTTAAACGCACAATCATAGCTCTCGACATAGACCAAGCGATCAATACGAAATTGGGACTGCTTTATCCGCCCAGACCTATGTTGCGCCATACGCCGCAATAAGTCTGGCGTTGAGTTGATAAAGACAGGACCCGGCTGCGCGCCGGATAGGATATAAACGATATGTTCTGACATGAGAACATAAGTGGAACAAAAATGTGAACAAAGTATGAAATTTTCGGGATAAGTTTGGGAAGATAGTCCATAGATAATGACTAAATACCATCAAGCTAGTCTAACTATCTGGGATACTGGGTCCCAGCTTTCGCTGGAGTGAACGGGTGGAGGGGAAGCCCCTACCCCTTACGCCAACTGCTTTTCCCTTCTGAGCCCGATTCAATCACAACGCCCTCAGCTTTAAACTGATCGCGGATTTCGTCGGAGCGTTTGAACATTTCGCCCATTTTGGCCTTATCGCCCGCCTCTTTCGCCGCGAGAGCTTGTGCGCGGACGGAGTCATATTCTTCTACCAAGGCATCGTAATCGAGCCCGCCCTTGAACCACTCTTCTGGGTCTTTTTGGAGGAGGCCTAGGAGGTTCATCATTGTTGACAACCTACTAATCCATTTCTGTTTTTTGCGTTCATCAATATTAGGTCGCGGCGAAGAGACTACCATTGAGGGGTCTTTATTCTCAATGACGTAGTCAATAATATTGTAATAATACATCCATCCAAACATAGCGTTTAAATCATCGAATACATTGTCCGCAAAAGGATGCCCAAAATCTTCCGTAGGAGGAATAGGTTCTATTTCAGAGAAATTTACGTTCAATTTTTGAGCAGACCTATACCAACGATCTAATTGGGCTTTACTATCTTCTAGTAATTTCTCGGTCCAAATGAGCTCACTACGATAATGGGCTGTGAGAAGAGCCAAGCGAATAACTTCACCATCCCAATCTTTCAGCAAGTCGTGAATTAATTTCACATTGCCTAAGCTCTTGGACATCTTGTCCTTCCCCATGTTGAGGAATTCATTATGCACCCAGAAATTAGCTAGCGGTTTGTCATTAGCGCAATGACTTTGGGCGATTTCATTTTCGTGATGAGGGAATTTCAAGTCTATTCCGCCGCAATGAATATCTATGGTTTCACCGAGCACATCTCTAATCATAGCCGAGCATTCAATATGCCAGCCTGGGCGGCCTCGACCATAATTTTTAAAATCCCATCCAGGTTCGTCGTCTTTCGCGGGCTTCCATAAAACGAAGTCACCGGCATTTCGTTTATAACTGGCGACTTCGACACGCGCCCCTGCGAGATTATCTTCAAGCTTTCGCCCAGATAATTTCCCATAGCGCGTATCCATTTTTTTTTCTTTGGCATATTCATCCATGCGCGTGACATCAAAGAGAATATGCCCCTCGGAAAAATAGGCTATGTTCTTGTCCATCAACTCGACAATAATATCCTGCATTTCGTCGATGCTTTCAGTTGCTTTCGGCTGCTCAGTTGGCGGCAAACATCCAATCGCGGCTAAGTCTTCATTATATATATTAGCATATTTCTCGGTAATCACCGATATATCGACGCCTTGCTCTTTGGCACTCTCGATAATCTTATCATCCACATCTGTAATATTCCGCGCATAGATAACATGCTCTTCGCCGTAAATATGGCGGAGCACACGGAACAGCACATCCGCCACCACCGCCGCGCGGGCATTGCCAATATGGGCATAGCTATAGACCGTTGGCCCGCAATTATACATCGTCACGCGCTTTGGGTCTTGTGGCGTGAAGACTTTTTTCTGGCGCGTCAGCGAATTATACAGCGTCAATTGTGGCTTTTCAGTCATAGTGTCCCCATCTAATGAATTGATATGAAAACGCAACAAATCATCACGGCTGTTTTACTCGCTTTTGGCGCGGCTGTCGCAATTGGCAGAGCCATGCAGCCTGATCTAGGTCTGTTGGAATTTACCGTTAAAGATGGCCGCGCCTATGGTAATGGTTATACGGATGACCGGTCTGTTGGCATCGTCAAAGAGCTTGTGAAAGAGCATCCAGAGGTCGATACGATTGTGCTAAAACGAATGTCTGGTACGCGGGACAGTGCGCGTAATATCCTGATCGCGAGAGATATCCGCAAAAATCGCCTCGATACACATCTTGAAAAAAACAGCATCATTGCTTCTGGCGCGGTGGATTTGTTCCTGGCGGGCGAAACCCGCACAATGGAATGCGGGGCTCTGATTGGCGTGCATAGCTGGTCGATTACAGGCCGCATGGATCACATCCGTATCTCCCCCAAAGATATGGGGTATGACCGCAGCCAAAAATATCACGAAAAATTCCTGACCGATATGGGCATCGATCCTGCCTTTTACGCCTATACCCGCGCCGCCGCCGAGCCCGAAGACATTCACTATATGAGCGTTGAAGATATCAATAGGTTCGGCCTCACGACGGAACCATTGGAGTGCGGCTAACGTATTGACATAAACCCTATGCGCTTTTGTCACTGGCAATCTGCATTGTATATACGCTATAGGCCTTGCCATGAGTAAAGACACACCCAAAAAGACTGTCCTTAAAGCCGTGGCCAAAACCCCTCGTCCGTCTAAAGAAGAGGCGATGGCCGCCGTGCGCACGCTTATCGCATGGGCGGGAGACAATCCTGACCGTGAAGGCCTAATTGATACGCCTAAACGCGTCGTGAATGCTTATTCCGAATGGTATCGGGGCTATGACCTTGACCCAGCCGCAGAGTTGTCCCGCGTTTTTGAAGATGTCTCAGGCTATGATGATATGGTTATCTTGCGCGATATTGATGTGGAGAGCCATTGCGAGCACCATATGGCGCCCTTCCTCGGCACAGCCTATGTTGCCTATCTGCCGACGGATAAAGTTGTCGGCATTTCAAAACTGGTTAAAGTTGTCGAGATATTCGCTAAGCGTCTCCAGACCCAAGAAACGATGACGGCGCAAATTGCCGACGCAATTGACGAAGCGCTTAAACCTCGCGGATCAGCCGTGATGATCGACGCCGTTCACCAATGTATGAGCACTCGCGGCGTGCATCATCCCAATGTGAGTACCATCACGACACAGTTCACAGGCGAATTTAAAACTAACCCGGCCCTGCAAGAGCGTTTCCTACGCTTGATTAAACCGACTTAAGCCGCGTCGTTCCGTTTCATCCGCCGCTCGGATTTGACACACATTAAGCGTAGCTTTTGCAGCACACTTCCTTTGATAGATCGGCTATTGCGGCTGGGCGGCCTGAAGGCATGGTTCCCGTAAGTGCAGCGCATAAATGTCCTTCGCTGTAAGTTTTAACAACAGCGCCATAAGGACAGGCGTTTTATGACATCCCAATGACGCCTGGGTAAAGCTTGTATGAAACGTGGTTAGCAAATCGTTAATTTGGGGAGATTTGCGGGCCAATGACTTCAATTTTGTTGGTAAAGACGATGCCTGTATAATTCTTTGGGATAACGTTAAGGTCTTTCGGGGTATCAATTCCAACGCTTCCGTTACCCTCATAAGGCCCTAACAGCATAGAGCGGCTCCCAACAGCCTGAAGACGTTTTTCAAAACGATGTGGCCACCCCCAAATGAAATAACGTAAATTAGACGGCACAGAGACATATGTGTTTTTACAGCTTTCCGGCATGCCACCATACCAACCCGTCAGCGTATATCCCCTTAAACAGGCTTTCACATTCTGCCGTGTTTGAAGGATCATATCGGGGTAAGCAGCGATTATAGGGGCCGCTGCTCTATTCGGCGCGACAAGTCCAAGACGCTCGGCATCTGTGGCAGTGATATAATTCCGATAAACTTCGCCCTCGGAGGCTTTACTATGTTTCAGATTGACCATGAAATTTGTTTCAGGAAAAACTGTCAAAACTTCACGTAATGTTGGCATGATTCCAATAAATTCACCTCGGAATGGATAAGTCTGACCACCATCCGGCGTGTAGCCATATCCAATATCTAATGCTTGCAACTCGGATAGGCTATGGTGGTGTGTCTTGCCGCTGCCATTAGTGCGGCAATCCAATGTCGCATCATGGAAGACGACGATTTCGCCATCTGTTGTGAGTTTTACATCAAGCTCAATAATATCCGCACCTGCTTCTATAGCGGCCCGCATAGAGGAAATAGTATTTTCAATGAAACCGTGAGCAGGTGGATCAATGCGCTCTGCTGTGCATGTCGCATTTGTAAGGCCCTCACGATGATAAGTTTGGTGTACGCCGGGATGGGCGAGAAGACTGAAATCGCCATCCGGCATACCCACAATCCATGACGCATTCATAAGATAAATGCACACCATCGCAGAGGTGAAACCAAAGCCGAAAACTGTTCTTTTCCTCATGACACTCCCTCAAAGACACAGTCTAATTCAAGTGAGGCAGTATTGAGGCTAAATATGCAAACTTGCACAAAAAAGCCCGGGACGAGGCCCGGGCATAGAGTTTGTCGCATCGGGGAAAGAAAAGATGCTTAAGTTTAATAAGCATTGCGGCATAAATGTTTCAATCATAAGCGTTGAATCGAGCCCGCAATGACATAGAGCGTTGAAGAGAGAGGCGGTAATTCGCGAAATTGAATAAATTCTGTGCCTTACCAATCAATATCACCGCATAAAAAAACCGCACTTGCGTTCACAAACGCAGAGCGGTTCTTCGAAAATATGCCAGATTTTTAAGCGTTAGCCGCTTCGAGGTCTGCTTTAGCCTTTACGATCTGCTTTTTGATCTTTTTGGCTTTGTCAGTGAGCTTGTGATTTTTTGTGCCCATCAGGAAGCCGTCAAGACCACCTTTGAAATCGACTGTGCGAAGCGTTGCAGCAGAAATACGCATTTTATACTTTTGGCCAAGCGTTTCTGAAGGGAGCGTTACATTACACAGATTAACGTTAAAACGACGGTTCGTTCTGTTTTTGGCGTGGGATACGTTGTGACCGGACATTGGGCCTGTATCGAGAAGATCGCAGCGACGTGACATTTTTCGCACCTAGTTTAAATATAAAAGGCCCACACATAGGTGGGCTCTGGACAGTTGGGGCGAATTAGAGGGTGAATCGCCGCGCGTCAACCCTTTTTACAGCGATATGCCATCTGGTTTTAAGATAAATTGCCCGCTCGATCTGAAGACTGAATATAACCATTTTTTCATGCGTAGTGGCGCTTTTGTTCAGCTTTACGCTAGTTATGTCATGATAAGACAGTTATCAATGCCTGAATAGGATTTGAACATGAAACGCATAATTACCACGGCTCTGCTAGGCCTCGCTGTATCAGGCGCGGCAAGTGCCGCATTTATTGATCAAAGCCGCAATATGGCTGCCCTCAATGACGGTAACATTATGGCCAAAACCTACACGGTTCCCGCGGCGGGCCCTGACGCCACTGAATTTGATTTCAAGCTAAAAGGCTATGTCTTTGGATTTAAGATGATTACGGCCAATTATACGGGTTGGTATGGCGAGCGTGATTATGCCGTTTATTCTGATCTCAAAACATCCGGTCTTGGGGCGCTTTTGAAAAAATTAGAAATCTGGGCCGTCACAGCGGGCACTTACACGCGCTCTGGCTTAACACCTGATTTTCACATTCAACAGAATATGGACAATAAGAACCGCCGCGTTGAAATGAATTACAATAATAATCGCGGCTATATTCACGTTGCGATTGACCCGCCCATTGGCAGCCAAGGCATCCCTGCCGCAACACCTGCCGAGCGTTACAGTGCTGATGATACAATTTCGGCTGTGCTGAATATGATGATGCGCGGCCAAAAAATTGACGGCTCTGTCTGTTCTGGCGGCGTGCGTGTCTTTGATTCAAAACAGCACTATAATCTGCGCATGGAAAACCAAGGCGCAGGCCGGGCTAAATTTGAAGGCGACAAAGTCGATACAGTTTTATGCCATATATATTATGAGCCCATTTCCGGCTTTGATCCCGAAGATCTGCCTGACGCCGAGGAAGGCGGGACACCTATTGTGATGCACATGAAGGCATTCCCGGAATTGGGGCTCTATGTCCCCGTAAGGTTCACCTATAGAATAAGCTCCATCAAAGCTGTTATTAAGCTTGATGAAATGGTCATAAAAAAGCCGGGCGGAGCCGCTGAAGTTATTGCGGATTAGAGTGAAATCACAGATAAGGAGGCATGGCCTCCCCCTTAAACCCTTCTACCCTGACGGCGATCTTGGGCCCGACCAATACGGGCAAAACCCACTACGCCGTTGAGCGTATGTTGGGCCGCCAATCAGGCATCATCGGGTTGCCTTTACGGTTATTGGCCCGCGAAATTTACGACCGCATCGTCGCAAAAAAAGGCGCCGCGCAATGTGCACTGATCACGGGCGAAGAAAAGATCATTCCGCCCCATGCCCGCTATTATGTCTGCACGGTCGAGGCCATGCCTGTCGAAAAGCGTTTTGCATTTCTAGCCGTTGATGAGGTTCAGCTTATAGCTAATCATGAGCGCGGTCATATTTTCACGGATAGAGTTTTACACGCACGCGGGACGGAGGAAACCTTATTACTAGGCGCGGAAACGGCACGGCCCGTCTTAAAGGCTCTACTCCCTAAGATAAGGTTTGAATATCGTGAGCGCTTTTCTGAGCTCTCATTTGCCGGAGCCGCAAAATTAACGCGGCTGCCTAAACGCTCTGTTATTGTCGCTTTTTCGACTGCTGAGGTTTATGCCATCGCTGAGCTCATCAGGCGCTATCGGGGCGGGGCGGCGGTTGTAATGGGCGGATTATCTCCGCGCACACGCAATTCTCAAGCCGAGATGTTTCAGAATGGTGATGTTGATTTTCTCGTGGCAACCGATGCTGTTGGCATGGGCCTAAATCTGGATACAGATCATGTCGCTTTTGCGAGTCTATCAAAATATGACGGGCGGCGCAGACGCTATCTTACGCCTATGGAGGCAGGACAAATCGCAGGACGTGCAGGACGATTTCGCAATAATGGCACATTCGGCACCACGGCGGATTGCCTCCCGATGGATGAAGAGTTGGTTAAGCGTATTGAGGATCACGATTTTGAACCTCTGCATTCCGCCGAATGGCGCAATACGGCTTTGGATTTCAGCTCTTTAGCTGCGCTTTCGGAAAGCCTTCACGCGCCCAAGCCGCACCGCCGCTTACGCCGTATTAGAGGCGCGGACGATGAAGCCGCCTTTGAGCGCATGGTCGCTATAGATGAGGTCTCAAATGGGATTAAAGTTCCCGCACAAGTCAAACAGCTCTGGGATGTTTGCCAAATTCCTGACTTTCGCAACCTGACGATTGATGCCCATGTGCGCCTTTTGCAGGATATTTACAGATTACTCTACGCCAATGGCGGCAAAATTCCTGATAGCTTTATGGAAAAGCACATCTTACGCTTGGATGAGACATTGGGGGATGTTGATATCCTCTCCTCACGGCTCGCAAATATTCGGACATGGACCTATTGCGCGAATAAGGCCTCTTGGATGGGGCATGAAAATAATTGGGTAAATCGTGCACGCGAGGTTGAAGACAGACTATCGGATGCGCTACACGAAGCTCTCATGGCTCGTTTTGTTGATCGCAGAACGAACAGGCTTTTAAAAGGCATCGGATCAGAGAGCTATATGAATGCAACAGTAAAAGACAATGGTGACGTCTTGGTAGATGACCAAATTATAGGTCATTTAGAGGGCTTGAAATTCACGCCCGCACAAAGTCACTCAGAGCTCGAGGCCAAAGCGCTTAATTCTGCCGCGGAAAAAGCCGTTGCTCCCGAAGTTGATCGAAGGCTGACGAGTCTATGCGGCGGTGTCCACAGCATATTCACCCTCTCTGATCGCGGCGAGATTTTATGGGGCGGAAAAATTGTCGGCAAAGTCGGCTCTGGCGGAACGCCTATGAACCCTGACGCTGAACTTGTTGGCGGCGAACTCGGTAATGAGACGCTCAAGAATCTGGCGATCTCACGTATGCGCGATCACCTACGCGCCGAAGCGGCCAATTATTTTAAGCCTTTGCTCGAACTTCAGGAAATTCAAGCCCGCGAGACAACGCTGCCCGAGGCCAAAGGCTTTGCTTACACGCTCTATGAGAATTTCGGGACAGTTGAGCGACAAGACCACTGGAAGACCCTTCGCGATTTGGATCAAAAAGCGCGGGCCCAATTGCGCGAAGCCAATGTGCAATTTGGCCAATACAATATTTACATCCGTGACCTGATTAAGCCCAAAGCCGCGCGGCTTTTAAGTGTTTTATCGGCTTACGGTGCGGGCGGTGACCGCAAACCCTTCATCCCTTTTGCCGGTGTTACATCCATTCCCAATGAAGGCGAATTTGCGAGTGAAAACTTCTCACAACAAGCTTTAACCTTAGCGGGTTATAAAGCTGTGGGGCCGCGAATTGCGCGCTTTGATATCCTCAACCGTCTTGGCAATCAAATCCGCCAAGCGCAAAAACAAAATGAAGCTCTGGGGCGCGGTAAAAAATTTCAAATCATGCAGGAAATGCTCGCTATAATGGGCTGCGGCTATGAAGATATGCAAGGCGTATTGAAAGCTTTGGGATTTCAATCAGAAACTATAAAAGCCGAAGACTTACCACCCGCCCCGGAGAATGCGACTGATAAGCCTGTTGCGGATGAGCCAAAGCCAGTAGCCACAACATCTGATGTTCCTGAAGCCAAAGAAGCAATAACCGAAACTGCGCCGACCCCCGAAACGCCTGAGACTAGCGTAACGACAGCTTCTGTAACAACTCAGCCTGCTAAAAAGAATAAGCGAGATAAAGAGCTCAGCATTTATCATCACCGCGCAGAACAAGAGGACGGCACAACCGCAGAGGTTCTCAATACTGAATTTTGGTATATGCCTCGCAAAAAACCCCAATTTAAACCGCGCAATCAAAATTCCCGTCACGGCGGAAATGCTAAGGGTAAATTTAAGGGTAAACGCAAATCCGCCGAGCAAGGGTATAAGCCTAAGCCGAAACCCGCCCGAAAGCTTGAGGACTCTCCATTTGCGGCCCTTGCCGCGCTAAAAAACAAGAAAGATTAGTTTGGGACGACGCCAACAAGTTTCGGACGAGAATGGTGCCCTTCAAGATGAGGGTTGCCGCCTCGATGTTTGGTTATACCGTACCCGTATCTTCAAAACGCGCAGTCTGGCCACTAAAATGATATTAGGCGGCAAGATCAGGCTTACCCGAAACGGGCGGACAGAACGCATCCGCAAACCCGGCGTCCAAATAAGACCCGGACAAGAAGTGACTTTCATGCGCGGTAAAACTCTGATGCAGATTGAGATGCTTAGTGCCGGCACACGCCGCGGACCTGCCTCTGAGGCGCAATCGCTCTATCGTGACCATTCCGCCGCTTGACAATATGAGCCTGTATTGCCACATCGCAATTTGAAGTAAGGCCCCCCTGAAACTAGGAATGCTGAAATGACCTATATCGTCAAAGACGAATGCGTGAAGTGCAAATTTATGGATTGCGTAGAAGTCTGTCCTGTAGATTGCTTTTATGAGGGTGAGAACATGCTTGTCATCCATCCTGACGAATGCATTGATTGCGGCGTCTGCGAACCGGAATGCCCTGTGGATGCGATTGTTCCGGATACAGAGGATGACCCGGACGGGAAATGGCTGGCAATTAATTCAAAATATGCAGAAATCTGGCCTGTCATTACGATTAAAAAGGATCCGCCTGAAGATCGCGAAAAATACGAGTCCGAAACAGGAAAATTTGAAAAATACTTCAGTGCGGAACCTGGAACAGGTGACGAATAAGCTCTTTTTCAAGCCAAAATGATATAAAAGCACCACAGACTCGCTATTTGTCGTTTTTTGTGGTATAGTAGTTTAAATCAGAACGATGCGACCTCAAAAGCCGCGTCGTTTTGTTATTATATAGGCATTGATATCCTATTTGTGGGATTAAAAATTAAAGGGCATTTCCAGACATGGCGACAAAAAAAACAGCTGCCAAAAAGACAGCGAAAAAAACGACATCCAAAAAGAAACTTTTTAAAGCAGGTCAACACATTGTCTATCCGGCTCACGGCGTCGGCAAAGTCACAGGCATTGAGCAGGACGTTATAGCGGGTTTTGATATTGAAACCTATGTCGTTCATTTCGAGCAAGACAAAATGACATTGCGCGTCCCGACAGATAAAGCAGCCACATCCGGTATGCGAGCCCTTTCCAATGAACTCATACTGAAAGACTCATTCACGACGCTTAAAGGCCGCGCACGTATCAAGCGTACCATGTGGAGCCGCCGCGCACAGGAATATGAAGCCAAAATCAATTCCGGCGACCTTATTCTTGTCTCAGAAGTTGTCAGAGATCTGCACCGCACCGACGCACAACCAGAGCAAAGCTATTCAGAGCGCCAACTCTATGAGCGCGCAACAGACCGCATGGTGCGTGAAGTCGCAGCGATTAAGAAAATAGACCGCGGCGCAGCGCTTGAAGAAGTTCTCGAAACTCTAACAAAAGCACGGACGCGCCAAGCCGCAAAAGCTGCGAAAGAGGCAGAAGATAATGATAATGGTGAGGAGACTGCCGCAGCCTAACACAGTTATAATCACTAAAAGTTGAAGCATCCTGTTCATCACAGGATGCTTTTTTAATGTTATAAAGCATTTACGCGCATTTTGCGCCGCGCTAGGCTTCCTTCAAGAGAAATTTATAAGGATTTTGCATGACCCGATTTACATCTCGCCTCCTTACAACGGCAGCTCTTACATTTTCAGCGTCACTGCTCGCCGCATGCGGTGGCGGCGGTAGTAGCAGTGCCCCAGTTGGCGTCGCCCCTACACCGGGCGGGTCAAGCGAGCCTACATGGACAGCTGGCACATATGCCCCAGCCTCCAGCTTCAAAAATCAATGTGCGTCGCCACGTACGACAAATGATATTGACGGAAATCCATATCCCGATATGGCGGGTTCAACGACACGTGAAAAATTCTGGCTTAGGTCCTGGACCGACGAGACATATCTCTGGTATGATGAGGTTCCGGATATCAACCCTGGTAACAGTGATGACCGTTTAACGTATTTTGATAAACTCAGAACCTCAGCGACAACAGCGTCGGGGACAAATAAAGATCAATTTCACTTCACAATTCCTACAGACGAATATGAACAGCGCGTCGCAACAGGTGCATCCGCAGGTTATGGTGCAGACTTTGTTTTGATAGAATCTTCACCACCGCGTGATATTCGTGTCGCTCTCGTTCAGCCGGACTCGCCTGCTGCTGCCAATAATAATTTACTTCGCGGAACCGAGATCCTTGAAATTGACGGCGAAGACGCCGTCAACGGCTCTAACACCAATGTCTTAAATGCAGGGCTATTCCCCTCCGCAGCAGGTGAAACTCATACATTCTTAGTCCGTGATGTGGGAACGCAAGCGACTCGCACCGTGACATTGACCTCGGATGTGGTGGCGGAACAGCCCGTCAATACGACAAAAGTTATTGATACGCCGACTGGCAAAGTCGGTTATATTCTCTTCACGACCTTTGGCGTCTCCACAGCAGAGCAGCAAATTGCAAACGCCTACACGAATATGAAGAATGCAGGTATCAATGATCTTGTATTGGACCTTCGTTATAATGGCGGCGGCTTCCTCGCCATCGCGAGCCAGATTGCTTACATGACTGCTGGAGATGCGCGTACGGCTAATGCTAACTTTGAAACACTCCAGTTTAATGACAAGCATCCCACAGTAAACCCCGTGACAGGGCGGACAATCACGCCAACACCTTTCTACAAGGAAAGCCTTGGGTTTAATGACGCCTTTCCAGAAGGCCGTGACTTAGACACCGTTGATTTGCCCCGCATATTCATTCTCTCAACAGACAACACTTGCAGTGCCAGTGAAGCCGTCATTAACGGCCTTAGAGGGATTGATGTCGAGGTTATCTTGATTGGATCAAAAACCTGCGGAAAACCATATGGTTTTTACGGAACAGATAATTGCGGCGAAACTTATTTCACTATTCAATTTCGCGGCGTAAATAATAAGAACTTCGGAGATTACGCCGATGGGTTTGCACCGAATAATGCAAGCTCTGCCGTTGGCGAGAAAATAACGGGATGCGTCGCCTCAGATGATTACTCAAGCCAATTAGGGGATGAAACAGAAAACATGCTCTCCACGGCTCTTTCTTTTCGCGCTAACGGCACATGTCCTGCCAGTTCAGCCGCGACAGCTCAGGCAAAAACGCAGCCTCGATTTGAGAGCGACCCAGCGGCTTCTCTGCTAAATGATGAGCGCGTTCGCTCGCGTCTCGCATTAGAGAATAATCGCATCCTCGACACACCGAGAAATCAGTAATGGTCTTTTCGCCAAAATATTTTGCGCTTCTTACCTTACTCGTGACAGCAATGATTTCAGCCTGCAAAACAACTGCGGGCGCGGAGCCTCGTCCGGCGCTTTTGACACGCATGGATCAGACCGCCCAGGATACGCTTACACAAGCCGTCTCTAAAGCCATTGGCTCAAAGGTCACGCTCGCAGCTGACAGTTTTATGACAAAACCCAGCGTGACTATTGAACCCGCTTCGGTAAATAAACGAAATGGCCGTATTATTGATGGGCGAACCTTAGAGCGGCCAAGCCATGTAGATCTTATGATGATGGGCGCGGAATGTTACGTCATGAACCGCGAAACAGGTGAAAAAATCATGCTCGAAGGGGTGGATTGCAAGCCGCTAGTTCAAGACCTCTAAACGCTCCGGATGATCTAGCCAGACCATCGGCCCGTTTGAAAGCTCAACCCACCCTCTAATGCGGACTGTGGCTCCCTCCAGTGAGATCGGATCGAGTCCGGCGGCCTCGAAGCGCTTTCTATCCCGTTTGGCGATAGCAATTGTAAAATCTGTCTTATAATCTGCGCCAAAGTTAAGATAGATTTGCCCCCGCACATCTGCCGCAGACGTGATTATACCTTGAACAATCTGGTAGCTGTCAACGTCCTGAGCCAGAGCATTGGGCTCAGGTGTTCTGACACGGTAATAATTATGTCCCCAAATACCGCGCTGTGCATCTCGCGCAGCAATCTCAGCGGCATATAGTTTTTTCGCATCTTGAAAGGTGTCGGGCCAAGTATAGACGCGGGCCATACCCAACCTCACCATCTCCTCTTGGAGCCAGATATCCCGTTCACCCTTCGCATTTAAAGTGAAGGTTTGCGCCAAAGCTCGCCCGTAACGATCTCTTTTCTCTCCACCATAGTAAAGCTGAAGAGTTTTATCTTTCACCAAAGCCGTCAGGGCCGTTTTGCTCTCTTCGCCTAAAGGCCAGGCTTTGAACCCGGCTCGGCCAAGGGGTAATTTGGGCGCTTGTATAGCGGCTAATCTTACTTTGAGACCACTGTCCAAATAGAGCGTATCCCCATCGGAAACGGAGCTTACGGTACCTTTTTCCCCGACGATTAAATCATCTGTGCTCATGCCAAACCCTGTCACTGAGAGCAGCAATGCACTTATCAGGACCATCACATTCTTGGAGCATATGTTTGGTTTCCAACTTGCCATTAGGCTTATTATGCATGAGCAGCGGCCAGAGTCGAATCAACGTAAAATCAGCAGTGCAAAATAAATAACCCTCCCTCAGCTTACGCCGAAGGAGGGCCATCGATTGTAAAGCTACGATACCCAATTGGGGGAGGGTGTCCGCATCTTTACGCTCGCTCATGCGCAAACCAGGGTCTATCTCTATTGCATTTCCAAGATAGAGCGGTGTGCAATTTTGACCATGTTATCCTTATCAATAAAAGAGGAGTATTCAGCGTAATCCGCCAAAATATCTTTCTTTAAAATGTCATCGAGAGAAGCGCCCCTCTTGATTTCGTCAATGACACGCTTTTCAATTGTTTTCAACATCTCATAAGTTTTTTCGAGATCACCTTTATCAGCTAAAGGACCATGGCCGGGAATAATCTTACTTTCATCATTAACAAGCTCTAAAGCTTTTTCATGAGAGGCAATCATACCCGCTAAGCTGCCGCCGCCATCGACGTCAATATAGGGAAAGAGACCAAAAAAGAAATTATCGCCCATATGAAGGATGTTTGCTTCTTTGAAAAAAAGAATAGAGTCGCCATCTGTATGCGCATTAGGCGTGTGAATCGCCTGAACGGTCTGGCCATTAAAATGAAAAGTCGCATTTTCTGAATATGTTAGATCGGGCCAAAGCGTTTCATCAACAGCATCTACCGTCCGCCCGAAAGCTTTATTCTCAAAGCTCATTCCCATGCGCTTGCGCACATTGTCATGCGCGACAACAACAGCGCCTGTCTCTTTCATGTCGGCATTCGCCCCGCTGTGATCGCCGTGATAATGTGTATTAATAACATAGCGAATAGGCGCATCCGTTATCCCGCGTATCTGTCCGATAATTTGATCCGCAAAGCGTGAAAACTTATCATCTATGACAAAGACACCATCCTCGCCGACAGAGACGCCGATATTACCGCCCGGGCCCAAAAGCATGTAAAACCCATCCCCAAGGTCTTGGGTCTTGATATCTTGTTTAGGCGTAGCAGCTTCTTTGATATCTGTTTTGGAAGCTTGAGGCTCCGCTGTTGTTTCTGCGCCGCAAGCTGCAAGGCCAATTACGGCGGCAGTAAAAAGTAAGTGTTTCAACATTATTTTCTCCCATAAAGAGCTGGAACAGGCCCCGTTATATTAAAGCGGTAAGACGCGGTCCGGAAAAGCATGGCCATCCATTAACGCCCGTATATTTATCATCACTTTCTCGCCCATTTCGAGTCGGCTCTCATGTGTTGCGGAGCCTATATGAGGCGCGAGAATGACATTAGGTAAATCCAACAGGTCGGGATGCACCTTGGGTTCATGCTCATATACATCAAGCCCTGCCCCGCCCAAATCACCTTTGGATAACGCTTTTGCGAGAGCCGCCTCATCAATCACCTCACCACGCGACGTGTTCACAATATAACTTTCCGGGGACAGAAGCGCGAGGCGTTCAGAATTTATGAGATGATAAGTCTCGGGCGTGCTGGGACATGTGATAGCTAAAATATCAATAGCTGTCAGCATTGGGTCCAGTTCAGGCCAATAAGTGGCATCCAAAGTATCTTCTATACCGCCTGGTAAACGATGGCGATTATGATAATGAACATCAAGACCAAAGGCGTGTGCGCGTCTGGCAACGGCCTGTCCGATACGCCCCATACCAATGATACCCAGTTTTTTTCCGCGCACGCGATGGCCCAGCATGAATGTCGGCGACCATCCGTTGAAATTACCAGCGCGCGTGCGGCGATCGCCTTCTACCAATCTGCGCGGGACGGCGAGTATCAAAGCCATTGTTAAATCAGCCGTATCCTCAGTCAGAACACCTGGCGTATTGGTCACCATAATGCCCCGCTTATGCGCGGCAGCGACGTCAATATGGTCAGTCCCTGCCCCGAAATTCGCAATAAGTTTCAGCTTATCTGATGCTGCAGCAATAATATCCGCATTGATATCATCTGTAACTGTGGGAACCAGAACATCACAGCTTGCAATTGCTGTTTTCAAATCAGCGTGACTCAAGGCGAGATCTTCATCCCTAAGGCTCGTATCAAATAAATCCGACATACGCGCTTCTACAGCCTTTGGGAGACGGCGCGTGACAGTGACGCGTGGACGCGCATGTTTAGGAAAACTCATAAATTCCAATAGACGACTTTTAAACTGGATTCTCAAGCCTAAACGCAGTCAACCGGCACAAAATTTACCTTTGGTTTAGGCTATTTGCGCATTAACAGCCTCATGAATCGATTTTCACTGATATTGGGCCTTATGGCTGGCATTACGACAGCAAGCCAATGCTTGGCGCAAGATATTGCTCCAAAGGCGGAAAAACCCGCCATCAAACGCATTGTTGAAGAGATTCCGCCTCAAGCTGCCGATGTTGAGAATTTCTACCGCGTCTCAGCCGCTAAAACGCCCAGCGGCTTCCCAGTACCCCGCTATGTCAGCCTGAAAGTCGGCAAAGTAAACGGCCGTATCGGACCGTCTCGAAAACACCCTATTGCATGGCAATATCGCCGCAAAGGACTCCCTCTGATCGTTGTCGCGGAAACTGAGATGTGGCGAAAAGTGCGCGACGTAACAGGTGATGAAAGCTGGATTCACAAACCCGCTCTGTCAGGCATTCGGCGCGTCCTCGTTTTGGAACAAACAACACTTCACAGTAAAGCAAAAGCATCCGCGCGAATAACAGCCTTGGTCGAACGTAATGCTTTATTAGAGCTTGAGGATTGTAATGAGGCCGATTGGTGTAAAGTTAAATCATCGAATGGCCTTAAGGGTTGGACCCGGCGCTATAATCTCTGGGGCGCACAAAAATTATATTAGGGTGATAAACTACTCAGCTAAATTTGATTGCCTATAAAGACAAATCACAGCACATCTTAATATTCATTAACCCTGATTAAACCTCCAAGGCTTTATTCTGTTCACATGTTGCGTCTGCTAATATCTCTAGTTTTGTTGGTGACTCTGACCGTCCCAAGCCTGGCAGCGGATAAACCACGGCGCTATGCCTCAATCGTTGTCGATGCTGACACGCTGGAAATTATTCATGCGCGGCAAATTGATGAGCTGCGTTACCCCGCTTCATTGACCAAAGTCATGACGTTATATTTGACCTTTGATGCGCTCAATGCAGGCACGTTAAAACTGGATGAAGCGGTGCGCGTTTCTGCTAATGCCGCGCGGACGCCCCCTTCAAAGCTTGGGCTTCGCTCCGGGCAAACAATAACTGTCGAGGACCTGATTCAAGCGGTGGCCATAAAAAGCGCGAATGACGCCGCTGTTGTCTTGGCCGAAAGACTCGCGGGCTCAGAAGAAAATTTTGCGCATCATATGACGGCCAAAGCGCGGCAACTTGGCATGATGAAAACAACCTTCAAAACGGCCAATGGCTTGCCCCATCCTGAGCAAAAATCATCCGCGCGGGATATGGCTAAACTCGCGTCAAACATTCTGACGCATCATCGCCGTTATTACTACTTTTTCGGCCAAGAGCGGTTTCGCTATGCGGGGCGTACCTATAAAAACACGAATAAACTTTTGCATTGGCTGGATGGCGTTGACGGTTTCAAGACAGGTTACACCCATGATAGCGGGTATAATCTTATTGTGTCAGCACAACGCGAGGACCGGCGCCTGATAGCGGTTGTTTTAGGCGGAGCGAGCGGAGCGTCGCGAAATTCACATATGCAGGATTTAATTGAACGCGGTTTTGATGCCATAGGTGTCAAACCCGTTAAGGCTCTTCCTCCAGTTACAGTCAGGCGAGAACCCATACCGACTCGCAAAGCTCCGCAAGTTGCGAGTACACCGCGCGTGACAGAGGCTGTGAGGTTACGCGGACGCAATCAAAAACCAATCACCATCAGTAATGATAAATCCTTGTTCCTATCTGAGGTCGAGACAGATAATAGCTGGGGCGTGCAGGTCGGGGCCTTTCTGAAAAAATCAGAAGCTGATGAACAGATTAGTACGATTGGCAGCTTACACGCCTTATCAAAAGCCAAAGCCAAGGTCAGGCCACTCACGCGCAATGGACAAACGCTTTACCGGGCTCGCTTTGAAGGGCTGTCTATAAAAGACGCACAAGAGGTCTGTAAATCGCTTGCGAAATTAACATCAGGATGCTTGATTATCACCTCTAATTAAGAGGCAATCAAATGGCTGAAACTATCAACATCATTCGCTCTGAACGGGGTATAAGAGGCCAGGTCTGGGAATATCGAGGGCACGGCGAAACAACCGCATTTGTACCGACAATGGGCGCGCTCCATGATGGACATATGAGCCTTATTCGCTTGGCCAAAAAGAAAGCTGACCGTGTTATTGCGTCGATCTATGTGAACCCGACACAATTCGCGCCCGGCGAGGACTTTGACGCCTATCCCCGTACAGAAAAGCATGATGTCGCCTTACTGAAAGCCGAAGGCGCGGATGTTGTTTATATTCCCAAGCCATCCTCAATGTATAATGTTCATCACGCCACAAAAATCAAAGTTGGCGGCGTTGCCGAAGGGCTGGAGACGGATCACCGCCCGACCTTTTTTGACGGCGTGGCTTTGGTAGTTACAAAACTGCTCAATCGCGTCGCGCCAGATTATGCTATTTTTGGCGAAAAGGATTATCAACAGCTCGCAACTATTCGGCGGCTTGTAGAGGACCTCGATATGCCGATAAATATAGTTGGCGCTAAAATAGCCAGAGACGAACACGGTCTGGCTCTCTCATCTCGCAATAAATATTTTGATACAGAAGGGCTAAAAGTTGCCAGGCGGCTCAATGAAATCATGCGCTCTTGCGCACTGCAAATGTCAAAAGGTGAAAATGTGGATTTGGCCGTGGATAGGTCAAAGAAGGCATTATTAGCGGCAGGGTTCAGCTCGGTTGATTATGTTGAAGTCAGAAGTCCGAACTCTCTTACAGTGTTGGAAGGCGGCGTTTTAAACGGCCCTGCTAGATTATTAGTGGCAGCCCATTGCCGGGGCGTAAGGTTGATTGATAATTTCCCAGTTAAAGCCAAATCAAAATAAGGCGTCTTTCCAGACAATTGCCACAGCCTTGTCAATTATAGGATTAGGCTCTTTACCATCGTGCACAATGGAACAGGAACAGTTCCGTTTGTATCTTCCCACTGACTTTCTATATGGTAGCCGCATTTTAAATAAAACGGCACACCGGCCATGGTTGCGGCCATTTCCAAAGCCTTGAACCCTTCAGTCCTCGCCGCAGTTTCTGAGGCGTCTATTATCATCCTGCCAATCCCTCGCTTTATATGTGCCGGATGGGTGTACATCGCGCGGATCCGAGCGCGATCAATTTCAGGATTAAGGATTTTGGCATCACGGCCCGCACTGTGATTACCGCCATATAGCGTTGCTCGTCGAGACCACCCCCCACAACCCACAAGCTCTAGGGCGTCCATCACGCAGAAATAAGTGCCATCTTCAATGAGAAGTGTATCAAGCCCCATAGCCCCAAAAGACGCTTGTATTTGTGCGTCTGTTAAAAAGCCTTTTTGGAGCTCTGAAATGGCTAAGTTCATGAGGGTCTTGATAACAGGAATATCAGAAGTCTTTGCGGCTCTCAGCTCTAGCACTGGATAAAATGCCCCATATTTATGCGAATAGGCCGCAAAATTAGCATAATTTGCCCTTACTATAAGCTGCTAGCGTAAAACAGTGTCAAATATGACACACAATAGAAACAAAATATAGATTGCGTGTCAAACAGCTTGTTCGATTTCGAACAAAACAATAGGAGGTTTGTTAGATCAAAACGATCTCCAGTTTGCAAATCATTCAGAGGATAATTCATGCAACGTTTTTCATTAAAATCCGCGCTCGCAGTATCGGCTTCAGCCGCAATGCTTGCTGGTGCAATGGCCGCTCCGGCCCACGCCCAAACATCAGACGGCTTCAATGCCGAAGATGAAATCATCTCAATTGGTACGCGCCGTCAAGCAAGATCAGCAGCGGATACGCCAGCGCCTGTTGATGTTATTTCAGGTGTTGAGTTTACGCAAAACGCAGCCAATGACGTTCAGGACCTTTTGCGCACAGCGCTTCCATCCTACAATGTAAACACGCAGCCAATCTCTGATGCGGCCTCTATTGTACGTCCAGCTAACCTTCGCGGCCTATCACCTGATAACACGCTTGTTCTTGTGAACGGCAAACGCCGTCACCGCGGCGCCGTTATTTCATTCCTAGGCGGCGGTATTGCAGATGGCGCACAAGGCGTTGACGTCTCTTCTATTCCATCCATTGCGCTTAAGCAGGTTCAAGTCCTTCGCGACGGTGCGTCTTCACAATACGGTTCTGACGCGATTGCCGGTGTTATCGGATTTGACCTGAAAGACGCCTCAGAAGGCGGATCATTCGAAGTTAAATATGGCTCTACGTATGATGGTGACGGCGACAACTACTCTATCGCAGGTAACGTCGGCCTTCCGCTAGGTGATGCAGGTTTTGTGAATATCTCTGGTGAATATGGCGATACCGACGGTACAGTCCGCGCCGCTCCGAGAACAGACGTTACGAATTTGATTGCTGCTGGTAATACAGCCGTTTCAGATTTTCGGACGATCAACAGCTATACAGATGAGTTTACTCAATATTGGGGTCAGCCTGATGTCGAGAACGATCTCAAACTCGCCATTAATACAGGTATCGAGCTAAATGAGAGCGCTGAGCTTTACGCTTTTGGTACATATGCTGAACGTACAACAACTGGTGGTTTCTTCTACCGTAACCCAACAAATCGCGGCGGCGTTTATCGTGGACCAACGGTTAATAACGCCAATGGTAATGAAGCACGCACTGTGAGTTTTGATAATGACTCAAATATGTGGGTCTTTGATGCTGATGGAACAGAGTGGCAAGAGGTTGTTTATACTCCTAATGGTGACGGAACTTTTGACCGTACCCCTTCACAAACTAACTTGGCAGCCGGTGAATTCGGTCCGTCCGTTCGTGTTGGTAACGTAGCCGGTCTTGACCCACGCGTGTGTCCCCAAGGTATCCCTTTAACAGGAACAGACGGCCTGATCACTGATGACACTATTCTTGCTAGTGTAACCGCGGACGACAATTGTTTTTCATTTGTTGAAGCCATCCCAGGCGGATTTGTGCCGCGCTTTGGTGGAGACCTTGAAGACATTGGCTTGAGTGCCGGTATTCGCGGTGATCTCGATTTCGGGAACGGCTTGTCTTATGACCTTTCCGTTACGCACGGTTCTTCTGAAGTTCAGTTCTTTATTAATAACACTGTCAACGCCTCTCTTGGACCGATCGCTGGCTCAGGCAATACAGAAGTTGTTCGTGATTTCATCCCTGGTGGGCAAAAGCAGAAAGAAACGATTGTAAATGCTGACTTTGGATATGGCATCGCAATGGATGGATGGGCATCTGACCTAAACATCGGATTTGGTGCTGAATATCGCAAAGAGACATTTGACCTCTACGCAGGCGGTTCAAACTCTTTCGCACTTGGGCCATTGGCTGTTTCAACACCAGCCTTCCCTTTTGGACAAGGCTTCTCATCAAGCTCAAACGGCTTTGGTGGCTTCCCAAATAGTTCATCAAACTCGCAAGACTCTTATGCGGGATATATTGACCTTGAAGGCGATGTAACTGACGCTTTGACGCTTCAAGCTGCTCTTCGTTACGAAGATTACTCTAGCTTTGGAGACACTCTAAACTACAAGCTTGCAGCGCTTTATAAAATCAACGACAATGTTCGCGTTCGCGGAACATATTCAACTGGTTTCCATGCTCCAACAGCTGGCCAAGCCAATATTACGAATGTGACAACACAGAACGTTAATGGCGTTCTTGTTGACCAAGGTACCTTACCGCTCAACACGGCGGCTGGACAATTGGCGGCTGACTTCATCGCTTCAACGGGCGATCGTCCGACGCTTGGTGCTGAAGACGCACGTAACATTTCACTTGGCGTAGCTTTTGATACAGGTGGATTTAACTGGACAGTTGATTACTTCAATATCAAGGTTGACGACCGTGTCGCACTAGGTGCCAATGTTGACTTCCTTGAAGCTCTACAGTTTGCAGGCGCCACGGCGGACTCAATAAGCGGGGCAATTGCCGAACTTGATGGTAACGGCACAATTAATCGTCAGGACTTTTTGGGTCTCGACGATTTGGCCCAATTCCGCTTCTTCTCGAATAGTTTTGATACTAAAACACAAGGTATTGACGTTCGCGGTGATTATAAGTTCGAAATGGCTGGAGGCGATTCAACCTTTATCGTAGCAGCAAACTGGACAGATACAGAAGTGGTCCTTCCAACCCCAATTTCAGACACACGCATCCGTGCTCTTGAAGATCTTCTGCCAAATGTGAAAGGCTCTGCCACGCTTCTGCATTCACAAGGTATGTGGAATGGCATGGTTCGCGCCAACTATTATGGTTCATGGTTTGACAGCGGAAACGGCTTTGACGTCGGTTCAGAAATCCTCATCGATGCTGAAATCGGTGCCGAAGTTTATGAAGGTGTTGAACTGATGATCGGTGCCAACAACTTGTTTGATAACTATCCTGATGAGAATCCAGGACAAGGTGGCTCTGGTCAGCTTTATCCTGAAGCCTCACCGATTGGTTTTGCAGGTGGTCAATATTACGTCAAAGCCCGCTATACATTCTAAGCGGTCTTAAGACTTAAGTTTGAAAGCCTCGGTTTCGCCGAGGCTTTTTTTGTGGAGCTTTTTATGCCTACCAAGCACCGAGATTTGCAAGCTTGGCCCGTAGCTCAGGCGGCAAATCATTTGCTCCGCCAATTTCGCCCAGGTCCGCAGGCGCATCTTCAGGCTTTAAATATCGCCACCCCTGAAAAGGTCGCTTTGGCGTTGGCACAACGGGGATGAGTTTAGGTGACATGAGAATGGAACACGCTTTTCGGCCATCTTGCGTTTGCACCTGATCAAGCGCCACAATCTCATTACGGCATTGAATTAGCCCTTTAATAACCCAATAAATAGATCCGCTATCTAATAAGGCTTCGACCTGTTTAGGAAACATCCGCGTGACATGCTCATGATAAGGAGACAGGCCCCGCTTCTTACGGCGCCTCACAACAAGTTTCTGCCAATCCGCTAAGGTTGCAATGGATTCAGAACCGACTGAGAGCTTTTGCATATGCAGAGTCATGTTCTCTACATACGGGCTAAACCTCGATCTAGGCCAGTCTAGGGCCTAAAAATCTCGTTGATAAGGTTCTACATTTACAACGTAATTCGGCGCATCAGGGTCAACTTTAAACGTAACCATATCCACAGTATCAGCTTTTGCAGCCAAACCTGCTTTACGAATAACACGGCCAAAAACAGATTTTATCTGACGATTTACAGGGCCCGCCTTGCTGTAACTAGACTCGATACCAAAACGGTGTCGCAAGGTCGCATTTGCTATCATAGCAGCATTTTTCATGCCCGATTCTTTCGTCGAATATTCTGTTGTTACAGACACGCAAAAGGTTTGATTATCAACGCGATGCGGCATGTTAAGCGGCCATGTCAAAGCTTGTCCTTCTGCAAAATCGACAATCGTGGCATCCTTGTCAAAGTCCGGTTTATAAGGCAGGTCGTCCTCTAAGTGACTTAGTAAAGTCGCCTCATAAGCCCGATCAGGAATAAACTTTTCTGTTAGAGGATATAAATACATGCGCTTCTTACCTCTGACATGCCATAGGATCGTTTCTGTCTTGTCGAAATGATACGGTACTTTTGCAATCGGGGATGAAATCAATATACCCCCATTTGCATTATAAGCTTTATTTCCGGTTTCTTCCGCAATTCCGCCATACATTTTATCAAGCACAGTTTTGTATTCAGGGTGAATATTCATACCGCGGCGCACATTGATCCAAACTTTACCAGCTTTGGCCGCTTCCAATAAAACTTTCCCGTCAACATCCCGAAAGTCACCTGTCTGAAATTTATTAGGGTAAAGCTCACTATCAGCAGCTCCCATTGTACAGACATCTAGCATATTTTTGGGATGCTTATTAAGTAATTCAATTAAGGCCTCGTCAGTGAACAGACCCGTATCTTTCAGGCCATGCTCGAATGCCATAATTTCTTTTTGGAACCGGGCTGAATGAGCTTCAGTCCAATCTTTAAGCATAGATGTCATTTTAATCACCTTGTTTTGCGCAAATGCGCATAGATTATTGTCCTACTCTTAGCGCAATAGGTTAAATATTATCTTGAAATACAGGGTTTATGAACGCTTAAAACTTTGCCTCGCCGCATAATATAGCGCTCCGGCCAACATCATTGTCCCAATGAAAATACCGCACATCGTTAGCATGGGACCAAAGTCTCCGAACATCGCGCCCTTATTTTTAAGCCATAAGGCTATGCCCCCGCCAAAAAGAATAGAGCCTAGAAACATCATGATCATATAAGGTATTGTAGACGCCGTCACATTGTCTTCGGGACGTGCATTGAAATCAATATAGCGGCTTGCACTATCATCCGTTCTCAGTTGCAGCGCGTCGTCTTCTGCGAAACTATCAATGACGGGCGCGTCAATTTCAGTCCGCTCAACGTCACTCTCGTCTAAAAGACCGGGCGTGATAACAACATCATCCTGTTTTTCGATGGAGAATGGGATAATATTGGCATCTGTATTTTTCTTGGGAGCATCAGTGTCGATGAGGCTATCCGGCCAGTCCTCTGTATCAGCTGTTTTTTGATCAGACTTTACGTCCTCGATCAAAGCATTCAACCTGTCTTTTAGTTTTTCATCCTCCGCGGCAATCAGAGACGGACGTGCAGCCTCAACCAATTTGTCTTCATCTATAACATTTTTAGTCGTATCAGGAATGAAAGGTAATTCTTCTGCATCATAATCGTCTTCACGTCCTTCATCTTGATCGGCAATCTCGCTCAGCATCAGAAGGCCTGAAGGGCCATCATCCCGGCGGCGATTTTGAACTTCAGATGCAGAATATGGGGCGCTCGTCACAACGCCAGCTGCATCATCAGCTGTGAAAACGGGCAGCGCATCTTCTGTTGAGAGCAGTGCGACGGCCTCATCTTCAATTGGCGGCAGATCAACCCTTGGCGCACTTAAAGCGCGGCCTTCGGGCCGTAAAAACAACGCTTTCTCAGCTGTACGGCGGCGCATAAGCGCATCAACCACATAGGTTTTGCCTTCTATTTCAGATTTGCGCCAAATATCAAAGCCATTAGCCGCATCCAAAGGGCGCCCATTATTTAGCGCTCTGAGTGTATCAGATTCTAAAAAGGCTTTTGGTCCAATATTGTAAGCAAATGAGACTAAAGCATCAAATTGGCTCTGAGATAACGGCGCATGTACATTTTCATTGATCATATCAATAAAGGGCGCAAGATCGTCCTTCAAAATGTTTTCTGCTTCTGACTTAGACAACATGACCGCTTTATCATCCATTAGGCGGTGACCATAACCTACGACACGTTGTCCCGACACAAGTGTGCGATCTACAGGACGAAAGCCTTCATAAGCCTTGATAAGCTTAAGGCCCATATCTGATATATTAAATTGACGACCCATTTTCGTCCCAATCCATTACAAAGTTAGTTCTTAGGAATGGATGAGTGCAAAACTCGCGCCAGAAGGGAATAGGCGCGTGTAATTCGTCATGGGGATAAAGTCGGCTGAACTATGTTAGGGTTAAAGAAGCCTAAAGAAGATTAACGTTTCTGCAAATCACCCGGGGTCAGTGGAATTGTAAGCATATCACGAAAAGCTGTCCATTGCGCCTCGGGCGTATCGCCAGCATCTTGCACATAACTGCGCACAATATCCTGTCCGATATTATAATTTATGACATAACCACGATATTTTTCGATAAAACGCAGACGCTGCTCCGATTTCTCGCGGCTTTGCAGATAGTATTTTTGAATAAGGGGCACAGCCTCATCTTTGGTGAGGTCCCCGTCCAAGTAACGACGCGCAATGTCATTTGTGGCGTGAGATAATTGGCTTTCTAATTTTAAGACACGCTCAAATAATTCGGCCTCAGATGTGTCCAGACCCGCCATTGGAAATAAGACCTCTTTCTCAAAAGCCATTTTCTCCTCGCCTGGAAAAGCAAGTCCGATCCCAAAATTTCCTGAACCTTCCGCGAGAGGGCCAAAAGGACCGAAAAGCGGATTTACACTATACTCAATCCAATCCCGTTTTCTGACAAGCTCGCGCTCAATGAACAAATTCCAGACGTGATGGCCCGGATATCCCTCATGACAACCCAAATCGACAGCACGGTCTATGGTAATCGGAAAATCAGTATTGATTTGAATAAGGCTTTCATAATTGCCTTGGTAATAATTATAGCCTGACCAACTTTTATCCGTCACAAATTCCATTGTGAATTTCTCAGTCTCCGGCAACTCAAAATAAACAGATGTTCTGGCACGACATTCTGCGATCGCACGGTCAAATACAGGTTTTAATTTATCCTTAGGGATTGCGAATTTATTTCGGAAGTTATTCACTTGCTCGGCAACACTCCCATCGCCGGGAACAATGGCGTCTAATTCGGCCAAAACGGCATCATAGTCTGACAAATCATAACGCGGCGGCTTTACGTCATAGATATCTGAAACTTCTTTATCAAATGAGACGGGCTTCCCTGTCACCACATCTAGGCGAACCGCCATAGCGCGAAGGAGCTTCATCAAATTTTTACGGCGTATGTCTTCAGAAGGCTCAATATCCAGTATTCCGATACGTCTTCGAAGGTCTTCAATATCTTTTGTAAGGTTCGCCGGGTCAACTTGCGTATCCTTTATGGCCTCCCGCCAATCTTTGGGCCCGCTATAAGCATCTACATAGTCACTATCGACTTGGCCCATACGCAAGGCCAATTTAACGAAGTCTTCCCCGGCTTGATTTAATGAATATTCAACGGCTTCGGCTTTGACGGGCTCTTCAGTCGTCACCTGCTCAGCAGGACTGCAAGCGGCGACTAAGATAATGGCGGAAGTAAGAAGAAGGTTTTTCATATCTTCATCTTAACCCGCTCAAAGCTTAGAGCAAGATAAGAACCGCAAATCCGAGGAAGGCAAAGAAACCCACAATATCCGTCACTGTCGTCACAAAAACCGAAGACGCAACGGCCGGGTCAGCGCCAAATTTCTTAAGGCCTAAAGGCACCAAAATACCGGCAAGCCCGGCAAAAATATGATTTATGATCATGGCGACAAAGGCGACGAGGGCCAATTGCGTATCGCGAAACCAGATATAGGCGATCAGGGCCAAAGCTACTGCAAAGATGACGCCTATCAACGCAGCTGCATAGCCTTCACGGCGAACGGATCGCCATGACGTGCGTTGATTTAAGTCTTTTTCAGTTAAATCGCGTACAGCTACCGTTAAGGCTTGCGTGCCGGCATTCCCACCCATTGAGGCCACAATCGGCATAAGTACAGCCAAGGCGACAATCTCCGCTATGGCATAATCAAATTGCGCGATGACAATTGATGCCAAAATGGCCGTCATTAAATTTATGAAAAGCCAGGGCGCACGTGCGCGAACAATGTCCAGCGCCGTATCTGTCAGCCCGGATTCGCTAACGCCCGCCAGAGCGAGCATGTCTTCTTTGTTTTCATCTTGGATAATTTCGATAATATCATCGACGGTCATCATACCTGTCAGTCGCCCTGACGCGTCAATAACAGGCGCGGAAATCAGATTGTATTTTTCGAATAAATAGGCTGCTTCCTCTTGGTCCATGGATAGGTCAATCGTAACCAGATTACTTTCCATTATGTGTTCGAGAGGGACATCGCGCATTTGGCGCATAACATTTGATACGGGAATATAGCCCACAGGTTTGAAGGCCGTATCAACGATATATATATTGTAGAATACTTCGGGCAGGTCCGCAGATGTAGTCCGCATATGGTCAATGGCATCTCCAACCGTCCAAAAAGGTGGAGCAGCCACGAACTCGCGCTGCATGAGACGGCCAATCGTCTCATCATCAAATTCGAGAGCGGCTTTAAGTGAAGCGCGGTCAGCTGGCGCGAGGGCCTCCATAACCTCATCGCGCTGCGCGTCTTCCATTTCCTCAATAATTTGAGTGGCCTCATCATTATCCAGATCCGTAATGGCATCCGCTAATTGGCCTGATGAGATCAGCGGAAGAATATCCTCTACAACATCATCTTCGAGTTCAGTAAGGACGTCACCTGTGATAAGCTCCGGGGCACGTTCAATAAGGTTTTCACGCTGTTCGGTCGTTAGCTCTTCAAATTGGTCAGAGAAATCAGCGGGATGCATATCCCTAACAAGGAAATCCAAAGCGCCTATTTCTTCATCCAAAAGGGCTTTAGCAATTTTATTCTCGTCAATGTCAGGATCGCGCATGTCGGATGTTGATGTGTTTTCCATCACGGACTCCTCTGACTGATTACATGTGACTTATCGGCCTTATGACCGCAACGCTTGTGAAATTAAAGCGGAAAGGCCAAAGAAAGCTCATGATGTTTAGCCATGTCACAATTTTATTCGCCGCGTTGCTCCTCACTGGGCTAGCACTCCTATCCTGGACAGATATTAGGAACTACCGTTTGCCTGATATTTATACATTTCCTCTGATGGGCATAGGGCTAGCCGAAGGTTATCTCTCAGGTGATCTATCGTCTCGCGTGATAGGGCTAACTCTAGGCTATGCTGTTTTTGTGTTTATTGAAAAAGGCTTCAAAACGCTGCGCGGAAAAGATGGGCTTGGGCGCGGGGACGCAAAGCTTTTGGCCGCAGGAGGCGCATGGTGCGGTTGGGTGGGACTCCCCTTCATTGTGCTTATTGCAAGTGGTTTGGGACTAGCAGCAGCTTTATTACCTTCTGTCAGAAACTCCGCTAAAAATGGCCGTATCCCCTTTGGCCCTTTTTTAGCCCTGGCTATTTTTATGGTTTGGGCCGCAAATATTTATGTTCAGAGCAATGGCTGACAGGCGTAAAATCCAACAATAGGCACAACTTTTTCCCACCCGTCAGAAGATAAGCTTGTCAAGCGGCCCGCCTTATACCGTATGCCGCCTTCTATATCTTCAGGCGACAATAAGGTCAGGCTCAGCGTCTTACCTTCCGTGTCTGTAAAGCTACGGATGGTGGAAGGCGGATTAGCAGGATTATCTTCGGTCAACATAATTTCTTCCTGCCCCTTAAAATAGCTTATTTCAGTCGAGGATGCAAAAAGTGTAAAAGTCTTGATGGCGTCCGCTGTCCAAACATAAAGGCCGCAATCACCGGGAGCCAGGGTCTTACCGACTATAGCTGCATCTTCGGTTTTTTTAATATCAGGGGATAGGGTTGCGCAAGCTGATAACAGAAGAACTAGACTTAAGAAATATGGACGCATGTGCGACCTTAACGCCATTGTCCCTGCTCTGTCAGCTTATATTCACGGCCCACTGCTTCAAAGCCGTATAAGGGCAAAACTACACCTGCTTCAGGCTGTGAGGTTTGAACCGTAAAATTCGCAGCATATCTCCCGTCCTTGAACAAGCGTAAATCTGCTCGAATGGCCTGGTTGTTGTCTTTCCCAGTCAGAGTCACGATCATCTCACCATTTTCGCAGCTTATCGGGCCTGTAAGCTTAGGCCCCTGCCACTGCCACCTTGCGCGATTACGCATAAGGAAATCTGTTGTGATCCGCCCTTTAGCGGAGCTGCAATTCCCGTCATAAATTTGCATATCGCTCAGCAAAATATTGACCTGTCCGACAAGCTCTTTCAGGCGGCCATCACGGGTTGGAAGTTTCGCTAATGTCCCAGCGAAGCGTATGTCTTTCAATTGACTCTTGGAGGCTTGCCCCGAAATTGACATTGCAGGGGACTGTGTCCTGAATACCAGAGGTAAGCCGCCTGACAAGAACGCTTTGGGACTGAGTTTAAAATTAGCCGTACCGATATAATCCAGACTTTCGACCTGGCCGTCCCAGACGGTGCCCGTATAACGAATTGCCTGCCCAAGGCCCTCGGGTACAAAATACGGAGCGACCCATTTTAGCGGCAGATTTATGAGAGCCGCTGCAACGGCGCTAAGCCCCCCCAAAACTATAAAGCGTTTCCGCATCAGATTATTGCCCGTTATAAGTCCGGCTTACAGGCGCTTGTAAATTGGGCACATAATCATCAATCTTTGAGCTTGGACGACCGGATTGTTGCATATCCTCAAAACGAGCTCTATTAAGCAAATCTTGTGTCAGCGGCCTGGCATCCGACGCGGTACGAATAATTTTAGGACGTAGGAAAACCATTAAGTTTGTTTTCTTACGAGACTTACCCTTGGATTGAAACGCACGGCCAATTACCGGAATATCGCCCAATATCGGCACTTTCGCGAGATCAATCTGTTCATCGTCCTGAAGTAGGCCGCCCAATACAATTATTTCGCCGTCATTGGCTAAAACAGTCGTTTCTATTTCGCGTTTATTGGTCACGAAATCAGATGACAAAGACGACAAGGCCCCTGCAATTGACGAGACCTCCTGCTTGATTTCCAAGCGGATAACATCACCCTCTGAAATTTGCGGCAGGACTTCGAGTTTTATGCCGACTTCCTCACGCTCGAATGTGCGAAACGGATTCACATTTGTTGTGCCAAGCCCCAAGCTTTCACCCGTCGTGATCGGAATTTCCTGACCGACAAGAAACGTTGCAGGAACATTGTCAAGGGTCGTTACAAATGGCGTTGAAAGAATGTTTGAGTCTTCATCGGTTTCCAGAGCATTGACGACGACAGAGTAAAGCGTGTCATTGCTTACGCCGCTAATGCCGCCTATCCCGCCATCAAGACCCACTAGAGAATTGACGAGGTTGGCTTGCTCTTCGATGGTAAAGCCATCTTGAGCACCTGCGGCAATCGCCGCAACACCTAAAATATTGGGAGCCGCTCTCGAAAAGTTTGAGGACAGCAATGGAACATTTTTCCCATTCAATCCTGCAATCGCAAATTCAACGCCGAGCTCTTTGGCTGTCGTATCGGAAATTTCGACAATAATGGCTTCGACCAAGACTTGAGGACGGCGGACATCCAAGCGCCGGATAATTTGCTCCAGTGCGGCTTGCGTTTCGCCAGACGCACTGATTACTAGCGTGTTACTGCCGGGCTCATAAGCTACAGTCGGTACAGGCTGTCCCTCACGCTCATAGGCAGGAAGCAGCGTATTTAAGAGTTCAATAATTGATTCGCCATCAGCAAAACGCAACGGGACAACACTAACCGCGCCGCGCGGTGAAGAGCCGCCAACATCCATAGAATTTAAGATTGGCCGCATCTTATTCACAGCTGCATAAGTACCCTCGATGATGATGCTATTTGAACCGGGAATAGCGACCACGCGATAGTCTGGTTTCGGACCGCCCAAGGCTTTCAGTGCTTCTTCGGCATCAATCGCGGAAATATTGGCCAGCCGAATTGTTTCAATGATAGAATCGCTGACATCCATCGCCTTGACGATTTCGCGGGCTTTACGAAGATTTTCAGGAAAGTCTGTGATCACCAAAACATTGCCGCCTGGATTGGCTGTCAGTTGACCTTGGCTATGCATAACAGGTTTAATCAGCCGCGCCGCCTCAGCAGAGTCCGTATTGTTGAGCTTAATAACAGTTGTCGCAAAGCGCCCGTTAAAGCCATTACCCTCCGTAAAGGGGGCGTCCTGTGCCGCACCTTGGATAAGCGTGATGCGGTATTCACCTGTTGCTGTGCGGACCAAAGTATAACCATGCACCCGCATAACATCTTTGAAGACCTCAAAGACTTCACCTTTTGATAAAGATTGCTCGGACGAGATCGTGACTTTACCTTGCACTCGTGGATCAACAATGAAGGTTTTACCCGTCACCATAGACACGTCATTGATAAAGGCGCGAATATCGGCCTGTTGCATGGTAATCAGGTGATCGCCCGCCGCATAAGACGGAGCCGATAATGTGCCCAAAGTGGCCGCCAATACTAATCCAGCGGTAAGAGCGGTAAGACATGTGTGCTTGATACCCATTAAGGTGTTCCTAGCTTGATTGTTTTAACTTGACCATTCCTAAGAACAGTCACCTCTGTGCCCCCGCTTTGCGCCGCTTGTTCAAACAGCGCCAGAAAATCAGGACGCCCGCGCGTGATGTCGGTTCCGCCAATTGCTGTCACCACATCGCCTTTTGTAAAACCATATGGCGTCAAATCAACACCTGGGCGGTTTGGCTTAACTGAATAGCCCAAGAGCTGTCCGTTCTTCATGATACGGCGGAGAGAAAGATTCTGGAACAGGCTGCTGACGTCACCTGAAATCGTAGCCGATTGAGTCGCATTTGCTGACGCCTTACCTCCCGTGTTTGAATTTCCAAAGCGCGTCACAGTGACTTTTGAATCGATTTTTTCCATCGTCTCAGCACTGGCCAAGAGACCTGTCTCGTCTCCGCGTTCAAAAGTAAGACGCTGAATCTCCCCGTCGACATCTAAAACAATAAAACCTTTATTGACGGCCTCAAGTGTTACGCCAGAGATAATTTCATCGCCTATCCGGTAATTACCCTCTTTATTATCCGGTGTTCGCAAAATTGCTGTTCCGTTCGTCCCAGCCGTGCGGCCGGTCAAGGTGAGATTTAGTGTCGTCTCAGGTGCATCCTCACCAGCTTCGGCTATCATTTCAGGCCCAGTCTCCGCTGCACGGTTAAAGGGATCTGTCGTGAAAGTGAAGTTTTGCCCCACCCGGATATTTTGTCCTTGCAATGTCACAGGAACGATAGCGGGTTGCTTCCAAACACTTTCAGGGTTGGTAAAGGCAATAATGGTTTTGACGGCCAGATATATAAGCCCGAGGCAGAGAAAAGCGGCTATGGCGCGTAATAGCCAATTTATGGTCTTATCTGAGCTGGCGAGCGCCATATTATTTATCCTTACCTTACAGGCCGCTATAGCTATATACCAGTTATAGCGTCTGCAAAGTGAAACTTGCTTAAAGTCTAGTCATTTCCGCCCAGCATTTTTCCGTTTTCTGCCTGTTCCAAAGATGGACGAAAATCAGGTTTAACCCGCAATTCCCCGCTAGCTTGCTCAAAGGCATATCCCATTGCGACGACCTGCTTGTCCGCACCGGCTGTGCTCATAAATGAGAGGCCCGTTGGCAGTCCCTTATGTGTGCCCATCGGAACGGTTATGTGAGGGTAGCCCGCAATTGCTGCAACCCACCCCGCGCCTGTCCCGCCAGGATAACTGTCACCATAGATATGATCGATCAGAAATGTCGGGGCCGTGCTCGGCGCCATGAGAAAATCGACGTTATTATCAGACATCATTTTGTCGATACCGTTTTCCCGTGTAGCTTTAAGCACCATGGCGAGGCCTGTCTTATACTCTTCCGTTGTAAGGCCTCCCAAGGCTTCTGAAGCCTCAAAAATTGATTGCGTAAACACGGCCATTTCGCGGGGGTCATTTTTATTAAATTCAATGAGTTCGGCGAGACTACGTGTCTTTACGGCCCCAGTCGTTGAGGCAAGATATTCGTTTAACGTTGCTTTAAACTCATATTTCAAAACATCATAAGAGGCTTTCCAGAAACCTTCTCCGGGTTCCCACTCTTCGATTTCAACCAAAGAGAACCCTTTCTCCTCAAGGTCATCGAGCGCTGCTTGGAAATTCGCGTGAACCCCCGGATTAGACCCCTTGGCGAAATTCAACACACCAATACGGGTTTCGCCTGGATCAACAGTGCCAAGCGTAGATACATAGCTGCCGTCATTTTCTGTAAGGGCATCCATCATCATGGCCGCGCCTGTGACCGTTAGGGTCATCGGGCCTGCCGTATCTTGTGTGGAAGAGATCGGTACAATCAGCTCTTGGGAAATAACGCCGACCGTGGGTTTGAATCCAACAATACCGTTCATAGCGGAAGGGCAAATGATCGACCCGTTCGTTTCCGTTCCAATAGCCGCTGCCACGATACCTGATGCAACAGCCGCACCACTGCCTGAACTGGACCCGCAGGGCGAGCGATTTAGGCTATGCGGATTGCGCACTTGTCCGCGCACAGAGGACCAACCACTAACAGAATCTTCAGAGCGAAAATTTGCCCATTGAGACAAGTTAGATTTACCCAAGATCACAGCGCCATTTTTTCGTAAGCTTGCAGATAGCGGCGCGTCGCGTCCGTTTTTATTGTCAATCAAGGCCCAACTGCCTGCCGTGGTGGGCAGGTTATCTTTGCTCTCTATATTGTCCTTCAGTAAGACGGGAATACCGTGTATAGGCCCTCTTAAATTACCCTCAGCCCGTTCAGCATCCAAAGCTTTGGCAATTTCTAAGGCATCCGGGTTCACAGATAAAACGGATTGTAAAGTGGGTCCGGCGCGATCGATCGCATCAATACGCGCCAAGGCTTGGCGCACGAGTGTTTCTGAGGACGTTCCGGCGCTGGGCAGCGTCGGCGCGAAAACAGTTTCTGTTGTTCCTTTAGCGAGCGGGTCGGGTTTCTTAAGTGAAACAGACTCGGCGGCGCATCCCGCCACCAATAAAGCGGCGATCCCTACTTTTAAAAAAACTCTTTTTTGAATTTTTGCCATAATCACCTGCCAAATTACTGAGGAGATTAAAGCGGATTAAAACTGCTAGGGAAAGCCTTTTTGCACTGCGAAGTCGGAGTTATCCCCTAACTGTTATTCGCGGTGAGAAAACCAAGGTCTTTCTGTGTGAAATTGTCCAAATTTGGCAAGGCCTCATTTAGCTCACCTTGATCAAGGCCAAACCAACCGCCCAGTGTTGCCGCATATTGATCAACAGATACAGACGGAATAAGCCTCCCGCGACTTTCTGTGTAAGACTGAGAGCCTAAATCATAGTCGGGCAGGCTTCCATATATCCGTTTCCCTTGCACGGCGCCGCCTATAATAAGATGATGAGCACCCCATCCATGATCAGTCCCGTCACCATTATCAATGGCCGTTCGTCCAAAATCGGAACCCGTGAATAAGGTAACATTGTCAGACAGACCCAACTCAACCATCGCGGCTTGGAAGGCTGTGACAGAGGTCGATATTTCCGTTTGTAATCTTGGCATAGAGTTTCTTTGGCTGTCATGAGTATCAAAACCGCCAATTGAGACAAAGAAAATCTGACGCCTGACGTTAAGTGTGTTCCGCACAGCAATTGTATTGGCGACAGTTCTAAGCTGTCCTCCTAAGTTATTTTCCGGGAACTCTGTTGCAACCGCTGTGCCGCCCTCAATAGCGGATTTATAAGCTTCAACATTCTGGATGGCGCGACCATTTACACCAATAAGGTCTTGGCCAAATAGGTTTTGCGAGGCGATATCGGAGCTGGCTAAATGATCTCGCAATACAGCTCTGGCGGCATCTGAATGATAACCTGAGCCCAACCGCCATTTCTGCCTTAAAATATCTGCTGACTCAGGATTACTGGGGGCTGAGAATTGACGCACATTATTTCCTGAAAGAAAGACATCATTTCCGGACGTTGAAATCGCAGAGAAGGTCGGATTGGACGCGGCATCATTTTTCAATGCCGCCTCAACAAAACGGCCGCCCCAACCACTCTGCGCTCCCTCCGTGCCAAAACTCATCCATGTCGATTGTTGGTCATTATGGGAAAAAAGTCGATCAGGAATTTGCGCCGAAAAATTATCCATTGTAGTGCGGGTCGTCGGTTCAATCAAAGGCCCGACATTGCCAAGAATGGCCGCATTACCTGCTTCAAACAATCCCTGCAAGCCTGACATTTCGGGTGCAAACCCAAATTCACGGCCCCCGAAATCAGAACTATTTAATGGATTTATTTTTAAAATATTCTCGCGGTCTCGTGATGAAGCCCCGCTGCCAACGCCATATGCACCGAACAGGCCAGGGCGAATGGTTGAGAGCGCATCATGCGACGCTGAGTCCTTGGGCAATATGAGGTCAAGGCTATCCATACCACCTTTAAAAAAGACACAGACCAAGGCCTTATACCCGCTCGTATCGGCCGCAAAGGCACGGGAACTACCTATTGCGGCCAAAAGACCCGTGCCGGCGGCAAAGCCCATGGCGGAGGAAGATTGAAGAAACCGTCTGCGATTAATATTAGCCATATTACTCTCCTATAATTCCAGCGCAAAAGCTGGTGATGTCACGGCCATATAGACAGCAAGAGACGCACGCGTGGTCCTGTCTTCTTCCCCCTCACTCAGCTCAGCTCGAATGGGGATTTCGTTTAGGACATCCACGATTCTAGTTTTCGTAACCGAACTCATGCGGCCTCCGAGCAGCAAGGTGTTTAAATGATCTGCAAGCGCTTCAGGAGTGTCAGCCAAGGCGGCTTCATCCGTATAATCCGGCACAAAGCTGTCCACGGCATCATTGCGTGTTGGCGATGTATTAAAAACGTAGTTAAGCATGAAATTCGCATAACCTATAGCTGCACCATCATTGACGATCTGCAATTCCGGAGCTGTAAGACCTGCCGTACCAGACGCTGTGCCAGGGGCAACAAAACCGGGGCGGTAAAAGTTGAAAACCGAGGGCGACTGAAAAGGTTGTTGTCCAAGCCGCGTATTTTTCCCTGCATTATAAAGCAGGTACCATTCATTATCTGCCATAACGTTACCGACATCAAAGGCCCGAGCCCAATGCACAAAGCGCAATACGGGTTCGCGTACTTTACCCTCCTCAGGAGACTGAACTCTTCCTCCATACAGGCCTTCATCTAATAAAATAGCGGCAAGTGTCGCTTGTAAATCGCCGCGTTCTCCCGTGCCAAATTGTGTCTCATCGACAGTAATATATGTCCCGCTTTCAAATGCATTTGCGACGCGCGTGACGTAAGCGGGGTCAGGGTGACTTGCCGTAAAGCGCTGAATAAGCTGCCGCGAAATAAAGGGCGCTAAATTAGGATGTTCAAATATATGGTCTATCGCTTGATCGATAGCCTCATCCCCCGCCGTGCCCGCAGATATCGTTTTCCCCATAAAGGACTTTTCCAAGGGGCTGTGTTTGTCTTGAAACATCACAAGGCGTGAATATTCGCCGTCATCATCAGCATCCCAGAACCCAGTGCCTTTATAACTCAGTCCGGTAAAAACTTTTGCCAAACCTACAATATCTTCATTATTAAATATCTCGATAGCTTTACCGCCTGAGAGCTTTTGCGTGCCGTCCATATTAAGCTCGACCAAACCCGTCGTGAAAAGCTGCAAGAATTCACGCGCGTAATTTTCATCAGGCATACGGCCCGTGCGTTCATCCCCTTTGCGGTTCCGCAGATAAGTCAAATATCTCGCCATAGCCGGCGTATATGTCACCTCTTTCAATAGCTCTTTATAATTACCAAAGGCATGCTTATAGAGCGCATCGACATATTGTGCATTGGTCAACGGCTTGTTCCCCATGGGGTTATCTGAAACAACAACAATCTGGGACAGAGCAAAGACCATGCGTTGGCGCAGCTGATCATCTGCTTCAATCATAGCGTTCCAAAACGCACTGCCATGAGCGCGGTTATCGACCTCTTCCCCTGCCTCAAAACTCGCTTTCATGGCCGGAAGTATATAGCTGGGCGGTTTTGCAAACTCAGCTTTTAAGAGCTTTGAAGGCAACTTGCCTTGAGTGAACTCAATTTGATCCGCATTGCCACCGAATCCCGTTTTTGACAGAAAACTTGCAGCTTTTTGTGCACTATCCAAAGCCAAGTTCTCTTGCCCAGAAGGCGGTGGGGGTGGAGGGGGCGGAGGTGGAGGGGGGGGAACAACAACAGGCGGGGTGACACCTGAAGGGCTTGAGCTGTCTCCGCCTCCGCATGAAATAAGCGCGATAGCTGTCAGTGAAATAGCTGTGAGCCTGATTATACTTTTTCTAGTTGGGATCATCCCATATTGGCTTAGCATCAGCGAAACTCCCCGTCTGATTCAATTTGGTCCCCCCGGCCCTTTTGCCTAACTCAGGCATTATCAGCAATTTTTATAGTTCAACGCGCTTAACAATGTGTTGCAAATCACGCATAGAAACGGAGAGAAATATGTCAAAAAAATGACGACCTCATTATTCTAACGAAGTTGTCACGAAAATCCTGCGATGTAATTGGAGATAAAAATGATCGCCACCAAAATTGACGGACGTGCCTATGCAGAAGGTCTGCGTGAACGTGTAAAACAAGCTGTTCAGGCCCTGCCCTCGCAACCGAGCCTCGCCGTTGTACTTGTTGGGGAAGATCCTGCAAGTCAGGTTTATGTAGCGAGTAAAGCTAAGTTCACTGTTGAGTGCGGTATGCGCTCATTAGAGCATAAATTACCGGCTGACGCGACAGAGGACGATGTAGTGTCATTAGTGCGCGAGTTAAATGCGGATGAAGAGGTGGACGGCATTTTGGTTCAACTTCCGCTGCCAGAGGGCCTAAATTCAGACCGCGTCATTGAGGAAATACATCCTGATAAAGATGTTGATGGCTTGACCGAAGCCTCAGCTGGAAGGCTGTCTTTGGGCAAGCCTGGCTTGCGGCCTTGTACGCCAACAGGCTGCGTCATGCTGGCTAAGGATGAGCTTGGTGATTTATCCGGAAAAAATTGCGTGATTTTAGGACGATCAATTCTGGTCGGTAAACCTGCGGCGCTTTTATTTTTGGAGCAGAATTGTACCGTAACAATTGCTCATTCCCGTACGCAAAACCTTGAAAATGTGTGCCGCAGCGCGGATATCCTTGTCGCCGCTGTCGGTCGTCCGCAAATGGTTCAAGCCGATTGGATCAAAGCCGGAGCCTGCGTCATAGATGTCGGTATCAACCGTGTCCCGAGCAAAAAGCGCCCCGGAAAAACCCGGCTTGTGGGTGACGTCAATTACCTGCCTTCTAAAGCCGTCGCGGGGTCAATCACGCCCGTCCCAGGCGGCGTGGGTCCGATGACGATTGCGTGTCTTTTACGCAATACTGTAATTGCGGCTTGCTCCCGCCGTGGATGGAAAGCTCCCACAGTTTTGGACTTTTAAGCTTTTTGAAGGCTTACGGCAAAAATAGTCCCATTTTCCGATGTGCTTTCAAGGACGATGTCACCGCCTTGTTCCCTCGCTAAGTCTTGAGAAATGGTCAGGCCCAATCCAGTACTGCCGCGCCCCGAAGCGGACGCGAAAGCTTTGAATAGATTATCCTTGGCTTTATCAGGAAGGCCCAAACCCGTATCTTTGACAAGAATTGAAATATGGTCTCCCGCAGGAATAGCTTCCACGGTGAGGTTTCTGATCGCATCATCTTCCGGCATTTTCGCCATGGCCTGAGCAGCATTTCTGAAAAGATTGTGAAAAATACGATATGTGTGATCTTTATCCGCCGTGACAATCATTTCGCTAGGAATTTTATTGGTGAAGCTGATACGCCTCGCACCTGTTCCAAAGCTACCCAATGTGTCGCCTGCCGCCTCTCCGACAAGTAACGAAATACGGACTACATCCAAATCAGCTTCATCTTGTCCGCTGAGGCTAAAATTCAAAACTTCACTTGTGAGTTTTATGCCGCGATCAATAGACCGCGTCAGGCGGGCTCCCATTTTCGAAATACGCTCTTCAGGATCGCTCGCTAATCTGTCTGAGACGAGTGAGGCCGACGCTAAGACGTTTCGCAAATCGTGATTTATTTTCGCGACAGCCATACCCAAAGTCGCAAGGCGTTCTCTTTGTTTGAAGCTGGCGCGCACACCTTGTTTCATATCGTAAAATTCGCGTTGGAGCTGCCCGATTTCATCTTTGCGGCCCGAAGGCGGCAGATTGCTACGCCTTATTTCTGGGTCTTCACGGAAATCAGCGAGGCCCGATGCTAGTTTTTCAATAGGCCGAATGATCATGAACAACATAGCCAAATAAATGAGAAGTCCCGTTATGATGGCAATCGCCAAAGAGAGCACAGCAATACGCTTTGCATAATCCCGCATAGCCCATTGTAATTTGCTTTTTGGTATAAGTAGTTCGAGTGCATCTTGCCCGGCCACAGGCGAAGCTGCCATAACCCTTAAACACCCTTCAGCGCTTCCGAAAAAAGTACGAAAAGCATCCCGGTAACGTGGCAGGCGTCTTGTCTCGCGCAGATCAATCATTTCAAGCTTTGCGCTTTCGGGCGGACTGCCAAGCATGAACTCGCTCATACCGTCTCGCTTCGCCGACATCATGATGACATCAGTATCCCGCATAAATTGATCCGTCAGGATTTGACTGGCTTCATAATCCGGCACGCCAGTTAGAGCTTGCGCCAATAATCCAGCTTGTTGAGCCCGGTCATTTAACCAGTCTTGTCGGAAAGTGGCTGCCGAGGGCACGAAAATGACCAATTCGGCCAACATGACAAACCCAATCGTCATGAGCAATAATTTGCCGGAAAGTCGCCGCGAGATGAAACCCTCAATCATAAGTTAAATTACCGCTTAACGACCCCAATGACTATTGGAATTTTGTCAAGAATCCTGCGATTTTGCGGGTTCGATCACTGAAGAGCGCATCCGTGTACCAACTGGAGGCCGCACGTTTGACGGCTTCAGACCGTGTTGGATAAGGCGAAATAATTTGAGCTAAGCCCGATATTTTGACTTTATTTGTCATCGCCACAGAAATCATATGAATAATTTCTCCAGCGCTTTCGCCGACGACAGACGCGCCTAAAATTTTACCTTTTTTCGTCGCCACAATCTTAACGCCGCCATGATCATAGCGTTCTGCAATGGCCCGATCATTCTCGTCAAAATCCCATGACACACACCGCACATCATGACCCGCATCTTTGGCTTCCGCTTCAGTGATCCCGATGCTCGCCAATTCAGGTTCTGAATAAATGGCGGCTGGCATACGCGTTGTATTAGCCTTGCCTAGCATATCCCCCATGAATGGCGGCGAGAAATAGAAATTGCGAATAAGCTGCCCGGCATGATAGCCCGCAGCATGGGTCAAGCCGCCCATGCCCTTCGCCACGTCACCCGCTGCGTAAACGCGTTTATTTGAGGTGCGAAGACTCTCGGAAACGTCAATGCCGCGGCGGTCATATTTAATTCCCGCATTTTCAAGCTCGAGCCCATCAACATTAGGCGCGCGGCCTGCTGCTACAAGCAAGTGAGACCCTGTTAAGGTCGTGCCATCCTCAAAATCAATAGCAACACCTGTTTTGGTTTTTCGAATCAGTTTCGTTCTAGCAGGCGTATGAAAAACAACGCCTTCTTCTTCTAAGGCCTTTACCAGCACCTTTGCATGCTCCGGCTCGGAGCGTCCGAGAGGCGCGGCAACATCAACGATTTCTACTTCAGACCCCAAGCGCTTAAAGGCTTGTCCCAGTTCCAGACCAATAGGCCCGGCTCCAATCACTAAGAGTTTTTTGGGCTGAGTCTTAACCGAAAATATCGTCTCATTGGTCAAATAAGGCGTCTCAGATAGTCCAGGGATAGGTGGCGCAGAAGCACGTGAGCCGACCGCAATCACAAAGCGCTTAGCTTTAATTTCAGTTGTGTCTGACTCGACCGTATCGGCACCTTTGAAACGTGCCCGCTCACGTATGACGGTACAGCCCAAGCCTTCGAAGCGCTCTTGGCTGTCCACTGGGGCTATGTGGTCAATAACACCTTGTATGTGGGCTTTGACCGTTTCAAAATTCACAGTGGGCTTTTCGACTTTGACGCCAAATATCTCTCCACTTGAAAAAGCATGTGCATGCTTACCCGCCGCGATAAGGGCCTTTGACGGGACGCAGCCATAATTTAAGCAATCCCCGCCCATTTCGTCTGCTTCGAAAAGGACAACAGAACGGCCGAGTTGCGCGGCTCCTGAGGCGACGGACAAGCCCGCGGATCCTGCGCCGATAATACAGATATCGACATCGTAATGTGTTTTGGACATAGAATTTCTCTCTTAGGACGGGCTTTAGGCAGCCGCTGATTTTTTAAAAAACTTCTTATAAATAACTGGAAGAAGAGCCAAGGTTATGAGCCCCAAAACAGGTAGCAAAACCTTTGGCTGTGTCATCAAGCCGCCAAGCCGTAACTCGCCGCCCTGATCTAAGATTGCGCCTGCGCCTGCGCCAACACTGGCATAGACAAAACAACCTGGAATGATGCCAAGAAATGTTGTTAGGGCATAATTTCTGAGCTTCACATCGAATAAAGCCGGCACGATGTTCACGATGAAAAATGGAAAGGCTGGAATGAGCCTGAGGATAAAGAGATATGAAATTTCGTTTTCTTTAAGCCCGGCCTCAAATTTTTGCATATAGGGCCCAGCTTTTTTTGTTAGGCTATCTCCCAAAGCATAACGCGCGGCCAAGAATATGCCCACAGCGCCAATTGTGGCGCCGATTGTGATAGCGCTACCGCCAACAAAAGTTCCAAAGAGAAATCCACCAAAAATAGACAGAAAGCTTGCGCCCGGAAAGGATATCGCAGTGAGAGTGGCATAAAGCGCAATGAACCCAATTATAGCCATTAGAAAATTGTTATCAACAAATGCAGCCAAGGCGGCGCGGTTAGATTTCAGGCTTTCTAGGCTCACATATTTTGGTCCTCCCAAAACAAAAAATGCAGCCAAGGCTAAGGCGATAATAATAATTGGCGCAAAACGCTTAAATAAACTTTTCGGAGCCGAAACTTCAGCCCCAACATCAAGTGCATCTGACATAATATTCTCTTTTTATTTTATTTATTGAGCGACCAATCATAGTCATATTTTTTAATGGTGGCGCCGCCTTTGATCGCAGCCGCCAGATCACCTGCTGCATATTTGCTTAGGTGTTTGAGTACGCCCTCTTTGCTACCGCCAAAGTCTTCTTCAAACCAATCATAAATGGCAGAGACCGTTAATCTGTCACCTTTTATAACGGCGCCTCGAGGCGAATTAATATAATCCGCCGCTGCTGTTTTGCGTTTAGCCATTAGTGTGTCAGCTTCCCAAGCCTCATTCAGTAGATTAGGGCAGCCGACCGACGCGCAATTGACCATATAGTGAATATAAGGCGAGGGATATTTTTCGCGCAAAGTTCCATGCTCAATATCGTCAAGCGACATAGCGGTTCCGTTGATTGTGACTAAATCTTTCTTCCACGGGCCTGAATTAAACGACCCTAATTTGCGGATGGATTTAATCGGGTAATTATCCGTAACGACCTGTATTGTAACCGCGTTATACAAGTTTGCCCAAAACGCGATGGCTTCATTATCGGAAAGGTTGCCCGGATTTGTATCCTCTAGGCTCTCAATATAAGCGTCCAGTTTTGCCATATCTGATGCCGTCGCCTTAAGACGCGCATAATCGAAATGGGTAAGACCCGCAGCATCAGGGGCGCTGACATAGGATTGCAAAATATCATTCCATGGGCTGTGCAGTGAAGATGTCATAGTCTTTGTCTCTTCATTTTTATCCGCCATCTGCGCCGGAGCTTCTGCTGTTTTCACTATGGCCGAAGAAGGCTTCGGCGCTTTATTAGTTGTTACAAGGTAAGGCGCTTCAACACCACGCTCAAGCGCTATCGCCTGGGAGGGGGCCGCTGCGATAGCCGTTAATGAACGCGGTGTTGAAATTTGAGGGGCCGCGGCGACCTTTACGGGAAGGACCGCTTCTGTGACTTGAGCTGTTTGAGCTGCTTTCTGCGCGTCCATCTGCTTATGCATAGGGCAATCTGAACCTTGAGCAAATACCGTTGACGGCAGAACTGTAAAGCCAATTGTAAGATATAAAACTGAACGTAACATATTTAATTCCTTTAGTTGAAGCTTACCTAACGCAGGACATCTGAAAAAGCTTCACACAATGCCTCACAAATCTGTGCTGTGCTGTGAGCAAAGCCTTGAGCTTGCTCACCGTTTACTACTCCCCTTTTAAAAAATTACATCATTCCCATATCCCTGCGTAACTAATGTAGTTGCTCAAGGAGGCCCTTATGGCCCAAAATATAAAATATGCATCAGGCTTTCGTCTACGCGCCGCAGAAGAGCGCGGCCTGGCAGATCATGGCTGGTTAAAATCAGCGCATAGTTTCAGTTTTGGAAATTACTTTGACCCGGAGCATCTGCAGTTTGAGAGCCTGCGAGTCATTAATGACGACCGCGTCGCGGGCGGAAAAGGCTTTCCGATGCACCCTCACCAAAATGCAGAAATTTTTTCCTATGTGCTGGATGGTGCGCTCTCTCATAAAGACACACTCGGCAATGGCTCAACCGTGAAAGCAGGCGGGGTTCAATACATGAGCGCAGGGTCTGGCGTGCGGCATTCGGAGTATAATCCATCCGAAACTGAGGAAATGGCGTTTCTGCAGATCTGGCTTTTACCAAATATTGAAAATGAAGCCCCCCGATATGAGACCATGGATATTGCGCCCAAAGATAAAGACGGAAAGCTGAAGCTCTTTCTCTCAAAAGATGGACGTGAAGGCTCAATGCATATTCGCGCCGATGCCGATATCTATGCCGCAACACTTGACGGCAAGCAAAGCATTACTTTCGATATGCCCGAAGGCAACAAAGCCTGGGTGCAAGTCGCGAGAGGGAGTATCTTTGTAAATGGCGAGAGCTTGCGCCGTGGTGACGGGCTAGCTGTTAGCCAAAGCGGACGCTTGGCGTTTACAAAAGCCATCGACGCTGAGTTCCTGCTCTTTGACTTGGAGGCCGCCGCTTAGGCTCAAAAGGGAGTGAAATTCCTTCCACGCACCGCTTGACTTCCCACAGACTCGCCCTTAATAGCCGCGTCTTGAGATATCAGCCGCTAAAAAGTGGTTTTGGAGACTAAAATGAAACGTACTTTTCAACCTTCTGTATTGGTTCGCAAACGCCGTCACGGCTTCCGCTCACGCATGGCCACTAAGAATGGCCGTGCCATCTTGGCTCGCCGCCGTGCAAAAGGACGTAAGGTTCTGTCAGCCTAGACAGCATCTTAGCGCGTAGAGCGTCATGAATAAACTTGGAAAACTCGGAGTGCTGAAAAAGCGGTCCGAGTTTTTGTTTGTTCGGGAAGGCCGTTATCAGGCCAGAGGCGGCATTGTTATCCAAGCTCGTGAAAATCCTGAAAGCCAGAATATTCGCGTAGGCTTCACGGCCACCAAAAAAATCGGAAATGCCGTTATTCGCAATCGCGCAAAACGGCGTATGCGAAGCATTGCTTTGGAAACACTCCCTGAATTAGGCCGAAAAGGAACGGATTACGTTTTTATTGCTCGCAATTCGACGGTCTCCACCCCATATGAAACATTAGTCGCAGATGCACAAAAAGCGCTTTCAAGCCTCGCGCAAATGACTAAAACACGTAAAAATAAGAAACAGAACGGCTGAGCCATGCAAGACCACCAAAGCAACGATCAGAAAAACTTCATTGTAGCCATGGTGCTATCCGGCATTGTTTTGCTGGGATATTGGTTTTTTTTCGGAAAACCTTTAGCAGAAAAAGCCCGTGCTGATGCACTAAAAGAAAATGCTCTTATCGCGGAGATTGAAGCCAATCCTCCTGCCCCTATACAACCGCGTGAAGTCTTGGTCAGTGAGGGAACACGCATCAACATAGAGACGGCCTCTTTAAAAGGGTCTTTCTTGACAACTGGCACACGCTTCGATGATGTCTTGCTGAAGAATTACGATAAAAGTTTGGATGCTGAAGACGGCAAAGTTGTCTTATTAACACCGCAAGGCGCAGATTTCGCAGCCTACATTACAGATAACTGGGTCGGCATGAATGACAATTTCGGCTTTGACACAGCGTGGTCAATAGTCTCCGGTACTACACTTACAGAAACTAGCCCTGTCGTCCTGCAAACTGAGGTGAATGGCGTTGTAATTGAACGCACTGTATCTGTTGATGATCGCTATCTCATCACCCTAACAGATAAATTGACTAACACGGCTGGCGGCGAACGCACCCTCACCCGCAAAGGTGTATCGCGCCAACACCAACTGCCTGATGATCTGACAAATTTCTTTATCCTACAAGAAGGCCCCATTTCAGTTGTCGATAATAAATATCACGAATGGAAATATAAAAAACTCTCCAAAAAAGAAAGCTGGACGGAAACCGGACCCGCTGGGTGGGTCGGCCTGACAGATAAATATTGGCTCGCCGCCGCTATTGCCCCGCAAGGTCAAAACATTACAGCCTCATATGATTACCGCTCTGTCGATACAAAAAGCGTCTATGAAACAAGTTATGCGCTCTCCCCTGTGACCCTAACCCCTGGCGTGACAGTAGAGTCAGTGGGCCATATTTATGTCGGCGCAAAGGATTGGGGCGTGTTGACAGAATATGAAGAAGGTCTTGGAATTGTGCAAATGACCAGCGCGATTGGTTGGGGCAAGTTTAAAATCCTTGTAAAGCCTATCAACTGGGCTCTTTCAAAATTAGGTAGTCTCTTGGGCAACTTTGGTCTCGGAATATTGGCTCTGACCTTCATCATCAAAGTTCTGATGTTCCCGCTCTTTAACAAACAATATGAGAGCCAGGCCAAGATGAAAAAAGTGCAGCCCAAGGTCAAAAAGCTGCAAGCCCTTTACAAAGATGACCGCATGAAAATGCAACAAGAGATGATGGGGCTTTATAAAAAAGAAGGCGTCAATCCTGCTGCGGGTTGCCTTCCGATTATTCCAACCATTTTTGTTTTCTTCTCGCTTTATAAAGCGGTGTTTATCAATATTGACCTGCGCCATGAGCCGTTTTTTGGCTGGATCCGCGACCTTTCCGCAAAAGACCCTCTCTCTATTTTAAACGGATTCGGCCTCCTGCCGTGGGATGGTGTCCCGATCCCTATATTAGGATTTTTGGCGATCGGTCCGTTGGCCATCCTCTACGGCATCACTATGAGCTTGATGTACACGCTAACACCGCCTGCCGGAGATCCGATGCAAGCTAAAATATTCAAATTTATGCCTTGGGTCTTTATGTTTATTCTAGCGCCATTTGCGACAGGCCTTCTGCTTTACTGGGTCTGGAACAATATCCTTTCCTTTGGACAGCAATATTACATCACGCGTAAGTTCAAAGTGGACACGCCCGTCGATAAATTCTGGCGCAAAATTACAGGCAAGGAAGAGCCTGCCTCCGAATAAGCATGGACGATTTTTCCAAAAAAGAGATAGAGGCCGGACGGCTTTTATTTGCGCGCGAAGTGACATTTATGCTGAGCGCGGTGAGTTTGGACACGCTCCCTCCTGCCCGCTTACCTGAGATTTGTTTCGCAGGGCGATCCAATGTGGGCAAATCGAGCCTGATTAACGCACTCACAAACCGCAAAGGTTTAGCGCGCGCCTCCAATACGCCGGGCCGCACGAGAGAGCTGAACTATTTTAACGTGGATGAGCGCTTATTTGTCGTGGATTTGCCAGGTTATGGCTACGCCAAAGCCTCGAAATCTGATATTGCCCGCTGGACAAAGCTAACACGGGAATTTCTCTTTGGACGTGCCTCATTGCGGAGGGTCTTCCTCCTCATTGATAGCCGCCACGGCATCAAAGACAGCGATCTTGAGCTGATGGGTATGCTCGACGAAACAGCTGTGACATATCAAATTATCATGACCAAAGTTGATAAGCTGAAAAAAGGCGAACTTGATAAAGTGCTGACTAAGACTCTCAAGGCCATTGCGAAACGCCCCGCCGCCTTCCCAAAGATTATCTGCACATCCTCTGAGAAGAAGCATGGCTTGGATGACTTACGCGCCGAAATTGCGACACTGGCTTTGCCCTAGGTTTAGGATAAACTCCGAGAAATAATCATAGGTTTACTATGATAATTTAACTTATCTTTGGCAGTTTATTTCTTATAAGACGCGAAACACAATACGGACACACAATGCTCAAACGGCGTAAAAATGAAACAGGTTGGACAAGTGCGCAAACACTCTCCGAAGCCTTGCCCTTCATTCAGCGTTATGCGGGGCAAACAATTGTCATAAAGTTCGGGGGCCACGCGATGGGCGATCCTCAGCTTACAACTCAATTTGCCAGAGATGTTGTCCTGCTAAAGCAATTTGGCGTGCGCCCTGTCATTGTGCATGGCGGCGGACCGCAAATTGGCTCTATGCTTCAGAAACTCAACATCAAATCAGAATTTGTCGATGGGCTGCGTGTGTCGGACATAGAAACGGTGGGCGTTGCCGAAATGGTTCTCTCTGGCGCTATTAACAAATCCATCGTCCAAGCCATCAATGAGGCGGGGGGGCGAGCCGTCGGGCTTTCAGGACGGGACGCTAATTTGATCACCGCCAAGGCAAAAGATAAAAAACTTGGCTTCACTGGAGTTCCTCAATCCACCGACACATCCGTTCTTGATGTCTTGGCGGCGGCGGATCCTGGTTTCATTCCAGTTGTCTCACCTATAAGCGGAGGTGCCGATGGCGCCTCATTTAACGTCAATGCAGACACGGCGGCAGGAGTATTAGCGGGTGCGCTGAAAGCTTCAAGACTTATGCTTTTGACCGATATTGAAGGTGTGATGGATAAAGATAAGAACCTTCTGACAAACCTGTCCGCAGATGACGCAAAAGGACTTATCCATGACGGCACAGCTCAAGGCGGCATGATACCTAAACTCACAACAGCTATTGAGGCCGTTGAAGCAGGGGTTGGCGCCGTTGTTATATTGGATGGCCGCCGTGCACACGGCTTACTCGTTGAGCTTTTCACTGACCAAGGCGCAGGAACTCTTATCGGATGAGAGCCGTCTTGCTTATAGCCGCCGCTTGGGCGTTTCCGTTTAGCGCATTGGCACAAGACACTCAGCTTCGTTCAAGCTCCGCGGCTGCAGTATCCGAATGGGAAATCTGTAATGAAACCAGCTATATCCTCCGCTTAGCCACAGCTTATATGCGCGGCGGAAAAATCAGCCCCAAAGGCTGGGAAAAATCACGCCCCGGTGAATGCATTGCGCAATCGGTTCCATTGAATTCTCCGCGATATATTTTTGCCGAAAGCGACTCTGTCCACCAAGGCGGAATACGCGAATGGGCTGGGAATGTGCCGCTATGTATTTCCGAAAAAAGCTTTACCGCTGATGCAAGCCAAAGCTGCCAACTACAGAACCTAAAAACCCAAAACTATCTGGCCGTTGATCCTTCCGATCCACAAACTACATTTATCGAACCCGATAATTTTGGGAAAAATGCCGCAACAGCGGGAATGCAGCGCTTACTCAAAGATAGTGGCTATAAAATAACCCGTATTGATGGTGTCCCAGGACGACGGACAATGAGAACGATTGCCGATTTTAAAAAAGACAACAAACTCGATAAAAATATTGAAAATAATGCCTTGATTGATACAATGGCAAAAACGGCTAAAGCCCGGCAAGATGAAATCGGACTTGAGGTCTGCAATAACAGCTCCGGGAAAATATGGACAGCTGTCGCTACGCGGGATGACGGTGATTGGAAATCTCGCGGCTGGTGGAGCATTGCGCGAGGCGAGTGCTTGCGGCCTCTCACGAAAACGCTTCAGGGCACGGATGCACATTACTATGCCTTGGCCGAAAATATTATCACAACTGTAGACGGGCGCGAGGCCGGCCCAGATAAACGCCTGAGATCTGTCGCGACAACACCGGCGCAATTTTGTGTCGCCGAAGCTAAGTTTTCAGCTTTAGGACGCGATTATTGCACTGAGGCAGGTTACGCAGTTGCAAACTTCCGGCCCCTCCCAACTGATACGGACGGTATTCGCGTCACGCTGACGGATCAGGATTTTGCTGTGCCAAATGCCGTGGGATTGCGTCAATGATATGACCCGCAATTCTGACTTGTCACACATATATAACTGGATATTTGATCTCGATAATACGCTTTACCGTGCGGATGCAGAATTCTTCTCTCAAATCGATAGAAAAATTACAGCCTTCATCAGCCGTTATCTGGCACTTCAACCCAATAAAGCTCGCCTCGTCCAGAAAGAGTTTCTCGCTGAGTATGGCACATCACTTTCGGGCATGATGGCTGTTCACGGTATGGATCCAGCCGAATTTCTGGATTATGTCCATGATGTTGACTTACAAATGCTGAAACCTGATCCGAAGCTGCGGGAGTATATTCAAGCCCTTCCAGGACGGAAATTCATCTTTACAAACGGCTCCAAAGGCCATGCTAAAAATGTGGCAGGTCACTTAAACCTGTTTGATCTCTTTGACGGGAGTTTTGGCATTGAGGATGTAGACTATGTTCCGAAGCCCAAACGTAGCCCCTACATAAAATTTTGCGATGTCTTTGACATAGACCCTAAGACCGCCATCTTTTTCGAAGACAGTGTGCGCAATCTTGAAGTCCCGAAACATATGGGCATGGCAACGGTATTGGTCACCTCGGATGAAGATTGGGGTGATGAGCCTGAAATTACGCGCCCTGCAGGCCAGACGACGAAAGCTGACTGGGTGGATTACATCACAAATGACTTAACCGGATGGCTTGGGCAAAATAGCTGAGCTGTCTGTTTCTGACTTGACCTAGGCCTATCGCCTCGCAACAGTGAAGCTATGAGAAAAGCATTTAAATGGATATCCGGCCTTATATTATTGTTGCTGATTACAGTGGTAATTTATATTTTTGGAATCGCCGTTCCGCAAACAGACGCAAGAATGAATCCCGTTGCGGTTCATGACCCTTATCCGGTCTCTGAACGGGCTAAAGCGCTTCACGCAACCCTTCTCGTAGCTGACTTACATAGCGACAGCCTTTTATGGCGGCGTAATCCCGAAAAAAGATGGGACAGAGGCCATGTGGATTTGCCGCGACTTCGCGAAGGCGGCGTCGACATTCAGGTTTTCAGCGCGGTCACGAAATCCCCGCGCGGGCTGAACTTTGACGGTAATGATGCCGATGCTCCTGATGACATTACAACTCTGGCAAAGTTACAGCTTTGGCCGCTACGCACATGGGGCTCCATCTATGAACGCGCCGCGTTCCAAGCCCAACGCCTTCACAAGATAGAAAGCCGCGCGCAAAATAACCTTGTTATCGCCCGTAAAAAGTCTGACCTTAATCAACCGGGCGGCACACTTATCGCTCTACTTCTGACCGAAGGATCGCACCCGCTCGAAGGCAAGATTGAAAATATTGCAAAGCTTTACGATGAGGGTTACCGCGCCATGGGGTTACAGCATTTTTTTGACAATGAATTAGGCGGCTCTATGCATGGCCGATCTCAAGCGGGTCTCACTCGGTTCGGGCGCGAGGCTGTCTTGGAAATGGAGCGCCGAAACATCATGATTGATGTGGCCCATAGTTCCCGCCAAACTGTGCGTGATGTTTTAACCCTTGTAGACGCGCCTCTGTTTATTTCGCATGGCGGCACAATTAGCGGCTGTCCAAAAACAGCCAACAGAAACTTACCTGATGATATACTCCTTCAAATCGCGGCGCGAGGCGGTATTTTGGGTATTGGTTATTTTAGCGGCGCCATTTGCGATATTTCGCCTAAAGGCATTGCCACCGAAATCATCCACGCCGTTGATCTTTTAGGTGAGGATGCTGTCGCGCTTGGCTCTGATTATGATGGGACGGTAAAAACGGCGCTCGACACGTCTGAACTCGCCGCCATCACCCATGAGCTTATCGCCCAAGGCATGAAAGAGCCGCAAATTCGCAAAGTAATGGGTGAAAATGTAAAACGCTATTTTGCAGAAAATCTGCCGGAAAAATAAGAACAGCCTTATGAAAAATACAACCCTGCTTTTGCCGTTAATGTTGGCGGCTTGCTCACAAGCGCCGTCTCAGAGTTTTGACGCGGACAATACCATTCGCATCATGAAAACCTTATCTGCGGATGACATGAAAGGCCGCCGCACGGGATCGGAGGGAAATGCAAAGGCTCAAGCCTTCCTCAAAAGCGAAATTGCCAAGCTTGATGTCTTTGACATGACTTATGAGACCAAATTCAAAACTCAGCCTCGCCCAAATAGGGACGGCGTTATCCCGCCGGATAGTCCTGTTTATGACGCCGTAAACCTGCATGGGCTAATCGATACTGACGATAATGACGAGGGGCCGCTTTTTGTGATTACAGCGCATTATGACCATTTGGGCGAGCGCGATGGAGAAATTTACAATGGGGCAGACGACAACGCTTCCGGTTCAGCCGCCCTATTTGCTATCGCGCAAAGTTTTGTCAGTGTGACCTCAAATCATGATGTGCTGTTTATTTGGCTAGACGCAGAAGAGATGGGTCTACAAGGGGCTCGTCATTATGTCCAGGCTGCGGATTTCGGCAGCAGAGCTGTTTTTAATTTAAATCTAGATATGGTGAGCCAAAACAAAACGGGCGAGATTTACGCCAGTGGTAGCTATCATACCCCCGCGCTAAAACCCTTAGTGAGCAAAGCCGCAAAAGGCGTGGATATTAAAGTTTCATTCGGCCATGACAGACCCGAAGACGGGCCCAATGATTGGACTCTTCAATCTGATCACGGCATCTTTCACAGTGCAGGAATACCTTTTCTGTATTTCGGCGTCGAAGATCATCCGCATTACCACAGACCCACAGATGAGTTCTCAACAATACCAATCCCGTTCTATGAAAACTCTTTGAAATTGATCGTCAATACGGCTCACGTCTTGGATGAAAACCTTGAGAGCCTCGCCCAATCCACCAGGCTTTAAAGCACGTCGCCATCAATATTATTTTGCAGGGCCTCTACCCTGTCTTTAACGGCTTTGAGCTCTGGATATAATTTATTCGCCTCGCGATAAGCCTCCAGCGCTTCATCCTGGCGTCCTAGCTGTTCAAAGACATTGCCCATCGTCCAGAGCGCATAAAAATGCCGCGGTTCATAAATTAAGGCTTGAGCGGCCTCTGTCAAAGCACGGCCTAAATCTTTTTCTTCAAGCGCCAGACGCGACGACCTCGCCCAACCTTCAGCATATTTAGGATTCAGACTTGTCACGTGATCATACATACGCCGTGCAAGCTTGTTATCGTTACGTTTCTGCGCAGCCGTACCGCGCCGTAAAATAAAGTTTACCGTATCAGAACCACTATCAAGCCAGATTGCCCAAATTTCTTCTGCGACGAGGTTTGCATCCTCTTCGTTGGTCTTAGCTTGGAGGCGGATAAAAAGCTCATCAAGCCGGGCCGTGCGTTCAGCCTCTTCCGTGAGATCAGAATAATCAGGTTTTTCAACTGACTTCAGCTCATCGTCAGAGTCAATAATGGTTTCGGGAGTCACTTCAGGCGCGATATCCGGCGCTTCAATCGGTTCAGAGGGCTCGATTTGAATAGGAGGCGAGCTCTCTTGTGCAAAGGCTTGGCTCGAAAAAGCTATCATAAGAGCAAAACTGAAAGAGGTAAGTTTCATAATCCCAAACATAATGATGCCTCCAACCCGATGGGGCAAGAGGCATTATCACTGTAGAGCCGCGAAAGCTCGCGGCTGTATAAGAATTAACCTTGGCGCGCCTTAAAACGCGGGTCAGTTTTGTTAATCACATAAAGACGTCCTTTGCGGCGCACAATTTGGCAATCGCGATGACGGTTCTTAAGAGATTTCAAAGAGCTACGGACTTTCATCGTCTTGGCCTTACAGATATTGAATTTCGAAGGCGGCATATAGGGGGCCACCGCCCGCACGTCAAGCGCTTTTGGCGACATGTTGTGCACGGCTTTTCAATCCCCGCTACAGGCATATTTAGCCTTGGCGCAAGCAAAGCCCTCCCCTATGGTTGAGAGAAAATTACACAAGACAGATCGGGAACACACATGGAAACCTTTGCAGCGCTTATGGAAAGCTTGAACAATTTCGTCTGGGGTCCCCCCATGATGGCGTTGTTACTTGGTGTCGGTTTTTTCCTCACCGTAGGATTACGCTTTATCTCCCTTACAAAAATCGGATATGGCTTCCGCCAGCTTTTCAAAAAACGCACTAATGCAGAAGAAGGTGACGTCTCTCCTTTCGCAGCGCTTATGACCGCGCTCTCTTCAACAGTTGGAACAGGTAACATTGCAGGTGTTGCAGCTGCCATCGCTATTGGCGGTCCCGGCGCTGTCTTTTGGATGTGGGTTACGGCAATTCTCGGTACAGCCACAAAATTTGGCGAGGGTGTCTTGGCCGTGCGTTACCGCGAAATTGACGCCAATGGAAACCGTGTCGGCGGCCCGATGTATTACATTAAAAACGGACTCGGCCCGAAATTTATGTGGCTGGCCGCCGCTTTCGCTACATTTGGAATTATCGGGTCTCTTTCGACAGGTAATGCCGTTCAAGCCAACTCAATTGGTGATGCTCTTCAAAGCGCTTATGGGGATTGGACTATTTTCGGGGTTCAGCCATTTGATGCAAAAGTTATAGCCTTCGTACTATCATTATTAGTCGCCGGTGTAATATTTGGAGGCATTAAACGAATTGGCGCAATCGCGTCTAAGCTCGTACCGTTCATGGCCGTACTTTATATAACAACAGCTTTAATCGTAATTGGTGCAAATATAAGCCAAGTTCCTTCCGCCTTTGGTCTTATTTTCAAAGGTGCCATTGGGTTGCAAGGCGCGGGAACTGGAGTTGCAATTGGCTTAATGATGCTAGCCATGAAAAAAGGTATCGCGCGCGGGCTCTTCTCAAACGAAGCTGGGCAAGGCTCCGCCCCCATTGCCCATGCGGCTGCGCAGAATAACGACCCAGTCAATCAAGGCATTATTGCTATGCTTGGCACAATCATTGACACGCTCATTATCTGTACAATCACTGCTCTGGTGATTTTGACGTCGGGCGTTATGTCAGCAGATTGTCTGGCTAGCCCCGCAATTCTTGACATGCTTGATAGCGGCTCAACCCCTCAGGGCTGTGAAACTGGAGTACCGCTTACGGCCGCAGCATTTGATGCTACATTAGTCGGTTTAGGCGAACATATCGTAACATTTTGTCTTGTAATATTTGCATTCACCACCATCATTGGGTGGTCATATTATGGCGAGCGTTGCGCGGCATTTATTTTCAAAGAGAAGTCTATTCCTATATTCCGCTGCTTCTGTATTTTAGCTGTTTTCGCTTCAACTTATGCACTTTCTTTTGAAACAGGAGACGACAACCTTGTGGTGAATACCTTCTGGTTAATCGCCGATAGTTTGACAGGCCTCATGGCCGCGCCGAACTTAATCGCGCTAATCCTGCTCTCACCTGTCGTGTTCAAACTCGCGAAAGAATATTTTGATAAAGATAAAATCGCGAGTGATGGGCTAGTCGATCAAGACGATATGTAGCCTCACATGACATTGATAATTCGAAACGTAAGGCCGGGAGATATCCCGGCCTTAATTGATTTAGCCGCAGAGACCTTCATTGATAGCTTCGGGAATTACCATACCCCCGAAAACTGTAAGGCTTTTATTGCGCAATCTCATAATGAACGCGTCTATCATGCGGCCATAGCTGACCCCGCGAAATTGCTTATGGTGGCTGAACGGCATAATGAGCTTTTATCCTATCTTTATGCCAAACCCACGACATTACCCGTGCCGCACCCCTTAACCAACGCCCATGAACTCTCAAAAATTTACACACACCGCTCGGCCCAAAGCCAAGGACTAGGCGTGAGGCTTTTGACTGAATGGGAGGATTGGGCGGAAAGCCGCGGAATCACAGATCTTGTACTGGGCGTATGGTCAGAAAATAACGCCGCACAACGGTTCTATATGCGACATAACTATAAGAAAATATCAGAGTATCAGCTGACGGTCGGAGACGTCCAAGATACCGATTTTATATTTCATAAATCCCTATAAAAAAGCCCGCTTAAGATGAGCGGGCTTAATCAGATGGCTTTGATAAATTTAATGCCAGGTCTTACGCTTACGCTTAGCCTTTTGTCTATATTCATAGTCGCTATGACTACCAGAGCTATGATGTGTTGCGTTTTTATCTTCATAACCGCCATAGTAACCGGATCCTGTCACAACACGTGACCCCGCAACAGTTCCGCCAGGCGCCGTATGCGTGCCGTAATGATGAGTCTGCCCAGATGTATGATTTGACGTATGAACGGGCGAATGGCCTGATGAATATGACGTACTAGAACTATGTGTGCCCGATGTGTAACCACCCGTAGAGCCACTAGAGTAATGAGTTCCACCTGTACCGTATGATGATGAAGGCGCAGCGTAATCCGCGCTAGACTTGATAGAGCCTGTACCTGGCGCACAAAGAACACGCCGCCATTCATAACGTGAAGGCGTGACTAAAGTTTTTGTTGCGACTTCCGCGAATTTTGGCGGTACATTGACAACACGTTCGCCGCCCGGGTCCACAACATCTTCAACCATGACCGCGCGGTATTCCGCCGGAACAGGGATTTCTTCGACGCCGCCAGGGTTCGAGACGACTTGCTTATGGATAGTTTTATATTTTGCTGGAACGCTTTGGCGGCGAACCTGGCCCGGAGACGTCATAACCTTGCGGTTAAACTGAACCTGCTCACCTGGTTCCTCAACAAGGCACCAAATTTCACACGTAGGGCCGCATTTATCGCCGCCGCCCGCTAAATATTGCTCGGTATTGCTATAACCTTGACCAAAGCGTCCGCCATCAGCTGTGGAATGGATTGTGTAGCCTTGAGCTGCCAATTTGCCCGGGTTTCCGCGTTTCCAAACAAGGCGTGGAGCTGATGTTTGTATCGTCTCAATCACGGTTGAGAATTGCGGCGCTGAAACGGTTAGTTTGTCATAAGCAGGCCGCACTAACATTTGCTCTGTCACAGAGCGGTAACTCGGCTGCGTGACTCGGTAGCGGACGCTGGCTTCTTTCACCATTACGTTTTCCTGACGTTGCGCAAGGGTTGGCTGAGCCACTTCAACTGTAGAATAGCCTTCTTCCACCATAATCTGTTCAGACCCGGCCGAATATTGCGCCGGCACTTCGACGCGGGCGTAACACTCACCAGCATTTGAGCTTGGCGGTAATAAATCAGGTGTGTAGCCAGAATGAGCTTGCCCGCCCGCAAAAGCCGAAGGTGCTAAAGTCGTACTGGCTAATAAGATAGCAGCTGTTTTGATAGATTTAAGTTTTGTCATGGTTTTCACCCTTTATTGTCCTCAGTCTTGCCAGTTGCGGCGGTCATTACGAGTCCTACTTGCAAATAATATGCTAAGTCGGGCTTGTCGCCACAAGAAAGCAGTTAGTTAGGAAAATTTATCTTTCTATCGGTGAGTGACCGAAACCTATTTCGCTTTATTGACGAAAAGCCGCCCAATAATGACCGCTGCATATACCCCTAGGCCCGCACCAAGAGTATTCGCCAAACCGTCCCAGAGCGACGCTGTACGTCCCGTTCCTATAAGGCCTTGTGCCACTTCCAGAGCCGCCCCAAAAATAACACAGACCCAAAAAACAGAGAGTCTAGAGAGCTTTGGCCACGCTATGGCTATGCCTCCTGCCAAAACCGCATAAACAATCAGGTGCAGTACTTTATCCAAATGTGGTATTGCTCCGCCCGTTCCTGAGGGACGTAAAGAGACCCAAGTAAGACACAGGCTGTAAATCCCCATGCTCACGCGAAGTGGCTGCTTTAACACAGATAAAGAAAATAGGCGTTCTGCTGACATCTCTTTTACTTACGGAAAAAAAATGAACAGCCTATGACGATCCTACGGCTAAAATATGATTATTTCCGTCGTCATATATTGCGTGTAACTGCCGAGCGTCATCTCATCTCTACAAAAGATCAACTTTCCTCCCCAAATAAACACACTTACAACCCCCTGCCGTAAGCAAAGTCAAACTACATGATAGAATGTGTCAACTTTGGGGCAGATACATAATTTTGGGCTTCCAGAGGTCAATATTTCTGCTTAGTGTTGCGCAAATATCACGATTAATACATCGTTAAAATCATCAGGAGAACAAAATGGACGTTTTAAATCCAAAAGATGTTGCAGAAGATTTACCCGGTTGGACTGGCGGAGATGACTTTATTACAAAGGTATTCAAATTTACGGATTTCGCCGAAGCTTTTGGATTTATGACTCGCATTGCGATTATCGCCGACAAAATGGACCATCATCCCGAATGGTTTAACGTCTATAACCGGGTTGATGTAACGCTCACAACTCATGATGCTGGGGGCGTGACCGACAAGGATGTCACCCTTGCAAAAGCCATGGAACAGGCCGCAGCCTAATATGTCCAAGACCTCAACCGAACGCCAACCCGTCATTATTGGCATAGGCGAATATAGTGAACGACCAGACAATATTGCGAAAAGCTTAGAGCCCTCGGAGATGATGGCCCGGGCGTTAGAAACGGCCAATAAAGATTGCGGCGGTCAGGCTCTGGCAAAAATCGATTCGCTTGACGTCGTTATGCCAATGAGCTGGCGTTATTCGGACCTCGCGGGCGAGCTGGGTAAAGCCTTAAATATATCGCCCAAACGCGCAGTTTTAGGCCCCTCAGGCGGACAAACACCGCTAAAATATATCCATGAGGCCGCTATAAATATTGCGGAAGGCCGCTCCAAAGTCGCTGCAGTTGTAGGCGGCGAGGCGCAATATAGCCTAGTGAGCGCTCAAAGGGCGGGACAAATGCCCTCTTGGTCACCTTTTGCAAGCGATGGGCCTAATTTTGCCGATACGCCCGGCGCAATTCATCCTCTCTCGTTGCAGCTCGGGCTTTATCTGCCGCTTAACATCTACCCCCTTTTCGAAGCTGCTACAGCCGCGCATTGGGGCCAGACTCCGCAAGAGGCTGATGCAGAGACCGCTAAAATACTGGAGCTATCATCTTTTATAGCGGGGCAGAACCCCAACAGCTGGGGCCCTGTAAATATGCCCGGCGAGGAAATTCTCAAGGCGACGCCCAAGAACCGAATTGTTGCGTGGCCTTACACGAAATCCATGGTGGCCAGTATGAATGTCAATCAAAGCGCGGCGATCATAATAACCTCTCTTCAAACAGCTTTGGATATGGGTGTGGCTGAAGACCATTGCGTTTTCATAACACAAGGCGCGGCGGCAAATGAACCGCGTGATTTCCTGGCACGCGCAAATTATTACGAAAGCCCAGCGCAAGACGCTGTTCTGAATGCCCTGAAATCCAGCAGTTCGGCTACTGAAGCTGCGGAGCTTTATTCCTGTTTTCCGGTCGTGCCCAAAATGGCGCGCCGTATTTTAGGACGCGAAGTTGAAACAGCCTCAACCGTGACTGGCGGTATGAGTTTCTTTGGTGCGCCGCTGAATAATTATATGACCCACGCAAGCTGCGCCATGGTACGGAAAATCCGTTTGGGTGAGCCCGCAGGTCTGCTTTATGGACAAGGCGAATATGTCACCAAGCATTATGGATTAAGACTTTCTAAAACGCCCGGGGATTTAGATATCTTGCTGGAAAATGATGACGCCCAAGAGATAGCGGATAAAGCCCGCGGCGCTGTGCCTGATATCGTAACCGACGCGAAAGGCCCCGCGCAAGTAGAGAGCTTTGCGATCCTGTCGAACCGAGATGGATCCCCCTCACATGCCGCTATTATGGCAAGGCTCGAAAGCGGCGAACGCAGCTTGGCAAAAATCGAGGGGAGTGAAAGCGAAGCTATGGCTTGGCTCATGGATAAATCACGCTATCCTATCGGTGATAAAGGGCGGCTTGTTAAAACAGATAAAGGCCCTTCAAGCTGGCAGCGCCTTTAATGTAAAAAACGGTGACGCCTGAGCCTTTGCATGATATGGGCCGCGCCATATGAGCACGACTTTAATATCAAATGCCCCTACGGGGGTTACGCTGCATCAAGCCGATAACCGTATCCGTTTGGTTGGCCTTGGCCGCAAAGAGATCGCCAAGCACCTAACTGACTTTGGAATTGAACCTAAAAAAGTGCGTATGCGCACAAAGCAAATATTCCACTGGATTTATAATTACGGCGTGACCGATTGGTTGCAAATGACCAATATCGCAAAAGGTCTTCGCGCGGAGCTAGAAGCGGCGTTTTCTCTCGCCCGCCCTGAAATTATTGAACGGCAGATAAGCGTAGACGGCACTCGTAAATACCTCATCCGTATGGCGCCTGGCATTGAGGTTGAGAGTGTCTTTATTCCGGATGTTTCAAAAACAGGGGCTCTGTGTGTCTCGTCTCAAGTTGGCTGCACCCTTACTTGTAAGTTTTGCCATACGGGCACACAAAAACTAGTGAGAAATCTAACGGCGCAGGAGATCGTTTTGCAAGTCATCGCCGCGCGGGATGACCTGGGCGAATGGCCTACGACTCAGGAAAACCGAAAGCTGACCAATATTGTTTTCATGGGCATGGGTGAGCCGCTTTATAATACAGAACAAGTTGGGGACAGCCTCGATATCATCTGTGATCCTGAGGGACTTGGCATTGGTCGCCGCAGAATTACGGTCTCCACATCCGGCGTAGTGCCTGAAATCGGCCCGATGGGGGCGCGAACCTCTGCTATGCTCGCCATTTCACTTCACGCCGCCAATGATGAACTGCGCGAGCAAATCATGCCGATTAACCGCAAATATCCGCTTAAAGAGCTTATGCAAGCTTGCCGCGATTATCCGGGCGTGTCCAATTCACGCCGCATCACATTTGAATATGTCATGCTCAAAGACGTAAATGATCAACCTTGGCACGCAAAACAGCTTATAAAATTGCTAATAGGTATCCCGGCAAAAGTGAACCTCATCCCCTTCAATCCTTGGCCCGGGAGTGAATATGAGTGCTCAGACTGGGAGACGATTGAAACATTTGCGGATATCGTCAACCGCGCAGGATATGCCTCGCCTATTCGTACGCCACGCGGGCGGGACATTTTGGCCGCCTGCGGACAGCTTAAATCAGAATCTGAAAAAATGCGGGCCAGTGAACGGCGAAAGTTAGAAAAATCCTCCGCTGTGAATAAATAGCTTGAATTTTTTCAAAGGCTCGCACATCTAAATTCAAATCACAGACTGGGAAAATTTATGTCACCCACACTCGACAGTCTCGCCAATGGATTCCCGTGGCTCATTTTTTATTTGCTGGTTGTCACGGTTATTTATCTGGCAGGACTTTTTATATATGTGAAGCTTACCCCGCATAAAGAATTAGAGCTTGTTCAAAACGGAAATATGGCGGCTGCCATTACCTTTAGCGCCCTGGTAATCAGCCTGGCCCTCCCGCTCTCAGCTTGTCTTATCAATAAATTGGGCCTGATCGATGTCGCGATATGGGGTACGTTAAGCCTGTTCTTACAGCTCTTTTTATTCCGCCTTACAGACGGGATTTTCAAAGGCATGCCGGAACGCATTGAGAATAATGAAGTTCCCGCCGCCACAGTCTTGGCAGCGTTTAAACTTGCCGGATCTATTATTCTTGCCTTTGCTATTGCTGGCTAATTCCTATGTGGCGAAAAATACCTGATTGGTTGATCTATTTGGTCATTATTATTGCCATTTATGCCAATGCTAACAGAGCCTCTCAAAAAATAGATGCCCCGCATCCACCGCCGGAACTTGGTCCCATGCTTCCCAATGAGACACCTCGGGATGAGAGAATAGTTGTAAATGTTGAGCAAGAGAGCTCTGGCATAGGGACAGCTTTTGCAATTGATGAGTCTGGCAAATGGATGACAGCACGGCATGTTGTCGATAGTTGTGATCAAGTGGGAATTAAAATCAGTGGCCGTCAAGTTATGCGGGTCGAGAGCTTTGTTTCAGCCGACTCCGATACCGCTATATTAACCGGCTTATGGGAGAGAAAGCCGCTCGCCAGCGACCTCTTTAGTGACCGGCAAATCGGGGAACAAGGTTTCTTTTTTGGTTTTCCTCAAGGCCGCCCAGGCGAAGTCGTCGGGTCCTTATTAGCGCGAAATCGTATGATTGTGAGAGGCCGTTACAGATCTAATGAAGCTATTTTAGCATGGTCGGAAATCGGGCGCACGAGGGGCTTATTCGGGTCATTAGGCGGGTTATCAGGCGCGCCCGTCATGGATAAAGACGGCGAGGTGATCGGCGTTGTTTCAGCCGAAAGCCCGCGCCGAGGGCGTATCTACACGGTTGCACCTGAGAACCTGCAAGGCTTAATCAAGACAACCCAGGCTGAGGCACAGGCCTTGTCCTTACAAAGCTATGGCCTACAAGCAGATCGCCTCCGCCGTGAGCGCCGCATAGCCCAAGTCATTTGTATTGTCCGCTAATTCGGATAGTCTGACGCTATGTGGAAACCCACGCTTTTTTTAACATTATTCATTGCGCTTATATCGCTAAGCGTCGTTGCGCTTGACCGTAATATACCTCCGCAACACCTACCCTGGAAACAGCTCAACCCAGAAGCGCCTTTGGGATTTTCGACAAAAAGCCAATTCTTGAGAATGAGCCTGTCTTCTTCAGACATATGTATGGATATGGCCCGTGATGCAGCGGCGTTTAACTCTATTCCCGCCGACCCTAAAATAACACCCTCCGTTTGCGGTTGGGAAACGGCGCGTGTTGTTTACGGGTCTGATAATGGCACACTAAAGCCGGGAGAGGCTAACATGCAATGCCCCTTGGCTGTCGGCGCCTATATGTGGCTTCGCGAAGTTAATGCTCTGGCACAAAAGCATCTCGGGTCAGAGCTCAAGAAAATTCATCACGTTGGGACTTACAGCTGCCGCCGCCAAAATGGCAACAGCTCGGGACAATGGAGCGAACATGCCTTCGCAAATGCGTGGGATATCACTGGATTTGAACTCAAAGACGGACGCCTCATATCCGTTAAAACGGATTGGCAAGGTAAAGATAAAAAACGCCGTAAATTTTTGCGAGATGCCCGCAACAAAGCCTGCAAAATATTCCGTGTCACTTTAAGTCCAGATTATAACGCCGCACATCACGATCACTTCCATGTGGATATGGGCCCAAGCAATGCCTGCCGATAAGCAGTTGTGATATAACTTGCTTTTCGTTAGGTGAGGCTTAGGGAGAGTTTTATGCATATTATTGGAATTCTGATTGCCATTGCGTCATTGATTTTTTGGATCAGTAGAGCATCACGCGGCGTAGGTGACATTGCAGACGCGGCCAATACTGTTGCAAACCTTCCTCGCCGCCGCCGCTTTTCAAAAAAATATAATCAATCAGGTTTCGATCTTGTTGAAACACCTATCGAAGCGGCGACTGTTATGATGATATCGACTGCGCGAATGAGCGATAAAAAGCGCGTTACCGAGGATATGGAGCAAGAGATAATTTCACAATTAATAAAAAATATGGATCTTAATCTGGATGATGCAGATGGCGTATATCGCCAAATGCATAGCCTTACTTATGACATCACACTTCCGGAAAGCGCACTCTTCCCAATGGTCGATATTCTAAAAAACCAAATCAACAAAGAAGACGCTGAAGGTCTGGTTTTAATGATGGATGCGACCGCCCGTTCAGAAGGGGTTATCAATAGCGAGCAAAAGGAATTTATTCGACGTTATCGTGAGCGTATGGGGTTGCTCCATTAGGCATATCACGGCCAAACAGCCCATTTCGGAATGAAAATATTATAGGCGTAACTATTGACCGCAGCGACAATACTTATCGGATTAGATGGCCAAATTGTACTGAGGCCGTTTTCAATTTCCCCAAACGCCTCGGAGTCAAGCATATAAGATGTTGGACCGCCAAAACGAACATCAGATCCTGTACCGTTCCCATAAGGTTGAACATAGCCCAGCCCCGGTTGGCGGCTTTGCACATAACGCACAGCTGCGCCTGACCCATTCACGCCTACGGCAAAGGCATACCACCCTTGGGACAAAGTCACAGGCACTGAGAGATCAAATACCTTGTGACCTTCATCATCGGCGGGCGCTGTACCAAAATCATGGATGAGTGCTCCGATATCCCAAGCATTGCCATTAGCTGCTCCCAAGTGATAGAGGCCGCAGCGCATAATGGCGCCCATATCACCGCTTGCACTATGTTGCGTGACAAACCCGCCCTCTAAAACAGACTCACGGTCCAAATAGACTGCCGTAAAAATCATGCGGCCGGACACCAAAGATAAATTACTGCGCCCGACCACAATCGAACTTGCTGATGGTAATCCGTAAAAACTATGCGGACCGCCGCAAGCCAATGTCGGCGGCGTCATTATAGCGGGGTTCAAACCATAGGGTGTTTTCAGCGCTCCGGTTTCGGTATCGGCTATTAAAACATCCCGAAACGTTTGACCGTCAGAACTTGTTTTAAGATGAAGGTCAGTGTCTCCCGTCAGGCCTATTTCCGCTCGCCCTATATACCCGCTTTGAAACAACAGACTCGCCATATCGCTATCATTGGATTTATTGATTTTCAGCTGATGGCCGTGCTCTTCATCATCCAAAAGCGTTGCAGAAGATTTCACGGCAAGGCGGTTGGTTTCATCTGCCGTGGTATTGATACCGAAAAGGGACACAGAATTATCGGATGCGGCGTTTCCGGAAAGGTTGTCCCACGTCCCGCCGCCAAAGACCCTGAACTCCGAGACATCCTGGACGTAACTTCGCCAACCAATATTAGGGCTTAGAAAGGCCCAAGCGCCATCTTGAAAAGCGGCGATATTATTTGCCTTATCAGCAAAATCGCCCGCGGGATTAGCCCCCACAATATAGCAATCTCCATTTTGCGAGTTTTGGGGCGGCTCATTGACCTCGCTTAGAACGGATAGCTGAACGATGGCATCCAGCTGCCTGAGCGCCTCATTATGCGTGACGTGTTTCTGGGCCTGAGCGGGCGCCAGATAAGGGAGTTTAAGATTGGGGCTGATAAGATCCATGACATGTCCTGACAAATTGTGTTATGTTCGAACACTAAGCGTAAATTCAGCAACAAGAATTCATCTCTCAGAGACCCCGATAAAACTGTGTGATCAGGACGTTTTTTGCGAGGATTGACGCATCACATCCACCGTCGCGTGATCAATATGAAACTGAGTTTGAAGACGTTCTTTTATGGCTAGGCTTACAACCTCCAAATTGGCCTCATCTGTCGCAAAGGCTTCCAAGGTCAACATGGGTCGTTCGGGCGTGATGGACCATGCGTGAATATGCTCGACAGAGATTAGTCCCTCAATCTGTACCGGTAAATCCTCACGAATTGCTCGGCGGTCAATATGGGGCGGGGCGCCTTCTAATAGGATATGCGAACTGTCTTTGATTAAAAACCATGCGCTGCGTAAAATGAGGACGGCAACGAGGACCGAAAGAATGGGGTCAATAGGTGTCCAGCCTGTGCGCAAAATAACAAGCGCGGCTATGATGGCAGCGACGGAGCCGAGCAAGTCGCCCAAGACGTGTAAGACCGCGCCTCGAATGTTCAAATTTTCTTGATCTGCCCCCATCAGGATTTTGAACACAATCAGATTCACAATTAAACCACCTATAGCGATCCAAAGCATGGGCCCCGCCAGAACATCTCCGGGCGCTTGCAGACGGGCCGCCGCCTCCCATAATATCCAAACCGCAATCAGGCTAAGCGTCAATCCGTTTACAAATGCGACCAGAATCGTAAAGCGGTCATAGCCAAAAGTATGCTTCCAATTAGCCGGACGTTTCGCGAGAGTAAAAGCCCCCCAGGCCATCGCCAGAGCTGCAAAATCTGTCATCATATGACCCGCATCCGCCAGTAGAGCCAAAGAGCCTGAAACGAGACCGCCAATAATTTCGGCTATCATGAAAAACCCGGTTAGAAGCGCCGCAACACCCACGCGCATACGGTTATTCCCGCCCATATGGGAATGACCGTGATGGCTGTGTCCGTGTGAATGACCGTGATGGTGGTGAGCTCCCATGTGACGACAATAGGACCCATTTATGACCGCGCAAAGCGCAATCTTAAGCGGTTTCTAACTCTTTTTTGCTAGTCCATCGATCACTTGTGAACAAAGGGTCGTTTAGACGTGGGACAAAGCTTTAACATTCTCATCAAGCGGGCTTCTGAGCTCAGCGAGACAGATCGCACGGCTTGGGCGGCGTTTCGTGCGGGTAACCCCCAGATCTACAGCCCTTATTTTCATATAGATTATACTGCTTTAATTGCCGAACTACGCGATGACGTTTTCATTGCATGTTTGTATGAAAACGATTTGCCTGTGGGTTTCTTGCCCTATCAAGGCGAGCGTTTTGCGCGGCCTGTTGGCGCGCCTATGACGGATTATCACGGCTTTATTTGCAGAGAAGACACTGTAATTGATCCGGTTGAGGTCTTAAAAGCGTCGGGCATAGGAGCCTTTCATTTCAGCGCCGTTGTAAATTCTCAAATGGACCCGCAAATTCAAAACGAGGAAGACGGTGTCTTGCTCAGCCTCAATGACGGGGCTGAAGCGTGGAGACGTGAGAGAGACGGAAGTTATCGACGTCACTTGAAAAGCAATCGCCGCCGCACCCGTAAAGCAAGTGAAGATATAGGCGAGCCGCGTTTTGTATGGAAGTCCCAAGATCAAGCCGTATTCAAACAACTCATAAGCTGGAAAAAGCAAAAATTTGCGGAAACAGGAAAATATGATGTCCTCTCCGCTGATTGGACGATGGAGCTTTTAGAGCGGCTTTGGAAACGTCCTGATGAGACTCTTCGGTGCGATATGCAGGCGCTCTATTTCGGAGAACGCTTAGCTGCAATTGATTTAGGCTTATCCGACGGAGCTACCTTCCATAGCTGGATTGTCGCCTATGACGGAGAGCTTCACAGCTATGCGCCCGGTATTCAACTTCTCGAAGGGCTTATCGATGCATCTGAAAGCCTTGGCTATAAGCGCATTGACCTTGGCGTTGGCACGGACGGCTATAAGCGCCACTACGCCACAGACCCCGTCAAAACAGGTTCAGGCTTTATCGCCGCGCAAGGCCCTGCTGCAGCGCTATCCAATCTTTATGGCAAAGCAGAAAGCTTTGGCCAAAAAGCCCTCGGCGATGCCCCCGGAAAGCTCCGTCGGCGCTATACGCAAATAGCGGCCTGTGAAGATAGCGTGTCTGGCCGTGCAAAAGCGATGCTTCAAGCCGTAAAAAGCAGCGCTCGCTCTTAACCTAACTGTGGCGAAAAAGCCGCGCTCCCAAACATATGCAACAAATTGCCTATTATCTATTTGGCAAAGCCATCATAATGTGATTATTTCTCTGTAAGGGCAGAGCGCAAGAGCGCCGTCTTACACATAATAACGCATCGGGGAGATGTTCATGAAAACCTTTAAGTTAATATCCGCTTGTTTATTGGCCAGTTCAGCCATGACTGTGCCAGAGATTGCAATTGCTCAATCCAATACAGTTGATGATGAAGTTATCGTAACGGCGACACGCCGGGCCGAAAGTATTCAGGATATCCCTATTGCGGTGACAGCTATTCTGCCTGAAGATCTCGAGAAGCAAGGTGTACTTAATATCCAAAACCTGTCCAATGTTGCGCCAAGCTTTGCCTCATCAAATGCACAAATTGCATCAGGCTCGGTCGTTCTTAGAATTCGTGGTGTGGGTACAACCTCTAACAATATTGGTTTCGAGTCTGCCGTCGGTATTTTTGTTGACGGCGCATATCAATCACGTCCAGGTGTCGCGCTTGGTGAATTTGTTGATGTCGAACGCGTCGAAGTCCTTCGCGGCCCTCAAGGCACGCTTTTTGGCCGAAATACATCTGCCGGTGCTTTGAATATCACAAATGTTAGGCCTGATCTTGATGAAGCCGGCGGCTTCATCAACGCCACTTATGGTAATTACGATCACAAGAGCCTGCAAGGCGCTGTCAATATTCCATTGGCCGAAGGCCAAGTCGCAGCCCGCCTGACGGGCGCCATTCGTAAACGAGATGGTTATGTCGATGTTATTGATGCAGGGGGAAATAAACTCGGCGAGTCAAATTCCGTAGATCAATATTACCTTCGCGGACAAATCGGCTTCCAAGGTGAAGAAAACTGGAAGGGCCGCGTCATTATTGATCATTCCAATAGCGACTCAGTCTGCTGCTCGGCGCTTGAGGTCTTGAGATCTCCAGTAGAAGCTGGCGGTATATTTGGGCTTGTGGGCCTTGGCGCTCGCGGCGGGATGGCGGCACCAAATGTTGCAACCAGCGCAACCGATTTTGACGGCGCACAAGCCGCTGTCGATGACCGCATCGCGACGTCTGGCCAAGTTCCAAATCCCTCAAGCAAGCAAACGGGTCTTACCGCTGAAGTTGAATATGCTATCAATGATGATGTTGATGCCATCTATATTGGTTCTTATCGTGAATATGATGCGACTGAAGTTTACGACTCTGCCTTCTCAGGACTGGACCTATTTAATGTAGGTCCTGCTAATAGTGGGCTACCTCCAGGAAGCACTGAAATTAATACAATGACCCATGAGCTTCGTTTTCAAGGCAACGCCATGGATGACAGACTTAGCTGGTTAGTCGGCGGTTTCTATGCCGAAGAGGACATAAAACAGGCCGTCAATTTTGGCCTAGGAACGGATTATAGCGCCTTCTCAGACGCCCTATTGCTTGCAGGTACAGGCGGAACTTTCCCAAGTGCACCTATCCTTGGACTTGGTGGCACCCTGCCATTCATATCAGGCGGTCAAAACCCTGCAGAGGCCAGAACACAGAACTTGTACACACAAGACAGTACGAGTTGGTCAATCTTTACCCATAATATCTTTGATATTACGGATAAATTGGACGTAACAATCGGACTACGCTATTCTGATGAATCGAAAGATGGTAGTTTTTCTCAACCTCAAGCAAATTATGCGTCATGTACTGCGCAATTGGCAGCATTTAACGGTGCCACGGGTGGGTACGGGACTTTACCAGCCTCTTTGACAGGTAACCTGACGGTTCTGGGTTGCTTCCCATTCCTCGCGCCTGCGGATCACCCGCTTGCATTTGCGACGCCTCTACCTTTACCGCGAACATTTGACGACACCTTTAAAGATGATGAGCTTATCTACACAGGTAAGCTCGGATACGAAGTCAATGATGACATCTCGACATATGCCAGCTTCACGCATGGTTATAAATCAGGCGGATTCAATCTGGACTCAACAGCAGCAATTGGCGGAGCTGACCCACGCTTTGCCTCGGAAGAAGTTGATGCTTACGAAATTGGTATGAAATCGAAATTACTGGACGGCATGATGACATTAAATGTTGCCGCCTTCCTTGAGAAATTTGACAATTTCCAAGTTCTAGAGTTCACAGGCGCACGCTTTGAAACCTTTAACGTTCCTAAAGCGCAAACAAAGGGTGTTGAAATCGAGTCCGTATTGAGACCGACTGATAACATCACTCTAAATGGTGGCCTGACACTCCTTAATGCAGAGTATCCAGATGACTGCGCAGGAAACCAAACTGCTGCCAACGTAACGTCGCTTTGCGGAAATACTCTGACAAATGCACCCAAGACCGTCGGTATCATTGGAGCCACTTATGATGGAAGCCTTGGTGGTGACTACACATTCTTCTTAAATGGGTCAGTGCGTTATGAAAGTGACCGCCGTACATCCACACAAGCATTCAGCCCAACTACAGGCGTTGCAGTTCCGTTTGATGTTCAGGAAGCTAACACCAAGATCAATCTTCGCGCCGGTATCGGTAATGAAGCTCATGGTTGGGGACTAGAGGCTTGGGCGACAAACCTAACAAACGAAATCACACGCGGTGTTACTTTTAACACCACACTGCGTAGCGGTTCACGTTCTGCTTTCGTACAGGACCCAAGATTTTACGGCGTAACAGCTCGGAAGACATTCTAGGCTAAATTAAATACTTTAAGAGGCGCGATTTTATTCGCGCCTTTTTTATGCTATAAATACATACAACAAGAATAAACTATAAGGGTGAGGACATGGTCAGAATTGATTTGAAAGAAAAAGAGGCGGGAACAGGTACGGATTTAGACTCCGTTTTAGCCAAACAACGCGCGGCCTTCAACGCACATACCAATCCGCCTTGGAGTGAGCGTAAAGCTAATTTACAGAAACTTGGAAAAGCCATCGAAGAACATGCTGAAGAGTTTCAAAAAGCTATTTCCGAAGATTTTGGCAATCGCGCTTATGAAGAAACGACTATTGCAGAGCTGCTCGTTATCAAGGGCGGTATCAGCCACGCCCTTAAACACACGAAACATTGGATGCGGGCCCGCCGCGCACCAACGGCCCTGCAATATAAACCCGCTAGCAACCGTATTATCCCGCAACCGCTAGGCGTCATTGGCATTATTAGCCCTTGGAATTACCCTCTACAACTCGCTGTTATGCCTCTGATCGGGGCTTTGGGTGCAGGCAATCGCGCCATGATAAAACCTAGCGAATATACACCTCGCTTGTCAGACCTGTTAAAGCGTGTCTTGGGCACAATCTTTACCGAAGACGAAGTCTATGTCGCCACAGGGGGCGTAAAAGTCGCCTCGGCCTTTTCTGCATTGCCATTTGATCATATGATTTTTACAGGCTCGACCTCGGTTGGAAAAATTGTGGCGGCAGCTGCTGCCAAAAATCTTGTCCCCTGCACGCTTGAACTGGGCGGCAAATCTCCGACGATTATTGATGAAAGCGCAAATATGGACACCGCCGTTGCGCGCATCGCAAATGGGAAGCTTCTCAATGCCGGGCAGACCTGTGTTGCGCCGGATTATGTTTTGATGCCGGCGGAAAAAATCAACAGCTTTTCTGATGCCATTATTGAAAAAGCGGAAAGCTTTTATCCGACTTTTGCAGGCAATAAAGACTACACATCTATCATTGCGGATAGCCATTATGCTCGGCTGCAAGACCTTCTGGAAGACGCTGAAAACAAAGGAGCTCGTATACGGGTTGCCGGCGATGATGATAAACAGCAACTCGCCAAAGAACGCCGCGTCCCGTTGACCGTTGTGACAGAGACGACGCCCGATATGAAAATTATGCAGGAAGAAATTTTTGGTCCGCTTCTGCCCGTCGTCGCGTCAGAGACACTCGAAGACTCCATGCAATATGTGCAAAGTCACGAGCGGCCATTAGCCCTTTATTGGTTCGGAGAGGATAAATCCAAACGTGAAAAAGTCTTGACCGAAACGATCTCAGGCGGGGTCTCTATCAATGAAACGGCCTGGCACGTTGTTCAAGAAGACATTCCCTTTGGCGGCGTCGGTCCATCCGGTATGGGCGCTTATCATGGTGAACATGGTTTTGAGACCTTTTCTCATATGAAAGGCGTCTTTACGCAAAGCCGCTTTAGCCAAGGTAAAAATCTATTCCCGCCCTACACGGATAAGACCCGCAAGATGCTCGGCCTGATGAAGAAGATTTTATAATGACTGATAAGTTTGATTATATCATTGTTGGCGCGGGTTCCGCAGGATGCGTCCTTGCGAGCCGCTTGACAGAAGACCCTGATGTTTCAGTTTGCTTACTGGAAGCCGGCGGCAGCCATAAGCATTGGAGCGTTTTTACGCCCGGTATCGCCATCTGGAATATGGTGCTGGGTAAACGCAATTGGCGGTTTGAAACGGAGCCACAAGAGGGCCTGAACGGACGCAAGGGCTATCAACCCCGCGGTAAGGTCTTGGGCGGGTCTTCCAGTATCAATGCAATGATTTATATTCGTGGCCACAAAGCCGATTATGATGAATGGGCTAATCTCGGGAATAAAGGATGGTCTTATAAAGATGTATTGCCTTATTTCAAAAAAAGTGAGCACCGTGAGGCCGGAGCGGATGACTATCATGGGCAGGGCGGCCCGCTGAATGTCGCGCCTTTACGCAGTCCCGGCGCGGTGAATGAAGCTTTTTTCGAAGCTGGTCGTCAAAATCAAATGCCTTTCACTGATGATTTTAATGGCGAGCAGCAAGAGGGCCTCGGCATGTATGAGGTCACTCACAAGGATGGTGAGCGCTGGAATACCGCCCGTGCTTTTTTGGATGATCATATGGATCGTCCGAACCTGACGGTTATCACCCACGCTTTCACTCAAAAAGTTATTGTTGAAAATAGCCGCGCGACAGGCGTTAAGGTGAAGGTCAAAGGTAAGCCGCGCACAATTACAGCACGCCGCGAAGTGATTTTATCGGGCGGAGCTTTTGGGTCGCCCCAATTGCTCTTGCTCTCTGGTATTGGTCCAAGAGATAAGTTGGAGCCCCATAATATTGAGCAAGTACACAATTTACCAGGCGTGGGTGAAAATCTACAAGACCATATTGATTATGTGATTTCCTACCAATCCGACTTGCTTGATAATTTTGGTTTCTCCGTCAAAGGCACATTCCCGACACTGCGCGAGATTTTTCGTTACCGTAAAACGCGCAAAGGTATGTTCTCTTCCAATTTAGCAGAGAGCGGCGGCTTCCTTTATACGGATCGCTCTGAGCCTTCCCCTGACGTTTCCCTCGTTCTTGTCCGCGCTATGGTCGATGATCATGGGCGGAAACTTCACTGGGGGCATGGTTATAGCTGTCACGTCTGTGTGTTGCGCCCCAAAAGCCGCGGTGGATTATGGCTGAAATCCGCAGACCCCGAAGCCCCGCCAGCCATTGACCCGGCTTTTCTTAAAGATGAGCGCGATATGGACACATTGGTGCGCGGCGCAAAGATGATGACGCAAATCATGGAAGCTCCTGCTTTTGACGCCATAAAAGGTAAGCCAAAATACGTCGCGGGGACGACAGATACCGAAGCGCTGAAAGCCGATATTCGGGCGCGCGCTGATACGCAATATCACCCCGTTGGCACCTGTAAGATGGGCCATGATGATATGGCAGTTGTCGATGACCGCCTTAAAGTTCACGGCATAGAGGGTCTGCGCGTTGTAGATGCCTCTATCATGCCCAATGTCGTCTCTGGCAACACAAACGCCCCGACCATTATGATTGCTGAAAAAGCGTCTGACATGATAAAAGAAGATGCGGCGGCCGAGATAAAAGTCGCGGCTGAATGACACTTGCAAGGGAGCCTCACGCTCCCTAATTAGCTCCTATGAGCTACCCGCAAGATATCCAGGACATGATTGATGACTTTGCTTTTCTTTCCGATTGGGAAGAGCGTTACATGCATGTGATTGACCTTGGTAAAGCCTTGCCGCCTCTCAGCGAGGCCGAGAAGAACGAAGCCACTAAAGTCAAAGGTTGTGTCAGCCAAGTCTGGCTTGTAAGCGACAAAACAGGCGGCGATGATCCCGTTTTAACCTTCCGAGGAGATAGCGATGCTCATATCGTCAAAGGCCTTGTCGCAGTTGCCCTGCAAATATTTTCAAATCGCAAAGCCTCAAAAATTCACGAACTCGATGCCACGGAGATATTGAAAGAACTTGATCTTCAGGAGCATTTATCTCCACAACGCTCTAATGGCCTTAAAGCCATGATCGGACGGATAAAAGCCGAGGCGGCAGCGGCCTAATCAAAAACGGCGCTCATTTCCTCGGCTAGAGGGCCTTCTTTCAGCTCCCGCAATTCTGTATAGAGTGCGGTGGTAAATGAGGCATAGAGCGCGAGGGCTAAATACATGCTCAAGCTCATTAACAATCCCATAAGAAAAGCTGTAACCGTAAAGGCGGATGAAATATCCGTCTCAGTCACGCCGGAATAAGCCGTTACTGAAAGCAGGACGGCTGCGAGGCTGAAGACGATCATCATGATAATCCCCATCACAATGGTCGCGAGCCATACCCACCATTTATAACCCCGCGTGAGCTCCCAAGAGCGTCCAAAACTTCCAAAGAGAGACGTTTCCTCATGCAGGTAAGACGGGCCAATAATGGCCCAGCCTACAGAGATAATTACGCCGGGAACAATTAAGAAAATCATCCCGATATAGCTGGCGATAAAATAAAGTACGACAATAAAAAGAATAGGTATTGTCAGCTTCAAAGACCTTAGCGCTACATAACGAAACTTAACAGGCCTGTTTGTAAAATGCGCAAAGGCAAAATGATCTGTAAATACGCAGATAAACATAAAGAACAGAAACCCAAACACAGAAGACATAGCTGTTATGATCCAATAAGATGGGCTTTGCATCAAAGCGGTGGGGTCTGTTGAGTCAAGAAAATACATCGGCGCGCTGACAAGCGAGCTTACGACTAAACTTATCAGAATAACGATCATTATCGGTTTTATATTTCTGAACAGGCCGCTAAATGAGCGGTTCATAACCCGCCCAAATTGGAAAGCGGGCTTTGGCTTTTGCCATTCATAAAGCTCTTGTGGATTGGGTGTTTGATCAACCATTATCTTTACTCCCCATAAGTCTCGATTCGCCCCGTCACATTCTCACCGCGTCTTTCCAGAATATAAAGGCGGTCATATTCCGTCGCCTCTACGATAGCTGTGCCCTCAGGGCCGCCAAGCAGAGCGGATAATTGCGGCGTCGTATTAGAATGCCCCACGATAAGAATATGGCCGTTTTGCTTTACAATACCTTTGGCAAAACTGTCTAAGTCGCGCGGGTCGTATAATATGACCTCCAAGTTTTTTAGAATCGCTATAGGCGCGGCCGTGTCGCGCGTTCTAATATAGTCACTTGAATATACCGCAGTTAAAGGGATTTTGCTTAACCTGTCAGCTAAATCACTCGCCCGCTTTTGTCCCGCTTGTGTCAAGCCAGGGTCTAATTTTTCAGCCGTTTTTTCCGCGTGACGCACCAAATAATAGGTCGCATCAACAGTCTTCGTTTGAGAACCGCAGCCTAGGAGTAATAAAGCCGCCAAGCCCGTTAAAAGCGTTCGTCTTATCACTTACGGTAAGCTTTTTTGATGATAACCGGTCGTGTTAGATATTGCCCTCTAACAACCTCTTCTTCAGTCGGCGCATCAGCTTTCCCAGCTTGAATGGCTTTAATAACATCCATGCCCTTTACGACCTTACCAAAGGTCGCATAACCCGCACCGTCCGGATTACGCTCACCGCCCTCATCGAGAAAATTATTATCGCCAATATTGATGAAGAAATAGGCAGCACTGCCTGTACCCGGCGCATCACGCGCGATGGATACCGTGCCGCTATCATTACGCAGCCCTGTCAGAGATGTGGGCTCATGTACTATAGGGTCTCCTTTGGGTTCAGTATCAAGGCGGCCACCCTGTATTAGCGACATACCCATATTACGCGGATCATTATCTGCTCTAACCACGCGATAAAAGCCTTCGCCATTATAATATCCGCGGTCCACGTAATTGAGGAAATCCCCTGCAGAGGCTGGGGCTTTTTGAGGATAGGTTTCAATTTCAATAAGGCCCATCTCTGTCTCTAAAATCACATTAGGAGATGTATCAATTTTGGGACCACAAGCGCTCACGGCCAAACACACAGCGCTAAGAAAAAGAGCTCTCATTCGTCATCATCTTTTTGTTCGAGCTTCTTGGCACGGGCTTTGAAGCTCATATCAAAGCCAAGCACGCCCAATATGGCTGTCATGAGCGCAAAGGGAGGGTGCCGTAATGTCAACAACACAAAAAACCCGAGGGCCAGACCGATAATTATAGCATATGGATGTAATCTCATGGTTCTAATTCGACGTCCCAGTATAAATAGTCAAGCCAACTCTCATGTAAATGATTGGGCGGAAAGCGGCGGCCTTGAGCTTGGAGCTGATGCATGGTCGGCCGGAAAGGCTTTATTTGCGGTATCATACCGGCGTCTTTTGGCAAGCGTCCCCCTTTTCGAAGGTTACATTTCGAACAGGCTGCCACGATATTTTGCCAAGTCGTCTTTCCGCCCAGACGGCGCGGGATAAGATGATCAAATGTCAATTCATCAGGGCTCTGGCAATAGACGCATTCAAACCCATCCCGCAGAAACAAATTAAACCGGGTAAAAGCCGGAGAACGATTTTGCGCAACATAATCCTTAAGTGCTACGACGGACGGTATTTCCATTTCAAAGCTCGCCGAGCGGACTGTTTGCTCATAATGATCAACAACATTAACGCGGTCCAAAAAGACCGCTTTAACAGCATCCTGCCATGACCAAAGGGAGAGCGGGAAATAAGACAGCGGTTGATAATCTGCGTTTAGAATGAGGCAAGGATAATTGCCTTGCGCAACAGGAATAGCGTCTCTGATAGATGCATTCATTGATTGATCCAGATAACTCATAGGACAACCTCAACCGTGAAATTTTGAATGTGTTGCGCGTTTAAACTGAAGACAAATCTCCTTATATCAATCGAATCATAGCTAACCTGAATAACAGCTCCGTGACAAGACTATTAACGAATGATGACAGTCTGGATTATGATATTTTATTCAGAGCAAATACAGGTCAAATGCAGGCAAGTGTCGCTTCCTTAACGCTTTCAGGCCATGTTGAGCTTATGCGATTCGTTTTAATCACAGCGATAATGGCTCTGCTAACGACTGATAGCTTTGCCGCGCCCTGGGATATTGTGCCAACGGCAGAAGAAGAGTCAGAGCGCATCACACCCGCTATGCCCGTTCAACTTCAGCGCGGCACAGGTATTGGGTCTCTGCAAACGCTGCCTGAATTAGATATAACGCTCAGCGCCACAGGCTTGGGCGAAATTTCCGCCCTTGCACTGAGTGAAGACGGGACGATTTATTCTGCTGATAAAAAAACAGGGCGTATTTGGGCCCTCTCAGACCGCGGACTAGATGGAAAAATCGACCTGCGTCGCCCCCTTCCCCACACATTTCTACAGCCCACGGGGTTAGCCGCAATTGGCGACACGCTTTACGTAGCGGACCAACATGCTGTGTGGTCGATAATGCCCGGTCAGCCCCCCAAAAAAATTGCAAGCCTAAGAGAATCAGATTCTTCGGGACAGCCATATGTTCTTAGAGCGATGCATAATAGTCCATCACTCATCCTTGGACTCACAACACATACACAAACAAGTCGTGTCTTAAAAATTGACATTCCCACAGGACGAGCCTCGCTTATAACTGAAAGCTCTAAAGGCCCCCTAAACAGCGTGGCCGTCAATGGCAGCACCAATATTTGGGCGGGACATGGAGAGACTTTGGGGGCGCTTGGCTCTGACCCAACCCGCTTCGCATCAGGGCAATCTGTTGCGGATATACTTCTCCCAGGGCGTCATAAATTTCCGGTTAATTGGCCTGCGCAACTAAGAGAACATATCATCGCGAGCCAAGTCGGACCTAATGCTATGCACCTCATCGCCATTCCAACCGAATTTGGGCAAATTAGCGGCCAGCCGCGTGTCTTGCTTGACGGTTTCATGAACCGCTCGCAGCGAAGTGCTTGGGGCAAACCCGGGGCAATGGTCATGGATCAGCGAGGGTTGTTTTTAGCAAATAGTCATAATGGTACCCTTTTGAGACTATCGCCCAAACCAGAACCAGAGCCTAAAATTACGATTGTGGATACCGAAACTTTATCTCTTCCTCCATTGGAAGAACCTGTCCTATCGCCAAAAAATGAAAGCTTGGGCCTAAGATCAACTATTCAAGGCACTCAGATAAATGCCGCAAGTACAATCCTGAAACCCTCCAGCATCGAATATGGTTCGAAGCTCATCAAAGACTATGATGAGAAAAAGGCATTGGAAAAGGCAGAGAAAGCCAAAATAGAGACAAAGAAAAAACGCTAAATGCTACGAAAACGCGTGCTGTCGAGCAAGTGATCACAAATTAGGAAAATGGTAGTGAGAGTGAGACTTGAACTCACGACCTCAGGATTATGAGTCCTGCGCTCTAACCAGCTGAGCTACCTCACCACGCCTCTAAAGATGCGCCGTTTAAGGGAAAATATTACGTCTGACAAGTGGAAAGCTCTCTATGGCCGTCATTTTCCCAAAAGCTAACATATCAGCAGAATATAAGACTTAAGACGCATCAGGCTAAGGTTTAAAAATCTCAGGAAATACTTTTCCCCGATGTTTCACCTTAGAAATTTCATTTAACAGATTATTATTTTCACCAAGGCCCGCGCACCACTCTCCTTCAGTATAAACTAATACAGCATTATTTGGTTGCTTCGCTTCCATCTCAGCGCAATTATCTACCCAAAGATAGGGCATCTCTTTTGGGAGTTTATTGACCAGATAACCTTTTCGTTCCCCCGCATCGACTGAATAAAACTCTAATGTAGAAATTTCATTATCTTTATTAAGCACCAGTATCGCTGGAACAGAAATCCATCGCCGGCCTATATTCAAGCGCTCTGTTTTTATGTCCAATACCAACCCTTGAGAGAGCTCTGGGAAATTCCATAGTTCCGATTTTATCTTCTTTCCAACCTGCCATAAAAAGAAGTTAAAATGCTCTGGTTTCTCTTCAATAAGCGTTTTCTTATCTGCAAATAAATTTCGGCCAAAACCGATCGAGCTACTTTCTACACCTAAATATGATAAGACTGTAGGCGCAACATCGAGAGGAGAGGCAAGCCGCTCAACTCTTAGAGGCTTTGTCGCAGACGGGTCAATAATCATAAACAAGTTTCGTCGTTGCCCTTTTGCAAGAAGGTCTGATGTTGTCCCGTTCATAGCGATATGGTCAGATACAATTACAATTAAAGTCTCGTCAACATAAGGCGTGGCCTGAATTTTCTTGACGAAATCACTAAAGAGCTGATCAGTGCAAAAAACAGAATTTAACAAAGGATTTGATCCATCTTGATAGACTCGTCCTTCACAAGATGGAGAGACATGTCCCTTAGGTTGGTGTGTATCCAGCGTCAAAACAAATAGCCCGAACGGGTCGTCATTTTGTGATAGGGAGACAAATTTATCATAAGCCACTCCGAGTAGGGTATCATCGTAAAGCCCCCAACCATTATACTCCGCTTCAGAAAAATTTCCTTTCTCGTGATCATCCCGTCCAATCGCCTTATCAAAGCCATGGGATTTGAGAAATTTCCCTTTTCCAGCAAAGTCCAAATCGCCGCCACCTAAGAATTCAAGTTGATAATCATTACGGTCCAAAATGTCGCCTAAACAAACCGCATTGGGCATAAATTGGTCATAGGCATTCATCGTATTGCCTTGAGACGGCGTATACATGGGTACGCCACATTGCGTCGCAACCATACCTGCTATTGTCCACTCCGTGTTGTAAACTTGGCGTATATCAGAAAAGCTGATGTGGTTAGCCTCAAGAGCGGCTAAATTAGGTGTAAGACCCGGAAATAATTCAGGGTCGAAATAGGTCCTTTCCAATCCTTCCAAATAAACAAATAAAAAATTTTTCTTTATTTTAACTTCGCTTGCAAGACTGGCGACATCACGCTGAACGTAAAGTTCATAATCTGACATTGTTACGAGCTTAGGCGAAGGCCTATTCAATAGCGTGGCGAGATTCGCGGTAAGGGGGTTTAAAATGACAGCAAGCAGTAATGCTCCAAGGCTTAGCCAGTGTTTTATTTTTTGGTCGGGAACCCTATGCGTACTATCCGTTTCACCTCGCGTGGCTTCAAATTTGACTTGACGAGTCATATAACCGGACAGCTTTTGGGAAATGCCTCTCTTTTTTTTGCCAATTAAATCATGCACTAAATAAACTAAAGCAAGTCCGATAACAGAATATAAGGTCATCCATAGGATAAGGCCTGTATATTCGGCAAAACCCGCTCCGCTCAAGCCTGTCTTTAAATGGTATATAACCTTATTATCAAACCCAGCTCCTGTAAAAGCGTTTGAAGCCAAATATATGCCTAAAGCCAAAAAATAGAGGAGCAGAACAGGTGTGACCAAAAATAATATCCGTTTTCTGGAATGTGGCCATACCGCCAGATAAACACCTATAAGAAGAGCGATAAGAGAAAAAATAATGGCTAAATTCACATCAACCGCCGTCCAATTTACTTTAGTCAAAACAAAAGCCAAATGCGCAAAATTCATTATTAAAGCGCACATTACAGCGAAAGACCCCAAATCTTTAGCTTGTTTTCCCATAGCAGAGATCTCAGGAGAAACTTTATCAACAATTACTTCAACAGCCGTATTCAATGCTTCAGTCGCTAGTAGCATTAGGAAAAGGAGTAGTGAACTCAGAAGATAAATTGGTGATAACTTCAAGAACACCAAAGCCGGAAAAAACCAAATGAAACAATAGACTTCAATTCTGGCCGCGAATTCGCTTTTAAAAAGGTACTGAAAACCCTCAAGTGAGTATTTCGTGGCATTTTTGGCTTGTTGAATGAGCGCAGTAAGCATTTTGAGATGAAACTATAATAAAACCATTGCGAAATCCAAATGCCTACAAACCATGCTGAGTGCAAGGTATAATATAGGAACATCTTGGGAAATACGTTAAATTACGGCAACAAGCCCCAAGACGCGCGGCGATTTAAGCTGCACGCATCCCTTAGCTCAAAAACATAAATAATGGATCTTCAAGCGTTTGTTTCATATCTTGCATCATTTTTGCGGCATCATATCCGTCTATCACCCGGTGATCGCAAGAGACTGAAAAATTCATGACCAAGCGCTGCCTAACCTCCCCGCCCTCCAAGACCAGTTTTTTACGGATTTTATTGGGGCCAAAAATCGCGACTTCGGGACGATTGATAACGGGCGTTGTTACAATACCACCTAGAGGCCCCAAAGAGGTCAATGTTGTCGTGGCGCCGGTCAGATCATCCGTCGTGAGTTTATTCATTCTTGCGCCTTCGGCGAGACGCGCGATCTCTTCGGCCATTTGCCATATCGACAGTGTTTGCGCTTTTTTCAAAACGGGAACAATAAGCCCGGCCTCTGTCTGAGCGGCTATTCCTAAATTCAAGTCAGAAAATTGAGAAACATAGCCCTGCTCATCCATATAGCGGGCATTAAATTGAGGCCAGTCTTCGAGCGTTTTTGCCAAGGCGCGAATGATGAAGGGCAGAACGGTGAGCTTTGGTTTCTCCTCGCTCTTCTTTTCATTGGCACGCTTACGCAAGGCTTCAAGTTCCGTTACATCAATCTCTTCAACATAGGTGAAATGCGGAATATGACGTTTAGCCTCTTGCATGCGCTGCGCAATAACACGGCGCAGCCCAATGACTTTGATACGGGTTTCACCCTCTTCCTGCGCAAAGCTTTTTTCTAGCAAGGCCAAATCAGCATGGGTGACTTCACCATCTTTACCGCTCGCTTTGGCAAGGGCTAAATCTAGGCCTTTTTCCTGGGCTGCTTTACGCACGGCAGGAGCCGCGAGGACTTTGCCGCCATTGGATTTTGGCGCCGCTGCTTTTTTAAAACTCGCCGGCGGGGTGGATGTGTTTTGAGGTTTTGCTGGGATAATGGCTGTCGCTAGCGGCGTAATATCACTGGAGTCCGAGCCGGTTTCAGCATCGACATTGCCGCCGCCTTCTACGTCAAACACGACTAGGTCCGCGCCTACGGCCAAGATTTCCCCTTCCTCACAGGCTACGGTTCTAACGGTGCCTGAAACAGGAGAGGTTAGCTCAATTGTGGCTTTATCCGTCATCGCATCGGCTATGGGGTCATCCTCCTCAACATCATCCCCAACAGCGACGTGCCACGCCGTAATTTCAGCCTCAACTACACCCTCACCAATATCGGGCAGTTTAAAGGCATATGTTGAAGAGCCGTTTGAGCTTGCCTCAACAGTATTTGGGGCTTCGGTCTTATCGCCCTTATCATCATCCTCTCCGCCATCGGTTTCGAAAACAACCAGATCGGCGCCGACGGCGAGCATATCGCCTTCTTCGCAAGCCACCATTTTTATGACGCCCGACACAGGTGCCGTGAGTTCAATCGTGGCTTTATCCGTCATAGCGTCTGCTATTGGCGCATCTTCTTCGACAGTATCGCCAACGGCGACATGCCACGCTGTAATTTCGGCCTCAACGACGCCCTCACCGATATCGGGGAGTTTAAATCTGTAATCGCCCATTACGCCTGACCCATTACTTTACGAATGCCGTTCATAACGCGCTTTGGCCCCGGGAAATAGGCCCATTCCTGCGCATGCGGATAAGGCGTATCCCAGCCCGTCACCCGCACGATAGGAGCCTCGAGTGAGAAAAAACACGCCTCTGCGACTTGGGCTGATAATTCTGCACCAAAGCCGGATGTGCGCGTGGCTTCATGCAGAATAAGACAACGCCCTGTCTTTTTGACTGACTCTGCAATGGCTTCAATATCAAGAGGGAGAAGCGCGCGCAGATCGAGAATATCCGCCTGAACACCTGCCTCTTTTGCCGCCGCCTCGGCCACCCAGACCATCGTTCCATAGGCCAAAATGGTGAGATCAGGCCCTTCTGTTATTCGGCGGACTGAACCGAATGGCACAGTGTAATGGCCTTCAGGCACATCTCCAAGCTCATGTTTGGCCCAACTAACTGACGGAATATGCGGGTCCCCATAAAACGGGCCATTATAAAGCCGCTTGGGTTCCAAAAATAAGACCGGGTCATTATCCTCAATCGCGGTGATAAGCATGCCTTTAGCATCGTAAGGGTTGGACGGAATGACAGTCTTTAGTCCCGCAATATGCGTAAACAATGCTTCTGGGCTTTGGCTGTGGGTTGTCCCGCCATAAATTCCCCCGCCGACAGGGGTACGGATTGTCAGCGGCGCCGAAAATTCGCCGTTAGACCTGTAACGCAAACGCGCAGCCTCTGAGGCAATTTGGTCATAGCCCGGATAGATATAATCGGCGAATTGAATTTCTGCGACAGGCCGCAATCCATTGGACGCCATGCCTATAGCAATCCCAACAATGCCGCCTTCAGAAATTGGCGTATCAAAACAGCGGTGAAGGCCATGCTTTTCCTGCAAGCCCGCCGTGGCGCGAAATACACCGCCAAAATAGCCCACATCTTCGCCAAAAACGAGAACGTCAGAATCTTCCGTCATTTTGACATCCAGCGCATCTCGGATCGCTTCGATCATATTCATGCGTTTAGTTGCTTGCCCCATGATTATAGCTCTTCCTTAAAGGCTTCGACTTGCGCTTGTAGGTGCCCCGGCAACTCTTCATAAACTTGTTCAAACATCGTGAAGTCATTGACATTCGTCGCACTAGACAGAGAGCCCATTTTTTCAGCTTCTTTGTAAATATTGCGAATCTCAACTTTGCACTCTTCTGCTTGCGCGGCATGTCGGTCTTCGTCCCACTCCCCTATATGGATTAGATGTGTTTTCAGCCGGTCAACTGGATCGCCAAAGGGCCAGACCTCGGGCTCATTCTCCGGCCGGTATTTCGTTGGATCGTCAGACGTTGAGTGTCCCTCTTTACGGTACGTAAAATGTTCGATCAGTGTGGCGCCGCCGCCTTTGCGGGCTCGTTCGGCCGCCCATTGAGTCGCCGCGTAAACCGCAAGGAAATCATTTCCATCAACTCGCAAAGTCGCAAGACCAAAGCCACACCCACGCGCGGCGAAGGTTTCCCCTTCTCCGGCGGCAATACCCTGAAAGGAAGAAATGGCCCATTGGTTATTGACGACATTTAATATAACGGGAGCTCTATAAGTTGAGGCAAAGTTGAGCGCGTAATGGAAGTCGCCTTCCGCTGTCGCCCCCTCGCCTGTAAAGGCACTGGCAATACCGTCACTGTCTTTATAAGCCTCAGCCATCCCCCATCCCACGGCTTGGATCATTTGTGTGCCTAAATTTCCGGAGACGGAAAAAAAGCCATAATCACGAAAGGAATAAAGCACCGGGATGGATTTACCCTGTAAACGATCTCCTGCATTAGAAAGACATTGGCACATCATCTCTTTGATAGGCGCACCGCGATTTATCAGAATGCCTTGCTGCCGATAGGTCGGAAAGGTCATATCATCTTTACGTAGCGCCATAGCGTGAGCGACAGAAACAGCCTCCTCACCGCGTGATTTCATGTAAAAGCTCATTTTGCCTTGGCGCTGCATATTAAACATGCGGTCATCCATGGCGCGGGTTAGCATCATGTCGCGCAAACCTTTGCGCTTCTGATCTGCTGTCAATTTAGGGGCCCAGTCACCAACAGCTTCGCCATTAAACCGCATGACACGGATCAGGCTTGTCGCATGTTCCACAGTCTCATGATCTTCGCAAAGCGGATCTGGGCGGGGCGGAGAGTGATTTGCAGGTACGGCAATATGCGAATAATCAGGCGTATCACCCGGACGAAAAGGCGGTTCAGGGACATAAAGACGGGATTGGTTAGACTTTTTTGTCATAAGGGCGTCCATTTTCACGATAAAATGATATTCTTTTTCGTATATATGTCGAATTACATAATAATATCTATTGAAATTCGCTTAAATGCACAATAATTCACCCATAAAAAGTTATTGGGAGGCGAAACGTGCCTGAGCAAATTGATGGTATTGATGCCAAAATTTTACACCTCATTCAGAGCAATGCTGCGCTTTCTGTTGCTGATATCGCTGACAAAGTCGGGTTGTCATCTTCACCATGCTGGCGGCGTATCAAACGCATGGAAGAAATTGGCATTATCAAACAGCGCGTGACAATTTTAGATCGTACAAAGCTAGGCTTGGACTTTGAAGTCTTTGTTGCTGTAAAATTGGCCCTACCCAACCGAACAAATATGGAAAAGTTTGAAAAAGCCATTTCCCGGATGCCGGAAGTTGTACAATGCGCCTCAGTTACGGGAGCCGTTGACTTTATGTTGCGCGTTGTGACCAAAGATATGCATTCCTATGAAGACTTTCTGCGGGAAGTCTTGCTCTCGATTGATCTGATTTCTGACGTTCAGTCTCGCATTGTCTTGCGGCAAGCCAAAGAAAGCTATGCGATTCCCTTAAACCTTATAAGTAACGCAGTACCCCGCATTTAGGCCAAGACATTATTTAAACGCCCCGATGAACTTTGTTCTCTGCCAACCGTAATATGTAGGTCATGAGCTTTGGCTCTCAACCCGCGAGTAACGATATGGGCATAATGTTTGAAGACTTAAACCAAGGCGAGCGTGCCATTGAGAATGCGCCGACCCTGACTTTAAGGAACGGACGCAGCTGCATACCTCAACATTACCTCCAATACTCTCATACTCTTGCCTCAGTTGAGGCGGTTATAGCTCATATAGAATTTTCTGACCGTTATCCCATTTTTGTAAGTAAGGATGCCGGAGGACTTATTCTGCAAATCGGTATTATCGGCTTTGATAATTACCGTCCGACCTCAAAACAGGCCGGACCAAAAATTGTTTTTGGTCGTAAATGGCGCATAGAACCTAATCTGCCTACATCGGAAATTATACAGACAGCTTTCCTTGCAATAAAGAAAGCGCGCGAGCATGAGATACGCGAGCTCTTTACCCTGACATTGAACGGTAAGACAACAACGCCATTTAATAATCATCACGATTTACCGCTTATGGCGCGTAATGCTGACATATTCAGACGGCCTATATCTACAGAGCTATCCTATGAAGATTGCTTAAGGCTGATAAAATTTGACTGCGGTACATTTTCAATGGTCGATATTCAATCTCTTCGTAACGGTCTGTCAGCCGTCACTTTACAGTTAGATATGCCAACAGAAACGCATGAGGAATTTACGGCAGAGCCCATTATCTTACTTCTAAAAGCACTCACACCAAATGCTTTGCTACATGCTCTTATGAACGAGCTGATTGCCCGAAGCGACAGCTATGTCGATGAGAATTTTCGCTATAATAATTTTGCAAGGTTTAGCGCCCAAAATGACGTTACGGCAATTGCACAGCTTTCAGCCGACTTACGCCAAAACCCTGAGAACCTTTTGGGGCAAACGGCCGGCCGCTTCGTGAAAGATTTCGCAACAGAGCGATATGATACTGATATTACCAGAGTACCGCAGTTATCGTCGTCTCCTTATGGAGAAAATCTCCGCCGTCAACTCTTAGCGATGAAGCTTACCAATCTTGATATGCTGCAAAAAGCTCTGCAACATACTAGTTAATCCGCACCGCTATCATCGAAAATATCCTCTATTTTCATATCAAATAATCTAGCAATCTTAAAAGCTAGCGGTAAAGAGGGATCATAACGGCCCGTTTCAATTGCATTCACGGATTGACGCGAAATATCTAGTTGGTCTCCGAGTGCCGCTTGAGACCACCCTTTTTCGCCGCGTAAGGTTTTAAGGTTGTTTTCCATCTTACACACACCGCTTATATCTGATGGCAGTGACCAAGCCGTAAGTTAGGAAAAAGACTGGAAATGCAAAGAATACAGGTAAGCGTGGGAGGCTATCGTTGAATAATTCAACAAGGCCCCAACCTCCGCTTAGCGCCAGCAAAGCAAATAATCCTGCCATCATGGCTTGGATAAGTTCATGCCGGACAACTTCATCGACATCTTTTAAATATCTCCAGACTGAGAGTAGCATGAGGCATATAAATATTCCCGGGATAAGAGATAAAAGAATGCCAGGAATAGACCCATCGACCAATTTGTCGTGTAAAAAACTTACCCCAAAAACACTCCCAAGATATCCAAGGGATGATCCCAACATCGCAGAAAAATATCGTTTATTAGCTTGTTTTGGCTTCATCATCGTCTCCTATAAATAGTAAAGTTAACTTTACATAGACAAGGAAGCTTTACATGTCAAGTGTCCTTTACATATCTTTCTAAGTCTTCCGCGTGGTTAATATTTATAAAGCTCTCACTCCTGTCCCAAGAAACCTCTTTGGCTTTTGCAACATCTGCTAATCTATTCAGAGATATCGAAGGTTCACCTTGGAGTTTCACCCAAGCTACTGACAGATCTTCGATGCGCCACCAGCCATAGGTTGGATGACGACCCGCGCCATCAACGGCAATTGTTGAGTTCGTATTTGAATATAATGATTCAATAAGGTTACTGGGCAAATTAGGACCATCAACGGCAACCGTGAAAAAGCCTTCAATTTTTTTTGGTTTTAACACCTGCCATATAGAGTAGAGCCCGCCCACTGGCCCTGCAGGCGCATCGTCACTATCAGCAATAAAACTCACACCTAAACCATAGTCACTGGTGCCTGAGATAATGATGTCCGTAGATTGAACACTTAATCGCGCGTGTATAATATCTATCAAGCGATTATCACCGATTATGATTTCACCTTTATCTTGGCCACCAAAACGTCGCGCGTTACCACCCGCTAAGATAGCGGTTATTTTTGGTGATGTGTCCATGACTGCATTATGATGAAAATAAGATATGGCACCACCCAAAATCGAGCAACGGTTATGGCACTTCGCTGAAATCAATCAACTAGATTGATTTCGGGCGCGTCGTGAGTGGAAGACTGAACCTGACCCGACAAGGACTCGCATGCGGCTGCTTCGTTCCCGACCTGACCGGGTTAACAAGAGTGCCGTCCAAGCCAGCCTTCCGAGCGGCTAGATAGGGAAAGACTGCCGCTAAGGCAAGTACTTCAACGATTAAAAAGACTGCAGATAGAAGCAAGACACCAAAGTACCGAGCGCTGTAAGCTTACACTTCCGCATAGCTCTACGTCGAAATTGCTTAATTGACGCATGTTAAAGGCACGGTATTGTGACATGAACGGAGGGACTTTATGACCCATCACGAAGATAAACGCCGCCCAGCACCCATTTTTAAAAATGGTGTTTTTAGCCCTTCCGTTCCAGTTCCAGATACGAAAACGACTGATGAGTATCGCTGGTATCACGCCATATCTGCCATACGCACGATTGCCCGAAACCCGCTTGAGAGTTTTAACGCAGAGCAGTATCAGAATCCCGTCACGCAATATAATCTTTTTGGAACAGCTTATTCAGTAATTAATGATCCCAAACTTATCAAACACTGTTTTGTGGATAATCGCAGCAATTATAAATTCAGTGATATTCGCCAACGTGTTTTGCGCGCAGTTATAGGCGATGGGCTCATTTCAGCTGAAGGTAAAAAATGGACCCATGCGCGGCGCGCAATGTCACCCATGTTTACACCGCGTAATGTCAAGAAATTTGCAGCCGTTATGAAGGAAACAACTGAAAGGGAAATGCCTAATGTCCTTGAGACGGGTGAAATAATAGAAATTTCGAACCCTATGGCCGCCCTCACATATTTGGTTTTATCAGACACGCTTTTTTCTGGAGAGATACAGCGTGAACAAAAAAGCGTCTTGAAAGATGTCGCGACAGCACTGACATATGTAGGACGGCCTGACCCTCTCGATTTATTAAAAGCGCCCGAATGGGTGCCGCGTTTGACGCGTTTACGGGGACTGAAGGCCGTTAAGCATCTTCGCGACATGATTAGTGAGTTGGCGGAGGACAGAAAACAGAGAAAAGACGCAGGGCAAGACCTCCCCGATGACTTCCTATCCAGACTATTATTAGTCGGCGATAGTAATACCGCCCCGTTCAAGGATGAGGACGTTATTGATCACCTTCTCGCCTTTATTGGCGCAGGACATGAAACGACCGCGCGGGCCTTATCATGGCTATTTTATTTGCTCTCAAATGATCCAACATCTCTCGGTCGATTAGAAGCCGAGGTTGATGCGCTTGATATAGACAACATCCCGCCTGAGCAGTGGGGAGAGCACCTTCCTTTTACTCTCGCCTGTTTTGAGGAAACTATGCGGCTTTTCCCACCCGCCCCTTTCATTGTGCGCGAAGCCATTCATGAAGATACTAAAGACGATATTACAATCCCCGCCAAAAGCGTGTTATTTTTAAATACTTGGCAGTTACATCGTCATGAAACTCTTTGGGAAAATCCCGGTGCTTTTATCCCCGAACGTTTTTTGGGCGCAGCCCGCGATAAAATAGGGCGCTTTCAATATCTTCCTTTTGGTGTGGGAGAACGAGTCTGTATCGGCCAAAGATTCGCTTTGCAAGAAGCGGCTATTCTTATCGCATTGCTTACGCGTAGATACCGTTTTGCATATGCAGGTGAAGATGTGCCCTGGCCTAAGCTTCGGATTACTATACAGCCCGAAAATGACATGCCCATGCGCGTGAAACAGCGGGAAAAGCCCCACTAGGCAAAGCTATCTGAACCCGTTACAGAGCGGTTTATGACAGATAATTTTACAATGCCTTTTGCCGGCGGCACAATTGATCACGTTGAGACACAGCGCTCACCTGCAGAGCTTCAGGCTTTTGTCGCAAAGCCACAAGCCCGATGTGTTATCTTCCACAAAGGGGCTCCAGCACTCAGAGAGTCAGGCGGATTACACCGCATTCATCCTTCCGAACTTATAGGACGAAACCTGATAGATCCGGGCCCTATCTTTTTAGGTCTTGAAGGCGAGACCCCTCTTTTTGCGGCATCATTACAAAATCCCGAAGATGTAACACATCAAGATAATTTTAAAGACCTACGGAGCGCAACACGCTTCCTATCCCCCGAGGAGATGGCCTTGGCGGGGCGCGCAAAGTCGCTGCTTGATTGGCATTTCAACCACCGCTTTTGCGCAAAATGCGGGCAGGTTAGCCAGCCTGAAGCTGGGGGCATAAAACGCAAATGTCCCTCTTGCGAGACAGAACATTTTCCGCGGGTAAATCCTGTTGTTATCATGTTGATTTTATCAGGCGACAAAGTCTTATTGGGGCGTGGAGCCGGGTGGCCCGAAGGCGCCATGTCCGCTTTAGCGGGGTTCATTTCGCCCGGAGAATCCATGGAAGAAGCTGTCGCACGCGAGACGTTTGAAGAAGTCGGCATTAGGATCAAAAACCCGCGCTATATCTTTAGCCAGCCATGGCCCTGGCCAAGTCAGCTTATGATGGGCGTTGCCTGCGAAGCCGAAAGCAAAGAACTCACGATTAATAAAGACGAATTGGAAGACGCGAAGTGGTTCACGAGAGACGAGGTTCAGGCCGTTTATAATAAAACGGGCGAAGCCTTTTTAAGGCTTCCAAGATTTACGATCGCGCATCACCTTTTAAGGCATTGGTTAGAGACCTAAGCTCGTTTCCCAAATAAAGCCTCTCCAATGCGGCCTAAGCCATAAGCTAAATGCTTGCGACGTATGATGACTAAGGTCAGGCAAGAGAGCCAGACAATGCAGGCCATAAAGAACAAGCCTCCGCCATCGTTATTAGGGTCGATACCAAGCGGCGTGAAAAGGTGAAAACTAATTGCGCCTGTCATAACGCCTAGCCCCAGTAACGCCCCAAATCCTTGAAGCCTGTGAAAGCGCGGAAGACACCCTAAGAGTAAAGCTGCTGAGGCCAACAGTTCCGCGGCGCCTATTGAATATTGCGAGAAAAGGCCTGTTTGCGCAAAAAGACCGTCCGCGCCGTGACTGGCGGCCCATTCATTTAGCCGCCCAAATATTTCTTGCGTGTTCGGGTGATTTGTAAATTTGAAACGTAAGCTGTCCAGAAAAACAGCACTACATATGAGGGCCAGTATAATCGGTAATATTTTTTTGAATTTATCCATGTTGTATCCCCTTATTATTTCTTTTTAGTCCTGTAATATTTCAGGCCAGTTTTCTTCCGCCGCATCTATAAACCCGGGAATATCTTTTTCCCAACGTCTTTTGATGCGGGCATTGAAGTTCAAATACAGCTTTCCATCTTCGACATGCCAATAGTCTGGTGTGCCTTTAGCAAGTTTGTTCTTCGCGACAGCCCAAGCACAATAACCGCCATATTGCGGCATAAAAGCTTCGGGGTTGGTTTTGAATAAATCATAATTTCCGCGTGTTGCGAAACGCCATTTTGCGCCCGCATAGTCAAAAGTAAAACTCTTCTTCCCGAGTTGCGGTTTGCCCGAGAAAAAGCTCACTGTGTCATACCCACCGACGGCCAAATTATTCTGCCATGACGTATATACTGAGTCTTTGGCAACAACGGGAGCGGCAGAGAATGCGGTAAACAATAGCGCAATTATTGTAATAACAATTTTCATATTGGGTAATTACTCAGAAACACCCCGATAAACAAAACACGTCCTTCTAACACTTTTGTGTATTTTGAGTTTTGTAGCGTGAGGCATGGCCGGGATAAGTGCCGAGCATGCTCACGGATTCCGTAAAGAAAGACAGCTCTTCAAGCGCATGCTTCATTCCATCATCCTCGGGATGTCCTTCAACATCGGCATAAAACTGCGCGGCTTGGAAAGAGCCCCCGACCATATAGCTCTCAAGTTTAGTCATATTTATGCCATTTGTCGCAAAGCCGCCCAAGGCCTTATACAGAGCTGATGGCACAGACCGCACCTTAAAGACGAAACTTGTGACGACAGGCCCCTCCGCTTTTGAAATCTCCAACGGCGCATCCGCCAAAATCAAAAACCGCGTCGTATTGTGGGAGGCATCTTCGATATCAGCCGCTAAAATATCCAATCCATACGTTTGGCCCGCTAATGTCGAGGCAATCGCAGCCACAGATATATCCCCAAGCTCGGCAACCGCTCGGGCTGCCCCCGCCGTATCCACATCATTGACGGGACGAATATCCATCGCAGAAAGGCGTTTACGCACTTGACCCAAGGCCATCGGATGTGACCGCGCGGTCTTGATATCTGTCAGTTTAGCGCCTGGCACTGCGAGTAATTGATGATGCACAGCTAAATATTGTTCACCAATGATATGAAGCCCGCCTTCAGGCAGTAAATGATAGATATCTGACACACGCCCCGCGACAGTATTTTCCACAGGTATCATGGCAAGCTTAGCCGCGCCTGAACTGACGTCCCGAAAAGCCGCTGCAAAGCTCGCGCAAGGCTTGGGTGTCATATATGGAAAGCCGTCCCGACACGCCAGATGAGAATATGCGCCGGGTTCTCCCTGATAGACAATGGCCTCTGTCATAGCTTTGGTCTTCCTTGTTTTTCCAATAAGCCTTAAAGCCTTTGCGACGGTTCGCCGCAAGAGGTTTTCAGTTTGCTTTTACGGCAGAAGTTTATAAAAGACCGAGAACAAACGACAGGCTGGAATCAGGCTTGGAACGACTAAAGGACGACGTCATGGACGAACTTGGTTTTAACAAAATTGCGGGCGCTGTTTTAGCCACAGCTTTAGGCGTCATGCTATTGCGGGAAGCGCCGCATTTTTTCATGCATTCTGACATGCCCGAAACTCCGGCCTATACTGTTGGGCCCATGATCGTCGAAGACTCTGGAGATGCGGAGCCTCTCCCTTTCCCCCAGCCTGAATGGGTAGCCGCTATGGATGCTGAGCGCGGGGCGAAAGTTTTTAAAAAGTGCACCTCATGCCACAATGCTGACAATGGCGGCGCTAATGGAACAGGACCAAATCTGTGGAATGTTGTCGGCGCGACAGCGGGCCAACATGCAGGCTTTAAATATTCTGGCGCCATGGCTGGATCAGGACTTGTCTGGGGTTATGAAGAACTTGATGGTTTCCTTGCGAAACCAACTAAATACCTTTCCGGTACTAATATGAATTTTGTAGGCCTAAAGAAAGAAGCCGATCGTGCTGCTGTTATTGAATTGCTTCGTCTGGCCGCTGACGCGCCTATGGATCAGCCCACCGCAGCAGTTGCAGAAGTTATTGTCGAGGCTGAAGAAGTCGTCATTGAAGAACCCGCCGGAGACCCCACCGAAACGACAACAGAACAATAGGGCTATAACCGCTTAATGGCGGTCATCGGCCCTCCTCCACGTTCCATTATTCTACGAGCTGCCTCACGTAGAGGCTCTGTGGAAACGCACATATGATAAGCATTAGCATGAAGTAGGCGCCCCGACGTTTGCATAATACCAACATGGCCTTTCCAAAAAATCAAATCACCACGCTTTAAGCCGCGCTGACTAATATGCAAATGATGTCCGAGCGTTGCTTCCATCATATCTGTATCCCGTAAGGCGTCACGCCCCGTCGCACGAAGGGCGGATAAAACTAAACCTGAGCAGTCAAGACCATCCGTACTGATACCACCCCACACATAAGGTAATCCCAAATGCGCCTCAGCCACTTCGACATAATCTGAAATTGAGTAGGGCTTAGTTATCGCTCTCACGTGATTTTGGTGAATATATCCCCCCGCCCCAATTTGAAGAAAGTCAGCCTGCTCTTCCTGTGCCTTCACATGCGCGCCCAGAGGCAAGGATTGCACAATATGACTTTTTATATCCGGCGCTGTAAACATTGGAGCTTTCAGAGCTGTCACAATATGGGTGGCTCTAACCTTGGCCTCCTCTAAAAAACGCGATGGCACAAAACCTACATAACCCTTTTCTTTTGAACCTTTTAAGGGGGATTTAGCCTGCCCCCATACCCAACCTTTCTTGACCTCATAAACGTCAAAGTGATGCCCATAGAGCAGCTGCGTATCTTGACCAGAGTGCTTAGAGGCTTTGCTGTGAAGCGGAGCGATTGGCACCGTTACCGTTCGCGTGGACAGATGCGGGCCTTTTTGGCGCGGAATATATAAACGAGGATCCGAACGCTGCACTATGCCGCGACGCGCGACACGTCACCTAAGTGAATTTCAGATTGGATAATATCTGCGAAACGCTGAAGAAATAGAATACCTGCCGACGTGCGTGTCACGATAATTGACCGTTTGTCAGACGGGTCAGGCGCACGAGCGACAAACCCATATTTACTTAACGTATCCAAAGCTCTCGAAATAACGGCCTTAGTCACATTTAACTTTTCCGAAAGCGATTTAACCGTATGGCTTGTGCTTTCCAAGTAAACCGACATGAGTATTGCGAGCTGCCGTGTTGATAAGTCTGGGCCCTGGGCAATGACAGTTTCCAGTGTCACGCGATGCCACAATGAGAGCGCGTCACTACGCTTCATACGGGCTGTGTTGGCTGACGCAGACATAAAACCTGTTATTTTCCCTCAAAACAAATCACTGATGTCACTTGACTCGCATAACCAGGATTCTTGGGTCAAGCGGCAATTCGCGGTGTGTTTCTTGCATCGTCCTAAGTGATTCAAACACAAGCAAATTTTTAATGTTTTTGGGTTAGGCTTATTTAGAAATTCAGGGCTTTAAAGGCTGGCATGCAGCAAGCAGATACACAAAAATGGGCACAAATGCCTCTAACACGTTTAAACGCCGTAAGAACGATCATCGTTCTTTTGATCGCGATTGGCTACGCTTCAACCATGTCTCCTCTGGATGACCAATATGAAGTCTTGAGGCATTTGGGCTATGACCCCAGTTGGTTTGGCCTTCAAATCCTATTCTGTCTTTCAGGTTATTTAGCTGTACGCAGTCTAACCCGGCACGGGTCATCTATACGTTATTTGATGTCTCGTATCTTACGTAACGGGCCTTTACTGGCCGCTTTTACCTTGGCGACTGTTACCGTCATATATCCTATTTTTTGCCGCACTGACGCCCCTCTTGCAGAAGAAGTCGTTAAGCTGACACGTTATTTCTTTCTGACAGTTTTATGCATAGACCCTGGCGCGAGGCTTCCGGGTTTGTTGGATGATGCCAAATATATGTGCCTCATACAGGGAGCCATTTGGACATTCCGCTGGGGCGCTCTTGCGCATATATCTATGGCTCTCGGATGGCGCCTTGGTATTCTAAAGTCCAAGCATATACTTTTGATTTTAGCGGTTCTCGGGACTGTTTTTTATGGTGTGGCGGGCTATTTCGCCGCCAAGAACGGCTTCGAAGCAGTTTTCCCGGCCTTTGCAGGTCTTCGCCTAACCTATGCTTTCCTTGCAGGGGCTGCACTTTATGGATGGCAGGATAAACTTCCAAGTACAGCCACAGGAAAGAGCGCGGTGCTTATGATGCTTTTAAGCTTGGCGCTAGTTCAATATTTCGTATTGCCTTGGACACCAGGGATTGAAATTACCGGCACTCTGTTATGGACCTATCTTGCAATTGTTATCATCCAGACACCAATGCGGGTTACAGCCTGGATGAATAATTGGCCCAATATCGTCCTCGGGCTTTATTTGGCCAATTGGCCAACATCGCAACTTCTTATCTTAATGTATCCGGAGCTTCACGGATGGCCGCTTATTGGATGCTGTATCGCGATAACAACACTCATTGCGATAGCGACCCATGCGGCTATTTCAGGCCATATAAACCGCTGGGCCGCGACAGCCTTAAGACGAGAAGTCGCCATTTAGACCGCCGGCTTTCAGCCAATGATACAGCCCCCGTAACGCAAACATATCACCGCCTTTGGGATGTCCAGGATAGGACGTGGGGCACCAACCATAAACGTCAAAATGCATCCAAGGACGACCTTTAACAAAGCGCTCCAAAAATAGCGCCGCTGTGACCGCGCCCGCAAAACCTCCGCCTGAATTTTTCATATCAGCTATGGGTGAGCTGAGCATGGAATTATAAGGCTGCCAGAGCGGCATATGCCAAATGGGATCATATTGTTGTTTGGAGTGTGCAAGCACATCTGTAACTGGGGCCTCACGGTTACTAAAGAAAGGCGGCAATGTTGGCCCTAAAGCCACACGCGCTGCCCCTGTCAAGGTCGCAAAGTCCATCATTAAAACTGGCTCTGATTCAGCTGCTTTGGTAAGAGCATCTCCCAAAACCAAACGGCCTTCCGCGTCTGTATTATCGATTTCAACCGTGAGGCCTTCGCGCGATGTCAAAATATCGCCCGGACGGTAAGCTCCAGCTGAAATGGCGTTCTCAGCTATAGAGACCAAGCAGTGTAAACGGATTGGCAAATTATTCGCCATAATCATTTTCGCCAAAGCCAAAGCATGAGCAGCCCCGCCCATGTCTTTTTTCATAATGCGTGCTCCCGAGGCACTTTTTATATTGAGGCCGCCTGTATCAAAGGTAATCCCCTTACCGATGAGGGCGAGGCGCGGGTAATCTTTATCACCCCACTCAAACTCGACCAAGCGAGGCGCTTCATGGGCAGCCCGACCGACAGCATGAATCATCGGCAGATTTTCTTTTAAAAGGTCCTCTCCCATCGTCACTGTCAGATCGGCACCATATTCTGAGGCCAAATCCGCCGCCTCTTGATGGAGGGCCACGGGGCCCATATCGCCTGCAGGTGTGTTTATGAGGTCACGGCATAGATGCGTGGCCTCAGACAAGGCGCGAGTCTCAATCAGCCTGTCCGTGTCATGAATAACAAGCGTTGGAAATTCCGTCTTTGAAGGCAGGTAAGTTTCAAACTTATAAGCCCCGACTCCCCAAGCGACATCCGCTAAATTGATATTCCAATCCCGAGGAAGGCTAGCATATTTGTAATATCCTGCAGGTAAGCCGCTTGATAATCCTCCGGCGCGCATTGGCCCTAGGACATCTGTTTCGACAGACCCGGCTCCATAAAGGACACATTCAATTTCACCCTTAGAGTTAGGTAACTGCAATTTCTGGCCAGACTCGCCAGTAAATTGCCGTGCTTCGGCAAAAGCTTGCTGCGCGGCAGAGAAGCCCAACTTCAACTCAGGCCAAGATTCGGGCCTTACGACGTGGATATCTTTGACGACAGCACTTGCTGTGACATCATCTTGGGTCGCAAAAATAGCTGACATTGGGGCTCCGCATCTTGAATTTGCTAACGTCTCGTTAACTGTCTGTGTTTACGTTTGTTAACGAAATCTTATCACGGCGCAACCGTGGTTTTCCTATGGAGACTCTATGTTTTTGAGATCTACTTTATGTTCTAGCTTACTTATGGCAGTATCTGCTTTCACTTTAGCAGGTTGCGCGATTGCGCCGGGCTATACGGATGCCGAGCAGGAAATGACGGAAACACTGCAAGGTTCTAACTTTCAGCCAGCCTCCCGCGAAATGCGTGATAATATAGAAACGCAGGAACTCTTTGCCCAAGCCGCCTTCTGGTCTCGCGAATATGAACTTAATCCGGGAGATCTTGAGAGCGCAATTAAGCTGTCTGCAGCTGTTAGAAAACTTGGCAATCCGCAGCGCGCAATCGAAATAGCGCAAACAACTCGGGCCCTTTATCCGCGCGACCCTTATCTGACAGCGGAATTTGCTGCGGGCCTTATAGCGGCTGAGCGCGCACAAGAAGCAATGAAACCCTTAGATGATGCTTTAAGAACTGCCCCAGGATACGCCCGACTCTGGTCCCTCAAAGGCGCTGCGCTTGACCAGCAAGAAGATTATGACCTTGCCAGAAAACACTATGCAAAAGCCCTGCAAATTACTCCGTATGATCCAAATGTTATGGCCAATGTCGGGCTTAGCTTTGCGCTCTCCGGTGACCCTGTTACCGCAGAAGGGTGGTTACGCCGCGCTGTGGCTATTCCGGGCGCCAGTCAATCTGTTCGGCAAAATCTGGCGCTTATTTTACAGCTTCAAGGCAAAGACGATGAAGCTAAACGTTATGCAGGGCGGAAGGCGACTCCGAGTTTACGCCCCGCGCCCCAAACCTCACATGCGCAGCAATCAGGCGCCTATAAATCCGGCATCGGAGCTTATGAAAAACAGGCAAATGCAGCGCCTCAAGGTTACCCCGCAGCGCAAAGCTACCAACCGCGCCGGTCAACGCCAAGTCAGCAACAGCTTTCAGGTATACCAAGTTCCGAGCGAGGGACTCGCAAACAAACATATGGCGCGGGCCAATATCCTAGCCGCTCGTTAAATGCGACAGCCTCCGTTGGCGGGCAAAACCCTGCGAGAAACAGCTCTCCCATGACAGCATCTGATGCCGCCCGCCTCGCCGCGCAACAATCCAAACGCGGCAAAGTCGTCATGCCGCTTCAAGACACATCCCAACCCACATTAGAGCAACGTTCCGTTCTGGAGCAAATATCGCGCGGGCTAGGCCCAAAAGCCAGCGGGCCACAACTTGCAGGCGCCGCGCCAACCGCGCCGCAAGCCTATCAAGCTCAACCGCCTCAAAATTATCTTCCGACACAACAGCAATATTACGGACAGATACAAGATCAAGGACGCGCGCCTAACAGACGCCGCAGATAAAACGTCTCTCTTATACATATAAAAAAGCCTCTGCGTTGAAACAGAGGCTTTTTTTATGATTATAACTTCATCAGATGGCTAATTCTAACTGAGGGCACCCATGAGGCGCATCGAAGCTGGCGTTAGAATTACAATAAAGAGAACCGGCAAGAAGAATAAAATCATCGGAACCGTCAACTTAGCAGGAAGAGAGGCTGCCTTTTTCTCCGCTGCCATAACCCGCATTTGACGGTTTTCATTCGCCATTGTCCGCAAAGTATCTCCGAGCGGCGTACCATAACGTTCGGCTTGAATGAGCGCCGTTGCAACTGAGCGCATACCTACATGGTTATTTCGCCGCGCGAAGTTTTCATAAGCCATCCGGCGACTACTCAAGAAAGACAATTCAGCCGTTGTTAGGGAAAATTCTTCTGCGAGCTCTACTGAGTTCTCAGCCATTTCTTCCGCAACTTTGTTGAAAGCAAGTTCGACAGACATACCAGATTCCACACAAATCAATAATAAGTCGAGCGCGTCGGGAAAAACGGGTACAATCGACGCCAACCGTTTACCCGCAGCATTTTTTACAAAAATCGCAGGAAGATAATATCCAAATAAGGTCAAAGCCACTGTCATGGCTATTCGCTGCAACATTTGCCAGCCAGATATATTGAGGCCCACAAATAAAATCAGGCCTATGAGTAATCCCGCAATAGGTAAGGCGAGTCTGAAAATATAAAAAGTATATACGGGTTTTTGTCCTCGCATGCCCGCTTGGGCGAGCTTGTCTTTAAGGTCGGACGCTTCCAAAAGCCTTTCAAGGCTCAGCTTATCAACCATATCCTTGATATAGCCTTTACTCTCCGTACGGAGGCCCGCTTTTTTATTTAATTGCTCCATGCGGCTATTGCGCAATCCTTCACGTGCGCTCGCCACGGAGTCCATACGTTTCTTGAGCTTATCGCCTTCAAGCATTGGAGCAAAGATTGTGTAAAGCGTTGCAACAACAAGACAAGCGACTACAAGGTAAGCTGCGTTTTGGAACATTGCGACTGATTCAGCACCCATAGCGGCCTCCCTAGAACTTAAAGTTAATCATTTTGCGCATCATGACTGTGCCTAGTACCATCATGCCCGCCCCGATCATCAGGTTTCTGTGACCTGTCGGCGTTGTATAAAGCTCTTCCATATAATCGGGCGCAATAACTGTCACGAGACCCCCAACGAATATTGGCAGAGCACCAATAATAATGGCTGACATTTTAGCTTCCGCTGAGAGCGCTTTAATTTTCTCACGGAGTAATTTACGGCCACGCAGAACAGAGGCAAGGTTGGCGAGACTTTCGCCCAAGTTACCACCTGTCGTCTTTTGAATATTCAAAACTGTTGAAAAGAAGTTCACCTCAGAAATCGGCATGCGCTCGTACATTTGCTCTAGACAAACTTCCAAAGGCACACCAACGGACTCGCCCTCAACGACGCGGCGGAATTCCGCCCCCAAAGGGTCAGGGCTTTCATGGGCAATAATTTTCAGGCAGTCGCCTAATGGCAAACCAGTTCTGACGCCGCGAACAATAATATCCATCGCATCCGCGAAATGAGAAGTGAATTTTTTCTGACGGCGGTTAATGGCGCTATTCAAGAAAAAACGCGGCATCCCGAAGCCTAGGCCCACAGCCAACCCCAAACAAAAAAGCGGCTTCATCCCGAGCACAAAAGGAACAGCGCCCGCTATCACCGCAATAATAAGTGACATGACCATAAATGTTTGAGGCTTCATTGACCAGTCCGCCTGGATTAGGCGCGCCGGAAGAGCTTTGGCTTTTTTCTTTTTTGTCTTTTGACGCTCTTCAATTTTTCCAAGCGTTTCTTCAATCTGTTTTCGGCGATTACCGCCATCTTCAGATTTGAGTTTTGATAAAAATCCCGCTTTGCCAGATTGCTGGCCTGAAAGCTGCTTGATACGAGCATCGCCTTTCGAAGACCCATTATCCAACAACAAAAACCCAAGGCAGAATATACCGGCGGCGGCGGCGAGTGCTATGAGAGTGTTTGGCTCCATAGTTTAACTACCAGCAGCTTCCAAGGCTTCGGCTAGCTCTTTTTCGAGGTTGAAGTAACGCGCACGATCCCAGAATACTGGACGCGCAATACCCGTAGACTTGTGCTCGCCAATAATATTGCCCTGAGCATCTTCACCGTCCATTTCATAGGTTAGCAAATCTTGCGTTACGATGACTTCACCTTCCATACCGATAACTTCGGTAATATGTGTAATCCGGCGGGAGCCATCGCGAAGACGGGCCGCTTGCACAATAATATCGACAGAACCCGTTATCATTTCGCGAATTGTTTTGGCGGGCAATGAGAAGCCGCCCATTGTGATCATGGATTCAATACGTGAGAGTGCTTCGCGAGGCGAGTTAGCATGGAGTGTTCCCATCGAACCATCATGGCCCGTATTCATAGCTTGCAACAAGTCAAAGGCTTCGGGTCCACGTACCTCACCCACGATAATCCGTTCAGGACGCATCCGCAGACAGTTTTTCACCAAATCCGTCATGGTGACCTTACCCTTGCCTTCAAGGTTTGGCGGACGTGTTTCGAGGCGTACAACATGTGGCTGCTGGAGCTGCAATTCAGCCGAGTCTTCGCAGGTGATTATGCGCTCATCGGGATGAATAAAGCTGGTCAAACAATTCAGAAGAGTGGTCTTACCCGAACCCGTACCGCCAGAAATGATAATGTTACATTGGCAAGCACCAATAATTTCGAGAACACGTGCACCAGCGGGAGAGATAGATTTGAAATTTACCAAATCACCTAACCTCAGTGAGTCCTTTTTAAACTTACGAATAGTAAGCGCGGGGCCATCAATCGCAAGCGGCGGCCCAATAACGTTGACCCGTGAGCCATCTAGCAGACGCGCGTCACAAATAGGACTGGCTTCATCGACACGGCGGCCTACTTGAGACACGATGCGCTGACAAATATTCATCAGCTGTGTATTGTCTCGAAAACGAATATTCGTTTTCTGCATCTTACCACCTGTTTCAATAAAGACATGCTTGGCGCCGTTGACCATAATATCGGCAATGTCATCGCGAGCGAGAAGAGGCTCCAATGGACCATAGCCAAGAATATCATCGCAAATTTCAGTGATTAATTGATTTTGCTCTGCAACGGAAAGACGTACATTCCGAATAGCGATAATTTCATCGACAATTGTACGAATTTCTTCGCGCGCTTTATCGGGCTGCATACCTGCGAGCGCAGTAACATCAATTGTCTCAAAAAGCGCGTTAAAGATCGTCGCCTTTGTCTCATAATATTCCTCAGAAGGCGCTCCACGATTAGCATTGCCACTTTGAGGCACGGGAGCCGCCGTGGGCTCGACCTTTTTAACAATTTCTTTTTCAACTGATGGCGGGGCCTTTAGGGCTGCACTACTAGTCTCTGCGCGCTTACCAAACATGAGCGTTTACGCTCCTTTTTTCTTAAAGGAAAAGAGTGACTTACCTTCTTTTTTACCGGCACCGTCAGCTTTTGATTTTGAGAGCTTGCCCAATAAAGAGCCTCCTTTTGCCACTCCGCCAGAAGGGCCTGAGTTAAAATTGCCAGTCTTCAACCTTTGAGCAATGTAGTCGATACCATTGACAAGCTGTGCAGCTGATTTGACTTCTGTAAGCATTTTACCATCATTGGACGCTTCAAAATAAATTTCAGGTTCGAACCCCAGAACAAGCGCAGGTTCAAGGCCTACGGCAGACGCAAAGTCTTTCACTGAAATCTCAGATCCTTTTGTCATGCCTGTTTTGTTCAGGATAAGGATAGGCTCCGCATCATTAGGACGTTGCGCCCTCAGAAAATCAACGAGGTTTTTCGTATTGCGTAAGTTCGCAAGGTCCGGCGTGGCCGTAATCACAACATCGTCGCAATTAATGAGAACATTCGTCGTCCAATCGCACCAATAATGAGGCATGTCTAATATTGTAAGAGGGCTGATAGACCGCACGCCATTGACAACAGCTTCATAAGCTTCAGGCGTCATGACCGCTTTTTGATTCAAAGATCCTGCCGTCGGTAAAATAGATAGCTTAGGTGTGTGGCGGATCATAATCCGATCCAATAATGTCTCATCCAAGCGGTCCGGTTCCGCCAAAGCTTCTTCAAGGCCTTGGCTTGCATCATAGGCAAAGTCCAAGCCTGTCGTTCCCCATGAGCAATCAAGGTCGACTAAAGCTGTTTCCTGCTGAATACGTTCAGACAGGCTCCAAGCAATATTATGAGCCAGTGTGGAGGAGCCTACGCCGCCTTTTGCACCAAAAAAGGCCGCAACACGTCCAATAAATGGCTTATCAGGATCCGCATAAAGCTCTCCCATAGACCTAATAAGACTAATAGGATGAAATGGCGGTACGATATAGTCGCTAACGCCTTTATCCATAAGCTGACGATAGAGGCGAATATCATTTGCGGCGCCTATAATCACGACTTTTGTCCCAGCATCACAGACTGATGCCAATTCCTCTAATTGTGAGAAAAGCTCAGTCCCGCGCATACCTGATTCGACTAAAATCAAGCTAGGCGTGTTTTCCTTGTGATAAAATTCAATAGCAGACGATAGACCACCCATATAGATTTTCATATTCGTACGCTTCATCCGCCAATCGCGCGAAGACTCATTTATGACCCCTGCCGTTTCTTGGCGATCACAAAAGGCATGAATAGAAATTTGGGGTAACGCTTTATCACCACCCTCGCGGTTTAGTTCCTCCAAAGGCTGCACAACCGCCGAAGCCATAGGCTGAGCATGCATTTGTGGCTGCGTATGCATATGAGGCTGTCCGTGCATGTTCGCTTGTGGCATCATCTGTTGTTGCGGCATCGGCGGCGCAGGCTGCATTTGCGGCATAGGCTGCGGCGACATAGTCTGACGCGGCATGTGTTGGTTTGGCATAGGCTGCGGCGACGCCATCGGCATAGGCGGATTGGCCGGCATTGGAGCCCGCGTTGGATTAGGTAACGGTACAGGAGCGCCGGGTGTCGGGCTCGTCATCTGCTTTGGGGTCTGTTTCATGGCATTCATCCGGTTGGGTCCGTCACTCGATAGGGCTTAATCTTCTACAGAAACTTGTTGTCTGTCAGGTTGTGCAGAAGCAGGGTTTTCGCCCTTAATATATTTATCATATACAGTCTGACGCCTCTGAGAGTCAGGAATAGTCATGGCATAAGGCTCTAATAGTTGGCGAGGGTCGCCAATCATTGCGGCCAAGTTTGCCGTGTGGAAACATCCAAAATTATCATAAGGCTGATTTGCAAATGTATCAGTCATATCGCCTAAATGGCGACAGTCTTGCGGAATCGTTTTAAGTGTCCGGTAAGATACGACAACTGGCGCAGGGCTACCATAAGCAGCTTGATATTGTCCTGTCTGAACAGCTGCGCCTCCCAAACCTATAGCTGATAAGTTTTGGCGTATGAGAGCTTGTGCTTGCTGCGAACCAAGTCCAGCCTGTGCTGAACTCGGAACGTTGATGTAAAGCGGCCCGTTACCCCCATGTCCATAAGCTTGTAGAAATTGACTTACAGCAGCTTGATCGCGCGCGGAGAGCTCGAGACCATTTGGCCGTGTATACAGCTCTAGGCGTTCTATAGACTCTGCGACCTGTACCTTATTTTTGAAGATACTTGGAGGCGTCGAAGTTGAAGGTGTCGAACACGCGCTGACCGCGCTCACAAGTAACGTTAAGCCGACTGATCTGACAAGATGTCTCTTATATTTCATCATCAGGCTCTCCTTAATCTACCACGTGACCAAAAGGTCCACTGAGTGAGTCAGCGCTGATTTTCGGCTTACCGTTGGCAGCGTAGATTTTATTCATTTTACCAAGCAAAAGATTATCCAAATCACTCGCAGGCACATAACCATCAAGTGGCGTTTGTAATTTATCAGGGTGCGTTGGATCCACGAGATAAGGCGTGACCATCACAACAAGCTCGGTTTGCGTATTTAAATCATCTCTGTTTCTAAACAGCGCCCCAAAGCCGGGTATATCTTTTGCGCCTGGGATACCGTCTGATGATTGGCGGCTTTCTTCACGAATAAGGCCTGCAATCACAAGACTTCCTCCTGCAGGAAGCTCAACAACTGTATTTGCGCGGCGAATTCTTAAACCAAGGATATCAGAGGATAAGCCGCCCGTTTCAAAAGCCCCCTCAGTAGTAGGTTCTGAGACCTCAGTTGAAATATTAAGTGAAATTCTCCCTTCGCTTAGAACCACTGGCGTAAAGCCAAGCGCCACACCGTAAGGTTTGAATTCAAATTCACGCTGAAGTCGGCCATTTTCATCCACGAAAACACCCGTAAGGAGGGGAAATTCTCCCCCAGAAAGGAAATTTGCTGTTTCGCCTGAAATAGCTGTGAGCGTTGGTTCTGCAAGCGTGCGTATAAGACCAACCCGCTCTAAAGCTTGCAATCCAGCTCCCAGAGAACTTAGATTACCGCCGCCTGTATTGTTCCAGTTAAATGAGCCATCTAGCCCAGCCCCCGTATTTAAAGCTGAGTTACTGATAAGAGACACTGTTGAATCGCCTAATTGCCCAATTGCATTTAGGTTTATACCCATCTGTTTAGTCACTGACCGCTGCATTTCAACAATACGCACTTTCAGTAAAACCTGATCTTTACCCTCTACAGACATCAGATTGACAATCTCACCCTCTGCGCCGCCAGCGGTATTTTCATCAAGCCACATCATCGCGAGCTTTTCGACTCGGTTTGCCATGGAGGCATTCTGAACGGATCCTGTTAAGAGGATATTATTATTAACAGCTTGCACATCAACTTGCGCATCTGAAACATGTTGCGATATCAATGATGTAAGACCATTAATGTCGCGTTCGACGCGAATGTCTAAGCTCAGAAGCTCTTGACCGTCATGTCCGTAAAAATAAGCATTCGTCTGACCAGGCTGCTTACCAATAAGGACCGCGCGGTGAGATGTGTGAATAACAGACTCAACAATATCCGGATTTGAAACGATCACGTCCATCATGTCTTGGGGCAATTCAATGACTGTTGACTTGGAATATGGCAACACAATCGAGCGACTTTTAGAGCTTTGGCCCGGAGACTGTATATTCACATTCCCAGCGGAGGCTGATTGGATATGCGAATAAGAACGTGTTCCAGCGTCTGCTGTGTATATTGTGGACGCCGCGAGGCCAAATGTTACAGCCGTTCCTAATGCCAGCGTCATGAGTGTCTTGCTTGACATATTAGTTTCCTCTGATCGCAACTTGTTGAGGCTGTCCGCCCCGATAAACGGTCAACATCGACTGTGTATCTGTTTCTTCTTTGTCAAAAGTTGCCGTAGTCGGCGCCACAGCACGGCTATTTCTAATACCGCGCAATGTGAGTGTAAGGTCACCCTTTGCCACAGCTTGCTGTAAAAGCTCTGCATCACCTTGAGACATTTCGAACGTCGCAGTAGAACCAATTTTTGTAGCGCCACTCTCTGCTGAAGTCGAAAATGTTTGGTCAATCGCTAGAACGTGTACGTTTTCAAAAATAGTATCGGAAAATATAGACGCGCTGATTTCCAGTCTGATTTGTATTATTCAGATTACGCTGAACAGCTTGTGTCAATATGAGGTCCACGCGATCGCCAGGCTGAATAAATCCACCTGCAGCTGTGTCCACCGAAATTCTAGTTGTTACAGCGCGCATTCCTGGCTTTAAAAGCGCTGCCATAACACCTGACTCGCCCGATTTGACGAGCTTACCCTCATTGATTGGTTCTCCGACAACAATAGGGGATCGCACAATAGAGTTCAGGAGTTCAGCATCTGCATTGGGGCGTAAATCGTTAGATATAAATGCTGGGCTGACGGCTTCTGCAGGCCATTGTTTCCATTCAAAGGCCGCTTCACTCAAACGAGACCCAAGGGGAAGATTTTGTGCGGCGACAAGCACTTTTACATATTCAACTTTTTGTATAATTGGGGCCGCTGCTTTGACAGGGGCAACAGGCGGAGGAGTGCCAAGCTTTTTAGCTTGGGTAAAAACCACAACAGCCGCCAATCCAAGGCCTGCAATAAGTATAAGTCTCTTGGTATCCATTATCCCTCACTCGGCCTTATGTCCCACAATATTAGGGACTGATTTGATAAAGCATGGTTAATATTTAGGTACTGCATGCAAAAAAAGTGTTAACGCCTGATGATAATTCTTAAAATCCGACGGATCTGAGGAAGATATCGCTTTTCGGAAGCGTCAAAAGGGCACCGCCGGCTAAAGCCAGGCCGTAAGGCATTTTTTTCTCGTCCCGGAATAAGTGATGAGCCCACTGTGCTGTCAAAAGTCTTTCAGGTATGTATTTACGGCCAAAGACTAGTAAAAGCGCCAAAATACCGCCTAAAAACGTTGTATATATAACGTATATCGCGGCATCATCCCACTGCCACCAAAGGGCTGTCGCCGCCATCAGCTTTGCATCACCGCCGCCAAGCCAACCAAAGGCAAACATGGCAAAACCTACAGCAAAAAATGTCAGTCCCACAAGAAGGTGTTGAGACAGCACGCCCCAACCCGCCCATATGAAGGGCGTCACAATGATGAAACCAGCAATCACAGCCAAGCTGATCCAGTTTGGTATTGTCATGGATGTTGCGTCTTTTGCCGCAGCGGTCAACATGGTGCCCGCAAAGACCACAACGATGAAAAAAGTTAGCAACATAAGGGGTGAGCTCCGGTAAATTTAAGGCGTTTTACCAAGCTATGGTTAATGTTGGGTTTCACTTTATAAATTCAGGCAAAAAAAAGCCGCGTCCAAAAACGCGGCTCAATCTTATAATTTGCCTAAAACAAATTACTCACCAGTGTTTACAGTCTCACCTGAGATCGCTGATGAAACAGCAGTGAACTTATCGTCAAGGCCAGTACCGATAGCGCGTGCGCCAGCGATAAGAGCGACTGAGATAAGAGCTGCAATCAGGCCATATTCAATGGCTGTTGCACCGGATTCGTCTTTAATAAAACGAGTAACTAAATTTTGCATAACTGACTCCCACGTATGCTAGTCTAAATTTGAGGATTATTCCTCG
>NZ_KE386760.1:85831-234972 GCF_000428525.1 Hellea balneolensis DSM 19091 | reverse complement strand
TGGCGTGGCGTGAACGCCTGATGGTCCGGCGGCTAGCGCGTAAGTGAGCCATGAGTTCTTTCTTTAGTACACCGCGTGCCTGTACATATAGACTTCGATATATAGTCTCATGCGATACGTGCTTTGGCGTCTCTCCTGGATACGTTCTCTTTAACCATCCTGCTATCTGCTGCGGTGACCATTTCTTTTGCAGTTTACGGGCAACAGTCTGCCTGAGGAAGGCGCTACGTGCAGCTTACACAATTTAGGACGACAGGCTCGTTCCCAAGCGTCTTTGTCAGCCGCCGTAGCTATATAAAAGGCGAGACCGCCATGGCGTTCAACTTCGCGGCTTATCGTTGAAGGGGGCGCCCTAAGCTTCGCGCTATTGCCCGAAGTAACAATCCAATGTTCAGTCCACGAGAGACCTCTTCTCGTTCAGTCAAGGTCAAAGCAAGAGGTGAACGTTTTCGCTCTGGCGTACGGATACCGCCCGTGCAGGATAACAACGGATAATTGATGAGAAATTACGCTCAAATAATCGTCCGATGGAACTCATGGACTCGCCACGCTCCCATCTGTCCCAAATATCTGACTTCTGTTTATCCGTGAAAAAGGTTCGTGTTCGTCTCGTCATAATATCGCTCCATCTTCAACTCATAATGTTAAAGTGTTGCGACGACCCGTTGAACTCACACCGTAATACAGACACACTACGCAAAATCGATTCCCATTGCACATTATCCATCGGGCCACCTACGACTGAGACAGAAGGCAAAAGGACGTAATATTTTACGTCCAATATGAGGGCTGTACTGTCCGCGCGCTCAATGAATGTACCGAGGCGGGCAAAATCATAAATATCATTACGCAGCATCGTTCCGTGAAGGGCGCCTTGTACTAAAGCACTTTGTCGGCGTATGAGACCTATAATTTCCGGAAGTGTTTTAGGTGTGATGCTTGCTTTCAAGCTGGCACAAATATTAAGCCAAGCCTCATTTACGGCTTCCCAAACCTCGCGAGTTAAAGCCGTGCCGGCGATACGCGCATTGGAATGCGGCAAGTCTATCATAGATAAGACACTGGACGGATTACTGCGATCCGGTAGAAGAAAATCAATGACCTCAGGGCCGTTATAATGATCATGGAGCGCCTCATATTGCGCCCTGTTTCCTGAAGATTTAATAATAGAGGCTCATTCATCATCTGCCGATTTAGAACGTGTCAAGGCTATGTAAAATCCGGCTTCGACGAGGCGTGCTGTACCCTCCTGAACCGTGCACTTCTTTGACTACGAGTTCTTCCAAATGCTCAAGCACATATTTCAAAGAGTCTGCCTCAGAGCAGCGCCATGTCGGTACATTTTTCAGCTGAACTTTCTTGCCGGTATAAAACTTGACAATCTCGGGCATGAAAAAATAAATGGCCTTATCATCTGCAATGCCCGACCCTGGAGCATTAGTAATTGTTACGACGCCTGCGCGGTTAACATCCATGATACCAGGCACACCTCGCAAAGATTCAGGCTTTATAGATCGCCGATAAACAGAAGATTTGGCTGGTGAATTTATGTCAGGAGGTATGTAAGGTATATTTCGTTGCAGCGGGCCGATCCGTTTCTATAATTTAATCCAAATAAAATCCTGAAATTCCCTTTGCGGCAAAATCGGCATGCAATCCTCGTGAATTAATATTTGCAGGTGCGCCGTGCAAATATATTGGTAAGCCCGTTTCTACGAGGCGTTCAGTTACGCTATCAATGAAAGCCCAACTCATTGGAACTGTCACACCTATTAAATTTTCTCTTTTTTCTTTCAAACTTGTAAAAAGGGATGCGGGGTATCCAATACGGTACATCGTTAAAATTATTTTTGCATTTGGATCCCGGCTTTTAATGAAGTCTATGTCAGAAATTGAATAGGCCTGAAAAATAAACTGATCGCGTTTTGGGCTCCGTATAATAGCATCAACAAAGTCGGGGAATTGTTCAAGCTTTTTCATATCAGTTACAATAAAAGCGTCAGGGTGTTTATCTAAAAACCTATTAATCCAAGGGACATCGACTGCATTATATTCACTCTCAATAGACCAACTAACTTTCTTATATTTTCGTGGTGTTGCCATATAATCATCACGTGTCGGTGGTAATTCATCTTTATAGCCCGTTTGCATTTTCCAATTAGGCCAGTCATGAGCCGCCACCCAATGACCATCAGCAGTTATGTCAAAATCAATCTCAAAAAGGCGGGTTCCATATGCATAATTTCGTTCTATGGCCTCACGGCTATTGGTGTAGGCATTCCCATCAATAGCTCCGCCGGCATGGGCTATAATTGTGCAGCATTTTTTCGGTTGCTCCACAGAATAATAATATGGGGATAGACCTTCGGCTTTATAATGGTAATTGTCATTACACCCTGCCAGCAACAAGGCCATGGCCAGTAGAATTACTTTTAAAATATATTCTGGTGTCATAACGCCATAGGCCCCAAAGATCTAATACAGTCTTTTGGTAAGTTAGTCTGAAAAACAGCCTTTGCAAAGTCGCAAAAATTCTAGTCTTAGCGTTTCCAGGTGAAGGAGAGTGCTGCCGCGTCTTCTTTAAAACTGAAATCTTCCGCTGTTGCTTCGCGGCGTAGGTATGAGAGCGACACATCAGCATCACCAATACGGTAACCGAGTCCCGCTTGGGCATCGCCCACAATGATGCGGTCTTGGAGGTGGAATTGTCCGCTTGTCAGGCGGCCAACTGAGTTAGGTGAATAAGTCAGGGCTTCTGCATCAGCGCCGGCAAAGAAATACCAGGTATTATTATCAAAATTAGAGCCCTTACGAAGATCTTCTCCGATCTCAACGACCGCGCCTACAACTGCAGATGAGCTCTCATCATTAAATCGCAACGCAGCTCTGGGCGTTAAAGATAAATCCAGTCCTTTTTGGCTGCGGCTTGTAAAAGCTTTTGCATAGCCCAAATCCAATGTCTCACTGCGGGAGAGACACCCCTCGCCTCCTGTCAGGCAATCCGTATCTGCCAAATCGAGCTTAAATAGAGTTGACCCCACGCTTTCTGCAGGGAGATCAAAGATATTAGACGTAAAATCGGGGCTTTCAGTCCCCAGATTTAGAGCTAATCCATCTGTTGGAGAAATAATCTGTGCGGGCGCCTCTGAAGCGCTATCCTGCGCGAATGATGCAGCAGGAGACAAAACCAAAATAGCAGGCATGATACAAAGCGCAGCGAGTAGCCGCTTTTTTTCGCCTTTCAAACGAGATTTATGCCTAAATCTGTCTAACAATTTAGTTTTAGACCCTCTTTAACTTACGACGCCACCTTACGTAGCATTATCCTATCACAATACACTTAATTTGACACGTCAAAATGACTAATGCATCTTAAACTTAATTTAATTCACATTAAGGAAGCCTTAACAGGTTAAAACTTCCGTGATTCATCTCACATAATCATAAAAAAACGCTCCGTAAGGAGCGCTTATCTAAAATTTGTGACGAAATTACGTCAAAACCATAAAGTCAGCCCAAATTCTTGAACTTCTCGCTATTGACAGGCAAGGCATTCTTCATAATCGGTTGGCGCGGCTGCGGCCATAGATTTTTCCATATCCGTCATTTCAGCTTTATCTTCAGCCCCAGCAAAGGAAGCCCGCTGAACAGATTTGGAACGGCAATAATAGAGCGATTTCACGCCTTTTTCCCACGCTTGCCAATGGAGCATGTGAAGGTCCCATTTATCAACATCACCCGGAAGGAAGATATTTAGGCTTTGAGCCTGACAGATATAGGGCGCGCGATCAGCAGCGTGTTCAATCACCCAGCGTTGATCAATCTCAAACGCTGTGCGGAAGGTCGCTTTTTCGTGCTCATCCAGTTCATCCATGAACTGCACAGACCCTTCATTTTCCAAAATCGTGCCCCAAACCTCATCTGTGTTTAAACCTTTGGTTTCGAGCAGATCTTCGAGCAGACGGTTCTTGACGGTGAAAGAGCCTGACAATGTCTTATGTGTATAGATATTGGCAGGTATAGGCTCAATACCGGCAGATGTACCGCCGCATATGATAGAGATGGAGGCCGTTGGCGCCACCGCCATTTTATGAGAAAAACGCGCTTTTACGCCCGCTTCGGCCGCATCAGGACAAGCCCCGCGCTCTTCAGCTAGCTTAACAGAAGCCGCATCCGCGCCGCGGCGGATGTGGCGGAAAAGCCTATTGTTAAAAGATTTCGCCATCGCGCTTTCAAACGGAATGCTCTTGGCTTGCAGCATAGAGTGAAAACCCATCAGACCCAGCCCAACAGAGCGCTCACGCGCGGCGGAATATTTCGCATCCGCCATGGACTCAGGTGCATTTTGGATAAAGTCTTCGAGAACATTATCAAGGAACCGCATAATGTCTTCGATAAAGCCTTCTTCATTCTTCCATTCATCATATTTTTCGGCATTGACGGAAGACAGACAGCAGACGGCTGTGCGCTGCTTGCCATATTTATCGCGGCCTGTCGGCAACATGATTTCAGCACAGAGGTTTGATTGCTGCACTTTTAGGCCCTGATCGCGTTGGTGCTTGGCTAGCGCCTCATTCACCGTATCGGAGAAAATCATATAAGGCTCACCCGTCTGGAGACGCATTTCAAGAATTTTCTGCCATAGCTTACGCGCAGACACTTCTTTGATGGTTTCCCCTGTATGCGGGCTCTTAAGCGCAAAATCTTTGCCGTCTTTCACGGCTTCCATAAATTCATCCGTGATGTTCAAGCCGTGATGCAGGTTAAGCGATTTACGGTTAAAGTCACCGGACGGCTTACGGATTTCTAGAAACTCTTCGATTTCCGGATGGTGGATATCCAGATAAACGGCAGCTGAGCCACGGCGCAGAGAGCCTTGGGAAATAGCGAGGGTCAAGCTGTCCATAACGCGAATAAAAGGAATGATGCCTGATGTCTTACCCGCACGGCCAATTTTCTCGCCAATCGAACGCACATTGCCCCAATAAGTCCCGATCCCGCCGCCATTAGAGGCGAGCCAGACATTCTCTGTCCACGCGCCTACAATAGAATCAAGGCTATCATCAACAGCATTTAGGAAGCAGGAGATTGGAAGGCCGCGTTCCGCACCGCCATTAGAAAGAACAGGCGTAGCCGGCATAAACCAGAGCTGTGACATGTAATCATAAAGGCGCTGGGCATGAGCTGTATCATCAGCATAGGCCTCAGACACCCGCGCAAACATATCTTGATAGGACTCTTCAGGGAGTAAGTAACGATCAACAAGCGTCTTTTTACCAAAATCAGTTAAAAGCGAATCGCGCGCGCGGACCTGCTTTACGGTCCCAATGCGCTGCTCTTTGACTGTTACCGGCTTTGGGGCAGCTTTTACGCGCGGCTTATAGGTTATGTCTTGCGTTGCGCCATCCTCATTGATGTCCGTCGTAGCAAATGCATTTGTTGAATTCTCTGACATATAAAACCCCTTTTAACTCCCAATTGCGGACGATTCTCATCGCACGGCTCAAAATTTGACGTCAAAGCTTCCCGAAGTGTCTCGCCAGGACACGGCTTCGATATCACTCTGAATGGAAAACCCCGAAATGTCTTCGGTATGTTTCGTTACTACATATAGTGTTGATTTGCCTCCATCCGTCAACACCTAGTGTGCTAAAAAAGAAAATTTTTAGTTAACACCTCCTTAAATTACGAAGAAAGCTGTGAATTTTTTATGACGGCTCCGATATGACCTGACTCTGCTTTAGGCAAAGTAGCGGTTTTCAACATAGCGTCTGAGTTTGGTATACAAGAATCCTTGGCATAAAAAAACGCCCGCTCAATTTTGAACGGGCGTTTTAGTAAATGAAGCTGAATTGGTGCTGTTATTGACCGAAGTTATATTTAAATCGCGCTCCAATAACACGAGGAGGCAAAACACTGGTTCGGAAACTCCGCACATTTGCTCCGCTTATTGTTTGATTAAAGAGCGACGTGCTGTTGACGCTTGATTCTGAATAGTCATCCAGAAGGTTTTCAGCATAAGCTGTTAATGACCAACTATCTTGCTCATAGCCAATAGATGCATTCAAACGGGCAAATCCATCAAGTGTTAAGCTAGAGCCACGCGCCCCAACACGTGAGAGAACATCGCCCTGATAGGACAGACCGCCATTTACGAATAAGTTACCGCTATAGAGGGGTTGCTCATAAGCACCAAAAACAGAAAACTGATGTTTGGGCGAACCTGGGAGTCTATCACCACTTGAAGCATCCTCAAACGCCGTAGCAAAACCGCCGCCTGGAGCAATAGTCCGCACCAAAGCAGAGACATCTTGCGTAAGGTTAGCATCAGTAAAACTGTAATTGCCGCGTAAGCTGAAATTATCGTTTATCTTCCAGTCTGAGGAAAGCTCAATACCTTTAGACTCAGCTTTACTTCCGTTTACGGTAATCGTCAGGCCAGCATTTACCGAAGACGAGACGATCTGAATATCATCCCACTTAATAAAATATGCCGCTGCATTAAATGTAAGGTCCCCATCTAGCCAGCGCGACTTAAACCCGACTTCGTAGTTATCAACGGTGTCAGGAAAATACTCACGCTCATTAATTTGCGCAATATCGCCCGCATTTGGCCCAAATTGCTGTCCTGGAACCAAGCCGCACTGGCCTTGCGGTCCGTCAACAAAGATATCAGGACATGGTGCCAGGCCGTTGGACGCTCCGATTCGATAACCTTGACTAAAGGTGGCGTAAACTGAATTGCCATTATCAAACTTATAGGAAGTGTTCACCTTAAAAAGCTCACCAGAAAAGTCTTGGTTTCCAGCAACCTCATAGGCGTCATCAATATCGTCAAGGTCAAAGAGACCGCAACTATCTGAAGGGCATCCAAAATAAGGGAAGAACACGGTCGTAACAGTATCTGTACTGTTCGGGAGTCTTACAGAATCTGCCGTATCAAGCTCGTATCCATAAAGACGAATACCGCCTGTCACCTGCCAAGCATCTGTGATTTGATATCCAATTTCACCAAATGCAGCCTGTTCGGTGAGTTCAGACTTACCAACCGCGTAATATTCAAGATCATTCAACGCGGCAGAGGTGCCGGGACCAAACGCAAAGTCGCCATAGAAAGGTGTAAATTCGGATGAGACACCAATATCATCACGTTTATTATAAAACGCGCCAACTATCCAGCTTAAGGGGCCTTCGCTTTGGGAGACCAAGCGTAGTTCTTGGTTAAAACGCTCACTCTTTTCAACTTCTTGCGTAAACCCTGTAAAGCTTGGGAATGTTTCGTAAGAGTATTCCAGACTGATCAACAAATCTGTTTGATCGCGTTGCCCTAGGAACTTTTCTTGGGAGATACCTGTCGCAGAGGTGAGCTCTGCAAAACCTAGATCTGCTGTAACTTCAAGAGCCAAAAGGCGCGTATCAAGTTTTGCGGGCTCCTCAACACGCTGCGGGGCTTCATATTCGCCTAGCGGGACAGATCCACGAAGACCTGATGTTGTACGCCCTCCGAATTTGGCGTTCTGGAAATAATAGGTCAAGTTAGCGTCGAAAGCATCTGTTGGCTGCCAACGAAGGGCCGCACGACCGGATAATGTTTCTTCTGTGTTAGCATCCTCGACACGGCGAAGATTGGCGTCAATATCGGCTTGATTTGTAAAGTCTGGATCAGGGTTAGACACGCCGATCGTCTGAACAACGTAAGGGTAGTCAATAAAACCCTTATCATCCAAATAATCCACAGAAGCCCGGAAAGCCAAAGTATCAGAAATCGTATAATTGACGGTTCCGCCAAGGTCTGTCGAAATACCGTCACCCTCTTTATATGAATATGCATCACCGCGCAGTTCAGCACTAAACCCATCAAAACTGGCCTTCTTTGGAATATAGCGAATAGCACCGCCCATTGTACCCGCACCGTAAAGTGTGCCCTGCGGCCCGAGTAGAACCTCAACACGCTCGAGGTCATTTAACCGCAAATCAACATAAAGCGGTATCTCACCAATATAAGGTGAAACAGTACCGCCGCCGTCAGATCCTGCGCCGCCACCGCCGCCCGCTATGGGATCAGCATTGATACCGCGCACAACAATACGGTTACCATCACGCCCGCCCTGGTCCAAAATATTGATACCCGGCACATAGTCGATCAATTGCGCGATATCATCAAAACCCTGCTGTTCAATTTGATCGCCGCCAACGGCCGCGATATTGAACGGAATATCCTGAATGGATTGTGCCCGTCGCGTCGCCGTTACAATAATCTCGTCGTCAACCTGCGCTACGGCAGGAACGCTTGCCGCGATAGCGGCCGCAAAAAGAACGGATGTACTCACGCTTTGCGCAAGGTTACGTTTGTAATTATTTTTCATATTTGTCTCCAATTTGCACAAAGCAATAACAATTGGCCCTGTATAAACAATTCATTATATTGCAAAGATATCAGAAAAGAGAAAAGTGATGCAAAAACGCCACATATTTGGGCGCGCAGCACAAAGGATTAACTGTGCAATCGATATTATCACTCATCGAAGCTAAGGCTTATAAAAAGGCACATGCGCTCTGTATCAAGATGATTGAGAATAATATTCAAGATCCACGGCCATATTGCGGTTTGGCGCATATTGCTTTTGATCATAAAAATGTGCCCAAAGCGCTAGAGTTATTTCAAACAGCACAAAAATATTCCCCGCAAGATCCCTTTTATATTGCCCAATATGCCAAAGCCCTAACTCTTATCGGGCGGCAGGCCGCTGCTCGGGAGCAAGCGGATAGAGCCGCTGATTTACCTATAAATGACGCGATGACTGCGGATATGATTGGCGTTATTTATAGCCGCACCGGTTTTCATGAAAAAGCCATCCCTTTTTTCAAGCAAGCCGTGTCGCTCAATCCGCAACCCGCAAATTTCCATTATAATCTTGCCTCGTCCCTTCAATTTTCAGGAGACTTTGATGCCGCAGAAACTCATTACAATACTGCACTGGCTAGAGACCCTGATTTATTTCGGGCGAGGGCCTCACTTGTTTCTCTTAAAAAGCAAACCGCTGGCCAAAATCAGCTTGAAAACCTTAAGTCGGAATATAAGCGCTTGTCGGGCAACTCAGACGCGGTCCTTACACTAGGACATGCCATCGCCAAAACGCTTGAGGATCTCGGAGATCACCGCGAAAGTTTGGATTGGCTTATCAAATGCAAAGCGCCCAAACGAGCCGAATTGGACTATCATATTAGCCAAGATATCGAGCTGATTGAGGCTGCCAGAACGGCTCTGAACACAAAAGCAGATATGGGGCTTAAATCAGAAGACGCCCCTATATTTATCGTCGGTCTTCCCAGAACGGGGACAACGCTTATAGATCGGATTTTATCATCCCATCCCGACGTGATCGCGGCGGGGGAATTAAACGTCTTTTCAGAGCTAACTAAACACCTTGCGAGTACACCGTCGCAATATGTGCTGGATAAAGACACGCTTGAGGCGGCCTCTAATAAATCTGTCACACAAATAGGGCATGACTATATCCGAGCCACGAAGGAATTATCGCGCGGGGCAGAGCGGTTTACAGATAAAATGCCACTGAATTTTTTAAATTGCGGCCTCATCCATCGCGCTTTGCCAAATGCACGCATAGTGGCCCTAAGGCGCGGCGCTATGGATAGTTGCCTGTCTAATTTCAGGCAGCTTTTTGCGACGAAATACTCCTATTATAATTATACATTCGATCTTCAGGACACAGCAAAATATTATAAAGCCTATGACGCGCTTATGACGACTTGGCGTGAGTCATTACCGGCTAATAGGTTTATGGAAATTCGATATGAAAACATGATTGATCATCAAGACAGGGAAACAAGAAGGTTGCTAGAATTTTGTGGTTTGGATTGGGACGAAGCCTGTCTGCGCTTTCACGAAAATAAAGCGCCTGTCTCCACGGCCAGCTCCGTGCAAGTTCGGCAGCCCCTCTACCGCGGCTCCGTAGGACGCTGGAAAAAATATGGAGAGAAATTAAATCCACTTAAAAATGCCTTAGGCACGCTGGCTGAAACATGAAAATTCTTGTCGTCACAGATGCATGGACGCCGCAGATGAATGGGGTTGTGCGAACCCTTGCCATGACGATTGAACAATTGCGGGCGAAGGGTCATATCGTGGAGGTGATTGCACCCTCTGATGGGTATTGGACGATGCCGTTGCCAACTTATCCTGATATTCGTCTTGCCCCTTTTGCAAAAGCGGATGTAGAGCGGCGGATTGTTAAATTTGGCCCGGAGGCGGTTCACATCGCGACCGAAGGCCCATTAGGGCAAGCCGCGCGAGCTTTATGCCTGAAATGGGGGATGCCTTTTACAACAAGCTATCACACAAAATTCCCTGAATATATAAAGGCCCGCTTTCCCTTTATTCCACTTAAACTGCCTTATAAATTTGTGCGCGAGTTTCATAATAGCGGTGGACGCACCATGGTGACAACGCCGTCCATGGTTGAGTTTTTGGATAAGCAAGGCTTTACTAATCTAGCGCCGTGGGCGCGGGGCGTGGATACGGCCGAATTTCATCCCGATAAACGCTTTGCGCCGAAGGATGTCTATAAAGACTTGCCCCGCCCTATATTTGTAAATGTCGGTCGCGTCGCCGTTGAAAAAAATATAGAAGCGTTTTTGAAACTTGATCTGCCAGGCTCAAAAGTCATTGTTGGGGACGGCCCGCAATTAGAGCAGCTTAAAAAAGCGTATCCCGAAGCGCACTTTCTTGGAGCTAAATTTGAGACGGAGCTCGCCCGTCATTTTGCAGATGCAGATGTTTTTGTTTTCCCGTCCAAAACCGATACATTCGGACTTGTCATTATCGAAGCCATGGCTACGGGCACGCCTGTCGCCGCTTATCCTGTGACTGGTCCCGTTGATATTATCCCGGGCAGTAAGGCTGGCATAGTTGATGCGGATTTAAGAGCCGCTTGCCTAGCGTGCCTTAAGCTGAACCGCGAAGACGCAGTTCGCCATGCACAAAATTATAGTTGGGCGAATGTCAGCCAGGTCTTTTTTGAGTATCTAACACCGGAATATGAACCCGTCGCGAGGAAACGTTGGCGGCGAATGCGACGTATGATGAAGCTCGCAGGCTCACCTTATCATTTCTTCAAGCGCAGCGCACGCAGGCTTTGGCGGCTTATAAGGGGAAAATCTGTCCCTGATTAAAACGGTTTAAAAGGGCCGCTTCAAATACATTTGCGTATAATGTCCATAAGGCTTGATCGCGACAAGCTCCCAGCCCTCCATACCTAAACGGTTAAGCCTTTCAGAAATTTGGGCATCAACGTTTTTAGGCTTATAGCTCCAAACGCTTTGCTTATAAGTTTCAACTTTATAATGCCATTTTCCATCTCTCATTTAGTCCTCCTTTTGCGAATTTGTTCTTACCGCCGCTGATTTTGTCTCTTTCAACCGCCCCTGCTTTCTTAAAGCATCCCGCAGCACATATTCGATCTGGGCATTGACGGAGCGCAGCTCATCATCAGACCAGCGCTGCATCGCTTTGAGCACATCCGGATTGATGCGCAGGGGATATGCTTTTTTTGCAGCCACTTTTAGTAGAGCGACCCTGTATTCACGACGGGCTGTGTTGCTTTGTCGGAACAGAGCACGACCAACAAATTGCTCACCATTGTGGCTTTGCGTTCATCATCAAGCTCAATGATATCTTTCGCTTTTAAGGACTCCAAAGCATCCTCGACCATTCCGACCGCACCTTCGACAATTTTCTTCCGCGCGGCGATAATAGCCCCCGCTTGTTGCCGTTGCAGCATAGCGCCCGCAATTTCCGGTGAGTAGGCCAAATGCGAAATGCGGCTTTCTATAACATTGATACCCGCTTTTGCGAGTCGGTCCTGTATCTCATGGCGCAAGCGCTCGGAAATTTCCGCCGGATGCGAACGCAAGCTTATTTCATCTCCATGCTGATCATAGGGATAGCTTGTCGCCATGGCCCGGATGGCGGCTTCAGACTGAATTTGCACAAAGCTCTCATAGTCATCTACGTTGAATACAGCTTCGGCGGAGTCATTGACTTCCCACACGACAATGGCCGCGATCTCAATAGGAGATCCTTCCAACTCATTGACCTTCAGCTTACCGCTTTCAAAATTGCGCACCCGTAAGCTGATCTTCTTTTTTGTGTAAAACGGATTGTTAAGCCGCAGGCCGGGTGTGCGTACAGTTCCGACGTATTTACCAAACAAGCTTAACACCGCAGATTGATTGGGCTCAACTTTATAAAGGCCGCCTAAAAAGGTAATCCAAACCCCAAAACTTACAAAACCGCCAATGACCCAGGCCACGCGTGCGCCCTTACTTTCAGCCCCTCCAAGCATCTGCCCAAATAAATAAAGCCCCGCTGCTAGTAACACTAACATGAATAGTAAAAACGGAATCCCGCTAATCGACTTTACTTCATTCTCTCTAATCTCGCTCATATCGCTCTCCTTTTGAATACTATTTATTGATATCATTTTGATATCATTTTATCAATATTGGAAAGTCGTTATTGAGTTTCAAGAGGACAGCGTAAAGAATCTTCGAGGAGCTTCCAAAATCACAGCCCAATCCGACGCAAAAACACCGCTTAAAGCTTGGTCAGTCGGCTCGTGATAGGGACCGATGAGAGACGCGCAACTTAAGACAAAGCCTTGCCCTTTGCGGGGGAAAGGCCTATGCCGCCGCCATGTTTGAAGTTGAGCTCTTCCTCTCGGCCTTTGCCATCTTATTTGTGATTATTGACCCGCCCGGTTGCGCGCCAATTTTTGCAACGCTAACCAATGGAACATCGCGTCAACATCAAAAAGCGATGGCGTTTAAATCAGTTTTCATTGCCTCTATCATACTCTTTGGCTTTGCCTATGTCGGAGAGTTTATATTTTCAAAATTGGGTATAAGCCTCGATGCCCTGCGCATAGCCGGCGGCATCATGCTGTTCATTATCGGCTTGAACATGGTGTTTGAAAAACGCACGGAATCGCGTGAAGGCCGCGCAGAGGAAGTGTTGGAAGAGGTTACTCACCCCGAAGATATTTCAGTTTTCCCCATGGGTATTCCAATGATTGCAGGACCCGGAACCATGGCCTCGCTTTTAATTATGATGGGCAAGACAGAAACATTGGCCGGGCAAATTTCAATTCTTGCGGCCTTGGCGCTCACCCTTATCATCACGCTGATCACTTTCCTCATTGCAGGCCCGCTCATGAAGCTCATGGGTAAAAGCGTGACAGATGTATTGACCCGCGTCTTAGGTGTTTTGCTAACAACATTAGCGGCGCAATTTGTTTTGGACGGTCTTAAAGGATCGCTCTTTTAAAAAATTGAGCTATAAAAAAACCCGCCTCGAAAGACGGGTTTTAAATTCAGCACAGTCTTCAAAAGCTTAGAGAGAGGCAAGCTTGCCTTCATTTTTCGCCAGAAGGTAATAGAATGTGACGCGTGACTTCATGCGGTCTTTTTGCATCGTTTCGCACACAGCCATCACCTTTGCATCCAACGCAGGTGTTTCGCCTGTCACGCCAAGCTTTTTGATAAGCCAACTATCGCGAACTGTGTGGCGCTCTGTTTCATCAGAACAGGCCACGAAAAGACCATCACGGCTTTGTAGCGCAATACCGCAATGATCAACAATTTTCTTAATGATGGCGGCATCGGCTTCTTTGTCATATCCGCGAACATCTTCGACATATGAGACATATTTATCAGCCAGAGCGGTTTCGGCCTCAGCTTTTATAGGGGCTGCTTTCTTAACAGCTGTTTGTGACGTAGCTTTCTTCACTGTCTTTTTCTGGACCGCCTTCTTTTTCGCTGCTGGCTTATCCAAGGATTTTAATTTAGCCGTTAGCGAGGCAACTTCTGCTTCAAGCTCTTCAACGCGATTGCCTGAGGATGGCAAGATATCTCGTACAGTTTCCGCCGTCTCATTATAACCTTCGATCATTTTGACCTGCGTGCTCTTAAAAGACACGCCTGCTTTAGCTTCAAGAACCTCACCTTTCGATACGAGCTCTTCAAACAATCCATCTGTAAGCTCACGCGCCTTAGAAAATCCGAGCTGTGCTTGCTCAAAGGCCGCGACATGTAAACCGAGATAGGCACGGCGCGTGCGGCGCACGGCTAAAATTGTATTTTTAACAGGGGTGAACGTCTTTGTTTCTAATGTCTGGCTGCTCATAGTGTTTCTCCAATAAGTGTGTTGCCTAAAACTTACGCCTAATTATTAGAATAAGCCTCCTAAAGTGAGCCCAAAATCAGGCTCCAAGACATAATTTCAGATATAATTGTTAAGAGATCTCTGTGAGAAAAAATTATTTGCTGAAATTAGGGTTAATATTCGGTGACCAATTAGGGTTAAGGGCGGTTTAACTTTGGAGCCTTTAAAAAAAGAGGTCTTTGCAATTTCAAATAAAATCCTCATAAAACTGGATAGTTTTTGAATTTGAAACGGCTTTACTTGAAGGTTCAATGATTATTGTTGAAGTTTCAAGGAATTTAGTTGAAGCTGAAATTAACTAATTGAAGTTTCAAGTCATTGTTTTTACATCATTTTTCTTGCTGCTGTTAACTTTTCTGCAGTCTTGTTCATGTTAGCTTACAAGCATCGAAAGAGGCGGCCCACCCAAGGGCACCCACGGTAACATAGACTGCAGGACCACTTCCCAAAGCCAATGGCAGTCGCAAAAAAGCCATCCGGGGTTTGTTCCCAAAGTAGGCCCCGGATGGCTCTTATTACATAAGAGCGAATAAACGCTCGTAAGATTAGGTAGATGAGAATGAGTAATTTCAACGAGCGTATCCGCTTGACTAAAAATAATGTAAAACGGGCCGGACTTGTCACCCTTATGGGCGGATTAATGGCAGCTATAAGCCCGTCCGCTTTTGCGGCTGGGACACCCGCCAATACAACTGTTACAAATAGCTATGTTCTTGATTACTCAGCCGGCGGCGTTACGCAGGATACAGTATCAAATGCTAATGATGCGATCACGTTTACGGTTGACCGCATTATTGATCTAACCGTAACGGCCCTCGGAGATGAAACAGTTGTGCCAGGCGCAACAGATCAAGAATTATTATTCTCTGTCTCCAATATGGGGAATGACCTACAAGCCTATAAATTACGCGTCATGAACGGTGCGTCAGATGATTTTGATGTGTCCAGCATCCAAATATTTACAGCCCTTGATGATGGTGACGGCGTTTTTGAGCCCGGCGCTGATGATGGCCACTTCACCAGTTTAGACGGTGACCCCATCACAGATGATATTCACTCAGACGCTGTCATTTGGGTCAAAATACGTAGCGCTATCCCTAGTGGCAGAGGTATTGAGTCAGGCGCTGTAGGTGAGGTTACTTTAATCGCCGAAACGCTTGAGCCGAGTACAGCCGCCTCCCCGCACACGCCCGTTTATCTTAGAGATTCAGAAGGTGACAGAGGCGCAGATACCCTATTAGCAGATACCTCCGGCACAAGTTTTGAAATGGCAAAACAAGGTGATCATTCCGCCACAAATAGCTTCCAAATCGACACGCCACAACTGACGGCCTCAACAGAGTTTAGAGTTCATCATCAAGAAGGCATAGACTGCGAAAATCCGTCAGGGCCCATCATGGAAGGATATGCCATTCCAGGAGCTTGTGTTGAATATAAATTCATATTTCGTAATTCCGCAGACAGCACTTCGGCCGAGGATATTAGCTTTACAAACACGCTTGATGGGACGCTTAAATTCGCGATGGCGGACATGTCAGGCTTTAGCGGTGGAACGATAGACACGCCTGGCTTTCAAGAGGATTGCGGCGCTTCAGATTGTAATATCGCCATCAACGATGCGGCGCTTGCCGCGGGGAATGTTGCGACGCTGACAATCCGGGCTTTATTAAAATAATACCGGCTAAGGGCTATAAAATGACAGATACAATTCATTCAAATATTCTAATTGTGCAAAATGATGCAGCTTTCGGGCACCGCATTGCACAGCACCTTTATAAAGATCGCCAAGTTATATTTGGGCCCATCGGAAAGGTCACGTCAGCCTATAGGCTTCTTGTCACCGACCCCCCGGATCTTGCAATTATCGATGCCTCGATTTGCGAAACACAAATCGACCGCCTTTCTGATACGCTGGTTTTGATGAATATCCCTCATCTTATCAATTACGGGCAATCCTTGAAATTAAAACGGGTCAAAGTTCACAAAGGAGAAGCCGTTATTTCAGAAGTCACATGCAAACTGCCCTTGGAACAATCCATCGCGCATACTCTATGGGATATGCATCTTGAAAATGTTCTATCTCATTGGCTCGATGATGGCCTTGAAAAAGAAACGGATGACGCGTGAAGCCTTCACCGATGTTTAACCTTTAGGGCCTAATATATGATTGAAACTTCAATGATTTCATTGGGGGGCGCGACCTTAGAGATGTGGGCAATAAGGCGTATCGCTATACGCAAGGAGCCTACGCATGTCATCTCATGACACAAACAAACTCATTCGTGACATAAGACCAAAACTCAAGGTTAATCCCGAATCCTATGCAGATACCACTTTTCAGGCGCTATCCGAAAAAATAGCGGATGATTATGATGCCATAATCAAAACATGCGTCATGCCCTCTATTGGGGAAACCCATGGGCTCAAACTGCGTGAATTACGAGTCATGGCCTGTCTTGAATTTTATGATGCCCCTCTAACGCCGGCGCATATTGCCGCCATGCTACGCTATGACCCCGCGACAGTAACGCGAGCCGTCGCAAAGCTGGAAAAGGCAAATATGGTCATTAAAAAAGAAAACCTTACAGATACACGAAGTTTCTTTTTGGTCCTGACGGAAACGGGAGAAGCACTTGCGCAACTATACGCGCGGCGCGTCAAAACCGTCTTCATGACGCTGGAAAGCATGATCGAAAAATCAATGACGGCACGCGAAAAAACGGAACATTTGACAGCGGTCTATAAGGTCAGCAAACGCACTGAAGCGATGCGGGCTTGCGCAGACAGGTTGCCGCCTCTCAGAGATGAGGAAGAAGATGACATGATTAGCGCCGCCCTCTTATCTCTCGTCAAATAGAAAACCGAAGAGAAAACTCTTCGGTTTGAGCTCTAATTAATTGCGAAAGGCTACTCTTCAGCTTTTGGCTCTTCTGCAGGGGCTTCCTCTGCGGGAGCCTCTTCGCTAGGTGCGTTCTTAGCCTCCTCAGCTGCAGCTTTTTCAGCCGCTTCAGCTTCTTTCGCCGCTTCTTCTGCCGCCTTAGCCGCCTCTTTCGCCGCTTCCTTAGCTTCGGCCTCAGCCGCTTTACGCGCTTCGGCTTTTTCAGCTTTGTCTTTGATCATCTGCTCAGCTTTGGCGCCAGGCTTACCCTTAATCGGGTTATTACCCGCTTTCCATTCCCAGAGACCAGCAGCACCGAGGAAACGGGCGACGCGTTCTGTTGGCCGAGCCCCTTTACCGAGCCATTCTTTACATTTTTCAACATCAAGAATAACGCGCTCTTCTGAGTCCTTTGGAAGCATTGGGTTATATTTCCCAACAATATCGATGAAACGGCCATCGCGCGGTGAGCGGCTATCCGCAACAACGACGCGGTAATAAGGACGTTTTTTAGCGCCGTGACGGGCGAGACGTAATTTGAGTGCCATGATGTTTTCCTTTAAATAAGCATTCAGTTTAATTTAGTCAGTTCAGTTATTTCTTTTTACCAAATGGCAGACCGCCAATACCGGGGAGCTTTGGTTTTCCGCCGCCTAATCCGGGAAGACTACCACCAAGGCCCGGAAGACCCTTTGGCATATTGCCCATTTGTTTTTTGAGTTCTTCGAGCTGCGCCGGATCCATATTGGCGGGGTTCGGCATTCCACCTTTACCAGGCATCATCCCGCCGGGCATTTTTGGCATGCCTGGCATGCCGCCCATTTGCTGCATCAGGCCAGCCATACCGCCCTTACCCATCTTCTTCATCATATCGGACATTTGGCGGTGCATCTTCAAAAGCTTGTTGACTTCCTGCACGCTCATGCCTGAACCCGCCGCGATACGCTTCTTACGAGACGCTTTAAGCAAGTCTGGCTTTTTGCGCTCTTGGGGTGTCATGGAGAGGATGATGGCTTGTTGCTGCTTGAGCAAGCGATCATCAATCCCACCCGCTGCATCGAGCTGCTTTTTCATTTTGCCCATGCCAGGCATCATTTTCATAAGCCCGCCCATGCCGCCCATTTTTTGCATTTGGCCAAGCTGTTTTCCAAGGTCGTCTAAATCAAACGTCCCCTTCTCCATCTTTTTGGCCATTTTAGCAGCGTCTTTTTCGTCAATAACCTGAGAGGCTTTTTCAACCAACGAGACAATATCACCTTGGCCCAAAATACGGCCCGCCAAGCGTTCTGCATCAAAGGCTTCGAGGCCGTCTAGCTTTTCGCCCGTCCCGAGAAATTTAATCGGCAAGCCAGTCACAGCCCGCATAGAGAGCGCCGCGCCGCCGCGGCCATCACCATCAATACGCGTGAGGACGAGACCTGTCAGCGGGAGGCGGGCATGAAAGCGTTTGGCGGTCTCAACCGCGTCTTGACCCGTCAGCGCGTCCGCCACGAGGAGCGTTTCAATTGGCTGGGTTGCCTCAGCAATCGCCGCGACTTCGTCCATCAATTCATCATTAATAGTCGTGCGGCCAGCTGTATCAAGAAAGACAACATCATAGCCGCCTTTCGCGCCTTCATTCATCGCGCGCTTCGCAATCTCAAGTGCAGACTGTCCCTTCACAATAGGAAGGAAGCCAACGCCCGTTTGCTCTGCCAAAATGCCAAGTTGTTCCATCGCAGCAGGGCGATTTGTATCAAGCGAGGCGAGTAAGACTTTGCGCTTCCCGCGCTCTTTGAGGAATTTACCAATTTTGCCTGTCGAAGTCGTTTTACCGGAGCCTTGAAGACCAGCCATAAGAATGGCGACAGGCGGTCGTCCCGCGAGGTTCAATTGAGAGCTAACCGCGGCGGCCTCGATATCGGCTTCGTCTTCAGAAAGCGTCCCGCCGAGCATTTGTATAAGCGCGTCATGGACGATTTTGACGATTTGCTGACCGGGCTTAACCGATTTGATGACTTTTTCGCCAACGGCTTCGACTTTAATCTTTTCAATGAAGTCTTTGACAACGGGCAGAGCGACATCGGCTTCTAGCAAGGCCACGCGAATTTCGCGCATAGCGGCGTTGACATCCTTCTCCGACAGCGCACCGCGCCCCGTAAGATTGTCAAATACGCCGCCTAATTTATCGCCAAGGGCCTCGAACATGTATTTCCTTCATTAATTCACAATCGCATAGCACTAACGGCTCCGATGAACGATAACGTCGACCGGAGGACTCCGCCTGCATCGTCCCCTTGAGGGTGTCGCACAGGTCAGAGCGCAGGTTAGAACTGCGCGGATTTGGGCGGCGTATAGGGTCGATTTTAGGAGATGTCAAACAGGAAGCGCTCTAGACTTGCGATTAGGGCGGCTTTCTATATCAGTTAGCTATGACGCGCCTTATCCTCTCTGCTTTAATCAGCCTATGTCTGATATCCGCCAAGCTAAGCCACGCACAGAGCGCGGTCCAAATTCAGTCAGATAACTTTACATTATCAGGCGAAATCGACACCTCTAACGCTATTGATATGATTTCCGAGCTTGAGCGCTTTCGGTCTGCCTTATTTGAAATACATAATATCCCGCTCTCTACACCAGACCAGAGAGTTGATATGTATATCGTGTCTGATCCTGATATTTTTAAAGTTCTCGACCTAAGTGAGGACTTCATAGCGATATACCAACCCACAATTGCGGGCCCCAGAGCCATAATAAACGGAAATGCCGCTGCGGGAGATATCCAAGAGTTACGTAATAGTCTGCGGCATGAATATGTGCATCACTTTACCTCTTCGCACAGACAGAAAGTAACGCCCAGATGGTTGGGGGAAGGCCTTGCCGAATATTTTGCAAGCTATGAGGAGCTCCCAGACGGGCAGTATAGAATTGGCACGCCGCATGACTTGCAGCAGCTTCTCATGGGCTATCCGATTAAAGGATGGTATCCGTTGAAATCTCAATTTTCATCATTTTCCCAAATCGAATTCGGAGCGGTTCCGACTCATATAGCGCCAAAAGGCTGGGCCGGCAGGCCGGGCAACACAACCTTCTTTTATGCGCAAAACTGGGCTTTAGTTCATTATATGAAAAACCAAGCTGGCGGCATGGAAAAGCTTGACCGTATTGCTGAGCGAACAATCAATCTGGTCGGGGGAAATGTTGATACAAAACCCAACATGTCCAATACGAGTTACGCGGCCCTCAAATCTTCGAAAGAGGCCGAACAGGATGATCTTCAAAAAATTGTTGAAGAGGTTTTGGGGAAATCCACAGAAGATTTGAAACTTATACTACAAAGCTACGCGACATCAGACGAGATGCCCATCGCGACTTATTCACCAAAGCCTGGAAGATTGACTGCCTCTGTTAAAGTTAAAAACCTAACGCCAAGCCAAGCGGCCGCTGAGCAATACAGGCTTTTATCTCTGACGTCATCACAAGCCTCAATCAATGAAACTATGAAGTCTCTGCGTAGCCAAATTGAGACAGATCCTGAGCTAAAACCCTCATTACTGGTATCTGATGCCGCGCAACAATTCATGTTGGGGTGGGCTGTCAAAGCCAGAGAGCAAATTGATATGGCGCTCGCATTGGATCCAAATGTTCCTAATGGCAAACTCTTACAGGCTCATATTCATTATCAGGAATTTGCCAATGGAAATTACGCCAAAGGGGCTATGATGCGCAAGACTTTGCGGCCTCTTTTGGCGGCTTATCCTGATAATGCGGACCTGCTTGTCAAAATGGCCCTGACAGATCTTGATAACACAGACGGGATGGATCCGGATGTTGCACAGGCTATTGCCCGTATCAAAGCGACCAATGTTGTTCAGCGCGCCCCTCTTATCGCCCTGCCCTTAGCTAACCTTTATGCTGCCAAAGAAGATTACGCCCAAGCGCTTTATATTACGCGCCGGGCACTTCCATTTACGGAGCAGACATATCAGCTCTACAGCTTTATCAATGATTTAGAAGAGGTGATGGCTCACAATGAAGGCCTAGCCCCAAACCCATGACATAAACTAGATCAGGCCGCAGCAGCGCTCTAGCGTTTGTATTTGAAGCCAAATTCGATCGTCACCTGATAATAGGCGACCTTTCCGTCTTCGATATATCCGCGTGTCGAGACGACCTCGAACCAATTCATACCGCGAACGCTTTCGCTAGCGGTCGCCAATCCGTTCTCAATTGCATCTTCGATAGATTTCTTGGATGTGCCGACGATTTTTGAAATAGCATAAGTATCTGCTGACATAACTCTCTCCTATATGTGTCCATTAAAGAACACCTGAAAAGAAAGAGAGTTCCGAATAGCAAAAAGGCCCCGCATTGCGAGGCCTTTTCTAATTCATATGAAAGCTAGATTTAAGCTTTGACTGTATGCGGCACTGAAGCGTGCTTCTTGGCTGTTTCAACAATCAGCTTGAACGCTTCGGGCTCGTTACCAGCCATATCGGCAAGAACTTTACGGTCGAGCTCGATACCGGCTTTATTGATACCGTCCATGAAGCGGCCATATGTCATGCCATGCTCACGCACGGCTGCATTGATACGCTGGATCCAGAGCGCGCGGAATTGGCGCTTTTTCAGCTTACGGCCGATATAAGCATATTGACCGGCCTTCTCGACAGCTTGGTTCGCGATACGGAAGGTGTTTTTACGGCGGCCGCGGTAACCCTTGGCAGCATCGATAACTTTTTTGTGGCGGGCGTGCTTGGTGACACCGCGTTTTACACGTGACATGTCTCGCTCCTATTTCTTTTTCAAGCCGTTAGGCAGATATTTTTTACGAATGACGCGCGCATCAGACTCGGACAACACAGTTGTGCCGCGAAGTTTACGAATTTGGTCATTGGTACGCTTGATCATACCGTGGCGTTTGCCCGCTTGTCCGGCTTTCACCTTACCGCTGGCTGTCAGTTTGAAACGCTTTTTAGCGCCTGACTTGGTCTTCATTTTTGGCATTTCGGTCTCCTAATTGTGCCCTTGCGGTTGAAGAAACCACAGGGCGGCCTTTTGAGCGAACAGGCATGCCTTTAGCCTGTAGCGCTGCATCCTCTGCGAGGAATGGGGCGTTTAGACAACTCACCACATGAATGCAAGATATTATCTGTTAAAAACCTGCCTGTGTTCATTCGCCTGCGGCTCAGAAGCCCCGTGTCAGCCAAAGGCGCGCCTCAAGATCCGGCGCCGCTTTTGACAGGCCAAAAAGGGGCCCAGCATATAAAGACACACCATCGCCCAAAGGCGCAGCCACAAATGGACCTATCGTGTGGCTTTGCTCTTTAAAGCTGCCAATATTGCCTGTGCGGACATAATTATTGAACATATCAACACCCAACGTGTGACCACTTTCCATTTTTCGTGCAATCTGTCCTCGGGTTTGTAGGTTTACGCCGTCAGCGGCATTCTCACCAATCTGCACAGCCGTGAGTATGAGGGCTCTAGCACTCCATCCATTTTCAAAGTTAAATTGATTCGTCCAATTTAAGCCTAATTGTTCCGCCCGGCCTTCATCACGCAAACGTGCATCAAAGCGCAAACCTGTTTTATGCTGGTCCTCATCATCGCTAAGCTCCCAAAACAGCTCAGCTTGAAGGAAGTCGAAATCAAAATCTGAGTCGGCTGTTTTTCGAGTCTGACCCACAACCCGCCACATCATATCCCCATTGAGTGATTGTTGATAATGTAGGCGTTGCGCAAAGCCTGTTTCACCCGCAGCATTGTCTGGGTTGATAGCAATGCGGTATTGCGCTGACTTATGGCCATCATTGACCATTGGAGGAAAAACGCCGCCTGTATTTTGAGCCGCTGCAAGCGAGGGCACCATGAAAGCGCCTAATAAGGCGAGAGTATGTAATTTAAGCGTTTTGATCATTATAAATTCCTAAAATCTAAAACACAAAAAGGCCCTGCTATAAAACAGGGCCAAGTGAGATCGGAAAGGGGGATCCGATAATAATTGAACTACTGACCGATAGGCGAGAGCAATTCTGGCGCTGTTACGAGCTGCCTTACGCCATGGGACTTTTTCTCGTTAAAGACATTGCCCTGCTCAGCCCAGCGGTGCAGCGAGCTGATATCGACACGTGCACAATTCGGGCGCACGCTCCATGTTACTTTCATGGGTGAGCATGTGGATTGGTCATAGCTCGGTCCTGTTGTGGAGCCGCGGAAGACAACTGGCGTGCCTGTATCTGACGGGATCATACCGGCTTGATGAAAACCTGCATCTGATTTTCCTTCATAATCCATTTTAGTGAAATCAAGGGCGTTTTCAGGATCGTTAACGACCAAGAATACTTGCGCCTCAACGCGGAGCAGCGGGTCGGTACATGTATCTGTCAAGCATGACCCAAGGCCTTCACCTGGCTCAATGTCACAGGATGTATGGACCCAATGAACTTCGATTGTGTCGCCCGGCTTCACGCCTTTATAAGCGCCTTTGCCTTGATAGGGGTCGAAGAGCTCTAAATCTGAAAGACTATCTGCATCATTACACGCATAACCGCCACTATCCGTATTATTCACGAAGACACTAAAGCCAGGACCTTTATGCTCGGCATTTGTATGGGTGTGAATGTTACACAGATTCATCTCTGTTGATGCTGGAGCTATGGCAAATTCCATAAGGTTTTTACCCGACAGGCTTGCAATATCGCGCGGCGTTTGCGGCCCCATATCTGTACATAGCTCAGGTGCAGTCGTCTTCATGACTTTTTCTGTCATCGCGTCTTCAGTTTTGACAGGTGATGTATCCGTAACGCAACCCGCAAGCGCAACAGCAAATACTGGTAATGTAAGTAGTAATTTTTGCATAAGAATGACCCTTTTAGTTTTATGATTTCTATACGCCTTAAGGCGCGATTTGGTTCCATATGTTATGACGACCCCATAATAAAGTTTATTGCATAGTTTAAATATAAAATTTCTATTTTTGCTATAGTATTTTATTATAATAGAGTTTCCCTCTGCGCCTCGAATTATGCTTACAAAGCGAAAATCCTCATTGCTACTTGCATTCAACCCTCACAGGGTTAAAGCCCCGCCCATGTTGACGATTTCAAATTTAGACTACCGCATTCAAGGCCGGTCACTCTTTCAAGGTGCGTCTGCACAAATAGCAGCGGGCTGGAAAGTTGGGCTGATTGGGCGAAACGGGACAGGCAAATCTACTCTGCTCCGGCTCATCCGAGAAGAGGTGACAGAACCAAGCGGGGATGACTCCATTCGTATGAATAAAGGTGCCAAACTTGGCTGGGTCGCACAAGAAGTCGAAGCTACAGATGATACGATTATGGATGTCGTGCTCGCCGCCGACACAGAACGCCATCAATTGATGAAAGACTCTGAGACTGAGACAGATCCGGATCGCTTGGGAGATATTCACGCGCGCCTGATTGATATTGATGCGTGGAATGCCGATACGCGCGCGGCAAAAGTCCTAAATGGCCTTGGCTTCTCAGATGAGGATTTTTACCGTGCGACGAAAGAGTTTTCAGGTGGTTGGCGCATGCGCGCCGCAATCGCGGGTGTGCTTGTTTCCGAACCGGATGTTTTGTTGCTGGATGAACCGACTAACTATCTCGATCTCGAAGGTGCTGTTTGGCTCGAAGGTTACTTACGCAAATATCCGCATACAGTCATTATGGTGTCTCATGACCGCGAAATGCTTAATCGGAGCGTTACGCATACATTGGCCCTTGAACATCAAAAACTGACCATAACCTCTGGCGGATATGATGACTGGATGAAGATGCAGGCTATTAAGAATGCGCAGCTCGAAGCGCAAAAGGCCAAGCAAGATGCTGATCGCGCCCATTTGCAAGCTTTTGTGGATCGTTTCAAAGCCAAAGCTTCCAAAGCCCGCCAAGCGCAATCACGGGTCAAAATGCTGGAGAAAATGCAGGAAATCACTATCCCATTGGCCGAGCGCACAACCCCTTTCAAATTCCCCGGGCCAAAGGAAAAACTAGCCCCGCCGATGCTGGAAATAGAGAAAGCCAATCTCGGCTATGGTGAGGAGGCGGTGATCCTTAAAGACGTCACATTACGCCTCGATCCAGATGATCGCATCGCCATTATTGGCGCAAACGGCCAAGGCAAAACAACACTTGTTAAATCTATTGCCGAACGCCTGCCTCTTATGAGCGGTGAACGCAAAGCGCCCAAAGCCATTCGCATTGGCTATTTCTCCCAAGACCAACTTGACGAGCTTACCGAAGGTGAGAGCGTCCTCAATCACGTGGCTCGTGCTTTACCCAAGGATACGTCAGAGTCAAAAGTCCGCGCCACTGCCGCCGCAATGGGCTTTGCCTATGAAAAGGTCAGCACCCATGTTGAAAAACTTTCAGGCGGCGAAAAAGTACGCCTCTTGCTAGGCCTAATGTCGATTGAAAAGCCGCATGTGCTTATTCTTGACGAACCCACATCCCATTTGGACATAGATAGCCGCGAAGCCCTCATTTACGCGCTAAATGATTTTCCCGGAGCCGTCCTTCTCATTACCCATGACGTTTACCTTGCAGAAGCTACGGCCGACCGATTATGGCTAGTTAATAATGGCAAGGCAAAGCGCTATGATGGGGATTTAAAAGATTACCGCAAACTTGTTATGGCGGCGGATCGAGGGTGATAGCTATCATGCTATTGGATAAGCTTCTCATCAAATGAATGAACGTCATTGCCCCTGAAAACGCAAAATTAGGAACTTTAATTTCGCCATACGGCTAAGGCCATTTTTATTTATGCTACGGCTATGCCGCTAACACTGAGGGCTATTATGAAAAAAGTTGATATCGTTAAATGGATTGCGACCGCCATACAGCTCATCGGCTATGGACTGACGGGACTTAACTATACCCCTTGGAATGTCTATTTTTTCCTCGTTGGAATCATTCTTTGGTTTGTTGTTGGGATTATGTGGAAAGACAAAGCCATTATGGTTGTTCACGTCGGTGCTTTTTTGTCCCTGCTTATTGGATATTTAAGCGCCGCCTAAGCGAGAAGCTTCGGTAGAACAAAAGCCGAAAACGCGCCGACCGCCCAAACGCCAAATCCAATATAAAGCACCCATCCGCCAAGAGCGCGTAAGCGGGCGCAGGCTTTAGCTTGGGCAGGATCAGCAGGGCACGGCATATTTCGGGTCAAATACCGGACCCACCAGGCCAAACAAAGCAAAATAAATGAGCCGCCAAAGACGAGGGGTTTTCTTTCTGACAGCCAAATGAGCTGCGGCACATTTGATGTTAGGGATGACAAAGCGGCGCCCATGCCCAAAGTGATCATCACTGCTGGCAAGGTACAACAAATAAGCGTTGAGAGGCTTGTGACTAGCGCAACAGTTGGCGCAGCTGTTTCCCGAAAAGCGAGTTTCGCTTTGCTCATCTCTAGGATTTAGCAGGCGGTATAAATTCACTGCCGTCTTTGCGCGTGATTTTGGTTGTCGAATAACCGGCTTTTTTAACCAGCTTTACAATCTCTTCATTCGCGAGGGTTTCCCCTTCATTCAGCGCGACAGAGAGAAGCTTTGTGTCCAAATCAACATAAGTACCGCGCACTTCATCACGTTTTTTAAATGTTTTATTGAGCGCGATAGAGCAAAAATCACAGACAAGCCCGCTCAGGCCAACCGAAATATCGGCCATCTCAACCACCTCTGGGCCGTTCATTTTCTTGTCTTTGGCAAAACCTGCCGTAGGGGCAAGGCTGAGCGTCGCAGCCGTTATAAGTGTAATCAGTAATCTCATAATCCGTCTCCTAAAACCTATGAATATAATTAAGCAGGGGCTCACCTTTGTCGTCAACACCGACTTCCAGTAAAGATGGACCTTTAAAAAAACGCAGCAAAGCCGTTGCCGCAACTTTATCATTGCTTTCGGGGCGGTGATGCCCTTCCACCATAATCCAACTATGGAGCGCGCCTGTATTGGCAACGTAGGGGGCAACGCCTAGCCGGCCATGAAAACTGGAAAATTCTCCAAAACGGCCACTTTCCCAATGCTCCGCAGCAGCCGAAACAAAATAGCGCCGTGTTTCCCAATCCCCCGATATGCCCAAAAACAGACCCTCGTCATTGCCGCGTGTCAGGCGAAGTTCAGTCTCATCTAGATTATCCGTGACCTGTCCTATCGCGATGCGGCCATATAGATTGGCCTGGCTATCCACTTTGTTCCAACGTTTAAAGAGACGGTTCAGCTGTGCGCCTGTAAAGACAAAATCACCTTCCCGATCATATCTAAGACGCAACCCCAAGCTATGCTGTGTATCAAGCGTATAATGAATATGGGCGCTGTTTTGATAGACGTCATTGCGCAGCATCACGGTCCACGCATCGGGATAAGAGACGGGACGGGCCTCAGCTATGCCTGACACAAGGGCTAGACTGGCGAATAATGTTGTAACACAACGCATACCCCCCTATGGTATAAATAATTCGATATCTCAAGTCACAAAATGGTCATGATATGCAAAAAGACAGAAAAGCACGCCGCAGTGCCAGTCTCAAGCGGCTCTCCCGTATAGAAGGCCAAGTGCGGGGCTTACAAAAGATGATAAATGAAGATCGCTATTGCGTAGATATCCTTGTGCAAGTCAAAGCCGTTACAGCCGCATTGCGGCGCGTTGAGGGTGAACTTCTGAAAGACCATGTTGACCACTGTTTGGCCGCCGCTATCGCGAGTGACGATATCTCTGCACGAGAAGAAAAAGTTGCTGAATTGGTGGACTTACTTTCAAAGAGGTCATTCTGATATGGTTTATTAATCAACTCTAATTCCCTCTTTCGGATCATATTTAAATTGTTGACGTGTCGGTTACGGAGTGTCCGGAATTGATAGAATATCGATTTATGCCAGGTGCCAGCCGTTAGTAACCTTCATCGCCAGCGATGAGAGCGCTACATTGTAATCGATGCCCTGCATCGATTACGGACACTCCGCGCATATGCAACAAAGTGCATATAAATCTGAGGGCTCTCCCTTGTTTTCTGCGCCCATCTATCGCATATGCATCTCGCGTATAATGATTTAGACCTCCCGCAAATTTTGGAGACCCATATGAAAGTCCTTGTTCCTGTCAAGCGCGTGCTTGATTACAACGTAAAGGCCCGCGTTAAATCGGACCAATCCGGCATTGATCTTGCCAATGTCAAAATGTCTATGAATCCTTTTGACGAAATTTCTGTCGAGCAAGCCGTTAAGATGAAAGAAAGCGGCGCGGCGAGCGAAGCCATAGTCGTCTCAATCGGCCCAGCTAAAGCGCAAGAAACTATTCGTACAGGCCTTGCTATGGGTATGGACCGCGGTATCCACGTCACAACAGATGAAGATTTAGAGCCCTTGGCGGTGGCTAAAATCCTCAAAGCGATTTGCGACGAAGAAGGCCCTGAGCTCGTTATTCTTGGCAAGCAAGCCATTGATAATGATTATGGCTCAACAGGCGGTATGCTTGCAGCACTTATGGATTGGCCTATCGGGTCAGCCGCTAACTCTATGGAGCAAGCAGGGAGTGAGCTTACAGTTGTGAAAGAAGTTGACGGTGGATTGCAGACTGTAAAGCTACAAATGCCAGCTATCGTTACAACTGACCTTCGCCTGAATGAGCCGCGTTATGCTTCTCTTCCCAATATTATGAAGGCCAAGAAAAAGCCGATCGATGCTAAGACCCCTGCCGATTACGGCGTCGATACAGCGCCGCGCCTTAAAACGCTTAAGGTCACTGAACCAGAAGCGCGCAAAGCCGGTATTAAAGTCGAAGATGCCGCGCAATTAGTTGATAAACTTAAAAACGAAGCAGGAGTTATCTAATGGCTATTCTTGTCGTTGCTGAACACGATAATTCAGACCTTAAAGACGCGACCCATAAAACTGTTACAGCCGCAGCGGCGATGGGCGTAGATGTTGATGTGCTTGTCGCAGGTAAAGGCGTCAAAGACGTTATGGGCCAAGCCGCCAAAATCAACGGCGTGCGTCATGTCTTGGGTGTTGACCATGTCTCTCTTGAGCGTCAGCTCGCCGAGTCTATGGAAGCTGTCATTGTCCCGCTCATGAGCGATTATGATGCTATACTTGCGCCTGATACGACCACGCATAAAAACTACATGCCGCGCGTTGCCGCTAAGCTTGACGTTCAGCAGATCTCGTCTGTCACAGGCGTTGAGAGCGCAGATACATTTGTGCGTCCGATCTATGCGGGTAATGCTATGGCCACTGTGCAATCCACAGACGCCAAGAAAGTCGTCACCGTACGGACAACAGCTTTTGCCGCGGCGAGCGAAGGCGGCTCAGCCGCTGATAAAATGCTTGCTGATCCGGCAGGGCCTTTCAAATCCGAATATGTCGGTGAAGAGCTGTCCAAATCAGACCGCCCTGAGCTCACTGCAGCGAAAGTCGTTATTTCTGGCGGACGCGGCATGGGTAATGGCGAGAACTTTAAACTGCTCGAAGGTATCGCAGATAAGCTCGGCGCAGCTATGGGCGCATCTCGCGCGGCCGTCGATGCGGGCTTTGTGCCTAATGATTGGCAAGTCGGCCAAACGGGTAAAGCCGTTGCGCCAGCTCTTTACATTGCCGTCGGTATTTCAGGCGCGATCCAACATTTGGCAGGCATGAAAGACTCCAAGGTCATCGCCGCTATCAATAAAGACGAAGACGCGCCGATTTTCCAAGTCGCGGATTACGGCTTAGTTGCGGACCTCTTTAAAGCGCTTCCGGAATTTGAAGCAGAATTGGAGAAAGCTGGATATTAACATTCACGTGACCCTAGTGTTTGCAAGCAAACACAGGGACCGGTCTGCGGGCGAAGCCCGTTCACGGGAATGCCCGCCTAAGCACCGATTCTAAGATTTTAAAACCCGCCCAATGAGGCGGGTTTTTTATTGGCTCTTTAAAACTTATGTCTCAAAAATCGTCTCAAACCCAGCATATATCAGGCGCTTCCCATCAAAAGGCATTTCGCCCATCTCGCCCCAACGTGGGTCGCTTTCCATTTTCTGCGCCGCCCCGTCACAGGTCTTTTGATCCGGCCATTCAATCCAAGAAAAGACAACGGCTTCATCTGCTGTTGCTTGGACAGCTTTCTTATAATCCGTAACCTTTCCATCAGGTGTATTTTCACTCCAATTTTCAACAACACGCACCGCGCCATATTCCATGAAAATCGGCGCCGAGGCCGCCGCTAATTTTATATAGGTCTCTTTCTTGGCCTTAGGGACAGGCACAACAAACCCTTGAATATAACTCATATCAACACCTCCATGGAGACTCGCTTATATCACATTTAGCAAGGCGCGTGAATTGTCATTTATTCAACCGTAACCAATCACGTTTCGGAAGGCCGTATAGCTGGTCCATAAATTCAAGTTGCAGCCCTATGGGGCGGGAATGCGGGCTGTTCCACATCATAGCTATACCAGACCGCTTTTCGGGATCGAAGAGAACCAAAGCACGGTAGCCCTGAACACCGCCGCGATGTCCGATGACTTTATGTCCTGTATAATCATAGACGCGCCACCCTAATCCGTAATGGGCATTTTCGAGAGCGCGATACTTACGGCGCATAAAGCGCTGTTCACGCGGCGTAATAATACGAGGCGTTTGCATGTCGACCAGAATTGTTTCCGGTAGTTTCTGCTCCGCCGGCATTTGAGCCATCATCCATTTCGCTAAATCTTTAACCGAACTATTTACCCCTGCCGCTGCAGGAACGCGGTAATAAGTCTCTTTAACACGGTTAATACGATTTCCAAATCGTCCATGTGGCTTCGCCCAAGACTTGGACCGTTGCAAACCCTCTAATGTTGTGCTCGCCGTATCCATGCCGAGCGGGCCAAAAATACGGTCTTGGACAACCGCCTTATAGGGCAAGCCTGTGACGCTCTCTATGATCTCAGACGAGGCATCATAAGCTGCATTTTGATAGGTATGACACGTACCGGGCTCGCATAAATATTTCAGCTCTTTCAAGGCGCGCCGGACCGTCTTGGCCCCTTTACCGCCTTCAATACGATTATCATAAGCATTACGGACAATACCGACGCGGTGCGAGAGCAAGTCTTCGATTGTAATGGGTTTATCAGAGGCCGGAAGTTCAAGCGAGCTGGCATGAAATTTAGCGGGTTCAGCCAGTGAGAAATGCCCTTCTTCTTCAAGGGATAATACGGTGGCGGCAGCTACGCCCTTGGAAACAGAGGCCCAGCGAAACACAGTATCAGCTGTAACCGGGCTGTTTGAATTGCGCAGCGTTTCGCCATAGCCTTTCGCCCATGTCATTTTCCCGTCTTCGACCACTGCCACGGACAAGCCAACCATTTCAAGCTGATGCATAAGCTGATCGGCGCGCTTATCAAGCTCTTGAATATCAATACCGGGAGTGCGCACTTGGGAGGAGACATTTGCCGCGGCTGTGAAGACAAATGAGAGGCTGATAATGAAAGAGATTATGAGGCGCGATATCATAGTCACGCCTGTAAAAGACGCCCCATCTTGCTGTCCAGTGAACTGTGCAGTTGGGCGCATTAAATCATCCTCAGTTTTGCTCAAGCGCCCGTAAATATCCATAGAAGTAAGCCGGCCCCCAAGAGAAGGCGATACACCATGAAAGGGAAGAACCCGATCTTGGACACCCACTTCATGAAAAGCGCGATACAGGCATAAGCCGCCGCAAAAGACAGGACCGCCACAATAAGACCCTCAGACAGACCCGTCGTGCCGCCGGGTTCTGTAATCAATTTGAGCAGCGCATATAAACCGCCTGCGCCAATAATCGGTAGGCTCATCAACATGGAAAAACGGGCGCTTTCCTCTCGCGTCATATGCATAAATCTCGCCGCCGTCATCGTAATACCGGATCGCGACGTACCCGGGATAAGCGCCAGAGCTTGGGCAAGACCCATGAGCGCCGCTCCTTTCCACGTCAGCTCTTCTGTTGTTTTCTCTTCACGGCCCCTAATGTCAGAGATCCAAAGCAGGATACCGAAAACAATGGTGGTAAAGGCAATAATCAGCGGCGAGCGCAGCAAAACATCATAGCCAAAGGCGCTAAAGAAAAATCCAAGCGCCAAAGCGGGCGGCGAAGCGATGATAAGGTTTAAAGCCAGAGCCGAATTTGTGTTCAGCTTACGCCTTAAAAGGTCAAAAAACCCGCTTATAATCCCGCCAACATCCTTGTGGAAGTAAGCCATCACGGCAAAAAGCGAGCCAAAATGCGCCATCACATCGATTAATGGGCCCTGATCAGTCTCCCATCCTAAAAGCTGCGGCGCCAAAACCAGATGCGCAGAACTGGAAATTGGAAGAAATTCAGTAAGCCCTTGAATAAGGGACAAAATAATAAGCTCAAGCCATGACATGTTACAGGTCTAAGCAGACAGGGTTAACGTACCTTTACGTCAGGCCACCTTCTATGAATTTAGCCTCGAAAAACACCATAACTCTATTGGATTGCACTAATTTATCTAACCTAAAAATAGCATGATAGCTCAATATTGTTTTTAAAGTTATAATAATGTCTATAAATAACAATGTATTAGCGCTGATTAAAGCATAAAAGATTTTATATATTTTATCCTTTTTTGACAAATTGTCGCATCTTGTATTTTAGGACTCACTTTGGTATGGAGAGAGCCGTATAAGGCGCACTTCATTCAAGCTTCACTGGAAGAACCATGGCCAAGACATCAACAGGACAGATGCTGCAATTCGTCGAGACCGAACGGGATATGCCCGAAAAGCGGGACTCGAGCCTCCGCAAGGACGACTTTCTTGAGATTTACGGTGATTATATTGATGCAAAGGCCGAAGAACAGGCCTCTCGATGCTCGCAATGCGGTGTTCCCTTTTGCCAAAACCACTGCCCGCTTGATAATAATATCCCTGATTGGCTTAAACTCACTGCAGAAGGCCGCATTGAAGAAGCTTATCACGTCTCTTCTGCGACCAATAATATGCCTGAAATTTGCGGCCGTATCTGTCCTCAAGATCGTCTTTGCGAGGGCTCATGTGTTATCGAGCAATCCGGCCACGGCACAGTTACTATTGGTTCCGTCGAGCGTTACCTCACCGACACCGCGTGGAAAGAAGGTTGGGTTCCACCACTTAAACCCCGCCAGGAGCGTCCGCTTTCCGTCGGCATTATCGGCGCTGGCCCTGCAGGTCTCGCCGCCGCAGAACAACTTCGCGAATTGGGCTGGCAAGTCACCGTATATGATCGCCATGACCGCGCGGGCGGCTTGCTGATTTACGGCATCCCTAACTTTAAGCTTGATAAAGAAATTGTTCAGCGCCGCACAAAACGGCTCGAAGAGGGCGGGATTAAATTTGTGCTAAACTGTGATGTTGGCGCCGACATTACCTTTGATAAACTACGCGAAAAGCATCAAGCCGTTCTTATTGCGACAGGCGTTTACAAAGCGCGCGATTTGGATTGTCCGGGCGCAGGCGCGAATGGCGTGACCCCTGCCCTGCCCTACCTTATCAATTCCAATAAGCGCGGCCTCGGCGATAAAATTCCCGTTGAAACAGCTGAAGGTAAAAATGTTGTTGTGATAGGCGGAGGCGACACAGCGATGGATTGCGTTCGCACGGCGGTTCGTCAAGGCGCGAAATCTGTAACCTGCCTTTACCGCCGCGACCACGCCAACATGCCTGGCTCTCGCCGTGAAACAGCCAATGCGCAGGAGGAGGGCGTGACGTTTGAGTGGCTCGCCGCACCGAAATCTATTCATGATGATGGCGGCACAGTCTCAGCTGTCCGCGCCGATAAAATGCGCTTGGGTAAAAAAGAGGCCTCAGGCCGCGAAAGTGTTGAACCCATTGAAGGCGCGGACTTTGATGTCAAAGCCGACCTTGTCATCAAAGCCCTTGGTTTCAGCCCTGAAAATATGAAAAACCTGACCGATGATATTACGGTGACGCGCTGGGGCACATTACGGGTCAATCCGCTCACCTTTGAAACAAACTTACCTGGCGTTTACGCCGCAGGTGACATCGTGCGCGGGGCGAGCCTCGTGGTCTGGGCGATCCGCGAAGGCCGCGACGCTGCCGCCCACATGCATAAATATCTGAAAGCTCAAATGGCGGCGGATGCCAAGATCGCGGCGGAATAAATTATGACAAAACTCAACGGAAAATGTCTCTGTGGCGAGGTCGCGTTTAAGGTTGAGGAACCTGCTCATCTGGATTCTTGTCATTGCGGCCAGTGCCGTACATGGAGCGGTAGTGTTAATATGAGCCTCGACTTCACCATGGTGGAATTTGAAAACAGAAAAGGCCTGAAATGGTATCGTAGTTCAGAATGGGCCGAACGTGGTTTTTGCAGCACCTGCGGCAGCAGCCTTTTTTACCGCCTCGTTGAAGACCTATCAAAAATGTCCGTCTGCGTAGGCGCGGTCCAAGGTATCTCGGATGACGTCAAAATTACCAAAGAGTTTTTCATCGAAGAAAAACCCGGCTTTTATAATCTCGAAGGCGAGCGCGAAAAACTTACTGGCGCTGAGGTCTTTGCACTTTACGGCGCAGAATAGGAATTAAGTATGTCTGATTGGCTTAAAAAATACGAAACAGACCGTGAAAAATTAATCGCGGCTCATGCCTATAATCCTGAGGACGAGCACGCCAATTGCGGTGTCGGTCTTGTGGCCTCTATTGACGGGACACCGCGCAGGGACGTTGTTGAAATGTCTTTGCAAGCGCTGAAAAATGTTTGGCATCGCGGCGCAGTTGATGCTGACGGCAAGACGGGCGACGGGGCGGGTATCCGGCTTGATATCCCCCAAGGGTTTTTCCGGGCCCAAGTCGAGGACACAGGCCATAAACCCACCGCCGCGAAAATCGCGGTCGGCATGTTCTTTCTGCCGCGTACTGATTTCAATAGCCAAGAAGCCGCCCGAACCATTGTCGAAACAGAGCTGCTAAAAGAGGGCTTTTATATTTATGGTTGGAGGCAAGTCCCGATTGATATCTCCGTTATTGGAGAGAAAGCCAAAGCGACCCGCCCCGCCATTGAGCAAGTCATGTTCCGCGATCCGCAAGGCCGCAAAGGCAATACGTTAGAGCGTGAGCTTTACATCATTCGCCGCCGCATTGAAAAACGCGCCATTGAAGCCGCGATCCCAAGCTTCTATGCCTGCTCTCTTTCCGTTCAGACAATTATTTATAAAGGCATGTTCCTGGCCGAGGATATTGATAATTTCTTTCCTGACTTGAAGGATGAGCGATTCATTTCCCGCGCCGCAATTTATCATCAGCGCTATTCCACCAATACCTTCCCGCAATGGTGGCTTGCACAGCCTTTTCGTATGTTGGCCCATAACGGCGAGATCAATACGCTCAAGGCCAATGCCAATCACATGAAAAGTCATGAGATTAAAATGGCTAGCGCCGCCTTTGGTGAGCGCGCGGATGACGTGAAACCCGTAATTCAAAAGGGCAGCTCTGACTCTGCTGCGCTCGACTCTGTATTTGAATTATTGGTACGCGCCGGACGAACTGCGCCTATGGCGAAGACATTGCTAATCCCCGAAGCTTACTCTAAACGGGGTGACCTTATGCCCGAAAGTTGGCGCGCCCTCTATGAATATTGTAATGGCGTGATGGAGCCATGGGACGGCCCTGCGGCCTTGGCCGCCTATGACGGGCGCTGGGTCATGGCAGGTTTGGACCGAAACGGCCTTCGTCCTTTGCGCTACTCTATATCAAATGACGGAGTTTTAGCCGTTGGCTCCGAAGCCGGCATGTGCCCTATGGAAGAGAAAACGATTGTTCAAAAAGGTGCGTTAAAACCCGGCCGTATGATCGCTGTCGATTTGGAGGACGGCAAGTTTTACGACTCCACTGAGATCCTGAATGAACTTTCTGAAAAGCGGCCTTATAAAAAATGGCTTAAAAAGGTTGTTAGTCTGGACGAAAAACTAGAAGGCAAAGAACCGGCCCCCGCCCTAACAGGCGAAAGCCTTGCAAGGCGGCAAGTGTCCTGTGGCCAGACCCTCGAAGATTTAGAACTTATCCTTGGGCCTATGGCCGAGATGGGCAAAGAAACTGTCGGATCCATGGGTGATGATACGCCCCTTGCCGTACTCTCTGATATTTACAGACCTTTATCACATTACTTCCGCCAAAACTTTAGCCAAGTCACGAACCCGCCTATTGACCCGTTACGCGAAACACGCGTTATGGGGTTAAAAACCCGCTTTAAGAATCTGCGGAACATCCTGGCGGAAGACAGCTCCCAAACCACTGAAATGCTGGTTCTCGAAAGCCCTGTCATGACGACAGGTATGCTCACGAAATTTAAGAAATTGGCTGGGCCTAAGAAAGCCCACATCATTGATTGCACATTCGCTGTCTCTGATGTGTCCTCCGATAAAGGCGCGGCGCTTAAAGCTGTACTGCAGCGCGTTAAAGCCGAAGCCGAGGAAGCCGTAAAGCGCGGCGTTGAGAATATCATTCTCACGGATGAATATACAGATGATGATAATGTGGCCGCGCCCATTATCCTCTGTACGGGTGCCGTGCAAACACATCTTGTCTCCCATGGTCTGCGCTCCTCCTGTTCTATTATCGTCCGTTCAGCGGAATGCTTGGACACCCATTATTTTGCTGTATTGATTGGCGCCGGGGCGACTGCGGTTAATGCTTATATGGCGCAAGATAGTCTTGCTGATCGCGTGAATCGCGGCCTTCTGGATATGAGCGTTGATGAAGCCACAGCTCAATATAAGAAAGCTATTGAAGGCGGCCTGCTGAAAATTATTTCCAAGATGGGTATTTCGGTTATTTCGTCCTATCGAGGTGGTAATAATTTTGAAGCGTTGGGCCTATCGCGGGCTTTGGTTGGAGAAAATTTTCCGGGCATGACATCCCGTATATCCGGCATCGGACTTGCGGGTCTTGAGGCCAAAGCACTCGAAGCTCATGAGCGGGCTTATGAGCCCTCAGTTGTCCGCCTTCCTGTTGGCGGGCTTTACCGGGTTCGCGCCAAGGGCGAACGCCATGCTTACAAAGCTGAAATGATCCACATGCTACAAGAAGCCGTCGGGTCTGAAGATTATGAGCTTTACAAAAAATATGCTCATGTTGTGAATAATGAAAAGCCCATTCAAATCAGAGACCTGCTCGATATAAGAGCGGCCGGGAAACCCCTGCCTCTACGCCGCGTGCAAAGTGTCAATGAAATTCGCCGCCGTTTCTGTACGCCCGGCATGTCGCTCGGCGCTCTGTCGCCCGAAGCCCATGGCACGCTCAACATTGCCATGAACCGTATTGGTGCAAAATCCGTGTCTGGCGAAGGCGGAGAAGATCGCGCGCGATATGTCCCCTTGCCCAATGGTGATAATCCAAACTCTGCCGTGAAACAAATAGCGTCAGGACGTTTTGGCGTAACGGCGGAATATTTAAATCAATGCCGCGAAATTGAGATTAAAGTCGCGCAAGGCGCTAAACCGGGCGAAGGTGGGCAGCTGCCTGGATTTAAAGTCACGGAAATGATTGCCAAGTTCAGAAATGCGACGCCTGGCGTGACGCTTATCTCGCCGCCGCCGCATCACGATATTTATTCTATCGAAGATTTGGCGCAGCTGATTTACGACCTCAAGCAAATCAATCCCACGGCCCGTGTGGCGGTAAAGCTTGTGGCCTCTTCCGGGGTTGGAACCATTGCGGCAGGTGTTGCGAAAGCGAAAGCCGACACCATCCTTATTGCAGGACATAATGGTGGTACAGGAGCCTCGCCCAATACATCCCTTAAATATGCGGGTATTCCTTGGGAGCTTGGCCTGTCAGAAGCGCATCAGGTGTTAAAGCTGAATAATCTGCGTAATTCCGTGACATTGCGGACAGATGGCGGGCTGAAAACAGGCCGCGATATTGTAATCGCAGCTCTCTTAGGCGCAGAGGAATATGGCATTGGCACGCTTAGCCTTGTGGCTATGGGCTGCATCATGGTGCGTCAGTGCCATTCTAATACTTGCCCCGTTGGCGTCTGCGTTCAAGACCCGCGTCTTCGCGAAAAATTCACAGGCACGCCTGAGAAAGTTATTAACCTAATGACCTTTATCGCCGAAGACGTGCGCGAAATACTGGCAGAACTCGGTGTTGAAACACTTGATGAAATTATTGGCCGCACGGATTTATTGGCCCAGGTTTCTCGCGGGTCGGAAAACCTTGACGATTTAGACCTCAACCCCATTCTCGCCCGTGTTGATAATTCCAGAATCAAAGATACGCGCAGAGAGCGTATCGAGGTGCCAGAAACACTGGACACAAATATTATCGCAGATTCGCGTCAGCTCTTTGAACGGCGGGAGAAAACTTATCTAACCTATGCCGTTGAAAATACGCACCGCGCTGTCGGGACGCGCACAAGTTCACATATCTACCAAAGCTTTGGCGCAGAAGGCTTGCCCGACGGGCAATTAACCGTCCGCCTTCGCGGCTCAGCCGGACAGTCCCTTGGCGCATTTGGCATGAAAGGCCTTCGCCTTATCGTCGATGGAGACGCCAATGATTATGTCGGAAAGGGCCTCTCAGGCGCCGAGATCATTGTCGCCCCGCAGGGCAGTACACCTATTGAGCATCACGAGAGTGCCATTATCGGCAATACCTGCCTATACGGCGCGACGAGCGGCACACTTATGGTCTCGGGCCGCGCTGGTGAGCGTTTTGCCGTCCGAAACTCAGGCGCTATTACAGTGATTGAAGGCTGCGGCACGAATGGCTGCGAATATATGACAGGCGGCACTGCCGTTATCCTTGGCAAAGTCGGTGATAATTTCGGTGCAGGTATGACGGGAGGCATGGCCTATATTTATGATGAGGATAACACCTTTGAAAAGGCTGTGAACCCTGACAGCGTCGTCTGGCAGCGCTTTGATGCGGAGCATTATGAGGAAGAGTGTCTAGACCTCATTCGCCGACATGTGGCGCTGACTGGGTCCGAATTTTCCAAGAAATTACTGACAGAATGGGACCTAGAACGGGGTAAGTTCTGGCAAGTCATACCAAAGGAAATGTTGAGCCGATTGAAAATACCTTTAACCCAGGCTGCCGCAGAGTAATTTATTTGCCGGGCTGCCGCGTTTTATGCAGATAGATATAAACCTCCTGTCCGCTATCTTCTTTGAAGGAGATAGCGCTTTGCCGATTTGGATTAAATTGAAGCTTAGGCGCAGCAATAAACTCGCAGCTTGTTCCTGATTGACGGCAAAGGGACACCGTCACGCTCGTCAGGTTTTCAGGGACGCTCTCGATATTGGGCTTGATGAGGATATCTCCGCTTTTTGCCGGAATCGTAAATACTGAACCCTGTCCGGGTTTAGCCAAGAGCGGAAAGCTTATGCCGTCACCGCCAAGCTCAACCCGCATATCATAAATGGGTGTATGATGGTGGGATTTGGCTATCAAATAGGTCGCAATGTGGCCTACAAAAAACCCCGCTATACCTATCGCCATCAGTAAGAGCCACGGCATCTTACGCGGTAAGCGCGTTGTATTGATGGACATGTAGCGCTCAATAAGGCCGCGCACGAGATCACTCACGCTTCGGCCTTCTTGTTCCGCCAAATTCGTGAGCGCTGTTTTCTCTTCATGCGACAGACGCACTTCTATTTTCTCAGTTTTCTTCATGGGAATCCCTTCCGTATTAGTTATACGGTAGGACGCAAAAAATCATGAAAGCAAATGAAAACGTGTCATGGCCATTGTCTTTAATGTCATGACACGATGTGAGGTTTACTTAATCTCTTCTTCGGCGGTCATTTCGATAATATTTTCGCCGTCAGCCATCGTCTTCATGTCAGGGTTGGGTTTCTGTGTAGTGACCGGCCCGACTTGAACGGGTATTGAGAACACACGGCTCATAGAATTTCCATCACCTATGTCGGCCAGCGCTTGAACATTTATATAATGACGCCCATTGAAATTCGCAGTGAAGGATACTGTCATCTCGTGATCCCCGCCTATACTCATATCAAAGTCTTTCGGGTCTGCCGCCAAAAGCTGAACGCCTGTTGCCGTTACAGTCACGCGCATTACGCCGCTATCGTAGGATTCGCCCAAATAAAGCTTAAAAGTCGTGGTTTCACCTACATTATATTGTGATTTCAAATTGTGCGCGTAGCCAATCCCCGCCCCGGGCTTAATGTAATTTTGAGACGCCATAGCTGATTTTTGAACATTTTTATGTGGAACATTTGGCTTCGCAGCACAGGCTGACGCTATAGTCAAAGCCATTATCGCAGGCGCGATTAATATCAATTTATACATCATTATCTCCTACTGAGTGATTGTGAAATCGTAGCACGCATTACCCGGAGTGCCTGAGCCGCCTTGGCCCAAATTGAAGAAATCATAAGCATCAACAACATAGTCACCCGCGGTCAGGGAAACCGTCACAGCCTCTCTTTCGCCAGGAGCACTTTCAGCCCGCAACACTGGCACGCCATCTCTATAGATAATGAAGTCAGGATCGCGGGAGGTTGACCCCGAAGTTCGTGTCATGCTCACCGTATGCGTTCCAGCATTTGTAATGGTAAATCTTACATAATTACGATTACGAAGCTTATTAAATAGCACTGGATTAGTTGCAGGGGAGTTTGTGCCCGCTGAGCAGACTTGCACAGCCGCCCCGTTTACTGAGGCGGTTTTGTAAACGGGCAATGAATTCGCCGTCGAACCGTTATTGCTCTCGCCTGCACCATCTTTACCTGTGCCGTCTATGCTTTGCGCCGCCGCTAATGCATTTATGGCCGTTACGTTTCCGGGTTCTGCACTCCGAACCTCATCTAAAAAACTGAAAATCGTCGTAAACAAAGATTGGCCTGTATAATCAGGATCCGTCAGGACATTATAAATCGGGCCCAGCCCCAATGTAATCGTGTCAGCCCCCTCATCGGCGCTATCATAAAGGTCATAGAGAATAGATTGCACAGAAAATTCGTTGAACCACCCCTCAGGAGAGGCTGAATTACTCTCAACATCAATAGAAAACCCATTCGCTTGTTGGCTGCCGCTACTGTCCCGGTAGAACGGGTCGTCCGTAATCATACCCGAAAGAGCATTCCCAAAGCCTTCGCCTAAGGCAACGCGAGGGTCTAAGCGGTCACTCCCTGAGTGAGGTCCGCCAAGAGAATCTGAACGCGAGAGTTGGTCTTCGAAATAGTGCCCCCACTCATGGATGACGACATGATCATCATACTCATCCGTATCATTATCGGCCGCGCCTAGAATATTCACGCGCCCATTGCCAACATAGGAAGACGTCGAAATTTCGCCATTAGCAACATTACCATTGGCAGGGCGATTATTAACGCTCCAGCCAAATTCATTAGGCGGGAAGACCACATCCGGATCAATCACCGAGATTTGTTGAAGCGCATCATAAATCGGATTTAAGATAGCAAATGGGGCTGCAGCACGTGTCCCCGTATAGCTGCTACCTCCCCAACCCGAGGCCGCATTAAGGTTACGGGTAGAATCAACTGTTCCAGAAGAGGCAAGGCTTCCATTAAGCGCATAGAGCGCATTGCTGCTTGTATTATCAATAACGCTGACATCCCATTTAGGCCCTGTGGTCTGCATCATTTCGGCTCTCGCCCGAATACGAACATCCGTGTTTGAATTTACAGAAACTTCATAATTCCCATTTGCATCCGTAACACCGCAAGACAATAACGCGTTTGATGCATCAAGCGCCTCAATGGTTATGCCCCGCGCTGGTTCTTGCGAAATCGCCGAATAATTCAAACCATTTGTGGATGTATTGAGCGGGACAAGATCAAATGTTAAACGGCCCGAAATTTTGCGGTCACCGACAGGTAAAGAGCGCTTAGGGGTTGTTACGGTTAAAGTCGCAGACCCAGTATTCCCGGCTGCATCACGCGCCGTTGCCGTGCACACGCTCGTAACATCAAAGCATCGTGATTGAGGAGCTGTGAAGGTCCCGTTTGAAAAACTTCCACCTTTCGTACATGTGACCGTTGGCCCAGATGTGACACCTATATTGTCAGTAGCAGAAGGCGACGCGCTTCCTGTATCGCCCGACGCAACAGTCAATGTCGAAGGACTGAAGCTGACAACAGGCGGTATAATATCTCCGAAAACGGTTGGAGGAGGAGGTGGCGGTGGTGGTGGTGGCACGACAGCGGAGCCTCCGCCGCCCGTACTATTGCTGCTGCCGCCGCCTCCACAAGAGACTAACAAGGCCGTAGAAAGCACAAGCGCTGTTGTCGTCAATAATCTTTTCAAAGCCACAATAGGTCTCCGGAAATTACAGATGTAAGTGTGCGGTTTTCGAACCTGAAATGTCAATTCTCTTTCACAGTTAAGGCTGTCACGCTCTTGTGAGGAGTCTATCACAGCGGGGCCTAAAGAATGTGTTAACTCTTAACGGCTTAACAGCCCAACAGACTTGCCTTATGCACATATTATGACGCTTACCCTTTATATTGACGCTGATGCCTGTCCCGTGCGCGAGGAATGTTACAAAGTCGCAAGGCGGCATGAAGTACCCGTTATTGTCGTTAGCAATTCTTTCCTGCGCGTACCGCGCGAGCCGCTCATTACATTTATAGCCGTCTCAGACGGATTTGACACCGCTGATGATTATATTGCGGAGCGGGCCAATGCGCGCTCGGTTGTTGTAACCTCTGATATATTGTTGGCTGAAAGGTGTTTAAAGCAAGACGCCGCAGTCCTAGCGCCAAATGGCAAAGCCTTCACCAAGGATTCTATAGGCGGCGCAATTGCGACGCGGGCCATTATGGCAGACCTTCGCGCTGGAGCGGATATGCCTAATATGGGCGGGCCGCCGCCTTTCACACATAAAGACCGTTCAAAATTTTTGGAATCGCTTCATGTCACGCTTGAAAAATTAAAACGCCAAAATTCTTAATTGACGCCAGACATGCCGGCTCTATGTTGCCGACGACTTATAAAAGGACAGCTCAATGACACGCCAACTCGAAACCCTTATCAATGCCGCTTGGGAGGACCGCGCCTCCCTTTCGCCTGAAATCAAAGGCGAAACACGGGACGCTATTGAAGCAGCGATCATGGCGCTGGACTCAGGCGAAATGCGCGTGGCCTCCAAAGCAGGAAATGGCGATTGGGTCGTGCATCAATGGCTCAAAAAAGCCGTGCTTCTGGGCTTTCGAATTCATCCTAATGCCGTCATGACAGGCGGCCCACAAGATGGTCATTTTTATGATAAAGTGCCCAGCAAGTTTGAAGGTTGGACCGAAGCTGATTTCCAAAAAGCAGCCTTCCGTGTTGTACCGCCCGCCACAGTCCGCCGCGGTTCATATATAGCACCAAATGCGGTGCTCATGCCCAGCTATGTCAATATTGGCGCGAATGTCGGCGAAGGCACAATGGTCGACACATGGGCTACAGTTGGATCCTGCGCACAGATCGGTAAGGATGTTCATCTCTCGGGCGGTGTCGGCATTGGCGGTGTGTTAGAACCCCTACAAGCGAACCCGACCATTATTGAAGATAACTGCTTTATTGGCGCACGTTCCGAAGTTGTCGAAGGCGTTATTATCCGCGAAGGCGCGGTTCTGGCTATGGGCGTCTTTATCAGCCAATCGACAAAAATTCTTAACCGCGCCACAGGCGAAATTAGCTACGGTGAAGTCCCCGCCTTTTCTGTGGTTGTTCCGGGAACCTTACCGAGTAAGGACGGCACTCACAGCTTGGCTTGCGCCGTTATCGTCAAAACTGTGGATGCCAAAACACGCAGCAAAACGGGCGTAAATGAGTTGCTGCGGGACTAAATTATTTCGCTTCGTTTTGAATTTGAATAGGAACCTCAATGAGGGCAAAATTTCTAAGCGGATTGAATGTAAATCGCCCATTAGCAAATAATGCATCCCCATCTTCTAAAAAGGTTAATGAATATTTATTAGTCTTTCCCCAATCCATTTTTCCATAAAGCTCCTGTGCGCCATCTGGAATATTCAATGAGACTGTTTTGCCAGCTTTAATCGCGCCCACCTCTTTGCCATCAACATAGAGCTTCAATGTGCGAGCTCTACCGAACCAACCTTTATTACGTGTAAGTGTAATCTGCCTCATTTCAAACCTAATGTGACGGCCTGTCACCCGCTTTAAACGCGTCCACAGCTTCGCGGCCCGCTACCTCGCTATTGCCGCGAATCTCCGCCTCTTTCTGAGCCCAGAGACGTTTCTGATAGCGGTTGGATAGGACGTCCGTAACAATCAACACGAACACAACGAGGTAGAAGCTCGACTTACTCATAGCCGCAATCGCAAAGCCAAATATCTTCAGATGCGCAAGATGCGCACCTTCGGTGACAAGCAACACACCCACAAGGAATAAGATGAAGAGACCGAGCACCTGATACATGCGGTTCTTTTTCAAAAATTCTGTGACCCGGTCCGCTAGCAAGATCATGGCAAGGCCTGAGAGTAAAATAGCAATGACCATAAGCGGCACTTGATAGGTCTTAGTCGGCTCGCACCCAACTGCCCCCGCAATAGGGTCAGCAATCAGCGCGGCTTTACAATCAACAATTGTGCCAGTGAATTGTCCCAAAATTGCGCCTGCATCATCAACGATATTTGCAGCGTCCACACTGGCAATTGCCATGGCGGATAGGATTGAATCAACCGAAAAAACAAGGTTCATCGCCACAATTAATGCAATCGCACCCATGACTGTTCGCGTACCGCCGCCTTCAGAATGTTCAATATGATCAACTTGCAAAAGGTGATGGATCTCTTTGATAGCGGTATAAATAATAAAGCCGCCGCCAACGAGCGTGATCAGGGCTTGCGCGGTAAATTCGCCTTCTAATATTTTCTCAAGATGAATCCCAAAAAGAGGCTCCGCAAGAAGGCTAAACAAATTGACAATGAGGAAAAGCAATACAATCCGTAATAAGACAGCAATACCAATGCCCCATTTACGAACTTTTCTGGCGTCATTTTCATCGCCGACCTTATTACTCTCAATCGCAATATAGAGCAGATTGTCAAAGCCCAATACGGCCTGCAGCAAGATTAGCATAAAGAGTGTAAATAGCGCTTCGAGCGTTAATAGTTCAGCCATGAATTCCTCCGATATGGAGGGCTTTTAATATGATTTGCTAAGGCTTGAAAAGGTGAAATTCACCTTACATGACGCCAGAGCTATTTCCGCCCACAGTTCCAATCACGCGATCCCCGACAAAAGGGTTATCTGCACGCTCTGCCCCAAAAGTGCTCATCGGGCCGTGACCCGGCACGAAACGCATATCTCCGCCCAAGGGCCAAAGCTTTGTGCGAATAGAGTCTATTAGGTCTTGCGGATTGCTTTTCGGGAAATCTGTTCGTCCGACAGAGCCTCTAAATAAGACATCTCCAACAAATGCAATTTTTATATCCTGATTATATATCACTACATGACCCGGTGTATGGCCTGGGGTGTGAACAACACCAAATTTTACGCCGCCAAGCTCAAGGGTCTCACCATCTTCGAGATATCTGTCCGGAACAACATTCTTGCCCATCCCGGCATGACCATATTGCGACCATGCCTGTTCAATCGTATCCATCCAAAATTGATCGTCTTTATGAGGTCCAATCACAGGAACACCGAGCTTGGCACGAATATCTTCGGCCCCACCGGCATGATCCAGATGCCCATGTGTCAGCCATATTTCTTTTAACGTAACGCCAAGCTCTTTCGCGGCCTCCATCAACTTATCAGCCTCCCCGCCGGGGTCGACAAGCACGCCCTCCATGGAGTTTGTATCCCACAGTAAACTACAATTCTGTTGAAATGGGGTGACAGGGATAAGTCTAAGATCAAGTTGGGCCATGAATTCTATGTCGCCCAATCGGGGCCATAGCGTCAAGTAAAACCGTTCAGCAAACATTCAGGGGCGAATTCCTATACGGGTATCAACTTATCACTCTCTCTTTTGATGAGTTGTCTCTCTTTTAAACTTACCCTGTCCCTGCGGGCAGGGTTTTCTTTATCTGCGGTCTGAACATAACGACTATGTAACGCTACGCTCCCCAATCATAACAAAATTGTTAGCAAAGCTTCATACTACAGTCATGTTGCGCCATGTATAAGACAATCATCCAATTCATTGGATTCCCCTTCGAACTGGCGGCGGCCATTGGGCTTGCCGCCCTTTTTCGGCCTTTTCTCAATGACTTACTTTTTTGTAACAAAACAGTATGGCTCCTGTTAGATTCAATAGCGTTAAACAAAAGTCTCGAGAAATTTGGCTGACCCTCAACAAATTTCTCTATATTGAAACAGGTTGGTCTTACCCCCAGCCCAGACAAAACCTGTTACTTGTAAAAAGGGTTGGTATGAAACAATGCCAACCCTTTTTCTTTGCAAAAAATATTTATCCTTATCGAAACAAAAAACGCCCGGCAAAACCGAGCGTCTTAAGCGATTAATAATTTAAATTTATTCGCTTACGCCGCATTAGCCGCTTTCACGGATCCGCGAATATAAGCGAGCATTGTGTCTGCATCTGAAACTTCAAATGGGTCTGTTGGGCAATTATCTCCAAAATCTGGCTCAATGAACATCTTCTCAATATTCCCGTCATTTACGAGCATAGAGTAGCGCCAACTCCGATATCCAAACCCAAGATTATCTTTGTCCACAAGCATACCCATTTTGCGAGAAAACTCGCCTGACCCATCTGGGAGCAGGAAGACATTTTCGCGCCCCTGGTGAAGGCCCCACTGATACATGACAAAGGCATCATTTACAGACAGGCAGATGACCTCATCGATGCCTTCTGCTTTAAAATCTGCATATAGCGCTTCATAACGCGGCAGATGTGTTGTGGAACAGGTGGGCGTGAAAGCGCCAGGCAACGCAAAAAACACAACCTTTTTACCTTTAAATATCTCGTCCGTTGTCAGATCTTTCCAGTCAAATTTGTTCGGGCCTTCAACGTTTTCGTCGCGCACTCGCGTTTTGAAAGTGACATTTGGAACTGTATTACGCATAAATAAAATCTCCTTGGATTGCACAATTTTGCAACGGGGAGATAGGGTATTTGTTCCAAATTAAAAGGTAAAATTACGGCTTAGACAAAGAGTCGCAAATTCACGTTAGCATCGCTTTCACAGCCGCCACAAAATGGTCCCGCGAGACTGTTTCTTGTGCGGGACGCGACTCTTTCCATTCCTCATTTGAAGCAATGGCTTTGGCCATCTCAGCGCCCAAATAGAGATCTTTAAGCGTGACTTCACCTTTGGCCAATTCATCCTCACCCATCAATACAGCCACTTGAGCATTTCGGCGATCTGCATATTTCATCTGCTTAGTTACATTCCCTGAGCCGACAAAGACTTCAGCGCGAATACCGTCTGCGCGAAGCTCTTCAGCCATTTTAAAATATTGCCCCATTAGCGAGCGGTCAAAAGCACAGATTATGACTGGCGGTTTCACAGATTGTTCAAGCGCGTCCATACGTTCAAGCGCCGTCAAGAAACGTGACACGCCAAAGCTGAAGCCTGTGGCGGGAACCGCTTGGCCGCGAAAACGCGAAACCAAATCATCATAACGCCCGCCCCCGCCAATAGAGCCAATGCGCACTGGACGGCCTTTTTTATCACGAATATCGGCTAATAACTCGGCCTCAAAAACTGGGCCTGTATAATAGCCAAGACCGCGCACGATAGAGGTGTCAAAACTGACCCGATCCGGCCCAAATCCTGTTGACGTCAAAATACTATCAATCATTGAGAGCTCTTTCACGCCATCCATACCGCGCTCGGATGTGCCGACGAGGGTTTCAAGCGCCGCAATTGTTTGGCCGCGATCCGTGTCCGAAGCCGTTGTGAACCCGAGGACGGCTTTAATACCTGCCGCATTAAGACCTGCGCCCTTGGTATAGTCCCCGCTTTCATCTTCGCGGCCCTCACCGAGCAAAGCTTCCACCCCCTCGGCGCCAAGGCGGTCTAATTTATCAATGGCCCGTAAAACCTGCAGCCGTTGAACAGCCCCCTCATCTGTATTGGGCACGCCTGAGGACTCCAGAATACCGTCCAATAATTTACGGTTATTCACACGAATAGCATATTGTCCGTCTTTCAAACCTGCCGCTCGCATGACGTCAGCAGCGAGCATTATCATTTCCGCATCCGCCGCGGGGCCAGCCGCGCCAACACTATCCGCGTCACATTGCACAAATTCTCTGAAACGGCCCGGACCGGGCTTTTCATTACGGTAAACAGAACCTGCTTGATAACGGCGATAAGGCTTGGCAAGCGCATCATAATTCTCGGCCACAAAACGGGCGAGCGGCGCCGTCAGATCATAGCGCAAAGAGAGCCACTGCTCATCATCATCCTGCAAGGCAAAAACTCCCACATTGGGACGATCTTCATCAGGCAAAAACTTGCCTAGCGCATCCGCATATTCAAAGGCAGGTGTTTGCAGAGGTTCAAAGCCGTGTAGGTCATACACAGAAAAAGCGGCCTCAATCAGGCGGCGTTCCGCCCGCAACAGCTCAGCCGGTTTATCTTCAAATCCGCGCGGACGCCGCGCCTTCGGACGAAAGGGTTTGTTCTTCTTAGACATGAGGCGGGGTTTAGACGGGAATGGCTTAAGGGGAAAGAGGTGATATTCGTTTTTACCTTAAATCTCCGGAGCAATTCTGGCAAGCGAGCTTGAAATTATGGCATCAGCTTAAGCAGCTACTTTAAGCCAATATAAACCATTAAAGCGTTTAAGAGGTTATGAAAAATTTACTCATCACCTGCCTTACAGTTCCCTTACTTGTCGCTTGCGGTGGAAGCTCAGACTCTCCGCTGCAGACGACTCCACCGACAAGCACAACGCCCCCGACCAATCGCGGCCCGTCTGTAATTACGCCAAATGAAGATCAAACAGCCATTGTTGGCATTGCATTTAACTATGACGCGACGCAATCAGGCACAACTTTTTCGGACGCTGATGGCGACACGCTGACTTATAGTGTTGAGTATGATCCGGGACCTCAAGGTTTAACGGATAGCGCAGGGGTCATCAGTGGAACCCCGTCAATGGCGGGGACAATTGAAACCACCGTCAGAGTGAATGACGGCAACGGACTCGAAGCCATTGACGTCTTCAACATCACGGTTTCAACCGCAACAACGGGACAATCTGCCATACAAGCAAAGTTTTCTGGTCAAATCGACATGAACAATCTGGCAAATTACGCGAACCAAGCTGTGCCAGCTTACATTGCGCCTCCCGTCTTAAACGGGAACCCTATTACAGATGAAGGCGCTACATTGGGCCGCGTTCTATTTTACGATCCCGCCCTCTCAATTGATGACACTATCTCATGTTCGAGTTGCCACAGACAAGATCATGGCTTTAGTGATCCGCGCCTTGTGAGCGGCGGCGTTGAAGGCGGCATGACGGGGCGCCATTCTATGCGCCTTATCAATACGGCCTTTGCCGATGAACAAAATTTCTTCTGGGATGAACGCGCGCCAAGCCTTGAAGCGCAAACTACGCAGCCTATCCAAGATGAAAATGAGCATGGCTTTAGCGGGATGAATGGAGGTGAGGATTTAAACGACCTTATTCTAAAACTCGAAGGGCTAGATTATTATCAAGAGCTTTTCACCTATGCCTTTGGTGATGCCAATATCACAGAAGATCGGCTTCAACTGGCCTTGGGGCAGTTCGTTAAAAGCATCCAATCTTTTGACGCTAAATATGATGTTGGCCGCGCTCAAGTCGCAAATAACCGTCAGAATTTTCCGAATTTTACAGCAGATGAAAATGCCGGCAAAAGGCTCTTTATGGATGAACCAGGCATAGGCGGAGCCGGATGCCACACCTGTCACCGTGCTCCCGAATTTGATATCAGGCCTAATAGCCGCCATAACGGCATAGTTGGCGTTGCAAATTCTGTCACTGAATTTGATCTCACCAATACAAAAGCGCCAAGCTTGCGAGACCTCTCAAAACCGGATGGCTCTCCCAATGGCCCCTTCATGCATGATGGGTCACTGGAGACCTTGCTGGACGTAATTAATCACTATGACGAAATCATTGCCACAACATCCAATCCCTCCAGCACCCAATTTCAAAACACGATTGATAATTTTTTGAACTTTAATGGGAATTTACAGGACCTGAACCTGACAGACACGCAAAAGGCTCAAATGGTCGCCTTCCTAGAAACGCTGACAGGGGCAAATGTCTATACAGACGAAAAACTATCAGATCCGTTTTAACTTGTTTGTGGTAGCTTCTACATTTTATTCCAAAATGATTTGATGGGTGTCTATTCCTGACCTATCAACTAATTATGAATGATCAAGACCGATATCTGGACATCCTGAATGATTTAAGATCAATTGGTTCAGAACAAGAATGGTTCGAATTTAAAGTCAATCAATCTGATCCCCACATGATCGGTAAATACATTTCGGCTCTTTCAAACGCAGCGGCCCTTAATGGAAAAAATACAGCTTTCTTAATCTGGGGAGTAGAAAACGAAAGTCTCGATTTACTAGGCACAAAGTTTAACCCTTACACGAGAAAGCGGACGGACAGCCGCTTCAATTATGGCTTTCACAGAGATTAAATCCTTCGGTATTATTTGAATTTAGAGAAGTTACTGTCGCAAGAAAAATCAGAATAGTATTCTTAGAAATTTCCAGCGCAACAATAGCCCCAACAGAATTCGCAAGGACGGCATATATAAGGATAGGTGAAGCCACCCCAAGGCTTGCTGACCACACTAGCAGACAAGCAAAGCTGTGGTCCAACCTGCGCGCTTACGTTTGGGAACATGAAGCCGCGATACACAGCGTAGAAGAAGATGATGTCTTCAGGCTGTTAGACTATGATAAATATTTTATGCTGTTGGGCCTGAGTCCACCAAGCAGTAGAGTAAATATTTTAGAACTGTTAATGAGAGAAGGTTTTATAGAGGAGGATTATGGAAACAAGTGGAATATTTTAAACCTCGGAGCGATATTGATCGGCAAAAGACTGAAAGAATTCGGGACTAAAATTTCTCGTAAGCAGATACGAATTACTAAATACGATGGAGTTGACCGTACAGCCCAAGTAACCAACCGAATTGATGTTTTAGAGGGTTACGCAATAGCATTTGATAGAACCTTAGAGTTAATAGAAAACCTTTTGCCTAGCTCCGAAATATTGGTTGGAGGCATTAGACAGCAAAGAGCTGAATTTCCGATTGAAGCAATTCGAGAGCTTGTAGCAAATACGATAATTCATCAAGACTTCAGCGTAACGGGAATGAACCCAAGTATAGATATTTTTGATCACAGAATTGAATTCACTAACGCGGGACAACCATTAAACCCAGTCATCCGCTTTATCGACTTTCCTCCAAAATCCCGGAATGAAGAACTTGCAGCCCTTATGCGACGTTTCGGAGTTTGCGAAGAAGGGGGAACAGGAATTGATAAAGTCGTCCGGGCTGCTGAACTTTGGCAGCTTCCCGCACCTGAGTTTTTGGATAACAGTCAAAATACAGTTGTGAAAAATTGGAGTCAAAAGAAGTTTTCTAATTTGTCGACTGATGAAAAATTACGTGCCTGCTTTCAACATGCAGCTCTTCTTAACACTCAAGGCAAGAAGATGACCAATAAATCTTTAAGGCGCCGACTGGGAGTAGAAGACCAGAATGCGTCAAGCATCTCACGAATCTTTGCCTCTGCAGTTGAACGGAACTTGATTAAACTGGCAGATATGGAAAACCCAAAATCTGGATATGTTCCATTTTACGTTTGAAACTCAAAAGATTTGATGAAGATTTGATTATAAATACAAAATAAGAACAAAATAGAAACATTTTATCGAAAAAGCCTTTGCTTTTAACTAAAATTATGCGTTTTGAGGGTGAAAAGCGTTACTTTTTTCTTAAATTTATTTGACGAACATTTGACAAACAGCACAAAAAAAGAACAAATTACCCCAATTTCCGTTCAATCGCGTCCCATGACAGCGCCGCAGCGTCGACGCCACTAAAGCGTTTTAGCTCCTGAACACCTGTGGGGCTGGTGATATTAATCTCTGTCATTTTATCGCCAATCACGTCGATACCGACCAGTATTTGACCCCTCTCTTTGAGCGTTGGGCCAATGGCATCGCATATCTTCAAATCATCCGCGGTCAATTCCGTCGGGACGGCTTCGCCGCCGACATGCATATTGGAGCGCGTTTCTCCTTTTTGCGGAATGCGGTTAATGGCGCCTACGGCTTCTCCATCAATAATGATAATACGCTTATCGCCTTTGGAAACATCTTTTAGGAAAGCCTGCGCGATGACGGGTTCGCGGGAGCTTTCCATAAACATTTCCATGAGGGATGAATAATTACTGTCACCCGCTTTAACGAGGAAGACCCCGGCTCCGCCATTTCCAAATAACGGCTTTAGAATGATATCACCATGTTCTTCCCGAAAATCATCAATAGCTTGGCGGTCACGCGTTATCAGTGTCTCAGGCATGAGGTGCGGATAATCGAGCGGCAGAATTTTCTCAGGGCACGAGCGCACCCACTCGGGATCATTCACGACAAGAGTCTCGCCTTTCAAGCGCTCGAGTAAATGCGCCGCCGTAATATAGGCCATATCAAAAGGCGGGTCTTGGCGCATCCAGACTACATCAATATCTTTGGCCAGATCAAGCACTTGGCGCGGTCCAAAATGAACATGGTTCCCACGTTCGCGCTGTATCGTCATAGGGCGCACCCGCGCTTGAACAGCGCCTTGATTATAAGCCAGATGTTCAGGCGCATATTCAAATAACTCATAACCGCGCTCAGCTGCGACCTCTGCCAAGGCAAAGGTCGTATCGGCGTCAATATCAACCGTCTCCATCGGGTCCATTTGAAAAGCAACGCGTAAGGTCATGGCAGTCTCCGTTTAAGCCGCGCTTTTGCCGTAGCCGCCAACCTTTCGCAAGCCTCTTGCAACACAGGTCACATCACATCTATGTATATTCAAAAGGAGCCCCTATGACCGATATCATCGTTACAAATCTGGAAACCGTGCCAGGACGGCAAATTATAAAGCATCTAGGCATTGTGCAAGGCAATACGGTTCGCGCCAAACATGTCGGGCGAGATATCATGGCAGGGCTTAAGAATATCGTCGGCGGAGGGCTGCGCGGTTACACCGAACTTCTGACCGATGCTCGCGAAGAAGCCACGCAGCGCATGATGGGAGAAGCCTTGGATAAAGGCGCAAATGCCGTTTTAAATGTGAGATTCTCTACCAGCTCCATCACCGCAGGAGCATCAGAGCTCTATGCCTATGGCACGGCTGTGGTTGTTGAATAATGGGTGGCCTGATAACATTTTTCGTTCTGCTGCTGATCGGCCTGATTTTTGGCAGCATGAATGAACGCAATCACTTTAAAAGGCTGCGCATTGCCGAAGAAGAACTTTCTCATATCAAAGTCTTTAATATCAAGACTCTGCCAGATAATCTGGAAACTGGTGGAGCCTTGGTGTCAGGCAATGTCGTTGTTGCGGTTGATTATTTCAAAGTTATCGCGGCATTCTTTAAGATGGTTTTCGGCGGACAACTCAGAAGTTTTGAAAGCCTTATGGAACGGGGACGCCGCGAAGCGGTTGTCCGCATGCAAAGAGAGGCCGAGGCGTTGGGCGCAGATGCGATTTATAATGCAAGGTTGGAGTTTTCAGCCATCGGGCAGCAGCCGCAAAAAATAGGCGGGGCCGAACTTTTGGCTTACGGCACTGCCGTAAAGATAAAATCATGACATCCTTTGAAACGCAAAACACCTCTGATGGCACTCTCCTTCGCGGACACATATGGGAGGCTGAGAGCCCAAAAGCCATGCTAAATCTTGTACACGGATTTGGCGAACATAGCGGGCGTTATGCCGATATGGCCGCCTATCTAAACAGCCGTAACATCTCGGTCGTAACGCTTGATTTACGCGGTCATGGGCGCAGTGATGGCGCGCGAGGCTATTGTCCGAATTATAATATGATGCTCGGCGATGTTGACGCTTTGCTAGCCAAAGGGCGGGAGCTATCGCCAAGCCTCCCGCAATGCCTTTATGGACATTCCATGGGCGGCGGACTTGTGCTCAATCATCAATTAAAAGCGCTGCAATCAAATATGGCTTGCGTGATCGCCTCAGCCCCTTTCATCGCGCCTGCGGAGAGAATTTCGGGTGTGCAAAGAACCATTGTTAAAATGCTCGGTAAGATCGCGCCTAAAATGACGCTTGGGAATAAAATTGACGGCAGTAAAATCTCGCGGCTTCCCGCCGAGCAAGAGGCCTATCTGTCTGATCCGCTTAATCATGGAAAGCTTGGCGTAGGGCTTGCCATTGGAATGGTCGAAGGCGGTGAGTGGGTCAGGGACAATGCGGAGCGTTTTCCTAAGCCGCTTCTGATTGTTCATGCCCGCGAAGACCAATTGACCGCGTTTGCAGCAAGCGAAGCTTTTGCTGCCAAAGCGCCCAATTGCACTTTTAAACCCTATGAAGATTGTGAGCATGAAATTCACAATGATTGTCACCGCGCGGATGTTTACAAAACCACCGCTGATTTTATCGAAAGCCATATTTAATGACCTTGACTGTCTATCACCTCAAAACATGTGACACATGCCGCAAGGCGATTAAGGCTTTGCAAGGCGCGGAACATGAATTGAGCCTGGTTGATGTCCGCGCAGACGGTGTACAGGCTCAGGATTTAGAACGATTTGCAAAGGCTGTGGGCTGGGAGAAACTTCTCAATACGCGCTCAACAACATGGCGCGGATTGGATGACGCTGACAAAGCCGATATGAACGCGACGAAAGCCGTGGCCTTAATGGCGCAGCATCCCACATTGATTAAACGTCCCGTAATCGAGAGGCAGGACGCTTTGGTTACTGTTGGCTGGACTAAAGACGTCCAAGCCGGGTTCGAATTATAATGACCCCGTTTGAGTCTCTAAAGCTAAATTACTTAATAACTCTGGGCACAAATTGACCGTCTCTAAAGATAACAGGGATCTCTTTGCCTGTTTCCGGATCAATATAATAAGGCTCACTTTCAATTATTGACACGGCCTCACCTGCTGCACCTGTACGGTATTTGCCTAATTCTTCCTCGCTCGGGAATTCTTTATTGAGGCGATCTCCCATATTGGCAATTTGCGCAGGGGCGCTTGATAAAGGCGGTGAAGAAAAAGGCATAGGCTGTGACAAAGAGCCTGATGTTACCTTTCCACTCGGCGCAGCGATACCCGGAGTTGCGCTATAGGGCGAGGGAGCTGGGCTGGGCGCCGTCGTTAAAAAGCCTGGAAGCTCTCTTTGAGGAACGACAGGGTTAGGCGCTGAATATTGCAGCTGGGACGGCGCCGGCGCATATTGAACAGGCGGCTGTACGCTTGCCGCACGGCTCATTTCACTAATTGAGGACTCAATCCCTGCCACAGTGACATAAGAGACAATCTCGCGGGCGCCTTTGGTTTGGCTCGCAATTTGGGCAGCGCGCTCAAGCTCGGCCTGGTTTCTAGCGACGCCTAAGAGATATACGATGCCATCATGAGACTCGACATTTAGATTTCTGCTTTTGACATATTTATCAGCCGTCAGCCGTGTTTTAACCGAGGTCGTGAGCAAACGATCTTTGGTATCGCGGACAAAACCTTTTTTATCTTTGATCATAACTTCGTTGCCGACCTTATTCACGCGCGGCGCAGACCAGGCAATGCGCTCAGCCTCAATACGGTCTTCTTGGCGAGGGGCGTTCCCTGCTAAAAGAACGATGCCTTCTCGTACATCGACATTGATACCTTTTAGCTCAAATCCCTCAGCCCGTTTCATACGCGCTTTAATAACCCGTTCGGCGCTGACGTCATTGACAGAACGGGCGAAGTTTCGTTCGTCCCCTTTCGTTACGCCGGCCGTTGTAATGGTTGTACAGCCTACTAGTGAGAGCGAAAGAATAGCTGCGGAAAATATGGTTAAGCTTTTCATAATGCCGATAGCTTTACCCGTGAGTGGTGAACCAATAGTTACCAAAACTGTAATCTGACGCGCTTTTAATACCCCTGAAAGGCGCCTGTAATGTGTGTGATCTTCCAACGCCCAATCACATAGAGAAAATCAAAGCGCAGATCAAAATCCACATGCTGAAAATCACGTTGGCGATTTATATAGATTTCAGCGGCGTCCATGAGGCGGGATTGGTTTTCAAATGTCACGCTGTTTTCAGCTGCTAAAGCTGTCGCGCGTTGTTTGACTTCGACCATGGCGATGACCTTGCCTTTTCGTGCAATAATATCGACCTCGCCTTGCCTGACCTTAAAGCGGCGCTCTAAAATGCGGTAGCCTTTAAGACGTAAATAAAAACAGGCCAGGTTTTCAGCGCGGCGGCCCGCTTTTTCATAAGCTTGTTTCTGAGTTTTTGTTTTCAAACCGGTCTTCATTTAAGCTTTAGCGCCAATTGATAAACATCCCGCTTGGGCCAGCCGCATTGCGCTGCAATTTCCGCGCTGGCACGCTTTACACCAAGATCTCCAATTTGAACATTTAAGGCAGAGACCACTTCGTCTTCGCTCCAGCGCTCACTTATCTGCGGCGGCCCGACCAAGAGCACAAGTTCGCCGCGGGGCGCATCCGCCTTTACCGAATCTATAAGGCTATCAAAACTGCCATGCCGCGCCTCTTCATAGCGCTTGGTCAGCTCTCGCGTTAAGACAACTTCCCTCTCGCCCAAGACGTCCTTCATGTCTTTAAGGCAAGCCGCAATACGCGGCCCCGACTCAAAAAACACCAATGTCGCTTGGACGGATATAAAATCATTAAGCGCCGTCCTACGCGCCGCAGATTTGGGCGGAAGAAATCCCGCAAACATAAACCGGTCAGAAGGCAGTCCGGATTTAACCAACCCCGCCAAGACGGCCGAAGCGCCCGGCAAGGGAAAGACATTTATACCCGCCGCGACTGCCGCACGCACAAGCTTAAACCCCGGATCGGACACAAGCGGAGTTCCGGCATCGGAAACGAGCGCTATAACTTTACCGTCTTGAAGGTCTTTCATCACGCCCGACACACGCTTTGCCGCATTATGGTCATGATAAGGACTTAGAGGCGTTGTAATATCATAGGCACTCAGCAATTTGCGGGTTTGGCGTGTATCTTCGGCCAAGATCATATCTGCTGCGCTCAGCACATCCAGAGCCCGTAATGTGATATCACGCAGATTGCCAATTGGCGTCGCGACAACATAAAGCCCGGGCTCCAAAGACGCGGCTTTGATGGACAAGGACTGTAATTCTTCGCCTGTTAAGTGTTGCGAAGCATTTGTGTCGCTTATAGAGTTAGGGTGAGTCACGCTGTGGCCGATTACTATTGAAAGAGCTGTTATGGCGAAATTAAACGGCTTTGGCCATCTTGGAATTGCAACACTGTCACTGGCTGCGCTTTTCATGAGCGCTTGCGAGACGGTGCCTGTCCCGCAGGGTGAATATCCGCCGCGCCGCCCTGTTGTCGAACGTCCGCCTGTTGACCCTGTTCCAACACCAACGCAAGATCCAACAGAACAGCCCACGGCGGAAAAAGAAGTTGAAACAAAACAGCCCGAACCCACGACCGAGCCCGGCTATGACACCGGCAATTATGTCAATAATCGCGGCGGGCTGACACCGCCCCATATGGCCGGACGGGATATTAAACGCATGGCTCTGCTTCTGCCCTTCTCGGCAAAGTCTGCACGTCTGCGCGAAGAGGCGGATTCAATGCTCAAAGCCGCCGAGCTTGCCGTGTTTAATCGCAGCGACGCAGATGTTTTGCTCATGGCGCTGGACACAAAAGGCTCATCTAGCGGGGCACGGAGTGCCACGCGCTCTGCCATTCAATCCGGCGCGGATGTAATTCTTGGGCCGATCTTAGCTGGTTCCGTCAAGGCCAGCGCCTCTGAAGCCCGCCGCAGCAAGACACCTCTTATCGCCTTTTCAACTGATCAGACCGTTGCAGGTAACGGAACATATTTGCTCTCATTCCCGCCGGAAGCCGAAGTCAAGCGCATCGTCGATTATGTTGCCACGACAGGGGCGACACGTTTTGCCTATATCGGGCCGCAAAGTGAATATGGCCGCCGCGTCAAAGGCGAATTTGATGGCGCCGTCCGCGCTAATCGCGGCGAAGTGACAGCCTCTGAAATTTATGACGGTAATGATATTTCCGTTATGCAAGAACCGGCCAAACGCCTTGCCGAATATCACCGCCAAGGCGAGATTATGGCCAAAGAAAATGGCGGCACAACACCGATGTCATATGAAGCTATTCTGCTGCCCGAAGGCGGAACGGCTTTGCGCTCATTAGCGCCGCTTTTTCCCTATTATGATGTGGACCCGGCAAAAGTTCAGTTCCTCGGGACAGGACTTTGGAAGAATGATGAGACTGTGCGCGAACCTGCGCTGAACGGCGGAATATTCGCCGCAGCTGACCAAGACGCCAAGCGGCCATTTCTAGATAATTATGACCGCACTTACGGGGACGAAGCCTCACGCCTCGCCTCGCTGGCCTATGACGCCATCGCTGTCGGAGCCTATGTGGCCGATGGAGACCCACGCGGACGTCAAGCCCGCGCCGAAGAACCTATGGGCTTTTATGGTGTGGACGGGTTGGTGCAATTCAACGCGGACGGCACACCGAATAGAGGCTTAGCTGTCTATCAAATCAAGAACGGACGTTTCGTGATTATTGATCCTGCCCCGAAGACTGTTGTGGGGCCTAGTTGATTTAGGCAAAATGCTAAAAAATTCTTCAGATATCAAAAAACAACATAAACGATTCGTATGCGATGTTGTTAAATCAGGAATTGTTTCGGGTCTGCAATCTGATGAAGGATGGGCTAGCAGTTCTTCAAATAGTTATGAGAATGAAAATGGAGAGCCTGAAAATATAATTTGCTTTTGGTCCGACGGGAAACGGGCTCGTGTATGTCAAAAGAAATATTGGCCTAATTACGCCCCTCAAGAAATTATATTATCTAGTTTTATGGAGAATTGGCTGACAGGCATGGATCAAGACGGCTCTATCGCCGGAACCAATTTTGACTGGAATTTATTTGGGTTTGAGGCTCTACCCTTAAATCTTATAATCGAACTCTTTGACGAAATAAACAATGTCGAAAAAACTCTGAATTTTTCAAAATATCAAGATCAAAATGAATTCGAAAAGCTTGCTCGAGAAATTTTTGAACAATACAAAGCGCCAGCTTAGTCCATTACCAGATCAATAAATTTTCAATCACATAATCTAACAAAAGGCGACCTTCTGAGGTCGCCTTTAATTTATCACAATCACGACGCAAAAGACCATTTTGAATTAATTCTTGCATAATCTTTTTACGCGAGGCTACCCCCGCGATCTCCTCAAACCGTTTAAGTGATATCCCCTCCTCTATCCGAAGGCCCATCAGCAAATATTCCTCTGCCCAGGCTGTTTGGGATAGTGCCTCTTTTTCGGCAAGACCCAATCCCGATACCGAGACCTTCCCCTGATAATCCTGAGGCCGCATTTCCGCTACAGTCGCATATCGCGTCCCTTCCACCGTCAATCGCCCATGGGCGCCGGGGCCGACGCCGACATAGTCACGGCCTTTCCAATAGGCGAGATTGTGTTTTGAACGGTGGCCCAGCTTTGCGAAGTTCGAGACTTCGTAATGCTCAAAGCCTTCCGCCATTAATCGCTCCCGTACCCCCTCATAAAAATCCGCGCTCTTATCGCTATCCACCGCTTTTATATCACCCCGCGCTTCGGCCTTCGCAAAGGCGGTGCCGTCTTCAATGGTAAGTTGATAGGTGGAGATATGCTGCGCCCCGCTAGAGAGCGCGATGTCTAAATCCGCATTTAATAACGTTTCGCTCTGACCCGCCCAGCCAAAAATAATATCGAGCGAGACAGATGGGAAGATATCTACGGCGAGCTTTAAAGCCTTCCGCGCCTGCGCCGCATCATGATCACGGCCCAAAAGCTTAAGCGCAGGGTCATGAAAGCTCTGCACGCCCAGAGATAGGCGGTTTATACCCGCCTCGCGATAAGCTCTCCATTTGCCTTCATCCGCATCATGCGGATTGGCTTCTATCGCGATTTCACAAACCTCACTTAAGCCCCATAGAGTTTTAACTTGTGAAATTGTTTTCGAAATATCCTCAGCGCTCATCAATGAAGGCGTACCGCCGCCAAAATGAATAGAGCTAACTTCCCTCGGCCCGCTCCAATCTCGCCATCCCTGTAGATCAGATAAAATAGACGGCGTTAGTCCCGCATCCGTCTTCTGCTTATATACATTGAAATCACAATAGGGGCAGATACGGACGCAATAGGGCCAGTGGATGTAAACCGCCAAGGGTTCATCGGGGGTGTCATCCATCAGGAAATTGGTCTTTTAAAAACTTAGCAAAAGCATCGGCGCGATGGCTCTTGGCGTGTTTTTCTGCGGGGTCGATTTCGGCGAAGGTTTTACTGTCGCCGATTGCGCGGAAAATCGGATCATAACCAAAGCCTTTATCCCCGCGCGGCGGCCAGATAATGTCGCCTTCAACTTTACCTTCATAAGTGTACGCCTCGCCATTTGGATAGGCCAAGCAGAGCGCACAGATAAAGCGGGCGCGGCGGTCTGGGTTCTCGCCAATGCCGTCATTCACATGCCACATCGCCATATCAAAATCGCGGCCCCCGCCCTCACATGAGGGCTTCTCGGCCCAACGCGCTGCATAGATACCAGGGTCTCCGTTCAACGCATCCACCGCCAGACCGCTATCGTCTGACAACGCGGGAAGGCCCGACGCATTCGCCGCCGCACGCGCTTTTAATTCCGCATTTCCTGCAAATGTTGTTTCAGTCTCATCAGGCTCAGCTAAGCCCAATTCACCGGCACTGACGGTCTCAATGCCGAAAGGTGCGAGCAAATCCCGTATCTCCCGCACCTTGCCTTCATTATGCGACGCGACAACAATTTTGCTTATGTTTTTCATGCGCTCGACTTACGCTGTGTTATCGCAGCTTGCAATATAACAATTATTGTTTATCAATATGGTCCTACGGAAAGACAGTCATGAATGCTTTGAACGACAATAAAGGAACGCAAGTTGCGCGCAGACTTGCTGTTATTTTAAAAATCGCGATTGTCTTTGTGATTATGGCTGTCATTTTATTGTTGGGTAGCGCGCTAACACTCATGACAGATAACTCTATCAGTCAAAGCCTTATTGAGAAAATTTCTGAAACAGGCAGCAGCGCAACCGCCATGAGCAGCGCCATCATCTGCTTGGGAAGCGCAATCGTCGCAGCTATTTGGCTCTTTGTCTTATTTATACTGAAGAAGATTGTCCGCACATTATTAGAAGGCGATCCATTTGTGGTAGAGAATATATCTCGCGTCAGATTGATGTGGATTCTCGTGGCCCTTTCCGAGATTGTCAGAATGGTATTCATGAATATTTCTATGCAGAATGAAATCGTCTTGGATATCCGTCCCGGCACATGGTTCGCCGTGTTCGTTATGGCGGCACTCGCTGAAGTTTTCCGCCATGGAGCCGAGCTTCGGCGCGATGCGGAGCTAACAATTTAATGGCTATTCGCGTAAATCTTGACCGCGTGCTACTGGATCGCCGCATGTCCCTCACCGAATTGGCAGAGCGCGTTGGCATTACGCTAGCGAACTTGTCCATTTTGAAAACAGGTAAAGCCCGCGCTGTGCGTTTTTCAACGCTCGACGCCCTCTGCCGGGAACTCAACTGCCAACCCGCAGATATCCTCGTCTATGAACCCGATGAAGGCGAAAACGACGTTAAGGCGGCAGCAGAGTAAACGCCTAATCCAAACAATAACGCTGACCGGCTTTGGCCAATTTATAACCGCGCCGCGCAATCTCTTTCGATATATCCGAATTTTCAAACCGCGCAGGATTGGTGTGGTTCAGATGGATAAACCGAACCTTATCCCGCTCTAATTTTGGGAGTTTATCAAATCGGTCCATTGAATCTTTTAAGCGCGGATGCGGAATGGCCGACATGTCCCGCCCGGGCAATTCTTTATCATCATAAAAAGTTGCATCCAGAAAGGCATAATCGACCTCTGCTAATCGCGTTTCGATTGTCTGACCATAATTTTCCCATTCATCCCAACTATCAATATCGGGCAGGAAGAGAACGGCTTTATGACTCGAAGCGATTTCAAAGCCTACAGTTTCAGAAAACTCGTCACGATGTGGAACTTGATAGGGCGTTACGCTGAGGCTGCCACCAAGCTCTGCCGCTTTGCTTGCCGATAAGGGCTGTAGCGATATATTCCCAAAGTCCACGAGCTGTGACCAAGGACCATTTTGAGTAAGGTAACCCGCCATGCGCGGCATCGCATAAACAGGCAAATCTTTCGTACCCGCAGATTCATGTCCCAAAAACATCAGGCCAGCATAATGGCCGATATGGGCATGGGTGAGGAAAATGCCTGATATCCCTAAGGCGACATCCGTCTTGGGCGGCGCAAGCATATCCAAGGTGTAAAGCTGCTCACGCATATCCGGCGTGGCTTCAAATAAGTACCGTGCTCCGCTTTGATGATTGACCAAAGCCGCCGAAGTCGCATGGCTTTTTAGAAATCGGTCCTTCCAAGCGGGGTCATCATTATTTCCAATTTGCGGCGAGCCTGCGTCTTGGGCCGTGCCGAGAATAATAAATTCTACCTCGCAGTTCTGAATAACGTCCTCGCCGTTACAGGCTGAAAGCCCGCAAATGAGTGCTGCGCCAGAAACAAATTTCAGCGCGGCGCGTCTCATTATTTAAGGGTCTGCGCTTGCATCTCACAAAGCTGGCCAATACCGACACCCGCAAGGCGCATCAGCTCTGCCATTTCATCTGCGGTAAAGGGTGTGTCCTCGGCGCTAGCTTGCACTTCGATAACGCCGCCATTTTCTGTCAGCACGAAATTGGCATCTGCCTGCGCGGCGCTGTCCTCGACATATTCTAAATCGAGGCGGCATTCACCGTCCACAATCCCGCAACTCACCGCCGCCATCTTGTCTGTAATGGGGTTTTCAGCGATAAGACCTTGTTCCACCAATCCTGCGCAAGCTTGTGACAGCGCAACCCACGCGCCCGTAATAGAGGCTGTGCGGGTGCCGCCATCAGCTTGCATCACATCGCAATCAATAATGACTTGGCGCTCGCCCAATTTTTCAAGGTCAACAACCGCCCGCAGGGAACGTCCAATCAGGCGCTGAATCTCAACGGTGCGGCCGCCTTGCTTGCCGCGTGCTGCTTCACGAGAATTTCGCGTATGGGTCGCGCGGGGCAGCATGCCATATTCCGCCGTGACCCAACCTTTGCCTTTGCCCTTCATCCAGCGCGGCACATTCTCGTCAACAGAGGCCGTACACAGCACATGGGTGCCGCCAAATTTCACAAGGCAGGAGCCTTCAGCATAGCGGGAGACACCCGCCTCAAATGTGACAGGGCGTAAAGACTCACGGGAGCGGTTTTCAGGGCGCATAAAATTTCCTTATTGTTATAGCGCGTGGGTAGCGGAGCCCTCTCACTATATCCAGAAAATTTTATGTATTTTTGACGTCTAGGACGCTTTGCGAACTTCCGAATGAGATTTCAAAGCCGCGTCACCGTCATCTTGCTTTATGTAATAAGCTGGACTGTCTTCATCGGCATCGCGGGTGACCTCTTTGCCTTTAATTTTGCGGGTAACTTTTTTCGTATAAACTGTCTCGACTTTACCGGTTCCGGTGCCATTACCCCAATCCCACTCAACTTTGGTGCCTTGGCTATATGATTTTGTCATAATGTGTCCTTTATATTCCTTTTAATTCTGACAAAACCAACGCCAAGCCATTACGTTAGTTCCGCTAAACTATAATGGGTCCGTAAACAGAAGGCACTTGCTCTGATAAGGTTTGCTGATTACGCCCATATCCATGAAAGACAAATTTCGGATAATCTGTGCGCTCTTAGGGTGGGCAACAATTCTTGGGCAATATATCGTTCTGCTCAGCGAAGGTACTTATGGCGGGGTCGCGGGAACAAGCTTGGCTTATTTTGGGTTCTTCACTGTTACAACAAATATTCTAGTCGCTCTGGCATTTTCAGTCCCTTTGCTTAAACTGGACACGCGCATAGGGCGTTTCTTTGAACGGCAATCTGTCCGCGCGGCTATTGCACTTTATATCTTGGTTGTTGCAATTGTTTATTACGGCCTTTTAGCCAAAGACCATAATCCCGAGGGTATATCTGCGTTGATGAATGTTGGGCTGCATTTTGTAATGCCCGTTCTTTACCTCTTAGATTGGGCCGTCATTGCGGCAAAAGATAAGATAGCCTTTAAGTCCGCGCCCTATTGGACGCTTTATCCTATAGCTTATGGCGTTTTTAATCTCGTTCGAGGGCATATGACAGGATTTTATCCTTACCCCTTTTTGGATATTTCAAAAATAGGCATTGGGGCTGTTTCTCTTAACATGCTCGGCTTTGCCTTGTTTTACGGCATTGGCGCCCTTGCCTTTATTTTTCTTGGGCGCGTCCTCTCAAAGGGCTAAACTCTTAGGACCTTGAATCACCTCTTGCGCAGCCGCGCCCCTTACCCCAAATATCGGTAGCTATGAGTTTTTTACCTCAGACATTATCGCTCACCGATCTTGATACCCGTGCGCGGGATATATTTCGTGATATCGTAGAAAGCTACCTGACATCAGGTCAACCTGTGGGCTCGCGCACATTAGCGCTCTCGGGCGGACGGTCCTTATCGCCCGCGACCATTCGCAATACGATGGCGGATCTCACGCGCTACGGCCTTCTCGCCTCGCCCCATGTCAGCGCCGGACGCATTCCGACACAAGCGGGCTTGCGGCTCTTTGTAGACGGCCTCTTGGAAATCGGGGACTTATCCAAAACAGAGCAGCGTTCATTGGAAGCCAAACTCGCCGCGAACGGCGGGACGCCTGAGCTTATGCTCGAGCAGGCTTCAGGTTTGCTCGCAGGCTTAGCGGGCGGGGCGGGGCTGGTACTAACACCTGCTGCAGCCTCTAAAACGGCGGGGCCACTTAAACATGTCGAATTTGTCAATCTGGATGATGGGCAAGCGCTCGTGGTCATGGTCTATGCCGATGGCCACGTCGAAAACCGCCTGATGCCGCGCCCTGATGGGCTGCTGCCATCTTCGCTGGAACGGGCTGGGAACTTCTTATCGGCCCGACTTAAAGGACGACGTCTGGATGAAGCGCGAGCGGATATTTTGGCTGAGATAGAGGCTGGGCAAGCTCAGATCGATGCCGCAGCTACGAAACTCATCACCCAAGGTCTGGCGAGTTGGTCCGGGCCTGAGAGCAAATCAGAAAAAAACACAGCAAATCGTTCTTTAATCGTCCGCGGGCGCGCGCAACTCCTTGACAATTTGGAAGCGCAGACCGATTTGGAGCGCATACGTCTCTTGTTTGAGGATTTGGAACGCAAGGAAGAGCTTATTGCCTTGCTTGACAGAGCCGAAACAGCAGATGGCGTAAAGATTTTTATCGGCACAGAGAACCCCTTATTCTCTTTGTCGGGCAGTAGCGTTGTGGTCGCGCCTTATCGCGATACACAGCAAAATATCATCGGGGCGGTCGGTGTGATTGGCCCCACACGTATAAATTATGCGCGGGTTATTCCCATGGTGGATTACACCGCGCAATTGGTCGGGCGAATGCTCGGCGCAAGTAAATAAACCCAGAGGTAGACACTATGGCCGGTAAGAAAAACAAAGATATCGACATGAAGCATATGGACCTTGGTGAAGACGGCCTCCCCTCTGAAGAGGATCTGGACGCTCTGCAACGGGCCATTGATATGGAAATGGACGGCATGGCTCAACGCGAAGCCGCCGCGGAGGCCAGCGAAGCCGATGATGATAGCGATGCTAAGCGTATCGAAGAGCTCGAAGCTGAGCTCGCCGCGCTAAAAGACAAAGCCCTGCGCGCCATGGCCGATGCTGATAATGTCAAGAAACGCGCCGAGCGCGAAGTGGCCGCCGCCAAGACTTATGGCATAGAACGCTTTGCCGTGGATATGCTCTCTGTGCATGACAACCTCTCTCGCGCCCTTCTAAATCTGGACGGTAAAGCCAAAGAGGATATGGGCCAGAATGCTAAAAACCTGCTAGAAGGCATTGAACTGACCGAGAAAGACCTCATTCTGACCCTCTCCCGCCATGGCGTGAAAGCTGTGCCGGGCGTTGGTAGTAAATTTGACCCGAATGTGCATCAAGCTGTCGCGCAAATCCCGAGCGATGAGGACAAGGGAAATGTCGCGACTGTGATGCAAACAGGCTTTAAACTGGGTGAGCGGACATTACGCGCGGCCATGGTCGCTGTCAGTACAGGGCCGGCTAAATCCTAAGGGCTTTAATCAAACCCTGTCATCCCGCGCTCGATGTGGGACCTAACCTCAAATCTTGCACTCTATCGTTAGGTCCCGCATCAGCAACACTACGCGTTTTGTGCGGGATGACAGGGATAGTTTAGACATGCCAGAACTCCCCGAAGTTGAAACTGTTCGCCGTGGTCTTAGCCCCGTTATGGAGGGCTTTGAATTTACTAGCGTCCAGCTCAACCGCCCTGACCTGCGCTTTCCGTTTGCGGAGGGGTTTGTTGACCGCATCCAAGGCAAGACCCTCACCCGCCTGACCCGCCGCGCGAAATTTCTCCAAGCTGAACTGTCTTCGGGCGAGCGGCTCTTTATGCATCTGGGCATGAGCGGACGCTTCACCATCGACGCCCATCCCACAGCCGAATTTGTGCATGAGCACAACACTAATCCCAAACATGACCACGTCATTTTCGAAATGAGCAGCGGTGCGCGCGTCACATTTAATGATCCGCGCCGTTTTGGTTTTATGGAACTGATTGGTGAGGGCGAGCCTTACCGCCTCGACGACCTCGGCCCTGAACCGATGGGGAATGGTTTTAATGCACCGGGCCTCCGCGCAAAACTCAAGGGGAAAAAGAGCAAGATTAAAGCCGCACTGCTCGACCAACGCATTATCGCAGGGCTTGGTAATATATATGTCTGCGAAGCGCTTTACCGCGCCCGAATCTCGCCCAAACGCACCGCAGGCCGATTGACGGTGGCGGAAACAGAAAACCTCGTCGGTCATATCAAAGACGTTATCGCCCAAGCCATTGAGGCGGGCGGCTCATCCCTCAAAGATTTCGCCAATACAGAGGGCGATTTGGGCTATTTTCAACATAGCTTTGACGTTTACGGACGCGAGGGGGAAGCGTGCGGCGCCTGCGAAGCTTCTATTATGCGTATAGTTCAAAGCGGGCGCAGCAGTTTTTATTGTAAGGCTTGCCAAAAATAACACGGTTGCGCTGTCTATGGGCGAGGTGTAAATGCCGCCTTCAAACAAACACGGAGTCCCACATGGGCTATGACATGATTGAATTGACGACGGATGGCGCAGTCGCGACGATTAAGCTGGACCGTCCCAAAGCGCTAAACGCGCTGCGCAGCGATATGATGGCTGAAATGGCCAAGGCCCTGACCAAGCTGGAAAAAGATGACTCCATTGGCTGTGTTATCCTGACGGGCTCCGAAAAAGCCTTTGCGGCAGGCGCAGACATTAAGGAAATGGCCGAGCTTGAATATCTGGACATATATAAAGGCGATATATTCGCCAATCACGAAGCCATTGACCGTTTCCGCAAGCCTATTATTGCGGCCGTCGCAGGGTACGCGCTGGGCGGCGGCTGTGAAATTGCCATGATGTGTGATTTCATCATCGCGGCAGATAACGCAAAATTTGGACAGCCTGAGATCAATTTGGGCGTAATGCCGGGTATTGGCGGCACGCAGCGCCTCATTCGCGCGGTTGGCAAATCCAAAGCCATGGATATGTGCCTTACGGGCCGCATGATGGATGCGCAGGAAGCGCTGACATCTAATTTAGTATCCCGCGTTGTGCCTTTGGATAATCTTATGGAAACGGCGCAAGAGGCGGCGGCCAAGATTGCCGCGCAAAGTCAGCCTATCGCCATGATGACAAAAGAGACAATCAACGCCTCATTTGAGATGAGTTTGGCCCAAGGCATCCGCCTAGAACGCCGCGTGTTCCAGTCTATGTTCACGACAGAAGATCAAAAAGAAGGCATGGCCGCCTTTAGCGAAAAGCGTAAGCCACACTTTAAAAATAAGTAGTAGAGACTCCTCCCCCGTTCACGGGGGAGGTGCCCGAAGGGCGGAGGGGGGAGCAAAGCAGAACCACCCCCAAATTTAGAGTGGCGCTTGGGGCTCCCCCCATCCCCGCTTCGCGGTACTTCGCCCGTGAACGGGGGAAAGGAGATCGCTCTTTACAGTTAAAAGCTTATATGAAAAACGCCTGTTGACGCGCAATGCTCGCGCGTCTATAGGCCGCTTTCAAAATTCTAATCTGCCAATTTGGGCATAAAATCTGAGGACTACATGGCAAATACTGCATCCGCCAAAAAAGCCGTTCGCTCACAAGCGCGCAAGACAGACGTAAACCGTAATCGCCGCACAATGGTGAAAACAAATCTTCGTCGCGTCGAAGATGCGATCACAAAAGGCGACAAGGCCGCTGCAGCAGACGCTCTTAAAGCTGCTGAACCCGCAATCATGCGCGCAGTCTCTAAAGGCGTGTTTCACAAAAATACAGCGGCGCGTAAAATTTCGCGCCTCTCAAAACGCGTGAAAGCTATCGGCTAGGCCTAAGCTGACATTATTAAAATTAAGGCCGCTTTTAGCGGCCTTTTTTTTGCGCGGAGCATCTGCGCGCGAAATGATATAACAAAACTTCGTTATTCTAGAGAAGCTGACACTCTAAAATTCGTTGAGCGTAATCTGTAAAATTACGCCCAAATATGCATCTTTATGGGGGTTAAAGAGAAAGCCGAAAAAAAAGTTAAAAAAGTGTGAACTTTTTTTGACAGCTAGTTCTTTGCGATTCTTAGGTTTTTTTCTGTCAACCGAAAATGATGTGAATTTTACGATTCATTGCGGTTGACGGAGGCGAAAAGAGTCGGTTTATAAGAGGTGTAGACAGGGCTGACGGGGCGCTCGTCCTACATTGGGAAACGAAGCTATGCGACACCCTCGCAGGGCTTCAATTCGTAAATTATTATTATATAACAATGACTTACCTTGGTAAGGCACATGAGAGCATGCGGAGTATTTGCAATGTCGGGGAATGATCAAATTGTGTCTGAAGTTGCCTCCAAAGCTCCTACTAAAATTGATCGTCCAGCACCTGATCTCTATACGGGTGAACCCCCTCTGCAGAGCGCTCACAACACTTGGGCCAAAGTTCGCAACGACCTGGCTTATGCGCTTGGCGCAAATATTCACCGGTCTTGGACAGGACGGCTGCGCGTCAGCTCCGCCACAGACCGTATTGTCACGCTAAGCGCACCAACACGGTTTATCGCCTCCAAAATCGAGACAAATTACGCCGACACCGTCACGCGCCTGTGGAAGAAGCATGACATGGTCGATCCGGCGCGTGACGTTATGTTTTCTGCCGCGGCAGGACATGCGCCTATGCGTCAGCCACACGCTAAAACAGGTCTTAAGCCAGCAGAACAGGCTGTATCGAAAACTCGCACTATAGCACAGGCCTCGTCCGCAGCCGCTGCATCACCGTTTGATAATGCGGCCTGCGCCTCTGAAGGCCGTAAAGGCGGAGAAAGTCCGCGCGATCGCTTCACATTTGATAATTTTGTTGTCGGCGCTTCGAATGAGCTTGCCTTTGCCGTCGCCCGCCAAATTGCGAGCTGCCGCGCGGCGCAATATAATCCCATAGTTATACACGGCACAAATGGCATGGGGAAAACACATTTGCTTTACGCCATAGAACATGCCGTAAAACAAACTGACCCGAACCACCGCGTGAAACTGATTTCATCTGAGGCTTTTGTCAGCGCTTTTGTCAGCTCAGTGCGCGGCGGCAACGGACGCGAAGCGATTGAAGCCTTTAAATCTTCTCTACGCGATGTAGACCTTCTCATCATAGATGATGCCCACTTCATCGCCGACAAACCCGGCAGCCAGGAAGAGCTACTGCATACACTTGTCTCCCTTGTGGATCAGGGACGTCAAATCCTTATCGCGGCAGACCGCCATCCCGACCATATTGAAAAAGCCTCTGAGCGGCTAAAATCTTACCTCTCCTCTGGACTTGTTTGTAAAATCAGCTCTGCTGATTATGAGCTGCGTTTGCGTATATTAGACCGCTTAATTGCGCGCCGCCGTGCCAGCGGAAATGATACGCTCGCTATTCCTCAAAATGCCCGTGATCACTTGGCCGCCCGCATGAATGCCACGCCGCGTGACCTTGAAGGGGCCTTTAATCAGATCGTAGCGCAAAGTGAATTTCTGGGTACGCCCATTACGCTTGAAACGGTGCAGGAAACACTCTCAGACTCACGCTACACCACAGGGCAGCGCTTGACCGTGGACCGTATCCAAAAGGCAGTCTGTGAAGAATTTCGCGTCACCTTGACAGACATGACCTCTAAACGCCGCGCCCGCATCATTGCGCGCCCGCGTCAAGTCGCCATGTATTTATCCAAAAAGCTCACCAAACGTTCTCTGCCCGATATTGGCCGCCGCTTTGGGGGCCGTGATCATACGACTGTTATGCATGCGGTAAAACGCATTGATGCTTTACGGGCAGAAGACCCGGCCCTGAACGCACAAGTCGAAGCGGTTGAAGCGGCTCTTAAGCGATAACCGCCCATAAAAAAGCCGCTTCGTGAAAAGCGGCTTGATAGCTTTATAGCTTTGTAACGCCTTAAGGTTTTTTGAACAACAATGTCATGCGGTTGGATTCACCAATCGCTTCCATTTCAGCTCTTAATTCGGGATTATCACGGCTACCACGCAAAGACGGCGGCAATCGCCAAACCACCTCGTCATTTGTCGGGATATCTTTGGGGTTTGCATTGACGTCTGACTCCTTGACAAATTCAAAACCCGCTGATTTGAATTTCGCGATGACATCTGATTTTTTTAGATAGCCATTATCGCCCTCCGCCCATGCGTCGTCATTTGCTTCAGGGCCTTGATGCTGAACCACGCCAACAATGCCGCCAGATTTCAGCAAGGCTTTGGCGTCCGCTATCGCTTCGCTTAAATAACTGCCTTCATCTTCGAAACGGGCAAGGTTATGAAGGGCTCTCACGAAAAGCACGGCATCAACTGTACCGTCCATCGACGTGTCACGATCTCCGAAAGTGAACGCTGAAATCTCGCCACCTGACCCAACGCGCCAGGCCTGCGCGCCTTCGGTCCATTCGGCAGCCCATGTCTTTCTCTTTTCAACAAATTCAGGCGTCGCGAAGCCGCCAAATTCAGGCCACATCTTAATCGAATAATCCACACCGACCAGATGCCCCTCATTGCCCAAATAAGGAATAAGGATTTTGGAATACCAGCCGCCGCCCGGCAGAGCCTCGACAACTGTCATGCCCGGCGCAATACCAAAAAATTCAAGCGTTTCCTTCGGATGACGCGCCTCATAACGGGCTTTGGCTTTATCCGGCTGCGCAGCCAATATCGTCTCAAGACGCGCGCTATCAACTTGTGAGGACATCGCTGTTTTCGCCTCAGCAACCATATCAGAGGCTGCCTCAGTCGCAGCGTCTTTGACGTCACTGGCGCTATTACCGCAAGCCACGAGCGTTAAAGCCGCCCCGGCCAAAAATAATGTTTTTAAAGTCATATCCGTATCTCCCTGTAAATATAGAAGGTGTTTAGGGGAGAATTAACAAAGCCGCAAATCGCGTCTCTGTGAGGTCAGATAATTCTAAACCCGTTTTTCGTGAAATTGTCCGTATTTGCGAAAGCGGGCCAAATAGGTCGGGACAATCGCCTCGATGGTTTCCAGGCGAATATCCAAATCCGCAAAGCCTAGCGCGTCATCTGAGACAACATTATCGACTTTTAGGTTTTTGACCTGATCGCGCGTGAGGAAGGGCTTCACAAAAGGCGCCATGCCAGAGATTTCACCAATAGCTCCCATGAAATTCGCGGCCGCCCAAGGCACAGGCACGAGGAAGCGTTTACGGTCAATGGTTTCGAGCATGAATTGCATAAGCTCTTTGAAAGTATAGCGCCGCGGCCCGCCCAGCTCATAGGTTTTACCCGACGTGCCATGTCCTACAGCTTTGGCAATGGCTTGCGCGACATCCCCGACATAGACAGGCTGGAATGTTGTATCCCCGCCGCCCATCAGAGGGAGCGCAGGCGCAAGCTGTGCCATGGCTGCAAAGCGGTTAAAGAACTGGTCTTCAGCGCCAAAAATAATAGACGGGCGCATAATATCTGCTGTTGGCACCGCGTCCCGCACGGCGCGCTCGCCTTCGGCTTTAGTGCGTGAATAATCACTGTCACTTTCAGCATCAGCGCCAATAGCAGAGACTTGAACGAAATTCGTAACGCCCTGCGCCGCCGCTGCTTTGGCAAGCGTCTCAGCCCCTTTGACGTGAAGATTTTCAAAGCTTTGTTTGCCCTCTTCAAAGAGCAGCGCGACCAAGTTGATGACCGCGTCAGAACCGGCGACGGCCCGCTCTACAGAGTCTTTAAATCGTAAATTAGCTTGAACGAGCTGAACTTGCCCAACATTTCCAATGACTTTTAGCTCTTGGGCCGTATGCGGACGGCGGACGGGTACGCGCACGCGCCAGCCTTCTTTCACAAGCTCACGGATCACATATTTTCCGAGAAACCCGGAGCCGCCAAAAACAGTGATTAAACCTTTAGTCATAGCCGAAACCTTAGCTGTTATTCTGCCGCCCGATTAGCGGGATTTAGGCGTGGTGTCTATTGCTTTAAAGCCGCAATCAAGCCGTCGCTAGCTTGCTCTATGAGGTCGAGGACTTTTGTAAATCCATCGCCGTCGCCATAATAAGGGTCTGGCACCTCGCTTATCTTTGCTTGAGGCACATAATCCAGAAACAAACCAATACGCGAAATATAATTCTCGGGACATATCTTTTTCAGCGCGGCTGCATTTTTCAGGTCCATCGCGAGAATATAGTCAAACTTAGCAAAATCAGCTCGAATAACCTTACGGGAGGCTTGCCCTGCAAAGCTATAGCCGCGCATCTCGCCCGCTTCGATACTGCGGTGATCAGGCGGCTCGCCTATATGCCAACCGCTTGTGCCCGCACTATCTATTATGACGTCAAGCCCCGCCGATTTGGCCCGTGCCCGAAACACAGCCTCAGCCGTGGGGGAGCGGCATATATTTCCCAAACAAATAAATAATACTTTTGGCGGAAGGATTGGCGGCATCATGATTATCTTCTAGGCTGAAAGATATGAAAAGCAAAAAGATAGTTATCCTGACGGGGGCTGGTATTTCCGCCGAAAGCGGGATTGAGACCTTTCGCGCGGCGGGCGGGTTATGGGAAAATCACCGCGTCGAAGATGTCGCCACGCCCGAAGGCTTTGCCAAAGACCCCGAACTTGTACACCGATTTTATAATTTGCGCCGCGCCGCCTTAAAAACTGTGAAACCGAATGCTGCCCATGTCGCTCTGGCGAAGCTGGAAGACGGGCTAAAACAAAATGGTGGTCAGCTCACCCTTGTCACGCAAAATGTTGATGATCTGCATGAGCGCGGCGGCACAAAAGAGGTCATCCATATGCATGGCATTTTAACCTCTATGCTCTGCGGGACGTGTGAGCATCGTTGGGAGTATTTAGAAGACGCCTCACCGCATCTGTCTTGCCCAAAATGTTATGTCAAAAACACATCCCGTCCTGACATCGTTTGGTTCGGGGAAATGCCCTATGCCATGCATGTGATAGAAGAGCGCCTGTCGGATTGCGATCTCTTTGTCTCTATCGGAACAAGCGGGGCTGTTTATCCTGCTGCGGGTTTTGTGCAAATGGCAAGCTCTATAGGCAAAGCTACATTAGAGCTTAATTTGGAACGCTCTCAAGGCTCGCACTTTTTTGATGAGAGCCGCTTAGGCGCTGCAGGGACATTAGTGCCGCAATGGGTAGATGAAGTCTTGAAGGTGTAAGCCTTGCCAACCGCATATTGCAGGCAACTTGCCCCCGCAACCTCATTGGTGTAATTTCATTCCAAATTAAGCACATGGTTAGGGGAGTTACTGTGGCAGAGATAGAGTATGAGGTGCATCCATTATTCGCGGAGCCACTTTTCAGGGCGAATATCAGCCATGCGATTAGCGACAAACAAGTAGAGATTATCAAGAACCTGAAAATGGTTCAAAATAAGTCTAATCTGATTTCCGAAGATTTGTATATCTTCAACCACAAAGAGCTGAAATCCATTAAAAATGCCGTACAAAAGGCTTTGGATATTTATGCCAAGACAGTGATGGGAATTTCGCAAAAGCTCTATCCAACCCAATCTTGGTCTTTGATTAATCAACCAAATATGGGCATGCACGGACATTCCCATTCCAATTCGATTGTATCAGGTGCCCTTTATTATACAGATATGCCTAAACCTGTTGCCAGTATGATTTTTGACCGTCACACCACCTATCAGCAGCTCCAGCTCACGCCTGATAATGATAAGAAAAATATCTATAACACGACGATGAATGTGGTGACGCCTAAGAAAGGAGAACTGATTATGTTCTCCTCTCGTCTTCAGCATTTCGTCCAGGCCAATATGTCTAAAGACACGCGATATTCCGTATCATTTAACAGCTTTATCAAAGGAAAATTAGGCGATCTTCGCGATGTGAATGAGCTAAGGTTAAGCTAGCCGAGCGTCTTTGAAATGTTGCTCTTTGCTCTCCGAGCATTTAAGAGCACAGCAAATTAGATAAGTCATATTAAAATACATAGAGGATTCCCATGGCAGGCCATTCCAAATGGGCCAATATCCAGCACCGCAAAGGTCGCCAGGATAAGGCCCGCTCTAAGCTTTTTTCTAAACTCGCAAAAGACATTGCGATTGCGTCAAAGATGGGCGGCCCTGACCCCGATATGAACCCGCGTCTGCGCCTCGCCATTGCAAACGCCAAAGGCCAATCCATGCCCAAGGATAATATCCAGCGTGCGGTTGATAAAGGCGCGGGCGGCGACGGAGAAGATTATGAAGAAATCCGCTATGAGGGCTTTGGCCCGGGCGGCATTGGTTTCATCGTAGAGGCCAGCACAGATAATAAAAACCGCGCGGCCATGGCTGTGCGGACAGCCTTTTCCAAAAATGGCGGCGCACTTGGCGAAACAGGGTCTGTCGCCTTTATGTTCGACCAAGCGGGCAAGATTGAATATCCTCTCGCCGTGACGGATGAAGACGGCATGATGGAAGCGGCAATTGAGGCGGGCGCAGATGATTGCGAATCCGATGACGCCGCCGATGACCAATGGGACGAATATGAACCCGTTCACACGATTTGGACAGCGCGGGATGATTTGGGCACGGTCGCTGCAGAATTGGAAAAGACATTTGGAGAAGCCAAATCCGTAAACCTTGTCTGGAAAGCCCAAAATAACATCGACAATCCTGACCAAGCTGCATCTGTAATACGCCTTATGGATGCCCTTGAAGATTGCGATGACGTGTCAACCGTCTTCCATAATTTCGAAATGAGCGAGGCCGCCATGGAGACATTGGAGAGTGAGGAGTAAATCACACCAAATTAAGTGCATTATTTGGGGGGCCTAACGGCTCCCTTTTTTGTGCTACTTGAATCGGATAAGGCCACGGCAGTGGCAGCACACCTTAGAATGTTGTGCTTTTTTATTTATCTTGGCATAAAAAACTGTAACGTGTTTTACAGTTTCGGTGAATTCTCGACTCGGGAACCATCAAGTGACAGATTCCAGTTTCCGTGGAATACGAAATATAGATCCATTAAGTCGAAGAAACAAATAATCTGGGAGTCGGAAACAATGGACGAAGAAAGCAAGGCGTTAGATTCACGACTTATCATGGATGAACACGATCTTGGAATTATTTCAGCTTATCAGCCCGATAAAACAAAAATTCAGAACGAAAAGGCTTTGGGTTTACTCTTAGCTTATTCTCACAAAATGGGTTTATATGTCGTAAAAGTGCGTGTCTCGTTATTAAAAGATACCACTCAAAAATCGTCAAGTTCCTACGTATCCTATTTGCTGCTAGCAGATTTTACATCGAACAGAAATATAGGTCTTTCAACGCTACTTGCTAAAGCAGCGAAAAAATTTAACCAAAATGTATTTTTCCTCAAGGAACCGTCAAAGGTGCCCCAATTGATGAGTCTGTCCAATCAAGACGGCTATCAGCCTGAATCAATAGAAATGAATGGCCTTTGGTTACCCAATATTCCTAATCTTGAGTCGGCTATATCTTTAATCTCTGAATGTGACGTTCAGCTTAAATCGGCAGAAGCAGTTTTACAACCAGATCATATCATGGGGTTATGGCCGCTATACTTAAATTTAAGTCGAAAATGGAAAGACTATAATGACTTCATATAATCTGAATTCTCGCAACCTTAAGAAAATTGAAAGTCTGCTTAGTGATGCGAACGAAATTATCTGTAAGCAAATAAAACAAGAGAATGAAACAGGGGAAAGTTTTAACCTCTTCTCAATTCTGAAGATGGAAAGCCGCGAGGATGCCACCCATTCAGCGTTTATCGCGGAACTTCTAAACCCTAAAGGTTCGCATAATATGGAAGCTGCTTTCTTAGAAAAATTTTTGGATACAGTTAAATATGAAGGAGGCCTAAGAAAAAACGCCAAATATGCTACTGTCAATACGGAAGAATATATTGGTCCAGTAAATTATTCGCAACGGACCGGTGGGCGAATTGACATTTTCATAACTGATTTTGCGGGCAACTCAATCTCAATTGAAAATAAGATATATGCCCCTGACCAGAAACATCAAATTGAAAGATATGTAAATTATAAGCGAAAACAAAATCAAAATAGTGTGTATTATCTAACGCTTTTCGGTTCATCCCCCTCAAAAGAAAGTGCTGGAGATTTGGATGAAAGAAAAGACTTTAAATGCATATCATATGCTGAACATGTAATTGAATGGCTGGTAGAATGCCAAAATATTGCTCATGATTCCTCGATTCTAAGAGAGAGCATTCGCCAATATATCATTCTAGTCAAAAAACTAACGCATCAACTCTCGGACAAAACAATGAATGAAGATTTACTCGCTAAGATTAAAGAAAATTATCCCACCGCACTCACTATCGCCAATTCAGTCGAGGCAGCTGAATTATCAGCAGTCAAACTCATGTTCAATGAGATAGAAAAAGAACTATCTAAAAACCCCACAAACGACTGGGAAGTTGTATATGATGATGATCTTTCAATAAACTACTCAGGGATGTATCTTTGCCATACAAATTTGGACAATGAGTTTTATATTAAGATTGAAGGCCAGCCAAAAATCCATAGAAGTAACTTAATTGTTGGCCTTGTCTTAGACGAAAGCGAGAAGCCTGTTATCGAACTTACTAAACTTTTACATTCAAAGAATGGCGAAGAAATCAAGACATTTTTTTATGAATCTAATCTTTGGTGGCCATGTTATGGACCTTTATTTGATTTTAGTAAGATTGATAAAAGAGAATTTTTATTTGATCAAGAAAAACGCAAACACTTAGTGACGGAAGCCACTAATAGAATCCTCGAGCTTAAAAACTTTATAGAAAAAAACATTAAAGACATTCGCTAAGCTGGTTTAATGATGTGAACATCAAACATCCTCGGCGAATTACCCGCTAAGATAACGTCTGCAATGAGGATTTATCGCCACATTAAATACTTACAACACTCAACCCTATCCCCCTATAAAATCAGGCAGGACTCTCTGCGAAATGAGCTCTTATATGGGGCGTTTGAGACGTTCAGCTAATGTCTGCGCGTTTCCTCAGACATCTCACATATAACGCGACATATCCCATGTCTGTGAAAAGGGCTTACTGCGCCCGCTGGCTTGAACAATCATGACATGGTCTCGGGTCAATTCATGCGGATGATCGACTCCGCAGCTATGGGCGATCATTTCGACTTCTTTTTGAATAGTCTTACAATAATTCATAACGCGCACCGCTTTGTTGGTCGGGTCTAGCCCGCGTTGTAGACGTTTGTTGTGGGTCGTAATGCCGGTCGGGCATGTGTTTTCATCACACTTCAGCGCTTGAATGCAGCCCAAAGCAAACATGAACCCCCGCGCGGCATTGACAAAATCAGCGCCGACACAAAAAGCCCAAGCCACATCAGCGGGCGTAATAAGCTTTCCTGTCGCAATCAGCGCGATACGATCTCTCAGGCCCTCTTCTCGAAGCAAATCATCCATAAGCGGCAAGCCTTCGCGAATAGACAGGCCCATATTATCCATTAGCGGAAGCGGCGCCGCGCCTGTCCCGCCGTCGCCGCTATCCACCGCGATGAAATCCGGGGCCGAAGCTTTGCCGCGCTTTTTTATCTCTTTGACGAAATCATGTATGGGCGCAATGTTCCCGACCACAAATTTGATGCCTGTTGGAAGCCCAGAGGCCTCGCGCACCGCATGGATAAGATCCAATAATTCAGCAGGGCTCCCCGCATCGACATGACGGTTAGGGGATATCGCGGCTTGCCCTTCTTTGAGACCTCGAATTTCAGCAATTTCAGCCGTGACTTTTTCAGCCGGCAAAATGCCGCCCTTACCGGGCTTGGCCCCTTGGGAGATTTTAATTTCCATCATTTTAATATCAGGGTTATCTTCACAGGTTTTGCGTAATTTATCCGCATTAAGTGTGCCGTCATCATTGCGCGCGCCGAATTTGCCTGTGCCGAGCTGCCAGACAATATCACATTCTCCTTCAAGGTGATAAGGCGAGACTGCGCCCTCACCTGTATTGAGCCAACACCCCGCCATTTGCGCGCCGTGGGAGAGGGCTTGCACAGCGGGTTTTGACAAAGAGCCGTAACTCATAGCGGAAATATTAAACAGGCTGGTCGGCGCATAAGGGCGCTTTGCGTCTGCTCCTATAATATAAGGCGCATGGGGGCTATGCATACCCTCTAATTTAGGGAACATGCCATTGGCGAAAATCGCTTCGCCCGGGGCAAGAACTTTGGTTGACCCAAAGGGCACCGTCTCATGCCCATCATCACATATATCATTGATATAGTCGCGCTGCGCCCGGTTAAAAGGCATTTCCTCACGGTCCATCGCAAAGAAGTATTGGCGGAAAAACTCACCCAATTTAGAGAATATAGACCGAAAGCGGCCGAGCACAGGATAGTTTCGGCGCACCGTATCTTTGGTCTGGGTTACGTCGATAATAAATAAAATGATGATGGCCGCTGCAAGAATGCCGAGCACAAACAAAAACAACGAACCAAGAATGTTTAGACCGCGTACGGCTGTGCCTGTCAGCATTTCCATCGTGTCAGACATCGTGCCGTCTGCGGCAAATATCAGCTGCATAAATCTCTCCCGTTAAGGCAGCTTATGCCGCGCATTTAAAAAACCCGCAAGCGGCCAAACCCTATTGCCGAGCCTGTATTACCAAGCCTCAATTTCAAGACCTCATTGGATAGCCGTTGCCTACATAAATATTGCAACGCATTGCATCCCTTCGGCAGCTAACTCTCCGTCAGTGTTCCAAATTCGCATGACTTGAGAGGAATAACCTCCGGCAGCGGCCGTTAAATCCGTTTCAACCTGCCACCATCCGTCATTTGTCTTAGGGTCATCCATAAGAACAGTGAAAATCCAATTGACTGAACTGATAGCGCCAAGTTGCTTAAAGAGCGGCGCAGCCGAAGGCGGCAGGACATCCCCCAAGGTTAAAAGACTGGCTATCCCCTCGCGTGAGGCTGGGTCGGCATGGCGCGACCATGTCCGAATATAGCCCCTATCGGCACCGCTCATTGGGCGGGCGCCCTCAATGAGTTTTGTCTCAAAGCGGTTGAAAAAAGCTGGCACGAACCCTTCTGCGCCGGGCGGCGTAAAAGGCTCGCAATCCTTCGGGGCGGGAGCCGCAGGAGCGGCGCAGTCCACGCTAACGCTAGAGTCGCGTAGGCCCGCAAAAATGAAGGTGCAAGACGAGACCACTTTACCCTCAACACGGCCTTCTGTTTCTATTGATGTGACATTACGGCCTTGGCGGAGCAAGCGAGAGGTGAAGACAGGCGGGCCTGAAACGGGTCCAATAAAATTGACCGTGACGCTTCTAAACGGCGGTAAGTCAGGGAATTGCTTTTGCGCGGCGGCAAGCGATAGACCCGCCGTCAAGCCGCCATATGCGGTCCGCCCCTGACGCCAATCTTCGGGTATGTGCGCGGCATAGCCTTCGCCCTGAACAGTGAGCTTATTTGCTATCTCATTAAATCCGGTCATTGAGCCGTTCCTATTATTCATAACTGTATACGCGTCATAGCCTTGCCAGCGGCATAATTATAAGGCTTTATCTTCGTATGATGGAAATTCAAAAAAATGTAGCCCTGATCATTGGCGCAGGAGATGATACCGGCAGCGCGATTGCGCGGGCCTTTGCTCGTGAAGGCCACCATGTCTGTGTGGTGCGGCGGCCCGCACGACTGGATAAGCTTACCGCTCTGGCGGAGTCTATTACGGCGGAAGGCGGCTCAGCCTCGCCGCATGGTGTGGATGCGCGTGATGAAGATGCCATGGCCGCGCTTATTACTGAAATCGAAACGCAAATCGGCCCGATAGATGTCGCGGTTTTCAACATTGGCGCGAATGTAAAGTTTAACATCGCAGACACAACGCCGCGCGTCTTTCGCAAGGTCTGGGAAATGGCGAGCTTTGCTGGATTTCTGATGGCCCATAATGTGGCCCCTCACATGGCGGCGCGTGGGCGCGGCACGATGATATTTACGGGCGCGACGGCCTCTATGCGCGGCGCAGCGGGTTTTTCCGCATTTGCCGCTGCGAAACACAGTCTTCGCGCTCTCGCTCAAAGCTGCGCCCGAGAATTGGGGCCCAAAGGCATTCACGTCGCCCATACTATTATTGACGGCGCGATAGATTCAAATTTCATTCGCGAAATATTTCCCAAAGTCGATGAGATGCGCGAGAAAAGCCTCATCCTCAACCCTGACCATATTGCAAAAAATTATGTTCAGCTGCATCACCAACCGCGCGATGCCTGGACATTCGAGCTGGACTTACGCCCTTACGGAGAAAAATGGTGACCCAAAACCTTGATCTGGATTTCTATTATGACTTTGGCAGTCCCAATGCCTATTTCGCCTGGAAAGCCTTGGAGGGCGTGAGCGAACGCACGGGCCTGAATGTCATTATGCATCCCGTCCTGATTGGCGGCATCTTCAAATCCACAGGCAATCAGCCCCCATGGCAGGCCTTTGGCAATGTGCCAAATAAAATGAAATATATGCAGCTGGAAATTCAACGCTTTATCAAAGGCCATGACCTGACAAATTTTAAATTTAATTCGGCCTTTCCAGTTAATACGTTGCTATCAATGCGGGCGGCCATCGCCGCTCAAGAGGCCGGTGTTCACGAGGTTTTTTATCCCGCCATTTTCAAAGCCATTTGGGAGGATGATAAAAATATCAGCCAGCCCGATATCTTAGCCGCGGTACTGACCGAAGCCGGACTTGACGGACAAGCCTTAGTCGCCGCCACCCAAGATCCCACTGTTAAGCAAAGCTTGATGGAGGCCACCCAAGCCTGTGTTGATCGCGGGGCCTTTGGTTTGCCGACTTTTTTCTTAGGCGACGAGATGTATTTCGGCAAAGACCGCGTCTGGCAAATTGAGCAGGCGTTGAAAACAGCATGAAAGCCTCAAGACTAAGGGTCGCCATTTTCGGGGCTGGCTCTATTGGATGTTATCTTGGCGGGCAACTCGCCCATTCGGGTGCAAATATTACCTTTATTGGACGGCAACGCTTTAAATCTGATATCGAGTCTCATGGCCTCACCCTGACCCATTTTGAACGCGAAGAGATCTCGCTCTCAGCGGATCAATTTACATTCTCTTTGACCCCCAAAGATATAGCCTCTGCAGATATTATTTTGCTGACGACCAAGTCCCAAGATACCTCCAAAGCCGCAAAGTCCCTTGCGCCCCATGCCAAAGCGGATGCGATTATAATTAGCTTTCAAAACGGGGTGAGCAATCCTGATATCCTGCGGGAAAACCTCTCCCAAACTGTACTTGGGGCTGTTGTGCCTTTTAATGTTACGGGAACAGGTCCGGGCCGTTTTCATTGCGGGACCGAAGGCGACTTAACCGTTGAACATTTAAGCGATGCCCGCTTGGAGACATTACAAACTCTATTCTACCAAGCCGGAGAGGGCCTCGCATTATCACATGATATTTTGGCCGTTCAATGGGGGAAACTTCTGGTTAATCTCAATAATGCCCTGAACACCCTAACGGGCGGAACTTTGAAACAAGGCCTCCTGCAGCGCGATTATCGCCGTGCCTTAGCACTCGTTGTCGAGGAAGGTTTAAACGTTGTAAAAAGTAGCGGTATAGAGCCCGCCGCCTTTGGCAAAGCAGACGCTGCAAAGATGATAAAAATCCTGCGCCTACCCAATTTTGCCTATAAAATCATTATGAATAAAATCGTCAAGATTGATGCAGCGGCCCGCTCATCCATGCTTGATGATTTGGAAATGGGCCGCGTCTCTGAAATTGATTATCTGCAAGGCGAAATCGTCAGGCTTGCTAAGTCCACGGGGCTAACCGCGCCTTATAATACGGCGATTTACGAAGCCGTTCAGGCGGCCTTTAAAAGAGGTGTGTCCCCGAAAATGAGCGGGGCGGATATTCTTAAACTTTTGAAGGTCCTCTGAAATAAAAGTGCGGCGCCATGTGAGCTGGGAGGGAGGAGCTCTCACGACGCCGCGTCATATGCAGGGTAATTGCCAAATCTTCAGGGGAGGAAGGAAGAGGCGCCCTTTTGCATAGATCCTATTTAGGCAGCTTTAGCCTTACCGCTAGGCTTCGCCTGAATTAATTTTCCGTCATTAATGCTTATTTTACGCGGTTTCAGCGCTTCTGGGAGTTCACGTTTTAGTGAGACCACCAAAAGGCCGTTTTTAAGCTCAGCGCCTTCGACCAAGACATGATCCGCCAGTTGGAAACGGCGCTCAAAACCGCGCTCGGCAATACCGCGATGTAAGTATTCGGCCTCATCATTATCGGCGCTTGCTTCTTTACGGCCTGAGATTGTCAGCACATTCTCATGGCTTTCAAGGTCAAGCTCGTCTTCGGAAAATCCAGCGACCGCTAGTTCAATGCGGTAAGCATTTTCAGAAAGTTGCGCGACGTTATAAGGGGGATAAGCGTTACCCGCGGCGGCTTGCTGGCTGGCAGCATCTATCAACCCGGCCATGCGGTCAAAGCCTACAAATGAACGGTAAAGCGGTGAAAAATCATAAGTTCTCATGTTAAACATCCTTTTAGCAATGTTAGTTTCAGGCCCTCACCATGAGCGGCCTTTAGGTTTAAACGGGACCCGTAATAGCGTCCCACACTCCCAGATAAGAAACCGCTTTTGGGTTTCAAGGCACCTTACTGAAATTTCAGAATGAAAGTCCTCACCCCGCTCCTGCGTTCTTGAAAAACGCTGGGAGGAGGACGTTCACTCGTAATTATTATTGACCCCGTTGACCATAAGTTACAAAACTCGCTCATAACTGAGAGAGACATCATGACTTTAAAACATTTATTTACGGCCTCTGCCGCTGCGTCGCTAATAGCCCTGACCGCTTGTTCCGGCGGAACGGGCTCAGAAACAAAAACTGAAGCACCAAAAGCCGAAGTCGTTCAGGCCCCCGCAACTTTGGCAGAAGTACTCGCCCATCCCCGCCGCGCGGAAAACACAGCCCGTGATCAATTCCGTAATCCCAAAGAAACGTTAGAATTCTTCGGCGTCGCGCCTGGCAAAAAAGTCGGTGAAGTCTGGCCGGGTTGGTACACACCTGTTATTGCCCCTTACTTGGCTGAAAACGGCGGAACCTATGTCGCCATTCTACGCCAAGGCACTGGCGAGCGCACCCTTGAGCGTAATGCCGCTTTCACGGATAAATATGTTGGCGCTGAGGGTTTTGGTACCATTGAGATTGGCAAATTTGGCAGTGAAGATACGCCAATCCTAGAGACAGGCGATCTTGATGTTTTGCTCTCCTTCCGCAATGTTCATAGTTGGATGCGCGGAGGATATGGCGATAAGGCCTTTGCTGATTTTTATGCAGCCCTTAAGCCTGGCGGCACTCTGGGTATTGTTCAGCACCGCTTGCCAGAATCTGCCACTCAAGACCCCGATGGCGGAGCGGGCTATGTGCAGGAAAGCTTTATAAAAGATATGGCCAAACGCGCAGGTTTTGAATTTATCGCAAGTTCAGAAGTCAATGCAAATCCACGCGATACAGCCGATCACCCCTTTGGCGTCTGGACATTGCCGCCTGCCTCTTATGTGCCCAAAGATGCAAAAGAGATTCCTGAAGGATTTGATGCTGAATTGTTTAAAAATATTGGTGAATCTGACCGCGCAACACTTAAATTCCAGAAGCCGCTCTAAGAGCTGAAAATAAATCTAGCACTTTGGAGCTTCCCGCCCCATATAGTGTGCAACAAGTTGCATATACTGAAAGGAATACATCATGGATAATGCAGAAATCGCCGCAAAGATGACAGAAGCGCTCGGCAAAGCTGGCGGCACAGATAAATCAGTTAAATTCGATTTTGGTGATGACGGTCAAGTCTTCGCCTCTGGCACGGAAGCGACAACGGAAGACAATGACGCGGATTGCACCATTTCTGTCTCCAAAGATGACTTCATCGCCTTAGCAGAAGGCAATCTCGATCCGATGATGGCTTTTATGTCAGGCAAACTCAAAGTCGCAGGTGACATGTCTGTCGCTATGGGCCTTCAGAGCATATTCTCAAATATGTAATCAGACCCAATAGGGTTTGATGAAGGGGGCGTCTTGCCCCCTTTATATATGGCTGGATTACCTCCTACATACGAAAAAGCTGATATTATTCAGCCTGGCGGGCGCCCTATACCCGAAGCGCTTGAACCGCGTATGGGAACTTATTTTATACAACATGGCGACATCCGGCTGCGCATAATGCTAGCCAACGCCGCCGTGGATGAACCCCGCGGCTCTATTATTTTCTCTCCGGGCCGCACCGAATTTATCGAAAAATATCTTGAAACCGCGACAGACTTTATCGAGCGCGGCTTTAATATCTTGATAGTTGACCCGCGCGGACAAGGGCTGTCAGATCGCCTTCTCGAAGATAAGATGAAAAGCTATGTTGATAGCTTCCAAGATTATGCAGATGATCTGGCCTATGTCGCCGAAGAGCTAAACTCACTTTTGCCTAAACCTCATATTGTTATGGGCCATTCCATGGGCGGCACCATCGCCCTGCAAGCCGTTTTAAGCGGCGTTATCAACCCTTCTGCTGTGGTCTGCTCCGCGCCTATGCTGGGGCTTTACGATTTGGACACACCAATCATGAAATGGGCGATCAGGGGTCTTTCTGCCCTTGGCTTGAAGGCCAAAAACTTGCCTTTCCAAAAGCAGCGAAACGGTCTGCCTATTCCGTTTAATATTAACAAGCTGACCTCTGACAAAGATCGTTATCGTCATTGGGCCGCTTATTTTCAAACCTCGCCGCGTCTGCGCGTCGGGCCGCCCACCTATGGCTGGATTGTACAAGCCTTGAAATCCATGGCTTGGGTCAACCGTAATGCGGGTGAGCTGAATATTCCCTGCCTCATTGTGGCCGCAGGGGCTGACCCGATTGTGGACCCGGCCTCCAATGAGGAATTTGCCGCCAAAGCCCGCGCGAGCTTTAAAGTCGTCCCCGGCGCCTTGCATGAGTTGTTTTTAGAACGCGATGTTTACCGCGACCAGTTCTTTGAAACTTTCGAAACATTCCTAGAGAAAAATGCGCTTTAATTTGGCGGCGCGTCTTTAAGGCGCTTATAGAGCTCGGGCAGTAAATCCGGATCGCCCACAGCCACAGCCCGTCCTCCATCCACAGCGGAGCCGCCTTCCCAATTCGTGAGCTTCCCGCCAGCGCCTTCTATCACAGGCATCAAGGCGCGCACATCACAGGGCTTTAAAAGCGCCTCGATAATAATATCCATCCGCCCCGCCGCGACTTGGCCATAACCATAAGCATCAAGCCCCAAGCGGGAGAAGCGTACGTCGCGCCGAATTGTATTATAAATGCTAAGCTCTCGCGCGGTCAGCATAGCGAGGGGTTCCGTGCAGCCCAAAATAGCGGCTGTCAGATCACCCCCGCAGCTCTTTGTCTTTAGCGGATTTGTTTCGCCGCCATGAACAAGCCAGGCACGCCCCGGTGCGCCCCAAAACTGTTTATCCTGCGCCGCGACATCAATCAGGCCCAAAACAGGTTGGTTTTTATAGCTAACAGCAATCAAGGTGCTCCAAACAGGGACGCCCGCCACAAATCCGCGCGTACCGTCAATTGGGTCGAGCGTCCAGAGCCAGTCATTTTGGCCCGGAATATCGGGCAGCTCTTCACCCTCTATGCCGTCATCGGGGAAAGCGGTCGTAATAAGCGTCCGCATGGCCCGCTCACCTTCAACATCAGCCGCTGTGACGGGGTCATAATCAGACCCTTCGGCCTTATTGATAACGTCCATATCAGACGCAAAAAGCGGCAACGTGATATCACGCGCCGCTTTCGCGAGCACCTCGATGTGGGCGAGGCGGGATTTAAGCTCAGTCTCGGAATAATCAGTCATAGGGCCGCATATCACGCGGCTCTATCAATGTCAGTTATTTATGGCGTCACTAATCGCAAGCCTGCCGTTGCAGGCTTTGAATTAGCTTCAAGTGATTTGGCCAAATCAAGCAAATGTTTCCGCGGTCCTTCGCCCATGGAATAATAAGCCCGGACAAGATCCATTGTTTCTTTTTTCGATAATACATCCGCCGCAATAATTTCAGGATTGGGCGTGCCGCGCATGAGCGGATCATTCTCAGACAGGCCTTCATAGAAATATTGGATCGGTACAGAGAGTGCTTCGGACAGTTCAAATAGACGCGCCGCTGAAACCCGGTTGGCGCCGCATTCATATTTTTGGATTTGTTGGAAGCGAATGCCGACTTCTTCGGCTAGGCTTTGCTGCGTTAAGCCAAGCAAGCGGCGGCGGCGGCGAAGTCTTTTTCCAACGTGAAGGTCAATATTACTGGTCATGGCGTTCCCCTAATCCTTGTAAACGGGTTTAATAAGTGTCTCGCTCATAAGGGGAGCAAGAGCCGTGCCAGTCCCGCAGGGCGCGTTCCCCTAAAAAGGGAGAGATTTAGAAAGAGATTCGCGCGGTTTTTAAGGGAATCGCCCCTGAGGCGTAACATAGCGGCTAAGCCGCTGTTTCATTGCGAGACAGATTAGGGTTAATGCAAGTGGTTGGGGAAATTAATAAATTTAGGGAAGCATAATCAGCACAATGACTCGGACTGTGTTAGTTGAAACGATTTTCTGTCCCTTAGGAAAGTAGCAAAAATTGACTTAAGTTAGTCTCAGAAAACCTCTTCAATTGTGCCAACCTTCTTATTTGAATGATGCCACAAGATTATTATGTAAACAACAGATAGAAGGCAGCAAGTAATCGCCGCGATGCTAGAATAAAGTTGCAACGAGGCGAACTCATTTGGATAGTCAATGTATTGCCTCGGCAAGCCATATAAACCGAGCTGAGACTGTAAGAACGCCAGTGCAATGCCTGTGCTGGTGACTAATAAAGCAAACACAAAAGAGGTTTTAAGAGGCAGACTTTCAAACTTCACTTTCTGCAAGGCGCTCAATCCTCCTAGCGCAACAAGTAAGAGTGCGGTTCCGTAAGCATGTCGGTTCGCCGTGATAAAATAAGTATCCGTTATAAAGCTATCAGGAGATTGAACATTTGAAAGCGCCAAATTTAACAGTGCTCCACATAAAAGCGCAATTGTACTGAAACCAAGCCAAATAGCCCATTGCCCTAAAATCGTTCTATCTCCAATGAGCGAAATGGTACTTAAGACAATGACAGCAGTCGATATGATCATCGCCCAAACATGCACGGGTAAAATTTTAGTCCATAACTCGGGGCTGATGAATGAAATTCCAGGCCTCATAAGTTCAACTTGCCCAACAAGTCCACTCGCAAAGCCAACAAATAACAATAAGGTAGCCGCCTTAACAATATAATCTCTTATCATGTACGCAACCGTAGCGCTGAGGCGCAGTTTTGCGCAACAAGTAACTGAAATCGTTAAACACACACGTTCTAATGGGACAAAAACTACCTCGCTTAAACCGCACCATAAAAAGGCGAGCCCAATATCACAGCATGCTCGCCTTTGAAGAGATGTAGTTTGGACCCTAGCGCGGGGGCATTCTCGCGCCTGCATCGGTGCGGATATATTCGCCGTTTATATATGTGTGCTCGCACATAAATTCGACGACTTGGGCGTATTCCGCTGGATTACCAAAGCGGTTGGGGAATTGTACGTGGGCGCGCAGGGCGTCTTTGACGTTATCATTCATCTGCTGATAAATCGGCGTTTCGTAAAAACCCGGCAAGATCGTATTTACGCGAATGCCTTCGCGGGCCAGATCACGCGCCATAGGAAGTGCCATAGCGAGGATGCCGCCTTTGGACGAGCTGTAAGCGACTTGGCCAATTTGGCCGTCTTGCGCCGCAACAGACGCTGTATTGATGATAATGCCGCGCTCTCCATCGGGCTCAGTCGGCTCAAGCGCCATCATGCCAGCGGCTGATTTAGACGCGCAAATAAAGGAGCCAATAAGATTGATATTGATGATGCGAACGTAACGTTCAATATCATGCGGCACGATTGCGCCCGTATCACGTTTACGCGCAACGGTTTTCTCCGCGCCGCCAATACCAGCACAATTGACCATAATACGCTCTTGGCCATTCGCCGCCCTGAGGGCGTCCAGCCCGGCATCAACGCTCTCCGTATCGGCGACATTAACTTTGGCAAAAGTGCCGCCGATCTCGGAGGCGACCATTTCGCCGCGCTCCTCATTCATATCGAAAATACCGACTTTTACGCCTTTGGCCGCAAGGCCCCGTGCTGTCGCTTCGCCAAGGCCGGACGCGCCGCCCGTCACAATAGCTGTAAATGAGGAATCAAGTTTCATGGAACACTCCGTTAGAGATAAATATGTTTAGGGCCTGATAAGTTAAGACCCGCGCGTTTCAAGCCATTTTTTATAGCGCTTGGTTTGCGCAGAATTCTTTAATTGCTGTTTTAGTGACGACCCCAATGGGCTGGGCTTGGCTTTGGGCGGGAAGCCGTCTCCCATTCGGTAAAGGTTCATTTTCGTCATCGCCATATTTGCCAGAGCTTTGAAAGTTTGGTTTTTCCACTTCACGACAGGTAGCGGCACATGCAAATTTTCTCCAGCTTTCCAGTCATTCGGTATATTCGGATTATAGCCCATCGCGCGGGCAATCCCGACCATCGCAACCTGACCATCCGCCAAAGCATCCTCAGCCGTGGCGCGTTTCGTCACGCCGCCCGTTACCATCAAAGGCATTTTAGCTGAGCTTGCAATATCCTTAGCAAAGTCGATGAAATACATTTCACGGTCAATCGTGCTTTGGGCGCGGCCATCCTCACTCATTCCCATCATCGCGGCGCTCTCATAACTGCCGCCAGAGATTTCGACAAAATCCACGTCTTCGCCGTTTAGCCACTCCACGACCTGTTTCGCATCACCAATATCATAGCCGCCCTTTTGAAAATCCGCCGAGTTTAGCTTGACCGCAACACCAAAGCCGGGCTCCACGCGCGCGCGAATTTCGCGCACAATTTCAAGCAATAATTTGGCACGGTTTTCCAGTGGCCCGCCCCACTCATCCTCCCGCAAATTCGTCAAAGGCGAGAGGAACTGCGCTAGCAAATAGCCATGCGCCGCGTGAATTTGCACGCCGTCAAAGCCGCACATCTCGGCAGCATGGGCCGTATCGGCAAAGCGCTTAATAATGCCGAGAATTTCATCACCGCTCAGCGCACGTGCTGTCGTGAACATCTTCTCTGCCGGGCCTTCCATTGTCACTTTGGTGGCGGAGGCCGAAACAGGCTCAGTGCCTTGAGCGGCATAGATTTGACGGCCCGGATGGCTAATCTGCATATAAAGCTGCGCGCCGCCAGATTTCCCTGCGGCGGCCCAGCTCTGAAAACGTGTCTTATTATCCCCTTGGGCCAAAGTCTCGGCGCCCAGATAAACCCCGCCCGGCCCTGTCATAGCGGTCGGCGAGACCATAACATTGCCCGTCAGGATAATGCCGACGCCGCCATCGGCCCATTGCTGATAGAGATTAACCAACGCCTCTCCTGGGACTTGGCCCGGCTCCGCCATATTTTCTTCCATCGCCGCCTTACACAAGCGGTTTGATATTGTCTGTCCATTCGGCAGTGTGAGGGGCGTAAAAATATGGGACATAGGAGCTCTTTATGGCGGCGAATTTCTTATCCTCACCTATTGCCGTGAAGATAGCGCCTTGAAAAGCCCAAAAATACTGATGAGTAGCCATGCAATTTCGATGATGAATGAGGCAAGGTTAAAACTAAAATAGAGCGAGATAAGAATTAAAATCGCGCCCAAACCATTCGCCGCTGAATATCGCCAATCCAAAACGGAAAGCTTTTCAAGCTGAAGCAGTAAGTAAGCCAGCAAGATTATAATAACCCCGCCAATGCCGAGAATGTCGTAGGGGGTGACTGTCATGATGTGCTGACCTCATTCACCCGCCGCATAGTCAAATTTATGCGCCCGCCGCGCGGCACGACCGCGCTTTTCCCATACCAAACTTTGCTCACGCCGTGATGGCAAAGCCTTGCGTCATCCGCGAGGACAACAACATCACCTGAATAGAGCTTTATGCCTTTAGTTGGGCCGCCGCGTTTAGGCCCGCCTATGCGGAACATAGCTGGGTCGCCGAGGCTGACCGAGACGACGGGCGCGCGCAAATTATTTTCGTCATTATCAACATGCATCCCCATTTTAGAGGCTTTGTCTTCTTTATACCAATTTATCAAGCAGGCTTCGGGCTGGGCTGGATAATCCGTGAGCTTATCCCAGAGCCGCCCCAAAGCTGCAGGCAGCTCTGGCCAAGGCTGATCTGTCTTGGGATGACGCGGTTCATATCGATACCCTTTATCTTTATCCGTTACCCAGCCTAGCGCGCCAAAATTACTCATCACAACAGAGAGCGGCGCGCCCGTTCGCGGCATTACAGGTTGAAAAAATGGCGCTTGGGCCACGCCTTGCTTAACCACCTCTATCAACTCCGCTTGTTCTGCGGACGAAAAATAGAGCGGATAATGCGCAAAACCGGGCGGGAACCCCTGTAAAGAGTCGGGTATAATCATAGCTCTGTATAGGCCAAAAAGCCTTGTTAAATCAAAAGGTGTATTTTTAACTGATGAACCCCTCAGAGATGTAAATTCAGCAAAAAAATTGACCCATTTTCGGAATAGGGCATAAGATATATGGGTCGCGTTAAAAAGGGAACATCTGACATCTATGGGTGACGCTCCGCAATATCGCGATATTACGCGCACGCTTGAGGCTATTTTAGCCGATAAGATATTTTCGGCCAGCCCCAAGGCTCAAGATTTTTTGCGCTATATTGTGACGGAAAGCCTTGAAGGGCGCGCGGACGCCCTGAACGGCACAACCATTGCCCAAGATGTTTTTGGCAAAAATGCAGACTTTGATCCCATGCAAGACTCGGTCGTGCGCGTCACAGCGCGGCGTTTGCGCTATATGCTACAGGACTATTACGCCCAAAAAAACGATCCAAGCGATATCCTCATTACGATCCCAAAAGGCGGTTATCGCCCACAATTTGACAGTCCTATCCCTATCAGCGCCTCAAAGCCTGTCACGCCGAGCCCTGCACAAAATGGCACCGTAGAAACAGTAACACTGCCTGCTGATGTCTCCACAACACGAAATAATTGGTTCTCTTATTGGCCCTTGGGCGCAGGGCTTCTGGCGTTGATATTTGCCGCTGTCTTTGCCCTGCGAAGTTTTACGCCCCTCCAACCCAATATACAATCCGAACCGCTACAAGCCCGTACTGAGCCAGCTCCGAAAACGCTTTCAGAGGCGGCTACCAGTGAATATAGCCACCTGATTTCGTCCTATCCAAGTATTGCGGTTATGAGGTTCACCAACCAGACAGATGACCCCGCCTTTGATTTTCTGGAACAAGCCCTGCAAACCCAAATGACTGAGGATTTGACACGGTTCAGCCTGATACGGCCTATTGCCCATGAGGAAAATTACGAGACCCTTCTACGTGCGGTACCGCAAAATTATGATTATGCGATCACAGGCGTGATATTAGGCGTCGAACCTGAAATTGATATTTATATCAAGCTTATCGATTTGGGCAAAACCGAGATTATCTATGAAAATCGCTTGCGCCGCGCGCCAGGGCAATCTCAATATTATCGGGCACTTTACGACATGGTCTCAGATTTAAGCGGCGATTTTGCAGGACTTGAGGGCGTGATTATAAAAAAGCGTCTGGGCAGTATTCAGAAAAAAATTGCCGCAGATACAAATGAGATCGCCAATCTTGAAGCTTTTGAGTGTCATAGTCTGGTCGGGACGCTCATGCAGTCCCCCTCGCCTGAGCTATATAAAACGATTTATAATTGTCTTGAAACGTCCCTGAAGGATACGCCTGAAAACTCGACCTTACTCGCCTCATTTGGCTGGATCACCTATGTTGGCGCCATCTCTCATGAACCCGTTTTAAAAGCGCGCTCAGTCAATCCGGATATTGATGATAAAGTCGGCATTAAAATGATCGAAGAGGCCATCCGCATCAATCCTGATAATTCATGGGCGCAGCAAGCGCTTTCCTTACTCAAGATACGCAGCGGCGATATTCCCGGCGGGTTGATGCATGCTGAAATGGCGGTTCTGGAGAACCCTGCCAATCCGGATAATCTGACATGGCTTAGCCTGTGTCTAGCTCATTCTGGAAAATGGGATCGCGCCATGCAATTTGCTCAGGAAGCGCTCGACAGAAACCCCGAAGCCCCGTCGCAATATTACTACACTTTTTATATGAAAGCGCTGGAGGATGGCGACGGCGAAGCCATGATTAAGGTTGCGACTGAGCTGACAGAACGGGAGAATTACTATGCGCCCGTTTATAGCTATCTGGCCGCGCTAGCTTCAGGCGATGAGCCGCTAAAAAGTAAAGTAAAGCCTGAGATTGACGCCATGGCTGCGCGAAATGGTAATGACATCATGAACGTGATCAAAGTTCTGATGCCCTCAGATGCCCTGCAAGGGAAAGCAGAGCAGCTCTTGATTGATGCGGGTGAAGCGGCCCCGCCCGTTATCGACTAAGTACGGCTTGGCCGAATTAAGTCCTATATACGTCTAACAGACTGAAAAAAGAGCTTAAAAAAGTGAGTCTTTTCAAGGCTTGGCCCTTGAAGCCTTGATTTTGCTTCCCATATCTCAGCCAACGGTCAAGCTTAATCGGCTTTGTCCACGAATTTTAAACCTCACGGGTGCTTCTTAAAGGCCCAAAAACGGAGAAAACCAATGTCGAAAGTAATCGGTATTGACCTCGGAACGACTAACTCATGCGTCGCTGTTATGGACGGTGATAAGGCCCGGGTCATTGAAAATTCAGAAGGTGTGCGCACCACTCCCTCAGTTGTTGCCTTTACAGATGATGGCGAACGCCTGATCGGACAAACGGCCCGCCGCCAAGCGGTCACAAACCCTGACCACACATATTTCGCAGTCAAGCGCCTCATCGGACGCGCCATGACCGACCCGGCTGTCAAGAAGGACGCCAAACTCGTCCCATATAAGATTGTTAAAGGCAAAGGCGGCGATGCCTATGTTCAAGGGCGCGAAAAAGCTTTATCTCCTTCTGAAATTTCTGCGATGATTCTGACCAAGATGAAAGAAACAGCGGAAGCCTTCCTCGGTTCTGACGTGACACAAGCCGTTATCACGGTTCCAGCTTACTTTAATGATGCTCAGCGTCAGGCGACCAAAGACGCTGGCAAAATTGCAGGCCTTGAAGTTCTTCGTATTATCAATGAACCAACAGCGGCAGCGCTCGCTTACGGCATGAATAAAGAAGATGGCAAAACCATTGCTGTTTATGACCTTGGCGGCGGTACATTTGACGTCTCTATCCTCGAAATTGGTGACGGTGTTTTCGAAGTGAAAGCCACCAATGGCGATACCTTCCTCGGCGGTGAAGATTTTGACATGCACATCGTTGAATATTTCAATGAAGAGTTCAAAAAAGATAACGGCATTGATCTAAAGAAAGACAAGCTTGCCCTCCAGCGTCTTCGTGAAGAAGCCGAAAAAGCCAAGAAGGAACTTTCAACAGCTTCCTCCTATGAAGTGAACCTTCCCTTCATCACAGCTGATGCGTCTGGTCCTAAGCATTTCAACATGAAGCTGACACGCGCCAAGCTCGAAACACTTGTTGGCGACTTGATTAAGCGCACCATCGCGCCGTGTAAGAAAGCTCTGGCCGATGCGGGCCTCAAAGCTGGCGATATTGACGAAATTGTGCTCGTTGGCGGTATGACACGTATGCCGGCGGTCCAAGCCGCAGTGACCAAATTCTTCGGTAAAGAGCCTCATAAAGGCGTGAACCCAGACGAAGTTGTGGCCATGGGCGCTGCTATTCAAGCGGGCGTTCTGCAAGGCGACGTTAAAGACGTGTTACTTCTTGACGTAACGCCGCTTTCCCTCGGTATCGAAACCGAAGGTGGTGTATTTACACGTATGATTGACCGTAACACGACAATCCCGACGAAAAAGTCTCAAGTCTACTCTACAGCGGCTGATAACCAGTCCGCTGTGACCATCCGTGTCTCACAAGGTGAGCGCGAAATGGCGGCCGATAATAAACTCCTCGGCCAATTCGATCTGGTGGGTATCCCGCCTGCACCTCGCGGTATGCCACAAATCGAAGTCACATTTGACATTGATGCCAATGGTATCGTCAACGTCTCGGCCAAAGATAATGCTACAGGCAAGGAACAGCAGATACGTATCCAAGCCTCAGGCGGCCTGTCTGATGAAGATATCGAAGCGATGGTCAAAGATGCTGAGCTGAACGCGGATGAAGACAAAGCTCGCCGTGAACTCGCCGAAGCCCGTAACAAAGCTGAAGCGGCGATTCACCAAGCCGAAACATCGCTGAAAGATCATGGCGACCAAGCCGAAGAAGATCTAAAAGCTGATATCGAAGCGGCAGTGAAAGAACTGCAAGAACTTAAAGATTCAGATGATACGGCTGACATTACAGATAAGACCGAAGTCCTCTCTGCAGCTCTCATGAAAATGGGTGCAGCGATGTATGAAAATGCCTCTGCTGATGAGGATGCAGGTCCTGCCAAGCAAGCGGATGATGCTGATGACGAAGATATCGTCGATGCTGAGTTCGAAGACGTTGATGAAGACGACAAGGCTTAAGTTCCCCCAGACCGGATGACATTTATGTCTTCAGGTGGAGCCCCGAATATACTGGATTTCAGTGTATTCGGGGTTTTTTGGTTTAAACGATGACATATCATATTACTCCTCCATTTGGCACATATGCTCTCCCGCCCGCGCGTGAAGCGTGGCGCAAAAAAGCAGATGGCTATGGGGACACGCGCATTGGCCGTGCCTTGATATCACGCGCGCGTAAGAAAGCACTCGCGGGAGAAACAGGGCCTTTTGATATTCAGATTGAGGACGGCATTTCTGCGCGGCTTTATCCGAGCGGTAACCGTTGTGAAAAACGCGCCTTTGCCGGTGTTCAAGTCTGGGACCTTAACGAACGCCTTGCGCTTAAATCTGAAATAGAAAACCATTCAGACGTGCCTTTTGTTTTTCTAGATGTTGGCGCGAATGTAGGCCTCTATTCACTTTACGTGAATGCCTATGCCGCTCAAGCTAATCGCGCCGCGCAAATTATTGCCATAGAGCCTGGCGTTCAGACCTGCGCCCGCCTCGAAGCTAATATTGCCGTGAATGACGCCAATATTCAAATAATCCGCGCCGCTGTGTCTGATGCCCCGGGAACTGGATATCTTGGCGGCGGGGACGTAAATCGAGGTGAAGCCAAGCTGTCAGCGCAATCTGATACGACTGAGACCGTTGTTGTTGATACCCTCCCCCGTATCGCGCGTACCTTGGGGCTAACGCGTCTTGATGCGATGAAAGTGGATATTGAAGGGCATGACTTGAAAGCACTTACAACATTTTTTGAGGATGCGTCTTCGAAGCTTCACCCCAAGTTGTTGATTTTGGAAACAGGTCGGGCTGCGAATTCGCCCTTAATTGAACTTTGCGAAGCAAATGACTATGTCGTGACTGAACGCACAAAAATGAACACTATTCTTAAAAAGGCCTCTCCTAAAGAAGCTTTGGAAGCAGTAGAGAAAAACCATGTCTAAACGCGATTATTATGAAATCCTCGGCGTCGCTAAAACGGCGGATGAAAAGACAATGAAATCAGCCTTTCGCAAGAAAGCGATGGAATGCCACCCTGACCGCCACCCTGATGATCCTGAAGCCGAGGCCCGCTTTAAAGAATTGAACGAAGCTTACGGTATATTATCCGACGCACAGAAACGCGCAGCCTATGACCGCATGGGTCACCGCGCCTTCGAGCAGGGCGGAATGGGCGGCGGCGCGGGCGGCTTCCAAGACTTTGGCGATATCTTCTCCCAAATATTTGGCGGCGGCGCGGCGGGTGGCGGCTTTGCTGATATGTTTGGCGGCGGCGGCGGTGGACGCCGTCAGCAACAAGCCCGCGGCTCTGACCTACGCTATGAAATGGAAATCTCTCTCGAAGAAGCTTTTGGCGGAAAAGAAATTGATATCACTGTTCCTATCGCCGGAGATTGTGATCGCTGCGACGGATTAGGCGCGGAGCCCGGGGCGTCTGTTGAGACTTGTAGCACATGCGGCGGCGCAGGGCGCGTTCGTACGCAGCAAGGTTTCTTTACAATGGAACGGGCGTGTTCGACTTGCGGCGGACAAGGCGAGTATGTCTCCAATCCTTGCAAACAATGTGACGGCCAAGGCCAGACACGCCAGCAGACCGAATTGGATGTCACTATCCCTGCAGGCGTTGAAGACGGCACGCGCATCCGCTTATCGGGTCAGGGTGATGCAGCCCCACGCGGTCGTGGACAGCCTGGCGATTTATATATTTTCGTCTCTGTCAAACCTCACGAGCTGTTTGAACGCGAGGGTGCTAATCTTTTCTGCCGCGCGCCTGTGCCCATGACGACAGCCGCTTTGGGCGGAGATATTGAAATCCCGACCATTGATGGCGGACGTTCCAAAATCAAAATTCCCGAAGGCAGCCAATCTGGAAAACGCATGCGCCTTCGCGGAAAAGGCATGAGCGTTTTACGCGCTAATCAGCGCGGCGATATGTATGTCGAGCTTTCCGTCGAAACACCGTCCAAGCTAAATAAGCGTCAACGCGAACTCCTCGAAGAACTCGCCGAAGTCTCTGGTGATGAGATTAGTCCCGAAAGCGCGAATTTCTTTAGCAAAGCGCGGCGCTTCTGGGATGATTTAGTCGATTAAATTCCAAGCTCATGACGTTCTCCAAACGCTTTAGATTCGTTGCTGTCCTAACGGGCCTCGGAACCATCTATGGCGGGGTTTTGGCCTTTCGTCTGCTCGGGCATCAAGCCGATGCGTTATCGGATGTTGTAAAACTAAGCCTCCTCATTTTTCTGGCTCTATTGCCGCTCTCCACATTTTGGTGGACCATCATAACCCCAAAAATTAAAGGCCCCATCGGCGGAGCGCTTGCGGCGCTTATAACGGGAATTTGCGTTATCCCTGTACCAACATTTATCGGCGGTTTTAAAAGTCACTATGTCGAGCATCGCGCGGTATTTACGGGGGCTATCGAAGCGCTAAAGTTTTCAGTCTCGACATTATCCTTAGCTGAATTTATCGCCCTCCCGCTCTGCGCCATTGCGGGTTATTGGCTCGCGAAATAATTAATCCTCCATCCGCCGAAAATCACTCGCGCCTGAGGTGATAGATTGCCAAAGATCCTCATCTTCAGCCGCATCCTCGACGTCCCGCGTTAAGTTCCAGAGCGTTCTGATATAATCGCCCTGTTCATCCGCTGTGAGCTGTCCTGTCCAGCTGGTCAGAGAGCCATAGCCTTTGAAATTCACCGTAAACGTAATCTGGTCGCCTTCGACAAATCCCGTGAGCGGGAATTTTTTAGATTTATCAGGCTGCCCTAATGCGGTTTGATAATGACCCGAAAGCAAACCATCTGTGACGTCAAACGTCACGGCGGAATCACGGTCATTGACCCATTGACCTTCGAAGAGGTTGGGTTGGGTATCTTGGGCTTGTGCGCAAGACGATAAAGCCAGTGCCCCAATAGACACCCCAAGTTTTCTAAACACCGAAGACTCCTAGAATAAGATAAAGCGCCGTCGTTATCCCGCCCCCTATCAGCGCATATGGTATCTGCGTTCTGACGTGATCGATGTGGTCATTGGCTGTAGCCATTGATGTTATAATCGAGGTGTCGGAGGTGGGGGAGCAGTGATCTCCGAAGACGCCGCCGCCTAGCGCCGCCGCGACGGCGAGGCTGACATTTGTGTCCATGCCTGTCGCGAGCGGAACAGCGATGGCGATCATAATCGCAAAAGTGCCCCAGCTTGTCCCCGTGCTAAACGCGATGAACGCGCTGATGATAAATATAAGCGCAGGCACTAGAGCAGGCGAGAGAAATGGCTTGGCTTGCTCAGCGACAAATATTCCCGTGCCGAGTTCCCCGCATAAATTCCCCAGCGCGAAAGCAAAGACCATGAGCAAAGCAAGCGAGACCATGCCGGACATGCCTTTTAATATCACATCCACCATTTCGCGGATGCCCATTATGCCTTGCGCTTTGGAGAGACCGACTGAGACAAGCATCGCGCCGCACACCGCATAGAGCACGGATTTAGAGCCAGAAGCCCTGTCCATAATTTCGAAAAGCGTATTGGCTTCATCCGCGCCATTGCCCCACCCTGTATAGAGCAAAAAGACAGGCATCAGCACAACGAGTGTCAGTAGCGGTAACACCATATTACGCGCTTTGGGCGCCGCGCCCTCTTTGGCCTCCATCATGGTGATGTCCCCTGCAATCATCGGGACAGCCCCGTCGCGCAGAATCTTGCCTTCGTCTCGCGCGCGTGTTTCAGCGCGCTTCATTTCGCCAATATCGCGGCCCGTCATAATGACAAAAATAAGAATTCCGATAGCGAGCATGGGATAGAAATTGAGCGCCACCGCACTGAACAGCATCGAGACAGGTTTCTCTACATCTTGCTCAGCCAGTAAGCCCATTATGTAAGCGCCCCACGCATTAAGCGGAATGAGAATACAAATCGGCGCGCAAGTACTGTCGGCAATATAGGCGAGCTTCTCGCGCGGCATGCCGAGCTTATCCGTGAGCGGACGATAAAGCGTGCCCACCGTTAAGGTCGAGATATTACTCTCAACGAAGATCAATATGCCCGTTGCCACGGCGAGGAGTTCAACACGGCGGCGCTGTCCTTTGCTATCCGCGCTTTCGGCCTTTTTTTGCAGCCAGTTCACCACACGGGTGACAAAACCTTCGACGCCGCCCGCCCGCTGTATCAGGGCAATCAACGCGCCAATCAAAAGGGTAAAAATAATAATTTCCGTATTATAATTGCTCTCAAAGACTTTGACGAAACCTTGCATCGTGCCAATCATCCCTTGCAGAGGATTACCGCCCGCAAGGATTAAAAACCCTGAGGCAATGCCGAGCAGCAAAGCCAAAAAGACCTGCCGCGTCCAAAGCGCAAGCCCAATCGCGATAAGGGGCGGAAGAAGCGAAAGAAGACCATAATGTTCCATAGCAGAGTGATAGCGGGGTTTGACATAATGGCAAATGGGAAGTAGGCGAATTGGGCGTGAGGGCTCGGAGGCCGCTCCCTTTCTCATCACCTAGCTCCCTATCCTGTCATCACCCGACTTGATCGGGTGACCCATGCGGTGCAGGGACGCTTAAGCGCATAAATCGTAATATTAACTTCCGTTGTAAATTTACCGAATGGGTAGCCCGATCAAGTCGGGCTATGACGAGTTTGAGAATACGGAGCATAGTTACACCTTCCCTGCCAGCTGACTCGGTTTTTTTGAAAGAAACCTAACTTTTTATTGCCAGCCAACACGGATTGGGTTGGTTCGTTGAATTTTCTTTTCGGAAAAATCAACATAGGCAATCCGTCATAAAAGATGGACGCCCGCAGGGTGATCGCCTTGAGGCACACCTGGGATAACTATAAACACAAGGAGACACCCTGCGGCGGTGATTTTATCGGCGGCGTCTCAAGTGACTTTCGCCGAGGCCAGCTTTCCGCGCGCGTAAATCGCAGCGCTTAGCCTCACCGTCCCGATAATAACAAACCTACGCGATTGCCTGCCCAAGTGAAACTTGCGTTAGCAATTTCACAATTATCGAGAACATCAGTAATATAGCGCAGGTTGGAGTAAACGAGGATTTAGTTTTTTAAATTGGCACTGTGGTTGGGTTTTGAGAGGGTTTTTCTTAGGATTGACTTCAATTCGAGGGGCTTAGGAGACACAAAATATTATATTACCTGTAGTATACTATCCACAAGAATTAGATGTTCTTTATTTGTACTAGTTATCAATTTATGATAATGATAAAATATTATTACATGTAAAAAGTGCTTTTTATAAGCAATAAACCTGAGGCAAGGCTATGTTAGGCGAGGACGAAAAAAATTTAGAACCATCCGTGAGCGCTAGAAAGCCCGCTAAGAAACCTAGTAAGCGTGTTAAAAAGAAGGCAGCAAAGAAAACTCCGCGGAAAAGGAATACTGTAGTAAATTCAGCAAAATATCCAAGACATTCACTTGAGAAAGCCCTCAGAATACCTCGCGCTATATTGGATCAAAACGCAGGCAAAGCATGTACAGATCAAGAGTCGGCTGAATTTGTTGGTGTGAGTTACAACGGTCCATATCAGTCTGAAATAGGCTCTGCAAAAAAGTACGGATTAGTATCGGCTCCTGCCACAAGAAAGATTGAAGTCACCGATTTAGCGAAGAAAATATTGCGGCCACAATCATCCGGTGATGAGTTAGAAGGTCGCCGAAAAGCTGTTACTGATGCAGTGGATATTGCCGATGTATATCTTCATTATCGCGGAGAGAACATTCCTGATGCCCAGTTTTTCGAAAACACCCTTGTTGATAAATTCAAAATTCCAAGGGAAAAGGTTTCTGATTTCAAAGGAATTTTCTTTGATAACTTAAAATTTGCTCAACTCGTTGAGGACCATAATGGAAAACAACGGGTATTAGATTTCTCTCATCAAGCGGCGACGTCAAGTTTAAAGTCAGATCGAATTCGAAAACTAGGTAAGTCTGTCAAAGTGGGGGCAAATGACACTTGTTTCGTGATGATGCCCTTTGGTGATCCGCTCGGATCATACTATTCCTCTGTCTATGAGCCAGCCGTCAAAAAAGCGGGGTTAAATCCAGTCCGCGCCGATGACGATATTTTTGGGACAGGTAAAATTATAGATCAAGTGTGGAAGGGTATTACCGAAGCTAAAGTATTAATCGCCGAACTCACATCTAGAAATCCAAATGTCTTTTATGAGTTAGGATTGGCACACGCCCTACAAAAGCCTGTGGTGCTTGTGTCTTCTAATGAAGAAGATGTACCGTTCGATCTAAAACATATCCGTGTAATATATTATGATATTTATGACCCCTTTTGGGGAGAAAAATTGATTGAAAAGGTTGCTGAAAATATTCTCTCAGCTTTAAACAATCCCGAAGAAGCAATTTTTCAAAAACCTGATACGGCTAGTTAGTATAAATGATAGTGGTTACTAGTTCACTGAGCGAGATTGGAAATAGCAATGGCAAAAATTGAATTTTACGGCCCAGATAATGGATACCATTATGGGAGGCTAAAAGCTGGTGGCAAGGTCGAAATATATGATCCGCAAAACAATTACTGGTATGGCAAGTTGAAGGATAATGGCAAAATAGAACTGTATGACCACAACGGCCAATATTATTATGGGAAGCTAAAGGGTGGCGGCAAAATGGAACTGTATGATAGTCAAAACAGATATTATTACGGCAAGATCAAAGGCTAAGAAACACATGACTCTCTGTAATTGCCATGTGTTTTCCCTTAGGATGGTATTCCGTCCCAACGATTAAGTGACCCCACTATAGCAATTCAATCCAAGATCTAGGCTATGGACCGTAATGAGGATGTTGCCACTGCACCGCTCCCTCTTAACCCCTCATTAACCCTAAACCCCAAAAATGAGTAATCACTCATTTTTTCCCTTGCGCTCCCCCATCCTTCTCTGTATCACGCTATAAATGAGTGATTACTCACTTATCTAAGGCACTATCTAAGGAGATGAGCATGAGCACAATAAAGTATCATGAGCCTGGGCGGGGCGTTTCGGCTGTGGACGGAACGAATAAGGCTAAGATTGAGCGGGCAGCGGTGTGGCTGTTCGCTGAGCATGGCGTGGATGGGGTCTCGACCAAATCCATCTCGCAGCAAGCGGGTGTGTCTGAGGGTCTGCTTTATCGTTATTTCAAAAACAAAGACACGTTGGCGCGGGAGCTGATGCGGGCCATTCATATTCGCTTGACCGAGATGATTATGGCCGCCTCTGCGCGCGAGGAGGGCCTTGCCGATCAGGTAAGCTTTATCGTGCGCCATTATTGCGAGATTGCCGATGATGATTGGACATTGTTCCGCTATCATATTTTGCATTTGCATCACTTCCCGGCGCTCTCCGATGCGCCAGCCGGAGAGTGGCCGAATTCGCCCCATATGGCGGCGGTGAAACTCTTGCAAAAAGCGATGGATGGGGGCGCTATGCCGAAAGGTGATGCGAGCCTCCTCTCGGCCATGGCTTTGGGCGTTGTTTTGCATCCTGCCCAAGCCAAAGTGCTGGGCGCCATAGACGGGCCGCTCTCGGCGCATATCCCCGCTTTTGAAGCGGGTGTTTTTGCTGTGCTCGGCCTTAAACAGAAAGAGGAGGTTTAGTCATGCGCTCTTTATTATTTAACGTCTTTTTCCTGACTGTGACGGCCATTTATGCGGTGGTTTGCGTCATCCTCTCGCTGCTTCCGGGGCGGAAAATAATGATGGCCTCTTTGCGCCGCTATACGCGCCTGATGGTGTGGGGGATGCGGGTGATTGCTGGGATTAAGGTGCAGGTCACGGGGCATGAACATATCCCCGCCGACGGGCCCGTTATTATTGCCGCCAAGCATCAGAGCTATGGCGACGGCTTTGTCGTTTTTTCGCAATTTTTTGACCTATCCTTTGTGACGGGGGATGCGATTACGAAATTTCTTTTTATCGGGCGCATCCTGACCAAAATGAATGCCGTGGTGATCAATAATTGCGGCGGCGTGGATCAGCGCCGAAAAATGGCTGAGACCTCCGCCATTGTGCGTGAGCAAGGGCGTAGATTGCTGATTTATCCTGAGGGGCACCTCTCAAAGATTGGCACGCAGCATAAATACCGCAAAGGCGTCTATCATCTGTATAAGGATTTTGGCTGTCCTGTGGTCCCGCTCGCCAGTAATTTAGGGCAGCGCTGGAACCAAAATGATTGGGTGAAACATCCCGGCCCCGCAAGCCTTGAATTCTTGCCGCCCATCATGCCGGGCCTTGGCAAAGAGGAATTTATGGCGCGGCTTGAAAGTGACATCGAAACGCGCTCTATTGCGCTTCTGGACTTGGATAATCTCGGGGCGCTAAACCCTGATGATATTGGCAAGACCGAAGAGAATGATGTGGCCCGCGCCAAACGTGAGGCCCGCGAGGCGGAAGCCGAAAAGGGAGAGACATCATGAGCGCAAGACTCGCGGGAAAATTATTGGTGCAAAGGCGGTTCTTGCCGCTTTTCACCCTCTTCCAAACCGGCACATTTAACGACAATACGCTCAAAAATGCACTGATTGCGATGATCACATTTGGCGGCTTTGCTTTTCTCTCTGACCTGCCCAGCGCGGTGCGCGTGCCTGTGGCGGCGCTGATCTTTACGGGGCCCTTTACGATCCTCTGCGCCATAGCCGGACAAATCGCGGATAAATTTGACCGCGGCAAAATCTTTCGCTGGGTCAAACGCGCCGAGGCGCTGATTATGGCGCTTGCGGCTGTGGGGTTTGCGCTTAAGAATGTGCATATCCTTGCTGTATGTTTGGGGCTGATGGGGGCGCAATCAGCTTTTTTCTCGCCGACGAAAAATGCGGTGCTGCCGCAATGGCTGTCCGAGAAAGAGCTCATTACCGGCAATGCGCTGATGAGCGGATTTCAATTCTCTATCCTTTTGGTCGGCACTGTCGTGGGCCTTGGCGTTTTGAAATTTGGAACGCCTGTCATTTCAGGACTTTTATTTTCGCTCGCTATTGTAGGCTGGATCGCGGCGGAAATGACCCCCGCAGCGCCCGCGCCGCAGCCCAAATTAAAGGTCAATTACAATCCCATTACGGCGACGGTCAACGTTCTTAAGCAAGCCTTTGCCAATCAAGATGTGCTGCGGCCGCTCTTGGGGGTGGCTTGGTTTTATGGCCTCTCCACCGTTTTTGTTACGACCTTCCCTGATTATGTCGCCACAACTATGCGCTATGAAGAGGGCGTGCTGATGATGATGCTGGCCAGTTCGACGATCTCAATTTTAATCGGCTCGCTCCTGACGCTTTTTATTGGCGGCTGGAAGATCTGGGGCCCTGAATCCGTAGGCCTGTCGGCCTTTGGCATTACGGGGGTGACGCTATTCGTGCTTATGCTTTGCTTGATACCAAGCCCGACTTATATGGGGGCGGAGACATTCGGCCCCGTCAGTGATTTTGCGCAAAATCCGCATATGCCGTTATTTATGACGGCGATCGTCGGCGCCTCCATCTGTAACGGGCTGTTCCTGGTGCCGTTGCAAGCCATGTCGCAAAGGCGGGCCAACCCGAATATTCGGGCGCAACTGATGAGCGCAGGATCTGTTTTGTTAAACCTCTTTGTCAACATAACAACCTTTGGCCTCATTGGACTTGCGGCCATGAAAGTCGCGCCAAAAATGCCTTTTGTTATGATTGTGATTGGCAGCGCCATAGTCGCCGCCTATGCCATCTACCGCACGTTTAACCCCATTGAACGTTATGTTCATTTGGAGAGCTAGGTCATGAGAGGTTATTTCGGTGTGGGTGTTGAAGGAATTTCCAAATCCTATAATTTAGGCGCTGTACTGCGCACGTCTAATGCCTTTGGCGCAAGCTTTGCCTTTACCATAGGCGCCACGCATAAGGCGCTCGAAGTCCGACGTACTGACACATCACGCTCGGACACCCATATGCCTTTTTATGAATGGGACACGCCCGGCGATCTTATTCTGCCTAAGAACTGCCAAATGGTCGGAGTTGAGTTGACCGATGAGTCGATAGAACTGCCAAGCTTTCGCCACCCGACAAATTGCGTTTATGTGCTTGGGCCCGAGAAAGGGAATTTGTCGGATGATATGCAAGCCCGCTGTGACTACCTTGTCAAAATACCGACTAAGTTTTGTATCAATGTTAGCCTGGCTTGCGCCCTCGCCCTCTATGATCGCACCATCATGATGGGCGGATATCCTGATCGACCCGTCAAAGTCGGCGGCCCTGATGAGACGTGGTCTCGCCCTAAGCGTAAGCGCTAGTCTCTTGAAGGATTCTGATATGGCCTCGACTAAAACAGCTCTACCCGTAAAAATACGGCAAGTCTCTATCCCGACCAAAGCGGCTTACGGCGCGGGTCAGGGTTTAATCTCTGTGAAGAATATGTTGTTTCATTTCTTCTTCCTGTTTTATTTTTCAAATGTCTTAGGCGTATCAGAAGGGCTTGTCTTTATCGCGACGATGATTGCGCTTTTCGTCGATGCCTTTTCCGATCCGATTATGGGACAAATCTCTGATAATTATCGCAATGAAAAATGGGGACGGCGACATAAATTCATGCTGTGGGGCATTATTCCCACCGCGATTGCCTTAGTGCTGTTATTCGCGCCGCCAACAAGCCTTAGCGCGAACGGTTTATTCCTCTGGATGCTGTTTTTCCTTTTAGTCGTGCGCATAGGACTCACCATTTACGGCGTGCCTTATTACTCCCTTGGGGCCGAGCTTTCCACGAATTATAATGAACGCACAAATATTGTCTCTGTCAGAGAGCTGTTTAACAACACCTTCAATATCTTTGTCTTCCTCATTGGTTTTATCATTTTCCTGCCGGACAGTCCCGCTTTTGAAGACGGCATGATGAACCAGGCAGGCTACGCGCCTTTCGTTTTGACCATGACAATTATTGGCGTCATTGGGAGCTTGATCGCGGTTTTCGGAACACGGCATAAAGTCACTGACATTCGCCGCTATAAGGGTGATGACCGCAACCATTGGCGCGAGACATTCAGAGAGCTTAAAAAAGCGGCCAATATTCGCCCCTTTATCTGGCTATCGGGCGGCTATAGCCTCATCCTTATTTTATATGGCGCGGGAAGTTCGCTTAGCCTTTATATGGGCGTCTATCTTTGGCAACTTTCTCAAGGCGCGAAAACAATTGTGACTTTAGCGCCGTTCTTACTGCTTATTCCGGCTGTTATTTTGGCCTCCGTTCTGGCGGCGAAAATGGACAAAAAGCCTGCAACATTACTATTCGGAGCGATTTACCTGCTTTGTAACCTCATTCCTTTTGCCGCCTATCTGATGGGTTGGCTCCCGCCCATTGGGGATAGCCGCCTCATGTGGATTATCGCCGCCTTTAATGGCCTTGGCTTTTTAGGCCTGACAGGGGTTTTGGTGATTTCAAATTCAATGCTTGCTGATGTGGCCGACATGATGGAGCTTCGAACCGGCAAACGGCAAGAAGGCTTGCTTTATGCAGCTTTTTCATTTGCTCAGAAACTCACTTTTGCCGTTGGTTTGGCCGTGGCGAGCCTGACCTTAATGGTGCTTAGTTTCCCGAAACAATTAGAGCCCAGCCAAGTGGCCCAAGACACGATAGACGGCCTTGCTACCGCGTCTCTTTTAACGGCGCTCATCTTTGGCCTGGCAAGCCTGTTTTGCTTCTCGCGCTATCAGATGACGCGCGAGGAACATACAGAAATTCAGCGGAAATTGGATATACTGTAATTGCGTCTTGAAAATTTGCAAAAATTAAGGCTGTTTTAACCTTAATATTGACCAATAGGGACAAATTATTGGGTGCTGAAATGAGACCTCTTTTCTTAATCATATTTTTGGCGGCATTTACCATGCCATCTGCGGCACAAGCCGCGCCTAAGCTTGAGGGCAAATATAGCGACTGGGCGGTCTATTCTCGCGCGGAAGGTAATGACAAAATTTGCTACGCTATCTCTGAGCCTAGATCCAAATCTCCAAGCTCGGTCCGCCATGGTGAAATTTACTTTATGGTCTCAAATTGGCAGTCCGGCGCAGCTAAGGAGCAGCCCAGTTTTATGGCCGCTTTTCCATTAAGAGCAAACCGCGCGCCCGAAGCGCGTGTCGGCTCAGCTAAATATAAAATGTTCGTGGCTGAAAATGAGAGCTTCATCGAAAACTCAAATGATGAACGCGCCCTTGTTGCAAAAATGAAGGCAGGAGCAACCATGAACCTAAAGGCCGTCAGCGCACGCGGAACCAATGTGAGTTATGCGTTCTCGCTTAAGGGAATCACAGCGGCACTCAAAAAGGCCAAGACGGCTTGTAGTTAGGGCCCCAGTAGGGCTTCACATCCCTTTAGAATTGGCTTAGCCAAATACCATGAGTTTATTTCGTAAAGAAGCCTTGGAGCATCGCTCCCGTGCCCTGTTTGGCGAGGTTCGGCTTCGAAATAGTGTGGCCTCCTGGATTATTACCGTTCTCCTCATTCTGGTGATGATTATATTTATTGCGGGATTGTTTTTCTTAAAGGTCGAAACGGATGGAGACTCCATCAGGCTCCTAGACTGGATATTGTCTAGAGGGCCTAAGTAATGTTTGGCCGCAAAACACTTCCCGTTATTCTTCAAACCGAAATGACTGAGTGCGGTCTGGCATGCCTTGCAATGATAGGCCAGTATCACGGGCATAATATTGATTTGAATGTGCTCCGAAAACGTCACCTTGTCTCTATGACGGGCGCATCCCTAAAATCAATTATCGCGATCGCAGGAGGGCTTCAGCTCGCGGCGCGGCCTTTGAAAGTTGATTTAGACCAATTGGAAAAACTCCAGCTCCCGGCCATTTTGCATTGGGATTTAAACCATTATGTCGTGCTAAAATCCGTTAAAGGCGACAAAGTTCAAATTGTCGATCCGGGTATTGGACTTCGAAACTTAAAGCTCTCTCAAGTCTCAGATCACTTCACGGGCATTGCGCTTGAGCTAACCCCGACAGCAGAATTTTCGCCTATAGACGCACGATTAAAGCCGCATCTTTCGCTGCTTTGGTCACGCCTTGTCGGATTAAAGCGCGCCATATTTCAAACGCTCACGCTTTCTGTTATTTTGCAAATCATAGTTTTAGCCGCACCTTTTTATTTACAGCTCGTTGTGGACGGCGCTCTGGCGCAAAATGATTATGGCTTGCTAAAAGCCCTCGCCCTGGGATTTGGCGGTCTTATGATTTTGCGCGCGGTCAGTGAAGCTGTGCGTAGCTGGGCTATCCTAGTTTACGGCAATCAAATGAGCTTGCAGATGGTCGGCAATGTCTTTCGCCACCTCATTCGCTTGCCTACAAGTTATTTTGAAAAACGTCATGTCGGGGACATTATTTCGCGCATGGGCAGCTCTGTGCCGATCCAAGAGGCGCTGACTCAATCGATTGTTGCCGTTTTGATTGACGGCGTGATGGCCATTTTGATGTTGATAATCCTCTATCTTTATTCACCTCTGCTCGGGACAATTATCCTGATAAGCGTTCTATTGCTCACCCTCTCCACACTTTTGATCTATCCACATCTACGCCGCACGCAAGAAGAGAGCATCTATGCCAAAGCCGTAGAAAACACCCATGTGATTGAAAGTATCCGCGCCAGCACAACAGTTAAACTTTTTGGCCGAGAAGCTCAGCGCGAAGCGGCCTGGCGAAATCTTTATACGGATTTCATCAATACAAATGTTGAGTATGGAAAGTTCACGATCTGGCAGAAATTTGCGGAAACGCTTTTAACAGGCTTACAGATCGTCATCGTGGTTTGGGCCGCCGCCATGATGATGATGGATGGCAATGCCTTTACGCTCGGCATGCTGGTCGCGTTTCTGGCTTACCGTCAATATTTTACTGATAGCGTCACGCAGCTTTTGCAAAAGGGTATCGAATTTCGGCTTCTCTCACTTCATCTGGACAGATTATCGGATATCATTTTCTCTGAAGAAGAACAGCTAGAGGACGGCGAAGCTGGACGTGCTGAGTTTAAGGGTCACATTGAGCTTGAAAATATCTCATTTCGCTATTCAGACACAGATCGCTGGATTTTTGACGATTATAGTCTGGCGATAGAGCCCGGCCAAATGACGACTCTGACAGGACTCTCTGGCGGCGGTAAGACGACGCTTATGAAGCTTATATTGGGATTATATGAGCCAACAAAGGGACGTATTTTGATAGATGGACGTCCTTTGCAAGAGATTGGTATTCGCCGTTGGCGTGAACATATTGGCGTTGTAATGCAAGATGATAAGTTATTATCTGGAACGATCGCTGATAATATCAGCTTTTTTGATCCTGAAATGGACATGAAAAAAGTCGCCGCTGCCGCGCGTAAAGCGCAAATTCATGATGAGATTATGGCTATTCCCATGCATTATACCTCTATGGTCGGGGATATGGGGTCGATATTGTCAGGCGGTCAGAAACAACGCGTCTTATTAGCCCGCGCTTTATATCACGAACCCAGCGTCCTGTTCTTGGACGAAGGCACAGCCAATCTGGATGCTAAAACCGAGGAAATTATCGTCGATATCATTGCAAAAATGCCGATTACCAGATTAATTGTAGCCCACAGACCTGCCTTTATTCAGCGTTCAAACCAAGTTTTGCATATTTAAGTATTATTTTTGATAAATTTTATCATTGTTAATGCAACCTTTTCACTTTTAAGGCGTATTAACCTTGTAATGTTCCATTTTGTAACTTTTTAACTTGATTTTAAGTGAAAATGGCGCATTTATTTGATAGTTTCCAATTCCGGAAACGCAGAACAAGGAAAATTCAATGCGTGAATTAACTCTTGAAGAAATCGAAGTCGTAACTGGTGGGATGCCAATCATTATTGACTTTTAGGATTTCTGATCCAATTTGATCAACTATGTGGAACCCGCCCAAGGCGGGTTTTTTTATGCGTAAACTCTTTATAAACGCCATAAATTGTTAAGATATTTACCCTAAACCAAACCCTTCGCCGGGGTCTGGTTTTGGAAAAACATAGAAAACATATCAAGACGATTATATCTAGTTTTCTAGCAGCGTCAGCACTTGTCTGCACACCCACCCAAACTTACGCGCAATCTATTATCTCAGAGGAGGCAATGGAAAAAGCCGTTGCCTTTAGCGAAAAAATTAAAACTGAAAAGCTTCTTACTGAAAATATAGCTTCCATAGAGGCTTTAAACCTAGCATCTCTTCCGCCCAAAACCCGCCTTCGTCATATCCGTCAACACGCTCATGGCAGAATTGCACATAGTAATGATTTTGACCGCGATAAAATTCTGGCGCTCTATAAAAGTACTTTAGAAGAAGCGGGCGCCCAAAGAGATTTCGCTGTTTATGACCTTCATCGCCGCATGCTCGATAATTTTGATCTTTTGGATCCAAATATTGACCGTGAGAACCTGATAAATGACCTCGAAATTGCGGCAAATGATAAAGATTGGTTTGTTGCAAGCAATGCTTGGCTACTCTTAAGTGTAGTCAATTCATTTTCGAATAATCCTTCCTTAGCCTTACAGCAAGCTCAAGAGGCCTTTAAAAAGATTCCTACTGAAATTTCACCTTATGTGACCGACGCGCATATTTTGACTCTGACCAGCACAACTTATTTGAATAACCTTTTGCTCAATACCGAGCTGGCAATTGAAAACACTGCTGACCTTATAGCGCGAATGCAAGCCGCGGGTTACCCGATTGACGGTTCAAGCCTTCTCAATAATCTCATATACTCTCTATCAATGTGGCGAGAACACGAAGTCTCAACTCAGGTCTCACAGTTTGTTCTTGATATAGAAAAAGAGGTTGGGTCAAACACACCTGGATTAACAGAATTAAGGGTCGCTCGCCTTTATGACCAACAAAGTGAGTATAAAGTCGCTTTAACACATATAAATAACGGGCTTAAGGTAGCGAAGTTACCTTCTGTTAGGAAGCACCTTCAGTTCCTAGAGGTCAACAGTCTTTTAGGGTTAGGCAGAGTTGCTGAAGCTAAAGAAAAAATACTCTTATTGGAAAATGTTCCTGAATCCGAAAAATCAAATGATATATTTCGGGCTTATATAAATCGAACCAAACTTAGTTTTGCGATTCAGGAAAATGACAAGAGCAAAATTTATAAGTTCACTAATGAATTACTCGACCTGACAACCCAAAACCTTTTAAAGTCTTATAGTACCAGAACCTCAAAACTGGTCGCGAGTCTGGAAAACACCAAAGAACGTCAAGCCGAAAGGGAGGCGAACCTCACCCGCGAAGCTAATTTACAACGTGCCAAAGCGGAGCAAAGCAAACGCGTAAATCAGCTACTGCTTGTCTTACTTGCGATATTGTCCTTGGCAGCAAGTCTTGCGATAGTTTTCGCGCGCTACCGCCACAATATCTCCAAAAAGCTCGAAATTAAGACGGCGGAAGCTGAAGATGCAGATCGCATGAAGTCTGAATTCTTGGGCATGGTCAGTCATGAGCTGCGCACCCCTCTTAACGGAATTGTAGGTATTGCGGATTTATTATCCACACAAGCCCCGACCCCTGACATGCGTCATAAGTCCGGGATAATTTTAGACAGCTCTAACAAGCTGACACATGTGATAGAAAGCATCGTTGATATGTCGAGCATAGATGGCGATAAAATGCAGCTTTATCCTGAGCCGACCAATATTCAGGCTCTGGTTAAAAAGTTAGAGCAAGAGTGGCGTCCGGCCATAGAGGCTAAAGGTGTTACCTTTACATGTTTTGTAGAAGGCAGCTTAAGCGGTGACATCACAGTCGATAAAGTCCGCACGGAACAATGTTTGAGCAATCTTTTATCCAACGCTGCTAAATTTACAGAACGTGGCCGCGTTCATCTTCACGTGACGTCTAAGAAATTGGACAATGCTGAGACTGAGGTCACGGCCATTGTCGCCGATACAGGCCAAGGCATGAGCGAGGCGGTACAAGGCAAATTATTTACACCTTTCGTGCAAGCCGACAGCACTATGACGCGTAAATATGGCGGATCTGGCCTCGGTCTTGCTATCACGCAAAGCCTTGCGCGCATGATGGGCGGTGACGTAACGATGATATCGGCGGAAGGCCGCGGATCAGAATTTAAACTGACATTATGCGGTCCGCAAAGCGAAGCGGTTGAACCTGAAGTACAGGAAGAAATTACGCAGTTACCAGCTACCGAGCCTGCGCCAGAGACTGAAACTGTTATAAGCAACTCCTATTTTGCCGAAGAAAGGAATGATGAGACCGCACATCCCATAGAACGCACGGCGGTTGCTGAAGTGGAAAGGCTTAAAGGGTTAAAAGTCCTCATTGTGGAGGATGAACCTGCGAACCAAGAAGTCATTAGGATGTTTATTGACCCGCAAGGCTGCAAAACGCTGTGTACCGGAAACGGCGTAGAAGCCTTGGATGTTTTGAACACGCAAGCCATTGATATCATATTGATGGACATTCGGATGCCAACAATGGACGGAATTGAAACAACCCGGGCTATAAGAGACTCAGGACGGGAATATCAGAACACACCCATTATCGCTTTAACCGCAGATGTTTCAGCTGAAAATAATGCGGAGTGCATGGCCGCGGGCGTTGATATTTTCCTGACAAAACCAATTAAGTCCCGTGACCTTATCGATGCCATGCAATATGTCCTGTTATTGCGGCATACGGAGGACACTCAAGCGGCACAGGTCGCTTAAAGTCATACGCCCCGAAAGCCTTAGATTTTGACGCTATGCCGAGTTTAGGACGCGCTTTCTAATTTTTCTTCATATCTAGGTCTCATCGAACACAGCGAATAAAGTTCGCCCAATCAGGAGGCCATCATGGCAAAATCGAAAACAACTGCTAAAAAAGCAACCAAAACAACTCAAAAAGAAGCTGTGAAAGCTACAGCTCTTCTTCGTAAAGGCGTTCTCGCCTATGTCGGTCTACACGGCGCAGCTTATGAGCGTGCTAAGTTCCGTTTTGAGCAAGTTCGCACATCTACAGACGGACTTTTCGACACATTTGTGGAAAAAGGCGAAGAGCTTGAAGCCAAAGCCGCTGACCTTGCCAAGGTTGCGCAAGTCAAAGCGTCTGAAACATTTACAGACACGACTGCTAAAGTTCGCGGCGTCATGCCAACAGCGTCAAATGACCGTGTATCTGAGCTTGAAGCCGAAGTCACAGCCCTGAACAAAAAGATCGCGGCGATGACAAAGAAAGCCACAAAGCCTGTCAAAAAAGTTAAAATGACAACTGAAAAGACAGTCACAAAAGCGGCTTAATTTTACAGAGCTTATAAAGTTAGATTAATCGAATGTCTTTCCCTCCCCTAAAATTACCCGCAGTTTTCTGAGGCGTAATATCTAAGACTTCGATTGATTTATGGCGATGCGCGTCCTCCCCCTTCACGCATCGCCTTTTTTATGGCGCTTGCACAGCCGCCTTAGTCTTGCTTTAAAGACAGGAAAAGAAGGTAGGGAAATTCAATGGCGACGAAAAAACATAAAGTTGGTGAGAAAGCTGCAGAAACCACAACAGCTGTAAATACACTTGTTGGCTTCCGCCGCTCAGAGGTGATCAAATCTTTAGGATTAGTTGCAGGATATGCCGCGAAACAGCCCAGACCCTTTGCCAAACATCTTAAGAATTATGCGGGCGAATTACTCGAAGTTGCCAAAGGCACATCAGAATTGGCGCCCGATAAACGCGACCGCCGCTTCAAAGACGAAACATGGCAAACAAATGCCTTTTACAAGCGCGGTATGCAGAGCTGGCTCGCGATGCGCAAAGAGCTTGATGGGTGGATTAGCGACTCGCGCATGCACCCTGCAGATAAGGTGCGCGCAAAATTCGTCACCGATTTAATTGTGGATGCCTTGGCCCCGACCAATACGCTGCTCGGCAATCCGACGGCTATGAAGCGCCTTTTTGAAACCGGAGGGGCTTCACTCGCACGCGGGCTGAAAAATGCCTATGATGACCTTCGCAATAATGGCGGCATGCCCAGCCAAGTTGATGGCCGTCCGTTCAAAATCGGCGAGAACGTTGCGAACTCCAAAGGTGCAGTCGTCTTTAAAAATGAGATGCTCGAAGTCATTCAGTACCAACCTAAGACGGAGCAAGTTTATAAAATTCCGCTCATGGTGATTCCGCCGCAAATCAACAAATTTTATGCCCTCGACCTAGCGCCTGATAAATCCATGGTGCGGTTTTTAACCAAAATGGGATATCAGGTCTTTGCCGTCTCGTGGCGCAATCCGACGCGTCAACATTCGCATTGGGGACTTGAAAATTACGTGGAGGCGCTGATTGAGGCCTCTGATGCGGTTCGCAAAATCACGCGCAGCCCTCGTATTAACGTCACTGGGGCCTGTTCCGGCGGCATCACGCTTGCACTGCTCCTCTCAGAGCTTGCAGCTCGCGGGGATAACCGCGTCAATTGCTATACCCTTATGGTCTCCGTGCTGGACGGCAAGAAATCAGACTCCGAAGTCGGGCTTTTCGTCAATGACCGCGCCATTGAAGCCGCGCGGCGCCAAAGCGCGAAAAAAGGCATTCTGACAGGGGATGAGCTTGGACGCGCCTTTGCGTGGATGCGGCCAAATGATTTGATCTGGAATTATGTCGTAAATAATTACCTGCTCGGCGAAGATCCGCCGCCCTTTGATGTTCTCTATTGGAATAATGACAGCACGAACCTGCCTGCGCAGCTTCATTCTGATTATCTGGATATTTTCCAAGATCGCCGCTTCCGCCCCGATAAAAAGATACCTTTTATGGGCCATGATGTTGACCTCTCCGCCGTCACGCAGGACGGATTTATGGTCGCCGGCGTCACAGATCACATTACGCCATGGAAGGCGTGTTATAGAAATGTACGGCTCATGGGCGGAGAGACTGAATTTATCCTCTCAAACTCAGGGCACTTACAATCGCTGATAAACCCGCCCGGTAACCCAAAGGCTAAATATTACACGAATAAGGATTTCCCGGCCCGCGCCGACCGCTGGCTTGAAGCGGCTGAGAGCCATAATCAATCCTGGTGGATACGATGGAATGAATGGCTGTCCGAACGCTCAGGCGACATGAAAGCAGCCCCTAAAAGCTTGGGCAACAAGGCGCATCCGCCTATTTCGCAAGCGCCGGGTGAATATATCTTTACTTAATATAAAGCGCTTCTCCTCACAGTTTATGCAGTGGGAAACTTTACATTGGGCGCTCCGGCGCCCACCTCATAGATAGGCGCATAATGGTTTCTGCCATGAGCGCCGCAAGATAACGCCCGAAAGGCCAGACATGGCAGCTGATGCACATCCGGATTTTCATCCCAACCTCCCCCGTATTTTCTTTTCGAAAATCGGAAACCAGACATTGCGCACGGCAATCTGGTCAGGAACAGATAAGGGTTATGGAAAGCGCACGCCGCTTCTATTTTTTAATGGTATTGGCGCAAACCTAGAAATCGCACAAGCTTTTGCCGATACCTTTACAGGCCGCGATATCATTACATTCGATATGCCTGGCGTTGGAGGCTCACCGGATCCTAAAATTCCTTACCGGCCTTGGTGGGTCGCGAAAGCCGCCAAAGATATCCTTCTGCAAAACCGCTATACAAAAGTCGATGTGCTCGGTGTCTCATGGGGCGGCGGGCCCGCTCAGCAATTTGCATGGCAATATAAACGCATGACCCGCAACCTTGTCCTATGTGCAACGACGACGGGCGTCACTATGGTGCCGGGCAATCCCAAGGCGCTGTCAAAAATGGCCTCTCCCAAGCGTTATATTGACCGTGACTTCCTCGCCAAGAACTTTGAGACGCTTTACGGCGATGCAGCCAGTGAAGGCGTACATGATTTTTCCGTCAATATGGTGCCGCCCAGTGTGAAGGGCTATCTCTATCAATTGGCGGCTATGGCCGGATATTCCACTCTCCCCTTTATTCGCCGCATCAAAGCTAAAACGCTCGTTATCATGGGCGGCAACGATCATATTGTGCCCGTTATTAATGGCCGTATCCTACATTACGCCCTCAAAAACTCCCGCCTCGAAATTTTGGACGGCGCGGGGCATCTCTTCCTCTTAACGCGCCGTGATAAAACGGTTGAGCTTATTCGCGATTTCTTTGGCGAGCCCGAAGTCCCCATGCCGCATGTCGATCCCGTCTTGCTCCCCTCTGTGGCTGTGGCCTATAATCATAAGAATGAATTTGATCCTGCCTTGGTAAAGAGTGAAGTATGACAGATAAAAAGAAACGTAGTTCAACAGAATCGGCCCGCCGTATCTGGCTCGCGGGGATTGGCGCTTATGGACGCGCCTTCACAGAAGCTCAAGAAGCCCTAAAAGACGTCACGGGTAAAGGTAGTGAGGTCTTTGACGAGCTGGTCCAAAAAGGCGAAATGCTGGAAATGGTAGGCAAAGCCAAAGGTAAAGAAGCTTTGGAAAAAGCGCAAATGCCAAGTTTTGATATGCCAGATTTTGATATTGATGATCGCATCAAAGCCATGCGTTCGAGACTATCACGCGGCAGCAAAGATGAAGGCGAGACAGCAGGTTATGAAGACCGCCTCTCTGCCATAGAGGCGAAGCTGGACCGTATCTTGGACCTGCTAGAGCCCAAAAAGCCAGCGCGGAAAAAACCAGTAAAGCGAGCGACAACAGCTCGGACAAAAAAACCTGCAGCTAAGACAACAGCCGCGAAAAAACCGACAACAAAAAAATAAGTGGCAGAGCGCTCAAAAACCAAAGAGAAAATACTTAAGACAGCCCTTGGCCTTTTTAATAATGAAGGCGAAAGCGCTGTTAGCTCCGTCGATATTGCTTCTGTCATCGGTATCAGTCCCGGTAATCTTTATTATCACTACAAAGGCAAAGACGAGATTATCGTCGAACTTTTCGCGGACTATGAGGAAGAGATTCGGCAAGTCTTAGGCTCGCCCGTCAGAGAGCCGTTAAAGCTCGAGGACAATTGGGTTTATCTTTATATTATTTTTGAAGAGATTTTCGACTTCCGCTTTTTCTATAAAAATCAATCAGAACTCATCGACCGTATTCCAGCTCTGCGCAGTAAATTTGCGCGAATATTATCACTTAAAGAACAAACCGCCCTCGCCTTGCTCTCCACATTGGAAGAACAAGGCCATCTTACATTTGATGAAGGCGAAAAAACGGCCCTCGGCGGACGCATCGCGCAGCATTTTACATTCTGGCTACAATATCACGATCTACGCCACGGCCATTCTTCAAGATATAGTGGCCCGCCCAAATCGCTCATTGATCAAGGGGTGTTTATGACGCTGATACAAATCACGCCTTACTGGACACATGGTGAGGGGTATGCGGAACTATTGAAGGATTTCGTGTCGGATAAAACCTAAATAGATTTACTTTCGCAAATATCTTAACGAACACGCATATTAGCGCAGAATCACCTTATCACTTCGCCACCACCCTGATAACGAAATTTTCCTTGCTTGAGAATGCCCCGCAAGCACAAGAAGTCCAGCTAAGATTCCCATATTTTTGAAGAAATTTTGAGTTTCACGGGCTACCCCTTCCCCTTGCATCGTCCAAAAGTCATGCAAAAGAAAATTCACAAGTAAAATGTAAATTACGAAACCATAAGCGACGACTCTAATATGACGCCCAGACATTAATAGTAGTCCGCCAACTATATTCACGCTCGTGGAGAACCACATTAATGGCTCCGCAAACACGATGTCATGGCTCTTCATATAGCTTAGCGTTTCAGCTGCATTAGCGGCTTTTTGCAATCCTGGTATCAAGAAATAGAGCCCCAAGAGAGCGCGCCCAAGCGTCATTGATACTGAAGATAACATATTTGCCTCTATCTGCTACGCGGTTTTAGCTCTCAATCTTAAACGTAAGCCCTGCATTCGCCACTAAGCGGTCAATCAGCGCGCCGCCCATCGCTGGGGCCGAGGTATAGACGCCGCCCGGTGTTTCCTCGCGGCTGATATCTTTAGCAAGGCACAGCGCGGATTCCGCGATCATTTTGGAGGTGGAGCCATAGCCTGGATCTTTATCGCCTGTAACCCCCGCAATAATACGTGTCCCGTCAGGCGCATCGCCAATAAACATGACATCATAAAAGCCTGTTTCTCGCTCTTCTTTACTGGGGCCCTCACCTGGCTTGGGCGGGTTTTTCGCCATGCTATCGTCTTTAGCGACATATTCCGCAGCGGCTTTGCCCTTTTCGCCAGGGCCCGTCAGAACCATTTCGTCATAGACAAAATCTTCGCCGTAAAGATGGCCAAGCAATGCGTTAGAGCGGTGGACGTTTTTCGTATTTATGGAAGCCATAATGAAAGGCGCTGACCAACTGCCAATATCTTCTTCTTCAATCGGTTTATGTCCTGTCGGTTGGGGCGGACCATTAAAATCAGGAACAAGTGAGAACGGGTCTTTGAGCCAGCTAAGCACGTGCGGCTCTTTCGCGGCGCGCTTCATAGTCTCGCCAAAACTGGCCGCTGTCCCGCCAGAGAATGTGCCTTTCATTTTACGCACACGCCCGCGCACTTTGGCACAGGGCCCGCCATGATGAGCCATGGCATGTTGCTGTAGGAAGTAAACGCCCAGGTCAAAGGGAATGGAATCAAAGCCGCAAGAGTGAACAATCCGTGCGCCGCTCTCTTTGGCCGCATCGCTATATTTTGCAATCGTATCAACCATCCATGGCGGCTCACCGGACAGATCAACATAATCTGTTCCTGCTTTGACGCAGGCCTCGACAAGGGAGTCGCCATACAGCTGATAAGGCCCGACCGTGGTGCAAACAGCTTTGGTTCGCGCAGCCATAGCGTTAAGTGACGCGGCATCAGAGGAATCCGCCACAATAAGCGCAACATCTTTAGAGACGCCCATTTCATCACGTACAGATTCGAGTTTCTCTTGTGACCGCCCTGCCATCGCCCAAGAGACATCAGATCCGTATTGGCCCTCTAGATATTCAGCGACTAAGCGGCCCGTAAAACCTGTGGCTCCAAAAACAACAACATCAAATTCACGCGACATAAATTTCTCTCTTCTTTTTCTAAGTATATGCAACTTATTGCATATGAGATTTAGGGACGCAAATGATTAGGCTTTTTTAGCCACTATATTGTGCCAAAGTACAATCGAGGGCGAACCAAGCTCTAATACCATCCCCATCATCGCATTTGCTGGCGGCGGGCCAACCGTAAGGTAACTGAATAGCCTCGCAAGTCCGCCCAAGAAAATAGCTAAAACAAGTAAACGCAGGACAGCACCACGGTTTTCAAGGTCTTGTAAAACCCACCAAATCAAAAAGAAGAGCGAAAGATAATAAGCCGATAAATATCTAAATTGATTATCCAGTCCCGCCGTAACAGCTTCGCCTGCATTGTTGGCTTCTGCGCCGCCAATCAACCCCATCACTGCAAAAAATAAAGGGATTAGGCTCAATATAGCTAAGACAATCTGTAATCCGCGTTTCATTCTCAATCTCCTATTTTAGTTTCAAGCGGCCCAGATCAGGCGCGGTTAGGCTGGACACATACATATAACCGTCTTGTGCAATGATTGCGCCCGTCGCATTAGGATAATCACCGCTAGGGTCCTGCCAAGTCCTAAGTACATTCCCCTCGCCGTCAATATGGACAATCAGGCCATAGCTAACCGATTTTGGCCGCATAAAGGCCGGCAGCCGCATTGCTATTTTTCGCGCGCCCGTATTGGCTGAATTATCATCAAGCCATTTTGAGCGCTGCGAAATTAGCCCTAGAAGAAATGTATCAGAGCCATCCGCTGCCTTGGGACCGCGATTGATGTTATCAGGAAATCCCGGAAGGTTATCCATAATCACGCGGGACGTGCCGTCAGGCGAAATACGGTGGAGTTGATAGGTGCCTGTCTCATTCATGAGAATATCACCATCAGACGTCATCGCCACGCCGTTGGAAAAAACATAGCCGTCGCGGACAATACGCGTACGCTTCGTAGCCGGGTCATAGGCCAGTAAACGTCCCGTGCCTTGATGCTCCATAATCTCAAGAAGGCTCGCCTCTAATGTTGTGCCAATAGCCTCAGCGCCAAATTTTACCGAAGCATCTGAAAAATAAATCACGCCATCTGCGCCAATATCCAAATCATCCGCATAGGCTATGGGCGTGCCGTTTACCTCATCGGTCAAGACAGTCACGATACCGCTAGGCGAAACGGAAAGTAATCCGCGAAAGGCATCCGCAATAATCAGGTGACCTTGCGCGTCCATTTCCATGCCGAGCGCTGAACCTTTTGTATCCGCAAATTCGCTGTGTGTGTTCGCAACTGGATCAATTTCGATGATCTTGCCTTCTTGAGAGCTCACGAACAGCTTACCTTCATGCATGACGACATCTTCGGGGCCATGAATATTCCCAATAGAGAGGCGCTCTAAATTGGCCAGATCCGCATTAGGGGCAAAATCCCCGACATAGCCTTTATTTTCTGGCGCATCCCAAGATATGGGGTCAATAGGAACAGGCCAAAGCGCCAGATATGCCGCAGCCAATGCTATTATCCCCATAAGCGACAGTAGTATTTTTTTCATAATCCCCTCCAAGACTTGCAGAGAACCATGTTGCGGGCCTGCTGACAAGTTCGGCTTTGGATAAATATTGTGACCTAAGTCACAGAAACCGATGCTCTCGCCTGTCATGAGACACGACACAAATTTCATGTGAGGGAAGAGGGCCATGTGCTGATCGCGCAAATAACAGACCTGCATTTAACGCCAGGCGAGACTTCGTCTTGCCAAAATATTGACCGCTTACGGCGCGTTCTAAAACACATCAAAGACAGCCCCCATGTGATTGACGCAATTCTGATCACAGGTGATTTAAGTGAAGGTGGTCATCCGGCGTCTTATAAAGCGCTCAAGACCGAACTCACATTATTGGGCATTCCTTATTATTTAGCGATGGGAAATCACGATAATGCCGCAAATCTGGCGGCTTGTTTTCCTTACGTAAAACTTGCGGATGGGTTTCTAAATTACAGCATAAACTTTCCAGATCTGCGGTTTATCATTTTAGATACAACATTGTCTGGCCGTCATGGGGGCGCTTTTTGCGAGAATCGCGCTGATTGGCTGGATAAAGAGCTTGGTAAGGAAAGCTCCAAGCCAACGCTTATCGCCATGCATCACCCGCCTGCGGATATTGGTATTGAATGGATGACAACACGCGAAGATTCACCTTGGGCCAAGCGGTTTAAAACTATAATTCAGCAGCATAAAAATGTCGTTCACATTATGTGCGGGCACATTCACCGCTCGATATTTTTAAGCTATGCGGGTACGACGCTGTCAGTTGCAGGCGCGGTGGCCCCTCAAGTCAGCCTTGATTTCTCTGCCATTGACCCGAACAAAGTCGATGGGCGCGCGCTCGTAGAGGATAGTCCTCCAAGCTATACGCTGCATCATTGGAAAAGTGGGCAGCTCACTACGCATCACGTTGATATAGGCGCGGCGCCTCTTATTTATTATGACGCGGCCCATGCGGATGTGATTAAGCGCACTCTGGATAGAGACTAAAAATTGGGCTTAACGCTGAACCATAAGCGTTTGGGGTCCTGAAAATTTCGGCAGTAATAATCCTTGCTCGAAGACTTGGATTTGCTCAAGCGGTATCGAGCTCTCTATAAGTTTGGCGGGGCCGTTGAGCTCTAGCGTTAAACCTTTAATGGACGTCTCAGAATTCAGTGAAATTTGGTAAAGCCTAGAGCCCATATTTTTTATATCAATGCTCACATCATCTCTGGCCGTCCACCACTGCCCAAACTCACGCAATGTGCCCATCCAGGCATAGGGCCGCACTTCGTCTATAATGGCTTTTTGAAAATCCAGCCGTGTATCTACCGCATCTGTATGTATCAAAACAACATAAAGGCCTTCAATTTTCGCAATCTGACGGGCCAACTTAATCGCTGGATCCAGACGGTTTATCATCGGAGCTTCAATTTCGTCTTCGACCGTGATGGGAAATTCAAAGACTGGCGTGAAAGCAGAAAAGGCGCGGTTATAACTGAGCTGAAACGGCAGATGAGTTAGCGAGACATTGGCCGTTGAAGAGGAAGAGTATTTATATCCGGTCGAAGCCAGTACTTGAGGCATTTGACTGGGATTACTTAAAAACCCTGGGCGGAAAGACTCAACCTCTTGCTTACGCGTAAAGTTATCAAGCAAGAATTTGGAAATGCGGGTTTCGCCAATAAGCGTTGCGCCGGTTGTTCGTGTTTTTGTGCGAACAAAAGGGCGGTATTCCGGATAGGCTTCAGAGCCATCACCAATCTCAAAGTCCCACATCGCATTAGAATGCGCAACGCTATGGCTTGCAATTTCAGCACCCAATGCGTCAAGCTCTCGCACGAGACTTGCGCCCTCATCGCTGAAAAATATTTCGTCGTTATAATCACGCACATATTTTGTTTGAATAAAATATGTACCGGAAATCCCTGCCTCCTTTTGTTGCTTTGCATAAGGAATGGCATTTATGAGGCTCCTCGAAAAATCTATATCATGGGACATGATAAAGCTCAGAGACTTCCCATCAGGCACAGTTCCTAATGTGACTTTCAGGGAGGCTTGCTGCTTATAGATATTTTCAAGAAGTATTAAAAGCGCGTCCAAAGTTGGCTGATAATTATTGGCATAGTATTGGCGAATATCAACTTGGCGCCTATTATAACCTTTGGATAATAATTGCCCAATATCGAGGCCCAAGGCATAGGTTGTTCCTGTCCCATATTGACTTTTAACAATAGCGGCTTCGCCATTTTCATAGGCCGCTAAAACCTCGCCGCTTATGCCAAGATAGCTATTTGTCCCAGGGTTGGCATCGATTTGTTCAGCGCTCCCTATCTTTATATCAGTAAGACCCTTTTCAGAGAATTCTTCTGTCTCAACATGTCCTTCCCAGAAAGATAAATAATAGCGCGATTTACTTTCCGCTATGGATTGAAACCCAAACATATCAGCTAACCCGCCGCCTAATATATTTGTGCCAATGAGGGTTCCCCCTTGCTTGGCATAATCCCGTATTTCGCCGAGTTCTCCACCTGACAAATTCAACCCCGTGACTTGCGGATAAATCATGACAATATCGTGGGCCAATGCCTCTCGAACATCGGTGGTCATTCTAAAAGGAATTCCAATTGTTTTTAAACCCGTGGCGAGAGCCAGCCAATGTGAGTCATCCTCTGTAATGAGGACCGCCAAACGGCTGGCCTGCCCGTCATCAAATTGCCGAGGACCTAAATCCTCAGGCTCCATCATAACAGCCTGTGTCTGAGGGCCTTCCAAATCATCAAAGACGAAGACAGTTTGTCCGCAAGCCTGTAAAAAAGCCCCGAAAACCAAAATAAGGATATAAGAATAAAAGCGACTAAATAATGTCATATTGTTCAATCAGAAGAGACGCTAAAACCGCGCCGCTCCATGGTTCCCCAAGTGGGCTTCATGCCGCGGAAATGCTGTATAAGGCCCCTAATGCGCCAGATAGAGCAGATTTGGCGAAAGCCAAAATTTTCAACAATAGCAGTTATCAACACAAAGAATAAATCCTTGGGATGGGTAAAACGTTCGATCTCATCTTGTTCCAATAAGAGTGATAAAACAGATATCAAAACACCATAGCTGAAAATCAACGCGGTAATGACTATGAAGAACCTCACATCCAGCCAGCCCAAGCAGACAAAAATAATCATCAACATATAGCCCAAAATTTCGGCTATTGGGCTGATAAGATCCGTTAAAAGAAATGTCGGTAGAGTGATCATGCCCAAACGCCCATAACGCGGATTAAAAAGCATTTTGCGGTGACGACTCAAACACTCTAATGCGCCGCGCTGCCATCGCGTTCTCTGATTGGATAAGAATTTAAAGCTTTCAGGCGCTTCGGTCCAGCAAACGGGTTCAGGCACATAACGTACAGCATAGGGCGTCTTTGATTCCAACATCATGCGGTGCATTTTCAGCACAAGTTCCATGTCCTCACCGACCGTTGTCGTGTCATAGCCGCCTACGGCGACAGCGATGTCGCGCCGGAAAATGCCAAATGCCCCAGAAATAATCGCAAGGCTGCCTTTACGGCTCGCCGCCAGACGCGCCATTAAGAAGGCGCGAATATATTCGACCACTTGTAATCGCGCTAAGAAATTTTTGGGAAGCTTGTAATCCGTGACCTGTCCGTTTTCGACCTTACAGCCATTAACAATCCCTACTGTGCCGCCAACCGCAATAACATTATCAGACGTCTCCATAAAGGGGCGCACTGCCTTTAACAGGGCTGTTGGCTCCAATAGAGAATCTGCATCAATAACGCAAAATAGAGGCGTCCTAACGCATGTCAGGCCGACATTGATCGCGTCCGCTTTTTTGCCGTTCTCCTTATCGATAAATAAGAGTGATGGATAAATATGGGAGCGGTAAATTTGGCGGATAGGTTTATGGGTAATCGTTTCAGTTTCGCGCACGACATAAGTCTCAGTCATGTTAAAAGCTTTGACCATAGTTTCTGCTGTGGCGTCGGAGGACCCATCATTGACAACAATGATCCGCAAATCGGGATAATGGAGCGCAAGGAGTGCCATAACGCTCTCGCGAATTGTATTGGCTTCATTATAAGCGGGCACAACAATTGATATGGGCATAGCAGATCTTGAGCGCAGAATTTCCCATCCTGCATAATCATCTTCTCTCTGGCTATGCTTATTGAGCTCCATCCAGGCCTGCGGAATACACCACGCGTAAATGAGGTTTTGTAGAAAGCCTATGCCGACAACAAAAAGGCTGACCCAAAACACAAAGGATCTAAAATTCGGATTGGCCGCAGCGTCTTGAATAAGATCAAACATAACCGGAGGTCATTTCCCGCGCGACACTGCCGGCCATATCATTTGATTTAACCAGAGATTCCACAAATTTTTGCCCTGATTGACCTGACATCCAAATCGCTCGCAACGCCCAATATCTGACCCACATGACCGGGTCTTCGGTAAGTTTATAAAGGTCTGAAATAATGTCTTGCCTTCTTACCGCACAGGCCATTTTAGCGGCGCGGATTTTGACAGATATGGCCTTATCCTTGAGTCCCAATCGCAGAGGGTCTTCTTCGGCCGAACCGCGGCCTGAGTCATAACGGGCCATCGTAGATAATGCGAGCGCCGCCGCCCGAACTGTTTCGGCGTCATTATGCATAAGCGCATTCAGGTCCAAAGAGGTCTGGGGCGGGCGTATTAAAATTAAGGTTTCTAGACAGGCTGTTTTAAGAACATTATTTTCTGTCATGACGATGTAATCTTCTAAGGGCTCGACAATGTCTGCGCCAAACCCTTCCAAGATACCCGCCAGTAATTTGTAATCTTGCGGGAAAGCCTCATGAATTGATTCTAGGATCGAATTTAAATACCAATCACTCTCGCGAAGAACGAGGCAGCGCGCAGCTGTTAGGCGAACATATTTATCCTCCGAGTCCAGATTATCAACAATAACCTGAAGGGATTTTTGTGAATTTAGATAGGATAAGGTTCTGAGCGCTCTCATTCTGGAACCCCGAATACCCTTAAAGGTTTCTTTGACTAAGCTGTCTTCCAAAACTGACCCAGACGTCATTTCCTTTAACTGCTCAAGTTTTTCGCCCCTTAATGTTCTGAAATAGTGGAGCAAGACATCCGCCATTTCAGACGGGCTACAATATGGAGCATCTTCCAATCGGCCTTGCTCATCTACATCACGCTTTAAGGCTTCTTTTAAATAGGTTTGAAATATCGCCTTTTCTTGAGCGCGCGTGACCGCTTGATGATTTCTAACAATGCGCCGAATAATCACGCCAAAACACAGAAAAAAGGCAGCCCCTAACATTGAGAGGGTTATCACCCAAAATATTATAAGCAGGTCGTTATTAGCGCTTATATGTGAAGCCGACATTTCCGCTGGTCCTTACAAAGCTATCCTCGCGGTCATCCCGGGCAAGATTGAGGTGAAGGTCCAAGTCATCACTGACCATATAAGTGAGTCCGCCAAAGAAGCTTTTGGTTGTAATCGCGATGCCGTCAATGGCTTCAGGCGCATTTGCATAACCTGCTCGTATTTGCCACCTGTCCGCAATCGGGGCGCGGCCTTCAATTAGCCAGCCAAGCTGATCCTTTTCGGCCTCTTGCAGCGTCGCAATTAAGCGGCCGCTCAGAACCAAGCCGTTATCAAGATAACTCGTCAGGCCGGGCTGAATATTATGAATCACGCCAGCCGCATAATCGTCATAGCTATATGTTAGTTGCGGATAGAAGGTTGTGCCTTTTTGTGTTTGGATGGCCCGGCCAAGCCGCCCGCCAAAATTAAAGTCAGGCCTGAATGTCGCGTTTGGCGTAAACCCCGCTTCCAGTCCCCAATCCCATCCGCCTCGAACAGCGTCAGCTATCCCCGCTTTAAACTCAATATCGGTAATTCCAAACCGCTTATAACGCTGTGCTGATCCGTGATAAGCGAGGCTATGTGGGCTATATTCAACGCGCAGGAACTGGTCATCCCATTCAGGGATGTCATCTCGGTCAAAATCAGATAGACCCACTCCGCCGTCAATACGCCAAACATGATCCCCCGCAAAACCAAGGTCTCGTTGTGCCGCGTCTTGGGCCTTCCGAACGTTTGCAAGGCCGTTTCGGGCATCTTGATAGTCAGGATAATCTTTTAGAACCTGCTGATAATCTCGTTCCGCCTCCTTTAAGCGCCCCTGATAGTAATTCAGATTGCCCATAGCGAGGCGAAGATCCGGATTATCAGGGTCTTCTGCAATGAGGCTGTTCAGGACAGATTCGGCTTGGGCGTATTTCCCGGCCCAAGACAGAATTCTGGCTTTCAAGAACCGGTGTTCATATCCTGTCACAAGAGCAGAATCTTGCTGTGATAAAAGCACCAAGGCCTCATCAAACTTTTGCTGGCCCGCCAATTCCATTGCGCGGTCATTGACCTGGTTAGCGAGCGCTGTTTCTGCGAGTGTAAACGTCAATGAAAGGGCAATTATAAAGCTCTTCAATGCGCTGGGTGTCATCTTGCACTTTGCCTTCTGTCTAAATGCTGCTTCACGCGCATTATTACTTCCTCAGGGTCAAAGGGTTTCGGAATAAAGTCTGCTGCACCGCGTGCAAACCAACTTTGGGCCTCACCTTGATTGACCATACTGGTAAGTATCAGAACAGGAATGGATTTTAGGTTAATTTTTTGTTGAATCTCATAGAGAACAGTCCCGCCTTCAAGGCGTGGCATAAAGCGGTCTAAAAGCACAAGATCGGGCTCTTCCTCAGACAGATAATTAAGTGCGTCCAAGCCATCTTTGGCCGTGTCAACGGTCATACCCGCACTCTTAAGCGCATGAGTCAGAATCTCTCTCACGACAGGGTCATCATCAACGACAAGCACACGCTTGGCCGGCTGCTTCAGAAAGCCCTTAGTTGAATTCACGATATCCAGGATTTCGTGTTTATCCTCAGCAAACCCCTCAACGCCAAGACTGATAGCTTCAGCGATCTCATCAGGGCTATTGGGATCAAGCGCCAAAAATATGGGAAGCTTGTTAGTTTTACGCGAAGCTTTCAATGTCTTAATGCGTTCAATACCGCACACATCTCCGAAGCTGTGTTCAAGTACCAACATATCTATGACCGGAAATCTCAAGGCAAGAGCCAGTTCATTTTCAGTATTACAGCTGATCACATTAAACTCAGGCTCTAACAGGCTCGCCATTAAGTCGCATAACCAAATATCGCGATAAGCCACAATTATACTCTTACGATCAGAAGGCCTTGCGGTTTCTTGTATGACCGGTTTTTGGATCGGCTTTTTGATCGTAAGAGTATCTGGCGTGGGGATATGTTTGCCCCAAGCAGGCGTCTCAACATTGCCAAGACCTTGGCAAATATTTTTGATGTCACCAATAAAGGTTTCAATCTTCGGCGCGATTAACGCCGCATCTATATTTTTTTCTTGTGTTCTTAAGAGTGTTTCGAGCTTAGCAGCAGATAGGCCTAGCTCTGAATATCCATACATGGCCGCATTGCCTTTAATGCGGTGGGCTATGTCTGTGGCAAGAGCTAGGGCATCGTGCGAATGCTCGCGCGATGGCAAACGCGGTAAAGCGCTCTCTAATTTTGCCACGGCATCGGACAAATAGCCAAAGTAATATTGACTGACTTGATTGTGCCTGGCTTGCTGCATAGCAAAAGCCACAATATATTTCCCAAAGTATTCACAAACTCAAATGAGTTCATGCAGTTCCCATAGGTCAGTTAAACCATAGGAAAATGTTCAAACGCTTAGAGTTTTTAGTTAAGAAAATAGAAATATTTTGAGCCGGGTTTCATAAACCTCCAATATTATGGGGGTTCTGCTATAATTAATTAAATCAATCGTAACCCTATATTATAAATTACATGCGATAGACGTTAATAGCATCACAATATGGGCTGGCTAATTATATAAATGAAAACGACAAAGCTTCATATTATTAAGGCTACCTTTTTGCTCACTTTAGGGTTTGCCCCGCTTGCGGCTGGGCAATATCAAAGCCCAACAAATTCAGATAAAGACGTCGTCGCCTCAGCCCTTGAGCTTGCGAAAACCCGTCATTATGCGGCCGCGCTCAGCCGTCTTGAAAGCGCAGATCCGGCGATAAAAACGCAATATGAGTTTCGCTTTACCAAAGCCCGCATCCTGACATGGGCAAAGTTATATGACCATGCTGAACGCGAATTTAAGGTTCTGGCCTATCTTTATCCGGATAATGCCGATATCCGCGTCTCTTATGGATATTTGGAATTATTCAGAGGGAATCTGGATCAGGCTGAATGGCATTTTGATGGCGTCTTAAAACTCTACCCAACCTACAAGGATGCACAAGCAGGTCTGGTGCGGGTGCGCGCGGCACGCCAAGCAGAATAACCATTTTTCTCTTACATCTTAACTCGTAATAGATCCAAACCTCGCAAGGGTTAGATGGCGCCTTGGCATCTGAATTGCATCGTCTTCGTGACGGGCGATTCAGGAGAAGTCGGTGCACAACATAAAATTAGCCGCATGCGGGGCCTTTACAGTTTTACTGAGCGCTTGCGGCGGCGGGAGCAGCAGCCCTGCGCCGCAAAGCGTCGCCGCTACGCCTTCTCCTGCATCTCAGCCCGTCAGCTCTGTTAAAGTCTCAGGTCAAATCACATATGACCGAGTTCCGCACACATCCACATCAGGATTAGATTACGCCAATACAGCCAAAAGCCCCGCGCGCGGCGTTGTTATTGAGGCGCTCAACTCAGCTGATGAAATAGTGGCTGCAACAACAGCCGACAGTAACGGGCAATACACACTCACACTCGATCCTAATATAGATATCCGTATTCGTACGAAAGCGCAGATATTATCGCAAAGTACAGCATCCTGGGATTTTAAAGTCACAGATAATACGCAGGAAAATCAGCTCTATGTTTTGCAGGGCAGCCTAGCCAGTACAGGCGGAATAGCGCAACAAACCCGCAATCTTCATGCCCCGCATGGATGGTCAGGGCAATCCTATACAGAGGTCAGAGCCGCAGCGCCTTTTGCTATTATTGATACGATCTATAGCGCGGTGGAGGCTTTTACGTCCATTGATCCCGCCATAGACTTTCCGCCTTTGGAGCTCCGTTGGAGCCCAAACAACCGCACCGTGATAGGGCAAAAATCTTTAGGGCAAATCGGAACATCCGCCTATTCAACGGCAGAAGGCGGCGGCGCAATTTATATTTTGGGCGAAGAAAACCGCGATACAGATGAATATGACCCACATGTTATTCTTCATGAATGGGGCCATTATTTCGAGGATCAACTCTCCCGCAAAGATTCGATTGGCGGGTTACACTCTCTTCAAGACAGGCTCGATGCACGCGTGGCCTTTAGTGAAGGGTGGAGCAATGCTTTATCGGCCATAATAACGGGTAATCCTGTCTATCGGGACAGTTCAGGCAACGCCCAAAATTCTGGCTTCTCATTTAATCTTGAAACAAAGACTGTAAATATGCCGGGCTGGTTTAATGAGGCCACAATCAGTACCGTTTTATATGATATTTATGATGACGCCGCCGATGGCTCCGACACAATATCCGCTGGCCTTAAACCGCTTTACGCTGTTATGCGCAGCGAATCTTTTAAGACGGATAGCGTTTTCTCTACGATTTTTTCCCTTGCGGATGGGTTACGCAAAGAAGCAGGTGTTGATCTTGCGGCCTTAAACAGGCTTTTGGAGAGTCACAAAATCTCTGGCGAAGGCCCCAATGGCCAAGGAGAAAATAATAGCGGCGCCATACGTTCTGCCTTGCCCGTTTATAAAGAGGTAAGCTTAAACGGCACACCTGCTCAGCTTTGCTCTGTAGATGATGCCGGCACATTCAATAAATTGGGCAATAGGGAGTTTATTTTCCTAAACCTGCCAACTGCAACAGATGTGACGATTAAAGCGGAAAAAATAAGCGGCGATGAAAACCGCGATCCGGATTTCAAAATTTGGCAAGGCAATAAACTTATCAGCGAATCCACCTCTTCCAAAAAAGGGGAAGAAACCTTTTCAGACCGCTTGGCTGCTGGGGAATATATCATCGAGGCTTTTGATTTTTTCAATATTAACGGAACAGGGTCAAAGCGCGGAGATGGCTGCTTTAATCTTAGCGTGACTGGGTAAGACTATGAGACGTAATGTAATCATATCAGCCGTTTTTTTATTAGGCTCCGCCGCGTTTTCTAATGCATCCTATGCGGAGGACAAACCTCACGCATTAGGCGCTCATTCGCATACAGAATTTGTTAAACCTGGCGCGGCTGTCTCTATGACGCATGATTATGATGGACACACAGAGCCGGGAGAAATTGAATATATCACTCTTAGGCTTGAGTATATATATCAAGACGGGTTTCTGAGCTTGTCTCTAAAAACAGGTCAAGGCCTTGATATGATGTCGAGTACAACGCCGCAAAGCCTTCGGCTTACGCCAGGATCCAAGCTCTCTATACCTGTTCAGTTTTCCTCACGTCAAAACGGAACGCATTTTATTAGTTTAGATGCCATCTATGAGAGCCCGCAAGGTGCGCTCAGCCGCCGCACATTATCTCTTGCCGTAAATATCGGAAGTCCTGCCTCTGAAAAGGCACAAGCTAAAACGGCTCAATTCCCTGCTAAGACGAGTTCAGGCCTTATAATTATGAACGCTCAAGAAGAGATAAAATAATCTGATTTATTTTAGCTTTGAGGTCTTGCAGCTGAAATTCGCAATGGCAACAGATTTGGGGCTGGCATCACTACTTGTAACCTCAACACGCGGCTGCGCGGAGTTTACGTCAACAGTCTGGGCCCGAATGTCTTTTTCCATCATGATGTAATTATAGCCTTCGCCTAGCAGCTGAAAATGAGTTGCGGACTTATCCGCGCCGCAAGCCACAAGACGCTTTTCGAAATAAGGGCCGGAGCGAAAGTTCTGACGGGTAACGATAACGCGGTTATTATTTGAGGTCCGCTTTAGGCTTGCTGCATAAATCCGAGCGTCTTTATCTCCTTCAACCCTGATCCGCTTTAATGTGACATCATTGGCAGCTGTGGCGCGGCTAAAGCCGATATTACGCCGGCGTGTATCATTGTTAAACCGTGCCCATGTCACTTGGTTACTCGTTAAGAAGTCAGAATTGACCCATTGCTCATTTCCGCCGGGCTTACTCACGCGAATCCAGTTTTCAAAAACGTCATAGGCTTTTACTTTTTCGCCTAATTTGAGCATGCCAATGACATCTCCGGCCACGGGATTATCTCTGACACGAAGCTGATCCGCATCAACCCAATAAGGTATTGGCTCTATTTTTTTAATAATACGGCGTGTTGTTGAGCGCTCCGGGGCGCTATTCGCAGTATCTGCAGACGTATTACTTTGCGCGTTGGCCGGTGATGCGTAAGCCGCAAAACAAACTGAAAGGGCGGCAATCGCCTGAATGACATAAGGTTTCATTGAAACGTCCTCCAATTATGATCCCTAACGTCAATACTCTATAAACCATAATAAACGGTTAAAGAGAGGTTAACGCGTCTTCAGAGATTTCGAAGGGCTGGCATAAAATCAATTCAAACATAAAAAAACCGCCCGGAGAACCGGACGGCTTTTAGGTTTAAATGGTCCCGTTTTTAGAATTTACCGACAACGTTGAGGAACCATCCGAGATCGTCCTCCTCGCCTATCGTTGCGAGATATTCTTCCTCGATGCCGCCCCATGTCACGCCAACACCGATTTTGGCATTGTCATTTACGTGACGATAGACACCAGCCAAGCCGCCCTGACGGGTAATCGTACCATTACCGATATCCAGGATACGACCTTCGAGGACAGCATCCCATTTATGGGTCGCGTGGTAATCCAGGCGTAGGATACCTAGCTGAGCTTCGGACTTTGTAAAGTCAAGACTCTCACGATTGCTTGTGACTGACCCTGAGCGATAGGCATATTTGCCGCCCAACGTCCATCTTGGCGAGACATCGTAACTTGTATCAACCGACGCAATTGTACTCTTCTGGCGGTAGTTAAGAGATTCGCCATTAAAGCGCTGTGACGTTGGAGACAGATCTTCTAGCCAGACAAGCTTGCCGAGTAAGTTGAAACGGTCATCCCAGATCGGGCGGTATGCCGCCGCAAGAGATGCTTCTTTGAACTCAGCTTCATTAAAGCTTTGTGGTCCAAGGTCAGCATCTGGACGCGACTGATCAGAGAAGGCCAGATTGAGCTTACCTTGCAGGCTGAGCTCTTCACTCGCTTGGTAGCGAGCTGTAGAGCGTAGGAGCCATGTGCGGCGCTCATCACCTGTATCAATATTCTCGTCTTCACGCCATTCGCCTGTAAAGCCGGCTTTCATACGCTCAGACGCATATCCAACACTTGCAGAGAAAGCTTCGCGGTCAAGATTATCAACACGGCCAACTTCTCCTGAGAGACCAAAGTTCCAATTACCCGGCTTATAATCGACGCCATAAGCATGGGTCACACCGTTCAGTCCAAGGTCGTTAAACTGCAGACGCTCTTCGCCATAGATTGACAGGACGTCATTATAACGGCGGCGAGCTCCAAAGTTAAACGTTCCGAGATTTGATTGAGCCTGAGCATTCAGCGGCAGATCATAGGCGAGGTAATACTCGTCACCATCTTCATACTGATAGCGCAGTGATGCACGTGCTCCGAGGCCATCTTCGCCCGTGGACACTTCGCCGCCGCCAAGAACATTCTTGGACAGACGAACTTCCGCGCCAACACCCATACGGTCAGTTGTTCTGAGGTTTTCACCTTCAATACCAACTTGGCCATAAGCATAGATTTTGCTCTCATCATCGAACTCGTAATCAACCCGTGCACCAACAGATGTACCTGAGTTTCCGCGGGCATCATCATTATAGGACAGGCCAACAGAGGCTGTGATATTCTCATTGGCTTCATAATCCAGGCGAGCCTCTGCAAAACTATTTGTTCCAACAGTCTTGTCATCAGACACATCCGCACGTGCTGTCAGGTTCAGGCCCTCTGAGAGGTTCACATTCAACCCGCCGCCAAATTGCTCGATCGTCTGATTAGTTGTTTCAGAGTAACCCGCAAATCCGGCCTGACGCTTGCGCCAGTAAGCATAGGAATTACCATCCAGATTGAACCCGTCAATTTCAGTGAAATCAACAGCTGCTTCCACCGCATAGCCATCCGCAGATGTGTTATCTGCTAAGCCGCCGCGATCCAGAGGATTATAGGTAAAGCCGCCATCGATAGAGCGGAAGGTTTGGACACCCAGACCTTCTGTTCTGGCAAATTCACCCTTGATGTAAGTCCCGGCGGCATATTGCAGGGTCAGGTCAACTTCATAGAGATCAGACTCTACGCCGCCATCCGTATCGTGATTATAGGTTGCGCCAAGCTTGATGTGGTCACCGAGCCAACGCGATCCACGCACACCGTAAACGGCGGCATCATCTGTTTCGCCAAAGATAGGCGTAAACTCATAATCAATGACAAGGATAGTTTCGTTACCTGACTGGCTACCATCTCTGAAGAGTCGGCCATCATCTGTACGGCTACCGAGAGGCTGGTTGAGGATGACGCGGCCTTGGATAAAGTCCATGTCATAATCAGTCCCATAAGCCAGACGGCGGCTTTCAATCACGAGGCCTGAGACACTGTCACGTGTTTCAACGCGCAGGATTTCTGAGCCAATCGCAATATCACCATTGCGTAGATAATAGACACTACCGCCGGTTCCCTGAAGCTCATCACGGCCCTGGCGAGATCCACCCTCCGCAATAAAGGCGGTCAAGCGTGTACGGTCATCACCGAACTTAGTCGTATTGCCATTCTCATCCCAATGCAGCTTGGCACCATAGAGTGTACGCTGGACACGGGCGAATTCAGTGTCGTTGAAGTTGGTCTGATAATTACCCCATAAGGCATAGTCATCATCACGTTCCAGGCGAGCATAGAATTTCCCAGATGTCGGGGCATCCTGCTCAATCGTACTGTCATCACCATAAGTCGGATAGAAGCGCTCTGGATCAAGACGGCGTAGAAGCTGCCCTAAATCTTTATCGTCCAATCCGCTGAAGAGGTTTTCAATCTCAGCTTCACCTGTATCAGCCGTGGCTGTAACAGCCCAGCGGTCATTCAGGCGTGAACGGACATAGAACGCCACACGGCCTTCTTCGAAGCTGCGATCACCTGCGGCATCCTCAGCAATGTTCTGGCCAATCGTGGCTTCGATCTGCGCAACATAGAATGTGTCTCTGTTTTTAACATCAACAGTGCGCAAGATACGGTTTTCTGTTCCATTCTCACCTGCAACTTTGATTTCAACAGATTGCTCACCCATTGGAAGGATTTGCTCCGTGATGAATTTACCATCAGCATCCACAGTCAGCGTTTGGCCCATGACCTGAACGGTTTCTCCGCCAACATTTCGGCCGTAAACCCGTACTGATCCACCGCGAACACGGATATTATCAACTTGAAGCGTATTCTGGCCAAAGGCTGTGCGGGACTCAGCGTTCCACTCTTCCTCTGTCAGATCATACTCAGCTTCGCCCAGAACCAATATTTTCGGCGCCGTCTCATCAAAGCTTCCATCCGCGGAATAAGCCCGCAAAACATAGACCATAGTTTCAGGCGTATTGTCTCCAGCCGCATCTGAGCTGCTATTCACGTTCAGTGTTGCCGTGCCATTATAGAAGCTGGCTTTCTGGACAGGTGCACCCCGTGTTGATTTATCCGCATCAAAGATACGAAGTTCAGCACGTTCGATAAAGGCATCATAGTTCCAGTAACCCTCAGCGCGGATAACGCGGCCCTCAGGCGTCGCAACAACATTAGCTTGAGCATTAAGACGCTTCACAACATCTAGCGCTGTGGTTGTCGTCTCAATTTCCATGCCTTCAGCATAGGATGTGGTTTTATTACCCCATCCGACCCAACGTGTTAGACGTCCTGGACGTGCCGATTCAGCTTCACCTGCATCACGGCGTCCCCCGAAACTATTCGGTGAGCGGCGTGTGTCGCCGGCGAGAGCTTCAGAGCCTTCGCCGCCGCGCAGACCTGCTTCGCGGCCTCTGGCTCTTTCATCAAACTCATCCGCATCGGTGCGCTCAATATTACCATTATCATTGGCAAAGAAGGCCACACGGTCACGGACTTCACCTTCGGCAGGTCCATCAAAGACTTGGCCAAGAGACAAGTCTCCATCCCGCGTAAAGGGTTTCGCATCCCCCCAGCTGGCTTCCATCGCAATGTCTTTAAACTGCTTGCGTGCTACATCACGGACCATTCTCATTGTCAGTGACAGCGCATTTTGAGCTGTATCGACATTTTCAAGCTCATCCGCATGGTAAACGATGATAGCGCGGTCAGAAATTCTGTCTTCTGCAAGGATCGACGTTATACGGCGAGCAGCTTCAGGCATAAGTAAACCTGACTCTGCATCAAAGTCCGCTGTGAATAGGTCGATGCGAAGCTTAGGACGATGCGCAGCACCGAAGTTCATCTTCACAAACTTACCGCGTGTAGCGCGAACGACGCGCGGGTTCTCGGTTGTCGGAGAATAACCTAGCGGCAATGTACGCACATCAGTCTTGAGCAGGAAGTTAGAGCCGCGCTCATTATTGGCGATGATAGCACATGGAATGTGGTAGCGGCCAAATTCATCTGTTGTGATGATATCGCCATTCACCGTCACGAGACGCACAGCCGGTAGTCCGGGTTCGCCGTCATCAGGGTAACCATTATGGTTCACATCATCATAGACGCGTCCAATAACAGGCGTACAATCAAAGCTTGGCTCAGGAATGTAGTCCACAATTGCAGTGGCAATTTCTGATCGCTCGCCTGTATCAAGGCTCTGTGCAAAGGCTTGGTTCTCATGCGCGCCAAACTCGACATTTGGACCAGCTAAGAGGTTAAGATTCACAGAGATCGTTTCACCTGGCGCAAGTGTATCAAGCGGAGCTTCCGCGCCTGGCTGAACTGTCCAGTTCAGTCTGCGTCTCTCAGCCACATTTGGCTCAAGAGTAACAGTTGTGGTGCCATCTGAAACATTTGCACTATTTGGAATATAAGCAAAGCCATATGGAATTTGGTCAACAATATCGACATTCGAGATTGTACCGACACCAGAGTTCGTGACCTCAATTGTGTAGAGCACAGGGTCACCAATTTGTACGGTTCTCGGGCGTGCTGTCTTTCTGACAATCAGGTCATTGACCTTAGCCGCAGGAATAAGCTCGATCGCAGCTGTATCATCAGCAGAGACAACGTCCCCTGTCAGCGGGTTAGCCCCTTCGACAGTCGCTTTATTGATGAAAGTGCTAGCCGTTTCAGGCGCGACAAGTGCCTGCAACTGTACCGTCATGGCTTCACCTGCATTCAGTGAGCCGAGACCATCTAGAACCGTAATGTCATTCACGCCGTCATAGGCTGTGTTTTCCGCTCCGGTAAAGGCTGTTGGCTCTTCTGTGATTTCATTTGACTGAACCACAACATTTGCATCGCCATAAACATCACCCAAGTCATCAGAGATCTGGATGGAGTCGACCTGCGTTTCACCTGTGTTCGAAATGTCGAACTCATAAGTGATAAGCTGACGACCATCGCCCTGTCTGATCGGATCACCGATAACTGATTTCGCAAGGCTCAACTCTGAGACGCCGCAGAACTTCATCGGAATGTTGTTCATCAGGATAGACGGATCTCCGGCTTCAAACTCAAAGTCAAAGTAGAAGCGTGGGTTCGCCGCAGCTGAAGCATCGGCGAGGACACCTGTATCACCAACTTCGGAAGAGCCAAGCACAGCCGGATTTGCCGGTAGCAAGCTTGTCGCGTCCAAAGCGTCTGACTGAACAACGCGGTCCGTACTTGGAACGCCAGTTTCAGGATATGTTGGCGTCATTGTGTAATTACCCGGCGCCGTGACATAGAACTGGAAGAACCCGTTAGACCCATCATGGACGATAACAATGTCATTGGCTGTACCGACGCTGCTATTAACACCATTCGGGCCAGAGATTGAGATTCCGCCGCCTGTCAGGATCGTGCCGTTCTCTTCACAATAGAAGTAACCCGTTGGATCATAATCAGCGGAGTCTGGGATTCCGTCACCATCACGGTCTTCCGTCGAACTCTCAAAGTTATCAGGTGCGCCGTCACCATCTGTATCAATGATAGAGAGCGGTGTTGGATTGGTATCGTCAGCTGTATCTGGCGTGACGTTCGGATCATTTGACGGAACATCAGCCGGGAGCTCAGGTGCGCTACCCACCGCTGTATTACCTTGCGCTGGACCGCCATTCGTTGTGTCGATGCGGACAATAATTGTCACAACACCCGCATCACCGACAGGAAGCTCAGGCTCGCCAGAGAGGAGAAGGATATCGGACACACCATCATAATCAGCATTGACGCTACCACCTGTAAAGCCGCTTATATTAGCTGTTGGGGCGGCATATATTTCTGCCGGAGACAGGGCTGCTGTAAGATTATCTTCAAGCTGAACGTCAGTCAGGCTGACATTCCCTGTATTTTCCATCACGATCTGATATGTGACGTCATAAATCGGGCCGCCAATTTGAACGATCTCTGAGACAGATTTCGTGACGGACATAGACGGTTCACGCACAGCCTCAACTGTTTCAGACACCTCAGGTGACGTGACATCACCAGATGTCGCAGTCGCGAGGTTTGTCACAGAACCTGAGTCGATATCTTCTTGCGTCACTTCATAATCCGCACGGCATGTGAGGACAGCTTGTGGCATGAGTCCTGCATCTGGAAGGGCAGGACAGATAACTGTATCAATTTTGTCATCCGTAACGGTGACTTCGGTTAGAAGCGTTGCGTTGCCTGTATTGGTGACGTCATATTCATACGACACGATGTCGCCCGGCATTGAGAAGCCTTCAGTCACCCCGCGTTTCACGATGGACAGACCATTGGTGACAATCGCGTCGACCGTTACGCTATCTGTATCAGATGTTGTTGTTCCGTCCGTTGCGCTCGCAATGTTTGTGACAGATCCGGCATCAATATCAGCCTGGGTCACGACATAATCAGCGCTACACGTCAGCGTTCCTGCAGGCGGAAGACCGCCATCCGGAAGCGCAGGACATGTGACATCCGCAATCTTATCATCTGAGACCGTCAAAGGCTGCGTGATAGACACGTTACCTGTGTTCGTGATCAGATACTCATAGCTGAGAATATCACCAACAGCCGTAAACTCTGTTGACGTCGTAGATTTGACAAGTGTCAGGCTTGGCTCTTGGGTGCCTGTGATCGTTGCCGTATCCGGCGCAGATGTTGTGCCTCCGCTTTCTGCGGTCGCGATATTAATGACTTCACCCGCGTCAATATCCTCTTGGGTCACGACATAATCAGCCGAACATGTATGCGTTGCGCCAGGAACAAGACCGCCCGCTGGTAGCGCCGGACATGTAATCGTTCCAATCTTGTCATCCTGGATTGTGATCGGTGTTGTCACGGTCACATTACCTGTGTTTCGCACGACAAAGTCATAGCTGAGAACATCGCCAACCATTGTAAAGTCATTGGATGTTGCCACCTTATCAAGACTTAGGTTTGACTCTTGATCACCAGTAACGGTCTCGTTGACAGGCTCTGATGTTGTTGTGCCATCAGTCGCACTGGCAGTGTTCGTCACGAAACCGGCATCAATGTCCTCTTGCGTGACAGTATCGGTTCCTGTGCAGGTTAGGCTTGCACCCGGCATCAGGCCGCCCGCAGGGAGGTCTGGACAAGTCACATTCGGAATACGGTCATCAGATATCGTAATGGCGCTTGTGATTGTTACATTGCCCGTATTGGTCACGACATAGTCATAGCTAAGGGTGTCGCCCACCATATTAAACTCTGTCGTCGTAGCTGTTTTCGCAACAGACAGCTCGGGTGTTTGCGTTGCCGAGACAACCGCATCATCTGTGGGCGACGTTGTTGTTCCGTCCGTTGCGCTCGCAACGTTGGTCACGGATCCCGCATCCACATCAGCCTGTGTCACTTCATAGCTTGCGCTACATGTGATGGATTCTGTTGGCGGCAAACCTCCTGCAGGAAGCGCAGGACAATTGATCGTCGCAATCTTATCATCAGAGACTGTGATGGCGTCTATGAGGGTTACATTACCCGTGTTGGTGACAACATAATCATATGTCAGGATATCACCGACAGCTGAGAACTCTGTCTCATTTGCTGTCTTCACAATACTCAGAGCCGGATCTTGCGTACCTGTAACAGTCTCGTCATCCGGTAGAGATGTTGTTGTTCCGTCAGTCGCTGTCGCTGTATTGGTGACAAAGCCAGCATCAATATCAGCCTGAGTGACTGTATCTGACGCTGTACATGTCAGCGTCTGGTTCGGCTCAAGACCGCCTGCTGGAAGCGCAGGACATGAGATTGTTCCGATACGGTCATCTTCGATTGAGATAGGCTGTGTGAGTGTCACATTACCGTCATTGGTCACAATAAAGGTATAGTTCAGCACATCACCGACCATCGTAAAGTCGTTATTACCGGCAATTTTATTGACGGCCATAGATGGTGTTTGAACACCATTTACGCTTGCCATATCGTCTGCTGAAGTCACGTTACCATCTGTCGCTGAAGCTGTGTTCACAACAGAACCTGCATCAATATCAGCCTGCGTAACGGTATCCGTGCCTGTACAGGTTAGACTTGCGCCTGGGAGCAGACCACCCGCGGGCAGTGCTGGACACATAACGTCCGCGATACGGTTATCAGACACCTCAATCGGGAAAGTGATTGTTGTGTTGCCTGTGTTCGTAACCTCGAAGCTATATTCAAGCACGTCACCGACATTTGTGAAATCTGCAGTAAGAGCTGTTTTCGCGAGGCTAAGCTCAGGATTCTGCTCGGCAGGAATTGTCACAAATACAGGCGGCGAACTGGCACGCGAATGCATGGCATAAGCGTCATTGGTCACAGAGCCGTTGTCAATATCTTCTTGCGTGACGGTATAAGTCGCCGTGCAGCTTTCAATTTGACCCGGGATGAGGTTTCCTGTGAAGCAAACAAATGTGCCGATTTTATTATCAACAATCTCAAACTCATTTGTCAGGGTCACATTACCTGTGTTCTCAATTTCATAACTATAAGTCAGAACCTGACCGACAAAGTTATAAGAAACATCGTCAGACGCTTTGCGCGCTTCAATGGCAGGATTAGCATTAGCCGGAATAGTCTCTGAGTCAGGCGCAGAGGTAATCGTTCCGTCCGTGGCTGACGCAATATTTGTTACAACGCCAACATCCAGATTATCCTGCGTCACAACATAATCCGCGCTACAAGTGATAGCATCACCTGGAAGCAATCCGCCCGCCGGTAGAGCCGGACAATTCACATTCGGGATCAGGTTATCATTGACCGTAATCGGGTCTGTGATGGTTGTGTTACCCGTATTGGTGACGACATATTCATAAGTCGTGATGTCGCCCGGAAGAGTAAAGTTCACATTCGTGGCTGTCTTTTCAATCTGAAGCGTAGAGGTACGCGTTGCAAAGACTCTCTTGCTCACCTCAGGCGACGTTACATTGCCGTCTGTTGCAGAGGCGATGTTTTCAACTGAGCCGTTATCGATATCAGTTTGAGTGACTTCATAAGTGCCCGTACATGTCAGGCTCGCACCGGGCACAAGACCACCCGCCGGAAGCGCTGGACAGCTCACAGATGCAATCTTATCATCCGCGACTGTGATCGGGTCTGTAATCGTTGTGTTACCCGAGTTGATGACTTCATATTCATAGTCGATCATTTGACCTGGCACGTTATATGTGTTGCTGAGAGCTGACTTAATTGTTGTCAGAGCCGGAAGCTGATCTGCTGTAACGGTCGCGCTATCTGTCGGAGACGTTGTGCCGCCATTAGAAGCTGACGCCACATTGATAACTTCACCTGCATCAATATCCGCCTGTGTGACGACATATGTCGCGCTGCAGGTCAGGGTTTCATTTGGCGCGAGACCAGCCATTGGAAGCGCAGGACAGGCAACAGTGCTGATGCGGTCATCTGCAACTGTGATTGCGCCTGTTAGCGTCACATTACCTGTATTTTGAACAAGATATTCATATGTCAGAACATCGCCAACGGCATCGAAGCTGCTCTCGCCCGCTGTTTTCGTAATGGCAAGTTCAGGCGTCTGAACAGCATCAACAGTTTCTGTATCCGGGGTAGACGTTGCGCCCGGTGTTGAAGCTGTTGCCACATTGGTCACTGAGCCATTATCAATGTCAGCCTGAGTGACTGAATATGTCGCTGTGCATGTCAGCGTCGCATTAGGCGCTAAACCGGCACTTGGTAGCGGCGGACACGACACTGAAGAGATCTTATCATCCGCGACAGAAATCGGGTTTGTGATCGTAACATTACCCGTATTCGTCACGAGATATTCGTAATCTACCAGATCGCCGACAGAAGCAAAGTCAGCTGTCAAAGCTGTCTTATCAATCGCGAGCGATGGTGTTTGAACAGCAGACACTGTCTCAGAGACAGGCGGCGTGCTCACAGATCCATCTGTTGCGCTTGCTGTGTTCGTGATTGAACCCGCATCAATATCTGCCTGCGTAACAGTATCCGTTCCTGTGCAAGTCAAGCTCGCCCCCGGGGCCAAACCACCCGCAGGTAGCGCCGGACATGTCACGGCTGCAATACGGTCATCGGAAACACTCAGAGCATCTGTCAATGTTACATTACCTGTATTGGTAATGACATATTCATAGCTCACTGTGTCGCCCACAGTGTCAAAGCTTTGCGGCGTTGCTGTTTTTGTCATTGAGATAGACGGAGCTTGAGTCGCGCCGACTGTCTCATCGACTGGCGGTGACGTCACGGTGCCATCTGAGGATGTCGCAACGTTGGTCACAGAGCCGGCGTCAATATCAGCCTGCGTGACAACATATGTCGCCGAACATGTAATAGACTGTGTGGGTAAGAGCCCGCCGCTTGGCAGGGCTGGGCATGAAATTGAGGCGATTTTATCATCTGACACAGTGATAGGGTCGATGATTGTTGTATTACCTGAGTTCGTTACAAGATAGTCGTAATTAATCGTATCGCCGACAGAATCATAATCAGATGTTGTGGCTGTCTTGACCGTTGTCAAAGCCGGGTTTTGGTCAGCATCGACAGTCGCTTGGTCTGTTGCAGGCGGTAAGGTCCCGCCGGCAGGTGTTCCATTCGCAGTCGCGATATTCGTGACAGAGCCATTATCAATGTCATCCTGCGTCACAGTATAAGATCCTGTACAGGTAAACTCTTCAGCCGGAGCCAAAGCTGTTGCTGGGCAAGACAGGCTTGGGATCAAATCATCTGTGACAGATATATTTGTAATATCAACATTGCCTGTATTGCGCACACGATATGTATAATCTAGCACATCACCGACAGCTGCATAGCTTGTATCCACGGCTTGCTTATCAATGTCCAGAGACGGCGTTTGTGTACCATCAATTATGGCTGTGTCAGCTACAGGCGGAAGGGCCGTTCCATCTGGCAGGTCAGCAGCAGCAGAGGCATTATTTGTGACAGAGCCATTATTCACATCATCTTGCGTAACGGTATAATTCGCCGAACAGACCATAGACTGACTTGGTGCCAAACTGCTGAGCGGACAGGATACGCTCGCAATCAAATCATCTGTAATGACGATATTACTAAGGGTTACAGATCCTGTATTTTCAACATCAAATTCATAGCTGAGAATATCGCCGACCTGCGCAAAGTCTGAACTAATCGCACGCTTCTCAAACGCCATTGACGGCATTGGGTCACTATCAACAGTCGCACTACTAGGTGTATCGACGCTACCGCCATCTGGAGAGTTACCAGAGACAGAGGCGTTATTAACAACACTGCCAGCATCAACATCGGCTTGGGTGACTGTATAATCAGCGCTACACACCATTGTCTCAGCTGGTGCTAGGACGGTTTTCGGGCAGCTAACTGAGGCAATATTATCATCCGAGATAGACACGCCTGTAAGCGTCACATTACCGGTGTTTTCAACGTCAAACTCATAAGAGATAACGTCCCCTGCATTGACAAATGTCGATGTAACAGCACGTTTCACAAATCCAAGAGACGGCGTCTGTGTTGCTGAAACTGTTGCGTCAACAGGGGCTGACGTAACAGAGCCGTTTTGCGCATAGGCTTGGTTCGTGACAAAGCCAGCATCCACATCGGCTTGCGTTATTGTGTAAGAGGCTGTGCATGTTTGTGTCGAGCCCGGCACGAAATTACCTACAAAACAGTCAATCGTTCCGATTTTATCATCTTCAATACGTGTTGTGCCTGTCAGCGTGAGGTTACCATCATTTGTAATCTCAAAGCTGTAATCGACAACCTCGCCTGCTGTGGTGAAATCTGTAAACAAGGCTGATTTTACAACAGAGAGTCCCGGATTTTGATCCGCTGGAATTGTTTCTGAGGTCTGCGGAGAGGTCGTCGTCCCATCAGTCGCAGAGGCCAAGTTTGTGACAGAACCAGCATCCAAATCAGCCTGTGTCACTGTATAGCTGGCTGTACAGGTTAAGCTGTTACCCGGCAGAAGACCTCCAGCCGGAAGTGCAGGACAGTTAATCGTATCAATCAGGTTATCCGTAACTGTAATCGGGTCTGTGATTGTGACGTTACCCGTATTGGTGACGACATATTCATAAGTCGTGATGTCACCCGGAACTTCAAAATTAACATCCGTTGCTGTCTTAACGGTTTCCATCGCAGGATTTTGGTCTGCATCAACAGTTTCATCCGCTGTGGCATCCACCAGAGTCCCGCCCGCAGGTGTACCTGTGGCCGCGGCATTATTGATAACACTTCCCGCGTCCAAATCATCTTGGGTCACGGTGTAGCTCGCTGTACAAATAACGACTTCAGCAGGATCAAAATTCGCATCATTATTGCCGATGGCAGTAACATCACAAACAACTGTATCAATTTTATCATCCGTGACGGCCAAGTCAGCAATCAGGACATTACCTGTATTTGTGACTTCATATTCATAAGTCAGAACATCACCAATGCTATCAAATGTTGTTTCAATCGCTGACTTCACCATAGTCATGGCAGGAAGCTGCTCGGCGTCAACTGTCGCATCTGTTGTTGGAGGTGTTAGTGTTCCGCCAGCAGGTGTCGCGTCAGCGGTCGCATTATTTGTAACGGACCCATTATCCAAGTCAGCTTGGGTAACTTCATAACTCGCTGTACAGACAACGACTTCAGCCGGATCGAAATTCGCATCGCCATTTCCTATGGCCGGAACATTACACGTGACTGTGTCGATTAAGTCATCTGTGACAACTAAATCTGTCATCAAGACATTACCTGTATTCGTAACGGTGTATTCATAAGTCAGAATATCACCAACAGCGTTATAAGTTGTTTCAACAGGTGTTTTCACAAGCGTCATAGACGGCGTTTGCGTACCTGTTACGGTCGCTGTGTCAGGCGCTGAGGTGACATTTCCGTCAGTTGCGCTCGCCACGTTGACTACTGAACCGGAGTCCAAGTCAGCCTGCGTAACGCTATAGCTCGCCGTACATGTCAGGCTTGCTGTTGGAGCAAGGCCGCCCGCTGGAAGCGCAGGACATGACACAATAGCCGGAGGCGTGATTTTATCATCATCAACAGTGATTGCATCAATGATTGTTGTGTTACCCGTATTGGTCACAACATATTCGTAATCAAGAATGTCGCCAACAGCCGCAAAATCTGTGCTCAAGGCTGTTTTTGCAATAGCAAGCTCAGGTGATTGTGTGCCTGAAACAGTTTCTGTATCACCCGCAGCGTCTAACGTACCGCCCGCTGGTGTGCCTGTAGCTTCAGCGATATTCGTAACAGAGCCAGCATCAAGATCTGCCTGCGTCACGGTGTAAGTCCCGGTACAGGTTACGCTTTCTGTTGGCATTAACGTTGTCACAGGACATGTGACAGAGGCAATTTTATCGTCTGAAACAGCAATCCCTGTGATCTCGACATTACCTGTATTGGTCACGAGATATTCGTAATCCAAGGTATCCCCTACAGCTGCAAAGTCTGTATCAACAGCAGATTTCGCTAGCGTAAAGGCAGGACTTTGTGTGCCGCCGACTGTTTCCGTATCTGTCGGAGGCGTCAATGTACCTCCGGCTGGGGTGCCGTCAACAGAGGCAATATTTGTAACAGAGCCTGTATTAAGATCATCTTGAGTGACGGTGTAATCCGCTAGGCAAGTCGTGCTTTCGCCTGGCGCCAATGTTGTCACAGGGCAATTAACAGTCGCAATTTTATCATCTGAGACTGAAAGCCCTGAGATCGTCACATTGCCTGTGTTCGTCACATCATATTCATATGACAGGACATCACCCACAGCAGCAAAATCAGTGCTTACAGCGCGCTTATCAATACTCAATTCTGGCGCCGCGCCATCTGGCGTGACACTTTCTGTATCTGTTGTAGGCGGTAATGTGCCTTGGCTCGGCGTACCGGAGACCGTCGCCTCATTTGTAATTGGGGCGCCCGCATCAATATCAGCTTGCGTAACTTCATAGGTCGCTGTGAAAGTCGCTGTTTGTCCAACGGACAGGCTTGCAACAGTCGCAGGCGTGATAGCGGATAAAGTTCCGCTACCGCCGTGAACATCAGAAACGCTGACATTATTAATTGTAACATTACCCGTATTAACGGCGACATATGTGTAAGTAATAATATCACCCACTTGGACATTGCTTGTATCTGAAGCTGTCTTTGTAAAGGTAATTTCAGGTGCGCCCGCATCCGGCGTTACGCTCTCATCATCCGTGGCAGGCGTATAAGTGCCCCCCGCAGGCGTAGCATTCGCCGTAGCTGTGTTTGTAATGGCCGCGCCGGAATCGATATCATCCTGCGTGACTGTATAAGTCGCCGTGAAGGTCGCGCTATCACCAACAGCTAGGCTCGCAAGCGCCGCTGGGCTAATGGCTGACAATGTTCCTGAGCCCGAATGCACATCCGTAATGCTCACATCACTCATTGTGACATTGCCTGTGTTCACCACCTCATATGTATAAGTAATCACGTCACCGACAGACACATCGCTTGTGTCTGACGCTGTTTTGACCAGTGTCATATCAGGGGCAGGTGTTTGCGGCGTAACAGACTCATCTGCTGTCGCGGGCGTGTAAGTGCCGCCAGCAGGTGTGGCATCGGCTGTTGCCGTATTTGTAATCGCCGCGCCGCTGTCAATATCAGCTTGCGTGACTGTATAATCCGCTGTGAAACTCACGCTTTCACCTACGGCAACTGAAGCCACACTTGCTGGCGAAATTGCGCCGAGCGTGCCCGTGCCGTTATGAACGTCTGAAACAGATACATTTGCCAGGCTGACATTACCTGTATTGGTAAAGACATAGGTGTAAGTGATCACATCGCCAACGGACACATCTGTATCAGCAGACGCCGTTTTTGTAAGCGTTGAATCAGGCGCTGCCGCTTCTGTTGAAACCGAGGCATCATCCGTAACAGGTGTAAAGCTACCCGTTGCAGGAACTGCGTCCGCTGTGGCTGTATTCGTAATAGGTGCGCCGCTATCGACATCGGCTTGCGTCACAGTATATGTCGCTGTGAAAGTCGCGCTATCGCCTACTGCGAGGCTTGCAACTGAGGCCGGCGTAATGGCTGAAAGTGTGCCGCTACCATTATGGACATCAGATACCGTAACATCTGACATCGTGACGTTACCATCATTAACTACGACATATGTGTAAGTGATCACATCACCAACAGCCGCATCGCTCGTTTGTGACGGTGTCTTTGTCATATCAAGAGACGGACCGGCCGTATCTACCGTAACTGTTTCAGTATCTGTCGGCGGCGTAAATGTTCCGCCTGCAGGATCGGCATTACCCGTGGCTGTATTTGTAATGGCCGCGCCGCTATCAATATCGGCTTGCGTAACCGTATAAGTCGCTGTGAAGCTTGCGCTATCACCAACCGCAAGGCTGGCAAGTGAAGCCGGGCTAATAGCAGAAAGCGTTCCCGTACCAGAATGTACATCAGAAATGCTGACATTATTAAGGGTCACATTACCTGTGTTCACAACATCATATGTATAAGTAATAACGTCACCTACTTGGACATTGCTTGTATCAGAGGCTGATTTGGCAAGGCTCATAGACGGAACTGGAGCATCAACTGTTACAGTTTCATCATCAGTCTCGGGCGTAAATGTGCCGCCGGCAGGAGTCGCATTCACTGTGGCTGTGTTCGTGATGGCCGCGCCGCTATCAATATCAGCTTGCGTAACCGTATAAGTGGCAGTGAATGTAACGCTCTCACCAATGGCCAAAGTTGCTGAGGCAGGCGTGATGGCAGATAAAGTGCCTGTACCGCTATGGGCGTCAGAAATCGTGACGTCACTTAAGGACACATTACCTGTATTGACCACCTCATATGTGTAAGTGATCACATCTCCGGCTTGAACATTTGTCGTATCAGACGCTGTTTTTGCCAGAGTGACATCAGGCAAAGGCGCTTCTACGGTCACGGTCTCATCGTCTGTCACAGGCGTATATGTTCCGCCTGAAGGGTCCGCGTTGAGGGTCGCTATATTTGTAATATCAGCTCCGGCATCAATATCAGCTTGCGTGACTGTATAGGTTGCTGTGAAGGTCGTGCTAGCACCAGGTGCAAGCGTGGCCACACTGGCAGGAGAGATTGCAGAGAGAGTCCCTGCCCCGCTATGGGCGTCAGAGATCGTGACATTGCTCATGCTCACATTACCTGTGTTCGTCACAGCATAGCTATATGTGATGACATCGCCTGCTTGAACATCTGTTGTATCAGAGGCTGTCTTGGCAAGAGTCATAGCAGGCACTGGTGTTTCAGGCGTAACTGTTTCCGTATCTGTCGCAGGTGTATAAGTCCCGCCAGACGGCGTTGCATTAGCCGTCGCTGTGTTCGTAATCGCCGCGCC
>NZ_KE386760.1:0-85446 GCF_000428525.1 Hellea balneolensis DSM 19091 | reverse complement strand
GATAAAGTGCCTGAACCGGAATGCACATCCGTAATGCTGACATCTGACATCGAAACATTACCCGTATTGACGACTTCATAAGTGTAAGTGATCACCTCTCCGACTTGGACATCGCTTGTCTCTGACGCTGTCTTGGCCAGAGTCATCGCAGGCGCCGGTGTTTCTGGCGTAACGGTTTCATCAGCCGTTGTCGGCGGCAATGTGCCGCCTGAAGGCGTCGCGTCCAAAGTCGCGGTATTTGTGATGGCAGCGCCACTATCAATATCGGCCTGAGTCACTGTGTATGTGGCAGTAAACGTTGCGCTATCACCAACAGCTAAAGTCGCGACGTTGGCGGGCGTGATGGCTGATAAAGTGCCAGTTCCGCTATGCGCGTCTGTGACGGACACATCATTAAGGGAGACATTACCCGTATTGGTGACGACATATGTATAGGTAATCACATCACCAGCTTGAACGTCGCTTGTCTCGGACGCTGTTTTAGTAAAATCAGCTGCGGGCGCCGGATCGGCTGGGTCAACAGTTTCAGTCGCGGTTGACGGCGTATATGTTCCGTTGGGCGGCGTTGCGTTCGCCGTAGCCGTATTTGAGATTGCGCCTCCCGCATCAATGTCGTCTTGGGTGACGGTGTAATCGGCTGTGAACGTCGCACTCGCCCCTGGCGCAAGAAACGCCACTGTAGCAGGCGTGATCGCGCCTAGCGTACCGGTTCCGCCGTGAACATCTGAGATAGAGACATTTGTAAGGTTAGTATTACCTGTGTTCTGAACGACATAAGTATAGGTAATGACGTCACCTGCAGCGACATTGGTATCATTTGACGCTGTTTTCGTTAGCGTTGACGCCGGAGCCGGGCCTTCAGGCGTGACTGTTTCAGTGTCTGTCGACGGCACATAGGTCCCGCTTGGAGGCGTCGCATTCCCTGTCGCCGTATTTGAAATCGCCGCGCCCGCATCAATATCGGCTTGCGTGATTGTATAATCTGCTGTGAAAGTAACGCTGGCGCCGGGCGCAACTGAGGCGACCGTCGCAGGGCTTATTGGGCCTAATGTTCCAGTGCCGCTGTGAACGTCCGTAACGCTGACATCATTTAGCGTAACGTCGCCTGTATTTTCGAAAACATATGTATATGTAATGACATCGCCGGCTTGTACGTCCGTTGTGTCAGACGCTGTTTTATTAAGCGTGGATGACGGGGCCGCTTCGGCGAGAGCCACTGTTTCGTCAGCCGTCATATCCGCAAGCGTGCCTTGGGCGGGTGTAAATGACGCCGTCGCCGTATTTCCGATATCCGTTCCGGCATCAAAGTCGGCTTGTGTAATCACATATGTGGCTGTGAAGACCTGAGAGCCGCCAGGCGCGATAGAGGCTGTCGCCGGCGTGATGGCGGAAAGTGCGCCTGAGCCGCCATGAGCATCTGTTACGGACACGTCATTTAAAGTCACATTGCCCGTATTCTCGACTGTGTAAGTATAAGTGACCGTGTCACCTTCACTTAAGTCAGCATCGGGAGACGCTACTTTAGAGAAGAGGGCTTCGGGTTGTGGGGCTGTAAGCGAGATCGACTCATCCGCGGTCGGGGCTGTAATAGAGCCGCGCTTAGGCGTTGAATTGGCTGTCGCCGTGTTATCTATGGTTCCGCCTGCATCTATATCAGCTTGCGTGACAGTATATGTAGAGGTGAAAACCTGCGTGTCATTCGGACCAAGGTCATCGACACTTGCAGGCGTGATAGCAGAGAGAGTTCCGGTGCCCCCGTGAACGTCCGTTATGTTTACGGCATCTAATGTAATATTGCCTGTGTTCTGAACTGTGTAAGTATAAGTAATCACATCACCGGCTTCGACATCTGTGTCTTTGGAGGCCACTTTGGTAATCGTGATAGAGTTATTGGCATCGGGACCTGGGATTGTCAGCGTGCCTGACACATTACCCAATTGACCCTCTGTCGGGTTGGCGGTCACTTCCGCTGTATTCACAAACACCATATCGTTATCGATGTTGTCCTGTGATACCGTATGCGACGCCGTACAGGTCATGGACTCGCCAGTGACCAACGTTGTCTGCGGGCAGTTCATAATACCTGTGATAAAGCTGTCTGTAACGACAATATCGTTCAGCGTAACTGAACCGATATTTGTGACTAAGAAGCTATAATTGATGACGTCGCCCACAGCCATATATTCTGTGCGGTCCGCGGTTTTCTCAATAGTGATACCCGGCGCGACTTCTGGCGTACCCGTCGCATCATCACCATCTGTGAAATACCAGAAGTTATCACCTCGGCCATTTGTCCAGCCATCATCATCATGGATAAAGGGCGTTGTGCCGCCTGTTGTCAGAATGTTATTTAATAGGCCTGGAATCGGCGTGAGGTCAAACCAGCTTGTACTGGTTTCTGTACCTCCCTGATTTCGGAAGCAGTTCTCTGTCCCGATTGTCGTGGTACCTGCAAAGTTTGTTCTCTCAACAGAATTAGCCGGAAGATCAGAAAGGCTGCTGACGCGGATACCATTTACTTCAAAGAACACATCCTGATAATCAAAGTCATTATTGGTTCCGCTTGATCCTACGCTAGCATCACACCCATCCGCATCGCGAACGGTTAAGCGAGAATAGCCTTCTACAATTGAGCCGCCAAAATAATCTGTACAGCTTACCGTACCGCAATTCAGCGCTTGTGTTGGTCCAAGCTGAAATTTCGGCGCGCCTTGAAACGCCGTCGGCGTACCCGTTAATTGAAAACCCCGAAATTGTGTCGAGGGATTGACGAACTGGTAATAGAGGTTTCCGTTAGCCCCGACCAACACGAACATTGTACCACCAACTGGAGGATATGTATTAGGTATAGGTCCATTACCATTCGGAACAGTTTCCGTAAACGGCGTTGCATGGGCCTCTATCCCCGCTCCTGCAAGTGACATTGTGACGAATACACTGCACAAGAGTTTGGACAATGTTGATGAGCCGCGCCTGTATCGGGGCGTTTCATTTGCGGGTTTAAGCGCAAACTTTGATTTCAAAGAAGAGATAGTTTTTTTGAATAATTTTAACATCGTCAAATCCAGCACGTCATAAATGTAAACGTTGCGCCCATGGACAAAGGTGAAGGATTAAAGTGAATAATACTTTAAGATGTTAAATTCATGTAATTATTAACAAGAATTAGCCTATCTAGTCAGCTTATGTTCAGAAGGGTTAATTTATTATTTTTGCATAAATATCTAAATAACTGTAATTTATACGTATTTTAATTTATAGGTTCTGCGCTTGTTAAGACTTAAGGATGAACAAATGTCATCTGTTAAGGCTTTTTTATATAAATTACTATTTAAAAGTGAGTTACGAAAAGAGGGCTATTTACTCTCAATTTGGAAAGATTGGTTTTACCGTGGTTTTTAGGGGTTAAAGTCCGAAATTATTTTTCCTCAGCGTAAATTAAGTACGAAATTTTCGCCTATTTACCCATTAGTTACTTTTAGGATGTAGCGCCTTATATGAAGGCGCGGCTTAGAACTTTTAAGAACACAACATGGCTGATAGATTTCCTAATATTGCACCTGACATTTTCTATGATGTTGAGTTTTGCCCTATTCGCGGGGTCTTTAGCCGTTTGGGCGGGAAATGGTGTTTGGTAATCTTGACCCATTTAAATTTCGGTACGCATAGGTTTTCCGAACTCTTGGCCGCAATTCCGGATATTTCCCAGCGCATGCTGACCCAATCTGTCAGAACGCTAGAGAGAGACGGTCTGGTCTCTCGCAAAGTTACGCCCTCCGTCCCCCCGCGCGTGGATTATTCAATCACGCCCTTTGGACGGAGCTTTCTATCTGAAATGGAAGGGGTGCTGCAATGGAGCCTGAAAAACCGCTCAACCATCACCAAAACCCAAGACAACTATGATGAGAAGAAAGCCGTAAAGCTAAAAGCCAGTTAAGCTGATCTCATTGATTTTATCTAAGGTTAAGAAAAAATGGAGCGGGCGATGAGATTCGAACCCACGACCCTCACCTTGGCAATTTAGTCTGGGGCTTTACCGCCCTTTACTCTGCATTACCCTGCACGCCCATAAATATCTGAAACTATTGACTTTATTCAATTTTTAGTACCCTAGATGACTCTGTAGATACCGTCGTTTTCGATATCAATCTGCTCCCAAATTGCTGCCAAATTTGAATAGGGCTATTATGACAAAACTTACTAAGCGCATTGTTGACGCTTTAGAGACGACAGGCAAAGACCATATTATCTGGGATAGTCAGCTTTCAGGCTTTGGTATTCGTATCTCTCCAAAGGGCCGTAAAACCTTTGTTGTTCAATATCGACATCACGGCAAGTCCAAGAAAGTTAGGCTAGGAAAATACGGTCTCGTTACAGTAGATCAAGCCCGTAAGGAAGCGCAGACAATTTTGGGAGCACTAGCTTCCGGCAAAAATCCATCCATCGCAGTTCAACGCCATGTTAAATCGCCTACCTTGAATACAGTCGCCAATCGTTTTCTAGATGAGTATGTATCGGTTAGATTAAAACCGGGGACGCAAGCCAACTATAGGCAAATTCTCAAGTGCTATGTGTTACCCGTATTGGGAAAGCGTAAAATTATCGATATAGAACGGGCGGATGTTGCGGCTCTACATCTAAGTTTAAAGCACGTTCCTAACCAAGCTAATCGTTGTGTCTTGGTCTTATCCAAAATTTTCAATCTTTGCGAAGAATGGGGATTGCGGGAACAATCACAAAACCCCTGTAAGCATGTTCAGCGCTATAAGGAAAATAAGCGCCATAGGTTTTTGAGTAAATCCGAACTTACTCACTTATGGCAAACCCTTGATAAAGTCGCTTTAGAAAATACGGCGTCAATCTATGCCGTAAATGCCTATAAGCTACTTATTCTAACGGGTTGCCGATTAAGCGAAATTCAAACGCTCCAATGGTCGTTTATTCACGGTAATCATGTCGAATTTCCTGATAGTAAAACAGGCTATAAACGGCTTCCGCTCAATGATGCGGCTATGACAGTCTTAGCCCAATTCCCGCGATTGCCTGATAATGAATATGTAATTTGCGGCGAGAAAGCGGGAAGCCATATTGTAAACCTACAAAAATCTTGGCGACGTATTCGTAAGCAAGCCAATTTAGACGATGTCAGAATACATGACCTACGCCACACTTTTGCGTCTCACGCGGTTATGGGCGGAACGCCCCTCGCTTTAGTCAGTCGTCTTTTAGGGCATTCTAAAATAACAACAACAATGCGCTACGCTCACCTTGCCGACGCGGAATTAGCAAAAGCGTCAAATGGCATTGGCAATCAGCTTATAGATATCTAATCTATTAATATGACACCTATACAAATCAAAGCTAAACTTGCCAGCGCGGAGTTTTGTCCAATTTTATCTCAGCATATTTTAAGCTTTCTAAAGACCTTTGAGGATTACCCCGAAGACCAGTCCTCAGTTAAAGGCATGGATTTCATCTTGAAGCGTTTTGTAAATACACCGCACATTGGATATTTTGAAAAAGACGCAAATAGGCTAATAAATCAGTTCAAAATTATAAAAGAGCATCAACACATACTTCTCGAGTCACTTGATAGGCTTGCCAAGTTTTATGTGATGTACGCAATAATGCCTTTAGTAATACCCTATACAAATGAAGATTTAGAGCAACTACGCAAAATTGAAAAAGCGACGGAAAAACTCCAATCCTTACTGCCTGCACGAGACAGTACGCTTTATATGATTATGACAATGGCGGAACAAATCGAAACGCATAATTCTTTGAATTTCAATGAAGACATGAGTGCTGTTCCGATATTTTTAAATAATCTTGATTCTATGCTAGATAGTCTTATCGCTATTCGCCCTAAAGTCACCCAAACTAAACTAGGTCAGTTTTTAAAAATCGGCGTAAAAAGCCAAAAGGGAAACCTTGCTCTAAGAATCTGGATTGATCAACTTTATGGTCTTTGGGTTGGGTATATGGGGCGCTCATTTGAATATGATGGTATGAATGGAATCAACGGGCGTAAACGCTTTACAGAATTTGCTTATGAAACCGTTTCCATCATTCACCCTACCCTAACTTATAATACTGTAGAAAATGCCATTCGCGCCTATTACGATAAATACCACAAAAACAGTGAGGCTTTACCCCCTCAAAAAATCGCTTAAAGCCTCAGTGAAATAAATAGTCATCCAGCGTAATCAGGAGGAGTAACTTAAACTCTTGATAAGACGCTATGACTCACCTGCAAAATGACCCTTACCAACTGCTAACCGAAAAACAGGCGGCGGGTTTAATCCATTACTCGCAGCGCACGTTACAGAATTGGCGGCAAAGGGGCGGCGGTCCGAAATATGTCAAAGTGTCTGCCAAATCCATCCGCTACCAACGCCGTGATGTGCTCGACTGGATTGAAGCCCATAAGCGCCATCATACTGCCTAAGAGTTTTAATAAATTTGAGGCCTTTTAAGGGTTATAGCAGCCCTAAGCCTAACCCCTCTCTGACGCCTCCAAGACCCCAATTATAACCCCTATTAAACCCATTAAAGGGTTATTAGAGGGCTATAGTTCAGCCCAACTGTTTACACCGCTCCTTAACGTCAAAATCGATAAAGAATGCATTACAGGTCGTTTTCAATATCGGCTTAACAAATGTGTGGTTTATCATAGTCTTATTTTAAACGATAAATAATCGATAAAAACCGATAAGCGTGCCGATTAGATTAGCGGCAAGAAATCCGTTTATTGTCGTCAAAACAATTAAGGGCTTTAATGCCCTATTTATAACCCTACCCGTAACCCGAGCTAATACCCCTCTTTAACCCCACTAAAGGGCTATATAACCCCTGTTTAGGTTCATACCGTATCGGGACATGTACTGAAACACCCGCCGATACGTTTCCCATACATTCCCGGCAATTCCCGATACCGTTTCGGGAAAATGGTTTTGGCCTATATGGGCCTAAATAGGCCCCAAATGAGCTATAGCTATATCGGCATCCTTATCGGTTATTTGCCGCCTAATGGCGCTTAATTGGCGACTAATGTTGATTTGCATTTTAATCGGTTACTTTTGCATTTAAACGGAGAAACAAATGGGGAGATCTTCTATACCCGAATAAAGCCCGTAATAACCCAAAACATACCCGTAAACGGGCATTGTGAAACGACAATCATCGCTTCCCGATTCCGTTCCGGTAAGTATCGCACTATCCCCGTTAAAACCCAATAAGGGGCAATATAGGGCTAAAGAGGGGCCTATTAAGGGGTAAGGTAATCGACAAGCTTTTCGTTTGATTGTCGACTATTGGCGCTTACTTGTCGTCAAAGGCAGCATCGTAAATTTAGCCGCCAAATTAGATGGCTAAACAAACGACAAAAAGCTACCCTTATGCAAAGGTCCATGCATCAATATTCATTAATTCGTGCATAAAATCAAATCGCTCAAAATCGGCAATATCAAACCATCTTTCTAACTGAAAATCTAACGGCTCATTAGCACTTCCTGGATTTTCAAAAGAGAAATTGCTAGATGATAAATCGCTAATATTCATTCCTACAATGGTGAGCGTATTGCCATTTCCAAAGTTGAACAAAACATTGGCTCCAGAATCTGTAGCTGCACCAATCAATTCTACATAAGTATCAAAATCAGTATTCAACCCTAAAATATCAATCGTCTCATTTGACGTGAAACCAAGAATACTATCTGCACCATCTGAAGAGGTGTTGTAGCCAAAACTATCTATCCCAGCCCCGCCATTGAGACTGTCATTACCAAGTCCCCCTGCAAGGTAATCTACACCGCCATAACCTAACAGCACATCATTGCCATCCGACCCTGTAAGGCTATCATCATGACTCGATCCAAAAACGCGTTCGATATTTGTGTATGTATCACCAATAGCATCACCACCCGTGCCACCTGATTGCATATTGATCGTTACACCCTCGCCTGAAGCTAAATAAGAGACTGTATCTATTCCAGCTCCACCATCATGACTGTCTGCGCCTTCATCACCATAGAAGAAGTCATTACCGCCGCCACCAGACAAAATATCATCACCAGATTGCCCAAATATCGTATCAACACCATCACCGCCATTTATAGTGTCATAACCATCACCACCTAAGAGTCGGTCATTACCTTCTGCGCCATTAAGCCTATCGTTACCGTCCCCGCCCGTTAAACGGTTAGCGGCGCTATCCCCTGTAATGTCATCATCAAAGTCAGAGCCAAAAACCCATTCAATAGAGTTATAGCTATCTCCTGCAGCATCGCCGTCCGTTCCACCTGTTACAAGGTTAAGGGTCACGCTTGAGGCAGCATCTGTATAGTATGCGCCATCAATACCTGCATTCCCCTCAAGCGTATCTGCGCCTTCGCCGCCAAATAAGCGATCATTACTCCCACTTCCCATCAAAATATCATTGCCGAGGCCACCGCGGAGTTCATTAACGCTACTATTACCCGTTATGACATCATCAAAATTAGAGCCGTAAATCGCTTCAATACCAAAATATGTATCACCTGCCGCATCACCTAATGTTCCGCCCGTGGACATGTCTAACGCTATTGCTGAAGTCGCACCGGAATAGTTGGCGATATCAAAACCAGCACCGCCATTGAGTTGGTCGGCTCCCGCAGACCCATAAAGCTGGTCATTGCCGTCTTGGCCACGCTGAATGTCATCTCCCTCACCGCCATAAATGCGGTCAATGCCGCCGCCGCCATTTATGGTGTCGTTTCCGTCTTCGCCATATAGAAATTCATTAGAATCAGTCCCGTTAATCGTATCATTAAAATCAGAACCATAAAGGCGCTCAATGGAGCTATAGCTATCGCCTGCAGCCTCGCCCCCCGTTCCGCCCGTTTCTAGGTCTAACGAAACTCCCGCTAATGCATTTCGGAAGTCAAGAGTATCGAAACCATCGCCGCCATCGATTGAATCTGCACCATCTCCGCCAATAAGTATATCAGCACCTAAACCGCCTTGAAGAGTATCATCTCCAATTCCGCCTATGAGGGTATCGTTACCACCCTCGCCCGATAGTATATCGTTTGTATCTGAACCCGTAAGAGCATCGTTAAAACCCGAGCCTCTAACGTGTTCAATAGATGTGTAGCTATCACCCAAAGCCTCGCCTTGCGTTCCGCCCGTCATCAGATTGAGTGATATAGAAGCAGCGGCTTCACGATAATCTGCTACGTCAATTCCATCGCCACCATCAAGAGTATCAGCTCCTAAGCCACCAGTTAGTATGTCGGAACCAACCCCTCCATTGAGGATGTCTTCCCCATCACCACCGTTCAGTAAATCATCTCCTAAGCCACCATCAAGCGTGTCTATACCTACCCCACCTATTAATGTGTCATTTCCATCACCACCGTTAAGGATGTCATTGCCGTCATGACCATAAAAAATATCGTCGCCATCATCACCTGTTATAGTATCATCAAAATTTGAACCAAATATTTGTTCAATAGAGTTATAGCTATCACCTAAAGCAGCTCCCGACGTGCTGGTCGTGTTTCCAGCGAAAATAATGCCTATGCTAGAGGTTGCAGAGCGATAATCCGCTGTGTCATGACCTTCGCCACCTCTTAAAACATCGCGGCCCGCCCCTCCATCCAAGATATCATCACCGTCACCCCCATTTAACCTATCATCTCCAGCTCCGCCGTAGAGGTAATCATTACTGGCTTCCATATTTTGGTTATTTAAAAGTTCTTCCGATGGTACTGGAATACCTGGAGGGCCTGGATTAGTTGGGTCAATTGGTATAAAGTCAGGGTCTTCTTGTCCCCATAAAATATCATTCCCATCACCCCCAGTCAGAATATCGCTACCTAAGCCGCCATATAATTCATCATTTCCAATTCCCCCATCCAAGGTGTCATCGCCCTCATATCCTGCTAAAAAGTCTTCTCCAATCTCTCCAAATAGAGAATCATTACCTTCATAGCCGAGTAGCACATCGTTTCCGAAATCACCGAAAAGTTGATCATCATCTACATCTCCGTATATATGATTATCTAATATATCGCCTCGAACCTCTAAACCAGCAGCCTCAAAAGGAGATGGCCCATTTTCTGATTCGTCCTCCCCCACAACATAATCTGTGGCAATCTGTATAATGCTTGCAATGGTATTAAGATCAGAATCACTAGCGCCTTCCATGTATATCTTAAACTCACTTCCACCTTTCGGAAGAAAAACAATTTCAGCATACATTCGGCCATCTATTTCATGTTGTGGGCCAATACCCATAGTTAGTTCCGGGTCATATTGGTCTTCCCCCCACCAAAATAAGGATGCCTCGCTCCAAGTTCTTAAACTCAACACATTTGGGTCTAGCCCTGGTATGTAAAGAATTGTCACGCCAAACGGCACTGCATCATTGTGCCCAGCATGAATACCATTTCCAGCGGGCGCTATAAGAATATCTTGAACACCATCATCAACAATTGTTAGCGCTCCATTACTTGGTGCAGAACCAGCGGCATTTAGACTATCTTTCAAACCATCTATCATGACGCCATATAAAGAATTGTTGACGCCTGTAACTTCAATACGGTCTTCACCATCTCCGCCAAAAATTGTGGCACTATCCTCAGCGCTTATTACATCATCACCCGAACCGCCAAAGATGATTGTGCGCCCATCACCCGCAACCGTGATGGTATCGTTGCCAGTGCCGCCATATAAATCTTGAGCCGAACCGCCCTCAACATTTGTGATATCAAATGTATCGTCATCCGCACCGCCAAAGAAGATAAACCGACCGGTTAAACCTTCAGCATTACTCTCCAAGGGCGTTTCGAGTAATAGCACTTCCTGATTTAAAGACGTGTCCAATGATCGTATCTCTGAAGGTGCGGTTGGTGTATTATTAAATGTGATTATGTCACTCAAAGCTCGACTCGCCACCGCGAGTGACCCAAAGACATCTGTAGATAATTCTACAATAATTGTATCACTGCTATCTGTTAGAGTAGCTATTTCAAGACCGCTCAATTCGACCGCTGCACTTGGCCCAAAAATATCTCCAAAGGTAGCTCCACCAGGAACGCTAGAGAGATTTAAAATATCTGTACCGCCCCCAAAATCAATACTGCTTAAATCAAGTGTAGATAAATCCTGCGTTATATTTACTTTATCATTATGTCCCGTGAGAGTAATGCGTTCATAATTAATAAAGTTAGTCATATTTCCAACAATGACCGTATTATTCATTTCAATACCACTAGGCATTGCAGATAAATCTAATCTGTCCCCACCATTAGGGTCTGTACTATGACCACCAAAATCAACATCCATCAGACCCAATGACATAAAATCTTGATCAACAACAAGGGTGTCATCGTCTCCCGTTAGTACTATTTTCTCTAAACCAAGTAATTTAGGCGTTGCGCTTGGCCCTCCAATGCCTGACAAATTTATTCCTGAACCTACCATTCCCGAAATCGGGATTCCCGAAAAATCAAGGCTATCTATACCGGCACCAAAATCTATTTCCTCTAGCGTAAAAAAGGGAGCCTGATCAGAAAATTTAAACTCATCATCTTGGCCAGTAGCAATGATTCTCTCAATCGAATGTAGTTTATCAGAACCCCCTTGACCGTCATCAGACACGAGTAAAAAACCAGCAGTAATATCTGCTGCACTTAGCGTCGAGCTATCTAAAATAATAGCCGCGCCCACAGCGCCATAATCCACAGTGTCTATTGCATTATCTTCAGGCGTTGCATGACCTATGGCTTCATGCCCGTAAAACTCATCATTGCCAGCACCTGCAATTATTTTATCCTCACCGAGACCGCCATAAACTAAATCGTCATCCGCACCGCCATCAAGTATATCAGCGCCGCCGCCGCCAAAGAGTTTATCGTTTCCAATGCCGCCATTTATGGTGTCAATCGCATTATCATCTAGTGTGCCGTCTTTATTATGACCGTAGAGCACGTCATTGCCATCACCACCGTTTAGGTTATCTGTTCCGGCGAAACCATAAATATAGTCATTGCCACCACCAGTAGTGATCGTAGCGCCGACGTTACTGACATCTAAAATAAGTGTATCCAAATTTGTGGAATCTATTGGTGTAACACCAGTTGGCGTTTGAATTAATCTTTGAACCCACTCTATAGTATCACCAACTTCGATCAATTGGGTACCTAGAGTAATTCCTGGAGCAGTTGATAGTGCTGGCGGACTCAAATCTCCATTATAAGCAACACGGGAATAATTGTCTGTTGCTTGGAATATATCGCTAAAACCATTAGCAAGTTGATGGCTTATTCTTATTGCATAATAGTCAGCAAGTGTATTTGAATTAATGGCGCGGTTGGCAGGGCTATCAATATCATTTGCACGATAAATTGCGTGGGCAAGTTCATGGGCAAAAAGGAATTCATTTGTGTAGTTTACTACTTTACCTTCATTAGTTATGGTATAAGTATTGTTGAGTACATTACTAGACATATCCCAATTTAAATCATTTTCATACTCTATACGGGTAACATTGCCCATTGCATCCGTAAAAACTCTCTCAGTTCTAACATTTTGTGAAGCGCCAGCTACAAAGTTAATATTTAGAGAAGTAATACCTGCAGTGTGATCCGCCACAAGCTTATCTAGCATCGCACGACCTTCTGCAGAGCCATTATAAATTGTTGTAATTAGTGCCTTTACATCCATTTCATGTGTTGGATCGAAAGTAATCGCATTAAAGACGTCCACTAAAGCCATAATTCTACCCCTTAATTATTTCCATTTATATCATGAAGAACAGGTAGTGTTGAGCTGGCTGTCCATTCTTTTATCCAAACACAGGATGTAAACCTTCCGCTTATTATTGATTTTTCCCGCTTCGCGTTAATTACACGTTTCCCAATATCTGACATTGGAACAATCTCGCGTATGAAATGCGTGTTCGGGTTTTCACACCTTCCAGAGGAATCGACATTTGGAAAATAGAGTATATTGCTCTCTTGAACATCTTTAATACCAAATAATGGAATGGTGAAAACAAGCGCGTTTTTATCATAAATTTGCCGTCTTTCCATATATGGAAAATCGGGGTCAATAAGTTTTATCACTTCGGTTGCACCATCTGAGATGCTCAATATTTTAATATGGTTTAACTCAGCCAAAGCCTCCAATATACGCTCTTTCATGATTTCGGACATGTTCGACCCGCCGTAATATTTAAACTTATCACTTTTTAAAATTCGCCATTGATTATCATCTTCACTTCCAACAACCTCAAAATAGAAGTTGACTTTTACGGGTACGCCGACTGGATAATGGTAATCTTTATTTATTGCTTCTAATGCTGCATTTTGAAGCGTGCGGCGGCGAGATTCTAAATCCTCATATGGCGTATCTAGATATCCACGAGGGTAGGTCTTTTGTGCATCATTTCCCGGATTGATAATCAGGTCTTTAACACTCAAATCGATTTTGCTCATGCCGCATGTTTCTCGACAAACACGCTCACTGGAATACGGCACTCTTTGGTTTTCTATTTTTGATTTCTTTGACATATCAGTCGCGTTTTGAGCATTCGCACATCCACTAAACCCTGCCGCAGTTACTACTATTGTTGAAATTAAAAAATGTCGCATAAAATTTCCTCTTCTTTCATTACCCAGACTCAACAAGGTAGTTTTACCTCAAGCCCATGCGACTAACCTATAGTAGTGTGTGTTCAAAAAACACGAAAGCAAATCCAAAAGGTTAACGCAAGGTGAATTTTGAAATACGTTGTCATTTTCTAAGGTCAAACTAAAACAAGGCTGAAATTTGACTGCTTTTGCATTTGTTCTGAAATTCCTCGTGTTTTTTAGGCGCAACGGCTGAGAAAAAATTATCCACAGGTAATCATGCTATGAGCTTTCGACCCAATCTGCTCCCAAATTGCTGCCAAACCAAATTTGGCCGCCAAAAGCGTGTTGCTTGAAAGTCTCTAACTAATTGAAATATATAAGAAAAAATGGAGCGGGCGATGAGATTCGAACCCACGACCCTCACCTTGGCAAGGTGATGCTCTACCACTGAGCTACGCCCGCTCATATTTTGCGTAGTGACGAGGAGGATAACCTACCCGCTTGGCAGAGCGGCTATATGACCTAAACGGAATTTATAATCAAGCGGCTTTGCACATATTTTACGAGAAATTTTTCACCGCAATTTTCGACCCTTATCGCTTGAGCAGGGCCCCGCCCCGCACATCCAGAGGTTTTTTTAGACGGCGTTTTGTATTATGCTCGGCATCAACTCTTGCACCGGTGGGTTTTTCGCCTTTCATATAATGGCGTTGCCACCCATCGCTTACGGCGCTGTCTTCACGCGCAGCCAAGCGCGCAATAAAATCATTACGGCTCTCATTCCATAATTTGTAATCCGCCGTGAGCACAGCATCCTGTTTCATAGACTTGACCTTAGGCTGAACCGCCTCAAGGCGCCTATGTTCAGACAGGGTGATAAAACAAAAAGGCTCATCTTTTTCAAAGCGAACCTTGCCCTTACGCGTCATTTGCCAATTCATTGTAAAAGGGAAAGGCAGCCAATCTGTTTCAATAAGGCCAGATAAAGCGTAAATCCCGTCTTTTGGCCAATTAGGCGGACCGCCGCAGGTTACAGCCCATCCCGGCGGAGTTTTAAAAATATAGCCCGTATGAAAGGTCACAATGCCTTCGCGAAAATGACTGACGGCCAGACCTGCAATATGGGCCTTTGGGTCAGGCGAGCTGAGCGTGATATCCTCTGCCCCCGGACCGCCATTCCAGCTTATGTCCAGAGTAAAAGGACAGGTGATTTCCCAGCCCGTCGAGTTAGCCATGGTTAGCGGTAAGCAGCGATAAGGCTGCCGATCTGTAAATTCATCCATCCAACTGCGATGCGGACGTCCCGGCAAGAGCGGAGGCGCGACATCATGAATGGCAAATGCATCAAAAAAAGGGGTATCGCTTAACTCTGTCATGCGTGTAACTTGCCTTAACTCAGCCGAATATGAAAGAGACCTATGCCTGTTAGCCGCAAAAAATTATTTGAATATTTGGATGAACTGAACATTCCTCGCACAACAATAGATCACGCGCCGGTCTTCACAGTAGAAGAGAGTGCGGAAATTAAAGCTGATATGCCGGGCGCGCATACCAAGAACCTGTTTCTAAAAGACAAAGCGGGACGTTTTTTTCTGATTTGCGCCCAAAGTGATACGCAAATTCGGGTCAACAAATTGCATCCCCTGCTTGGCTGTAAGCGCCTCTCCTTTGGTAAGCCCGAACCTCTTTTAGACCTGTTAGGGGTTACACCGGGCTCCGTGACATTATTTTCTGTGCTCAATGATACAGACAACCTTGTGACGCTGATCCTCGATGCGAGTCTTTTAGAGCATGATATTGTTAACTTTCACCCCTTGCTAAATGATGCCACCACCGCCATTTCCAGTGAAGATATGATGGTCTTTGCCAAAGCCACGGGACACGACCCAATTATTATGGATTTTGCTGAGCTGAATGAGAAGGATTAACCCATGAGTGATGCGCTCGATATTATCAAAGACAGCTCTGATCAGAGCTTTATGGCCGATGTTATTCAAGCCAGCCAAGAGACGCCAGTCGTCGTTGATTTCTGGGCGCCGTGGTGCGGGCCCTGTAAGCAACTGATGCCAGTCTTGGAACGCGTTGTAAAAGACGCCAAAGGCCAGGTTAAGATGGTCAAAGTCAATATTGATGAAAACCCCGGCATTGCCGGACAGCTTGGCGTGCGTTCCATCCCAGCTGTCTTTGCGTTTAAGGACGGAAAGCCCGTTGACGGCTTTCAAGGCGGACAGCCAGAATCTGAGCTTAAGAAATTTATCGGGCGGCTGACGGGTGACAGTGATCCCGCTGAAGAAGCTGCGGCCCTTGCCGCTAGGGCAAAAGACAGTCTGGCAGCAGGCGATCCCGGCGGCGCGGCGCAAGATTATGCGCAGGCCCTCGCGCTCGATCCTAATAGCGCCGAAGCTATGGCGGGATTGATCAGGCTTTATATTGACGGCGGTAATGAAAACGCCGCGGCTGATCTCCTGGCCTCTGCGCCTGAAAGCATGAAAGATCACCCTGAGATTAAAGCTGTGACATCTCAATTGACCCTCACTGAACAAGTGGTCGAGCCTGATGAGACAGCGGAGCTTATCGCCGCGGTGGAAAAGAACCCAAATGATTTGGACGCGCGGATGGCACTCGCCAAAGCCCTAGCTGCTTCTGGCCGAAATGCAGATGCCGTTGAGCACCTCCTATTTTCAATTGGTAAGAACCGCGCATATAACGGTGAGGCGGCGCGACTTTTCCTTCTCACAATATTTGAAGCGGAAGGGCCAACATCAGACGTCTCTGTCGAAGGACGCCGCGCGCTATCTTCTATTCTTTTTGCTTAAACCTTAGAAAGTAACCACCCTCAATATGAGCGCTCATTACAAATCACTGACCCGCCGCACCAGTCCGGAACAATTAGCTGTATTTCCGCTAAACGGCGCCGTCTTGCTCCCGGCATGTGATCTACCTCTGAATATATTTGAGCCGCGCTATCTGAATATGATTGATGACGCTCTTAAAGGTGATCGCCTTATTGGCATGGTTCAAAAACAAGACGGGCGCTTAGCCAAAATTGGCGGATTGGGACGCATTACGCAATTTTCTGAATCCGATGACGGGCGCTACCTTATTGTTTTAAAAGGATTAAAACGCTTCTCTATTCTTAAAGAAGCCGATGTTAAAACGCCTTACAGACAGGCCAAAATTAGTTTTGAAGGCTTTGAAGCGGACGCGGATATTCATAATGCGCGGCAAACATCCGAAGCGCTTTCGGGTAAAACAGGCGATCGCACAACGCTGACTGTGGCGATGAAAGCTTTAGCCAAAACGCTGGGCGTTGAAATTGATTGGGACGGCCTTAACGAAATCCCATTGCCTATTCTGGTCAATCAGGCAGCTATGATAAGTCCCTTTGCGGCTGAGGATAAGCAGTCTCTCATTGAAGCTACAACAACAGAAGATCGCCGTAAGCTTCTTATTGGTCTTATGCATCTTTATGCCAATAAAGATATGGGGCAAAACCCTGGGCAAGCTCCGCAATAAAACATAGGGTTTGGATGATGCTATGAGTAAAAAAAAGCCAGCGACCGACACTGTCATTGATCCGAAAATGCTGGGGGTATTAGTCTGTCCAAAAACGCGCGGTCCTCTCACCTATGATTCTGAAACGCATGAGCTCATCAGTAAAAAAGCCAAGCTGGCCTATCCGATCCGTGAAGGTGTGCCCATTATGTTAATCGAAGAAGCCCGCCCGCTGGACTGACTTGAATATCCTTGCGGCAGACCCCATCTCTAGCCCAAGAAATGGAGCTTAGAATGTCTTACTTTGATTATGCGGATGCCAGCCAATGGCGCGGTACGACAATATTATCTGTTCGTAAAAATGGTAAAGTTGTTGTCGTAGGCGATGGGCAAGTCAGCGCGGGAAACACCGTGATGAAAGCTGGCGCGCGTAAGGTCCGAACACTGGCTGGCGGCAAAGTTATTACAGGGTTTGCCGGCGCGACCGCAGATGCTTTTGCCTTACTCGAACGGCTCGAAGCCAAGCTTGAGCAATATCCCACACAGCTTGCCCGCGCTTGTGTCGAGCTTGCTAAAGATTGGCGTACAGATAAATATTTACGCCAACTCCAAGCGATGATGATTGTTGCAGATAAAGATGAGACTTATGTGCTGACTGGAAATGGGGATGTTGTTGAACCTGATAAGCTCGAAAGCGGCAGTGGTATAACGGCAATTGGAAGCGGCGGAAATTTCGCATTATCCGCGGCTTTGGCTATGGATGAGTATGAAAAAGACGCCGAAGTGTTAGCGCGAAAAGCGATGGGAATTGCAGACCGAATTTGCGTCTTTACCAATAATAATCTGACAGTAGAGAGCCTGAGCGCTTAATCTCTCTGATACTCCCATTTATCGGGGCGGCATAATAATCTGTGCCGCGGTCCTTCTGCCTCAAAATCCAAATTTTCATAAGCCGCATCAGCTTTCCATAAGGTCACAAATCCTTGGTCATCTTTTGCAAAGCGCGTTTCGAAAATATCTGTTTTTGCGCCGTGAATATAGCTTATGACGGAATCAACATTTGAAAACTGCGTGAGCGTTGTCAGTGACACATAGGTTGGCGGCACAATCATGATGTCCGGTGAGGGAACCGACTCTAAAAATTCCTTGGGACAAACCCATCGATAATCATGTATTTCGCCTTGATCAATTTGCACAAGCATATCTGGGGCGCGAACAATAAAGAACCATGTTGAAAAACGCCGCTTTTCTTGAACAGGCGGAATCCAGCAGGACAGAACCGCCATATCAGCACCTTCAATATCTAGTCCCGTTTCTTCCAGGGTTTCCCGAATGGCGGCAGCTCTGGCCCGCTCAACTTCCCCCTCACCCGGCGCATCGACCTCATCAACGCGTCCGCCCGGAAATACCCAGGCACCACCAAAAGATTTAAGCTGACGATTTCGCCGCAACATCAGGACTTCAAGACGACCATTATAATCCCGTAACACCATGACTGTCGCAGCTGGAATAAGCGGACTTGCCGTCATGACTACGCCTTTAGGCGCTTAATGAGACTTTCAAGTTGGGCACCTGTTCTATATTTAATCCGTAATTCTCCGCCGGGGCCTTTGTGACGGAGATCCGTCACGAGGCCAAGAATGTCAGATATATCATTTTCGACTTTTCGTGTATCAGCATCCTTTTGGGCCGGTATGGCCGCAACCTTTCCGTCGGCGGCTTTGATACGGCGAACCCAATCTTCGGCCTCCCTTACGGAGAGACCTTTTTCAGCAATCGCATCCGCAAGTTCTGTGGGATCGGGCGCAGCAATAATGGCCCGGGCGTGTCCTGCCGTGATTTTTCCTTTTGCCAAATAAGTCTGCGCCCTTTTGGGAAGGGTTAATAAGCGCAGCATATTTGTAATATGCGGCCGTGATTTTCCAACGGCTTGCGCAATGTCCTCTTGCGTGCGGTTAAATTGATCCGACAATGCTTTATAGGCCAAAGCCTCTTCAATTGGATTCAGATCTGCCCGCTGCACATTCTCGACAACACCAATTTCCAAAACATCTTGATCGGATAGCTCACGAATAAGCACAGGCATGGCGTCAAGCTTAGCTTTGAGCGCGGCTTGCCAGCGGCGTTCACCTGCAACGATTTGGTAGTGTCTTTTTTTATCGCTTGTTTTGTGCGGGAGCGGACGGACCAAGATTGGCTGCAACACCCCTTTATCTTTTATCGATTGGGTAAGCTCAGCAAGCTTCTCTTTATCAAAATATTTACGGGGTTGCTCTGGATTGCGCTCTAATTGGTCGATATTAAGTGAGGTGACGCCGCCTCTGGGCGCTTCTGAGGCGACAGGCATTTTTTCAAGCTCCTGCGGTGCGGCGGCGACGCTGACATCTGACATAAGGGCTGATAATCCGCGGCCTAAGCCACGCTCTTTTGTTTTTTTTGACATATCTCTAACCTATTGTAATTATTGATATAATATATTTATTTGCGAGATTTTGAATGACGACCCAACATCTCATCAGCCAAATCAATATAAGCCTTGGATCCCGCGCAATCGGGATCATACATAATAACCGGTTTTCCAAAAGATGGAGCTTCTGCGATGCGCACATTTCGCGGAATAACGGTTTTAAAAACGGCACGGCCCAAATGTTTTCGAACGTCAGCCGCCACTTGCGCGGAAAGGCGGTTACGCTGATCATACATAGTGAGCATAACGCCGTCGATAACCAGATCAGAATTTATATTGGCTTTGGCCATTTCAACAGTCTGCAAAAGCTGACTTAGACCTTCCAACGCGAAAAACTCGCATTGTAATGGCACAAGGACAGAACGCGCCGCTGATAAAGCATTGACCGTCAGTAAATTCAAAGATGGCGGGCAGTCTATTAAGACATAATCAAAATCGACACGGCTCAGCGCGTGCCGTAAAATAGTGGTGCGCCCTGCTCTATCGCCGATCTCAAGTTCTGCACTCGCCAGATCAATATGAGACGGCACAAGCTTTAAGCCTGGAACGACTGTATCCATAATAGCGTCTGATATTGGCCTGCTTTCGACGAGAACATCATAAACCGTTACATCACGTGCTGTACGGGGGATGCCCAAACCCGTTGCAGCATTACCTTGCGGGTCTAAATCAATCAGGAGAACTTTTTTTCCGCGCAAAGTAAGGGCGGCGGCCAGATTAATTGTTGTGGTTGTTTTACCCACACCGCCTTTTTGGTTCACAATCGCTATAATACGCGGCTTCGTCATGTGATCTCCAAAAAGGTTATCGGGGCTTTAGCTCCGTAATTTTTAACAAGCAACCTGCGCCATCGCTGAGGCTAGGGACTTTTTCCACGTTGTATGTCCACTTTTTTGAGGCTTCCGTCAATTCCTGTTCAGCGGCCTCACCCTTTAAAAACAGTCCAATTGTGCTCTCACCCCAAAAAGGCTGTGCATAAGAAAAGAGTCTCGGTAATGGCGCAAAAGCGCGCGCGGTTATGACATCATGGGGTTTTGAGGGTAAAGCTTCGGCCCGCTCTGAACTTGCTGTCGCAGGAAGATCAAGCTCACGTATGACAGAGCGCAGAAATGATGTCTTTTTTCCGGCTGACTCGACTAAAGTAACTTGGCCTAAGCCCCTCGCTTTACAGCCAATCGCCATAGCAATGCCCGGGAAACCTGCTCCCGAGCCTAGATCAATAATATTTTTTGCATATGCGGGGATATGCGGCCATACCTGCCAACTATCCAAGGCATGACGACACCAAAAATCGTCCAATGCCGTTGGAGACACTAAATTTATCTTACGATTCCACTTAAAAAGAAGGCTCTGCCAGCTTTGATAATCCGCTAATGTTTCACGTGAAACATCGCTGTCACGCGCAAAATCTTCAAAACTATAAGCCATTACGAGGCTTTACGTAGATATGCTAAGACGGCGGTTAGAGCGCCTGGGGTCACGCCTTCAATGCGCGCCGCCTGGCCTAGTGTCGCGGGACGCACAGATTCAAGCTTTCCGCGCACTTCATTAGATAATCCGCCAACGCCCGCATAATCAAAGCTTTCAGGGATTCTCAAGCCTTCATCCCTCTGAAAGGCGGCAATATCGCGGGCCTGACGGTCAATATATCCGGCATATAACGCTTCGGTTTCCAAATGCTCTCGCGCGAAATGCGGTAGGCCTCCTAGCTCAGGCCAGACAGGCGTAAGATCATCAAATTTAATATTTGGATAAGCAAGTAAATCTAACACTGTTCGCTTTTTACCATCCTGATTAATCCTAAGACCTTGTTTTTTGAGTTCATTAGGAGTTTTCGACAATGTTTGGGCTTGGATTTTGGCATCTTTAAGCGTTTTTAGCTTTTTAGCGAAGGCCTTGGAGCGCCGAGAACTCACAGCCCCAATCTTTTCGCCCAATGGTGTTAAACGCTGATCGGCATTATCGGCCCGCAATAAGAGGCGATATTCGGCGCGGCTTGTAAACATCCGATAGGGTTCTGTGACACCTTTGGTAATTAAATCGTCTATCATCACGCCAATATAGGCTTGGCTTCGGTCCAAAATAAAAGGATCAGAGCTTGAGGCGGCGAGAGCAGCATTGAAACCCGCCATCATGCCTTGCGCTGCCGCCTCTTCATAACCGGTTGTACCGTTAATTTGTCCCGCTAAATAGAGGCCCGGTAATCGGCGGGTTTCCAAGGTTGCGCGTAACTCACGCGGATCGACATAATCATATTCAATGGCGTAACCATAGCGTTTAACAACAACATTTTCGAGTCCCCTGATCGTTCGCATAAAAGCGTCTTGTAAATCACGGGGCAAGGAGGTTGATATGCCGTTAGGATATATCGTATCTCCATCCGGGTTTTCAGGCAGGCCTTCAGGTTCTAGAAAGACTTGGTGGCGGTTTCTGTCAGCAAAACGAACCACTTTATCTTCAACTGAAGGACAGTATCGCGGGCCTTTTCCGGAAATACCGCCGCCATAAAGCGCTGATTTCTTAATATTATCGCTAATAACACGGTGCGTATCTTCATTTGTATGGGTAATCCCGCAAGTCACCTGAGGTACCTTGATTGCGTCTGTCATAAATGAAAAAGGCACAGGCTCGTCATCTGCCGCCTGTTGATCAAGCGCAGCCCAATCAATTGAAGCTTTGGAAATACGGGCAGGAGTGCCTGTTTTAAGCCGGTCCATATCAAAGCCGAGGTCATAAAGACGGTCAGCAAGTCCTATAGACGGCGCATCTCCAAAACGACCCGCGGGCGTGCGTTCATGCCCAATATGAATTTCGCCCCGCAAAAATGTTCCGGTAGTCAGAACAACGTGCTCACTGGCGAATTTTTGACCATCTTGTGTCTCAACGCCAACAACACGGCCATTCTTAACGAGAAGGTCTTCCACCGCCAAAGCCTTCAATGTGAGGTTAGGATAGGCCGAGAGAGTCTCCTGCATGGCTTTTTTATAGAGCCGGCGATCAGATTGGGTTCTGGGGCCACGAACAGCCGGCCCTTTGGAACGGTTTAGCAGGCGAAATTGAATGCCTGAAGCATCAGCAACATGGGCCATAACGCCATCCATTGCGTCTATTTCGCGAACCAAGTGGCCTTTCCCTAATCCCCCAATGGCAGGATTGCAGGACATTTCGCCAATAGTTCCCAGCTTATGCGTCAATAATAAGGTTTTAGCGCCCAGACGCGCTGAAGCCGCTGCCGCGTCACAGCCTGCATGACCTCCACCAATAACTATGACATCCCAATGTTTCACGTGAAACATCTCCATTTTACTATTGCGCGAGCCTATAGCCGCTAAGTCTTATTATGTGAAGGTTATGTTTCACGCGATTTTTCGGGGCACCGGAATACAGGACTATTCCTAGATCGCGTGAAACACGATTATGGTTAACAATAGCGTTGAATCGTGTCTGTCACTTAACCGAGTGACAGTTTATTTGCCGACGCAAAAACGCGAAAAGATACGGTCAAAAACGGATTCAATATCTGTTTCCCCCGCAAGTTCTTTTACAGCAGAAAGGGCGGTTCGAATATCATCGCCCGCTAATTCAGGGGCAAGAGTAAGTTTTTCGAGAGACCGCTCCAAGGCTGATAGGCCGCGCGTCACGCAATCCTTGTGACGCGCTCGTGTCAGGCCAGCATCATCGCCAATAGTGAAGCGTTCCATAATCTCTTGTTCTAACACGTCATAGACCTTGCGCACATCGAGATCATTATTGGCATCTATAGACAGGGTTTTATATGTTTCACGTGAAACATTGGGGACTCCTTGACCTGGAAGATCCGCTTTAGAAAAGATAAGAATGTCATCCTCCATCAGCTTTTTAATGAGATTAGGCAAGTCATTGAGCTGTGTTGAATCTACAACACCAACACGTATGTCTGCCTCACTCGCAAGTTTTAAAGCTCGTTTTACACCTTCTGCCTCGATCGTATTAGATGTCTCCCTTAAACCTGCTGTATCAGAAAGGCGAACCTGAATCCCTGCAATTACTGTATATATAGACACTATATCACGTGTTGTTCCCGCTTCAGAAGACACAATCGCAGCCTCGCGCCCCGCGAGGCCATTAAGAAGTGTTGATTTACCCGCATTGGGTTTTCCGATAATAGCAACCTCGACGCCGTGACGAATAGCTTCGCCCTTATCAGCCTCCATTAGGCTTTGCTTCATACTCTTGACCACGTCTGAAATATAAGGATACGATTTATGCGAAAGCGTATCAGGCACATCTTCCTCGTCAGGGAAGTCTATCTCCCCTTCAATTTGAGCCAAGGCGTCAAGCAGTGACTCACGCCAATTTTCATAAAGATCGCGTAGCCCGCCTTGCATTTGGCGAAGCGCTTGCTTTCGCTGGCCTTCAGTCTCTGCATCAATCAAGTCCGCCAAACCTTCTGCCTCAGTCAGGTCCATCTTACCATTTTCAAAAGCCCGCCGCGTAAATTCTCCGGGTTCCGCTTGGCGTAGGCCCAGTTGCATGAAAGCTTTTGCCATTGCCTCTATAACCGCAGGGCTACCATGCCCTTGAAATTCAGCGCAATCCTCACCCGTAAAGCTATTGGGCCCGGGCATCCATAATATTAGGGCTTCATCAATTAAGTCGTTTTCCGTGTTATAAAGCTTTCTAAGCGACGCCATGCGAGGTTTAGGGCTCGGCTTTTGCAACAGTTTTTCAAGACAGTATTGTGATAGAGCTCCACTTACACGGAAAACACTCACGCCAGCGCGGCCGGGCGCAGAAGACAGGGCAAATATTGTATCATTAGGACTACCGCTCATAACTTCGCGCTTCTATAGAGAGCAGAGACAATAAGAAAGACTTTGCTATGCGAAATTTTAAAGCGCCCCTCACAATAACATTAGCCGCAATTCTGACAGCTTGTGGCCAATCTTCCGAAACAACATCAGTCTCCAAGCAAAGCCAAACATCTGTCATAGATGCAAATACCGCTTTACCGCCGCTGGCCTCATATATGTCCTGCCTGCCACAGGAGACTGCTTTGGTCGCCGCCCATCGCGGGACGGCACGAAATAGTGACTATCCTGAAAACTCGATGAGCGGACTAAACCTGCTAATCGAGAAGGGTTTTCTGGTATCTGAGGTTGACGTTGCAGGACTTAAAGATGGAACTCACATCCTATATCATGACGGGGTATGGGACGAAAAATCTACAGGGAAAGGCGCCATAGCCTCCACAACATGGGATGAGGCCTCCACTCTGTTACTGATGGATACAAAAGGCAATTTCAGCGCAGACCGCCCCGTAAAGTTTGATGATTACCTGAAGGCGGCAAAAGGGAAAATATATCTCGAAGTCGATTTTAAAAGCAGCTCAAAATACGAGACCGTTCTCGAACTAATCCGTGAAAACGATATGGCAAAGGATGTTATCTTGATTTCATATAATGAAAGACAGACTGAAAAACTCATGCGTCTTGCGCCAGATATGATGTTATCAGTCGGACCCAACGAGGCGCTCGGGCAAACGCGCTTTAAGCCTGGACAGATAGCGGCCTGGATTGGCTATAATGTAGATGATGCCGCTCTAGTGAATAATTTACGGGATAAAGACATTCCAATCTTAGGGCGTGTTCGAAAAGACTGGTCTTTGCAAGCCGCGGATGCAGCTGATCTTCTTGTGACAGATGATATATTTGATCACAATCCTATCGCGGGGCTCACAAATAAAAACAAGGAAGAGCTTGAGGCTTGCCTATCGTCGCTTTAGGCGCGCCGCCAATATTTATTCCAAACCATTTCGTCACCCATAGAGTCGATGAAAGCTTTATGCTGCTCGCGTTCAGCTTCACTGAGCAGTGGTTTAAGAGATGAAGGCCTCTGCCGCGCCGCTGGTAGAAAAATGGATTCAACAGCCTGTGCCGCCTCTGGCTCAAGCCCAAGTTTGTGCATCCTCCCGCCTTTAAGCTGGAGGTAAACTTCTGCCAATAATATAGAATCGATTATCGCGCCGTGTTTATCACGTGAGGCTAAGGACACGCCATAACGTTTGCAAAGGGCATCGAGCGAGGCTGGGGACCCCGGAAATTTCTCTCGCGCCATTTGCAGCGTATCTGTAAAGCGATGATTAGCAATCGCCTCGAAACCCGCTCGTTCTAATTCCGCATTAATGAAACCGCGGTCGAAGTCAGCATTGTGGGCTACTAATTGACTATCCCCGATAAAGTCTAAAAAATCCTGCGCCTGAGCTTTAAACACTTTTGCACCGCGCTCACGCAAATTTTCAAGTGTATGTCCTGTGAGTTCTGTGACTTTATCAGGAATATCTCGCTCCGGGTCTACCAAGGCATGGAATTCCCGTCCCGTTGGCAGCATATCTATCAGCTCAATACAGCCAATTTCTGTAATTCGATCATCCCCGCGTGCATTAAAGCCCGTGGTTTCTGTATCAAAACAAATTTCACGAATGCCAGTCATAAGCCTCTAAGCCGTTTCTTTTAAGTCCCTTATGATGTCCTGCACCTGTTTGCGGGCATTATCTAGACCCTTATCAGTAAAAATAAGGACGTCAGCACGTTTACGTTTTTCATCATCCGGAATCTGGCGGGCTAACAAAGAGTCAAATAATTCCGGCGTCATACCCTCTCGCGCCAAAACCCGTTCGCGCTGTAGCTGGTAAGGCGCTGTAACCACCGCGATATGGTGCACCGCTTTATCAAGTCCCGTTTCGAATAGTAACGGAACGTCCATAACAACTATTTTTGCGTCTTTATGCGCCTCAAAAAATGCGGTGCGGCTTTCGCTTACAAGGGGATGGATGAAACTTTCAAGCACTTTTAAATGCAACGGGTCGGCTCTCATATGCGCGCCCAAGACTACGCGGTCCACAGCGCCATTCTTGATGGCATCAGGGAATACGGCCTTTATAATTGGAACAGCTTTACCGCCCTTGGCATATAGCTCATGCACAACCCCATCAGCATCAAATACGGGGTAGCCCTCTTCGCGGAACATTTCGGCTGTCGTGGATTTTCCCATCCCAATTGAGCCTGTAAGACCGATTATGATCATTGCCCTGCTTTCAGCGCCGCAAACAACATCTCTTTAGGGTCGGGCAGCTCTGGAGCTTTATGCCCATAAAAGAGACGGAATGAGGGCCTCGCTTGCGCAATCAACATCTCAAGGCCACCTAGGGTCATACAGCCCGCTTTTTTAGCTTCACGCAGTAACCGTGTATGGCGGGGGGTATATATAAGATCATATACAAAGCTGCCCTTTTCGGCCAAGTGAATATCAATATCCAATTCAGGCTTTCCGCTCATGCCTCCCGCAGTCGCATTTATAATCAGGCCTGAAGCAGCAACAGCTTCATCACGCTTTGCCCAAGGCAGAGCATAAAAACTGGGGACATTAACAATATCTACCAGCGCTTCAGCTTTTATGTCTGTCCGCCCAATAATACGAATTTCGGGCACATTAAGCGCCAGCAAAGCCCCTATAACGGCTCTTGCCGCACCGCCTGTTCCAATAATTAGCGCTGGTGTTTGAGATAATGTTTTGGCGCCCATAGCCTTGATCAAGGGCACTGCAAACCCTTCGAGATCTGTATTATGGGCAATCAGCTTACCGTCTTTTTTATAAAGGCAATTTGACACTCCTAGCTTAATCGCATCAGGGGTTTGTTCATCCGCCGCTTCATAAGCAAGGCTCTTGAGTGGAAGCGTAACATTTACACCTGAAATGGATGTTCGTTTCAAACTCTTAAAAGCGCGGACAGCTTCGTCAGGACGAACCGCAAAATGCACGTAAGCCCCGCCGAGACCCAATTCCTTTAGCCAAAAATTATGCAAAACAGGGGAAAGCGAGTGGTGTATTGGCCAGCCGCACACACCGGCTAATGTCGTAATCTTGCTCATGACGGGATTGCTCCGCGAAGCCGTAGATAATCCATTACAGGTAAAAGCGATAAACCTAATATAGAAAAGAAATCACCCTCAACATGAGAAAATAGCTGTGCGCCTAATCCCTCAAATCGATAGGCTCCGACTGATTTCGTTAAAAGATCATCTTCTTTTTCAATATAGTCTTCCAGAAAACCATCCGAAAAATCACGCATTGTCAATTTGGTCTTCGCCATGTGCCGCCACACAGCCTGCCCGCCTTCACATATCACCACCGCACCAACAAGAAAATGTGTTTTACCACGCATAAGTTTTAGACGCTCACGCGCGTCATTAATATCTTTGGGCTTGTCATATAGCTCTCCGTCCATAACCATTATTTGGTCAGCGCCTATAACAAGTCCTTCCTCTATCCGGCTAACACGCATCGCCTTGGCTTCAGCAAGCGCATCTGCAATATCCCGAAGCCGCGCCGATTCTGCGAGCATCGATGCCTTAATAGCCGCTTCATCAACGGGTTTAACAATTACTTCAAACTCAAGCCCTGCATCAGACATAAGCTTACGACGAATTTGGCTACCCGAAGCTAATATAACTCTCATCGTGTTTCTCTACCAGATTGCTGATAAGCATTGATAATTTGTGCGGAGGTTTCTTCAATAGATTTCCTCGTTACATCTATCACCTTATAACCTTTACGCACAAACATACGCTTAGCTTCACGCATTTCGTCCCGCACGCGATCAGCATCCGTATAATCAGTTTGTTGATTTTGCCGAAGCCCGACCAAGCGTTGCTCTCGAATTTGAACAATTCTATCAGGCGCGGCTACAAGGCCAACAATAAAAGGTTTATCAAAATTATCCAATATAATTGGCAAAGGCGCATTTGGGACCAACGGGATATTACCTGTCTTATAGCCTCTATTCGCAAGATAGATCGACGTTGGCGTTTTTGACGTTCGGCTAATACCAAGCAAAATAATATCGGCTGAATTTAGGCCCGTAACATTTTGTCCATCATCATGAGCCATTGCGTAATCAAGAGCTTCGATACGGTTATAGTATTCAGCGTCCAAGGTTCGCTGGGCTCCGACTTCACTTATCATAGCCGCGCCCAAATACCTGCCAAGCATAGAGAGTGTGGGATCCAATATAGAAATAGCGGGAATGTTTAGCTTAGCGCAATGATTCTCAAGCATTTTGCGCCGTTCTTCATTAACCAATGTATATAAAACAACACCCGGTTTTGCTTCAATATCATCGAGTGTTTTAAGCATTTGGCTTTCAGATCTCACCAAAGCATGAAGGTGCTCCAGAGCAGTTGCATTACGAAATTGCGCCGTCGAAGCTTTCATCATTGCGACAAGTGTTTCCCCTGTGGAATCTGAGACAAGATGAACATGAAAATATATGGCAATAGATTTATTTGGAACTGACATAGCTCTTTCTAGAGGGGCTTATCCAAATTTGTCCACACATAGTGTTATATCTAACGCTTGAATGTGAATCTCTTGAACATAAATTTTAGCTCATACTAAATCATCCGCATCTTAACACTGTGATTATTAATCCTGTGAATAGACTGTATAAGTTTTCTGCTAAAATCCATCCACAAACTCATTCGTGCCTTAATGACAATTCTAGCCTATAAAAAATACCTTATTCACATAACTGTATAAGTTTTCTTCCAAAAACTAATATTGCGAATAATCCCAAGCATTACCCTTAATATTAAGATTGGTTACTAAAGTGTTAATCTCGTCCACATTGTCACATCTCTAATACTATCACTCCTTATATTTTTCTTTTAAGAGGGAAGAAATTTTATTGGCAAAATGGTGCATAAACATTGACGTCCTCTCTTTTAAAAGTCTTATCGGGCGAAAGACTTGATATCCCGCCAATATGGATGATGCGTCAAGCCGGGCGTCATCTACCTGAATATTTAGAGGTTCGCGCGACAGCTAAAAACTTTATAGATTTTTGTTTTTCTCCCGATAAGGCGGCTGAAGTGACTCTTCAACCTATCCGCCGATATGATATGGACGCGGCTATTCTGTTTGCAGATATTTTGCTTATCCCCATAGGACTAGGACGGGATGTCTGGTTTGTTAAAGGTAAGGGCCCACAGCTCAATCCTATAACTGTTTCTGATATTGCAAAGCTTACAATTGAAGGTGCAGCGGAGCGTGTTTCGCCCGTATATGAAACAGTTTCAAAAGTAAGAGCTAAGCTTGATCCCTCAAAAGCCCTTATCGGATTTTGCGGTGGCCCCTGGACGGTAGCAACTTATATGATTGAAGGGCAGGGCAGTCCAAAAAAAGAAATAGCTAAACGGTTTGCTTATGAAAACCCTGAAGCTATGGATGATCTGTTGCAAGCCTTGGCGATATCCAGTGCAGACTATTTAATCCACCAAGCCAATGCAGGCGCTGATGTTCTTAAAATATTTGAAAGCTGGGCAGAAGGTCTCTCGCCTGACCTTTTTGAAAGGCTCGTAATTAAACCAACACGCCAAATCATAGATCTAGTGAGGGATGCTGGTATTACAAAACCTATTATAGGCTTTCCGAGAGGCGGGGGCCTTAAGGCTGTTATATATGCGCAAAATACAGGCATCACAGCCATTGCGGCAGGGACAGATATGCCCATGGACAGCTTTAGAAAGCTCTTACCAAAAGATATGCCTTATCAGGGCAATTTAGACCCACTTGCCTTGAGAATTGGCGGTGATGTTTTAAGACAGGCCGTGCAAACTGTACTTGAGACATCAACCGGACCGCATATTTTTAATTTAGGTCACGGCGTGACGCCGGATGTTAAGATTGAAAATGTCCATGCGGTTATAAACCATATTAGAACAGGAGATGGCGATTATGTATGAGTGGTTTAAAGCCCTGCATTTAATAGCTGTTATCTTTTGGATGGCGGGTCTTTTATATCTGCCGCGCCTTTTTGTTTACCATAGCGCTTCAACGCCTGGCGGGGAACTTGAAGCCAAAATGATCGAAGCCGCTGAAAAACTCATGCGAATTATTATGAACCCGGCTATGATCGTCTCATTTATTTTGGGTATGATTTTAATATTCGGATATAATGCTGCAAATTTGACAGGCTCCATCTGGCTTCCTGTAAAATTGCTATTGGTTTTTGCTTTGATGGGGTATCACGGTTTTCTTTCCAAGCAACGTAAACTCTTTGCAGCTGGCGGGCGTCCAAAATCAGAAAAATTCTTTCGCAAGATCAATGAAGTCCCGGCAATTTTTACAATCATCATTGTTATTATGGCTATTGTAAAACCGTTTTAATTGACTTGACGAAATACTAATTCAGGCCTAGATGAAAAATATAAGACGGCAGTCCTGCCGCAACTTTTCAAATGTTAGCTCATATAAATTGAGCCTGAAGAGATTTCCCCCTGAATGAGATATATATAATGACTGAAGAAAACACATTAGACCTTGAGGGGATGACGTCCATCAGCCTCGATGATCTTAAAAAATTAAAACCAGCTGAACTTATAAAATTTGCCGAAGAGGTTGGCGTTGAAAATGCTGGCTCCATGCGTAAGCAAGATATCTTTGTCGCTGTCTTAAAAGATTTAGCCGAAGATGAAGTTGAACTCCAAGGCGGGGGTGTCCTCGAAGTCCTGCAAGACGGCTTTGGTTTTTTGCGCGCACCTGATGCCAATTACCTGCCAGGCCCCGATGATATTTATGTTAGCACCAAACAAATCCGTAAATTTGGCCTAAGAACAGGCGATACTGTTTCAGGCATTATTCGCTCTCCCCAAGAGAATGAACGTTACTTCTCTATGAGTAATGTGACGTCAATGAATTTCGGAACCCCTGAACAAGCCCGTAACAAAGCTCATTTTGACAGCTTAACACCACTTTATCCAGATGAGCGGATGAAAATGGAAATAGAAGATCCGACTCGTAAAGATATTTCAGGCCGGATTATTGATATTGTGGCGCCTATTGGTAAAGGACAGCGGGCCTTGATAGTTGCGCCGCCGCGTACAGGTAAAACTGTCCTTCTTCAAAATATCGCTCACTCCATCGAGAGAAATCATCCTGAATGTTATGTGCTTGTACTCTTAATTGATGAGCGCCCGGAAGAAGTGACGGATATGCAGCGCAGCGTTAAGGGTGAGGTTGTGTCTTCAACATTTGATGAACCAGCGACACGCCACGTTCAAGTTGCTGAAATGGTCATTCAAAAAGCCAAACGCCTTACAGAGCATGGAAAAGACGTTGTTATTCTTCTCGACTCAATCACCCGTTTGGGCCGCGCTTATAACACTGTTGTGCCAAGCTCTGGTAAGGTCTTAACGGGCGGTGTTGATGCTAATGCGCTCCAGCGTCCTAAGCGCTTCTTTGGCGCCGCGCGAAATATTGAAGAGGGCGGGTCTCTGACCATTATTGCGACAGCGCTGATCGATACAGGATCCCGTATGGATGAAGTTATTTTTGAGGAATTTAAAGGCACGGGTAACTCTGAATTGGTGCTTGACCGTAAAGTCGCGGATAAGCGTATCTTCCCGGCTATAGATGTGACCAAGTCCGGTACACGTAAGGAAGAGCTTCTTCTTGATCCCGTTGAGCTACAAAAGACCTATGTTTTGCGCCGTATCCTAAATCCTATGGGCACGATGGATGCCATTGAGTTTCTGCTTGGGAAACTCAAAGATAATAAGAACAATTCAGAGTTCTTTGACTCTATGAATACCTAGGAGAATATTTAGGCGGCTAGTGAGCCGCCTTTTTATTTACAGTTAAATTGCGGGTGAGATAGGCAAAAACCCATCCGCCCAAAGCTCCTGCCAAGATTTGAAGACTTATACCGAGCGCATCTCGCGCTCCGGCTATAATATGCACATCAAAGAAAGCTTCTTTCATTGCAAAAAGCAGGACAAGCATAGCGACACCTCCGGCAACACTATAAATGAGAGGACGGCCAAACTTTACGCCGCGATAAAGAAGACCCCCGGCAAGAAAGGCGAATCCAAGAGCAAGCGTAATAAAAATTCCATAAAGTGTTCCAAGGTGACTGATATCATAGGTGGTCATAGAAAGCCGTTCACCAAACCCTATATCTGCGCCCAGATTACCCAGGCGGGAAATAATATTTTGCGTTTGTAAGGCTACAGCTAAAATAACTGTGACAAAAACAGCGGCAAGCCACGCCCCGACACGTTTCAGAAATTTAAGCATAAGCCTCTCCTTGTCTTTCTTTAAGCTAGGTCTAAGATAACGTCAGGTCAATAAGAGGCATTTATGCGCAAGGTTCTGACACTCATTTCTGCGATTGCTTTAACAGCTTGCCTCGAACCTCAGCCTGAGCCTGATGTTAAAGAAATACCAATTTCAGAATTTACGATTGAAACACTCGCCAAGGGTTTTAGTGCGCCTTGGTCTGTGGCTGAAACCTCCCAAGGATATTTTGTGACAGAGCGCGGGGGTAAGCTTTTTAGAATTATAGGAAACGCAAAAACAGAGATCACAGGATTACCTGATGATATTTATGTTGCAGGGCAGGGCGGTCTTTTGGAGGTCGCCCCCGCACCGGATTTTGACCAAAGTAAAGAGCTATATATCTCTTACGCTTATGGCGGCCCCAAAGAGAATGGCACAGCTTTGCTAAGAGCCTCTTTAAAGGGGGACACATTAGAAAACGCGAGTATTATTTTCCGGGCCTCGCCGCCCAAAGCGGCCGCCTCCCATTTTGGCGGACGGATTGTTTTTCTGCCTGATAATACACTTATTCTAACATTAGGTGATGGTTTCGCTTACCGCGAAGAAGCGCAAAACCTTGACTCTCACCTCGGCAAAATTGTGCGTTTAAACCGCGATGGGGGCACACCTTCCAATAACCCTAAATTAGGCGGCAAACCGCAAATTTATTCCTATGGACACCGAAATGTTCAAGGCTTGGCTTATGATAGAGAGACAGGAAATCTCTGGGAACATGAACACGGCCCGCGCGGCGGAGATGAGCTTAATCTTATTAAACCCGGCCAGAATTATGGCTGGCCGATCGCGACAACGGGTTTGGACTATAACGGCGCAAAAATAAGTCCTTTTAAAACATATGAGGGTATGACTGGCCCGGTGCATGACTGGGTCCCCTCAATTGCGCCCTCAGGTCTGGCTATTTACCGCGGAGATATGTTTCCAAAATGGAACGGAGATGCTTTGATTGGCGGCTTGGTCTCAAAAGATCTACGCCGTATTGATTTGGAAAACGGCGCGTCTCTTGGAGAGACAAGTCTTTTATCAGATTTAGGAGAGCGTGTCCGCGATGTACGAATAGATCAAAGCGGCGCGATACTAGTTTTGACGGATGACCCCGAAAATGGTAAACTCCTGCGGGTTACTCCAAAATAAAATAATAAAAAAAGCCCCTGAAACAGGAGCCTTAAATTTAATTTGTTGGTTGCTCTGCCGCGCGGCGCATCATCTCGTCGCGGAACATGGCTGCAAAGTCCGGCGGCTCCAACATGATGGGCGGGTATCCGCCATTTTGTGTCATATCGGCCATAATCTGGCGAGCAAATGGAAAGAGCAAACGCGGACATTCAATCAGGATAAGGGGCTGAATTTCTTCAACGCTAACGCCTTGGAAGGCAAAGAGCCCAGCATATTCCAATTCTGCAATAAAGGCCGTTTGTTCGCCGCGTATCGCTTCGGCTTTGAGCATCAATGTCACTTCGACATTATCACCTTCGAGCATTTGGCGGCCAATTTCGATACCGATACTAATAGCAGGGGCTTCAAGTCCGGAGCGTAAACTATCAGGCGCATTTGGGTTTTCGAAACTTTGATCTTTAGTATATTGCGCTAAGACGCTGAGCATCGGGCCTTGTACGGCCTCTTGCTGAGTGGCCTTGGCTTCAGCTTCGGCTTTTGCGGCCGCCTCTTCCGCAGCTTTCTGGGCCGCTAGCTCTTTTTTGGTTGGCTTTTTCGCCATAATATCCGGTCTCCCGTTACTTAATTTCAGGCCGCTCGCTAACATAGTGCAGTCAGCCGGGCAATTGCTTATTGCGAGATGGGCTATTAGCGCCTATCTCCACACATAACTGGTGCTCACGCGTATAAAATTCAACCTAAGCACCGAAAATAAGGATTAGTTCCGCATGTATGAAGTCATTCTCTATGCTGCCATCGCAACAATCGTTTGTGTTATGCTTTATAGTGTTCTTGGAAAATCCGTTGGCCAAGGGCCTGAATCTGGTTTTGATGCTGAAAAAGCGATCAAAGATAGCGAGAGTGCAAATAATAAAGTTGTTCAGTTAAACAGCTCAAATACGCCTCCCACAGGTCTCGAAGCCATCGCCGCCGCGGATAGTAATTTTTCTCCCGCATATTTTATGGATGGGGCCAAAGCAGCTTATTCAATGATCCTTGAGGCCTTTGCGGCCGGAGATCGCGAACAACTTGAGTCTTTACTGACCTCTGATGTTTACAAAGTCTATGCAGAGGCGATTGATGCGCGAGAAGCGGATAATCTAACGCAAGTCACGGATTTGGGCCGTCTGCGCAAAGCCATGATCAAAGAAGCTGAGCTTGACGGGAAAATGGCCCGTATCGAAGTGCTTTACGAATCAGAACTGACATCCGCATTGATGGATAAGGACGGAAATGTTGTTCAAGGCGATCCGGATATTCTCTCTAGTATTTCTGAAGTTTGGACATTTGAACGCAACGTAAAATCATCTGATATCAATTGGCGCTTATCCGATGTCTCGCCCAGTGAAGGTGATGCGCTAGAAGCCGACCCGACACCTGATACTAAAAAATAGATCATGCTGCGCAGATTACTTTCTGCTGCGGCAATTCTGTCGCTCTCGGCTTGCGCAACTATTGCGGTTCCGCCTCAGCCTGAAATAACAGAAAAAGACTCTGTTATATCTGCGCCAGAACCTTCGCCTGAGCTAAAAGAAGAAATTGCCGCTGCGCCTTCGGCTGAGCCTGAAATCGACGTGATTGAACCTCTGGAAGAAGAGGCCGCCCCGCCCCCGCCGCCCTCCGATCTTCCGCTCGAGGTTGAAATTTTCGAAACGCCCAAATGGTATTCAGATCTTCCTTTTTGGCGTGACGCCGATCAGCGTCCTGCGCTTAAATCTTTTCTTGCGAGCTGCGCTAGTTTTGCCAAAGCAGATCTCGCGGCAGAGCTTAATCCCCGCCAACCCGAATATGGCCGCTATAATGATTGGATGCCGGCCTGTGATGAAGCCTTCTTTGTCGGTGATAGCCGCAAAGAAGCGCGCCGCTTTTTTGAAGATCAATTCGCCCCACTTGTCCTTGCGAGACCTGATGGTGATGAAGGATTGCTGACAGGATATTACGAGCCTGAAATTGACGTGCGGAAAACCGCTGACCCGATTTATTCCGAACCCATATTGGCAAAACCTAAATCTGAGCTGGTACAAAATTTAGAACGCTCACAACTTGGCCCAAATTGGTCACGCGTCATTGCTTATGGAAAACCGATTGATGTGTTTTTTATGCAAATCCAAGGGTCAGGCCGCATTAAATTTAAAGACGGTTCAATAGTGCGCGCGGCATATGCCGCCAATAATGGCCGTAAATATAAATCAATCGGCAAGGTCTTAGTCTCGCGCGGAGAAATGACAGTGGAGCAAGCGAGCAAGCAAGCGATTAGCGATTGGATGGAACGGGCCGGGCCCGAAAAAACCCGCGCACTGATGAATGAAAACCCGCGCTATATTTTCTTTACCGAGCAAAAAATTGCTAAAGGCCAAGGCCCGCGCGGCGCAATGCGTGTCCCGCTGACAGCCATGGGCTCAATGGCGGTGGACCCGCGCTATCATCCATATGGAACTCTAGCTTGGCTTGAGACAACTTTGCCGCAGAAGCCGGGTGATTATAAAGGTAAAAAAACGGGCGTTTTGGTCTCCGTACAAGATACAGGCAGCGCTATTCGCGGCCCGCTACGCGGGGATTTATTTTTCGGTCCCGGAAATATTGCAGGGGACAAGGCTGGCGTAATGAAACATCCTGTGCGTTGGACAATATTGGTACCCAAAGCCATTGCGCCGAAACCCATTGGTATTGGGTAAGTGACTAGAAAGTCCAAAACTGGGCGCCCCTTAAAGCCTGAAGAGAAAACCGTTTGGACACGTGTAGCCAAAACCGTTGCGCCGCGCCGATATGAAAAGGGCCCGAAATCCGCAAGACCGCTCCCGCCGACAGATCCCACAACCGAAGACTTTGCCCATATGCTGCGCCTCCCGCCTGATATCGCGCCCACGCCGCGCGGCCTCCCACAAAGCTTGGAGCCCAACCAAGATAAAAAAACCCGCCGCGGCCAAGTCACCATAGACTCCAAAATTGACTTGCACGATATGACCCAAGCACAGGCGAAACCTGCCTTGATGAAAGCCATCATCCGCGCCTCTAACCGTAATCATAAATGCGTGTTAGTTGTAACGGGTAAAGGTCTAAGAGGTGAAGGCGTACTCCGCCGAAATTTCATTAGCTGGATAGGCGACCCACAAATAAGACCGTTAATCGCGACCTACGCCCAAGCGCATATTAAACATGGCGGGAGCGGGGCCTGGTATGTGTTTTTGAAGGGGTGAGCTTTAAAATGTCCTCACCCTAAGGCGACGCAAAGCGGCGGGACTCGAAGGGTTGGCGCCCGTAGGAACGGTCCTTCGAGACGTTCGCTATGCTCTCTCCTCAGGATGAGGGGAACGATTGGATCACAAAATAAACTTACTCAAATCCTGATCGGCCGCGAGTTTGCCGACATGCTCCTTAACGTAAGCTTTATCCACCACGACCGTCTCGCCGCCCTTATCTGTGGCTTTAAAACTGATATCATCGAGGAGGCGTTCCATAACGGTGTGCAGGCGTCTTGCGCCGATATTCTCGACACTTGCATTTACGTCGGCCGATATCTTTGCAATTTCGGCAATGCCGTCTTTGGTAAAATCAAGGGTAACATCCTCGGTCGCCATCAGGGCTTTATACTGCTTAATTAGGCTCGCTTCGGGTTCGGTGAGGATGCGCACGAAATCTTCTTCGGTTAGCGCGCGAAGCTCGACGCGTATAGGCAGGCGGCCTTGAAGTTCAGGCAGTAAGTCCGATGGCTTGGCGACATGAAATGCGCCGCTCGCGATAAATAATATATGATCTGTCTTAACGGGACCATATTTTGTCGAAACCGTTGTGCCCTCAATTAGTGGGAGTAAGTCGCGCTGCACGCCTTCGCGGGACACATCCCCGCCCCTTGCATCAGAGCGCGTGGTGATTTTATCAATTTCGTCGAGAAAAACGATACCGTCTTGCTCTGCCAGTTCTACGGCTTCGCGTTTAATCGCGTCATCATCCAGCAGCTTATCAGCTTCTTCAGAGAGGAGCGGCCCATGGGCGTCACCAATTTTCATGGTCACTTTCTTGGTCTTGCCGCCTTTGCCGAGAAGCGCAGATAAATCCATCATACCCATAGAGGCGCCGGGCTGCCCAGGGATTTCAAAGCCTTGAAAGGGCGATCCATTATCGGACATTTCAAGCTCAACTTCGGTTTCATCAAGTTCACCTTTGAGCAGCTGTTGACGAAATTTATCACGTGTGGATTCGCGGCCACCTTCCCCAACAAGAGCATCGAGAATACGCTTCTCTGCGGCCAGTTCAGCTTGGGCGCTAACTTGCTCGCGCTTGGTTTCGCGTAGCAGGGAAATAGAGGCCTCAATGAGGTCTCGAATAATTTGCTCAACGTCACGGCCGACATAGCCAACCTCGGTAAACTTTGTCGCTTCGATTTTAATAAAGGGGGCTTGGGCGAGCTTGGCGAGGCGGCGAGAAATTTCTGTTTTACCCACGCCTGTCGGCCCAATCATGAGTATATTTTTAGGCGTCACTTCATGGCGCAAATCATCTGATACGCGGCGGCGGCGCCAGCGATTACGCAGCGCAATAGCGACGGCACGTTTGGCATCACTTTGGGCAACAATGTGGCGGTCCAGTTCGGAGACTATTTCTCGGGGGGTAAAATCTGTCATAGCCCCTAAATGGTGAGCTAAATATTTAAATCAAGACTTATAATGCGGGTCAAAAGGCGGCGGGAAGATGGGTAAATTTGGCAAGATTTTCAGCAATCCGTTACGCGCTGTATGCCATGCTGCGCCAAGAAAAATAATCGCTGCGCCGAGCAATAATAATGTCGCGGCAACAACTGTCCCAAAGCCCATGCCTGTTCCGTCAAAGAGATATCCGATCGCAAAGGCGGCATAGCCCAATGAGGACACGATTAAGGCGCGGCGGTTTATGGCCAGGCCGATCAGCGTAATTACCGAGACGATAAACATGACGATCGCGGCGTCTCCTCTGTCCAAACTGACCATAGGGACAAAGCCAAAGAGCACATCTTTTTTCAGCGAAACTGTTTGCAGCGCGAGGCCGTGAATAATGAGGGGGGCCGCCAAAAAATGTAGCCAAAAGGCATTATCAGCAAAGCGTGTGGTACGGTGCTTGTCCCGCATATCATAGGCAAGCGCTATGGTGAAAATAGTAAGCCCGCTCAGGAACAACCCAAGCCCAAATTGTGAGCTTAGAAATTCGGGAGCAATGCGCCCGACAAGAGCTGCTGCAAGATAAAGTCCTGCTAAAGCAATCAGCGCAATGCAAAAAGGAAGGCGTATACGCAGGTAAAAGAGCAGCATTGCGCCCAAGGTAATCAGCGCCGTCATAATGTCCCCGCCAAACCCCATATCGCCTAATACGGCTTGAACGCCGCGCTGCGTAAAAATGAGAAACGCCAAAGCGGTGATAAGGGTGGGTAAATGGGCGCGGCGTTTGCGGCCAAAATACTCAGCCATGAGCCACATGACGATGGCGGCCAAAAGGAAAGAGACGCCGCCGCCCATCAGCCCCGCAACAACGGAAAGACCAAATCCAAATATGCCAACGCCAATGGCAATAAAGACATCAGAGAATGAACGCAAAAACCGCATCTCATCTTCATTACCAATCTGCGCTAGATCATTATCTGGGACACTCGTCTTGGCCCGCATAGCCTCAGCTTGGGACGGCGTAATAATCCCTGCTTCAAGCGCTTTGGTAATTTGGTCAGGCGTCATATCGGTCATGAGCAAAGCCTAAGACCGAAATAACGTTTTAACAAGAGCCTGACTAACCCGCTTTGGTCGTGACCACGCGTTGCGGGAAGGGGATGTCTATGCCTTCTTTATCGAGGGCGGATTTAATATCGATGCGTAAATTAGAGGCGCGCAGGAGCCAATTATCTGCTGGGAGCCAACAGCGGCACGACACGGTAATGGCGCTGTCGCCGAAATTCATAATGTAACATTCTGGCGGTGTTGGGGTGTTCATGATATCAGGCGTATTTTGCATCACGTCCAAAAGAAGCGCCTTGGTTTTTTGAAGGTCGCTGTCATATCCCACACCAATGGTTTCGATAAATTTACGTTCTGAATGGCGCGAGAAATTCTGCAAACGATTGCGCCAAACTTCACTATTGGGCACATAAATAAAGATGCCCTCCAGATTTTTAAGGGTTGTGGCAAAGAGTCCGATCTCGACAACTGTGCCAGCATAATTAGAGGTTTCAGCAAATTCGCCAATTTTAAGCGGCCGTAAAAATAGCAACATAACGCCCGCCGCAATATTTGAGAGTGTATCCTTCAGAGCTAAGGCGATACCTAATCCTGCTGCCCCAAAAACGGCTAATAAGCTTGTCGAAGGCACGCCTAATTTTGTCAAAAAGGCATAGAAGGTAACCGCTAGAATGAGATAAAAAATGCTCGTTGCAATAACGGGCTTAAGCGTTGCATCAATGTGCCCAGACCCTATTTTTGAATTACGAAGCCGTCTGCGCATCCAGCGTGCAAAAATAAGTCCGAAAAATAATATCACTAGCGCCGCTGATATATTCATCAACAGGCTTAAAAGTTCGGGGAATGTCTCGCGCGCATGCGCCCACTGCTCTGCAATCTGTTCCATCATATATCTCTAATGTCTCGCGGAAATATTCGTTCCCGCTTATATTTAATTTTGCGCCCCAAGAGGATGTTATCTCCGCTTACCCGCATAACCTGAGAGGGCCAATAGGAGGCGGCCTGTTATCGCGTCAACAGGCGCGCCCGCTGTTTTTAATTGTTTCTCAGCTTCCAAACTTTGCGAGAGGGCGCGGCGGAGCATGGTGCCGGGCCAAATGCGCAGCTGGCCTAAAAAGGCGCGTTCTTGCATACGAAAGACGGGCGGGCGTAGGGAGCGTAAGGCCCCTTCGGCGCTCTCGCCGCTATCCATATTGGCGCTGGCTTCGAGTAGCCGCCCGATATGACGTTGCAAACTGCGCAATATGACTGCGCTATTCATTTTCCCCGCAACCGCACGGCGAAAGCTGGCATCGCATTCAGTGACATTCCCGCTCATGGCATTCATGATAATATCGTCAATGGAGACGTTTTGACCGCCGGCAGCAAGGGTGCGTATATCATCAAGAGTTACGCGAGCCTCAACCTCAGACCCATACCCTTTATATAGCGCCATTTTCTCAATCTCGCTGCGGGCCATGGCATAATCGCCTTCCAAAAGCGGCGTCCATAAAGCCAATGCGTCATTGTTAATGGCGATGGAATGCTCATTCAGGCTTGTGCGAACCAAATTGGACAGATCTGCTGTGTTGGCGGCGTAACAGCCAATGGCCGCAAATTTCCCGGCGGCCTCAAAGGCTTTGCGCACAGCGGAACGGGGGGAGAGGTCACCCGCTTCTACGATTAACTTAGCCTCCGCTTTGCCGGGTTCGGTATCAAAACTTTTGATGATTTTGGCGATAGCCGCGCCGTTTCTTTCATGGTCCAGACGCAAGCGCACAAGCCGCGCATCTCTAAACATTGAGAGGGCCGACATTTCATCTGCAAGCTTGGCAGGATCGCCCGTTAAGTCATCCGCCGTCAAGACCGTTGCCGCGAAGGCATCATCGGGATTGGGCAGATAATATTTCGTCAGTAATCCGCCGCGTTCTTTAACAAGGCCGCGATCCGGCCCAAAGAGCAGCACGCCAATAATATCAGCTTGCGGCGCCGAGACAAATTTATTAGCGCGGGCGCCGGTGAGCTTCATTATTTTTGATCGGCGTAATAGCCCGCAAGTTTAACCAAAAGGCGGTCAGCCACTTCTTTGGCGGTCTGCTGCTTGGCATTATTATCTGCGGCCACAATTCCGTAAGGGTCAACTGGCGCTCCGAAGGTCGAAGTGCCCTTGACTTTACCTTTGTTCAAAATACGGCCCGTTTTGGCATCCATAAGTTTGTAATTCACTTCTAGGATAGAATCGTAGCGGGAGGCGACATCATCGGCAGAAATACCGAGGCGTTGACGCCTTAGTTTTGGGGTCAACTCTAAAATATGTTTGCCAGTATTTTCGCCAATACGATCCCGTAGCCGCTGCATGACTAAAAACCCGGCCTCTTTATCCCCCGCATCACGTCCATCATTGATTTGGATTGAGATATCCTCAAATTTGGCGGCATTCGCGCCGAGGCTACTGCCATGCATGGGCGTAAATCCGCACGCTGTGAGGAGAGGAAGGGCCAAAGCCGCAATAATAATTTTTTTCATCATGACGCCACTATATTGATAATTCGTCCGGGAACAACAATGACTTTCCTTACCGTTAGGCCATCAATGGCGCGTTGTACGGCCTCGTCAGCCAAAGCGAGTTTTTCCGCGTCCTCCTTTGAGATGTCTTTCGGTGCAGATAGTTCAGAACGGCGCTTGCCATTAACCTGAATAGGCAGGGTGACTTCATCTTCGACGAGCATGGCGGGATCAACCTCCGGCCATGGCGCGTGATAGCATAGACCTGCGCCGCCCAAATGCGACCAGCACTCTTCCGCCAGATGCGGCATGAAAGGCGCGATGACGCGGATGAGAATACCTAAGCTTTCCGCTTTGGCGGCGTCTTCGCCTTTATATTTCTTTAGTGCATTGGTGAGCTCATAAATCTGCGCGACAGAGGTGTTAAAGCGGAAGCTCTCAATCCCCGCCGTGATTTTTTCAAGTGCTTTATGGGCAAAGCGGCGCAGGGCGAGGGCGTCACCTGTGGCATCGGTCGCCACAGAGAGCGGGTTCATTTTCTCACTGTCCGCAACAAGGCTCCAAACCTTTTTGGAAAAACGCCACGCGCCGATGACGCCAGATTCTGTCCATTCGACATCCCGTTCAGGCGGAGAGTCAGAGAGGACAAACCAGCGCGCCACATCCGCGCCGTAACCCTCGATAATTTCATCCGGGTCGACGACATTTTTCTTGGACTTGGACATCTTAATGACCTCGCCCTTGGAGATGAGTTTTTTGCTCTCAATATGAAGCAGCTGATTGCCGCCCTCAATGACATCGGCGGGCATGACATATTCGCCGTCTTCATCTGTAAAGACCGCATGGGTCACCATGCCTTGGGTGAAGAGGCCTGCAAAAGGTTCCCCGCTTGGGAGGTCAAGCAATCCGCAATCGCGGAGGCCGCGCGTAAAGAAACGCGCATATAATAAATGCAGCACAGCATGTTCGACTCCGCCGACATATTGATCGACGGGCAGCCAGTCATTAGCGGCTGCGCCAATGGGAGTGTCTTCTGTATTGCCGCCGGCAAAGCGCGCAAAATACCAAGAGCTATCCGCAAAGGTATCAAGCGTATCGGTTTCGCGCTCGGCAGGCTCACCGCATTTCGGACAGGTCACAGGATTCTCTTTAGTCCCTGTTTTAAATGTCGGGTGACGGTCGAGTGGGTTACCCGGAATGTTCAGATCGATATCCTCATAAGGGAGCTGAACGGGTAGGTCGGCTTCCGCCACAGGCTGTGGCCCGCAAGCTTCGCATTTAATCACAGGAATAGGACAACCCCAATAACGCTGACGGCTAACACCCCAATCGCGTAGGCGGTATTGTGTGACGCCTTGGCCCAGGCCAATCTCTTCGATTTTGGTGATGGCGGCGCTGATGCCTGCCTCTTTGGAGAGGCCATTGAGGAAGCCAGAATTAATCAGTGTGCCTTCACCAACATAGGCCTCCTCCAACTTCCGTTCATCCCCGCCTTCGCGGGGATGATTGGGGTGTGGGGGTTGAACCACAGGTAAAATCGGCAGACCGTATTTCGTCGCAAAATCAAAATCGCGTTGGTCATGGGCGGGGCAGCCAAAAATAGCGCCTGTACCATAACCCATAAGAACGAAATTCGCGATCCAGACGGGGAGGGTTTTAGTTTCATCAAAGGGGTGTTTGACACGGAGGCCAGTGTCTAAACCAAGTTTTGGTGCTTGGGCGATAGCTTCTTCCGATGTTCCGATTTTGGCGCATTCAGCTTGAAAGGCCTCTACCTCGGTAGAGGATTGTTCCATCTGTTTTAATATTGGATGGTCTGGCGATACGGCAATAAAGCTTGCACCAAAAAGCGTATCTGGTCTTGTCGTGAAGACCTCGATGCCTTCTGAAATATAATTTAGAACATTTGCTTGTCGGTCAGGGTGGACTCCGTCACCTGCATCTGCGTGTTCTGCAATTGTCAGTATTTTCTTACCAAAGACTTTGATATCTTTTGATGAACCAGTCCATTCAAACCGCATCTGCAAACCCTCAGATTTCCCAATCCAATTGGCCTGCATCGTCCGCACTTTCTCAGGCCAGCGGTCGAGTGTGTCTAATCCTTCAAGTAACTCCTCTGCATATTCTGTAATCTTAAAAAACCACTGATCCATGTCGCGCTGTTCAACCACCGCGCCGCTACGCCAGCCTTTGCCGTCTATGACCTGTTCATTGGCGAGAACCGTATTGTCTACGGGGTCCCAATTGACTTTAGCGGTCTTGCGGTAAACGAGGCCTTTTTCCCAAAATTTCAGGAAAATCGCCTGTTGCTGTTTGTAATAGGCTTCATCAGAGGTCGCGAATTCACGGCTCCAATCCAGCGCAAATCCTAACCGCTTCATCGGCGCTTTCATCGCGTCAATATTGCCGTAAGTCCAATCTTTCGGATGACCACCTGTGGCGATGGCCGCGTTCTCGGCGGGCATGCCAAATGAGTCCCAGCCCATAGGGTGCAGCACTTCAAAGCCTTGCGCCTTTTTATAACGCGCCACAACATCACCCATCGCGTAATTACGCACATGGCCCATATGGATTCTACCGCTCGGATAAGGGAACATTTCTAGCGCGTAGAATTTGGGCTTATCGCTCTTATCATCGGCGCGGTAAATATCTCCTTTTTCCCACACGGCCTGCCAGCGCGGCTCAACCTCGGCGGCATTATATCGGGCGTTATCGTCACTCATTATATGGCTCTTAACATCAGAAATTTAAGCGCTGTCTATAGCAGAGACAGGGCACAAAAAAAGGCCTCATTAAGGGCCTCTTTTCTCAAATATTTAAGAGGGCCTTACTGACCGTCAACCGTAGCAATATAGAGCTGACGGGCGCGGGTCAGGATAGCGTTTTCAATCTGGCGTGCTGTATCGGCATCAACAGACGCGTCCTGCCATCCACCCGCAGAGCGCGTTTGCTTAAAGATGGATGTCTTTAAGGCATCCGCCCTTAGATTCGTGTCGAGGATATAAACATTGGCTTTAAACCGCTCATTAGGCGCTTCGGCACTGGCATACCAATCCGTGACGATAACCCCGCCAAATGGATCAACTTGCTCAAGCGGCATAAAGTTCAACGTTTCAAGAGAAGCACGCCATAAAAATGAGTTCACGCCCATATTTGGCGCTTGGGCTGTTGAGATGGCGCGAGATTGCTTTTTAGCTTTGCTTTTACCAATACCGAGCGTCCCGCAAGCTGTTAAAAGAACAGAGGCCATCACAGTAGAAACTAATAGGGCCGGGACGCGTGTGCGTGAAATTGTCATCAAGATTGCTCCGTAAGCATCAAATCATTCTTAAATTCTTCTGGGCGTTATAACACTAAAAACCGCCGCGCCTAGTCCTGCTATCAGGAAATTACGGGGCTTTAATATACATAATCCCCCATAAAACCGCAGGGATTTAAGATTTGTTAACCATTTTTTAGGGAAGCCCCGCACATTAAGGACACATATTATGGTTAACGCGGCTTGAGGCCTACTTAAGGCTGAGGCGCGGCATTCGGAGACACCCATGCCAACTCATTTTCGGGGAAAATCCCTTATTGTGCCGCTTGTGATTTCTGGCCTTGGCGTCATGACTGTCGCTACCGCTCAAACCACCAGTTCTCCTTTTGCTAAAAAAACAAAGAAACAAGCGTGGGAGACAGAAGATAGTGTTCCGTCCGCTCCTGCCGCGCCGAGTTCTATTGCGCCGAGTAGCAGCTCTTATTCAGATGTCGAAATTTTTGATGAACCCTTGACGGTCACGCCAAGCACGAACTCCCTGCAAGACACGGCGCGAAATCAAATTGAAAGCAGTAGCTATAATTATCAGCCTAAAACAGAGAGCACTTATGGCTCTAAGACTTATGGCTCTAAGACCTATGGCTCCGAAGAGCTTGCCGGCAGTGCACCCGCGGCCTCTGATAGCGGAGCTTATTATCCGGGCCGTGAAAAAGGCCAATATGAGTATCAAGCTCCTACAGCTCAAAATTATGCACCTCGTCAAGCGGCCACCCCTCTCTCGGCTGCACCTCAAGCCCGAAAGCCTCGCAATAAATGGCTTGATAAATTTGGCCTTGGCGGGATTAAGCTTGCGGCGCAGGGCTTTATGAAAATTGGTGGGGCTTTTGTGGACCGCGCTGGAGAAGATGAAAAAGATTTTGATTTTGTCGCGCATGGCCGATTAGAGCTTGAGGCCAGCGCTATTACCGATGGCGGTATGGAATATGGCGTGAACCTTGAATTGCGCGAAGATTATGACCGTTATCGCCGCGGCTTTGGCGGACGTGTTGGGGATTGTCCTCCGGGTGTTGCGGGATGTAACGGCACTTTGGTGGCGGGGGTTCCAACGGGGCTTCGTGGACATACCTCACAGTTTTACAGTAGTGGCCCCAGCAACGCGACGGAAACACAGGTGGCGCTTGAAAGCGCGCATTTATTCCTGCGCACCGCTTATGGTGACGTCACAGCGGGCCGGGATGACGGCGCGGCTTATCTCTTCTCTCTGGGCGCACCGAGCCTAATGATCGTCAATGCCTCTAATTCAGCTGTCGACTATACAGGTCTGGACAGCGTTAAAACCGTCAATGATGCGTCAGGGTTTTCTGAGAAAATCACTTATACAACGCCGCGCCTTTTGGGTGATAAAATCGGTGTTGGAGTTCAGCTCGGCGCGTCTTACGCCTTTAACGCGCGCGCTTGCGGGGTTGATTATTGCGTGCGCAAAAACAGCAAAGACGAATCTGGTACGCTTGCGCCTGATCTCAAAGATGTCATGGAAGTGGGTCTCTCGCTTGACCGTAAATTTGATAATGGCCTCAAGGTCGAAGCCACAGCGACATATGCCACGGCCAAAAACGAAATTGTTCTGGCCGGATTTGATGATCTGCAAGCGTGGAATACAGGCCTTGAAATCTCGCTCGGTGACTGGACAGCTGGCGGTTCATATTTGCAAAGTAATAATGCGCTTAGCGATGGAGATTATACCGCTTATGATGCGGGCATTACGTGGAAGCCCTCGGCTTATGGCTTCACCGCGAGTTACGGCCATGCCAATGATAAAAATGTCGATCTGAAATCAGATCAATTTGTCTTTGGCGTCATGCGTGAATTTGAACGCTTTAGCCTTGGAACGGGCGTGCAATATATCGAACGCACAACACCTCTGGCGACAGGCAATATTATCAGCTCGCAAAAAGAAAAAGCGACAGCGGTCTTTATCGAAGGTGGCTTTAAGTTTTAGAGAGCAAACCCAATCCCTGCTATACCTGCAGCGCCTGAGCCGAGAAGCTTTGGCGCTGTTGTTTTATTGATGCCGCCTAGCGCAAAGACAGGAACAGGTAAGGTGCTAACTTTATTGGAAAAACCCTGAATGCCTATAGGCTCTCCAGCGCTGGGGCTTTCACTTGGGAATATGGACGAGACTAAAAGCCCATCCAGAACAGTCATATCGCCTTGATATTGGCCCAACTTTAGTCCTGCCATTGAGATGAGCCAATCTGGACAGCGTTGCCGCCACAGCGTTGGGGCTTTCACCTTGGCGCCGCGCTTAAAGTGAACGCCGTCAGCTCCAATGTCGATTGCAAGGGCGGGGTCATCCCCTATGAGGAGTTGTTGCTCGCGTTCAAAGGTGACTTGCCTTAAGTTTTCTGCATCCACAAATCTATGGGCGCTGCCAAAATGCCGATATATAATGGCAGTTCTTCTCGGAAGTTTTCCCGCGGCGGTTACGACATCGGGAACGCGCGATGGGTCTGTCATAAATATAAGAGGTGATAAGCGGCAGGGCTTTTCCCGCGCCTGATAGAGTTTTGTCGCGACCGAAGGAATTGTCTCTCTTCCCTTATAATCCCATTCGGGGTAAGCCGCGCACATGTCTGATGAACTTCCAATTTCTAAAAAACGTGACCTCATCCTAGAGCGAATGGCTGAGGCTGCCAAGCGTGCAGAGCGCAGTGACTCGCAAGTCTTGGTCGCGGTTTCCAAGGTTCAACCTGATGATCGTATCGCGCAGATGTTAGCCGCAGGGCAGACCGTGTTTGGAGAGAACCGCGTACAGGAAGCGCAGAAACGATGGGGCGAGAGCTTTGCGGAAAACCGCAAAGAGATTGAGCTGCGTCTCATTGGGCCGCTGCAGACAAATAAAGCTGAAGACGCGATCAGGCTTTTTGATGTTATTGAGACGCTTGACCGAGAAAAACTAGCTAAAGCTTTTATCAAAGCTGCAGATAAAGTGGGTCGCATGCCGCGCCTATTGGTACAGGTCAACACAGGTGAGGAAGAGCAAAAAGCCGGAATTTCGCCTAAGGAGCTGGCGGGATTTTTGACACGGCTTAAGCGCAATTACGATATAACTCCCGAAGGTTTGATGTGTATTCCGCCTGTTGGCGAAGCGGCGTCTCCGCATTTCTGGTTGCTAAAAAAACTGGCCGATGAGCATGGCCTGAAAACAATTTCCATGGGAATGAGCGGAGATTTTGAAACCGCGATAGAAATGGGCGCAACGCATGTCAGAATAGGGTCAGCCCTATTTGGAGATCGGGATTATAATTGAATATTTACGTCCATTCCCGTTTTTAAACGCGGTAATAATCTTACTATCACTTCCGGCGCTAGGGCGACGCATCCCAAAGTCTTTCTGTCATCAGCTTGTGCAACATGAATAAAGACAGCACTGCCCAATCCAGCTTCGGGGGGGCTGTCATTATGGTTCATAACTAGGATCACGTCATAGGCCCCGTCCTCCCGCCATAGCTTTTCGTGGGACACATTATAAGGCAAGCGGATGAAGCGGTTATAGGCGGGATCATTCGGATCATCGCACCAGCCATCATTTTTGCGCAAGGGACGGAAGGTTAAGCCGCTTTTAGGGTTTGGTAGCCGGTCAGCCCGATAAAGACCGAAGCGTAGAGAATAATCTCCTAAGGGTGTTTTTTCATCACCCTCGCGGCCCTTTTCAAAGGCAATGGCACCTTCGCGCCCAATGCGGCAGGGGTAAATTTGGCCCTCAAACTCAATTGTGTGGGCGGATGTGTTCACGATTATACTCAAGTTAGGTCTCTTTTTTGTGATATAGTGCGATTAAACTGGCATTAGCCTAATAGTGTAAACAAGTCTAAAGAGCTCGAAATCCCGTAAGGGGTCTAAAGAGGATATATAATGGCCGTAAAAAAACGCATCTTGCTGATCGATGATGATGATGATCTGCGTGAGGAACTTGTCGAGCAATTTGGGCTCTATGATGAATTTGAAACCACAGATGTTGCAACTGCAACAGAAGGCATAAATGCCGCCAAAGCCAATAGCTTTGACCTTATTTTACTCGATGTTGACCTGCCGGATATGCTCGGCACCGAAGCGTGTCAACTTATGCGTAATGCCAATGTCGCTGCGCCGATTGTCATGCTTACGGGTAATGATGGCGATATGAACGAAATTTTGGGGCTGAACTCAGGCGCGAATGATTATGTTACCAAGCCGTTCCGTTTTGCGGTGTTGCTCGCTCGCTTGCGCGCGCATCTGCGTAGCTTTGAGCAAAGTGAAGATGCCGTTTTCCAGGTCGGCCCTTATGAATTTGCGCCTGCTTATAAAAAGCTGACCCCGCCGCAAGTTGAAGGCGAACGCCCTGTTCGCGATATTCGCCTGACTGAAAAAGAAACAAATATTCTGAAATACCTTTACCGCGCGGGCGGCAAACCTGTTGGCCGCGAAGAACTGCTGCACGAAGTCTGGGGTTATAATTCTGGCGTCACCACCCATACACTCGAAACCCATGTTTACCGCCTTCGCCAAAAAATAGAACCTGAAAAAGGCGTGGCGACATTATTGGTAACCGAGCCTGGGGGTTATAGGCTAGAATTAGGTTAGCTCTTTTCTGGTCAGCAGAGGTAAGCTGTTATAGGCTTACCTTATGGTTCCTGCATCAGATATCCCGGTCATTGAAAATGTCTCTAAGGAGATGTTTGACGCAGAGATTCGTCCCGCGATAAAACCTGTTATCATGAGAGGCCTCGTCAAAGGCTGGGCGTGCGTTGAAAAAGCTCAGCAGGGCGGACCGGCGGCCTTATTTGAATATCTCAGCGATTTTGACAATGGGCAGTTTCAAGACACGTTAATTGGCCCTCCCGAAATACAGGGCCGCTTTGCTTATAGTGACGACTTGCTCTCGCAAAACTTCACAACAGAGCGGCAGACGGTGTCTCAGGCTTTCAAAGACTTGCTTGAAAAATCAGCTGACGGTAAGGCGCGGTTTATCCAGTCGCTTTATGCCCAGAGTTATATCCCAGGTTTTTCGGAAGGCCACCGATTGCCTCTATTAGAGACGACCGTGCAACCGCGCCTTTGGATTGGAAATCAAACCACGGTTCAAACCCATTTTGACCTAAGCGAAAATATAGCCTGTGTCGTTTTGGGCACGCGAAGTTTTACATTATTTCCGCCAGAGCAGTTTCATAATCTTTATCCGGGCCCGCTTGAATCTGCCCCGGGGAGGATTCCTGTCAGCTTAACCTCGCTTGATAACCCTGATTTTGAGAAACATCCAGGATTTGAGGACGCGCTAACGCATAGAGTAACAGGCACATTAGAGCCGGGTGACGCGATTTATATGCCTGCCGGTTGGTGGCATCATGTGCGCGCCAATGCGCCTCTGAATATGCTCGTCAATTATTGGTGGTCAGAAAAACCTGCGCAAGTAAAAAACCCTTACACTGCGTTGATACATGGAATGCTCGCCTATCAGAATTTATCAGAAGGCGAACGAAACCTTTGGCGGCACATGTTTGACTATTTCGTGTTTCAAAAACATGGAGAGCCAATGTCTTATTTAGATCCGTCTAAGCGCGGTTTTCTTGGGGGTGTTCCGCCTGAGCACCGAAATTCTACAATTTATGATGTGCTCACGGCTTTGGCAGGTGAAGTCGGCCTTCCGCCTCCGCCCAGGCCCCCGAAAAAATGAGTATGTCTTTAGGCCTTTATGGCCTCGTCGTCCTTGCGCTACTTTTGGCGGAGTTACGTCAAGACAGGCGCGCGCAATTTTTCTTTAAACCCTTGGCCGCAATTGGCTTTGTTATTCTGGCGCTGCAATTTGGAGCGCTTGAGACAGTCTATGGAAAATATATATTGGCTGGACTTATCGCCTGTGCTGCCGGTGATGTGCTGCTACTGTCTCGTAAATCTCAGAAACTATTTATGTCTGGTATGGCGGCTTTTGCGATAGGGCATCTAGGTTATGTATTCGCTTTCCTTGAACACGGTTTAATGTTTGGGGCAATTAAAAATGAGAAACCTATAGATCATAGATCTATGTGTAAGTATCACTTTGATTACTTCTGGATTATGTGCATTTTACTTTTCTTGTAGGGCCAATAAGAATATGCGCCTACCTATTGTAGGCTATGCTGTTATAATTGGGATAATGGTTTCAGCCTCATTCTTAACAACATTAGATATTATTATAGCCGCAATAATGTTCGCGGTGTCCGACATGTTCGTCGCTAGAGACCGGTTCATTAAACCTAGCTCTAAAAATGCTCTGCTCATCACCCCGCTTTATTTTGGGGCGCAAGCGCTTTTCGCGTTCAGTGTTTCTATTTAACGGATAAATCTAAAACTTGTGTCATTGGGACATGGTCACTTGGCTTGGCATCCCAGACGCGGCAGGGCACGTGGATTTCATGGGCTGATTTTCCACCTGCTTCGACTGCAGGTTTAAGGGCGGGGCTGACCCAGATATGATCAAGGCGGCGGCCACGATTGCTCTTCATAGGCTCCCGCCCGCGATAACTCCACCAACTGTAAAGCTTCTCATCGTCATCAGCAAAGAGGCGTGAGCAATCTGTAAAGTCATGCGTTTCTTGCAATGTCTTGAGGATACTAACTTCGAGCGGCGTATGGGAAACAACCTTTAAGAGTTGCTTATGACTCCAGACATCATTCTCATGCGGGGCGATATTAAAATCCCCAACCAGGATTTGCTGGTCGTCCCCTTTGGCAAAACGCTCTGTAAAGTAACAGCGCATATTCTCCAGAAAGTCGAGTTTGTGCTTGAACTTATCATTGACCTCAGGGTCTGCGACATCACCTCCTGCAGGGATATAAAAATTATGAAATTCAAAATCCTCTGGCCCTGCTATAATGCGCGTGCTGACATGACGGGCGTGATCAAGCGGGCAGAAACTTGTCGGCAGGCGCTCCATAGGCAGTTTGGAAACGGTCGCCGCGCCGTGATAACCTTTCATTCCAGCGACTTCGATAAATTCATAGCCCGCATCAATAAAGGGCTGACTAGGGAATTTATCCGTCTCGCATTTAATTTCCTGAAGGCCTAACACGTCAGGCTGCTGCTCATTTAAAAACCGAATGACCTGATCTATCCGAAGGCGAACAGAATTAATATTCCAAGTGGCGACTTTAATTTTCATGAGGCGGGGATAGCCGAGCCGCGGGAAAGACTCAAATGCTTTAAAGTAAAAAAGCCGGCTCACGACATATGAACCGGCTTCAAATCAAATTAAATGTAAGGCCTTGGCTTAACCATCAAGTTCAATACTTGTCGGATATGGAATCGTAATCCCGCCTTTATCAAAAGCTTCTTTGATGGATTTGTTTAGATCAAACATCACATCCCAATAATGTTCGGCCTTACACCAAACCCGGCTTTGAATATCAATAGAGCTGTCATTGAGCTTAACGACTTTGGCCCAAGGCGCGTCAGGTTCTGACAAGACATGAGGGTGGGCCGCGGCTGTATCTTTGATGATCTTAATCGCCTTATCCATATCGTCATCATAGTGAATGCCATAATCCACATCAACGCGGCGCACATCGAGGGAGGTCAGGTTCTGAATTGTGGAACCCCAAGCCTCGCCATTGGCAATAATCACTTCGATATTATCAAGTGTAGAAAGCTGGGTCGTGAAGATATTGATATCGGTGACAATACCTTCTTCACCTGCAACCTTGACATAATCGCCGAGCTTATAAGGTCTGAAGAGCATCAGCATCACACCGGCGGCGACATTGCCGAGCGTGCCTTGAAGGGCTAGGCCAATGGCTAAGGTGGCCGCACCGAGCATAGCGACAAGCGAGGCGGTTTCGACGCCAAGATTAGTAATGGCGGCAATGACGACAAAGGCCGTCACAATATATTTTACGATGGAGGCCAAGAAATTTCCAAGCGTGTCATCAATGGCTGGGTTTCTTGTGGCAAGCTTCCGGGCCATATTTGACAGCCATTTAGCGAGCTTCATTCCAATCCATAAGATCAGCAAAGAGATAACGAGCTTTATGACAAGAGGCTGAGCCGTTTGCCAATAGCCCATCAATTTATCCGGCGTGAACATGCCCGCCATTTCAGTGACGCTTTGGGCGGCATCGGTTACTGTGTCTGTGGCGTCTTGTGCCATATTACTCTCCATTATATTTTTTAGGACCTAGCTAGGCCTTTTTCATTTTCTTTGATTGGGGTTTAGATTTAGAGGCGCGCTTTTTGGGCGCGGGTTTGGTTTTAATCTTAATTTTGATTTCATGCGGATAAGGAATGCCAATATTGGCGGCGTCCAAGGCGGTCTTTACGGGCTGAGAAATTGAGGCTTTGAGCGCTCTGTAATCAGAGGCTTTGCACCAAGCCCGAAGCTGAAGGTCAACCGAGCTTTCATTCAGCAGAACAACTTTGGCCCAAGGTGCAGGGTCTTTCAAGACAAGCGGATGCGCGGCAGCGGCGGTGGTGATGGCTTTGATAGCGGTGTCTATGTCCGCATCATAGCTAATGCCAAAATCCATATCCAAACGGCGATTAACAAGTGAGGAATAATTCTTAAGCACACTGCCCCAAATATTACCGTTCGCTATAATAATTTCGATATTGTCAGTGGTCTTAAGGCGGGTTGCCGTGAGCTCAATGGACGTGACTTTTCCGGCCTCGCCGCCGACTTCGATCTCATCGCCAAGCTTATAGGGACGGAAGAACATCAGCATCACGCCCGCCGCGATATTGGCTAGAGAGTCTTGCAGGATAAAGGCCATGGCCGCGCCCAGACCCAAGATAACACCTGTTATAGAATTCGTATTAATGCCGAGTATTGTGAGCGCGGCAATAATGACAGCGATGAGAATGAGGTAGCGCACGATGCTGGCAAAAAAGCGTGACAGGCTGGGATCAGATTGCGGGGAGCGGTTAAAGCCTTTTTCAACGCCTGTGCTGATCTTACTGGCGATAATAGCGCCGAGCCAAAACGTAATAACCGCCAAGGCTACCGGAACGGCATATGTTAAAACCACAGATATGATGTTTGAAACATCCATTCTAAATCCCCCTAGAATGATGCGTCTTTAACGTAATTTAGTTTAACAATGCAAGTGATGCGATTATGAAATTACACATAACTTTGGCAAGGTTTGAGCCCTTGCCGGTTTAGTTATAAGTTATCTGCGTCTATCACGGCGCGATTCATCACGCAGGACAAAGAGACGGGGATTGATCCGCTCATTATATTTTAGCTCGGATAATAGAACACGCGTTTCGCCGCCAAAACTATCGGCGATGACCCATTCTTTAAGGGCTAGCGTATTGGCATCAAACACCATTGTAATTGCGCCGTCCATTTCCCCCGAGCCGTCACGCGCCGTGACGCGCCATTCATTATAGGTTTTTTGCAGGGCAATGACTTCGGTGTCATTGGCCAAATTTATGTTCTCTTTGAGGAAATAATTCAGCGGCGTAGCCGAGAGTGGCACACGGTCAATTGTTTCTAGCGCCTTATCTTGTTGCGTGAGGGTGACGCCGTCTGACACAATTAGAAGCGGATTAGGCGCGTCATATTCAAAACGAAGCTTACCAGGGCGTTTAATATAAACTTGCCCCTGCGCAAAAGATCCATCCGCCGCATATTGCGCGAAGCGGCCGGAAAAACTGACTGTGCTGTTCATGGACGCATCCACACGGGCCAGATCAGCTGGCACAGATCGCGGATCCGTAAAGGCGGCCATTTGCGGGGCGGGGGCAGATAGCTGAGCTTGCGGCTGCAAATTAACTTGCGCTATTGCGACAGGCGCAATTATGGCCAAGGAGGACATCAGCGCGGCGGCCATCATTAAAAATTTTTTCATGTCGAATCCTTATAAGGTTCGTTGACTTAGCGCCAGTCCTACAAAAATTCGTTTTAACGAAAGCTGAATATTAGCCTCATGAAAATTACAAATGCGACAGAGTTCTTAACTGTCTTCTAACGACCAATTGCAAGCGCATGGATAGGTGTCTCGGGCCGCGCGCCATAATGGCTTATGACTTCGGCGGCGGCGAGGCTGCCTAAATGTCCGGCATCCGCCCAATCCAATCCCATTGCGCGGCCTGCTAAAACGCCTGCTGCATATTGGTCGCCAGCTCCCGTTGTATCCACAATTTTATCCACAGGAATAGCTTTTACGTGATAGCGGCGCTTTGCGTCTTGAATAACAGAGCCTTTTTCACTGCGGGTTACACAGGCCACAGTTTTTGTTTTGATGAGCTCATCGAGCGCTTTATCGAGGCTGTCGGTTTCATAAAGGCTGAGGATTTCATCTGTATTTGCGAACAAGATATCCACATGGTTATCCACAAGCTGTCGGAAGCTTGCACGGTGGCGATCCACACAGAAGCTATCTGATAAGGTGAGCGAGACGGTGCGTCCTGCCGCGCGGGCAATTTCGGCCACTTTGACAAAGGCGGCTTTGGCGGGTTCTGTATCAAAGAGATAGCCTTCGAGATAAACACAGGCCGCGCTTTCGACTTTGGATTTTACGATATCTTTGGGTGTGAATAAACATGATGTGCCGAGGAAGGTGCTCATGGAGCGCTCTCCATCTGGCGTGACTGCAATCAGGCAACGCCCACTGGCCGGGCCGCTTGTTTTGGGTTTACTGGAAAAATCAACGCCGCCTTCTGCCAGTCCTGCGCTAATCCGCCGTCCGACGCCATCATCAGCCACATTGCCAAGATAAGCGGCGCGAAGACCAAGGGCGCCAATGCCAAACATTGTGTTGGCCGCAGAGCCGCCCGCTATTTCTTGAATATCGCCAGCAGATTTGAGCGCGTTGTTAAGCGCCAAAGCTCGCGGCTCATCGATGAGAGTCATAGATCCTTTTTCAACATGATTATCCGTGAGGAACGCATCCTTTACAGGCGCAATAATATCCATCAGCACATTACCGATACCTAATACGTCAAATTCAGTTTTCATCGTCTTCAGCCTTGTTGTTCACTCTTGTTCTTTGAGCGGGTCATAATTACATGGAATGAGAAATAAAAGCTAAAAAGCCACTCCTTAATATTGTTCGGACATCCTTATGAAAAAAGTCGCTATCCTTGCCTCAGACAATATGATGCCGGGCCATCCCGATGAACGCGGTGACGCTTTTGAGCGCGACGAGGAAATGGGCAAGCTTGTCCCTGCCTTTGCCGCGCAGGGTATGGAGCTGGACCTTATTCGGTGGCGCGATGCGGCGGAACAGGCGGGTGATTATGATGCCATGCTGCCGCTTCTCGTTTGGGATTATTTTGAAGGCAATGAAGCGGCCTTTACGGCTGAGATGGCTAAAGCGGAAGCTAAGACGAAACTATTTAATACCTTTAAGACCCTCAGCTGGAATTCTAATAAATCCTATCTTGATGAGCTTGAGCATGAAGGTGCCCCTGTGATTTCTACCATCACAGTTGACCGCGTCACAGAAACGGGCGTGGCCCGCGCTTTTGAAGAGCTTGCCACTGATACGCTCGTCATTAAGCCGCAAGTCGGAGGCGGCGCATGGCGGCAAGTGCTTTATAAAAAAGGCGACCCTTTTCCGAGCAAAGATGATCTTCCGCCTGAAGGCGCGATGATACAGGCGTTTCTGCCAAGCGTGACTGAAGAAGGTGAATATTCCTTTCTTTATTTCGGCGGTAAATTTTCACACGGCTTGATTAAGCGGCCCAAAAAAGGCGATTACCGCATTCAATCTCTATATGGCGGCACAGAGGAAACATATGAGCCGAGCACACAAGAGCGCAATTCAGCAAGAGCCGTTCTGAATGCGCTGGACTTTACGCCGCTATATGCCCGGGTTGATTTACTGCGAGGTCTCGACGGTAAGTTAAAACTGATCGAGCTCGAAATGATCGAGCCTTACCTTTATTTGGGCCATGCTCAAGGTGAGGGCGGCGAGAATAAAGGCGCGCAAAAATTAGCAGAAAGCTTGGCAAAACGGCTCTCTGAGTAAATTGCTCTGCAAGGTTTTTAGCGGCTCTCTTTCTTCAACTTTATCTTACCAAAATCTCACTTTAAAGACTGATATTTAGGCTTCACATTAGCGCGGTCTTAACTAAGGGTTAACGGGATTAAGCCCATGTTTGGGCTCTAACTTGAAAGCGCTCCTATGACCTTACCCAACCCTGCTGCGACTGCTAAAACATGGTTCGCCCGGCTTGCGCCTTACCGTAAATCTGAAGATTGGCGGGCTGTCTATGAGGTTTTGATCACGCTCGTGCCTTTCCTGATTCTATGGGCGGGGATGTGGGCTTTGGTGGCCCGCGGTCAATATTGGTCATTGATGGGCGTTATTCCTGCAGGCGGATTAATCGTGCGCTTGTTCATCGTTCAGCACGATTGCGGACATGGCTCTATGTTCTCTTCTAAAAAAGCCAATGATTGGGTTGGCCGTTTCATCGGCATATTGACCCTCACGCCTTATGATCATTGGCGCAGAGGTCACGCCCTTCATCATGCGAGCTCCGGTAATCTTGACCGCCGCGGTTTAGGCGATGATATCATTACTTTAACCGTTGACGAATATGCGGCGCTGTCAAAATGGGGAAAGCTCAAATACCGCCTTTATCGCCATCCCGTCGTTATGTTCGGTGTGGGCCCTGCCTATGTCTTTATTCTCGCGCAGCGCCTTCCGATTGGCGCGATGAAACGTAAAATGCCGTGGATTTCCACCCTGACAACAAATGCAGGTGTTGCGCTTCTTTATGGTTTGTTGATTTGGGGTGTTGGCCTTAAGGCGTTCTTATTGATCCAGGTGCCTATCATAATTATTGGCGCCTCGATTGGGGTTTGGATGTTCTATGTCCAACACCAATTTGATGAAACACATTGGTCACGTACAGGTGATTGGGACCGCGAATCTGCCGCGCTTCATGGTAGTTCCTATTACGATCTACCAAAGCCGCTTATGTGGATTACTGGCAATATTGGCGTGCATCATGTTCATCATCTCTCAAGCCGTATTCCCTTTTATCAGCTTCCGCGAATTCTTAAGGCTCACCCTGAGCTTAAAAAAGTTGGCCGCCTGACATTGTGGCAAAGTTTCAAATGTGTCCGCTTGGCCCTGTGGTGCGAGACACGGCAAAAGATGGTGTCTTTCAGAATGCGAGCGCTAGGCGCAACTTAGAACTTTGCGTTGGGCGCAACATTTTATTTTGAGCATAATGAGCTTGGCAGCTTGCCAAGCCATAAGCTCTGATACTGAGCCTTTGGATGGCTGCCGCCTGACATTTAGTGATGACTTTAGCGGAAGCGGCGCTCCTGATAAAACAAAATGGATTTCCAAAGCCTATAATCGCCGCCCGAATGAAAACGGCCCTGACGGTTTCTGGCGGCAAGATGCTGTTCGGCTAAACGGGCAGGGCCATTTGGAAATCTCCGTAAGGCAGATCCAAAACCAGAACAGGGATACGGACCCTCATGATTTTGCTTCTGGCATGGTCTCGACACAGGGTAAATTTGAACAGCAATATGGACGATTTGAAATTCGGGCCCGTCTGCCGCAACGCTCTGGTTGGTGGGCTGCCTTTTGGCTCTTTAATAAATCCGGTACTGGTAGATCTGAAGATAGTCAGGAAATCGACATTATGGAGGGCTTTGGCTGGACAGATGAAATTCGAAATGCCCATCATAGAAAATCGCCAGGCGATGTGATTTTCAGTCGGGATAACAAAGTTATGGTTTCGGGGGCTAGAGATGGGTTTCAGACTTACCGATTGGATTGGACTGAGACAGACTATATTTATTTTGTAAATGGCCAAGAGGTTTGGCGGAGACCCTCCGGCAATGCACCATCTATGCCCTTATATATAAAACTCAGCGGAGAAATCAGCACACAGGACTGGCTTCTGACTCCAAATTGGGCGAGCGATTTAAAGTCTGCCGCTTTTCCCGACGAATATCTCATCGATTATGTTAAAGTTTGGGAGGGCTGTGAGCCCGATATCTAAGCCCCAAGCGTGGCCAGGCGCCCTGTCACTTCACCAAATTCTTTAAGCGTTTCATCGAAAATTTGTTTAACGGGTTTGACCTCTTTGATGCGGCCAGCGACTTGGCCAGTCAGAGCTATACCTGCCTCGAGATTACCCCCAAAATAGACGTCTGCCGTATCTGCAAATTCTCCAAATATGTTCTCAACACCTTCTTTTTGAAGGCGGCTCGTCCGCTCTGTGCGAAGTGCTCTAAGCGCTGGTCCGGGGCCACTGCGGTTCAGGAAGACTGTATCTGTGGAATCGGCCTTAATAATGGCGTTTTTCCAGTTGCCATGAACGGGGCTTTCAGCCGCGCTTAATATCCGGGTGCCCATGAGGATGCCTTCCGCGCCAAGCGCAAAGGCGGCGGCCATGCTGCGCCCATCCGTAATGCCGCCTGCCGCAACAACCGGGATATCAACTGCTTCACAAACTTGGGGGATCAGCACCATGCTCGCCACATCTTGGGGGTTTTTAAATCCGCCGCCTTCGCCGCCTTCGACGATCAATCCGTCCACGCCCGCTTCAATTGCGCGAAGGGCCCCTTTCAGGCTTGGCACCACATGAAACACAGTCAAGCCAGCCTCTTTTAAAAGGGCCGTATATTTCATCGGATCACCTGCGGAGGTCGTGACAAATTTCACGCCTTGATCAATTATGAAATCAATGATTTTAGGATCGCGCACAAAGGCTTGCGCGACATTTACGCCAAAGGGCTTATCCGTCAAATCATGCATTTTCAGAATTTCTTCGCGCACGGCATCCAATTCCCCTGAGCTCGTCTCAATAATACCCATGCCGCCTGCATTACACACCGCAGAGGATAAAGGGGCGCGGGCAATCCAGCCCATAGCCGCTTGAATAATGGGTTTTTCAATCCCCAGCATCTCTGTAATCCGTGTATGAATAATCATCTTAGCTCCTTATCATTTAAAGCTGACGTTATGAAGATAAGTAAAGCCTGTCGAGGGCCGAAAAAATAAACCCTTTATTAGCCTTAATATAAGATAGACCGAAAAACCCTCCATCCCTTTAACGGATATTAGCCTGTTAAGCGTAGTGTCAACATAAGGGCGCTCATTGCGAGCGGAGTATGTGGGTATGGACGTTTCAAGAAAAACAGATGATATATTAAGCCTACTTGTGGCAACAATTTTGGCAGATAAGCGAGTCTACGCCAGAGAGATTGACACCTTTTTGAAGGCGGCCAAGAAGCTTGCACAACTGCCAGATGCGCCTGTGAACCTCTCAGAGGCTAAATTACTTCTGTGGTATGAAACCAATTCCGATAGTATAAAAGACAAATTATCGAGCTCAAAATTTGAGCCTTGGCTTGATGGCTGTCTATCGCGGCTAAGAAACTTAAAAGGTAAGCGCTATATCACAGACATCATGACGGAGATCGCCAACGCCGATGATGAATTCCATGTGAGTGAAAAAGCCCTTCTGGTCTTAACAGCCAAACATTGGAATATGGATATTCAGCTACATTAGACAGGCCTGAATATTAGGTGAATTTTAGGATTGATTTCCTATCATGTTCTTGTTATGTTCCATTCTCAAATTATAAGATTGGAGACATATTATGGCCCGTGCCGCCAAGAAGTTTTTAAATGTAAAATATACGGACCGTGAGCTTGCCAAGCGATTGGGCGCTCGGTGGGACCCCTCTGTTCAGCGCTGGTATTGCCCTGCCGGGTCTCCTCTCGCGACAATTTTTAAGTGGCGTGCCGAAACGGCTGAGCCCAAACCTGCCGTAAAACATGTAGCCCAAAATGAAAATTTTGAGTTTGATTTGGCGGGTTAGTGCGGGGCCGCTAACCTTCGAGTCCCAAAGCAAAGCTTCTCATCAGGGTGAGGGTTAGATTAAAGTTAGCCCTCATCCTGAGGCGCTACATAGTAGCGGAACTCGAAGGACGAGGGCGCTAGTCGGGTGTCAAAGCTAGTCTTCGGGTCTTAGTGTTTTGGGCCTGTATTTGCACAGATGTTTAATTGCGCAATTATAACATTCAGGTTTTCGAGCCAGGCAAGTGTAGCGCCCATGAAGGATCAGCCAGTGATGGGCGTGATCCATAAATTCGTCCGCCGTCACCCGTAATAGGTTAAGCTCAACTTCCACAGGGTCTTTGCCAGGGGCCATGCCGGTGCGGTTTGATACGCGAAATATATGCGTATCCACCGCCATAGTCGGCTGTCCAAAATAATCATTTAAAACGACATTGGCTGTCTTGCGTCCAACGCCCGGTAACTTAACCAAGTCCTCGCGATTATCTGGCACTTCTGAGTCGAAATCGTCAATCAGCATTTGAGAGAGCTTAATAACATTTTTGGCTTTGTTTTTATAAAGGCCAATTGTTTTAATATGGTCCCGAACGGCGTCCTCACCAAGGGCAATCATTTTTTCAGGTGTATCGGCCTTGGCAAAGAGGGCTTTGGTCGCTTTATTCACGCCAACATCCGTCGATTGCGCTGAAAGCGCTACCGCCACGACTAGCGTATAGACATTGGTATACTCAAGTTCAGTACGCGGTGCGGGGTCAAGTGTTTGCAGATGACGATAAATATCGCTGATCTGGGCGCGATTTAATTTCGGTCTCGGCAGATCCTTATAGAGCTTTTCTTTTTTTGCCATCTGGCCGCATCATCCCTTTTGAGATATGCGCTCCAGCATCATATCACGCATATTATCCGCGAATGTGCTGGCGGGCTGGGCCACAAGGTCACCTCGCTCATTAAAAGCTTTAGACGCGTTCCCGCATCCCACCTGCTGGGGCAACACATCTCCGCCAAGGCGCGTAAAGATAAACTGCATTTGCCGCATGCACATGATGCCGCTCATAGGGCCAGGCGAACAAGAGGCAAGTCCCCAAACGGCGGATTTGATGTAATCGGTACTAACAGTACTCGTCCAATCAATCGTATTCTTAAGTAGAGGCGGTAGACAGCCATTATATTCAGGTGAAATAACCACAATGCCATCAAAGCCTTTAAGCCGCGTAATCAACTTCTTCACAGTCTTAGGCGTTTCCAAATCCCCGTGAAAAAGAGGCATCTCATATTTACCTAGGTCAATGGAACTTGTTTTTGCCCCTGAGATCTTGAAGCGTTTCATCAACGCCTTTTCCAGTTTTTTATTGATAGACCCTTCCCGAAGTGAAGCGCAGATAAAAGCAATTTTAGGAGCCGTCATTCTAAAAGTCCTGTGAAGCTATGGTAAAAGGAGGAATATAAATCTATACGGGGCGTATCAAGATTTGGCTTGCCCGCGCAAGGCTTATCCCCGCATCTTCACTGCCCAGGCCTCATATTCTTCTTCCATTTTAAGATAGCGCGGGTGATCTCTTACATTATCTAGACCAGGTTCCATGCGGTGAAGCAAAAACATATGCGGGCCAGTCATATCGCGCATACGCTCCGCATAATCCATAGCTCTGTCAGCTTCACCAAGGCGAGCAAAACTTTCCGCCAGCTCGCCTAACTGCGTGAGCGCTGCAAGCGCATCATCTGGGGCCTCTTGCTCATAAGTTACTGCCAGTTTTTCGACTGTCGCTTTATCCCCTAAAAATCCGGGAATAATAACGGGGCTATAGCTCGCCGTTTGCATCCACGACTGCGAAGGCGGCTTTATTACGGCCGCCTCCCTCAGAGCTTGAATCTCGCTCGTAGCATCTTGACCCATGGCGAGGAGCGCGCGAATTTTTGCGAGGCGGTAAAGATGAGGACTCCCTTGGGGTGATCGGCGGTTTTCCGGCCAAGCCTCAAGCGTTTCATTGATATGGACAGGGTTTCGTGTCGCCACCGCATAGTTCATTTTCTGTTCTTGTAAGATTGTCCCTGTGGAGCCAAGCGCTCTGTAAGCGCCAATCGCATCACCTTGAAATTGAAGGATGGCCGCTTCGAAAGCCGCGCCTTGCAATGAGTCCGGCTGCTGCGCTTTGGCTAATGAGATCATCTCATTTGCGCCTTGAAAGTCCCCAATTAAAGCATAGGTCAGGCCCAGTTCTGGCATGAGGTAAAATGTCTTGGGGTCAAGGCGGCGGGCTTTCTCAAGGTCCTTGGCAGATTCTTTGAAGCGTCCCAACCGCCGGGCAATAAAGGCTTTCCCAGACACGGCATGCACATCATTAGGCGCGGCGCTGATAGCTTTATCAAATATGGCATCAGCCTTGCGAAAGTCCCTAAAGCCCCAATAATAATAAAAGGCTTCGGATAATAAAGTTTCAGGACTATTGGGCGCAAGGGCTTGGGCGCGGGACAAGCTGCCTAGTGCGGCGTCTCGATAAATGGTGTTGCGCCCGTTAAACCAATATTGCGCGATCTGGATATAGGCTTTTACGGCATAGGCATCTGCAAATTCCGGATCAAGCCGAATGGCTTCATCAGCGAAAGAGCCTGCCTTTTCCAGGTCCTCAGCTCTATTGCCGTCAGGGCGCATGAGGAGGCGCGATTGAATATATGCCTCATAAGCCGCCAAATTTTGTGTCGGTTTCGCAGAAACAGCGTTTTTATCTTCACCGCTAATAACCGACTCCAAGGCGCTGGCAATGGCTTGGGTTATCTCGGCTTGAATATCGAAGATATTATCAGTGTTGAGAGCGCGGTCGTAATTTTCGGCCCATAAATGCTTATCATCCGTTCCGTCAATTAGCTGTACTGTAATGCGAACGCGGTCGCCGGCACGTTGGACCGCTCCTTCTAATATAACGGCGACGCCGAGTTCCTGAGCAATTTCCGGAATCCGTTTTTGAGTATCGCGATAGCCCATCACAGAGGTGCGAGAAATAACCTCAAAAGCAGAGACTTTGGATAAGCGGGTTAGCAGGTCATCATGAATGCCATCCGCAAAGAAGGCATCATTGGTCTCGCTACTACGATTGGTAAAGGGCAAAACGGCCACGGAATGATTGCTGGAAAGTTTCGCAATGCCGACCGCATTACTGGGTTTTACAAGATCCGCTATCAGTAACCCTGCGATGACAAGAAGCCCCACAATAATGCCTAGCTCAAGGCGCCGTCCAGTTTTTTCGGCAATAGAATTTTCAGACGCTACGGTTTCGGTGCGCTTAAATCCTTCAGGCGTTAGTTCAAATGCCCATGCTAATATAACCACAACGGGCGCGCCTAATATCATGAGTGCCATGAACAGGGCATCGAACCATTCGGGCAACTGCATCACGGATTCTAAGGTAAAGGCGATTTGCACCAAGACCCAGGCCCCCACAAAATAAGCACCAGTGACGCGAAAAACATTACGTCGGCGCATTTCCGTGAAGAATTTCATGGGATTCATATGATGCCCCTTAACGCTGCCCAAGCTTTATTATCTCGCGCTTATCACGCTTAAAGCTGTGAGTCTAAATTAATAGTGAGAGGAAAGCTCTTGCGTCTGTCTGCGTCTGTTATAAAGTCACACAATGCAAAAATTTGATGGTATTTCATTTCTCTGGGCCCTTATCCTCCTCTCTATGATAGGCTTGGCTTACGCGGTTAGGGCTTTTCTAGGATTTCGCGGCGTCGCTAAGGATGCCGCTGAAGATTATGCCTATAAAAAAGAGCGCGGCATGCTGGATTCGCGCCTGTCCGAAGACGGCTATATCCGCCTATTCAAACGGCTCCATAATCCGCGCCGTCCGGCTTATATCGCCGCGGCAATCTTTTTGATTATATGTCTGACCTGGCCGATTATGGCTGTGCTTTCAGTTTTGTTAGAGCAGCTCTATCAATTGACAGGACGTAACCGTGTTTTCGAGCCGGGTTTTTTGGTCTGGCAGTTCAGTATCTTTTTCAGCATCATTTTTTCGTGGACAGGCCTCGCTTATTTCATGGCTCGCCGTTATCACATGCGCGCCCCGGGCACGCCCGCCTATGAGACAGAACAGCAGATATTAGAAGAGCAAACGGGGAGCCGAGAAAAAGTGGTCTATGACAATGATTGGGGCTTGCCGCCCTTCATGGTTATTGGCGGCGTATTTTTTGGCTTTGCCGCCATTATATATCGTATATTCTTTAGATAAAGACACAGGAGAGCAGGATGGATTTTTTACACACAATGGTTAGGGTCACGGATATTGATGCCAGCCTTAAGTTTTACTGTGAAGGATTAGGCCTCAAAGAATTGCGCCGCGTTGAAAATGAAAAAGGGCGGTTCACCCTAGTCTTCCTCGCGACTCAAAGCGATATCGAGCGCAGCGGCGTAACTAAAATGAAGACATTTCCGAGCGGCCTGCCCATGATAGAGCTTACTTATAATTGGCCAGACGAGAATGGAAATTCTGAGGATTATGGAGAAGGGCGAAATTTTGGCCACATGGCCTATCGCGTGGATGATATTTATGCCGCCTGTCAGCGCCTGATGGATAGGGGCGTGACCATTAACCGCCCGCCGCGGGATGGGCATATGGCCTTTGTGCGTAGCCCTGATAATATTTCCATTGAACTGCTACAGCGGGGCGACTCTCTTGCGCCTGAAGAACCTTGGGCAAGTATGGAGAATGAGGGGAAGTGGTAGCTATTTCTTTTTGATCGGATTATAGCGCCGCGTCGTATTTAGCCGCTTTCGCTTAGGCGCTGTAGGCGGAGGCGCAGTTTTTGTTTTTGATTTTTTTTCACCTCGCGCAGAGAAAAGCATCTTTAGATTAAAAGCGAGTATCAGAAGAACAATAGCAAGCCAGATATACATCCACACTTTGGCGGGAATGAACTTCATTTGCCGTTCCATCCCCGCAAGGTCAGATGTCGGCCCCACATTAAAATCCTGGATGATATAAATAATACTCGCGAGTCCTAACAGCATCAAAATTTCACGCCCATATATCGTTTTAAGCCCTATGAAATAAAGCAGGATAGAAAAGCCGCAAAGAATAGCTGTGGTGAAAAGCGTGTTATACCAAATAAAGCCTGTGATAAGCATAGCGGCAATGACAAGGCCCATAACAGGTTTGACCCAATTATGTTTGCGGGCGCCGATATAAAATAACAGATTTCCGAATATGGCGCTGCCAATATAACCGCCCATCAAGATAACGCTCGCATTACCATTAAAGGTACTAGTAACGCCTGCTGAATTGGGCTCAATGGCTATATACTCTACGGCCCCGCCGGTGATCAGCGCGCCCGCCGCGTGACCAAATTCATGCAAAAATGTGACAAAAAGGCGAATGGGGTAAAGCAATTGCCAGCCCAACAGGCCGCCATAGGTCGAAAGACAAAAATAAACCGCTGTGATGATGATCATACGCAGAGCGAGTGAGGAGCGGCTTGTCATAATTATAGGCCGAGAACATCTTTCATATCATAAAGACCTTTTGGCTGGGCCGCCGCCCAAATTGCAGCTGTGACCGCGCCATTGGCAAAGACACTGCGGTCAAAGGCTTCATGGGAGAGCGTAACCATCTCAAGTTCATGTGCCAATAGCACATCATGCGCCCCAATGACGCCGCCGCCTCGCAGCGCCGCAAATCCGATCTGGCCTTCATTGCGGGCATCACCCCGGCCTTCGCGGGACAAGACTTGATGGGTCTTTAGCGATACGCCGCGCCCTTTGGCCGCTGCCTCGCCGAGCATAAGCGCGGTGCCGCTTGGTGCATCGACCTTGTGCTTATGATGCATTTCCAAAATCTCTATATCCCATCCGCTGCGAAGTTTATTGGCCGCCAATTCGACCAAGGCTTCTAACATATTCACGCCAAGGGAAAAATTACCGGACTTTAAAAGGGTGATACTGTCCCCCGCTGCCAAAAGCGCTTTCTCTTCGGTTTCCGTATATCCCGTCGTGCCGGTCACAAAGGTGTGGCAGCGCGTGTCATGCATCGCCAATGCCGCATCGATAGCTGCTTTGGGGCTAGAAAAATCTATCAACACGTCACATTGTTCAAGTGCCTTATTCACGTCTGCCGTCAACATCACGCCGCAAGCTTTCAGTCCCGCTGCTTCTGCTGCGTCCTGACCCAAATTAGGAGAGTCTTTTGCGGTTATGGCGCAGACAAGCTGCGCTTTGGGTTGGGCCTCAAGACTTCGAATGATCGCGCCGCCCATTCGGCCATCTGCGCCCAAGACGCCAATATTTAAAATATCTGTCATGCCCTGACATGTAACGGGGACTTAAAATCGGCGCAATTTAATTATGGAGTGAATCCATGCGTATTTTATTTAGCCTTATTTTTTCATGCCTTCTGACCTCTAATGCTTTTGCAGGTGAGGCTTTGGTGGCCGCCGCGCAGGACCGGCTTAAAGAAAAGGTCATTTATAACGGCGCTTATATGCGGCTGGATTATCCCGGCGGAGACGTTCCCGCCAATATCGGCGTCTGCACAGATGTGATTATTCGCAGCTACCGCGCCGCTTTTGGCTTTGATTTTCAAAAAGCTGTGCATGAGGATATGAAAGCCAATTTCTCGGCTTATCCCAAGAATTGGGGTCTGAAACGTACAGACAGAAATATTGATCATCGCCGCGTCCCAAACCTTGAAACCTATTTGAAACGCCAAGGGGCGAGCCTTGGCATAAGCCGTAAGGCCAAAGATTTTAAGCCCGGAGATATTGTCTCTTGGCGCATAGCGGGCCGCCTGCCACATATTGGTATCGTGTCTGACCGCAGGGCGCGAGACGGCAACCCGCTCATTATTCACAATGTTGGCGCCGGGCCGCAGGAGGAAAATGTGCTGTTTGCTTATAAGATGACAGGACATTTTCGGTTTATTCCGCAAACTGAGGACTAACACTTTGCGCACGTGAATATCTGTCCTAGGTTAAGCGCATGAAATATGTTGCAACGCTTATTATGGCCACAGGCCTTATGACTTATCCTGCAGCTGCCTACGCTAAAGCCATCGAAGTACGTTCTGATAATTTTATTATAACAGGCGATATGCGGCAAAAGGATGGAGAGAGGCTTTTGCGCGATTTAGAAATTTTTCGCAAAAATGTCTTTAAGGTTCTAGGCGTTAATGGCGCGCCCGAAATTATCCCTGTAAGAGTCTATGTCACTAAAAATGAAAAAGGCCTGGCGAAAGTCACAGGAACAGGCGGCTTTGGCGGCATGTATACGACCACGCTAAACGGCCCGGCATTTGTGCTGAACGGAAAAGCAGGGTTTCGGCGGGGCGGCGGTGCACGTCATATTGCGCTTCACGAATATACGCATCATATCGTTTCCACCTATACGGAGCTGGATTATCCGCGTTGGTATAATGAAGGTTTTGCCAATTATCTGGCGACATTTACCTATAAAGATGGAACGTTTCGGGTTGGCGATCCGCATGACCCATATGCTTACACTTTGGCGCAGAAAAACTGGATGCCCATGACAGTTGTCTTGGGCACAATGGAAAAATACCCATTCAATATTGGGGACAGTTCTAAGATTGGCCGCCTGACGCAAGCACAGTTTTACGCCCAAACATGGCTCGCAACGCATTACCTGCGCAATGAAGAAAAATATGTAGGCAAACTGACCGATTATGTACAGCGGCTCAATAAGGGGGAGCGCAACCTTCTGGCTTTTAAAGCCGCCATGGGCGTGACCCCCGAAGAGTTTGAGGCTGAGTTAAAAGCCTATTATAAAAAGAACAGCTTTAACGTCATGCGCTATAAAACAACGGATAAAGATATCCCTGAGCCGGCAACCCGCATTTTGTCGGATCAAGAGGCTGAACTTGCGCGGCTTTCTGCTATGCATAGTTTTGTTTTCACGCCTGAACGCCGGGATGTCGTGATAAACGCTTTTGAAAAATATGAGGCTGAATTTGGCACAAGTGCTAAGACTCTGGCGGCCAAGGCCGACCTTCTTGCGCTGAATGCCGAAAAGGCTGAAGCTTATGAAGCCGCGGGCGCGCTGATTGAAAAAGCCTTAGAGCTGGAGCCCGAGAGTATAGAGGCTAATAATATCGCGGCGCTAATTATGGTGCATCAATATGGACGCGGGATTGGCGGCTCGCCCAAAGATATGAAAGCCGCGCGCAAGCATGCGGCCAAAGTTTTGCGCCAAAATTCACAAATCCCCTTGGCCAATTATACATATGCACTGAGCTATAAAGATGATTATGACCCGCCTGAAAATGCTTTAAACGCGGCCGGATATGCGCTGGATTATTACCGTGATAAAAGCTTTATTGGATCAAATCTGGGCTTGGCGGGCATATTGGCAAATGGCGAGGCGTATCAAGAGGCTCTCAGGCCCATTAACCGCGCTATTGTCTGGGGTAATCACCCCGGCATGCGCATGTCCGCGCAAAGCATGAAACGTTATATTGAAAGAGGCGGGCAATGATCAAAATATTTAATGGGCTGAATGGCGTTTTTTATGTCCTCTTTGGGCTTTATGGCCTTTTCCTGCCGCAACGCATGGCCGCCTTTATGGGAATGGAGCTAAGCCTTTTGGGGTTGCATCAGATGCGTGCCATTTCCTGCGTTATGGCTGCGCTTGGCGCTTTACTCTGCCTTTATATTTACGAGCGGAAAGACCAAAGGCAGATAACTCTTGCCATTATATTTGTAACATTAGCTTTCATGACAGGGCGTTTCTTAGGATTGCTTCTGGACGGGACAGGTCCGGTGCAAACCTATAAGGAAATTGGAATAGAATTTGTCGTTGTGGCTTTAGGCACGATTTTTTACAGACGCGGGTGATAAAATGCCAAAGTCCAAACCTACAGCCAAAGAAAAGCTCCACCGTAAAAAAGAGATAAAAACTGTTGTGATGGATAAGGCCTATGGCGGCATTGCTGTTGGCGAGACAATGCTTGTGGCGACGCCTCTTATCGTCGATAGCTATATTCGTAAAATCCCCTATGGAGAGACGCGCACCATTCCTGACATGAGGGCGGAATTAGCCGCAGATTATAAATGTGACGGCACTTGCCCTATGTCCACCTCCATTTTTATCCGCATGTCAGCAGAGGCGGCTCTTGAAGATCTGGATGCGGGTTTGGATGAGACCGAAATTGCCCCTTTTTGGCGGGTGATTACCTCAAAAGATAAAATGGCAAAGAAATTAAACCTACCTGACCCAACATGGCTTGATGATCGCCGCGCAATGGAGATGGGTTAGGCCCTATCTCCCCATTTGCGATTGGCCCAGATGATAAGTGCGATCAGCGGTATCATCATGAGAAACTCAATACCAAAATCCGTCCAACCAATGACGGGTTCTCCAAGAGTGAAGAGCGCTGTATTGGGTAGATCTGGGTCTTCATAGCCTAGCAGTCCAAAGACAAATATATTATTGGCGACATGTGCGCCTATCGCGCTTTCAATACCGCCCTCGAAATAGAGCAGCACACACATAGCCATACCGAAAAGGAAAATGCTGGCCAGATAAGGCCCCATCTGTCCGGTGCTTTCCGGGTTCCATGCATGAAGCAGGGCAAAGCCGCCGCTTGTGATCACAAAGACCACCCAAGGTGATTTTAGATACTTTATCAGAGCCTGATTCAAATAACCCCGGCACAGAAACTCCTCACTGGCGGCTTGAAAAGGCACAAGCAAGAGCGTGATGAGCAGAAATTTCAGATAGACACCCATATCGGTTTGAAATTGCAGACCCTCATATTCGCCGGGGAAAAGCAAATATTCAACAAGGCTGACGGCGCTATAAAATATGAAAATGATGAATATCGTACGCCACAGATAACCCCACCTAAATTGCGGGGCCGAAGTCATGAGGGCTTTGATGGGAAGCTTGTGAAAATATTTATAAACAACAAGAATGGATGCAAAAATGGGCAGGAAGCTCATTAAAAGAAATATATAGAGCCCCGCAGAGGGCGCATCGGCTAGGGTTTTAGTATTCGCGCCCCTCACGCCATCGATAATGCCGTGACCCATGCTGATAATTATCATGCCAATAAATGTCAGGATAACAATAAAGATAAAGCCCAGACACCAAGCCCACCAATCGGACCGGCCAAGGCGGGTAGATGCAAAATAGGCCGCGAGTGAGGCGGCCTTGAGCTCTGATAACGTATCATCAGAAAAGATATGTGTGTCCGTTGGCGGAATCTTATTTAGGCGCGAGAACCATCGTCATCATTCGGCCTTCGGTCTTAGGCTCAAATTCGACTTTTGCAATCTCTTCAAAGTCTTCTTTGACTTGTGCTAAAAGCGTCATGCCGCGATCCATATGGGCCATTTCACGGCCACGGAAACGGATGGTCACTTTGACCTTATCGCCGCGATCAAAGAATTTTTGCATCGCCTTGGTTTTGACCATGTAATCATGCGTGTCGATATTCGGACGCATTTTAATTTCTTTTAAGGACGTCGTGCGCTGGTTCTTACGGTTAGCGGCCTTTTTCTTTTGGTTTTCAAAACGAAGCTTGCCATAATCGAGCACTTTACAAACAGGCGTTTCGCCGGGCGCAACTTCCACCAAATCAAGACCTGCTGACCGTGCAGCTGCCAAGGCTTCGTCTAAAGAGACAACGCCGCGTTTTTCGCCGGTTTCAGTAATGAGGAGAACTTTTGGATTCGTGATTTCACGATTAGTGCGCGGACCTTTAGGTTTTTTCGGCGCGGCGGCGAGGGGGCGTCTGGCGATGGTAGCTTCTCCTTATAATGTTAAGCCCCCGTAATATGGACGCGTAAGGCCGTTATTTCAAGAGCTCTTTATATATGGTGAGCGTTTTAGCTTGCAGGTTTTCCTTGGAAAACTGTGCCGCAATTCGGCTCCGGGCTGCAAGACCATTATAATCGGGCCAATTTAGCGCTCTGGTTATAGCGTCGGATAACCCTTTAGGATCGCTTGGCGGAACCAGAAAGCCTGTGTCTCCGTCAATAACAGTTTCCAAGGCCCCGCCATGAGCCGTGGCGACAACAGGCTTACGCATAGCTTGGGCTTCGGCGGCGACGCGGCCAAAAGCTTCGGGGTCTGTAGAGGCAGAAATAACTACATGCGCGGCAGAAAGGGCGGTTGGCATGTCGCGGCTATGCCCCGGCAGGATCACGCGCGAGGTAACGCCAAGCTCAGCGGCAAGGGCTTTTATCTCTTGCACAAAAGCGTCCCGTCCCTGTGCGTCGCCCAATAAGACAAGCACGCAGTCTTCTGGTAAATTTGCCAAAGCCTCTATCGCAACTAACGGCCCTTTCCAGCGGGTCAGTCGTCCGGGGAGCAAAATGACTTTTTGATCCGGGGTGATGCCCCAACGGTTTCGTTGTGCGAGAATGTCTTTGGCGCTGATAATAGCAGGATTAAACCGGTCCATATCCACGCCGCGCGGAATAGCGGTGATGCGGCTTTCCTCTGTGCCGTGAGTTTTAATAATATAGGCTTTGGTAAATTCAGAATTGGCAATGATATGCTCACCCCTTGCCATGACGGAATTATAATAAGTCTTGAGAGCTGATCGGCTATTATAAATGCCGTGATAGGTGGTTAAGAACGGTGCGCCTTCTATTCGCGCGGCATGATAAGCGGGCCATGCCGGGGCGCGGGAGCGGGCATGAACAATATCTATTTTATGCTCGTGAATAATAGCGCGGATTAACCGGATGCGGCGAAAGATAGAAAAGATGTTTTTCGAGCCGATATCCGCCTTGTGTAAAACCCCGCCCATCCGGAGCAAGTCATCTTCCATGCGCCCGCCGGCGCTAATGACATGGGCGCTATGCCCTTGCGCAATGAGGGCTTCGGCCATTTCAAGCGTTGTGCCTTCGACACCTCCGGCATTGAGTTCCGGCACGACTTGGAGCACATTCATGTAAAAATGACTTTCATATAAGGCTCCTTAGCATGCACAGCGCTGTTACACTCAACTATTTATCCGCAGAAGACGGAGAAAAAATTGCTTATAAAATGAGCGAAAGGGCAGATGGCTATAAAGGCCCAACCCTGATTTGGTGCGGCGGGCTGAAATCCGACATGGAAGGCGGCAAGGCTGTTCACTTACATGACTGGGCCATAGAAGAAGGCCGACATTATATTCGCTTTGATTATTTTGGTCATGGCGTGAGTAGCGGCGAGTTTCGGGATGGGACGATCTCTCGCTGGGCTGCTGATGTTGTACGGGTCATTGATGAGTTAGCTATAGGTGATGTTATTCTCGTCGGCTCATCCATGGGCGGATGGGCCTCATTATTGGCCGCGCTTAACCGGCCCGATCGGGTTAAGGGCCTGCTATTGATTGCGCCCGCGCCGGACTTTACTGAGAAGCTCACTTATGCGCAGTGGAGCCAAGAGCAGCGCGAGACCCTGGAGCGCGACGGTATTGTCTATGTTCCGTCAGATTATGATGAACCCAATGAATACAGCCGCGTTTTGATGGAGGATGGTAAGGCGCATCAAATATTGGACGCGCCGATAAAGTTTGACGGACCCGTGCGTATCTTGCAAGGCGCCGCCGACCCCGTCGTGCCGTGGGAGTATTCGCGGCGAATTCTGGATGTGATTACGTCTCATGATGTGGATTATACTTTAGTTAAAAACGGGGACCACAGCCTTTCATCTCCTAATGACCTTGACCGATTGGTGCGCACCGCCAAGGAGCTTTGCCGAACTCTCACGCCATCGTGATATTAAGTCAGAGATGCAAAAAGAGAATTTATGTTAGGCGCAATGGAAGAAACTTCGGAGATTTCCATGAAAACGCCCCTGTTAATGACTGCCTTTATATCCGTTTTAGCGTTGGGGGCCTGTTCCCAAGCCGAAGCCCCAAAGCCATCCGCCGATAAAATGGAAACCATGGCGACCAAAGCCATGAGTACAAAAACCAAAGCTGTTTTAGTTTATGCTGATTGGTGCGGCAGTTGTAAGGTGCTCGACCCTAAAATTCAAAAGGTTCAAGAAATGGGACCTATGCCGGGCCTCGAATTTGTGACGCTCGATTATACGGCTAAAGATGCAGAGGCCTTTTATGCGCAAGCCGAGGCGGCGGGCGTGAGCGAGGCTGTGAAGGCTTATTTGGATGGCACAATTAAAACCGGACAGCTTTTGCTCGTTGATTTGGATGACCAAAAGGTTGTCGGTAGGGTCACAAAAACTCTGGAACCTGCTGAAATTGTAACAGCCCTTAATGACGCCGTAAAAGCGTCTTAGACGTAATTGCTTTTCAGGCCCTTGGCTCTTAAAGGAGCGGGATGACAGTCCCGCTCGATCAACGCCCGCACTCAGGCCCTTATTCTGGTTTAACTGTGAACTCCTTGAAACGGTTCCTTACAACACAGTTTCAAGAGGCTGGAGTTGAGACCCCAGATTTGGATGCGCGGCTATTAGTGATGGCGGCGACAGGCCTCACCCACACAGAGTTAATCATATCCGGCAGGGATTTCCCGCCCGCTGCCACTTTTGATATTATTGCAGATTACGCGAACCGCCGATTAGCCGGTGAGCCGATTGATCATATTTTGGGCTACCGCGAATTTTATGGGCGCCGCTTTAAAGTCACCAAAGATGTGCTCTCGCCTCGACCAGAAACAGAATTGCTTATCGAGGCGGCCTTAGAAAACCTTAGAGGCAAAACAGGCGCTAAAATTCTCGACCTTGGGACGGGCTCTGGCGCGATTGCAATTTCGATTTTAACCGAAGAAAATGATGCGCAAGGCCTCGCCATTGATATGTCAGGTGCAGCTCTGGACATTGCGAAAGAAAATGCCGCCCAACATAATGTTGCTGATCGGCTAAAGGTATTGCAAGGAAGTTGGTTTGAAGCTGTGACAGAGCATTTTGATATAATTTTGTCCAACCCCCCTTATATTACAGATGCGGCGATGAAGCATTTAGCCCCCGAAGTGACAGGCTTTGATCCGGATATCGCTCTGCGCGGCGGCGCTGATGGGTTGGCGGCGTATAAAGAGATCATTTCTAATGCGCCGCAATATTTAAAACCAAATGGGATTATATTGCTTGAAATCGGATATGACCAAGGCCCCAGCGTAACAGACTTACTTGAGAGGCGAAATTTTTCCGATATCACCACCTCTCAGGACTTATCCGGGCATGACCGTATGATTAAAGCTGCATATAAGGCATAAAAAGCTTTGCCTTTAGCTTTGGGTTTGCTAGTGAAGGATTGTGAGACGGTGGAGGCCACAGGCCCCCTCACTAAAGCCCGAAATTGAGAAGCTATCGCAAGGATGCGAGCTTGGGGGAATTTAAGGACGACATCATGAAGCGCCAACGCGGTCGTAATCGCAATCATAACCGTAATAATAACAATAATACGAACCCGAACCGGTCGATGGATAGTAATGGTCCTGGCGTTAAAGTTCGCGGAAATGTCAGCACTATCTATGAAAAATATACGGCACTTGCCCGTGATGCGCGAAGCTCTGGCAACCGCGTAAATGCTGAAAACCTACGCCAACATGCAGAACATTATTTGCGTTTGATGAACGAAATGGAAGCCGCTCGCGCCAAGGCCCAGGCTGAACGAGATGCCGCACGTGCCGCACGCGGCGAAACAGATAATGAAGAGGGCGAAGAGCGTAAGAGCCGCCGTCACAATAATAACAGAAATCGCAAGCCGCGCGAAGATAGGGCTGCAGAAGGCTCAACGGATAACGACGCGCTTGAAGTGGTAACGCCAGAGGCGGACGCCAAAACTCTTGACGTAAAGCCCAAGAAAAAGGCTAAAAAAGAGACTGAAGAGGTCGCCGCTGAAGATAAGCCTAAGCGCCGCCGTAAGGCTCCTGCGCGTAAGAAAGATGATAAAGAGCCGGAAGCGGCAGAGGTTGCTGAGTAAAACGGCAATTAGAACATGTATTAAAAAAGGGCCTCTTAAGAAGGCCCTTTTTTATTTTTAGAAATAATTTGTTTCTCCGCTTAACCCTTCTTTTTGGGGCCGGGTTTGCCGCGAAGCGTTCCGTCTTTTTTCAAGAGGCGGCCTTGCGCATCGCGCGGCGCTTTACTGCCAGGCTTCGGTCCGCGTTTCTTTGGCGCGGAAGATGCCGTCTTTTTGTCTGATGTTTTCGCTGTTGTTTTGTTTTTCGACCCTGCTGGACGGCCGCGTTTTTTAGGCGCTGCCGTTGATTTAGTGGCAGGCTTTGTTGCGGTTTTAGCCGTCGTACTCGTTTTTTCTTTTGCGCTGATTTTAATCCCGCTAGCCGCGTCCTTCGTGTTGGAGGCTGCCGTATCAATCGCGTCTTCGGCTGAGTCTTTTACACTTTCTGCTGTTGATTTGGTTTTATCTACAGCACTTTTGGTAGCGGCACTGGCTTTCTCGCCAGCCGTCTTAGACAGGTCGCGGGCGCGTAGCGCTGCGGCTTCAGCCGCTTTGCGAGCTTCGACAATAGGGTCAATATTCGCCGTTTCAGATTTCCCGCCATCCGGAGATAAATTATCATTTATTCTAAATAGTGCGACCGCCAACTCACAGACAAGACGCAAAGCAACCAGCGTGAGCAGAATACTGCCAAAGAAAATAATAAATTCAACGACAGCGGCGAGAGGTCCCAGTTTAATTGCGCTTAAAGCTTCACTGAAAAAGTTTAGGCCTGCAATGATGAGGGCCAGCCAGAAAAAAGCAATGACGAGCTTTTCTTTCATTAATTTATCAAATGAGAAAAAGAAATTTATAAGGTTTTTCATGCGAGGGGCTCCGCTAATTATTTTATCTGCGTTTTAATCAGACTTAAGAACATAACGCAATACAGCTTAATTTGTTGCCGTATCGGTCATGACGACCGACACAGGAGCAGCCCTGATCGTTTCAGAGGCTAATCGCATCGCCTCGATTTCTTTGCGGCGTTTTGCAAAATTAGGCATTTCTGATTTTGCTAAGGGTTTACCCGCTAATTGTGAGAGGCGGCGCGGGTTAATTTTCTTGCCGTGATGATGGACTTCGTAATGTAAATGCGGCCCTGTGGAGCGGCCCGTTGTCCCGACATAACCAATGACTTGATCTTGCTTGACATATTTGCCTTTGCGAACCCCGCGCGCAAATTTACTTAAATGCGCATAGGCTGTTTTATAACCATCAGTATGGCGAATACGAATATAATTACCGTAACCACCATAGCGATTGGCACGTTCGACAGTCCCCGAGCCCGCCGCTAGAATAGGCGTTCCGCGCGGCGCGGCAAAATCAACACCGGAGTGCATTTTGCGATAGCCTAAAATTGGGTGCCGTCTTTTACCGAATGAGGAGGAAAGTCGTGCGCCATTAACGGGCGTGGCACGCAACTTACGTTTCGCCGTTTTACCTTTTTCGTCATAAAAATTCTCACGGTCCTTGCTATCGACATAAAGCCAATACTCGGATTGCTTTCCGCGCGGACTGAAAGAGGTATAGAGCAAATCGCCAGATTTAATAATTTCGCCTTTGCGGTTTCTGGCGACCTCAAAGAATAATTCGAAATTATCTCCAGGCTGAATGTCTCGCTGAAAGTCCACGGAATATTCATAGATATTCGCAAATTGTTGAACAACACGGTCGGGTGCACCCAAGCGCGTGGCATCAACATAAAGAGAATTTTTGATACTCGCAGCGACGCCGATCGTTTCATATTTAAATTCGGCCGCAACCTCACGGGCGGTGTAATCATTATCCTTAAGGTCAACAAATATAGTTTTCTCAACATTAGGCTTAAAGGTCAGGTGCTCTAATGTCTCGCCGTTGAAGTGCAGATTGAACTCTTGGCCCACCCGTACATTTCGCGGCTTATAGACTGTCGCAAAAGCTTGGGTAATTTTATAAGCCTGTCCGCCTGAAACGCCGTTTTTTTGCAAAAGCGGTCCTAAGCTGTCGCCGGAGCGAACTTTTAAAGTTGTTAAAGATGTTTCGGTTTTTGGTTCCTCAAGTGCAATATCATAGCGCGAGAGATCAATTTTAGGCTCGATTATTTCGGCCACCTCAATGACTGGGCTTTGAGAGGTATCCTTTGGTAGAGCAATTGCGCCAATAAGAATAGCGGCCCCGCCTGCCGCAAGAAAAGCAAAACGCTTATCCCGGTAAATGCGGGTATTATCCATTGTAAAAAACGCTTTCATCCGCACAGCCAAGGCGTCTTTAACAATCTCTTTGGTTCCGACAGCCCCAGCTTCGGTAGATGTTTCATCAGTCATGCAAATCTCGGTGAAATTACGCTTATATACGTTCGTGCCTATAGTCCCAATTTATCCCTAATGACGCGTTAACACTTGTGAAGTCTTTCGTAAACTTAACAAATTTTATGGTGTATTCATCTGCTGCGTTCTATTGAGTGTTTATACGCGCAAAAGGAACATTACACATTACAATGTCAGTGACTGACACAGAACCAGAAAAGGCGAAACCGTCGCGAAATAGATCCAAAGGGCGGTCTGTTTGGCGCTGGATATTATGGGCCGTTTTGGGCCTAATCTTTGTGTGCCTGATAATAGCGGCCTATCTGTGGCTTAACCGTTATAAGCTCTTAGAGCAGACCGCAGAAGAGCTTATGCTCGAACAGGGCATAAGAGCTGAGCTGTCCATAGAGTCCATAAGTAAAACCAAAGCGGTGCTGAAAGATGTCTCCTTGTTTGATGACGAGACAAAGAGCAATGAGCCCTTCTTCTCGGCACAAAAAATAGAAACAGATTACTCATGGCGCGATGCCTTGGAGGGGCGGTTTGAAAAAATGGTTTTCACGCGGCCCAAGGCCCGCCTCACTCTGGATGAGAGCGGCAAAATCATTGATGGATGGGTTCCTCCCTCGCCTGAGGATAGTAGCGGAAACATCGCCCTTCCGCCTGAGGGCATATCGATTAAAGATGGGCTTTTCACGCTTTCAACGCCTTTTGGAGACGCTGAAGTTGAGGTTGACGCGCAGTATTTTTCAAATGAAAACTTGACGGCGGCCTTAAATATTGCGCCCGCTTCTATCTCTTATAAAGACTGGCAAATGCAGGGCGGAGGCCGCCTGAATATAGAACTGAAAGACACAAACTCTAAATTGGATTTGGATTTGCGCCTGTCGAATTTGGAGCACCCCGTTATTGATGCCTCTGAAGTGCGCCTAAAGGGGGATTTAGCCCCAATCCTGTCAGGCGAGGCTATAAAAGTTGAAGGTGAGCTGGATATTGGTTTTGGCTCCATTGTCACGGCGCAGCTTATGACGGGAGAAGGCGAGGCGAGGTGGGACGGGCGTGTAGAACGTGATCCCGACCGCATACATCCTTTTACGATGTCCGGAACATGGTCGAGCCAAACCAAAGACGTCGTTTTACCAGACCCTGCGCGCCGGAAAAACCTGGCGCAAACATTAAGCCTGTCCGAAACCTTATTGAATGCACCGATTGCGCAGAATTTCAGCGGCCAGTTGACCCGCCAAATTGAGACGCTTTTATCCCGCAGTGATGTTGAGGCCGCTGGCGGCATAAAACTCTCAGCGGAGGGACTTTCTGTAAATTTGTCAGTCCCCGCCACATTGCGCGGCGACACAACGCGCTTGCGCCTAGAGCAAACAGATTGGGCGCCTCTTTATAATTTTACGCGCGAGGACGAAAAACTGCGGCTCGCCTTTCACGCCAATTTAACGGAGCCTGCGGGCCTTACTTTTCGAGAGGGTGATTTGGTGGCGAGCTCACCTAATGGGTGGCAGTTGGGTGGCCTTGAACGCTTCTCAGCAGATATAAGCACGTCAAAGATTTGGCAGTCCAAAGGCATAGATGGGCGCGGGGCACGGCTGGCCCCCTTTAAGAGTGAAGCCGTTTATAAGGGTTTGGTAAGCGGAAGAGCGGGCACCCGTAACCTCTTGCTATCGGGCGGTGTGGATTATGACGGGGTGGTGCCGGGCGGTTATGTGACCGGCCTTAAAACAGCGGGGCGTATGTCTATGGATTTACGCGGCTCACGCCTTGATGTGAGCTTTGCGCCCAAAGATGACGCCCCGATACTGATTTCGAAAATAGAAACAGATACAGCCTGGCGCGGTGAGAATGTCTCCGCGCGGCTTTTATCCGGCGCGCCTGTTTTTAGCCGCCGCGGCAAGAGTTCAAATATGAGCGCAAAACTCGCCGATGTCAGCTTCATCGCCATAGATGAGACGAATACAAAAAACCTTGATATGAGCTTTCAACAGATGGAGGTTGAGGGCGAGTTTAAGGGGGAAGCCCAAAATTGGGATGTCTTGGGCAATGTGGTGACGATCCGTTCCGAAGATATGCCTGGCCCGGGAACGATTATCACAACCCCCGAGGCACGCATCCAAGTCCAACGCACAGACCCTAAGCGTCCCATACAGTTCTTTATGGCCGCCCCGACCGCCGATATAAAAACACAGCTTGTAACCGCCTCGGCTATTCGCGTTGAAGCGGCGGGTCAGCCGGATAAATATCGTCTGCGTTACAGCCCCGGCGAGGCGGGTCAGGGCCGCGTAAAATTCGCAGGGGACGCGCTGCCGCGCTTACCTATGACGGGGGAGGTAAATTTTGAAGATGGCGTCTTTAAAGGCACAGCTGTCACGACCCTTCCGCTGACGGATGATACGCCGATTGATATTAGCTATCTGTTCAAAGACGGGCAGGGCACAGCCGATGTCGTCATTCCTGAACTGCGCTTTACGCCCAAAGGATTACAGCCACAATATTTGGTCTCAGCTCTTAGGGGTAAGATCGCCGAAGTCCAAGGCTTGGTTCAGGCCAATATAAAACTCGCTTTTGCAGCGGGACAACCTTTGCAAAGCTCTGGCACGGCTAAAATTATCGACATGAATTTCGGTACGCTGCCTGGACCGCTAACAGGCGTGAATACGGAAATGAGTTTTTCTAATATGTTTCCTTTGCAAAGTCAGGGGCGGCAGACCTTGACTGTGGATAGATTTGATCCGGGTTTCCCGCTGGAAAATGGCGTGATTGAATTTGAGATGATACCTGACGGCGTAAGGGTTTATTCCGCGCGTTGGCCACTGGGCGAAGGCTTTTTCTCGCTTGACCCGTTTGATTGGCTTTATTCCAATAAGGTCAACCGCGTCGTCATGCGCATTGAAAATGTTTCCATTGGAGAGTTTCTCAAAGATGTCGGCGATGGATCTATTAAGGCCACAGGTGATCTTGAAGGCACACTGCCAATTGTTCTCTCGGGTGTGGACGTCAAAGTCGAAAATGGTGAGCTTTTCGTGCGTGACGGCGGGCGTATTCAATATCAATCCAAACAGCTAAATGCGATTTCGCAATTGGACGGCACGGATGAACGCGCGGTGGCGGCTATGCGCCAAGGTAATTATCGTGACGCCGCTTTTGAAGCGCTGAAGGATTTTGAATATGATGAGCTGCGCGTGACCATTGATGGCCCATTGGACGGGGCGATTGGCGTGAATCTGAAATTTGACGGCAAGAATGCGGATGTGCTTGGGGGACAGCCATTCCGCTTTGATATTGCCCTTGAAGGTGAGCTCCTGAATATTTTGCGCAGCTTCAATACCAATGCCCAGATAAAGTCCGAGCTAGCCCGCAGAGGCCTAAACCAGGAAGAAGAAATCCCCGATCTAGAGCAATAGGATTATTGGGTTTAAGCGTGCATTTTGCCCTTGCATCCCCTATATTTTTAGCACGTAGACTGACTGATTCGTGAAAGATGAACGCATGGCCGATCCTGCTGAAAATACCCCCGCATATGGCGCTGATAGTATTAAGGTTCTTAAGGGACTGGATGCGGTTCGCAAACGTCCGGGGATGTATATCGGCGATACGGATGACGGATCAGGTTTGCACCACATGGTCTATGAGGTTGTCGATAATTCTATTGATGAGTCCCTTGCCGGACATGCCGACCGCGTAGAAGTCACGCTGCACACTGACGGGTCCTGTTCCGTGCGCGATAATGGGCGCGGCATCCCTGTGGCTATCCATGAGGAAGAAGGCGTCTCTGCCGCCGAGGTTATCATGACTCAGCTTCATGCGGGCGGGAAGTTTGATCAGAATTCTTATAAGGTCTCAGGCGGTCTTCACGGCGTGGGCGTCTCTGTGGTGAATGCGCTCTCCGTCTCATTACAGCTCACGATCTGGCGCGACGGGAAAGAGCATTATATGGAATTTAGCCACGGCGATACAGTGGCGTCGCTAAAGGCCGTAGGCGACGCGCCGGATGATCATCGCCGCGATGGTAGCGTTCGCACTTTGACGGGAACGCGTGTGCGCTTCCTCCCTTCCGAAGAGACCTTCACCATGGTCGAATTTGACCGTGATACGCTAGAGCGCCGCTTGCGCGAGCTCGCCTTCCTCAACTCGGGCGTAATGATTATCCTTACCGATGAGCGCCCCGAAGACGATATCGTCACAGAGCTGTTTTATGAGGGCGGTATCACGGCTTTCGTTAAACATTTGGACGCCAATAAAGAAGGCCTTCTAGCTGAGCCTATTTCCGTGATGCGCGAAGTGGACGGCATCACCGTCGAGGCCGCGCTGTGGTGGAATGACGGTTACCATGAGAATGTCCGCTGCTTTACCAATAATATTCCGCAGCGCGATGGCGGCACTCACTTGGCGGGCTTTCGCGGCGCGCTCACCCGTACCGTCAATAAATATGCTGCCAGCATGGGGACAGCAAAGAAAGAAAAAGTCACGATTTCAGGCGATGATGCCCGGGAAGGCTTGACCTGTGTACTGTCTGTCAAAGTGCCCGACCCAAAGTTTAGCTCCCAGACTAAGGATAAGCTCGTCTCCTCCGAAGTTCGCCCTGTTGTTGAATCCGCCATGAATGAAGCGCTTGGCGAGTGGTTCGAAGAGCATCCCACTGAAGCCAGAATGCTGATGACGAAAATTGCCGAAGCCGCCGCCGCGCGTGAGGCCGCGCGTAAGGCCCGCGATTTAACCCGCCGCAAATCCGCGCTCGATATCGCCTCGCTTCCCGGTAAGCTTGCCGATTGCCAAGAGCGCGACCCCGCCCTGTCTGAAATTTTCATCGTGGAGGGCGACTCTGCGGGGGGCTCTGCCAAGCAAGCGCGTGATCGTCAGAACCAGGCTATCCTGCCGCTAAAGGGTAAAATCCTCAATGTCGAACGCGCCCGCTTTGACCGCATGCTGAGCTCGCAAGAAATCGGAACGATGATTACGGCGCTAGGCACAGGTATTGGCCGTGATGACTTTGACGCGGATAAGGCGCGTTATCATAAGATCGTCATTATGACCGACGCGGATGTGGATGGCGCGCATATCCGCACATTGCTTTTGACATTTTTCTATCGCCAAATGCCGGAGCTGATTGAGCGAGGCTATCTCTATATCGCCCAGCCGCCACTCTATAAGGTCGAGCGCGGAAAGAGTACCCAATATATCAAAGACCAAGAGGAGCTGGATGATTACCTCATCGATGCCGGGGCCAAAGATGCCTCGCTCACATTAGACGGCGGGGCCAAAAGCATGGGCGAGGATTTAAAACGCATTGCCAAGGAAGCGCTCCAAGCACAGACCATCATAAACCGTATGAAGCACCGCGCGCCCGACAGCGCCATTGCACAGCTCGCCATTGCCGGTGCATTGGATATCGAAGAAAGCCCGGAGGCGATTGACCGCGCGGTTGTTCGCCTTGATATGATTGCCGATGAGGGCGAAGACGGATGGGCCGGACGCTATGATGATGACGGCGCGCTTGTGTTAGAGCGTGACGTGCGCGGCGTAACCGACCGTATTATTTTGCGACCCGGTTTCCGCGACAGCTCCGACGCCCGCCGCCTTCACCGCCTTGCGCCCGCTCTGGCGGAAACCTATTCAGGCCGCGCAGAATTTCGCCGCAGCGATGATGATCCGATAGAGGTCAATGGCCCCGCGCAACTCCTCGAAGTGATTTTTGAGGGCGGCAAGAAAGGCTTCAAGATTCAGCGCTATAAAGGCCTCGGCGAAATGAATCCCGATCAGCTCTGGGAAACCACGCTCGACTCAAACGCCCGTAGCCTATTACAGGTCAAAGTCGAAGGCGCAGATTCAGCGGACGATCTCTTCACAAAACTCATGGGAGACGTCGTCGAACCCCGCCGCGAATTTATTATAGAACATGCGCTGGACGCTGAGGTGGATAGCTAGGTTATTTTATGCGTTTTTGGTAACTATCTATTTTATCAGTATCAAGAACGTATTTTCCTGAATTTTCGTCTAGCCTGATTTTCTCTTCTAGGTATATGTCATCATCTATGAGAATTTGACGAATAGCTTTTTGAAAATAATCGTTAATTAGCCAAAATAAAAATACCATAATTCCTAATACTATTAATAAAATTACTCCTCCATAATCTAAAATAGTTGATAACCATGCAAGATTATAGGCCCCGTGTTCTGCTTTATGATAATGTCGCCTTATCTTATATGGTCCCATCGATGAGAAAGATTGTAATTCCCTGTATTCGCTAAAACCATATATGCTCCATAGGTAGAGGTTCATAGTGTCTCCTGGAGACAAGTTAGGCAGCTCGACAAACTTCACATCTTGAAATTTAATTGTCTCTTCTCCGTTTTTGATGATACCGTAAGTGGAGTGTTCAAAGTTGAATCTAGTTTCTTTAGCTATTGCGTTTCCATCATTTGATAACTTGATAGCAGCAAAGTCATTTTGCGTATCTGAGGAGCTCATAAAATTTTTTAATACATAGTAGTCGTCAGAGCCGTAGGCTTTATCTGGAAAATCATGCCATGTTCCAACAAACATTTCCGCTTTTAGGGGACTTGATTCTGGACTTATCCATTCAGCCAGGCGGTCTTGAAATACATAGAGTATTAGACCTGCTATCAGTGTTCCAAGTAATGTATTTACAAATGTCTTCATGAAGTCGCTGCGGTGTTAATGTACATTATTCAACTAAAGCGAGTCGCCCAGCTGTCAAAGTCATTATCTAAGTACTCAGCGAGTAGGGTGGATTAGAGCTTGCTCGTAATCCACCTCTTCTTGATGCTTTGTGGCAATGGTGGATTACGGCTTCGCCTAATCCACGCTACTGTAAATCCTTGGCCGTAGAAGCCAAAACCTCCACAAATACCCACACTCAAAAAACTCAATCCTCGCTCCACGCTCCCTGTGCTAATCTGCCCCCGTTCCCGCTAATAGGACAGGCAATCGCGTAGGTTTGTTGTTAGAGGGACGGTGAGGCTGAGCGCCGCGAATTACGCGCGTGGAAAGCTGGCCTCGGCGTGCGTCACTTGAGACGCCGCCGATAAAATCACCGCCGCAGGGTTAGTGCCTTGTGTTTATTATCTTAAGAAGGTGCCTCAAGGCATCGACCCTGCGGACGTCCATTTA
>NZ_AUAC01000004.1 GCF_000428525.1 Hellea balneolensis DSM 19091 | reverse complement strand
AGCCGGAGTAATCGCTCTGCCTTCCGAAACCTCACCCCCAATTTTACCAAACGGCCTTGATAGTCCACATTCTCCTTTTTCAAAGGAGGGTGAGTAATGGATTATTTTGTCGGATTAGATGTTGGTGTTGAAGACACGGCATTATGTGTTGTCGATGTTGACGGAACGGTCTTGCTTCAAACGGAAGTGCCGACCGACCCGCAAGTGATAGCAAATAGTCTTAAACCTTACCGCAGAACGCTGCGCCGTGCAGGGCACGAGGCGGGGGCTTTGTCCCCTTGGCTGCAGTCCGAATTACTCGCCCTTGGCTTGCCTGTGATCTGTGTTGAGGCGCGTCATGCGCGGGCGGCGATGTCGGCGCAGCGCAATAAAACGGATGCGGCGGATGCTTTGGGTCTGGCCCATATTATGCGTACGGGTTGGTTTAAACGGGCGCATATGAAGGCGGAAGGCACATACCGTCTGCGGCTACTTTTGACTCACCGCCGCAACCTCAAACGTAAGTTCCTCGATATTGAAAACGCCATCCGGCACTCGCTCAAGGCGTTTGGCATCCGTATAAAGGGGACAGGCCGTGCGGGCTTTGACAAGCGCATTCGCGAGTTGACAGATGATGAGCCCTTTACGCGCGACCTCATCGGCACGATGCTGGATGCGCGCGCCGGGCTTTGGGAGCAGTTCAAAAAACTGGACACGCAAGTGGTCAAGATCACGCGCGAGACGGAGCTAACGCGCCGTTTTATGGAGATACCCGGCGTCGGGCCTGTGACGGCTTTGTCCTTTATGGCGGGGGTGGATGACCCGGCCCGGTTCAAACGCTCACGCGATGTCGGGGCCTATTTTGGCCTGACGACAAAATGTTGGCAGTCCGGGAGTTCAATAGACATTAAAGGCCGCATCTCAAAGGCAGGCGATAGTGATGTCCGCAGGGCGCTGTATACGGCGGCAAGCGCCATGCTGTCGCGTTATAAGGGCCGCTTGGCGCTCAAGAACTGGGGCTTATCGATTGAAAAAAGACGCGGGCATAAGAAAGCCCTTGTTGCTGTGGCGCGTAAGCTGGCGGTTATCATGCATGCGATGTGGCGGGACGGAACCTTCTTTGATGACCCGTTGATGGTGACATAAAGGAGACGCATTGAAAGAAACAACTGACTTAAATGATTTTGTGAGACACCGCGAAAGCGGATGTGAGGAGATGGTGTAGACTTTGAATTATGGGAAGCCCGATATCTTGCTTGTGAGCATGCCGCTTGGCATGGACCACGACGTTTAGCCTGTACTGTTGCCCCATTTAACCGAAGCCGGATTGCACCCTTGCGGAGAGACACAGCGCCGAAAGACGAGCGCTTTGGCCGCCGGGAAGTGCGCAGGAGAGCACGGCGCACCTGATCTTCAAAGAAGAGCTGACAAATTAATTAGATACATCTACGAGAAACACAGGAGATACCGATGATGTGCACGCAAACGAGAGAAACGATTAGGAGAGCAAGATAAAGCGAAGCGGGTCATGTGGCCCAGTTCGACGCTAAAGCTCTGTTTTTACGACTTATTTGCTGGGCCAAAGTGCCCCCATTTTTACATCACCTTGGGCTCGTGCATTTTTGCAAGCAAAATTGCACTAAGTGCCCCCATCCCAGAACCCTCAATTTACCTGAATTAATTACCCCCGTTCCAATCGGGACTCTTGAGCTGTTTTCTGCTATGTTGATGGCATGGCGCAGGATGATGACTTCACAATCGGCGGTCGGAAGACTCGAAAATCTGGCTCGCAAGGTTCCCCTAGAACGAGCACATCTAAGGGCGGCGGCGGCAATCAATCTGCAATTAAATTAGGACGGCTTCACGGCGGTCATATGAGCTTCACGAAACGTCTGGCGCGTGACATGGCGATTGCCAAGCGCTCATCAGGCCGTAAGAGTTACGCCAAACCCAGCAAGCCCAGAACGGGCCGTTTTAATGCGAGAGGCCGAGGCCGTTCAGCCTTAGCGGCTGGCATTGGCCCGAACCGAAGCTGGCAGACCTTTGACGGCAGCAATATCCGTTATCGTTCTCGTCAAATGGTGGTGAAATTGTAAAATCTCATTTTGTTCTGAATTCATGTCCTAAAGCTTCCGAAAAACTGACGAATCAAGATCACATCATTCATCGGGCGCTTTGGGGAGCTCTTTCGGCGCTTCATAAGGGTCTGTAGGTTCGCTCAGTAAATCGCGCAATCTGCCGCCCTCATTTTGGCCATAATCAAAATCCTTACCGGGGAAAGTGCGGTCAAAATTATTTGCGGGGTCATCCAATATAGTGGTTGAAGGCCCACCGCCATTGACCGAGTTATCGCCAATCCTTCCCAGACGTGACGTACCGCCGCCAACAGCTGAGCCACCGCCTTGATAGGTTGACCGTGTCGCCGGGCCTGTATCCGTGCCGCGCCCTGCCATGCCTTCAAAGCTCTCAAAGCCTTGGGCATTGCGCCCTCTGAATTTTGCTAAATATTCCGGACATTCCAGATGTGTTTTTTGGGCTTCGCGGCAGCGAATATCCAAGACAAGTCCGTCATAGCCTTCTCCTGGTGACTCAGAATTTGATCCTGGCGCGAGGGTCCATCCTTTGGTTCCTGGCCCGCCGCGGCGCGTGCCTGATGAAGGGGGCGGCGTGCCGGTTCCGCCTGAGGGCGGCCCCGCAATCGTGGACCGCTGCGGCAGGGACGACACAGGCGCCCCTGCGCCGGGGTCGGTGTCCTCGCGGCGACGCTGTTCAGCACGCTCCGCGTCTCTGGCCCGGCGTTCAGCGTCACGCGCGGCATCACGCGCGCGTTTTTCGGCCTCTCTTTGCGTATCACGCGCACGGCGGTCTGCGTCACGGGCTCTGCGCTCGGCCTCTCTTGCACGGCGTTTAGCGGCTCTCTCTTCAGCTCGAGCCGCTTCTTCGGCGTCTTTGGCTGCGTCGCGATCGGCGCGGCGCTGTGCACGCTCGGCGGCGCGGCGCGCGTCTTCGGCGGCCTCTCTGGCATCTTCTTCTTTCTCTCGTGCGTCTTGCTCCGCGCGGCGAAGTTCACGCGCGCGTTCTTTGGCTTCCCGCGCCGCTTCTTTTGCAGCCTCACGTTCGCGCCGAGCTTGTTCCCGCGCAGCTTTATCTTGTGCTTTCGCTTCCTGTTTAGCTAAGCGGCGGGCTTCACGTTCAGCTTTACGTTCTTGGCGTTCAAATTCTTCGCGTTGGCGGCGAAGTTCACGTTCCTCCCGGCTACGCAGTTTCTCCTCTTGACGGGCTTGCTCACGCGCTTCTCTTTCTAGTCTTTTGCGCCGTTTAATTTCTAATTTTTCCAGTTGTTTATCAACTTGCTCTTCAGGCACAGCCTCATCAATTTCCTGCTCCGTCACAGCCTCTTCTTCTGAGGCCAAGATTTTGGGTGTTGGCGGTTCAAAACCTGACTCAGCGATTTCCGGCATGGCCTCTTGGGGCGGATCTGGTTGTTGCGCAGGTTCAGGAATGGACTCCTCTTGCGGCAAAGGCGGTAGCTCCTCAAGTGATGGCAGATCTGGAAGAGTATCCTCTATTATAGTGGGTTCGGGAGGCGGGCTAGCTGTCGCGGGCGGGGCTATAGGTTCAAAAATTTCAACAATAGGGTCAGCTATAGGCGGCTCGGGCTCGGCTTGAGGCCGCGGATCATAAATCCTGACAATAGGCTCCGGCAGGGGCTCAGCCACAGATTGCTGTGCTACCTGCTCTTGAACCGTTTGCGCGGGCGGTTCAGGCACGGGTTCGAATGTGGGTTCAGCGGCTGGTGGTGCTGGCGGCGGAGGCGGTGCGTTATTGACAGCCGGGGCCGGCGTAACCTCAGGTTCCGGCTGCGGTACAGGTTCTGGCGATGGTGTTGGCTTAGGTTTGGGCTTGACAGATGGAGGCTTAATAACGGGCGCGGCAATAACCGGGTCCGGCTTAGGTTTCTCTTCTTCTAATGTTACGAGTTCAACCGATATGGCTTCGGGCGGATCATTCTTCAAATCCGGCATGACAAATCGGGGCGACATCATAAAAAATAAGGCAAGATGAACACCGACTACTGTCGCAATAATACTTGTTATGCGCTGCGCTGAGTCATCATAGAAATCCGATATCGGGTCGGGGTCATGATAGGGCGAAAAATTCGCAAAAAATGTGACGGGCAGGTTCACGTGTGGCGTGCTCTATCGGCTCATGAATCGCCAGATAGCCCGGCTCTAAGCCTTTAGACTAAGGGGAAAGCGGTCTATCGCCAAGACCTTGGATACATCTATTTTCGCCCGTAACGTGATTAATCAGATTAAATTTCGGTCACGCCGCGTATTATAGACTCGCTGCGAGGGCTGTTAAGGCGGTGAGAAAAAAGGTCAAGACCAGAACATTTTTCTCAAATTTATAATAACGCATTTTTACCTCGGATGTGTCTGAAACACTCTGATAATATATCCTTTGGGCGGCAAAAGGGCTCAAAAAAGGTAAAGTTACGGCAAAGCCGCCTTAGCTGCGCGGTTTTTACGGGCTAAGATCAAAGCGATGCCGCCAAGTGTAATCAGTCCGCCCAATAGCAGATTTGGTGTCAGCTCCTCACCAAGTAAAACCGCGCTGGCAATGACGGCGATCACGGTTGTCATAAGTCCGGTACTCGAGACGATGTAAATAGGAAGGCGTTGTAACAGCCAATAATAGGATCCATGTGCGACGACAGAGACAAGCAAGGCCGAATAGGCAAGGGCCATAATAAAAGTTTTGCGGTTTTCGGGCGCGAAAGCCTCCCATTGATTATCTTCAACAAGAAGACTTAGCGGCCATAAAACGGCTGAGCCGATCAATGCGAACCATGCCAGTAATTGCAAGGGTCCTACGCTTTTGACGAATTTGACCAAGACTGCTCCCACGGCTTCGCACATCGCCGCTCCAACCATTAGTAATATGCCCAAAAGAAAATAAGGCCCGGCCGTTTCATCAGGCTTAGCGGACGCTATTATAATAACGCCGATAAAAGCGAGTAAAATACCCGCCAATTTATAGACACCAATTTTATCTTTAAAGACAATCACAGACAAAATGATGGAAAAGGGCACATATAGCTCAATTGTAATGGCGGCGGCAGACGCTGTTGTCATCCCAAGCGCCGGAAACATGAAGGCATAATTTAGCGCGCCATAAGCCAGTCCTGCACCAAGGATATGTTTCATAAGGCCCTTGTGCCATTTCAGCCAAGGCAGCATGATTATCGCAACAATACTCATCCGCACAGCCGCATAAAAAAGGGGTTCAGCCGTCGTGCCAACAGTCAGTTTCATGACAATAAAATGCAGTCCCCAAATTAGGCAGACAATAAATAAAACGATAAATTCACGGAATGACATAAAGGCCTCTTAGGCCTGTGGCTATGGCATTGCTGATACTTAGAAACAATATGAATATTCGATGGTACGGGTGGTCGGGTTTAAACCAGCAAGGAATGCGATCTTGTATAGGCCTCAAACAATACTGGAGTATTAACGGCTAACTCTTATGCTTTTTAATTTAATATCTTTAGATATATCTTTAAATATACCTTCGATATCGTCTTTAGTCCCTTTGTAGTGGTATCCTTTAGTTGCGCATTGCTCCACATTTTTAATGGCGTCTGGCGCTGATGCTCGGACATAAGATATGCCATAAACAATGACATTTTTGGATTTAAGATCATCACAAATTTCTTGCGTATTCCGATTGATTCCATCTTCGGTACGATTATTCATGGGGTTAAAATCATATCCAACATTTTTGGCTTTGCCGTCTGATAAGAATATCACATATTTAGGCATCTCAGCTTTATCCCACTCTCTTGGCGACAATCCAAAGTCAGAAGCTCGTGCAGGGTCCAATAACCAATTTGCCCATAAGAGCCCTATATCATGGGAGGTGCCAAAGCCGACTTCGAGGTTCTGAACATGGCGTCTATATTGGCTCGCCGACTTTATATCGGTTTGCATCTTCGTGTTTGAGCTTGGGCAATGTGGCGCTGAACCACTACTAATTGTTGTGGGATATGGAATATGAGATCCGTCATTAAGTCTAAAATCTCTTCTAACTTGGCTGTCGTCCATTTGTATGCAGCCAGACCAAGGATATCTTTCGACAACCCCTTTATTCACGCATCTCCAATCATGGACTGGGACATTTCTATATTGGACTCTTCCGCTCCCATTGGTAAAGGATTCTCTTCTCTGTCCTACGCGTGTCCACTCCCAAGCGTGACGCACCAGTTCTACGTTATTACCGCGAATAATTTCTTCATGCTTAAAGTTTGTAGGATTGCAAGCTCCGGAATTTTGATAGAAGGACTTTTTGTTTCTAACAGTATTGATACCTGAGCTAAATTCCCAAGACCTCAGTAATGAGCTCGAATCTCTATAAGCATCAGATATATTAACCGATCCTGCAAAGGGTACTGTGCTCATTCTTAACCGGGATTTAAATTCCGAAGGGATGTCAAACATTTCGTCCCCAAAAGTAATCATAGCTTTCTGCATTGAACGCATATTATCACCTCTCATTGACCATGAGATGTCGGACACGACAGCTGTGGAGATAGAACTGATTTTTATATTCGCTTTAGAATAGACTTTGACCAAATTATCGTCTTTGCCAAAAATATTCATTAGCATATTTTTTCGGGTATAAGAGGCTTCTCCAGCGATGACGTATTCGTCATTTACTTTTTTAGGGTTTTGTATTTCCAGGTTTGTTACATTATCAATATCTAAATTGCTAAGAAACAATTCTGTGAACTCGTCTGATTTGATATAACCCTTCAACATATAATTTGACGCGGACGAAAGCACAGCCGTATCTAAAGAGTTTTGAAGCTTCCTATGTTCGGATTGCATCGAGCCAATATCAATGGCCACGGCGACAGCCAATAAAATGACTGAAACACCTACGGCCATATTTATTGAAAAAACTCCGTCTTGGTTTTTCGTGTATGCTTTGACCATCGAGCAACACTGTTTGTTATATAACGTCATCGTATAACCTTTGAATACGCCCACCTATACATATAAGCGTGAAAAATGATTTAACCCTTTCTCTTCAGCGTTAATAAAAAGTTTGAACACGAAAAACACTTAGACCCAAATATTTATTATGTTTCGCCGCTCCTGATGATTGAACATAATGGATGTTGGGAGAGGATCTTTACAAGACGTATTTCTAAAAACGAACCCTCAAAAGCTGGGCCGCATTTTACATCAGGACAACTCTGTAGCTTTAAATATCAGCTATTTTGTAGAATTTGTTATCAATGGTACGGGTGGTCGGACTTGAACCGACACTCCAAAGGAACCGGATTTTGAATCCGGCGCGTCTACCAATTCCGCCACACCCGCATCGAAGATTTGGCTCGTATAAATCAGTGAATAAAAAAAGGCTACAGGCTTTTTACAGCTTTTTGCCTTAATCATGCCTTAGGGCTTTGGTTATAGGACGGACTGATGCAAGGTAAGCTAAAATTTCTGGATGATTGGTATGAGTCTACAAAGGCTTTAGCACGACATAAACGCGCCATGCCGGCTTTGGCTGTCGTGTCATTTGCGGAAAGCTCTTTTTTTCCTATTCCCGTGGATGTCATGGTCATACCTATGGTGCAGGCCGCACCGCAAAAATGGTGGAAGATCGCAGGCCTTGCCGCGATTTTCTCAGTATTGGGCGGAATATTCGGCTATATGATTGGTCTGTTTTTCTTTGAAGCCATCGCGCAACCGATTTTGGAAGCGCTTGGTAAAACTGAGTATATGACAAAGTTTCGCGACAGCATTAACGCCAATGGCGCTTTATGGGTGTTTGGGGCGGGGCTGACGCCATTTCCCTATAAGGTCATTACGATCATGAGCGGCGCCGTTCCTGTACCTTTTGGGATATTTGTTGCAGCCAGTGTTTTGGCCCGAACGCTTAGGTTTTTTGCCGTGGCCGGAATTGTCAGGCTTTTGGGAGCCCAAGCTGAGGCTTTTATGAAAAAGCATTTTGCGCTGTTTACGATATTGGTTTTTGCAGGACTTGCTGCAGCGTGGTTTGGATATAAGGCCTTATCAGGGCATTAAGCTGACGACACGCTTAAATCCGAAATTATTAAAGGTTTGAATGCGGGCATCCGATGTTTTCGGACCTACCAATAAAGCCGTATCAGGCCTGTCTTCAAAGGGTTTCGGAGTCAGCTTTTTCAAAACCGTTTCGACCCGCCGGGCAATGGCGTCGCCGCTATCAATCCACTGAACGCTCTGCGTTACGCTCGCCTTAAGCTCATCCCGTAATAAAGGAAAATGCGTACAGGCAAGCACTACTGCATCAATATCCGCGCCGTGTTTCCCATTAAAGAGCGGCGCGATTTCTGTCTTAATCCACGCCAGATTGACGGACTCGCCGGCTAGTTTCTTTTCGGCGATATCCACTAAATTTACAGACCCTTGGAGGATGACATGGCAATCCTCTGCAAAGTCATGGATAAGATCATCGACATAGCGCCGCTTCACCGTTCCGGGCGTGCCCAAAACGGCAATGGTTTTGGTGCGGGAGGCTGCCGCGGCGGGTTTTATCGCGGGAACAACGCCTATAACCGGAACATCTATGGCAGCGCGGATTTCACTAAGCGCCGTTGTTGAGGCGGTGTTGCAAGCGATAACAACAAGGTCTGGCTGTGCCGTCTCTGTAAGTTCCCACAGCAATCTTGGAAGCCGCGCTTTAAGTTGGGCTTCTGTCTTTGCGCCATAGGGCCGAAACACATCATCTGCGGCATACGTCATGCGCAGACCCGGCAAGCGCTTTCGGATTTCGGCAGCTACGGAAAGGCCGCCAACGCCCGAATCGAATATAAGTGCGTGTCCCATAATGCCCTGTTCGCAAGCTCACGTTACTATGCTCTTAATGACACATAAATTGAGTTTATTTTTTGGCAGAGGCGAGGCATAGCGGCGGTCATGCGAAATTATCAAAAATGGACGCTTTGGCTAATCGCCGCGCTTTTGGCTTTTAGGCTTGTGGCTTTGCTTATATCGCCTTTGGGATTGCATGGTGATGAAGCGCAATATTGGGCGTGGTCCAAAGATTTGGATTGGGGCTATTTCACCAAGCCGCCGCTAATTGCTTGGACTATATGGGTCACAACGAGCCTTTTTGGGGATGCGGAATGGGCGGTGAGGGTGTCCTCGCCTATTTTGCATTCCTTCACGGCTTTGGTAATTTTTAGAACCGCGCGTCTTGCCTTTGATGCCAAAACTGGATTTTGGGCCGCGGCGGTTTACTTGCTTATGCCTGCCTTATGGCTCTCATCAGGTATTGTAAGTACGGATGTGCCGCTTTTGCTATGTTGGGCTTTGGCGATGAATGCGTGGCTTCATCTGCGGGGGGCAGCTACATGGCCAAGAGCTGTTCAGCTTGGGATTGCCATTGGGTTTGGTCTGCTAGCGAAATATGCCATGCTGTTTTTTCTTCCCGCTTTGGGCCTCGCTTTTCTGTTTGATAGGCCTACGCGCAACGGCTTAAATAACGTCAAAGGCTATGTCGCAGGAGCCCTCACTTTTCTAATATTCTTGCCTAATATTTTATGGAATATTTCACATGATTTTGCGACAGTTACCCATACAGCTGAGAATGCAAATATGCGCGGCGGGATACCTTTTCACCCGCTTGAACTTGGAACATTTTTAGCAGACCAATTAGCCGTCTTTGGCCCTGTCACATTCGTGCTTTTAATCCTCGCGATTTTAGCGGCGGTAAGAGACAAGCTCGATAGACCCGCTTTTTGGGTGGCTCTTTTTAGTGTGAGCCCACTTTTAATAATTTCTATCCAAGCGCTCCTCTCCCGGGCAAATGCGAATTGGGCCGTAACAAGCTATGTGGCGGGGTCGATTTTAACGGCGCATTTTGCCGTCAAATTTTGGCCGCGAGTCAAAGCCTGGTTTATCGGGGGGGTGGGCTTTCAGTCTGTTCTTTGTTTTATTCTGGCGTTGATAATGCTCAGCCCAACTCTAACGGATGCGGCAGGTTTGGCCAACTCAGCTAAACGCCTGCGCAAATGGCCCGAAACCGTAAAGGTTGTTGAGGAAATATATGCGCAGGGTCACGAGGGCCAAGCATATGAAACTCTGGCACTTGATAAACGGATTATTTTTTACGATTTGAATTATTATGGATTAGCAAAAAAGCTGCCAATGAAAATGTGGATGCATGAAGCGGCCCCCGCCAATCATGCAGAACTGACATATCCATTACCCGCGCAAGACGGCCCTGTTTTGGTGCTGAATTACTATGATCACTACGAGGATGAACTGCGCGAGGATTTCACGCGGTTGGAGCGCCTGCCTGATATAAACATTGATTTGGGTGGAGGCAAACGGCGGGTGCTACGTGTTTGGGCAGGATATGATTATGTGCCGACGAAAGGACGATGAGCACCACCCTTGGCGTTCAGCCAAGGCACTCCGTTGCATTTATTCCCTGGATTAAATGCGGTCACTCCGTGCCCCATAGCTCCTTGACTCTTGCATCACGGCCACATCCTTTACGGTAGAACTTATAGCGCCTTGGGTTCTTGATATAATAATCCTGATGATACTCCTCAGCGTCCCAAAATGTTTTTGCCGAAAGGACGGGCACGGCAATAGGATCCGAGAACGGTTTCGTCTTTTCAATATTAGCTTTTGATGCCTTTGCGGCTTCAAACTGATCAGGGCGGGCGTAAATGACCGGAATATAGGCATTTCCGCGGTCACAAAATTGCCCGCCATTATCTGTGGGATCTATGTGCCGCCAGTAATGGTCTAGGATGTTGTCATAGGAAATAATTGTGGGGTCAAAGACGATTTTTGCGACTTCGACATGTTGTCCGTGATTGCGGTAAGTCGGGTTTTGCATATCCCCGCCTGAATAGCCCGAGACGGCCTCTATAACGCCAGGGAGATTTTCAAAATCCGATTCAACGCACCAGAAACAGCCGCCCGCGAGAATGGCTGTATCGGTTTGCCCTGAGAGTTGGACCTTTTGAGGGGTATAGGTCTCACTGCTTTGGGCTGAGCTGCAAGCAGCTATTAGGGCTGTAAATATGATGGCAATATGTTTCATGAAGCCTCTCTAGTTAAATCTGTTCAGCTGCGCCAATGACGTTGGCTCACAAAAGCGCGATTATTCGCGAGACGCTTTATACGCTGCCAAAGCTTTCTCACGCGCCTTTTTATGATCGACAATAGGTTTGGGATAGTCTCTGCCGAGTTTAACGCCCGCATAATCAAGGACATTTTGCGGGGCCTCCCACGGACGGTGAATATATTTCTTAGGCAGCTTAGAAAGTTCTGGCACGAACCGCCGCACATAATCGCCATTCGGGTCGAATTTTTCGCCTTGAGTGAAAGGGTTGAAAATGCGGAAATAAGGGGAGGCATCAGCCCCGCTTCCTGCCACCCATTGCCAGCTTGCCGCGTTACTGGCAGGGTCGGCATCGACGAGCGTATCGTGAAACCACTTTTCGCCTTCACGCCAATCGATCAGTAAATGCTTAATCAGAAAACTCGCTGTGACCATGCGCACACGGTTATGTTGCCAGCCTGTCTGCCAAAGTTGGCGCATGCCCGCATCGACAAAGGGATATCCCGTTTGGCCGTGTTGCCACCGCTCAAGCTTGGCCTCATTATGATTCCATTCGAAATTATCAAAAGCATCTTTGAAGTTCTCTGTGGCAAGCTTCGGATTATGAAAAAGCAGGACGTAAGAGAATTCGCGCCATCCAATTTCCGAGAGGAAGACACGTGCTTTTTCCAAATCGCCTTTACACCCATGCCAAATTTGCTTGGGCGAAATTTCTCCGAATGCCAAATGCGGAGACAGACGGGACGTGCCGTCCTCTTTATCTGGGCGGTTGCGGTCTTCGGCATATTCCTCAACTGGGCCGCCCAAAAATGACTCAAGCGCGGCCTTTGCGCCTTGCGAGCCAATAGTCCAATGAGGCTTCATCTTCTCGCCCCAATCAGGCCGGCTTGGCAGAAGCTGCCAATTATCTAGATCGTCACTGGCGATTGTTCCGCTATGAGCCGAAACGTTCTTTGGAGCGGGCAGTGGATCTTCGACGTCCAGATAGTCTTTGGCGGCCCGCCAATAGGGGGTAAAAACCTTGTAATAACCCCCGGTTTTGGTCTCAACTTTCCAAGGTTCCGAAAGTAGATTGGCGCGAAAACTACGGGCCTCAATTTCGCGCTCACCCATATGCGACTTAATCGCTTCATCCCGCTCGCGGGCCTCTTTAGCGTAGCGGCGGTTCCAATAAACAGCTTTTGCACCTGTTTGCCCGATGATGCTTTCCAAAATATCAGACGCTCGGCCTTTGCGTAAGCAAAACTCAAGCCCCATATCAGCAAGGTCTTTTTGCAAGGATTTCAGACTGTGATGCAACCACCACAAACTTGCCGCGCCAAGGGCCCGCTCGGCATCCGTTTCAAAAATATAAAGCGGAATCACAGCCCGCCCAGTCTTTGCCGCTTCTGAAAGGGCAGGATTATCAGTGATGCGTAGGTCTCTGCGGAACCAAACAATTATGGGCGTATCTGTCATAATAATTATACGCGCGGGCTGTGAAATCGTTTAAAAATAAGTCGCGGAAATATCGTAGAGATCCGCCATTACAGATTCTGTGGTGGGCCAACGACCTGCGCCTTTGCCGCGAATGCGGTATTGGTCACCATCATCAAAATAGAATATTGCATGGGCTTCTTCGCCATCCGCTTGAGCGATAAAATTATTCAGCGAGAGGTCTTTCAGTTCTAATTTAGTTGAAAAACCGTTCATATCTTTCCAGCAGGTCGCGATACGTTTCATGGCGCCTTTGGGCGGTGTGGCCGGCGCGAAGTTTTCAATCGTGTCGCGCGGAATGTCCTCCAGCGTAACTTCTTCGCCAAAGCCAAGTAGCGCGACAAGCCGAATCTTAGCTGCCGCGTCAGACCCGTTTACATCCCCGCTTGGATCGGCCTCTGCAAAGCCTTTATCCTGCGCCTCTTTGAGCGCTTCGGCATAGCTTTTACCTGCGCTAATTTCGTCGAGCATATAGTTGGTAGTGCCGTTCAGTAGGGCTTCTACGCGGGTGATACGGCCGCGTTCGCGAATGCACATTTCAAGCACAGGCATGCCGCCACCCGCTGCTGAGGAGAACATAAGCTGAGCGCCTTTATCTCTAGCAAAATCAACAAGCTCTTGCCCGCCAGCCGCGATGGCTTGCTTATTGGCGGAAACGACATGGATGCCATTTTCAAGCAGGGTCTTGCAATAGGTCAGGCAGGGTTCAACTGGGCCGGAGACGTCGATAAAGATATCAGGTTTGGCCGCGAGCACATCTTCTATATTTGTCGTTAGCTCCTCGGGCTTGTAACCTTGGTCGATATATTTGGCCGTATCGCGGACCATGATTTTGACCATTTCAAAGCGCTCAGAATTGGCTTTAACGCGGCGATAAACTCCGCCGCCGACAATGCCGCAGCCCAGCATCGCAACACGAAGTTTTTTAGGCGCTGGAAGAGGTGAGAGTGTCCCAGTCTTCGCGCCAATCGTTGTGTAACTCGGGATGCCGGGCGTACCGATGTCAAATTCAATGCTGTGTTCTTCGGCGAAATCCAAAGCCTTAGGCGAAACCAGAGGGCCCGCCTTTTTGCGAGCATCGACATAGGAGATGCGGTCATAACGTTGCGGCGCCGCACCCGCTGATTTAGGGTCTTTGTCAAACACACCTTCTACGTCTTTTAAAAGTTTGGCTTTAATGCCGAGACGCTTGGCAACATAAATCGCTGTCATATCCGCGCCGCCTTCGGTCAGGAGAACCGTGCGGTCTTTTTCGCCAATGGCAACATGGCCTGGCATGACGACAATATCATGATTTTTCAGATCGTCTTCGAGCTGTTCGACATCCAAATTGACGAGTGTTGCATTTCGCGCTTTTAGGCCAAGGTCGCGGGCTTGACGCACAAAGGCCGGCGCGCCAATCCGTTCTAATGCTAGCGCGAGCAAGGCTGCAGAGCGGCGTTCACCAAGCTGTATCAATTCAGGCAAATTCTTTGCCGCGCCGTCGGGCCCGATTTGGCGGGCTTCCGCCATGAGCATATCTGTCTGATCGCCTTGCGCAGACGTTACCGCAACAACATTTTGCCCTTGGCGGTAGTGACGATAAATCTCGCTGGCGGCCTCGGTATAATCATCCAAGCTGCGTAAGACGCTATGACCAAAATTTAAAACAATGACCGGAACGGGCATGATGACCTCTTTAAAACAAGGCGTGCTGACTATGGGCGTGCGGCCTACAAGTCAATAAGGTCGCATTGTTTTCATATGCCCAGGCGCTATGTAGACTGTATGGAAGATACGGCTCAACTTGATAAATGGACAGCCATAAGGCGTGGTCTCAAAGGTCTATGCCCAAGCTGCGGCGAGGCCAGACTTTTCCGCGCCTACCTGAAACCCGTCGACAATTGCCCGTCCTGCGGTGAAAACTGGGAAGATGTGCGCGCCGATGATGGCCCCGCTTGGGCGTCTATGTTGATTGCGGGTCATGTCCTCGCACCATTTTTCTATTTCATCACATTCCGCACAGATCTACCCGATTGGATAAGAACCGTAGCGCTTTGCGTTGTCGGCGTCGGCATGTGCCTCTGGTCTTTGCCCAAGATGAAGGGGCTCTTCATGGCTTGGATCTGGTACACAGACGCCCCCACCTCGACGCGAGAGTAACTGCTTGACCCCGCCGCGTAACTCGCGCATATCCAAATTTCATCAAGACTGACCGAGGGACAGGCCCTTAGACGTCAGGGCAACCTTGAACAGCAAGGTGCCAAATCCTGCGGTTAAGACCGAAAGATGATAAGGGCTTTTATGTCACTCTATCTTTCCCGCATGATTAGCACCGTAATCGGAGAGTGGCGATGCCGCGCGATATAAAAGTCAGCTTGGGCGATAACGTGCTGCAGCGCGGGTGCGTGCTGAAAGATGATGTCGTCATGGGACGGCTTTATGGCAATAAGGACGGCCCTGTGATTGTCGTGATGGGCGGGATTTCGGCGTCTCGTTTTATTGCCGATGGCGGGAGACTTAATCGCGGCTGGTGGTCAACTTTAGTGCGGGGCGGCGGCCCGATTGATTTAAACACATTCCAAGTCATAGGTATGGATTTCGCGCCCGCGGTGGAGAGCGATAATCGCCCGGACAGCATCACCACCCATGACCAAGCGGCGCGTCTAAAGGCCTTACTCGATGCGCAAGGCATATCCAAAGTCGCGGCCATTATTGGCAGTTCTTATGGCGGCATGACCGCTCTGGCTTTTGCCCATGATTATCCTGACGCGGTAGGGCAGCTTTGCGTGATTGGCGCGGCGCATAAGCCCTATCCGATTGGTGTGGCTTGGCGCGGTATTCAGCGGCGAGCTGTGCGGCTCGGCATAGAGGCGGGACGGCCCAAAGAAGGGATGAAGCTCGCGCGGGAACTCGCCATGACGACTTATCGCACGGCCGAAGAATTTGCCGATAGGTTTGCGCTCGAAGAAACCGCGACCTCGCCCTCGAAATTTGATATTTGTGATTATCTTGGGTCACGCGGCGATGCCTTTGCCGAGCTGATGGATGCGGAACGTTTTTTGGCGCTCTCGGAATCCATCGACCTACACCGCGTCGAACCCGAAGCGATTACCACGCCGACATTACTGATGAGCGCGATTTCAGACCAGCTCGCGCCCTTAACGGATATGCGCGAACTCCGCGATCGCCTTGGCGGCCCGAGCGAGCTGTTTACCTTTACGTCGCTTTACGGGCACGATGCGTTCTTAAAAGAATATGACGCGATGAGCCCGAGGCTTGCGGAATTTTGTGGGGGGCTGGTGTGAGTATTTCAAAAATAAAAGAAGTTTTGAAGCTGTTTGGTTTTTACTATTTCAGTTTCTTTCTAGTCGCGGTCGCGTTGTTGGTGCTTAATGCTTTATTATTCCACTTTGTTTTCGGCATCGAATTTTATCCGCTAAGGTCACTCGTTCAATTTATTCTATTCTTGCCCTTTCTGGTCGCCGTCATGGCAATTGGGTTTGATGTTTGGGAAGGAAAACTAAATGAGGAAACTCATGACCGATAAACGCACAAAAATAATCCAAGCGGAAATTGGCTCTGACCCCGCCTACGGCTCGGTCACCGCGCCGTATCATGCAGATTTGCTGACTTTGCAAAAATATGATAGATACTAACCATGGGTATTTTAAAAGAATTCGTGACGTTTACAGAAGGCTTGGACGCTAAAGAGCGTGAGCATATCGAAAATATGTTGCACCATTTTATGGCGAGTCATGGAGCCGATATGACGCTCACGCCCGAGCAAGAGGCTGAGGATGATAGGCGTTTTAATGACCCAAACCCTAAATATGCGTCTCAAGCTGACATAGACGCGACATGCGGTAGGCCCATGCCATCGTGACCCCCATAATTTATCGCGAGAGTGCTAATGCTGACCTTGCAGATATAAGACAATATTACACTGACATTTCAGAAAGAACTTATGATAATGTCATAGCTGACATTTACGAGACGATATCCATTCTCAAATATATGCCAGAAGCAGGCTTTATTTATAAACCAAATCGTAGGCGTTTAGTTTCGTCGAAATATAGATTTGTCATAAATTATGCCTTTCGGCTCAACCGAGTTGAGATTGTCGGTGTCTACCGATACCAAAACAGACAAACCACATGACAGATAAACGTACAAAAATAATCCAAGCCGAAATCGGCTCTGACCCAGCTTATGGCTCGGTGACAGCTCCTCTCTATATGAGTTCAAATTACCGTTTTAAATCTATCGATGAGAAGGGTGATTTTGATTATGGCCGCACATCTAATCCTAATCGCCGCGGGCTTGGTAAGGCTGTTGCGCAGTTAGAGGGCGGGGCGCATGGCGTTGTCACTTGCTCGGGCATGGCCGCGATTGATTTGGTGACGAACCTGCTAGAGGCGAATGACCTTATCCTTGCCCCGCATGATTGTTATGGGGGGACGCACCGCCTCCTCACGCACCGCGCAGAGCAGGGGCGTTTGCGGGTGAAGTTCGTTGACCAAACAGATGAAAAAGCGCTCGCGGTAGCTATGACCGAAAAGCCCGCCTTGGTGATGATTGAAACCCCGTCCAATCCACTTATGCGCCTTGTCGATATTGCGGCAATTTGTAAAGCCGCTAAGGCTATTGGCGCTCTCACAGCAGTAGATAATACCTTCCTCTCTCCTGCAAGGCAGTTACCATTGTCGCTAGGCGCAGATTTTTCTATTCACTCGACGACGAAATATCTCAATGGTCATGGCGATGTGGTAGGCGGCGTCATTGTTTCCAAAACCCAAGAGCTTGGCGAAAAGCTAGCTTGGTGGGCTAATTGCGCAGGCGTGACGGGGTCACCCTATGATAGCTACATGACTCTTCGAGGGATGCGTACGCTTTTTGCGCGCATGGACCTGCAAGAAGCCAATGCTTCAGCGATTGCGAAATTTTTGCATAAGCATAAGAAAGTCGAGCGCGTCTATTATCCGGGCCTTCGCTCTGATCCAGGCTACAAACTTGCTAAAAAACAACAAAGCGGGCCTGGCGCGATGCTCTCTTTTGAGGTCAAAGGCGGCTTTGAGCAGACCAAGGCGGTGCTCGAAGGGGTAAAAATTTTCCAAATGGCGCCAAGCCTTGGCGGTGTTGAGAGCCTGATATGCTTCCCCACCACAATGACCCATGGCGGAATGGCCCCTGAAGCCCGCGAACTGGCAGGGATAAAGGACACACTTATCCGCATATCTGTGGGATTAGAGGCTCAAGAAGACCTGATAGCGGACTTATCGGCATCACTAGCAAAAATTGGAACTTAATATGTCACTCTTGTCTAAATTATTTGGAAAAAAACCCGGCGCGAATTCCGAAATAGATATAGCCGGCTTTCGAGATTTGGTTATCGCCAAGGCAAAAACTATGGGGTCAACATCGGAGTTTCAAACTGATGTTAATGATGGTGGACGGTTAATCATCCTTAGCAGCGGAGAAGTTGTAGGCGAAGCTAATATGTTAAACGCGTTTAATCACCTGAAAGCTTACCCCGAAGAAGACATTGATGAGAGTGTCGAGCGAATTGCGGCTATTATTTTGGCAAACGAAAATGAGGATATGTCCGTTGCAATAGAGGACGTTGTTATCGTTTTAAGGCCTGATAATTATATCAATGCAGTGCGCGAACAAAATGGAGAGGTCGTAGCCGAAGTATTTGTGGGTGAGCTTAATGAGTTTTATATGGTGGATACCCCTCAATCCATGCGAGGCCTCACGTCGACTGATGTCACGGAGTTAGCGTTAGCTGACTTAAGAGAGGCGGCGCTTACCAATGTAAAAAAGTGGTTACCAAATCTTGTTAGTGATAAATCAATCAATGGAATGTCTCTCTATTACATAGAAGACAACACATTCCTTACTACGAGTCTCGTTTTGTTGGAAGAATTCTGGGATATAGCCGATGCCGAATATCCGAATGGATGCATATTTGCTCTACCGAGGAAAGATCAACTCTTCATATTTGATATTAATGATGTCAATGTAATGCAATTGGCAACGAATATGATCAAAGTTACCTTTGAAGATGACTTCAACCTTTTAACGTCTCAAATCTTCTCGCGCCGCAATGGAGTTATTGGGTTGGTAGAGGTAGATTAAGGACTTATCGGTATCACTTACCTTAATGTAGTCATTTTAAGGCATAAAATTATCGTAAAATGCCTAATATTTGCAATTTAGAGGCAAAATTTTGTGTTGCGTCATTTGTCTGTTTACAATAATTAATATCTCACGTTAAAGGATAACCATGAACCCGTATCAACAAGATAACGAGCCAAAAGTGAAAATCGCCAGCCGCGCTGTGCCGTCTATCACGTCTGTCCTCGTGCTCCTTCTGGTATCAGTTGTGGTGCTCCTTATTAACGGAGCGTTGAGCGGGATATAGGTCGAATTAAAAGAACCTACAAAAACCCGCTCCGAAATGAGCGGGTTTTTTGGTTTTACAGAGTAAGAAAATGACAAAACGAAGTGATGCAATTGTAAAAGGCCCAAGCCGCGCTGCTGCGCGGGCCATGTTGCGTGCGACGGGTATGGATGACGAAAATTTCGAAGGCCCGATGATTGCTGTCTTCAACACATGGACCAATATGGGACCATGTAATATGGATCTTGATAAGCTCGCCGTGCCTGTCCGCGCCGGTATTCGCGCGGCGGGCGGCACGCCTGTTGATTTCAACTCTATTGCTGTTTCTGATGGCATTACAATGGGCAGCGAAGGCATGCGCGCTAGTTTGATGTCGCGTGAAGTTATCGCGGACTCGATTGAACTCGCCGTGAAGGGTCATTCCCTCGACGGCGTTATTATTTTGGTGGCTTGCGATAAAACCATCCCAGCCGCGGGTATGGCGCTTGCGCGGATGAATATTCCGGGTGTTGTCCTCTATGGCGGCTCTATCATGCCCGGCAACCATAAAGGCAAAGACCTTTCTGTACAGGATGTATTTGAAGCCGTGGGCGCATGCGCAGCGGGCATTATTGATGACGCTGAGCTTAAAGAGATTGAAAAAGCCGCTTGTCCCGGTGCGGGCGCTTGCGGCGGGCAGTTTACGGCTAACTCAATGGCGATGGCGATGACATTCCTCGGCCTGTCACCCATGGGCGCGAATGATGTGCCAGCTGTGTCAGAGGATAAAAATGATAGTGCTTATCGCGCGGGGCAAATTGTTGTCGATTGCGTGAAAGAGAACCGCTTGCCGCGCGAGATGATTACCAAAAAATCGCTGATGAATGCCGCGATTGCGCTGTCGGCGACTGCGGCGTCGACTAATGCGATTTTGCACTTACTGGCTATTGCGACAGAAGCAGGCGTGAATGATTTCAATATTGATGCATTTGATGAAATCTCCCGCACGACGCCAGTCATTGGTGATTTGAAACCGGGCGGCAAATATATGGCCTTTGACCTTTATGCGGCGGGGGGGTCAGCGTTGATTGGCAAGCGCCTTGTTGAGGATGGCCGCATTGATGATCAGCCAACTGTTACGGGGCGGTCTCTTTTTGAGGAAATTCTCGACGCCAAAGAAGCTGAGGGTCAAGACGTTGTGCGCCAGTTCAGCGACCCTGTGAAATCGCGCGGCGGTTATGGCATCCTCTATGGCGACATGGCCCCAGAAGGCTGCGTTGTGAAACTTGCCGGTCACGGCGCGCTCTTCTTTGAGGGCAAGGCCCGTGTGTTCGAGTCCGAAGAAGACTGTTTCGAGGTCGTCCAAAATAATGGAATTAAAAAAGGCGATGTTGTCATTATACGTAATGAAGGCCCTTGCGGCGGGCCCGGTATGCGCGAAATGCTTGGCGTGACAGCGGCTCTCGTCGGCCAAGACTTAGCAGACCATGTTGCGCTGATTACAGATGGCCGTTTCTCTGGCGCATCCTATGGTTTCGTGATTGGTCACGTTGCGCCAGAAGCCGCCCATGGCGGCCCGATTGCGTTCGTGCAGGACGGCGATAAAGTCACTATCGATGTAGAGGCTAAGACCATCAATGTTGATGCGGACCTCGAAGCGCGTAAGGTCGGTTGGACGCCGCCTAAACCTAAATACCCTAGCGGCGCTTATGCCAAATTTGCTAAGCTGGTTGGCTCTGCCTCCAAAGGCGCCGTCACCTCATTCCCATTCGATAATTAATTAGACACCTAAGGAACCTAACCCATGTCATCACTCGATATTTATTATGATAAAGATTGCGATCTCTCGATCATCAAGAAAAAGAAAGTCGCTGTTCTCGGCTATGGCTCTCAAGGTCGTGCCCATGCGCTGAACCTCAAAGATAGCGGTGTTGACGTTGTTGTTGGTCTTCGCCCTGACAGCTCTACGAATAAAAAAGTCAAAGCGGATGGCCTTGAATCCAAAGCTACCGCTGACGCCGTTAAAGGCGCAGATGTTGTCATGGTCCTTACCCCTGACGAACTTCAGGCAAAAATCTATCGTGAAGATATTGAGCCTAACATCAAAGACGGCGCTGCGCTGGCCTTTGGTCACGGCTTTGCCATTCATTACGGCCAAGTGGCCCCGCGCCGCGATTTGGATGTCATTATGGTTGCGCCCAAAGCGCCGGGGCACACCGTTCGCAATGAATTCGTCAATGGACGCGGCATTCCTGATTTGATTGCTATCGCCCAAGACGCCAATAGCGGCTTTGCATTGGAACTCGCGAAATCTTACGCCTCTGCTATTGGCGGCGGACGCACAGCGATTATCCACACGACATTTAAGGATGAGACAGAAACTGACCTATTTGGGGAACAAGCTGTTCTTTGCGGCGGCGTTGTCGAGCTTATTAAAATGGGTTTCGAAACACTCACCGAAGCAGGCTATCCGCCGGAACTGGCCTATTTTGAATGCCTACACGAGACGAAGCTCATCGTCGACCTTATCTATGAGGGCGGCATTGCCAATATGAATTACTCGATTTCCAATAATGCGGAATATGGGGAATATGTGACAGGCGAAGCTGTCGTGAATGACAGCTCACGCGAAGCTATGCGCACAGCATTAAAGAATATTCAGAATGGTGATTATGCGAAAAGCTTCATCCAAGAAGGGGCATTGGGTTATCCCAGCATGACAGCCCGTCGCCGCAATATGGAAGCGCATCAAATTGAGCAAATCGGCGGAAAACTCCGTGAAATGATGCCGTGGATCGCTGCTAATAAAATCGTCGATAAGGATAAGAATTAAATTTTACATACCGCTCACCCCTGCGAAAGCAGGGGCAAGGACGAAGGTGAGGTATTAATTGCACGTAAGTCCTAATCCCTGCCTTCGCAGGGATGAACGGAAATAAAAATCGGATAGACCATGACCACAGCCACACAATTTGAAAAGCAAGCGACTGAAAAGATCGCTGACCGTCCGGCAAAATCGGGGTCGCAATTATTGCTGGAATCGCTTGTGGAGCAAGGTGTGGAAACCATCTTTGGCTATCCGGGCGGGGCGATTATGCCTGTCTATGATGTGTTGCCGACTATTCCGCAATTACGTCATATCCTCTGCCGTCATGAGCAAGGTTGCGGCATGGCCGCGATTGGCTATGCGCGTGCGACCGGACGCACAGGCACGGCATTCGCCACGTCAGGTCCTGGTGCCACAAACCTGATTACCGCGATTGCGGATGCTTATCTCGACTCTGTGCCTGTTGTCTTTGTGACGGGCCAAGTGCCGTCTAACCTGATGGGAACAGATGCGTTCCAAGAGGTTGACATTTTCGGCATGACCCTGCCTGTGGTTAAGCATAGCTACATCGTGCGTGACCCTGCCGATATTCCCGGCATGGTGGCCGAAGCTTATTTCATTGCTGCCGAAGGTCGCCCCGGTCCTGTCCTGATTGACCTCCCCAAAGATGTCGCCAATGCCATGACAACAGAGCGTCATAAATGGCGGCCCTATCCGAAGGTAAAGCCTGAAATGGGACAGAGCGATTATATCTCTAAGGCCGAAGCGCTTATCCGCGAGGCACAAAAACCGCTCTTTTATATTGGCGGCGGGATTGCTCAGGGCGACGGTGTTAAGGAATTGCGCGACCTCGTTGAACGCACCGATATTCCAGTTGTCTCAACCCTTAAAGGCTTAGGCGCGATGCCATCTGACCATCCGCAATTTTTAGGCATGCTGGGTATGCATGGCCTTAAGGCGGCGAATTACGCGGTACAAGAATGTGACTTATTAATCGTCGCGGGGGCGCGTTTTGACGACCGCGCGACAGGTAAGCTCGATACCTTTGCGCCCCATGCCAAAGTTATTCACATGGATATTGATATTGCGGAAATTAATAAGCTTCGCAAAGTGGATGTTTATCTGGATGGGTCACTCAAGAAAAACCTAGAAGCGCTCAATCCGGGCCGCTCGGAGTGTGATGACTGGCGAGAGCTTTGCTATTCCCGCCGCGCCATGCATGAATGGGATTATGAAGGCGCGCAGGCCAAAGCCTCTCCCGGTGTTTACGCGCCCAAACTTTTGCACGATCTCTCGCGCCGCGCAGATGATAGCGCTATAATTACATGCGATGTCGGACAGCATCAAATGTGGGTCGCGCAACATTGCTATTTCGATGAACCGAAAGATCACATCACTAGCGGCGGATTAGGCACGATGGGCTTTGGCTTACCTGCGGGCTTAGGCGCAAAACTCGGCGCACCGGAACGCACGGTTATTACCGTCTCTGGCGATGGGTCTATCATGATGAATATTCAGGAACTCGCGACGCTCTTCCGTTACGATATTCCGTTGAAAATCGTCCTACTGGATAACTCCGCGCTTGGCATGGTGCGCCAATGGCAGGAAGTCTTCTTTGATAAGAATTATTCCGAAACCAATATGGATGATAATCCTGACTTTGCCTTGGTTGCCAAAGCGTTTCAGATTGATGCCTTTACCGTGACCACCGCCGATGAAGTCGATGTAGGCATTGACCGTCTTTTAGAAACAGACGGCCCCATCCTCATGCATGTAAAAATCGATCCGAATGAAAATGTCTGGCCGCTCGTTCCGCCCGGGCGAAGCAATGCCGATATGATGGAGCGGTAGGGTGAAAGATTTGTTCAAATCAGTGACGCCTTCGCAAAAGGATATTCAAAATCGCCCTCATAAAGATATGAAGCATGGGTGGACGATAATGAAGCTAAGCTTTTGGGCTGTTGTATTATTAATTCCAATTTTGGGTTTCTACAGTTGTTTGAAATCCCCTTTTACATTTGGTGCAGTAGGTTAAATCATGACCCAACTTCAACGCGATAAAACTTTTGAGCCTTCGGGCGTTCAAGGCAAGCTTAAGATTGTTCTCCATGATGTTAGCGGAACCCTGATCAGGGCGCTCGGCACGATCGAGCGCCGTGGATATGACTACCGTGATGTACATTGCACGCAGCGCGTGGATGGTGATTTCGATCTGTTGGTTCACATTGAGGACACAGGCGGACCCAGCAATCTGGACACGCTCTGTAAACAGCTCGAACGGCTTTATAATGTGGTCAGTGCCGAAAAGGTTGGCCGCCGCAGACATGCTGAACGAGCTTAGATACATCGAAGACTGACTTAGATTTTCGAGATTTAAAATGACTAAAACAAACCAAGTAAAAATATTCGACACCACTTTACGCGACGGCGAACAAGCGCCGGGGTTTTCTATGACCTCGGGCCAGAAGCTCGCAATGGCCGAAGCGTTGGAAGGCCTCGGCGTTGATATTATTGAGGCAGGTTTTGCCGCGGCGTCCCCTGGCGATTTTGAGGCGATTAAAACTATTGCCGAGACCATCAAGGACAGCACAATCTGTTCATTGGCTCGCTGTATGGAGAGCGATATTCGCGCATCCGGCGAAGCGATTAAGCCTGCCAAGTCTGGCCGCATTCACACATTCATCGCAACCTCGCCTTTGCACCGTGAATTTAAGCTCAAAATGAGCAAAGACGAGATTGTTGCCCGCGCCATCAGGGGCATAGAAATCTGCCGTGAATATACGGATGATGTCGAGTTTTCCGCCGAAGACGCTATCCGCACGGAGCGTGATTATCTAAAACGCGTTGTCGAAGCCGCCATTAAAGCCGGCGCAACCACTATCAATATCCCTGATACAGTGGGCTACACCACGCCTGAAGAAATACAGAATCTGTTCGAATTTTTAACCACGGAAATTGAAGGCGCGGATAAGGCGATATTCTCCGCCCATTGTCATGATGATTTGGGATTGGCTGTCGCGAACTCGCTCGCGGCGGTGCGCGGCGGCGCGCGCCAAGTGGAATGCGCGCTTAACGGCATTGGGGAGCGCGCGGGCAATTGCGCAACTGAAGAAGTCATTATGGCGCTGAACACGCGCAAAGATTTCTTTGGCCTCACCACGCGGATTAAAACCGAAGGCATTTACGGCGCGTCAAAACTGCTCGCCACGCTGACGGGTAATCCTGTCCCGCGTAATAAAGCTATTGTCGGGAAAAATGCTTTCGCTCATGAAAGCGGCATTCACCAGCACGGCGTTTTGGCTAACCGCGAAACCTATGAAATCATGAAGCCCGAAGATGTGGGCGTCTCGACGGATAATCTTGTCCTCGGCAAACATTCAGGCCGTGCGGCGCTTAAAAACCGTGCCTCGAAGCTTGGGTTCGAAATGTCTGATAATCAGCTTCAATCCGTCTTTGTTGCCTTTAAAGAGCTTGCCGATGCCAAAAAGGAAGTCTTTGATGCTGACTTAGAAGCGCTCATTTTAGGCGAAGCCGTCGGCACACAAGGGCCGTGGTCGATTGATAGTCTTTATGTTTCTGCGGGCTCGGATGATAATCGCTCCCCGCAAGCGACGGTGCAGCTCACCCATGAAAATGGAGAGAGTAAAAAAGCCGTTTCAGAGGCGGCTGGTCCCGTCAATGCAGTCTTCCTCGCCATTTCTGATATTACGGGTCATCCGCTGCATCTTGAAAGCTTCACCGTACAGTCGGTTTCCGAAGGTAAAGACGCCATGGCCGAAGCGGCTGTTCGTGTCTCGACGGAGTTTGAAAATTACCAAGGCCGCGGCGCTAGCATGGATACAGTTCTGGCAGGGGCGAAAGCTTATTTGGACGTGATAAATAGAATTGAAAGGCGCGCGGTGAGGCAAGCCAGTATCGCGGCGCAGCATTGATGCCTAAAACACTCTTCGATAAAGTTTGGGAACGTCACATTGTTGTGCCTGAAACAGAGGCGCATCCCGCGACGTTTTATATTGATCTGCACCTCATCCATGAAGTGACCTCGCCGCAAGCCTTTACGGTTCTGCGCGAGCGGGGCCTGAAAGTCCGCCGTCCTGACCGCACGCTCGCAACGATTGATCATTCGACGCCAACCAAAGTGAACCCTGATGGGTCTCGCCCATATGTCACCGCGCAAGCGGAGACACAGGTTGAAACGCTTTTAGCGAATGCAGCGGAGCACGGTATTGAAACCCATGGCTGGGAGAGTGATAATCGCGGGATTGTTCATGTGATGGGGCCAGAGCTTGGCGCGACGCAGCCCGGCATGACCATTGTTTGCGGGGATAGCCATACCTCGACCCATGGCGCTTTCGGCGCGATTGCCTTTGGCATTGGTACGACACAAGTTGGTCATGTTCTGGCTAATCAATCTATCCTGATGCGCAAGCCCAAGACCATGGCGATTAACGTCAATGGACAGCTCGCGGAGGGCGTCACGCCCAAAGATGTTATACTCGCCATTATCGCCAAAATTGGGATTGGCGGCGGAACGGGCTATGCGCTGGAATATCGCGGTAATGTCTTTGAAGAAATGTCCATGGATGGCCGTATGACCGTCTGTAACATGTCCATCGAGGCGGGGGCGCGTTGCGGCATGATTGCGCCGGATGAAACGACCTTTAGCTATCTTAAAGACCGTAAATTTACGCCCGAGAATTATGATGCGGCTTGCGCTGATTGGGCGAGCCTTGCGACCGATGAAGGGTCCGTCTTTGACAAAGAGGTCCATATTGCTGCCGAAGATATTCGCCCCATGGTGACTTACGGCACCCATCCCGGAATGGGCATGGCGATTGATGCAGTCATTCCTGCGGCGGTTGATGCCACGGATGAAAGCGCGCTGGATTATATGCAATTAAAAGCGGGCGCAAAAATTGCGGGTACGCCAGTGGATAAAGTCTTTATTGGCTCTTGCACCAATTCCCGTATGGAAGATTTACGGGCTGCCGCGTCAATTTTCAAAGGCCGCAAAGTCGCGAGCAACGTTACAGCTATCGTCGTGCCGGGCAGTGTGCTTGTCAAAGCCCGCGCCGAAGATGAAGGCTTGGATAAAGTTTTCATCGCGGCAGGGGCAGAATGGCGCGAGGCGGGCTGTTCCATGTGCCTGGGTATGAACGGCGATATTGGCGCGCCGGGAGATCTCGTTGTCTCTACCTCCAACCGCAACTTCATGGGCCGCCAAGGGCCGGGCGTTCGTACCGTTTTGGCGTCACCTGAAACAGCTGCCGCCAGTGCGATTGCAGGCGTGATTACCGACCCGCGTAAAATGGAGAGTGCGGCATGAGAATAATACGGAAACCCTTCCCCCGTGCACGGGGGAAGTACCGCGAAGCGGGGATGGGGGGAGCGGCAAGTGGTGTGCAACATTATTGGCGGCTCTGTTTGGCTCCCCCCTCCGCCTCCGCTGTGCTCCGGCACCTCCCCCGTAAACGGGGGAGGGGGTTCCGCTTATGACCTTCGCACCTCTCACCACTGTTACCTCACGCACACTTGTCCTCCCGTTAGAAAATATCGACACCGACCAAATCATGCCCGCCAAGTTTCTCTCCATGACAACGAAAGCGGGATTGGGCGAGCATGTTTTTGCCAATTTGCGCTATGACGCCAAAGGTAACCTCACAGATCACGAATTAAATTCGGAAGATGGCAAAGCTTGTGAAATCCTCGTCGCGGGGCATAATTTTGGCTGTGGCTCTTCCCGTGAACATGCGCCTTGGGGCCTGACGGATTACGGATTTCGTGTTGTGATTAGCTCTGAGATTGCGGATATTTTCCGTGGGAACTCGCTTAAGAACGGCTTACTCCCGATTGTGATTGATAAACGCGCCCATCAATGGCTGCTCGATAATCCCGGCGCAGATGTGACCGTGGATTTGGACAGCTGCGAAGTGCGCCTACCCCGTAATGGCGGTACCTATAAATTCGACGTAGATGCTTTCTCCCGCCACTGCCTCATGGAAGGCGTGGATGAGATGGGCTACCTCCAAAATCAAGATGACGCGATCGCGGCTTATGAGATTGAGCGTTAGAGAGAGTATGCGCTCAATGTTAAATACCTTACAACTATTTCCACTGGTCCTAGTTATGAGCGCCTGCACAGAATTGTGTGGTGAGGAAATTCTGAAATCGAAGCCTTCCCCTGATGGCGGGAACGTTATGATTTGGCATTCCCGTGATTGTGGTGCAACCACCACTCCTAAAATGACGGTTTATGTCGTTCCTGAAAGTGAAACGAAAAAAATAACTTCTGACAATACTAAAATCGCAAATAGATATAGAGCTTTTTCTTATGAACGGCAGACATTTGATGCCTATTGGGATTCAAGTAGCGTGATAAAAGTTGAATATGATCTTACGCCCCAATTTGGAAGAACTGGAAGCCTTCTCTCTAAGAATATATCAGTTGGCGATATCCAAATCGAATATGTTGATATCACACCATAAGTCTATGGGCATCAAAATGAGACACGAATGAACATAAATTTCACATATGTGCCGGGTGACGGCATTGGACCCGAAGTGGGCGAGGCGGCTATGGTCGTGCTTAATGCTATGGCAAATAAATTTGGCCATACGCTTGAGCCTGAATTTCACCTGATTGGCGGCGCGGCCATTGATGAGCTTGGTGAGCCATTACCAGCGGAAACTTATGCCTCTTGCGAGAAGACAGGCGCCATATTGCTCGGTGCTGTGGGTGGGCCGAAATGGGATCATTTGAAAGGTGCTGACCGTCCTGAATTGGGCTCGCTTTTACCGTTGCGTAAGAACTTAAATCTCTACGCCAATATCCGTCCTTGTAAGCCTTACCCTGCGCTGATTAATAAAGCCCCGCTAAAACGTGAACGTCTTGAAGGGACAGACTTCGTTGTCATGCGCGAACTGACAGGCGGGATTTATTTTGGCACTAAGGGCCGCGATAATTTGGGCGCTTATGATGAATGTCGCTATAGCGAGGCCGAAGTTGAGCGTATCGCGATTAAAGCGTTTGACCTCGCCATGACGCGGCGTAAAAAAGTCACCTCCGTCGACAAATCCAATGTGCTCGAAACCTCCCGCCTTTGGCGCGAGACGGTGATTAAAGTCGCCGGGCGTTATCCAGAGGTCGAGCTTGAGCACCTCCTTGTCGATGCCATGACCATGCATATGCTGACGCGCGCGCAGGATTTTGATGTGGTGCTGACGGAAAATATGTTTGGTGATATTCTGACGGATGAAGCCTCTGTCTTGGCCGGCTCTATGGGCGTTATTCCCTCGGCCTCTATATCTGACGGTACGGTGGGTATGTATGAACCTATCCATGGCAGCGCGCCCGATATAGCGGGGCAGGGCAAAGCTAATCCGCTGGCCATGATATTGTCTGCGGCTTGGATGTTGCGATTGTCATTTGGATTGGACACTGAGGCCGCCGCGATTGAGGCGGCTGTCGAAGCGGCCCTTGAAGGCGGACATACGACAGGTGACCTCGGCGGAAATCTCTCGACATCGCAGGTCGGAGACTGGATAGCGGGTCATGTCCAAAGTTAATCTCAATGATTTAAAGGCCCGTATCGAGGCGGCAGACGTTTATGCGCTGGCTAAACGCACGCCGTGCCAACTTGCGCCTAAGCTCAGCTTGGAATATGGGCGAAATATCTGGCTGAAACGCGAAGACCTGCAAGATGTTTTCAGCTTTAAAATACGCGGCGCGGCGAACCGTATTGCGGGGCTGACAGATGCGGAAAAAGCGAAAGGCATCTGCGCGGCGAGTGCGGGTAATCACGCCCAGGGCATGGCTGCGGCGGCGGCGCATTATAACACCAAAGCCGTTATCTTTATGCCGATAACAACACCCATGATTAAAGTTCATGCCGTGCAAGCGGCTGGCGCGGAGACGCGGCTGATCGGCGAGAGCTATGACGAGGCTTGCGATGCCGCGATTAACTTTTCCAATGAGTCAGGCGCGGTCTTTATTCATCCTTTCGATGAGCTGGATGTCATTTCAGGGCAGGGCACAGTTGGTAAGGAAATTTTAGAGCAAATGCCGCGTACGCCGGACGCCATCTATGTCTGCACAGGCGGCGGAGGATTAGTATCGGGGTTAGGGACTTGGGTTAAAGCCGTTTCCCCGACGACCAAAATTATTGCGGTTGAGCCCGAAGGCGCGGCAACGCTGAAAACATCATTAGAGGCGGGTGAGCCTACGCCGCTCAATAAGGTCGATAGTTTTGCGGATGGTGTGGCGGTCAAACTCATCGGCAAGAATACATTGGAGATTTCCAAATCCGTTGTTGATGAGTGTATTCTTGTCACCAATGACGAAATCTGCGCGGCGGTGAAAGATGTGTTTGAAGCTACGCGAACGGTTGTCGAACCCGCAGGCGCCTTGGCACTTGCAGGTTTAATTAAACATGCCCGCGAAGGGAGCGCTCCAAGCGGGGATTGCGTTGTGACTATATCTGGCGCGAATGTAAATTTTGATCGCATTGGCCATATCGTTGAGCGCGCTGAACTGGGCGCGGGGGAAGAGATGCTCTTCGCTGCAAATATCCCAGAGCAGGCCGGGGCTTTCCTAAATTTTGTCCGCGCTTTGGGTCACCGAGCTGTAACGGAATTTAATTATCGCTTTGCCCCGACAGAGACAGCTCATGTTCTGGTAGGAATAAAGACGAAATCGTCTGATGAGCGCGCAGATGTTGTGTCCGCCATGGACGCGCAGGGGATATCTGTGACGGATTTGTCAGAAGACCGCCTCGCGAAACGACACTTACGCCATATGGTTGGGGGCCGAGCCTCGCCGGATGTTGAGGAAGTCATCTACCGGTTTGAATTCCCTGAACGGCCCGGCGCACTTACAGATTTTTTGGTGAACTTGGATTCGCGGTGGAATATTTCGCTCTTTCATTATCGCAACCACGGCAGCTCGACGGGTCATGTGCTCTGTGGATTCCAAGTGCCTAATGATGATGTCAAAGCTCTTGAGGAAAGCCTTTCCAAAACAGGCTACCCGATGTCGCCCGAGACAGAAAATTTGGCCTATGATTATTTCCTCCGGGCTTAATGCGTAAGCTTAATGATCATGCGGCTTTAGTTTAATCAATCGACCGCCTTTTTTGTCTTCCAGTACATAAATTGCACCATCCGGGCCTTGCTCGACTTCGCGTATACGTTTGCCCCATTCATAGCGGCCTGTCTCTTTTGCGGTGGGCCGCCCTCTATCATCTTCGCCAAAGCTAACACGAATAAGGGCTTTTGAGGACAAGCCGCCAATGAAAGCATCGCCTTGCCAGTCTTTGAACATTTCGCCCGAATAAATCATGAGGCCTGCGGGGCTAATGGCCGGAACCCAAGAGGCTTTGGGCGCTTCAAAGATAGGCATTTCATCATGGTCAGGAATTTTTACGCCGCTATAATGATCGCCATTAGAGACAAAAGGGTAGCCATAATTTTTGGACCGCTGAATATAATTTAGCTCGTCACCATGTTTCGGACCCATCTCCTGCACCCATAATTTACCATCCGCGTCAAAAGCGATTCCGAGAGGGTTTCGGTGGCCCAATGTCCAAATTTGATCGGCTGTCCCGTTATGGCCCGTGTAAAAGGGATTATCTTCGGGTGCGGTACCGTCCAAATTTAAACGGACGACCTTACCAAGATTAGTTGACATATTTTGTGCAGGGGAGAACTTTTGCCGCTCACCCGAAGTGATAAATAATTTCCTGTCTGGGGATACAGCCATGCGGTGGCCGTAATGCCCATTTCCAAGAACTTTCGGCGATTGCCGCCAGACAATGTCATCTTGGGATAGACTTCCGCCTGTCTCTGTGAGGGTAAGTGACACGAGAGCTACGGCTGCGCCGCTAAGCGCATCATCATTTTCGTCGCGTTCAACATATGAAATATAAACTTGCCCGGTTGTTTCAAAATCAGGGTGAAGGATAATATCGCCCAGGCCACCTTGGCCTTTTGCCATGACCTCAGGCCCATTTGCGATCTGACCCAACTTAGCTCCGTTGGGGCTCAACAGCCAAATGAGGCCGCCTTTTTCAGTGACAAGCATATGCCCATCAGGCAGCACTGTCATGGCCCATGCATTGTCAAATTCAGACAATATAGTCGCTGTCAGAGACGCTTTGTCTGAGGCTTTAATATCGAATGCGCTTTCTCCGTGAGCGAGCGCAGCGAAAGGCGCGGCGAATAAGGCGGCGGAAAGAGTAAAAGCCCGAAAAGAAAAACGTGTCATGGAATATCCTTTATTATGAATATTATATACGTTTTGCCGCGCGATGAGTTGCAATTATGGGCGCTTAATTTTGCACGGCCCTAAATATGCTTCGCCGCTTGGTTTTTCAGCTATAGCCTAGCTTAACCCAAGAGTGTTTTCATCGCATCCAAATAAGCAATCCAAGCTGTCCGTCCTGATGCTGTCAAATGCACCAAGGTTTGAGGACGTTTGCCTTTATAACCTTTTTCTTGCCGCACATAACCTGCGCCCTCTAGCTTGGTCAGGTGAGTTGAAAGATTACCGTTACTTGTACCGGTTTTTTCGAGAAGTTCAGGGAAACTCGCAGGATTCACAGCAGATAGATACGCCATAATTCCCAGTCTGAGCCGCCCGTGAATGACATCGTCAATAGCGTCGAGATTGAGATGGGGTTCTGTATCAGCCATGTGCCGCTGCCGCAGATTTAGCCTGCGCTCCTAAAATAAGGTTAGGCATAATAATCGTAATCGCAGCCCCAATAGAGCCAATAAGATAGATGACAGGGTCATGTATCAGCATGAAGACGACAGCCGAAAATACAAATGAAGCAAAACTGGCCATATGGAGGATTTTCTCTTTCGCGAGCTTTGCGACAATACCGTATGCCATGCCTTGCCCAGCAAAGGCAAAAACAAGGACAGTGTTCCAGACGGTTTGATTGCCTTGGCCAAGCGTCATGTTCAACACACTGCCAATGACGACTGTAATGATGGCGCCTACAAACATGATCCAGACATAAGTTTCGACACGGTTATTGACAGAGTTCGCGCCGGGCATACGGTCAATTCTGCGTCCCAGAACTGTGCTGCCTATGCCGCCAATAACCCCATAAGCTATCCAAGCAATAGCTAGAGTTTGAGGCGGAATGTCAATCTTTTGCGCTAAAATCAGATATTGATATCCCAATATAAGGGTTAGCAATATGCCCCACATCAAGCCGATAGGGCCGCCTAATAAAGGCGTATTCGCCCCGTCTTTTGCCAACTGACTGGCATAATCCAAATCAGCTAAAATTTGCTCTTTCGTCATTTCGGTCTCCTTACGAAATATAAAGTCATAAATAATTTATAAAATTAGTTTGCAATACAAACTCAAATATGTAAAGTTTGAATTACAAACTAAATTGTAAAGGAGACGAATATGTTTGTATCTAAATTAAAAACTTTGGGGGCTGCGGCTCTTCTGACGACAATTTCAGCTGTGGGTGCCACCGCAGCTGATGTGAGTTCTGACATTTACGAGGCGGGTGATATTCCTGTCACAGTCAATCTTTCAGGCGTGCAAATTGCAGATGGCCCTATATATATTTCGTTACAAAAGCGAGAGCAATATCGCGGCATGGCGGGTCATGGTGCTGTCCTAAAACTGGCGACACCAGGCAATATGACGGCGGTTGTGAACGTGTCAGAGCCTGGCGATTATTCAGTCTCGGTTTGGCATGATATGAATGATGATAAGGTCTTTGGCCTGAGTGAAAGCTACCGCCCCACTGAAGGATGGGGCGCATCAGGAGCAATACCAACGACGCGTGTGCCAACATTTGATGATGTTAAGATTACGGTCGAGAGCTTTGGAACCACCGTCAATGTACCTTTGGTGTACCCGTCTTAGATATTTATGCGCCAAGTTGTGATGTAAATCACAGCAAGGCGCTCTTTATCAGGCTAATAAGAAAGTCCATTTTACATGGAATCCCCTTCAAACTGACCCGGTTATTAAATCGGGTCTTTTTTGTTCGCGATTAAGCTCTGGGGTGAGCCTGGCGATGAACAGTCATTAGAGCCGCTGAATCGACTTCGGTATAGCGCTGCGTAGTGGATAGGCTTTCATGACCGAGAAGCTGCTGAATTGTGCGCAGGTCCCCGCCGCCAGCCAGAAGATGCGTGGCAAAGCTATGGCGAAGCGCATGGGGTGTGGCTGTTTCAGGAAGCCCGAGAGCGCCGCGAAGTCTCTGCACTTCCGCCTGAATAATGCGCGGCGAGAGCGCTTTACCGCGAGCTCCGAAAAAAATCGATCCGTCTTTATTCAGTGGATAGGGGCAAAGCTTTACATAATGCTCCACCATTTTTTTAATGGGCGGCAATATGGGAATGAGTCTGGTTTTCCCGCCTTTACCTGTCAAAGATAAAGAACGGCCCAAGGGCAAATCTTGCGCTGTGAGGCCAAGCGCTTCAGAAATCCGCAATCCCGCCCCGTAACATAAAGCGAGCACAGCGCTATTGCGAGCCTCTATCCAATCAGACGGCAGAGGTAATGATTTGCCGTCTTTATTTTTAAGTCCCGTTAATTCACTGGCCCCGCTCACGCTCAAGGGTTTGGGCAAGGGGCGTTTGGCACGTGGTCCTTTGATGAGGGGCAAAGCCGCATTTTTAACATCCCAGCGCCGTTCAAGATAACGATAATAGGTACGAATAGCCGAGAGCTGTCTTTGTACGGAACTAGGAGAGAGCGGCTTGTCCCCGCGCCGCCGATGCGCAAGATAAGCCCGAAAATCCATGGGCTTCAAATCGGCCAGCCGTGCGAGGTGTAGAGCTTCATCAAGATGCGAGGCCATAAAGCCAAGAAAGGCAGAGATGTCGCGCTGATAAGCTTCAACGGTTTTATCGGACAGCCGTCTTTCACCCGATAAATGCGAGAGAAAAATCGCAAGTGTCTCCTCGGCGGGTATTTTCTGGATAGCGGTCATGGGGCTACATTAAACGCTTATATCTTAATTTTCTATTCTGTTCATCCGCGACATCGCGGGGATGAACAGTTTGTTTAATAAAATAAAGTCCCTATATCTTAAACATGTTTGACGACCTCTATAATACCGAGATCCTGACACTCTCCGCTTCGCTCAAAAATGAGCGATTGGATATGCCTGATGGCACGGCGCGAGTAGTGTCTAAGCTTTGCGGTTCCTGGCTCGAAATTGATGTGAATATAACGGACAATGTTGTGAGCGACATTGCGTTGCGTGTTCAGGCTTGTGCTTTAGGACAAAGCTCTGCCGCAATTTTACAGCAAGCTATCATAGGCGCATCTCTGGAAGAGGTAATTGAGGCACGAGATATATTGCACGGCATGTTGAAAAAGGATGGGCCGCACCCAAAAGGCAGGTTTGAAAAGCTAGCTTTGCTAGAAGGCGTCAAAGCCTATCCCGCAAGGCATACTTCAACCCTGCTCGCCTTTGACGCCGCTACGGCGGCGATAGAGATGGCGCTAAAGACCCAAGAGCCGTTGACCCTCTGACATGAAACAGATTAGGCTAATCCAAAAGGGGATATCATGTCTAAATCTACGCGCCGTCCACAGCAGATTTTTACGATCGTCATGTGGCTGCTCTCTATTATTTTTGCAGGGTTCTTAATTGGCTTGGGCGGATTGATTATAAAAGATCTGCCGCAAGTGGATCGTCAAATTACTGTAGAACAATTCGCTGACACGAAGGCCTTGGAGGCGGCAGATAATTCGCTAGAAAATCAGCAAGGGGCCTTGCTTAATCTTCGGCGAAATATAGAGGATGCACAAGAAGATCAGCGCACAGCCCGTGAGGATTATCAATCCGCGAGAGCCTCTTTCAACAATTGGATTAAGACGCGAAATGCGACGCAAAGCTCAGCGCAAAACCCTGAAGTCATTGCTCGCAACAGGACTATTGAAGAGCTTAAACAAGATGAGAGAACCGCACAGCGCGATGTTCAAGATGCGCAAACGGCCCTAAGAAATGCAGAGCGGGAGCTAAGTGATATTCGATCAGCTCGAAGCGATATAATCTCCCAAGCCCGTCCAAAATATCGTGCTGCTAAACGGGCGCAAGAATTAAGAGTCTTCCTTTTCCGCCTGGCTTTGACTCTTCCGCTCTTACTTGTGGCGGGATGGCTTTTAATGATAAAGCGTAAAAGTGCTTATTGGCCGCTTTATCGGGGATTTGTGCTTTTCGCGCTTTTTGCTTTCTTTGTCGAACTTGTCCCTTATCTGCCCCATTATGGCGGTTATGTCCGCTATACTGTTGGTATTATTATGGCGATGATTGCTGGGCATTTTATTATCCGGTCAATGCGCCGCTATATGGAGCGCAAGAAAACCGAAGAGGCGAGGTCTGAGAGCGAGAGGCGGCAATCCATTGAATATGAAACTGCGCTCAAAAAAATAGCCGCAAAGACATGCCCCGGCTGTGATAGATCCATTATTCAGCGCGATGGTGTTGATACGGATTTCTGCGTACATTGCGGTATTCGGCTGCAGGAAAAATGCGGATCATGCGGTAACCGAAATATCTCATTTCATAAATTCTGCCTAAGTTGCGGCGTGGCAAGTCCAGAACCTGCGTCAGGGCCATAGGTATAGATAATTGAGTAATGAAAAATCCGCTCATATATCCTATGCTGGCTCTGCTCTGGCTTTATAAATACACAATCAGTCCCATGCTCACTTATTTCGGTGTGAGATGTCGCCATACGCCGTCATGCTCGGATTATTCTAAATTCGCGATTCAGAAACATGGGCCTTGGGCAGGCGGATGGATGACTTTGGCCCGCCTGTCACGCTGTCATTGGTTTGGCACCTCTGGGGTTGATAACGTGCCTGAAACCTTTAAAACGCCACCATTCTGGGCGCCTTGGCGATATGGCTTGTGGCGCGGAACAAATACGGATTAAGACCATGGTCACATTGACATTTCCCGATGGAGCGGCGCGTGATTATGAGACCGGCGTCACGGCTATGGAGGTTGCGAAATCAATTTCCAAAGGTCTAGCTAAGCAAGTGCTTGCCGCAAAGCTTGACGGAACTCTTGTCGATGCGTCCTTACCCATCAATGACAATGCCAAAATCGAATTAGTCACAGCCAAAGACCCTGAGGGACTTGAGCTTATCCGTCATGATGCGGCGCATGTGTTAGCAGAAGCGGTGCAAGAGCTTTTCCCGGGCACACAAGTTACAATCGGGCCCGTCATTGAAAACGGTTTTTATTATGACTTTCACCGGGATGAACCTTTTTCCGAAGATGACTTTGCAGCCATTGAGAAAAAAATGGCCTTTATTATCAACCGCAATGATAAATTTGAACGCCAGGTCATGGACCGCAATGAGGCGATAAAGCTTTTCCGCGATATGGGCGAAGACTTCAAAGCTGAGCTGATTGAGGACTTACCCGAGTCTGAAACGATCACTGTTTATAAGCAGGGAAAATGGTTCGACTTGTGCCGCGGCCCGCATTTACCAAGTACGGGGAAAGTCGGCAAAGCTTTCAAGCTGATGAAAGTGGCTGGCGCTTATTGGCGCGGGGATAGTAACAACCCTCAGCTCCAGCGCATCTACGGAACAGCTTGGGCCAGCCAGGAAGATTTGGATGCGCATCTGAAGCAAATCGAAGAAGCCGAGGCGCGAGATCACCGCCGATTAGGACGGCAATTAGAGCTTTTCCATTTCCAGGAAGAAGCTCAAGGGCAAGCCTTTTGGCATCCCAATGGCTGGACACTCTATTCCGAACTTCAAGCCTATATGTCTCGCCGTCAAAAAGAATATGGCTACCGCGAAATCAAGACGCCCCAGCTCATGGACCGCAAATTTTGGGAAGCCTCAGGTCACTGGGATAAGTATCGCGAAAATATGTTTGTGGCGGAGATTGCTGAAGAGGACAAAGTTCTTGCGTTAAAACCGATGAACTGCCCATGCCATATCCAAGTCTTTAATCAGGGGCAAAAGTCCTATCGTGATTTGCCTATTCGCTACGCTGAATTTGGATCCTGCCATCGATATGAGCCCTCAGGGGCGCTTCACGGTCTCATGCGGGTTCGCGGTTTTGTGCAGGATGATGGCCATATTTTCTGTACACTTGACCAAGTTACGGATGAGGTGAAGGCTTTCACTGAATTGTTGAAATCTGTCTATGCGGACTTAGGTTTTGATGAGGTTAAAGTTAAGTTCTCAACGCGCCCAGAGTTGCGGGTCGGTTCTGATGAATATTGGGACAAGGCGGAAGCCGCGCTGAAGATAGCTGCGGATGGCTCAGGCCTCGAAGTTGAGCTTAATGAGGGTGATGGTGCGTTTTATGGGCCAAAACTCGATTTTGTTTTGCGCGATGCGATTGGACGAGATTGGCAATGCGGCACAATTCAGCTCGACCCGAATACGCCTGAACGCCTCAATGCGAACTTTGTTGGCGATGATGATAAGAAGCATAATCCAGTAATGCTCCACCGTGCTGTCTTGGGAAGTTTCGAGCGGTTCTTAGGCATTCTTATTGAAAATTATGCGGGTAAGTTTCCGCTTTGGCTCAGCCCGGTTCAGACCGTTATTGCGACCATTACCTCTGATGCCAATGATTATGCTGAGCAAGCGGCGGAAGAGCTGCGCGAAGCGGGACTTCGTGTTGAAACGGACCTGCGTAATGAGAAGATCAATTACAAAATTCGTGAACATTCAGCTGATCGTAAAATTCCGATTATCGCCGTTGTCGGCATGAAAGAAGCCGAAGGCCGCAAGTTAGCCTTACGCCGCCTGGGGAGTCGGGAGCAGCAGATTATTTCTCTTGACGAAGCTGTCATTGAACTCGCGACAGAAGCCCTAGCGCCGGATCAACGCTAAGCGGGCGCTTAGTCGTCATGACCCCGCTTTTGGATAAAACAAGCTTCGGCGCCATTTTTCTGGTAATAGTGCTGATGCCGTTCGTGAGCCATGCGGGCGGTTTGGGCGTGGCGCCGCTCATTTTTTTCTTGGGTATTTTCGGCCTGCTTTTAGCTTTAAAAACAAAAAGTTTCCGGATTACAGGCGTTCAGCTCGCGCTCATATTATTTCTGACATGGCTGAGTATTACAGCGCTTTGGAGTTCCTATCGTCCCGATGATATTCTGACCAATTATGTCAAACTGTTCCTGATGGCGTTAGTTTTTTATTGGAGTTGGCCTCTTTTTGAATATGCAGGACGGCGAAGGCCCAGACGGCTCCAACACCTTTTAATGTCAACGTCAATATTTGGCGCAGGGCTGCTTGTTATAGACCTGCTTAGTGATTTTGGCCTTACGCTTTTCTTCAATCCCGCAAATGATTTCAACGAGAAGATATTTCGTATCATTGATGCTGAGATGAATCTGGGACATGCCATTACAATATTAGTTTTGTTAGCCGCACCCGTCTCAATGTTGATGTTGGCGCGCCTTCCTAAAGCATTGGCGAAACCTGCAATGGCATTGTTTATAGGCCTTTTGGCTTGCGCAACGTTATTGAATGATTTGTCGGTCGGCCTCTTGGGTTTGATGGGCGTGCTCGGCGCGATGACGCTTGGCTATTTCTTGCCGCGTAGAACTCCCGCTGCTTTATTAATTTTTGCCATATGCGTTATTATGGCCGCGCCTTTGATGGCTTATTTTGCGTCTCATTATGCCCAAAATCCGCCAGGTGATGTTCCTCTCTCTTGGGACCACCGCTTGCGAATGTGGGGCTATTGCTGGAACGTCATTATCGATAATCCTCTTATAGGCGCAGGGTTTGATGCCTCTCGTAGTTTCGATGAAACTTATATCGCCAAAGATGGGCGCGAAATCGTGACAGTCTCTCTCCATCCTCACAATGCGGGTGTTCAAATTTGGACGGAAACAGGTCTAATCGGAGCTCTACTCGCCTCTGCCGTCATTGCGTCATTGATTAAACCCGTACAAAAATTTGTTCAGAGCCGTGGTCACGCAGGGGCTATCAGCGGCGTCATTATAGCGACCCTTATCATTTCATCTTTGACTTATGGCGCCTGGCAATTTTGGTGGTGGGGTTGCGTATTTTTTGCCGTTGGAACCTTACATTTACTTCCGGCTTCAAAACGTCCTGTGCCTATTGACGATGCGCAGTGGATTGAAAACTAACAAAAAATACATGATATTTTCTTTTGCGCTAAGCGCTCTGTCTCGCTAGGGGACATTAAGGAGTTGGGGTTTTCAAAGGAATAATATGGCTGAAATTCTGCCACTACCGATTGCCAAACGCGAAAAGCTCATTAGCGTTATCATGGTCAGTTTTATGACAGGTCCGGCCTTGATCGAAGCGATAAACGCCGTCATGGCGGACCAGGATATTTTCGAGCTTATACTTGTTGATAATGGGAATACGCCTGACGCCCGAAAGCGCCTGTCTGATATTGTGGCGCGATATGAGCGTATTCGTCTTCTGCAAGGACATGGCAATATTGGTTTTGGGCGGGCTTGTAATTATGGAGCTAAATTAGCGACCGGAGACTATTTACTGTTTTTAAATCCTGATGCGCTGATTGCGGAGGGGGCTGCTCGCAAACTGGCAAATTGTGGGAAAAATTTATCCGGTCCCTGGATCACAGGCGGTTTACTTAAAAATGTGAATGGGCAGGAACAGCGCGGAGGTCGCCGCGGGGCTTTGACACCTTTATCGGCTCTTGTCAGTTTTACGCCATTGCACAGGCTCCCTTTTTTCCAGTCCATACATAGAGAAACTGATCCTCTGCCTTCAGATCCTAAAGCTTACCCAACGATTAGCGGGGCTTGTATGATGATGGACAGGGCTTCTTTTGAAGCTTTGGGCGGTTTTGATGAAGATTATTTTTTGCATGTCGAGGATATTGATATTTGCCGCCGCACCCGGGAAATAGGGGGGCAGGTTTACTTTGTACCTGAGGCTTCTGCCATGCATTACGGCTCTACTAGCCAAGTCCGCCGCCAAAAAGTGGAATGGGAAAAGCTAAAAGGCTTCACGCGATATTTTCTTAAACATAGTAAGAGTGTTTTTGGCAGAATTATGACTTATGCCGCGTGGCCCTTCATGGCTTTAGCGATTATGGGGCGAGCGTGGTATTTAGCGATGCGTTCTGCTTTTATTGGGCGCTAGCTATTTCGGGCAAGCTGATGCCCTAAGCGTAATCAACTCTACGGGATCACCCTTGGAATAATTAAATCCCTTAAAGGCTTGGGTCGTTTTAAGGCAAAGTCCGGCAAGCTCTGCTGTGTTTAAAATATTAGCCATAATATCCGGAGTCATATCGCGCTTTTGATCCAGAATAATCACGCGGCCCTGTTCTAAGGTTGCCATATCAAAAAGATCTGCCTTATCCGTAACATCAATCGAGGTTCCGAGGCGATAAACAAGGCTCGGTTCGGTAAAGTGCGGCGAGACGATAGCCGGGCCGCCATGTCTCGGAAGTTTTATGCCTTCAGCCCGTAATATATCCGCCATCTTATCGGCGGTGCGCAACTGGGTCAGCCCCGGCAGAATATAACTATAAGTTGGGACAGAAATTACTAAAGCCGCTAAGAATGCACTTATCAGCCCCAATTTCATTTTTGATTGCCATAATGCAAAACTGGCAATTATGGCACAAAGTCCTGCTATAGAGCCTATGCCGTACACTAGATAGCTATTGGATGTTCCGTCTTGGCCATAAAGGGCTTGCCCCGCCATAACCGCCGCAATCAAGACGGCGCTGATAATTAAAAAGAGAGCTGCATTGATACGGCGTAAAACCGAAAACTCTCTGACGGCCAAAAGCGTTACCGCCGCGACACCCGCCATGACACATAGGGCGGGGAAAAGCGGCAACGCATAATGCGGGAGCTTTGTGGGCATCAACTCAATTAAAATCCAATAAGGCACGACCCATGACAGGCACAGTCGCATGCCTTTGACAACGGGCGCGTCGGAGCCTTTGCCGTTACGAACAGCGCGGATAGCAAAATCAAAGGCTGGTAGAAGTAATAAACAACCTGGCCAAAGCGTCAGCCAGATTGTACCCAAATAATATCCCGGAGGACCGGGATGCCGTTCTTGTGCGCTAATGAGTTTGCCGCCAAAATCTTTTCCGAGGCTTTCTACGAAAAAGGCCCCATCCGTCATCAGCCAAATGGCGATCGTCCAAGGCACCCAAATTAAAATAAAGACTAATATGGCTGGTAGGTTCAAGAGTAGCTTCATCCATCCGTTTCTACGCTCCCACAGGGCCAATGTGATAAGTGTAAGACTGCAAAGGATAGGCACTACAGGCCCCTTGATCATGATGCTAAGGCCGAGAGCTATCCAGAACACCCAAGAGGACTTTCGGCCGCCGCCGTGACGCATATGCGCCAGAGCCCCAAAACAGCACGCGCCCAGCCCCGCAAGCATTGCGTCCGTTTTAGCGATATGGGCTTCAAATATCACAAGTGCAGAAACCGCTAGCATCGCAGCAGCAATGAACGCCCCGCGCCGTCCGATCATACGGGCTGCTGCCCAATAAGTGGCCAAAACCGCTAATAATGCTCCTAGAACGGAGGGGAGACGTTGTGCCCAAATTTTACGCTCTCCATCTTTTGCAAATACTTTAATTGCAGCTGTTTGCAGCCAATAAATTCCGGCTGGTTTCTTGTAACGCGTTTGGTCTTGAAAGCGAATGTCCATGAGATCACCGCTTTCAGCCATTTGCACACTAGCTTGAGCAAAGCGGGCTTCATCACGGTCAATCACCGGAAGGCTTGACAGCCCCGGTAGGAAGACAAGAAGGCTCAGTAACAGCAAAGCTATAATATGCTTGAGGCGCTGCGCCTTTATTCCAGCAGGAGAACTCATGAAAACCCCATAGCCCAACAGGCGAGTCATGTGAAAGCGAAACTTGCGAAAGAGAAACTTGCGAGACAGCGCCTCTCGTGCCACATCGTGCTTATGACACGAAAACCCGATATTTCCGTAGTTGTTCCCGTTTATAATGAGGAAGAAAACGTTGCTAAATTAGTCGACGAAATTGCTGTCGCTTTAAAGGGGCAGGCTTATGAAATGCTATTCGTGAATGATGCCAGCACAGACGGTACTTTGGAAAAGCTTATAGCTTTAAAGGAAACCTATCCTGCTTTGCGGCCTATTTCCCACCGTAAAAATGCGGGGCAGTCTCGGGCTGTGCGCTCCGGGGTTTTGGCCGCGAAGGGTACATATATTGCCACGCTGGACGGCGACGGGCAAAATGACCCTGCTGATATTCCTGCGCTTTATGCGCAAATGACGCGGCCAGATGCGCCGCAATCACTTGCATTGGTCGGCGGCCGACGAGCGAAGCGTCAGGATAGCTGGGCAAAACGTTTGGGGTCTCGCTTTGGAAACGGCATTCGTAAAAAGCTGCTTAAGGACCAGGCTGATGATACGGGCTGCGGCCTGAAGGTCTTTACACGTGAGGCCTTTCTACGCCTTCCTTATTTCGATCATGTTCACCGCTATATCCCGGCACTGATGTTGCGCGAAGGATATGCGATTGAATTTTGTGATGTGAACCACCGTCACCGTGAATTTGGCGTGTCTAAATATACAAATTTTGGGCGGCTTATGGTCTCGATTGCAGATTTGCGCGGGGTCATGTGGCTCAATCGCCGCGCCCGAAATCCCGAAGGTTGGGACGAGGTCTAAGCTTTGAGTTCTGACACGCCTCTTGACGCCGTTCGAACTTTACAGGCCTCCTATGCCGCTTTGCCTTGTCCAAGAGATATGGTGCGCCTACACGCAGACAGCAAAGCCGCTGAGACGCGGGGCTATTATGACCCTATCGAGGATGAACGTCTTCGGGAAACATATGCGTCTTATCTGGCGATGCGCGTGGCGATATGGCAAACAATTCAGTCGCTAAAGCCGCGCTTCAAGAGATTTAAAAAACAGCAGGCTTTATCCCAAGGCGAATTGGAAGCTTTTGGTATCGCGTTTTGCGGCGCAGAAATCATTGTACGCACAGGTGAATATCTTATTGGTCTTGCGCGGGATCGGGACATTGTTTGGAAGAAGCTTGACGAAGCGGAGACGCGTTACGGTATCAAGCGAAAAAGTTTCACGCGGCTTTACCGCCAGCTGACAAGCCATTTGACAATGAATAATTTTTATCAGGCGCGGGATTATTTTGACGAAAACCGAAGCGTCATTATGGCCGCGCTAGAAAGTGAAGCGTTAAGTCCAATCGCCGATATTCTCACAACATTAAATTTACCCACCGCCTCACGTGGGGACCATTTGCGCCGCTATCGCCGATTTGTGAATTTCTCACTCAGGCGGCGTTCTATTTCGGCGAGCCGTAATACGCTCTTCGCCTTATTCGAAGCGACAGGCTCCGATATTGCAGAGCTGAAAATTCCTTTTGTGAAAAATATTGGTGCGCCCAAGCGCGTAACCCCTGACGTCATCGAAACATTGAAATCGCAATTAAACCCAGGAGATGTTTTCATAACGCGCCATGATGATGCGATGAGCAACCTGTTCCTGCCAGGATATTGGCCGCATGGCGCGCTATATATAGGATCACCTGAAACCCGAAACGAGCGCGGTATAGAGGATGTATCCGACGGCTACAAACACAGCGCGGCTGAGGACATCAATATTCTCGAGGCAAAAAAAGACGGGGTCTTATTACGCCCTATTGAAGAGACGCTGCAGGTTGATTCCTTTGTTGTTCTGCGCCCGAAATTAAGCGAGGCAGATATTAATCAAGCCCTGTCTAAAGGCCTATCTCATGCCGGGAAATTATATGACTTCATCTTTAATTTCGCTACGTCTGACCGCCTTGTTTGCACCGAAGTTATTTACCGTGCCTATCATGGTGTGGGGCCCATAAGTTTCGAATTGTCAACACAGGCGGGCCGTAAGTGTTTATCCGCTGAGGATTTTTTAAACCAAGCCATCGCTAATGATTGGTTCAAGCTCGTTGTTCTCTATGGCGTCGGCGGTCAAAACACTTTTGAACCTGCCGAAACGCAGAGAGAACGCCTGGCCGCAACATTCGCGTCAACGTTCACAACCCTTGACTCCCAGCCGATAGGATGATGTTTCTAATCCTATAACATAATTACGGGACAATAATTAGCGGAACTGGGGTTTGATATGAAACAAATGCAAGGATTGGATACCGTTTTCGTCTCCATGGAACGCCCTATTGCTCCGGTACATATTGGCTCTGTTTTGATTTATGACCCCTCAACGGCTAATGACGGTTTCGTGCGGTTCAAAGATATATTGTCATTTATCGAGGGCCGGTTGCAACTCTCCGATACGATGCGCCAGAAAATGGTTAAAGTGCCTTTTGGTATCGATTATCCTTATTGGGTACAGGATAGCAATTTTGATATTGAATATCACGTCCGCCATGTCGCGCTGCCCAAGCCCGGGGATTGGCGGCAGCTCTGTATTCAGGCCGCCCGAATTTTCGCTCGTCCGCTTGATCTCTCGCGTCCGCCATGGGAAATTACAGTTGTCGAAGGTCTGGATAATATTGAGGGCGTACCCAAAGGCTCTTACGCTATGCTCAGCAAGGTCCATCACGCCGCCATTGATGGCGTATCGGGCGTGGATATGATGCATGCACTTCATACGATGACTGCCAAAGATGAGACGCAGCTTCCCCCTGATAATTGGAGGCCCGAAGCTGATCCGAGCCAAATTGGTATGTTTGCACGCGGCTATGCCCGTAGTCTTCTAAGCCCAATTCGCCAAGCGCGAGCTATGCGGCATACGGTGCCTGGAATGCTTCGCGCGGCAAAAGGTTTTGTAAAAAAGGACTTTGACTTTAAGGCTTTGATGCAAGCTCCAAAGACCCGTTTTAACGGAACGGTGTCACCGCACCGTATGTTTGATGCAAGAAGTTTTAAGCTCAAGGACATTAAACGTATTCGAGCTCTCGCGGCTGGTTCCAAGCTCAACGATGCCATGCTCTCCATTGTAGGCGGTGCTATGCGCAAATATTTAGAGCATTACAATGAACTTCCCGACACATCTGTTACAACAATGGCGCCGATTTCTGTGCGCGATGAAAGTGAAAAAAACACCATGGGTAATCAGGTTGCGGCTATGTTTGTCCCGCTTGGATCACATATTCCTCTGGCCCAAGAGCGTATGAAATATGTGACAGAAGAAACTGTCAAAGCAAAAACCTTCACAAGTGCTCTGGGAGCCCGCCAGATGGCGGAGATGGCAAAGTTGGCCCCAGCACCGGTTATGAATCTCGGTGCGATGATGTCCACGCGCTTGAAACTCGCCGATTATATGAAACCCTTTATCAATACGGTTGTGACGAATGTACCCGGACCGCCCGTTCCGATTTATTCCGCAGGGGCTAAGCTTATTGGGCTGCATGGAATGCTCTGCTTGGTGGATGGTGTTAAACTGGGCCATGTTGTGCACAGCTATGTTGATGATGTGACAGTCGCTTTTACGGCATGTCGTAGTGCTATTCCTGATCCTGATTATTATTCAGAATGCCTGCAAAGCAGCTTTGAAGAGCATTTAGAAGCCGCAATGGTTTTGGAACAACAGGCCGAATCCAAAGCGGCAGCTATGAGCGCTGGAAAAACTGACCGTGTTAAAAAGGTCAAAGCGGCTCCCAAAGCGCGCAAAGTGAAAATGACAACATCCAAAACGACTAATCCGAAACCCGCGAAATCCAAGGCAAATGGTACAGCTAAAAACACGTAACTATTTGTAATTTAATTAAGCGCATTCTAGCCTTTTCGAATCACGACCCAAGGACACGACATGGTAGCCACACTTGTTGAAAAAGCCGCGAAAATTTCCCCGCAAGGATATCAGCAGGCTGGCTTGTCCAAAAAAGGACCGTCACTCTTTTGGACCTTAACAGAGGGCGGACGCGCCAGTTTTGAAATGGGCTCTTTTTTTGCTTTGCGCCGGTTAATGAAAAGACTGCCCAAAGGCGATGGTCATCCCGTTATCTTTTTCCCGGGCTTTGTCGCCAGCGATGCATCCACAAGGCCTATGCGTAAATTATTTTCTGATCTGGGTTATCCTACATATGGATGGGGTCTAGGCCGTAATCTCGTTTATAACGCGCAGCGCGAAGCTCAAATGCAGGCCTTACTCAAGCGGGTTTTTAAGAAGCATGGCGAAAAAGTTTCTATCATTGGTTGGAGCCTTGGCGGATTATTTGCTCGTGAAGTCGCTAAAGCGCATCCGGAATATGTTCGCTCGGTAATCTCCCTTGGCAGCCCAATCTCAGGTGACCCTGATCATTCCAATGCCGGACGTCTCTTCAAATATTTCAATGGTGAGCCTGACGCAGCTATGCTGGAGCGTATGGAAGCTATGAATGTCGCGCCGCTTGTGCCAACGACCTCAATCTATACGAAAGCCGACGGCATTGTGGCTTGGAAAGGCTCTGTTCAGCGGAAAAGCAAAACGCCCAGCGAGAATATTGAGGTCCCGGCCAGTCATATTGGCTTGGGTGTTAATCCGCTTGTTATGTACGCCATTGCCGACCGTTTGGCTCAGCCAGAAGGGACTTGGGCTCCCTTTGAGAGCTCAGGATTTAAGAAATTTCTGTTTAAGGCTTACAGGGGCTAAAACCCCTTCAGCCTATATGAGTTACGTAAGGCACGGCGCTTAGAACGACATGGCTCATTCTAGCTTAGGCAGGAACAGCCGCGTTTTATGAAAGCAAATTTCACTTATTAACCCTTTGCAAGCCTTTCTTCTTTAGATTCTATTAAGAACTAATGATTCGAGTGAGGTCGTTTTGCGATTTTTTACAGTCTTTCCGCTGATGATTGTGCCAGTCGTCATTTATAATGTTCTGGCATTGGGGGGGTCAACCTTCTCAACTGTGGATGCTGTGCGGGAGCGCTTGGACACAGATTTTATCTCTGTTCCTATGGCGTCTCAAGTGACGTGGGATATTACGCCGGGTCATGCTTTGATTGCCTTGTCGCTTTTGATGCTATTTTTCGAATTGCTGAAATCTACGGGAACAGGCCGCGCGGCAGTGATGAACCATGCTTTTTCAATGTGCCTTTTCATTATTTGCCTCGTTGAATTTTTGATGCTTCCAGCTTTCGCAACCTCGGTCTTTTTCCTTGTTATGATAATGTGTCTCTTGGATGTGATGGCTGGTTTCATGGTCACGATCGCCGCCGCGAGGCGAGATTTTGCCGTCGGGGATGGCTACATTGATTAAGGTAAACCAAATTGGGCGCGCACAGGGTTTGCAACATACCTCCAAGACCTTAAGTCTATTGGGCGCCGCCTCATTTCTAATAAAGAGGCAGCAATTTATCTGGCAAGACGCGTCTCTTTGCCGTTCACTTTTACGTATTCGCGATGAAAACTTACCTGTGTCTGCTCAGGATTTTAGCTTGCGTCTCTCGCCTCAAGATAGCCGTCGCCGTCAAGAGGCGTTTACTCATCTATCATGGGATGGGGCCCAATATGCGCTTCGCTATCAAATCAAGCGGGATGATGCCCGCTGGCTATGGGTCGAAGAGCGGGGCGAACGCCTCTCGGGTAAGGGCGAAACACCCCATGAAGTTTCAGCTGTGATCTTTAATGTTCAATCCATTCAAGAGGATCGCGAGAGAGCGGCTTATCTCGCCGGGCATGATGATTTAACGGGGCTTTGGAATGCGGCGCGATTTAATCAAGGGCTCACACATATTATGGAAATGGCGGCACGTCACGATGCGCGCGTCTTATGCCTGAATATATCGCTGTCTAACCTGCCGGACATAAATGAAACCTATGGCTATGATCAAGGCAATCGCATTTTGAAAATGGTCGGGGCTCATCTGTCTCGCAGTGTAGCGTCACCGGATATTACAGCGCGGATTTCAGGACGAAGATTTGCTGTTGGGCTAAGCGGGCGAGCACTTGAAGAAGTTGAAACCGCCGCCGCAGCCTTACAAGCCTCGCTCTCCGATAACATTTATCAATCTCCACATGGTCCTCTCACAGCTGAATTTGAAAGCGCTGTTATTGTTGTGCCGGATGCCTCAATGACGGCAGAGCAATTTATAATGCAGACCCCTCTGTCATTAGAGAATGAGGCAGATAAGGACTCTGCCATAAACCTGAAACCGCAGCCTGAGCACACACCTTCTGTGATAAGCCGAGAGGATATCACCGCAGATGATATTCTAGCAGCGCTGAATGACCGCCGTATATCTTTGGCCTTTCAGCCTATTATAGAGGCGAAGTCACGAAAGCTCCATCATTATGAATGCTTGCTCAGGCTAAGACTTGAGGAGGGAGAAGTTATTTCTGCAGGGCGCTTTATCATGGCAGCGGAGCGTCTGGGGCTCGTGCATCTTCTTGATCGCCGCGCTCTTGAATTGGCTGCGGAAGCGCTGCGGCAATATTCTGATATTGATATTGCGCTAAACGTGTCTGCAGTCACTTTAAAAGAGACAGATAGGGCGGCGGCTTATATTGCAGCCTTAAAAGCACTGGGCCCTGAGGCCCACCGCGTTAGCTTGGAACTTACAGAAACAGCGGCCTTGGAAGACCCAGCTAAAGCGGGACAGTTTTCTGTAGAGGCCCGTGCCTTAGGGTGTAAATTTGCTATTGATGATTTTGGCTCGGGCTACACGACATTTCAAAATTTGATGGCTATCGAAGCGGATATAATTAAAATCGATGGTAGCTTTATAGAAGACATTGCACGCACTCCGCACAAGGAAACTTTCGTAAGGATGATGGTGGATCTGGCACAAACATTTGGCGTTAAAACTGTCGCCGAAATGGTGGATAACCGCGCCGACGCGGATTTGCTTGAGCGTTTGGGCGTTGATTATTTACAGGGCTACATGTTTGGCGTGCCAAGTGCGGCCCCGGCTTGGAGGCATGCGTCTTAAACATTTTCATTTTGCGGCGCATTGGTTAAGCTAAGCTTATGCGGCAAAGCGTTATCACATTGGAAAGGTTCTATGCCTCGCCTTTAGGTGCAACGGCGCGAGATATGGCCGCGCGGAGATTAAGCTCGCTTTGGCCTGATCTCTCAGGGCAGGATGTCTTGGGGTTTGGCTATTGTGCGCCCTATCTGCGCCCTTATATGAAAGGCGCTAACCGTGTGATTCTGGCAATGCCAGGTGGACAAGGTGCCATCGCGCAAAGCGGCCAGCGCGGTATCATTGCGTGCTTGACGGCTGAAGATTTGCTTCCCTTTTCAGATGCCCGCTTTGATAATGTTTTATGCGTTCACGGTGTTGAGGAAACGCCGGATCTGTCGGGGTTGCTGCAAGAGCTGTGGCGGGTCACGCGTCCCGAAGGCCGTATTGTCGTGATTGCGTCCAACCGCTCAGGCATGTGGGCTCGCTCGGATAAAAGTCCGTTCGGGGCAGGGCGGCCCTTTTCACGTACACAACTTCGCGGCGCCCTTAACGCAGCTGGCTTTGTTCCGACTGTGTGGTCAGGCGCGCTTTATACCCCGCCATTGCGGAAACTTGCAGGGGCAGGCTTTTCGCACGGGTGTGAACGCTTTGGCGAGACAGTTTGGCCGGGTTTTTCAGGACTAGTGCTTGTCGAAGCGATAAAGCGGCTTTATGCCGAACCCAGAGGAACAGCGAAAAAATTGGTCACACGGCCAAGCTTTGGCACAACGCCTATTGCAAACAGGACGGCTAGCGAACGGCAACGACATGAATAAAATACCGCCTGTAAAAATAGAAGATGTGCGTGCTGAGATCGACCGCGTTGATAATGCTTTATTGTCTCTTATTGCCCAGCGGCTTGAATTAGCGGCGGCAGTTCGGCGTGCAAAATCAGGGGTGCGCTTTTGGCGACCTTCGCGCGAGGAGTCGCATATTCGTGAATTAGCCGCCGCCACAGAGAATACTCCGCCCGAGCTAGTTTCTCGGATTTGGGCAGAACTGATGAGCGCCTCTATCGCGCTTCAAGGGCCGATGAAACTTCATATCGCCTTAGAGGGTGATGCGCTGGATGTCTGGACGTTGGTGCGCGACCGCTTTGGCGCAGCCATTCCGGCTATGTCTTATCCTACGGCCAGTTCAGCTTTGGCGGCGGCCTATGCTGATGATGAGGGCGTGGCTGTCTTACCCGCACCGGGCGGCATGAATAGCTGGTGGACAGCGTTGGGGGCAAAAGGGGCTATGCCCGATATGCATATTTTATCAGGGCTCCCGCGCACAGGTGATGAGGCTTGGCCGCGAGCCGTCGCCGTTTCAACAGCGGATATTCAGCCGTCAGGCGCAGATCAAACACTACTGATCTGTAGCCGAACGGTTCATATTGAAGGCGCGAAACTTCGGGCTGAAGCCGGTGATCATAACTTGATTAGCGTTGAAGGTTTTTTGGATACCGCTCCGCCCCAGACCAAGATTATTGGCTGCCTGCCGAAGCCTTTGGGTTATAAAAAATGACAATCGACACATTATTAATTATTGGCGGCGGCCTGATAGGGTCTTCTATAGCGCGGGCTGCCAAAGAATACGGCCAAGCCAAGACAGTTTATGTTGCAGATAAATCTGCCTCGGCCTGTGAAGCTATAGAACGGCTTGGTTTCGCGGATGGCGTTTCTGAAAACGCGCCTGAGCTTTACGCTTCTCAGGCTGATATGATTATCCTTTGCGTGCCCCCGGGCCGCATCGGCGAAGTAGCAGAAGCGATTATTCCTGTGATGAAGGACGGCGCGATCCTCTCCGATGTGGGGTCTGTCAAAGGGGATGTGATCAAGCAGGTCACGCCGTTCCTCAAAGACAGCATTCACTTTGTGCCGGGGCATCCTATTGCGGGAACCGAATATAGCGGCCCTGAAGCGGGCTTTGCCTCGCTGTTTAAAGACCGATGGTGTGTTTTAACGCCGGACGATGCGGATGACGGCGCAGTCGAGACTGTCAAACTCTTTTGGGAAGGAATTGGCGCATTGGTCGCGATCATGGAACCGAAACGTCACGACATCGTCTTAGCAACAACCTCTCATGTGCCGCATCTGATTGCTTATACGCTTGTCGGAACGGCGGTGGATATGGAAAGGGTTACCAATAATGAAGTCGTGAAATTCTCGGCTGGCGGCTTTCGAGACTTTACGCGTATTGCGGCTTCAGACCCTGTCATGTGGCGCGATGTCTTTTTGGCGAACCGCGAGGCCACACTCGAAGTCGTTGACCGCTTTATTGAGGATTTATCAGCCTTGAAACGGGCCATACGTTGGGATGACGGCGATGCGCTTTTGGAACATTTCGCCAAAACCCGCGACATTCGCCGCCATATTGTAGATGCAGGGCAGGATAGCGCCGCACCAAACTTTGGCCGCGATGATTAAGGCTGCTTAAAGCGCATATATCCTCTGACCAAAGAGTGTCAGAAAGCCGTCCCGCATTGTTAGCGTCACTTCTTGCCGTCCGCTGTCATTGACAGGGAGTAAGATTGCGGCGAGTTTTGCATTTCGGGCTTGGCTATTACTCAGAAGCGCTGCGTTTTCTAAGCGCGAAATAAGCGCATTTATATCCTCGACTTCAATACGAATAATGCCGCTCAAGCCATTGGGTGATTGCGTGAGGTCAAAGCCGCCTTGGAAGCGAGTGTCCCCCCATAATAAGCTCCAACCTTCTCCTGTAATCTGTCCCACTTTTGCCCACTCATTGACCGCTGAGCTTTCAAGTGATGCCAAGCCTATCGCCAGGGCAGAGCCTTGCAAGCGTTCGATGCGGGGGCCAAAGGCTTTTTGAAACGGCTTTAGCGTATCTTTCTCAAGATAGATATTCTCCAGATCAACCGCATAACGCATATCGGGGCCGGAGGGACCCGCATCTATTCGGGCTTTGTCTATGGCCACAATAGGCGGCAGGGTACCTATAATGGCCTGCATTTTCAATTTAGACGCTGAAGCCTCTACTGATTTCAGCTCACCTTTAAGATTGGTCCGAGCTGTCATATCGACATTAAAAGGCCTGGCGTCAAAGAGCCAGCGCTCACCTTTGGGACCGCGAAGATCTATTCTGGCCTCACCGCGATGGGTTCCTGTCCATTTCAGGGGATTAAGCGAAATAGCTTCGAATTGCCAATCATCTCCTTTAACAGACCAAGGCTTTGCAGCGGAGCGCGGTGAGTCGATATTGAGCTGCGCCAGACCGGCTCTGAATTTTATGGGGAAGCCGCCTACAGATAAGCCTTTATGGACGACTTTATAGCCCTCACTTTGCAATGTACTTATGTGGTTGCTGATACTTTTTATCATTATATTGCGCCCTAAGGCCCAATATAAACAGAGCAACACAAAGAGGCTCATCAAAATAATTATGAGGGCCTTAGCTCGGTTCATTCAGAGACCTCTTCAGGCACATCGCTAAGGAGCGGCGCCCCTGTGCTGGCCTTGGTCGCGGGAGAGCGCAAATAGCTCAGCAGTAATTTTCCATATTCTTGGAAGAGGCGTTTAAAGCGGGCTTTATTATTATACCATTTCGCGCCGTCAGGGTTAGTCACTGGGTAAGCCGTAATTTTGATACGCCCAGCTGCGGCTCCGATTTCTATCTCGGCGCGCGGCATATGATAAGATGATGTGACAAGGATAATATGTTCATATCCCAGAGCTTTGGCCCAGCTCGCAGTTTCCCGAGCATTTCCAATTGTATCTTCGGCATTGTAATCCAAATCCAGGCAACAATCGGCCTTAGCATTAGGCAGAATAACGAGGTCTTTTATAGCCTCCAAGGTGGTTTTGGTATTTACGCCTGAAATTAAAAGCCTTTCGCCTTTATTACGGCGCAGCAGATCTGCGCCTGTCTCCAATCGTCCGCCGCCTTTACCAGTCCAAACAACAATGCCGTCTGCTTTTGCCAGAGTTGCAGGTGGTTTCAAGCGGTCAACCTTGTGCGCAAAAACGACAAACCCCCCCGCAAATATTACTAGAGTTAAGCAGAGCATGAAGCCGCCAAATTTTAGCCAACCTTTCCGCTTTGCCTCAGAAGAGAGTTTTACGCGCGGGCTCATGAGCGGCGGCGCTCACGGCGCAGTAAACGGAACGTTGTGAAACCTGCTGCGGCTGAGCAGATCAGCGTTAATCCGGCGACCATAAGGATTAGATAAAAACTATCTGTCCAATTTACATTTAAATCTGGCAATAACGCGGTGTCTTTTGCGGTGCGCAGTGATAAAGCTGTTGCAGCCACAAGTCCCAAAGCAGCCCCGATGACACTCCCTTTCAGCCCGCGAAGACCAGCCTGTTTGATGAATAATTTTGCGATAAAGCCGTCTTCTGCGCCGACTTGCACCAAGACCTGGATAACATCTCTTTGTGTTGAGAGTGCGGCTTGGGTTGCGAAGGCGGATACGGCGATGCTGGCTCCGAATATAAGCGCCAATATCGCCAAAGCTGCTGCTTTTAACCCGCGGGCCGATTGCCCGATTTGATCAGACCAGCGGCTATGATCGTCAATTTCGGCTATAAGCCCTTCTTCGCCGAGGGCTGTGATAATGAGCGGCGGAGAGAGCATATCGTCTGCCTCTAATTTAACAGATATAAGGACTGGTAGGGGTAAATCCTCGGGAAGGTCTATATTGCCTAGCCAAGGTGTCAGCAATTCGCGTGATTTTACATCACCCAAAGGCGCGATATCAGCGCTAGGCAAGACAGTCCGTAGAGTCTTCAAAGCGGTTTCGGTTTCAGCGTCTCTTAAGTCAGGGCTGCTCACTAAAAGCTGCACGGTTGCTGTGCGCTGCAACTCACCTTGCCAATTATTCCTTAGGCGATCGGCAGAAAGCGAAAATAAGAGCGCTAGCGCCGCAAGAAATGACATAATCGCCAGCACAATAATGAGGGAACGTGCATTATCAGCTGCTGTATTTAACAGGGGCTGGGACACCGTGTTTTCCGAGTTATCCATGAGCGTGCCCGTTCTGAAGGCCGCTTAAGAGCTGTCCGTCTTCTATGCGTATGACATCGGCGGAAAACTCACTGATGAGATTTATATCATGTGTCGCAATGAGCACAGTTGCGCCCATACGGTTCATTTCAGAAAATAACCTCAACAATCTGCGCCCAATGACAGGATCAACATTTCCGGTGGGTTCATCGGCAATAAGTAAATCAGGTTTGGAGATGACGGCCCGGGCAATGGCGGCACGTTGCTGTTCGCCGCCGGAAAGCGTTTGCGGCATGGCTTCCATAACGTGGCCAAGCCCAACCCACTGCAAAAGCTCCATCACATCTTGACGATACGTTTCGCGGGGCTCACCTGTCACGCGTAGAGGGAGGGCGACATTCTCAAAAACACTTAAATGCTCAATCAGCCGAAAGTCTTGTAAGACAACTCCAATCCGGCGCTTTGTCGCTTGCTGCTCAGCACGGGACATGATGGAAATGTCACTCTCAAATAGGTTAATCAATCCGCGGGATTGTTTGAGGGTGAGGTAACAGAGCTTTAACAGTGTAGATTTCCCTGCGCCGGATGGTCCTGTCAAAAATGTGAAACTGCCGCGTGCTAGGCGCATATTAACATCAGAAAGTATCTCAGGGCCGCGGCCATAACGTAATCCTACACGCTCAAAGCGAACCACGTCAGTAATAGCGCTGGGTTTAGCGGCTAGCGGATCTACGGGACTGGACACGGGGTTAATAATTGGCACACTCCTGTATAAAACGAATCGAGGTTGATATGATACTCACCTGTCCGGAATGTTCTACGCGTTATTTGACAAAAGAAAATGCGATAGGCCCGAATGGACGCACGGTTCGCTGCGCAAAATGCGATACCACATGGTTTGTTGCCTCTGAAGCCGATACACTGACCTTACAAGATAACCAATCGCCTGTCGAAGAGATTGTTCAGGCCACTACTGAAGACATGGCGGGAGAATTTGGTAAAAACCGTGTGCCAGAAGCCCCTGGCGCTCATGTTGTTATGCGAGACAAGGTAGATAAGGAACGCCGCCGCCGCCGCTTGACCAGTGTAGGTCTTATATGGGCTGTGCCTCTATTTTTGTTATTTGTTGCCTCGATTTTAGGGTACGTCTTTCGCCAGAATATTGTCAACGGCGTTCCGCAAATGGCAACCCTCTATAAGACATTGGGCGTGGATGTAACGATGTCAGGCTTGAATATCGAGGACCCAATTACGCGAAGTGCTTTAATAGATGGAAAACCTGTTCTTGTTGTGAACGGCGCGGTTAAAAATATTACCTCCAAAGATCAAGACGTTCCCATGGTTGAATTGTCTCTTCACAGCAAAGATGGTGAACCATTAGTCACATGGCTAGTAGATGTGAATACGCCGCGCCTCGCCAAGAATGAGCGAGTAACATTTGTATCTGAATATCCAAATCCGCCCGTTGATGCAGTTAAGCTGCGTTACAGATTTGCAGATGAGACAGCGACTGCGGCCATGAGTGGTGGGTCTGCTCAAAACCTTACCGGCGCACAATAAACCCGTCTTTAGAAGCGCTTCAAAAGCCTCTCTAAATATTCCCGCTCGGCTTCATCACGTTCTTGCTCGGCGGCGCGGCGGCGAAGCTCTTCGCGCAACTCACGGGACCGCGTCGCGTCATCACGTGTATCAATATCCGCCTCGGACTCATCTGCATTGCCGCCTGCATTCTCACGGCCCAAAGGGTCTTCATTCTCTGCTTGGTCGGATCCCTCTTCGCCGCGGCCTTGTTCACGTCCGCTTGAGGCCATTGACTCTCCGGCCCGCCTCAGGGCTCTTATAGCGTCGGCTTGTGCATCATTCGCTCTTGCAAGGTCACCATTCTCAAGACGGTCCTGACTTTCCCGCATAGCCTCTCCGGCTTCGGCTAAGGCTTCCGCTGCGTCCTGCTGTTCTTCACCGCTTCCGCCGCGAGCATCGCTATCTGGGTCGTTTTCGCCTCCGCCGCCTTGGCCGTCTTCACTCTCTTCACCACCGCCGCCATTCTCTCCTTCTTCGGGTAGGGCTCCTTCAAGGGCATCCAGTGCGTCTTGCAACGCACCTTGCCGCGCGGCCAGTTCGCCGGGGCTGAGGGCACCTTCGCCTTGTTCTTGTCCGCCGTTACCTTGCTCGCTCCCATTATCTTCGCCGTCATTATCCTGATCTTCGCCGTCATTTTCCTGACCGCTTTGCTCGCCATTCTGGTCCTCCTCGCTATTGCCGCCCTCAGAGCCATCTTCTTGGTCATTTTGTTCGGCTTCATTCTCGGCCTGACGTGTTTCATCCTGTAGTTCTCGCTGATCTCCCAGAAGATCCGCGAGGTCTTCGAGTGATTTTTTCATTTCTTCACTCATTTCGCCAGGCATGGTCTCTCCGCCTTCACCTTGGCCGCCGCGGGTAAGCTGCATTTCCATATTTTCCAAGAGCTCAGCAAGGCGGGCAAGGGCCTTGCGGGCTCCTTCCGTATCTCCGGCCTTATTGGCCTCTTCTATGGCTTTGAGAAGTTCTTCAATTTCATCCGCATTCCGGCCGCCTTGACCGCCGCCGCCCTCGGCATCTGCGATATTGCCTTCTTCTATGGCTTGGCGGCGCAATTCTTCCATATAGCGCTCAACCGCTTGGTCGTAACGGTCAAATAAAGTGTCGATTTCCCGTTCGGGTGCGCGGCGTGCCATACCGTCTTGCAGTGCTTCTTTGGCTTCGCGCATTTCCTCGAGCGCAGTGCCAAGCACGCCAAATTCCGCACGTATGGCTATGCGCCATAGATCTTCGGGTATACCCTTCAGATCTGAAGCTTTGCGGCCATAACGCAGACGGCCGCGCACATTTTTAAGACCCATATATATGGCAGGGTCAGAGAATATACCCGCGGGTTTATCCGTCAGTGCATCAATTAAAATCGCCGCACGCTCTATCTGTGCGGGAGCGCGATCCAAGCGAAATTCAGGTTGGTAGGTATCAAAATATGGCGCGTTACGATAATCATGAGTCTTAGGCAAAGGTGCATACTCTCCGCTGCCGGCGATGACGAGGTTGCGCTGTTCAATGATAGCTTTCGCCATAGGTTCTATGAATATTTTATCCGGGACAGTAAAGAAACTTTCTTGGCTCTCATCCATTTGTCCAAGGCCGTCTTTAGCAATCAATATCCCTGCCACCTTACGGCCAGCCCATTCGTGCTTTGTCAGCTCAAGCGCTGCATCAGCCTCTTCGGCGCGTTTAACAGAGGCAGAGGAGAGCGGGACCGTTATCACAGACGTCTTTGCGGCCTCAATAGGATCTTCTGTTAAAAGACGCATTTTCAGCTCAAGGCTCTCAATGCCGTAATCATCTTCAAAGGTGTAAGTAAAGGCGAGACGATCACGCTTATCGGCCTTGGGCAGCTCTTCAAAAACAACATAGGGAGCTGTGTCCGGTAGGACGTTAAGCACCCATTTTTTCTCTTTCGTGCCAATGCGCCATCGCGCTGTGCTTTTCTCTTTCAAAATGGCACGGGCTTCAAAGCTCTGTGGGCCAAGACGTTTTAATGGCAGATATTTGCGGCCTAGCTTAAGGCGCGGTGCGTCTTTGACGCCGGATATACGGGCCACAAGCTCTGATCCTGCTGGAACATCAACCTTATTCTTATCTTTGAAATAAAGCGGCGGTCGGCCTGTATATTCGGGCGGATCAACCCAGGCTTCATAGGTGACATCCGCTGGATTTATCGCGCTTTGCCACGTCGGAGATACCGATCGGCGCAAACGCTCATAATTGTCCCCAAAGCCAACCATCATGGCCAGGCCTAATGCGCAAGGCAGTACAAAGCGCAGATAATAAGGATCAATCGGTTTTAAGGCATGCCGCCAACGGGCAGGGCGCAGGTTTTCAGCATTTCTGCGGGCGGTTTCGAAATGAGCCGGCCAAGCGGCTTCACTAATAGCAGGGCGGTCTTCAAGTACATCGAGCGGGCGGTGTTTAATATTTGAATCGCCCTCCACGCGGCGGCGAGCTTCTGATAAGTCAGGGCGTTTCTGTACGCGCGCACGCCATGCAGCTTTAGCCAGGAAAAACAAAGCAATGGCCAAAACGATAAGCCGCCAAGGATCGCCAATACGCTCCCATATGCCGCCAAAGGCGCCGATTAAGAAGACTATGGCAATTGCTGCAGCTAACGCAAAAACTGGGGCATAGCGCTCCCAATAGAGAGAAGCTTGAGCACGACGAACGTAACCGCCCGTGCGTTTTAAAAGCGAAGATGTGTCGGGGTTTTGCGACATGTTTAGACTATAACGCCATCAATTATTCTGTCGCGTTAATTTTCGGAGATATAGTGCGGCAATTACAGCCAGCTCGGCACGGTCTCTGTTTTAAGAATGTCTTCCACTGTAGGCCGTTTTCGGATGACTTCGAACTGGCTGCCCTTGACCAAGACCTCGGGGACAAGGGGACGGGTGTTATATTGGCTCGATTGCGACGCGCCGTAAGCTCCCGCCGAATGCATGACGAGCAGGTCGCCCGCTTTCATCTCAGGCAGCTCACGAGATTTCGTAAACGTATCGCCGCTTTCACAAATTGGACCGACAACATCGTAAGAGATGTCCTCATAATCAGAACCGGGGGCTTTGACGGCTTCGATCTCGTGATAAGCATCATATAGAGCCGGTCTCAGCAAATCATTCATTGCGGCATCTATGATGAGGAATTTACGATCTTCGCCTTCTTTGACGTATAGCACTTTTGATAATAAAATTCCGGCATTGCCTGAGATCATGCGGCCCGGTTCGAATATCATTTCGACATCCATATCCGCCGTCAGGCGCTTCACCATGGCGCCATATTGGTCCGGCGGTGGGGGCGTGATGGAATTGTCGCCATAAGGAATGCCTAAGCCTCCGCCAATGTCAAAGCTGCGGATATTATGTCCATTGGTGCGTAGGCGGGAAATAAGCTCGCCGACTTTACTAATCGCTTTCTCAAAAGGCGCTAAATCATCTATTTGGCTACCGATATGAACATCCACGCCGACAATTTCGATATTTTCAAGCGCGGCAGCTTCGGCGTAGGCCCGTTCTGCCTGGCTCCAGGCAATGCCAAATTTATTTTCTTTTTTCCCAGTGCTAATTTTCTCATGCCCGCCCGCCGTAACGTCAGGATTAACCCTGAAAGCAATAGGCGCTTTGACATCCATCTCCGCAGCAACGCTGTTAAGGACGTAAAGTTCTGGCAGGCTTTCAACATTAAAGATGCGGATACTTGCTGTGAGGGCGATGCGCATTTCATCAGCAGTTTTACCAACGCCTGAAAATACGACTTTATCAGCAGGAATTCCAGCGGTTAGAGCGCGCTGTAACTCACCGCCGCTGACAACATCTGCACCCGCGCCTAGTTTGGCGAGGCTCGCTAAAATGCCGATATTGGAATTGGCTTTGACAGAATAGGCCACGAGGGCGTCTATGCCCTTAAAACTGTCAGCAAATACCTTGTAATGCCGTTCAAATGTGGCCGTTGAATAGACATAGCAGGGCGTGCCAATAGTTTCAGCAATCTCGCGCAAGGCGACATCTTCGGCAAACATCTCGCCGTCTTTAAAGTCAAAATGGCGCATGGGGTTTTATTCTACGGGTTCAGGGGCTTCTACTCTAATGCCGCTGCGCGATTTACCAGCTTTTACGGCTTCTGCTTTTTGTTCAGCCGTTCTGTTGTCATCCCCCCAGAGCGGCGGCGGTGTTTTTAAGTCCCCGCGAATCCCGCATGCTGACAAAGCGAAGGCACCCATGAGTGACAAGGCAATAAGCGTGTTAAAATGTGAGCGGCGTTTCATGTGAGTCTCCGAATATTCTGAATGTCTTTTAGGAGGAGTTATGGGCCGCGTCGAGTCACCATCACGGTAAAATGACCAAAGTTTCACTGGAGCTACAGCGCAGTATTTGGCTTACAGAGTGAAACCTTTAGGATTAAATATGAAATATTTATCAGCTTTTGTGATTTTGGCGGTTTTGATGCCGCAATCCGCTATGGCAGCAGATAAGCTGCGCGGTGAGGTTTTTTGTTTCCCTGCCAAAGATGTTCCCAAAATTGTCAATAATCTCAAAGACGTTAAAGATAGCCGACGCGACGTGGTCGATGTTGATATCAATCCAAAATTTATCATCAAAGATGGCGGTATTTGGCCGGAGCGTTTCTTCCTTCGCACAGATAATGGGGAGATTGATATTCCGGTAGAAAAGCCCTCCGGACTTACGCCTAGCTTTCTCGAGAATGCCTTTGCTTATCCCGAGAGTGATGTCTGTGTGGCTGATAAAACTCGCGCGGCACGGCCTGAATATGATGAAGGGCTTTATTTTGAAATGGGTTTGTCACCTCTTTTTCACGATAATTCGGGACGGCATGACATGGCGAGCTTAAAAGAAGGTACGAAAGACGGGAAAAGTTTTTATAAAAAAATGATACCCTCAGTCGCGCGTATGTTTATGCCGGATACGGATTATTTGGCCGTGAAATATGATGACTTGCGAACAACAGGCGCTCAAATTTTCGCGTTGGTCAATGGTAATGAAGTTCCGTTGGACGCAGAATTATACAAAGAGATGCATGTGGTCTCTTTTGAGGCGCTCGAAGATATGGACGCCTCTGCGCTTATCATCAAAGGCGGCGCTTATGAATTACAGCCCACCGTCAGCGTAAAAACAATGAAACGCTTTGGCTGGGGCCAAGAGGAAGATGAGGAATGAAACAATTTAGTATTGCACTCATAGCTCTGTTATTGAGCCCGTCTGTTTTTGCGCAAGATAATATAGATGCCGCGCCGGAGTTGCGTGAGGCCATTAATTGCTTTCCTGCCAAAGGCATTGTGGATTTTGTTTCTAAATTTGAGGACATTGAGCCTGATAAGCGGGACAGCGTAGATATGCTTTTTACAGCAAAATTCACGGTTAATGATGGCGGGGTGCTGCCAGAAAGAATTTTCATTCGTCATGTTGGCACGGAGACAGACTTTCTTTTGAATGCCGATGGCAGTGTTCCAGATTTTAATAACATAGGTAAAGCCCCCGAAACCGCTGAGCTTTGCTCTGAAGACCCAAGCCGTATCGGAACCCCTAAAGGCGGGGAAGATATGAGTTTTAACATATCCAATGATGTCTATTATTTGAAAAACTCCGGATATCACGACATCGCAACATTAAAGGACGGCCTTAAAGATAGTAAATCACATTATAAGAAGATGGTGCCCGCGGCCATGCGCATGCTCGTACCGGGCTTTAAATATGTGATGATTGAATATGATGTTGAAGGGACGACACCACAATATCAGGCCATGAAAGGCGATGAGGTAGTAGAGGGCTTGACGCATATAAGTTTTTGCGAGGTTCCTATGATTAAGCTCAAAGATCTGGAGGCCATGGGTGCAGATGGGCTGAAAATTATGGGCGGGCCTTATAATTTAACTCCTGTCCCAGGGCCAAAGGCTTTGAAGAGATTTGTCAAGTGCTCAAAAGATGAGGACGCGAAAGAAGACGAATAGCTTTTCAAAGTTTCATTCCCGCGCTATGCCGCTTGTATGAAAATTTCAAATATAGCAATAATTTTATCTTCAGCGTTTTTTCTGGCTTCATGCGGAGCAACGGAAAACCCGCCGCCTTCAACACCTTTATCAAATATCAGTTTGGAATATCCGACTGCGATTGCGCCTGATCTCGCAGATCGTTTTTCCGCCTTGGCGCTTACCTGTGTGCATCAGGAGTTTCCGAATAAAATTTCGAGGACGACTGACACAGCCGAAGAAATTGGAACGCCAAAAGAATTGTTCCCCGCCTTTTATGGCTGTTTTGATTGGCACAGCTCCGTGCATGGCCATTGGCTTTTGGTCCGCCTTCTCCGCGTAGGCCCCCAAGACGCCGCGTGGCGAGAAGAGGCGATTGCGAAATTAAACCAAAGCTTCACAGCTGAAAATATAGCGGGTGAAGTGGCTAATTATAACCGCCCTGCCGCAGGGTCATGGGAACGGCCTTATGGCTTGGCGTGGTATTTACAGCTGACGGCGGAGCTTCGCGAGTGGGATAATGAACAAGCCAAGCAGTGGCTGGAAATATTAGAACCTTTGGAGATTGATATTGCCGATGGCCTCAAGGCGTGGCTTCCCAAACTCGCTTACCCCATTCGTCTTGGTACCCATAATCAGAGCGCATTTGCCTTTGGGCTTATGCTCGATTGGGCACGCGTTGTTGGTGATACAGAAATGGAACAATTAATTATTTCCCGTTCTAAATCCTTCCATTTAAATGATAAGAATTGTCCGTTAGCCTATGAGCCTAGCGGGGAAGACTTCCTCTCGCCTTGCCTCATGGAAGCTGACCTCATGCGGCGCATGATGAGCGCGGATGAATTTTCAAAATGGCTCACAGAGTTTATGCCGACCATCCCAACGGATGGGTCGGGCGATTGGCTCGCGCCCGGTATCGTCAAAGATGCGAGTGACGGAAAACTCGTCCATCTGGACGGGGTGAATAGTTCGCGTGCGTGGAACCTTTATAATATCGCCCGCGCCTTACCCGAGGGGGATGCGCGAGAAGCCTCATTAGTGGCTGCCGCGAAAATTCACGCGGAAACAGGTGTCGCCGCCGTCAGTGATGAGCATTATTCTGGTAGTCACTGGCTGGCGAGTTTTGCAACATATCTGATGACCGATCGTGGGTGGAATGGTGAGTAAAATAAATCCCTTCATCCACTCTGTGTTCCCGGCAAGTTGTTTGCTTGCAAAAACCTTAAGCCGGGATCTCCCACATAGTTTCTCAGAGGGTCGAGGGGGATCCCGGTCTTCGCGATGCGAAACCGGGAACACAGTGCGGAGTGTGTTGCAATGACCCTCAACATGACCCCGCAAATACAAAGCCCCTGTAAGCTCATATGCGAACTCGACCTAGAGCAAGGTCTCTGCAAAGGCTGTGGCCGCTCCCGTGAAGAAATAGCCATGTGGACGCGGTACAGCGATGTGCAACGCGCCTTTATTATTACGGAGCTTGAGGGGCGATTGGAGAAATTACTTAATGTGCACAAAAGATTGTAATTATATATTTCAGTTAACACCTCGCTGGCGGATTAATAAGGCCTAACTTATGGACAAAAGATACCAAGTCTTTGTCAGTTCAACTTATGCTGATTTAAAGGATGAGCGACAAAAAGTGATACAAACATTGATGGAGATGGATTGTATACCTGCAGGTATGGAACTCTTCCCAGCGGCTGATGAAGAGCAATGGGAATTCATAAAAAAGGTCATCGATGATTGTGATTATTATCTCTTAGTCATTGGTGGGCGGTATGGGTCCACGACTGACACCGGTATAAGTTATACCGAAAAAGAATTTGATTACGCCGTTGGTAAGGGATTAAAAGTAATAGCGCTTGTCCACGGTTCCCCTGAAAACATCTCGTTTGGAAAGTCCGAAAAAGACCCTGAACTTAGATTAAAATTAGAGGCTTTTAGAGACAAAGTAAAAACTGGCAGACTTGTCAAATTTTGGGATAACATAGGCGAACTACCTGGACTTGTTGCATTAAGCCTAACCAAAACGATTAAAACATCGCCTGCTACAGGCTGGGTGCGGGCAGATAAAGTGGCGAACGAAAGTTTGCTACAAGACCTTAATTCGCTTAGGCTTGAAAACGAGCGACTAGAACAGAAACTGTCAAAAGTGCCCAAAGAAGTAACAGTCAGGGTAGATGGTATAGCTGATTTAGACTCTGAATTTTGTTTTCAGGTAAATTACAAGACTAGAGATCATTATGAAAGAGAGCGAGAATGTCGAATCTCATGGAAAGAAATTTTCTATATAATTGCACCATATTTAGAGCAACATCCATCTCACAGTAAGGTAAACAGGTGTCTTGCTGAAGGGGCTTTGAATAAACTGGGTGTTTCGGGGTGGTATACTCCTAAAATCTTGGAGCAACACTTTCAGACTGTTGCTGTCCAACTAAAAGCCTATGGTTTTGTAAATACCCGTTATACAAAAACCACTAATGGTGGAATGGGATATTTTTGGAATCTGACCGAAGTTGGGAAGAAATATATGATGGAAATTCGTGTAGTGAAAAAGTGACGACTAAACGAAAAATTATTTATCTAAAACCTTCTGCCAGCGCTTAACCTGCTTCCGTACTTCCCGCGGCGCTGTCCCGCCATAACTCACACGGCTCTTAGCGCTCGCGAGAGGGCTTAACACCGAATAAACATATTTCGTAATTTTCGGCTCGACCTTTTGCATATCCTCAAGCGCCAAGGCATCCAATGTCACGCCTTGCTTTTCGGCCATGACGACAATGGTGCCCGTCACGTGATGGGCGTTTCGGAAGGGCATGTCTAATTTACGCACTAACCAATCGGCGAGATCTGTGGCGGTGGAATAAGCGGCCCCTGCGGCTTCGGCGAGCCGTTCTTTATTAGGCTGCATATCCGTGACCATTCCCGCCATGGCAGCGAGGCCCAGATCAAGCGCGTCAAAGGCGTCAAAGACGGGTTCTTTATCTTCTTGCATATCTTTGGAATAGGCGAGGGGCAGGCCTTTCATCACAATGGTCAAGCTGGTGAGCGCGCCCATAATACGCCCCACTTTGGCGCGGATAAGTTCCGCCGCATCGGGGTTGCGCTTTTGCGGCATGATGGAACTGCCTGTAGTGAAGGCATCTGTGAGTTTGATGAATTGGAATTGCGCGGAGGTCCAAATGACAATTTCCTCAGACAGGCGCGAGAGGTGGGTCGCGCAAATACTTGCCGCAGAGAGAGCTTCGAGCGCAAAGTCCCGTGCCGAGACTGCATCCAGTGAATTGGCCATAGGCCTCGCAAAGCCGAGCTCTTTAGCGGTGGCTTTGCGGTCAATCGGGTAAGGCGTTCCCGCGAGGGCCGCTGCGCCAAGCGGGCTTTCATTCATGCGTGCGCGGCAGTCCTGCATGCGGGCACGATCGCGGGCGAACATTTCCAAATAGGCGAGCATATGATGGCCAAAAGTCACAGGCTGCGCGGATTGCAGATGGGTGAAACCGGGCATGATCGTGTCGGTATTTTCTGCTGCTTTTTCGAGGAGGGCGCGCATAAGCTTTTCAAGTTGAGCGTCAAATTGGTCGAGATTATCGCGCACCCAAAGCCGGAAATCTGTCGCAACCTGATCATTTCGCGAGCGCCCCGTATGGAGCCGTCCTGCCGCATCGCCAATAAGATCTTTCAGGCGGCTTTCAATATTAAGATGAATATCTTCAAGATCGTGCGAGAAGGGGAAGGTGCCATCAGCAATTTCTTTTTCAATCGCCCGTAGGCCTTTATGTATGGCTTTCATATCTTTTTTAGTGATGATGCCTTGTTCTGCGAGCATGGCGGAATGCGCTTTGGAGCCACGGATATCCTGCGCCGCTAATCGTTTATCAAAATCGATAGAAACGTTGATGGCCTGCATCAATTCACCCGGGGATGCGTTGAAACGTCCGCCCCACATCTGTTGGCCTTTACTCGGTTTCTTGCTAGGTCTTTTAGCCATGTCTTTATCGTCTTTCTTTAGCGTCGCGAATGCCATCCGCCTCATGCTGATCATCGGCGTTCTAGCCGTATTTCTGGTTGTCGTGCAATCCTGCAGCCAACCGAAGACGGGTTTAGAGTTATATTCTGAAGGGAGCCTTAAAAAACTAACATCTTTGGAAGCCCCGCCCGTTCAGCCTAATATGCGTTTTTCATCGCCAAGCGGCAGAGAGATGCGGCTCTCCGATTATAAAGGTAAAGTGATTTTGGTGAACATTTGGGCGACATGGTGTGCGCCCTGCATCGCAGAAATGCCGATGCTTGACGCGTTGCAAGCCGAAAAAGGAAGCGCGGATTTTGAAGTTGTCACGATCAGTCTTGACCGCACCGCCGAAGAAGCAGCGCAGTGGTTCGATAAGAACGGTATAAATAATCTGCCGCTTTGGCATGACGGCAGCTATGGGGTTAGCGCTAAGCTCGCTTTGCCAGGCTTGCCGACTAGTATTTTCTATAACCGACAAGGCCGCGAAATCGCCCGCATCCCCGGCGAGGTTGACTGGACTAGCAAAGAAGCTCTAGCGTTAGTAGATTATCTGACGGAGTGATCCATAATGACTAGAAGCTTAGATATTCCTTCAAATACAATACGGGCGCATGTTGTTGATGGGGCGAATATCATTGTTGACGATCACATCAGACCCTCGCCCCCTCGGCGCGATTGGATGGATGCTGTCCCAGCAGGATATATTTACCGTTGTATTCCCCTGCTTGCGGCTAACACAATGGGGTGGGAACTGCTTAATCCTGCGCAAACCACCCTTCTTTGGGATGGTGGCGATCGAATTGAGAATATAAAAATCGATTGTGCCGAGCGAGGCTTATTTACGGCTAGTTCGCATTTCGGTAGCGGTATTGCGACCTGGTATGTTCCTTTTCTCTTCAAGACATCTCCTGACCTTGGGCTATATATATGCGGGCCTGCCAATCATGAACATAATGGCGCTCAGCCTTTAGACGCTTTTGTTAGAACCGACTGGCTACCATTTCCTTTTACAGTGAATTGGAAAATGAATCGTCCCAATATATCTGTCACATTTAAAAAGGGAGAGCCTCTAGCGCGGGTGATGCCTTTTCCTTTGACTATGATCGATGAGACACAATTGGAAATCGTGACACTTTCTTCTGATCCAGGTTTTAAAGCGGAGGTGACTCAATTTGGACAAGCACGTGCGGCAAATGTTGCCGCGCAAAGAGCAAATATCTCTAAGGCGGCTGCTGAAGGTATAATGCCGAGCCAAGAGGGCGTTTATAATGCGCAATATGTGAAGGCCAAAGGTGTAGAAGGGAAAGCGCCTCATCAGACAATCTTCAGGCCTAGCCCTCCGATTGATAAGAGGTAAATTAGATGGAAAAGTTCGAGACAATATTCCACCGCGCTGCCAACCGTCATGGCGGGGAGGATGCGCTGAGGGAGAAGGTTGCTAATCGCTATGTTGGGTCGAATGTTGAGATTGAGGCTGGGCCGAAATCTGATGACCGCTGGCTCGCTGAATTTAGCAAACGGATTTTCCAAGCGGGATTTAACTGGTCAGTGGTTGAAAATAAATGGGAGGGTTTCGAGGCCGCTTTTTGGAGTTTCAACCCGCGCCGCTGCGCTGAAATTGATATGGAAGATATGGAGCGCCTCACAACTGACACAGCTATTGTCCGTAATCCTGTGAAAATAAAAACCGTTGCGCCCAATGCGCGGATGATTATTGAAATGAGTAATAAGGCGGGGAGTGCCGACGCGTTTATTCGCGGCTGGGCGAGTGAGGACTATGTTGGTTTGCTCAGTTATCTGCAAAAGCATGGTTCACATTTGGGTGCAAACACGGCCAGTTATGCCTTGCGGTTCTCAGGTGTGCCAAGTTTTATTCTCTCTAATGATGTCACAGCAGCGCTTATCCATGCTGGCATTATAGATAAACCTGCGACTGGAAAACGCGCGAAACAGGCTGTGCAAGAAGCCTTCAATCACTGGACAGCTGAATGCGGCGAAGATCTGACTTATGTGAGCCGTGTTTTAGCGCATAGTATTGATGCCGGATAATATCTGTCCGCTTTGTGACCGCGCATTGGGCCAAAAGCGTGAAAAGCATCACATCATACCCAAATCAAAAGGGGGAACTGAAACCGTTTTAGTACATCCGATTTGCCACCGTAAAATCCACAAGGTCTTTTCGCGAACCGAACTTGTGAAGCTTGGCACAATAGAGGCTCTGAAAGCTCACCCGGATATGGGGGCCTTCATAAAATGGATTGCGCGCAGACCGCCTGACTTTTACGGGCGGACGCGATAAGCTGTCGTCTAAAACTTACGTCCGTAAGAAATTGATACGGAGTCGTTTGTGCCCAGATCTTGATCATAACGCGTATAGTCAGCGCGTATGAAATCGCGTGTTGAGAGCGAATACTCTGCTCCCACGCCATAGGCAAAGCCGTCTTGACGCTCCAGATCAACGTCTGTGCTGACACCGCCCGTTATAACTTCGCCTGATATATCTGTAAGGTGATAACCTCCGCGGGCATGAACGGCGAGCTTTGGCGACAGGTGTGAGCGAAGTACACCGAATGCTCCAGCCGTGTAATCAACGCCGGCTTTCACTGTTGTGGCCCCGGCTGTTTCTTTTTCTTCTGTCAGACCTGCAAAGCCTTCAATTTCTGCGCCTAGAAGGCTGGCAGATTGATAGCCCAATCGGCCTTGGATACCGTAAACATCGGAGTCAACATCATACATAGACGCGCCTAATGTTCCGTATTTATAACCGCGTTTAGGCTGACCATAGGCGCCGCGAAGGCGCGGAACTTGACCCTGCGATCCATAATAATTTTGCGGGCCGCTATAAGACTCAAGCTGCGTCCCATAAGCATGTGCAGAAGGCTGCTGATATTGTGCATGTTCTTGAACATAATGCTCCGAAGGATGGGCGTTATGAACTGGAGCTTGATGCACATAGCCGTTTTGAACTTGATAGGCTTGGCTATATTCAATCGGTAAAGACACTGGCTGCGTTTCGGGATAAGTTTGATGCATAGAAGAGTTAGACCCTCCTACAGAATAGGGTGATGGGCACGCCGAATATCCGCAACCATCCCCGTAGCCGCCTGATGCGCTGTCACCGTAATGCGTACCAAAATTTGGTCCTGCAGAACAACCCGTCAAGACGATGGCGGGAATAATAAATTTAAGATATGTCATTGCGCTCTCTCATTAATTTCATGCCATGCTTAACCGAGAAGGTTTAAAATTCTCTGATGACGCCATTAGGAGGATGTTAAGCCTTGAAAGTGTAATGTGATTATGTTACATTAATATAAAATATAAGAGAGGAAAGATTATGTCACTCGCAAGAACTTACCGAAGCCGCCGTTCTGATGACGCAGAGGTGGACATGACGCCCATGCTTGATATCGTCTTTATTATGTTGATATTTTTTATCGTTACAGCGACATTCTTGAATGAAAAGGGGCTTGATTTCACGCAGCCGCCTTCTAGCCTAGCCCTCCCGATTGAGCCGAAACCTGCTATTTCGATTTATGTCGATGCGAGAGATAGCGTGAGTGTTGAGAATGAAATTGCGGAGCTTACATCAGTGGCCTCCCGTGTGGAACGCCTTATGGCGGAGAAGCCCAATGCTGTGATTTCATTGCGTGCAGATGCGCAAGCCTCGCTTGAACCCATTGTCTATATTAAAGATCAAATGGCTTTGGCAGGCCGAGACATGGTAATGAAAATCGATCGGCCGAATTAGCTAATCTGTTTCAGACAAATGCTTGGCATAAGTGCCAAGAATTTGCGGCCAGGCTTTTTCAAAGTAGAGTTCCGCCTCTCTCCACTCGGCCGTATCTCCAAAACCTGTATGAAACAGACGTAGCCGTGTTTTAGTCTCGCCCGCAGGGATCATCCAGAGCTGCACAACGGTCATGCTCTCATTGATGGCTGGCATATAAGGCGGCATCTTCCAAGTAAATTGGATCATACGTGATCCGTCCGGGCTGTCTTTTTGCCAGCCCAGTAAAACGCCGTCTTCGGCGCCGCGCTGACCTTTGGGGGCGTCAGGTAGAAACCAGACTTCATAAGCTCCTCCCAATTTTCCTTCAACAATGGCCTTTGGCGCTAAAAAGCTTTCCAGTCCTTCTGCTGTCGTCCAATCTGTCCAAACCTCTTCAATACCGCCCTGCACAGTCTTGTCGGTATAGACCATGGGGCGCAGTTGTGCTTCGGCGGAAGCCGCAATCATCAAAGCGGCCCAAAGGCAAAACATGGTTAGTAGACGGGTCATAAAGCTATCCATAGTGTTTTAGCATTTAAATTTAATATAGCCTTTCCGTAGCCTTACGAAAAGGGGGCCAAATTGGGACTTAAAAAATCTCATATTTATGCGCAGTTTAGGCTTTAATATGTCTGAAAAAGGGCAGGATTTACCCGTCTGTTTCCTAAATTTCCTGTCACTTGCCCGAACCGGCACAGCGCGTCACGGTATGACATTGCTGGAAGGGCCGCATGAATAAGGAGAGATCTCATGCCAAACTTAACGAAACTAACCTTTGCTACAACACTTCTCATACTGACGGGATCATTAGCGGCCCATGCTCAGGATAACGCCCCTGTTGTGGAGCCTGATACGAAAGCTGTAGATATATTTGCCTCTGCTGATATTGACGCTGACGGGGCGCTTGACCGCGATGAATTTGTATCTTTTGTGGTTATGAAGTCTGAGGACGGGAAGGCTGAGTATTCAGCTATAAAGCTCTCAGGCGCCTATGATGATCACTTCAATGTAAAGGATTATAACGCGGATGGCCTTTTGACGGAAGAAGAGTTGTTGTCCTCAACTGTCCCTGAAACGGCTGAGTCATTAGACACTGATTTGACAGACCTAGAGACCGAAGAACCAGGCTAATTAAAAAAACCAGATAGGGCGTCCCGGAAGGAAGGCCCTATCTGGTCCTTGCCGGCTTTAGGCGGGGGTGCCCTAGACGCGGCAAGACATTGCAGGATAATTTTTGCAGTTGAACACAAAATGAATAAATCTTAGCAAAAGGTTAACGCGGCTCTTATGTCTTATCAGCTTTTATATGACATAATCAGATAGACGCTGAATCATCCAAAACATGGCGATTGAGCTGAGGCCATATGTCAAAAGAACCTCAGTATTCTGCCTGGCTTTTGGGCCAAATTTCGCAACAGCCATAAGCGCTATGATAGTCAAGCCCACAACCGCAAACTGACCAAGCTCTACGCCGAGGTTAAATAAGAGAAGCGCTAAGAGCTCTGTACCTTTGGGTAAACCAATCTCGGATAAGGCGCTGGCAAAACCGCAGCCATGTATAAGGCCTATGGCAAAGCTGATGAGATAGGGGCGCTCTGTCGCAAGACTTTTATGTCCCTTTTGTTTTCGAATAATTTCAATACCCAGTAAAACAATACTAGCCGCAATTAAAATTTCGACGGGACGTATGGGAATATTAATGAGCCCAAGAGCAGCCATAACTAAGGTCAGACTGTGAGCCAGCGTAAAGGCCGTCGCGACGCCTAATATTTGTCGCCTAGCAACCAATAAGGTCAGTCCGATGACGAAGAGCAAATGATCCCAACCATAAATAATATGCTCAACCCCAATCCAAAGATAATGTTTTGCTGGAGATCCGGTCGGCCTGCCCAATGCCATATCTGCGCTTGAAGGTTTCAAAACGGCTATTTGAGTCTCCCCCGACAGATAATTAATCTCAGCGAAAACATCTGTTAGTGTGCGCTCTAGCCCGCTAATAGCAATTCTTCCTTCCGTTAAAGAACAGCTAGTCAAAAATGAGCGTTCAATAATGGTGGCATTTGTACGGCTCCTGAGAGGCTCTGTCTGGCGGCAAGTCTGCGGAAAAACGGGCTTAATTTTTAAGCGCCGACCGTCCAATACGGGCTGCTTCCATGTAATCTTAAATTCAGAGGGCTGCGTCTCTGTGAGACTGAGATAAGCCGGGCGCACCTCATGAGCGCTCGCTGTAAGGCAAAGGCAAAGCCAGAGACATATACCAAGAATAACCCGCATTACTGAACTATAAGGTTTTCATTATCGTCGAAGACATCGATCTTATATTTACGAATAACTTCTTTGAGAGCCTCTTGATTGGCGGCGCGTTGGGTCTTTGCTTGCCATCTGGCCTCTACCTCACTGCGGATAATATCAAATTCGGGAGTTTCTTGGGGGCGAACCTTATTAATCCGAACAATGTGTAGCCCAAAGGCGCTTTCAATAGGACCTTGCCAATTGTCGCCTGTGGCTGAAAAAATGCCAGCCTTAAAAGTTTTTCCGAACAACCTTGTGACTTCAGTGGCACTTAAATTTTTAAAATCTCGCTTGAGCATAAAAGGGTCACCCAGAGTTTTCCAATCGACACCAGAGTCTTTGACTTGCGTGAGTAAGAGCTGAGCATTTGCTGTGATATTTTCACCGCGCGTTTCAGGGCTTAAATAAATATGAGAAAAGCTTCGGGTTTCGAGCGATTTAAAAAGATCAATATTCGCCTGATACCAGTTTTTGAGGTCTGATGTTTCGGGCACAGGTGGCGGCGCCGTATCCTCAATAATAAAGCGCATTTTTTGTGCGAGGCGGCGGCGGATAATTGTATCGTCCTCTCCGAGACCCAAACGCTGCGCCTCCCGCATGAGAGCCTGTTCTTCCACATGAGAAAAAAGAAGAGCTTTTAAATCCTCATCTGTGGGCTGACGGCGGTTCTCGCCTGCAAAAATCAGGGCTTGCCGCTCCATTTCTTCGGCTGTGACTGTGATCGTATAATCAGCTTTGGTCACATGGGCTTGCCATAACATATGCCCTGCAAAGAGCAGGGCCCCCAGAATTATAAAGTGAACTAGCGGTTCGCGCGTAAGTTTCGTCATTTAATTTAGTTAGCATTATACCAAATGGCAGAGCTATAGGCGCGTTCCTGTAATGTTGGGGGTAAGTCAGGCGCGCGCTCGACTCCAGCTTTGACGGCGTCCCACGTGCTCCACCGGCAAGTTGGGTTTTCCAGCACCCGCACATAATAAGCGGCATCCATATTTGGGTCAAAATCAGGATCCTGCCAGAGTGTTTTCAGCTCTGGCGCGCCGCTATCTGTTGAAATTGAGCAATCCTCTAAATTAACGCTCGCACCATTATCTGGGCAGCGGTGCGTTTCAGGCTCAACAGACATGCCGTCTGAACAAGCAATGTCATAAAGTTTTTCTTGGGCAATGCCATCTGCATGCCACACTTTAATTATTTGAAGGCGTTGCAACGGCGCATTACGCGGATCGCGCATGGCCCAGACTAAAAAGCTTGGCGATGTTTCAGAGGCCGAAAGGTCACCGCCCATGGGAACGCCTCCCGCATAGGCTTTGCTGACCATATCCGCGTCACTCAGCAAATCTGCAGTGTAATTATAACCCCCAAATAAGCGCAATTTTATACGCGGTCCTGAGGTGGCATATGTTTCTTTTTTGCGCATGCCCCCAAAAATAGACTCCCGCGTATTTTCCTCAGCCCAAACCGCGGCCAAGCCAGAGGCACCCCATTTAGAAAACCAATTTTCAGCATTTTCATCGCGCTCAATACCTTCCCAGGTTTTAGCACCACCCGGCGGTACAGAGCCGCGTTTTTCCGGCGTAGCGTCAATGATTCCAACTTTCGACCAATAGTCCTTCTCATCAAATGCACCGCCTGCTACGTGGCTATCTGAACTTCCGATCAGGCCAAATTTGTAAGGGTTCGTGCCTGTTTTTTTCTCAAGGGCTAATCCGTTGGCCAATGTCTCACGGATATAGCTGCCATTTATCTTGGAGGTCACATTGGAGGCTAGCAGCTTTTCATAGATTTCGAAATCCGCCCATTCGTCATTAGGTGATAATGCGGGATGTGTTTCGGATGTGCCTTTCACTTGAGTCATTTCCACAATGGGTTCATTTATAATGCGCTGCTGTGAATAGGCGGCATCCATCTCGCCGCCATTATACTTTGTCATAGCAAACATCTTACCGTCCGAGACGTTGGAATTATGCGGAATAGCCATTACGTCCAAGCCGCTTTCGCGCTGCTCATCCATCCATGACCAAAGATCTTCGGGGTTTGTGGAGTCTAGCGTTGAGAACAGACGCTTGGGCGCGCCGTCTTCAAAAACGACATTACGGTGAAGGTTACCCCCCGCAAAGCCTTCATCTTCACGGCCGCGCCCGTCAACAGAGGTATATTCATAAGCCGAAAACGTCGTCAGCCGTCCGGGTTCATAATGACGATCCGCCGCTGCTATCGTGCTTTGCCACGTACTGTCTATGAGCTCACGGTCATAAGCTTCGGGGAAGGGCTGACCGCTACGCACAGAGCCGCCAATTTTGTTAAAGGCCCTCACAATAAGCTCAGGGTCCGTGCCGAACATCTCTTTTGCCATGTCCAGTTTTGACAGCGGACTGTCTGGATTATCCATCGCCGGGAGTATGCCCATATAGGCGCCGTGATCTGTCGTTGCGACAAAGTCTAGCGGATCGCCGCCAATAGTTAGGTCAAATCCAGCCGGATGGCGCACAGTTTCACCTTTGGCAAAACGGTAAACGTCATCAGGCGTGGAGCGCACATTGAAAATATAAGCATCAAAACTGTTTTTAGTATGAATATGAAGGTCACCGAAATAGACGTTCTTATCCGCACTATATCCAGCTGTGTGCTTGTTCGTTGTCTCTGTCGTGCCCACCGCGGTGTGTTCGCCTATTTTGTCGGCTGTGTTTTCACTTTGCCCACACGCCATGAGTCCAAATGCCAATAAGCTTACGCTCATTAAATACCGCATATTATTCCCCTTATTATTTTTAGCGAACATACGCAGAGAGAGGGGAGAGTCAAAGCTGTTATTTGAGATTTCAACTAAGTCATTTGAAGTTTCAATTATGTAATTGAGGTTTCAATTAAGTCGTTTGAGAACTCAAATATATACAACTAAAAATTAAGTAAATAACTTTAGTGCATGTTTAAAGTTGTATGTCAGAGTATCTCCAAGAACAACAAACCAGGAGACCAAAATGCCAACGACATTAACAATAGGTGATATAGCAATTATTCAATATGGTTCAGACGGCAATACTGAATTTTCCTTTGTCCTTCTAAAAGATATTGATGCAGATACAGTGATTAAGTTCACGGATAAAGGCTATGACGCGTTTTTAGACCTATTTGTGTCTCTGGAAGGTACGCTGGAATGGACTTCAGGATCTGACCTAACAGCAGGAACAGTGATCACTATTTCGGCTGATGGCGGGTTTAATGCTACAAATAACACAACAGGAGAAACAGCCGGTAGCGTTACATCCACTGGCGATTTCGATCTGTCAGCCAACGGCGATTCAATATTCGCTTATCAAGGTGACCTTAACGCCGACAACTTGATCTATGGTGTCAGCTTTGGTGATAACCCTGTAACCAATGCTTTGGGCATAGATGGTTGGAACCCTCTTTCTATTCTGAATAATCCGCATTTGTCTAATCTACCAGATAGTCTCAACGCGCAATTAAATGGTGGAGTTCAAGCGTCTTTTGGGGCCTTAACTGATATTGATAATGGCTATTATGACGGAATTTTCGAAGGCTCTACGGCTGACATTCTCGCATCAATTGCGGATGCAGCAAATTGGGTTTTAAGTGATACGGATCTGGCGACGCAAATTTTTGCTAACTTTGCCGTAAATCCTCCGCCTGAAATCAGAAGCATCGAAACAGACCCACTAATGTTTGAGGAAATGGAAGGTGCTGTCTCTATCTCAAGTGATTTGGATTTATTTGGTAGCGGAAACATTACTGGTGCTGTTGTCAGTATTTCTACTGGCTTTGATGCAGCGAATGACACGCTTAGCTTCACAGATCAGAACGGTATTACTGGTGTGTTTGATTCCCAGACAGGTGTCTTGACTTTGACTGGTAGCGCGTCTGTCTCTGCTTATGAGGCTGCGCTGCAGTCCGTCACTTATGAAAACGCCTTCGAGACAGAGTCTACCGCGACAAGGACTGTCACACTGACAATTACGGATGAAGAAAATGAAACCTCTACAGCCTCACGTGATATCTCGTTTGTTCTAGACGGCGTAGTAAACGGAACGAGCGGTAACGATGTTCTAAATAGCGGCTTTGGCGCAGATGTTATCAACGCTCTTGCTGGTGATGATCAGCTCTTTGGTGAAGACGGGGCAGATATATTAAACGGCGGAGATGGCGATGACTTTATCTCCGGCGGTGATGGTCATGATCAACTTAATGGCGGCGCAGGTGCTGATACCTTTGATGGCGGTCTCGGAAGAGACGCCGTTACATATAGCAGCGCAACAGCAGGTGTCGTTCTGGATCTTGTGTCGGGCGGAACCGAAGGCGAGGCTGCAGGTGATACCTTTATTTCTATAGAACGTATTTCAGGGTCGAATTTTAATGATGGGCTAACGGGTGATAATAACCTTAATATCATTCACGGTCTTTCTGGAGATGACGTTATAAATGGCATGGCCGGAAATGATCTCCTTTATGGTCAAAATGGCGCTGATATCATAAATGGCGGCAGCGGAATTGACCGCATCTTCGGCGGAACGGATGACGACGTTTTGCGCGGTGATGAAGGTGATGATTTCCTTTATGGGCAAGCTGGTAATGATGAAATTCATGGCGGAGCCGGAAACGATCTACTAGACGGCGGCACAGGATCTGACATCATTTATGGTAATGATGGGGATGACAAAATTATTGCGGGCACAGGAGACGACACAGTCTACGGTGGCACCGGTGACGATTTCATCAATGCAGGTGCAGGAGAGGACGTTTTATTCGGTCAAGAGGGTAATGACCAATTTATCGCTGGATATGGTGAAGAGGTTTTTGACGGTGGGTCCGGCATGGACAGCGTCATATATTCAGCTTCTCAAGAGGCCGTAAATGTCAGTTTTACTGCAAATATTTCAGTCGGTGGAGCCGCGAGTGGTGACACACATATATCTGTCGAAAACCTCTATGGGTCTCAATATGATGATTCGCTTACAGGTGATGATGTGAACAATCTGATAAGCGGCCTTAATGGGGATGACTTCATTGATGGCCAAGGCGGCGATGATCGTTTGCTTGGCGGCAGTGGTGATGATGACGTTTATGGCGGTGAAGGTAAGGATATGCTTATCGCGCAAGCTGGTAATGACTTCCTCGACGGTGGAGCTGGTCACGATACGCTCATAGCAGGTACCGGTGATGATATTATTATTGGCGGTGAAGGAAATGACTTTCTGTTAGGTCAGGGCGGCGCTGATAGCTTCATCTTTGCCGATGGACATGGCATCGACCGCATTGTTGATTTCGAACAAGGCTTAGATGTTATCACTTACCAGGGTATGGGAGTTGACGATTTCAGCGATCTGACATTGACCCAAACGGGTGATCACGTCCTGATCTCTTCAATGTTTGGAAGCGTCACTGTGAATGACTCTTTGGTCGCCGACTTTGACGGAAGTGATTTCAGTTTTGAAAATAGCCCCGTTAACAACACAGCTCAAGCTTCAAATACTAATGGAGACATGACTATGTCCTCACCTCACGATGTGATGTCTGTAAGTCCTATGGACGACATGATGTCAATGGCTCCAATGGACGACGCCATCCTGTTTTAGTCGTCCTATCTGGGGGCACGCTTGGCTAATATGCGCTGTAAGGTCCTGCGGTGCATATTCAGCCGGCGTGCCGTTTCAGATACGTTCTTGCCGCAAAGCTCATAAACTCTTTGAATATGCTCCCACCTCACGCGGTCCGCAGACATTGGGTTTTCCGGAGGCTCAGGCGCTTCGCCTTGTCCGGCTAATAAAGCCTTACAGACATCATCAGCATCAGCTGGCTTGGCCAGATAATCAACTGCGCCGCGTTTCACCGCAGAGACCGCAGTAGCTAGGTTTCCATACCCAGTAAGCATAACCATTTTACAGTCAGGCCGCGTTTCGTGAAGCTTATCAATAACGTCCAAGCCGTTCCCGTCTTCAAGCCGCATATCCAGCACAGCAAAGGCAGGTGGGTTGGCGGTGGCAATCGCTTTAGCTTCGGTAACAGTTTCAACCAAAGTGACGGAAAATCCGCGGTGTTCAAGAGCGCGCCCTAAGCGGTTTCGAAACGGGCCGTCATCATCCAAAACAAGCAAAGTATTATCTTCGGGTATGTTGTAATCAGTCATAATTTTCATCCTTATCACCATATACGCATTTGGGGAAGGTTTAGCTTGGATTCTAGAGAAGAAGCCCTGCATTTTTGCGCGACCAGACCAGTTCTATTCGGGCACCTCCTGCCGGTGATTTGCCAAATGTGACTTTTCCGCCAGTGCGTTCGATCAAGGTTGCTGCAATAAATACGCCTAGTCCCAGCCCCCCTGCCAGTTCATCGACTTGCTTGGGCCGTTGACGTTTGCTGACATAAGGTTGTCCGAGCCGGCCCAAAATAGCGGGATCAAAGCCCGCACCGTCATCGTCTATGATAATGCTAAAACCCGCCTCATCCCAACGCCCCGTAAGCTCGACCGCGCTTTTCGCGAAATCGACCGCATTTTCGATAAAGTTCTTAAGCCCGTAAAGAAGCTCGGCTTGACGTTTCAAGACTGGTTCTTCTCCATCTCCTGCTACATCTAGTGAAATATCTTTTCCGAAAGTGATATAAGGTTCTGCGGCTTCTTCGAGCAAATCCTCAATTGAAAGCGCGTCATGGATTGCGTCGCCTTCATCCCCGCGCTGTGAGAGTTGCATCAAGATTTCGCGGCACCTCTGCGCTTGCGAGAGCATAAGCGCGGCGTCCTCTCCCAATGGTGTGCCGGCCTCCAATTCCCGTGTCATTTCTTTTGCAATAACCTGAATCGTCGCAAGCGGGGTGCCAAGTTCATGCGCCGCTGCTGCCGCCATGCCGCCCAATGCCGCCAGCTTTTGCTCATGCGCCAGAACCGCCTCTGTCGCGGCAAGCGCATCCGACATCGCCCGGCTCTCTTTAGTCGCGCGCCATGCATAGAGTGAAGTGAAAGCGGAGCCGATAATAATCGCGCTGAACACGCCGAGCCGAAAGGTAAGAGGAAGTGTAAAGCTGCCGGCCGGATCCCATGGCAAGGGCTGGCTGTTATAAATAAGGCCAAAGGATAAACCCGTCGCCAAAAGCCCGAGACTTAGCAGCACTTTTTTATTCAGTGTCGTCGCGCTGGTCACCACGGGGGCCAGAAATAATAGCGCAAAAGGGTTTGCCATCCCGCCCGTCAGCCAAAGCAGCGCGGCCAATTGCAATAAGTCAAACCCAAGCTGTAGCCCGGCTTCGCGGTCCCCGACGCGGCGCTCTAATTCATATGAAGCCGTCACAACAATATTGACGAATATGCTTAAGCCGATCATCGCCAAACACGGGCCTAGCGGAAGATCAAACCCAAGGACTTGCGTTACAATCAAAAGCGCCAGAGATTGTCCTGCGATTGCGCACCAACGTAGCAATACCAAAGTACTGCGCCGAAGCTGCCCCGAAGTCTTCGCGCGTTTACGCATTGCGGGTGCGTCAGTTGGGAGCTTGACGGGAGCCGGGCTTATGGCCAAATCAGGTGCGTTCATATTGACCTTATAAAGATGAGATGTTCCGGATGAAAGCCATCATAAAATTTGCCGCATCTGTCACATTAGCCGTGAGCCTGGCCGCCGGCCTGACGGCTTGTGGTCAACCTACGGCCAATGTCGGCAAGACTGTGACGTCGGGAACCGCAGATATTGGCGGCGCTTATACGCTTATCAATCAAAACGGGCAAAGCGTCACCGAAGCTGATGCCCTTGGAAAGCCGCAGCTTATTTATTTTGGGTTCTCCTATTGTCCTGATATTTGCCCGACCGCGCTTCAAAAGATGGGCGCGGCGCAAGCCCGAATTGACCCTGATGGAGATAAGCTGAATTACATCTTTATCAGTGTCGATCCAGAGCGCGATACGCCCGAAAGCCTGAAACTCTATGTCACCGCCAATGGGTTTCCTAAAAACCTGACGGGATTGACCGGAACGACTGAGCAGATCGAAACCGCCAAGAGTGCCTTTAAGGTCTATTCCCAAAAAGTTCCCACGCCCGATAGTGCGGCGGATTACACGGTTGATCATTCTGACATCATATATCTCATGGATAAGAATGGAAATTTCACCGAGTTCTTCTTTGGAAAGAGCACTGTTCCTGAAATGGCCGCGAGAATAAATTTGCATTTGAAAACCGGAAATTAAACCGCCCCGATATTATGGTTAATTTTGACGTAACACATTCACGGCTTTTATTCAGCTAAGCCTCAGCCCTGTTCATCTATCACTTGGAGTGTCGAAACAGCTCATGCTGTTCCAACTGTAAGGTTTGATCTAAAACTTAACCCTGCACTTCCTAACCTCTTTACCTTACCACTCCTCGGAGTGGTTTTTTTTATCTTAAATTTTTGCGTTAACGCTTTTTACAGACTTTTTTAAATCTCTCTAAATTATTGAATTTATTGAAAAAATAGGCCTTCATTTGAATTTATGGTTAATCGTAATTCACTTTATGGGCGAAAACTTTCAGGAAATTCTCACTTTCGTTCATGTAAGTCATAATTATCGAAACGGTGCTAACTTGGTTCGACTGACACTTAGGAGCTGAATATGAAACATCTTAAAGCGGTATCAACAAAACTCATTTTTGCAGCCGTCTCGACTGTCGTGATGTCAACGGCCGCTGCGGCGCAAGATGTGTCTCCATACACTAAGTCAACTGTCAGTTATGAAAAAACGGCTGAGCTTCACCTGAAAGCGCCTCAAACGCCCGCGTCTAAGACAGTAAAGGAAGCTACGCCAGAAGTGATTTCCGAGCGCCGCGTAATTCGCAAAGTTCTTCCAACTCATTACCAATCTGTTCGCACCGTTGATATGGGCCGGGTGTTCACAACGCGTGACCATGCCTATGACGCGATGACAGTTTATAAACCTGAGACTGAAATTCAAAAAAACGAAATGCCTAACCTTTACAAACCGAATAATTAACTCCCTCGACGACCTTTTCTCTTTTACCTTTTCGCCGCTCTTCGGAGCGGCATTTTTTTTGACTAAATTACATTCGCCCATGCGCTTTTTGCGGCTGCCCATCGCGTGGTAGCTCAGAGTTTGCTCACCAAACTCATCCTGCCCGAAGGGCTTGCGGATTGGGTTGGTTCGTTGAATTTTTCTTAGGAAAAAATCAACATAGGCAATCCGCCACTAAAAGTGGACGTCCGCGGGGGGCATGCCCTGAGGCACACCTGGGAAACTAATAAACACAGGGATCGCTCCCCGCGGCGGTATTTTTATCTGCGCGTAACAACGCCCGCAGAGACCTGGCCTTTTCGTGCTCGTTTAGCACGCTGCCTTGGCCACACCGTCTCGCAGGGCAGTAAGTAACGTCTTACCTGTCCAATTTGTCTTTTGGTGAAACAAATAACACAAACCCCGCGAAAACATATTTCAGATCAAGCCATAAGGCTCCTTTTGTCAAAAACACCAGGGCCTATTCCCTGACCTGTGTAAATTTGGGAGAACGTCTTTCCCCGCATTTACAAGATTGAATATAGGGGCAGGTGAGGGGACCAAGGATACGATTGTTGGGGAGTGCAGCAAGGCTTGAGATTTTGGGCTGATTTCGTGAGGATTGACCGCAGAATTTGCTAATTGAATTGCCCTGAATTATGTTCACATAATGTTCTATGTCTATATCATTACGAATAAACGCAACGGCACGCTTTATATCGGGCAGACAGATGATATTGGCGCGCGGATAGAACAACACCAAAACGGCATTCATAAAGGCTTCGCTCTTAAATATGGGTGCACCCGTTTGGTCTGGTTCGAAGAGCACCCCACGCGGGACAGCGCCTTTCGCGGCGAGCGGCAAATGAAAGCCTGGCGTAGATCGTGGAAGATAGAGCTAATAGAGACAGCTAATCCGCACTGGCTAGTTATCTCAAATGAAAGTCTGGCCTCTACCGCAAGGCGCGGTCTTTGCGGACTTGCGCAAAGAGTTGATGGAGGACGGAAGAAAGGGAGAGCAAAATCCGAGGTGAATACCCTAACTTTTTCTTTTTCCTATCATCCCCGCGAAAGCGGGGACCCAGTCACTCCGTACTCTCAACACAGACTCAAGGGACTGTCCAAACCCCATCTCAGCAAGCCGAGCCGGGAGGGACACTGGATCCTACCTTTCGGTAGGATGAACGGGGAGTGGGGGGCTTTGTTTATAAAATTGGAATTGCGTATCTAGACCAAACTTTCTCCGTGCATCCCAACGAAAGTTGGGACCCAGTTACCCCGCGCTCTCAACACATACCCAAGGCACTATCTAAACCCCATCTCACCAAGAGGACCCATGAGGGACACTGGATCCTAGCCCAGCGTTTGCGAGCAAACGCAAGGCTAGGATGAGCGGGAAGTAGGAATGTTCATATAGAAGTTATTGTGTGTTCAAAAATGGTTTTAAGGCATTTTCAACTATTGCATTTTCTAACTGAAGATAATTTTTATCTCGGATAATTATTATTGGTTTCTCAACACCATCTTTATAGCGTTGAAATTCACCTTTTTTATTTTTCCGTTTATTTCTTTGAAACAAACTATCAAACATACGGGGTGTTACACCATGAAAATGTTCAAACTTAACTGCTTTAAAGTCTTTATATTTTCCTCTATTGTCATTTTCGACATCTATTGAGTCTTTGTGTAATCTTGAGACCAGACTTTTTGGATATGGTTCAAGGAAAACTACTCTTTTAATTCCGGATGACACGATGTGCTTTGCGCACATGTGGCAAGGAAATGTTGTGCAATACAAAACAGTGTCTTTCACTGGTAAGCCTTTGCGGGACGCATCGGTTATAGCAGTCATTTCAGCATGAACTACACGTCCATATTCAAGGGCATCCATCATTTGTGATTTAGAGAGGTTTTCCATCATCTCTGGGGTCTCAGTAATATTTGCAATTTTTAATATTTCATCTAAAAGTTCCTGTTTTCTTTCATCATTAGAATCTTTGTCTTTTGTATATTCCCTTGCGTCTTGGATACCATCGTCCCAGTAAGTCCCACCCGAGCCTTTCGGTACTTCATTTGAACCAAGTGATATTATTTGACCTGTTGTGTCAAAAATTGCAGCACCTACTTGTCTTGATAGGTCAATAGACCTGAGTGCTGCATTTTTAGCCAATCTCATTCCATATTCATCTTTTGTAGGAGAAATAAAATTTGCTCCAAACAATAAGTCAATGAAACGACAAACTTGCTTGTCAATTGTTGTGTCATCTACATTTCCGTTCACAATTAGATCAGCATCATGAAATGTTTTTCGAACTCGTTGACCTGTTGTTTTATCATCCTCATCTTGGTCTATTTCAACAATTTTTGCTGCTTCAGATTGTTTGTTATTCGGAGAAGCGTCTCCAACATCTTTTGCAAACAAAGAAGCTAGATTTTCAATTCGATTGGAACGAGTTGAATAAATTGAAACTTGAAAGAATTGCTCTCCATAAACCGACCTTAATAAGTTAATTTCTTCAGGTCTTTTAAACTGCCGTATGATGTAGGCTTTCTTCTGAATCTGAGGCCCTATTTTTTTAGTTTTCGTAGTTCGTTCTCTGGAAATTTGATACATTGCCGCGATGGCAAGGATAGCATTTTCTGAAACTGCCTCTCTTATTTGGTTGCCGAACTTTATGTAGCTCGTGTATCTCTCATACCTTGTTGAGGTTACCAGAGGCTCAGTTGGCGTTATAACTTTAGCGAATAAATCAAAAAGTTCGGTCACACTTATTGTGATTACTTCATAGCCAAATTTTTCTAATTCAGATTTTAAAGAATTGACGGTTGGTTCAAAAATTGTTCCGATTGGGGCAACTAATCCAAAAAAAAGTTCTGGATAATCTTCTCTTGGTAGCGTTTTAAGCATTTCTTAACTGAACTCTTTGCATTATGTATTGACTCGCGTAGGAGCTTACAGTGAATCAAGCACAACTCAAAGTAACAGTTAATTTTGCTAAAATGTTATCTGACCACCTAGAAGATATACACAAGTGCCAGAATGACCTTTATTATGAATGGTTAAGCTCATTGCCGAAGCTAAAGTCAGTGCCGTCAGAAAACGAAGACTCACCGAGAGTAAACTTTAAGTGGGTAGCAGAGTAAGTTTTTATAACACTCGGCTTTTAATCACTCCGCCGCCTCAACCTTATCCCGCTCAGCCTTCAACACCTCAGCCCGAGCCTCCACTTGCCGGACAATATCTTCAACCATATCGTCATTATCCGTCTTGCCCGTTTTCTTCCCGGCGGAATACATCATGCCGTAGCCTGCGCTGCCGCCTGTGAAGCCTATGTCGGTGAACATGGCTTCGCCGGGGCCGTTTACGACGCAGCCGATAATAGAAAGACTTATCGGCTCTGTGACATGGGCGAGGCGGTCTTCTAATATCTGCACGGTTTTAATGACGTCAAAGCCTTGGCGCGCGCAGGAGGGGCAAGAGATGATGTTGACGCCGCGAGTCCTAAGCCCCAGCGATTTAAGCATATCAAAGCCGACTTTGATTTCTTCTACGGGGTCGGCGGATAATGACACACGTATCGTGTCGCCTATGCCTGCCCATAAGAGGTTGCCCATACCAATGGCGGATTTGACGGTGCCAATGCGCAGGCCGCCCGCTTCGGTGATGCCCAGATGGAGCGGCGCGTCTGTGGCGTCTGCGAGTTGGTGATAGGCCGCGACGGTGAGGAACGGGTCGCTGGCTTTGACCGATATTTTATAGTCTTGGAAATTTTCATCCTCGAGCATTCGCGCATGCATCAGCGCGCTCTCGACCATAGCGTCGGGGCAGGGCTCTCCGTATTTTTCGAGCAGTTCTTTTTCAAGGCTCCCGCCATTCACGCCAATGCGGATAGAGCAGCCATGATCTCGCGCGGCGGCCACGACTTCCCTCACGCGGTGTTGGCCGCCAATGTTGCCGGGATTAATGCGTAGGCAGGCCGCGCCATTTTCTGCCGCCTCTATGCCGCGCTTATAATGGAAATGGATATCGGCCACGATGGGGACATTGACCTCATGGCAAATCTCTTTCATCGCCTCGGCGCTCTCGGGAACGGGGACGGAGACGCGGACTATATCTGCGCCCGCAATTTCCAGATCGCGAATTTGGGCGATGGTCGCGGCAACGTCGTGAGTGACCGTATTGGTCATGGACTGCACAGCAATGGGCGCATCGCCGCCCACAGGGACTTTGCCGACCATGATCTGGCGGCATTTGCGGCGCTCAATATGGCGCCACGGGCGAATGGAGGAGATATCTGTGTGCTGTGTCATTGGCGCTTAGTGCCACGGAAATGTGTATGTTTAAAGACGTTATTATGGCGCATATTTTTATAGCTGTTCCATCCCGCCCCCCCACCCGACCACCCAATAAGGTTACTCTGTAGGTGGTCGGGTGGGGGAGCGGGACGGTTAAGCCAATGGGAAAAATAAACCAATTTTTAAGGTTACCCGATTTTAGGCAAAGGGTTCAGCTCGCGTTCAGGCAAAATGGCTATATTGTTTTCAAGTTAAAGCTTGTGGGGGCTTTAGCGAATAGAGACAAGCGCTGAGCGGCGATTTGCGTAAGGTTGTGGGGCCTTGCGATTTGTCAGAGGAAACTCTGACGCTATGTGGGAGTGGCGGATGGCCCTCGCGCTTGTCCTCAATTTTCAATCAAGCTGGAATGGATAAGTCGAGCGGCATTGCCGCTTTATTCGGCCCGCTATTGGGCTAGCGGGACGTTAGAGACCGCCACGCCGCGTTCCCCGAGCAGTCCGGCATCACCTTCGCCGACGTAAAGCTGAATCGCGCCGCCATCTCTGGCGGAGATTGACGCGCCTGACCCGCGCTGCGTTTGCCAGACTTCACCCGTCACAAAAATACGCGAAATAATCACGCGGCCTGACTCATCCTTGATCTGGACCCAGCTTGGCGCGAGCGCTTTGACCGTGAGCATATTGGGGTCAATAATGGCGGTTTGTGATTCGGTTGCGCTTGGCGTGAGGTCGGGACCGTTCAGCATCGCTGCGCGGGTTTCCGTTTGCGTGCCATACCAGACTGTCAACATCCCCGCGACGGCGAGCACAGTCACCGCTGAGAAAAAGCCGCGCGGCAGACGAATTTTACGTTGCGGTACAAAATGCGGACGGTCGCGCATGCCCAAATTCTCAGGCACTTGGCTATCCACCTTATAGCGCGCGACAGCCGAGGCTCCGTCAAAGCCTACCGCTTTGGCATAGCTACGCACATAGCCCAAGACATAACCAATGGACGGTAAGTCTGCAGAGGAGAGCGATTCAATCGCTTCGAGAAATTGCGGCTTAATCCGCGTCATATCAGACAGATCCGCATAAGACAGGCCCAAGGCTTGCCGCGCATCTCGCAATTCTGTTCCTATATGTTTGATGTCCAGTACCACAATTACATCCAACAGCTAAATTTCATTACCCGTTACAGGATGCGCCCTGCCATATGGTTAACAACAGACGAAATAATATTTCAAGCCAATTATCGCCTCAGGCGAATCAAATAGTTGTTATCTGCAGAATTCCCACCATAAAAATGCGCTTGTTGCGATGATGATGAAATAAAGTGCTCCGTCTGCCGCGATATTTCCATCGCTAAATATTGGAAAATAATAGGCGAGGGCGCCGCATCCCGCTAGGCCTAGCTTAACCCCGATCAGTATCAGTTTTTTCTGCATAAAACGGGCAGAGCGGTTTTGCGCAAATTTCGACAAGCGGGACATGGGCGCAGAATAAGGCAGACCCGCTAAGCATTTCTCAAAAGGTAAGGTTACCAAATTCTAACACCCCTGCTTTAATCCGCCGCATGACAGGACAGACGAGAGGGCTTATATAAAGGTTATGACCCACGCTTCAAAATATCTGACAGCTAAACATGCGCCTTGGCTCGCGCTCTTGATTTCGGGCGGGCTTTTGGTCGGGGCCTGGATCTTTCAATATGGGTTTGACTATCCCCCATGTACGATGTGTTATTGGCAGCGCCATGCGCATAAGGTTGTTCTGGGCGTCGCGGCGATTGCGATTGCGCTGCAATGGGGCTGGACGTCTTTTCCTAAGATTTTTGGGCCCAAGCTTTTTGGCCTCCTATTGGCGCTCGCCTTTTTGGGCTCCGCCTATATCGCATTTTGGCATGTCCTAGTAGAATTTAAAATCCTGGAAGGACCGCAGCTTTGCGCGGTAACAGGCGGCGGAGAGCTTGGGGCCTTTGACCCTAATGATCCGCTTGGCGGGTTGGACAAGGAAATCAAAGGCCCGGCCTGCAGCGAACCGCTCTGGCATTTTCTGGGATTGTCTATGGCCGCATGGAACGGGATAATTTCGGTCGTCGGGGCCGGAGTGATGTTGTTCCTAATGAAAGGAAAAGCGAATGTCTAAAACCGCTCCGAAACCTGCCGGACACAAAACCAATCCGCGCATCGCGGAAATGTTGCGTGTGGACCATGCCGGGGAATATGGCGCCGTCGCGATTTACCGCGGCCAACAAGCTGTCTTTGGGCGCAGTGCCAAGACCCGCGAGATCGCCGCGCAGCTCGCCGAAATGGAAGCCGAAGAGCAAAAGCACCTCGATGCTTTTGACAAACTCTTGGTCGAACGCAATGTCCGCCCCACCGCTATGACGCCCATCTGGAATGTTGCGGGATATGGCCTCGGTGTTGTGACGGCCCTGATGGGCGAAAAAGCCGCCCATGCCTGTACTGAAGCCGTCGAAAATGTCATCGAACAACATTACGGCGCGCAGGCCGAAGAAGTCGCCGCGGATGAACCCGAACTCGCGGCCACCTTCGCCGAGTTCCGAGAAGACGAGCTTCACCACCGCGACACAGCTGTAGAACAAGGCGCGCATGACGCGCCGGGATATGGTTTGTTATCGAGAGTGATCACCGCAGGCTGTCACGCGGCGATAAAGATTACTGAGAAGATTTAGGGGGTCTTCGCGACAAAGTCTTTTCACCGCGCAAGATTCTATATTTATTTTCCTTCTAGTAGTAGAAAGTGGCCAATGTTAGTTGAGTTCAATGTTTTTGTTCGACATCGAAAGTCTTTTGTTATTCCGGCAGCTTAAAGCAAAGCCGGAATTATTTGTCTTGCTGGCAAAGAACAAAGATAGAAAAATTCGGCTAAAAGTCGCGCAACGAAAAGATGCTACAGCTGAAGCTTTAGACGCGCTTGCTGATGATTGTGATGATATAATACGTCGGCTTGTTGCTAGAAATAAAAATACATCTCGCGAAACATTAAAAAAATTATCATTTGATGCTGATCTAAAAGTCAGAACGGGTGTTGTAGAAAATAATTCTACGGATGCAGATACGTTAGAGGGATTAAGCTTTGAGGAATGTTTAGACATTGACAGAGCCCTATCTTCTAAAAGCACCGCTCCTGGGCATATTTTGGGGCGTTTGGTTCATCATAACGATGATATTATCCGCGTAAATCTTGCACGAAACCCTAATATAAGTTTCGAGTATTTATGGGAAATGGCAAATGATTCTAACAAGCAAGTGAGGTCGACTGTTTTCAAAAGGCTCTCACAATCAAAGGAAATTGTGAAAGCCCTCACACATTTTTCAAAAGATGACGATGAGAATATACGCTCGCAGGTCGCTATACACCCTCAATTGAGTACGGATTTACTCAAAACGCTTTCAAATGACCAAGAGGCTTGGGTGAGGCGAAATATTGTTGAACATCAAGATTTGTCTGCGGATATGACTGAAGCCTTTTCATATGACACTGATTTATATGTTAGAGCGAGTATTGCAAAGCAGCCAACTGAAAACACTGAGTTACTAAGGCGCTTATCCAAAGATAAGGAAGAGCATGTTCGCTGCGCCGTTGCAAAAAATCCTTCGACACCCCTTAAAATACTTAAAGCACTTAGTCGGGATAAGAGCATCTGGGTGATTAGAGCTTTAGCGACCAATGAGGCTGTTGATATTGAGCTTCTTACCAATCTTCTTCGCAAACATATAGAAGATAAGCAGGTTAGTCGTCCGCTAAAGAATAGAATATTTAATCTTGAGCGTTTACAGGCTCAAAACCCTTTAACCCCTAAACCCATATTAGCCTCTTTAGTTAAGAGCGAATTTAATAAAATTCACGAATATTTGGCTGAAAACTCATCTACAGCTGAGAAAACTCTAAGGGAGCTAGCGCAAAAAGGAACTATTTCTTGTAAGATAAAATTGCTTGAGAGACCTGACTTGGAGAACGATATTTTCGAACTAATTATGAAAGATTCGGTTTGCAAAGAGAGGGTTCTAATTTCAAGTTCTACGAACCCGGATATATTACAGAGATATTATTGTCTGGAACAAGAATTGAAATGCCTTCAGTCTCTTGCATCAAATACTGCGACAGATTTAAAGTTCTTACATAAACTCGGCCAACATGAGGATAAAATTGTTAGGCAACGTGTTGCGAGAAACACTAATACTTCTGAAATGACGCTTAGATACTTAATGCACGATAAGAACGAAAGCGTTAGAAAGTTAGTGGCATTAAATAAAAATACGCCGGACGACGCTATCAACACCCTAATCTTAGATACGTCACAACAAGTACGCTTAAATTTATTGAGGCAAGATGATTTGACAGACAATCAAATTCGTAGGTTGGCTTTGGGAAAAGATAATAAGTTTCGTAAAAAAATTAAATCTACTATTTTAAATGAATATATTTAGGTAATCATTATTGGTGCCGCCCCACGCCGCTCCCATCCGGCACCCACTCCCGCCGTTTATTCACCGCCATCTTCTCGTCTACCGCGTCATATAATTCTAGCCCAAGCGTGCCTGTTATGCGGTGTAACAGGATGGTGATATCGGCGGCTTCACTGGCGATGGCTTTGTCCGTATCTCCGCTCTCTATGGCCTCAATTAATTCTGCCAATTCTTCTTGGGCGCGAATAGCATAGGCTTTGACGGAAGCAGCGTTTCCGAAAGTTTCGCTGCCCCATTGGGCGATGGTTTCGCTAGACTCCGTCGGCATAGGAATTAGCGTCATTAAATCTTCTGATCGAATTCGCCGATTTCGTCATATTGGGCGAGGCGGCGTTCAATCTCGCGGAACATGCCAATCATGTTTTCCTCGGAAGCAGGGCTTTCGACAACCACGACGAGGTTTGGCGTGTTAGAGCTCGCCCGCATCAGGCCCCATGTGCCGTCTTCTAATGTCATGCGCACGCCATTGACGGTATTCACATCAACGATTTTCTGGCCAAGGATAGTTTCGCCAGCATCAGCTGATTTTTGAACATCTGCGATAATGCGGTCAACAACGCCGTATTTTTCTTCATCCGCGCAATAAGGCGACATAGTTGGGCTGCCCCATGTTTTCGGAAGCGCGCGGCGCAAGTCAGCCATAGATTTTCCGGGGTTACGATCTAGCATTTGCAGGATGGCAATCGCGCTGGTCAGGCCGCAATCATAGCCGCGTCCGATAGGGGCGTTAAAGAAATAATGTCCAGATTTTTCAAAACCGACGAGCGCATTTAATTCCTTAGAGCGGCGTTTAATATAGCTATGCCCTGTTTTATAATAATCCGTCTTGGCGCCATTTTTAAGCAGGACAGGGTCGGTCACAAACAGACCCGTTGATTTTACGTCCGCTACGAATTGCGCATTGGGATAAAGTTCCGAGAGGTCACGCGCGAGCATGACGCCGACCTTATCGGCAAAGATTTCCTCACCTTCATTATCGACCACGCCGCAACGATCACCGTCACCGTCAAAACCGAGGGCCACGTCTGCACCATGCTTTTTACAGGCATCGGCCATCGCGTGAAGCATTTTCATATCTTCGGGGTTGGGATTGTAATTGGGGAAGCTGTAATCCAGCTCACATTCTACGGCGACAACTTCAGCTCCAATGCGCGTGAGGACCTCTTCGGCGAAAGCGCCTGCTGTACCGTTCCCGCAAGCGGCGACAACTTTGATTTTATTTTTCAGCTGAACGCCCTCAACGAGGTCATCAATAAAGGCTTGGCGCACGCCTTCGACATAGCGGTACGACCCACCGGGTTTGTGCTCACTTTCGGCGTTCAGCACAATCTCTTTCAGGCGTGCCATTTCATCAGGGCCAAATGTGAGCGGCGGCTCAATGCCCATTTTTACGCCTGTCCAGCCATTGGTATTATGGCTCGCTGTCACCATGGCCACGCCGGGGCAGTCTAGATGGAATTGCGCGAAATAAGCTGTTGGAGAAAGGGCAAGGCCGATATCCAAAACTTCAACCCCAGCATTGACGAGGCCGAGCATCAGCGCCTGTTTAATACCAAGAGAATAATGCCGAAAATCGTGACCGACCGCCATTTTGGGCGGGACGCCGCGTTCATGCATGAGCATGCCGAGTCCTTCGCCTAGGGCCTGAACGCCGTATAGGTTCAGCTCAGACGGTTTTTCATCACCGGGCAGACCAAAATACCAACGTGCATCATATTCTCTAAAGCCTGTAGGCTTCACGAGCGCTTGGGTTTCAAACTCAATCGTGTTCGGAGAAAGAGCAGGTTTAGGGGTGCGGTTTGTCATTGGGATCATCCTATATCTTGAACGCGTGGCCTATAGCATAAGGTTTAAGGATTTATAACAGTAAATGTTCGATTTCGAACATTCTTATTTACGGATGGGTACAGATCCATCGCCGCGATTTAGGAATTTTAGCGGGTTTAAGGTCATGACATGCAGGAGAGAGCCCAGACCGACTTTACGTTCTAGATTTTTGCGGGCCGTCCACATGATAGGGATACCTTTTATGCCGTCTCTTACGCCGCGCCATGTGGGCTTTGCGCGGCCCTTGCGAAAAAGCGACCAAGTCATAAAGGCGAGGTTTAGCGCAATGTGGGCAGGGCCAAATACGAGCAGGCCAAGAAGAGGCATGCATTTCACAAATGTCCAGATGCGATTGCGCGTGCCGTGATAGACCGCGAAGGGGGAGGCTTTGCCAGAAATGCCGCTACTGACATGATCAACGATGGCATCTGCTTTTTGGACGCAAACCCCGCCCGCAAGTCTGAACCGGAAAGCGATATCAACGTCCTCGTGATAACAAAAAAACCGTTCATCAAATCCACCAAGGCGCTCAAAGGTCTCGCGGTGATACAGAGCCGCAGCGGCGCAAGGGCCAAAGACCTCTGCGGTTTTGGGGCTGTGCCCTGCTGCACTATGACCGTGCTTGCCGCGCCACGCTAACCCTGCCGCATGATAAAAGTCCCCGACGCCGTCATAGATGTCAGGCTCGAGCGCCATATATTGTGTGCTTCCGACCATCGTCACATTTGGGGTGAGATTTGTGGCGCCCATAAGTTTTTCGAGCCAATCAACCCGCGCAAAGGCATCGGGGTTGAGCAGGGCGAGCCACTCACCTTTAGCCTGCCGCGCGGCGATATTATTGCCCTTTGCAAAGCCGGTATTTTCGCCAAGCTCCATAATCGTGAAGCGTTCATCAAGCTTTGGTAGGGCCGCAATGGAGCCGTCAGTTGACCCATTATCGACAATGAAACACTCAAAATCGGTAAGGCTCTGATCTGCCACGGATTGAACGCAGCGCGTCAGCCACTCACCGCCATTATAATTGACGATGATGACAGATATGCAAGGGTTAGAGATCACGATGAGGGTGTGGCAAATTTTGGGGGAGGGGTCACGTTATTTATTGCGTCTTCGAAACCGCCAGCGGTTTCGGCTTTTCGGTATATTCGTACCCCCCCCTGGCAAGACTACGGGCGCTCGAAGCATATAACAAAACCGTTATATGTTATTGACGCGGCTTTCCCTTGCGCCTATGGCACAGCGAAACAGATACCTCATCAGAAGGATGACTCCCATGAGCGCGAATGACTACATTGTAAAAGATATCTCCCTTGCAGATTATGGCCGTAAGGAGCTTGATATTGCTGAAACTGAAATGCCGGGCCTGATGGCTCTGCGCGAAGAATTTGGCGAGAGCAAACCCCTCAAAGGCGCACGCATTGTGGGCTCGCTCCATATGACCATTCAAACGGCGGTTCTGATTGAGACATTGACAGCTCTGGGTGCGGATGTGCGTTGGGCGTCTTGTAATATCTACTCGACCCAAGACCACGCGGCGGCGGCAATTGCGGCGGGCGGCGTGCCTGTCTTTGCGATTAAAGGGCAAACGCTCGAAGAGCATTGGGATTACCTCGACAAATCCTTCCTTTTCCCAGAGGGCGCGAATATCATCTTGGATGATGGAGGCGACGCCACGCTTTATGTTCTTATGGGCGCACGGGTCGAAGCGGGCGAAACGCACCTCATCGAAGGCGAGCCAAGTTCTGAAGAAGAAGAAGCGATCTTCGCGCAAATTAAAAAGCGCCTCGCCGAAAGCCCGGGTTGGTTCACCAAAACGCGTGACCAAATTGTCGGCGTGTCAGAAGAAACAACGACAGGTGTTCACCGTCTTTATGAGTTGGTTGAAAAAGGCGAACTGCCTTTCCCTGCGATTAACGTGAACGACTCTGTCACCAAATCTAAATTCGATAATAAATATGGCTGTAAAGAATCGCTCGTCGACGGTATTCGCCGGGCAACAGATACGATGATGGCAGGTAAAACAGCCGTTGTTTGCGGCTATGGCGATGTCGGTAAAGGTTCGGCGGCGTCTCTTCGTGGTGCGGGCGCCCGGGTTAAAGTCACTGAGATTGACCCGATTTGCGCCCTGCAAGCGGCGATGGACGGCTTTGAAGTCACGACCCTTGAGGATACAGTGGCTGATGCAGATATCTTTATCACGACCACAGGCAATAAAGACGTCATTCGTATTGAGCATATGCGCGAGATGAAGGATATGGCGATTGTCGGCAATATTGGTCACTTTGATAATGAAATCCAAGTTGCAGCGCTAAAAAATCACAAATGGACAAATATCAAAGACCAAGTTGATATGGTGACCTTCCCAAGCGGAAGCCGTATGATACTTCTTTCGCAGGGCCGCCTCCTAAACCTTGGCAATGCGACAGGCCATCCAAGCTTTGTCATGTCCGCCTCTTTCACGAACCAAGTCCTCGCGCAGATTGAGCTTTGGGTGCGCGGTGATGAGTATGAGAATAAAGTCTATATGCTGCCAAAGCATTTAGACGAAAAAGTTGCGCGTCTGCACCTTGAAAAAATCGGTGTGAAACTGACGGAACTGTCCAAAGATCAAGCTGATTATATCGGCGTGACAACGGAAGGCCCGTTCAAACCAGAGCATTATCGTTATTAAAATAAATGAGCGGCGTAATAATGCGCCGCTTTTCACCAAGCCTCTCTATATAATAACAAAAAGCTAAGAGCCTTAAACTCGAGGAGCGCGCTATGAGCCGCAAAAATTACGACTTCACCTCTGAATCCGTGTCAGAGGGCCACCCTGACAAAGTCTCTGACCGTATCAGCGACGAAATTGTTGATCTTTATTTCCGCAAATCTGTCGCGGCCGGTATGTCGCCTTGGGATGTACGTGTTGCGGCTGAAACGCTGACGACAACCAATAAAGTCGTCATCGCGGGCGAGACGCGCGGCAAAGACGTGTCAAAAGACGAGATTGAAGCCGTAGCCCGCGCGGCGATTAAAGATATCGGTTATGAGCAGGATGGTTTCCACCACGCCCATGCCGATGTCGATGTGTTGCTCCATGCGCAATCTGTCGATATTGCCCAAGGCGTTGATTTGGGTGACGGCCTCCATAAAGAAGAAGGCGCTGGTGACCAAGGCATTATGTTTGGTTATGCTTGTTCCGACACCGAAGACCTCATGCCGGCGCCTGTTTATTACAGTCATAAAATTCTCGAGCGCCTCGCGCATGCGCGTAAGCATGAAGGCGCAAGCCAGCTTGGCCCTGATAGTAAATCGCAAGTCACGATAAGTTATGAGGATGGTAAGCCTGCACGGGCCAAAGCGATTGTGCTCTCAACACAGCATTTGGATGCGTCCATGGATAGCGCTGATGTCGCGGCTTTGGTGAAACCCTATATTCATGAAGTTCTACCAGAAGGTTGGATTACAGATGACACGATTTGGCATATCAACCCGACAGGGAAGTTCGTCATTGGCGGGCCTGACGGAGATGCCGGGCTGACGGGACGTAAAATTATTGTCGATACTTATGGCGGCATGGCCCCGCATGGCGGCGGTGCGTTTTCAGGTAAAGATCCAACAAAAGTTGACCGCTCTGCCGCTTATGCCACGCGCTACCTCGCGAAAAATATTGTTGCCGCAGGGCTAGCGCCTTGGGTTGATATTCAAGTGTCTTACGCGATTGGCGTGGCGAATCCGACGTCGATTTATGTGAATGTCGATGATGGTAATGACGTCTCAGGTGATCAAATCGAAGCGATTATCCGCAAAGTTATGGACCTCTCGCCGCGCGGTATTCGGGAGCATTTAAAGCTGAATAATCCCATCTATGCCCGCACTGCCGCCTATGGTCACTTTGGCCGCACGCCAGATGATGAGGGCGGCTTTAGCTGGGAAAAGACGGATTTGGTAGACGCTATAAAAGCCGCGCTTTAAAGCGCGACTGAACTGCGCCGAGAAGCTATGTTTGAAGCGGGTCTTAATGGCCCGCTTTTTCTTTGCGAAGCTGTTCTACCTGGCCGCGCAGGTTGTCAATTTCCGCCTGCATGTCTTGAAGGTTGGGCGCCGCGCCTGTCTCAGGCGCTTTCAAGGCAGGCTTTACCGCAGTTTCGGGCATATGTTTTTCCATGGTCCCTGCAAGACCCATCATGGTCTCCATCATGCCGCCCATCGCCTCTTCATCAGAAAAGGTCTCAAGCATGACAGCAAAGGCGTTATTAAAGTCAGGCATACCGTCTTTGCCTGTCTCTAAGGCGCCTGAGTCCTCCAAGCGGTCGCCAAAGGCACGCGCTGAGTTTTCCATATTATCGCGAAAGCGCTCATCCTTCATTATACCCATCATCTCGCCCATAGTGGCGTTCATATCAGGCATCTGCTTAAGAGCCTCTTGAATCTCTGAAGGGTCCGGGAGTCGAGGCGTAATATCCGAAAGTTTTACAGGGGCTTGAGTATTTACGTCCGTTTTTGGGTCAGGATGCGCCATGGCGCCTGAGGATAATAAGAGAGCTGTTAGGGTTGGAACTATAAAACGATACATAAACTCGCCTCCGGGCTATTAACTTAACGTCCTCTTAGCGGATTCAAGATGAATGAAAGCCAAATAGATGATTGGCCACAGAATAGCAGAGAATAACAGACCTTGAGTCTCATTATAAAATGGGTGGCGATGATACCGGGTACGGGGCACTGCAGTCCAATATCATCGCCTTGATGCCTAGAGCTCCAGTTTAACCTAAACATCAACATTGCGCCCCCTCTGAAGAAACTAAGTGCTCAAGAACGCCAAATCTGTGACCAAAGTCACAGTTTTTGCTAAATATCGCGCAAATAGCGATGACAGCGCCCTATGAAATGCTTATGGCGAGCGCGTGAAAAAAGAAGATCTTATATGTATCGCCGCAATAGCGGGCGCTTTTGGCGTTAAAGGCGAGGTAAAGTTGAAAGCCTTTACAGAGTTGCCTGAAAATTGTGTCAGCTATGGGCCATTGCTCTCAGGCACGGGCGAAGTGCTGCTTACCCCAGAGAGCTTCCGCCTTGTGAAGGGCGGTGTTGCCATCAGGTGCACCGAAGTTCAGACACGCGAAGAGGCAGAAAGCTTAAAATCAACCAAGCTTTATGTGCCGCGTCAAGCCTTTCCCGAGCCTGAAGAGGACGAATTTTACGCTGCTGATTTAATCGGACTTGACGTCAAATCAACTGACGGAAAGCGCGTGGGAACAATTTTAAACGTGGTAGATTTTGGGGCGGGCGAACTGCTCGAGATAAAACCCGTCAAAGTTAAAGGAAAAAGCGGCGCAAGCTTTTATCACCCTTTTACCAAAGTGGGAACGCCAAAAGTTGACCTTCAGGCAAAACGCGTCGTTATAAAAATTATTGAAGTCGAGTAGCTAAACTGAACAATTATGGTGAATCAGAGTTAACCGTTATGACCGAAAAATAACGGGTTCTGTTCATATTCATTTTGCTAAACAAATTATAGTGCAGCCATCATATGAAATTGGCTTTGGGAAATGAATTCGTTGACTGCGCGCCTTATCTATCCTTTTCTTGACTTGGTGCTCTTGCATCAAGTTTTTTTTTGTCTCTTTTTTGAACGGGTTATCTAAATAATTATGGTGAATCAGAATTAACTCTTATGACTGATAATTATCGGGTTCTGTTCATGTTCACTTTGCTAGACAACTTATAGTGCAGCCATCATATGACATTGGCTTTGGGAAATGAATTCGCTGACTGCGCGCCTCATCTATACTTTTCTTGACTTGGTGCTTTTGCATCAAGTTTTTTTTTGATGGTTTATGTGGTCGAAAATGGCCGTGACTCTCTCGCTTCCACCCCGTAAAAGCCGCCCTTATGAGTGAAAACCCTAAAGATATGCGGCGCGAGCCTTGGCGTGCGAGCGTCTTGACGCTGTTTCCTGATGCTTTCCCGGGTGTCTTGGAGGCGTCTATTATTGGGGGAGCCGAAAAAAGCGGGATTTGGCAGCTAGAAACAGTGGACATCCGTGATTTTTCCGTTAATAGGCACCGAACTGTCGATAGTCCGCCTGCGGGCGGCGGCCCTGGAATGGTGTTAAAACCTGATGTGGCCGCAAAAGCAATCGATAGCGTGGTCACAGATACAGGCCGCCCATTGATCTATTTGACCCCTCGGGGCAAGCCGCTAACCCAGCAAAGGGTGAGGGAGCTAGCATCGGGAGAGGGTCTTATTGCGTTTTGTGGACGGTTTGAAGGACTTGACGAACGCGTCATAGAGGGCCGCCAAATGGAAGAAGTTTCCATCGGCGATTTTGTTCTGGCGGGCGGCGAGGTGGCGGCGCAAGTAATGATCGAAGCCTGTGTGCGGCTTCTTCCCGGTGTTCTGGGGGACGCACAGAGTGCATCGGAGGAAAGTTTTGAAGACGGCTTGCTGGAGTATCCGCTCTACACCAAGCCAAGAGAGTTTGAAGGCCGGGCTATCCCGGAGGTGTTGTTATCGGGCGATCATAAAAAGATCGAACAGTGGCGTCGCCAACAAAGTGAAGATATTACCAAGGCCCGACGCCCTGACATGTGGACGGCTTATAAAAATGGAGACGATCATGAATGTGATTGAAAAACTAAATAAAGCCGAAGAAGCCCGTTTGTTGGCTGATGGCAAAGTCATCCCTGATTTCTCAGCGGGTGATACGCTGGTTGTCCAAGTCCGTATTACAGAAGGCACACGCACGCGTCTGCAAGCTTTTGAAGGCGTTTGTATTGCGCGTTCCGGTAAGGGCGTGAATGAAAGCTTTACTGTCCGTAAGATATCTTACGGCGAAGGTGTTGAGCGTGTCTTCCCAGTTTATTCACCGCTTGTCGAAGCGATTGAGATTAAGCGTAAAGGTAAGGTTCGCCGTGCCAAGCTTTATTACCTGCGTGAGCGCCGTGGTAAGTCCGCGCGTATTGTCGAGCGTACAACAGGCCGCGGCATTGTCGCCGCTCGTAAAAAAGGCGAGGCTCGCAAGAAAAAAGACGCCTAGAAACGCGCTCTTACATAAAGTCTTTAAGACCCGCTCTTGCAACTCGCGAAACGCGAATAACTGGGCGGGTTTTTTTGTGCGCTCTTTAACATCGCGCAAAGATAACAAATAATTATCTCGCATCACGCGCATCGCTCTCCTATATTGCGCTCGATGAGTGTGGACCCGAATATCAAGACAAAGCCGCCAAAGCTAATGCGCGCTATTCGCGAGGCGATGGCGGGGACGGAGTCTGTTCAGGAACGGCTGAATGATTTTGTCGCGGCGATCTCCAAAGCCATGCGGGTCAAAGTCGCCTCGATTTATCTTTTGCGGCCAGGTGAAGATTTAGAACTGTCTGCGACCCAAGGCCTAAAGAAATCGGCGGTGCACAAGACTCGTATGAAGCCAGGTGAGGGTTTGGTGGGCCATGTCGCACTTACCGCGCGTCCTCTTAACCTTGCCGATGCGCCGAGCCATCCGCTCTTTTCATACCGCCCTGAAACAGGTGAGGACCCATATAACTCATTTTTGGGTGTGCCGATCTTGCGCGGTGGCCGCGTCTTGGGCGTTCTGGTTGTTCAGTCCAAAAAGGCGCGTAGCTTTAATGAAGAAGAAGTCGAAGACCTCCTAACCGTAGCTATGGTTTTGGCGGAAATTATCGTCGATGATGAACGGGTTGGCGGCAAAAAAGGCGCGCTAAAAGGGATTAGTCTGGCGCCTGTTAAACCGGAGACAGTGCAAGGAAAGTCTTTTGCGGGCGGCCTTGTCGAAGGGCACGCTTATTTGCATATGCCGCCTGTTGCGCCGGCCAATATGCTAGCCGACAACATTGCGGCTGAAGAAATTCGTCTCGAAGAAGGCGTAAGCACATTGCGCGCCTCAGTGGATGCCATGGTGTCCGGAGATACGGCCAAGCTGTCCCGCGCCAGTAAAGATATTTACGAAACTTACCGCATGTTTGCTTATGATCGCAAATGGGTCGGGCGATTGCGCGAGGCTGTGCATTCAGGCTTGACCGCAGAAGCGGCTGTCGAGCGTGTGCGAAATGAACACCGTGCCAGATTGATGAAATCCAAAGACCCCTATCTGCGCGCGAGGCTTCACGATTTGGAAGATTTAGCTAATCGTCTTTTGCGCGCCTTATCTGGAGAATCTTTAGGACCGGGGAATAAGAATATTTCGGATGATGCGATCATTTTCGCGCGGGAAATCGGTCCCGCTGAACTGCTTGACTATGACCGTGATAAATTACGCGGTATCGTGCTTGAGGAAGGATCCGCCTCTTCCCACACGGCGATTATCTGCCGCGCCATTGGGATTCCACTGATTGGCCGCGCCGAGGGCGTACTGGACCTGATCGAAACCGGAGATCCCGTCTTATTGGATGGGGAGGACGGTGTGGCCTATATCCGTCCGCTTGATACTCAATTGGCAGGCTTTCACATGCGCATGAATATTGCGGGTGAAATGAGCCGGGCTTATGAGGAAATGAAATTCACGCCCGCCAAGACGATTGATGGCCGGCATGTTTCATTACAGCTTAATGCAGGGCTCTTGGTGGATTTGCCGCAGCTTGACCAAGCGGGAGCCGATGGGATTGGACTCTTCCGAACAGAATTTCAATTCATGGTGTCTGAATTTATGCCGCGCTTGAAAGAACAAACGGAGCTCTACCGCAAAGCGATAGAGGCCGCGGGTCAGCGCCCCGTCACGTTCCGAACGCTCGATTTGGGCGGTGATAAAATTCTACCTTATATGGACCCTGTACCCGAAGAAAACCCCGCGATTGGTTGGCGCGCTATCCGTATCGCTTTGGATCGCCCGGGCCTTATGCGCTATCAACTTCGCGCCCTTGTAGCGGCGGGTGCCGGGCGTCATTTAAAAGTTATGTTTCCCATGGTTGCAACTGTGGATGAATTCATTGAGGCGAGGGCACTCTTTGACCGCGAAGTCGAACGCGCCAAAAAGCTCGGCCATGAATTGCCTCAAAAAATAGAAGTGGGCGTTATGTTAGAAACGCCGTCACTGGCGTGGCAAGTCATGTCAGTCTGTGATCACGCGGATTTCGTCTCGGTCGGCGCGAATGATCTCATGCAGTTTTTCTTCGCCGCTGACCGCGATAATGCCCGCGTCTCTGACCGCTATGACCCGCTCCATCCTGCGGCGGTATCCATCCTAAAATTCATCGCCGATGGCTGTCTGCGCAATGATGTACCTGTCTCGGTTTGCGGCGCTATTGCTGGTCGACCGCTCGAAGCGATAACGCTCGTCGCTATGGGCTATGATCAACTCTCTATGCCTGTCACAGGCATCGGCCCGGTCAAAGCAGCCATCTTAAAGCTTGATGCCGAAAAGCTGCGCAAGAAGTTGGAACCGCATATTACGATTAATTCGCGCCTTTCGACTTTGCGAGATATTGTGCGGGAATTTTGCTTGGAAGAAGGTATTCCAGTTTAGGATTCTAACCCCTATCGGGTAACTCTCTACTGAGCCAGTAACTGCTATCACCTAACTTATCATTCAGTAGCTGTGGGTTTTTGAGAGCCTCGTAATGTGGGAGTCTAACTAAATCATGCCTAGCATACCAACCTTCTAATTGAATGTTTTCCTCGTCAATCGGAAGGTACTCACCGTCTAAATATATAACAATTTGTCCCACTGAAAACTTGGCCAGGTCTTCTTGCATAGCCAAAGCCCAATCTTCGATTTCTTTTTTGGTTACTGAGGTAAGGCCTCTTCGTTCAACTTCTCGACGTCCTAACTCAATCAGTGGAACGTCTGTTTCTTTTATTTCTGCGTAGGTAAAAGCCTTTGAGCATTTAGAACACGTAATAAGCCAACCGCACCCACACCAAGGACAATCCATTTGTCCTGATGACATGGCTGGTTCGTTCTCACATTCGCAGAAAGAGAGCACATCATTATTAGCTTTGAATAAAAATTTTGGCACGAATTTTATCAAATCCCATCAGGGTAAATTGGTCTGATATCATATGGAATATCGTCGAGATTGCTGAGTACCGTTACGGCCTCTTCATCGAGCTGCAAATATGTATCCAAAAAGGCTTTGACCGCGTCGTAACTTCCGTCACCTTGCAGGCGAACAATCTTGCCTGTCAGGTCAGAAATAGCTTGTTCTAGCTTTGCGAAATCAAGTCTAAAGCGCTGCTCTTTAGGGAGCCATTCTGCGGCACCTGTTTCGCGGAAATAATTATATTGATAGGCCGCGCCTTTGGCATGGGCGGCGCCTGTGCCGAAACGCATGGAACGAAACTTGCCTGTGAAATATGTCGCGAGGAAGGCTTCTTTATCCGCGATATCCAGCTCTCCGCGCTCCATCATATAGAGGATGTTATAGGCACCCATGACATCGGCTTTGCCTTCTTCAACGCCAGAGGCGAGGTCTTTTAATTGTGCATTCACTGTCGTTTCAACACCGTTCACTGTGATGGTGCCAGGTCCAAGCGAGTGAGACAGCTCGTGAAAGAGCGTGTTATTACTCATCCATTTTTTCGCCGTTAGCTTGGCTTGTTCGGGCACTAAAACGCGCTCACCGATAGGCGCTAAGATACGGTCATATTTAGCGCCGAGTACATTATTGAGGATAACCTTCTTTGCGCCTTTGGCTTCGCGCACGCGCTCATCATTGGGTAGGTTAAAGGCAATGGTTTGAACGCCATTTTCATTATCGCCGCCGCCATGGACTTGATAGGTTACAGCAATTGGGCTCTCAAAGCCCCGCGCGTAATTTTTATACTTTTCTTCAACAGGCAGGTTCTTTTCCATGTCTTTGAGGAAGTCTTTATATTTGGCGAGGGCTTTGGACTCTTCGGGGTTTTTAATCGTTACAAAACTTTCAAAAGCCGTTTTATAGCCGAATAATTTATCATCATAAACTTCGTAAGGGCCAATGGCGACTTCAATATTCCCCAATAGGTCCATCCAAGCCATTTCAGATTTGAAATAATCATCCGTTCTGAAAGACATAGCCCTCATCCGTAAAAAACGCTTCAGGCGGTTATTATTTCTATCCGCAGGGAGGAGGTCCGCCGCTTCGCGTAGCAGTTTTCCAGCCGGCATTAGCCATTTTCCATAGGCTTTGGAGTAGGGAACCGCCATCAGCCTCCCCTCTTTATCACGGCGGATAACTGTATAGCCCGATTTGAAAGTCTCTTCATCTTTGGGGTTAGCGGCAATATGATCCTCAAATTCCTGTTTGGTCATATCCGGAGGGTAAAATCCGGCCCCCTTTGGACAGGGCGTGTCGCCATAAAATACATAGCCATCTTCCAAACCGTCGCAGACACTGAAATGCAAATCAAACATATCAAGTAAAAGTTGTTTATCCGCGCGATCAGAAGCTGCGATTTCTGCGCGAATTTCGGGATTGCGAACATCAAGTTGACGCAGGTAAACTTCGGAGAGAAGTTTACTAGCTTCGATAATCTTATTTACGGCGGCGCGCTCACCTTTGGTTAAGAATGATGTGTCGGGGCTCATTTTAACTTCGGCAAATTTCTTATATTGCCGCGCGAGGTCATAACCATCTATCTCCGCTAAAACTTTTACCGGCTGAATATCAACTTCATTTTTGGGGCCACAGGCTGTGAGAAGAGTTGCAACAGCGAGTGTTGTAAAAAAATGAGAGCACATAGAAAATCCTGTCTGTCTATTCCAGCGCATATCTAACCGATATGCGCGGTCTTTATAAGGGTAAAGATAAGAGAATTATGGCAAGGATATGACTATGACTGCGTTCACAGCTCGGCGGATATTTTTGTAGCCAATTCCTGCAGCATACCCATATCGGCCATCTCGCCAGTGCCGCCATGCGCGCCAAGGGCTTTGCTTTCATAGCGAGGGATGATGTGGACATGGGTATGAAAGACGGTTTGTCCCGCTGGCGCTCCGTTAAATTGCGTTATAATGATCCCGTCAGGTTTTAGGGCCGTTTCTACAGCTTTGGCGATACGCTGAACGCTCCCAAATAAGCGGCCAATATCTTTGGCGTTAGTTTCCAGCAGGTTACGTGAAGGCGCTTTGGGAATAACGAGAGTGTGGCCTTCTGATTGCGGAAAGACATCCATAAAGGAGAGGATGTTGTCATCCTCAAAGACCTTCACACAAGGCATCTCACCGCGCAGAATTTTGGCGAAGATATTATCAGAGTCATATGGGGCATGCAGGGTCATGGGATTCTCAATCTTACTAATGACATGACTTAATTTTCTTTCTTAAACGGTGTGTGTTTACCTAAAATATTTATCTCATATTCTACGGCATGTCTCTCGCGTTTTAGATAATCTTCAACGGCATCTCTTAATCCGGCATGAGCAAGATAATGCGCGCTATGTGTGGCAACGGGTTCGTAGCCGCGGGCTAATTTATGCTCGCCTTGGGCCCCGGCTTCGACTTTGGGCAATCCAAGCTCAATCCCTGCTTCAATGGCTTGGTAATAACACAGCTCAAAGTGCAAAAAAGGCCTTTGGATAAGACATCCCCAATTACGGCCATAGAGTGCGTCTGATCCAATATAATTTAGCGCGGCGGCAATAGGCGTTGCGCCGTCAAATGCCATGATGAGAATAATGTCATCGCGCATGGTCTCTTGCATAATATCGAAGAACTTTCGTGTTAGATAAGGCCGTCCCCATTTGCGCCGGGACGTATCCAGATAGCATTGCCAAAACACATCCCAATGTTCTGGTTTCAAATCATCTCCTGTGAGGCGTTTGATGGTGATACCCTCTTGGGCGCTTTTGCGTTCTTTGCGAATATTTTTTCGTTTGCGCGAGGCAAGCGAAGCGAGAAAATCATCAAAACTCTTATAGCCGCGATTGATAAAATGAAACTGCCTGTCCTCGCGATGGGCAAAGCCTGTTTCCTTCAAAATCGCGAGGTCTTCATCCTGTAGGAATGTCAAATGGACTCCCGAATAATTCCACTCATGACAGGCCTGCACCATAGTTGAAATCAATCCGATCTTGGTATCTTTATCTTTAGCCAGCAAACGCGGCCCTGTTGCAGGGGTGAACGGGACAGAGCCTTGTAGCTTGGGATAATAATCCATACCGGCCTGCGCCATGGCATTAGCCCAACTGTGATCGAAAACATATTCGCCTTGGCTGTGTGTCTTGGCATAAAGCGGCGCGCAACCGACGGCTTTACCATTTTCGTCTTCGAGCCATATATGGCGCGGGGCCCAGCCTGTTTCTTCCGCCGCTGCGCCGCTTTCTTCGCATGCATTTAGAAACCGCCAAGTGAGGAAGGGATGTTTCCCTTCAGGCAGATGCGCGTCCCAGTCAGCTTCGCTAACGTCATTTATTCGGGTTAATATTCTGGCGGTGTAAGGCGATGAGGTCACTGACTATATACGGCGCCAACTTGCGGAAGGGTTATTTCTATCACAGCATCAATTTCAACAGCCACATCCAGCGGTAGGCTTGGGGCAGAGACAGCAAAGCGAGCATGGCGTCCGGCCTCTCCAAAAACAGCAACCATGATGTCTGAACACCCATTGATCACTTTGGGGATGTCCGCTTGTGTCGCGGTGGGCAGGGCTTGAACAAAGCCGCCTAATTTCACAACACGCGCTACGCGGGATAAGTCTCCGCCGCAGGCCGCTTTCATCTGCGCAATCAGATTTAGCGCCGAAAGTTTCGCCGCCTTTTGACCTTGTTCAACCGTGAGGTCTTCCCCCAAACGTCCGCCAATCGCCTCATCTCCAATTTTCGAAATTTGACCTGAAATGAAAACCATATTCCCGCTAATGACATAGGGCACGTAATTTGCGACAGGTGCCGCGGCTTCGGGCAGAGCTAGGCCGAGATCTTTGAGTTTGCTTTCGGGAGAACTCATAAGCTTATTCCTTTTTACTTGCGAAGCGCTAGAGGATTTACCATTTACGGTAAAGCTAAGATAGAGAGAAATATGCCCGATACAGATACCATTTTCCCGTTGCCATCTTTAAACCCTGAAGTGACGCGGTTTTTGGAGATGCGGCGTTCTAATCTGGCGAAAGTTATGACAGAGCCTGGCCCCGATGAGACTGTGATTCAACAGCTCTTGACGATCGCATCACGTGTGCCGGACCACCGAAAGCTTACCCCATGGCGTTTTGTAATCTTCCAAGAGAAAGCGCGGGCGGATTTCGGGCAACATATTGCGGCGGCTTTCATGAAGAAGAACCCTGATATGCCGCAAGACAGAGCTATATTTGAAGGGCAGAGATTTTTACGGGCGCCATTAGTTGTGGCGGTTATCTCATCCCCAAAAGAGTGTCCACGCGGAACACCTAAATGGGAGCAAGAGCTGTCCTGCGGAGCGGTGTGCTATAATCTGTGTCTTGCGGCGCAAGCGGCAGGCTTTGGCGCGCAATGGCTGACGGAATGGTATGCTTATGACGCAGATGTACAAGATGCTTTAGGGCTTTCGCCTTCAGAAAAAATCGCAGGATTTATCTATATTGGCACCCCAACGGAGCCCCCCAAGGAAAGAGCGCGCCCCGAACTTACGCCTCTTGTCACGCGCTGGTCTTCTTGAGCGTGTAGATTTTAATGGTAAGCGAACCAAAATAGAGTAAGACCGCGCATATGAATAAAGCCGAAAAAACAGCCCCCGATGAAAGCCTTACCACGCCGCGCGATACCTCTTCACGGCTTTTAACATTTATCGTTGATGAGGCGCCGCCTTGTGGCTCCGCGACGGAAATTGCCAACGGAGTGTTTTGGCTGCGCTTTGATCTTCCTATGAAGGGGCTGGATCATATCAATTTATGGGCGTTGAAGGATGGTGACGGATGGGTCATTGTCGATACCGGAATTGGTAACCGAGAGAGTAAAGCAATTTGGGAAAAGCACTTTGCTCAGCTTATGGGCGGACGCCCCGTAAACCGCGTTATTTGTACGCATTTACACCCCGACCATACCGGGCTCGCAGGATGGATTTGCAAAAAATTTGGCGCCCCGCTCCTCATGACGCGCGGGGAGTATTTCCTTTGCCGTTTAATGGCGGCTGATACGGGGCAAGTCGCGCCGCGTGAGGGTATAAATTTTTATCGGAAGGCAGGTTTCACGGCCGACCAGATTGAGCTATATAAAATGCGATTTGGCGGCTTTGGTAAAGCAATTACTCCGCTGCCCCATAGTTATGACCGTCTTACGGCGGGGGAAACGGGCAAAATTAATGGACGCGAATGGCGTGTTATTATCGGGTCCGGTCACTCGCCGGAACATGCGTGTCTTTATTGTCCTGAGCTGAATATTTGCCTGACAGGTGATCAGCTTCTCCCAAATATCAGCTCTAATGTGTCGGTGTGGCCTACGGAACCTGAAGGTAATCCGCTCGAAGATTGGATTTCCAGCTGCAAACATTTAAAAGCCTCTTTGCCTGAGGATGTTCTCATAGGCCCGGCTCACGGCTTACCTTTTCGCGGAGCTCATCGCCGCCTAGATAAATTAGTTGAGCATCATGAAAAAGCCCTCACACGATTATTGGAACATTGTGAGCAGCCCCGCCGCGCGACTGAAGTTTATTCAGTTTTATTTCGGCGGGAAATAAATGACAGCAATCGTATAATGGCAGTGGGCGAGTCTATCGCGCATCTGAACTGCCTCAAAGGACGGGGACTTGTGTCTCGGCGTTTAAATGATGCTGGGCAATTTACTTATAAAGCGAAACGTAACAAAGCGGCCGCTTAATTGCGGCCCGTCTCGATACCCAAAATATTCACCAAATGAACTAGTAACATAAAGCCGGTGGCAATTGCGCCTAGGCTTATAATGATCCATGGCACCATGCGCGGCTTAAGCTTATCATGCTTGGCAAAATGCCTCCGAAATGCAAAAATACCGACTATAACACAAGTCGCCAAACCTGTCGTTGTCAGCAGTAGGTCATTAGATATACTCATTGGATTTAATTAGGGTTTCAGGCGGCAAATTCAAGGGCTCGGAAAGGTAAACACCATGTGCGGTTTTATGCCAATGAAAAGGATTTCGGCGTAACTCCCATAGAGCGCGTAGTGTTGGGGCGCAAAGCGCAAACCAGTAAAGCGGCATAAAGGGCACGGATAGTAGAAGCGCTGGTTTTTGAGCGCGCAATGCGCCAACAGCGCCAATTATCATACCTGCGGCGTAACTGATTCCGAGGCTTATGAGGAAGGGCATGGGTATCTCAATCGGAAGGCCTAATAGATATTGATAGAGGCAGTAAATGCCTACACCCGCCATAACGGGAAGATGAAATAGCGCGCTGATAAGGGTCAGTCCTAAGGTGAGCTGTAGCGTGAAAAACCTTGCCAGCCCTGCCGCTCCGCCAGGCGCAAAGGGCGCGCGCATGTGGCAGCGCCAACTTTGCATATAGCCTTTCATCCAACGGGCGCGCTGAAAATGCCAAGCGCTGAAATCTGCGACGGCTTCTTCCTGCGTTGGCGGCGTGATATAACTCAACGACCAGTTTCGCGCTGCTAGCCGGAAGCTAAGATCAGCGTCTTCTGTCACGTTGTGGGCATCCCATCCTTCGACGTCATCCAAGGCTTCGCGCCGCATGTGGTTGCTTGTCCCGCCAAGCGGAAACGGCAAGCCAAGCGCAGATAAAAAGGGGAGCCAAACGTGGAACAGGGCCGCATATTCTAGACCAAATTGACGTGTTATCGCATTATGATTAGCATTCGCGTAATCCAGAGGGGCCTGAACAGCGCCCAAGCATCGTTCATTTTCAAAAGCCTGAACAGCGAATTTTAATTGCTGGGGATGTGGAATGTCTTCGGCATCATAAATGGTTACAAATTCACCTCGAGCGCGATGCATAGCAAAGTTCAAGGCGCGAGGTTTTGTTTGCGGCGAGCCTGGCGGAACAATAATTAGGTGAAAAACACCACCTGCGCGTTTGCGTACCTCGGCAATAGTTGCTGGGTCAACGGCTTCACAAATCATGAAAATTTCAAGCCGGTCTACGGGATAATCAAGCTTACTGAGCGCTCCCATCAGGTGGGGCACCATATTGGCTTCGTGAAAGAGCGGGACTAAGACGGTGTAAAAGGGCCACTCATCTCGCTCAGTATCATGGGTCATCTTTGGTTTGCGCTTCAGACAAGCTGTTAGGCGCAAAGCTGCATATATCACGCTGATAAGCGCAATTAACCCGGTAAGGTTTAAAACTGTTTTCGCTCCCGAAAACATTATGCCCACGGCAAGCCCCACCAATAAGATAAACGCTAGGAGTTGCGTTATAAAGTTGGGAGATAAATTATCCGCATGCCCGATTTTCTCTAAAGCCCCACTCTTCATATAATCCTCAATATATCTTAGCTCTTAAGTCTTTCGATTGCCCATTTTGCGGCTTCTCTTACGACGGCATCTGCAGCATCACTATGCTGAACAGCAGCATTTATTAGATCTGGACGTGCGCTATTTCCAATCGCGTAAAGCACATTTCGAATGAATTGAGTGCGGCCAATCCGTTTAATTGGAGAGCCTGAAAAATGCGTTCGAAACTCTGCATCAGAGAGTGAGGCAAGCGCCGCTAAGTCTGGGGCCTCTAAATCCGGACGGGCTTTAAGCTTTATTTCGGAGGCCTCTTGTGCAAATTTATTCCAAGGACAGACGGCCAAGCAATCATCACAGCCGTAAATGCGGTTCCCCATTTTCACGCGTAGGTCCTCATCGACAGCGCCTTTATGTTCAATGGTTAAGTAAGAAATGCATTTGCGGGCATCTAATTGATAAGGCGCAGGAAAAGCGTCTGTCGGACATATGTCCAGACATCCGCGGCACGTTCCGCAATGATCAATTTCAGGCGGCGTCGGGGTGAGGGGGGCCGCGCTTAATATCACGCCCAAAAATAACCAAGACCCGTAATCTCGGTTTACGAGATTGGTATGTTTTCCCTGCCAGCCAAGGCCCGACATGGCCGCGAGGGGTTTTTCCATAAGCGGGGCCGTATCAACAAAGACTTTAATGTCCTCATGCGTGTCCTGCGCGATCAGCCCGCCAAGTTCTTTCAACCGTCCTTTTATAATATCGTGATAATCTCTGTTGCGGGCATAGACTGAAATGGTTGCTTTTTCTTTTTGAGTAAGGGTCACCAAAGGATCCGTTTCAGGGCCGTAATTTAGCCCTAGTACGATTGCTGACCTTGCTTCAGCCCAGAGGTTCTGGGGATGATTGCGGCGCGTTTCTGTTTCAGCTAACCAAGCCATCGTGCCGTGGTGATGTTTTGCGATAAAGTCTCGCAAGCCTTGTCCTGCAACAGTTCCAAATTGGTTTAAATCCACGATATGTGGCGGTGTAAACCCCAAGGCCTGACAGCGTTTTAAAACGCGCTTTGAGAGCGCGGTCATGTTAAAAATCCAGATCTGCGTAATGGCGAGGCGCGCGAAGTCCTGCAACGCGGTCCTGCAAGAGAGGCTGGACGGAGGGACGTGACTTTACGGTTTGATACCACCGTTTAAGATCAGGCCAATCTCGCCATTTGATTTCACCTAAAAAATCAAGGCAGGAAATATTAGCGGCTCCGGCAATATCGGCCAGACTGAAGCTATTTCCAGCAAGCCAATCACGTCGTTCCAAAAGCCAGCTGAGATAGGTGAGATGGAACTGTAAATGCTCTCGCCCCTCTCGCAAAGTTTGCGGATCAGCAGGGCCGGATCCTGTAAGGCTCTTTTCGATTTTTTCATGCAGGATATAGGCATTGACCTCTTGCGTGAATTTCATGTCAAACCAAGCGGCTATGCGGCGGGCCTCGGCGCGCTCGACGCGGTCCTCCGGCAAAAGAGGATGGCGGGGGGAGCCGTCATTTGTATATTCGCAAATGGCCCGCGCGCCTGAAATAGTGACAGTGCTGCCAGGAATAATGTCAATGAGTGTCGGCGGTAGCCCTTCGGGCGTGAGTTCCAAAAAAGACTTATCCGGACTCCAAGGGTCAATAGGTTCTAACTTAACTTTGAGTTTCTTTTCGGCAAGCGCAATCCTGGCCTGACGTGAGGCGGGGTCGAGTGGGTAGTGGTAGAGTTTGCGCATTACGTCACATTACAAAAATATGGGTAACGAGTCCTTAATGCAGATACACTTAATTATGGAAATGTTCATTTCCGTGATTATGCTCGCAGCTTATCGGGTGAGGGTAAATTAAAATATCTGCGGCTTGGAAAGCGGCCATCATGCGCTTTTCCGCAGCCAAAACAATATCATGTGTATCCGAAAGTGAGATCGAGTCATCTAAGTCCAGACGCATTTGAATATGAATATGAGGGCCTGACGCGCGTGTACGCAGGTCATGAACGGCCTGAACTTGCGGGTCTTGTAGCGCCAGACGCGTGATCAAGGCACGTTCTTCGATGTTTAGTTCCTGGTCCATAAGTTGAGCCCAAGCCAGCTTTGCGATTTTGAAGGCTGTCCATAAAAGCCAAAGTGCCATTAATCCGCCTACAGCGGCATCAGCCCAGACGAAGGGCGTAAATGTTGAGAGCGCAATGCCCAGGATAACAAAGACATTCGCAAAAAGGTCCGCCATATAATGAGCGCGATCCCCTCTGACGGCAATGGAGCCTGTCGCGCGAATAGCCCAGCTTTGCGCTATGAGAAGCCAGATCGTGATTGCAATAAAGACAAGCATCATGGCGATCGCAAAACCGCCTTGCACAAGGTGTTCAGGATGAGATACGCGGTGGAAGACTTCCTCGATCAGGTGGAAAGCTCCCAACACGATAAGACAAATTTGGAAAACGGCTGAGAAACTCTCAGCTTTACCGCGTCCAAAACGGTACTCACCATCCGGCGGCCGAGCCGCATATCTGACGGCGAAAAAACTGGAAATAGCCCCGAATAAATCCAGAGCAGAATGAACAAGTGATGAAAGAATGCCTACGGAGTGGCTTTCTTGCCAAACAAACCACTTTCCTACGGCTAAGACTAAACCGACACAGACCGCGATCGCTGTAATGCGGCGGGTTATTCGCGATGACCCCTCAAGCGGTAGCCGTCCGGGACGTCCACGCCTGTCTGGCATATCCGCCTGTTCCGATATATCGATCTGCGTACTCATAACAAGGCTGTGGTGTTATAGCATTACAGAATAAGGCGCGAGTCCTATTTGTCCAAATTTTTGAAATGATCTTGGGGTATAATTAGGCCCTGGCAACGCCCCAATAATTGTAGCTCAAGACTTTCGGGCCGGGGATATACATTTCTTGAAGGTCATCAAATTTCAGATCGGCTTGGGTAAATAGCGCCGGGATATCGCGCCCTGAATGGCAGCCTCCTGCAAGTTTCTTCCAGAGAGGATCGATGCGGTTTTGCCATTTATTGACGGCGTCATCTGGGGCTTTGCCGTGTTCGGAGAATAAAATCCTTCCGCCAGGTTTTAGAATACGCTTCATTTCTTTAAGCGCTCTGACGGGGTCAGGAATAGTGCAGAGCGAATATGTTACAACCACGCTATCAACTTGGTTATTATCAAGCGGAATGTCCTCACCTGATAAACCTATGCGCTCTATGTTTATCGGACTGTTTTTTCTTCGGGCTGCTGAGCGTTTCCAAATATGCTCATCAGGGTCAATACCAATAATCTTAGTCACTTTAGACGCATCGTAATGGGGCAGGTTTTGACCCGACCCAATTCCGATCTCTAGCACGACACCTTCTGCCAGAGGCACCACTTTCTCGCGCTGCTTGGTGATCGGTTTGATGCCGCAGGCCTTATCTAAGACTAATGGTAAGACGTGTTTGTTATAAAGACCCATGCGCAAGGCCTATCACGGCCTTGCTATTAGTGCAAAGGCTCTAGCTTGGGCGGTATTTAAGGCGCACTGTTCCAAGACTATTTACAATCTTTTTAAAGGTCGCTTTAAGTTGATCTGCATCTCTGGCTTCAAAACTCTTTGACGAATCTGACGCACATCGTTTTAAAAGATCGCGTGTCTCATTTGCATCATCTATTGTCGGCATATTATATGCGACTGTGTAAACAGAGATATTATCGTCGTTGATGTTCTTGCAAATGTCTCTCGCGACTTCAATGCCGTTTTCTCTATTCCATCCATCATGGTAGACGCCGTCCTGAGACAATGTGTTAAATCCATCGGTCATAAATATCATAACCGTTTGGGTCTTGTCAGGGGAAGAGGCGGCCTGTGTTAAAGGAGCTGATGGCATCAATGTTCGCCACCCCCAAATCAGGCCAGCTGGTAGGTAGGTATCCCCAGATGTCGAAAGACCGCTAATCAAGCCTTTCATTTTCGTGAAATCGTTTCCGAGCGGCATCATTTCATCGCCGCAATTTGCGCTTCTCTCTGTATGCGTCAGATCGCCAGTATAATAGACTTCCATAGCCCCAGGGATTTTCACTCCATTATAGGCGGCTTTAATGTTGTCTCCCATGTCACGCGACCCGGCACAGCCATTCCATCGGTAATTACGCTGATAGTTTCGGTAAACTGTAGTGGGTGGCCCCAGAACAGGGTCTGTACATGTTTGTTCATCGCGATCCGCATGCCGGCCAATTTCGACGCCGTCACGAAATTTTTTCCCACCTGGAATTTTCTTACCCGTAGGTGTGCAAACACTTGGTGTGACGACGTTTTGTTGCTCAACGGCTTCGTTAATATAGTTATCAGTCATGCCTTCTTGGCTGAGATCCAACCAAGACTTCCCGCGTTGTGATTCAATATTTACATATTGTCCGAATGGGACAATTGACACTTGAACATTGTCTCCAAAGGCTTGCAAGTCATCCAGAAGTTCATCTGCAGCGAGTTTTAAGCCGTCAATATTGCTCCCTTCCATAGAATCTGTGGTATCCAAGACCAAGGCTATATTCAGCATTTCTTCAGACACCATAGGAGCCGCGGTTGATGTACCCACACCCAGCTTGCCCTCGGGGTCATTGCCCAAAAGTTTTAAAGCCGGTCCCATCAAAACCGCATCATATTTTGACTTGGCGTCAATGACCAAATCATCACCATCAAAGCGAACGGGCGCTTTAATGTTCCATCCATCCACATTCAGCAAAGCAATACGCTCATCCACAATTTTTTGAAGCTCATTGAGGTCTTTTGTGTCTGACGTCACAGCTGCGAGCACAGCCGCATCAATATAGTTCTGTAATTTTGAACGCTGACTTGTCATTCCCGCATAATCGACGGCAACGCCAACGGCCATTAGAAGTCCCGAGGCGGCTAAGCCAAACATGATCCCAAAATTACCAGATGTGTCTTGTAAATATTTCTTTAACATATGCTATCCCACTTGTGCTTTGGCGACAGCCTAGTAAAAAATGCTTTTCGCGCGGTTTACAAACAGGCTTAATTAACAGTGAATATTGTTTCGTAAGTCCTTTAAATATCAGGAACTTCAATGCTTAAACTCGCCCTACCGCAGCTTTCTCCCGCCTGGCTTAGCCGCGAGGCAGGATTAACCAAAGTGCTTGGCGCTATCGCCTCTGCTAAGGCCGAAAATGCAGACCTCATTGTTTTTTCTGAAGGCTTTGTCCCTGGCTACCCTTTTTGGCTTGATGGAACTGGCGGGGCGAAATTTAACGACGCGAAACAAAAAGAGCTTTTCGCCCATTATTCTGACCAAGCGGTCACGATTGAAAAAGGGCATTTAGTGGATGTTTGCAAGGCACTAAAAGACGCAAAAATGGCCTGTTATTTAGGCATTATTGAACGAGCAGGGGATCGTTCAGGGCATTCACTCTATTGCAGCTATGTCTATATTGACGCGGGCGGCACCATTCAATCGGTGCACCGTAAGTTACAGCCCACTTATGAAGAGCGGCTAGTCTGGTCGCCAGGGGACGGAAATGGATTAGTCACGCATAAGCTCGGCGAATTTACTGTGGGCGGCCTGAATTGCTGGGAAAATTGGATGCCGCTCTCCCGCGCAGCGCTATATGCACAAGGCGAAGATCTGCATGTGGCCTGTTGGCCAGGAAGTGACCGCAATACCGAAGATTTAACGCGAGTATTGGCCAAAGAGGGCCGCAGCTATTCTATCTCTGTTTCCGCAATAATGAGGCCGGAGGATGTGCGCGAAGAGACGCCTTATGCAGACGAGATTAAAGCGGCTTTAGGGGCTATGCCGGCCAATGGCGGGTCCTGCGTAGCCAATCCAGACGGCACATGGTTATTGCCGCCGGAAATAGGCGTGGAATCTATTCGCTATTGCACCTTGGATCCCGCATTTGTGCGCCGGGAGCGTCAAAATTTCGATCCGTCAGGGCATTATTCACGTCCTGAAGTTACCCGGCTGATCGTGAATCGCACACGCCAAAGCCTTGTCAGTTTCGATAGCGAGGATTAGGCCTGGCTTAATTGGGTGCGGCCGTCGGCGCCTCCATTTGAGGTGGATTTTGAGCGCTGTCCAGGGCCTTTAACTTCACCATAAGCCCTTCCTGAAGTGCATCCAGTTTTTCTTGGCGAATACCACTTTCTGATCCAGATTTCAGTCCTGTATTGGCACTAAAATGCATCCAGTTTTGACCATCATGCTTTGGCCAGCCCGGTAATCCATCACCATTTGGGTTTCCCGTTCTCGCAAAATTGACCCAGTAATTCTGCATCAAATCTGTCAGAGCCTTATCATCATCTGATAGTCCCAAAACGGGTTCGTGACTGCCAAAAACAAAGGGTATTTCGGCGGCGTGAAATGCGCCTAATGTTTGCTTTTCACTGGGGGGAATGCGAGAGAAAAAATAGAGGAAACTATCTTCGCCATGGGCCTCATTTTGCTGGGCGACATAGCGAATATTTACACCAAATATTTCATCGCCCATCATTTGGGTTCCGCCCTCAGTAAAGTTTGAGTCCAAATCATATAGATCGATAATTTGACTAGCATTATCTGGAAACGCCTCGGACAATTTCGTTTCTAACTGAGCTTTGTCGCCGGGTGTTACATCAGGTAGCCATACCGTGGGCTGCGTGTCATCTGGGAAGAAGAGCGTGCCTTCATCGGAGTTATATCCGAAAAGCATTGGGACTTTATTATATGCGCCCTTGGCAAAGGCGAGGCCGACATTCTCAGGGAAGACATATCCGTCTCTGATATGGTGAAAGCCTTCACTCATCTCTTCCGTAACGATATTTTGCAGCTCTTTCGCCGGTACTGCCCGCAATTGCTTTGCTGTGGGCGTTTCAAATCCAAGGGCAGAGGCAACTTTTGAACCTGTCTTATAGCCGCTTGGCCAGCCGACGCCATCGCCCTCCATTTGACCCATATGATATGATGAGGCCCCGCTTTGTCCTATGGCTTTGTGAAACAGATCTGCGGCTAAGGGGCTTGCCATCATTTCGGTCACGGACCATGAACCTGCGCTTTCGCCAAATATTGTGACGTTATCAGGATCGCCGCCATAAGCGCTGATATTGTCTTTTACCCATTTTAGCGCGGCAATCTGGTCAAGTGTTCCGTAATTGCCCGAGACACTATTGGGGTCAGTTTTTGAAAGCTCGGGATGGGCCATATATCCCATGGCCCCTAGTCGGTAGTTAATAGTGACAAGCACCACGCCGTTTTTCACCAGCGCATTGTTTTGATAATAGTTAAAATCACTGGACCCAAATTGGTGCCCGCCGCCATGAATCCAGACCATAACGGGTTGGGGCTCTTTTACTGCCACATCATCCCCGGGGAGGTTTCCTGTCCGCACATTTAGATAAAGGCAATCCTCGCTCATAGGAGAAGGTTTTTGAGCGGCAACGGCGCGGGTAATCAAGAAGTTCTTGAAACTACCAAGTCCATGTCCTTCAATCAAGCGGTTGAAGAAACCCCCTTCAACATCAGAGGGCTGCATGCAGCGATTGCCAAATGTATCGGCGAGATAAGTCTCTTGCCAGTTTTCGGCGGACTTTGGGGCGGCCCAGCGTAAATCACCGACGGGCGGGGCCGCAAAAGGAAGGCCTTTAAAATTATAAATCCCGTCATCATCGGTGCTCACGCCTTGAACAGGGCCCTGCGGGGTGCTGATTAGAGCATCGGGCGTAATTTTTTCTTTCGTCCCGCATGCGGCTAATCCTAAGATGAGGCTTCCTAGTAGAATATTTTTAATGGCGGACATCATTCAGGCTTTCATGTGTTTTAAACTATACTTCGCCGACCATGGCACAGAAGCCCGAAAAGATGCAAATCAGTCTTTATCTAAGCGCGTTTATTGATATAGGCGGAGTTATGCCAAAGCGCTTAGATATCTTAATCGTCGGGGCCGGTTTGATCGGGCTTTCTACGGCTGACGCTCTGTTGTCCCGCGGGTGCGGTGTCACCGTTATAGAGGCCCGTTCCGGACCAGCCAGAGGAACAAGTTACGCAAATTCTGGGATGATACACCCTAGTCAATCACGCCCTTGGAACGTAGCCAGTCCTATGCGGTCAGGCGCTTTACGTTCAGTTCATGAGCTGGCGTTGACGTCCCGCACGCTCTTACAAGACAGTTTGATCTCCTTGGGACTTTTCAAAGATAATCCAGTTCCTGGCTGTTATAAGATCTATCCTGATATGATGTCTGCGCGCGAGGCCCAAAAGCGCTATGATGAAGAGGGTGTGGTCTCCCGCGCTGTCTTAGATGCTGAGGCTACATTGGGTCATCCTGCACTTTATTTCGAAACGGACCTTTGGGGGAATGCGCGAGATTATGCCTTGGCTCTTGAGGCTGACCTGAAAAACCGCGGCGCGACCTTTATATATGACGCTCCAGATCTTCGTATTCGGCGCGGGCATCAAGGCGTGACGGCTCAGATGAAAGGACACGTCTTTCAAAGTGATCACATTGTAATTGCTGCAGGACCGCAAAGCCCGGAGCTGTTAGCGGCGCTTGATATCGATATTCCTATGACGCCTTTGCGCGGATTTGCTGTGAATTTTGAAAAGCCAGACATGCAACTGCCCTTCGCTCCTCTTATGGACGCGCAATCACATTCGGCCATGACAGTGTTCGAGGATCAATTACGCCTATCGGGCACTATTAACCAAGCCAGCGCGAGGCCCTTGCTCCAACGCTGGTGTGAACTTGCGCCGCAGGTCATGCGCGAGCTTAAACCCGCGACCGAAATATGGTCAGGCTTACGCCCTATGTCCAAAGCAGGACGTCCTTATATTGGCGGAACGGACGTTCCCGGATTATGGGTGAATACAGGGCATGGCCATATGGGTTGGACACTCTGTGCGGGATCAGGGAATTTAATCACAAAGATGATTATGGACGACGAAACAGATGAGAGGTTTAAGCTCGGATAGATGTGAGTTGCCTTAAGCCGTATTGACCTTCTCTCTAAAACCCGCCAGTTTCAAAGAAAACAAAAAGGGGAATATGATGAGATTTAAAGGATCGATTTTAGCGTTTTCTGCAATCACGGTACTTACGGCGTGTGCCGCAGAGACGCCGCCTGAAACATCCGGTGATAAAAGCTATCAAGACATATTACTCACGCAGCTTATTGACGCCAAACCGGGCGACGTGATCACCATTCCTGAAGGGACATTTTCCTTTGACCGGGGCCTTAGCCTGACTGTGGACGGCGTTACCATTCGCGGCGCGGGGATGGATAAAACGATATTGAGTTTCAAGAACCAAGTGCAAGGCGCGGAAGGTTTATTGGTTACCGCTTCGGATTTCACCATCGAAGATCTCGCTGTTGAAGATTCTGTGGGTGACGCGATTAAAGTCAATGAAGGCGATAATATTGTCTTTCGCAATGTCCGCACAGAATGGACAAATGGACCGGATACGAAAAATGGCGCTTACGGGCTTTACCCCGTTCAAACGACTAATGTCCTGATCGAAGGCTGCGTGGCGATCGCGGCGGCTGATGCGGGCATTTATGTGGGGCAGTCCAAAAATGTTGTTGTGCGCAATAACAGGGCTGAATTTAATGTCGCAGGAATCGAGATTGAAAACACACAAGATGCGGATGTTTATAATAATGTTGCGGTGAATAATACGGGCGGCATTCTGGTCTTTAATATGCCGAACCTGATGCAATATGGCGCGAATGTGCGGGTCTATGAAAATGAGATCTATGGGAACAATACGAAAAATTTTGGCCATAAAGGCACTCCCGTGGCCAGTATTCCTGCCGGCTCCGGTGTGGTGGTCAACTCTCATGATAAAGTCGAAATTTTCAATAATGACATCAGAGATCACAGAACCGCTAATGTCATTATTTCGTCCATCTTTACCTCCAATTACGGGGATAAAGGCATGGAAGAGACATTTGATCCTTATCCTGAGCAGATCAGTCTCCACAGTAACCGCTATGTTGGGGGTGGTGACAAACCAGACGGGCTTGAACTGAAGGCGCTAAAGACGGCTATATTTGGATTAAAGGGTAAGTTTCCTGATGTGCTTTGGGACGGGTATATCAATGACGCGTTGGAAAGCGCGCAAATTTGCATTCAAGATGACGTTCAGGTGTTAAACGCAGATATGCCAGGCGGTAATAAAAACCCGCGCGTCGAAGCTGAGCCATTTAGCTGTAAGCTTGACCCGCTACCCGCCATCTCGCTTGCCTCGGCCGAATAAGGTCTTGGCTAAATGAGGCCGTGGATCTTATTTGTTGCTTTAATACTGTCGGGGTGCGGCGCTAAAAAAGTAACGCCCCTATTTCACTCATCCGAAAACCCTGTGAGCCTTAGCGAATGGGGGATTTTAAGCGCTAAGAATGGACAGCTAGATTTAGGAGAGGGCGTTCTGCCCTATTCACTTAATACACCGCTTTTCACAGATTACGCTCATAAGCTTCGTACAATTTGGATGCCGGGCGGCATGGCGGCGCAATATCAACAAGACGATATCTTAAGCTTCCCTGTCGGAACGGTGATTTCAAAGACTTTTTATTATCCTGCTGGTGAAGGCGATCTTGTTTTTAAGAAAAAAGATATTCAGCCTGTTACCTCTTTGGCCGGGTTGGAGTTGTCTAAAAACCGCCTGATAGAAACCCGTCTTTTGGTGCGCCGAGAGGCAGGTTGGGAGCCTCTGTCTTATGTTTGGAATGACGAGGAAACAGAAGCGAAGCTGACCCGCATTGGCGATATCGTGAAGCTGACTTTATCGGATGATGGCGCATTGACGCCTTTTAATTATGCAGTGCCGAATATGAACCAATGCGCAGGATGCCATGCGCCAAATAATACAACGCGTGTGATATCCCCTATCGGGCCTAAAGCGCGCCATTTAAATGGTGACTATGCCTATGCCGAAGGCGCAATGAACCAGCTCGATAAGTGGATTGATCTAGCTTATCTAGATAAGGCTCCGATAAAGCGGCCCCGCAGCGCGGTCTGGGATAATGTTGACGTGCCTCTTGAAGGGCGTGTGCGCGCCTATCTTGATATAAATTGCGCGCATTGCCATAATCCTGTTGGCCCTGCTGATACGTCGGGCCTTCATCTTAATCCAGACAATCAAAGTGCGCCGCATTTAGGTATTTGTAAAAATGCCGTCGCAGCGGGCAGCGGAACGGGCGGCCGAAAATATGATATTCATCCCGGTAAGCCCCAAGACTCTATTATGCTTTACCGTATGGAAACCCGGGATCCCGGCGCGATGATGCCGGAACTGGGGCGTAGCTTAACGCATCATGAGGGTGCCAAGCTTTTGGAAAGCTGGATCGCCGAACTGGACTCATCCTGCGGATAAAGCCCTGCCTATTACGGCAAGGCTTTAGTTGATCTATTTTACGGCTTTGACTTTAATACCGTCTTTCTTAAGCATTTTCACAACGCTGTCCGGGCCGGCCAGATGTCCGGCGCCAACCGCGACGAGTTTTGTGCCCGGTTCGTTTAAAAGAGCTTTTATACCGGGAACCCAGTTCTTATTTCGCGTGGTCAGCAAAGCGTCATAACTGTCCTGCGTTCCGAACATGGCGGGGTTGGCCATTAAAGCTCCAATGCCTTTCACGTCGCCATCAGCCCATTCTGCAACCAATGTGTCGAGATATTCTTCGCCGAGTTCCATAGAGCTGAGCGTGGCCATGAGGCCTTGCACTTGCTCGTCCAATGGCGCGCCGCCGAGCGCTTTGATCTGAGTTTCTGCTGTTTCTAAATAGGCCAGTTTCTTATCCTTGGCATCAGCCATCAGAACAGTCTCGACGCCCGATTGGGGATCATAACCCGCTTGCATAATTTGCATCATACTCAGTTGCAGTCCAACCATCCAAGGCTTCATTGTGTCAACTGCTTGCATTGGAATGCCATTGGCTTGCAAAGCGGCGGAGACGACGGCTTCATCATCGTCTTCCAAAAGGCCCGATAATGATTGTCCGTCTGAAAAGACGCCATATTCCATAACAAGTCTTTGCAGTCCTGCGGCGCTTTCTGGGCTGGCAACATCGGCTTCTAGAACTAATGTATCTGCCTCAGCGAGCGCGGCATCCAGTGCAGGAGAGCGCCACGTTACGCTTGGTTTGAGCAAATGAACAGTGCCGTACAAATAAACGGTCGTATCCTCATCTGAGAATGTCCACATTGCGGGAGAGCCGCTGCCCGAAGTCGCTTTGGCATCGACCATAGCGTCTTTCATCATCGCCACCATTTCGTCTTTGCTGACGTCATCCGCCAATTTTGCAGCAGGTGCATCAGATTTCGCTTGGCACGCAGAGAAAAGAAGTCCGAGCGCAGCTGTGCCGGACAGAAGAAGGCGCGTAAAATGTGTCATGATATAAAGAGCTTTCGTTTTATGGAATTTGGCAGTCAATTTAAGGGTTATAAGAGGTAAGCCTTACAAGGCAAACGTGATTATGAGAGATGTTTTATAGCTAGTCCTCCCACCCCATAGCTTTTGCCATGACATCATAAATTTTGTTCTGCTCCATCACCCCGCGCACATGTTCTGCACCCGGGCCTGTAGCATAGAGAGCGACGTCTTCACCGCCATGGGTTTCACTGCCGAGATTTACAGCTGTTTGTTGGCGGTAATCTTTGGCTTGCACCATATTATCAGTGAGTGCAGGGCTATCCGCTTCGCGCACATTGGGGCCATTATGATAGCCGAGCGTTGTATAGGGCTTGCCGTCCTGGTCTTTGATGATTTCAACTTGCTGGGTTTCACGGTTAAAGCCCTTGGTAAGGCCCAAGATCGGATTGCCGCGGACTGGATATCCTGCCATTGTAAAGACGTGACTGTGATCAGCGGTCACCAAGATCAGCGTATCATCATTGGCTTTCGCGACGGCAACTTTGACCGCTTCATTGAGTGCTTGCGCGTCGGTTAGGGCGCGGTAAGCATTGATACCATGATGCGCGTGATCCACACGGCCAGCCTCAACCATAAGCACATAGCCATCCTCGTCAGAAGAGAGGCGGTCAATGGCGACCGATGTCATTTCGGCCAGAGAAGGCTCATCTGTCTCGTTACGGTCCGCTTCGAAACTCATATGTGAGCGATTAAAAAGACCGCGTAATTTGCCTGTTTTCGCGTTTATCATCTCTGTTTTATTACCCACATATATAAAGTCAGTTCGCAGCGTTTCCATTTGCGCCTCAGAGAACTCTTTAAAGCCGCCGCCCATTATGACCTCGGCTTGGCTTTCGACCATTTGTTGGGCGATGCTGGTGCAAGCGGCAAAGACGCCTTGAATATCTTTATCTGCTTCAAGATCACGAGAGGGCGAGTGGCTATACATAGCGGCAGGCGTCGCGTGAGTAATTCGGGCGGTAGAGAGAATGCCAACGGCTTTGCCAGCATCTTGCGCACGTTTTGTGAGTGTCGGCGGTAGGGCGTCGGGATTACAGCTATCCGCGGAGCGGGCATCCAATAAGGCAGACGGAACGTTTACAGCGCCTATATTTGTTTTATAGCCAGACATCATTGCGGTAGCCGTTCCGGCGCTATCCGGGACTTGGGCATTCGTATTATAGGTTTTAACTAGAGCCACATTCTCAAATTTATCAAATGCAAGCTGATGTTCTTCGCCTTTTTTGCCTTGAGATTGCCCATCAAATATTCGGGCCGCAGTAATTGTCGAGATGCCCATGCCGTCGCCAATAAAGAGAATCACGTTTTTAGCGGGTTTTTTAGCCGAAGCTTCAGCAGGATTATCCCGCGTGAGGGTGTTCGCTTGAGAGCAAGCTGATAATAAAATCGCTGTACCAACGCCAAGTGCCGTCGAAGAGAGCGTTTTTAAAGCAAGCAGAGTTTGAGAATGTGTCATGGAATCAGGCTCCCGCAGAAAGTTTTCAGATTAAAATGTATTCTTACAGAGTGTTTCTGCATTATTATCGACCCGATTAACATCGTTTTCAGGAGGCGCGCAGGCAAGAATCTCTCACCGTATTTGCTTTTTTTTGAATTTTCTGATAAGGAAACACTTCGGAAACATGAGCAAGCCTTAGAAAACGCCTTAGTAAGCCCTAAATTACACAGGCTGTGGATAAGTTTGACGTCTAAAAACCTCGGTTTTATTGGGTTTTTTTAATAAAAAGCGTCAAATTAGAACTTATCTTGATTTTTATGCATTTTTTGAAAAAAAGGTGTTGCAAGTGAAAAATCGTTTCCCTATATAGCGCTCCTCGCTGAGGAACACTTAGCGGGCGCCAAGGCCTTTTAGGAAGGCCTTTTGTTTTGGAAAAAAGTCTAACTTAATTCCATAGCTGTTTGACATTGTGAATATTGGGAAGAGAGACGCAGGCGGCGTTTGACTGTGACGCAGATTTGGTAACAAACTGCACAAACATTTGAACGACTGTTTATGACGTTTCTCTTTATGAAAATAATGAAATCGCTTGATGAGCTTATGCTCTGATAGAGGTTTTCGTTATTTCTTTGAAACGCAACGAAGCAAGACATATTTATATGTCATGCCAGTTAAAACGACAGTCGGATCAACTTTCAACATGAGAGTTTGATTCTGGCTCAGAACGAACGCTGGCGGCAGGCTTAACACATGCAAGTCGAACGAGAAGCTCACTTCGGTGAGTGGAAAGTGGCAGACGGGTGAGTAACGCGTGGCAACCTACCTTTTTCTACGGAACAACAGTTGGAAACGACTGCTAATACCGTATACGCCCTCCGGGGGAAAGATTTATCGGTGAAAGATGGGGCCGCGTTAGATTAGCTAGTTGGTGAGGTAATGGCTCACCAAGGCGACGATCTATAGCTGGTCTGAGAGGATGATCAGCCACACTGGGACTGAGACACGGCCCAGACTCCTACGGGAGGCAGCAGTGGGGAATATTGGACAATGGGGGCAACCCTGATCCAGCCATGCCGCGTGAATGATGAAGGCCTTAGGGTTGTAAAATTCTTTCGCTAGGGATGATAATGACAGTACCTAGTAAAGAAGCCCCGGCTAACTCCGTGCCAGCAGCCGCGGTAATACGGAGGGGGCTAGCGTTGTTCGGAATTACTGGGCGTAAAGCGTGCGTAGGCGGATTATTAAGTTAGGGGTGAAATCCCGGGGCTCAACCTCGGAACTGCCTCTAAAACTGGTAATCTAGAGATATGGAGAGGTAAGTGGAATTCCTAGTGTAGAGGTGAAATTCGTAGATATTAGGAGGAACACCAGAGGCGAAGGCGGCTTACTGGACATATACTGACGCTGAGGCACGAAAGTGTGGGTAGCAAACAGGATTAGATACCCTGGTAGTCCACACCGTAAACGATGAGAGCTAGTTGTCTGCAGGCATGCCTGTAGGTGACGCAGCTAACGCATTAAGCTCTCCGCCTGGGGAGTACGGTCGCAAGATTAAAACTCAAAGAAATTGACGGGGGCCCGCACAAGCGGTGGAGCATGTGGTTTAATTCGAAGCAACGCGCAGAACCTTACCTACCCTTGACATGCCGGTCGCGATTTCCAGAGATGGATTTCTTCAATTCGGTTGGACCGTGCACAGGTGCTGCATGGCTGTCGTCAGCTCGTGTCGTGAGATGTTGGGTTAAGTCCCGCAACGAGCGCAACCCTCACTGTTAGTTGCCAGCATTTAGTTGGGCACTCTAGCGGAACTGCCGGTGCTAAGCCGGAGGAAGGTGGGGATGACGTCAAGTCCTCATGGCCCTTACGGGTAGGGCTACACACGTGCTACAATGGCGCTGACAGAGGGTTAATCCCTAAAAGGCGTCTCAGTTCGGATTGTCTTCTGCAACTCGAAGACATGAAGTTGGAATCGCTAGTAATCGTGGATCAGCATGCCACGGTGAATACGTTCCCGGGCCTTGTACACACCGCCCGTCACACCATGGGAGTTGGTTCTACCCGAAGGTGGTGCGCTAACCAGTTTACTGGAGGCAGCCAACCACGGTAGGGTCAGCGACTGGGGTGAAGTCGTAACAAGGTAGCCGTAGGGGAACCTGCGGCTGGATCACCTCCTTTCTAAGGAAGGTTTTGAAGGTCTTCGTCCTTTATTGGACACGCACTTTTTTAGTCTTTTAGAAAATATAAGGTCCATACGCCTCTCCGGTGTTATGGATCACTTAACGGCCAGGCGCCGTCTTCGTTTCTCTTCCCTTTTAGTTTATAGCCGCTGCGCCAATATGGGCTGCGATAGGTTATAAACGTGTTGATATGGAGGCCGGTAGCTCAGCTGGTTAGAGCGCGCCCCTGATAAGGGCGAGGTCGGAAGTTCAAGTCTTCTTCGGCCTACCAGCTGCTTCTTTTGCGAAGCAAAGAAAGCAGCAACCTGCGACAGCGAATGACGTAGTCAATCGCGTGCAGGCCACTTGCAAAACATTCCCGCGAATTTGCTGCGCAAATATCGCTACAAATGTTCCGCAAGCTCCGCAAATTTTGCTTTGCAAAATATTGCTCTGGGGGCTTTAGCTCAGTTGGTAGAGCATCTGCTTTGCAAGCAGAGGGTCAGCGGTTCGAATCCGCTAAGCTCCACCATTTTCAACACCAATTACAAGTTTCTTTCGATAATTCGTTATCGATTGGATATTTGAAATCGTATATGGAGGGTTCATCCGCCCAGTTCGTTACGCATTCGACATCGAATGCACATAAATGTAATGACTAATTTTCCAAGGATGGACTTTAATAGTAAAGATATCGTCTGGCTGTTTATGGTAGTAAATATATATGTCTCTTTTATAGCGTATTATTCACTGCGCATGAACGCCAAACAATGAAATTGAGGTTAAGCATACCAAACTTCTGGTCGGTATGTTTGACCATCTCAAGAATCTGAAGAATCAAGCGTTACAAGGGTTTCTAGTGAATGCCTTGGCGCACAGAGGCGACGAAAGACGTGATACGCTGCGATAAGCTCGGACGAGGTGCGAATAACCTTTGACTCCGAGATTTCTGAATGGGGAAACCCACCTTTACAGACCCTGATATTTTAATCTCTTTCGAGGTTTTAGTATCAAGGTTTGTGTTAGGTATTTTTACCTGAATATATAGGGTAAAAAAGCAAACCCGGGGAACTGAAACATCTCAGTACCCGGAGGAAAGGACATCAACCGAGACTCCGTTAGTAGTGGCGAGCGAACGCGGATCAGGCCAGTGGCTATATAAATACAATCAGAATAAGTTGGAAAGCTTAACCATAGTGGGTGACAGTCCCGTATGAGTAATGATTTATATAGCCCTCGAGTAGGGCGGGACACGTGAAATCCTGTCTGAACATGGGGGGACCACCCTCCAAGCCTAAGTACTCCTGTGCGACCGATAGTGAACAAGTACCGTGAGGGAAAGGTGAAAAGCACCCCGACGAGGGGAGTGAAACAGTTCCTGAAACTGGAAATCTACAAGCTGTCGAAGCCTCCTTGCGGGGCGACGGCGTACCTTTTGTATAATGGGTCAGCGACTTAGTCTTACTAGCAAGCTTAAGCCGATAGGTGTAGGCGCAGGGAAACCGAGTGTTAATAGCGCGACTGAGTTAGTAGGATTAGACCCGAAACCAGATGATCTAGCTATGAGCAGGTTGAAGGTGCAGTAACATGCACTGGAGGACCGAACCCACTTATGTTGAAAAATGAGGGGATGACTTGTTGCTAGGGGTGAAAGGCCAATCAAATCTGGAGATAGCTGGTTCTCCGCGAAATCTATTTAGGTAGAGCGTCAGATGAATACCCTCGGGGGTAGAGCACTGGATGGGCTAGGGGGACTCACCGTCTTACCAAACCTAACCAAACTCCGAATACCGAGGAGTACTATCTGGCAGACACACTGCGGGTGCTAAGGTCCGTAGTGGAAAGGGAAACAGCCCTGACCGTCGTCTAAGGTCCCTAAGTAATGGCTAAGTGGTAAAGAATGTGAGAGTGCTTAAACAACCAGGAGGTTGGCTTAGAAGCAGCCATCCTTTAAAGATAGCGTAACAGCTCACTGGTCAAGCGCTCCCGCGTCGAAAATGTACCGGGGCTTAAGCCATTCACCGAAGACACGGGCGCACTTTGTGCGCGGTAGCGGAGCGTTCCGTAAGCCTGTGAAGGGATCCTGTGAGGGATCCTGGAGGTATCGGAAGTGAGAATGCTGACATGAGTAACGATAAAAGGGGTGAGAGACCCCTTCGCCGAAAGATCAAGGTTTCCTGCGCAATGCTAATCAGCGCAGGGTTAGCCGGCCCCTAAGGCAAGGCCGAAAGGCGTAGTCGATGGGAACCAGGTTAATATTCCTGGGCCAGTGGGTAGTGACGGATGTCGTATATCGTATCCCCTTATTGGATTGAGGGTGCGGTGAAGACGTTCCAGGAAATAGCTCCCACATGAGACCGTACCCCAAACCGACACAGGTGATCAGGTAGAGCATACCAAGGCGCTTGAGAGAACTATGCTGAAGGAACTCGGCAAATTACCTCCGTAAGTTCGCGAGAAGGAGGCCCTGTATGAACGCAAGTTTTTATAGGGGGCACAGACCAGGGGGTGGCGACTGTTTATTAAAAACATAGGGCTCTGCGAAGTCGCAAGACGACGTATAGGGTCTGACGCCTGCCCGGTGCTTGAAGGTTAAATGGAGTGGTGCAAGCCGCGAAATGAAGCCCAAGTAAACGGCGGCCGTAACTATAACGGTCCTAAGGTAGCGAAATTCCTTGTCGGGTAAGTTCCGACCTGCACGAATGGCGTAACGACTTCCCCGCTGTCTCCAGCATAGACTCAGTGAAATTGAATTCCTCGTGAAGATGCGAGGTACCCGCGGCTAGACGGAAAGACCCCATGCACCTTTACTACAGCTTCACAGTGGCATTTGTAATGATATGTGTAGGATAGGCGGGAGACTTTGAACCGTGGGCGCCAGCTCGCGGGGAGTTACCCTTGAAATACCGCCCTTGTCCTTATGGATGTCTAACCGCGGACCGTTATCCGGTTCCGGGACCCTGTGTGGTGGGTAGTTTGACTGGGGCGGTCGCCTCCCAAAGAGTAACGGAGGCGCGCGAAGGTTGGCTCAGACCGGTCGGAAATCGGTCGTTGAGTGCAATGGCATAAGCCAGCCTGACTGCGAGACTGACAAGTCGAGCAGAGACGAAAGTCGGTCATAGTGATCCGGTGGTCCCGAGTGGAAGGGCCATCGCTCAACGGATAAAAGGTACGCTGGGGATAACAGGCTGATGACGCCCAAGAGTCCATATCGACGGCGTTGTTTGGCACCTCGATGTCGGCTCATCGCATCCTGGGGCTGGAGAAGGTCCCAAGGGTATGGCTGTTCGCCATTTAAAGCGGTACGTGAGCTGGGTTTAGAACGTCGTGAGACAGTTCGGTCCCTATCTACCGTGGGAGTAGGAGTTTTGAGAGGATCTGCCCTTAGTACGAGAGGACCGGGGTGGACATTCCTCTGGTGGAGCTGTTGTAACGCCAGTTGCATTGCAGCGTAGCTATGAATGGACAGGATAACCGCTGAAAGCATCTAAGCGGGAAACCCCCCTCAATACTAGAACTCCCCTGAGAGTCGTTGTAGACCACAACGTTGATAGGCTGGGTGTGGAAGTATGGCAACATATGGAGCTTACCAGTACTAATAACTCGATTGGCTTGATTCATTTCAGGTTTCTTAGAGATTTTCATAACACGGTGTTCGTGCGCAGCGATTAATTCGCTCGAAGAACAAATTAAATAAACACACCAGACGATATCTTTACTATTACAGTTATTCGCATTACCGAAAAACATAATGCCTCAAAAAACAAACACCCTTAGTTTATTTTTTGAGACTGTGTTGTGCGAAACACTGAGCCTAACAGTTTTATCTTCGATAAAATGTTAGGTTGAACGCTTTTCCTTACGGAAAGAGCGTCCTTATTGCTTGCATTAACCGGGTGGTTATTGCGAGAGGTCCCCACCCGATCCCATTCCGAACTCGGTCGTTAAGCCTCTCAGCGCCGATGGTACTTTGTCTTAAGGCACGGGAGAGTAGGTCGCCGCCCGGTTTATCCAAGCAATATTAATACCCTCCACATAAACAAAATTAAGCCCCGCTCAGAGAAATCTGGCGGGGCTTTTTTGTGTTTGGAATATACCACCCAGCCTGGCGAAGGCGGGGACCCAGTTTCTACTTTATCCACAGTTGGCCTTGCAATTATTTTCATCATCTCCTAACCATACCTTTATGCAGTGAGTAATTATACCGCTGTTGCCATCGGCATTACCGCTTATGGCTCATCCGTAGCGAACATATGTTTTCTACACTTAAGGAGAACTACGATGCAAAGTGCGTCTACAAAAACGCTTGGCCTGCGTAAAAGTGCTAAAACCTCAATTAAAATTCCAGTAAACTCTTTCCGAAGCCAACCGCTTCCAGAAATGAATGGTGCAAAACTAGGAAGTGCATTTGTCAGGGTAACTGATATCCCTATTGATTTGGAAAATTTTCTTGAAGTAAATCCCCGAAACCCAAGAAGAGATGAAAAAAACGCTCTTACTGGAAATGTAGTTAAAGGGATTTTCGAAACTCTTTACGAAAACCCAAGAGACATGGCCATTAAAAATCAAGGCATCTATTTGCTTGTTGAGGATGTCAAAACTTACAAGCAAGCGGGTTCACAAGAGTATATGGAGCTTGTTCTGTCAGATTCTCAGGTTCACGGTATCGTCAACGGAGGACACACTTATGCAGCTATTATAGACGCTGTAGAAACGGCAGATGCAGAGAAAGTTAAGTCGTTGAGGGATGCCTATGTCCGAGTTCATGTAATGAGTCAGATTGAACAAGACAAAGTTGTTGAAATGGCGGAGGGCCTTAATCGCAGTAAGCAAGTTGATGATCCGTCTCTGGCTGAATTGATTGGAGAGTTTGAAGAAATAAAGAAAATTATGGTCGGCGAACCAGGGGCGGAGGCAATTTTCTACAAACAGGGCGGAGATGGTGAGTTTTATATCTCTCAAGTCTTATGCCTACTTGAAATGTTTAATCTTAAACGCTTCCCCGAAAATAAGTTTCCTACATCTCTCTATAACAGTCGGAAATATGGGCTAACGTATTTTTCGGAGGATGCAAAAAAAGAAAAAAAGTTAGTCATTCTCTTAATCTCCAAGTTGCCTGAGATATTACGATTACATGATGAGGTAAAAAAAGGTATCTTAGCAACATCTGCTGGGAAGGCAGTGTCTGTTAAGCGAAAAAATATAAAACTTCATTTCATAAACGAAAAAACAGAGTATCTCGTACCTAATGGCTGGGCGTATCCAATAATTTCTGCTTTTAGGGCAAATGTGCACCTTGATGTCGAAGCTGGAATATTTGAATGGAAAGTTCCCCTAGAAACTTTACTTCCTAAATCTATAGAACGTTTAGTGGATACTTGTTCCTTGGAAAAAGGGGCTCCTGATAAAGTTGGGAAATCCCCATTAGTCTATAAGTCTTGTTTTCAAGATTTAGAGAAAATTGTTTCTAAGTTTTTATAATTGTCAGGAGAAACATACACCTTTTACGGAAGGTGGATGTTAACTGAGGCATGTAGTTAATTCGCGCATAAAAGAACGCGCTAAGGCTGCGCGTTTTTTCTGCACGTTGTTCACAAAAAAGCCCGCTTGTGAGCGGGCTGTTTTTGAAACTGGTTGCGGGGGTAGGATTTGAACCTACGACCTTCAGGTTATGAGCCTGACGAGCTACCGGGCTGCTCCACCCCGCGCGCGTCATATATGTGTCATAGCCGCAGATATCAAGCGGTAACTGCGGAAAAAGAGCTATAAAAATCAGGCGCCTCTACCTTATAGGCGGCATTCATCTTTGGTGCTTGTCAGCCGCGTAATTGCCGCTCATAAACTCAGCCTTATGGAGAGCCAACTTACCGATAGTTTTGGGCGGGAGATAACTTATCTTCGCCTGTCAGTGACGGACCGATGTGATCTGCGCTGCACTTATTGCATGGCCGAGAATATGACTTTTCTGCCGCGCAAGGATTTATTGACTCTAGAAGAACTTGATAGTCTTTGCGGGTCTTTTATCGCGCGCGGGATCAGAAAAATCCGCCTAACTGGGGGCGAGCCTTTGGTGCGGAGAGGTCTCATGGAGTTTATTAAAAATCTATCCCGCCACCGTGAAAGCGGAGCGCTTGATGAAATTACGCTTACGACAAATGGGACGCAACTTTCAAAATTTGCTAAAGACCTCAAAGCGAATGGTCTGGAGCGCATAAATGTCTCTCTCGATAGCCGCAACCCTGACACCTTCTTAAAGCTTACGCGCCGCGCAGCGCTTGATAATGTTATGCGGGGCATTGATGCGGCTCAGCAGGCTGGTCTGAAAGTTAAGATTAATACGGTTGCGCTGAAAGGCACAAATGATGCTGAGATTCCAGATCTGATGATATGGGCGCATGAGCGCGGCATGGATATGACCTTAATTGAGGTCATGCCTTTAGGCGAGATTGATGAAGATCGCGTTGACCAATATATCCCGCTCACGGCAATCCGTGATCAGTTGAAAGAACGTTTTACACTGATAGACACGCCGCTAAAAACAGGCGGACCTGCGCGTTATGTCAAAGTGGCCGAGACAGGCGGAATTTTGGGGCTGATTACGCCGCTGACAAATAATTTTTGCGCGGGCTGCAATCGCGTACGCGTGACATGCACAGGGCAGATCTATACCTGTCTTGGGCATGGCGGCAAGCTAGATTTGCGTGAGGCAATTCGGGGGGCAAATCCGCAAGAGGATTTATCGGCACTGCTTAATTTGGCCATGCATCAAAAGCCGGAAAAACATAATTTCGATATTTCCGATCGCGGCGCGGCACCAGCGGTCGCGCGGCACATGTCTGTGACGGGAGGTTAAGGCGTGCATCAAGACAGATATAAGCTTGTAATAGTCGGGGCGGGTTTTGCAGGCTTGGGTCTTGCATATAAATTGAAGCAATCAGGTATTGAGGATTTTATTATTCTGGAAAAAGCTGACGGGGTTGGCGGTACTTGGCGGCACAACACCTATCCGGGCGCGGAATGCGATATTGCCTCCTCTCTTTATTCATACAGCTTCGCCCCAAACCCAGGTTGGGATTTTAAATGGTCAAAGCAGCCACAGATACTAAGCTATATTGAAAGCTTTGCTCGAGATAATGATATTCTCCGCCATGTTAAATTCGGCCAAGCTGTAAAAAGGGCTGACTATACGGATGGTCGTTGGATAATAAAAACCCAAGACGGAGAGGTCTATAACTGCCAATTTTTTGTCAGCGCCATAGGACAGCTCCATCACCCTTCTGTCCCAGATTTCGATGGTAAGGCTGATTATAAGGGGCCGAGTTTCCACTCTGCGCAATGGGACCATTCTGTTGATCTGAGCGGTCAAAATGTTGCCGTCATTGGCGTAGGGGCCAGCGCCGCACAGCTTATCCCTGAAGTCGCTAAAATCGCCAAGCATTTGACGGTATATCAACGTAGTCCAAATTGGATCATCAATAAGCATGACCGCCCATATTCCCGTTTTGAAAAATGGCTTGCGAAGAAAGTGCCGGTCATAGCCAAGCTTTATCGTGGCGGGCTTTGGTGTCAGGGCGAATATTTCATTTGGCCCGTTATCAAGGGAGCGAAATTGCGCGGCGCATTGGTGAGAGGATTAAATGCGCTTGAGATAAAAGCCCATGTCAAAGACGCTGAGAAACGCACAAAATTAAAACCTGATTACCCTGTTGGGGCCAAACGTATTTTATTATCTGATACATATTACAAAGCGATTGGCCGCGATAATGTAACCCTTGAAACAGACGGCATTGCCCGCATTCAGAAAGCTGGCATTCAAACCAAGACCAGCAAAGTTCATCCACATGATGTCATCATTTATGCGACTGGGTTTCATACAAATCCTTTCTTAAAAGAGATCGCTGTTACGGGCGAGGCAGGAACTGAGTTGCGGGAGCATTGGAATGAGGGGGCATTTGCTTATTTAGGCGTAACAACGTCCGGCTTCCCGAACATGTTTATGCTTTATGGGCCCAATACTAATACGGGACACACATCCATCATTTATAAATTGGAAGCGCAATTTGAGCATATATTAAAACTTATTGCTAAGGCGGGCGAAGGGATGGTCTCTGTGAGTAAGTCCGCCGAAGATGCTTATAACACAGAAGCGCAGGAGAAATTGTCCAAGCTCGCATGGGCAAAAATTGAGGCGAGTTGGTATAAGGACGGGGCCCGCGTGACTAATAATTGGCATGGGGGATCAGTTGAGTTTAAGCGCCGCTTGGAAAGCCCCATTTATGAGCATTTCACCTTCAGCCATCCTATATCTGATAAAACCGCTGCAGAGTAGAATGACCCCTAAATTAGGCAGAATTTTGCGCCGAGCTTCTGTATAAGGGCTGTAAAAATAAGGACGACATCATGAAACAGATTGGTCATTTCATCGACGGACAACTGGTAGCCGGCACATCAGGCCGCACAAAAGACATCTTCAATCCCAATACGGGCGATGTTCAGGCTCAGGTTAATATGGCGACGCCGGCTGAGTTGGATGCTGCCGTGAAATCTGCCGCCGAGGCACAAATCGCTTGGATGAAAACCAATCCCCAAAAACGCTCTCGCGTCATGTTTGCTTACAAACAGCTTGTCGAAGCGCATATGGATGAACTCGCCGCGATGCTTTCCTCTGAACACGGCAAAGTCCTCGCCGATAGCCGCGGTGATGTTATTCGCGGCATTGATGTGATCGAATTTGCCTGCGGTGTTCCGCATGGCCAAAAAGGTGAGCATACTTACGGCGCCGGGCCAGAGATTGACGTTTATTCAATGCGCAAGCCGCTCGGCGTTGTCGCGGGAATTACGCCTTTTAATTTCCCCGCCATGATCCCGATGTGGATGTTCGGTATGGCGATTGCGACGGGTAATGCCTGTATCCTTAAGCCGTCAGAAAAAGACCCTTCTGTGCCGATGAAACTGGCCGAATTATTTGTCGAGGCGGGCGGCCCTGTCGGCCTGTTGCAATGTATCAATGGCGATAAAGAAATTGTGGATGCGATTTGCGATCATCCCACGATTAAAGCGGTCAGCTTTGTCGGCTCATCCGATATCGCGCAATATGTCTATGCCCGCGCCACAGCGAATGGCAAACGCGCGCAATGTATGGGCGGGGCGAAAAATCACGGTATCATCATGCCCGATGCCAATATGGATCAAGCGGTGAAAGATATTCTCGGCGCAGCTTATGGCTCGGCGGGGGAACGCTGTATGGCGCTGCCCGTTGTTGTGCCTGTGGGCGAGGGGACGGCAGAACGGTTCTTAGAGAAAATGCTGCCCGCGATTGAGGCCATGAAAGTCGGCGTGTCCGAAGACCCCGAAGCCGATTATGGCCCCGTGGTCACGGGCGTGCACCGCGACTCTATTAAAGCCCAAGTCACTAAGGCAGTCGATGAGGGTGCAACGCTGCTCGTCGATGGGCGGGACTTTAGTTTGCAAGGCTATGAAGACGGCTTTTTCATCGGGCCAAGCCTGCTCGATAATGTGACGTCCGATATGGAAACCTATCAAGACGAAATTTTTGGCCCTGTTTTGCAGATTGTTCGTGCGGAGACATTTGAAGATGCTTTACGCTTACCCTCTGAACATCAATACGGGAACGGCGTTGCCATCTTCACCCAAAATGGCCGCGCTGCCAGAGAGTTTGCTGACCGCGTCGAAGTCGGCATGGTTGGCATCAACGTCCCCATCCCTGTGCCGGTGGCCTATCACAGCTTTGGCGGTTGGAAACGCTCCGCCTTTGGTGATGCGAACCAATATGGCATGGAAGGCTTGCGGTTTTATACAAAGGTAAAAACAGTCACACAAAGATGGCCCGAAGGCGAGACGGATGACAGCGCCTTTATCATTCCGACGTTTTAGGGAGCAGTTATGATTGCCGTAAGACGTCTGTTCATCATATTATGCCTCTGCACAGGCATTGGATGTTATCATGCCAGTATAGAAGCTTCTGAGCCGACAATTTATTCAAAAATGCTGACGCCATCCCCTCTTGGTAAAGACAGCATTCTTGGTGTCTGCTCAGGTGAAAATACTGACTCTGGAAAAATCAATAGGTTCTACAAGAATACTTATTGGGATGAATTTATTGAACGCGACTTAGTCATGGTTGAAATATCGAAGAGAACAGTTTCAACTGTGCTCGGAATTACAAATGCAAATGAAGATGATCTTATCGAAAAGGCCAAGCATCATGATTATAGCGATAAGTTACGACAAAAAGCTGCCTGTAAAAATGCACCAGAATTTATTCTCATCGGGAAAGACACAGGTGTAAAGGCGCGTTGGTATAATGATTTTACTCAAGAAGACTTATTCAGCCGAATAGACGCAATGCCGATGCGGCGATATGAGATGCGGAATAAAAGGACAAATAATTAAACCGTGTTTTCTTGTTCACATTCCAAACTCCCCACTCATCGCTCACCCCGACGCATGTCGGGGACCAAGCTGAGGTGACGACATGTACGAACTCACATTTTGGACATATATAATCACCAATGCTTATAAAGGCACGCTTTATACAGGTCATACTGACGATATCGGAACGCGTATGGAGCAACATATTACGGGGGCCTTTGAAAGTTTTTCAAAACGCTATAAGTTAAAGCACCTTATTTGGTATCAAGAATTTGAAACCAGAGATGAAGCTTTCAAAAAAGAGCGTCAAATTAAGGAATGGAAACGTCAATGGAAGTTAAATTTAATTGAGGATATGAATCCTCTTTGGGTTGATATTCACAGCTCTCCTATGTGGCCTTTGCCTGGTATGGGAATGCATCCAGAGCTATACAAAAGATGCCTCGAACATTGCTTGGATCCCGACCTGCGTCGGGATGAGCGAAGATATTTTGATTAGGAATAAAGCTAAATGGACTTCCAACTCACAGAAGAACAAACGCTCATTCAGGATATGGCGAAGAATTTCGCGGCCACAGAACTCGCGCCGGATAGCGCCAAATGGGATGAGGAGAAGTTTCTGGATCGTAGCGTTTTTGCCAAAGCGGCAGAGCTTGGGTTTATGGGCATGTATAGCTCTGAAGACTATGGCGGTACGGCGCTTTCGCGGCTCGATAGCGCCCTAGTCTTTGAACAACTCGCGGCGGGGGATGTGTCCCATACGGCGATGATGACCATTCATAATATGGCGACATGGATGGTGGATCGTTATGGCGATGATATTGTCCGCGCGAAATATGTGCCGCTCTTAACGGCGGGCGAATTAATTGCCAGCTATTGCTTGACCGAACCGGGGGCAGGCTCTGATGCGGCGTCGTTGACAACCAAGGCTAAGCGGGATGGGGATGACTATATCCTCAACGGCACTAAGACATTTATCTCGGGCGCAGGGTGGTCGGATATATATGTTGTTATGGCGCGCACGTCGGATGATGGCGCAAAGGGCGTGTCGACTTTTGTGGTGGAGAAAGGCACGCCAGGGCTTAGCTTTGGCGCGAATGAAAAAAAGATGGGTTGGAACGCACAGCCTACAGCTCAAGTCATAATGGAAGATTGCCGCATCCCTGCCGAAAACCGCGTCGGGGCTGAAGGGGACGGCTTTAAATTCGCGATGAGCGGACTTGATGGCGGGCGCATTAATATTGGGGCGTGTAGCCTCGGCGGGGCGCAGAAAGCCCTCGACGCGTCATTACAATATACGAAAGACCGCAAACAATTTGGCAAAGCTATTTCTGAGTTTCAAAACACCCAATTCATGCTCGCCGATATGGCAACGGAGCTAGAAGCCTCACGCATGATGATTTACCGCGCAGCCGATATGCTGGATAAAAAACTACCTAATGCGGGTGCAGCCTGCGCGATGGCCAAACGGTTCTGCACCGATATGTGCAGCAAAATCGCCAATGACGCGCTACAGCTTCATGGTGGTTATGGTTATCTTTCGGAATATGAAATCGAGCAGATTGTGAGAGATTTACGGGTGCATCAGATATTAGAAGGCACCAACCAGATTATGCGCATGATTGTGTCTCGGAGCCTGTTGAGACAGTAATGAGTTTTAAGCCCTCTAGAAACGAAATGTTAGTCGGCATTATTGTGCTGAATGTTATCCTCTTCGTGATGAATGACTCCGTTCTTGATAACCCGAAGCAAGATTATCTGCGGTCAGGAAAATCAGCACAAGAAATGTTGAATAATTCCAATATGTCTATCACCAGACTACCAAATGCCAATGACGTGTCTCTTGATGAACTCCTGAATTTCGACAGTGATTGCTTAGTTGAATTAAAGTTGGGAACGGGGCCTGCGCGTGAGGGTTGCGAAACAAGTCCTAATCCCTTGGCATTCACAGCCGAGATTACAGAAGGGGTGGTTTCGCTCTGTTATGAAGCTGAAATGGAAAAGCGTAGATTGGATATTCAAATCAGTGATATGAGGGTAAGAAGCGCACTCACGCCGGACGAAATAAAAAAGGCAATGTCAGAAAAGACAAAAATAATGGATGATATAAATCAGGCTTGCGAAATGGACAGCTTACGGCAATCTCTGACAGGTTTTCAGATTTCAGATGATAGATAGTGTATTATGACCCAAGAAATTAAATCCCGGATTATTGGCAATCTCGGTCATATCACACTGAACCGGCCCAAGGCGCTTAATGCGCTCACCTATGCCATGTGCGAAGAAATCACCCGCCTTCTCGTGGCGTGGGAAAAAGACCCTAATATTGGCGCTGTCCTGATTGACGGTGAGGGTGAACGCGCTTTTTGTGCGGGCGGGGATGTTATCTTGCTTCATGATAGCGGCAAGGCAGGCGATAGCCGTGCTGAAGAATTTTGGCGGATTGAATATGCGCTTAACGAGCTTATTCACCGTTATTCCAAACCTTACATTACGCTGATTGATGGGTTCGTTATGGGCGGCGGCGTTGGGCTTTCTGTTCATGGGCGTTTGCGCGTGGCGGGCAACGCGACTGTCTTCGCTATGCCAGAGACAGGAATAGGGTATTTCCCCGATGTTGGCGGCACTTATTTCCTTCCGCGTTTGGGTATGGATATGGGCCAATGGCTTGGCCTGACAGGGGCACGGCTTGATGCGGGGCAAAGCTGTCACGTCGGCGTGGCCAATGCCTTTGTGCCAAGCGAAAGGCATGGTGACCTTATTAAAGCTTTGGGCAGAGCTAAGCTTGATGGTTCTGATGCGGCTGTCGCAAATGTCATGATTGATTTCGTGCAAACCCCGCCCGTAAGTGAACTTATTCCTGGCGCCGTAAAGGCTTTTGGCGAAAAAACAGTCCCAGCTATATTGCGCGCCCTAGATGAAGACGGAAGCGAATGGGCGGCCAAACAAGCTAACAATATTCGCCGTAAATCTCCTCTCGCTATGTGCGTGACATTCGAAGCCCTACGGCGCGGGGCCAAACTGAATTTTAAAGAGGTCATGACGCAAGAGCTGGATATTTCGCTAAACTTTCTAAAGACGCAAGATTTCTATGAAGGCATTCGTGCGCAATTGATTGATAAAGACCGCAACCCGAAATGGTCACATGAGACCGTAAATGATGCCACTGAACCGCAAGTACAAAGGTTGTTTAGAAAAACGGCTAAACCCCCGCAGGAGTTTTTGTCATGACCACAATCGCCTTTATCGGTCTGGGCAATATGGGCATTGGCATGGCGAGCAATCTTGCTAAGTCCGGGCATGACGTTCGGGCTTTGGATATTTCCGAAGAAGCCGTTGTTCGCGCAGTCACAGCAGGTTGTGTGGCGGCAAGACATATACAGGACGCAGTTGAAAAAGCCGATGTTGTAATTACGATGCTTCCCGCAGGAGCGCATGTGAAAATGGTTTATGGCGGCGAAGATGGCGTCTTTGCACATGCCCAAAAAGGCACATTGATGATAGATTGTTCGACCATTGATGTGGCCTCTGCACGTGAAGTGATTGGGTCGGCTACGCATAAAGATTTTGAGATGATTGACGCCCCCGTCTCTGGCGGGGTTGGAGGCGCGGCAGCGGGAACGCTCACCTTTATGTGCGGCGGAACGGCAGAGGCCTATGGCCGCGCCAAGCCATTCCTGGATATTATGGGGAAAAATGTGTTCCATGCCGGCGATGCAGGTAACGGGCAGGTGGCTAAAATCTGCAATAATATGCTGCTCGGCATTCACATGATCGGGACCTGTGAGGCATTTAACCTCGCGGAAAAACTCGGCCTGGACGCGCAAACATTTTACGATATTTCCTCAACCGCCAGTGGTCAAAACTGGTCCATGACAAGTTACTGTCCCGCGCCGGGCCCTGTGGAGTCAGCGCCGTCCAACCGCGATTATCAGCCCGGCTTTACAGCCGCGATGATGCTCAAAGACTTACGGCTTGCTCAAGATGCGGCGACTTCGGCCCGCGCAGCTACGCCGCTCGGGACGCAATCCGAAGCGCTATATGCCTTGATGGAAGCTGCGGAAAAAGATGGGCTCGATTTTTCAGGAATTATGAAACTGATTAACGGGTCACTTTAATTGCGCTAATGTCGCATTTTGGGCATGGACTACCCTAAAATCTCTGATAGGCGAAATCTATGTTATCCGTGCTCGACATATTTCGTATCGGTATCGGCCCGTCTTCCAGTCATACGGTCGGGCCTATTCGTATCGCAAAGCGTTTCGGCGAAAGCTTGCGCCGTAAAGCCCGTCTATCCAAAACGACGCGTATTGTCGTTGAACTCCAAGGGTCTCTCGCATTGACGGGGGGCGGTCATGCTACGCCTAAAGCTGTTATTCTTGGTCTTCTGGGTTTGGAGCCTGAAACTCTTAATCCAGACACTGCTGATGCGGATGTGGAACGCGTTTACTCGGAAAAACAGCTAAAACTATTGGGCAAGCAACTCATAAATTTTGACCCAGAAATAGATCTTGTATTTGATTATGAGACACCTGCGGAACTACACCCTAATGGAATGAAACTTTCGGCCTTTGATGCCGAAAATAAGCTTTTACGTACGCAAACTTATTATTCCACAGGCGGAGGGTTTATTGCCTCAAAGCGTCAGATGGAAATGCCGGTTGAAGATGACCTTATAGAAATTGGCCCTGATGTGCCTTATCCTTTTGGCTCTGCGGCCGAGCTTTTGGAATTATGCGCAGTCCATAAAAAACCTATCGCTGATATTATATATGCCAATGAGGATGCTATGCGACCTCGCGCGGAAACGGATATAGCACTGGACCATACAGCGTCCGTCATGATGGCTTGTATCGCAAGAGGCCTGGAGACTGAAGGCATTCTGCCAGGCGGGCTAGAGGTCATGCGCCGCGCGCCCAAACTTTGGCAAAAATTGCATAGTTCGCCCATGTCAAATGAACGCGAACAGCTTTTTGACTGGTTGAATGTTTATGCCATGGCCGTGAATGAAGAAAATGCCAGTGGCGGCCAAGTCGTGACGGCCCCCACCAATGGTGCGGCGGGGATTATTCCAGCGGTGGTTAAACATTATTGCGCAGGTGAAAATTGCCTTCCGCAGAACATCCGAAAATTCCTACTAACAGCAGGAGGGATAGGGCTGCTTTATAAACAGCGGGCGTCGATCTCTGGTGCAGAAATGGGATGCCAAGGCGAAGTTGGTGTGGCTTGTTCCATGGCGGCAGGCGGCCTTGCAGCGGTTTGGGGCGCAAACCCTCAGCAAGTGGCCCAAGCAGCGGAAATCGGTATGGAACATAATCTCGGTCTGACCTGCGATCCTGTTGGCGGACTTGTGCAAATCCCCTGTATTGAGCGCAATGCGATTGGGGCCGTGAAAGCGGTCAATGCGGCGAGGTTGGCGCTTCATGCGGATGGCGCGATGAAGGTCAGTCTTGATCAGGTCATAGAGACCATGCGCCAGACGGGCCTTGATATGTCATCAAAATATAAAGAAACAAGTCAAGGCGGATTAGCGGTCAATGTGGTGGAGTGTTAAGCTGATAATTCAAGCGCTTTAAATCCGCCCTTGGGTAGTTTAACTCCAAAGACAGTTTTCAAATTTTCGGCATTCAAAACATCATTTGGTTTTCCGTCCGCGATAATTTTCCCTTGATGCATCATCCAAATATGGTCCGCAAATTGAGCGGCCAATGAAAGGTCGTGAAGGGCCGTGATCACGGTGTTACCCGATAGGGCTTCGGCCTTTAATATCTGCATCATGGAGAGCTGATAATAAGGATCCAGCGCTGCGATAGGCTCATCGGCAAGCATCACAGGCGCTTCAACGGCTAAGGCGCGGGCGAGTAAAACACGGGCTTGCTCCCCGCCGGAGAGACTGTCAAAGCGCCGCGTTTTAAAAACATCTGAGTGTGTGCGGGCTAGGGCAGATGAGATGGCTGCTTTACCTTCAGCACTTATTTTACCAAGGCCTCCGCGATAGGGGGCGCGCCCTAATTGCACGACCTCTTCAACTGTCATGCTCGGCAGGGCTTCGCGCGATTGTGCCAGATAAGCTAAAGTCTTAGCACGAGCTTTCAGGGGTAAGTCTGAGAGGTTTTTGCCGCCAATATCAATCTCTCCTGAACTCGCTGTGATTAGGCCGCACAGTGTTTTCAGTAGTGTGGATTTTCCGCAGCCATTCGGGCCGATAAGGGCAATAAGCACACCGGGATTTGCTATTGCGCTAACCGATTGCAAAACATCACAAGGGCCATATCCTGAAGAGAGTTTTTCAAAACTTATCATGTCCGCGTCTCCTTCACGGCCAAATAAAGGAAAAATGGCACGCCAATAAGGGACGTTAAAATACCAAGGTAAAGCTGCGTTCCGGGACCTGTAAGGGTGCGGGTAATAACATCGGCGAAGACCAAGAATCCGGCACCGCCAATAGCTGAAAACGGGATAAGCCGCAAAGGGTCCGGGCCAAATATCAGCCGTATAATATGAGGTACGAACAGCCCAATAAACCCAATAGCACCGGCAATGGCAACGCCGCTGCCCACGCAAAGCGCAGTTCCAGCAATCAACCCCGCGCGAACCTTTCCTAAAGAGACGCCAAGGCTCGCCGCTGTCTCCTCACCAAGGCTGAGCGTGCGCAGGTCAGGGCCAATAATAATGAGCAAAGCAATGCCTAGACCCGTGAGCGGAGCACAGACCAACAAACCGCCTAGCTCCGCATTTTTCAGGCTTCCCATGAGCCAATAGACAATTTCGGAAAGTGCCCAAGGATTGGGCGCAAAATTCATAATTAGGCCAGTTAAGGCCGTTGCCAAAGCGCCCACACCAACACCCGCGAGTATCAGGGTAGAAGCCCCTTTGCGCGGCCCGGCTATTTTTAGAATTAAAAGAGCGCCTAAGGCCGTGCCGAGAAGTGCAGCAAAGGGGACGGCTTGGCTGAAACCAAAATAAAGTGCCAGAACTGCGCCAAGAGCTGCGCAAGATGTGAAGCCTAATATACCCGGTGCAGCCAGAGGGTTACGTGTGTAACCTTGGAGCGCGGCACCGGATGCGCCAAGTCCTGCGCCAATCACGGCGCCCAATAGCGCGCGCGGCAGACGCAGTTCTCTGACAATGGTCACATCTATCTCGCGGCCCTGCCCCGCCAGAGCGCCAAGCGTTTGAGAGATTGATAGATCTGCCGCTCCGAAGAAAAGCGAAGCCAATAAGGCGGCAAGAGACGCGATGATGAGGAATGCTAACTTCATGGCAATTTATCTATCGCAGCGGAAATGCGCTCTGCGGCTTCTATCAATCCGGGCCCCGCGCAAGGCCAAAGTTTGCCGTCAATCTCGATATTGGGATGCGCCGCAATATAGCGCTGAACCACTTTGTTTCGCACGGCGGTGGATTGTACAGATTCATACCCGTTCTTAAAATAACTCGTGATGATGAGATCAGGTTTATAGGCGACGATATGTTCTGGGTCCGGCGTAAACCATCCCGTAGTTTCGACAGCATTTATACCGCCGGCAGCCGTAATGGCAGCGTCAACTAAGGTCCCTGTTCCTGCAGAACCACCAGAACGGGAGAGATAAAGTATTTTGGGTTTTTTATGGCGGGCCTCTGCATGGATGTTCAAAGCTTCAATGCGTTTGGCCCAATCCTCAGATATGTCGGACCGAATATTTAAGGCGTCAGTTATAAGCTGCGCATTAGTTTGAATATTTGAAAAGTCTTCACCCCAAATCAGTTTGAGGGGGCGGGCCTTTAATTTGCTAGAATATTGTCCTTCGCCAGAGCCAAACAGAATTATGTCTGCCTTGGCTTTCATCAGAATTTCAGGGTCATCCCATATTTGCGGAAGATCGCGCTGCCGCTCGCGCGCGCGCGATAATGGAGTGCGTGACTGCCATGAGAGGGCGGAGATATGGTTTGGCGCGAGTGCTAGGAGATAACTGTCTCCGCAAAGAGATGTGCTGGCGATGGTAGGGGTGTCGGCGGCTTGGGCCGTGGAGGTAAGTGATAAAAGAAGAATAATTGTTAGCTCTGCGCTTTTTCTTTGAAAAAGCTTTACGCGGTGTTGCAGCATTTTCTTTGGAAATGTAGGCGCGGGTTGGGTTGGTGGGCGGCAACCCGCAAACAAAAAATGGCGCACCCGATAGGATTTGAACCTATGACCTCTGCCTTCGGAGGGCAGCGCTCTATCCAGCTGAGCTACGGGTGCGAGCATGGAGTGTCCTTTAGGCCAAGCGCGGTGTCTGCGCAATGACCTTATGCAAGCCCCTATGGGAAAATCAACGATGAAAAGAAACATTGAATTTTAGGGCCCAACTGTTCAATAGGTTTTTATGTTAAAATACTTGCTTCCCTTGATCGCAACTCTATTGGTCGCCTGTGGCGACACGCCCGTTATTTCGGGTGTAGATGATAAGGTCAATGCCGCGAGAGATCGTAATGACGGGCCAGCGATATGGACGGTGAAAGACTTTAACTCCACGCTCTATCTTTACGGGACTGTGCATCTTTTACCGACAGATCTAGATTGGCAGAAAGAAGATATGCGCAGTGCTTTTAATGAGGCGGGCACAATTTTCTTTGAAGTCGATACAGGCCCGGACGGGCAGGTTCAAGCCGCCGTTCTGACAACAAGCTTGGGCATGCGCCAAGATGGACTCCGCTTGTCAGATAGCCTTGATAGCTATCAGTTAAAATTACTTGATGCTGCCGCTCATAATGGAGAGATCAGTCTTGCGGCCTTAGATAGTATGAAGCCATGGCTCGCGAGCGAATTTTTGACGGTGGCAGCGGCCACAAATGCAGGCTTGTCTCCTGAATTATCTGCGGATGACGCGCTGAAATCACGGGCGCGGCGCGAGCAAAAAAATATAATTTATTTGGAAACAATAGAGGATCAAATCCGTGTCTCTGCAGATCAAGCTAAGTCTATACAACTCTCATTACTAACCGAGACATTGGAAGGGTTTAATAGTCTAGGCGATGATTTAATGAATGTTGCTAAGGCTTGGGCCGTGGGCAGCACAGATTATTTAACGCGGGAAATGGTAGCTCCGTTGAAAAGCAAATCGCCCATTTTCTATGACGCGCTCATCACGCAGCGTAACAGAAAGTGGATCGTAGAATTTGTGAAATTCATGGAAGGTAGCGGGACTGGTTTTGCTGCCGTTGGGACAAGCCATTTACTTGGCGAGGATAGCGTCATCGAGATGCTGCGCGAACAGGGATATGAAGTTTCGCGCTACTATGCGTTTCAGGGCGAAGATGTGATCAATCCGATTAACCCTACCATTGAACGCCCTGAAACAGAGTAAATTCTCAACTCTAGAAATTAGCCTTTAAGCCGGCATAGACGGCGCGGCCTGGTGAAGCGTAACCAAAGACTTCTTGGTAGTCTTCATCCAGCAGATTGTCTCCACGCAAGGTTAGCGTGAAATAATCATCCAGATTATAAGATGCGTTAAGGCCGACTAAGGTGAAAGCCTCAAGAGTGACATTTTGGAATGTGCCAAAATCTGTATCAAGCTGGCTGCCATTATGATCTAGCGACGCGGTGAGGGATAAATCGTCGATAGGCTGATAGGTAACAGTCGCACTGGCGATAAAGTCAGGGCGCCGAATTTCTTCAATATCATTTTGGTCACTGTCAAGGAAGGTAGCGGAGCCACGCGCAGAAAGCTGGTCTGAAAGACTCCAGCGGGCTTCTAGTTCTACGCCTTGACGGGTGCTATCGGTGTCCAAGTTTATAACCGTTGAGGTAAAATCAGGATTAAATACTGTCGTTATTTCATCTTTTAGGTCTGAGCGGAAATAATCGATTGAGAGATTTAAATCCCCCAGCTTCTGTTCGTAACCAAGGCTAAAGCCAAGCGATTCTTCGGGTTGTAAGTCACGATTGCCCGTAAAGCGTGAGGCAGGGAAGAAACCGAAAAGTTCAATCATTGAGGGGTTCTTTACGCTTGTTCCGATAGAGGCGCGGAGACGACCTCCAAAGTCTTCAAAGGCATAGCCGCCGCCAATACGCCATGTTGTGGCGTCGTTGAACAGGTCGTTAATATCGTGACGCGCAGAGGCGGTGAAAGATATTGGTCCTGCATTATATCGGTAATCGCCAGCAAGAGCATAAACCCAATTATCGGGTTCGGCATCGGCTTCGGTAAAGTTCGGAACAATGGAATAAGATTCGTGTTCAGCTTCGGCTAAGGCGGTAAAAGTGCTGTCACCAAACTCTTTTTCTGCGGCCCAATTTATACCGTGACGTGCGCCTTTGGACCGTGTGGAAAAGCCTCCACGCGTATCCGTATCCGTATCTACCATATGAGAGGTGATGAGATGGGAAAACCCTGCAAGGTCAAAACGGGCATCGACACGCGCGGTTTCTGTTTTGACAGTCGTTTCGCCATTTGTATCATTCAAGCGTCCGTCAAAATCAGAATCACTATCAAATTGCGTGTCGAGTTTTGAGGTGCCGAATTTAGCGGAAAGGGTGAGACCGCCGAGCTCAACATTATTGAGGCCGAGATTAAGGCTACGTGATTGCGATCCATCATCTTCACCGCCAAGGCCTGAAATGTCATACCCTTCTGTGTTAAAGGCGTTACCATTTATGGACAGAGCTGCGCCGCCTAGTGGAAGAATGGCGCTGATTTGACCTTCGATCGTCTCGCGGCTTCCCGCTTCGACAGAGGCACGCCAGCCTTCTTGGATAGAGCCCGCGCGGGTGATGATATTGATAACGCCGCCAATGGCATCAGACCCATAAAGCGCCGATTGCTCGCCGCGCAGCGTTTCGATGCGGACGACATCTTCGGCGCGGAGTCCGGAAAAATCAAATTCACCTGAACTCGGATTGGCCACTTCAACGCCGTCAATCAAGACGAGGACATGGTTAGCTTCGGAGCCCCGCATACGGATTTGTGTCAGGCCCCCGCCGGGACCAGAAGTATTGACCGCAATGCCGGGGAGGGTGCGAAGCAGGTCGGATATATATTGCTGACCGCGTGTTTCAATGTCCCCAACATTAAGTATCGAGCTTGGAACTGTCAGGCCTTCAATATTACTATACCCAATTCTCGATCCCGTGACGATTATCTGACGACTATCAAAGGTCGGGGGGTGAATTAAAAGTATTTCGTTATTTCTTTCAGCTTCTTCAAACTTTTTATCCAACCATATTTCTAATGGATACTCATAATCCGCCTGCACCTGCCCAAAAGCATTGGGCGCCAATAGGGCAGCAATCGCGGCCCCAAGTAAAAATCGTTTCATAGCACGACTCCATGTATCGCGCGGGATGCGCGAATGTTTAACAAGTGTCGTCATTGGAGAGGGCACCATTGCCCGCTAATCCATGCGCATCGGTCGGTCCCGCCCGTGCGCGCTGGCGACGTCATTGGCAGGTCTTCTGACTTAAGGCTAATCGCATGTCTTACGTCTTCCCGGAAACTCCAGTGACATGTGTAAGACCGCTAACCCATTACAGCTGCGGGTGCAGTCGAGGCTTTTCACCCCATTCCCATATTCACATCCTGTAAGGATGACCAATAAAGCGGCAGTTAAAGAATAATAAGGCCGAGAGCAAGTGACTATCTGATGTTCTAATGTAGACTATTTCTTAGCCTCAAGAGCCTCTAAGCGTTCAGAGAGGTTGGCAAATTGCTGGGTCTGTTGTTGGCTAAGTTTGTTCTCAAGACGGGCTGTAAGACGATTTTGCCGAAGCCGCAGAAACAATAGTCCTGCGACCAAAAATACGGCTATCCCCCCGGATATGATGAACCCTAGCATCTTTATTCCTATACTATATTCAAGGGCGCTTCCCAAGAGGCCAGTAAGAATAAAGACTGCTAAAATGACAATTTCGGGTCTATGTTCAATCTTTGCGATGGTTTCAAAAAAACGCACCTTAAGAGGCGGCGTTTGTGCTGTGGCCCGGTCATATTTGACAGGGTCTATATTTAAGGGGGAGTGGCCTAATTTTGAAAACTCCACACCCAAAGCATTATACGCGGAAAGTTCACGGCTGAGCCTCAAATGATGGCGGTCCATATATCCGCCATCTTCTTGCCCTGCCGCCGGGTGACAGATCAACATAGGCGCAACGTGCTTTTGATAAAGCGCCTCGTCAATATGGCTCCAGTGATGGGCGTTGCTAGGCGTGGTATCATCACCTTGCGAAAGGCTTACCCCTGCGAAGTAAATAGACGTCGTAAAGCTTGCTGCGCAAGGTAGTCCGAAAGAGGTGAGAACATTGCTCGTCGGTTCGTAGTGCCACTGATTTTTTAAGCTATGTCCATATTCTACGACGCGCGTGAGAGGAACTGCAAAAATATGATTTTGAATATCTTTTGGCCAGTGGGCCTGAACAGATGGCAAATGCTGCTCAGGGACCAACATAAGACTACCATAATCTCTTATCAGCTCGGCTGCCCGGTCACGGTAACGGCGCCCTGTTTCAGACGGGCCAAATTGTGAGGGCCCGTCAACGGCGATGATAATATCAGGCGGACAAATCTCGCAGGCCCGTTCATTTAAGACAGATGTGCTGAGGTAAAGTGTAAGCGTTGTATCGTTTTTGTTGGAATTATAATCTTCTAGAGCGGCCATATCAGGGCCAGAGCCTATGATAAGAGCTTGATTGATATTTGGGCGTCTTTCTCGAACGCGCTTAAAGAACTCATCCGAATGATCTGAAGAATGGGGCTTTAGGTGACGGGCGACAAAAGCATCGAGCGTATCTCCAACAGCTTGTTGGGCATATTCATCAACTATAATGCCCTTGCGGCGATGTGAGGCTTTCGCGCCCCAAAAAGCGCTTTTCTGCCAATAGAAAATTACATCTGCTTTCCGGGCAAGGGAAACGGCTTCTGCGTCATTCTGCGGAAATTCGGTACGGATACGGGTTTTTAAAGGGGCGAGATGCCACTCAGCTTGTTCCTGGCAGCGTTTAAGACTCCGCGCATTTTTTAAGGCCGGATAATAACAGGCTTTAAAGCTGATATGCGAGGCACCGTTCACCCTCTGCTTTTGTGATGTGCAGGAAAATAATGCAAGCCAGTAAGGCTGTATAGCTGATATTGATATCCCTAATTCTGACAGAAAAGCTTGAAAAAATAGCGGATAAAGGTCAGATGCATGTGAAACGGCGTGAAGGATAATCAATGCTGAAAGTTCTGAATAATACCGGCTTGGCTCAAGAGCGGCTAAGGGATGATTTGCCCTGCGATCAAATTTTGATTGAAGGTTTGGTTTTACCCGCTTTTATCGGGGTGTTTGAACATGAATATGAAGCGCCTCAATCCGTCCGCTTTGATATCACAGTCGATATTACGCCGCTGGGCCCGCATGGTGATCATGAGATGCACAATATCCTGCGCTATGACCATATTGTTGATCATATCAAAGAGATATTGGCAAAAGGACATATTGATTTGGTTGAAACATTGGCTGAGGACGTGGCCAAGGCCTGTTTATCCTATGACCGTGCCGAGCAGGTTTGCGTCACTGCCGCTAAATTAGAAGCTATTAAGGATGCGCGAGCTGTGGGTGTGCGTATTACGCGGAGACGTTAATGCGCTCATCTTTACAAGACCTATTGGCACAAAAAGCTATTTTATTGGCAGACGGTGCAACAGGTACAAATTTTATGGAAATGGGCCTCGAGCCGGGATTTCCGCCTGACTTATGGAATCTATCCGAACCGCAAAAACCTGCCGCTTTGCATCAGGCCTTTGTTGATGCCGGGTCTGATATTATTTTGACCAACACATTTGGGGCCAATGCGCCGAGGCTTAAATTACACAAAGCCGAAGATGAGACTTACGCGATAAATAAAGCAGGCGCGGAAATTGCGGGAGATATTGCCAAAGCCGCTAACAGACCCGTTATTGTTGCCGGTTCTGTTGGGCCTACGGGTGAGCTATTTGAGCCTATGGGTGAGCTGACGCATGAGAGTTGCAGAGCATTTTTCGAAGAGCAAATGCGCGGCCTGAGAGATGGCGGGGCAGATGTAATTTGGATTGAAACGATGTCAGCGGCAGAGGAAATCCAAGCCGCCGCACAAGCTGCCATTAATGTCGATATGCCTTATGTCTTCACAGCAAGTTTTGATACGGCGGGTAAAACTATGATGGGTATTGCGCCAGCCATTATTGGCGACGTAACCGCAAACCTTTCTGAGCAACCTTTGGCTTATGGATCAAATTGCGGCGTGGGGGCCTCTGATATGATGCTATCCGTTTTATCGATGACAGGGGCTAATCCCGACGCCGTGATTGTCGGGAAAGCCAATTGCGGGATCCCTGTTGTGAAGGGCAAGGAGACTGTTTATACAGGCACGCCCGAGCTTATGGCTGACTACGTTGATTTGGCCGCCAATGCGGGAGCACGCATCATTGGCGGCTGTTGCGGTACTGCGCCAAAGCACATCGCGGCCATGCGCAAGGCGATTGATGATTATAATGAAGGGGCTAGGCCAACAATGGCGCTAGTAACCGAGACTTTGGGCGAGCTCGTCAGCCCACCTGCTGCCGAGGGGGCAACAGGTTCACGCGGCACGCGGGGCAGACGCAGAAAATAAAATAGAGATGTGATGATGGATCAAGATATACAAGATAAGTTAGATGCTACCGCTTTTCGCCGTCTTTTATCACATTTGGACAGCCGTAAAGATGTTCAGAATATAGATTTGATGATCTTGGCCGATTTTTGCCGTAACTGTCTTGGTAAATGGTATAAATCCGCAGCAGATGACCTTGGCATTGATCTCAGCTCAGATGAAGCTCGTGAGCGTATTTATGGTATGCCATATGCGCAGTGGAAAGAGAGCCATCAACTCCCCGCTACACCGGAGCAGTTAGCGGCTTTTGAAGCACGTAAAAAATGAAAGCTATCATCGCGATTTGTTTTTTCGGTGTTGGAGTTTCTGCCTGTGCAGATAAGGCTGAGCCGAAGGCTATTTCAGTAGAGATCATGAATAAGGTCATATCTGCAAGTGAAACTCTTTACGGAGATAGCCTTACTTTTTCTGATGTTTACCAGAGTAACGATGCAGTTTGCGGGAATGTGACTAAAGATAAGAAAGAGCAGCGATTTATCTATGTGCGGAACCGTTTCCTCTTAGAAGAAAGAAGTCCTTCTGGAGAGTGGGAGTCTCAGTGGTTTACGGAATGTGATAGGTCATAATCAAATTAAACCCGCCTCGGGGGCGGGTTTAATTTCAGTTTATTATAAGAAGCTTTTAGTCTTCTGCGACTTCAAAGCCGCATTGCCGTTGTTCCATTTTGATTTGTTTTGTCAGGCGCACGGCGTTTTGGGCATAAGCCTCTGTGACGGAACCTGAATTTACGACTTTCCCGCGTAAGGTGCTGACATCTTCGCAAAGGTGAAAAACCAGCTTTGAGGACGATTTTTCAGCCCCGTTTTTCGGCGCGATCCAATAAACTACATCCTGTCCGCCTGTGGCTTCAGCAACAGCTTCAGAATCGCGGGCAATATCTTGAGCTTGCTCGGCAACGGCAGGTGAGCATGCTGTTGTCGGCTGCTTGGCTTTTATCTGCTCAGCGCATTCATTCATATCTTGGGTATATTGTTCAACGGATGGCGGATTGTAATCTGCTCCGAATACAAATGTCGCCACCAAAGCCAGCACGGCACCAAAGCCGCCGGCAATTTTCTTCGTCTTTGGGTCCATGTCTTTGTCCAGAAAGATCATGGCAAGAAGCGGCAAAAATGCGATGAGCGTAATAATAGCGCCGAGTTGATTTTGAATAAAGAACTTTACAGGTTCTTCTTTACTGGCCGGATCATGACGATTGGCTTTTTTCCACATGATGCTACCGGCAATCGCAAAGATGCCTATCACCACAAAAAGACCGATCAACAAAGCCAGGTTCCCTTGATCAAACTTATTTTTCAGGATTAGAACAATACCTGCGATTTCAGTCCCGATAGCAACAACCCATGAGAGGGCTGCAAATGTTCTTAGCTTTTTCGCTTTTCCTTTTTGATCTTGTGTTGCTGCCCACGCCTTGGTGACGTCTTGTTCTGTATCCGATGTTGGTTCTTGTTCAGCCATTGTGTATCCCCCACTTTAATATCTTCCCCCTGAAACTCAGGCAAGACAGTGACTTGTTGAAGCGCAAATATGAGCTACGCTATTTTAATGCGCTAACACATAGTCTTTTGACAAAATCAGAGCAATTACAAAAATCACCTGCTCCGAAAGCCGTATTTACGCAAATTTTATATCACTTGGACGAAGAGGGGTTGTCAGAGATAAGCCATCTAAAGTCTGCGCTCTGGAAAGAGCGACATAGGCCTGGCCTGGCGCGAAAGCTCCGCGCCCCATATCTACGCGAACGTCACTTAAGGTAAGTCCTTGGGCTTTATGTATTGTCACGGCCCAAGCGAGGATAAGCGGCATTTGTTCAAAAGTGGCGCTGGCCTCTTCTTCCATCTTTTGTTCAACTTCATTCCACTTATAATTTATGGACTCCCACGTCGCGGCTTCGATTTTCCTTATGGCCGGCCCGCTATCAAATCTGACGTAAACCTCATTTTTAGTAAGGTCTGTGATGGTGCCTAAAGACCCGTTGACCCATCTCTTTAAAGGGTCATTCCTGACGGCCATGATACGAGCGCCTTTTTTTAAAGTCAGCTTAGGTGGTACTGGAGCTCTCTTTTCATTGAATCGCCCCTTTGTGACACTGTCATAGTCTAACGGCGTACTGGTCAGATTAGCTAAGCCTTCTTTATTATATCGATTTGCAATAGCGTTGGTTGAGGTGAGTAAAACAGGCGTGTGTCCCTCGCGGTGGGGTTTGACGCATATACCGTTTAAAGTCTCAACAGCTTTTTCGACATTTTGGGCGAGCCTTAGATTGGAAAGGATTTCGACAAAACGCGCATCTCTTTGGCGATAAACCTTGGATAGTTCAAAATGAACCGGCGGATAGTTTTCCAACACATTGGCGTTATATGCATAAGGTCCCTCATATCCCATTTGCACGAGTATGGCTTTTTCCTGTGCGGGAATGACAGGAGGAAGTTGATAGAAATCACCGACCAACAGAACTCGGCATCCGCCAAAGGGGAGGCGGCTGTCTTGGGCTTTACGCAGGATGATATCCATCCCGTCGAGCATATCTGCGCGCACCATAGAAATTTCGTCAATGATAATAAGCTTTACCTTTTTCCAAAGTCTATTGCGGCGCTGATCTGCCAAAGCGTTTTCGTCAATAGGTTGAAAGGGAAAGCGGAAAAAAGAATGCAGGGTTTGACCGCCAATATTTAAGGCCGCCACACCTGTTGGCGCCAACACGGCAGTATTCGCAAAGTCGCCATGCGTTTTGATATAATTGACCAGTGTAGATTTCCCGGTCCCAGCTTCGCCCGTGATCAAAATAGGGGAGGGATCATTAGAGCGAAGCTGCTGTAGGATATGGGCAATCGTTGGATCGTCTTCGTAACTTTCCGGGAATGAGCTTAAGTCTGACACAGGCTGTCTTCTGTAATGATTTAACGCCCCATAGTTTACGGTTCGGGGCTAAAGGCAAGCCTCATTGTACACGGCGCATAAAAAAACCCGCACAAAAGTGCGGGTTTTTATTCTTGGACATGGGAGGATGTCCTTAATGTTGAGGGCTTCAGGCGCTCATCTTATCCTTGGCTGGGTCGCGAAGCACATAGCCGCGTCCCCAAACAGTTTCGATATAGTGATCACCTTGCGTCGCCGATGCGAGTTTCTTGCGCAGCTTACAGATAAAGACGTCGATAATTTTCAGTTCAGGCTCATCCATACCGCCATAAAGGTGGTTGAGGAACATCTCTTTTGTAAGCGTAGTGCCTTTGCGAAGAGATAGGAGTTCGAGCATTTGATACTCTTTGCCGGTTAGGTGAACGCGGTGATCGCCGACTTCAACTGTTTTGGCGTCAAGGTTCACTTTGATGTCGCCTGTTGTGATAACAGATTGGCTGTGGCCTTTGGAACGGCGTACAACAGCGTGAATACGGGCGACAAGCTCATCTTTGTGGAATGGCTTAGTCATAAAGTCATCAGCACCAGTGCCGAGCCCGCGAACCTTTGAATCAATGTCGCTTGTGCCTGACAGAATAAAGATAGGTGTATTGACTTTCGCCATGCGGAGCGTTTTGAGAACGTCGAAGCCCGGCATATCCGGTAGGTTCAGATCAAGTAATATGATGTCATAATCATATAGCTTACCCAAATCGACGCCTTCTTCCCCCAGATCGGTGGTATAGACATTAAATCCTTCTGACTTAAGCATCAATTCGATGCCCTGTGCTGTTGCACTGTCATCTTCAATTAGAAGAACGCGCATAATTTCCCTCCCAGGCGAATCACTATCCCGTAGCCCTCGGGATATAGTTAATGGAACTCCATCTCTATGTGAATCCAGTAAATCAATTATTAACGACATTTACCATTTTGACATGAAACGCAGAAAAACACCTGAAAAGTCACAAAATCCTGCTTTTTCCTTAAGATCAAGGTCAGACTTTCTTTACCCTGTCTCTTCACAGACCCGTAAACCTATTCTGTTACAAGGTCTTCACAATAAGGGTCAGCATAGGCTCGGTTGTAAGAGAAACCCCTCAGTGGGAACATAATGGTTAGGTGAGAAAATGACACACTCTATGGAGAAGAATGTCCGACAGACGCGCTTTGCGATCTCGGATTTACAGAAAAGAATTGAAGTTTTAGAGGCGACAAGAGACGATCTCGAACGTCAAATCAGAAAATTAAACGACAGCGTGCCGGAAGATAATATCGAAGCTAATGCCACAAAAGAGGGCTATGTGGCTTATGGATCTTACGCAAAATCCGTTATTGCGCGCAAAGAAAACCTAAGAGAGTCTTTGACGGCTATTACTGATCAAGCTTCGGGTCTGTCTGCTGATTTGCGGGCCGCGATGGATGCTTTGGACAGTTTTGAACGTGTTCGGGCGCGCCAAATGGCAGCTAAAGCTGAGAAAGCTATGGCGCGCAAAGCAGGTTAAGTTCTGTTACAGGGCTTATTGGGAAGAACTTTCTTCAGTTTCTACCCAATCATAAACCTCTTCAAATCCTAAATCGAGTGCGGCCTCTTGCCAGGCCGCAGAGTCAGGCTCTGTGGGGGCCTGTACTTGCATAACGCCGAAACTCACGGCGCAGATGGCCAAAAGGCTTGCAGCAATTGGCATAAAGCGTTGGGTATAACTTTGACGCTTAGGTGATGTATTTTCCACAGGCTTCGCAGCCTTCAGGATACGGGATTTGAGCAGATCGCTCGGCGCAGGTGCCTGAAAAGCGTCTAATTTATTATTAAGTTCACTATCCTTCATTTTATCCTCCATCATTCTCATTCGTCAATATCACTTTTAGAGCCTTGCGGGCTCTGACCAAAAGGCTTTCATAGGCACTCTCAGAAATATCCATGATTTGCGCCCCTTCTCTTTGGGGAACACTTTGATAATATGAGAGCGTTAATGCCATGCGTTGGTTTTCAGTCAATTTTGATAAGGCCGCTTCAACACGCTCACTTTGCTGGCTTTCCGAAAGGCTTTCAAAAGGCGAGTTAGATGTGTCTTCCAATTCAGGCACGCTGTCTGTGTAAATCGGCTTTTTCTTTTTCAAAATATCCAGACAGGCGTTTCTAGTCACGCGCCGCATCCATGTGAGGAGTTTGGCCCTGCCAGCGTCCCAATTGCCAGCGTTTTCCCAGGTTTTGAGGAAAACAGTTTGCGTCACATCTTCTGCAGCCATTTGATCGCCGAGCATATAATAAGCCATTTTATGAATACTCACCATGTGCCTGTCCATTAGTCCGGACAAGGCTTTCTCGTCTCCGGATTTAAGGCCGAAGATAAGATCAGCGTCGGGGTCGGACACCCCGGCGCTGTTTATGGTGGGTGTTGTCAGCATATGCTTGCTTTAGAATCCGCCGCGCTTTTTGCCTTTACGGCCTTTACGGTGCTTTGGGCCTTCGCCTTTCGTTAATACACCGTCGCCATTGGCATCCATCCGGACAAATAAGGCTTCAGTCGAGGCATCAAATTCTGCGCGAGAAATCACGCCATCGCCATTGGCATCACGCTTCGGTCCGCGCATGCCGCGTTTACCGCCCTGCGCTTTACGCTCGGCGCGCTTTTCTTTGCGTTCTGCACGTCGCTCTGTGCGCTGTTCTTTACGCATTGCTTTTGCCGCAGCTTTCTCAGTCTCATCAATTGTGCCATCACGATTTGTGTCAAACTTCTCAAGACGCTTGGCTTCCATCATGGCTTTGCGTTCGGCCTTGAGTGCGTTCATTTCATCGCGCGTGACAGAGCCGTCTCCATTTGCGTCCATTTTAGCGAAACGCTCTGCTTCGCGTTCTTCTTTCTTTTTGACGCGCAGAGCCTTCATCTCTTCCTTTGTGAGAAGGCCGTCAAAATTCGTGTCGGCTGCCGTAAATTTAGCATTGGCTTCAGCCTGAAATTCAGCGCGGGTAATCTGGCCGTCTTGATTTAAATCGGCTTTTGGCGCGGCAAGGGCGACGCCTGTGATTGTAAAAACAGCGGCTGCACTAAGCAAAAGAGGTTTTGTAAAACGTGACATATTGTTCTCCTTTTAATGTCGTTCATAGACACAAACGGAGCAAAAGGAAATTTCCTGCGCGAATTACTATATTGTAATAATGGCTTTAAGCGACCTTAGAGCGTTCAGCGATATCGCGCATTCGGTCAATTAGGCGTTCCGCGACGGGACCGTCTTCTGCGTGGCCTGCATAGGGCGGCGGCGCACCGAGATGTTCGCGAACTGTATCCGTGAGCATCAGCGCGGTCTCGACAGCGTCAGCACGATGACCCATAGACAATATAACGGGATCAAATTTCGGATCGCGGCGACGCACGGCTTCAATCATCCAATAAGCTCGCATAAAGTTATCAGAGGCAGTGTCATAGGCTAAAAGGCTGACATCTGACGCGGAAGCGAGGCGCACATGGGCCGGGGTGCAGCCCGCAGGCGGGACCACGAAAACCCAATCATATGAGAGCGACAGGGCCGCAAGGCTTCCTAATGCTGTGTCTAGGTCTGCTTTCCCTGAGGCGGCGGCGGTAAAATGTTCATTGGATGTAACATAGCGAACATCCCGAAGATCAGCGTCATTATATAAAACGTCATAGATCGTCTTATGATAGATGATGCCGGCTGCATCCATCATAGCGCCGTCATTGCAATCGAGCATGAGTACCGTCTCGCCAAAACTGGCTGCATGGCGCCCCAATTTTAAAGCCAGTTCTGATTGTCCTTGAATATCACTGACTGAGAAGACGGGAACAAGCCGCCCTGCAGGGCGATATTCGTCCGTTTCGCATGCTGATTGACGTGCCAAAACACCTCTCCATTTACCTCATACCTTCGGGCCTTATGACCTCTTTGGTATCTTAGTATTAGCAGAAGGGTCTTAAGCGACCGACAAGAAGCAAGGTAAATGGGGCAGTAACAAGTATGACTGCAGCGTTAAAGCGGCGGTCATACAAAATTTATTTTTTATGACCTACTTAACCGCAGCATAAAATGTGCTGCCATCGCGTTCAACAGACAGCGCATAAGGCCCGTCTTCATCGCTGATAATATCTTCAAAATCTTCGAGATCCGTAATATCTTTGCGGTTTACAGCGCGTATAACGTCGCCGCGGCGAAGCCCAGCGCGCTGGGCTTTAGAACCCCTCTCAACGGAGGCTATATAAACGCCTTCTTCACCGCCGCGAAGATCCAAGTCCTTAGGAATATCGGTCAGTTCCGCGCCTGAGAAGCTCTCAGAGGCAGGATCGTTATCTGACGAGGTAACGCTGTTGTCTTCATCATCTTCATCAACAGCTTCGATTTCGATCCGTGTTGTGCGGCGTTTTCCCTCTCGCAGATAAGTAATGTCCGCCCGTTCGCCCGGTTCAACTAAGCCAACGGCATTGCGAATATCTGAAGCGTCGAGGATATCACCTCCGTTAAAGGCAATAATAACGTCATCACGTTTTAGACCTGCTTTTTCAGCTGGGCTGTCCTCAACAACGTCACTCACTAGAGCGCCGTCCAGCGTTGTAAGATCAAGTGCTTCTTTAAGAGTCGGCGTAATGTCTCCAATTAAGACGCCAATGCGCCCTCTGCGAACTTCACCATAAGATTCCAGTTGGCGCACAACGCCTTGAACAATATTTGTGGGTACCGCAAAGCCGATGCCTTGGTTGCCGCCGGACCGGGAGACAATAGCTGAGTTAATTCCAATCAACTCGCCTTTGGAATTGACCAAAGCTCCGCCGGAGTTCCCTGGATTGATCGACGCATCGGTTTGAATAAAGTCCTGATAACCGTCACGGGACCCGCCGCGATCACGCCCTAGAGCTGAGACAATACCAGAAGTTACTGAGTGCGATAGGCCAAAGGGGTTACCTACGGCAATCACGTAATCTCCGACTTTCACATCGCTAGCTCGCGCTAGTTTAAGTTCTTTCAGGCCGCGAGCAGAAACTTTTATGAGGGCGATATCCGTCTTTTTATCTGTACCCACAATCTCGGCTTCGAGCTGTCTTTTATCCTCAAGCGTCACTGTAATTTCATCAGCGCCATCAATTACATGCGCATTGGTGATAATCAGTCCTTTGGATGCATCAACAATCACGCCGGAACCAAGACCACGTTTTTCACGAGGCTGTGCATCTGGAAGACGACCTCCAAAGAAGCGTTCAAATAATTCTTCATTTCGTCCTGACATCTCTGGAGTTTTGGCCGTGCCGCGAATATCTATTGAGACGACTGCGGGGGTCACGCGTTCAAGCAGAGGCGCCATTGTTAGAACGCCGCGCTGACTATCCATCGTCATGGCGCCATTATTTAAGAAGGAGGATTGGGCAAGAGCAAGTGGGGCAATAACCAGAGCTATAGCTGCTGTGCCAAGAATAAGAGATTTACGCATTTTGTCGTCCTTTGTGGGATCATTATTGGTAATGTCTTATCCATGTAGCGCAGAAAACCGCCTCTACAAGAGAGAGCGGCAGAATCTGAACGTCTTTTAATTTCGAGATGAGGTGGGACAATGAAGGAGAGAAGCCTAGCGTAAATCGGACCGTTTTATCCGTTTTGGTGATGAGAAGGCCTTAAGGGGATAATAACCAACATTTTAGAATCGGCTTTCTTTACCGCACTCTAATGTTAGTGTTTTCTAGTATTAACTTTGGGATGGGTTAAGAGAGTGTCATTGTTTAAAATGCTCAGATCTTACCTAGATGATCAGCAAGGCTCGTTTTCAATTCTATTTGTGATGAGTTTATTTGTTGCTTATCTGAGTATAGCAGTTGTCGTTGATGTTTCGAAGATTCATCAAAGCCGCGAGAAGTTGCAATTTATTTCAGATGCCGCAGCATTATACACCCTCAAACATGACAGTAAGTCTGAAGAAAAAGCCGCTATATTTAAGACTTATGTCAACAAACTCGCAGACTCTATGGGCGAGGATACTTATATCACAACAACTAAAATCAACGTTCATGAAACGGATGAACGTATCACTTTGACGGCCTCTACAACGGCTCCTTTTGAGCTTACTATGACAAAGTTCATGAGTAGTTTTAATAAGGTTGCTATCAATACAAATGCTGAAATTGGCATTGAGGATGTCGAAGTTGCGCTTGTCATTGATATTTCTTCATCAATGAAGAATGCGCGTATTAACGAGGCCAAGGCCTCCGCTAAATTATTTGTCAAACAGCTTCTCGATGATGATTCTATAGTCGGCCGAATTTCAATTTCCCTAGTTCCTTTTGGCGGAACTGTCAGAGTGCCTGTTGAAATGAAAGATCTTCTTCAAACACCGACTATAGGTCTTGAGCTATATAGCCAAAACTGGATCGATGGCGAGTGGAACCAGTGTTTTGAATTTGACATTGATGATATCAAAAACGGCGTAAAATACGATAAAACATATAGAGTTCTACCGGATTTTTATTCTTGGAATCAAACGAACCCATGGTGTCCACTGGAAGGCAATGAATTTATGCCTTTAACAAATGATGCTCAGGCTCTCACAGCCAAGATAGATAATTTCACCCTTTCGGACGGGACTGGTTCCGACCATGGCATGCATTGGGGATATGAGAGCTTAAACAATTACTGGGAAAATAAATTTCCTGGCGGGTTGGTGAATACACCCGCGGCTAATTATTCCGGTGTAAAAAAAGTTATTATCTTTATGTCTGACGGCGGAATTACAGCTCAGCATTATGTTCGTCCACAGCATATGGTTGGAAATGTTCCTTTTAATAGCCGGAAGAAACAACGTATTTCTTATACCAATGCTTTGGTCGCCTTTGAGCACCTTTGTGATAAAGCAAAGTCTGAGGACATTGAGGTTTATACAATTGCCTATTTGATCACGAAATCAGCGCATAGAGAGCCCCTCCAAAACTGCGCCTCTTCAGAATCGCATTATGTGGATGCACGCTCAGGTGACCTAGAAAATATCTTTAGCCGTATTGCAGCCTCTATTTCACCGCTTAGAATATCAATGTAAAATTCAGCTCTTAAGACTTTAGTTCATCATCAGTTTTCAGGTATCGCATCAAGATTTTAGGTAGGTTTTATTCTTCGCCTCTCTAGGTGAGAATTTGGAGCAGCCTTAAGTTTTACTTTGACGTTTGATATTCTGCTTCCGCCAATGCTTTCAGCCTCGCATGAGCTTCGGCTTGAGGGTCTGATCTGCTAAATTTTGACATTATAAGCATGAGGGGCGCAAAGAGTTTTGCCGCGCCTTTCATTTTGATCTCAGTATCCTGCGTGACGTCTGTCTGCTCAGGCGAAATGGCCCGTAGTGTATAATCAACATCCAAGTTGAACATGTCACCAGTCATAAAGACTCTCATACGTTCATTCTCTGTGTGGGCTGTGATTTCGCCCGTCATTTCCATACGTTTTCCGCGTTCTAGAAAGACTTGTCGAAATGTGGATCCGATTTTATCTGGCATCTCAATAATGGGCACATCTTCAATCAGATTTGGAACCCATTGTTTCAAGCGCTCATTGTCCTCCAGCCACAGAAAGACGATTTTTGCGGGCGCATCTATTAGTGTCGTTTTTGATGTTTTCATGGTCTAACTCCCTTTCACCTAAGAGTGTATAGAGCTTTGAACATCAAGACAAATTAGACGCTAAAACTAGCCGTTCAGCTCTACCATCAATTTTCCAATACTATGCGTAAACCCATTGGGCAGAATTTCTTCTTCGCCTGTCCAGGCGATATTCGGAAAGCGGGCGAGGATTTGGCGGTATGCGGATTCAATCTGCATATTTGCGACGCGTTGCCCTAAGCAAACATGTGGGCCAGTCCCAAAGGCGATATGGTCTTTGGCATTTTTGCGCTCAACATCAAATATGTCTGGGTTTTCAAAAACGGCGGGGTCTCTATTGGCGGCGCCGTAATACATAATTACCTTCTCACTAGCCGCGATTTTTTGACCTGAGATTTCGGTGTCGGATAGGGCCGTACGGCGCATATACATGACGGGGCTGACCATGCGCACGCCTTCATGCACCATATTTGGGATAAGGTCTGGATTGGCGAGGACCTTGGCCTTTTGATCCGGAAATTGCGTGAGCAGCTTCATTAGACCGCTAGTGGAATTACGTGTCGTGTCATTTCCTGCGATAATAATGAGCAGCCAAGATCCATCCAAATATTCGTCGGGTAAAACGGCGCCGTCTATTTCGACATTAGCAATAGCAGAGAGCAGATCTTGCTTTGGGCTTTTACGCCGCTCTTTTAATATCTCTTGGCCATAGTCAAACATGGCTTGAACTTCGGTGAGGAACTGCATGACCTGTGCCGGATCCACCGTTGAGAGGTCGCCATCTTCGAGCATATATTGCGCAAGCTCGAGCATATCCATCCATTCGCGAATTTTAGAGCGGTCTGCTTCGGGCACGCCTAGCATTTCACAGAGCGTATAGAGTGGGAGCTGTGAGGAAAAGTGCTCCACCAGGTCGGCTTGAGGCCCCGCTGCTTGGAGGCCATCGAGCAATTCCGTGACTTTGGCATCAACCTTGATTTTCAGCTCGCGAATATAATCGGGTTTGAAATAGGCCATATGTTCGCGGCGCAATTGCATATGATGCGGGGCATCGAGGCAGATCATCGTGTCGAGGGAGGCAGAATGCAACTTGGGATGATTACGCGGATCGCCCTTGGGCGGATAGGCCATCATGATACCACCCGCTTGGGAGGAAAAGACTTTGGTGTTCAGGTTCGCGGTGCGCACATCCTTATAAGCCGTCAGTGCCCAAAAGCCTTCCATCTTGGCTTTCTCCAGCGGGTGCCACATCACAGGGGCTTGCTCGCGCATAGTTTTGAAAGCCCCAAAAGGTTGGCCTGCAATGAAATTTTTAGACCGAGAAAGGTCAAGTGGCGGGCTGAGATCATAAATAGGTTTGTGGACGGGGTCCAAACTCCCACGATCTTCATTATAGGTCTGGCTGACGAGCGCTAATCCCATGTGTTATCTCCCTTTTGTCCTACCTTACTCACCCATGACAGCGTGTCCAATGTTGTGTTGAACCAGAGATGAATAAGCTCTATAGATAATTGTAGGGGGAGCTATGGGGCAAGACATTACCGCATTACGCCGCTATGCGGCTTTTATCTCTTACGCTCACGCAGATGAACTTATGGCTGCGCGGCTACATAAGGCATTGGAGACTTATCCGGTTCCAAAGCATTTGCGCAAAGCTGGTAAAACCACGAGCCCCGTCTTCCGAGACGTTGCTGAACTGACCGCCGCGCATAGCCTGTCAGAAAAAATCCAAGAGGCAGTGCGGGGGGCAAAATATTTAATTGTCTTATGCTCGCCCGCCGCCAAGGCCTCGCATTGGGTGAATGAAGAAGTACGTCTGTTCAGAGAGCTTCACGGCGATACCGCAATCTTATCAGCGATCATCGAAGGCACGCCAGAAACGGCTTTTCCTGCGGCGTTGACTGAAGGCGGGCGTGAGCCCCTTGCGGCGGCGCTTGGAACGGATAAAGTCGGGTTTAAGCTCGGCGTCACGCAGCTCGCGGCGGGGATGCTCGGGACAGGTCTCGATGACCTTATTCAGCGCGGTGCTAAGCGGCGTAACCGCATTATGGGAGCAGGACTCGCGGTGTCGTTAGCGCTCTCGGGCGTGTTGGGCTTTACAGCGCTGCAAGCTGTAGAAGCACGAAATGAAGCTCAGCTAGAACGCGCCGAATCCGAGGCCTTGCTCGACTATATGGTCAAAGACTTAAAGGTAAAATTAGAACCTGTCGGCCGTTTGGAATTGCTCGAAGGTGTTGGGCGCAAGGCGATTGAGTATTATAATAAAAAAGATAGTGCCGCGCTGTCAGATGATAATCTCAGGCTCCTGGCAGCTGCACGTCAGGTCCTTGCTCAGGTTGCGCTAGATGCGGGCCGTATGGAGGAAGCGCAACGCGAGATAGAGGCGTCGGCGGCGTTGACTCGCGAAGTGCTGGGGCGGAACCCAGAGGACACGGACGCGATATACGCTCACGCACAAAGTGAGTTTTGGGTAGGCAAGTATTATTTTAATCAAAATAAATTTGAGGAAGTCGAACCTTATTGGCGTAAATATAATAGGCTTTCTCAAAAGCTTCACCAAATTGACTCAAATAATTTCGATTACATTATGGAAGCTGCCTGGAGCGCGAATGCGTTGGGCGCGTATTATGACCGACAAAGAGATTACATAAATTCAGCTTCAGAATATAATAAAGCAGCCAAATATGCAAGACTCGCTATAGTCTTGGAACCCGATAGCGAAGTACCTAAAAAAGAACTCGCAAATATCTTAGCAGGTCAAGCTCGGTCGGCATTATATATAAAATCATTCGATGAAATTGATGCTTTGCGGCAAGAAGAAGTAGGTATTTATGATACGGCTATAGCTAATGGCTCAAAAAATTATGACATTATTTTTAGCGCGATTTCTACAAAATTTAGCCGATATGCGGAGTTAATTAGATTTCAGGAAAATGTCGAAATAGACAAGCTAAGCTCAGTCATTCAAGAACTAAAAGTGCTTGTTGATTACGATAGTGAGAACTCTAACTGGCTTAGAACTTATTATTTTGCCCAATTTTTGAGGCTAGATTATTATTATAAAGAAGGTGACGCAGTAAATTTTATGCGATTTCAGGACGATTTTTTTCGTACACAGGAGAGGGTTTTACAATTCACAGCGCCTAACGATAGATATTATAATTTTTTGAGGGATTTGTCTCATATTCGTTATCTTTCGATATCAGAGGGGCAAGGTAGGTCTAATAACGCAATGTCTATACTAAACAAAAAAAATAGAAATGTAGTTGGAACAAGCCTTACTGACATAAAAATAGATGCTTATTTAATGTGGGAAAATTATTATCGCGGGAAAAAAAGTGATGCAGTTTACTTTGCGCGAAAATATCTCTCTTACCCTTGGGTGGCAACTACTGAACAACCACCTGCTATTTTGACGAATAAAGTTTTGGCAAATGAATTACTAGGAGAATGCAGCACTGCGAATAGCAATGCTGCACAATTAATTGAACGAAATTTTTTAGTTCCTAGTATCAAAAAATCGCCTTGCCTCTAGGGGTCTACGGGGTTATTTTTTACTGGCGGATCTATGATAATCGGTGTTTTAAACGTCTTACCATCTTCCCGCTGACTCATTGTAACGTGCAGGTTGAACTTTAGGCCTTTTGGATTACTCCGGCAACGATTTGACAGAATCAAAGCATTCATTTTGTCTAAGGTGCAAATTTTCTCAAAATTGCGTAACTGACAATCCGCATCATTCTGTACAGTATATTGAACGTCGCGTGTGAACTTCCAATTGCGGCGTGGCAGATTGAATAACATCCATGTTGGATGAATGCAGTGCAAGTCCAACGCCGTTTCATCGCCTGGCCCTTCGACACCGTCTTGAGTTTGAAAATATTTTACATATTCTTTGAAGATTTTATCTGCATCACCAAAGACTTTCGGATTACTCTGCAAATATTGCGGCAAGTCGGCCCGGCACTTCGCATAGAGCTTTTTAACCTCAGGCGCCTTCATACGTGTTCTGACCAATTTGCCATCGACTATATCAAGATTGATTGGCATTAAAACTGGATGCTTTTTTGCACTTTCCGTACGTGAATTTACAAATTCGTCCCAGCTTTTCATAAACTGGTATTTATTATCTGATTTCTTTTTTTCACTCATTGTATCCTCCCTATTTGGATGAGTAGGCTGTCTTTATATTGCCTGTGCAGACCTATCTGTGACGGCGGTCACGGATTGGATAATATTTGCGACTTTATCGGCTAGGTTCTCCCCTGCTACAGCGAAGTTTGCGGCTTCTTCCCATTCATAGGCAGAATCGAAGCCGAAATGTAGCGCGATGAGCTCGCCGGTTTTTTTGCAAATTACCGCAGAGCCTGAGCTGCCGCCTAATGTCGAGGCATTATGACAGACAGCCCGCATGGTTTCACTTGGATTGATAATACTCTCAACCGCGGCTTCGACGCCATAAGGGTTTTCGGTATCGACTGAATGACGGAATATTTTACCTTCGCTATAGCGCTTTACGCCAAATATGGGGTCTTTCTCGGTAACGTCTTCAATAGTATCTGTCACGCGCTGTGCTTGGGGGTAGCCGACGACAACGATATCTAAATCGTTCAGACTTTTCGCTGGCCGCGGTGTGATGGTCACGGGTTTGCGGTTTTCTGGTGTGCGGCTAAGCGTAAAAATAGCGGCGTCCCAGCCGTCAATACAAACGGGCTCATCATCTGCAAATGTCACAAAGTCAGATTTATCGGACTTCTTTTCGCCGTAAAACTCGATGCCTGTGGGTTCATCACTCGTAAGGCGGTGCTTGAACATTTCCCAAACATGGCGGTTCGTGAGGATATGATGGTCAGAGATAAGAATACCTGTACCGAAGGACTCGTCCTCTCCAACGGGTTTTCCTTTCTGTGCAAAACCAATGCGTCCAACAGCATCATAGACAGGCTTTATCGCGGCTAGTGCAGGTGGCAGGCCGCCCAAAAGCATAGGCGAGGCGGCAAAGGCCATGCCTTTTTTAAGTGTGTCAAAACCTTGGCTCTTTTCACGCTCTTCCTCCTCGCGTTTAATGGGCGGAGTATGAAGGTTACAGTGTTGATTATGCCGCCGGCGTCCAAGCATAAGCCCTGCCAATCCACCTAAGCTTAAAACACCCAAGCCCCCAGAAATTGCAGCGGGCATTGATATCCCTACAGCGTTTCCTACCGCTGGCGTAGATGCCCCTGGGCTCGCGGGTTGCTTTACGTCTTTTAAACGCTGTATTTCATTTTCAAGCTTCTGCGCATCATCTTTAAGCTTATTCATTTCGGCAGTGTTATCGTTCAAGGTTTCAGATTGAGTCTTTAACCGGTTTTTTTGTGTTTCAATTAAATCTTCCATGGGGTTTATAACATCGGCAATAACGTCTGTGCCGTTCTCGGTGAAATCTAATTTGGCGTTTGCAACACGAAGCTCATGCTCACGTTCTTTGATAATATTGGTCAGTCCAGCAATATATTCGCGCATTCCGCGCCGCTCGTTGAGAAAGTCTTGCCGATCCATGGCCAGGGTCAGCGCGTCTTCTTGGGCATCTCCGCGCCCACCCGTAACAGGCGGGTTGAACAGGGCTGAATAGGGGATCTTGAAAACAACATATTCGCTATCATAGGCCGCATCTGCCAGTCCGCGAGACCACCAAATTGCGGGTGGGTTCTTATTTCCAGCAGCAGACTTAACGCGGCTTGGAAAGGCTAGGCTATCAACGTTCTTAACGGCATCACGTGCAACAGATTGCGTCGGGCCATAGCTTCCTCCAAGCTGCCCGCGTATAAGCTCGGTAACCTCAGGGGCTTCGGGGTAAGAGTAGCCCTCTATATTGCTTTTCAGAACGGTTATAAGCGGGCTGCCAGTCAGCACAGTTTTATCTCCGTTCAAAGCCCCGCTAAGATAGGCCATCATGGCCCCGCCGCCTTGGCCGACAGAGATAATATAAAGATTGTTTGAAGCCACAGTTTCAGATGTGATTGTTAGGTCGAAACTGATCGGATTTATATCCTGCCAGCTTCCTTCTAGATCAGAGCTCTGGACGACGGTTTGTGTTCCGCCTTCATCTTTGACAATCATGAACCAATCGGCGACGGCTAAATGCCCAGTCACAGTGTCGGCCTTAGCCTTAAATGCTGCCGTGCAGCAAATGACTCCGCATAACGTAGAGGCTGTAAGCCTAAAGATTCTATTCTGCAATTGCCCTATCATTGCGCTCCCCTTATGTGTGTTTTTAGATAAAATTAAAAAATACGCAAGACCGTGACGCGGGTCACAGGTTTTGCCGTTTTCATGTCCTAACCGGAAGGAATGGCACATATTAAATGTTAAATGCGGGCGTATCCGAGTCGTATAATGATATATTGGAGCATTTTCGTGCGGGCTATTATTTCATGGCTTTTGACGAGGCGATGGCGGCTTTAAAAGACAACCCAAATGATGTCAGTCTGAAACATATCTCTGTCCTGAGCTTATTGAGAGGCGGTGCCTTAAAAGCTGCGGAAACCTTATTTAAGAATTTCGAATTAGCCAAAGAAATGCATGAAGATATTCTCGCGCTTTCCGGCCGTATTATAAAAGGACGAATAGAAGAAAAAAACGGTCCTTCAAGCCCTTCTCTTTATGCTGATGCGGCGACGCTATATGAACAAACATATGAGCAAACGCGCGGCGGGTATAGCGGCGTCAATGCGGCAAGTCTCTGGTACATGGCCGGAGATAAAAAACGCGCTAGACATTTAGCACAAACCATTTTGAGGTCTTATGAGAATTCTGGCCCCGAGCTAGAGGTTCCGAATTATTATTTTCATGCGACACGGGCAGAGTGTTTGTTTCTTTTGGAAAATGAAGGGGCGGCCGCGAGCGCTTTAAAAAAAGCCTTAGAGGTTGACCCCGATAATCATGCCGCTAGGGCAACGACAATCAAACAATTCAAAATGCTCGGTTATGGGGAGCTCCCTACATGCGCGAGACCCTTACAGATACCTCCCTGTGTTCATTATACGGGGCATTTATTCTACATAGGCGAGCCGCGGCCTGAGCGAAGTCTCACGGCTGTTGAAACAAAGACGCTTTCTGATGAAATTAAGCAGATGATGGAAAGATCACCTTCAAGCCTTGCCTTCGGGGCCTTGGCGGCGGGAGCGGATATTTTATTTGCTGAAGGTTTTTTGGACAGAGGCGTGGACTTACATTTGGTTCTGCCGGTTCCAATTGTAGATTTTAAACGCTTATCCGTCACGCCAATGGGATCTGAATGGGCGGAACGTTTTGAGGCTATTATTCCTCAGGCAAAATCCATTCGCATTATATTGGATGACCCCGGAGATTTTGATGCGCTTGATCTAAGAATGGGGAGCCTCATCGCAATGGGCCTGACGCGTCTTACCGCAGAACGACTTTCGGCAGGTGTGCAGCAGTTCAGCGTCATGGATAAACAGGGACAAGAAGCGCATCCAGCCGGGACGCAGCTCGACACCAGACTTTGGCATGATTCTGGGGGGGAGACGCAAAATATTGATTGGCCACATCCCAGACAAGACAAGCCCACTGTTCCGCTTCCGCAATCTGACAGGCGTGCCTTTAGAGCCATGTTGTTTACGGATCTGAAAGGGTATGGCGGGCTTCCTGATAGAAGCCTCCCTGATATCGTCTCACAAATTTTCGAGCCTATGGCACAGAAATGCCGAACCTTAAACGTGCAGCCTTTACATATTAAAAGCTGGGGTGATGGCTTGTTTCTTGTTTTTGAAACGCCATTAGCTGCAGCCGAAGCTGCCTTCGAAATTATGGACTCATTTAATGAGAGCGTTGCCGCGGCTGCTGGAGGTAAAACTCATAACTTATCTTTACGTATCGGAATCCACTTCGGCCCCGTTTGGGAGAGGCCTGACCCGTTTACGCAAACACCTAACCTTTATGGCCGTCATGTGACTACAGCTGCGCGCCTTGAAGCCTTAGCTGTCCCGGGGTCTATTTGCGTGAGTGAAAACTTCGCAGCTATGCTAGCCATGCAAGGCCAAGGTGCTGAAAACCTGATTTGTGATTATGCTGGACGTATGAAATCAGAAAAGGAAGAGACGGTTTTTTCGCTTTATAGTCTTCGCCAAAAAATAGGTTAGATTTTGGGAGCTTTAAAACTCAGGACGAATTATATCCCAATATCCTTTTTGCTTTTTGACCAGACCTTGCTTGGTCAATTTTGTGACCGCGCGAGAGGCCGCTTCCCGCGTGACGTTCAGGCTCTTTGAAAGACTTGTCACGGAAGGTGCGGGTGCCAAGCGCATTCGCTCGGTATCAGTGCTATCTGGTTCTGATTTACGAAGTAGATCCTGATATATGCGCTGGGTAACTGTAAAGACATGCCCCTCAAACAAGCTTTGTGAGGTTTGCTGTAAGCGTTTGGCCAACATCTGGGTCATATATAGCGCCAGCTTTGGGTGGCGCCGCATAAGTGTGTTGAACTCCGCCGCGGGGATAACATCAACTACAGCCTTGGTGTGCGCGATGACATTGGATGAACGCGGAGCGTTTAAAAGCGCTGCCATTTCGCCAAACAGAGTGCCTGGCATAAATTCGGCTAAATGAATTTCGTGCCCTCCCTCAGAAAAGATAACGGCTTTGGCGCGTCCTACGCGCAATAAAAAGATATCTTGGCCGGGCTCATCCTGCGCAACAATGATATTTCCTTTGGCAATTTTTCGGGATTGGCTAACATCACTAAAGGCTGCGTGGATGTCAGCATTTTCAGCTAAGAACCTCTGGAAGTCTAAAATGTTATATTGAAAATCCATATTTGCACGCCCCAATTTCGTGACCCTCATAGATCAGTTTACATAATTTATATGTGACTTGCATCACATTTTCATGGTTTTCCTATCACCCATTTATAAGCTTTGACGTCAACCGAGGCGGTAAGTCCGGCCGTCTTATAGGGATCTCCTGATAACCAATCGAGGACGGCCTGTTTATCTTTTGCCTCTACGATGAGCAAACTTCCTCGCATGACACCTTCATCATCGAGCCAAGGCCCCGCGACCAAAGGCTTTATTTCTGAAGGCGCTTTTAGCCAGGCGAGATGCGCATCACGTGCAGATTGCCGAATATGTAAGCCGTCCGGTTTGTCGGCACTGTAAACAATAAATTCCATCTTAAGTCTCCGTTTTATGTTGCCGCGCCAAGAGCCGAGTGATCGCGTTATCAACGTCTAAGTCTCCCGACAATATATCCGCCATAGCGGTGCATATCGGCATATCCACACCTAGCTCTTTTGCCATTTCCTTTAGGGCCGGGGCGGTAGCAACGCCTTCAGTTACGGATGTCCGTGCAGCCATAATTTGCTTAAGCGTATGTCCGCGCCCCAAGGCTAAACCGCATGACATGTTGCGCGATTGCTCAGACGAACAGGTCAATACCAAATCCCCAAGCCCGCATAGCCCAGTCAAGGTTTCTGCATTACAGCCCAAAGCCTTGCCCAGCCGAGTCATTTCGGCGTAACCGCGCGCAATAATCGCGGCATGAGCGGAGCGGCCAAGCTCCTTACCCAGTACCAGCCCACAAGTAATGGCGAGTACATTTTTAACTGCGCCGCCAATTTCCGCGCCTATAACATCGCTTGCCAGATAGGGGCGGAATGTCGGCGCAGCGATAGCTTTAACGAGAGCTTGCCCAATCGCTTGGTCTTCACATGCAAGGGTTACAGCTGTTGGCAAACCGTTAGCGACGTCTATCGCGAAACTGGGTCCAGACAGAACTGCAGGAACCGAAAGAGGTGCAACTTCTGCCAAAACGTCTGACATAAAACTGCGCGTTGAAATTTCGATGCCTTTGGAGCACAAAACTATTGGCATTGCAGGCTTCATATGAGGCACAAAGTTTTTGAGTATAGTGCGTGTATGCTGAGCGGGGGCAACGGATAAAACAGCATCCATATCGCCGAGGTTGGATATATCAGATGTCGCGCGAATCCTCTGATCAAGCTTTACGCCAGGCAAAAATAAACTGTTCTCACGCAAATCATTTATGCTGTTTACGCAGTCATTTTCATAAGCCCAAAGTGTGACATCCCGCCCGGCCACAGCCAATGTCTGAGCGAGGGCCGTGCCCCATGCACCTCCGCCAATAACGCCAATATTTTGATAAGTCGTCATATTAATCCTTTAAGATCAATGCTATCTTTAGCGCTTATGATTTTGGACCTTTTTTGCCAAAGCCACTTGCGGGATTATGCCTAGCGCTTTCGCCGTCTAGAGGCCAGCGGGGACGGGCCTTAACATCCATCGCGTCAAAATTCCCTAGGGCGTAATGCTCTGCTCCAGCAAGGGCAATCATCGCGGCATTATCTGTGCAGAATTTAAGCGGAGGCGCAAGCAGTGTAAAATTTTGAGCATTGCAAAGTGCCTCAAGAGAGCTTCGGATTTTTTTATTGGCCGCAACGCCTCCGGCCACAACAAAGCGTTGGGGGCTATCTATTTCTGCGCTAATATCTTTACGAAATAAAGCCATTGCACGGCGCGTACGGTCATCAAAGACGTCGCAAACAGCTTGCTGAAAACTTGCGCATAAATCTGCATTTGCTTGGTCTGATTTATCGCTAGCTTCGTAAGCGCGGGCGACAGCAGTTTTTAGGCCTGCAAAAGAAAAATCCGCATGGTCTTTGCCTTTAAAAGGACGCGGTAGTTTGACAGCAGATGGGTCACCACTGGCAGCCGTCTTTTCGACGCGCGGGCCGCCCGGAAAACCGAGTCCCATGACTTTTGCGCTCTTGTCAAAAGCTTCTCCCGCCGCGTCATCAACCGTACTGCCCAGCCGGGTATAATCGCCCAATCCTTTGACAGAGAGCAATTGAGTATGGCCTCCAGAAATCAACAGTAGCAAATAGGGGAAGGGGCATTCTCCGGCTAATTTTGGCGACACAGCATGACCTTCTAAGTGATTTACCGCAATCAAAGGAATATCCAGTGACATCGCTAAGCCCTTAGCCCCCATAAGTCCTGCAATCACGCCGCCGATTAATCCTGGTCCGGATGTAGCGGCGATGGCAGACAGATCATCATATTCGACCGCGGCGTCTGTCACAGCGCGATCAATAATCGCATCAAGCTTTTGCATATGCGCCCGCGCTGCTATTTCAGGTACCACGCCCCCAAAAGGCGCATGTTTTTCGTCTTGGCTTGCAATAATTGAGGATAGTATTTCAAAGCTCCCATCGGCTTGTCGCCGTAAAACGGAGGCCGCGGTCTCATCACAGCTGCTTTCAATGCCCAAAATCAGTGCTTTCTCTTGGACAGTATATTTCAAAGCGGTTAAAGCCATTATTTCCACATAAGGAGACTCACGGCGCGATGCAACGCAAGCTTATCATTGGAACACGCGGTTCACCTCTCGCTTTGTATCAGGCAAAACTTGTCGAAAGCCTTTTGGGGTGTGAATCCGAAATAAAAATCCTGAAAACATCAGGCGATTCCATAAAAGGAGACCTTAAAGAATTTGGAGGAAAGGGGCTTTTTACCAAAGAGCTTGAAGACGCCCTTATGGAAGACCGCATCGACTTGGCGGTACATTCTATGAAGGACGTACCAACCCTTGGGCAAGATGGACTTCTAATTGGCGCTGTTCTTGAACGCGAAGATCCTCGCGACGCCTTTATGTCCTATAAAGCTTCAACGCTTGCAGATCTGCCAGAAGGCGCGATTGTGGGCTCAGCCTCAATTCGGCGCCGGGCTCAGCTCGCTGCCATGCGGCCTGATATTGAGTTTAAGCTCTTACGTGGAAATGTCGGAACGCGTCTCGAGAAACTTAAAAATGAGGACTGTGACGCTACATTTTTGGCCTGCGCTGGACTTAAACGTTTGGGATTAGAGGCTTTGATTACACAGGCGATTGATACAAACCTTATGTTGCCTGCCCCAGCCCAAGGCGCGATTGGCATTGAAATTCGTAATACGGACAAAGATGCGGCAGCTGCTATTGCGCCGCTTAATCATGCGGATACAGATTTGGCCATTACGGCCGAGCGGGCTTTTTTGCGGGCGCTTGACGGATCTTGCCGCACGCCCATCGCAGCTCTTGCAAAGGTGCTAGATGGAGGGCTGAATTTTCGGGGTGAGGTCATTGCCAAAGATGGCTCGATTTGTTTCGCACGTACTGAGAGACTTGAGGTGCCTTCAAAAGAGAAAGCTTTTGCGATGGGGTTGCGCTTGGGCGAAGAGATTCGAAAAGAAGCTGGAGACAGGATTAAATGGGATGAATGATGTGACGCGGCCATTTCAGCCAACGATTTGGATTACCCGTACGGCTCCAGCGGCCTTTAAGAGTGCAGAATTATGGGCGAAAAACGGCTATGCGGCGGCTGTCGCGCCTGTTCTAGAGGTCAGCCACCCCAAGGTTATGCCTGATTTGCCCGCCCGTGATGGCGTCATTGTTTTTACGTCAGGGAATGCGGTAAAAGCATTTGCTAATAATACGCTGTTGCGTCATTGGCCTGTGGTTACGCCGGGTTACCAGACGCAGCGAATCGCGCATGATCTGGGGTTCCGCACTGTTACATCCGCTAACGGGACATCAAATGACGTTACAAAAGTTATTTTGAAAGACTTTACCTCAGCGCGTCCGATCTATCATTGCGCGGGAAACCATGTGAGAGGCACAATCATAGAGGACTTAAAAGCCAAAGGGTATAGAGCCCAGCGCGACCTCTACTATTTTTCGTCTCCTGTTAAACAGATGCCGAAAGTCAATACATCGCAGATGGACTTTATGGCGCTTTATTCGCCATTGGCAGCAAAAACTATTGCTGGGTTCGCGCCTGATCTCTCACGCGTAACAGTTTTGTCCCTGAGCAAAGCTATTGATGAGGCCTTGGGTGATTTGACATGCAAGGCACGATATATAGCTGCAAAGCCCAATGAACCGGCCTTGATTGACGCGGTCCCAAGCGTTTAAAAGAGCATTATGGATGATAACATAAAAGACGAGCATTTGAATACGGATAAACCGGAATTTGAACTAGATGAGCCATCTGAGGGCCGAAAAGACAGCCTTGAAGTAGAGATCAAGCCGCGTAAGCGATTTGGTGCGCCGACTCTCATCATAACCGCATTTCTTTCATCTGTTTTGGGTGGGGGCATTGTTTGGCTAGCGTCACAATATTACGCTACGCCTATTCCTGAGATAACTCCCCTTGAGGCGAAACTGGACAAGGTCAGCAAAGATGTAACGGCTCTGACAGCGGAAAATGAAAATTTGGAGGCCACGATATTAAATCTACAAAACGCGTCGACTGCAGCTGCTGAGGCCGTAAACCTTGAGCCCATTACGGCGCGTCTGGAAGTATTAGAAGCTGCGGCCCCTGCTTCCATTGACCCTGAACTTGTATCGCGCCTAGAGGCTTTACAGGATAACGGCTCCGAGGTGCTAGAGCTGACAGATATTCTGGCCCGTTTGGAAAAACTGGAAACTACGTCGTCAGAGGATAACAGTGTTGCGGGTCTGGCTGTGCGTTTAGAGGCGCTAGAAAATGCTCCCGTCACTATACAGCCTGTTGCGACACTGACCGCTATATCGACCCCTGCAGTAAGACTGAAACCGCCTATTGAATTTCCCACAGAGGCCGTATTGGCGAGCCTTCCCAAAGAAGGAAATTGGCTAGAGCGGTCATTAAAAAAACACATTTCCGTTCAGTCTGAAGAAAATCCGCGTTTTTTGGTGGAGCTTATTCAAAAGAGCTTGGAAGAGGATGATATAGACGCAGCAAAAGCTGCATTTGACAAATTGCCTTCAGACGCCAAAGCTGCCGCTGAGTTATGGCGAGATAGCCTTGATAATTAGGGCGGGAAGAAACTCATGACAAAATATGTAATTGCAATTCTGGTTTTTCTGGCCGCTTTGGCTGGACTTCTGCTTTATGTTGGGAACGATCCACAATTGATTTTAACATCAACAGCGACAACAGGGCCTCTGCAATTTAGTCCGCTGAAATTATCATGGCAGTTAGTTATTGGGCTAGTGACATTTACAACCGTGGGATTGATTGCGCTTTGGTCCATTTTGGGGTGGCTCTGGCGTTTGCCGAGCCGCGTTAAGTCTGGCGTAGGCTTACGCCGCCGTAATCAGGCCCTTGATGCGATGGAAGAGGCGCTTATTGCCGGTTCTGAAGGCGATATGGGTAAAGCTCGCAAGAAAGCGGAAAAAGCCCGTGCTCTCATCGGCTCTGAAGATTTGGGACGCATGGTCAGCGCGCAAGCGGCAGAAGCCTGTGGTGACAGTGAAGAAGCCATTGCACAATATCAGGCTATGCTGGAATCAGAACGCACTTTGGCAACAGGGCAACGCGGTCTGGCGCAACAACTCTTGACGGCAGGTAATCTGCCTGGCGCGATTGAACATGCAAGCCGGGCCTATAGCGAGAATAAAAATGCGCGCTGGGCTTTTGATATTTTGTTTCAGGCGCAAGTGGCAGATCATCAATGGGCTGCCGCACTTGAAACACTCGAAAACGGGGTTAAGCGCAAACATATCGATAAGGATCTGGCCCGGCGCCGCAGTGCAGTTCTGTCCACAGCCGAAGCTAGCAGACTTAGCCGCTCAGGCCAGTCTGATGCGGCAATGGATATGGCGGTATCGGCGGCGCAAGACACGCCCGAATTCTCGCCCGCGGTTGCGCTAGCGGCAAAATTGTTAGGCGAAAAAGGGGCGGCAAAAAAAGCGGGTCAACTTATAGAAAAAGCTTGGTCCAAGGGCCCGCATCCCGCCCTTTCCTTAGCTTATCGTGATATAAATGAAGGCGCGAGTGATAAGGTCAGAGCCAAACTCATAAAAGCACTGATCAAGAATAATCCTGATCACCGTGAGTCTACCTTACTGGAAGTCGAAGAACTGCTCTCGTCAGGTGATGCTGTCACGGCATGGTCCAAACTTTCTCCTATGGTCAAGAACCAAACACCAAGCGCCCGTATTTGTTCTCTTGCCGCTAAAGCTGAAACCATGCTCAGCAATGCGCAAGATGCACGTGTCTGGCTTGAACGTGCGGCAACAGCACTAGCGGAACCTGATTGGTCAGATCTAGATCCAGAAGGTGATGCCTTTGATTATACAGATCAGGATTGGCGGCGACTGATCTACACATATGGCGAAAAAGGCGAACTTATTCATCCGCGTTATGAACGGGGGGCGGCCCGTCGCGCGCCATTGGCCATGAATTTGGACACTCATCCGGCCGTTGAAGACATCGATATTGTACCAGCAAATGACGCGGTTTCCGAGAAAGATGAATCAATGATTGAGAGCGCGGAAACAAAGTCTCAGACATCAGATTTAGCAGAACGTCTTGATAGTTTACTAGATAAGCCTGAATAGATCGTAACACTAGATTTTAAAAAGTGTCTTTTTTTGTCATAATTTGAATTAAGACCATTTTAATGACACATTTATACATGAGTTGTAGTTTTTGCTTTATGGCATAAATAGCTCCAATAATATGTTTTCGATAGCAGCCGATTCTTAACAAGGACACTCCCTATGGCTTACCTTCTTGATTTTAACCGCTTCACTTATGATCTCTCACCCGTTGCCTTCGATGAGCTTGAATTTGATTTTGAGATTTCGGTTTCGACTGATTCTCCGCATGTAAGCTCATGTTGTTGCGAGGCCTGTGAAGACGGCGGTTTAAAAGACCCCGATGACATTGATTACACAAATTATGGGCTAAATGGCTATACCAATGAGTGGCTAGATTTCGGCGCGCTTGGTGCTGACCATAATCATGAACATGGCGGCAAAGATGATGGCGGGCCTCTTTTTGCAGGGTCTGTTGATACGATTGCAGGCGACGCGACTACAACGGCTACTCTTGCGATTGATGGAACAGCTTTTGGCGTTCGTAATTCATCTACTGATCAAGATTGGTTTCAAGTCGATTTAGTTGCGGGCCAAGAATACACATTCTTTATGACCCGTACGGACGTTGACGGTGTGAAAGCTCATGCAGACCCAGAACTGTTTTTATTCGCACCTGATGGCACAACGCAAGTTGCGACAAATGATGATGCCCAACCAGGTCAACAAAATTCTAGGCTAACCTTTACGGCAACTGAGACTGGAACTTACTTTTTGGCTGCCGATGGATGGAATTCTTCAACTGGTGGCTATATGGTTTCTGCCAGTGAAGACAATAATCGAGTTGATTTTACAAACACGCAGATTGCGGATTTTTTGACTGACGGTTTCTCGCCGCGCTCTTATTGGGATCAACCTGTTATTACTTATAATATGGACGGTATTCCTGATGGAACAGGCGGAACAGATAATGTGCAGGCTTTGATCATTAAAGCTTTAGAGGCTTGGGCTGAGGTCACAGGCTTAGTGTTCCAGCAAGTCACAGGTACAACAGGGGATATATCTTTTATTGATACAGATAGCGGTGCTTACTCGTCAAGTCAGACAACGTCTAATGCGAATGGCGACCGCACCATTACTTCTTCAACGATCAATGTCAGCCAAAGCCAGTGGATAGGGACATATGGCGATGATATAAATTCATATTCATATCAAACATATCTGCATGAAATAGGGCATACGCTCGGTCTTGGTCATGGCGGCCCTTATAATGGGAGTTCCACATACGGCATTGATAACGCTTTTACACAAGATACATGGAACCACACAGTCATGTCATATCATAGCCAAGCAGAGTCGAATTCAGGGACGTCTCGTTTGGTTCTAGGTTTGCAAGTTGCTGATTTATTAGCGATTCATGATCTATACGGCACAGCAGCTTCCACTCGCGGCGGCAATACTACTTATGGCGCAAACGCAACGGAAGCCGGCTCAATTTATGACTTTGATGTATGGGCTGCACAAGGCATTCGGCCGCCATCATTTTCTATCTACGATACGGGTGGAATTGATACATTTGACGTTTCTATCTACGGTACGGATCAAACCATAAACCTCATGCCGAGTGGTGATTTTGCCGTTTTCTCAAGCGTTGGCGATAATGGCGGTGCTGCGCTTGTAAATCTAATTTCCATAGCTGTTGGAACAATCATTGAAAATGCCATTGGCGGGTCTGGCAATGATACAATCACCGGTAACGATGCGAATAATGAGCTTGAAGGGAATGCAGGTAATGACATTCTTGATGGCGGCGACGGCACGGATTACGCCGTCTATAATGGCGCGCAGTCAAGTTACACGATTACAGATAATGGAGATGGTACTTGGACCATCACAGGCGAGGGAACTGATACGCTGTCTAACATCGAATTTGCGCGCTTTACCGATGGTGATGTGACTCTTGCCCCTGGCGGGGGCGGTCCTGTCTTTACCGAAGGTAATGACAATGAAGTTGGCACAGCCGGCGATGATGTTCTGAACGGCCTGGGCGGTAATGATATTATTGACGGTCTTGCGGGCGATGACGTTATTAATGGCGGTGATGGTGCTGACCGCCTCATTGGCGGCGAGGGCGCGGATGCTCTTAATGGCGATGCTGGCTTTGACAGTGTAGATTACCGCGGGGCATTGACGGGTATTCGGTTTAACGTGGATACAGGCGGTACCGTGGGGGAAGCTATTGGCGATACATTTAGCAGTATAGAGCGTTATTATCTGTCCAATTTTAATGACGTTGTCACCGGTTCCTCGGCAAATGAGTTTTTCTATGGTGAGGATGGTAATGACACGATTAATGGCGGCGGCGGTATTGATCGTATTTATGGCGGCGATGGTAATGATATTCAGCGCGGGGACGCTGGTAATGATACGCTTTATGGATCGAGTGGCACCGACCAGCTCAATGGCGGTACCGGCTTTGATATTGCCAATTATGTCTTTGCGACATCGGCTGTTACAGTAAATCTTGCCTCAGGGGGAACAGGTGGTGATGCGGACGGTGATACTTATTTTGGTATCGAAGCCGTTTACGGATCAAATTTTAATGACAATCTGACAGGTAATAGCAGCGGTAATGAACTGCGCGGCGGCAATGGCGATGATACATTGGACGGAAGTTCAGGTAATGACCGTCTCTTTGGCGGCAAAGGCGCAGATACGCTTTTTGGTGGAACAGGTATTGATAGTGCGTATTATTCTGATGCAGATTCTGGCATCACCCTAAACCTCGCATCTGGAGGCACTATTGGGGATGCTATGGGCGACAGCTTTAACAGCATTGAATGGGTTTTTGGTTCTGATTTTGACGACGATATCACAGGCGACGCCCAGGCTAACCGCCTCTATGGCGAAGACGGTAATGACACGCTGAACGGTGCGGGCGGGAATGACCGAATTCTTGGCGGAGAAGGTGATGACACAATCAATGGCGGCGACGGTGTTGATATCCTTTTTGGCCAAAACGGGAATGACGTTATGTCAGGCGGCGCCGGCAATGATTTCTTCTATGGCGGCGCCGGCGGAGATGTTTTTGATGGGGGAGCTGATTTCGATACTGTAAACTACCTCGCGGCTAGTTCAGGCGTTATTGTTGATATGCTCATAGGCGGATCTGGCGGCACTGGGGGAGAAGCTGCAGGTGACACTTACATTTCAATTGAACGAGTTCTCGGGTCAGGATTTGACGACAGTATAACAGGCAGCGCGGGCGACGACGTTTTACTCGGTAATGGCGGAGATGACTACCTCGCGGGCGGAAATGGCAATGATAGCCTTAATGGTGGTGCGGGCGTTGATAGCTTTGGCTATGATGAAGTTGTTGATGGGGCCGATGTGATTAGCGGCTTCACGACGAATGAGCTTATTTATATTCTCGGTGGCACCGTTACGGATTGGGCTTCTCTCCAAGCGCTCGGTGCCGATGCAGGCAGTAATGTGATCTTTAACTTTGGCGGTGGTAACACGCTAACAATAGTTGGACAGAATCTATCTGACCTTGATGCATCTAACTTTGACTTTAGTGGAACAGCGCCTTCGGCACCTCCGCTAGCGGGAGAAGCTTTGGATGACTCAGACGCTTTCTCTGCTGATATCATCGATGTCTTTGATATGGATGCGTTGATTTAAAGTCAGTCCTAAAACTGAAAATTTAATTGCGCCGCCAGAACATGAGGCGGCGTTTTGCTTTTCGCAGTGACCCTGTAAGAGCGGAGAGCTCTTCAATCGTTTGGCGGTTTTGAACATTCATGAGATGGCCGAGACCTTGTTTGCCGGACTTTATATCCTCGCGCAGATAGTGATTAAGCAAGCGAATGCGCGCCGCATCATGTTCGGCTTTTGCGGATTGTGCATAAGCGTCCTCTGCTTCCGCTCTCAGATGCTGATAGGCTAAGGCTTCTTTGACTAACACAAAGTCGCCCTCGAGCATTAAGCGAAGCCAGAGGTCCCAATCTTCGAGTGCGTCGAGAGTGAGCGTCATGCCGCCTGCTTTGATGGCGGCGTCTCGCCTGAATAATGTTGAAATGGTCAGCAGTGTATTGGCGAAAGCTAAATCATTCAGGGTAGGTGGGAGGGCAGGAATATGACTTTCTCTTGCGCCTGTTGGTTTGAAATCCCCGCTCGCCGTATCTTCATGGATAACCTCATAACCACAAATCGCGCCGACACAGTCAGGGGCATTGTCCAAAGCTTTGGCCAGTTTTTCCAGCGCGCGCTCATGTAAGCTGTCATCATCATCATGGAACAGGACGTATTCGCCCTTGGCGTCTTGCAGGCCAGCATCTGCGGCCCCCGCCCGCCCGAGGTTTTCGGGCAGGTTAATGATGCGCGGATGAAGCGTGGATTGAATGCCAGGCGCTATGCCGCCATCATTGACAATCAACCACTCAAAACTGTCATAGCTTTGTAGTTCCAGCCCCTTGGCTACCCTTGCGAGCAGTCGAGGACGGTCTTTGGTGCGGGTGATAACCGTAATTTTAGGTGTGGCGTCCACAATATACCTTAGGTTTGCGTGGCCTTATAGATGGCCGCAGCAATATCTAAGTCTAATTTGGTGTCGATGTCCACAGAGCGCTCATCAGGCATAAGCACCATTTTGGCTTTTCCTGGCAGAAAACTATGAGTGTCATCCGCGAGGAAGATGTCGGTCTTAACCGCATAGCAGGCGCCGTTCAGACAGAAAGTTGGCGCTAAAGCTTGGCGGGGCTGCCATGGATTAAATCCGCTCACAAAGGGTGAGGGTGTGCCGCTTTCTTCCGTCCATGCATGGTAAGGGCTTTTGGGCGCTTTCATAAAGGTCGCCGCAGAGTCGTGACCTTCAGTGAGGAGCGGCGTCAGGCAATTGGTGATATCTTCTGACGTTCGCAAAGGGGATGTAGGTTGCAGGAGAACTGTTATATCAGGTTGCGTGTCCATTTGAGAGAGATGGTAGCGAATGGCGTCTTTGGGGAGTGCTGTATCATTAGACAGGTCTTCACCGCGCATCATCACCTCGCACCCATGATCGCGCGCGGTTTGCGCGATTTTTTCGCCGTCCGTTGAGACGATAATATCGCTGATGTGTTCGCACCCCCTCGCGGCATCGATACTCCAGGCGATAAGGGGCTTCCCCATAAAGTCGATAATATTTTTGCCAGGCAGACCTTTACTGCCGGCCCGAGCGAGGATGAATGCGGCTATTCTCATGTGGCCAAAATTTCTTTGACAGCTCTAATAACGCGCGCTTGTTGTTCTGGTGTAAGCTGTGTTGAACAGGGCAAAGTAACGATACGTTTATAAACATCTTCGCTATAGGGGCAGGCCTCCATAGGTGTGTCCGCATATGGCACTTGCATATGAACGGGTTTCCAAAAGATACGGGCTTGAATGCGCTGGTGACCAAGCTTCGCGCATATCTGCTCAGGTTGAGGCAGGTTTTTATCCTCAACGACAAAGCCTGAAAACCAACAAGTTGATCCGCGATCATCTGGATAAGGAAATGGCGATATTCCTTTTACATCCGCAAATTCAGAGTCATAAGTCCGCCGAATTTTCTGCTTGGCAGTAACGAAGTCTTCGAGGCGATCAAGTTGGGCGCAGCCGACAGCGGCCTCAATATTCGTCATGCGGTAATTATAGCCGACCTCGTCATGGTCGTAATTTGGCCAAACGCGGGCTGTGGTCGAAACATGCTTGATGCGGTTCATAATCTCGCGATTGCGCCCGACCACCATACCGCCTCCGCCGCTAGTGATGGTTTTATTTCCGTTAAAACTATAGCAGGTGAAGTCGGCCATATCTCCAATGGGCTTACCTTTATAATCCACGCCAATGGCGGCGGCGGCATCTGCAATAATGGGGAGGCTGTATTCTTCTGACAGGGCGATAATCTCTTCCATATCGGCAGGTGTGCCTAGCGTATAAACAGGCATAATAGCGGCGACGCGGTCACCTGATTTAGTGTGGCGAAGCACGCCTTCTGCGTCGCGATGTGTTTTATTTCTTAAAGCCTCGGCGACTTGTTTCGTATCAATTGTCCAACTGTCAGGATTGACGTCAAAGAGCCACGGCCGCGCATTGGCATGCCGGATGGAATTAGCACTGGCTATGAAAGTGAAGCTGGGGCAAATGACTAGATCGCCTTGTCCGATATTGCAGCCATGCATCGCCATATGTAGGGCCATCGTCCCGGCGCCCATGGCAATACCGCCGCAAGAGCCAAGAGTGCTGTCAGGCTCAAAATAGGTGCCCGAGAGCTTTGCCACTCGCTCTTCAAATTCGACAACAAATTCACCTACTGTCGAAACAAAAGTTGTTTCAATACATTTTTGCAGGTTAGCCCCTTCGGCTTCGGTAATGTTTGGTATGGCGAGCGGGATAAAATCGTCTGACATAATTAGACCCGTTGATCCAAATTCAGTTTACTCTCAATATGGCTTTCCATGAAATCAGGTTCTATGGAGCCAATGATGCCTTTAATCGCGTCTTTGGAGTTTGAAGCTTCGTCCTTGCCAGCAACGACCTTATCAAGCCGCGTCAAAACTTCTGTCATCGAGCCTTGCTGCACGCCTGCATAAGGCACGGCGAGCATATTGGGCAGGCCAATTTCTGCCGTTGTTTCGCGCTTACCGACAAATTCCTCATAAGGCTTTTCACCTGCCGTATTCGCCTGGGTAAGGAGAAGCGGGTATTTGCCTTTGGCCTTGCAGGCTTCAACAGAGGTACAGGCTGTGCGTTCATCCTCAAAAAACTCAGGTTTTAAACCATGATGTGCGAGGAAAGCTTCCGCCACTTGTTGAAGCGGCACAAGGTGCTCTTTGGGGTCTAGGCGAGGAATTGCGATATGTGCATGCGGCGGAATGATTGACGCCAATGTACAAATGTGTCCCGATTCTTGGAGACTGACAAAGTACCGGTCAATATTTAGCGGGGAAGCAAGAGGTTCGCCACGCGCAAGGCGGTTTTCAAAACTTTGCAAAAGCGAGCCGTTGGAATAGGCGACATTGGCAAAACGTGCTGTTGTAATTTTACCGGTCATCCCGGCTTCGCGTGCGCCGTCAAAAAGCACATGCTCCATAATACGCTTAGTGGCTCCCATAAAGGATACTGGGTTAGCGGCTTTGTCTGTCGAGACTGAAAAGTAGTCGGCGTCAGGTGACGTTTCGGCTATCCAACGGCGCAGACGCGCTTGCTTGACGATATTGGTATCAAGCATTTGCAGAATAGAGAAGGGGTCTTTTTCCGAGCGGACATGTTTAATGGCGGCAAAGTTTAAAATGCGGTCGTAAGGCCCGTCTGCTGTCATTAAAAGTTTGGTGGCTGCTGAGCCATAGTCTAGAGGTAAGGTTCTAAAGTCCTCTACATCCAATCCTTCAGGAGAGGAGCGAAGTTCCCTGACAAGTTCAGCCAGAGCATTCTCATTTTGATCCACAACATGAAGTGCTTTGGGGGCATATTTTACGAGCGTATGCACCGTATTTGAACCAATGGAGCCCGCAGCGCCTACAGCCAATATGCGCGCACCTTTTACGGCATCTCTAATGGCTTTATCGACCTCGGAAAGGTCGCTCGTAAACATTGAGCTGTCACGGCCTGTTGCTGTTTTAGAAAGTGGTGAATTAGTCATCAATTCTACGGCCTTTTTTATCTGCGGCTTCAGCTTCGGCTTTGGCGCGAAAACGGCTTTGCGCTGATTCATATTCCCGCGGGTTACCAATGTCGATCCAGCTATCGCGCATAACATGGACGCCGCAAGGGTGCTGTTTGCTTGTTAAGTCTTCGAATAATGTTGGCATGTCATAAAATTCACCACTTGGAATGTTCTCAAGCGCGTCTTTAGACAGGCAATAAATTCCAGCATTTATGTGATGGGTATATGTTGGTTTTTCTTCCACGTCTAAATAAGTGTTGCCATGAAATTTAACGACGCCAAAAGGAACGGCAGTCATATATTCGCGCACGCACATTGTCGCGGCCGCCCCGGCCTCTATGTGATTTCGAACGATATCATCAAAATCCATTTCGGTAATCAGGTCACCATTCATAACCAAAAATGGAAATTGCATATTATTAGGGAGTAAATCGAGCGCTCCGCCTGTTCCTAATCTCATATTTTCTCTGAGGTAAGAAATCTCAACACCCCAGTTTTTTCCGGTCCCAAAATAATCTTCGATCATATGACCCAGATAGTTAATCGAAATATAGAAACGTCTATACCCTTGGTCTCGAAATTTGACGATAATGTGCTCAAGAATAGGCTTGTCTGCGAGTGGAAGAAGCGGTTTGGGGCAATCTGCTGTTAGCGGCATAAGGCGCCGACCTAACCCACCCGCCATGAGGACAATAGGAACTTTTAGGTCAGAACTTGTAGGGGTAACAGATCCATCATAAATGCCCTTAAGGCGTCCATCATCATCAATAATCGGAATGTAACGCACATTTCGCTCTCTGATCAGAGATTTAAGCGTCCCGGCATTTAGATCTTCATGGACAGACACTGGTTCACGGTTTGCAATATCAATGACATAGCTGTCCATATTATCACCACGTAATATGGCGCGGCGGAAGTCGCCATCAGTGACTGTCCCAACAAGTGTTCTATCGCTATCTAGCACAATAATAATTTTGACAGGGGAGGCCTCTAACATTTCCAAGGCCTTGCGTAATGGAGTCGTTGCTTCGACTTCAACATTATTGGTCTTGATAATCATATTAAGTCCCAGATGTATTTGCGCCTTCGTCCGCTACGTCACATATAGACTTGCAAAAATCAACTTGAATGTTCATGAGGGCCGCACAAGAATGGGCAGAGTCTAAGGTATTGATATTATGACAAACGCTTTTGCAAATTGGTTTAATGGACAAGAAGGTTGCATCGTTATAGGTGAGATTGGTGTAAATCATAATGGTTCGCTGGAACTCGCTAAAAAAATGATAGATGTCGCCGTCGAATCTGGCGCAGATGCCGTGAAATTCCAAACCTTTTCAGCTGAAAAACTTGCGACTCGTACGGCAGAAAAAGCCGCTTATCAAAAAAGGAATGACGGCGAAGTTGGAAGTCAGATTGAGATGCTTAAACGCTTGGAACTTTCCAAGGCGGACCTGCAGGCTTGCCAAAAATACTGTAGAAAAGTTGGAATGGTATTTTTGTCTACTCCCTTTGATGAAGAAGCTGCCGATTTGCTCGAAGAGGTTGGAGTTGAAGGGTATAAAGTCTCATCAGGTGACTTAACCAACCTACCTCTTTTGGCGCATATGGCGGGTAAGGGGAAGCCTATGATAATATCGACAGGCATGGCAAATCTGGCTGAGACCGAGGAAGCCGTTACGACAGTAAGGGAAAATGGTAACCCGCCGCTCGCGATTTTACATTGTGTCAGTAATTACCCGGCTGCGCCTAAAGAGGCAAACTTGCGAGCTATGGATACATTATCAGCCGCCTTTAATGTCCCGGTTGGATGGTCAGATCACACATTGGGTGATGCCATTGCTTTGGCGTCAATCGCGCGAGGCGCAAAAATTCTGGAAAAGCACTATACGCTAGATGTGAATATGCCGGGACCTGACCATAAGGCGTCACTGGAGCCAACTGAATTTGCGGATCTCATTCGTAAATTACGTGATGTCGAAGCCGCACTCGGCGATGGGGTTAAACGTCCGCAGCCATCGGAATTTGACACGGCGAAAGTCGCGCGGCGTTCCATCGTTTCATCACGTGATATTTCTGCGGGAACCATCATTGAGGACAAGGATTTGATTTGTAAGCGTCCGGGGACAGGTCTTGCGCCGCGACTAATTCCGCTAATTGTGGGCCGTATAGCCAAAGCCGATATTCCCGCCGATAGCGTTATTCATATGGATGATTTGGGCTGATGGCCACAGAGCCCAATAAACCTTGGGACGTTGTTGTGTTGACAACAAGCCGGGCTGATTTTTCAATTTACCAGCCAGTATTGAGGGCACTTGAGGCTCACCCGGATATACAGGTATCGTTACTTGTTACGGGCATGCATATGTCCGAGGATTTTGGTTATACCTTTACAGAAGTCGAAAAAAGCGGTTGGCCTATTGCAGCGCATTTTGAATGTCTGGTGCCTGGTGACACGGCTAAAGATATTGGACTGAGCATGGGACGGGCCACGCAAGGTATGGCCAATGCTCTTGAGGCTATTGAGGCGGATATATTAGTCGTTCTCGGCGATCGTTTTGAAATGGCCGCAGCAGCTTTGGCAGCTGTCCCCCGCGGTCTTCCTATTTGTCACCTTCATGGCGGCGAGGAAACCGAAGGGGCCATGGATAACGTATTGCGCCATATGCTCACTAAAATTTCACATCTGCATTGTTGCGCTACTGAATTAGCCGCATCCCGCATCCGCCAAATGGGGGAACCGCCTGATCGGGTGATTGTTAGCGGGGCTCCAGCTCTGGATAATATCGCCGTCGTGCCAAGGCTTTCCCGACGTGAACTTGCTCAGCAATTTGGCCTGCCTGAAAGCGGGGACTTTGCCCTCATCACCTATCATCCAGTAACACTTGATCTGGCCGCGACAGAGACGGAAATTGCGGCACTTTTTGAGGTGATAAAAGAAACAGATATTCATTGTGTCTTTACCGCGGCTAATGCCGACACTGCGGGCCGCGCCTTGAACGCCAAGATCGAAAAATTCGTCGCCGAGAATGAGGGCCAAATGTTAATTGGTCATATGGGCGCAAAAGGTTATTACTCGGCTATGGAACATGCAGCCATGATGATTGGGAATAGTTCAAGCGGCATTTTGGAAGCTGCTAGTTTTGGTTTGCCTGTAGTTAATATTGGGGATCGTCAGAAGGGGCGTGAAGTCTCTCCGAATATTATCACAGCTAAAGGAACGCCTAAAAACCTTATTGCCGCTATAACCAAAGCCAGGACAGCTGACTTTAAAGCGCTTTGTGCGAAACGCGAAAATATATATGGCGATGGACACGCGGCTGATAAGATTGTGGGCGCAATAGCCCGATTTTTAAAAGCGGGGCATGGTCCGCGTAAAGTTTTTCACGAGGTCATCTCATGAGCGGCGTAGCGATTATAGGGGCCGGAGGTCACGGGCGTGTTGTGGCCTCCGTGTTACAAGCGGCCAATAGAGAAGCTGCTGGCTTTATAGATAGCGGCGCGCCCGCAGATTTACCTCTGCCGCTCCTGGGTCAAGATAAAGATATTCCAAAGCTTATAGAAGACGGTGTAATCGATAGTTTTATTATCGGGCTGGGCAGTGTTAAAGGCGGAGCTTCGCTTCGCGCAAAGTTATTTGACGGCTTGATTGAGCAGGGCCTTACACCTGCTGTCGCAATACATCCTATGGCAATGCTCTCGCACGGAGTAAAAATAGGGGCAGGGAGTGTTCTAATGGCTGGCGCAATTATAAACACAGGAACATCTATCGGCCGCAACTGTATCGTGAATACTGGCGCGATTATTGACCATGATGGCGATATCAAAGATCACGTTCATATCGCGCCGGGCGTGATATGTTCTGGCAATGTTACGGTTGGTCAGCATAGTTTGCTAGGCGTAGGGTCAACAGTAAAACAAGGCGTCACAATAGGTGCAAATGTAACGATTGGCGCAGGCTCCGTTGTTCTAAGTGATATCACAAGCGGCGCCACAGCTTATGGGAATCCAGCTAAGATACCTTAGAGAAATCCGTTTTTAACAATTTTAGATAATCGTTTAAGTGAGTTAGGTTTTACCATGTGCGGATTTTTGTGTAGGTAAGGAAATGGCGGAAGCGTTTCATCCTTTCCTTCAACTTTATTCAAAATTAAATTTAATTGGTCTTCAAAATCTTCCAAAGTGTTTGCGGCCACAGCCAAGCCCATTTTTGATAATGTCAAAGCCGGCATAGGGGCTGAGCTTGGTAATGTTATCACCGGAACTTTAAAAGCCGGAGCCATTAGACACACATTGGAAAAATAACTGACTAATATATCTGTTACGGCGATGACTTTGGCAAAACTGACATTGCGCAAAACCGTAAAACGCGTTTTGTCCCCAAATTCTGACATTAAGTACTCACTTATATGTCCCAATAAGCTTTCCGATTGTGAAGGATGGAGTTTAACGCAAAGGTGAAGGTTTTTCTGCACTTTCAATGTCTTGGCGATTGTTTGAATAGCAGCCTCAATTTCACTTTCTGGTAGAGGTTGGGCTGCAAAAGTTATCGTGCGTGGTTTATCTGATCCGAGCAAAGCTTTGCGGGTAGTCTTTCTATCATAAGATTTGGCTTTTTTTATGTCCTCATCAAGATTGATAGCGCCGATAATATGGACGCTTTCGCTTGATTGACCCCAATCCCGCACATAGCGGTCTTTTGCGTAGCTATCTATGACTGTGCTTGAACGTGCCATGGGGGCTTTATAACGGGCCATTTCCGAGACAAATAAAACCTGTATATCTAGGCTGGGGAGGCCTGCTGTTTCAAAAGCTCTGGCAAGACAGCGTATATTTCCGTGGCGCCCAGGCAGTAAAAGAAGCTGTGCATTTTTCACATCTTTTAGTTTTTGAACCATGAGTCGGTAGAGAATAACATTGCCGATAAGAGCCCCTATATTTTGCTCAAGGGCGATACTTACAATTTCTTTCATCTCGCTGGCAGGGAAGGCTCCAATGCTTTGTCCGTCCAATGTCATTCGGCTACCGGCTTGAACAAAATGTGAAAGCAGAGCTCGTTCCCCGCTATCTGCGCTGTGTAGGGCATTATAAAGACAGGGCGTGAGACTGGCTTTAGAGAGGTTTCTGATACCTTTAGGCGCGGCGAAATCAAATGTTGTAACTCGCGCTATGTTCATGAGTTCATGCGAAGCTAGCTTATGTGCCAGTTCGTAACTTTTTGACCGGGTATTTGTTGCGATATAGATATGTTTCTGACCGTCAGCGGTTATCGGAGGAAGGGCGCCTAGCAATCGTTTCTTTGTTGATTTCATAAAGGTGTTCAAACCCGTCGTCATTTCTTGACTCGTGGGCTCTAAAAGCCACTCATCTTGACTGTCTTCATCACTTAACACGCCTGAGCCTTGTCCTAAGATATATACAGGGTTTAAGCCCATTAAGGCTAATGTGCGCGGTAAGGCATTGGAAGGGCCGCAAAAATAGACAGGGACCTCAGGTCCTTGCATTTCAATTGAGCGCAAAGCCGCGTAGAAACGCTGTATCGGGCGGTAAATTATGTCCGAAATATCGAGAGCTAAATCTTCGTCCAAGACTTTGGGAATAAAGCGTCTTATTGAAGGTGAGGCCAATGCCGCGTTGATAAATTGTTGCCCTAAATCATCACAGGCTTTGGAGATAAAGGCATCCCCGCGAGAATAAGGGGCCGCGTGGTGGTCTTTGGGGTCATAAAATTTTATTGATATGCGAGGGCCTAAAATTGAGTGTAGATCTGCAGTAATAAGGCTTCTATCGCAAGGCATTTGAGGCATGACAATGATTTCGTCAAAACCTTTTAATATGTCCAAACCTGCTTTGACTAATCTTCCGAGAGGAAGACATAATATGGCTGTCCCGTCTTTTTTTAAAGCTGTTGTATCTCTGGTTTCTGAAATAGAAAAGCGTTCTGATCGCCCTTTCTTAGGATGATAAATAAGCCGAGAATATTCCATAGAAAATCGCGGTAAGACCGGTTGTGTGAGACGCTGTAAGACGGTTGCTTCATAAGGCAGGCTATATTTTGGCATACGGCCCAGGCTATGCAAAACGCGATTTTGCAGACGTTCAGATGCAATATCAATTTCGTTCTGAGAGAGATATTTAAGAAAGGTGGACCTCTGTGGGTCGCAATAGAGTGTTTGGGCCATACGTTTTACCGAGACAGGCATAGAAAACCTCTCAGAATATTTTTCAAAGAGACGTGTTTTTGTTTTCAAGGGTAGCCGAGAGGATTGAAAGACCTTCAATAAAGCAAAAGCGTAAGCGGTCTTGATACGGGCATGGTCATTGGCGTAAAGAGGCAGGCGTCGGCGCAGCTCGAACAAGGTGTTAAGGGCAAAATAATAGATGTAATCGAAAATAATCACACCAAACGTTATCGCAATCTTTCTAGGACGTCAGTTGAAATATGCAGAAATTAAATGACTTATTCTTCAGTTGGTACTTGCTGTAATTCAGGTTGCAGAGTTTCTTGAGAAGAAGGGTAGGTAAATTCTGTGCGATAACGCCAACCGTTAAAACGGCTTTCGGCACGATTAGCTGTAATTTGAACAAGTACACAGGCATGGTCTTGCTCAAATGTATGGCTGACTTCATAGCGTTTTGCATTGGAGGAGAGATTGAATATTTTATTCACAGACTCAACTGGGGTCGCCGCTGAGCAGGAACGAACGATTTGGGCTCGCATGGGCACATCTTCATCTGCCCAAAACCATCCACTGAAAGTTACAGTCATCCCAGCTTTTATAGGTGTATCTCTATAAATTTTCTGAAGCCGTGCACCCGCTTTTTCAACGATGATAATGTCCGCGCTTTTAGTTTTGTCTAGCGCCTCGGTCGCCGCATCTGCCACGGTAATACCTTTCCGTGGGTTCCAGCTTTCAAAATCTGTGGTGCCATTAACGTCCGCCGTGGTGATATCAAATTTCTCTATGACTTCAGGTTTATAACGCCCTTCACCTTGCAGGCATTTGTCCAAAGCGGGATCGAGGTCTTTGACGAAAGCTTTTGCCCAGCGTTCAGATGTAGGGCGATCAAGATGGCTTTTATCGTAAGTTCTAAGATCATCAAAAGGTGTATAAACAGGCAGTGCACCCAGTTCATTAGCAATTGAATTTTGCAATATGGGTTCTGAGGATGGCGAGTTGACTATGTAAAGAATGTGGCAAGAGTTTTTGAAGTTTGAGTTTCCTAAAAATTCTCGTCCATTTGGTAAGACACGACCCATACGTAAATCAGGTGGGTTTTGTTCTATGCGTGGTGCAAACAGAACGTTCTTTTCAGGTTCAGCGACAAGTTCCCATTTGAAACGTCCTGTTACTGCAGAGCGCCATCCAGCACCCGTACGTCCGCTACAGTAGTAATTTTTCATAAATTTTATATTTCCACCGCATATCCATTTTTGCAAACTTTGTGCTGCGTGGAAAAAATCAAAACGTGTTTTATATTTGTCAGGAAAATAGACCAAGTCCCCAAAGGCTGCGCCGACGACATTTGAATATAAAATCTCCGTATTCGTCATTACGATTTTAGGCTTCAGTCCAAGTTTTTCGACTGTGTGTTGAGCTGAGGCATAACTCGCGCCTTCAACAGCAAAGATAACATAGGTTAAACCTTTGCTTTTGAAATAGTTATCAATCGCGTCTGTGGAAAATGATCTCATTGTACGGCTATTACCAAAAACAATAACATCCGCAGTTTTTGCATTTTTAACTGCGTTTTTTTGCGATCCTAAATAGATGGACCCAAATGCATAGCGATCAACTTTAATACCCGCACAGGACGTCATAAAATCACCGCGGGCATAACCTTCGGGGTTACATTTGCGTATTTTCCAAAAATCGGTGAAATAGCTGTCAAATTTTATAATTGATACAGCTCCCGCGATTAGGAAGACACAGAGAAAAGCCAGCATTTTCCAGCCAGGCTTTTGCGTATAGCTAATTGTGTTATCGACAGAATGCTCGCTCATTAGAAAGCCCAATATAAGAATTCAGTTGTTGGAGATAAATAGAAGACAGCGATTGCGGCAATTACGGCCATGACAGCCGTCCAGACCAGGTTTGGTTTATAACTGATTGTGATAACGCCGAATGCTTTTGCTGGGCCATGCTCTTCATAGGTCGCGCGAACATTTCCGAATATCTGTGCCATATTCGGCATGCCAAGCGCGATTAAGAAGCCCGCGAAAAGAAAAACCCAAAACTTAATATCTAATGTGGCTATATCCGCCCCTATATCGCCGACGCCTCTAAAGCCAAACATCGAAGATAAGATAGACAAGTTCCCGCCAAGCGTAACAGCGCGGAAGCCAACCCAGGCGGCGACGACAGCGACAAAGGTTATCAACCAACCGACAATTTTCCATGCCGTCGTTCTTTGCATTTTGCCTAATAGAGCGACTTTCTTAGTCACCATATTCCAAGCATGGTTGATGACGAGATAAACCCCATGAAGCGTACCCCAAATAACAAAATTCCAGCTTGCGCCATGCCATAATCCGCCAAGGACCATTGTGGCTAATAGGTTAAACCAACGACGCGCTTTGCCTTTGCGATTACCACCCATAGCGATGTAGAGGTAATCTCTGAGGAACGTGGAGAGCGTTATGTGCCAGCGGCGCCAAAATTCTATTATATTTGTGGACTTGTATGGGGAGAAAAAGTTTGTCGGCAATTTGACGCCAAACATGCGGCCCAATCCAATCGCCATGGTCGAATAGCCCGCAAAATCAAAATATATCTGGAAAGTGTAAGAGAGAGAGCCTTTCCAAGCCATCAAAAAGCTAACGGCATCACCTTGATCAGCGGCTACAAAAACAGGTGTGGCATAGCCTGCAAATGTATCGGCCAATATCTTTTTTGAAAATAAGCCCAGACCAAAAATACTCGCGCCGATCAGAATGTTTTCCCATTTAATACGCCCAAATGCCTCTGACGCGAATTGCTTGATAATCTGTCCATGATGGACAATGGGGCCAGCAATAAGCTGCGGGAAAAAGGCTACAAACAGCGCGTAAGACAAGAAATCCCGTTCTTTGATTTTACCGCTATAAGTATCCGTATTGTAGGCCACTTGCTGGAAAGTATAAAATGAGATGCCAATAGGGAGGGCGATCTTCTTGAAATCAAATTCAGCACCTGAAAGCGCTGAAATATTTTCCAAAAAGAAATTTGTATATTTAAAATAGGCTAGCAGTGCCAAATTGAGAACCACGCCTAAGACAGTCATCCAATAACGTCTTCGGCCTTCCGCACTAAAGATTAGGCCTGTTAGGAGGTAGTTTATAACGATAGAGCCGCCAATTAAAGCTAAAAGGCGTATGTCATGATAGGCGTAGAAAAAGAGAGAGGCGGCCACCAATATTGCAGAGGCCCCGCGGACGCCGGCGAAACGGCGAGCGAGCCCTGTGAGCAATAGCGTCAAGGGCACAAACAGAAAGATGAATGTGTAAGAATTAAATAGCATTTACAGCGATATCCTCTGGCCCGTTTGACTGTGTTTTAAGCATATCTATGGCTATTACTAGACAATAATATCAGCTGCATTCTCGCCATTATCATCAGCAATGCCTTGCGGCGTGAGAGGTGTTTGCATTCTTTCTAAAATTATATCCCGTTTCTCGGTAAATTCATGTGCATTGCAAATTAGTGAAAAGTCTGACGCGCTGCGACTAATTAACTGAAAGCGGGGGGGAAGCACAAGACGGCGCGGGACAGATCGGTAAACAATTATGATCGGTTTGTCACCGGCGGCGCCAAATATAGTGCGCAGATCAAGTCGGTCTAAATCGCGCAAAAGGGCTCCGTCTATAAGAAAACCTGTGTCTTGTTTGGCAGCCCCGAAGGAGAGCGTTAAAAAAAGCTTCGCTGGATTCGACAGGCTATCTGATGCACCCTCGCTAAAGGATTGTAATTCGCTTTTTACCGTATCACTGAGTTTTAACTCATGTTCTGTGGCTGCATCCAATATAGCTGTAATACGCGATTTTTCGGCTGTGAAATCTGCCGTTACGATTTGTAAAGAGCTCTGTAATTTTAGGGCGGCTGCGATAGTGCTGACATCTGACCAATCGCTCTTTTTGGCTTGGAACACCGCCGCTCGAACCGGTCTCTCCAGACTGCCTTTGAGTTTTCCGGCAAGGTGCGGTGTATCTTGACCGCCGTGTAAGTCGAGTAAGGGCCGAAAAAACGGCTCATAAGATGACACCATCATAATGGCTTGCGAGAGATTGGAGATATAGCCAGTGATAAAGCGGAACAATATGAGAAGAATTAGAAGACTTGAGAGCTTAAGAAGAAGCGTATTCCCGCCGCCGAAGAATAAAAATACGGCTAATGCGATCACAACAAGTGCCATCATGAGATCAGTTATAGATTGACTATAGGCGCTCATGCGCTGTCTTTTTACAAAAGCTCCCAGAAATCCGACTTCTCCGGGTCGGTCAGCTTTAATGAGCTCTTTCGGCTGTGATTCTGTGATGAAGGGGTCAGAACTGACACGTGTCACAAAATCTGCTTCTTCTTTGCTTTTGAGCTTAGCTGAATTTTGAATGTCTTGTGATGTACGGGCAGCCCATAAGATTAGGTAAATATTCAGCGGTAGAACAAGTAAAGCTGCCATCCCCAAAAAAGCTGCCGCAATCGGAACTGTAATGAATGAAATCACAAAAACGGATATAAGTAGAAGCGCTGGCTGAATCAGGTTCATGACGCGGATATAGCTCAGGCTGAGATAGCGGCAGTCGCGGCTGAGATATTGGAGGTAGGAACTACGGTCAAAACCGCGTCCGCTTTTAACAGCGCTGACCAGACGTTGGCGCGTATCGTTTAAAAGGTCTTCATAAAATTGACGCCCAATGCGGGTTACTATTAATTTATGTCCAATTCCGGCTAATATTGATAACACCAACATTATACCTGCAAGGATCGCGTAAATCAGTTGGTTGTTGCCCGCCGATTTAGACAAATCGATATTGACTGGTCCATAGGATAGTAAACCTTCGGCGTCATAGGCTCGGGCTGCCCCAACAAGAAGAAGAACAGCAAAAATTTGAATAGCCGTCGTCAAAAACCCCGTTAGAAATATAAAAGCCGCCCGTGCTTTGTGACGCCACAAGCCGGCGCCCAGAATATGCCGCCAAGCGCGCTTAAGATAAGCGCGGTTCTCTTTAGAGGTGGTGGACATTCCAGCGGGGTTTGGACTTAAACGTTATGTGAACTGAGCACAGCCTCACGCGCCGCCGCGATGTCAGGTTGGCTGTAAAAGCGAGTTAAAAGCTTATCTTTTTCGCGCGCGGCCATGCGTGTTAGCATGTTTGCTTTGCGCTTATAAGCCATGCGGCGCAGTAATGTGTCTGTCTGAATGTTTGGTGTCTGATGCCGGTTAAAATGCTCACCCATGGGTCCTTTCAGATTCTGCATGCCTGCGGGTAGCGGGATGTCATCTTTAAAGGGGAACTCGGTTGCAAAACAGCCGATACGTGAAATCATCCAACGCTTATCTGTCACGTTTGGCGCGCGGCCGTGCCATGTATCATTCAAGAAGAAGTATATATCGCCCATTTGACCTGCAATCTCGACCTTTTTTTGGTTCGCTTTCTTTGCAACCCGCTGATTTAGTTTCGCATCTGCGACATACTCAGGCGGAAGTGTTAAGAGCTGACGGTTTCCGAGGTGGTGTTTGCGCGTCATATTTTTCTCAGGTCCCAACATAAGGTCCCATCTCGGATCACGCGTATCCCAATGTGTTCCAGGAATTACGGCTGTACCTCCGCCTCCATTCTCGGGCATATCATCAAAGAAGATACCAAATGTAAACTCGCCCAATGTGTCGCGGTGCCATACATGTGGTAGCTGGAAATTATCGACCCAATCATTCTCGCCTGAGCTTCTGCGAATAAGGTCAATGCGCATGCGGAAATTATCGCCGGCTAAGTCTCTGATGAAGTCTTTCATAACAGATGATGAAAACATATCATTGGTAAGTTCAAGATAACCCGGGGATTGGAGACTCGGGAACCAAATTGTATGCATTAATTTCGTGTAAATCGAACGAAATTCTACACTGGAGTCTACGGCTGGACCGTCGGACTTTTTGCGGCGGGCTTCATCTTTGTCCAGAATGACTTTTAATTCAGCACGTGCTTTTTCAACCGCTTCACGCTTGAAAAAATTTTTAATTAAAAAGTAGCCGTCTTTTTCGACAATGTCGATAAAGTTACTTGGGCCATCATAGCATACTGTGCTCATAATCTTCTCCGTCTCGCGGTTACCGCTCATAACATAATCTCATTTATCGCGGCAAGTCTGCCGTGATCTAGGTCTCGCGAGCGGTCCTAAACCGCTCTACGTCTTCTTGTACTGTTTTCATCACCCTTGCCGCATTTTGACCGCGTAAGAAATGGTCGTTTTCCTCCGCAAAATTATCGGCAATGACTTGCATAGCTTCGCGGTCTTTGGGATCTTTAAGAAACTTCTTGATTTTATTGGTAAGCGTTCGCTTAGTACTTACAACATAGCCTATATCCTTCTCGTACAAGAAAATACGGGCTTTCAGGTCTGTTTTTGGTTTAAATGTAATAACAGGTTTTTTAAGCAAAAGGGCATCAAGGCCGATATTGGAGAAGCTCTGCACAACAAGGTCTGCTTGATTTAACAACGCCACAGCATCGCCTTTATGGAAAACATAGATATTATCTTTGACGCCATTATCAGCGGCAATTTGTGTATAACGCTCGACATTAGCCGGGCTCTCATGCGGATGAAGCTTTACTGTAATGTAAATGTCTTTGCGATCTTTGGTTGCCTGACAAATTGACTCCAGCATTAATTTTGAATTGTCGTAATTGGCACTTTGAGAGAAGAAGACAATATGCGTTTTCCCACGGGGTGCGGCGTAGTCACTATTAGGTTCCTGTTTCAAACGCTCGCTATATTCAAACAATGGTCCTGCAGTGCGGAGCTGTTCTTTTTCCATACCAAAAAAGCTCTGATAAATGTCTTTATACCAAGGATCATACAGATAGGCGTAATCTGCAACGATAGGCCGGTATCGAGGATGGTTCGTATTGGCTAGGATTAAGAAGTCATAGACTGGAACGCCTGCCGCTTTCGCACAATAAGCCGCTGAGCGAGAAATCATATGTTGGTTAGGTCCTGTAAAGACATAGTCAGGAAGACCTTCTGCAAAACGCGCCCTGAAATAGCTCATGGCATCCATTATTTGAGGGAGCCGTTGCGTGAGGACGGCTTGGACACGTTCGAGGACCATGGTCTTATAAACTGGCAGGTAAGGACTCTTAAAGTCGTCGAAACTACCGCGAAGGGTTTGAACAAATGGCGTAACCCAAGGGCGAGCATCAGGCGTGCGCGGACGTAATACTTTGTGTCTTAACTCATATCCTGTTTCATAAGGCGCAAAGCCGCCCTCCAAAATATGGTCATTTAGCTGTGTATTTGCCGCTGAAGTGAAAAGCTCAACATGACTATGAGCAAGACCCTCTCGGACCAAGGCTTGATAGCTATCAAAATATCCATTGATATGTTCCAAAGTCATAACAGAATAGGGGCCTGGCTTAACCATTTGCATAGACTTGCCGTGGAAACTCATAGTTTCTGAGACCCAGCTACCCATGGCAGAAGTCCAATCATCTGATATTTCAATGGGTTTGGATGAAGCTTTAGGTCTTGTTGTTTTTGCTGAGGCCCGCATGGTTGTAAGGGCGCTGAAAAATTCCGGACTTCTGTGTGACCCTAGGGACAGATAGACATTTTCACGTCCTACAGCATCTATGGCAGGCGCGATCATATTGCCTAATATTTGCCCAGTTTTTGTCAGTAAAATAACGCCGTCATAATCCGAAGCTGTTTCAATCAATTTTTCGCAAATACGGGCTGAAACGGCGTCACGGTACAATGCAAAGAAAATTGTAGCGTGTGTGACTTCCACAGCATCAACATAACGTTCGGACACTCCGGCTGACCTCAGAGCAGCCCGGGCTTGATTGAGGTAATGTTTCGTAAGCTTATCGACTTCTTGGCCGATTTCCATGTCCTCAGCGGAATACATCGGAATAAAATCCTCTGCCTGCACCAAAGCCGCATTAGGGGGGAACTTCACTGCATCTGTCGGAGCCACAGGGCCGCAAAGGTCTTTATCTGTAATGCCTTCAACTTGTCGCAGCGCTTGAACACGTGCACCCATTTCAACCAAACAAAGATATTTTTTATCAGAAGAAATATTGCGAAGCTGCGATGCTTCATCGGCATGTTTCGAGGGTGAAAGAATGGCATCCAAAGAATGGATACCCGAGTTGAAGAAACTATCACGTAAATTTATAATGAACCTTGGAGGAATTCCAGCTTGACCCTCCAATGTCGTTACAAAGAAATCAAAATTGACCCTATTGCCGATATGGGCGGCAGCGTGAGCATATGCGACTAAAGCTGATGTCGGGCAGTCATCCCAATCGACCCAAAGCCGAATTTTATCTAATATTTCCTCGAGCCGCGTGATCATAAATGTATCAAAAGAGACGGAGCGATCCGTAATACGGTTATAGGCTGTGCCCGAATATGAGGCCGTTAAAACCTCGGAAGCAAATGAGAATTCTGTATCATCAGAGAGCGCGTCCTCAAGCGCGGTCCAACATGCGAGGGGAGAGCGGGCCTGTTCACCCTCATAAGCTGGGTAGAGATGTTTCAAACTTGCCGCGAGGGCTGATTGCGCTTGCTCTTTTTGTGTCCTGTTGCGTATGGCTTTCGGAATTAGGAGTTCATTCTCAATTTTTTGGCTTGCCAGCGTATGACTGAATGGTTTTTGTAAAAGCGCCATTACAGCACCAGCCTTGGTCATCATTTGAGGAGATAAGGCTTCGAAATTTTCAGCTTTATTTATAAAATCTGCTGCATCTTCAAAGGCGCGTTCTCGTAAGCTTGTGGCAAATTGCAGATCTGTCTTCTTGGCGGGGTTAAACCAACCTTGCTGCTGCAAGACGGACTCACTGTTAGGAACTGCCCGCGTGCGAGCCACTTTTATTGCTGGGCTTGCAGGTTTCAGTGCCATGGCTTGGACTGAGTTTGACTTATGTTTTTGGCCAGAATTTAGTTTTTTAAATACGTCCCACTCGGCTTTTTGTTGGGCGCCTGGTTCCGTAAGTTGCGGGACATGGCGCTGACTACGGACGGCGATGGCTTCATTTATATTGGCGGTTGCCATTAGCTTTGCAAATGACTCGTCATGCGCCGCGCTACGGCGGAAAAGAGAACTAACAAGAACGCGCTGATTAAACGCCATATTGTTGAGACGCTCTTGTGATAAAATATGACGTAAAGCGGGGCGTTTCAGGAGGGCAGTGATTTTAGCTGTATCAGTGCTGCCCGCATAGAACGTTTCATATTGGCTTAGTAAGGAGTCAATTCTAGAAGATTGAGGCGCGAGCCCGGAAAGTTGGCTAATCTTACAGCGAGTGATCCACGCTTTAATCGCAGGTGACGCTAGTCCGAGGACAGAAAACAAAAATAATGGTATGGAGAGTAAAACGAGTGTTAATCCTGAGAAAAAACCATCAATCCCTCTGAAAATTGCGTTTACGGCTTTTTGGACAGTTCCGCCAATTGTGCTGAGAGTTTTATTGAGTTTCAGCCAAACAGCTGTGACGCCGCCAATAGAACGGACGGGCACAATAAAGACAGAGTCTGGAAGTGAGTCTTGGTCAACGTTTTCAAGCGTAGAGAGTTTATCAACGAGAGCTGGGCGATTACGATAAGACAGCCAAACGTTCTCTCCTTGGTATATGCGGCGGAAGAGCGATGTTACAGGGACGCGCTCTTTAATCGGAAGATATTCAAACCAATTTGCCGCCAATAGGTCAACTAAGATACCGTTGCCGGCAATAAAGTTTTGAAACCGCTCTAAATGTTCAGCCGATGATGCGAAATAGCGTTCAAAATCTATATAAGGCTTTGCCGATAGGGGCCCACGCCATTGCCGGGTTTGCATTTCAATGAAGAGAAATCGCCCCGCCAAACGCCAAAGGGGATTTGAACCCGCTTTGGTTGAAAAGCGTGTCAAAAACCACACAAAGGCTCGGTTGATAAACGACAAAAGGACGAGCCGAAAACTCGTCCGTTGTGTCTTATCCATATCGGAAGAGGTCACAAAATTATCTAAGTGAGTCACCAAGTAAGGAAACTTTACTCGGTGATTGAAAATTAGCGCTTAATCGCAGCACGAAGTTTTGTGTACTCTGCTTGGCTTTTCATCTTACGTACATTGGCTTCAATGATGTCCGCACGATATTGAGCAATTTGCGCTTCGAGGGCTAATTCCTCGCTAAGTGATTTAAGTTCAGATACTGATTTTTTAGCTACTTGTCTCACGGTATTTACCTCCAGAAATAAACAATGTCCCTAAGCTTTGGACGACGCCCCAAGCTTTGTTGGGCTTCTAGTCAAAAGTTTAACAGGAAACAATTGAAAACTTCAGCAGTTAGAAATGCATTCTATTATTCACCCGCAAAGTTAAGCGGCTCGGTTGACATTAAACATCATTGAAATTTGCAGAATTGATAGACCCAAAGATTTCACTTGGGAAACGTCCCGGCATAAGTTTCTCAATAAATGGTGGTTCAAAGCTTACAACGCCTTCAGTATCGAGAAATTTCTGAACGATACGCTGTGCCGCAGTTTCGGAGCTACTATCATTAAGTCTGGATAAAAACATATTTCGACGTTCTTGAATATCTTCCGGTATGTAGCCATCATCAAGAAGTGCGCTGCTGAGAATATCTTGCAACTCAACCTCACTGGTCACTGTGAAGCCGACACCTTTTTCTACAGGCATAACAGAGTCGTCATTTATTGAGGCTTGGATAATTGGAACGCCCGTAGAAATGGCGCTATATACCAATGAAGGTTGATTAGTGACGACGACGTCACTGCTCATCAAGGCTGCATTTATCAGATTGCTGTCTTCCAAGGTGCTCACATGATCCCAACCTTTATTTTTAGCCATATTTTTGAAAAGCGTCAGATCCTTCGTCCCGCTTCGGTTGGTCCGTGCAAGGACGATATCTATGTCTTGAGATTCTGCCCATCGCATAATACGGGCGATCCAGGGATCTTCATCTTCAGGCGATGCTCGGCTTGTCAAAATAGTCACAATAGGCCGGCGTTCCGAGACATCTAAAGCATTGAGTAGCCTTACACGCTCATCGTCTTTATTCGCTTCAATTAAAGCATCAAGCGCCGGAATGCCGACAACACTTGCTTCGGCAGCTGTGTCACTGTTGCGACGCTTTAGAATGTCAATTTCATGCTGGCCGCCAGCTAAAAGAATTGCGGGGGCGACGAAAGGAAGTGTGCGTTCACTGGCATTTAAGAAGGAAGAGAAACTGTAAAAGGGTCTTGCGCGCGCCCCGCAGGCCGCCACGGCCAGATAGGCTAATGGGTTTGTATCAGGTGACTGCGTCATATAAACTGAGGTTGCGCGTGTGCGCCCTATCATGACGTTAAAGGCCGTATGAAACGTCAGTAGCTGATTAATCGTACGATTCATGTAAGATTGTGAGTGGGCTGCTATTAACGGTGCCCAGCTAATCGGTGTTGACAGGCTTAGGCATGACACCTCAATCCTGTCTTGTATTGATTTATGGATTCGCTCTGATTGTTCTGCGTCTTTAATTTCAAACTTCTGGTTTACTGAAGCAACATTCCATTTTTCTGCTAATTTCCGTCCTTTATAGAGCTCTGTGCTAAAGCCCCCGGACATCAAAACAGCGGCGTTGACTTTCCGTCGTTGCAGCTCGTCCAATACAGGAATTACATTCTGATGGAACATGGCATTATCTGTCAGGTGCAAAAGTAAAACATCTGCGGGTGAGGGTTGCTCTCCTTTAATGGCGCTAAAGTCCCCTGCGAGTGTTTCCACATTGAAAGGCGCTGCGGTTAATTCAAGGTTATGCCGTCTTTTTGCGAGCTTGGCTCTGATCGTCATGATATCAGCGACGTTGACAGTTTCCACCAAGCCTTTTTTTATTTGGCCTACGCCATTGACGATAACATCACCGTTGCGCTGTAGATTGATCAGCCGTGATAAAACGGCCTTTTCCACGATTGATATGGCGCTGCTTACGACCACAATAGAGCGGTGTCCTTCTTCCAGCACCCTGCGCAAGCGATGGGCCGCATAGAGCTCTCTGAAAATCAGGGGCCGCAATCCCAAAGCCCAAGCAGAACCTGTCGGGACTTTAGAAACGCGGATATCGTCTAAGGCGAGGCCAATCGTCGAAATATCGTAATTTACGAGAGAAAATAATTCCCGCTCTGTATCAGAGTCTAAATTGCGGGAGTCGGATAAGCTCATCAGATTTTGCGGCCCTTGACGCCGCACATAATCCATCAATTTTCCGCCAAAGTTTAAGACAAGTGTTGCATCTGATTCTTTAATGATGCGGGCTGCATATCCTGTTAGCGGTGTATCGAGCGATGCAGGGGGAATGGATAGAAAGACAATATTACAGGGCGCTTTTTTTACGTCGCCAGAGTTTTCGTCCTCAATTTCAGGGGTTGCTGTTGTCTCTATGTCACCGGACATTGAACCTCACTATTTCCCGCCCCATAAAATACGTTATTTAGAGCTTTGAATAATACCTTATGCTGATGAACCGATTGTGTATAGCTTGGTAAGTCAGACTGCCCTTCTTTTAGGATTTTGACCAGAGGTGCTGTCAATTGACTTGTATATAGCATTGGGAAGGGTGTTTCGCCGCCGCCATTCAGAGCAATCGTTTTGCCCTCAGCAATTTCATAATTATCGTCTCCTGCTTCTAGGATGACAGAAATGGCTTGGCCCTCAACCGGCAGTGAGGATAGCGACAGTGTTCCGCCCGAAGCCGTAATGCCGCGTAACGTACCCGTAACCTCTTTATAGCCCGCGCGTTTGGACTCGCGGACAAGTGCAGTGTCTTTATCCATTTCCAGGGAGATGACGGTGTCCCCCGCAACATATTCTAAGGCTGCGATAAAGTGGATGGCGTTGCATCCCAAACCCCAATCCGAACCTGAAACCGTATAAGAATTTACAGGTTTACCTCCCAAAGTCTCTTTAAGGGATTGGTAGCCCGGCCAGATATTACGCGAACAATTCACCCAACACGGCACTCCAAGATCATCAAGGATAGCCTGAACGGTCTCAAATTCTTCGAATTTGTTGAACAGAATCTTTTCTAAAATTATCGCCTTTGGTTTGCAGTGTTCGAGCACAGTGGTCAAAGCGGCTAGGCGATTAGCGGCGTCCACGGAAACTATTAGAAGGTCAGCTTCAGCGGGAAGCTTGGCCGCATCTGTGCTCATACGCAGATTATTTCCGCCTTTATTTTCCTGATGAAATCGTTCAGTGGACAGATCAAGCGAGCTTTGAAACGGATCAACGCCGTAAATATCAAGCTTGCCGATATCTGTATCGTCAATATTTGAAACAGATTGCAGGAGGCGGCTTCCAATATTACCGCAGCCTGAGATGACAATATTTGCCATAATTGATCCTTTAAAATTTCCCCGTCTTTAGGGCAGGGAGGCATAAGGTTCAATAGCGTGTTACCTTACGTTTTATCAAACTTATCTTTCCGCCGCACGCCAAACAGAAGACGTGTTTCCAGACGACCCCTTAGGGCAGCGTAATAGGCTTTGAGAAAGTCCAAGTCGCCCTCGGACATACCTTTGGACCATTTGATTTTGTTGCGAATACGCTGGGCAACATCTTTGACAGTTTGGAATTCATTGGCGCGAATTACGTTTTCAAGCACGTGAAGCTCATGCACCCCATAAGCCTCGACTTGTTCCGGCGTGAATATAAAGGCCGAATCCAGATCGGCTTTTTCTGAGGCGAGGTCTTTGGCTAATATTGGTTTAGGCGCGCGCACCACCCACGTCCCTGCAATGAGGTCGCCCGCCCGCAAACGGTCTTTGTTAAAGAGCGGGAAGAAGAGGAATATGCCGCTCCATAATAATCCTAATAAAGAAATCCACCCATCCACAGAATCTCCGCTCATAAAGAGAAATGAAAGCGGAAGGTTGATCTCTATTTCGCGCAGAGCATTACGAGCAAAAACCGCATTTGCCGTCAGGCGGGCATGACTACGCGAGGCGACGCGGATTTTACTCATGCGTTTGCCGGGGGTTGCCGCTTTTGGGCCCATTTCAAAAAACATATAGTAAAAGTTACGCACAAAGAAATTGACCAATATAAAAATCGTAATCGCAACCTCAGGGCCGGCAGATATCCCTCCGAAAACAATGAGGAAAAAAGCGGCAACCAGCCCGACATTGATGATAATTTGGTCGATGACATAGGCCCCGATACGCGCTCCTATATCGGCAAGCTGTACTTGAAGGTCGATACCTTCGGGTGTGATAAGGCGTCTTTGATCGACTTTACGCTGAGAGATAACGCCTACCATTACTCACTGCTTTCTTGGCGGCGTGGGCCATAGAAATAGAGCATCCAAATCGTCAGCGTCCCTAGGCCAATGCCGTAACGGATCAAATCATTTGTAATAAGTTGCCGTCCAAACCCTTCAAGCAGTCCGGCGAAAAAGAGCATAATCACCACACCTGCCATCAGCAGCGATGCCGCGCTTCCAGCCTTGGAAGCGGATTCGGTTCGGGTCAGCTCGCCCGGGAAAGCGACCGCCTTTCCAATATGCAGACCTGCCGCGCCCGCTAGAATAATTGCAAATATCTCTGTCGCGCCGTGTATAATCAGCCACCCGCCGACTTCAAAACCAAGGCTCTTTTCAGAGAAAATCGCAATAAAACTGCCGAGGATAAACCCGTTATACATGAGCAAAATCGCTGTCGGAATGCAAAAGGCGAATCCCAGAGCAAAGGCAAAGATGGCGACTTTGGAATTATGGCTAAACAGGAATGACGCAAATATGCCTAGCCCGTCTGCGTCGCCGTCATGGTAAAGCGTCTCGCGCAAGGTCTCAGCTGAAGCGGCAGGCGTTCTGCCCTGGGCCATGCTATCGGGCATGAAGGTGTAAAACCAATCGGGATTATTCTTAACAAGAATGAAGGCGAGCACGGTGGCCAATAAGGTCAAGGCTGCCGAGATAGCTGTTTCCTTCCAAAGTGCTTTCGCAGCTAAAGGCCAGTCACGCAGGAAAAAGGTTGAGATGCGTTTGCCAAGGCTCACTTGTGATCCATAGAGAATATAATAGGCGCGAGCCGTCAAGCTTTCCAAATATAGGATAACGCCTTGGTCGAGAGATGTGGCGCGCGCTACGGACAAGGACGAGAGCGTTGAGCGATAAAGACGCGGCAAGGCTACGATTTGCGCATCGGATAAGGATTTCATCCCGCGCCCTTCAATGGCCTTGAGAATAACTTCAAGCTCGCGCCAACTGTCTTCGCGCTCCGCTCTGAAGCGATGGCTCTTAAGCGTAATTTGGCCTACCATTAGATCGCCTCCCGCCGCTTAAGCTCAAGATATTTATTCAAAACAGCATTGCTGATTTTATCTGCGTCCACATCAACAATATGAACGCCCATGCGATGCAGCCGCGCGATAACTAAATCACGTTCCATCATAAGGTTTTCCGCAATAACCGCGCGGGAAATATCGTCTGTGTCTTTGGCAGTTTTCTTCACCAACTGTTCTAAGGCCTCGTCCCGAAAAGCCACAAATATAACGATATGCCGCCGCATCAGGCGGCCCATATTTTCAATCATAAGTTCCGCATTAGTTGTGTCCACGAAGTCCGTAAAGACCACAATCAGTGTGCGCCGCTTCAGGCTTTGTGCGAGCTGTGACAGGCCAAGGGTGAAATTGGTCTCATGATGCGAATAATCTATCTGACTCGTCAGGCGCTGTAGATGCGGAAAGCTATTCGCCCCCGCAATGGGTTGACTATAAAAATAAGGCTTTTGGTCAAATGCAAAATAGCCAATGCGATCCCCAATCTTGAGGCTAACATAGGCCATAAGCAGGGACGCATTCAGCGACCAGTCAAGCTTGGTCATGCCGCGAATAGGTTCACACATGAGGTGACCGCTATCGAGTGCAAAAACAATATTATGATTGCGTTCAGTACGAAACTCCTTGGCTAATAAGACGCGGTGGCGTGCGGTATGTTTCCAATCAATGGCGCGTTTATCCATGCCCGGCATAAATTCCGTTAGGGCATCAAATTCTGTGCCTTCTCCGCGTTCATCCTGAATTTTCTGTCCGAAAGTGGCGTCGCGCGAGAAGATCTCAATCGCCTTATCTTTGACAAGCCGTGTATTGGGCACCACAGGAATGTCTATATTCAGGGTCTCAGTTGTTTGGCGCCAAATGAGTCCCAGAGGGCCTTGCCAGCGCGCCCATAGACGCTGAATTTCACCATCGCCACGCCGCTCTGTTTTCAGATCAAAAGCCGCAAGGACGGCCCCGTTTGCAGCTTGGCCGTAAAAGTGCTGCGGCGCGACAGAGAAGCGGTCATTGACTGATAAGCGGCATTCCGGAGAGCGCGGTGCTGAGCGGTCTCCATAGTCGTATTTAAACCAGACTTGCTCCGTCTCGCCTATGAAGAAGCTACCGGGAGCTTTGACTTCAAATTCCATTTTCTTGCGCGGAATTGAGAGAAATACATCCAGAACAATCAGACCAACTAATCCCGCAATCCATGCCGCTCCCAAGGCCCAGAGTGCCGGGAAAAGCACAGCGATAATGAGGGTCACCGGTAAGCCGATGGCCATCAATATTGCGGCGCGTGGAGTGGGATAGATCATCTATGTTGGCCTATCGCGGCGCTTCTGTTTGCTCAATGACTTGCAAGATAAGTTCATCAGCCGTTCGGCCTTCGATCTCAGCTGCCGGAGAGAGGATAGCGCGGTGGCGCAAAGCGGGCAGGGCAATGGCTTTGACATCATCGGGAATAACAAAGTCGCGGGCTTGCAACGCTGCATGAGCGCGGGCGGCGGCGGATATCATAGCGGCGGCACGGGGTGAAGCGCCGGTTTCAAAGAGAGGATTACTGCGTGTGCCGCGTACTAAATCGACAACGTAATGCGTGACTTCATCTGTAAGACGTACGCTCTCTACGGCTTTCACGGCGCTATCAATATCCTTGCGGGAGACAACGGCTTTAACCCCCAGATCAGCCGCTTTGGGTGAGCCGGTTCGCGCGCCATGGCGACGAACAATTTCAATTTCTTCTTCGCGGCTCGGGTAATCTAAAACATGCTTAAAAATAAAGCGGTCAAGCTGTGCTTCAGGCAAGGGATAGGTGCCCTGTTGCTCAATCGGATTTTGTGTTGCAATGACCATGAACCGCTTTCCTAAGGGGAAGGCTTCACCGTCAATTGTTACTTGTCGCTCCTGCATAGCCTCGAGCAAAGCTGCTTGTGTCTTAGGCGGCGTACGGTTGATTTCATCGGCCAGTAATAGGTCGCAAAAAATAGGCCCCTTGACCAAATTAAACTCATTAGTTTGGAAGGAGAAAAGATTTGTGCCCAGTAAATCACCTGGCATTAGGTCAGGCGTGAATTGAATACGTCCAAAATCCATTTTCGTGACATGGGAAAAGACCTGCGCTAAAAAAGTCTTTGCGGTGCCGGGAACGCCTTCGAGCAAAATATGACCGCCTGAAAATAAGGCGACTAACATCAAATCAACTGTATCCGTTTGGCCGATAATAGCCTTTCCAATTTCCTCGCGGATTGTATCCGCAAGTGTTTTTACTGTGTCGAGGCTCATGAGCTCTCTCCCTGTTTATGAGATGTCGTTCGGGTCATTATGTTTTTCCAGTGATTCAGATCTTCAGCCAATTGCATCAGGCCGAGATTGTCAGTGGTCACGCCAGCGCGGTTTTGAAGGTCGGTATATGTGTTGGGCAAGCTGAGCATAGTCTCTTTTCGCGCCAGAATTGTATCTATGTCCTGAACGCGGCGTCCGTTCAAGTCGAGCTCTTTAATAACTTGTTTTCGAATAAGCTTTACATAGTCAGAGGCCATATTCGGCTCCCGCCCTGCAATGCGAATGAACCGCGCCGCATTATCGGCGAGTGAAAACTTTCCAAGCGCATAATCTCGCCGTACCTCCAGCGGATCGCCAAAGCGCGAAAAAGCTTGCCAGGCAATAAGCCCTCCCGCTGCGAGCAAACATAGAGTTGCGGCGAGGAAAGGCGGTTGGGTGAGAACTTTAATCACATTTGTTTTCCCGCCAAAGCCGTGAAAGGTCAGATCAAAATCAACTCGATTGGGGTCTGCTTCCGCATCAGAAATCACAGCTTCAATAATATCCACCGCGAAACGCGCACGACTTTTGGAGGCAATTCCCATCGTATTTAGAAAGTCTGGATCGGACAGGATATAGGTTGTTGTATCTTGGATTTTGACAAGAACAGGGCCTTCTTCGACCCTTATAATGTCCAAGAGTTTTTCACCCTTTAGCCATTGTAGGTTTTCGATTTCGATATCTCGTAAGATAGCTTTATCGCCCACTGTTGAGCGGGCCGTATATGTCACGGATTTATCATCAGTTTCTATGATTGTGAAATCGATTTCACCTGCCAGTTCTTTAAGGTCCCGTTCGTGATTGTTGTCATCCCAAACATGTTGCTCCCCCCATCCCTTCTGCACCCAACCAGCGCTGCCTTTTACCGGAGCCGTTATCCATTTGGGCATGATAATCAGCGTGGGCGCGTAAAGCTCTAATTCATCTAATCCATCTGCTTGGAACGGGCGGGACATAGTAAAGACCCTCAAGGCCGAGCTGTCTGCATATTGCACATTTTCCGTCCGAGCCATACGTATGTCGTAATCCATGTCCCCCAATAACCGCGTTAATCCGCCAAAGCCTATTGCGGATCGGGACAGTGCGTGGGCTTGGCCGTTATTCTTTTCACGTAGGTCACCTGCATAACCTGAAAGGGTGACCAAAGCAGCGAAAGAGAAAATCCCGATAATGACCAGTGAGAATATCATTTTCGGTGTCATCAACGCCGCCAGGCCAGTGCCTTTTTCGCGCCCCTCAAGGGTGTTCTTTATGCGTGAGGTCTTTTTTATCGGCGTAGCTTGGGTCATCTATGCGGCCTGCTTCCAAGCGGACCTTTGCGCGAATTGCGCATAGGCATCGCGGCAGATATCAAATTCCGTTCGGCCGATTGTTTTGCCCCCAAAATAAGATCTCTCAACAACGCCGCCAATTTTTGAAAAGGCCAGACGGGTTTCAGGCGTCAGTATTTCAAGCGCTGCAATTTCGCGTGATGTCAAAGATCTGCGAATAGTATTGGGACGGCGAATATCGATATCTTGAATGGAGCGAAATAAAAGCTCATGGACAGCCTCTTCAAAGCGTCCATCTGCGGCCAGTGCATCCACATCTTCAAGCAAAATACGGGCTTGGTCTTGGTCGGGAACATAGAGGGGCGGCGGGGCCTCTTCTGTAATGTCTTTAGCCTCCCGTTTGAAACGGGTCTCGTAAATTACTTTGGCAATAGCATAGAGGATCAGTGCAATGATGGCACCAATGCCGACGTAAAATATAATCTTCAGGACTGGCAAAATAAGCTCAATAAAAGCAGCGAGTCCTTGAAAAAACTTTTCGAGCCAGTCAAGCTTTGGCGGCTCAGGAGCCGGCGGCAATTCAAATTGTAATTTCTCGTCCCGCTTCATGGCGCGAAAAGCCTCGTCAAACCGATCCGCGTTTTGCGCGATGACGAGTGCTGAGGCAGACATAATTGCAAGGCCTATCGGCAAACCTTGCCGCGCTCTGTGTCTTATGAGTTGGGATTTCATAAAATCGTTATACGGGTAAGTCTGTTTAAATCCATTTCAAAATTTTAAAAACGATAAGCTGCACAATCGCAATGACAATGACACTTGCCGTCACAATCCAAAATCCGTGAATGCTCTCTGTCCAAGGCATGCCGCCAACATTGATACCAAACATGCCTGAAATAAGCCCAAGTGGTAGGAAAATGGCTGCGACGACGGAAAGGATCATCATATTGCGGTTCATTTCTTCGGCCCGCATATCTGTAAGCTGATCTTTTACGATCGCGCAGCGCTCTCTTATTGCTTCCAGCTCTTCTGTGATTCGCGTCGTTTGATCCGCAGAATCACGAATACGCAGACGATCATCGGCTGTAATGTAATTCAAATTTTGTTGAGACAAACTATTTAAAGCGTCACGCTGCGGGGCTATATAACGCCGTAATAGGATAGCCTGCCGGCGAAGGTCTGCTAATACAGCTCTGCTTTGAGCAGCATGAACTTCGTCGATATTTTCTTCTAATGCATCAACTTCCTCATTCAAATCTGTTACAATCGGTCCCATATGCTCTAAAATCGCCTGAGAATATGCGGCTATGAAGCCGCCGGGCGTCATGCTAGACTTAAGACTTAGAATATATTTAGCCATATGACTTGTGGCTTTCAGGGGGCGTTTTTCAATTGAGAGAATACGGTCCGATTGAACGTAGAACCTAATTCCAACCATGTCTTCAGGTTTACTGCCCTCGCTTAGGTTGACGCCGCGCAGATTGAGTAAGATATTCTCATTGTCGAGGATTGTGCGGGGCCGTGAGTCATCCGCCAGCAGAGTACGGCTCGCAGCAATATCCGTTTCTTGGTCGTCATGGATGAAGGTTTCTGTATCCAGATTATTCCGATCAAAATGTAGCCAAACAAAGCCATTTTTTTTGGGACGAAAATTATACTCATCGGGTTTAAGATGACGCGATGTTCCAGTCTTTGAAATATGTATAGCGTGGATAATTCCGGTCATGTGAAACCCCCTTTACATGTGGAAATTCTGGGGTTTGGAATTTAAGCTGTCAACATAGCTCATAGCTTATTATTTTCGCGTCTATGAGCCCGCGAAGTGAGTTGCCCATATATATGGCCTCTGCCTTGCGAAGCTGAGCTGTCGTAAGAGTCGCCTCCACCACATCACCTGCCGCAATAAGCTCGGCGCGTAATATGCCCGGCAAAATTCCCGAGCTTAATGGCGGTGTATAAAGTTGCCCGTCGAGTTTCACGAATAAGGAAGTAAAAGACCCTTCGCAGATTTGATTATCCTTATTTAAAAACAAGACTTCATTCGCACCTGTCAAGGTTTTTACGCGTTCTCTTTCCCCGTCATAAAATGTGCGGCGCGTAATTTTATCAGATGTATGTTGAACAGATGAGGATAGAGGATATTTGGATATAGAGACTTTCAGAGCGGTGAGAGACTGATAATCTTCATGGCGCATAGACTGCTCACCATTCCGGTCCAAGCTAAAGCGAACGCGCTGATCTTTGGCGGCTTTCGGTGACGGAAAACTGTCCAGTTTTTTTGTTAAAAAACCAAGTTTTTTTGCTGATGTGTTCAGTCGCGATAAGTGCCTGTCGCCTCTGATGTAACCCTCTTTGGGTGACCATTTCAACGTTTCGATAAGCGCGGTGTCTTCGCGCTTAAGCACGTCCGCCTTTAATAAGCATTCCGCATATTCGTCTGCCGCGGTACTATCTAATACCAAACCGCTTCCGACATTATAGCGCAGCTTACCCTCATTAAGAATGAGGGTGCGAATAGCGACATTGAAACAAGCATCGCCATTGGGGTCTATATATCCGATACCGCCGCAATAAGCCCCGCGCGGTGTGTCTTCCAGTTCGCTGATAATTTCCATAGCGCGAAACTTGGGCGCGCCTGTTACAGAGCCGCAAGGAAAGAGGCTTTTGAAGAGGTCTTCAAAAGAAGTGTCTTGCGTAACGCGCGATGTAACGCGCGATGTCATTTGGTGGAGAGTTGGATAGGTTTCCAGTGCAAAGAGTTCGGGAACGGCAACCGAGCCTACTTCTGAGATGCGGGACAAATCGTTACGAAGCAAATCAACAATCATAAGATTTTCAGCTTGGGATTTTACGTCACGCCTCATATCTTCCCTTATCGCCTTATCATCTTGCGCTAGAGCCGCGCGCGGACGTGTCCCTTTCATGGGGCGCATGGACATATCTTGGCAGTCTTTACGGAAAAAGAGCTCTGGTGAGAGTGATATGATGTCTGGGCCAGAGCCTAATGAAACAATGCCGCCATAGCGCCCTTTTTGGCGGTGGCGAAACGCAGCATATAGCTTATCGGCTGAGCCTTCATAATTTCCAAGCATAGGGAAAGTGAGGTTAATTTGATAAACATCACCTGCGCGAATATAGGCCATGACCTTCTCGAAACGTTCTTTGTAATCGGTCTCCGACCACTGAGGTGTAAGAAATATGTCCAGCTCTTCTGATGTATAGAGACAAGCGGAGGGCGGACTGGTGGATACTGATTTAAACACAGCAAATTGCATCAAAGGACCGCAACGTTCTTTCGGCATCAGGGGTGTTAATTTGGGCTCAAGCGCAAAGCCTAAATCATAGGACAGATAGCCTGCCAGATAGTAGCCTTGATCATGATAGTCTTTAAGGCGCGTAAAAACTTCGGAGATGTTTTTTGGATCACTAAGCTCAATAATATCAATCGGGTCGCTGTAATAACGCTGCTGATGCGTTACCTGATCATCGAGTAAAATATAAGGCGCTCTATCGCTCATAATGGCCGCTTAGACGTGGACGCCTTAAAAGGCAAACCCGTCTATCAGTCCGCCGTAAAAGCTGTTGCGTGCCTGTAATATTTGGGGAGGTTGTTCTGTGAAACAGCGGCGAAAACTGACTTGTGATCCTGGCGCAATCTGTCCCAAAAGCCACAGGTCAGCGCGAATGATTTGCAAGGCGCGGGGGTAACCTCCCGTGCAATGCCCATCAACCAACATGAGGATAGGCTGCCCGTCAGGAGGTACTTGTAGTGTACCGGGCAAAAGCGGGGAACTGGTCATGGACAGGTTTTTAGCGGTTTTAATGCGGTCGCCGCGCAAGCGAGATCCCATACGATCCGTAGCCGCACTGGCATGAAACGGACTGACAAATAAATGTCTTTGACTGGGCTTATCCAATGTCTCCCATTCTGCGGCGGAGCGGGCGCGAAGGACAATGTGGCGTGAGAGGCGCGGTGTATAGCCTTGCGGGATTTTGCGTGGGGCTTCACGGGGCCTGTTGCTTATTGCGAGGGTGTCGCCTGTGCGCAGAGCCCGGCCCTCAAAGCCGCCAAATTCAGCGGGGAGATAGGTTGACGCACTACCCATAAATTCCGCAATCTTAAGCCCGCCCGCAATCGCGATATATGCACGGCAGCCGTCACGCGCGAAACTCAGCGTTAGAATATCCCCTTTTTCAACGCGCATGGCGCTAAAGTTTTTGACATTTTGTCCGTTAATTTGCGCCCACATCTCTGCCCCAGCAAGGGCAATGGTTGTGGGCTCATTAAAACGTAAGTGAAGCCCTCCAAGTGCGCATTCTATAGCGGGGGCATCCCATCTGTTTCCCGCCATCCAATTGGCAAGTGCAAAACATAGCTTATCAGCGGCCCCGCTTTGCGGAATACCTAAGTGGCGATAACCGGGCCTGCCCGCATCCTGGATGGTGGCGCGTGTGCCTCCATTTAAAACCTCAATCATGAAAACAGCGCCTTGGAAGACGGAATAAAGCGAAGTGTGTCACCAGCTTCCATTAAAAACAGGTTTTCCCGTGTCTTATCAAAAAGCTTTAGCGGCGTGCGCCCTATGATTTGCCAGCCGCCAGGGCTGTCGAGACCGTAAATCCCGGTTTGCCATCCTGCAATACCAACAGACCCAGCTGGAACGGAGGCGCGGGGGGTATCATAGCGGGGATGTTGTAGGGCTTTTGGGACTTCTGAGAGAAAGCAAAAACCAGGAATAAACCCCATCATGCATACGCGGTAATCCTGTCCGCTATGCAGGTCGATAACTTCTGATTGCGTGAGGCCACTGGACTTTTTAATCGCCGCCATATCAGGGCCGTAACGCCCCCCATAGACCACTGGGATTTCAATGACCTTGCCCTTTGTTCTGGGTGACCTTGAGAGCTTTTTAAGCGTGTCATCTATTTTTTTGCAGGCGTCATCTAATGACAGCGCCGAGAGATCGAACACACATAAAATACTTTTATAACTGGGGACGACCTCTTGCCATATTGTCTGAGCTCTTAAGGTTTTGGCCAGATGGTTAAGCCGCGTATGCACTCGGTCGGAGTAGCCCGGGACGTCATAATCAATAAGAATGGCGCTGTCGCCATATCGCCGAATTTCAGGAGCCTTAATGGACATGGGCGAAAGCCTTTACCGAAATACCAAGAGCTTCTATTTCGCGGCGCACGAGACGCGCAGTTTCAACCGCGCCTGAGCTGTCGCCGTGTAAGCATAAAGTCTTGACCTTGATAGGCAGAGACTTACCGGAGGCCGTCGTCACGCTTTGCATTGTAATAAGTTTTTTCGCTTGAATAAGCCGCGCTTTTTGATCCTCGATGACTGCGCCGTCGATAGAGCGGCTTTGCAAATGGCCTTTATCGGTATAGCGGCGGTCAATGAAACCCTCAGGGATAAATGATAATCCATATCGCTCCGCTGCGCGCCCCATTTCGCTATTCGGAGCGCCCATCATAATTAACTGCGAGTCCATCGCCGTGATAATTTCTGCAATCAGTTCAGCCATTTGTGTGTCATTCACAGCATCATTGTACAGCGCCCCATGCGGTTTCACATAAGAAATAAAACTCTCTTCTTCCGCCGCGATTTCGGCAAGTGTTGTGATCTGTTCCAGAAGAGAAGATTTAAGCTCTTCAGCCAATATATCTTTACCGAGCTTCATTGACTTTCGGCCAAAATTCGCCTTGTCAGGACAGGATGGGTGCGCGCCAATTAAGACGCCATGTTCTTTGGCCCCGCGCACCATATGGCGCATTGATTTTCGCGTCCCTGCATGTCCCCCACAAGCGATATTAGCCGAGGAAATATAGAGCAGCATCTCCGCTTCATTGCGCGCCCATTCCGCATTATCAGCTTCGCCCAGATCTGCGTTCAAATCAATTGATCTCATATGACGTTACTAACAGCAAAATCGTAATTGAAAATGCCTGATTTGAAGCGCAAGAGAAGATATGATTGATAATCCGCTATTTTGGGTCACGGCTGTTATCTCCGTAATTATTACAGGTATTTCCAAGGGTGGTTTTGGTGGATTGGCACTTCTGGCGGTTCCTCTAATGGCCCTGACGATTTCCCCTGTCCAAGCGGCAGGGATTATGTTGCCTATCCTTATTGTCATGGATTGGGTGAGCGTGTGGTCATACCGTAAACATTGGGATAAGCGCCTGCTTATTCTGATGCTGCCCGGGGCAATATTGGGAATTTTAGCAGCGTGGCGCTTTGCGGCTTATGTCGATGATCAATTTGTCCGCATTTGTGTCGGACTGATTGCGGTATTGTTTCCTATTTATGCCGTTCTCAAACCAACGGGCCGGGAAGATATGATTGTCGGCAATAAACCGCTCGGTATGATATCCGGCATTGCGGCAGGCTTTACGAGCTTTATAGCGCATGCCGGCGGGCCGCCTTTTCAAGCCTATGCTATTCCGCAGGGTTTGGAAAAACGCATTTATGCCGGGACAGCGGTAATGTTCTTTTTTGTCGTAAATTTCGTCAAACTTCTCCCCTATGCGATGCTAGGACAATTTGATAAAGCCAATCTGACCACATCTTTCATCCTAATACCGCTCGCACCCATAGGCGTTCTGATAGGGGTTTGGTTGATTAAGCGCATCGACCAAGATGTCTTTTATCGGATTCTATATGGACTGATTTTTGCAGTCGGGGTGAAATTGCTCTGGGATGGCCTAGCCTAGATGGCTTCCCCGCATGCGGTCCCGCTTGCCCAGGCCCATTGGAAATTATGCCCGCCGAGATGGCCCGTCACGTCCACAACTTCGCCAATAAAATAGAGACCCGGCACATTTTTGGCTTCCATTGTTTTCGAAGACAGCTCATTCGTATCAACCCCGCCTTTAGTGACTTCGGCGGTGCGGAAGCCTTCTGTACCTGCAGGTTTAACATGCCACGCATTGACCATTAGCGCGAGATTGGCGAGCGCCGCGTCGCTCATATCGGCTAGTCGAAGCTGTTTGATATGGCTCGCTACATATTCCGCCAAGCGCTCTGGCAGGTATTGCGAAAGCCACACTTTGGGGCTTTTGCGCGGAGCAGAGAGGCGAGCCTCTTGAAGCGCGCTCAATATATCCGTCTTTGGTGCCAAGTTCACACTAATTGCATCACCTGCATTCCAATAAGAGCTGATTTGTAAAATCGCGGGCCCTGATAATCCGCGGTGGGTGAAGAGCAGGGCTTCGTCAAAACTGGCATCGGGATGATAGACGCGGCTTTCGGTACTGACACCCGCCAGCGCTTTGAGTGGTTCTTTCAACCCGTCGGTAAAGGTCAGCGGGACAAGGGCAGGTTTGGGCTTGATGATGCCGAGACCAAATTGTTCGGCGACTTTATAGCCATAGCTACTCGCCCCCATTTTCGGAATTGATGGGCCGCCGCAGGCAATGACAACCTTATCAACATTAAGCGATTGATGATTTGTCGTCACAACAAAACCACTTTCAAATTTCTCTATGCCCAGCACCTCTGTCGAGAGACGTATCTCATTCCCCGCATTGTCACATTCCGCGAGTAACATATCGATAATCTGCTGACTACGCCCATCACAAAAAAGCTGTCCTTTGGTCTTTTCATGAAAGTCAATTTTATAACGCTCCACGAGGTCAATAAAATCATAGGGCGTGTAGCGTGATAGCGCTGATTTTGCGAAATGCGGGTTTTGGGAAATGAAGTTATCAGGCCCACAATGAATATTGGTGAAATTACAACGCCCTCCACCGGATATTCGGATCTTCTCTCCAGCTTTTTTCGCGTGGTCGATAATGAGCACTGATTTCCCGCGAGCGCCAGCAACAGCGCCGCACATCAGGCCAGCAGCTCCCGCGCCGATGATGATGATGTCGAAAGTTGTAGGCATGGTTTTGGTTTAACTCATTTTGAGAGAGAGTCGAGTTTGGCGCTTGTTGAGAGATGCGTCAAAAATACCTCCGCTCATTCCTGCGTAGGCAGGAACAGTCCCCGCTTCGCTCAAACGGTATTTTTGACAGCTGGAGGTGAGGATGGGATTCGAACCCACGTTAGGCTATTAACCTAAACACGCTTTCCAAGCGTGCGCCTTAAACCACTCGGCCACCTCACCTCTGAAGCTATGTCACCCCGAGAAGACCCGAGGGGTTTGAGAAAAGCGCACGCTTCTCTCTAAATGTTTGTCCGCCTATGGCGGACGGGCGGTGCGCCTTAAACCCCAAAGGGATTATATGCGCCACCTCACCAGTGCCAGTCAGGCGCGGCCTATATCGTGAAGTCTCGGCTTTCTCAAGCCCAAAGCGATGATTCGACATCTTTAAATTCACTTGCTAGCCTTATCCTTGGAGGGCTTATGGATGAGGCATTAACAATTGGGGTCGAAGAAGAGTATCTTCTTGTCAATCCAGAAACTCGGGCCGCCGTCAAAAATCCGCCCAAAGGCTTTATGAACATTTGCCGTGAACGCATTGGCGAGCGAGTCACGCCGGAATTTTTGCGATGCCAAATTGAAATCGCAACAGGTATATGCGCGACCGTCGGGGAGGCGCGGGCAGAGATTGCGGATTTACGCGGCACGATTGCGAAAATTGCCAAAGACCATGATATGCGCTTGATGGCGGCTTCGACCCATCCATTCACGCCTTGGAAAACACAGCAAGCGACTGAGGGCGACAGATATGAGCGGCTCGATGCTGACATGCAGGGCGCGATACGGCGGATGATGATATGCGGGATGCATGTCCATATTAGGCTTGAGAATCCAGAGCATCGGATCGATGTGCAAAATCAGATGCGCTACTTCCTCCCGCATATGTTGGCTCTGACAACCAGTTCGCCCTTTTGGGAAGGTCGGCAAATGGGCATGAAGTCATACCGGCTCTCAGTTTTTGACGGCATGCCGCGCACAGGAATCCCTGAAGAGCTAGATAGCTTTGGAGAATATGAGCGCTTGATCAATACCATTATAAAAGCGGGCGCGATTGAGGACAGTTCGAAAATTTGGTGGGATATTCGCCCATCAGCCAAGTTCCCAACGCTTGAAATGCGGGTCTGTGATATCTGCACGCGGCTTGAGGATGCGATGACTGTGGCCGCGATTTACCAATCCCTCACGCGGCGTATATTGCGCTTGAAAGAGACCAATATGAAATGGCGGGTTTATCCCGCTTTTCTGATAGAGGAGAATCGCTGGATGGCGCAACGGCATGGCGTCACGGGCGGGCTTATTGATCTGGGCCGAGGCGATGTGGTGCCGTTCCCGGACCTTCTGGAAGAGCTTATCGAATGGGTCGCCGAAGACGCGCAGGCTTTGGGCTGTTTGGACGAAGTTTACCGCGCACGCGATATTTTGCGCTATGGGTCGAGTGCTTGCCGCCAACTCAACACCTATGAGGCTGAAACGGCCAAGGGCATCCGTAAACGCGAGGCTTTGAAACTCGTTGTCGATCAATTAGTCGCAGAAACTGTAGAAGGTCTATAAGACGACTAGCCAAGCGGTCAGACTTTGATATGACACCCGATATGACGAGCGCATATCACAAAATCAATTCCACTAAAGAGACGCCCCTTTTTGTATTTGGCGATCATGCGTCCAAGCATATTCCTGCGGAGCTTAATGATCTTGGGCTGACAGGGAACGATCTGACCCGGCATATAGCCTGGGACATCGGGACTGAAATAATTGTGCGCGAACTTTGCGCGCATTTTGGTTGCGGCGGACAGCTCGCGGGGGTTTCGCGTCTCGTGATTGACTTAAACCGCAGTCTCGACATGCCGGGGCTCATTCCCGTTGTGAGTGATGGCACACTGATCCCAGGTAATGAAAATCTAACGGATACGCAGCGGCGTGATCGCGTTGAGCGCTTTTATGATCCTTATCATGAGGCCTTGGGCCGTTCACTTGAAGCGATGAGTGACCCGCTTGTGCTCTCTGTTCACAGTTTCACTGCCAAGCCGGACTTGGGGGATTACCGCCTTCTCGATATTGGCCTTCTGGTCAAGCATGATGAAGATAGCGCGGAACAGCTACGTGAAATGTTTATGCGTTTGGGGCGTAATTTCACAATCGGTATGAATGAGCCCTATTCCGCGCATGACCTTAACCATACCATTGATGCGCATGTTGCGCCTAGAGGATTGCGCCATCTTGCAATCGAGATTCGCCAAGACCATATCGACACAGAAGATAAGGCGATTGATATTGCGAAGGTTTTGGCCGGACGGCTTGAACCGCTCTTCAATCGAAACCGTATTGATATTATCAGCCCTTAAGGAGTTTTTTCATGGCGCATGACATCCAAAATTTCCAAAATGATCTTTGCGAAACAACATCTCATTTCGTAAACCGAAAAGAGATGTTTAGCGGCTTTCCTGACGGGACAGAGCAAGTGCAGCTCGGCATGGGCTGTTTTTGGGGTGCAGAGCGGATCTTATGGAAACTGGACGGTGTACATGTGACCTCTGTTGGCTATGCTGGCGGTCACACCACCGACCCTGATTATAAAAAAACCTGTACCGGAACCACAGGTCACGCCGAAATGGTGCATGTGGTTTACGACCCTAAAGTCATCTCTTTTGATGAAATCCTAAAAGTGTTTTTCGAAAATCATGACCCAACTCAAGGCAATCGCCAAGGCAATGATATGGGGCCGCAATATCGCAGCGCGATTTTTACTTATAATGATGATCAAGCCCGCCGCGCCAAAGAGGCCTCTGACCGCTATGCTGAAGCGTACGGCCGTCCCGTCACAACAGAACTCCGCGACGCCCCGACCTATTTTGCGGCAGAGGATTATCATCAGCAATATTTAGCCAAAAACCCGCAAGGCTATTGCATGCACGGCCCCACAGGCATTGTCTGTCATCTGCCAGAGCGCGCAGCAGTTTAATACGGACGTCCGTCTTTTCTTCGGTAGTGACGTTCGGCCGGGCCGTTTGCGGGAAGGTCCAGGTCGATATCGGGATAATGCGCATGATCCTCTACAGGGTTGCGTGTGCCGATAATTAGAAACTGCACATCCTCATTTGTATCATTTTTCATATGGTGCCCATTTTCGTCGCCTGCGGGATGAGCGGTGATGTCGCCGGGGTTAAGTCTCGTCTCGCCCTTTTCATCAATAAAAAGCGGCGAGCCTTTTATGATGTAAACCAGTTCATCTTCGGCGCTGTACCAATGGCGCTGAGAACTCCACGCGCCGGGTGGCAATGTAATAATATGCGCGCCAAATTGTGTCAGCCGGCTTGCATCGCTAATGGCCTTTTTCCGCCGCGAAATGCAAGGACTGTCGTAAGGGGTAGGATAATTTGTGCCGTTTGTTTCAGGCACATCATCAAGATTGATTTTCGGCATGTGGCAATCTCTGTCTTGCAATAAATCGATATCCCCGCTTTAACGCAATCACCATGACAACACTATCACCTATTGACCCTGTTAATTTTGCAGCTGCGCTGATTAAGCGGCCTTCTGTAACGCCTGCGGATGCCGGGGCGCTGGACACGCTGCAACATGAATTGGAGGCGATGGGTTTCAACTGCAAGCGTTACCCCTTTGGCAAGGGCGCAGATCGGGTCGATAATCTCTATGCAAGGCTCGGCACCATTGCCCCGAATTTTTGTTTTGCGGGTCATACTGATGTGGTTCCGGCAGGAGACGCCGCCAAATGGGCCCAAGACCCTTTTGCCGGGCAAGTCAAAGAGGGGCAGCTTCTTGGGCGCGGCGCAGCGGATATGAAGGGCGCGATTGCGGCCTTTGTGGGGGCGGTGTCAGACCTGCTCTTTAGCGGCTGGACTCCCGAGGGCTCAATTAGTTTTCTCATTACGGGCGACGAGGAGGGTCCCGCCATTAACGGGACGAAAAAGCTGCTTGTCGCAATTGATGAGGCGGGCGAGAAAATTGATCACTGTCTTGTCGGTGAACCGACCAATCCCAACCAAATGGGCGAGATGGTCAAGAACGGACGCCGAGGATCTTTTAATGCAGATCTTACTGTGACGGGCCATCAAGGCCATGTTGCCTATCCGCATTTGGCCGTAAACCCCGTTCCGACATTATTGGGTATTTTGGGTATGTTGCAATCCCGGCACTTGGATGATGGCTCTGAATTCTTTCAGCCTTCCAATCTGGAAATCACAACGGTGGATGTCGGCAATCCGACAGAGAATATGATTCCTGAAACAGCGCGCGCGCGATTCAACATCCGCTTTAATGTCGCTCATAGCGGCGCAAGCCTGACGGAATGGGTTGAAGGTGTATTAGAGGAGGCTCGCGCGGGCTTTGACGGCAGCATCGATATTAACATCCGCGTTTCTGGTGAGAGTTTTTTAACCCCGCCCGGCAAGCTAACCGATATTTTGCAAGATGCCGCTGAATCCGTTTTGGGCCAGCGTCCTAAACTCTCCACATCGGGCGGAACGTCGGATGCGCGTTTCATCACAAATTATGCGCCTGTTGCTGAGTTTGGACTCGTCGGCGCGACCATGCATAAGGTGAATGAGCGTGTGGATGTTGCCGATATCTTGACACTCACTGCAATTTATAAGGACGTGCTTCGGCGGTATTTCGCATGAATATAATCGCCGCTCTCTTTGGCTGTATGAAAGCCTTGGCGGGCCGGCCTGATTGGACCGACCATTTTGACCTGTCGCGTAAAGGTCTGCAGCAAAGTTTCATCGCGTTGCTGCTCATCATTCCCGCTTTTTATGTGATCGCCCATGCGGTTCAATTGCAACGCGCCGCGATGTTTGAGATAGAGTTGAGCGCGGTTCCGCTCGCGCCTTTTGCGATTATTGTCCTGCTCTATCTTTTGTGTTTTTCGGCGGTGGCTTATATCTTTGCGATGATATTTGATAAGCAAGACCGCTTTAGGCCTTGGGTGATTGCACGTCATTGGAGCGTCTTTTGGCTTGTCCTCATAGTCGCCGGAATTTTCGGGTTAAATCTGATTGGCGCCGTGCCGTTCGCAGCAGCCAACTATATCGCGTTATTGGGTTTCCTCTGTATTCTGCTCATTGATATCCGTCTTGCCCAAACTCTTATCCCGTTTCCGATTGGCGCGGCGATCCTTATTGGCTGTTGCATAAATGCGATGGGTTTAGTGGTGATACTGCTTGGGTTTCAGCAGATGATTTAAAGATATAGTATCTTACCGACTAACTCGGCTGAGTAAATGAAAGCGAACATGACTCAGGATACTCGAAAATGGACAGCTTGAAGACGTAAGAAATCGGAGGGTATTAGTGAGCACTGAGGTTGTCGTTTAATTTTCAGGGCCTATCTTCTTTATTTTTTGACGCTTTTACTTGCTCTTTATTGACAGATAGACTTCCTTTAGGAGGTAAGAGCGCAGTCTTTAAATCCAATGGCTGAGTCACAGACCATAATTGACGCTCGATTGCGGTTTGCGAACAAAGCTCGAGAGAGAGTGGTCTAGACCGATACCTTTCAGGAAACCGTTTGCCGCCCGGCGTTAATTCAGACCTTACATTTGCAATCGTGAGGCAAAATAACGGGTTAGCTTGAAGCTTCAATCGTGCGTTTTCAGATATGAATTTTGCATTTTCTGAGCCACAGGCCGCGAGGACAATATTTGCGCCGGCTTTCGCTTCGGACACGGCCAAGCATTTTCCATATTGCGGCATTCGAAGGCTCGACCCATCTTTTGTCCAGCGAAATCGCTGATCATAGTTCCACATGCCGTCTTTGCATGTATGCACTGAAAACGAGCCATTCGGATTTGCGCTCGCCCCATGTCCGGGAAGATCGATGCAGAGATGGCGCGGTTCATCGAGCGGCAAAGCAGAGCGTATATAAGGCGCTTGATCTGCTTGATCTTTAGGATTTGGCTCAGCGGATTGTGCATGTGCTGCCTGAATTAGCAGAAAGGCAAAGACTATTGATGCTATAGCTAGAAGTCTCATGTAAATTCCCCCTTCTCGGGCGAAGTTTTGAAGCATACAAAATTCATAGCTGCTTTAAATAAATTTTTTCGATAAGTTCTGATTTCAGACAGCCCTGATGAGCGTCCCTAGCGCTCAACGCTGTATATCACCCCATTTAAAAAGAGGTTTCTTTGCCTCTCTGTACCATAACCTAATAGTCCTGATGAGAATGCGACATTTTCATTAAAGTCGAAAATGAGCGTGATGAAATCTGGTTTCTCTGGCTGCACCCAGTTGAGCAGATAGACGTTATCGCTAATTTGACGAGATTGATAAGGAATGCCTGTGACTACATTTCCCTTTCTCGCTCCTGCAATCCACTCATATTGTGCCAATCCATTTTCAAAGGATAAGATCATGCGGGCACCGGATGAGGGATACATCCAGTCAATGGTTGTGCCGTCAAGGAAAAGCCCAACGTCTGCAACTGATACATTTGCTTTGCTCATCTCTTCACCTTGTTCTGTAATGGGCGGGGTTTCTGTACAGCCCGCTAATATGAGGGCGGCGGCTGACGTTATAAAGAGGGATCTTAGCATATTCGGTCTCCTAAAGATCTAGTAAGCGGATAGGGTTTTGACGGCTTATCTTGGGTTAGCCTTAAAACTTACTCGCTTCATTATGTTTCGCATCTGGGCCGGGCATGGGCGCGATGACGTCCCAATGCTCAACAATTAATCCGTCTTCCAACCGGAAGAGATCATAAAACGCCATTGGATTGGGGCCAAGCGCGCCTTCGGACATTGTCAAAACGAAGTTCCCCTCTCCGATAACCTTATGAAGCTTGCTATAAGTCATGGTCTGGCCCGCTTTAGCCATTTCTGCCATAGCTACGCCAAATCCGTCCAGACCATCCGCGACGTCGGGATTGTGCTGGAGATAGGTCACAGGACTAATGTAATCGGTAATATTGATCTCGGATTGCTCGATCAGCGACTTTGTTATGAACTCTTTGACTTTGGCTTTATTGGCTTCGGTTTTATCGAGGTCGGTGATCTCAGTGGCGCCATCAATTTGGCTGCGACCTGATGGATTTAACGGCTGCTCTTCTCTCAAATTGTCCCAATGCTCGATAATTAGGCCATCCTCAACACGGAAGACATCAAAACCAATCGTCGCTTTAGGACCAAAACCACTGTAACGCGCATGAACGGCGACGATATCGTCATCTGCGATGACTCGCACATATTCTGGATTAAACGGACCGCGCTGTGACATATTTTTAATCAGGCCTTTTTGCGCCTCCAGACCATTGGCGATACCGGGGTTATGTTGGATATAGCCCGGCGCCCAATATTGCGGGACCACATCAGGGTTCCCTTTAACAAGGGCTTCGTTCAAAGCCTCCATGACAAAGGCTTTGTTGGAATTGGACGGTCCTGTTGTTGCGCAAGCTGATAAAATAACAGCAGCGGCAGCTAGTCGTGCTAACGAACGTAATGCTTTCATCGTGTTTCCCTTTTTTCCATGCTGGGCTGATCGTATCGGAGTAACGTCTTAATATTGTTCTTTTGACGCTTAGTCACAATAAGCCTGTTCAAAATCAAATTAACGATGTAACAATATTTCGTAAACCTAGTAAAATAGTAATAATCTATTACAAATATAAGAATAATGATTAATTATCTTAAACACATGGCAATTTTCACAAAGGTCGCGGACACGGGGTCTTTCAGTAAAGCAGCGAAGTCCCTTGGGATAGCGCCATCTCGAGTCAGCGAGACTATTTCAAAATTAGAAGATTACCTAGGGGTCACTCTGCTTTATCGAACGACACGGCACGTTGCACTCACAAGTGAAGGAAGACGTTTTTATTCTCATACCTCCTTAATAGTTAGCAATGCAGAGTATGGGCTGAATGAATTGAGGAACTCAAAGTCACAGCCAGCAGGGTCTCTGAAAATTTCCATTCCCGCCTACTTATCTTCTTCGACACTAACCCGAGCGGTTGGAACTTTTGTCAATTTACATTCTGATGTGCATATTTCTATAAGCTTCACAGACCATGATGTTAATCCAATCATGGCTGATTTTGATATGTGTATCCGCTCCGGGAGCTTTGAATTCCAAGACTTTACTGTGCGCAAGTTGGGTGAATTTAAACGCATGATTGTTGTCGGGACTAAATATTTTTCCAATCACAAGGAACCGGAACATCCAAAGGATCTAAATGATTGGGATTGGATTAATTACCGCCATCGCAAACGGACTTTAAAACTTCGTTCTATCACTGGCAAGAAAACCACTTTGACCATTAATGAGCAATCCAGATTGAGAGTTGATAATATTGATGCCCTTTTCTCCTTTACGAAGATGAATTTAGGTGTTGCCGTGATACCAGAAAATTTTGGTCTTCAAGGCGTAAAAGACGGTGAACTTGTTCATATTTTGAGCGATTGGAATTTGCCTCCAGTGCAATATTACGCGGTCTGGCCGGAGAAGTCACAACGAGAAAGTTTGATTTCAACATTTGTCAGTTTTTTGACCGAGAGTTTGAAGGTGGACTCAAATTAGATGTTATCCTTTATGAGTATCCGCTAGATGGTAAACTCGGTAGTCATCTTATGGCCTAGCCTTAGAAATATATCTTGTTTTTACAATTTATCCACTAATCTCAACTATACTTACGTACTTAGGGATTGGGTTAAATGGATAATAGTCCAGAAGTACTGAAAGAAGGAGAGCTTCTTGCGGCTGTTAATGAGCTGCAGGCAGGGTTTGCTATTTATAATGAAGACCTAAGTCTCAATTTTGCAAATGAAACTATACGCAACTTCTTACCACAACTTTATGAAAACCTAGATGCGGGCCTGACCCTGCAAGAGAGTATGTTAGCTCAGGTTCAAAAAGTTTTTCCTGACTTAGCCCCAAAAGATAGATTGAAACGCGTTGAGCATATTATCAATACTATCAAATCATCCGGGGCTATGGATGTAACGACCCCTGAAGGTCGGCATTTAAGCAGCGTATACAAAAGAACGGCAAGCCATAAATATATGCTTGTTACAATGGATGTGACAGAGCGTATCCACCAGAGAGAAGAGCTTGAGCGAGCGAAACATGAAGCTCAATCTGCTAATGATGCAAAAACCGACTTTTTAGCGTCAATGTCACACGAACTCCGGACGCCACTCGCAGGTATCTATTCTGCGGCGCAAATTCTACATAAACGCATCCAGGAGGGTCATCTTGAAGGTCTTGAGGAATTTACCCAGATCGTGCTTGGCAGCACGGCTCATCTAAAAACCGTAATTAATGATGTGCTCAGCATATCGAAAATTGAAGCGGGTCAGGTGCTTATCAAACCTGAGTCTGGAAGCCTTCGGGATTTGTTACATGCAATTACGAAAACACAAAATCCCATTGCTATAGAAAAAGGCCTGAAACTTAACTTGGTTATAGACCGGAATGTGCCAAGTACATTTGTTTTTGACGGTTTCCGCGTCCGGCAATGCGTAACTAACCTTGTATCCAATGCATTGAAGTTCACAGTGGAAGGAAGCGTTACGATAGCTGCTCAGTATGATGACGTGCAGCATAAGGTGAAGCTGCATGTTGCCGATACAGGAATCGGAATGAGCCCTGATGAGGCGGCAAATGTGTTTGATAAATTCACCCAAGCGAATGGGCTTACCCAGGAAAAATTTGGCGGTACCGGGCTAGGCCTCACGATTTCCAAAAAATTAGCTCAGCTTATGGGAGGGACTATAACGGTAGTCTCTGAACGGGGAAGAGGCACGATTTTTACTTTCACCTTTACCGCTAGGCCCGCTGAAATGAGTAAGGATATACAGGTGTCTGCAGCTTAAGGTTTTAATAGCCTACACTTAGCAAATAGAGCCCGTCGGGCGGGGCTACGGGGCCGCATTCTGTCCTGTCTTTGCTCTCTAGCACCTCTTTCATATCGGCGCTATTCCATTTCCCCATGCCGACTTCGGCGAGGCTTCCTGTGATAGAGCGAACTTGTTTATGCAAAAAAGATCGTGCGCGGAAGTGGCAGTGAATTTCTGCCCCTGCGCGCAGAACGGTGATTTCGTCTATGGTTTTGACGGGGCTTTTGGCTTGGCATTGTGTGTCGCGAAAGGTGGAAAAATCATGCTTGCCGACTAGCACTTGCGCGGCATGGTGCATGGAGTCTGCGTCGAGGGTGACAGGAATGCGCCAGACGCGGCCTTTATCGAGGGACAGTTTCATGCGCCGATCAATGACACGGTAAAGATAGCGTCGCTCAATGGCGTCAAAGCGGGCATGCCAATCATCAGGCATAATTTGCGCGTCCAGCACCGTGACAGGCTCTTTGACCATATGAAAATTCATGGCGTCGCGTAATTTGTCGGGTCGTATTTCTTTATCCAAATCCATATGCGCGATTTGGCCGAGGGCGTGGACGCCGCTATCGGTGCGGCCAGAACCGTAAACTTCGACGGGTTGATTTTTATTTAATTTCGACCCTGCCGCTTCGAGCACACCTTGAACGCTAGGCCCATGGTCTTGCCATTGCCAGCCCATATAAGGCGCGCCGTCATATTCAATAGTGAGTTTGTAACGGGGCATTAGAGATAGGCTTTCGGGAATGTCAGCGTGCCGCCCTTTGGTGCGGCGTCATTTAATTTCAATCCCATGAAAGCGGGGCGTGGCCAAGGCGAAACATATTGCGCGCCGACTTCTGACGAAAATCCAAAGCGTGGATAATAACTTGTATGGCCCAACAGGAAAATAATCTGGTGCTCTTCAGGGTCGGCCTCTTTAAGGCCATCACGAATGAGCTGCCCGCCATAGCCTTGGTGCTGATGTTCTGGATGAATGGCGATAGGGCCAAGACCTGCAACAATTGGCTGATCATCGAGCCAGATTTTATAGAATAATAAATGCCCTATAATTTCGCCGTCTTTGACAAGGACTTTCGACCACAGGGCTTCACCGCTTTTGCGCAATTCATAGATGATACGGCTTTGGGCTGTTTCCTCAAAGGCTAAGTCATTGACTTGCGTGATGGAGTCATAATCCGCAGGGATCTCATGGCGGATAATTAAGCCGCTCATGTTAATTGCGTCCCATTGGGCACAGGGGTTCCGCGCAGGAAGTCATCGGCGCTCATTTTGGGTTTTCCTGCGGGTTGTACCTCCAGCAAGCGAATGGCGTCTAATGCGCAAGCGATAAGCAAATTATCATCAAGTGCCGTGCCGTAAGGGTGGCCATGTGTGTCGTCTATTTCGACATATTCGCACATATGGACTTTCACGCGCTTGCCGCCAATCTCGCACCAAGCGCCAGGAAAAGGGGCGAGGCCGCGTATGTGGCAGTCGAGCTTTTCTGCGGATTGGTTCCAATCAACACGGGCTTCGGCTTTGTCGATTTTATGGGCATATGTCGGCTCGCCTGTTTGCGGGGTCGGCCGCAAGGCCTCGCGTTCGAGAGCTCCGAGCACACGTGGCCACATTCCCGCGCCTATACGGGAGAGGCGCTCAAAGAGCGAAGCTGCGGTGTCATCTTTGCGAATATCCACAGTTTCTGAGAGGAGGATATCACCTGTGTCGAGACCTTTATCCATTTGTTGAATTTGCACACCTGTTTGCGCATCACCCGCCATAATGGCCCGCTGCACAGGGGCCGCTCCGCGCCAGCGCGGCAGGAGCGAGGCGTGTAGATTAAGGCATCCATCTCGGGGCGCGTCCAGAGCGCGTTGTGGAAGGATTTGACCATAGGCAACGACGCAAGCGACATCGGCGTCCAAATCTTCGAGCCCGTCAATTACGCTCGGCTTGCGAAAACTCTCTGGTGTCTCAACAGGGATGCCCATGATTTCCGCAAATTGATGGACGGGCGATTTGGTGAGCTTTTTGCCTCGGCCAGAGGGGCGCGGTGGCTGGGTATAGACGCGCACAACATTGTAACCATTGGAGAGGAGCTCGGCCAGGGAGGGAACAGCGAAGTCGGGCGTGCCCATAAAGACGATACGCATTTAGATGTCGAACTCCCAAAAGATTTGACCCTGCCTTGTAAAAGACAGGGTCATGGATTTACTCCATTTTGCTTCGTTAAGAAGCGAGGCCGAAGCCTCTGGGTCAAAGCCCTACGTCCCTACTAAATAGTGTATTATGCATAAAAAGTCAAGATATTTGCATGGGTGAAAACGGAAGCCTAATACAACAGGCGATTTTTATAAGCTCAAATTTATCATGTGTGAGGCGCATTTTATATTTTGGTCGAGATAGGCGCGAATGAGCAACAGAATAAATGTGAGAGCAGATTGCGTAGGAGGGTTTGCCTGTCGGTATGAATTTCTTCTCGATAGGCACAATTGTCGGTTCGGATAAGTCTTGTGGAGATGAAGTCAAAGGTACAACAAGATGGGGCCATTTGGGGTCATTCTTAATCGATAAAATAATCGCTGGATGACGCCCTATAAATTCTGGCTTTTGCGCATGCGGTATATGCTCAAAATCACATCAAACAACTTCACGCGTATAGAAACTGTAAGTTTTGGGTTTGGCTACCACCTACCCCGCAGCCTTTAGCTTCCCTGCCTTAACAACTTTCTTCACCGCCCTGTCGCGTTTTAATCGCGACAGGTAATCAATAAAGACGATACCTTTGAGGTGATCCATTTCATGTTGGATACAGGTCGCGTAAAGGCCTTCACACCACTCAGTCACGCGCTCGCCATTATAATCCAGGTAAGTGAGTTTAACGCGTTCAGGACGTTCGACGGTGTCAAACACGTCTGGCACGGACAGGCAGCCTTCCTCATAGGGATTAAGCTCTTCTACATCTTCGAGGATTTCGGGGTTCACAAAATATTTGACTTGAGGCTGTTCGCCATCACGCGCGAGATCCATGACGATAACATTGAGCGGCACGCCTATTTGAATGGCCGCGAGGCCAATTCCCGGCGCAGCATACATGGTCTCGAGCATATCATCCATGAGCTTGCGGGTTTCATCCGTCACCTTCTCAACAGGTTTTGACACTTGTTTTAAAATGGGATTTGGAACAGTTAATATAGGCCGTATTGTCATAGGCGCTAACTAGGCATGAGAGGGCGAAAGGTCAAGCTCAGCTGTAAGTGTCAGCGTGGCATTGTGACCCAAATCGCCCGTTGACTCATACGGTATGAGAGCTAGTTTGCGCATCTCTTACCCTGGCTTCAAGAAAGACTTCATTTATGGCTTCCCAGTGGAACGATAAGCGCCCTATGGCGCCCCACCTTCAGATCTGGCGCTGGCACCCCGCCATGCTCAGCTCAATCTTGCATCGCGCAAGTGCGATAATCTGCTATATTGGCCTCATCAAAGTTGCTATCGGACTTTTGGTTTTGACACTGACGGGTAAGCTACCTCTCGAAGGTCTTATTTTCAGCCCGCTCGGCGCTATTGGTCTTTTCGTTTTTCTATTCGCGTTTATCTTTATGGCGCTCGCACAACTACGTCACGCCATTTGGGATAAAGGCGCGATGATGGACCCCGATAAAAACAACATGTTGTCTTATATTATGATTGCAGCCTCGGTTATTCTCGCAGTCCTGATTACAGTCTTCGCGGCGGGAGCAGCCTAATGTCCAAAGGTTCAGCACATCACAAAGCGCATGGCCTTGCGGGTTGGGGGCTTATTATTTCCTTGCCTTTTGCTATTTTCAGCGCGGTCAAAGCAATCCCTGGGGGGTCGCAAGGGTTTACCGATTGGCTCTCAACGCCTCTGGGTGGTATTGGGTTTTTTGCATTTATCCTTGCTGCAGTAACCTATTGCCGCCTTGAATTTGACGAGGTCGTTATGGATTATTTTGATGGTGGGTTGCGCAAATTTGGCCTTATCGCGAACCGTTTGGTCGCCTTCGCCGTAAAACTAATAGTGGCCTATGTCGTCATTAAACTCGCATTTCTAGGATAAAACAGCATGACAGCCCAGAAAACACAGTGGATTGATCATACATATGATGTTGTCGTTGTCGGTGCAGGAGGTTCTGGTCTTCGCGCGACTCTCGGCGCTGCGCAAGCAGGCCTAAAGACAGCATGTGTGACCAAAGTCTTTCCAACGCGCTCTCACACGGTTGCGGCACAGGGCGGGATTGCTGCCTCGCTTGGGAATATGGGGCCAGATGATTGGCGCTGGCACATGTATGATACCGTCAAAGGGTCTGATTGGCTCGGTGACCAAGATAGTATTGAGTATCTTTGCCGCGAAGCGCCCAAGGCGGTGTATGAGCTTGAGCATTGGGGCATGCCGTTTTCTCGTAACGAAGACGGAAAAATTTATCAGCGCCCTTTCGGCGGGCATACCACAGAATTTGGCGAAGGCCCGCCCGTACAGCGGACTTGCGCGGCGGCAGACCGGACTGGTCATGCTATGCTTCACACGCTCTACGGACAGAGCTTACGTAATGAAGCCGAGTTCTTTATTGAATATTTTGCGCTCGACCTGATCATGGAAGATGGCGTTTGCCGCGGCATTACGGCGTGGAAATTAGATGATGGTACGCTCCACCGTTTCCGCGCGCAAAAAGTTATTCTCGCGACAGGTGGTTATGGCCGCGTCTTCTTTAGCGCGACCTCTGCTCATACGTGCACTGGCGACGGTAATGCGATGGTATTGCGCGCTGGCTTACCGCTACAGGATATGGAATTTATTCAATTCCACCCGACCGGCATTTATGGGGCGGGTTGCCTCATCACAGAAGGCGCACGCGGTGAGGGTGGTTATCTGACCAACTCCGAAGGCGAGCGTTTTATGGAGCGCTATGCGCCTAGCGTGAAAGACCTTGCTCCGCGCGATATGGTCTCCCGCGCCATGGTTATGGAAATCCGCGAGGGCCGCGGCGTGGGTAAAGATAAAGATCATATCTTCCTGCATCTGGATCATTTGGACCCGAAAGTTCTAGCCGCGCGTCTGCCGGGCATTTCGGAAACAGCGAAAATTTTCTCCGGCGTTGATGTTACCAAAGAGCCTATTCCTGTTCTTCCGACCTGTCATTATAACATGGGCGGAATTCAGACGAATTATCATGGTGAAGTGCTGACGAAAAAAGGCAAAAATCCTGACGCGGTTGTGCCCGGTCTCATGGCTGTTGGCGAAGCAGCCTGTGTGTCGGTTCATGGGGCAAACCGCCTCGGCTCCAACAGCTTGATTGACCTCGTCGTCTTTGGCCGTGCAGCGGGTCTGCGCTGCGGCGAGACCATGACCCCAAATCTTGAGCAAAAGCCACTCGCAGCGGATGCAGGCGAAGCGTCAATTGCGCGATTGGAAAAATTCAAAGCGGCGGACGGTTCTAAGAAAGTTGCTGAAGTGCGCCTCTCGCTACAAAAAGCCATGCAAGAGCATTGCGCGGTTTTCCGGACGGAAGAGAGCATGGCTGAGGGCATGGAAAAGGTTACATCGATTGCCGAGCAAATGAAGGATGTCGCCGTTTTTGATAAGACAATGGTCTGGAATACAGATCTTATGGAGGCCTTAGAGCTTGATAACCTCGTCGGGCAAGCCATGGTTACTATGGCGTCTGCTGATAACCGCAAGGAGTCGCGCGGAGCTCATTCCCACGAAGACTACACAGAACGTGATGATAAGAAATGGATGAAGCACACGCTGGCTTGGTATGATGCGGGTAAGACAAAAGTAAAAATCGACTACCGTCCCGTCCACGACTTTACCATGACGGACGGTATTGATTACATTAAGCCTAAAAAGCGCGTTTATTAGAAAGTCATTATAATTAGATTTAGGAGCCCGTATCTTTGATGCGGGCTTTTTCATTGGGCGCTAATGTCGCCAACCCCACCCCGACTACTGTCAAGCACATCGCGATAAAGAATCTTAGCGTGAAGGGCTCTGCGATGAAGAGCATACCACCTGTAGCTGCTATAATAGGGACTGTTAATTGAGCTATGCTAGCGCGCGTGGCGGTGAGGTGTTTAAGCGCCATATACCAAATGACATAGCCGAGTCCCGAAGTGAGGATGCCAGAGGCGAGAGCAAGCCCAATGCCTTTGGGTGCTAGCGCTGTTTCGGGTAACAATAATAAAAGCGGGACTGTGATGAGAGCGCAAAGTATAGCGGCGCAGAGAAAGTTTCCTGCTGTGAGAGCGGTTGGGTCTCCTTTACCTCGTCCCATGAGCGAATATAGCCCCCAGCCCAATCCTGCGATGGCCATCATAGTCGCGCCGATAGGTGAGGGCGGCGCGAGTTTTGGCAACATTAAATAGGCTAAGCCGCTCATAGCGAGAGTTAGGCCAAACCATTGCAAAAGGCGCATACGTTCCCCCGCCCATAAACCGCCGCCGATCATGGTGATTTGTACAGCTGCAAAAAGGATAAGCGCGCCTGTCCCTGCGGCGAGCGAAATATAAGCATAGGAAAAGAAGACGCCATAAAGCAGCAGCGCAAATGCGGCTTTCCAGCTTCCTCGGTTTAAACTACCCCGAGGTCCTACAATCAAAGCCAAGCATATTGCACCCGAAATAAAACGAATGGCGGTAAAGCTCCAAGGCCCTATATCCGCGCTTGTTAATGCCAAACGCGCCAAGATGGAGTTAGCGGCAAAGGCAATCATCGCCAAAGCGGTCAGCATAAAGATGCGCGGAGGTGAGACAGCGGCCATGGGGCGGCTTAAATTGCATAGGCGATAAAGGCTAATCGCAAAGTCGTGAGCTCTTGCTCCGTGTAAAAACTCTGCTTAAGCTCACGCAAATTTTGAAAGGTTTCGATATGTCCCTCGTCTTAGTTACTCGCGATGAAAAAGCGCCCGGCGTTACTCTGCTCACGCTTAACCGCCCCGAAGCGATGAACTCTTATAATATGGCGCTGCATACTGCGATGTTGGACGCTATTCAGGCGGCTGATGCAGACCCGTCTGTGCGGGTGATTGTTATAACCGGGGCCGGGCGAGCTTTTTGCGCAGGGGCGGATATCAGTGAAGGCTTTGCCAGTGCAGGCGTGGATAGCGTGCCTGAAATGCATGAAGGGATTATGCGGGATGCCGGAGGTATATTAAACCTCGCCGTTTTTGAATGCGACACGCCTATTATCGCGGCGGTGAACGGGGCGGCTGTCGGCATTGGCGCGACTATGCTTTGCCCGATGGATATTCGGATTGGCTCTAATAAAGCGAAATATGCCTTTCCTTTTGCCCGGCGGGGTATTGTTTGCGACGGCGCAGCCAGTTGGTTCCTGCCGCGCTTGGTCGGCTTTGCGAAAGCCAATGAGTGGATATTGAAGGCAAGTTTTATCAGCGCGGAAGAGTTGCAACGGGCCGGGTTCTTTTCTGAAATTTGTGACCCTGAAGAGGTTCTACCCACTGCGCTTCATCTCGCGCGTGACATAGCGGTAAATTGCTCTCCGACAAGCACAGCCAATAATAAGCGCCTCTTGCGCGCTTCAATGCTGGGCGGGGGAACATTGGGTGATGCGCCATTTGGCCTTCATATGATGGAAAGCAAAATGCTCTCCAAAGCCTTTGTCAGCCCGGACTGTATGGAAGGGGTGCAATCCTTCCTTGAAAAGCGTCCCCCGCAGTTCAAAGATAGGGCCTGATAACAGGAGACCCGCTATGAGCACACATGATAGACGTTTCGTTTTACTTGGCGCATTGAGCGCGGGCGGGCTAACGGCCTGTGAAACACTCGACCCTGCGGTCATTGATGGCATATTGAGCGGCGGTTATGGCGGACTTTCTCAAGCTGATGCGGCGATGGGCATTCGCGCAGCACTGGATAATGGTATTGGAAATGCCATTGCGAATGTCGGCGTTCTGGATGGGTTTCTTGGAAATTCACTTGTGCGTATACCGCTGCCTAAAGTGCTACAAGATGTACAAAGTTATCTTCAGCCCATTGGTGCGGATGGTTTGCTTGTTGAGCTTCAACAGCAGTTAAACCGCGGAGCTGAAAAAGCGGCGCCTGTTGCGAAAGATATATTTTTGGGTGCAGTGAAGGACCTGACTATCCCTGACGCGCTGAATATTGTCCGAGGGCCAGATAATGCCGCAACGCAATATTTAGCAGATCGTACAAGTACGAAACTTGCGTCTCTCTTTTCACCCATTATGGAAAACGCACTGAGCCAAACGGGGGCCCTTCAAATCGCAGATCAATTGCAATCGACGATGCGTAATATTCCTGTCGGTCCGAACCTATCAAATGCGAGGGCAGATCTAATTCAGCACGGCGTAGATTATGGCTTGAAAGGCGTTTTCTATTATATTGGCGAGGAAGAAAAAGCGATCCGCGAAAATCCCGCCAAACGCACAAGCGAAATTCTGCGACGCGTTTTTGGCTCCGTTTAAATAGATGTAAAGCGTGATTACGGTCACAGAATTATATGAGCGGTAAATTCTAAGCAGTTCCTATTATTAAATAGGGGGCTGTCATGCCAGTTAAATCATCTTTGCGTTTTGTATCTTCGCTTAAATCAGTCGCGGTTGCGACCACATCGCTTACTTTTCTTTTTGCCGGGCAGACGGCCTTTGCACAGAATAATGATGTTGATGCTTTCGGCGGTCTTATCCTTGCGGGCTGCTCGAATCCAAACCCTTTCACAGCCGCGCAGACAGATGGCCGCCGCGGAAATATTGTTGCGGGTAATAATCAATGTATCAAAGATAATGCGCGGGATAATGTCGTCACAGGCGGTTTTCACATAATTGGCGAGCGGGCTGCGCGTAACACTGTGCGCGGTCAACAAAATATGATTGGTGATTTTAGTACAGATAATCATGTCGATGGTTTTACCAATGTAATCAGCAATGGCGGCGGCGGCCATTTCATCTTTGGGTCTAATAATGGTATTGGGTTTAGTAGCGGCAATACAATTTTCGGCGATAGAAATACGACTCTAGACTCGGCGCGTAATAATTTTATCGTTGGCGAACGCAATACGATTAACGGCGGAAATGCGTCCGCAAATACGATTGCAGGGGGAAGAAACACCATAAACGCGGGCAGTAGCACGAATAGTATTCATGGCGGCAGTAATACGCTTTCAGGCAGCAGTATTCATATTTTGGGAAATTCAAATACGGTTAGCGGTGGAAGTAATGTTGTTCTCGGATATAGCTCAACTGTTACGGGCGGAACTAACCTTGTTAGTGGCAACACAGCAACGGTTACAGGTAATAACAATATCGTGCTCGGTTCTGGCGCAAGTTCCGTCGTTGATGACGCTGTGGCTATTGGCTCGGGATCCGCCGCAACACTCGACATCGTAAGTGCGCAAGGTGCTTGGTCTGGCGCCACCGTCGGGTCGGTCACTTTCACTGAAGGCACGGATGCGACGGGCGGAGAGATGAATGTCGGTAACCGTTTGGTGACAGGCGTTGCAGATGGACGTGTGGCTTCGGGGTCTTCCGATGCCGTTAATGGTCATCAACTCTTTGAAGCTGTAAGTGCCGCCGGGGGCGGCGGAACAGGCGATTGCGGAGATGGAACGGGAGCCGACTCGCATCTTTGCGGTGACGGCGCTATGGCAAATGGCACTCAAGCCACGGCCCTTGGAGATAATGCGAATGCGGGTGCTGTTGGGACCACAGCAACTGGGTCACGGGCTATAGCCAACGGGACGTACTCAACAGCAACAGGACAAAATGCTAGGGCGATCGGAAACGCGTCTATCGCTAGCGGCGTGAATAGCCGTGCTCAAGGTTTCGTTAGTGCAGCTTATGGGTTTGGGGCAAATGCCGTTGCTGACCAATCTACCGCTTTGGGTGCTCGCAGCATTTCACAGGGCTTAGGTTCGACAGCTTTGGGCTATGACGCGTCCGCCAATCATGACGGCTCCATAGCTATCGGCGCGAATTCTGAGACGACACGCATCAATCAAATCATGATGGGCACAGCTGCGCAAACCTTAACAATTGCGGGATTAAACAGCGCTGAATCAATTGCGGCGCAGGGCCCTGTTTCGGGTCTTGTAACTACAGATGCGGATGGCAATATCGCGTCTGATGGCGGAGCACTCGCGGCCAGCGTGGACGCAAATACAGCCAGCACAAGCGCAAATGCGACAGCGATTTCTGATAACCGCACAGACATTGATGCCAATACAATGGCGATTTCAGATAACCGGACTGACATTGATGCCAATACAATGGCGATTTCGGACAACCGGACCGACATTGACGCCAACACCATGGCGATCTCAGATAACCGCACCGATATCGACGAGAACACATCAACCATATTGGATAATCGTACTGATATTGATGCGAATACGATGGCGATTTCGGACAACCGGACGGATATTGATGCAAACACGATGGCCATTACGGATAACCGCACGGATATAGATGCGAACACATCAGCAATTTCGGACAACCGGACTGACCTTGATGCCAATACAATGGCGATTTCCGACAACCGCACAGATATTGATACTAATACGACTGCGGTAGCCAGTATCACGACGGGCGTTGCAGACTTGACCGACCGCGTGGTCGTCAATGAGGATAGGAATGATGTACAGGATATGCGTCTAGACGATCAGGGCGCGTTGATTGCCACCAATAGCAGCGCAATTTCAGATAATGGCGACGCCATTGCGCTTACCCAAGCCAATCTCCAGACCGAGGTAGAGCGAAATGATGCACAAGCGATTGCGATCAATGAAAATGCGTCCAGAATTTCTTCAAACACCACGGCCATTATGGGCAATTCTGCGCTTATTGCCGATAACGCTTCACTCATCGGGCGCAATTACGGGCTCATTCTTGATAACGCTGAGCGTATCGATAAACTTGCCAGCGGCGTAGCCTTGTCTATGTCCGTTCCAGATGCTTATTTAGATCGTTCCGAAAGCCTAGCTATTGCCGGCGGTTTGGGCACATTTGATGGAGAGGTTGGTATTGGCGCTGCGATGACGGTTCGCGGCAATGATAAATGGAGTTTTTCAGCAGCTGTTGCAGGGTCTGGCGGTGAATATGGCGGAAAACTCTCAGCGCGTTGGTCGCGTTAGCTTTCCGATAGTAGGGCGCATTATGGAGTAAGTTATTAGGTACGGTCTCTTTTTAGGAGGCCGTACCTTTAATCTTTGTAAGAAAAGTTACTGAAACTTTAAAATTTCATTTGATTTTTATTTTGTATCGGTTTCTATGTTATCAGGCTATTTCAGAGATAGCCCAAACTCGAGGGGCGCTTGAGTTAGGACGTCATTTATGCCCCTACGGCTAGTGATACAGAATACATCTCCTGAAGAGATTGAAGCACCGCATCAGCACCCTTCGGCTAAATTTGTTGAGGCCGCTCTCCATACAGCCAAAAATTCAAAGAAAGATACGCGCAGCGCTATAGTTGCCGATATCAGTGATGTTTTGAATTGCCGTCAGGATGACCTGAATTTTATGTTCGAACATCAAATGGTACCCAATGAACGCCGTCCCGTGTTCGAGCTTGAATTGCCCGATTACAGGATGAGCCTATCTGATATATATAAAGAAGCTGCTGAATAAGCGAAAGCTTCATCCATCTCCAGTTCGAAGGGGAGAGCGAAGCGCTGGCGGGACGCGACAAAAAATCACAAAAAACAAGTCGCATCCCGCCTCGCTAGGTCGTATATAGATCAAGAACAGATAAGGTCTCCCGATGGTACAGCTCACGCTTCCGAAAAATTCTAAAGTGTCAAAAGGTAAAAGTTGGCCGGCTGAGCCCGGTGCCAAGAATGTAAAAACATTCAAAATCTACCGCTATGATCCGAATGACGGAAAGAACCCTTATTGGGATAGCTATCAAATTGATTTGGATGAGTGCGGCCCGATGGTTTTGGATGCGCTGTTCAAAATCAAAAATGAAATAGATCCGACACTGGCATTCCGCCGTTCATGCCGTGAAGGCGTGTGTGGGTCCTGTGCTATGAATATTGGCGGACGGAATACGTTGGCGTGTACTAAGGCTATTGATGATGTTGCGGGAAAAGATATTTCTATCTCGCCTCTGCCGCATATGCCTGTTGTGCGTGATTTGGTGCCCGATCTATCAAACTTTTATAAACAATATGCCTCTATCGAACCCTGGTTGCATACATCAACGCCGCTCCCGACAGAGGAGCTCACTCAGACCGTCGAAGATCGTGATAAGCTTGATGGTTATTATGAGTGTATTCTATGCGCCTCCTGTTCGACATCTTGTCCGTCTTATTGGTGGAATGGTGATCGGTATCTTGGTCCGGCAGCCCTCCTGCAAGCTTATCGCTGGCTCGTGGACAGCCGTGATTATGCAAAAGAAGAGCGGCTCGAAAAACTGGATGACCCGTTCAAGCTCTACCGTTGCCACACCATCATGAATTGCGCCAATGTGTGTCCCAAGGGGCTAAACCCTGCGAAAGCCATTGCCGAAGTCAAAAAGATGATGGTTGAGCGGGCCTAGTAGGGCCTATCGCTTACAAACGGGTAAGCGGTTCTTATAAAACCAATCGCGCCTCGGGACTTCATTCCGCTTGGACCCATACCTAACCGTTAACTTACATTAACGACATGTGTCGTTTTAACTCTTGATGATTACGACATGTGTCGTGTAATGAAGCAACGTTCATTTTCAAAGGAGACGAAACATGCACACATCCCTAAAAATCATCGGACTATCAGCTTTAACCCTCGCTTTGACATCCACGGCGGCTTTAGCCGGAGATGGTAAAGATTGCGATTATAAGAAAAAAGCTAAAGTGAAGACGACGTCCACAGCAGTGACCGCGGCGTCGCAGACGACAGTGCTCTCAACAGCAGAGCGTGGCACTTTGATGACCAACAAAACCAAAAAAACGCATAGTTTCGAAGACGCGCTGAAGTTATGCCGAAACAAAAGCGCGGATGATCTTCAGGCCTGCATAGATTATAAAACAGGCGTAACAGCTGCAAAAAGCTAAACGCAACTCTCTCAAGCCCACCCTTCGGGGCACCAGAGCCAGCGTCCTAATGGGGCGTTGGTTTTTCTGTGGCTATAAGCTTTCAACCACGGTCCTTATGGCATCGCTTGCTTTATCCGCATTTTTGGGAAGGCTTTCGGGGTCAATGGGTTCGCCAAAAGTCAGTTTAAATGTCTGGCCCTTTTTATTGAGCAGTTCATGAAACAATGTGATGTCGCGGAGCTCCGGGCTAGTCCATGCGAAGAAGTAATAAAGCCAGCTATTTCGGGCTTTCATATTTAGCGGTACAACAGGGGCTTTATATTTTCGCGCGAGCATGGCGGCAGAACTTTCCCATGATTTTTCCTTAAGGCCCCGCCATGTCATTTGGGCAAGGCGCCCGCTTGGAAAAATAACCACGCATTTTTCGGCCTCAAGCGCAGCTTTAATATCAATCAGTGTTCGGCGTGTTTTAGAGGAGCTGCGTTTCTCTTTGACCCATTCTACGGGAATGATCAGGTCACGCGCCTTGGGCATCACCCGCAACGCATCAGCATTAGCCAGAAAAACATGATCAGGGCGCCGCTCCCTGATGGCCTGAAAGACCGCCATGCCATCGGCCAGTCCTGTAGGGTGATTGCTGATAAGGATACAGCGTCCGGTTCGCGGTAAATGGGTGAGGTCCTGCACGGCGGTCCGCGGGCTGATATGTTTTGTAACCAGCTTGAAGGCTTCATGGCCGGTCTTGTTCTTAATCGCATCCGCTAAGAATACGGCGGCATCATAAGCCAGCATACGATAGAGCAGGGGGCGGACAGCTTTGAACAGAGCGGGACGTCCCGTCAGTTTCGGGGCGCGTTCAGTGATAAGCTGTTCCACAATATGCATGAGAGTGTATTGACCAAGAGTGCGGAAATTGGCAAGGCCGCTTTATGACCAAACCTATCAATGTTTTATTCTTATGTACTGGAAACTCTGCGCGGTCCATTTTGTCAGAAGCGCTTATGAATGATCTGGGACAAGGACGTTTCCTTGGGTGGTCCGCCGGCAGTCACCCTAGCGGGGCTCCGCATCCTGATGGCCTGAAAGAGTTATCTAAGCGTGGACATCGCACGGATTTATATCGCTCGAAATCATGGGATGAGTTCACGCAAGGTGCTGAGATGGATATTGTTGTCACCGTTTGCGATAATGCGGCAAATGAAGTGTGCCCCGTCTTTCCGGGCGGTCATGTTAAAGTTCATTGGCCCGCGCATGATCCGGCCCATATTGAGCCGCTTGAAGCGCGGCAGCAAGCCTTTGCGGAGGTTTATGATCTGTGCCGTGCGCGCATAGAGGCTTTGATTGCGCTACCGCCAAAGGCGATTAGCGATAAAGCCGCTCTCCAAGCTATTGCTGAGATTAAAGCTTAGGGCATAAAAAACCGCCCTTCAATTTTGTGAAGAGCGGGTCTTAATTTTTAGAGCAATTTCGCGACCGCTAGGCGGTCACAAAAGTAATTACTTCTTACGTGTTGTCTTAGTCGGCATCCACTCTTGAAGCTTCTTAGCAGCCCACTCGCGGCCACCAAGACCGAAAGCAATCGCTCCGCCAACACCACCAGCAACCGCTGCGGCCATGACAGAATAACTAAAGGCTGTGTCAACGATGCCTTCACCAAGCTGCATAGTCTCAAGACCCATAAAGGTCACAATGATCATTGTTGCATATTTGATGATTTTACCAGCAAGATCTCCAGATGTTTGTGTAACGATTTTAGATATAAAGTTTGCAATGAACAAACCGACGCCGATGATAACGGCACCAAGAACAACACGTCCACCAACTTCGAGAAGTGTGTTAAAGACGTTTGTAAGCTCAGGGATGCCTAATGCTTTCATAGCTGCTGTGAGGCCCATAAGTACGATACCAACAAAACCGACTGTTGCGATAATGTTTGAAGGAACGAAACTCGGGTTATCGCCATCAAGAGCAGCAACAGTTTTTAGCGAATTATCGACACCGAGAGCGGGTAGTGTGCTCTTAGCTAGGCTTGAAACAAAGCGTCCGATAAAGACGAAAACAGCGAGGATAATAGCAGCACCGATGATGCGCGGGATATATCCAAGGATTGTGTTTAGGACGTTAGAGACAGGCTCTGAAACACCTGGAATATCCCAGATACCAATAGCTGTAACAGCAAAGATGATTGTTACAATCGCTGCGGCCAATCCACCAAGGCTACGCGCCAATGATGTTGAGGCAACGTCTGCTTCTGAACCTCCCATACCAAACTTTGTAGCAAGACGGTCAACTTGAGCCGCTTCGAGCGTTGAAGACAAAGCTTCTTTGACAACTTTTGAAAGCATGACACCAATAGCCAATACAACGGCACCTACAATAAGCTGTGGAAGGTAATCAAAGATATTAGAGAGCATACCTTTAATTGGCGCGAGAGACTCGCTGACCATTGGGAACTGACCCAGGCCCGCAATGATAAAGACTAACCAAAGAACCCAGAAAACAGCTTTAGCTAAAGATTTACCGATATTTCCGCCGGTCGTCTGAGCTTTTTTACCCAGTCCTGTGCGGTTAATGGCACCTGCAACGATTGCCGCAGCAATTTTTGCGATGAAATAGCCAATGACAATTGTCACTAGCGCGATAACAGGACCCACGGCCCAAGCGGGCAAAAACCCAAGATGTTGTGATAGTTGGTCCATTACGGAACCCTCCATTAAGTTATATTCAGCCCGAAAGTGAGCCCCCAATTAACAGCAGACATAGCTGTCTTACTGCGTATGTATAAAATTTAACATGAATAGAACCTAAACGAAAGCTTAACCTTGAGAAATCGCCAAAAGACTTGACCGCTTTTGTCCCCGCGTTAGGAGACATTATGAAGTCCGCGCCCATCAAAAATAAGCCTCTTTTTTTCGTGCTCACGGTTTGCGCTTTCGGGCTTTTGGCGGCTGCGATTATTATGATTTTAAAAGCTTCATGAGCGTTACGGCTAAGTTGAAAGGCCTTATAGCCTCAGGCGAGCTTATTGAAGATGAGGCTCAGTTGTCAGCCGCTGCCAGATTGGACGAGTTGCTAGAGCGCCTGAGTCATAAGCGTTCCAAGTCCTGGTTCTTTTCGCGGCGTGCAGACGTGCCAATAGGACTCTATCTATGGGGCGGGGTCGGGCGCGGGAAATCTATGCTGATGGATTGGTTTTTCGAGGAGGCCCCAGTTGAAGACAAAAAACGCGTTCATTTTCATGCCTTCATGCTCGATGTGCACGAGCGCATAAATCACTGGCGCAAAACGGGAGATGGTGACCCGATTGCGCCGATTGCCAAAGATATATCCAAAGAGGCTCAGTTGCTTTGCTTTGATGAATTTCATGTGACCGACATTACGGATGCTATGATCCTGTCCCGTTTGTTTGAGGCTCTCTGGGGGCGCGGCATCGTTGTCGTCGCGACATCCAACCGGCCGCCCGAAGACCTTTATAAGCATGGCCTTAACCGACAGCTCTTTGAACCTTTTATTGAAATGATGCCCAGACATCTAATTATCCATGAATTTGCAGGCGAGACCGATCACCGCTTGCGCCAGCTTCAGGCCGCGCCTGTCTATTACACCCCGCTTGGCGAGGCCGCAGATGCCGGGATAGAAGCCGCGTGGCAGAGATTAACAGGCGCAGCGAAGGGCCGTGAAACTGTGTTGACGGTGCAGGGGCGTGAGTTGGTTTTAAAACAAACAGCTGCGGGCACCGCGCGGACAAGTTTTAACCGACTCTGCGCCAATGCCCTTGGCGCGGCGGATTATCTTCGCCTCTCTCATGCTTTCCAAACGCTAATTTTAGAAAACGTCCCACAGCTTGGCCCGCATAACCGCAATGAAGCCAAACGCTTCGTGACGCTGATCGATGCGCTTTATGAGACCCGCACGAAACTAGTGATGAGCGCAGAGGTGGAACCGCATGAGCTCTATCTAAAAGGCGACGGTGTTTTTGAATTTGAGAGAACGGCCAGCCGTTTGATAGAGATGAGAAGCGCGGAGTATTTAGGTGAGCGTCGGAATATGGATGGATTAGAAAATGCCTGACGTTGAAGGCAGTATATTTATTGGCTCTACTTACTGTTATCTGGAACAGTCTCATCCAGAATATGATAGCGGTATGAGAGGAGCTTATGTTGGCGTAGCTACGAAAGCTGGTTCGTTCGAAGAAGCTGTATCCAAAATTTCTGCTGAGCTAATGGATATTGATTTGGTTCTCGTCGGATGTGATGACTTGTATGACATACGTTTCTTGGAAGATGAACCATCAGGTTATTTTAAAGAACTTATCGATTTGTTAGATGAGTTTGCTGTGGGATATAGAAATATAGACTTGCATCCATTGAACTAGGATTGTCATTGCGACTCGCACTTATCCCCGCTAAAGACGCCTCACATTCAGCCATCCAATAGGAGACTTCCATGGCACGCGCGAAAATCGCCCTTATCGGCGCCGGTATGATCGGCGGCACACTTGCTCACATCGCAGCTCGCGAAGAACTTGGGGACATCGTCTTGTTCGATATTTTCGAAGGTACCGCGAAGGGTAAAGCCCTCGACCTGTCCGAAGCCGCGCCTGTTTTTGGCAAGGACTCCAACCTTAAGGGCACAAATGATTATGCCGATATTGCGGGCGCGGATGTCTGCATCATCACAGCAGGTTTCCCGCGTAAGCCGGGCATGGATCGTAAAGACCTTGTGGGTAAAAACCTCGGCGTTATTAAGCAAGTCGCAGAAGGCATCAAACAGCACGCCCCAAAAGCTTTTGTCATCTGTATCACGAATCCGCTCGACGCGATGGTCTGGGCTTTGCAAAAATTTTCTGGTCTACAGCCGCGCAAGGTTGTCGGTATGGCGGGTGTGCTCGATAGTGCGCGTTTCCGCTATTTCCTCGCGGATGAATTTAAATGTTCTGTCGAAGATGTTCACGCCTCAGTCCTCGGCGGCCATGGCGACACAATGGTGCCGCTGACACGTTATTCAACAGTGAACGGTGTGCCTCTTCCTGACCTCATCAAAATGAAATGGACAACGCAAGAGCGCGTTGACGCGATTGTTGAACGCACACGCAAAGGCGGCGGCGAAATAGTTGGTCTTCTCGGTAATGGGTCGGCTTTTTATGCACCTGCTGAGTCTGCGATCGAAATGGCAACGTCATATCTGCGCGATAAGAAGCGTATCCTGCCATGTGCGGTGCGTCTCTCAGGTCAAATCGCTGGCGTTCGCGGCCTTTATGTCGGGGCTCCGGCTATGATTGGTGCGCGTGGTGTTGAGAAAGTGATGAACATCCGCCTTAAAAATAATGAGCGCGAAATGTTCATGAACTCCGTCGCAGCGGTAGAAAAGATCATCGCTGAGTGTCAGGAAATGGAGCCCGCGTTGCGCGATTAGGCTCAAGCCCAATAGAATTTCAAAGGCGGGCCTATCGGTCCGCCTTTTTTATTTGTAGCTTAAGTTGCAAAGTATTTTCTGAAATTACTCGGATTTATGACCAAGGCGCTAAAGTTATTTTTGTGATCGACATAGGTATTCACGCAATCGTTTCTCGTTTGAATACATATCTATCCACTTTTTTGCTTGCTGCCCAACTTCAGAGCTTTGGGGTATTATGTTTAACTTTGCTTTTGATAATTCAATCTCAGTTTTGACGTTATCTGGTAAGGCATAGTTTGGTGTTATTTTGTTTTTGCATTGGGGAGACATGTTATCTTTAGCTCTTCGGAAATGGCAGTTTCCAATTATTATATTTGCGTGGTCAGCTTTCGTGCCTACAGCAACAGCTTTATACATTTCAGAGGCAATCAAATCGCACCTTTTATCATCTTTGCTGTACTGAATTTCAGTAAAAGCTTGTGCTAATTGTATCTGAGCTGTTTTATGCCCTAGCTCTACGGCTTCCTTGAAATATGGCAATGCTTCTGGATAATTTTGCGTTGCAGCAAAGTAGGAGCCAGCATTAAATGTATTCTGGGCTGTTCGCGGGAGCTTGCCTGAATTCATTTCTGTAGTGATTATGTTGGCTGCATCTTCCCATTTGTCCTTAATAACTAGAAATTGAGTGAGTCTTATGATTTCTACAGGGTTATCAAGTCGTCCATTTACATAGTCTTTTTTTAGTTTTCTGTAACTTCTTTTCGAAACTGTATCTGAATGTATTGGATTTGTATCATTACCTACTACTGACTCATTACCTTCTACTGCTGTTTGCGCGAATGCTTGAGGCATTATTAGGATGGTTAAAAATAATACTATAAAAAACTTCTGACATCTCATGTTCTTGTCTCTATTGATATGTTTAGGAATTCTTATGAATTCATAATGAAAAATTCAAGAGTAGCATTCATGAAACCCATCATCGAGACAGAGCGCCTCATCCTCCGCGAGGTTGACATTGAATGCGACCTTGAGCCTTGGGTTGATATGATGAGCGATGAGGAGACGGTCCGTTTTATTGGCGGGCAGACAATGGACCACGCCGCGTCCTGGCGGCAAATGGCGATGGTTATCGGTCATCAAGTCGTGCGCGGCTATAGTTTCTGGTCAACCATTGAAAAAGCGACTGGGGATTTTGTTGGCCGCGTTGGCTTGTGGTCACCTGTGGGTTGGCCTGAACCAGAAATTGGCTGGACAATCCATCGTAATTACACACGGCGCGGCTTCGCCAAAGAGGCCGGGGCAGCCTGCGTGGATTATGCCTTTGAAACATTAGGGTGGGATCGCTGTATTCATGTGATTGGCGAAGAAAATATTGGGTCCATTAAAACGGCTGAAGCAATTGGATCAAAACGGCTCTATAAAGTCGATAAATTGCCGCCATTTGGCGATGTGAAATGTTGGGCCTATGGTCAAACGCGGGAGGAATGGGAAAGTCGAAATGAAACCTGATTTAGTCACAGAAGGCGAATTTAAGGGTTGGATGACATGGATGTCTGAAGCCTTTGAATATGACACGGCAGGGCCCTTTTATTACCGTAAAGATGAGCAAGGCTATATTACGGCTTTTCGCGCAGAGGCCAAGCATATGAACCAAGGCGGAGTTGTTCACGGCGGATGCTTGATGACATTTGCCGATTTCTCGCTATTTGCCATTGCAGCTGATGAATTCGGCGAAGATGGCTATGGCGTTACGGTAGCCTTTAACAGCGAGTTTCTGTCCGGCGCCAAGGAAGGGCAGCTTGTGGAGTCTCGCGGCGAGGTACTCCGCGCTGGCGGCTCGCTTATATTTGTTCGGGGTGTCGTGACCGCGGATGGAACGCCGTGCCTGAATTATTCAGCGACTTTGAAACGATTAAGCCCGCGCTGATTATACCCATCCGGCTTCGCGCACCGTTTTGGCTTTGTTTCGGCTCACGGGCACAGTTTCAGAATTTTTAAGCAGGATCGACAATTTACCGTCTTGGCTCTTCATTTTATCAACGCCGGCTTCGGCGACCCAATAAGAGCGGTGTGTCTGCAGACCTTTCACGGGGGACATTTCTTTAATCGCGTCCGATAATCTCATGAGGATAAGGTCGTCGCCCTTGGATGTCATGATGCGAACATAATGATCTTCGGATGACAACGCATAGATATCTGCCTCTCTTAGCGAGGGTTTCAAACGCTCAAATATATCAGGCCGCTTATTTTCTAGTGGCACTATGTGTTTACGCTGACGTGACAGTTCGCCAACACCGCAAATGATGATGCTGATGACCCATATGAAAAAAGGCATTGTGAGGATATGAAACCAACCCGGCCAGCCATAGGTCGCAATCGTAAATCCCAGTAGTATAAGCGAGACCATGAGGGTCGCCCCGATGGATTGTCCTAAGGCAGAGGCCCATGGTTTATACGGCACGTTTTTTCTAGTCATGAGCGTGTCAAAAGCGGCAGCGCCTAAGCCGCCCGCCATGCATAGCCCCAGCCAGTAGATAAAGCGTAGGGGCAAAGAAAAGGCCGTCGTTCCGTAAGGCCCTAAAATAGAGAGTATGACCCCCGCAATAGCTGAGGTTGCCATCATAGGGGTAGCGCGGTTTGTGAAATACTTTTTTGTAATCTCTTATGGCTCTTATCTGTTTAATTTGGTCCATCGTGGCAAGATTACCTCCATCTCTCAAGGATTTTTCATGCATTTCGCGAAGCGTGAGCGGTAAATGCCCACCATTGACGAAGGCAGAGCGCCTATTAGCGTAAAGACGCTTTTACATGTCTGCGCGGGAGCTAATCTGCTTTTATCGAACACAAAAGGAGATGCATATGAAACCCGAATATTTTTTAGAGGCCTCATTTGCCATTCAAATTCATGCGGCTGCGGCTTTTGTGGCGCTAGGCCTCGGCATTGCCATGTGGCTACGGCCCAAGGGAACGCGCGGGCACAAGCTCGTCGGGCGTGGATTTGTGGTTGTGATGCTTTTGACCGCGATAAGCGCTCTATTCATTCGCGAGATTAATAATGGGTCCTTTAGCTGGATTCATATCTTTGTGCCCATCACCTTCCTCGGGGCTTGGCAGGCTATCACGCGTATCCGCCGCAAAAATGTCAAAGGCCATATCAGTGCTGTCAGAGGAATGTTCTTCGGCGCGTTGATTATTCCTGGTATTTTCTCCTTCATGCCGGGCCGCACGCTTTGGATGGTGTTTTTCAGTTAGAGTAAAATGGGGGTGCTGTTTTTCAGTTAAAAAAGCCCCTATCGACGGTTGCGAGTCGCCGTCAGACTGATATAGTCATGACAAGTTTGAGGCTCCTCTATGCGGGGCCTCTTTTAATGAGATGTCAGTGACGAAAGAGACTCCATGAATATCCACGAATATCAGGGCAAAGCTGTCCTTAAAGAAATCGGCGCGCCAGTGTCCAAAGGCGTCGCGATTTTTAACGCCTCCGAAGCCAAAGCCGCTGCTGAAGAGCTAGGCGGCCCGCTTTGGGTGGTTAAGTCTCAAATTCACGCGGGTGGCCGCGGTAAGGGTAAATTTGTGGGTGCGCCCGCTGATGCCAAAGGCGGCGTACGTCTGGCCTGGTCTGTCGATGAAGTTGTTGAAAACGCCAAAGCCATGCTCGGCGAATATTTGGTCACGGAACAAACATCTGATGAAGGTAAGCAGGTCAACCGCCTCTATATCGAAGATGGCTCTGACATTGACCGTGAGCTTTATCTTTCCATCATCATCAATCGCGAAACATCGCGCGTCTCTTTCATTGTCTCGACCGAAGGCGGTATGGATATCGAAGCTGTGGCGCATGACACGCCTGAGAAAGTTATCAATTTTGACATCGACCCCGCGACGGGCTTCATGCCTCATCATGGCCGTAAGCTAGCTAAAGCGCTTGAGCTTAAAGGCGATCTCGCCAAGCAAGCCAATAAGCTTGGCCGCACGCTTTATAATGGCTTTCTCGCTAAAGATATGGCAATGCTTGAGATTAATCCGCTTATCGTCACTGAGGATCAGCGTCTACATTGTCTCGACGCAAAAATCAGCTTTGATGAAAATGCGCTTTATCGTCATCCGGATGTGCAAGAGCTTCGCGATATTACCGAAGAAGACTCCAAAGAGACTGAAGCCAAGAAATATGACCTGTCATATGTCGCGCTCGACGGGAACATTGGATGTATGGTCAATGGCGCAGGTCTGGCTATGTCCACCATGGATATCATCAAGCTTTACGGCGCAGAGCCAGCTAACTTCCTTGATGTGGGCGGCGGCGCGACAAAAGAAAATATCGTGGCGGCCTTTAAGATTTTGACGTCAGATGACAAAGTCGAAGGCATCCTTATCAATATCTTTGGCGGCATCATGAAATGTGACGTCATCGCTCAAGGCACCGTCGACGCGGTCAAAGAAGTCGGCCTCGAAGTGCCGCTTGTCGTGCGGCTAGAAGGCACGAATGTTGAGGCGGGTAAAAAGATTATCAATGAAAGCGGTCTTAACGTGATTGCAGCGGATGATCTGGACGATGCCGCGCAGAAAATTGTTAAGGCTGTTCAGGGGTAGGTCTTAATCATGGAAACGCTCACTGTCATTCCTGACAATAGCCCACATAAGCAAGTTATTATTGCTTGCATTGCGGTGGTCGGGCTTAGTGTGCTTCCTCTTCCATATGCATATTATTTCTTCTTGCGAATTGTAATCTTCGGCTCATTGTTATGGCTTGCTTTGCGAGAAGTAGGTAGAAATAGCGGCTTTTGGACAACAGGCTTAGGTGCGGTTACGATATTAGGTCTTATTCTGTACAACCCACTGCTCCCAGTGCATTTAGGCTCTAAACTTATTTGGTTCTGTTTAAACCTTGCGGGCCTTTTTTTAATTCGAAAACTCATGACCCGTGACTTGCTTGATTTAGAGCATGGCACGACTAATAACCCCAAAAGGGACTAAACAATGTCAGTATTAATAAACAAAGACACAAAAATTATCACCCAAGGTATGACGGGTAAGACGGGGACGTTCCATACGGAGCAGGCCATTGCTTATCACGGAACGCAAATGGTTGCGGGCGTTACGCCAGGTAAAGGCGGGACGACCCATATCGGCCTTCCAAACTATGACACTGTGGCCGAGGCTAAGCACGCAACAGGCGCAACAGCCTCTGTGATTTATGTTCCTCCGCCCTTCGCGGCTGACTCTATCCTTGAGGCGATTGACGCCGAGATGGAACTCATCATCGCGATTACAGAAGGTATTCCTGTGCGCGATATGATTCCTGTAAAGCGCGCTTTGCAAGGGTCAAAATCGCGCCTTATCGGGCCGAACTGCCCGGGTGTTTTAACTCCAGAAGAGTGCAAAATTGGTATCATGCCCGGTAAGATATTCAAAAAAGGCAGCTGCGGCGTAGTTTCACGTTCAGGTACGCTGACTTACGAAGCCGTCTTCCAAACAACGCAAGTTGGCCTTGGCCAGACAACGGCGATTGGTATTGGCGGCGACCCGATTAACGGGACGAACTTTATCGATTGTCTTGAGCTGTTCCTCAATGATGATGACACAAAACAAATCATCATGATTGGCGAAATTGGCGGCTCTGCGGAGGAAGAAGCGGCTGAATTTGTCGCCCATATGGCCAAAAAAGGCATCAAAAAGCCCATGGTTGGCTTTATCGCAGGCCGCACAGCGCCTCCGGGCCGCACAATGGGCCATGCCGGGGCGATCGTCTCTGGCGGCAAAGGCGGCGCAGAAGATAAGATAGCAGCGATGGAAAAAGCGGGTATTCGCGTGTCCGACTCTCCTGCTAAACTCGGCGTGACAATGATGGATGTCTTAAACGCTTAGTCGTTTTAGCGTGATTGACGTCCTGATCGGATAATGGCGCGTAACTAAGCCTCGAAAGGGCTGAATATATGACTGATAAAAGTCGTAGTGAGCAAAACCAAGCAATGCTCGATACTCTGTTTCTGGATGGGGGCAATGCCTTTTATCTGGAACAAATGCAGGCGCGTTATGCGGCTAACCCCAATAGTGTTGACCCGTCATGGCAACGTTATTTCGCCTCTTTGGGCGAAGAAACGGCCAATGCCAAGAAAAACGCCGAAGGTCCGAGCTGGAAACGTGGGGGATGGCCCGCTGACCCCCAAGATGAGCTGACCTCAGCCCTAACAGGCGATTGGGGCGATGAAGTCGCTGTTGAAAGCAAAGTCTCTGCGCGTTTAAACGGCGCGTCCTCTGATGACGTCCGCCAAGCCACACAAGATAGTCTCCGCGCCCTCATGCTTATACGCGCCTATCGTATGCGGGGTCATTTGGTAGCCGATCTTGATCCGCTTGGACTTGATGTTCTTCCGCCGCACCCAGAGCTGATGCCGGAAACATATGGCTTTACTGATGCGGATATGGACCGCGAAATTTTCATCGATGGCGTGTTGGGTCTCGAGTCTGCAAGCCTAAATCAGATATTGGAAATTGTGCGGCGGACTTATTGCTCAACCTTTGGCATGCAGTTCATGCATGTCTCTGATCCCATCGAGAAAAGCTGGATTCAGGAACGTATTGAAGGCCCCGATAAAGAAATTAGTTTCTCCAAAGAAGGCCGGCTCGCCATTTTGCAAAAACTCATTGAGGGTGAAGCTTTTGAACAGCTCATCCATAAACGTTACCCAGGTACAAAGCGTTTTGGTATTGATGGCGCGGAAAGTCTTCTCCCTGCTCTGGAACAAATTATCAAACGCGGCGGCGCATTAGGGCTAAAAGATATCAACTTCGGTATGCCGCATCGCGGACGCCTCAATGTCATGGCCTCTGTCATGCAGAAGCCTTATTCGGCGATTTTCTATGAATTTTTAGGCGGCGTTGCAGCTGGCGCGGAAGACTTTGGGTCAGGCGATGTAAAATATCACTTGGGTGTGTCTGACGACCGCGAATTTGACGGCAACTCCGTGCATCTCTCTCTTGCGCCAAATCCATCTCACTTGGAGGTCGTCGCGCCCGTTGTAATGGGTAAAGCTCGCGCAAAGCAGCAAATGGCCTCAGGCACTTACCAATCGCATAATCCGCAAGAAGTCATGGCCGTTATCCTTCACGGCGATTCTGCTTTTGCAGGGCAGGGCGTGGTCATGGAATGTTTCCAGATGAGCCAATTAGTGGGCTACCGCACAGGCGGCACAATCCATGTGATTGTGAATAACCAAATCGGCTTTACAACAACACCGGATGAGTATCGCTCGGGTCAATATGCATCGGATGTGGCGATGATGGTCGAAGCACCGATTTTCCACGTTAATGGGGATGATCCCGAAGCCGTTGTCTTCGCCGCGCGTGTCGCCACTGAATATCGCCAAAAGTTTGGCAAAGATGTTGTCCTCGATATTATTTGTTATCGCCGTTACGGCCATAATGAAGGCGACGACCCGAGCTTTACCCAACCCATCATGTATAAAACGATTGGCGACATGCCTTCGACTATGACGAAATATGCAGAGCGTCTGATTGCCCAAGGCGATCTGACTAAGGCTGAGCATGAAAAACGCGTTGATGATTTCTATGCCTTCTTGGACTCCGAATTTGATAAAGCCAAAGCCTATGAAACGAAAGAGCCCGATTGGCTACAAGGCGTATGGCAAGGCTTAAGTCTGCCGACGGAAACAGGCAAAAGGCGCGGTAATACTTCTGTTGATAAATCAGTTTTGAAAGATATTGGCACGAAGATTACCACCGTTCCTAATTCCGTCAATATTCACCGCACGCTTAAGCGTATCATCAAAGCCCGCGCAGAAAAAATTGCGGCAGGTGAGAATATTGATTGGGGTTTGGCCGAACATCTGGCCTTTGGAACTTTGATTACTGAAGGGCACCCTGTACGTCTTTCAGGGCAAGACTCAGAGCGGGGAACTTTTTCTCAGCGTCAGTCAAATTTCATCGACCAAGTGACGGAAGAAAAATATACGCCGCTTAATAATCTCTCTAATGATCAAGAATATTACCAAGTCCTCAACTCACATCTTTCGGAAGAGGCGGTTTTGGGATTTGAATATGGTTTCTCCGGCGCGGCGCCGCATGCGCTGACGATTTGGGAAGCGCAATTTGGGGACTTTGCCAATGGCGCGCAGGTCATGGTGGATCAGTTCATTTCCAGCGCCGAGCAAAAATGGTTGCGTATGTCAGGCCTCGTTATGTTGCTCCCGCATGGGTATGAGGGCCAAGGCCCAGAGCATAGTTCCGCGCGTCTGGAGCGCTACTTACAAATGTGCGCCGAAGATAATATGCAGGTGACGAATATCACAACGCCCGCCAATTATTTCCATGCGCTCCGCCGTCAGGTGAAACGTAATTTCCGTAAGCCGCTTATCAATATGAGCCCCAAATCGCTCTTGCGCCATAAACTCTGCGTCTCGACTTTTGACGAAATGAGCGGGGAGTCTGAATTCCATCGTCTTCTTTGGGATGATGCCGAATATAATCCTGAAATTAGCCAAATAAAATTACTGCCGGCTAAAGAAATTAAAACTGTCGTGCTATGTTCCGGTAAGATTTATTACGACTTGTTCGAAGCGCGTGAAAAACTTGGTCGTAATGACATCTACCTTCTGCGTGTCGAGCAGCTCTACCCTTATCCAGATGATGCTGTGCAAGAAGAGCTTAAGCGCTTTAAGTCAGCCGAAATGGTCTGGTGTCAGGAAGAGCCGAAAAATATGGGCGCTTGGGCCTTTATCAATCCTTTCCTTGAGGAAAGCCTGATTGCCATTAAAGCCAAACATACGCGTCCACGTTATATTGGCCGGGCTGCTGCGGCCTCGACGGCGACAGGTATTGCGGCTAAACATAAAAAAGAACAGCAAGCCATTATTGATGGCGTTTTTGCAAAATAGAGCTTTCGAGCTGAAATAGAGTTGAACATGACTGATATCAAAATTCCAAATGTAGGCGAAAGCGTCTCCGAAGTGACTATCGCGCAGTGGTTTAAACAGCCGGGCGACGCGGTCAAAAAAGATGAGGCTCTGGTAGAGCTTGAGACTGATAAAGCCGCGCAAGAACTGGTCTCGCCCGAAGACGGTGTGCTCGAAGAAATTCTGGTCGCCGAAGGCGATAATGCCACAATCGGAACCGTTATTGCCAAGCTTGGCAAAGGTAACGCTGCGGCGGCTAGTTCTAAAACTGAGGCACCTGCTGAAAAAGCTGTGGCGGCTGAGACAGCGGCTCAAACCTCTGGTGGAAGCGCAATGAATATTGATGTGCCCAATGTTGGCGAATCTGTGTCCGAAGTCACTGTGGCTTCTTGGATGAAAAAACCGGGTGACGCTGTCAAAAAAGATGAAGCCATTGTTGAGCTGGAGACTGATAAGGCGGCGCAAGAATTGGTTGCGCCTGAAACTGGCGTTATGGGTGATATTCTCGTGGCTGAAGGTGAAGTTGCGGCTGTTGGTCAGACTATCTGTACATTACTGGCAGGAGCCTCTGGTGGGGCGATTGCTCCCTCGACAGGCTCCGCGGGCGATGAAGGCGGCGGCGTAGGTGTCGTAGCATCCGTTAATGAACCGACGGCCATTGCGTCTAAAGACCCGATGCCAAGTGCAAGTCGTATCATTAAAGAAAACAATCTCGATGCTAGGTCAATTGCAGGTACAGGCAAGGATGGCCGCATTACCAAGGGCGATGCACTCTCTGCGAAAGCCAATCCAGCGCCTGCGGCCAAAGCCCCCACAGCGCCTTCTGCGCCGCGTGAGTTAGGCCCTCGTGAAGAACGTGTACGCATGTCACGTCTGCGCCAGACTATCGCCCGCCGCCTTAAGGAAGCGCAGAATACAGCAGCCATGCTCACGACTTACAATGAAGTCGATATGACGAATATCATGGATATGCGTAGCCAATATAAAGAGCTCTTCATCAAAAAACATGGCGTCAAGTTGGGCTTTATGAGCTTCTTCGTCAAAGCCTGTGTCCAAGCGCTCAAAGATGTGCCTGCCGTCAATGCTGAAATCGACGGCACAGATATTATCTATAAAAATTACTATGATATCAGTATCGCGGTCGGTACGCCCAAAGGGCTTGTTGTGCCTGTCCTTCGCGATTGTGATGAGCGCTCATTGGGCGGCATTGAAAAAGGTATTAGCGAGCTTGGCGCGAAAGCGCGGGATGGGCAGCTCTCCATGGATGACATGATGGGCGGCACCTTCACCATTTCCAATGGCGGTGTTTACGGCTCGCTTATGTCATCGCCTATCCTCAACCCCCCGCAAGTCGGTATTTTGGGCATGCATAAGATCGAAAAACGCGCCGTCGTGATTGATGATCAAATTGTTATTCGCCCGATGATGTATCTGGCACTGTCCTATGACCACCGTATTGTCGATGGCAAAGAGGCCGTCACTTTCCTTGTAAGGGTTAAAGAATGTCTTGAGGATCCTGAACGACTGTTGCTCGATTTGTAAATATTTATTAAGGATCTCTTTTCATGGCGGATTAGTAAGTTTTTGCTAATCCATTTCCATGACGGATCTTATCTTAACAGAAGAGTTAGAGCTACCTGCCACTAAATCACCTCGAGATAGATGGTTGGGTATTATGGCTTCCATGGCTGTGGCGTGGTACATTTTCAGTTTAATGGTTTTTGTTGCGATGCTGTCGCTTAACACGAATAGTATTTCAAGCCTCTACACGGCTGAACAGCTTTCCTATCTAACGGTTACACCCTTTTGGACGAAATTTGCGCATGTTGTGTCAATCTTCTCTGGTCTCATCGGGTCGGCTTATCTGTTATTACGCCGCCAAAATGCCTATTATTGGTTTGCGGCATGTTTAGTCGCGCTTATGCTTATAAAGCTTGATGCCAGCTTACGCGGAGGCTTTGAAATCATGGGTGCGTCTTTGATGGGGATCTCATTAACTGAGTTTTTGATTGGCATTTATTTATTTTGGGCGGCTTATTCTGCCAAACGCCAAGGCGAGCTTTCCACAACTTGAACCCTCTGGACTCTATGGTCTAAATCTTATTTAGTCTTTCTCTATTCTGGGGAGGATGAAATGGTGGTTACAGAAATTGGAAAACCAAAGACGCCTTGGTGGTTTTGGCTCGTGAGCGGCATCGCACTTTTATGGAACCTGATGGGTGTGGGCGCTTATATAAGTGACATGAATATGAGCCATGCCGACATGGTGAAAAATTACGGGCAGGCCCTCGCGGATGCCGCGCAGTCACAACCTGCCTTTGTTACGGGCGCTTATGCTTTTGCTGTTTTTGGCGGCGCTTTAGGGTGTCTGTTGCTTTTATTGCGCAAGAAGAATGCTATTTGGCCGCTCCTTATTTCTCTTCTGGCTGTCTTTGTGCAGCAAGGATATTCTTGGTTTGGAACTGACGTTATGTCGAGCGTGCCAGCTGCAAATAAGGTGATGTATATTGCGATAGTCGTTGTCGCGATATTACTCGTGTGGTTTGCCCGCAAAATGACAGCAAAAAGGATCTTAAGATGACTGACCAGAACATTTCCAAAGCGCCCGGATGGTTTTGGGTTATAGTCATAATTTACCTTCTTTGGAGCCTCATAGGGGCTAGCATGTATCTTGTAGAGCACATGATGAGCGATGTAGCATATGGCGAAAGCTTTGGCGCGGATATGCTCGCGCTTCGTGATTTGACACCGTGGTGGGCGACATCGGGTTATGCGGTCGGCGTCTGGGGAGGGCTTATTGGAATTATCTTGCTCTCCTAATCGTTTCTCTCGTTTGCGTGCACATCATCGGTATCTCCTGTGTTTCTCGTAGATGTATCTAATTAATTTGTCAGCTCTTCTTTGAAGATCAGGTGCGCCGTGCTCTCCTGCGCACTTCCCGGCGGCCAAAGCGCTCGTCTTTCGGCGCTGTGTCTCTCCGCAAGGGTGCAATCCGGCTTCGGTTAAATGGGGCAACAGTACAGGCTAAACGTCGTGGTCCATGCCAAGCGGCATGCTCACAAGCAAGATATCGGGCTTCCCATAATTCAAAGTCTACACCATCTCCTCACATCCGCTTTCGCGGTGTCTCACAAAATCATTTAAGTCAGTTGTTTCTTTCAATGCGTCTCCTTTATGTCACCATCAACGGGTCATCAAAGAAGGTTCCGTCCCGCCACATCGCATGCATGATAACCGCCAGCTTACGCGCCACAGCAACAAGGGCTTTCTTATGCCCGCGTCTTTTTTCAATCGATAAGCCCCAGTTCTTGAGCGCCAAGCGGCCCTTATAACGCGACAGCATGGCGCTTGCCGCCGTATACAGCGCCCTGCGGACATCACTATCGCCTGCCTTTGAGATGCGGCCTTTAATGTCTATTGAACTCCCGGACTGCCAACATTTTGTCGTCAGGCCAAAATAGGCCCCGACATCGCGTGAGCGTTTGAACCGGGCCGGGTCATCCACCCCCGCCATAAAGGACAAAGCCGTCACAGGCCCGACGCCGGGTATCTCCATAAAACGGCGCGTTAGCTCCGTCTCGCGCGTGATCTTGACCACTTGCGTGTCCAGTTTTTTGAACTGCTCCCAAAGCCCGGCGCGCGCATCCAGCATCGTGCCGATGAGGTCGCGCGTAAAGGGCTCATCATCTGTCAACTCGCGAATGCGCTTGTCAAAGCCCGCACGGCCTGTCCCCTTTATACGGATGCCAAACGCCTTGAGCGAGTGCCGGATGGCGTTTTCAATATCGAGGAACTTACGTTTGAGGTTGCGGCGGTGAGTCAAAAGTAGCCGCAGACGGTATGTGCCTTCCGCCTTCATATGCGCCCGTTTAAACCAACCCGTACGCATAATATGGGCCAGACCCAAAGCATCCGCCGCATCCGTTTTATTGCGCTGCGCCGACATCGCCGCCCGCGCATGACGCGCCTCAACACAGATCACAGGCAAGCCAAGGGCGAGTAATTCGGACTGCAGCCAAGGGGACAAAGCCCCCGCCTCGTGCCCTGCACGGCGCAGCGTTCTGCGGTAAGGTTTAAGACTATTTGCTATCACTTGCGGGTCGGTCGGCACTTCCGTTTGAAGCAAGACCGTTCCGTCAACATCGACAACACATAATGCCGTGTCTTCAACACCAACATCTAATCCGACAAAATAATCCATTACTCACCCTCCTTTGAAAAAGGAGAATGTGGACTATCAAGGCCGTTTGGTAAAATTGGGGGTGAGGTTTCGGAAGGCAGAGCGATTACTCCGGCT
>NZ_AUAC01000003.1 GCF_000428525.1 Hellea balneolensis DSM 19091 | reverse complement strand
TGAGTTCTTTCTTTAGTACACCGCGTGCCTGTACATATAGACTTCGATATATAGTCTCATGCGATACGTGCTTTGGCGTCTCTCCTGGATACGTTCTCTTTAACCATCCTGCTATCTGCTGCGGTGACCATTTCTTTTGCAGTTTACGGGCAACAGTCTGCCTGAGGAAGGCGCTACGTGCAGCTTACACAATTTAGGACGACAGGCTCGTTCCCAAGCGCATTTGTCAGCCGCCGTAGCTATATAAAAGGCGAGACCGCCATGGCGTTCAACTTCGCGGCTTATCGTTGAAGGGGGCGCCCTAAGCTTCGCGCTATCAAAATTTTCTCGCCAAACAGCAGGATTAGGGTCTGACCTTAAACCAATTGTTTTTGCCCAAGCGAGAACAGCTTTAATGTATAACCGAGTGCGACTTGCTGTTTCAGTCTTAGTGAGCCACATTGGCTCTAAAATAGAATAAACATCGCGAGTTTCAATTTCCCCAATAGGGAATTTATGTAGCTTTTTAGCATGAGTATAGAGATTATAATGCCACCTCGAACGTGTCCGTTCAGTCTGAAAATATCCTGTTCTATCCTTTGATAAGGAAAAATCATCAAGGACATCCCCGAGATTCCTCAGAGTTTCACGCTGAACCTTAGTCTTTATTTTGACCACAGCTCTTGATTGAAGAGGGTCATGACCATCTTGTACCTGCTTTCGAGCAATATCAGCAGAATTACGCGCGCCAAATATATCATTCAGCGGAGATAATGTTCAATGCCCCACATCTCTCCTTCGGCCGTCAATCATATATCTGAATATCCAAGTTTCTAAGCCAGATTTTCTGACCATCAAATACAATCCACCCCCATAGTTATGCCTGCCTGGCTCGGTAACACCTTTCACGAGAGTTCGATTTAGTTTATGTCTCGCACCTGTCATGACGCTTTCCCAGTTCATTCTTAGGCCATTTTTACGAAAATCCGTCCCTCAATCGGCCCCTCATTTCAATGCAACGAACTAGAACTAAAATAAACAGAAAGCATCAACAAAAACATTTAAGATACTGTTTTATATCACTTATTTTAATTATTTGAAACCAAGAAAAACCCCGAATTTATTTCAGGTTCGGGCACCATTTCTTTAGTTAAATATATTATCTTGCGCGTCGGCGGCCTCTTGTTTTTCCGCCTGTTGGCGCGCTTGCCGTTGGGAATTTCATGGCGCTTACGAAATAGTCTTGAAATTTTGGTTCTAAAGCTGTTTCAATTTTTTCGACGTCTTTAATGGCGGCGATTATTGCCTCGCGGTCTTTCACGTTTAAAAGGGCCATGGCCGCGCCCATGCCAGCGGCATTACCTACCGAGCTTATAATCTCCGCACTCGCCATCGGGACAATGCCAATTTCGGCGACATATTTGCTATCAAGATGTGTGCCAAAGGCCCCTGCCAACAAGACCTCATCAAAATGCTGACAATCCAATGTTTCGGCAAGGAGTTGCGCTCCGGCAAAAAGCGCAGCTTTGGCCAGTTGTACCGCGCGAATATCGGTTTGCTTAACGATGATGGGATTGCCGGGCTGGTCCAACAAAAGATAGGTCCAGACATTGCCCTCTTGAGAAAAGCGGTGCGGGGCCGCTTCGGGTTTGAACAACCCGCTTTGATCAAGCAACCCGGCATTAGCCATTTCGACCATCACTTCGAAAATACCAGACCCGCAAATTCCGACGACATTGCGGCCTTCGAGGCTACCGTCACTATCAGCAATCCAATCGTCATGGCCGATGATTTTGACTTTGGCATCTTTGGTTACAGGATCAATGCGTACGCGTTCAATCGCGCCCAAGGTTGCCCTCACCCCTGAACTGATTTCCGCACCCTCTAGGGCTGGACCGGTAGGCGATGAAGCCGCCGCGACCTTTCCATTATGGGAGAGGACAATCTCAGCATTGGTGCCAATATCCACCAATAAGACTGAGCGGTCTTTCATGCGCTCGATTTGTGTTAAATAAGCCGCCGAAGTATCGGCTCCGACATGTCCGCCAATCAGCGGGAAAAGCGAGACCTGCGCGGCATCACTTAAGCCTAGGCCGAGCTCATTCGCAGGTATATCAATCCAATCCTTCACAGCCAGTGTAAAAGGCGCAACACCAAGATTGACGGGGTTAGCCCCAATGAAAAGGTGATGCATAATAGGGTTGCCGACGCATATCAGATCAAGAAACTGGTCAAGCTTTATATCCAGAGCCTCGACCGCCCCCGCTAACATCTCACGGATTTGCGTTCGAATCGTCTCCGTCAGGCGCTCATCACCGCCCTTATTCATCATGATATAAGAGACGCGGCTCATAAGGTCTTCGCCGAAACGTATTTGTGGGTTCATCGCCGCTTTCTCATAAGCTAGCTCGCCCGTCGTAAGGTTAAACACATAGAGTGCGATAGAGGTCGAGCCTATATCAATCGCGCCGCCATATAGGTCACCGGCCATGGGTGGCCAGACATCAATGATAGTCTTACCAGCTCTCACAACGACAATGACATTGCGCTCATGACGCCGCAATATCTCTTGTAGCTTGACCACCATTTTATGAGAGGGATGTAAGTTTAAGCCATGCTCATTTCGCAGGGTATTGACCAAAGCTTCGCTATCTACAGGGTTTTCCTCCAATGTCGGCTCAGGCAATTTCACCATATAGAGCCGCACAGACGGATTTAGCTCCGTCTCAAACTTTGTGCTTTTCTTTTCAATGGAGGTTTCGCGTTCTTGTGAGTCCGCAGGAATATTGACGACCAAGTCGCCATAAATCTTTGTACGGCAAGAGAGACGCCGCCCCTCAGGCAGCTCCCTATCATGAATGGCTTTTTTCTCAGTCGGAGACAGCTTTGAATAATGGCTCTCAGCAACATCCATTTTAAACTTAGCATGCTTGCCCGTATCAATTTCTATTTGGCAGCGTTTGCATAATCCCTTGCCGCCGCAGATAGACTGAATGTCTATACCGCGTTTCAGGCCGACCTCATAAACGGTTTCGCCGTCTTCGGCAGTCGCTGTGATTCCTGACGGCGTAAATATGAGCGTATGCGTTGTCATAAGGCTAAGCTTTTATAGTGGACATACCTTCCTTTGGCGTGAAACAGAGGGATATTGCAATGCATATTTACCGGTTCAGGCCGAGCAATGTTTTAGCCATTTCAGCACTCACAGCGGCATCGCGCCCATAGCCATCAGCCTTTATGGCATCCGCAAATTCTTGGTTGAGCGGCGCACCACCGCAGATGATTGACATATCTTTGCGCAATCCTGCTTTTTCCATCTCTTCGATCACCACGGCCATATATGGCATCGTCGTTGTCAGCAAAGCAGACATACCCACAATATCAGGCTCATGCGTGTCTATCGCGCGGTGAAACTCATCCCAATCCGTATTGATGCCAAGATCAAAAACTTCGAAGCCCGCCCCTTCGAGCATCATGCCAACCAAGTTCTTCCCGATATCGTGAATATCACCCTTCACTGTCCCAATAACGACGGTTCCTGTCGATTTTTGGTCATCCGACGCGGCTAATATGGGGCGAATGAGCCCCATGCCGCCTTTCATGGCATTAGCGGCAGACAAGACTTCGGGTACAAATAAAATACCATCGCGAAAGTCTTCGCCGACAAAACGCATACCTTCGACAAGTGCATCGTTGAGCACCATATTGGCATCCCACCCCCGATCGAGGAGGATTTGAGTACCCTCCGTGACCTCAGGAATCATGCCGTCATAAAGGTCATCCTGCATTTGTTGAACAAGCTCATTATCGTCTAAATCTTTGAGGATTATTTCGGCGTCTTGATCGCTCACTTGCCACTCCATTTATATGATATAAAATTTTCTTTATATCTAAAAGAGGCTTAAGTCCAATGCTTTATGATAGTTTGCATTAGCAATTTTTATGGCGTGGCGTCGGCTTGGTTTCCTGGCGCAGCTTTGATGAAGGCGGGGTGCTCGCAGCATAATGCATCAATTTCTTTGAGCTTCGGAAACTGGTCCATATCAACACCGAAACGTCGCGCATTATAGGTTTGCGGGACAAGACAGCATTCAAAGAAGCGCGGTTCATGCGTCATGAAATATGGCGTGTCATATGTCTGCGCAGTTTTTTCAAGCGCGGTAAAGCCTTGTGTAATCCAATGGGCAGCCCATTTCTTTGCTCCCTCACCGTCTTGGCCGTGTTCGGCTTTGATATAGTTCAGAACGGATAAGTTTTGGATGGGCGAAATATCCGACGCAATGGTCAGCGACGCCGCCAAGATCTTTGAGCGCAAGACAGCATCCGCTGGCATTAAGGCGGGTTCTCGGAAGGTCGCATCAAGATAATCCATGATTGCGAGAGATTGGGTGAGCTGCGTGCCGTCTTCTAATTCCAAAACAGGAACGAAGCCTTGGGCATTACGGGATATGTGCGCCCCGCCCTTTTGCTCACCCTCTCGTAAATTGACTGCAATATGCTCGGCCTCAACGCCTTTTAGCGCAAGGGCGATGCGCACGCGGTAACTCGCAGAGCTGCGCCAATATCCGTAAAGCTTCATCATTTAGCCGTCATACTTTTCGACGTGGTTCTCAATACGGCCAAAGATTGACTTACCGTCTGCGTCATTCATTTCAATACCGACTTTATCGCCAAAACGCATAAAGGGCGTGATGAATTCGCCAGTCTGAATTTTCTCAATCATACGGATTTCAGCGATACAGCTATAGCCGACACCACCATCTTCGATTTTCTTGCCCTCACCGCCTTCAAACTTATTGGAGACTGTACCTGAGCCAATAATCGTACCTGCACAGAGGTGGCGAGTTTTTGCCGCATGGGCCACAAGCTCGCCCATATGGAAGGTCATGTCGGTTTTGACATTGGCTTTGCCGAAAGCTTTGCCGTTATAATCCACGAGCAACGGCAAATCGATAGTGCCCTCGCCCCAAGCTTTAATTTCATCCGGCGTCACCGCGACGGGCGAAAAGGCGCAAGAGGCCTTACTCTGCACAAAGCCAAAACCCTTAGCGAGTTCGCCGGGGATGAGGCCGCGCAGGGATACGTCATTGACGAGCATGATGAGTTTGATGTGATTCATCGCATCGGCGGCTGAGACCCCAATCGGCACATCATCGGTGATGACAACAATTTCAGCTTCCATATCAATGCCGTAAGCTTCATCAGCCGCCACAATCGCGTCACGCGGGCCGATAAAGGTGTCAGAGCCGCCCTGATACATGAGCGGGTCGTCGTAAAAGCTCTCAGGCACAGTGGCGCCGCGGGCTTTGCGGACAAGTTCCACATGGTTCAAATAAGCCGAGCCATCGAGCCATTGATAGGCGCGCGGCAGAGGCGATTCACATTCGGCTTGGTCAAAGGGCTCACCTTCAATCTCGCCTGCGCAAAGCATTTCGCATTTCGCCGCAAGTTGAGGCTGAACCTCAGCCCAATTATCCAGCGCCTCTTGCAATGTTTCGGCTATGTCGGCCACCGCTGTGTAGCGTTTCAAATCACGTGAAACGACAATCAATTGTCCATCCCGCGTTCCGTCTTTTAATGTCGCAAGTTTCATTTAATTAGCCTTCGTCTCTTCTGCAATTTTCTCGTGAAGCCAAGCCGCGTGACGTGGCGCTTTCTTTGTCTCGCTCCATTCCTTCAGCATATCAGGGGCTACAGCGCGTAAGTCGGCCATTTGTTCCGGCGTGTGGATATTCGCCGCGAGTTCAAGGCGGTGTCCATTCGGGTCAAAGAAATAGATGCTCTTAAATATCCCGTGATGAGTCGGGCCGAGCACCTCTATATCCGCCGCTTCCAAGCTGTCTTTTGCCGCCAAAAGCTCATCCAAACTCCCGACGCGTAGCGCGATATGTTGCACCCATTCCGGCGTATTGCGGTCACGGTCCATATCGGGCTGTTCGGGCAGCTCAAAGAAGGCCAGCACATTGTCATTTCCCGCATCGAGGAAGATATGCATATAAGGGTCATAAGCGCCCGTGCTTGGCACATGATCTTCGGCAATGGCGAGCTGAAAATCCATATTCAGATGCGCCGTATAAAACTCCACCGTCTCTTTGGCATCACGGCACCGATAAGCCACGTGGTGAAATCCGTCTGTTTTGATAGTGTTCATTACGCCGTCTCCAACACGCCGCGCTCAACTTGATCGCGTTCTATGGATTCGAAGAGCGCTTTAAAATTGCCTTCGCCAAAGCCGTCTTTATAATCGCCGACGCGCTGAATAAATTCGAAAAATACAGGACCGACTTGGGGTTCTGCGAAGATTTGCAGGAGCAGACGCGGTGCGCCGCCATCTGTTGTGCCGTCTAGCAAGATGCCGCGCGATTTCAGGGCCGCCTCGTCTCGCCCATGATCTGGCAGACGCTCGGAGAGCATTTTGTAATAAGTCTCAGGCGGAGCCGTCATAAAAGGAACACCTCTGGCTTTCAGCTTATCCCAAGCTTCAACAATATCATCACAAATCAGCGCAATATGCTGAATGCCCTCACCGTTAAATTCACGCAGGAATTCCTCGATCTGGCCGCCGCCGCTCTTGCCCTCTTCATTGAGCGGAATACGGATCTTCCCATCCGGCGCGGTTAGCGCTTTGGAGGTCAGCCCCGTATACTCACCCTTAATGTCGAAATAGCGGATTTCTTGGAAATTAAAGAGCGTCTCATAAAAATCAGCCCAGTATTTCATCCGTCCGCCATAAACATTATGCGTCAGGTGATCGATGAGTTTGAACCCACAGCCTTCAGGATGGCGGTCAACACCGTCCAGATATTCAAAGTCGATATCATAGATAGAGAGTTCGCCCTTCCCGCTATCGTAACGATCCGTCAGATAGATGATGGAATTGCCGATGCCGCGAATGCCAGGAATATGCAATTCCATAGGCCCTGTATTCATCTTAACAGGCTCACCGCCCTGCTTAATCAAATGATCATAGGCTTTGTTCACGTCTTTAACGCGAAAACCCATGCCGCAAGCACTCGGCCCATGTTCACGCGCGAAGTAAAAAGCCGCGCTGTTAGGCTCATAATTTGTAATCAAATTGATACCGCCCTGACGCCAGAGATCCACATCCTTGGAACGATGCTTAGCGACAAGTTCAAATCCCATCGTCTCGAAGATAGGCTCCAGAACGCCGCGCTCAGGCGCTGAAAATTCGATAAACTCGAACCCATCAAGTCCGGCGGGATTTTCAAATAAGTCAGCCATATTACGCTCCTATATCTTATGGTATGCCTAGGCAGAATCGCACCTCGGGATTGGTTGTGATAACAACTAATCATTATTTGTTGCACTTGCAACCTTTTTCTTACATAAGGTGAGCATGAATAAAGAACAAATGCCCCTCATTACCTTGGATGATTTTTGGCCTTACCAAGCCGTAGTCCTAGCAGACCAAATTAGCCGCCATACGCTTAGCGTTGTCAAAGCTGAGGCGGGGCTAAACCTAAGCCAATGGCGGGTCCTCGCGGCTGTCGCGGAACAACCGGGCCGCACCGCCGCAGATGTCACCGCCATAACGCCTATGGATAAAACCATTGTCAGCCGCGCCGTCAGCTCACTTATAGAAGAGGGTTTGATCAGCAAAATATCAGACGTCAACGATAAGCGGCGCTCCTCACTTTCTACCACACAGTCCGGTCAGGATATTTATACCAGAGTAGCCGCACGTCTGAATGCCACTTTAATGGGAGATACGCCCCGCGATGCAAGTCCTCAGGAATTCACGCTTATGCTAAAAGCTTATAGCGAAAAATTACGCACGCTTTAGCGGATTGCAAAAAGATCATACTGTCTCTATGTGGATTTTATGACTGATAAATCCACAGAAGAACTTTCGTTAGAACCCGAAGACAGTCCGTGTCAGCTCGTCTGTTCAATGGAGCGCGAAAGCGGACATTGTTTTGGCTGCGGCCGCACACAGGACGAAATATCTTACTGGACACTCAAAACACCCGCAGAACGTCAAGCCATATTGGCGGAACTCCCGGCGCGCATGCCGCCCTTGATCAAATTACGCGAAGAACGCCGCGCAAAACGGCGCGTGAATAAACGTCGCCGTCCCTCCGGGTCTGCCTCTGACTGATATTTCACGCACACGTGACTTTCCTGTTTAACGCCAGTCTGGCATGACGCTTTTATGAAATTACTTATCAAAATAACGCTCGCTGCAACATTATCCTTCGGCTTATTAGGCAGTGCCTTAACGTATAGCACGGCTCAAGCTTCGGCAGAGAGCCAAGCACCTGCGACATTTGTCAAAAAACGCTATAATATTAAAGGCACATGGAATGTGTCTGAGGAAGACGGACAAAAAATCATCCGTTTTAGTGACGATTTCAAAACCAAAGGCGGCCCAGACCTTAAGATCTATTTATCTTCCAGCACGATATCAGAATTAGATAGCGGAAATGTTGAATCCACCTCGCAAAAACTGGGCATTTTAAAGTCTAATCGCGGAGCCCAAAGCTACATCATCCCGGAAGACATCAATCTGTCAGAGTTTAAAAGCGTCGTCATTCACTGCGAGGCTTTCTCGGTTCTCTGGGGCGGCTTTGATATCGCGAAAACGCCTTAAGCGTTTTCGAGAAACATATCATAGAAAACCATAAATGATAAAAAAAACAGGCACTCTTAGCCTATTATTTTTAAACACTAAATCTATGAAATGCATACCCTTCCCGTAAAGCTCTACCTCTGCTAACCATTACCCATGGTATCACTCTCCAACCTCATCTCCCACCGTTTTCGGGGATTCGCGCCCCATGAAAATACGGTTCAAGGCCTAATCGCCGCATTGGATTTTGGTGTCCTCAATCTGGAATTTGATATTCGCGTGGCCAAATGCGGCACACCGATGATCTATCACGATGAATATGCGCTGGATAAAATCGGAACAGCTCACCGCCTCAGCGATGTCATGGCCCGTGATTATGCAGCGCTTGGCGGCCTCTTTTCCCATATGCCAACCGCAGAGATGCTTTTTGCCGCCATGGGCGCACACCCCAATAAGGATGCGCGTTTTCTTATCGATATTAAGGATGCAGGCTTTGAGGCTGAAATCCACGCCCTTGTCATGCTCAATCGATTAGGCGGCCGCGTGATTTATGTCTCATGGGTTCCCGAAGCGCTTTACACCATGCATGATATCGCGCCTGAGGCTGATTTCTGCCTGTCCCATTGGTGCCAAAGCCCCGACGCTAAGACCCGCAAAGTTCATAAGGTCTTTAAAGCCAAATTGGGCCATATAAAACGCCCGCGCCGCAAAAAAGTGCATGGCGAACGTTCAGGGTGGTTCGTGGACGGCCCGTTGCGCGGCGAGCTGCGCGATATCGTGACCTCAGTCTGCGTCCCTCAAGCCATGGTCTCCCGCGCCCTCGTAGACGATTACCATAAAGACGGCATAGAGGTCAGCACTTTCAGTTATATCGATTGGGAGCACATAAACCGCCAAAAAGAACGCTTCAATATCGACACCTATTTCATTGATAATAAACGCGTTTTTGATGAAGCTTGATATGATTGATTTTGCAGCTCTCTTTGACATTAGATAAGCGGCTTAAGTCGCTCGATAACAGCCACTCGCGTTTCTTCTCAGATGGGGGCAGAGCGGACATACGGGGCTGAGGACTTTTTTTTGATTAGATTATGCATCGGCTGATTCAATTTCTCCGATAGCCTTAAGGAATAAATCTGCGTATGTATTATCTACAAGTGGTATATTAGCGTCACCCATACTATCTGTTCCTCTGGTCAATCCAACAGATTGATAACGCAATAACCTTGGCAATCTATAATAAGCTCTATAGTCACTTATATTAGTGCGACCTAACACTGGACGGATAACGGACTTGTTCTCAGGAGACAGTATTTTTGAGTCTTGACTTGCAGGCTTTAATAGCTCGATTTCTTTCATCGTTAAGGTTTGTACGATCGCCAAAAAATCGAAATATGACTCCCTAATCATTTCATTCGCAATCGCAGATGATATTAAGTTTCCAATATAACTTGCACGCTTTTGCGAGTCGGCATTTTGGATAGCGTGAAATAGAGACTCGTTAAAATACTCTTCGCCATGTTCGCTTTTCAAATTTTCAAAAACTTGTTCAAGTAGAGTAGGGCTAATTACTCCGCTTTCTAAGTCATGCAATATTACTTCTGCTGCTCTAATAGTTTTCCTGAAAATAAATTTATCGGTATTTGAGAATGCCCCTTTAGCAATTTCAGTACTTACTGTGCTGATAGGTACACCGCCAAAAACAAAGAGGTCGATCAAGGCAGGAACAACGGCAGCCCCGTCTAATGTGAGTGCCTTTGATGTTTTTTGGATTATTTCTCGGGGCATGTGATACTACACTTTAAATCGGCCCAGGATGCGGGCATCGTCCTCTTGGTGAGAAGCTAGGGTCAGCAACTGTATTTTGTCACCTAATTTTTGAAACACAATCCACTCGCCAGTCATCTCTTTTCGTTCAATTCTCCTTTGCTGAGAAACAACCGTGGCATGATGTGCTAGAAATCTACTATGCTCGTCGTTAAATAATTGAGTCCCATCAAAGGGACCAAAACGGTCTATAAATGCTTTCATCAACCAATCATCGTTCTTTAGTTCATTCAAGATGTTGGTCGCCATTCCACTTATTGATGCATCATCAACGTGTTTGTACCAAAGGCCTTTCAGCACTTTTCCTTTGTATTGTCTTGCAGGCTTTAAGGCGTCTTTTTTCTCACTTGAAAGGTTGACGAAGGAATCCATCAGCATGTTGTAATGAAATCCGACTGTATGATATCTGAACTCCTTCTTATCTTTTGGATTGTCACGGTGAAATATCAACTCTGCTCCGGCGAGGATTAGAAGAAGCTGGGTTAGTAAAGTGGGGTGAATTATGATGTTCTCTAGAAGAGATAAATCATCCGCCAAAAGCTCTTGAGCCCATTCCAGCCCACCATTATTGAATTCCTTATGTATTCTAAATAGGGCTTCAAATTCCTGTTGCTCGTTATCAGCCGTGACAGCGGTTTGAGCTTTTCCAAGCCTAAAGCCTTTCTCATCAGCTTTGGACAATGTGTAGTTCATCTCAATCATTATCAAAATATGGGTTGTGATTTGAAAGTTTCAATTCAAGCTATGCCTAATATACAAACTTTATTTGGCATAACTGAAGAAGAGGTTCTAAAATCTAACGTCCGCTAAAAGGATGTTTCCACAAAATCTGTATTACTTAAAATCGCCCCAAATAACCCGCTAAACTAACATATGATTTTGGGGAGTTAGACACTTCAATCCTTGTCTAAATTTGCTAAAATCATAAGCTTGACTGACTTTTAAAATACTCAATCCTCGTGCCCACCAAGCTATGCTAAACTGCGCTCGTTCCTCCTTTTTGGACAGGCAATCGCGTAAGTTTGTTGATAGGGGGACGGTGAGGTTAAGCACCGCGAATTACGCGCGCGGAAAGCTGGCTTCGGTGTAAGTCACTTGAGACGCCGCCGATAAAATCACCGCCGCAGGGCCTCTCCTTGTGTTTATAGTTATCCCAGGCGTGCCTCAAGGCGAACGCCCTGCGGACGTCCATTTATTTGGACATGAGTTAGATGTTTGGTTTTCATTTAAAAAAAACCGAGTCAACCTGCAGCATAGCTGTATCTACAGACCCAATCTCTTAAGGCTTTCTTATCACCTCATGCGAATACTCTTAAACATGTGGCAGTATCAGCTGAAATCTGATGGGAGAAAGTTACTTTCAAATCTTCTGATTTGTATGGTGATCACGGTCTTTTCATTCCCTTATTCCACCGCGAAAGCGGAATGGGCCGAGCAAAGCTGTCGTTTTCCGCACCGCATACCCGTAACAATTACCGCCTCCGCAACAGGTCATAATACAGAGACCCGCATAGATCTTGAAAGCGCTGACTTTCCATCAGCCTATATTTTCTCGCCACTTGGAAATGATGTACGGGTCTTTCAAAGCGATGATACTACCCCCGTAGATTTTGTTGTCACGGCGTGGGATGATGTCGCGCGGCGCGGAACACTATATGTTCGTTTGCCCGCAATCTCCTCAGGCGCATCGGAGACAATTTATATCTACTTAGGTGATAATGGCCTCGGATCCGGTAGCAATGCCTCTATCGTCTTTCCAGATATTGGTATGAGGCTTCGTAGCCGCATATCAACGGTAGACCCGGTCAGCCCTGCAGATGCCCTCGCCGCTTTTACCGCTGCAACAGTTGACGTGGACAATTCCGTTCGGCCTTCCATTTCCGGCCTAAATAACCGCGCTGTCGGCGGGACAAATGGCGATTATGGGTGGTGTGTGAGTGCTGTTTTAAATGTGACTCCCGCCACAGCTGGTGTTTGGGGCTTCAGATATGGCGCCGACTTTGGCCGCGGAGGACATCTTTATGTACGCGGCCAGGAATTAGAGGAACAATGGAATGATGATCTTTGGTGGGCGAATAATTATGCGAATACGGCAGAAACACTCGAAGGCACTGTGAACCTTCCAGTGGGGTGGCACCGCTATGAAGCACTCGGTTTTGAAGGGTGTTGCGATGGCCCCACTGGGTTTCAAGCTATGGCTCCCGGCGGAACATGGCAGGACCTATCCTCGGCAAACTTCCCGCTTCGCGCTTCACAATGCGTAAACCCATCGGCAACAGTTACGGTGAGTGCGCATGAGAGCTGTTCCAATACGCTCGGCGCTTTAAAAACCGTAGAGATAGATGCTTCAAGTCCATCCCCATATGCAATTCCGGGAGCAATTGTGCGTTATGATTTGAATGTCATCAATGAAGGCATCTCTGTTGATAGTAATACGCTCACCCTCACAGATGTTTTTCCCGAAGATGTAGCTCTGGTGACGTCAGCCCCAGGGGCATTTAATTTTACAGATGGCCCGCACATTTCAGGGCTAAGCTTTAATTATAACGGCGCTGCGGATATGACGGACAGCGTTGAATTTTCAGTTGACGGCACTGACTTTACTTATGTTCCAAATGTGCCGACGGACACCGATGTGACTCATGTGCGTTTCAACCCCTCTGGTACATTTAATCCAAATGATGCCGGGGACAAGCCAAGCTTTACAATCAGTATTCTGGGCGAAGTCAGGTAGTTCTAATCCAAATCTCGAAATGTAATATCTGCATCGGGGCTTGTGTCATTGGCCGCAATTGTGGCCTCACCATCAGTCCCCGGGATGGCGTAATTACCCTTCAGCCAACGCCCAAGATCAATATCAGAGCAGCGTTTAGAACAGAATGGCCGCGCCGCTGCATTAGAAGGCTTTTTACATATGGGACATTTATCTTTCATCGATCCGCCACAATTCCAGGTGTGCCGCCAGCAATCACCTCAAATCTCGCGCCAAAACGCTGTGTGAGCGCCGCTTTCCAATCAATATGCCCGTCCTCAAGCCAGTTCATCACATGATGGCGCACGGTCATCGTCAGCTTCGCACCGGGATGGGCTCGGCCCTCTCGCTCCAATTGACGCAGGGCCCGAAGGGCAACTGTTTCAGTCGTAGGACGACCTATGCGATTATTCAGCACTTCATCCAGAGAAAGTTCAGGTTTGAATCGCGTCAGTTCCAAAACACCAAAGCGGGACAATGGCGCAAGTTTAACATTATTGGGGTCATCGGCGAAAGCTCGTTCAGCTGCTTTAAAGACAGTATTGCGCTGACGCGGCTGACGTAAATTAGGCAGATCAATGACAATCAAACCACCCAATCCGCGCAGACGCAATTCATGCGCAATCATCGGGAGCGCAGCCATACAAACATCAAAGCTGCTCACGGCGGTGCCTTTATCGACATCAATCGCAACAAGCGCGCGGGTGCGTTCAAGGCTAATCGTTCCGCCGCCTTTGATAGCGAGCTCCGTTTCCGTCGCATCGTCAATGACTGATACGGTAGCCTCCGCAAACTCTATGCCCTCATACCGTTTCGCGAGCATTGTCTTTAAGTCGTCACCCGAAAGTTTTGCAGGTTTCTTTTCTTGAGTCAGCTGCTTAAATTTAAGAACGGGGCCTTTGCCGATTTCGGTGGCCTTCGAGACTTCGAACTCAGCCATTTGGCCTTCCGTAAATCGCGGAGCGTTAGGCGAATTCGTAAACTTGAAAAGGCCATCATGTTCGGTGCCAATGTCAATAAAGGCCCCGCCCATGCTTTGGTCAATTTTGGACACGCGGCCAGCAAAGATATCACCTTGGCGGGGCTTACCGGTATCGGTTTCGCGGCGCACATAAAGCTCTACAAGCTTACGGCCTTCATATATGCCCGCGCGGGTTTCCCCGATAGCCTCTTCGATCACGCAACGTCTTTTCATCTTAGATATCCCGCACCTTGCAACAGGTTTCGCGTTTCAAAAAGCGGCAGACCTACAACATTGGAGTAAGAGCCTATAAGTTTAGAAATATATCCCTCAGCAGAGCCTTGAATGCCATAACCTCCGGCTTTGCCTTGCCATTCACCGCTTGCGAGATAGTCCTCAAGCTCGGGTTTGGATAAGCGTTTCATTGTTAATCGAGTCTCCACGACGCGCGACAACATATCCCCATCAGCCTTGATAACGGCAACACCTGTGAAGACGCGATGTCCTCTGCCCGAAAGCAAGTCTAAGCAATAGCGGGCTTCATCAATCGTTTCGGCCTTGGGCAGAATGCGCCGACCGACACCCACAACTGTGTCAGCTGCTAAGATGATTTTATCGGGATTACTTCCAGCAACTTTGGCGGCTTTTTCTTGGGATAATCGCAGGGCATGCTCACGTGGGACTTCGCCCTCGATTGGGTCCTCATTTATATCAGCAGGACTGACGTAATCAGGAATTATACCGATTTGGGAAAGCAATGACAAACGCCGTGGCGATTGGCTAGCGAGTATCAATACGGGAGTGCCGCTCATTGCCATTCAAGCAAGGCGAACAAGCTATTTGAAGCGGTATGTGATACGACCTTTGGTCAGGTCGTAAGGTGTCATTTCGACGGTAACCTTATCACCCGCAAGAACGCGAATACGGTTTTTACGCATGCGGCCCGCTGTGTGGGCAATGATCTCATGATCGTTAATCAATTTCACGCGGAATGTTGCATTGGGCAGAAGTTCAATGACTTCGCCTTCAAATTCCAATAGTTCTTCTTTAGCCAAATCTAATCCTTCATAAAGCTATCGACTCAGGAGTTTCTAAGCCATTTCTGCGCCCTATATAGGGGTTTTTCTCAAAAAAACAGGGGTTATTCCAGAAAAGCGCGTTTCAGACGGCCTTCTATATTATCCCGTATGGCGCGGTAATTATTCATAATGGCTCTAACATCAAGCGAACCTTGAGTGGGGTCGGGAAACGGCCATATCCTGATTTCAGTATCTGTTTCCGCAAAAGCCGCTTTGGCTGTCTCTCCAGCTGCATCAGTAAAGGCAATAACAAGATCAAAAGGATCATCAGCAGCATCACCAAGCGTTCGCGCTTCGTGATCACTCATATCAACGCCTTTTTCGCGCATGACCGCGACCATAAGATCATCAAGATCACCAGCTGCAATCCCGCAGCTTGCAGATCTCACATCGGGGAAATGCTTTCTCATCAAACCCTCAGCCATAGGAGAACGAATGGAATTTAAGTAACAAACGAAAAGAACTGATGAAGGCAATTTTTCGGACATTAAGGACGCCTATGGAGTGAGCATATCAGCGTAAAAATTCGCCGTGAAGTATTGAAATCCATCTCAATGGAATTGCGAAGGCTGTCTGTCAGCAAGCGCGATCCTTCATTGTGCAATCCTCTTCGTCCCATATCGATTGCTTCAATTTGAGGGGATGTGGCTGTTCGGATGGCATTATGATAGCTCTCGCAAATCATGAAATAGTCTTTCACGATGCGCCGAAACGGCGTCATGGAAAGTGTGTAGGTGCCGATATCCAAGCCAGTGCTGCGCTTGATTTCAAAATCGAGGCGTGACCCATCCCTCAAGGTTAAATTGACGAGATAAGGCCCCTTCTCGCTTTCGAGTGGCTTAAATTCATTTTCTTCCAAGAGATCAAATATGGCGACGCGTCTCTCATGCTGCATCTCGACATTTGTTACGGGCAAGCTGTCAGCGTCGATATTTAACTCGACGATGTAGTGATCGTTGTCGATATAAGTGTCATCACTCATTCAGGATGAAGCGGCAGTTTATTAGTCTCGCGGGCCCCCGTGACATCGGCTAAAATGACATCAAGACATTCAACATCGGCCTGCAACTCACCGCCGCCCGCAAATATCAAGCTTAATACGCCAGCGGGTTTATCCGTTTCATCAAAGACGACATTTAAGAGCACAGCCATAGCTTCAGGGTCGCTGCGATCAATGCCGCGTGTTCTAACGCCCAAAACACTATCAAAGCGAATGCCGGATTGCGCTCGCGCTGCTTTATCAGACTCGTGCTGGAAACGGGTCATACGCAAAGTCAAAGACCGTCCGCGCAGATCATAATTGATCTCACCTACGCGCAAGATAGCATCCTGCACTGCGGCTGCAATTACCTGCAAGTCATCTTGTGTTTCAGCTTTTAGCCGCAGTTTAGACATATCACCCTATTCTTTTTCGCGGCGAATACGGGCGCCGCAATTTCCAAGCTTAACTTCAATGCGTTCAAAGCCGCGGTCAAGGTGATAAACGCGCCCGACATGCGTTTCTCCACTTGCGGCCAGTCCGGCGGCTATAAGAGAGGCCGATGCGCGGAGGTCCGTCGCCATAACCGGCGCGCCTTTGAGCTCTTTAACGCCGCGAACAATCGCTTCACGGCCCCTCACATCAATATCTGCGCCCATACGAGACAGCTCAGGACAATGCATAAAACGGTTCTCAAAAATATTTTCACGGATGATGGAGGTGCCGTCCGCAAGACACATCATCGCCATAAATTGCGCTTGCAGGTCAGTGGGAAACCCCGGATAGGCTTGGGTTTCCATATCCACCGCTTTTAGGCGTCCGCCGCCGCGCTCGATTAAAACAGTTGTTTCATCAAGGCTGACCTTGGCTCCAGCTTGCGCGATGAGCGGCCAGAGCGACCCAAGGTGGTCGGAGCGAATATTGGTAAGACGCACAGAACCACCCGCTGTGGCTGCGGCCAACGCGTAGGTTCCCGCTTCAATACGGTCAGGGACTACGGCATGATTCACACCTGAGAGCTTAGACACACCCGTAATGGTGATTTGAGAACGTCCCGCTCCAAATATTTTTGCGCCCATCGCATTAAGGCAATTGGCCAAATCAATGATCTCGGGCTCCCGCGCCGCATTGTTAAGGACGGTTTCACCTTTGGCGAGAACAGCGGTTAGCAATGCATGCTCGGTCGCGCCAACCGATATGAATGGAAACGTAATTTCAGCTCCTTTAAGGCCGCCATTTGCCGCCGCAATAACATAACCCTCTTCGAGCTTAATCTTAACACCAAAGCTCTCCATGGCTTTCAGATGCAGATCTACAGGACGCGCGCCGATGGCACAGCCGCCAGGCAATGAGACTTTTGCAGAACCATTACGCGCAATAAGCGGGCCTAGAACATTAAAACTCGCGCGCATCTTACGCACCAGATCATAAGGCGCTGTTGTTGAGCTTAGGGTCTCTGCGTTGAGCAGCATCTCGTCACCCTCACCTGCATCAACTTGTACGCCCAAATGTTCAAGAAGCCCGGCCATAGAACGTGTATCACGCAATCTCGGCATATTGGTCAGCTTAATCGGTTGGTCCGTCAAAAGGCAAACGGCCATAAGTTTAATCGCTGAGTTTTTAGCCCCGCTTATCGCGATTTCGCCATTTAGCGGAAACCCGCCTTCAATTACAATCTTGTCCATCTTGGTCTTATCCTAACGCAAAAGCGTATATTTGGGAATCAATCCGTCTTTTTAAGGGTCGTCATAAGGCAATCCCTGCCGTAATGTCACGGCTTTGGGGTCTCGCTTGACTTTACCTCTTCCGCTTTTTTTCTCGTGACGGCTTTTCTGCGGCGAAGATTGGCGCGTAAGTTAGCGGCTAATCGTTCTTCGCGCGTTAATTTAGGGGATTTTTTATCGCTCATGCCCCTTCATATAGGGGCTCTAAGCACGTTTGAAAACAAAGAGATATGAACTAAAATCACCCTTAGCCATATAACGGACCTTATCATTCACTTGACCAGTTGCGACATAAGGTAATGGCATTCCATTTTGTATTAACGCATCACCAGCATAGCGCGAACCGTCTTCGACCAGCATATAATCCGCATCAGCTTCAAGACCGACCATGCGCGCCCGCCGGAACGGGAGGTTAGGCGCAGCAAAGATATGGAAATAAGCCAGATAAACTGTGCGCTCATCACGGCTTGTATATTGCCAACAGACTTCATTTTTGGATTTAATCAAGCGATCAAAACGACCGCCAACAAAATCCCCTGCGCTGTCTTTTGCAAATGCCATCAGACTTTGTAACTGATCTTTGTGAGCGTCTATATCGTCCTCATTAAGTGATATACCGCGCGCAGCACAAAAGGCTCCCGCATTGAAACGCGTCTCAACAGAGCTGACACGGCCATTTTGATGGTTCGGTGACGGGCCAATATAGGCGGCTGTCACATCGAGCGGGAAGAGATAGGAACAGCCATTGATGATATCGAGGCGCCCAATGGGATCACACATATCACTGGTCCAGTTTTGCGCCATATAGCTCAACATGCCGAGGTCAAAGCGGTTCCCGCCACTCGCGCAGTTTTCAAAAAGTATATCCGGATATTTTTTAACTAGACGGCGCAGCAAATCATAAAGCCCTAGCATATAGCGATGAGAGACTTCGCGCTGTCGGTTTTTAGGCAGTCCCGCAGAGCCGACTTCGGTCATATTACGGTTCATATCCCATTTGACGTAATCAATGTCCCCGCAAGACAAAATATCATCAATCTGGCCATAGAGATAATCAATGATTTCAGGACGGGAAAGATCAAGCGTCAACTGATTTCGGCCCAATGACGGCTTGCGTCCAGGCACATGTAAAATCCAATCTGGATGCTGTTCAAACAACTTACTCTTCGGATTAACCATTTCAGGCTCAAACCATATCCCGAACTTAAGGCCTTTGGCTTTGACCTTTGCGGCTAATGCCGGAATGCCATTGGGAAAACGCTCTTCATCAGCGGTCCAGTCTCCTAAGGACGATGTATCATCGCGGCGACCTTCGAACCAACCATCATCAAGCACTAACATATCCACGCCGATTTCTTTAGCTTTGTCAGCCAGATGCAGAACCTTGTCTTCATCGACATCAAAATAAGCCGCTTCCCATGTGTTGAGATAAGTCGGGCGCGGCTTATGCCGGAAGCGTTCCGGCGATATTTTATCGCGCACAAATTCATGCCAAATATGACTCATACTGCGCAGACCTTTATCGGAGTAAACATGAAGGGCTTCGGGCGTGCAAAACTTTTTGCCAGGCTTTAAACGCCAATGGAAATTAAAGGGATTGATACCGGCCAGTAGTCGCACAGCTTCAAACTCACCCTTCTCAACAGAGAGAGAAAAATTTCCGCTATACATTAAGGTCGTCGCATGGACGGCGCCATAGTCTTCAGTCGTTCCCTTCTCAACAATTGCAATAAAGGGGTTATGTGCGGCACTAGAAGTCCCGCGCGCGCTATCAACGACGAAGCGGCCTTTGGGAACATCTATGCGCTCTTCATTGAATTCACGCGACCACGTGCCGTGAAGGTGAAGGATTTCATAATCATGCGGCGGCAGATCCAAAGCTGAGCTGAAAGCATGTTGGAGCTGTAGCTCTTTCTCGCCTTTGTTTTTAAATTTAGCCGAGCGAACCAAGACGCCATAATCTTGATAGATGGTGTAATAAAGCTCAACATCAAGTTTGTGTAGCGGGTCTTCAAGCGTAACGATTAGAGTTTCACTATCCCCGCCCCGCGCCGAGGGCAGTTTCTTTAGGCGCGGCTTGTCTTTGACAATACGATAATTTTTATAATGTAGAGAAAAGACCGTATTGCCATCGGAGTTACGGCCATGAAGCGCTGGGAAACGATAATCAGATGTCCCAAAGCTTGGAAACTCCTGCGGGGTATCAGCTAGGCTGAAATAAGGCCCGCCCTGAAAGTTTGAGGCGACTTCACGCTGCGTGCGCAAGTGATGCACGGCGACATCAAGCGGGTCACGTAACGGTCCGCCATAATGCAAATGCTCTAATATACCTTCAGGCGAGACACGAAATACATAAGAAAAATGCGCATTGGTCAGCGCAAAAGTTTTATCTTTTGAAACTGTAATCACGGCTGACTCCTAAGCAGGACGGTTGTCTTTACTGACTTCCAAATTGATATTTTTAATTGAGGCACTCTCCGCATTTTGATTATTTTTACGGATAAGAGCGTTGAGTTGGAATACTGAAAAAAGCATCGCATAAATTGGCGCAAGATAACCTCTGTCGCGTAATTCTGTCAGGCGCTCCGACGATAGTTTCTGCAGGTTATCTTCATGTATCATACTGAGGCCACGGATACGATTGATCTGCCCATCACTGTAATTGACGGCTAAATCGACTGATCGAATGAGATCAAACTCAGACAGGGTTTCAAAGAATTGAAAGGTATGGACCATATTCTTTGAGTCCTCCATGAGTTGTGCCTGGAGCTGTTTAGTGTGCAGAGATAAACGCGCCTTTTTATCAAACAGCGCTTGTCCCTCATCTTTGGAAAGCGCCTCACTTTCAGCGTCAATTCCCAAGACAGGCTTTGCACCGCCCTTATCATCTTTCATCAAAAAAAGGGGGTAGGTTTTCATTGCTGTGGGCTGAAAACTAGATGTCCACTCATCACCGGAAATAAACAAATTTTTATGAGGCTCAAAGCTCGTCAGAGCAGATAAGCTTATTGCGCCATTACTCATGCGGCTCATCATAACGGGAAAATCTACAGTGGCTTGCGCGACTTCGGTCACGCGCAATGGCAACATATGTGAATTACGAGCATAAATAATACCGCTATCATGTCCAATTCTCACATCGGCATGCTCACCGGAGTTTAAAGCCGTTAATTTGGCCATAGTAATGTCCTGTTTTTTAGCAGATTATTGCTCAAGCCAATGTTCAATATAATCTCTATGAGGCGGCAGACTTTGTAATAATTGCTGCGTCATCAATTGGTTTTTTTGGCGAATTCTATCCGCTTGTTGCTCCTGATTATACAGATAAGCTTGGCGCGAATAATCTGGTTTGTATCCCATACCATAGAGAATATATTGATAGCTAGCGGCCGGGAATAATTCTGCAACCCCGTCAAAATCGGATTTAATCGGGCCGCGATGCTTCCAGATGGCCAAATCTTCTTTCAAGCTATCGGGAATACTGGCCGGGTCACAATGTGCGCGCCAATAAGGTTCGGGGCGTTTCGTGAGAATGTAATGCAGCTTTAAAAAATCCGTGATGCGCGACCAGCGGTAATCCATTTGCTTATTAAATCGTTTCGCCGTCACCTCCATAGACGTTTGATCGGCAGGCAAGTTCTCAGCGATATAACGCGCCGCGACTTCTACTAGCATAATAGCTGTAGCTTCTAACGGTTCTACAAAACCACAAGAGAGACCAACGGCAACGCAGTTATGCTCCCATGTTCTGGCACGATAGCCAGATTGAAAACTGATGCGTTTCACATCAAAATCACCCAAAGGCTTTCCAATATATTTGCTTAGATTGGCCTCAGCTTCGGCGTCAGATAAATAAGCATCAGAATAGACATGCCCAACACCACGCCGCGTTGTCAGGCCAATATCCCAAGTCCAGCCGGCATTCTGGCCCGTCGCAATCGTGTGACATGCCACGTCATCATCTTCGCTCTCATAAGGCACATGCAGGGCCATAGCTTTATTATTGAAGAGATACTTCTCATTTGAAACAAATGGAACATCCAGAGCCTTACCCAATAAGAGCGAGCGAAACCCGGTACAGTCTACATAAAGGTCAGCAGAAAGATCAAATGGACCGTTATCTCCCTCGAGTTTCAGAGCTCCAATATGTCCTATCTCATTGCGCTCTACGTCTTTGACGGTTCCAATAACATGCTCAACGCCAAGTTCTGTCTTGCAATGCTCTTTCAGGATATTTGCAAAAGCTCCCGCATCAAGGTGATAGGCATAATTACAAACGCTTTGAAACTCGCCTTCAGCCAACGATCTTGGCGCGAGACCAGCCTCGCAAATTTCCTGCTGATAGTTAGCTTCAACGGCGAAGTCTTCAATATCCTCAACATAGGGCGCCATATCCATCTGCCCATATCCTAAAGGCACGGTGAAAGGATGATAATAGAAATCATCATCGGTGACCCAGTTTACGAACTTTCCGCCTTGTTTGAAGCCCGCGAAACATTCTTTAAATATCGTTTTTTCATCAATGCCGATAGTGCGCACAGTATTACGGATAGTGGGCCAAGTGCCCTCACCCACGCCAACGGTCGGGATATCCGACGCCTCAACCAGAGTTATCTTTAATGAGCCCTCGGGACGATTACGATGATGCGCCGCGATAATGGCAGCACTAAGCCACCCGGCAGTTCCGCCGCCAACGATGAGAAGGGATTTAATTGAGTCTGACATCTTTCTACAACTTTATGGCAAAAAATTAGGGCTGATAAGAGTGTCCTATCAGCCCTAAAGTCAGGGTTACGTCAATGTGACAGCTTTACCACTTAGCACGAACGCCGACAGCGTAGCGTGAACCGTTATCTTCAATAGAGTAGATTTGGTTCGGGAAGCGGCCTGTTTGGCGGAGCTCTTCACCTGTGATGTTAATACCTTCAACAAAGACGGTATATTGGTCTGTCACGTCATAGCTTGCGCTGGCGTCAAACTGACCAAATGTCTCTGTGTTGATAGGCTCGCCGTTAAAACCGTTGTCAATACGGCGTAGGAAGCCCTCACGACGGTTATAGGCGACACGGCCTTGCAGACGCTCATTCTCATAGAACAGTACGATGTTTTGCGAATCGCCCACACCTTCGAGTGAGAAGTTCGTCGCAGACGTTGGGTCTAGAACCACGTTACTGTCAACAAATGTCGCGTTGGCAGAGATACCAAAGCCGTTATCGAGAACATGTGTTATGGCGACTTCGACGCCTGTGACTTTGGCACTTTCGCCGTTTTGCGGACGACTTACGCGGTAAAGCTCGCTCTCGCCGTTTAGTTCTTCCGTATTGGCAATAACATCAAAACCAGGACGCGCAGGATCAATGTCGCCAGGCGCGGCACAGCTTGGTGTCGTGCCGGCACAGCGGAAGCCATCGGCGGCGCTACGATTAGCAAGTGTGAAGCTTTCATTGCCTGTGAGGTTTACAATGATATCGTCGATATCTTTGTGGAAGGCCGCGATAGAGAATACGCTGTCTTCTGCATAATACCATTCAAAGGCCGCATCAAAGTTTGTGGACTTAAACGGATTAAGCGCAGGGTTACCACCGCTCGCTGTCAGATTTTGACGGCGAGGCTCACCAAAGTTAGTCGCAGGTGAGAGCTCAGACATGGTCGCACGTGTTAGCGATTCATACGCTGCGAAACGCACTTTCATATCTTCACGCACATCAAAAGCGACATCAAAGTTACCAAGGAAGTTCGAATAAGATCCCCCTTCCGTGATATCAGTGGCGGGGCCAAAGACGTTGGAGAAGAGCGTTAAATCAGTTGTCGGAACAACATCGGCAATAAAGCTTTGAACCGCCGTAACGTCAATATTCGTGTTGGCATAGCGAACGCCCATATTGATTTCTACAGGAATGTCTCCGGCATCAAAACCAAGTGTCGTGTCTACATAGCCGCTAATGATATCTTCGTTGATTGTGTAGCGGTTATTCTGGAGGGTTGTCACGATTGGAACACCTTCCGAAGCCAGATAATCAACATATGCATCACCATCATAAGTGTAAAATGTATCGATTAGGCCTGGGAAGAAGTTATTCGCTGTAAAGGGACGGAAGTTGATGATGTCATTCGGCGCGGCAACTTGATAGCCACAGAATGCACATTGGTTCCCAAAGATTTGGAAGCGTGACTTTTCGCGCATCTGACTATAGGCACCGAAACGGACAGCTTTTACGGCGTCAACATCAGGCGTGTAAGAGAAATCAGCTTTGAATTCTGTAATTTCGTCTTCATCCGTCGGGACATTACCTTTTTCATTATAGTGAAGGCGGCTGAGACTCGCATCAGGGAGATTTCCGCCCGTAAAACCGTCATGGGCAACCGTTGGGTATTCGCCAGTGCCATCAAATGAGTAATTATTGATAATACCAACAACATTGAAACGATCTTTTCCGGCGCGATCATTTTCGGCTGTTGAATGGAAAGCATCGAGTGAAACATTAAGGTTTTCAGTCGCATCCCAATCTACATTGATACCAAAACCTTTATTGGTCACATCGCGTGAATTTCGAGTAGTGGATACAAAGTCAGAAGCTGGATCACCAGAACCTTGGTTAAGGCCAATTTCCTGCGTAAAACTTGTAAGTGTTCCGTTAGAGTCGATTGTCCCGCTTCCGACGCGGTCGGGTTCGAACCATGATGCCAAGTCGGTTACAAGTGAGTCGACTTCAAATTTCGAAACAAAGCCATCTAGCGTGACAGTCATGTCGTCATTCGGCGCAAATTGTGCTGCCAGACTTGCATTTAAACGCTTACGCTTTTGCCTATCAACAATTTGGTCCCAGTTACGCGGGATGTAAGCATTCTCAAACAATACGCCATCGCGATTATTTGAAATCGTTTGCCCGGGACGCCAACCTGCTGTGGCAATTTGATTGATTTGAACATCACGCTCTGAATAGCTGAAAGCACCCAAAAGACCGAATTTATCATCGTTAAATGTGTTACTGATCAGGAGCGAGCCCGCAGGAGAGATTTTCTCGGACAAGCTTTCATAGACGCCCTTAACAGAACCAGCCATCTGGAAACCAGGATTATCGAAAGGCCGCGCTGTCGACACATTAATTGTACCGCCAATACCGCCTTCTTGTAGATTTGAACGACCGGACTTATAAACTGTCGCGCCTGTAATTTGTTCTGCGGCTAACACATCAAAGTTAAATTCACGGCCACCTGAGTCAGTTGCAATTTGACGTCCATTTAAGAGAACCGTGTTAAATTGAGGTCCAAGACCACGAATAGTGACCGCTTGGCCCTCGCCGCCGCTGCGATCAATGGCAAGGCCAGGAATGCGCTGTAGAGATTCAGCAACGTTAAGATCAGGGAATTTACCCAAATCTTCCGCCGCAATCGCATCAACAACACCAACAGCTTCGCGTTTGATGTCCTGTGCGCGCTTAATAGAGCTTCTAATACCTGTCGCAATAACTTCATCTTCAAATGTGTTAGATGTTTGCGCCATAGTCGGAGCGGCCCACATCATTGCGGCACTCCCTACTGTACAAGCCAATAAATTCTTTTTGTTAAACTTCATGAGACTCTCCCTGAGACATTATAAATTGCCTGACGCTTATATTGCGTCACTTGTCCTCACACTAAATTCGATGGAATGTTCGTCAAGTCCAAAAATATTCTTTTTCGAACATTTTTTCAACTCTGTTGCATTTTTACACTAATTTCGTGACAATAATTTCTAAATAACCCATAATTTAAGGGTTAATTAGAGAATGAGGTCAAAGAAACTCAACTAAAGAGAATATTTTTATTCGAAATCGCGTCTAATCGCATCTACGCGCAAGAGTTAATGGCGATCACCAGTATCGACTCGAAAACCTCTACGGGTCTGCGGAGGACACAATAATTTCAATATCTTCGGACTCACAGAGATTTTTGAAGTGAGTCTCTGGCTCACTATCCGTTATAATAGCGTCTAATTCACGAATATGGCCAACACGATTCATTGCGCGGCGCCCGAACTTGTGACGGTCAGCAACCATGATGACTTTCTGAGAATTACGCAAAATAGTTTTCGCAGTTTTCACTTCCTGAGGATCATATTCGAGTAGTGTTCCATCTTCATCGACACCGCTGATACCCACGATTCCAATATCCATCCGAAAATCACTTATAAAATCATCAGATGACGAGCCGATAATGCCGCCATCTGAATGGCGAACCTGTCCGCATGAGACAATGATTTGAAAACTCTCATTTTGCGTCAAAATACGCGCTACGTGAAGGTTATTGGTAAAAACATGCAGTTTTTCATGCCCCAACAAAGCCTCAGCAATAGCCTCAATTGTTGTACCTGTGCTTAAGAATATAGACGCGCCATTAGGGATCATTGCCGCTGTGACCGCTGCAATTTTCTTCTTGGCTTCCACACCCGTCTGTAAACGATCTTCGTAAGGTGGATTTTCCGCACTTTTGACTTGTCCTGCGCCTCCGTGAAAACGCGTTAGCAGCCCCTGCTCGCTTAACTCATTCAAATCACGGCGGATGGTTTGAGGCGTAACATTAAACTCTGTCACCATAGCTTCGGTAGCAATAAACCCGAATTCTTCAATCATCTGAAGTATGGAGGCTTGCCGTTTCGACGGTTCAAACTTTTTCATGCCTTTGGCTTAGCAGAGAGTTTAGTTTTGTAAAATCTGTTTTTGTCAAATATTCGAACACTCTAATGAGGCTTTCTTGTAAAATTGAGCAAAACACATGATAAAATTTACATTTTCCCTAGCCATGAACTTAAACTCGCGCTAGAAAAATGTTCGTTTTCGCAAATATCGGGCCACATGACAAACTTATTGGAGCACACAGAGTGTAATGTGCAAGGTCGCACAATTCACCGCCGCCATTTCGTCAAAAGGGATGGACGTGAGCTTTTTCTCTATGGCTATCGCCCTCACACCCTTGCACCTTTAAACGAAGATGACAGCGCTGTCGCCAAGGGCGGCGAGCTAAGATATCACCCTCTACGCCGGGAATGGAATATCTACGCGGCGCATCGACAAAATAGAACGTTTAAGCCTTCTGCTGCAGATAATCCATTGGCCCCCTCTGCCGAAGGTAGCGCGCCAACAGAAATTCCTTTTACTGATTTCGAACTTGCTGTCTTTGAGAACAAATTTACGAGCCTTCATCCCAAAGCACCAGAGCCCGCTTCTGTTGAAGCCCTTAAGATGATGCGTGCGAGTGGACGATGCGAAGTGATTGTCTATGGTCCTCAAGATTTTGGCAACCTTCATTCTCTTGGCCAAGATAAACGGCGGCTATTGCTCGCGGCGTGGAATGACCGTTATGAAACACATTACGACAATGGCTGTGAATTTGTTCTTCCCTTTGAGAACCGCGGAGATGAAGTCGGCGTCACACTCCATCATCCACATGGACAAATCTATGCCTTCCCTTTTGTTCCACGCGTGCAACAGGACGCCATGATGGCATTTGAAGCCGGGTATAGCTTAACAAAGGATATGAAAATTTGGGGATCTGAATACGGCGTAGCCAAGGCAGGCGGCCTGAGCGCTTTTTGCCCGCCTTATGCCCGCTTTCCCTTTGAAACATGGATTGCCCCCGATATTTCGGCTCGCGGGCCTTGGGAATTCAGCGAAGAACAATTAGATGGTTTCGCGCATTTACTGGGTGATATAACACGCCGCTATGATGAATATTTTCAGCGCCCCACTGCTTACATGCTTTCACTGCATGCGGCGCCCTTAAAAGCTGGCGATAGCTTTCACTTCACAGCTCAATTTTATCCGCTTCTGCGCGCACCAGGACGTGTCAAATATCTAGCGTCTGTTGAGCAATCAACGGGAACATTTACCGTTGATGTCATGCCCGAAATGGCCGCTAAAACGCTCAGAGCACTTTAATGATAGAAGAGCGTTTTGAAGCAATTTTTTCGGCAGCGCCCGCAATAAGTGGTTTTACCCCCGGACGCGTCAACCTGATTGGAGAACATACGGATTATAATGGTGGCATGGTTTTGCCTACGGCTTTACCGCTCGGGATAAGCCTCGCCCTCTCGCCTCGTACGGACGGTGAAATTCACATTTGGTCGGATAAATTCGATGATATCGCCATTCGCAGTCTGTCAGACAAAGCCTCTGACCATTGGTCGGATTATATTGTTGGCGCTGTGATTTTGGCCCGAGAGCAAGGCTATCTACAAAATGGCCTTAATGTCGCCGCACGCACCACCCTGCCCTTTGGCGCGGGTATATCCTCTTCTGCCGCAGTAACGGTGGGAATACTGAAACTCGCAAGAGACTTAGCGAAAGATAAGACATCAGATAAAGACATTGCTGTGTTGGCCCGCCGCGTTGAAAACGAATTTATTGGCATGCCTTGCGGAATTATGGATCAAATGGCCGTGGCGATTGCTAGCCCTGGCCAAGCGCTGGCTCTTAATACGGAGACACTCGGATATGAGCTTGTTGACCTGCCAACTGATTACCACATGGCCGTCATTCACTCAGGCCAGTTTCGGCAGCTCAATGAAGGCCGTTACAAAGAGCGCAAAGAAGAATGCGATGCGGTCAAAGCCGCGCTAGGCCATGATAATATTTGCCAGATATCAGATGCAGAATTTGCGTCGCTAAGCAGTCTTCCGGACGTGCTACAGCGCCGCGCGCGTCATTGCATGACAGATCATCGCCGCACCATAGACGCCATTGCGTGTTTAAAAGACAAAGGTTTTACAAAGCTTGGCAAGCTTATGAATGAGAGCCACATTTCTATGCGGGATGATTTTGAGATCACAGTTCCAAAAGTGGACCGGTTAGTTGAAGACGCCGTCAAATTAGGCGCTTTAGGGGCGCGTCAAACGGGTGGCGGCTTTGGAGGATGTATCGTCGCCTGTATCTCAAATGATAAGCTGAAAACATGGAAAAATGAGCTACTTTCTAGCCATCCGGAAAGCTTTTGGGTCAGTTAATGACATTTGATCTTACAGGCAAAACGGTCATTGTGGTGGGCGGCGCGGGGTATATTGGTGCGCATGTGTGCAAAGCCGTGGCGGATAATGGCGGCATTCCCGTTACCTTTGATAATTTCAGCTCGGGCCACCGGCACGCTGTAAAATGGGGGCCATCTGAGACCGTTGATCTACGCGACAAGGCTGCAACGCTTGACGCCTTCACAAAACATAAATCCGCTCATGCTGTTGTTCACCTTGCGAGCTCTATAGAGGTCGGTATTGGCGAAAAAGACCCGGCCGGTTTCTATGAAAACAATGTCGTAGGCGCACTTAATCTACTCGAAGCCATGCGAGAGCTGTCCCTGACTAATCTCATATTTTCGTCCACCTGCGCGACATATGGCGAAACGGATCAGATGCCATTACTAGAAAGCCAAGTTCAAAACCCCTTCAGCGTTTATGGAAAAACTAAACTGGCGATTGAGCATATGATACAGAGCTATCATAAAGCTTATGGGTTGGCTTATATCACCTTACGTTATTTCAATGCCTCCGGGGCAGATAGCTCAGGCCTAATAGGTGAAGAACACGATCCTGAAACTCACCTCATCCCAATTGCCTTGGCGGCCGCGGTAGGCTTGCGCGGAAAAATGAAGATATTTGGGACGGATTATGACACGCCGGACGGGACTTGCATTCGTGACTATATCCATGTTTCCGATATTGCTAGCGCGCATATATACGGCCTTGAAGCTTTTGCAAACGGGCTGACCCAAACAGAAGTCAATATTGGCACAGGGAAAGGTGTCTCCAATCTGGAAATTCTTAAAATGATAGAAACAGTGACAGGTCATGCTGTCGCCTATGACGCCGCGCCTCGCCGAGATGGAGACCTAACGCGGCTCTATGCAGACCCTAAACGCGCAAAAGAGGTCTTGGGTTTCACCGCTGAGCACTCTAATTTAAAAAATATAATTCAAACCGCGTGGAAATTTCATCAAGGCGTTTGGAACATAAAATAAACCTATAAAACAAAACAGGGGAATATAATGGAATTACAGCTCTCGCAGTTCATCGTCTTTTTATTGCTTACAGCTCTGATTGCTGCCGTTACAGTCTGGTTTTGCCTGAAATCAAAACCGTCTGAAGATGAAGAAAAAGACTACTTTTTAGCGGGCGGAAGCTTGAAATGGTATTTTGTCGCCGGCTCAATTACGCTGACAAACCTTTCTACTGATCAACTCGTCGGTATGAATGGTAATCAAATGGCCTTATTAGCGTGGTGGGAGCTCGCGGCCGTCTTCGGTTTGATGATGCTTTGCTTTGTTTTTATCCCCGTTTACTACAAATATAACTGCACAACGACAACAGAACTTCTCGAAAAACGTTATAATAACAAGCACATACGCGCCCTTATTTCAGTGCTTTTTCTACTTGGGAACATCTTTATTTTTCTTCCGGCCATCCTCTATGGCGGCTCACTCTTCATGCAAAGTATGTTTGGCATAGATGTGAACCTTTACATTCTGGCCCTCTTATTTGCGATAGTCGGCTCTGCTTACGCAATCTTTGGCGGGCTTCGCGCTGTTGCCGTTTCAGATACATTTTCAGGTGTGTTGCTCCTTGGCTTAGCCATCACGGTAACAGTTATTGCTGTTAAAGCCATTGGGTTTGACTTTTCGGGTATTCCAAAAGAGCGCCTCACACTTATCGGCGCGCCAGACTCAGACATTCCTTTCACGACCCTATTTACCGGCATGATCTTTATTCAGATGTTTTACTGGTCAACAAATCAAACTATTACGCAACGCGCCATGGCCTCTCCTTCTGTCAAAGAAGCACAAAAAGGTATCTTTGCAGCGGCGGCAATCCGCCTGCTGATCGTGCCGCCAATCATCGTTATTCCGGGCATCGTCGCTTTTAAACTTTATGGCGACATTGGCGATGCCACATATGGACGAATTGTCGGTGACTTGCTGCCAAGCTTCCTTTCAGGTGCTTTTGCGGCAGCGATTGCCGCAGCGGTTTTGACGACATTTAACTCTATCCTAAATGCCTCAGCCGCTCTGTGGGTCTGTGACATTCACGAGACCTACATCAATGATAAGCCAAATGTGAAACGGCTTTCGCTTTGGGTTTCTATCTCCATGGTTGTTCTCGCTTTTATAATGATCCCGATATTCAACAACCCTGAACAAAGCATCATCAATACGGTGCAGCGTCTCTACGGCCTTCTGTCCATGCCTATTCTGGCAGCCTTTGTCGTTGGATTGCTCTTCAAGAATGTTGAAGCAAAAGCTGTGATTATTGCAGTCATCTTTGGCGTCGCCTTCTATTACTGGATGCTTCTGCCGCTGGCTGAAAATGCAAGCCTACAGACCCAAAATATTCAGCTGCATTACATCCACCTTATGGCCATAAATCTTGTAACTATGGTGATTGTTGCCCTTGTCTTGAACCGTTTGGTTTTCAAGAACAAAGCCAAATGGGACGCCCATAACGTCTTTGGCAGAGCCTAACAGCCTTAAGGCCTGCCGCAAAATTTTAAGTGTTGCGGCAGGTATTCATTTATGTAAAACGCCCCTCTAAGCCGCGGTAGCTCAGGGGTAGAGCGCATCATTGGTAATGATGAGGTCGGGAGTTCAATTCTCCCTCGCGGCACCAGTTTCCAAAAAGCCATTTTAAAAAATAAAAACGCTCCTTTTAGTCATTACATGATACTGAACCAGCAAGAGTATTTATGGCCATGTTGGAAAGGGCTCATTAGCAGCGACTATGACGAGACAAAAACTTAACAGGCGCATGGTTTTGGGCGGTTTAGCAGCTCTCCCAGCTTGCAAACCTTCCGGCAGTAAATTGGATGCTGAAGTTATCATTTTGGGAGCAGGCCTTGCGGGCCTCAATGCCGCGCGATTACTGGCCGCCGCAGGAAAAGACGTTTTGGTTCTTGAAGGGTCTTCTCGCATTGGCGGACGTATCCAGACCATTAATCATGGCAAACTGGGATATACAGAAGGCGGAGCAGACAAAATTAAGGCCAGCTATAGCCGCATAATCCAAACTGCGAATGAGCTTGGGGTCGATCTTATTCCTAGCGCAGAATATCAACCAGAGACCCTATATCACTATCAGGGCGCGAATTATTCCCGACAGGCTTGGAGTACCATTACATCGCCTCTATTCCCAGCACCATTTGGAGCTAGCGCGCCCGCCTCACCTCTTTTTGAGCTTGCAGCTCAGAATAATCCCTTGAAATCAAATCATGATTGGCTTGATCCTAAATTTTCTGCTTTTGATATTTCGGCCCAAGACTTTCTCTTGCAAGCCGGGTTTGGCGGCGATGCGCAAAAAATCATGGAGAAAGCGTTCGATGGCAATAGTTTGCGCAGCTATTCGATGATGAACCTTTATCGCGCACTCATAGACACACCTGACGCGAAGCAGATGAAAGTTAAAGACGGAGCTCAACACCTCCCTGAAGCCATGGCTGCGTCTCTTCCCCGCAAAGTTAAACTCGATCATATGGTTAGCTCTATTTCAGTTGAAACAGAGAGCGTCCAGATTGAAACCACGCAAGGAAATACTTACCGAGCTAGCTTTTGTATTTGCGCAATGCCATTTGGGGCATTGCGAAATGTTACTATAAGAGCCTTTATGCCGGAAGCCCAAACCGCCGCCATCAGAGAGTTGCCCTATACGCAAATATTACAAATTCATTTGAAAGCCAAAATACCTTTTTGGGACAAAGATGGCCTCCCTGCGGATATGTGGACAGATTTACCTGTAGAACGTATTTTAGCTGAACGAGATACGAATGGTAAGCCGACCGGGTTATTTCGAGTTTTAATCAATGGGCGCGGCGCAACGCGTTCGATATGGCAAGATCGAGCAAAAATAAAAGAACGTGTAACGGCCTATATGAAAACTGTCCGGCCAAGTAGTGAAGGCCTCTTTGAACTTTTAGCCATACAGGACTGGACCAAAGCAAATCCATTTGCTGGCGGCGCATATATGCACTGGGCTCCAAGACAAATTAGTCAATGGTCAAGCCCCATGGCAATGCCATCATCTAAACTAGCCTTTGCAGGCGAGCACGTTAGCCGTATCCATACGGGTATGGAAGGCGCTATGGAGTCCGGAGAAATTGCAGCCGCGTATTTGCAAGCACGATAAAAACATAAATTATGTTCTCGCGAATAAGTTCATCAACATTACAGAGCATTTCTTTGTTATTAACCCGCTGTTCGTTATTTTACTCTACTTAAGATTAGGTGGGAATGAAAATGGCTGGAAAAATAATGTCTAATACACTAAATCTCACTCCTGAGACCTCCTCTAAAGACGATAAAAGCCCATATTATTGGCTGACTCGCGTAAGCGATGTATCAGGTCTTGGCATTATACTGTTCAGTGAGAACTTAGGTCTAGAATTTTACAATCAGCTCGCTTCGAAGCATTTTGAGCTCGATGCTGACGATCTTTCAAATGGATCACCTTATCAAAGCTTTCTCGAATATATGGCGATACGCGGTGACTTTGGAGCCGGAAACTCCAAAACTTTCGTTGATCGAGTATCAACAGTTCTCAAAACACAAAAATCCGGCGTGCAAAGCGACGTGGCAAAACTCAAACTAACCATGCCATCCGGTCGGCGTGTATTAGTCTCTCAAATGATAGACAACACAGGAAAGCTTCTTTTAACATCTAAAGATATCACCCGGGAAGAACATAAGTCGCAGGTTCTGGACACGGCGCTCATGTCAGGGGGCTCAGGCTATTGGTATTATAATTGCGAAACAAAATATCTGGCATTGCGCAGTGACTATCTGGAAAAACACCTATCTCATCGTCAAATGGAGCGAGCTCGCAGCAAGGGAGTTCTCACAATAATTCACCCTGATGACTATGACGGAGCTAAAGCGGTCTGGGAGCAGGGATTAAGAGACGGAAAAGAGTGGACTTACACCTGCCGCATCCTCACAGGGAACAGCCGATCTATGTGGCTGCGTTGGAAGGCCGAACCGCATAATTCTGACACAGGAACGGTATTGGGTTTCACCTGTTTTTTCGAGGATATTACGCAAGAGTTAGAAACCAACGATGCGCTTAGAAAAGCGAAAGAAGCGGCTGAAAAATCACTAAAGATAAAAAATGATTTTCTGGCCCGTCTCAGTCATGAAGTCCGCACGCCTATGAACGGCGTGATCGGGATTGCAGACGCGCTTATTCATCATCACGCAGATGATGCCATCAATCCTAAATTAGAAATTATTCAGTCTTCAGCTGAGAAAATCTTGAGAATAGTGGATGATACACTTAATCATACGAAATTAGATGCAGAAAAACTCACCCTAGAGCTTGCTCCGGCGAGCCCCGCAAAGTCCGTCGAGAATGTTGTGAAACTATGGGAACACAAAGCCCTTAAAAACAATATTACGCTCACCTACAGTATTGATAAGTCTGTACCGGAAACGATAATATTCGACCATTTCCGTTATGAGCAATGCCTCAATAATTTACTGTCAAATGCGATTAAATTTTCGCCAAATGGCAAAGTCAGCGTCATCCTCACCACAGTGGAAAAAGGCGGGCAACCCCCTCGCCTGGTCCTCGCTGTGAAAGATACTGGAATTGGTATGACACCTGATCAGCAAGAGCAAATTTTCGAAGCTTACACGCAAGCTGATAAATCCATCGCGCGGCGCTTTGGCGGAACTGGCCTTGGCATGACAATTACCAAGGAAATTATAGAATTTATGGGCGGAACAATCACCCTACGCTCTAAAAGCGGACAAGGTACAGTCTTCGCGCTGACATTGCCTATAAAAGCTCTGAAAGCGCAGCCAGAGGAAGAAAGCAGCCAATCTCTGGTGAACCAGATATTAGAGGATGCCAAGCCTGAGCCTACCAATTACTCAGAGCTGCGTATTCTTGTTGTCGATGACAATACAACAAATCATATGGTTGTTTCGTCCTTGCTTGAAACACTTGTCGGCGAAATACACATCGCGAATAATGGCCAACACGCCATCGATATTTTGAAAACAACCCCCATTGATATCGTTCTTATGGATATTCACATGCCTGTCATGGATGGAATTGAAGCGACATTGGCAATCCGCGCTAGCACGGAACCTTGGGCGGACGTCCTTATAATTGCCTTGACGGCGGACCCACAATATCAACAGATCCGGCTTTGCAAGAATATCGGAATGGACGATGCTCTGCCAAAACCAGTAAAGCTTGTCGAATTGCTTGGGGCTTTCGATAATGTTCTTTCTTTGAATGACCAATCACAAGATTTTCTTAAATCTGCCTAGCTTTTCGAACATAGGTCGCTAGATTGTCCCAAAATGCGGGTGATCTACATGACCAAAAAATTTATTTTACTCTCGGCAGCGGCGTTGTTGATTTCAGCTTGTGCGGAAAACACAACTAAAGTCAAAATCAGTGATACGGATTGGTGTTTCTCGGGCGGCCCCATTTATACAGCCACAGACGCGGCTCCGATTGTTGAAGCTGTTGCCGTCAAGAACGGAACGATAAGCTATAGCGGCGCAGTAGATGGTGACTGGTGCGAGAGCAACACCTCCCCTTCCCGCCGCACAGTTAATCTGTTCGGCGCCGCCATGTATCCAGGACTTACGGATGGCCATGGCCACCTGATAGGGATAGGCCTTCGCGAAATGACCCTTAATTTGGAGGGTACAAAATCAGTCAAAGAGCTAAAGTCACGCTTGACCGACGTCATAAAAGTAACTCCCAAAGGTGAAACGGTATATGGGCGCGGCTGGATTGAAACACATTGGCCGGAAAAAAGGTTTCCCAATCGATATGATCTGGACAGCGTCTCACCTGACCATCCAGTTATCCTTGAAAGAGCCGATGGTCATGCCGTTGTCGTAAATTCCAAAGCCTTGGAGATGGCCAATATAACGGCGAACACCAAAGCTCCCTATGGCGGCGCGATAAATAAGAATGGCAAGGCCGAACCCCGCCGGGGGAAAAATGAGCCTTCAGGTATGCTCATAGATAATGCCGCTAAACTCGTCGAAGAACTTATGCCTGAATTAACTGAGGCCCGAAAAGAGGAGGCCTACATTAAAGGGGCCGCACTTTACGCGTCGCGTGGCTGGACAAATATCCATTCGATGTCTGTAAACCCGATAGACATTCCCATGCTCAACCGTTTGGCTGATGAAGGCAGAATCAAAATCAGGGTCTATAATTCTATTGATCTCCTCGACCATAAAAATATGCCGTCTATGCGCACGGATACAGAAGACGAAAACCCTATCATAACCACACGCGCGATAAAATTATATGCTGATGGCGCTTTAGGCTCTCGCGGCGCGGCGTTGTTGCAGCCCTATACTGATGACAAGGGCAATTCAGGACTCATGACGCTCAAAGAAGAACAGGCTAATTCTATTTTAAGGTCTGCCTTACGCAATGGAACACAAGTCAATATTCATGCGATTGGTGACCGAGGTAACCGCGAAGTCTTGCGTTGGTATAAAGAAGCTCTTGATGCTGTCCCTGTAGCTGAACGCGCAAACCCTGATCCACGATGGCGTATAGAACACAGCCAGATTATCCATGTCGATGATATTCCTCTATTTGCGGAATATGGCATCATACCCTCCATGCAGCCCTCTCATGCCATTGGAGACCTTTATTTTGCCGTTGACAGGCTCGGCAAAGATCGGCTTGCAGGAGGCTATGCGTGGCGTAGCCTGATTGATAGCGGCGCTATCATTGCGGGTGGTTCTGATGCGCCTGTTGAAGTCGGGGATCCCCGCATTGAATTTTACGCCGCAACGCAGCGTAAGGGACTGGACGGTTATTCCAATGAGGCGTGGTATCCAGATCAAAAAGTGTCTCCACAGGAAGCGCTTAAAATGTTTACGGCATGGCCTGCCTATGCCGCTTTTCAAGAAGATATGTTAGGTACCATTGAAATTGGAAAAGCAGCAGATTTCACCGTTTTTGAGACAGATATTATGACAGCCTCTGGGCCTGATATCCTGAACGCCGAGCCTATTATGACGATTGTAGGCGGCGAGGTCGCGTTTGAGCGCTAAACCGATGAAGGCAACCTATAACAGGCTTATTGGAGGTGCATTTGGCGCGTTCATTATCACGACATGCCTCTTTATTTTTATGACAATGCTCATTCACGCAGATTACACACCAACAAAAGATGAAAGATCCCGCGAGTATAAAGTAATCAAAAACCTAAAAACTGAAATGACCTCGACGCATGTCATGAAATTACGGCCAGAACTTAAAAAATCAGAAGCGGCACCACCATCTCCACCAAAAAGTAAGAATTTCGCTCGCGAGCTTCCAACCATCAATCAAGCTAACATCTCAATTCAGGCCATTATAAATCCATTAAAACCAAAAATTGCTTCAAAGGTCTCTCCAGACATACTCGTAGCCTCCGAGATTTTAGAAAATACAGGCATTCATAGTAAGTCCAAAGGCCTGCAAAGCTCTGCTTCTGATCAAGGAAAAATCGGAACAGCAGGGCAAGGAAACTCTGACGCCGGTATCAGTCAATGCTCGATATCATTTACCCTTCTTGAAGGCGGAGGCGTAGAGGACTTATCTTGGTTAAACTGTGTTGATGGAACTATTGCAGATGAAGCTGAGCAAGCACTTTATGTTTGGCTTCGCCAAAAAAACGAAGACTATCTCGCTTTAAATGCGCAAGCTGGGGATAGCCTACAATTCACTTTTAAACGGCAATAATAGCCTCATGTTAATCCACTTCCTTATAAAACTTATAGCGGCGACGGGCAGAACTTTCGGCGTCTTCTTGCACGCGCAAAAGCACCATGTCGCCTTGGCGGACGTCACTTTTAAGCGGGACTGCAATGATAGTCTGGTGACCATTTTCCAATGTTACGACCGCATTTATGACAGGTCGCCCAATAACTTTTGAGTTCGACATGAGGGTTTTCACTTGCCCTTCAACTTGACCTGCAGCTTGCCAGTCATAGCTATGCGGACGAATGAAAAACATCCATATCACAAGAGCCGCGCCGAATAGAATCACAGCGCCTTTTATAATGTCACTTAGCGGAGGCATATCCCCTCTCCCCGAAACATGTGGTTTCATAGGAGATGGGATATATATTCACGCTTACAAGAGCGCAGGCTTAAATCTGCTAATCGCGAAAGTTCTTAAATTGCAGAGGCTGTTCAAGTCCGAGGTCTTTAATGAATTGAATGGCGGCCTGAAGGTCGTCACGTTTCTTGCCTGTAACTCTGAGCTCTTCACCCTGAATGGCGACTTGGATTTTCATCTTTGCGCTTTTTATGTCTTTGACAATTTTCTTGGCGAGCTCTTTCTCAATCCCGTTTTTCACAAGGATGTTTTGCCGAACAGAAGCACCTGCAGCAGACTCAACTTTCTGGTAATCAAGCTGTCCCGGCTCGATACCGCGTTTATGAAGCTGCCCGCGCAGAATCTCATGCATCTGGTTAAGCTTAAGATCATCATCCGCAAAGACTTTGATCATACCATCAGCACTCTCAACAGTGGACTTGGAACCCTTGAAGTCATAACGCACGGAGATTTCGCGCATCACATTTTGAATAGCATTATCGACCTCAGCCATATCAGCTTCAGAAACTACATCGAAACTCGGCATTTTATTGTCCTAGACTTTTTGATTAGTGTAACCGCGTAATTCCTTACGCGCGACTTGACGGCGGTGAACTGAGTCAGGGCCATCTGCAAAGCGCAATGTGCGCTGACCCTGATACATCTGCGCCAGAGGCGTGTCTTGGGATATTCCGGTTCCGCCATAAATTTGCATGGCCTCATCAATGATTTTGAGCGACATGCGAGGCGCTTCTACTTTAATCATTGAAATCCATGGCGCAGCATCACGTTTTGACATCGTATCCATGGCCCAAGCCGCTTTCAGACAGAGCAAACGTGCCTGTTCAATCTTGATGCGGGCTTCAGCAATAATATCGAAATTAGCTCCAAGGAAAGCAAGCTGCTTACCAAATGCCTCACGCTCCAAAGACCGCTTGCATAAGAGCTGTAATGCCTTCTCAGCCTGTCCAATTGAGCGCATGCAATGATGGATGCGGCCCGGCCCTAAACGGCCCTGAGACACTTCAAAACCCGCCCCTTCACGTATCAATAAAGAGTCAGCAGGAATGCGTACATTCGTAAAGCGCACATGCATATGGCCATGCGGCGCGTCATCATGGCCAAAGACCATCATAGGGCGCAGAACTTCATAACCTTCAGATTCAGCATCCACAACGAACATGGAATGCTGCTCATGTTTGGATCGCTCTTCACTGGGTGTTTTCGCCATAAGGATAAAGACTTTACAGCGCGGGTCCCCGGCACCTGATGACCAATATTTCTCCCCATTAAGCACCCATTCATCACCATCTCTGACAGCTGAAAATTCGAGGTTTGTCGCGTCTGATGAAGCGACATCAGGTTCTGTCATGAGATAAGCCGAGCGAATTTTACCTTCAAGGAGCGGCTTGAGCCATTTTTCTTTATGTTCATCTGTGCCGTAGCGCTCGAGCACTTCCATATTACCTGTATCCGGCGCAGAACAATTCATGGCTTCGGATGCCATGTGAACCCATCCGAGCTCCTCGGCGACATAGGCATATTCGACCGTTGAAAGACCATAGCCTTCTTCGGAATCCGTCAGCCAGAAATTCCAAAGGCCCCGCTTGCGGGCTTCGGCTTTCATGGTTTCAAGGATTTCCGTTTGGCGTTCAGAATAACTAAAACGGCCATCGGGACCTGTGCCGATAAGTGAGTCAAATTCTTCGTTTAGCGGCGCTACAAAATTGCGCGTAAAGTCTCTGATTTTTTCGACGAGAGGCGCGACTTTGTCGCTCATACCTAAATCCATTGATGACATATCTTATCCTTCTATTCTTCTTAAAGTGTACCTGATTTTATTTTAAAGCGCGCAAGGTTCCCTAGTGCGGCTGTCATTTGCCCATAAGGCTTAAAGCGCGGATTATCATTTTGGCCGCGGTAGAAACGGGCATAAATTTGCTGAATGATAACCGCTAAACGCCATATCCCATATATATAATAAAACTGAAATCCTGACACATCCGCACCTGTTTTTGCCGCATAGAAGTCTAAAACCTCTTGGCGCGTCATCATGCCCGGCGCTTGGCTAGGTTGGCGAACAGTCATTTTCATAAAGTCGGGATCAGTCGCCTCAATCCAATAGGCCAACGTATTTCCCAAATCCATCATAGGGTCGCCAAGCGCGGAAATTTCCCAATCGAGCAGGGCTTCGATTTGGGTCGGGTCATCTTGTTTTAGGATGCAATTATCAATGCGATAATCACCATGAATGACGGCGGCTCCACGTTCAGTGGCGGGCATATTATCGACAAGCCATTGCTGGACATCTTCAAATTTCTCAATGTCCTCTGTCCAAGCTTTGGACCAACGGCGGTTCCAGCCTAAAATCTGACGGCTGACATAACCTTCGGGTTTACCAAAATCCCCAAGACCAGCAGTTTGGTAATCCACCGTGTGTAAATCCACGAGCGTTTGGAAAAAGTTTTCGCAAAGCTGGCGACCTTCTTTGGCAGTCCAGTTCCACTCACTTGGTATTTTTGTATGAATGAGATGCCCTTCAGAGCGCTCCATGACATAGAACTCTGCTCCAATGATAGAGCTATCATCTGTATAATAAAGCGTATTCGGCACAGGAATATGGCCATCCAAAGCTGTCATGACTCTATATTCTCTGTGCATGTCATGACCCGATTTGGGTTTATCCCCAAAAGGCGGGCGGCGCAGCACCATGCGACGCTCGGGATAATCCAATGCATATGTTAGATTAGACGCGCCGGAGGCATATTGCTTAACGCTCGGCTCGCCACTTAAATCCGGTAGCGCCTGTTTCAAAACAGCATCAATGGCTGCAATATCTAACTCTTCGCCCTTACGAACTTCTACAGTTGGATTTTCGCTGCTCACTAGATCACCGCTCCGCCGTCAACTACCATGTTTTGGCCTGTATAATAACTGGCTTCTTCTGAGGCCATATAGAGAACGGCTCCAACCATCTCTTCGGGTTGCGCCATACGTTTAATAGCAAGATTCATTTTGACATACATATCCATAGCCGGATTGTCTTTCAGGGCTGAGGCCAGTTTCGTATCGGTAAAGCCAGGTAGCAGAGCATTCACACGCACGCCATGCTGTGAATATTCTTTCGCAAGACCCTTTGTCATAGCGATAAGAGCCGCCTTGCTCATGCCGTAAATAACGCGAAATTCAGCAGGCTGTAATCCGTCAATTGAGGCCACGTTTACAATAGAGCCACCCCCATCCGCTTTTAACATCGGGAAGGCCTTGGTTGAGAGGAAATAAGGCCCACGTGTGTTGACTTCGATTGTTTTATCAAATGCGCCTTCACTCGCCTCGTGGGCTGGACCAAAATGCGGGCTTGTCGCGCCATTATTGACCAATACATCAAGACGCCCAAATTCTTTTTCAATCATCTCAAGGACTTTGTCGTGATGGTCAAGTTCCCCCAAATGCAGTTCTGCTGAAACCGCTTTCCCGCCTTTTGCGCGAATGGCCTCGGCCACCTTCTCACAGTCGCCTTGTTTACGGCTAGAACAAATCACTGTTGCTCCATGCTCGGCAAAGCCATGCGCGACGGCCTCGCCAATGCCTCGGCTTGCGCCGGCGATGAGCGCTACTTTTCCTGTGAAATCAAAACGTGCCATCGTCTCTCTCCTATGTAGGGAGCTGGTCATTACCCAGCTTTTGTTTCAGCTTGTTCATGCCGCCAATATAGGCCTCATAGTTCATGGCTTTATTTTTGAAATATTCACCCACGATAGGATGCGAAAGAACCATGAACCTATCTTCTTCAATCGCGAGCTTTAGGGCCTCTGCCACGTCCGAAGGTTCAATTAAGCCGTCTTGATGCCCTTCCGCCATAGCCATGCCCTTGGTCATATTGGTTCGCACATATTGGGGACAGATACAGTGTGTTTTAATGCCCTCGTCCCAATGGCGAATGGCAAGACTCTCGGCAAAACCTACTGCGGCATGTTTCGTTGCCGTGTAAGACGCACTTCCGACTTGCGCCAAGAGACCTGCCGCCGATGCCGTTATGACAAACCGCCCGGAGCCTCTTTCTTGCATTTGAGGCAATATCGCCCGAGCCGCATAAACGCTACTCATGACATTAACCTGCCAGCTGAGCTCCCAATTTTCATTACTTGCCCCGGCCGCATGTTCCGGATCGCCAAACCCTACCCCGGCATTGGACACAAATATGTCGATTGGCCCATTAGCGGCCTCGGCCATATCAATGAAATCTCGAACCGCTTGATCATCGGAAACATCACACGCAAAAGCGACGGCTCCGATTTCATCTGCAGTTTTGGAGGGTGATTTCAAATCGCTAATTGCGACTTTGGCGCCCTGCGCAATGAACATTTCAGCGATAGCTCTTCCGATACCGCCGCTTGCGCCCGTTACGGCGATTGATTGATTTTTAAACATGCGCCCTACTTAGCAAGGCAAAACTGGCGCGAAAAGCTTTATATGCAATTTGTTGCATATTTTATTTCGAAGCGCATTATGGCATAGACGGTTTGAGGGACATGATTATGGGCGATACAGATACAATAGATTTGGAACAAGCGGGCTTATTAGACGCCGACACTATCCCCAACGCCAATCAAAGCCTAAATTGCTTTTCCTGCGGCGAGACCATGAGCGGCGTTTATTGTTATGCCTGCGGAAATAAAAATGATGATTATCGGCGATCTATCTGGTCGTTAGGGGCTGAGCTGTTTTCATCTCTGACAGCCTTTGAAGGCCGTATCTGGCGGAGCCTACGCAGCTTAATATTTAAACCAGGGCAAATGTCCCGTGAGTTTTCTGATGGCGCGCGGCAGAAATGGACATCGCCTATCCGGCTTTATCTGGCGACGTCACTTTTGTTATTTGGTTATGTCGCGCTGTCCGGAACTCAATTAGTCGCTTTTGGGCCCAAGATGCTTAATGACTCACCCGTAAAAGCTGAATTCGGTGATGCAAAACTTGTGCCTCAAGTGTTTTTCCTTGAACGAAAAAGTACCATTAGCGAGGCCATCTCAGAAGATGCCATTGCGGCATTTGAAAATGATGTTGTCAGCATGATTAATAATGATGAGGATATGTCACTTGAAGAACTTCAAGAAGAACTTGTTCGTGTCCAAAAAAGTGCCGACGCCCTTAAATCGCAAATCGAAAAAGCTACAAATAAATATGCAAAATCGGGAATGCAGCGCGGGCTCACACCTATGCAAAACCGTATTAAAAGCCTTAAAAATAGAATTGAAAACTATTCAGAAGACACAGATGAGACAGGCATCAACGGTAAAAACAGTGATAAGACGGCAGGTAGCTCTCCCTCAAATATCCAACTCACCGATGCAACAGGACGTCAAATGACATTAGATGCTGAAGGGATTCGAGAAGCTTTCACCATTGGCCTAAGGCAGCCCGAACGCATCAACGCACCGATCAGTAAGTACTTACCGCGTATAATGTTCGTGATGATGCCCTTCTCAATGTTGCTCGGTGCCATATTTATTCGCGGACGAAAACGCGCCATGCTTTACGATCATCTAGTGCATGCAGCCTATATTCATGCCTTTTCTTTCCTTCTGCTATTTTTCTTTATTTTATTGGTTCAACTCACCCCGATCAAAGGACTGATTTATATTTACAGCCTGATATTACTGATTTACCTGCCACTTTCAGCAAAGCGTATGTTCGGCCGCGGCTGGTTTAAAACTTTTCTGACCAGTTATGGCGTAGGACTGATTTATACTTTTATCATGATGCTGATCCTGTTCTTCCTTATGAGTATGGGGGTCTCTGATATTCTGAAAGATGTTTCGATAAAGACTTAGCGTTTAAGGTTTACCGGCTTTGGAGCGCGGTCCCCAAACCACCAGAGCGTCGCAGCTGTTGCGGCGAAGACAGCGGCCTCAACGATGGAGCCCTGCTGCGTCACAGCGAATATCCACCCCGTAATAACCCATAGCAATATTGTCAAAACGGGGCGTACCAAACGCAAGAGATTGATCACCCATTTGCTCGCCTCGCCAATGGCAGCTTCGGCTTTGATAGAGGTTTCAAGCCCTTTCCAGGAGCCTTGTTGGGCCGCGATGGCAAGCTCCAATTCCGCCTCTTGTTGATTAGCCGCCATTTGTAGCTCATGCAGTTTATACTCATGAGACCAGCGCTGAACCTCATGCTTGAATGCCTGCTTGCGTTCAAAGAAGCTTGCTATGCGGCCAAGAGCTGTGCCGACAATTCCGAAGACACCGCCCGCTGCGGCGTCCAAGCCTAATCCAAATATATCTGCCATAAGTCCTTTGCTTTCTGCCCGCCAAACCAATAGCGCGGGCGTCCGAGATCAACGTGTAAAAATGAAGAATAGAAACCAAAGCCCGCAAATCCTGCATATCGACAGGATTGCAAGAGCGTAGCTTTATCGTGGCCGTAAACAGCAATATCCGCGGCAAGCTTTAGATGTTGAGAAAGAGGTGCGCCGCCGACACGCGCATTGTGCAAACTACAGCGATGAGCAGACAAAATAATAAAAGGCCGCCCCACCGCATTGCGGGCCCCTTGAAGTCTGTCCATAAAATCAGGCCAGACGTATAGTTCGCCGCAATGACGACAAGACATTTCCTGCTGTGAAAAGCTCGGCCATGGCCATATATCGCGATTTTGTTGATGTGCCATTTGTATCATGGGCACAGTTTAAGCGATAATGTCAGACCCTATAATTGACATAAAAAAACCCGCCATAAAGACGGGTTTTTTGTGAGAATTTCCTGAGGATTAACCTCCGAAGATATCCAGTTTGCCGGCCTTCTTCGCCGCAAGGTAATAGAATGTTACGCGGTTTTTAAAGCGATCCGGCTTCATCGTGGCGCAAACATCTTGAACGAGTTCAACTTGTCCTGTTTTCAGGCCTAGTTTTTTCGTTGCAAAACCTTTGGCAACTGTTTGCACTTCAGATGGATCCGAACAAGCAACCAATGATCCGTCACGCGTTCTAAGCGCGATACCGCAATATTTCACAATATTCTGAACAACGTCACGTTTGGCACGTGAGTCATATTTCTTCACATTTGTAAAATATTTCTCAAACTTGGCTTCGGCCTCAGACAATTTCGGCTTAGCAGCAGACTTAGGTGCTGTCTTTTTCTTAGCCGCAGTTGACGCTGACTTCATCGCGCGAGGCTTTGCACCTTTTGACAGGCCTTTAGCTTGTTTGATCCATTCGTCACGGCCAATACGGCCCGGGAATGAGTCAATTACGCCTTCAACCATTTTCACATCAGCCGCTTTCCAGGCCGCGATCTGGCGGAAGTAGTAAACGCCTTTACCATTGAGATCTTTCTCAAACTTTGGCCCAATACCTTTTATAAGCTTTAGGTCATCCGGCGCACCATCTGTAGGTCCGTCAGTATAAAGAACCTTCGGCTTTGGCGCAGCTTTGGCCTTTGGCTTAGGTGCTGCTTTGGCTTTTGGAGCCGCCTTCTTCTTCGGGGCAGCTTTCTTTTTTGGAGCCGCTTTTTTAGGCGCCTCAGCAATGCGGCCTTCAAGATACTTAACACGTGCTGCAAGGTAGCGGTTACGCCACTCCAGTGCATATGTCTCGTCATCATCATCCTTAGAGGATGTCGCTGCGGCTGCTGTACCTACAACGGCTGCACCTGCTGCCGCGGCTGCAAGCTTACCTTTAAGGTCAGAAACCTCGCCGTCGCGTGTTGAAACGCGGCCTTCGAGTTCTTGAACGCGGGCACGCAAACTGTCGGCTTCTGCGCGCAATGCACCTTCACCTTCAACTGACAAATCGCCAACTTGCTTTTTGCCGCGGAATAATAACCATCCGAGCAAAAGCCCGAGAAGACCAAATAGGAACGGGATTAACCACCCGAAACATGCTGTATAGCTTAATAGATTGTTTAACATTTTCTCTGTCTCCTTACTCGGATTCTGTCACGATAAATTCGATACGCCGGTTTTGAGCTTTTCCGGCATCTGTTGTGTTGTCAGCGATTGGCTTTGTTTCGCCATAACCGATAGCGCTCATGCGGGATCTTTCGACACCATTCTCAGAGAGATAGGCTACGACGAGATTAGCACGAGCTTCGGAAAGACGCTGATTATATGAGTTAGCACCATCGGCATCTGTGTGGCCTTCAATATTGATTTTGAAAGCGGAACACTGATTAGCCGCTGACGCCAGCGAATTTAAGAGATCAAAACTCTCAGCGCCGCGAATTTCAGCTTTGTCATAGGCAAAGTTAATTTTCTTACCACGCTTAAGGTCGTCTAGCAGCGTCTGGCAAACTTCGATATCTTTAATTTCACCTGTTGCCGGAGCCGTGAGCTTAATTGTTGCCGACCCATTGTAACCTGTAAGGCTTGCCGCTCTGGCAGCAATAGCGTCTCTTAAGTCTACAACGCCGGTTTCACCCGTAATGTTTGACGCGGCGTCTCTCATGGCAAAACGCCCTGTGTCGAGAAGCTTAAGATCATCAATGTTCTGATTGAGAACCATTTCCCAATCCGCATTAGGCGCACCATTCGCGACAAGAACGGTTCTGTCAGTCACAGTTCCGTAGGCCGCTTTGGCTCTTGCCATGACACGGTCACGTTGGTCTTGGTTTTGTACCCAACCGTTTAAGACAACGCTTCCATCATCACTTTTGATAGCTGAAAACGTATATGGCGATTGTGTCGGAATAGCCGGAGCTGCCTTCACAGTGATATCGTTTTTGACCTCATGCCATGTTTTCTTGTCTTCACATTTAGAACATTTGGTTTCAGTCGCAACTTTACCAATCTCGTTCTTCGTGGCGTCACTGGCGGCTTCACCCGTCAGAGTCGCGACATTACCATTCATCTCAACTTGTGTGTCTGTAAAACCAGCAGCAGCCAATGACCCACGGATGTCTTCACCCATTGATTTTGACCGTTTAGGTGCCGTGAACAGTGCCCACAAGAGAGCCAGTATGGCGAGGATGACAATCCCCTTAAACCAATTCGCTCTCATATTCTTCCTCCATAGAAATTAGGCGAGCCGTATAAATAGACTCGGTGAGGGTTTAACGGATTGCTAACTTAGTGGCAATGAAGCAATTTATTTAATTACACCTCTTACAGGGGAATTTATCGAGATTAAATACGGCCCTTAGCCTCTGCATATTCTGCTTTAAACTGATCAACGATATCCTGCATGGACGGCGCATCATGAACAGAGCCAACGCCTTGCCCTGCGCCCCAAATATCTTTCCAGGCTTTTGCATCCGTATTACCGCCTGAACCGAAATTCATTGAGGACTTATCCGCCGTTGGTAAATTGTTCGGATCAAGACCGGCTTTCTCGATTGAGCCTTTTAAGTAGTTACCATGGACGCCCGTAAAGAGACTGGAATAGATGATGTCTTCGCCCGAACTATCAATAATTTCCTGCTTATAGCCGTCTTCCGCATTGGCTTCTTTGGAGGCGATAAAGCGCGTGCCGATATAAGCCAAGTCCGCGCCAATAGCTAAAGCTCCTGCAATAGACCCCCCTGTAGCAATAGAGCCTGACAGTAAGAGCGGCCCGTCATGGAACTGACGAATTTCAGGAATAAGCGCAAATGGCGACAATCGCCCCGCATGTCCCCCGGCCCCTGAACACACAGCGATAAGGCCATCAGCGCCCATAGACAGCGCTTTCTTTGAATGACGGATATTCACTACATCATGCAGAATGATGCCGCCATAACTGTGCGTGGCGTCGTAAACATCTTGGTTCGCCTGAAGACTTGTAATGATAATCGGCACTTCATGCTTCCGGCAAATTTCCGTATCATGCTCAAGACGATTATTGGACGGGTGACAAATCTGGTTCACCGCAAAAGGCGCAACTTTTTTATCCGGATTATCTTTCTGATATTGCTCCAACTCAAGCTTGATACGTACAATCCATTTTTCAAGCTCTTCAGCGGGGCGCGCATTAAGCGCCGGGAATGACCCAACAATGCCCGCCTTACACTGCGCTATGACAAGATCAGGCCCTGACACGATAAACATAGGGGCAGCAACAACAGGCAGTTCAAGATTTTGCAAGATCGGCGGCAATGACATGTGATATCCTCAAATTAATTTTGATATGCAATTATATGCATATCAGAGAAAGTCTAGAAGTTTTTAGTCGGCGCAGGAGGTCATCTAACGCAGAAAATCACCTAACATTGGAACCAAAGTTATATCAAAATTTTGGTATAACGCAGTGAAACTGATATAAGTCACTCGTTAAACAGGCTTACAGCCGTTGCAGTCATTGTATCGACACCTACTGGGATGGCTGCGGCGGCATCAGGTTTGAAGAAGGGTGAATGCAGTGAAGGCATAGATTTACCTGCCTTTTTAGCCGCTTTTACTTCCGCTGGATCTGCAGCACCGAGCCAATAAATCATCCCTGGAATTTTCGGCTCTGTTCGGCCATAACGTCCAAAATCCTCTCCGCCCATTACGGGAGCGGACACAACAACATTTTCCGCGCCAATGACCTCCGCCATAGTTTCCATGGCTCTGGCGGAAAGATCAGGATTATTATAAGCCGCAGGCGTATATTCATCCTTGATCTCAACGATAGGAAGTTTGTCTTCGGGCAATCCCGCTACGCGGCCCATATTTTCTGAGATACGCTTGATAGATGCCATTAACATATCGCGCGTTTCATCAGAGTAAGATCGCACTGTGAGCTGTAGCTTCACCTCTTCGCCGATGATATTGTGCTTTGTTCCGCCATGAATAGACCCAACCGTAACAACGGCAGAATCTTGCGCCGCAACCTCACGCGACACAATAGTCTGCAAAGCCAGAACGATTTGTGAGGCCAAGACGATAGGGTCTTTCGTAGTCTGAGGGTAAGCGCCATGGCCGCCAACACCCTTTACAGTAATGTCAACCGAATCGACATTGGCCAGTGCATAGCCTGAGGTAATACCCACCATACCCGCAGGCATGCCTGAATTAGCGTGGAGCGCAAGGTTGTAATCGGGGCGAGGAAATTTAGTAAACAGTCCTGCTTTCAACATATCCTTAGCGCCATGACTGATTTCTTCAGCGGGCTGCAGAATCATTACAAGCGTACCCGACCATAGATCTTTATTGGCGACAAGCTCTTGAGCGGTTCCCAAAAATGTCGTCATGTGAATGTCATGACCGCAAGCATGCATGACGGGCCATTCATCCCCAAAGCGGTCTTTCTTGACCACTGTGCTGGCATAAGGAAGCCCTGTATTTTCTTTCACAGGCAAGCCGTCCATATCCGCTCGGATCATGATGGTTTTACCGGGACCGTTTTTCATAACGGACACAACTCCTGTTCCGCCGAAGTTTTCAGTCACATCAAAACCAAGCGTTTTCATGCGCTTAGCGAGATAAGCTGCAGTTTCCGTTTCCATAGAAGACAGTTCAGGATCTGCGTGGAGATGTTTGTAAACATCCATCAATGTTTCAGCCTGAGCCACTGGCGCCATTGCAACAAGAGCCGCGGCAAGTAATAGTTTCATCTTCATTATTCATCCCCTCTAAAATCAGTTTCAGCTTCGGATGCCATCCAAATCATTGCCGTGAAGGCAGCTGTATTTTTGGCCATATCATCTGCGTCGATCTTATCAAAAGTATCGTCTGGCGTGTGGTGCAAATCGAAATAATCCGTGCCCTCTTGTTGGAAGCGCATGGTTGGCACGCCCTCACGCGACATTGGACCAATATCTGGCCCGCCATTAGTTGCGCGGCCAGACATAGGAAGATTAAGGGCCTTAGCCATATCCTCAATAACGGCTTTGCCGCTTCGAACGCCTGACAACACTTCATAAGGCGGCTCTGCCCCAAAGTCCGACTCAGTTGCAAGAACGTGCTTATTGAGGCTCTCTCCTTTATGCTTTTTCGCATAAGCGAAACCACCAAGAAGGCCGACCTCTTCCGCGCCAAAAGCGACAACACGTATGGTGCGCTTAGGCTTAAGTCCGCTTTCAATAAGTACCTGCGCGGCACCGGCGGAAATTCCAATGCCAGCCCCGTCATCTATCGCGCCTGTTCCCAAGTCCCAAGAGTCCAAGTGACCACTGATCAAAACGATCTCTTCAGGTTTTTCTGACCCCACAATATCACCTATCACGTTGCCAGACTCAGTTTGTCCCTTCCATTGCGGCGTCATTGTCATTTTTAGGGTCATCGTCTCACCACGGCCTAATGTCCGCTCAAGCTGATCTGCATCAGGCGCGGACAAGGCCGCGATCGGAATTTTCTTTATGTCATCGGCATAGCGCATCATGCCTGTATGCGGGAAACGGTGACTATCTGTTCCAACAGAGCGAATGACGACGGCTATTGCGCCTCGCTTTGCAGCCTCGGTCGCACCCTGGCGGCGTTTTTGGTTAGCTGGACCATATCCCGCCCCGTCTGGTGCTTTCTTCATTCGCCCTGAAATAAAGACGATTTTTCCATCAAGTCCGCCCTCTGGCGCATTTTTTAAATCTTCAAATGTTGGAAAATAAGCAATTTCAGCTTCAATTCCTTCAGGCGGCGTAGCCACTGAACCGCCGAGTGATGTGATGAAGAGCTGTTGTGGATTGGGCGATACAATTGCGGCAGTTTCAATACCGCGCTCCCAATAAGGCATCATGAAAGGTTCTATTCGAACATTTTCAAGACCAATCTCTTTGAACTTAGCCACAGCCCATTGGCGTGCTTTTGCTTCCTCGGGTGAACCGCCAACACGCGGACCGATCTCTGTGGTCAATGATTCTGTGATGTCATAGGCATATGTGCTTTTCAGAGAGGCCTTAATAAGCTGATCTACTTCAGAACTGCGCGTGTAACCCTCTGCCGAAGCCTCAAATACAGGACGCTTCGTCTTAGTTTCGATTTGTGCCTGAGCGTCATCGACCACTTGCGTGACCTCTGAACACGCTATTAAAGCTGTGCTGGCCAGAAGAGAGATTACAAATGCACGCATAGTTTCACCTTTTATTTTCTTGCCGCTATGATTAGAGAGAGCCGAGCGGTTTTCAACCGAAAAGAATTATATGGAGCAGATTATGACTCGCCTTAGTCTATTGGCCTTAAGTGCCTCATTGATATTTGTTACAGCTTGTGAACCCGCTGTAACCCCCGAAACGACTACAAAACCCGCCATTGCATCTGCCGCAGACATAGGCCGCCGTATTGAGCGTTTGGCGTCTGACGAATTTGAAGGCCGCGCACCCGGAACGCCAGGCGGACAAGCTGCATCGCAATACATCGCAGATGAAATGAAAGCCGCTGGCCTTGCTCCCATGGGTGATAATGGCACTTATTTCCAGCCTGTAGAGCTTACGGAAACCGAAGTGCTGCCCACCTCTTCCATGAGCATCAACAAAGACGGCGAAACGCTTATGAAAGCTGACCAAACAACCAACGCGGTCTATTGGACCAAACGTTTGGCAGCGAGCCAAACCATTGAAAACAGCGATGTCGTTTTTGTAGGTTACGGCGTAGTCGCACCAGAATATGGTTGGAATGACTATGCGGGACTCGACGTCAAAGGAAAAACAGTCGTTATGCTCGTCAATGACCCTGGCTTTGCTACCAAAGACGAGACGCTGTTTAAAGGCAATGCCATGACCTATTATGGCCGATGGACATATAAATATGAAGAAGCCGGCCGCCAAGGTGCCGCCGCCGCAATCGTCATTCACGAAACAGAACCTGCAAGCTATGGATGGGACGTTGTTTCCGGTTCCTGGACAGGCGCGCAATATGATCTGGTCAGGCCGGATGGCGGCGCCTCACGCACTATCCTTGAGGGATGGTGGCACAAGGACACAGCGGAAAAATTGTTTGGTGCCGCAGGTTTGGATTACGCAACTCTGAAATCCGACTCCGTCAAAAAAGGCTTTAAGCCCGTCCCGATGGAAGGCTTAACTCTGAATGCGACTATAAACCAAAATGTTAAAACCGTCGAAAGCCGTAATGTTGCGGGGGGCATCAAAGGTACGACCTATCCAGACGAATATGTGCTCTACATGGCGCATTGGGATCATTTAGGTAAGAATGAAAACCTTCCCGGCGATGACAAAATCTATAATGGCGCTGTTGATAATGCCACAGGCACAGCCTCGATTATCGAAATTGGAGAAGCTTTCGTGCAGCAAGGCGCGCCTGAACGCTCTGCACTTTTTGTGGCTGTCACAGCCGAGGAGAGCGGTTTGTTAGGATCAGCCTATTATGCCGAAGACCCGATTGTCCCTTTAGAAAAAACAGTCGCTGGCATTAACATTGACGCCATTCTGCCGCTTGGAAAAACCAAGGACATGAAAGTCATCGGCTTTGGGGCGTCCGAGCTCGAAGATCGCCTTAAAGATGTCCTCGAACCACGCGATATGTACATTGTCCCCGACGATAAGCCAGAAGCCGGATATTATTACCGCTCTGACCATATCAGCCTCGCCAAAAAGGGGGTTCCAATGCTCTATTCAGACCCGGGCAATGACCACGTCACAAATGGCCTGACTTACGGGGAAGATTTCGGCAAAGAATACACAAAGGAGCGCTATCACAAGCCTGGCGATGAATATGACAATAGCTGGGATCTATCCGGTATTGAGCAAAGCACTGAGATATTATTCGAACTCGGCTATGGCATTGCGAATTCAAGTGACTGGCCGAATTGGTATGAAGGCACAGAGTTCCGTGCGCTGCGTGATGAAATGTTGAAGTAAAGACTTTTACTTTGATGCAAACCATTATCTGCATGAAATGGGGCACACGTTATGGCCCTGATTTTGTAAATCGGCTTTATCATGCCATTCAGCGTCAGACACGCCGTAAGACGCGGCTCGTTTGCTTTACAGATGATGGCACCGGCATAAATGCAGATGTGCAGATTGAGCCCATTCCAGACATTGACCTGCCTGAGAATCTTGCCCTGACACCATGGCGGAAACTCACTATGTGGAAATACCCGCTCACAGACCTTGAGGGAGATGTGTTATTCCTTGATCTGGATTTAGTCATTACGGGCAATCTCGATGAGCTGTTTGATTATGAACCCGGACGATTTTGCGTGATTGAGAATTGGACCCAAATAGGAAAAGGCATTGGAAATACATCCTGCTTTCGTTTTCCTGTCGGTAAGTATCAACATATTTATGATGACATTCAGAACAATCCTGATCCCATCCTAGAAGCTTACCGCATAGAGCAAGTCTATATCTCCAAAGACATTGAAGATATGGTGTTCTGGCCAAAGCTCTGGTGCGCGAGTTTCAAGCACACATTGATGCCAAAATGGCCGATGAACTTTTTCAAAACACCCCAACTCCCTGAAGACACACGGATTGTGGCTTTCACTGGCAAGCCCGATCAAGATGAAGCGGCCATGGGGATATGGCCGGCTCCATGGTACAAGAAAATATATAAGCACGTTAAACCAACGCCGTGGATTGCCGAGCATTGGCAATAGGCGCGCTATGACTCTCCACGTCAAATTTCTTGCTAAGACACCCCCTGATCAAGACCCCGCTCTGTGGTTATCGCTTTTTCCAAAGCGCGAGCCCGTTATCGGAGACGTTAAATTTCATTTTGGTTTAGATTATCGGGGCTATGACTGGCTTGTCATTTATGAAGGTTTTCCGCCTTTGGCGGGTGAGAAGAAAATCAACCGCATCGAAATTCTTGACTGCCCCCGTGAGAACACACTTCTAATTACAACAGAACCGTCTTCTATCCGCATAGACGGGCCGCATTTTCTTAAGCAATTCGGGCATGTCCTTACGGCAAAAGACCCAAGGCTAGTTAAACATCCGAATCAGATATTCCAAACGCCGCCTCTACGCTGGTTTTATGGGCGCCCGATGTCTGAGGGTGATACCCATTATATCGATGTCGATAATTTCAATGCTCAGCCGCCAATTTTAAAGAAGCACGACATTTCAACAGTTTGTAGCAATAAACGTATGTCTCATACAGTCCATGCCCAGCGTTATGATTGCATCATGGAGCTTAAACGCCGCCTCGGAGGCGAGCTTCATCTCTTTGGGCGCGGAATAAATCCAGTTTCCAACAAAGCCGAAGCCATGGATGATTTTCGCTATCATATTGCTATAGAAAATCACATTGAGCCGCATCACTGGACAGAAAAGATTGCGGATTGCTTTCTCGCTTATTGCTTACCCTTCTATTATGGCCCGCCAAATATCAGTGATTACTTCCCTGAAGGGGCCATCATTCCGATTGATATTTTTGATGTTGATGGTGCGGAGCGCATTATCAGAGATAGTATATCACAAGGCCTCTATGAAAAACGTCTCCCGGCAATCATCGAAGCCCGTGAGCGGGTGTTGCATGACTATAATCTCGTCAATGTCATCGCCGAGCTTGTTAAAGAGCGTCACGTCCATAGTTCGGTAACAAAAAAGGCTGAAATTGCGGGACGGCATATCTTTAGAAAACGTCACCCATTCAAAGCCTCTTTAGACGGTCTTCACCGTATTCGCGGGGAATCCGCATAGACTTTTCCCTGTTAACGCGAATTTAGTGTGAATTTGCCATATGGGCCTGCTATTCAAAATGTAACTATGTAGCACACACCTTAACCTGGGGCTTTTCATGCGCGACTTTAAAAATGTTCTCAATTTCAGCTTAATTACGGGGGCATTTGCTGTCGGCTCTTTAACGTTTGCTACGCAAGCCTTTGCCAATGAGGGCGATAATGACGGCCCTGCATTTAGCGCTGGTGATCAAGTTAAACATTTCCGTCAACTTGGCCCTGAAAGCCTTCCGACACCGAACATCTTTCGCAATGCAGCAGGTGCGCCCGGCCCGGCTTATTGGCAGCAACAAGCCAATGTAAATATCGACGCCACCTTGGACGAAGAAAATAAGCGCATCATTGCTGAGATGGAAATTGATTACGTCAATAATTCTCCGGACACGCTAAACTATATCTGGCTCGCACTTGATCAAAACCGCTTCAAAGATGGTTCTCTAGCACGCGAGTCTACAGTCGCCTCAGCCGCAGGTTCACGCCGCGGCCAAGGAACAGGCAGCGCAGACCGCATTACCTTTGGCATGATGCGTTATAATCAAGCCATGGAAGACCGTGAATATGGCTTTGAGTTCACGGACGTGTCTGATGCTGACGGCAATAAGCTATCTTACATCATCAATGATTCTATGATGCGGATCGATATTCCCGAAGGCCTCGCTCCCGATGCCCGCTTTGAATTCAATGTAGATTGGGAACACAACATTATCGACGAAGAAGCCGTTGGCGGACGCGGAGGTTATGAGTGTTTTACCGATGAAGGCGAAGACGGAAATTGTATCTTTGGCCTCGCGCAATGGTTCCCGCGTATGGCCGCCTATACCGATTATACGGGGTGGCAGAATAAGCAGTTCTTAGGACGAGGTGAATTCACGCTCGAATTCGGGGATTACAATGTTAATATCACCGTACCGTCTGATCATATAGTTGCCGCATCAGGTGTACTGCAAAATCCGCGTCAAGTAATGACCGCCAAGCAACGCAAACGCATGGATGACGCCGGGACAAAAAAACCTATCTACATCGTGACGCCCGAAGAGGCTGAAGAAAATGAAAAATCTGTCGCCGAAGGCACTAAGACATGGCGTTTTAAAGCTGAGAACGTACGCGATTTTGCTTGGTCAAGCTCACGAAAATATATCTGGGACGCGATGCTATTTGAGCAGGACGATGATAAAAACCCTGTTGTCACAGCCATGAGCTTCTTCCCCAAGGAAGCCGACCCGATTTGGTCGCAATACTCAACACATGCCGTGGTCCACACGATGGATGTGTATAATAAATTTGCTTTCAACTACCCCTACCCGACTGCGCAATCCGTGAACTCATGGGAACGCGGCGGTATGGAATATCCGATGATCACCTTTAATGGCTACCGCCCATATGAGGACGAGAAATCCGGCGAGACAGTCTATTCCCGCCGTACGAAATATGGCCTTATCGGCGTTATCATTCACGAAATTGGGCATATCTATTTCCCTATGGTCGTCAATTCCGATGAACGCCGCTGGACGTGGATGGATGAAGGGCTGAACTCCTTTCTTGAATATATGGCAGAATATGAGTGGGAAGAAAACTTCCCGATCTCTGGAGGTCAGCAAAACCCACTCGACGTCATCCCGCGCTACATGACAAGTTCAAACCAAGTGCCAATTATGACACAATCCGATAGCGTTCTTCAGTTTGGTCCTAACGCTTATTCTAAGCCCGCCGCCTCACTCATGGTGCTGCGCGAAACAGTTATGGGCCGTGAGCTCTTTGATTACGCCTTCAGAGAATATGCAAATCGTTGGAAGTTTAAACGCCCCACACCGGCTGATTTTTTCCGCACGATGGAAGATGCCTCAGCCGTTGATCTGGATTGGTTCTGGCGCGGTTGGTATTTCGGAACAGACCATGTTGATGTCGGCATTACTTCTATGCGCGAATACACAATTTCGAGCCAAGACCCTGAGCAAGAGAAAGACAAGGACCGCGCCGATGATCTGGCGAAACGTCCTGAAAATATCGTTCAAATTCGCAATCGCGAAGAAGGCATAGAGCTTTATATCGACCGCATGGAAGATATCGATGACTTCTATAACGAGAACGACAAGTTCGCCGTCACCAATAAAGACCGAAACAAGTATAAAAGTTTTGTTGACGGGCTTGAGGGCTGGGAAAAAGAGGTCTGGGAACGGGCCCAAGCCGATGGTCACTATTTCTATTTTGTGGATTTTGAAAATGTCGGCGGATTGATTTCGCCGCTTCCGCTTAAGCTGACATATATGAATGGTGATACTGAAGAGATGATGATCCCGGCTGAAATCTGGCGCCGTAACAGCAAAAAAGTCACGAAGCTGATTACGCGCAAGAACCGCATTAAATCTATTGAGCTCGATCCGCATCACCAGACAGCAGATGCTGATTTTGATAATAACAGCTATCCTCCTGTTATGCGTCCGGGCCGATTGGAAATGTATAAATCTAATTACAAAGCCAGCAGCATGATGGCAGATATGCTTGTAGAGCTTAAAACGGACGAAGAGAAAGACGCTGAAAATAAAGGTGAAAGCAAAAGCGGCGATAAAGACATGCCGCTAAAGTCCGGCGCTAATGATAATGGCTCAAGCTCAGACGCGAAATCTGACTCTTCAAAGACTGGGGCGAAAAAACTGGACGATAAGGAGAAATCCTCTCTGCGTAAAACGCTTGAAAGAATGATGGGGAAATAAGACAAACGGCTTATGTTCACACGTCGTAATATATCTCAAATTTTAAGCGGGGCTGCCATCATGGCGGGCCTTCCTTTCTCTGCATCTGCACACCGGGAAAAGAAGACTCTCACGACCATTGAATGGGACGCAGACGAGAAAATGCTCAATGTCATTCACAGCTATCATCTGCACGATGCTGAAACGGCTCTTGCCGCTGCGGGCATTATTGACAGGCCTGACCTTTTTTCTCTTAAAGCCCGTGCTCAGCTTGCCCTCTACACAGAAAAGCATTTTTCTCTTTTATCTGCGGGAGCGCCAATAGATCTTGAGATTTTAGGCGCTGAAACAGAAGCAAAAACTGTCTATGTCTACCAACAAGCCAAAATGAAAACCGTCCCAACGGAGCTACTAGTTTCGGCTTCAATGCTAAGAGATATAATTCCTGGGCAACTCAATAATGTTGATGTTAAACTGAGCGGCGCTGTTCGGTCCATTCAATTCAAAAAAAATGATGGACCTAAAAAGGTGCTTGCCTAAGCCGCATATCCCGTTCACTAAGCTTCTATGCTTATCGTACACCACCTTAATAACTCCCGGTCACAACGCATCCTCTGGCTGCTCGAAGAATTGGAAGTGCCTTATGAAATCAAGCACTATAAGCGCGATCCAGACACAAATCGTGCCCCGGCAGAGCTAAAAGCTATTCATCCTTTGGGCAAATCCCCTGTGATTGAAGATGGTGATGACATTGTCGCGGAAACAGGCGCGATCATTGTTTATATTTTGGACAAATACGGAAAAGGAAAGCTCCGCCCCGAGCGCGACGCGCCCGAATATTTAGACTATGTCCACTTTCTGCACTTTGCGGAAGGGTCAGCGATGTTACCGCTCTTATTGGCGCTCTACACAGGCTATCTCGGCGAAGCCGCCGCCCCTATACAGCCTATCATCATGAATGAAATCAAAGGTGTACTTGATTATTGTGAATACCGCCTCATTCGTCATGAATATTTTGCCGGCGATATGATGACAGGCGCGGATATTCAAATGATCTTCCCGCTAGAAGCCGCCAAAGCTCGCGGAAGACTTAAAGGCTATGAAGCCTGTAACGAATTTGTCGAAAAAATTCATAAGCGCCCCGCCTATCTTCGTGCCCTCGAAAAAGGTGGCGATTACGCTTACGGGCCTAAATAGAGTCATTATGACTTCGGTCTTCCACCTCGCCTATCCTGTTAAAGACAAAGAAGAGACTCGCGCGTTTTATGCGGGAGTCTTAGGCTGCAACCAAGGCCGCGAAGCTGACACATGGATCGATTTCGATTTCTTTGGCCACCAGGTAAGCTTTCACGTAAAACCAGAAGCTTTTAGCAGTGTTGAGCCCACAAATCCCGTAGACGGCAAAAACGTTCCCGTCCGGCATTTCGGCGCGGTTTTGCGTTGGGATGAATGGCACGATTTAAAAGCGCGCCTCATTGAGGCAAAGACCGATTTTGTGATTGAGCCTTATATTCGCTTCAAAGGAGAGACTGGCGAGCAAGCCACAATGTTCTTCCTTGATCCCTCAGGCAACGCACTGGAATTTAAGAGTTTTAAAGATCCAAACCAAATTTTTGCCACCTAATTTATAAGCTTCATACGGTTTTATGAATATTACGATTATAAGTAATCAAACCACCGCCCAATAGCAACATAACCGCTCCATATAATAACAACGTCATAAGTACCGTTCCCCCCAAGGCGTTACCGACTGGGAATAAAGATGCATTCAACAGTAAGCCTAGATTTGTATTACGAACCGTGATTTCGATTTGAATTGCCGCTCCGTCTTGGGTCGGCAAACGAAGTATTTTTGGCACGATAACGCTTAGCGTTAAAAGAGCTAACGCAAAGACTAAAATAGTCAGAATATTTGATGTGCCAAACGAACTCAAATCTAAACGGCCCGCTCCTGCTGACCCAATTACAATCAGGAGAATGATAAAAATGGAACAATAAATACCAAATTTAGATATCTTCGCCGCATAATTAGAAAGTTTCGCATTTATCGCCATGCCAAAAGCCAAAGGGATAAGCAGAAAGATACAAATTTCAAAAGCGATCCGTCCCACTGGCATTACAAAATCTGCAGGCATATGTTGAGAAATTAGCAAGTTTAAGACGATGGGTGTTGTAACTAGACAGCCAATCGTTGTGATAGCCGTAATCGCAATGGAAAGCACAATGTTCCCTTTTGCCATATAGGTGAATATATTCGAGACGGTTCCTCCTGGAATGGCTGCAAGCAAGGCTAGACCGATAAGAACGCCTATAGCAGCGCCCGAGAACGCTATGAAAAGAAAAGCCACTAGGGGCACCAAAAGTAATTGCAAACACATGCCTACTGTAAATGCGCGCGGTGTTTCGACAATGCCCTTAAAGTCTTTTGGGGTTAGGGTAGCGCCCATCCCGAGCATGGCCAGACTAAGTTGCGCGGCGGCAAACCAATATTCATGAGCTAAATAAAAACTGAACATGAGTCTCTTTCTGAGTGGCCGCGTGTTCAGCTATTTTGCTGAGTGCCCACTCGTATCCTTATAATATTTTGAAAGCCATACGGTCTAAATATAGCCTTACTGCCTCGCCTTAATCTGGCAGCGGTATCCGCTCTTCACTGTCACCTGGCACATCACCAAACGCGCCATTTTTCCAATCTTCTTTCGCTTGTTCTATCCGCTCTTTGCGAGATGAAACAAAATTCCACCAGAGGTGACGTTTCCCTAAAGGGGCCCCTCCAATTATAGCGAGGCGCGTGCTACCTTTTGCCGTGATGACTTTAGCTGATGGGTTCAGAACACTCATAGCGTTTATGGGTGCGGTCTCACCATCAATATCGGCCTCTCCTTTGACAACATAGATACCAAGCTCTTCAGCTTGCGGAACATCCATAGTTGCACCGTCTTGCATATCCGCTTCTAAATACAGGTTAGGTGAAAAGGTTTTCACGGGCGACGTTGCGCCAAAAGCTGTGCCCATCATGACCCGGACTGTCACGCCGTCCGTTTCGACAGATGGAATATCGGCGGCGGGTGTGTGATAAAAAGCGGGTTCAACCTCTTCAAATTCTTCGGGCAGAGCATGCCATAATTGCAGCCCATGAAGGCGGTAGCCTGTCTCTCGCAATTCATCCCGTGTGCGTTCAGAATGCGCAATCCCCTTTCCAGCGACCATTAAATTTATGGCTCCGGGATGTATTGGCAGCGCATTACCGAGCGTATCTCTGTGATAAATTTCACCTTCAAACAGATAAGTCACGGTCGCCAGATTGATATGCGGATGCGGACGGACATTCATACCCTCACCTGGCGCAAAGTCTACGGGCCCAAAATGGTCAAAGAATATCCAGGGCCCAATAGAGCGCTGCTTTATAAAGGGCAATGCGCGGCGCACGGAAAACTCACCAATATCTTTCTCGCGGGGTTTAAGGATATGTTTGATTGAATCCATTTATGTATCTCCTACTTTATACGCAGCCTGGCTCTGACGCCCGGACCTAAAGGCATAGCCTTTAGGCACTTCGCTAAAATCGTTTCACAGGAACGAATTTGGCCGCTACATGCCCCATGGCGCGGGCGGTAGATCAACAGGCTGCGTTACGTCAAACTCGACCCTGAAATGCCGGTTGGGACGTGAGAGTTCATAGGCAAATTTAGCGTTGTTAATTTCAACCGCCCAGATATTGACGATTGAAACGTCGAGACCTTCTCTAAGAAACATATCAATAGAATATTGATCGACTGGAAAGACCTGCCGTGAGCGCGCACCCTCATAAATCGTATCACCCCCATATTGTGTGACCGCATCTTCGCTGCCGTCTTCATGGCGATGGTCATGCTTGAGGCGCAAGCCGTTTGCAGTTTTTGAAATAACCCACGTGCGGGAATGATCATCCCCGACATGAAACGGGATACGAAGCACAGTGTCACTACAGTCACGCACATGCATGATCATCTTTTTGCTGCCAAAATCTGCATCTACGGCATCATTGCTGACTAATTTTCCAGCATAGGCTTTACCGCAATGGCTTTTCAAATCATCAAAGAAAGCGTCTTGTGGCGACTCTGTTTTAGGCTCGCAAGCGGTCATCGCAATGGCGGCTACGGCACCTAAAAGAGCTTTAATTGATACGGGGACTGTCATAGGCTACTCCTGTTTATTTCCAGACTTAACGAGGACAGACCCTATGCTCAAGCTTTATGATTGCTCAACGGCTCCAAGCCCCCGCCGCGCCCGTATGTTACTTGCTGAAAAGGGCATTGCGCATGAAACGGTGCAAATTGACCTACGCAAGGGCGAGCAAATGAGCGCTGAATTTCGGGCCGTAAATCCGCGCTGTACCGTACCCGCTCTTGTGACAGATGAAGGCGTGCTCACCGAAAATGCAGAAATAGCTGCCTATCTGGAAGCCGTTTATCCTGATGTGCCTATGCTCGGCTCTACGCCTCTTGAAAAAGCGCTTGTCGCAAAATGGAATTGGCGCTGTGAGATGGAAGGCCTAATGTCTATCGCAAGCGCCTTGCGTAACGCCACGCCCGCTATGAAAGACCGCGCTTTACCCGGGCCGCGTAATGTGACGCAAATCCCAGAACTTGCTGAGAGAGGTCACAAGCAAATCGGGTGGTTCTTTGAAGACTTGAATGACCAGCTGAAAGAAAATGATTATGTCGCGGGTCAAAACTATTCTGTCGCCGACATCACGGCGACAATCGTCGTGGACTTTGCAAAATGGGTCAAAGCCTTCCCGCAGGATTCGCATACGGCACTATTGGAGTGGCATAAGCGTATGAAAGCCCGGCCTAGCTACGCATTGTAATGCAAAAGCCTAAAGTTCTTCTTTTCGACCTTGGCGGCGTAATAGTGCGTTGGGTCGGTCTTGACGCTCTCGCCTTATTGACAGGATTGGAGCGTGAAGAAGTCATAGAACGCTTTGCCACTTCGGACGTCTTTAAGGCCTATGAAATCGGAACGTGTTCAGATGATGAATTTGCGGATGAACTCATCACGCGGTTTAATCTAGATACGCCCCGTGAGGCTGCAAAGTCGCTTTGGAACAGCTGGGTTCAAGAGTGCTATAGCCATACGAAAGAGACACTAGAGGCGTTGAGACCACATTATATCTTGGCGTGTCTATCCAATACGAATGCACTTCATTGGGAGCATTTAAAAACCCATATTGATGTAAATCTTTACTTCGATCACAGTTACGCTTCGCACCTCATAAATAGCGCTAAACCTGATCCGCAGAGTTATATGATACCTCTTAAAGATATGGACGTCTCGGCAGAACATGTTTGGTTCTTTGATGATACTGTTGAAAATGTCCAAGCCGCAGAATCAGTTGGCCTGACATCTTTTCATGTTGACCGAAATGTGGGTGTTGTCCCTAAATTGAAAGAGCTGGATTTAATCATATAAGAATGCGTTTCTGAAATATCGCCATTCACACTCGTTTATTGAAAAATAACGGATCATGGCGTAACAACGTATCATGACATCACGCCGTATCAGACCTATCAAAGCTTATAAGCACTTTCGCAATCTTATCAAAGATAAGGAAGACACCACACAAGTCTTCTATATTGTCGAGGCCTTGGATGGCTCCAACCTCGAAAAAGACTTTAAACGCTTCATGTCTACATCTGATGGCCAAGCCCGCTACGCTGACCGCAAAGAACTTGTTCCTCTTCTCGATAATCATGAGGAGTTACGCAAACTACCTATGGGCTCAGTCGGGCAGCATTATTGTGATTTTATGGAAAGCCAAGGTCTGTCCGCTCAAGGCCTCGTTGATGAATATGACCGCTTTGATAACTCACTAGAAGATTATTATTCAGAGGACGTGGCGTGGTTTGGATATCGCCGACGCGATGTGCATGATTTGATGCATATCATGACAGGTTACAGCCGTGATGCCTTGGGTGAAGCCTGTGTTCTAAACTTTACGCATGGCCAGCATGGCGGCTTAGGCATTTATTTCATCGCTCACATGGCGTCTCTCGAAGTCCGTAAATATGCGCCTAAAGGCTCGCCTGTTTGGAAGGCCGTCCGAGAAGCGAGGAAAAACGGAACACTAGCTGAAAATATATGCCAGCAAGATATCATGTCACTTTTAAGTGAAAATCTCGAAGAGGCTCGCAAGCGGCTAAACATTAAACCTGCGACTCAATATCATAAGGTTCATGCGGCAATGCACGCCAATGGCATTGATCCTTACGGGGTTATAGGGGCTCAGGCAGCCTAGGCTCAACTATCTCAAATTCACCATCAGGGTTTGCCAACATAAGACGCGCTTGAATAATTGAAAAATAAGCCCCTTGCAGGACTAACTTTTTTGCTTCAACAGCCTCGCGCACGAATGGAAATGTCATGAGGTTTTCAAGTGATTGCCGAACGCCCTCCAATTCCATTTCGAGCTGAATCTCTTCTTCGGGGAGGTTACGAGCTAATACACGCTCTCGAACATCATTTATGATGGACACCCATTTTCCTACATATCCTGCTTCAGGATCATGACCCATACCGTTGAGGCAGCCTTGAATACCCCCACAACTCTCATGGCCCATAACAACAATTTCTTGAACCTCTAAATTTTTAACTGCGTATTCAATAGCCGCAGAGGTTCCATGATAACCTGAAGTCGCGTCAAGCGGCGGGACAATATTCGCAACATTGCGTACGACAAACATTTCGCCGGGATATGCATTAAAAATATCAGTCGGGTCAACGCGGCTGTCCGAACAAGCTATCAGCATAATTTTGGGATGCTGCCCCTTGGTGCCCAAGTTTTCATAGAGCCTTTTTTGTTTTATATAATCGCCTTCACGAAACCCATGATAACCGGATTCAAGTTTAGCTTTCCAATAAGCCCTTAACGGCATGACGTCCCTCTTTTACTCGTTTGGTGTGAGCCTAACGATTCGACTAGGCAACGCCACATATATAGCCCCGTCAGGCCCTATGGTCACGTCCCGAACGCGTCCTTTATCTTTTATTAAAATAGCCTCACCTTTGTAAGTTTCACCCTCGACATCAATCAGGCGAACAGTTTGATTAGCAAGCGCCCCAGCTAATAAGCGGCCCTTCCACTCGGGGAAAAGATCACCCGTGTAAACATCCAAGCCGCAAACGGCGATTGACGGCGTCCACTGACTGACGGGCTGCTCCATACCCGGCAAGGCCGTATGCGGCGTCAGCTCTGTACCGTTATAATTGATACCATAGGAAATTTTAGGCCAGCCATAGTTCACGCCGGACTTGATCGCATTAAGCTCATCACCGCCGCGCGGGCCATGTTCCGTCTCCCACACAACACCCGTTTGCGGATGAACAATCGTGCCTTGCGGGTTACGATTGCCATAGCTGTAGATTGACGGATAAGCGTTCTCAATTTCGACAAAAGGATTATCTTCGGGAATAGAACCATCACGCATGATGCGGTGAATTTTTCCATTGGGCCGTGTCAGATCTTGTGCTTCATCTTTTTTACCACGATCCCCTATTCCGAAATAAAGGTGACCTTCATCATCAAATGTAATGCGCGATCCAAAGTGAAAACCTGTCTTGATGTAATCCTCAGGCTTGGCTTGGAACAAGGTTTGCTCATTTGTCCACTGCCCATTTTTAATGCGGCCACGTGATATTTTTGTCATCAAGGCTTTGCGGTCTTTTTTATCGGCATGGGTATAACTCAGATAGACCCACCCATTATTCGCATAATCAGGATCTGTTGCGACATCAAGCAAACCGCCCTGCCTCTCATCAACTGACTCCGGAATGCCCTTTATCTCTATGCGGCCCACTGAACTGACTTGCCAAAGTTTACCGCTTTTTTCTGTGACTAAAGCTGTGTCATCAGCAATGAAGTGCATGCCCCAAGGTTCGTCCAAGTCAGTCGCCCAGTCTTCAATCTTTACGCGCTCTTCCACAGAGGAAACGTTTTCAACGGCAGGAATTTTCTCAGAACTCAGATCACTATGGATATAAGTCACAAGGTCATCCAAGTTTTGGCCGCGAATAACGTCACCAAAAGCCGGCATTCCAACCTCTTCCAAACCCTGCGTAACAATACGGCGAATATCCGCAACTGTGCCGCCATAAGCCCAGCTCTCATCCGCCATGGACGGCGCCATTCCGCCCTCCATATTCACGCCGTGGCAGCTTTCACAAAATTCAGCATAAAGAGCGGCTCCGCGTTCAGTTGAGCGTTCCATGTCTTTTTTTTGGGCCGAGGCTTGCTGACAAGCCGTGAACAAAAAAGCCGTAGAGGTCAAAAGAAGTAAGCGTAACATATAGTTACAAATCAATGAACTTAGGGAGAACGTCAAGTCAGTTACGGCATAATATTAATACAATTGATGAGCAATCAAAGATCATAATTCGTTAGAGCTTCCTCAAATTTACGGTCAAATACCGATAAGGATTTCGGTAAGTGAGTGGTCCAATAGAGACTATCCTTTAAAGATGTCACCATGGGCTCGCTCTGTAGGTTTTCGATTTGTTGGCGATAAGACTTACAGCTGTCAAAATCTAAGCGATCAAGAGATGTGTTCATAAGCCCAAATAAAGCGGCAACTTTCGCCCGCATCATTTTCTCTCGCCCCGGCTCAACTTCTAATGCTTCATTAGATTTTGTCAGAACAAATTGGTGCGATTTTTGTGCCGCTCCATAGTCTTTAATTCCTCTAGCTGCATTTCCAAAACCGATATGAGCATAAATCAAACCTTCAAGAAGTCTGAAATCCTTTGGCAATCGCTGATATTCCGCTTTTAAAATATCGACCTGACGCGCTCTTATAAAATGAGCATCATCTAAAAGGTCTGACGCGCGATATGCCTCTGCTAGCCATGCCAAATTTTCGGTGTGACTCAAGGTGACATCTACATCCGCTGCCTTCTGAACAATGCCTTTGAACAGTGTATCAGCGGCTTCAAGCTCGGCGGTAGCCTCTTTAACATTGCCAGTGCGGAGCTTCAATCGCCCTAAATTCGTCTTAGCAATTGCGCGATGAGCTACGGCGTCCTGACTTTGGGGCTCCAATTTGGAAAGCTCCTTGGCTAAGCGCTCATATTCTTCCAGATACGTCAATTCTTCAGCACGGTTCTCGCGGCGTCTTAATGTCTTTGATTGTAAATATGCACTCAAGGCGTGCTCTCTAACACGGTCGGGGTTTGTTGGCGCTAAAATGATTGCATTTTGGGTTATGGCGTAAGCTTGCTTAAAATATCTATCAGCTTCGTCAGTTGCGCCTATGGTGTATTTAAGCTCACCAATGAAATGCAAAGCTCTGGCACGTCTTCCGTTAGAATCCTCATCAGAAGCAAAATCAGTAGGATTAAATTGCTCATAATAACGTGCGGCCTTATCCCCAATACTCTCCATCAAATCTAAGCGGCCAAATGGTTCTAAGTCTTCGCGAAGGTCGCTCAACATGAATTCTACAAAATCTTCCGCGTCTTTTTTCCGCGCATATGCCTCTTTTTGAGAGTTCATAGCGAACCACGTTAAGCTTCCTAAAAGGCTTATGATTATCGCCGAGGAAACCAAAACTCCTGCAAACCGCCTCCGCGCCGTAGCCAAATCTCGACGAACCAAATCATCCAACTTCATGCCCAGAAGACCTGACACAAGTTTTATGAATCCCAGCTTTCTACCATCACCTTGAGGCCTGAAATCTGCCGCCAAAGGCTCTTCCCGCTCGTCGCTTAACGTACCATCATCTGAAATTTTATAACGAAGCGCTTTGGGAAAACACTCGGTCTCAGACGTCGCCTCTGTCTTAGAAGCGAAGGGGTCTCCATCAAGGATAACAGTGAAAATGTGATCTGAGCGTCCTAGTCTTTTGAAATATAAAACCTCTTCATTCACCCAGTGTGATCGCGCCGCATTTGGTGAGCAAATGACGATGAGTTTTTCACTGGCCTTCAAGGTATCTCGCAACTTTTCACTCAGTTTCGATCCGGCACTGAGATCATCACGGTCTCGGAAAATGGGTTTGAGTGATTTAGGGCGGCTTGTCCCGTCTGCCGGAATATGAAAGCTCTCAAGCTTTCGGTGCAAACGGCGTACAAATTTCTCGTCTTTATGACTGTAACTTATGAAGGCTTTATAGGAGAAAATGTTAGGCACACGTGCCGCGCCATCTTCATCTAAATCCTTGACCTTAGCGCTCATTCACGGTTCTCTTAAGCTGTCATTCGCAACAAAAGGACAAGATCCCGCCCCCACGCGCGGACTTAAGAGGAATCAAAGCTAAACTGCAACATGATACGCGTATTTTTTGAAAATTTGTCTTTAGGTCATCACTAGAAGAGTTTCACACCTTAAGGTCTCGAGACTTAAGCACAGTTCTTTATCCATTTAACATTAAGCCTGAATGGGCCGTCACGTCCGTCAGCAAGTATAAGACCTAATTCACTGACCTCGCTCGGATCAAACTCCGCGCCTCTTACTGGACGCCCGAAAATTGAGGCGCTTAAAGTTTCGAATGAAACCTCCACCTCTTCCCATTCATGGGCCTGTGTTTCGGGAATGGGCGCTTGAAAGGATACCAATCGACCACGATAAGCTATATTTGTTCTCATGGTCACTTTATAGCCACGTCCATCAGACTTGATGCGCAGCTTCAGCCCGTCCGACTCGGCTAATACGCCTTGAGTTACTGGCCGTCTCACAGAAGAAAAACCTCCTCCATTTGTGTTTATGACACCCTCAAAAACCATCTGTCCCTCTTCAAAGCGAGGTCCGCCTGAGGACTTTCCGCCCATAACGCCGTCATTTACTGCGCGCCATTGCTTGACCTGTTCAGACGTTTCAAAATCCACATGCATTTTGCACTCCTTTAGAATATCGTTTTTGGCCTCAGCTTGAGTACAAGCAGACAATAATAACGCTACAGCGTATAGTGTTTGTTTCAGCATTAGCCGTCTCCATTTATGGATTATACGCGCGGCACACCCATATTGTTCATTCACATTGCATTGACAGCCATAGCGTAGCCAAGCATGTTGATTTTATGGCTTCGAAGCACCGTTATATCCCAAACGAGACAGTGAAAGCTCTAGCAATGCGTTCTGACTTGTGGGGTGCGTGGCTTACTATTCACGTTTGGACAGTCATCATTGGTGCAATGGCGACATTTATCCTGTTGCCAAATCCCATCACATTTATCCTAGCCTTTTTATTGATTGGATCACGCCAGCACGGCTTGGCCATCCTTATGCATGACGCGGCCCATGGTATTTTATTTAAAACCAAAGCGCTCAATGAGTTTGCTGGAAAATATCTTTTAGGTGCGCCTTATGGAGGTGATCTGGGAGAATATCGAAAATACCATCTTAAGCACCATCGCTATGCGCAAAGTGAGCTTGACCCTGACCTTGCGCTGTCGGCAAAGTTTCCAATCTCAAAAGCAAGCCTAAGACGGAAACTCATTCGAGATATTACGGGACAAACTTTTCTGCGCTTACGATTCGCCTCAATAAAAATGAAGCGAGGAGATAAGCCTATTATAGAAGGGTCCGAGGCTTTTCAAAAAAGCTCGCCTTGGCCATATCTAAAAATCAATGCAATACTCTTAGGTAGTTTGACGCTTGTGGGGTTTTGGTGGGTTTATTTCGCGCTTTGGCTTGCACCTCTTATGACATGGTTTTTTGTTGTACTACGTTTGCGCAACATCACTGAACATGCCATGACGACATTTGATGATAACCCCCTCACACATGCCCGCACGACTTACACGAATATTTTAGAGAGAATTTTCCTTGGGCCCTATTGGGTCAATTATCATGTCGAGCATCATGCCTATATGTTTGTGCCGTGCTACCGTCTCAAAGCGCTTCACAAAGAGATGATTGGGCATCATGACTCAATGGAAATAAGACAGGGCTACGGATCTGTTCTTAAGCTCGCGACGACCACATAATAGTTTAACTCCAACTGAGGACCTCATGCGCAAAATACTCTTGGCTTCCACCGCTTTTCTTATGGCCTGTTCCGCAGAAGCTCAAAAATCTGATTACGGCCCGCCTTCTGAAGTGCAAGATATTTACGCTATTGCCTCGGAGCCCTCAGCCGATCGCATTCGCACAGACATCCAAACCCTTGTCGATTTTGGAACGCGTCATACTCTATCCGAAACTGAAAGCGAGACACGCGGTATCGGTGCAGCGCGGCGTTGGATATTTGCTGAATTTGAAAAAATCTCCAAGGATTGCGGCGGCTGTCTTGAAGTGATTTATGTCTCGGACACGATTAGCGGCGAGCGCCGTATTCCAGAGCCTACCGAAGTTGTTTCCGTCCTCGCTATCCAAAAAGGCAGCATTGACCCGAACCGCTATGTGATGATGTCCGGCGATATTGACAGCCGCGTCACCGACCCGCTCAACGGCACCTCCGACAGCCCCGGCGCGAATGATAATGCTTCCGGTATGGCCGGTGTGATCGAAGCCGCGCGTGTTCTGTCAAAGCGCAAATATGCGGGCTCAATTATCTATGCCGGATTATCCGGTGAGGAACAGGGTCTGTTTGGCGGAGAGATTGTGGCTGCTTATGCCCTAAACCAAGGCTGGGAAATTAAGGGTGTTCTCAACAATGACATGATTTCCAATATCTCGGGCATTGATGGCGTGATTGACAATTCTAGCGTTCGAGTTTTTTCCGAAGGCACACGCGCTAATGAAACAGAAGCCGAAGCCCGCACGCGGCGCTTCACGGGCGGAGAAGTTGACAGCCCCTCCCGCAACCTCGCCCGATATATCAAAGCACAAGCCGATCAATATCTGACAAACCTCGACGTGATGATGGTTTACCGCCTCGACCGTTTTGGACGCGGCGGCCACCACCGCCCCTTTAACCAAGTCGGCATCCCCGGCATCCGTATCATGGAAACACACGAGCATTATGACCGCCAGCATCAGGATTTGCGGGAGGAAGACGGCGTCGAATATGGCGACACTATGGAGGGCGTGGATGGCCCTTATGCAGCCAAGCTGACTGCTCTGAACATGATCACTATGGCCGGCATGGCGGGCGCGCCGCCCTTTCCGGCTAATGTCGAAGCGACGGGCGCCGTTAAGCCCTCAGCCAAGCTGACATGGGAAACACCTGATAATGCGGATAACCTCGCGGGTTACCGCGTGCATTGGCGCCTGACGACAGCGCCGGAATGGACACATTCGCGCTTTATTGGAAAAGTTAATGAATGGGAGTTCAAGAATTTGGTCATCGATAATTACTTCTTTGGCGTTAGCGCAGTCGCGATGGATGGCAGTGAAACGCCCGTTGTGTTTCCCGGAGCCGCGGGCCGATTCTAAGCGCGGCGTTTTTAACGCTACGTTTCCCCTATTGGGCGAGTATACATGACGCGGCTCGCCGCACGCCCTACACTAGACAAAATAATGGAGCCATCGCATGACATCGTTAAAAATCACATCCCTCAAATATATCTTGCTTGGCGGAGTTGCCATTACAACGGCGCTTGCATTTACTGCGATGGCCGACCATCCACATAAGCCTAAAAAGACCAAAGCCGAGCAAGTCGTCAAAGCCAAAGCTCCCACAGTTAAAATGGTGGCGGCCGGGAAAGTGATTGCTGTTGCCTCCGAGCAGACTGATACGAAAAGCGCCGAGAAAGCCGACGAAAAATGGGACGTCATGAACCCGCCCGGTGATAAACGTGAGATTGATATCAATGTCACAGAGGGCACATGGATGAGCCTTGATGTCTCGCCGGATGGAAAGACAATCGCCTTTGATCTGCTCGGCGACATTTACACCATGCCCATCACGGGCGGCAAAGCGACTAATATCGCCAGCGGCATGGCCTGGGAAATGCAGCCGCGTTTCTCCCCTGATGGTAGCCGCATTGCTTTTACCTCTGATCGCGCGGGCGGTGATAATATCTGGACGATGGATGTTGACGGCGAGAATAAAGAGCAGGTCACGAAAGAGAGCTTCCGCCTGCTGAACAATCCGACTTGGTCGCCTGATGGCCAATTCATTGCAGCACGTAAGCATTTCACAACATCCCGTTCACTCGGTGTCGGCGAAATTTGGCTCTATCACACCAGCGGAGGTTCGGGCGTGCAGCTCGTGAAAAAGCCATCAGAAGCCCATCAGAAAGAGCTCGGAGAACCGATGTTTTCGCCTGATGGAGATTATATTTATTACAGCCAAAACATAACTCCCGGCCCCATTTTTGAATATGCGCAAGACTCAAATACTGAGCTTTTCCAAATCAAGCGATATGATATGGAAACCGGAGATATTGACACCTCTGCCGGCGGCGCTGGCGGCGCAGTACGCCCTGCCCCCTCGCCTGACGGGAAATATTTGGCTTTCGTCAAACGCGTCCGAGCTGATTCAAAACTATTCATAAAAGACCTCGAATCCGGCGAAGAACGGATGGTGTTTGATCACCTTGACCAAGACATGCAAGAAACTTGGGGCGTTCAAGGCATGTATCCGAACATGGATTGGAGCCCTGATAGCCGTAAAATTTACTTTTGGGCGAATGGCTTGATACATTCTGTGAGCATCGAAGACGGCGACATTGAACATATCGACTTTGAGGTCAACGATACCCGCACTGTCATGGTCGCTCCGCGCCCAACTGTCGAAGTGGCGCCGGATGAATTCGAAACCAAAATGACGCGGTTTACCCAAGTCTCCCCTGACGGCAAGACGGCGGTCTTTGAGAGCATTGGAAAACTTTTCCTGAAAGATCTTAAGTCCGGCAAAGTCAGAAACTTAACGAAATTGCCAGAGACACTTCGGGAGCTTTATCCAAGTTGGTCTCGCGATTCAAAGCAGATCATTTTCACGACATGGAATGATAATGATCTCGGCGCGATTCATTCCATTAACGTCGCGTCCAGAAAAATCACGACCCATACCCAAAATCCCGGCCATTATAAACGCCCGGCCTTTTCGCCCAGTGGTGACTTCATCACCTATGAAAAAGGCGCCGGCGGATTTTTAACAGCGCCCGAATGGTCATCTGATACCGGCATATATGTCCAAGCTACAGATTCGAGCGATGCGCTGCTTGTGAGTAAATCCGGCAGCAATCCGCATTATGCGGATGATGATATGCGGGTCTATTTCACCAAACGGATGGACGGGAAAGCCACACTTGTCTCTACAAATGTTTTAGGTGGATTAGAGCGTAAGCATGCCTCCTCTAAAATGGCGCAAAGCTATCATATCTCGCCCGATGGCGGAATGATTGCCTTCCGCGAAAACTATAATCTTTACATCATGCCCGCACTTAAGGGCCCTCAAAACCTTGCAGCGGGTAAATCGGACAAAGCCCTGCCCGTCACTAAAGTCAGCTATGGCGGAGCGACCTATCCTAGCTGGACAGCTGACAATCAGATCAATTGGACCCTTGGGCCAACACTGTTCACCGTCGATGCCACCAAAGCCATGGCGGATGATTTTGAGCCGCCCAAAGAGGGCGTAAATCTCTCTTACAAAGTCAAAGCTGATAAACCCTCTGGCATGATTGCATTGAGCAATGCCCGTATCGTCACAATGGCGGATGAAGATGGCGGCGTAATAGAGCAAGGCACCATTTTGATAGACGGAGACCGCATTGCGGCCATTGGCGATGATGTCTCTGTCCAAGGACGCGTAAAAGTCGTTGACGTGGAGGGCAAAACCATTGTCCCCGGCTTTATCGAAGCCCATTACCACGGCCCGCAAGGCACGGATGAGCTGATCCCAAATCAAAACTGGAAAACACTGGCGACCTTGGCGCTTGGGGTCACCACCGTCTTTGATCCGTCCAACCGCGCCAATGAAATCTTTGCAGCCGCAGAAATGCAGCGCGCCGGAAAGCTGCTCTCCCCGCGCACCTATTCCACGGGTGAAGTTGTTTACGGCGCCAAAGCCCCTGGCTTCTTTGCGGATATCCAGAAAGAAGAGGATGCGCAGGAACATATTTCTCGCCTGAAGAACCAAGGCGCGCATGGCATTAAAAACTATAATCAACCCCGCCGCGACCAACGCCAACAGGTCGTAAAAGCCTCTCATGACAATAATATTTTGGTCGTGTCCGAGGGTGGCTCCCTTTACCATATGGATATGAGCCTCGTGCAGGACGGCAATAGCTCTGTTGAGCATAACCTGCCTGTCTCGGTGATTTATGACGACGTCGTGCAGATGTTTGCCCAAACCAATGTCGCCTCGACGCCAACGCTCTCCGTGACTTATGGCGGTGTGCGCGGTGAGGATTATTACTATCAGGAGTCCGATGTCTGGAAACATCCTATTCTCTCCAAACATGTCCCTCCGGCTGTGCTGCAATCCCGCGCCGTACGCCGCCAAATGGTGCCGGAAGAAGATTATGCCGATGCCGCGGCGGGAGCTGTTTCTAAAAAGCTTATGGATGCGGGCGTCATGGTCTCTATTGGCGGCCACGGCCAACGCGAAGGCCTCGCCTCTCATTGGGAAATGTGGAGCTTTGCGCGCGGCGGCATGAGCCCGCTCGAAGCGCTGCGCACCGCGACAACCGAACCCGCAAGGCATCTGGGCTTTGACAAAGATATTGGCACCCTCGAAGAAGGCAAGCTTGCCGATCTTGTGATCCTGTCCGATAACCCGCTCGAGGACATTCGTAACACCGATAAAGTCGAACACGTCATGGTTGGCGGACGCCTTTATGAGGCCGAAACCATGAATGAGGTACATACAGGGAATAAAAAACGCCTTCCATATTGGTGGGAGTAAGGATGAAAGTTTTACCCTCATCCTGAGGAGGTCTTCACTCCGCAGGGGTGGAGACCGTCTCGAAGGACGGGTGCTTTCGCAATCAATCCTTCGAGTCCCGATGCTTCGCATCGCCTCAGGATGAGGTTTTTTATGAGGTATTTGGGGCCGCCGCGAGGACGTCGCGAGACGGACTAACAAAATTAAGATAAACCTCCCCTGCCAACTGCCCCGGCTTTTTTAAAATGAAAGCCAACATTTACTCGGTGTCCATAAAGGTGGACGTCCGCAGGGCGTTCGCCTTGAGGCACGCCTGGAATAACTATAACACAAGGAGAGGCCCTGCGGCGGTGATTTTATCGGCGGCGTCTCAAGTGACTTACGCCGAGGCCAGCTTTCCGCGCGCGTATTTCGCGGTGCTCCACCTCACCGTCCCTCTAACAACAAACCTACGCGATTGCCTGTCCATGTAGCGGGAACGAATACAGTTTAGCATAGGCCTGCAGTTGCGAGGATTAAATTGTTTGAGACTGCGATATTGATGGGGTTTTGAGGTGTTTTTAGTGAGGATTGATTACGGATTTGGTGAGTTTAGGAGACGATTGGCGAATCCCAAAATCAATCCTGTTTGCGCCGAAGGGGGAATCGATTTTAGGCGAATATGGTCACGGCAGTGGATTTGGGCGGTTTGGGGGGATAGTGTTGAAAAACTCGAAAATCAGGAATCTCCAAATTTTCTTCACTCGGACAAACATTTCAAAACCAACTTTAAAAATCACCTTACTGACTCATAGGGCTGCGCTGAAGGCACGTTATGAATTTTATATACCCCCTAGGCTGAAACATTTGAATCGCCGCCTAAATAGCGGAAATTTTCGCACTTGGGCCAAAAGTGGAGTTTTTCAACACTATCGGGGCGAAGCTGACATTAGAGAGCGTGTTACTTGAGGCGCTTATAGGACGCTCCAAGTTTGGCCTTTAGGATAGGATCATGCCGCCATCCACGACAAGTGTTTGACCCACGACATAAGACGCTAAGGGAGACGCCAAAAATAATGCTGCGCCTGCTATTTCCGAGGGTGTACCGGAACGGCGAAGCGGAATAGATTTCACCATCATATCATGGCGTTTTTCATTTTCAGATGTGACTGCCGTTAGCTTGGTTTCTACATACCCGGGCGCGATACCATTTACACGGATACCGTCACGGGCCCAAGCCTCGCCGAGCGTCGCTGTCAGCGCCGCAGCGCCTGCTTTGGACGCGACATAGGCGGGGTTACCCATTGAAGATCTGAAGGCGACGACGGAACTCATAATGATTAGAGAGCCGGCGCTTTCTTTCAACATGGGGTGAAATTTACGGCTGCAATCCATGACGGAGTTGAGGTTCACGTTCATCACTTCGTCCCAGCCAGCTCTTTCGAATTCCGCTTTGCCGTAGCGTACGAGCCCTTGACAAAGCACAAGAATGTCCAGGCTTTCAAATGTGGGCTTGGCGGCATCAATCTGATCAAATTTTGAAACATCAACGCAGCTATAGGTCAGGCCTTCCAAATCAGAGCCGTCAGCAGCGCTGTAGTCTGATGCGCTCTTACGCGTTCCCCAAACATGGACATCCGCTCCGCGCGCGCGAAAATTTTGCGCTACGCCATTTCCAATTCCGCTTGAGCCCCCCACAATGAGAGCGGTCTTATCTGTGAAATCCATATCATTCATAATCGAGCTCTCTGCGCTTTAGCCGCCCGCCATTAAGCGATGTGCTTTTTTGAAAAGGTTTATCGTAATGCCGTGTAGTATGTCGCCTGTTTCTTTCGGCGCTTTTCCTGCACTGGCCCGTGCGTGCGTGCCCTCTAGAATAGCGCCAAGTTTGAAACATGCCAACACGCCGAACCAATGAATACTATCCATATTGCGCCCTGAAACGTCGCCGTAATGCTTCACCATATCGCTGACCTCCGCAAAACCATCCCAAGGCTCAATGTTGAAAATTCGAAACTCCGGGTCGGACGGCCACGTCGCCATGACCCAGCCCACATCAATCCGCGGATCACCGATTGTCGACATCTCCCAATCGATCATCGCGGCAAGCTCGCCGCTATCAAGCGCAAACATCACATTCCCAATATGACAATCGCCGTGAATAATACCGGGTTGATAGTCAGTTGGAATATTATCATCGAGCCACTGGGCTATTTTGGGGTAATCGCCCAAATCTGTAGAACCTGTCCAATTTTCAAATTTCGAATAACTTTCAATCTGGGACAACCAGCGGCCCGCTTGGCGCTCAAGAAAGCCATCAGCTTTTCCAAAATCTTTCAGCCCAGCGGCCTGATAATCCACCCCCGCCAATGCGGCCATACCCTCCATATAAGAGAAGCTCATCCGGTTTCGGATGTCCCGGCTCTGACTATGCGGCTTTGGTAATTGATTCGCAGGACTAATCCCGTCCACAGGCTCCATGAGATAGAAATATCGGCCCAAGGTCTCGGTGTCCCAGCACCCCGCGATGAATTCAGGATGCGGGACATTTGTTCCGGAAAGCCCATTCAAGACCACGCCTTCGCGCCTCATAATTGTGTTGGACTCAGCTCTCGGATGCGGCGGCGGCGCGCGAAAAACAAACCGTCGTCCATCGCGTTCAAAGAGGAACATAATGTTCTGGGTTCCGCCCGACAGCATTCGGGCGTTGGAAATGTCACCGTCTCCGAGCACTTGCTTATCCATCCACGCGAGGAGTTTTTCCTGATCAACGGGCAGATAAGTCATTCACCTTGCCTCACCAAATCAATTTGCCATCGCACCATATTGCTCTCCAAAACAAAGTATGGGTATGCAGGATATTAATTGGAAACAATAGTTAGGTTTGAAAAATGCGCGCAACCATCTTTGTGGGTTTTCTGATACTCCGCTAACGTCCCCTTTGAATATAATAACTCCAAATACCAAACCCACCCTACGCCGCCCGCGCTATCGCCGCCAAACTCTCCATCTCCAAACTCGCGCCGCCTATTAGCGCGCCGTTGACATTCTCGGTACCTAATATCTCTTTGGCGTTGGCGGGTTTGACGGAGCCTCCGTACAGAATACGCACATTGGGGCCGACGATTTCGCGTATGACGGCGTGCATTGCTTTGATGTCGTCTGCTGTGGCGGTCATGCCTGTGCCTATGGCCCAGATGGGTTCATAGGCGAGAACATAATCGGTTAGGCCTTCAGGCACAGAGGCTTTGATTTGCGCGGAGACAACGCTTTCGGCCTGGCCGTCTTTGCGGGTATCCAAGCTCTCGCCGACGCAAATGATGGGCATTAGGCCTTGCTTGGCCGCCGCCATAGCTTTGGTGGCGACATCTTCGTCCGTTTCGCCGCCCGCACGTATTTCAGAGTGACCGACAATTACGAAATCAGCACCCGCAGATTTTACCATTCCCGCGCTTACCTCCCCTGTGTGCGCGCCGCTCTCTGCACGGTGGCAATTTTGCGCGCCTAGCAATATATTCGTCTCAAAACAGCTTGCGGCCATAGGCGCGATGAAAAGCGCGGGAGGGCAAATAAGGATGTCCAAGTGCCCACGCTCAGTCGCGGGCATAAGGGTATCAAATTGAGCCGGCTTTTCTATCCAGCTCATATCTCCGTGCATTTTCCAATTTCCGGCAATTAAGGGGCGCATAATCATTCCTTTGAATCTGGCCTTGAATCAGCGCTTATAATGCCGTGATTACTCTGCATGACAAGACTAATCGCTCTTGTATCGAGTCGGGCGCATGGCTATGTAAGTTTTCGATTTGAACAGGATGGACTTATGGCCGAATCTGTAGGCGGAAAAATTCGTAATTTTATGGTGGCCATTTTGGTCGGCCTTTTGGTTGTGGCTTTTGCGGTTTGGGGCGTGAATGACGTGTTCACTGCGCGTGCCGGAAATGCCGTCATTACCGTTGGCGATGCGGAAATTACCTCGGCCGAATTTGAGGATGCCTTTTCGCGGGAGCTACAGACGCTGAACCGCGATAATGGCACCTCTGTCACTAACCAACAGGCCTATGCCCAAGGCATTCATAACCGTGTTTTACAGAACTTGCTGACAGATACCGTCATTGGCATAGACGCGGACGAGCTGGGCGTGGGGGTGAATCGCAGTGTGGCCCGTGATGTGGTCAAAGATATCCCAACCTTTCAAAATGACCTGACGGGTGAATTTAGCGAAGAGAAACTCAATAATATTCTCGCGCAGAACCGTATTACGCGCAAGCAATTTGAAGATGATATCTTTCGCACGCTTCGCCGCCAACAAACCGTGCCGGCGATTATTGGCGGTCTGCAAGCCCCGGCTGAATATGCCACGCAGCGCTATAATTTCATTACGGAACAGCGCAAAGCTGAAGTTCTGACGATCACTGCGGAGGCTGTCCCTGCCCCGCAAGAGCCGAGCGAAGAGGAATTGAAGGCCTATATTGATCAAAACGGCGCAGCTTATACAGCGCCGGAATATCGCCGCGTAGTGATGCTACGTCTTGAACCCTTTGATTTGACGCCCGACATGGACGCAACTGAGGATGAAGTAAAAGCCGCGTTTCAATATCAGATTGACCTCGGTGAAATCGGATCGCCTGAAACGCGCTCTGTTGTTCAAATTACGGCGACAGACGAAGACACAGCGATCAAAGCGGCTGAACAGCTTGCGCGTGGTGATGATGCTGTGGCGGTTGCCGCCGGTCTAGGACTTGTCGATCCTGAAATTTATACGGATGTTCTGAAAGATGCCATCCTTGACCCTGAAACCGCTGAAGCCGCCTATAGTCTTGAGCAAGGCAAAGCCAAAGCCGTTCTCGGAAGCCTTGGCAATTGGTATGCTGTCGGCGTTACAGCGGTCACGCCCGCCGTTATTCCTGACTTTGACGCCCAAAAGGACGAAATTCGAGAGACGCTCTTGACGGAAAAAGCGAAAGAAGCGCTCTATGATATTACTGCGGATATTGAAGACGTGATGACAGACGGCCTAACGCTGGAAGAGATTGGCGCCAAAGTCGGATGGCCTTTATCTTTCTATGATTACATTGACCGCTCAGGCACAACACGTGACGGCGTCAGAATGCGCGGCTTCTCTGCCATCCCCGGCATAGCGGCAGATGATATTTTATTGCGCGAAGTCTTTACAAGCGATTTAGGCTTTGAAACTGATTTGTTTGAAACCGGAACGGAAGGTTATGCCTCCATCCGCGTTGAAGATATTATCGACAGCACAATGCGCCCCTTTGAGGAGATCAAAGACGTGGCGACTTCCGCTTGGAAGGCTGAGCAAACGGGGGAAGCTTTGGATGAATTGGCCGCAGAGCTGGCAAGTAAAATTCAAACAGGCGAAGATATAAATACCGTCGCAAAAACAGTCCAGAACGGTGCATCAGTTGAAGATATCGTCATTGTCCGCGCACAGCCGCCCCGCACCCTTGGTAATGCCGTTGCGCTTGGTATGCTTGACGGCGCAGTAGGCGCTGTTTCGCGCGGTCCCGGACCGGACGGCACGACCCGCCAAGTCGCAAAGCTGACCGAAATCGTGCCCAATCAGGATGGTCTCGCGGGACAATTCCTCGATGTTTTGCAAGAGCAAGCGACACAAGCGATTAGCTCTGATCTGCAAAATGCTTATCAGCAAGCGATCCTGCGCGAGAATGAGCTTCGCGAATATCCTGATAAGGTTCGCACGGCGCTCGGCATCACTGACAATCAGTAATGTCTTTAAAAATAAGCCCTAGCCAAGAGGAGTTTGACGGATCAAAGCCGCAGCTTGTCTATGCGCGGGTTGTCAATGATCTGGACACCCCAGTCTCGGCTTATCTGAAAATCGCGACGGGAAAACCTTACGCCTTTTTGTTTGAATCTGTGCAGGGCGGTGAAATTCGGGGACGTTATAGCTTTTTGGGCTTCTCACCCGATGTCATTTGGCGCTCCCAGGGTGACGTTAGTGAAATCTCCCGTGATGGCGAGGCGTTTAAAACATTGGACGGGCAGCCGCTAGACACGCTCCGCGCCCTTCAAGCCGAAAGCGCTTTTGATCTCCCCGAAGGCATCCCGCCTATGGGCGCCGGGCTTTTCGGTTATCTCGGTTATGACATGATCCGCCAAGTGGAGACATTGGCCTCTGACTTGCCTGACCCTATCGGCACCCCTGACGCGATTATGGTACGGCCTACAATCGTCGCCATCTTTGATGCGGTGGCGCAGGAAATCATTGTCGCCTCACCTGTCTATCCCGGCGGGAGCTATCACAAAGCCGTCAAGCGTATTCAGGCCGTGGTGCGCGACCTTAGCCTGCCCACCAGCCATAACGTCATTGAAGATATAGACACGCCCGTCATAGAGCCGAAACTGGGCACGACGGTCAGTGCGTTTTCAGAGCGCGTAAAAAAGGCAAAAGATTACATCCTGTCAGGGGATATTTTCCAAGTGGTCATCGGACAGCGCCTCTCCGCGCCGCTTCCCGCCAGTGACTTCGCGCTTTACCGTAGCTTGCGGCGCATGAACCCCTCGCCCTTTCTTTATTTCCTGAATTTCGAGGATCACAGCATTATCGGCTCCAGTCCTGAAATTCTGGTACGTCTAAGGGACGGTGTCGTTACCATTCGCCCTATCGCGGGAACACGACCTCGCGGAAAGACACAAGCTCAAGACCTACAGCACGAGAAAGACTTACTCGCCGATCCAAAAGAATGTGCCGAACATCTTATGCTGCTCGATTTGGGCCGCAATGATGTGGGCCGCGTGTCGAAGGCCGGCACAGTCCGCGTAACAGAACACTTCACCATAGAGCGCTATAGCCATGTCATGCATATCGTCTCTAATGTCGAAGGAGATATTCTAGATGAACATGACTCGATCTCTGCTCTCTTCGCTGGCTTCCCTGCGGGCACAGTGTCAGGCGCGCCCAAAGTACGCGCTATGGAAATCATTGACGAGCTGGAAGCCGAAAAGCGCGGCATCTATGCGGGCGCGGTGGGTTACATCTCCTCTAACGGCGATATGGACACGGCTATCGCTTTGCGGACTGGCATCGTCAAAGACGGTACGCTCCATGTCCGCGCAGGCGCAGGTATTGTTATGGACTCCGTACCCAAATCTGAATTTGAAGAAACGCTTCATAAGGCTGCTGCGCTCTTCCGCGCGGCTGAGCAGAGCGTGAAATTTGATCGGAATTGACTGTGAATTTATGGATATGTTCAATCAGTATCGGAGTAATGATATTTATCATATCAATATTTAAGTTCATTAAATTGCGGAGCAAGGGTGACTGGCAGTCCAAAGAACTATCACATTTATCGCTTATGATTGGCGCTACAGCATTAGTATTACCTTTATTACCAATTTTGATGTTTTTTACACCTATATTGCTATTTATTCCATTTTTACCCCTTATATTTCTAGCTTGGTGGATGAACTATAAGACGCAAAAAAGACTAAATGACATTCAGGCTATGAAAACCACAAGTCGAAACGAAAGATTAAAATAAATGACACTCCTCGTCATCGATAATTACGACAGCTTTACCTATAACCTCGTCCATTATGCGCAGGAGATGGGCGCGGAAACGCACGTTATCCGCAATGATGATATGGGCGCGGGACAAGCGCTAAGCCTTGGCGCGAAGGCCGTCATGATATCCCCCGGCCCTAAGACCCCGGATGAGGCGGGTATGTGTCTGGACCTCCTCGCCCAAGCCCCTGAGGACCTGCCCATTCTCGGCATTTGCCTCGGTCAGCAATCTATCGGTCAGGCTTTTGGCGGTAAGGTCATCCGCGCAAAGCAAATCATGCATGGTAAGGTCAGCGATATCCACCACGACGGCACGGGATTATTTAAAGGCTTGGATAACCCGTTCAAAGCCACACGCTATCACAGCCTTTCAGTAGAACGTGAAAGCCTACCCAATTGCCTCGCGGTGAATGCTTGGACGGAAGATCAAGAAATTATGAGCCTGCGCCATAAAACGCGCCCTATTCACGGTTTGCAATTTCACCCTGAGTCGATTGCCTCTGAAAATGGCCATGCCTTGATTTCAAAGTTCCTACAGATTGCGGGCCTGAAATGAGTGACTTCGCAGATATCATGCGCAGCATCTTGCGCGGCGAGAAATCTGACGCGGAGATTCAAGACTTCCTTATCGGCTTAAACGACGCTGGCCTAACATCTGAGCAAGTTCGTATCGGCGTTGAAATTATGCGGGAAAATATGACCCCCGTTGATATTCCGAATGCCATCGACATTGTTGGTACAGGCGGTACGGGATTGCATACGCTCTCTATCTCCACCGCTTCCGCCCTCGTCTGCGCGGGTGCAGGCGCAAGGGTGGCCAAACATGGCAATCGCGCGGCAAGTTCTCTCACAGGCACAGCTGACACGCTCTCAGAGCTTGGCGTAAACCTCACTATTACCCCTGAAAAAGCAGCGGAATGTGTCGATAAGGCGGGTGTCGGTTTTCTCTTCGCGCCCAACCATCACCCCGCCATGCGCTTTGTCGGCCCTGCACGGAAAGCCATTGGAAAGCGCACGCTCTTTAACCTACTCGGCCCAATGAGTAATCCCGCCAGTACGCCGCGTATGCTGGTTGGCGTGAATAATGATGATTGGCGGCACCTCATGGCCGAGGCCTTTGTCGGCTTGGGCGCTGAGCATATATGGGTTGTTCATGGGTCTGATGGCCTAGACGAAATTACAACAACTGGCCCGACATTCGTGTCTGAGGTCAAAGACGGACAGGTAACAGAGTTCACCATTTCGCCCGAAAGCTATGGTATTGAGCTGACCACAATAGAGAGCCTTCGAGGCGGGCACCCTGCCGAGAATGCCCATGCCATGCTGGCCTTACTCAAAGGCGAACATGGCGATTACCGTGATATTGTCAGCCTCAATAGCGGCGCTGCCCTGATGATTGCAGGGCTAGCAAGCGATATTCCAAGCGGCATAGATATGGCAACGGAAAGCATCGATAGCGGCAAAGCCCTGAACGCCCTTGAGACTCTTATAAAGGTGTCGACCGGAGAGATTGCTCATGGCTAGCCTGATGGACGCCCCAGACGTGCTCAAAAAAATCGCGGCCTATAAGGCCGATGAAGTCGAAGCTCTGCGCCAAGACATTTCCATCCAAGAGCTGCGCGAGATTGCGGCGGACCTGCCTCGCCCGCGCGGCTTTACCAAAGCCATTCAATCCCAAAGCGGCCCAGCCCTGATTTGTGAGGTCAAAAAAGCCAGTCCCTCCAAAGGGATTATTCGCAAAGACTTTGACCCTGTCGTTATTGCGCGGAGCTATGCCGAGGGCGGCGCGGCTTGCCTCTCTGTTCTCACCGACGGCCCCGGATTTATGGGCAGCAATGCTATCTTTAAACAAGTACGCGGGGCGACTGAGTTACCCCTACTCCGCAAGGACTTCATGCTAGACCCTATCCAAATCGCCGAGAGCGCGGCCATGGGCGCGGATTGTATCCTAGTCATTATGGCGATGATTGATGACGATACCGCCAAAGCCTTGATGGATGAAGCCGCCTCGCTGGGACTAGACGCGCTTGTTGAAACCCATGACGCCGCCGAACTCGCCCGCGCGGTAAAGCTCGGCGCGAAGCTCATAGGTATCAATAATCGCGACTTACGTACATTTGATACAACACTGGACACATTTACGCGCCTCGCCTCAGAGGTGCCGCAGGATGCAACCTTGATCGCAGAAAGTGGTATCTTTACGAAAGACGACATTGAGCGATTAGCCAAACATGGCGCGCAGGGTTATCTCATCGGCGAGAGCTTTATGCGGCAGGATGATGTGGCGGGGGCTGTTCGAGGCTTACTGGCATGAGCGGAACCTTAAGATCAGGCTATCACTCTAAACATATTGCCTGGCTTGAATTTTCCAACCCCGGCAAACGTAACGCCTTATCTTTAGATATGTGGAAGGCCTTGCCGAGCCTTTTAGATGAGCTAAGCGCAAATCCTGATTTACGCGTCCTTATCGTCTCTGGCGAAGGTGAGCATTTCACCTCAGGCGCAGATATCTCTGAGTTTGAAACCATTTTTAAAACCGAGGACACCGCCAAAGACTTTAACGAAGCTGTTGATGCCGCTTTTGATAAGCTCGTTGAATTTCGGGCCCCGACCCTTGCCAAAATACGCGGCGGTGCGGTGGGCGGTGGTTGCGGCTTAGCGCTGGCGTGTGATGTGCGAATAACAGATGAGACGGCTTTTTTCGCCATACCGCCTGCCAAGCTCGGCATTATCTACCCCTTCCCTGAAATCACCCGTTTGGCCGCCACAGTGGGTATTCCTATGGCGAAAGACATGCTCTTTTCGGCTCGTAAGATTAAGCCCGAAGAGGCCCTGCGCATAGGCTTAGCCAATCAGATTGTCAGCTCTGAATCGCTAGATATAGAAGTTTTGAGATATGCAGAAACCCTCGCAAAACTCTCCCCGCATTCACTGCGCGTCACAAAAGAGGTGATGGCCCATATCGAAAAAGGCGGCGTCACAGCAACGCCCGACATTACAAACAAGATCACAACAGCCTTTGTCAGTGACGATTTCAAAGAAGGCTTTCGCGCCTTTCTAGAGAAGCGTCAGCCAGAGTTTTAGGGGGATTAAGCCACAACTTTCCTTAATTTTGTTACAACTTCCCTTCTAGCCTTTTTTGTTTGAAAAACTGTTGGAATTTTCCGTAACCAGCTATGCTGTGAAACATATCCTGAAGTGCTTATAATTCGTTTCTTTCTATCAGAAGATTGTAAGTAGTTTAAAATAGTCAATGCCATTTCACGATTGAAGGCCCAAAGAGTTTCTCCCTTATAATCAACTTCGAAAAACGCATCGTCTGGCCAAGTCAAAGTATGTAATTTACGCAAAGAACAGCTATGACAAACAACCACACCCCGACTTAAATTATGTCTGACATAAAAGTTATTTGGCTTAAAATCTTCTGCTTTCACACCTACAGGTAAATCATGAATTACATCGATATTTCGTTTGCCTAATCCTGGATCGTACCAGGCTAAATATTGCCAGCCAGAGTCACTGAGCACCTTTTGAGTCTTAAACGACTTAGACTTGTCAAAATAAGGTCTATCAATTTTCTTAGGAATTATACTTTTTGAGAAAGAAAACTCAGAATGACAGCTACAATGCGGGCACTTCACCGAAACAATATTTGGCATCGGTAACCACATGTAAGCCTTTCCTTTTATAGATGTCATACTTGTTTATATTTAGATTTCTACCACTTGACAACACAAAGAACATCTATAGAACAAAATTAATGTTGCCACTTTGTTCGGAGTCTATCTGATGTTAACCCAAAAACAAAAAGACCTTCTTTTACTGATTGATCGTAAAATCAAAGCTGTTGGGGTTCCGCCCTCTTATGATGAAATGAAGGATGCTCTGGGTCTTGCCAGTAAGTCGGGTATTCACCGCTTGATTACGGCGCTCGAAGAACGCGGCTTTATCCGCCGCCTCCCGAATAAAGCCCGCGCACTGGAAGTGTTGAAACTCCCTGAGGATTACACATCCGCCCCTGCTCCCGTTGCGGCGAATGACGCTTATGAAGTGCCCTTTGTCGGTAAGATTGCGGCAGGTAATCCGATTGCCGCGATTGAAGACAGCTATAACATGATTTCTGTTCCGCCCAATATGATGGGTCCAGATCACTTTGCTCTCGAAATTGAAGGCGAATCCATGATTGAAGCTGGTATTTTAGATGGTGATATCGTTATCGTAAAAAAGGCCAATACGGCGCGCAATAACCAAATCGTTGTCGCCCTTGTCGATCAAGAAGAAGCCACGCTAAAGCGCATTTACAAATCCGGACAAACCATTGAACTTATTCCAGAAAATAAAGATTTTGAGACAAAGACATTCGGCCCCGACCGCGTCGAAGTCCAAGGCATTTTAGTTGGGTTAGTGCGAAAATATCACTAATTATGACCAAGGCCGTCTTCGTCTTGCTTCACTATTAGCCGGAACAAAAACCGCCTCTCCATTTTTGATGTAGACATCCTGCGCTCCTTCTTTTGCAAAGCGTTTAGCATCAAATAAATGGGCTTTGCATTGCCGTTTCACGACGGGACCCGCATCGCGTTGAGTGAGCACAACAATATCAGATTGACGGCATTCTTCTGCAATTTCGGACGGATGATTCACAACGGAAATTTGTTGACCCTTTACTTTGAAACGACATGCAAGCCTATCGCAATCCGCCAAGGCGTCTTGATAGCGCTCAATCTCTCCATTTGGAGCACCGCTCATTTGCATAAATTGACTACGGCCATAACGATCAGACCCTTTGCGCCCAACATAAAGTACCTCTCCGCCCTCACCCCAAAAAGCGACCTGTCCGCTATCGGATATACGCATGTCGGGGCGCGATGTTTGGCTCCACAGGGCGAAACAAATGATAGCTAAAGCAAAGCCCAGATAGCGCCTTTGTTTTTCTCCCAAGGTGATAAGCAAAAACCCAAAACCAAAAACCCCAATCACCCATGGCGGCGCGGCTTGGACATACCACATTGCGCCAGGCCAAGAGGCCACCCAGTCTGCAATATAGAGCATTCCCGACAGTCCTTTTCCCATCACAACAAGGGGCCAATGCTCAAGACCGAAGGGCAGTGCAATCAATGTAGCAAGGGCGGCTGGCATCACAAAAAATGTAAAGAGCGGCATAGCAAGAATATTTCCAATCAGGCTATATCGCGCGATGCGGTTAAAATGAAGCACGGCAAAACCCGATGTCGCCGTGCCCGCAACAAAGCTGGTGACTGTTATCGTTGAAAAATTGCTTTTTAGCCTATCCCATATATGCGTCTGTGGCTTGTATATGCGCCGCTTATCCCACTCTCTGTAAACCACAACCAAAGCTGCCACGGCGGCGAAGGACATCTGAAATCCGACGGAAATCAACGCCTCAGGATGAAACATCAGCGTCGCAAGCGCGGCGACCATGACCGAGCGCATCGAGAAGGCGCGGCGATCCAGCACGACAGCCAGAAAGACAATAATCGCCATGATATAGGCCCGCTGCGTCGCGACGGAAGCGCCTGAGAGAATCAGATAGCCTGTTGCCGCTAGCGCCCCAATTATAGCGGCAGGTTTTCGCACATCATAACGGCGGGAAAGCGGTGAAATTGACGCGAGCATAAGCGTTGCAAGCCAGAAACTGCCCCCTGCCAACAATCCCATATGCATACCCGAAATCGCAAGCACATGAGCCAACCCCGCCACGCGCAGATTTTCTGTTTGTTCGGGCGGAATATAGGCGCGCACTCCCGTCAATAAAGCCGCCTGCAGGCCCGCCGTTTTTACCGGAGCGGCCTCGCGAATATGATCTGCGAGACTATACCTGAAGCGAACAACGGCGCGTTTGAGTTTTTCCTCAGGTGATAATACGCTGAGAACGGCAGGTTCAGGCGCGCGAATTGCAAAACCGTAACCGCCCATTTGCTCAAAGAAAGCCCGCCTTGCCGGATCATATCCCTTGGGCACAACAGGACCCGGCGGCGGGGTCATGACGGTCAAAACGCTTACAGCATCGCCCGCAGCAAAACCTTCCGTCTTGGCTCTTATTCTTACCCGCTTGGGCGTGTCTTCGGGCCTAAGCCCCTCAATCGCATTCACCCGCAATCGCCAACGATATCCATTGCGTGAGCGCTCAATGGCCTCCACCCATCCTGTGACCTCATAGATGCGCTCATAATTCGCGAGCCTTGGCGTTTCAGACGCAGTGCTGTGCCAAGCGGAACGTCCTGCGCCCAACAAAATTATGAGGATCACAAAAAATAGTGGATAAAGCCGTGGCATGATCCGGCTAGATGCGGCTGTTCCTGCCGCGATCAGCACAATCAGCACGCCAAGGCTTGTGATTGAGGGCTCGAAAGGCAGCGCGAAATACACCGCAATTCCCAAAGCAAATGCGGCCACATTCCAATCAAAGTTTTGATAATGAGGCGCCGACCAGCCTTGCAAAATCGGCTCTACTCGTCGTTCGAATATCCTGTTAATTTGCGTCATATTATGAGATAGGAGCCCCGAAACATGGGCTACACCTTAAGAGTTGCAGGACACAGATGACAACACCAAAAGTAATCACGCGATTTGCCCCCTCACCCACAGGGTTTTTGCATATTGGCGGTGCGAGAACAGCGCTCTTTAATTATTACTTTGCGCGGCATATGGGCGGTGAGTTTCTCTTGCGCATTGAAGACACTGATAAGGCACGGAATAGTGAGGCCGCTGTACAAGCCATCATTGACGGTATGAATTGGCTAGGCCTTCATCATGACGGCGAAATTGTCTATCAAAGCCAAAACGCGGACTCGCATGTTGAGGCGGCCAAAGCTTTACTGGAATCCGGCGCAGCTTACCGCTGTTACGCAACACCTGAAGAACTTGAGACCATACGCGAGCAAGAGAGCGACACAGCCTTCAGAAGTCCTTACCGCGATCAAGCAGAACAGCTGGATAAGCCCTATACCGTCCGTTTTCGAGTTCCAGAGGGCGAAACCAAAATAACGGATCATGTTCAAGGCGGCATTGTCTGGGATAACAAAAACTTTGACGATTTGGTGCTGCTTCGAGCAGACGGCACACCGACCTATATGCTCGCCGTTGTAGTGGATGATCACAATATGGGCGTCACACATGTCGTGCGCGGCGATGATCATCTCATCAATGCCGGGCGCCAGACTTTAATATATCAAGCGTTGGGCTGGGAGGTGCCTGAATGGGCGCATGTCCCGCTTATCCACGGACCTGATGGTAAAAAACTCTCCAAGCGCCACGGCGCATTAGGGGCGGAGGCTTACCGTGATATGGGGTATCTGCCAGGCGGGTTGCGGAATTATCTTCTGAAACTCGGCTGGTCTTATGGTGATGAAGAACTGTTTTTCACGGATGAAGGTATAGCGAAAGTCTTTACTTTGGACGGGATCAATGCGGCGCCCGCCCGTCTAGATTTTGATAAAATGGATTTTATCAATGGCCAACATATCCTGCATGAGCCCGATGAAAATCTAATAAAGCAAGCCATCCCATTTTTGGAAGAGACCAATCAAGGCGCATTGCCAGATGATCTCTCCACCAGGATTATGGCAGCGATGGAAACGCTCAAACCACGCTCGAAAACCTTAAAAGAGTTAGCCGAACAAGCTCGTTATCTAATGTTGAAACGGCCTTTGGAGATAAGCAGTAAAGCTGCAAAACCTCTGAGACGGGACGGCGCAATATCGCATCTATCGGCTTTGACTTTACGGCTAAAATCCTTAGAAGGGCCTCAATGGAGCCATGATACTATTCAAGAGCTCTTACAAGCATATGTGTCGGAACACGACATTGGCTTTGGCAAAATCGGTCAGCCCGTTCGCGCGGCGCTCACCGGCGGCGCACCCTCCCCGGATTTATCCTGGGTTCTCGCTCTCTTGGGCAAGGACGAGGTGCTCGGACGGCTAAGCGATGTCATTGAAAACGACCAAGAAACGAAAGAGGATTAAATGGAAAATAAGATCACGCAAACAGGAACCGCCAAAGTCACCATTGGTGATCAAAGCTACGACCTTCCCATCATGAAGGGCTCCATGGGCGCACCTGGCATTGATGTACGTGCTTTACACAAGCATTCAGGTCATTTCACATTTGACCCTGGCTATACATCGACCTGTTCGACGGAATCTCAAATTACGTTTATTGATGGCCAAAAAGGGCAGCTTCTTCACCGCGGCTATCCTATTGAGCAGCTTGCCGACAAATCGACATTCCTCGAAGTTGCCTATCTCATGATACATGGCGAATTACCAAATGCAGCTCAGAACACAAAGTTTACGCGCACCATCACAGAGCATACGATGCTCCACGATCAGGTTGAGCAGTTCTTCCACGGCTTCCGCCGCGATAGTCACCCCATGGCGATGATGTGCGGGACAGTAGGGGCTCTTTCAGGGTTTTATCACGATGACACCCATACAACAGTCAATGAAGCCCGTGATATGGCCATGCATCGCCTCATCGCGAAAATGCCGACGATTGCGGCGCGTTGCTACAAATACTCTATCGGTCAGCCTCACGTCTATCCTAACAATGAACTCTCTTATGCGGAAAATTTCCTGCATATGTGCTTCTCTGTTCCAGCTGAAAAATACAAGGTCAGTAAAACAATTGTGGATGCGATGGATAAGATTTTTATCCTTCATGCCGATCATGAACAAAACGCCTCAACGTCAACCGTACGACTCGCAGGTTCATCAGGTGCAAACCCTTATGCTTGTATTGCGGCAGGTATTGCCTGCCTCTGGGGCCCGAGCCATGGCGGAGCGAACGAAGCTTGCCTGAACATGTTGCGCGAGATTGGAACAGTTGACCGCATTCCTGAATATATTGCCCGCGCAAAAGATAAGCAGGATCCTTTCCGCCTTATGGGCTTTGGTCACCGCGTATATAAAAACTTTGACCCGCGCTCACGCGTTTTACAAAAAGTTGCGCATAATGTTCTTGAAGAGCTTGATTTAGATAATCCAATTCTTGAGGTCGCTAAAGAGCTAGAAAAGATCGCGCTCGAAGATGAGTATTTCATCAGCAAGAAACTTTATCCGAATGTGGACTTCTACTCCGGTATCGTTCTCTCAGCCCTTGGCTTCCCCACATCAATGTTCACGGTGCTGTTCGCACTTGCAAGAACTGTTGGTTGGATTTCACAGTGGAATGAAATGCTCGAAGATCCGAGTCAACGCATTGGGCGTCCCCGTCAGCTTTACTCGGGTGCTGTAGCGCGCGATTATATGGATCTATCGAAACGATAGGACTATGCGCCAATAATCTCTAAAACCGTCAAGGCGGCCCGCTCACTCGCGGAGCCGCCTTTTCCTTTCATCCTATCCGTTTGCGCTATGAGAGCATTTGAAGCCTCTTCCCGTTTTGTCTTATTTTCCAAATATAAGACGATAGCCTCCGCCAAGTTTTCTCCTGTAACGTCACCTTGAATGAATTCAGGCATAAGTTCCTGATCAGCCGCTATATTTACGATTGAGATATAATCAGGCTTATAAAGTTTTTTGGCTACAGCATAAGTCAAACCGTTTAGACGGTAAGCCACCACACTTGGTACGCCTGCACAAGCAAGCTGCGTTGTGATTGTTCCTGAACAGGCCAGCGCTACATCACTAGCTGCGAAAACATCAAACTTTCTGGCTTCGGGCAATAAGATGACATCTTGCAGTCTTAAATCCTGCCCTGCCGCCGCATTGACATCGGTTGCAATGGACTCGGAAACAGGGCTGATGAATTTAAGGCGGGCTCGTTCCGACTTTAAAAGAGCCACAGCATCGGCAAATGGCTTGGCGAGTTGCTGTATTTCGGACAAGCGGCTACCAAAGAATATAGATACGACTTCATCCTGAGAGTCTATTCCCAGCTCACGCCGCAATTTACGCCCATCCCCTTGCCTGTAATCTGTATCAAACATGGGATTACCAATGTAACTTACGGGCAAACCATGCTTTTCAAAGTAAGGCGCGTCAAAGCTATGTATGGTCAAAAGGTGATCAACATATTTCGCTAGTATTTTTGATCGCCCCTCGCGCATGGCCCAAACTTGTGGGGCTAGATATTTGATAATTTTCCCATCATACCCCGCTTTTTTAAGGCCCTTAGCGACCCGTATCATAAATCCCCAACTATCTATGAGTATCACAGCATCAGCGCCCGAGGACACTATGCTTTCAACGGTGGCGTTAACCCGCTCCAATATCATTGGGTAAGACTTGAGGCCTTCTACAAAGCCGAGAATGGCGAGCCCTGAAATATCAATTTCGCTGATGATACCTGTCTCGGCCATGGCCGGGCCGCCTATCCCTATAAATGAAACATCTTTAACCTTGGCCCTGATATGATTAGCAAGCTCCGCTCCTAAATGATCGGCAGAGTTTTCAACGGCAACGATATAGATGGACGGCGTCATATCTGTGTATTCACGCCCTTCACATTAGGACTTGGACGCGGGTAGCCCTGCAATGAAAAGCCCCGCCGCATTTGCCAGAGCAATAACCTCTTCACGGTCAATAATGAAGGCACGGCCGCCCTCTGCGACTATACCGGCAAGACCCGCGGCGGCGGCATTCTCAAGAGTTGCTGGCCCTATCGTAGGAAGATCAACACGTGTTTCTTGTGTTGGTTTTATCATCTTTGCAAGAACACCCTTTCTTTCGATAGAGGATCCGCGAATTTCAACGGGTAGCTCTGCAATGCGCCTTAACATAGCGTCTGTGCCTTCTTGTGCTTCGACCGCCAAAACGACACCGTCGCATATAACGGCGCCTTGACCTATATCTAACGCGCCAATGGCTGAGGCTATTTCACACGCTTTTTGGGCATCGTTCTTATGCTGTTCGGTCAAAGCGATAGCCCCCAATATACCTTCAGGCAAGAGAAGGGATTGGCACACATCTTGAGGTGCAATTACCTCAAAGCCTTCTTTCTCAAAAAGCCCCAAGAGATACCGCATCAGAGCATCATCGCCTTGCTTTGCGGCTTTCATCGCGCCGCCCATATGAAACATCGCCTTTAAGTCGGGCTTCAGGCTTTTAAAATCGGGACGTTTCACAATTCCAGCAAAGCAAATATGAGTGGCCTTCGCCTTCTTCAGGGCTTTGGTTATTTTGCCAAATTCTGCAATGCCAAAAGCTTTGGCCTCTTCGTAATCTAGGGCTTTAGCAAAACCTTTAAGGGCGATAATTGTAACCTCATGTCCGTCAGTTTGAGCTGCTTTAACCACATGTTTTGGAAGCGCACCGCCTCCCGCTATAACACCGATATGCATGATTATGACCCTGTATGCGGCATGCAAATGCGCCGGTTTTTCTGGGCACGAATAAAGCCAACAATTTCCATAACAAGTTCGTGGTCATGATAGGTATCAGCGGCATCATCAAGACGCTCGGCAAAGGTACCTTCTTCCGCAAAGAGTAAGCGGTAGGCTGATCGTAAATCACGAATTTTTTCTCGTGAAAACCCGCGGCGTTTTAGTCCAATTATGTTCAAGCCTGCCAGATGCGCGGCATTCCCTATAACGGAGCCGTAAGGAATGACGTCAGTCGTAACCGTTGCCATACCACCAATAAAGGCATGCGCGCCAATACGCGTATGTTGGTGAATTGCGCAAAGACCGCCCAATATCGCATGATCTCCAATAGTTACATTACCCCCAATCTGAGCCCCGTTAGAGACGATTACATGATTACCCATCTGGCCCTCATGCGCCAAATGTGTCCCGACCATAAAGTAACAATCTGTTCCGATGCGCGTGACAGGTTCCCCAATATCTACGCCAGGGTGAATATTCACGTTTTCGCGAAAAATGGAACGCGCGCCAATTTCAATACTGACGGGGCCGCCCTTATGCTTAAAGTCTTGCGGTGGATGGCCCATAGACACGAAGGGATAAAGCTTACAGTCTTCGCCGACTATTGTATCACCTACCAAATTGACTTGGCCGATAAGCTCGACATTTTTGCCGAGTTTGACGTCAGGTCCCACAACGCAGAGCGGCCCAATTTTAACGCCGTCCGCCAGCTCAGCTTTCGAGTCAACAAATGATGACGGGTGAATGTCGATGCTCATTTTTTATAACTCATTTCTGCCGCTGCAAATTTCAGACTGGCGGCAACTTTTCCGTCAACCTTCGCTGTGCCTGTAAATTTATAAAAAGGTAGGCGAATTTTTTCGATCTCGACATCAATGGTCAGCATCTCGCCAGGCTCAACGGGCCGCCGAAATTTTACGGCATCTACATTTGAGAACGCAATAAACTTATCATCGGACAAACCGCGTGTTAGCGATACGAGAAGCGCCCCTGCCTGAGCCACGGTTTCGACAATTAAAACGCCGGGCATTATCGGCATACCCGGAAAATGCCCCTTAAAATAAGCGGCTTTGGGGTCGACATCAGATTCAATTGTGATTGTGTCTTCGCCAAGCGCCGTAACTCGGTCGATGAAAAGCATCGGATCACGGTGCGGGAGATAATCTTTTACATAGGTTTGATCCAAAGGGAGGGTATGAGTTTCAAGCATCAGGTGTCCCTTTTAGGTTTTTGTATAAGCTTCCGCGTCGCATTCACAACACGCATATGGTCCCGTATCGGCATTGCAGGGATACCGCTCCAGACCTCTCCGGCGGGGATATCATGCATTACGCCTGCCCGCGCCGCTATGGATGCGCCGTCACCTACTGATAGATGATCCGCCAGACCGACATTACCGCCCATTTGAACGCCCTTGCCGACATTACAGCTGCCAGAAATCCCCGTATGTCCAGCTATTACCGTGCCAGTACCGATCGAACAATTATGTGCAATCTGAACAAGATTATCAATTTTGACATCGTCCTCTATGACCGTATCGCCAATCTGTCCACGATCTACGCAGCTTTGCGAGCCAATAGAGACTCGGTCCTTGATGATGACACGGCCTAAATGCGGGATATCAATCATACCATTTTCATCCCGCGCAACACCAAAACCGGCCCCACCAATGACAGATGAGGATTTTATTTTACAATTTTGACCAATAAGAGCGCAACGAATATCCACATGCGACCCAATAACAGTACCTGCCTTAATATGCACACCAGGTCCAATAACGGTGTAGGGCGCTATTTCAACAGAGTCTTCAATTACTGCCCCTGCCCCGACAATCGCAGAGCTATGTATATTGGCAGACTTTGCGATCTTTGCTGAACCGTTAAAATTTGAGAGAGTTTTGGGAGATGCGAGACGTTCCATAGCGCGCGCAAAATGTGCGCGTGGTGTTTTCGTCACTATGGGAATAATATGCTGAGACCCAATAATTTCAGCCAAGCGGTCTGTCACAAAACAAGCTGTTGCTTTGGCCGTGAGAGCTTGGTCTTTATGACGTTTATTCTCTAAAAAGCTAATTTGCGCCGCCAAACTCTCCGCGAGGATAGCACCTGAAGCTATCTCTTCATCAGAAAATTTGGCGTGGGGTAGTTCGGCCTCAAGGCCTTGGATAAGGTCACCCAAAGATAAAGGGCCGCGGGAGATATAGAAACGGGTATCAATCATACCTGTCTCCTATTCCACACGGCCCTGAAAGGAATATCAATTCACGTTACTTTCCATTGCGGAAAGACATGTGTCTTAGCTCTTGCGCGGCAGGCGCTCACGCGTAACAGGCACAGTTTTCATCTGGCTGTTCAGACGGCTGATCACCGTGTCAGTCACATCAACCGGATCGCCATAAATGACCAAAGAACGTTCTAAAACCACATCAGCATTGCGCTCTGCCACAATAGCCTTGAGGATTGTGCGGAGGCGTTCTTGGACTTTTTGAACAGCTTTCGCTTCGGTTATTTTCATTTCCTGCTGCTTATATTGCAGGTCAATAGCGACTTTTTGTTGGTCTTGTCTGAACGTCTGAATTTGCTGTTGCAAAGCGGTATCGCCTTGCAATGAGGCCATTGTTTTCCCTTTCAGCTGAGCTTCAAGAGATTTTCCTTTAGACTCAAGCGGAGAGGCTTTGGCTTTCGCTTCAGCTTCCATAGATTTGCCAATCGTCTCTAACTGACGGGCGATATGCTTACCCACATCAGAGTCGCGCAAAACACGACCTGTATCCACAACGAGAATAGTACTTTGTGCAAATGCACTTGCGGAGAAAAGAATTGCCGCAGCGAAACCAATCGCAGCGCGGAAGAGTGTTTTATGCATAGTCATAATTAGAACCTTGTTCGGGTTGTAAATTGGAAAGACTTACGATCATCGTAGTCAAATTGTCTGAGAGGCTTCGTAAAGTCAAAGCGGATAGGGCCGAACGGGCTTTCCCAGAAGATAGACGCACCGGCCATGGCGCGGATGTCAAGATCATCAATCGTGCGCGTGTAAAACGCGTCAGCTGTGAGTTGTTCTCCCGTGACGGGGTCAATTCCTGTATCAAATTTTTCATTATCATCCAAAAGGCCAACAGTTCCTGCTTCTACGAACAAGCTACCTAATAAATTCGGGATGCCAACAGGAAAACTCACCTCAGCTGCAGCGATACCAAAGGCGTTACCGCCCAAAGAGTTTAGACGCCGAACGACAGCTCCAGTATTCGGGTCGTATTGAACAACACGCGGACCAATACCAGCATTATCATATCCTCGGAATTCGAAATTACCCTTAAAGTAGCGATCATTAATCGAAACCGGGTCACCGCCCCACCCTTGAATGTAACCGCCCGACAGCGATGCACTCGCAATCACGTTCTTGTAAAGACCGCGATAAGCATTGGCACGTACGTCCGTACGAAGGTATTTAACATCGCCGCCGACACCTGCTGCATCTTGCGAGAAGCGCACATCAAAACCGCGAGTGGGCGTAATGGGGTCATTTCTGCGGTCCCAACCAAATGTATAGCCGAGGATAGAAGAAATTCGTCCATTAATTTGATCACAGAAAGCTAATTGCTGCTGCGATATCGTTGTTCCGCCATCAGCGGCAGCCGCACATGTCGTAGCATTAACGCCCGGCGATTCGATTTTTTCCTGACGCAATGAATAGCGCGTTGAAAGGGTCGTGTATTCAGTCAGTGGGAAGGCCAAAGTTACCTGTCCACCCGTCCGTGACTGACGGAAATTCGCCTCTTCCAAAAAGTCGATAACAATATCAAAAAGTTCTACACCGGCCGCAAGATTTCGTCCCAAGAAGCGCGGTTCCGTAAAGCGTAAGTCAATTTCACGGCGGTTCGAACTGGCCCGGATAACGAAACGCAAGAGTTGCCCACGGCCACGAAGGTTACGCTGCGTAATAGACAGATCCACCAAGAAGGCGTCGGCAGAGGAGAAACCCGCTGAGAATGAAAGCTCGCCCGTAGGTTGCTCTTTAACAGAAACTTCAACAATCGCGCGGTCAGCTGCACTACCTTGTCGCTCTGTGATTTCCACCTCTTCAAAGAAGCGAAGCGCACGCACACGGTTACGGGAGCGGTCAAGCAAGATACGGTTAAAGGCATCACCCTCGACGAGTTCCATTTCGCGGCGAATAACGTAATCAAGCGTTGTCGTGTTGCCCACAACATCGATACGCTCAATGTAGACGCGTGGTCCTTCAACAACATTGAAAACGAGATCAACAGTTTTTGTATCGCGGTTACGTTTAATATTCGGCTGGATATCCACAAAGGCATAACCCGATGTCCCTGCCGCAAAGTTAAGCGTGTCAATCACATCTTCAACGCGGCTAGCATTATAAATCGTACCGGGCTTAATTGCGATCAGGCGCTCTAGGAAGTCAGAGTTCAAATCATCAAGTTCTGTTTCAACGGATATGTCACCCCAAGTATATTCTTCGCCCTCATCCACTGTGAAAGTAATGTAGAAATCTTCTTGGTCTGGCGTTAGTTCTGCGACAGCGGATACCACGCGAAAATCTGCGAATCCGCGATTAGTATAGAACGTCCGTAATTGCTCGCGATCATATTCAAGGCGCCCCGGGTCATAGTTATCATTTGAAGAGAAAAATTTATACCAGCTCGACTCAGCTGTCACGATTTCCTTGCGCAGGCGGCGATCAGGAAACTCGCTGTTCCCGATGATGTTTATACGCTTAACGCCTGTGACTGGACCCTCTGTGATCTCAAAAATAAGGTCGACTCTGTTCTGAGGTTGTTGCACGACCTTCGGCGAGACTGTCGCCGCAAAACGGCCAGACTGTCTGTAGAGCTCCACAATCCGCTGGACGTCAGCCTGAACGTTTGAGCGCGTAAAAATAGCACGAGGTTCGGCCTCAATTTCATCGGTAATTTTATCAGCTTTAAGGGCCTTATTTCCTTCAAGGATCACGCGATTAATAATCGGGTTTTCTATCACTCGAATAAGCACATTGCCATCTGCGCTTGGTTCAATCGCAACATCCGCAAATAAGCCCGTCGCATAAAGCGTTTTAATAGACAAATCGATGCGGTCTTCGCTGTAAGGGTCACCAGGCGCAAAAAGCAAGTAAGACGCGACAGTATTCGCTTCGACGCGCTGATTGCCTTGAACCTGAATGTTTCTAATAAGCGTGGGCTGCTGAGGTGCAGACGCCGCAGGAGCTTCCTGCGAGGCTGCCAGAGGTGGTAATGCTGCAGAGAACATAGCTGCCACAAGAACAGCAAAAATACGTAAGCTAGCCAGTCGCATGATGTTATTCAGTCCCATAAATCCGTCCACTTAGGAGAAGATGCTGGCTACGTAGCCAATGTCATTCACCGTTAAAATCACGAAGAGTGTTAGCAACACTGCAAACCCAAATCGAAATCCAATCTCCTGCTTTTTTTGACTCAGCGGACGACCCGCTACGGCTTCATAGCCATAGTAAACCAAATGTCCACCGTCTAGCACGGGAATAGGCATTAAATTTGCGACACCTAACGCTATGGAAAGGGATGCCGCGAGTGTCAAAAGACGCAATAAAATCATCTTTATACGTTCTGAAAAAGGCACATCCGCATTAGCTGCATCTACTGCAGATTTACCCGTCATTGTGGCGATTTTTACGATAGAACCTAATTGTTTGCCATCTTCTTTTCGGGTGAAAATTCGGCCGATGTAATGCCCCGTCATAGCGATTGTATCTTTAACTTCGGCAACGCCAAATCCAACAGCTTCGATGGGATTAAATTTTATCGGGACTTGCTCAGCATCAGCGGCAATGCCGATGCCAATTTTCCCAGCGGAAGAGTTTCCCCCGACAAAATCTTTTTCAACAACACGGCGCGGTGTTAAAAACAGCTCAACTTCACGTCCGTCTCTTTCGACTATGGTCTCAATTTTATTACCGCTTCTAAGAACGACATAGCGGCGTAATTCATTAAAATCGCTAACGTCTTTCCCGTCCATTGTCATGATTTTATCGCCGACCTTTACGCCGGCCGCCTCAGCCGCGCTGTCCGGCACAACTTGGCCTACTTTCGACTCTACGTAATAAGACCCCATAGCAAGGCCGAGTCCTGCAAATATCCCAACAGCCAAAATAAAATTAAAAACAGGCCCTGCTAAAACAATCAATATGCGTTGCCATACGGGTTTGAAATGAAATATTTGATCTAAGGGTACATCGCCCTCTTGGCGCACCTCATTTTTCAGTTTTTCCAGAGCCTCAGCATCGGGATTGCTTGCTCCGCTGGCATCACCCAAAAACTTAACAAAGCCTCCAAGCGGGATACGGCCTATAGACCATTTCGTGCCGTTTTTAGCCGTCCATTGCGCGATAGGTTTTCCAAAGCCGATTGAGAACCTCTCCACAGCGACATTAAAAAACCGCGCAACGGAATAGTGTCCTAGCTCGTGGAAATAAACGAGGAAGGACAGGACGACCAAAAAACTGGTCATGAAAATAAATGTGTCGCCAAGTCCGGACAGCATAGAAGATTCTTTCAAGTTCGTGCTGTTTTTGCCTGTTTTTGGGCAGGCTTACAAGCTTACAATGTGCTCATGTGCAGTGATACGGGCTTCGTTATCTGTCGAAATAATTTCAGCAACATCACAAGGTGAGCGGCTAAAACATGACTGTTTTGCATGTTGATCCAAAGCTGTTTCAACGATGCGGGGAATATCTAGAAACTTTACTTGCTCTTTTAGGAATGCCGCAACGGCAATTTCATTAGCTGCATTTAATACACATGGCGCTTTCCCGCCCGCTTCCAAAGCCTCTCTTGCTAGCCTGAGAGAAGGAAATTTTTGTGTATCAGGTTCAAAAAAAGTTAAGCCGCTAATCTTGGTCAAATCAAGACGCTCAACTGGCGCGGCCATGCGGTCTGGCCACCCCATGGCATAGGCTATAGGCGTGCGCATATCCGGAGATCCAAGCTGAGCAAGAATTGATCCATCTATATATTCGACCATTGAGTGAATGATAGATTGTGGATGAACAAGAATATCAATTTCCGACGAAGGGCGATCAAACAGATAACTCGCCTCTATCAGCTCAAGTCCCTTATTCATAAGGGTAGCGGAGTCGATGGATATCTTCGCGCCCATACTCCAAACAGGATGATTTAGCGCATCTTCACGTGTCACTTTTTTTAGGGTCTCTATAGACGCCTCTCGAAAAGGTCCACCGCTTGCGGTTAAGATAAGACGCCTTACGCCTTCGGGCTTGTCGCTCTCCAACACTTGAAAAATTGCATTATGTTCTGAATCCACAGGCAGTAAGGTCGTGCCTTTGGCTTTGACTCGTTCCATAAATAAATCACCTGCGCAGACGAGGCATTCTTTATTGGCAAGCCCCAGATGAATACCTTGATCGACAGCAGCCAAGGTTGGCTCAAGCCCAGCGGCCCCTATTATCGCGGCCATACAAAAATCGGCAGCTCGCGTGGCGGCCTCTATTAAAGCCTCAGGTCCAACGCCAACCTCTATCGCTGTTCCGCTCAGAGCCTCCTGAAGCACATTTGCATTTTTATGATTGGCTAACGCTACATATTCTGCATTAAATTCAATAGCCTGAGCCGCAAGTTTCTTAGCATTACTGTTGGCGGTTAAGGAAACAATTTTGATATCACCGGGTTTAGCACGCCTGACCAAATCAAGGGTGCTCTCCCCTATGGACCCTGTTGAGCCTAATATCGTGACGCGTTTTGTCATAAAATTATGCCTTAAAGCGGCCAAAAGTCCGGAGTAACATATAATATGATAACAGCTCCAACGACAGCAAGCATCAAGCTATCAAGGCGGTCCAATATGCCGCCATGGCCTGGCAATAAATCACCCGCATCTTTTACGTCTAATTTTCGTTTTAAGCCGCTTTCCAGCAAATCCCCTAAGACAGATAAAATCACGAGAGGTATGGCAAGAGCTAATCCTAAAATAAATCCAAGCCCTATAAGGTGCCCGACCAAACCGCCCATTAATGCGCCAAGGATCAAACCACTTAAAAATCCCGACCAAGTTTTATTTGGGCTCAATTTTGGGGCCATTTTGGGTCCTTTAAAGAATGAGCCGCCAAAATATGCACCAACATCAGCCGCAATAACAATAAGAATAACATAGATCAGCTTTGTAAAACCTTGGGTCGCAAAGCCATTTTCAATTCCGCGAAGACCGACTATCGCTAGAGACGGAATGACAATATAGAGATAGCCTAAGCCAGACCATAGCATGCCTCCTCTCCGGGCACGTTCCGCAATCGCTAACACAGTCGTAATGGCAACAGTCAATATCGCTAATCCGAAATTTTTCTGCGCTATGTAAAAACAGGCGATGGCGAGACCTATAATCGGGATGATGTAAGCTATTGTAGTCGGCTGAGTGTCTGCCATGCGCACCCATTCCCACATCATGCGCCCCCCTAAGAGGGCTACAAGAATGGCCCAGGGCCATCCGCCAAAATAGAGCGGGGGGATACATATGGCCGCAAAAAGCAGCGCCGTTGCTGCACGAACACCTACGTTCTTAAATATGGGCGTTTTTGTAAGGGGCGCAGGTTCCACTGGGTCTAGGCCACTTCCGACGCATTCAGATTACCAAAGCGGCGATCTCTGTTTTGAAAATCTGATATGGCGCTAAGCAAATCTTCTTTCTTAAAGTCAGGCCATAACACATCCGTAAAGACAAATTCAGCATAGGCCGCTTGCCATAAAAGAAAATTGCTAATGCGTTTTTCACCGCTGGTTCGGATAACCAGATCAGGCTCCGGCAGGTCCGCTGTATCTAAATAAGGCGTCAACTCAGTGTGCTTCATTGATGACAAGTCTTTACCGTCTGCAACAGCCTTAGCAGCGGCTCTGAGGATTTCATCGCGCCCGCCATAATTAAACGCAATATTCAGGTTAAATTCTGTATTGCCCTCAGTCGTCATTTCGACCCGCCGAATAAGCTCACGCAAATCAGGTTTTAATCCTTCGCGGGATCCCAGAATACGGATGCGCACATTATTGCGGTTTAACGTATCTAAATCATCTTCGACATATTTCTTGAGAAGATTGAAAAGCGCCGCAATCTCAGCTTTTGGCCGTGTCCAGTTCTCGGTTGAAAAACTGTATAATGTTAAATGTTGAACCCCCAAATCAGCCGCATCTTCAACAATACGGCGGACGGTTTTTACGCCTTCTTGGTGGCCAAAGACTCGTGGTCTGTGACGGGCTTGTGCCCATCTTCCATTGCCATCCATAATGATAGCCACGTGTAGCGGAAAGCTCGCTTGATATGCGTTTGAAGCGGCCAATTAAACCTGCATGATTTCCGCAGATTTAAGGTCTAGATTTTTATCGATCTCAGCGATTACGGCATCCGTTGCTTTTTGGATATCAGTTTCATGGGCCTTTTGCTCATCTTCACTGATCTCTTTCGCCTTTTCCATGCGTTTTACGGTTTCCATACCGTCGCGGCGGACATTACGTACCGCAATTTTTGCGGCTTCGGCATATCCATTGGCGACTTTAACAAGGTCTTTACGGCGCTCCTCAGTCAAGGGCGGCATGGGAATGCGAAGGCTTTGCCCATCAACAATTGGATTTAATCCAAGGTTTGATTGACGGATGGCTTTATCTACGGCTTGGACTTGTGTCTTATCCCAAACATTGACCATCAGCATACGCGACTCTGGCACTGTCACAGAGCCAACAGTATTCAGTGGCACGTCGGAGCCATAAGCATTGAGCATAACGCCGTCCAGAATGCCTGCATTGGCGCGGCCCGTACGTAATCCGCTAAATTCAGACTGAAGAGAGCTGACAGCTCCGTCCATTCTTTTGCGGTATTCCTTCAGGTCAAAATCACCTGCCATTATTAAACTCCATTTTCACTGCGTGTCGCCTACGCACTTGTCATTTTTAAGACCGTTATTGAGACTCAATTGTGGTGCAAGTTCCCTCGCCACGCATAACTTTATCAAACCCGCCTTTTTCATGTAGCGAGAAAACTATAATGGGGATTTTATTCTCGCGCATCAAGGTTATGGCCGCGGCGTCCATAACTTTCAAATCATCCGTTAGAACTTTGTGGTAACTCAGCGTTTCAAACCGCGCGGCGTCAGGGTTCTTTTTCGGGTCACTATCATAGACGCCGTCAACCTGTGTCCCTTTTAGTAAAGCATCACATTCCATTTCAGCCGCGCGCAAAGCCGCCGCTGTATCTGTAGTAAAATACGGATTGCCCGTGCCTGCAGCGAAAATAACAACGCGGCCTTTTTCCATATGGCGCACAGCGCGTCGGCGTATATAACTCTCGCAGACTGTTTGCATCGGAATAGCCGACTGCACCCGCGTATCTACGCCCACCTGCTCTAGGGCACTTTGCATAGCGAGAGCATTCATGACGGTGGCCAACATGCCCATATAATCCGCTGTGGAACGCTCAATGCCGCCCGCCGCCGCAGATAAACCTCGGAAAATATTCCCCGCCCCAATCACCAAAGCGATTTGAAGGCCTTTTTCATGGGCTTCTTTGACCTCGCCGGCAATGCGAGACGTCATAGCGGTATCTATACCGTAGGGTTTGTCCCCCATGAGAGCTTCGCCCGAAAGTTTCAGCAGCACACGTTTATGTTTATAGGCTTCAGCCACAAAAATCCCCAACAAGTGATTTATTACTTGCCGGGGATAATAAGGATTCGCGCCCATTGCGCCAGTGATTTGGCGCAATAAGCTGAATTTAATTTAAAGGTCGTTATTCGCGATTAAGACCCTTTGAGCGTCGCGGCGACTTCAGCTGCGAAATCTTCTTCTTTTTTCTCGATACCTTCGCCGAGACCCATGCGGACATAGCCCGTCATTTTTACGTCTGTACCAAGCGCGGCGGCTTCATCTTCGATGACTTTGGCAATCGTGCGCTCTCCGTCCATGACGAATATCTGTGTCAGCAAAACTGATTCTTTAAAGAACTTCTGCATACGGCCTTCAACCATCTTATCGACAATCGCTTCAGGCTTACCGGATTCAAGCGCTTCCGCCTTGAGCATAGAGCGCTCTTTATCCACTACAGACGGGGCAAGATCATCCACTGACAAAGCAAGCGGATTAGTCGCCGCAACATGCATTGCGATTTTCTTGGCTAAATCTTCGAGCTTGGCCTTATCGCCTGAACTTTCCAGCGCAATCAAAACACCGATTTTACCCATGCCGTCCGTGACAGCATTATGGATATATCCGGCAACAACACCGTCTGAAACAGACAATTTTGCCATACGGCGGAATGTCATATTCTCACCGATTTTACCAACAAGCTTTTTGAACATTTCTGTCACGTCATCGCCTGATGCTGTTTTTGAAGCGGCTAGTTCTTCGTTGGAATTGGCAGTCAAAGCCAGCTTTGAAACTTCAGCAACAGCGGCTTGGAAACCGTCATTACGGGCGACAAAATCTGTTTCAGAGTTTACTTCAACGAGCGCGCCTGTTGTGCCGTCAAGCGCAACCGCGACAAGACCTTCAGCGGCAACGCGGGAAGCTTTCTTATCGGCTTTGGCAATACCTTTGGTACGAAGCCAATCTGCAGCAGCAGCAAGGTCGCCATTGGTTTCATTAAGTGCTTTTTTACAATCCATCATACCGGCGGATGTTTTTTCGCGAAGTTCCTTCACGAGTGCGGCTGTAATCTGAGCCATGATATCTCTCCTATGGGAGTAAAGTTTAAAGGGGTTCGGCCTCCATATAGGAGGCCGTGTATCTTTTTAAAGAGGCAAGGCCGCGGGCTAAAATTCGCCCAACTTGCCTTCGTTCTTGGCGAGCAGGTAATAAAACGTCACGCGGTTCTTCATGCGTGTCGGCTTCATTGTTGTGCAAACAGCTTTGACTTTTTCCATGGCCGCATCTTTATCTTCAATGCCCATTTTCTTCGCCATGAAACCTTTTACAATTGTTTCAAGCTCTGTCTCATCTGAACACGCAACGTATTTGCTGTCTTTGTTGGACAATGAAGCGCCAAGGTGCTTTTCGATTTTCGTAACAACCGCAGGATCAACCTCAGCATCATATTCACGAGTCACGCGCAGATATTCAGACTCTTCATCTGCAGCAGGAACAGCTTTAGCCGTTTCAACGGGTGACGTTGGAACACTTGCTGTTTGCTCTGACGTTACAGGGGCCGCTATTCTCGCTTCTGCCGCAGGAGCAGGAGCGGCTTTAGGAGCAGGAGCAGCTTTTTCAGCCATAGCCATCTCCATTGGGTTCTCAGCCGCGCCAAGATCAACGCCTACGTTCTTTTGCGCTTCTGTCATACCGTCAAGAACAGCATCCGCCATCAATTCACAATAAAGCTGGATCGCACGAGCTGCATCATCATTGCCCGGAATTGGCATATCTGCCGAAGCCGGGTCGCAATTTGTATCGAGAATGGCGACAACAGGAATACCAAGGCGGCGCGCTTCTTTGATCGCAATGCCCTCTTTATTCGTGTCAATCACGAACATTAGGTCAGGCTTCCCGCCCATATCCTTAATTCCGCCTAGCGCTTTATCGAGCTTTTCAAGCTCACGTGTCAGCTTAAGGTTCTCTTTCTTCGTTAGGCCTGTATCGGCATCTTCGGCTTGGTCGCCAAGAAGCGCTTCAAGCTCACGAAGGCGAGAAATAGATCCGGAAATTGTCTGCCAATTTGTCAACATACCGCCTAACCAGCGGTGATTGACATAATACTGGGCACAACGCGATGCAGCAGCTGCGACAGGCTCAGACGCGGCACGTTTTGTGCCTACAAAAAGAACACGGCCACCCTTGGACGCGACTTCGCGCACTTGGACGAGGGCTTGATGCAAGAGAGGCACGGTTTGTGACAGGTCCATAATATGGATGCCTGAGCGCGCACCAAAGATATAAGGCGCCATTTTAGGGTTCCAGCGGTGTGTCTGGTGCCCAAAGTGTACGCCTGCTTCTAGCAATTGGCGCATTGAAAATTCAGGTAAAGCCATGGATATCTCCTTGTTCCGGTTGGCCTGTATAGGGTGTGGAGACAAACATGATTGCTAGTCCCACCGGAATGGACAAATGACTATATGTCAAGAGCCCGCACCTATACGCGAATTAAGCGCGCCGTATAGCGGGGATTGAGAGGAATGCAAGGGGTTTGTTTTGGGAAATCTAAAGCCCCGTCATCACCCGACTTGATCAGATAATGACGGATGTGGGAGGATTGGCATATCATGCCGCAATCTCGGTTATCATCTCGACCGCTCTATGCGCTTTAATTGCCTTCTGTATCGACGCATCAATTCCCCATTTGCCGGGCAATCGCCAATGGCCTTCGCGGCTACCGTCTAATGGGGCCAAAATTTCGACATAACCTGTTGTTTTGGCTGGCGCCGATTTAAGCGTTTCAAGTGTTTTTTCAAGTTCATCCAAAGTTTCAATCGTCGCCGAGCGGAGGCGAATTTGCAGGCCTTTTATGAGTGACACCTCGCCCGTTAGCTCCAGCGATGTCACCGTATTGGCAAAAAGGCTAATCTCGCCTTCCCGGTCTTTGGCCTCTGCCGTAAGTTCGATAAGGGCGCCTGCTTCTAAGATATTGCGGTTCACGGCTAAAAGCTCTTCGCCGAAGAAAACTTCAAACTCTCCTGTCGGATCGGAAATGTTGACCCACGCAAAGCGTTTGCCGCGTTTGCTCATGCGTTCTTGGCGTTTACGCACAACACCCGCCAGCCGCATATTACGCGCACCCGCCTTAAAACGGTCGTCAATATCTGCCGCCATGATAGCTTTTTTGCGCTCTAACACGGGAAGAAAAGTCTCTAGCGGATGGCCGCCGAGATAAAACCCAATCGCGCCAAGCTCGTGATCGAGCTGCTCCACATTGCTCCAAGGCTGCGGATTAGGCAGTTCCGGCTCGGCCATGGTTTCGGGAGCATCTCCAAAGAGGCTGTTCTGCGCGCTCTCTTTTTCTTGCGCAGCGCGGGACCCGATTTGTTGCAGGATGGAGGCGGATGCGAGTGAACGCGCACGGTTTGGTTCTAGGCAATCAAAGGCCCCGCCCCGCGCAAGGTTTTCAAAGGCACGTTTATTGACAATCCGCGTATCTACACGGCGGGCGAAATCAAACAGGTCTTTATAGGGGCCGTTCGCCTCGCGCTCCTCGACCACATGGCGCATGGCTTCAACGCCAACATTTTTAAGCGCGCCTAGCGCATAGAGCACGGCCCCATCCGCGACATCAAAATCGGCCATAGAGCGGTTTACGCAAGGCGGCTGAATGGTCATATCCATACGTTTGGCCTCTTGGAAAAACTGCGCAAGCTTTTCGACATTGGCGATATCGAGGGACATGATGGCCGCGATAAATTCGGTCGGATGCAGTGCTTTCAGATAAGCCGTCTGGAATGAAATCATCGCATAGGCGGCGGCGTGAGATTTGTTAAAACCATACCCCGCAAATTCATTGACCAAATCAAAGATGGAATTGGAGAGCTTCGCATCGACATTCATGCGCTCTGCCGCGCCCTCTACGAAGCGGGAGCGTTGCCGGTCCATTTCGGCTTGGTCTTTCTTACCCATGGCGCGGCGCAGAAGGTCTGCTTCGCCAAGCGAGTAGCCCGAAAGAACTTGCGCGATTTGCATGACCTGTTCCTGATAAATGATAACGCCGTAAGTCTCTTCGAGAATATCTTTGAGGCTCTCATGCGGATATTCGATATCCGCGCGACCATATTTCCGGTCAATATACATCGGAATATTTTTCATTGGGCCCGGACGGTAGAGCGAGATAAGCGCAGTGAGTTCTTCGATGCTATCAGGGGCCATTTTACGTAGAACATCTCGCATGCCCGAACTTTCAAGCTGGAACACACCCGCCGATAACCCCTCGGCCAAAGGCTTGTACGCTTCCGGCGTTGTCGTACTGACAGCGTCAATATCGAGATCTACCCCCTGTTTGGCTAGATATTTGATGCACCTGTCAATAACGGTCAGCGTTTTCAGGCCCAAAAAGTCAAATTTTACCAGCCCTGCTTTTTCTGCCCATTTCATGGTGAATTGTGTTGCGGGGATGTCAGAGCGCGGATCGCGGTAAAGCGGAACAAGCTCGGTCAGCGGACGATCGCCAATCACAACACCCGCCGCATGGGTTGAGGCGTTCCGGTAAAGCCCTTCGAGGCTAAGCGCGGTTGTTAGCAGACGATTCACAGCCGGGTCTTCGGCGCGAGCTTCGCGCAGGCCTTTTTCCATTTGTATCGCCTCTGAAAGCGTAACGGGGTTAGCGGGATTAGACGGGACGAGTTTGGCAAGACGATCTACTTGACCAAGCGGCATTTGCATGACACGGCCCACATCGCGCACCACGGCCCGCGCTTGAAGCGTTCCAAAGGTGATAATGTGCGCCACTTGGTCTGCACCATATTTTTCCTGCACATATTTGATAACTTCACCGCGGCGTTCTTGGCAAAAGTCGATATCAAAGTCTGGCATGGAGACCCGTTCGGGATTTAGGAAACGCTCAAAAAGCAGACCGTATTTAAGGGGGTCAAGATCGGTAATCAAAAGCGCCCATGCCACCACAGAGCCCGCGCCCGACCCTCGCCCCGGCCCGACAGGAATGCCTTGCTCTTTGGCCCATTTGATAAAGTCCGAAACAATGAGGAAGTAACCGGGAAAACCCATCTTGCGGATAATGCCGATTTCAAAATCGAGGCGCGCGTAATATTCCTCTTCTGTGGCAGAGAGTTCAACTTTTTCTAATCGGGCTTTAAGGCCGTCTCGGGCTTGCTGGGCGAGGATATCTCCTTCACTTAAAGAGCCATCACCAAAATTCGGTAAAATTGGCGCTCTTTTATGCGCTTTAAAAGCACAACGCATAGCTATATCTATCGTATTTTCAACCGCTTCGGGGATGTCCTTAAATAAAGCGGCCATTTCCTCGGAGGACTTAAAATAATGCTGGCGCGTCAGTTTCCGGCGATCTTTTTCAAGGATATATGACCCTTCATTCATCGCGAGGAGTGCATCATGGGGTTCATAAATATCGGGATCTATAAAGTAAGGTTCGTTGGTCGCAACAAGGGGTAGGCCCTTAGCATAGGCCCATTCAATGAGAACCTTCTCGGCTTCTATCTCGTGCGGGAGGTCGTGGCGCTGTAGCTCAACATAAAGCCGCTGCGGATATATCGCCGCCAGATGATCAAGCCATTTCTCCGCCTCATCCAAACGACCTTGGCAAATAAGCTTATTAAGCGCCCCATCAGGGCCGCCCGTCAGCGCAATCACGCCCTCTGTATGATCGGCTAAACGCGCAGATTTCACATGGGGTAAATCAGTCGCGTCCACATCTAAAAAAGCCGCGCTGGTTAGGGTCATCAGATTGCCATAGCCCGCCTCATTCTGGGCGAGTAGCGCTATTGTGCCGTCAGGGTCTTTGCGAAGCTGTCCCGGCTGATCGTCAATTTCTAAATCAAGGCTCAGCGTCAGCCCCATAATCGGCTGAACGCCCTCACCGCTCATTATGTCGGAGAACTCAAGCGCCCCGCACATGTTGTTGGTGTCGGTCAGCGCCAGAGCGGGCATACGCATGGAGCGTGCGCGTTTGGCCGTTTCTTTAATCTTAAGCGCGCCCTCAAGCATGGAGTAAGGCGAGCGGGAGCGGAGATGCACAAACATCGGCGATTTAGCCACGATTTTCCTCCGCTTCTAATCGGGGCTTATTAGCCCCCAATTACCATCATCCACATCGTCGCAACACCGACGAATCCTGCCATGACCAGTCCCGTGGTAACATCTAGTGCGATCTGTTTCATAGTATCCTCCCAAATAAAACTGTGCGCGAAAACTGCGCTATACTGTATATGTTCACTTTTTGTTCTATACATAATTATCCATATGTCAATAAGTGATTCTTTTATAATCTGGACAGCGCCGAATACCCTGCGCAAAACGGAGTTATGAAGAGTTTCTACAGCCCCCACACGGCCACTGCCGTCATCGTAGCCAATATGGTCGGCACAGGCGTGTTTACCTCGTTAGGCTTTCAGCTCGTCGATATTCAGTCCGTCTTTGCGATTATGATGCTTTGGATTGTCGGCGGTATCGCCTCGCTTTGCGGCGCGGCGACCTATGCGGAGCTTGGCGCGGCCCTGCCCCGCTCGGGTGGGGAATATAATTTCTTGGGGCGTATCTATCACCCTATGGCCGGGTTTATCTCAGGCTGGGTCTCCGCCGTGATTGGCTTCGCTGCTCCCATTGCCGCCGTCTCTCTTGCTTTTGGGACATATAGCACAGCCGCCCTGCCCGGTGATTACGCGCCGTGGATCGCCAAAGCCCTCGCCTGCGCACTTGTCATCCTCGTCACCCTCGTCCATGGCCGCAACCGCCAAGCCAGTGGCGGGTTCCAATATGGCTTTACCGCCATCAAAGTCATCCTGATTTTGGCTTTCTGTCTCTCCGCCTTTATCTTTACCTCAAACCCGCAGCCCATCTCGCCACTACCGCAAGCGGGCGATTGGGACATCATCACCAGCGCCGCTTTCGGCGTGTCGCTGATTTATGTCGCCTATGCCTATACAGGATGGAACGCCGCCGTTTATATATCGGGCGAGCTTGAGAACCCGCAGCGTGATCTGCCGCGTATTCTCATATTTGGCACAGGCCTCGTGATGGCGCTTTATGTGCTGCTCAATTACGTCTTCCTTTACGCCGCGCCGATGGAGGCGATGGAAGGCCAAGTCGAGATTGGCTATATCGCCGCCAAAGGCATATTCGGCGAGACAGGCGCGCGGATTGCGGGCGGGATGCTCTCGCTCCTCCTCATCTCCACCGTTAGCGCCATGACCCTCGCCGGGCCACGCGCGCTCCAAGCCATTGGCGAGGATTTCAAAGCGCTTAAGTTTTTGGGCAAGGTCAATAAAGACGGCATTCCGCGCAATGCAATTTACTTCCAATCCGCCATCGCGCTGATTTATATCGTAACGTCGAGCTTTAAGGCCATTGTCGTCTTTGCAGGCGCCATGCTCGCCCTGAACAGCTTCCTCGCCATCTTGGGTGTTTTTGTACTGCGCTACCGCGAGCCCGACCTCCCCCGTCCCTATAAGACATGGGGCTATCCCGTGGTGCCGCTGGTCTATCTGGCGATTACAGCCTTTATGCTGGCCTTTGTGGTGATAAATGAACCCGATAAGGCGTTGGGTGGTTTAGGGATTATATTGATGGGTGTAGTGTTTTATGTGGTTTCGGCGCGGTTGAATAGGAGCTGAATATGAACGGCGACGAATATGTTGATGCTTTGGAAGTACTTAGGGATACAGATGAAAGCAAACTGGAAGCCTTATCAGTTGCTATAAGTGGCTTTCCATTTGAAAAAGATAACTTCGTAGAGCGATATTGGATTACAAACGCTATTGATTGCGGGTCATTAGAGACTGTTAAATGGATGATTTCCAAAGGAGTGGAGCTAAATTTTAGAGATGATGAAGGTTACACCCCTCTTCATAATTCCATAGACCGTACGTTGCCTAACAAGTACAAAATATTGGAGCTTCTGGTCCAAGCTGGAGCTGATGTGAACGCTCATGGAACAAATGATTGGACTCCATTGCACATGGCTGCAGTCAGGGAGGATCAAAGAGCAATGAAAATACTGCTTCAAGCAGTTGCCGACCGAACGATAAGAACTCGTATAGATAGTTATGCTACCCCAGAAGAAGAGGCTAAAAATCTAGGAAAGAACAAATCTGTAGAGTTTTTAGCTAATTTCGGCAACTCATAATACTCATATGAAAGGTTGGTTGTTGAAAGCAGCTTACCAACCGCTACCGATTAAACGGAACCACCAACCCATCCCGCACGGTCAGTACCCTATCCATATATTTTGTCAGTTCCATATTATGGGTGGCGACGAGAGCTGAGACGCTTTCTAGCCGGGTGAGGTCAAACAAGCTTTGAAAGACATTGCCTGAAGTTGTTGGATCCAGGTTTCCTGTCGGCTCATCCGCCAGCAGGACTTGCGGTTTATTGGCAATTGCGCGGGCGATGGCGACGCGTTGCTGTTCCCCGCCTGACATCTGGCTGGGCTTGTGATGAGAGCGTTCGGACAAGCCCATAATGCCAAGGAGGCGTGCGGCTTCGGCTTCGGCTAGCTTATGGCTCTTACCCGCTATCATCTGCGGAATGGCGACATTATCCAGCGCGGAAAATTCCTTTTGCAAATGATGAAATTGATAGACGACACCGATGGTCTCGCGGCGAATGGCTGTGCGCTGATCATCGGGGAGTTTCAGGCATTCCCGGCCATTGATAAAGACTTCGCCCGCATTGGGCTTTTCCAGCAATCCGGCCGCATGAAGCAAGGTCGATTTACCCGAGCCCGAAGGCCCGATAAGCCCGACCATCTCGCCGGGATAAATATCAATATCCGCCCCCATCATGACATGCAGGGCCTTTGGTCCCGATTGATAAGAGCGGTGCAGATTGCGAACGGAGAGTATGGGGCGGCGAGAACTATTCATAACGCTTACTCATACCTCAGCGCATCCACAGGGTCGATTTTAGACGCTGTCCAAGCGGGGAAGAACGTCGCCGCCGCAGAAATCACAAAGCCCCAAAAGGCCACGCCAAAAACTTCGGACCAGACGATTTTCGCCGGAATGCCGCCAGAGAGTTGATAGACATCAGCCGGGAAAAGCTCCGTGCCAGTCACCGTCTCTATCGCCCATTGTACGGCCCCGATATTTAGGCAAAAGAGAATGCCCAAAATCAATCCGACAAGCGTTCCCAATATCCCAATCATTGCGCCCGACATAAAAAATATGCGTAATATTCCGCCTTGGGTCGTACCGATCGTGCGCAATATCGCAATATCTTTGGACTTGTTTTTGACAAGCATGATCATGGAGGCGAGCACAGGAAACGCGGCAATAATCACCACAATCATAAAGATGAAGCGCATGGCGATTTGTTCCGTGCGCAACGCCGTTGCTGTCGTGGCATTCCTGTCTTTCCATGTTTGGATGAAAATCGGCTCTTGCGCCGCCTCAGTGACAGGGCGTTGCAAGCGATCAATGTCATCCGGATTTTCAAGACGTAGCTGAATTTCGCCAGACACGCGGCCCCCTTCGAAGAGCTGGGTCGCCTGATTAAACTCCATATAAATATAGGATAGGTCGGTTTGATAAAGCCCCACTTGGAAAATAGCCCCTACGGTGTAGGCTTTTTTGACAGGTACCGGACCACTTATGGTTTGGCGGGTTCGGGGTGAAAACACCAATAATCTGTCACCTACCGATAGGCCCAATTGACTCGCGAGGCCAATACCGATCGCGATCTGGTTTTCACTACTCCGGCCTAATCCGAAGTTTTGAAGTGAACCCGCAATGACGCTGTAAGAAATAAGCTCATAGCTTTGCAGATTTTGCGGCGAAATTCCGATCACTTGCGCCAACGCAAATTGACCATTGGCTTGAACCCCCGTGAAATCCTGCGTGAATTGAAATGACTTTTCTACGCCGTCAACCGTCGCCAAGCGTTTTTCAAGCGCATCAACGCTCTCTGGCGTAGGTTGCGGGCTACTAGACGCAACATACATATGCCCTTCCGAGCCAATTGTGAGGCGTATCATGTCCTCACGAAAGCCATTCATAATCGACATAATGATAATCATCGCGGCGATAGCGAGCATGATACAGGTGAAAGAAATTGCCGCAATGAGGCCTACCCCGCCTTGGGTTTTCTTAGCGCGGAGGTAACGCATAGCAATCATACGTTCGACCGCGCCAAAGGGCTTATTCTGCCCGCCCGCGAAGGATTTTATGTCAGCGGGTGCATTCACCTACGCAATGCCCTCATATTCGTTGATAATAAAGTTCACTGCCGCTTCGGGCGTCATATTTTGTTTTTCACCTGTGGCCCTTGTTTTGACTTCAACAACGCCTTCTTTCAGGCCGCGTGGCCCAATAACAAGTTGATAGGGCAAGCCGATAAGGTCCATACGCGCGAATTTCTGACCACCGCGATCATTTCTATCATCATAAAGCGGATCAATACCTGCTTCGCTAAGCTTCGAGTAGAGGTCCTCGCAAGCCGCATCAGCTGCTTCATCGCCGACTTTTAGATTGATAATCCCTGCGCCAAATGGAGTCACAGATTTCGGCCAGATGATACCATTGTCATCATGGCTGGCTTCAATGATGCCGCCAACCAAGCGAGACACGCCGACTCCATAAGACCCCATATGAATGTTTGTGTTCTTTCCATCTGGCCCCTGCACTTGGGCTTTCATAGGTTCAGAGTATTTCTCACCGAAATAAAAGATATGACCCACCTCGATGCCCCGCGCCGAAAGCCGCTTATCAGAAGGCACTTTGGCAAACTCATCCGCATTGTGCATTTCATCTGTAGCGGCATAAAGCGATGTGCGGCTATCTACGATGCTCTGCAAATCGTCATCCGCGACGACGCCTGGAGGCGCCATATCAACAAGATCTTTGTGACAGAATACTTCGCTTTCTCCCGTTTCGGCCAATATAAGGAATTCGTGGGACAAGTCTCCGCCAATTGGCCCTGTATCCGCGCGCATCGGCACCGCTTTCAGACCCATACGTGCATAAGTGTTTAAGTAAGCGACGAATTGACGGTTATAGGACTCGCGGGCTGTCTCGGCATCAATATCAAAACTGTAAGCGTCTTTCATAAGAAACTCACGGCCGCGCATCACGCCAAAACGCGGGCGGCGTTCATCGCGAAACTTCCACTGAATATGATAAAGACATTGCGGTAAATCTTTGTAAGACCTCACATAAGTGCGAAACATATCCGTTATCATATCTTCATTAGTCGGGCCGTAAAGCAGCTCGCGGTCGCCGCGATCCGTAATGCGGAGCATCTCTGGCCCATAGGCATCATAACGCCCTGTTTCTTTCCAGTGGTTTGCCGATTGAATAGTCGGCATGAGCATTTCAACCGCACCCGCTTTGTTTTGTTCTTCGCGGACAATCTGCTCGATTTTCTTAAGCACCTTAAAGCCGAGCGGGAGCCAGATATAAATCCCTGCACTGTCCTGTTTAACCATACCTGCGCGAAGCATGTAACGGTGAGAGGCAATCGTTGCGTCAGACGGCGTCTCTTTAAGAAGCGGCAGAAAGTAGCGTGACAAACGCATATAGAGATTCCTTGTTATTTTACGTAGGCTTAGCGGGTTGTGGACGCTGCCACAAGTTCGCGTATGAGGTGATGGACGATTATTTAAGCTTAGGCTATTCAGCAAGCTTATCGATATTTAGCCAATCCGCTATCATGTCCCAACTCAGGATACCACTCCAGATAATAGAGCACACGACTACCCAGATTATTGTAGCAAAAATTGTGGTAATCTTGACCTTGCGTTTCATATTACTCTCGACCGGTGCCCCCGGCTCAGAGCCTCTGACGACTTCGCCATCCTCAGCTTGTCCGCGCACACCCAAAGGCAGGACAGCAAAAAGGGTAAGCCACCAGATAAGCAAATAAACAACGAAAAGTGAGAACGGTGACATAAGCTGCTGTTAGTGGGGTTCTTTTGGTGTTTCCATGAGCTCAATCAGCACACCCCCGGAATCACCAGGATGAAGGAACACAACAGGCGTTCCATGCGCCCCTATGCGCGGCTCATTTAATACGCGCATCCCCTTCTCTGCCATAGCCAGGCTTGCGGCGTGGATATCTTTGACTTCAAAACAGATATGATGCTGACCGCCTTTGGGGTTCTTTTCCAGAAACTTTGTGATGGGGGAACTATCGCCATAGGGCTGAATAAGCTCCACCTGACCGCTTGGAAAGTTCACGAAAGCATAGGTCACACCTTGGGGCGGCAAATCGGCCGGCTTTGAGATGTTCTTAACACCAAAGACATCACGATACATTTCGATCGCTTTGTGAATATCGGGAACTGCAATGCCGACGTGATTTAGGGGACCTAAAAAAGTTTCATAACTCATCTTATTTCACCTTATGCGCGATGATTTCAATATGGCTGCGTTTGCCAGTTTGTTCTTTAACATAGCGTTTTATTTTTCGCATGAGCTGCTCTTCGACCAGATCTTCATCGCGGCGTGATCTGGGACTCATCGCTTCAAATACGTCCTCAGCTTCATCTGCGACGCCGTCTATAAGCGCCTCAATAAAACTCCCATCAATGCCTTCGGCAAAGCCAGAAATACGGGGTTCAGGGCCGCTCACGAGGTGACCTTTGCCGTTAAAGACAAGACTGACACTGACATGGCCAGCATAGGCCATTTTTTTACGCAGACGTAGACCTTCATCGCGGTCGGAAACAATAGCATTCCCGTCCTGATGCAATCTGCCTGAAGGCACAATATCGACGATCTCTACACCGTCTTTTGAAAGGCTGAACATCTCACCATTTCGGGGGGCAACGGCATATTTTGGGCCGAGAGTGCGTGCGAGTTTAGCGTGCTCTAGCAAATGCCGCCTTTCGCCGTGAACGGGTATTGCAATTAGGGGCCTTGCCCACTCATACATTTGCTCCAATTCACCTCGGCAAGGATGCCCCGAGACGTGAATAGGACGCATTTTCTCTGTGATGATTTCCACGCCATCATCGGCAAGTGCATTTTGCAGCGCAAAGATGCCCTTCTCATTACCCGGGATGATCTTAGAGGAGAAGATAACAACGTCGCCTTTATGAAAACGCACATTGCGGTGTTCACCCGCCGCGATACGCGAGAGTGCGGCGCGGGGCTCGCCTTGAGACCCTGTGCAAAGATAGAGCACATGAGCCGCCGGCATGGAGCGAGCATCATCTTCATCAATAACATGACCAACATTCTTTAGGAGTCCGATGGATTTGGCGGCCGCTGTCATGCGTTTCATCGAGCGCCCAACGAGGCAGACGGAGCGGTCATTAGCTTTGGCCGCCATCATCACGGATTCAAGACGAGCAACGTTGGAGGCGAATGACGCAACCGCGACGCCCTTCCCCGCATACTCACCTACGAGTTTTATCAATTCATCTCGCACGCCATCTTCACTGCCTGCATAGCCCGGCGAAAAAACATTGGTACTGTCACAGACCATGGCGAGGACACCTTCATCGCCAAGCGCTCTGAGAGCTCTTGCATCAACGGGCTCGCCAATTTGCGGGGCTTCGTCGATTTTCCAATCGCCTGTATGGAGGATAGTGCCAAGCTCTGTGCGTATCGCGAGTGCGTTCGGCTCTGCGATAGAATGGGTCATGGTGATAAGCTCAAAGTCGAATGGACCAAGGCTAAATTTGCTCTTTAGCTCCACCTCATGCAGCTCAACTAAATCAAGCAAGCCAAATTCAGAGAGACGGTCTTTGACCAAATACATTGTAAAAGGCGTGGCATAGACTGGGCATTCCAGTTGCGGCCATAAGCGGCTAAGTGCGCCCATATGATCCTCATGGGCGTGTGTAAGGACAATACCGAGCAAGTCTTTCTTGATAGAGAGGATAAATTCGATATCCGGCATGATAATTTCTACACCCGGCGTATCTGCACCACCAAAGGTCACACCAATATCAACAATCACCCATTTGCGGTTGTTGGGCGGACCAAAACCAAAGAGGTTGAGGTTCATCCCAATCTCGCCGCACCCTCCAAGGGGGAGAAATAAAAGTTCATTTTTATTTTTTTGTGCCATCTAAGCGCTCATCTTTTCTATTTATTGAGGCGCCAAATCTCTAAAAGGCCGTCTATCGTCAGGTTCGAATCGTAGTGCTGTATCGTCTCAGATGCACCTTGGAAAAGTGACGCAACGCCGCCCGTCCCAATGACTGTGAAGTCTCGTCCGTCTTCTTCTATTATCTTACGTACGAGACCATCAATAAGACCGATATAGCCCCAAAAAATGCCGGATTGCATGGCTTCTACCGTATTTTTCCCGATGACTTTATTAGGCTTTACAATTGCAATTCTTGGTAGCTGTGCGGCGGCTTCATGAAGAGCACGCACTGACAAGTTGATGCCTGGCGCGATAATGCCGCCTTCGAAATGCTTATCTTCGGACACAACATCGAATGTGGTCGCCGTTCCGCTGTCGATGATGATAAGGTTACCTTTGTATTTCTGCACGGCTCCTAATGCTGTCACAAGACGGTCGGCGCCAACTTCTTTGGGGTTATCCGTTCGCACACCAACACCAATTTTTACGCCTTCATCACCAATGATTATCGGTTCGACTTTCAGGTGCCGCCTTGCGAGGTTACGCATATTAAAGAGTGATTGCGGGACAACCGTAGAGATCACACAGGCCTCGATATCCGTAAACTTAAAGCCCTGCATCTCCATAAGCTGGTGAAACCAAACAGCATATTCATCGGCTGTGCGAGCCGCATCTGTAGCGATGCGCCATTCGACCACCCAATCTTTTCCATCATGAATGGCGAAAAGCGTATTAGTATTTCCTGTATCAATAGCGAGAAGCATTTACTTTCCTATTCCGCACCGAAGAAGACATCTCCAGCATGTACATCTCTTATGGTGCCATTCTCTAGGCGGACACGCAACGCTCCATTTTGATCGAGTCCTAACGCTTCGCCTGTGAATGTTTCAGAGGGAAGACGCACGTTGACAGCGCCGGGTATGTTATAAGACCGCTCCATCCAAGCTTGTCCTATGGGCGCAAACCCCTGGGTCAGGAGCATATGCCGCCAATGAGTGAAGCGCGCAGCCAAAATTGCAAGTACGGTTTGCGCGCCTGTCATCACAGGTTCGGGGCCGGTCAATTTTTCTTGCGGTATATGCGCCATGACATGAGTAGCAGGATATTCCGTCATATCGGGGTGATGTGTCAGATTTACACCGATACCCACAACAATCCACTTTTGATGATGGGCGATGTTAAGTTGGGTGTGACCACTTTCAAGCAAAATCCCCGCTGTCTTCGCGCGCGCCAATAAGACATCATTAGGCCATTTTAGGCTGATGAGATTTCTTGGCACGTAGTGTTCAAGCGTATCAGCAAGCGCTAGAGAAGCCGCAAAGCTGAGTTGCGCTAATTGATGCGCATTGCCATCATGCGGATAGAGACCTGAGCAGAAAAGATTTCCTGTTTCGGACGTCCATGTTCGCCCTCTTCGGCCCCGACCTGCGCTTTGCTTATCTGCGCGAATCCAAACTGGGCCAAAATCACCCTGCTCGGCTAAACGCTTCGCTTGAGCATTGGTTGAGTCAACGCTGTCGAGTTCAATAAATCTCAATTAAAACAAGCTCGCGGCAGCTTGGGAAATCCAACTCTGAGCCGGGATAGAGATCATTGGAAGGAGCAAAAGTGGGAATACAAGCAAAGCTGTAATTACGGCGAGACCTCGCAATGTCTTTGGCGCTTGAACAAATTCGTTCTCATTCTCATCTCCCCACATGATTTTCACAAGGCGCAGATAGTAGAATGCGCCGATTACAGACGCGACGAGCGCTAGCACTACAAGCCACGTCAAGCCCGCTTCCATGGCCGGGATAAAGGCAAAAAACTTACCGAAAAAGCCAAGCAATGGCGGAATGCCCATCACCGAGAACATAAACATCGTGAGCACTATGGCGAGACCGCGATTAGTCTTGGACAATCCTGCCAAGTCTGAAATCTGCTCCACCATTCCGTTACGAATGCGCATTTGAAGAATACAAGCAAAGATACCTATAACGGTAATGGTGTAGATGCTCATAAAGATAAGCATACCTTTTACACCAGCCTGCGTTCCTGCGGATAGAGCCACAAGCGCATAGCCCATATTCGCGATGGAGGAATAAGCCATAAGGCGTTTGATGTTGGTTTGTGTCAAAGCGCCAATCGCGCCCACAAACATTGATAGAACAGCGAGGACGATAATCACCTGCTGCCACTGTGTTGTAATATCGCCAAACGGGCCAACCAGCAGACGGGCGATAAGCGCCATAGCGGCAAATTTAGGAGCGCCGGCAAAGAAACCTGTCACTGGCGTGGGCGAACCTTCATACACATCTGGTGTCCACATATGGAACGGGGCGGCGGAGATTTTAAAGGCCAAACCACAAAGCAGGAACACCATACCAGCAATAATCCCCGGTGTTGCGCCCTCTGAAACAACTTGGGCAATATGTGTAAACTCAAGAGAACCTGTAAATCCGTATATGAGCGAAGCGCCATAGAGCAGAAGACCAGAAGAAATAGCACCGAGGACAAAATATTTCAGACCCGCTTCTGAAGCACGAAGGCTATCGCGGTTAAATGCGGCCATAACGTAAAGCGCCAGAGACTGCATCTCAATACCGATGTAAAGCGAAAGCAACGTATTGGACGAGACCATGATCGACATACCGAGCGTGCAATAAAGAACCAAGACGGAAAACTCAAAACGGTCCAGCTTTTCAGTTTGGAAAAAACTCTTGGAAAACATCAAGGCTGCTGCAGCGGACATGCCCAAGAAGAAATTCATATAGTGGCTGTAGCTATCAACAATCAGAGCGCCTTTAAAAGCCGTCCCTGTTGGCTGCCCCAAAACAAACCCGATAAGCGCATAAAGCACCAATACGCCAACCGCAAAGTAGCGGACACCAACTGAAATATCTTTTTTGGCAAAAGCACCAGTTGAGAGAAGCTGTGAGGCGAAGAACGCCAGAACAAGCTGCGGGGCAAAAAGTGAGATAGTCTGCAACATAGCCTTAATTCCCTGTCGTAGCTGTTGCGGTGTTAAAATTCGCAATCAGGTTTTCAACAGATGCCGATGTAATATCGGTTATAAGTGACGGATAAACACCAAGAACAATGGTCATTATTGCCAGGGGTGCGAGGATAAGCACTTCGCGGCGATTCATATCTAAAATATCATTTAGCTTTTCGTTGGTTTGCTCGCCAAAGATAACTTCGCGGTAAAGGTGAAGCGCATACATAGCCGACAAAATCATACCGAGAGCAGCCCCTGCCGCAATCCAAGGGCTAACCTGATAAGCGCCGACCATCGTAAGAATTTCGCCGACAAAGCCTGATGTTCCCGGCAAGCCCACATTGGCCATTGTAAAGAGCATGAGGAAAGCCGCGTAAACGGGCATCCGCTTCACAAGCCCTCCATAAAAAGCGATCTCTCTGGTGTGCATACGATCGTATATCACGCCGACACAAAAGAAGAGCGCGCCTGAGATAATCCCATGGCTGAGCATTTGATAAATGCCGCCCTGAATGCCTTGCAGGTTAAAGGCGAAGATGCCCATGGTCACAAAACCCATATGGGCCACGGATGAATAGGCAATCAGTTTTTTAATGTCGTTCTGACGATAAGCCACGAGCGAGGTGTAGATAATCGCAATTACAGACATCCAGAATATTAGCGGCGCAAGTTCGAGAGATGCATTAGGGAAGAGCGTCAATGAGAAACGTAAAAAACCATAACCGCCAAGCTTAAGCAAAATACCCGCTAGGATAACAGAGCCTGCCGTCGGGGCTTCAACGTGAGCATCAGGTAGCCATGTGTGAACGGGCCACATCGGCATCTTTACGGCGAATGAGGCAAAGAAAGCTAGCCAGAGCCATGTCTGAACACCGCCAGGAATTTTCAACTCATTGATGAGCGTTTCCATATTTGTCGTCGGCGCGCCTAATTGCTGTCCACTGAAATTATAAATCCAGAGGATAGCGGCCAACATAAGAACAGAACCAAGCAGTGTATAAAGGAAGAATTTATAGCTTGCATAAACACGGTTCTTACCGCCCCAAACACCAATAATAATAAACATCGGAATAAGGACAGCTTCAAAGAAGAGATAGAAAAGCACCAAATCAAGCGCGACAAATGTTCCGATCATCAGCGTTTCCAAAATCAGAAACGCAACCATATATTCGAGCATGCGTGATTTAATCGAGGTCTCACTCGCAAAAATACAGAGCGGTGTCAGAAACGCTGTCAACAGCACAAAGAGGATTGATATTCCGTCTACGCCTAAACGGTAATCAATGCCGCCGCCTAGCCATGACGTATCCTCAACGAATTGGAAACCGGCTTTAGAACTGTCAAAGTCAAGTGTAAGCAAGAGGGATAAGAGAAAGACAACACCTGAAATCACGAGCGCCACACGCGGGGCGTTTTTGGCGAGCTGCTCCTGCGCGTCCTCTTTGGAGATACGCGCCATAAACATCAGCAAAAAGGCACCTGCAAGCGGGATAAATGTGAGCAGCGAGAGAATGGGAAGACCTTCAAACATGATCTACCCTCCTACCGTACGGAACACTAAGGCGATAATGGCCGCAACGCCTATGAGCATGACAAAGGCATAATGATAAAGAAAACCCGATTGTATCTTAGAGAGCCGCTTAGCTGACCCTGCCGCAAAAGCAGCAACGCCATTGGGTCCCAAGCCATCAATGATTTTGACATCCCCGATTTTCCAGAAAATATCGCCAAGCTTACGCGCACCCTTAACAATTGTGACGTCATAAAGCTCGTCAATGTACCACTTATTGAGCAAGAAGTTATAGAGTGGTCCGCCGCCCGTTTCTTCAACAGTCCGGATATGTTTCGCAGCACCCTCACCGCGCATATACATCATGAAAGCAATGAAAAGCCCGCTGAGAGACACTATTAGAGGCAAGAAAAGCACCCAACGCGGATAGCCGTGGAATGTATTAAATAAGAAAGCAAATGGCCCGGTATGTTTTACAGTATCATAACCGTCAGCAGAACCTTCAGCGGCTGCCATCAGATAATCTGGGGCAATAGCTGCGTGGCCTGCGCCATATTTTGAGGGAAGTGCGCCGTGCCAGAAGTCACCCGCATTACCCATAAAATATTTATAGAAGACGGCCCCTGCAAGAATAGCCCCCAGAGAGAGCAAGGCCAAAGGCACGAGCATCACTTTCGGGCTTTCATGCGCATGGTCAAATGTATGCTTGTCGCCGCGATAATCGCCGTGGAATGTCATAAAGATAAGTCGCCAACTGTAGAATGACGTCATGAGAGCAGCCGTAATCCCGACCCAGAAAGCGAATGAGCCTGACCCGGACCCTGCGATACCTGCCGAATATGCAGCTTCGATAATCGCGTCCTTGGAAAAGAATCCCGCAAAGCCAATTTTCGCTTCAATAGCAGGAATGCCGATACCCGTAATGGCCAATGTGCCAACGATCATTGCCGCATAGGTAATGGGTACTTTTTTACGAATGCCACCCATTTTGCGCATATCTTGTTCGTGGTGTAAGGCATGAATAACGGATCCCGCGCAAAGGAACAAAAGGGCTTTGAAAAAGGCATGTGTAAACAAGTGGAACATCGCCGCGCTATAGGCCCCGACACCCGCCGCAAAGAACATATAGCCCAGCTGTGAACAGGTAGAATAAGCAATGACACGCTTAATATCATTTTGAACCAGTGCCACGGTTGCCGCGAACAAAGCCGTAAACGCGCCCATCGCGGTAATGAATCCTGATGTGATCGGCGCAGCTTCGTAAATTGATGAGGCGCGGCATACAAGAAAGACACCTGCCGTCACCATAGTCGCCGCGTGAATAAGCGCCGATACAGGTGTCGGGCCTTCCATCGCATCCGGTAACCACACATGAAGTACGAATTGTGCGGACTTACCCATCGCGCCAATAAAGAGAAGCGCCGCAATCAGCTCAATCGCATTAAACTCCATCCCCAGGAACGGGAGGCGGCGGTCACTATTTTCAGCTATTGCGTTAAACACGACGTCGAAATTTACCGATCCAAAAACAAGGAATACCGTCATAACGCCTAGCGCTAAACCAACGTCCCCGACGCGGTTTGTTACGAAAGCTTTGATAGACGCCGCATTAGCTGTATCTTTTTTAAAGTAATACCCAATCAATAGATATGAGGCGAGCCCTACGCCTTCCCACCCAAAGAAAAGTTGAATGAAGTTATTGGATGTTACCAACATTAACATGGCAAATGTGAAAAGAGACAGATATGAGAAGAAGCGCGGTTTAAACTCATCATCGCTCATGTATCCCCAACTATAGAGGTGCACGAGTGCAGAAACAGAATTGACCACAACAAGCATTACGGCTGTCAGCGTATCAATTTTGAACGCCCAATCCGCTTTCATGTCGCCGACATCCATCCATCGCAGGACTTTTATATCAGCTTCCTCATGGCCTATACCAACCTTGTATAAAGCGACCCATGACAAGATAGCTGAGAGAAATAATAAACCGGTTGTAACAACCATTGAAGGCTTCTCAGGCAGGAACTGACGCCCAAAGCGCGTTCCGAGCAACCCTGCTATGATAGCGCCTAAAAGCGGCGCGAAGACTATGACATGATAAAGCAACGTCTTAACCCTTCATCAGATCAATATTTTCAACGGCGATGTTTCCGCGATTACGGAAATAGACGACGAGAATAGCAAGACCAACAGCAGCCTCAGCAGCCGCAACGGTCAAAATAAACAAAGCAAATATTTGCCCAGCCATCGGGTTATTGCCCGGAAGGTCAGCCATATGCGTAGAAAATGCGACAAAGTTGATATTCACAGCCAGCAGGATAAGCTCAACACACATAAGAATAATGATGACGTTTTTCCTATTTACGAAAATACCAAAGACGCCAACCGTAAAAAGAATAGCCGCTACGGCAAGATAATGTGAAAGACCGATTGCCATTATCCGACCCCATGTCCCGGTTCGATATCAACCATTTCCATACCCGTTTCTTTCGTGCGTGACATCTGGCTCATAGCATCTTGCTTGCGAACGCCATCGCGGTCTCGCAAGGTCAGCACAATTGCGCCAATCATGGCGACTAACAGCACGAAACCTGCCGCTTCAAAAACGCCTGCATAATCAGTATAAAGAACGCGTCCAAAGGCTTCGATATTGGAGACTTCATCGCCCCGCGCCACGACCGTTGACCCGTCTTTCCAAACATAGGTTGCTCCGACCATCAACATTTCAAGCAGTAAAATGCCGGCAACCAAAAGCCCAAATCCAATATTGTTGAGAAAGCCTTGCTTCATTTCCACGAAATCCACGTCGAGCATCATCACAACGAAAAGGAAAAGCACCGCAACCGCGCCGACATACACCATGACAAGTAAAAGCGCCAAAAACTCTGCGCCCATCAGGATAAAAAGCCCAGCGGCGCTAAAGAAAGTCAAGATAAGATACATGACTGAGTGCACCGGGTTTCTTGCCGCAATCACCATGAAGGCCGCAGCAACAGCGACAAACGCCAATAAGTAAAATGATATAACCGTCAACACGATTTATAGTCCCTTCATTACTTACCGCTTTAACGGTAAGGTGCATCCAATGCTAAGTTTTTGGCAATCTCGCGTTCCCAGCGATCGCCATTTTCTAGCAGTTTTTCTTTGTCATAATAAAGCTCTTCGCGGGTCTCTGTCGCGAATTCATAATTTGGCCCTTCCACAATTGCGTCAACGGGACAGGCCTCTTGGCACAACCCGCAATAAATACATTTGACCATATCGATGTCGTAGCGAGTCGTGCGGCGAGACCCATCTTCGCGAGGTTCAGCTTCGATTGTAATCGCTTGGGCGGGGCAAATAGCTTCGCAAAGTTTACAAGCGATGCAGCGCTCTTCACCGGAAGGATAACGGCGCAGGGCATGTTCCCCGCGGAAACGAGGCGATAAAGGCCCCTTCTCAAACGGATAGTTAATTGTAACTTTTGGACGGAAGAAATACTTCATGGCGAGCCAAAAGGCCGAAGCAAATTCTAAAAGAAGCGCGCCGCGCAAGATCTGTTTAATACGGGTAAACATCTAAGCACCTCCCCCCAGGAAGACAACGAATGTCGAAACGATAACGACGGCCGCGAGTGACGTTGGCAGAAAAACTTTCCAGCCCAAGCGCATGAGTTGGTCATAACGATAGCGGGGAACAATTGCTTTCACCATTGCGAACATAAAGAACATCAAAAGACATTTCAGTGTGAACCAGAAAACAGGCGGGACAAATTGCACGCCAATATCAATCGGAGCGTGCCATCCACCAAGGAATAGGATTGTAAACATCGCGCACATCAGCGTCATGTTGAGATACTCACCAAACATAAAGAGCAAGTATGGTGTGGAGGAATATTCGACCATAAATCCTGCCACCAATTCGGATTCTGCCTCTGGCAGATCAAATGGCGGACGGTTCGTCTCAGCTAACGCTGAGATAAAAAACATAATACCCATATAAAACATGATGGGGAATAATAGAATGTTCCAGATACCATATTCGCCCATCGGATTAAGGCGGAACATGTTCCAATTAAACAAACCTCCGGCTTGTGTATCAACAATTGCAGAGAGGTTCATCGATCCTGAGAGAAAGATAACAGTCAGAATGATAAAGCCAATAGAGACTTCGTAAGAGATCATCTGCGCGGCCGAGCGCAACGCTCCCATAAAGGGATATTTAGAGTTAGAAGCCCAACCCCCAATGATGATGCCGTAAACGCCTAGCGAGCTGATCGCGAGCACGTAAAGAACGCCGATGTTAATATCAGACATAACCCAACCAGGGGCGATTGGGACCACGGCCCAGGCCAGAAACGCCATGACAAGTGTGATGATGGGCGCGAGAATAAAGAGACCCTTATCAGAGCCTGACGGGATAATGATTTCCTTAAATACAAACTTCAGGAGGTCCGCAAAAGACTGCAACAAACCAAACGGGCCAACCACGTTAGGACCTCGGCGCATTTGAACTGCCGCCCAGACTTTCCGATCCATCAAAATAAGGAAGGCAAGTATAACGGATAAAAGAAGCACGAAAGCGCCCACCTGTGCGAACTTTAATCCGAACCACGCAAGCGGTGATAAATCCGACCAGAATTGCATAAGAGACATCGTCATTATTCCGCCGCCTCTTGCACTTGGTCGCCATCTTTAAGCGCAGAGCACTCCGCCATTACATCAGAGGCGCGCAAAATTGGGTTTGTCATGTAAAAATCTATCACGGCATTTTCGAAAGGTGCAGCAGAGACTTTGCCGCTCTCACCCATGGCAGAGATATCAAAATCCTCAGCGCCGCTTGCGCCCGGGGCATAACCTAGTCCCGCAAATGTGGGATGATCTGCAAAGAGCTTTTCGCGTAACTCACCAAGGTTATCATAAGGCAGAACGCGGTTCACATGGCCGGAAAGCGCGCGAATAATCGCCCAATCCTCTTTGGCCTCACCTTTCGGCGCAACCGCCCGCGTTCCCATTTGAACGCGGCCTTCCAGGTTCACATAAAGTCCGTCTTTTTCTGAGTAAGCGGCCCCCGGCAAGATCACATCAGCGACATGCGCGCCAGCATCCCCGTGGCTACCCTGATAAATCACAAATGCATTTTGAAGCTTGGAGGTATCCAATTCGTCTGCCCCCATAAGGAAAACTGTCTTCATAGCGCCTTGCTGAGCTGCATCAAGAATTTCGATTGTGCCTAGCCCGCCTTCGCCAGGGAGGAAGCCCATATCTAGGCCAGCTACACGAGAGGCCGCCGTATGCAGTATATTAAGCCCGTTCCACCCTTCCCGAACGAGATTTACTTTTTTCGCTAATCCACTGACAGCTTTAAGTATCTGATCTGTATCTGCACGGTTAAGAGCGCCCGCGCCTAAAATAATGGCGGGATTTTTCGCGGCCTTAAACGCCTTCGCGAATCCCTTCGTCGATTTGGCAATAGACGCTATGTCAGACGGCTTCGTGCCTAAATGCTCATACTCATAAGTTAGATCTTCGGGGTCACCTATAAGACCGATTTCCATGCCGCCTGCAATCCATGCTTTCCGCAAACGCGTGTTGACTAGCGAAGCTTCTAAGCGAGGGTTTGCTCCGATAATTAGAACAGCATCAGCATCTTCGATACCATCGATAGTCGAATTAAAGATGTAAGATTGGCGCGCGCCTTGCCCGATGGTCATCCCGTCTTGGCGGCAATCAATATTCTTCACGCCAAGGCTTTCCATCAAGTCTTTAAGCGCCTTCATGGATTCCGCATCACATAAATCACCTGCAATGGCAGCGATAGACTCTGGCTCACCTGAGAGCTTTTCAGCCACAACAGCGAGAGCTTCGTCCCACCCTGCGGCGCGGAGCTTTCCATTCTCTCGAATGTAAGGCTTATCCAAACGCTGACGCGCAAGACCATCCCAGTTAAAGCGGGCCTTATCCGTAATCCATTCTTCGTTCACAGCGTCATTTATCGTTGGCATGATACGCAATACAGCGCCGCGGCGGCTATCGACGCGAATGTTTGATCCAACGGCATCCATAACGTCAATAGACTCAACGTGATCCAATTCCCAAGGCCGTGCGTTAAAGGCATAAGGCTTGGAGGTCAGCGCGCCAACAGGACAAAGATCAATGACATTGCCTGAAAGCTCAGATGTCAGAGATTGCTCTAAATATGTTGTGATTTCAGCATCTTCTCCGCGAGAGGCCAAGCCAATTTCTTCGACGCCAGCCACTTCGGTGACGAAACGCACACAGCGCGTACACTGAATACAGCGCGTCATGATCGTATTGACCAGAGGGCCCATATGTTTGTCATCAACGGCGCGCTTATTCTCTTCAAAACGAGACGCATCACGGCCATAGGCCATAGCTTGGTCTTGAAGGTCACACTCACCGCCTTGGTCGCAAATCGGGCAATCGAGTGGGTGATTGATAAGGAGGAACTCCATCACGCCTTCGCGTGCTTTTTTCACGGTCTCGGAATTTGTGCGGATATTAGCAGGCGTGCCGTCACGGTTCGGGCGCAAATCTTTGACCTGAAGCGCACAAGAGGCTTGCGGCTTCGGCGCGCCAACCCACTCGACGAGGCACATGCGGCAGTTACCCGCCACAGAGAGGCGCTCATGGTAACAGAAACGCGGAATCTCTGCCCCTGCTGCCTCTTCACAGGCTTGCATCAGCGTGTAATCCGCTGGCACTTCATATTCAGTGCCATCAATATTTAATTTGCGTAGGTCGCTCATCTCTATGAGTCCTCAAACTTTTCTGCGGCTTCCATAAACGCGCTATCCGTTAAGTCCAGTCGACGTTCAATTCGTTCAATACGCCCGCCGAATTTATCTAATCGGTGATGTGTCTCAGCCATATCTACTTTCAACTCGCCGATACCGCGTTCAACAGCCGTCATTCGTCGATTGAGACTGCCAACCTCATCTTTAACACCTCTCATGTCTTCACGGATTTCGCGAAGCATGCGTAAGGTTAAATCTTCGAATTCAGCCGCCACGATTTACTCCGCCGCCTGAACGAAGACCGGTTTATTGGCCCGGTAATTATCTATGCGCTCTTCGATTTCGTGGCGGAAATGGCGGATAAGACCTTGAATGGGCCATGCCGCCGCGTCGCCGAGGGCACAAATGGTATGGCCTTCGACCTGTTTTGACACTTCGAGGAGCATGTCAATTTCTGACGTCTCCGCCTCGCCTTTGACCATGCGTTCCATAACGCGCCACATCCAGCCAGTACCTTCGCGGCAAGGCGTACATTGCCCGCAACTTTCATGCTTATAGAAATAGCTCAGCCGCGCGATAGCTTTGATAACGTCGGTGGATTTATCCATAACAATAACTGCCGCCGTGCCGAGGCCCGATTGATGCTCACGCAAAGCGTCAAAATCCATCAAGACCGTATCGCAAATTTCTTTCGGCAAGAGCGGAACTGAAGAGCCGCCCGGAATAACGCATTTCAGATTATCCCAACCGCCGCGAACGCCGCCTGCATATTCCTCAAGAAGTGTCTTCATCGGAATGGAGAGCGCTTCTTCGATATTACATGGCTTGTTGACGTGGCCAGATATGGAAAAGACCTTGGTGCCTTTATTGTTGTCACGGCCAAATTGCGTCCACCAATCAACGCCGCGGCGCAAAATTGTTGGCACAACAGCAATAGATTCAACATTATTCACAGTGGTCGGACAGCCATAAAGCCCTGCCCCAGCGGGGAATGGTGGTTTGAGGCGTGGCTGCCCCTTTTTACCTTCGAGCGATTCGAGCAAAGCTGTCTCTTCACCGCAAATGTAGGCGCCAGCCCCATGATGCATATATATGTCAAAATCCCAGCCCGTCCCGCAAGCATTCTTACCGACAAGACCTGCCGCATAGGCTTCTTTAATCGCCGCGTCCAAACGGTTACGTTCTTGGATATATTCGCCGCGTACATAGATGTAACACGCATGGGCTTGCATCGCGAAGGACGCGACCAAGCAGCCCTCGATCAGTAAATGCGGGTCATGGCGCAAAATATCGCGGTCTTTACAAGAGCCCGGTTCAGATTCATCAGCATTAACGACGAGGTAATGCGGGCGATTGCCCACCTCTTTCGGCATGAAAGACCACTTTAGGCCCGTCGGGAAACCCGCGCCGCCGCGCCCGCGAAGGCCAGAGGATTTTACTTGATCAATCAGCCAGTCTTTGCCTTGCGCCAACATCGCCGCTGTGCCGAGCCATGCGCCGCGATCACGCGCAGCATCCAGACTCCAATCATTCAAGCCATAAAGGTTTTGAAAGATACGATCTTTATCTTCGAGGAGCTTAACCATTATGTCTTACCCTTCTTTGCGGTAGCTTTTGCCAAAGCCTTACCCTGTTTTACCCAATCATCACGCTTCACACGGCCCGTCGCGAGTGACTTAATTTTCGCTTCAACAACCTTAACGTCGGCAACTTTCCAAGCGCCAATTTGACGGAAGTAATAGACGCCATTTGAATTGAGTTCTTTTTCAAATTTCGGGCCAATGCCTTTGATAAGCTTTAGATCATCGGGCGCGCCGTCTGTTGCACCTTCGGTATAGAGAACCTTAGGCTTTGCTATTTTCTTTGCAGCAGGTTTAGACGCTTTCTTAGGTAATCCCTTATTTGGATCATCGTCCACAAGGCCAGCCGTAAGATCACGCCCCAAATTTCCACTACGCTTCTTAGGATCAGCGCTCGCCTTACGGTTTGGATCAACCCAGCCTTTGCGCGTGGCGCGTTTAGCCTTAGGATCCCATTCGTAATAATTGACCGTCGTTTTCTGATCCGCATTTGGGAGCTTTTTCAGCGTGCCGCGGGCTTTTGATAAATTCTTTGTCGTGAGGGCCATCGCGCCGCCAATCGGCTCAGAACTAAAGCGGCCATTTTTCGGACCTTGCGGTGGCTTCTTGCCTGCCACCAATTCATCCAGAACAGCCTCAAGGCTTTCGGCTGTCAAATCTTCGTAATAGTGATCGCCATCGCCATTTGAAATCTGCACCATCGGCGCATTAGAACAGGAGCCGAGACATTCAACTTCGAGCCAAGACAGCTTCCCATCCGCAGAAATTGACCGCTGCGGCCCTATTTTACGGGTCAGCATCTCTTTGAGCTCATCAGAACCACGCAGCCAGCACGGCGTCGTGCCGCACATTTGCACATAATGCTTCCCGACAGGTTCCAGATTGAACATGGTATAGAAAGTCGCGACTTCGTAAACGCGGATATAGGCCATATCGAGCATATCGCCGAGCTCGCGCAGGGCCAGTTCAGGGAGCCATCCACCCGCATCCTTTTGCGCAATCCACATCGCTGGGATAAGCGCGGACCGCTTACGGTCAGACGGGTATTTTTTGACCCATGTGCCGATTTCCTTCTTCGCCTTGGAAGAAAGCGAGAACTCAGCAGGTTGGCGAATAGCTAAACGGCGGGCACTCATGATATTTCACCCACACGCGTCCTCACCCCGCTCGCGGGGGAGGTGTCCCCGAAGGGCACGCAGGGGGAATTATTATCAGTAATGTGCAGTGTCAGCGATTGGACGAGAGAGATTCCCCCTCCGTCGCTGCGCGACACCTCCCCCGCTAAAGCGGGGTGAGGACGCATTCTAGCAATACTCATCGGTCAATCTCTCCAAACACGATGTCGAGCGAACCTAGGATCGCAGAGACATCGGCAAGCATATGCCCTTTATTGAGGTAATCCATAGCGGCCAAATGCGGGAAGCCCGGCGCGCGGATATGGCAGCGATAAGGCTTATTCGACCCATCAGAGACGAGATAAACCCCGAACTCACCCTTAGGCGCTTCGACGCAAGTATAAACTTCGCCCGCAGGGACGTGGAAACCTTCAGTATAGAGTTTAAAGTGATGAATGAGCGCTTCCATGCTCTGCTTCATCTCAGCGCGGCGCGGCGGCGTGACTTTGTTATTTTCGCTCATGACGGGGCCTTCAGGTATCATTTCGAGGCACTGACGCATGATTTTCACGGATTCATGCATTTCTTCTACACGGCAGAGATAACGGTCATAGCAATCGCCATTTTTACCGAGCGGAATCTTGAAATCGAGTTCTGAATAAACCTCATAAGGCTGATTACGGCGCAAATCCCACGGAATACCGGAGCCGCGCACCATCACGCCAGAGAATCCCCAATCATAACAATCCTGCTTGGACACAACACCAATATCGACATTGCGCTGTTTGAAAATACGGTTCCCCGTCAGCAGTGTTTCAATATCATTGAGTTTTTCAGGGAACTGATCACACCAAGCAAGCATATCGCTGATCAGCGCAGGCGGCAGGTCTTGGTGAACGCCGCCGGGGCGGAAATACATGGCATGCATGCGCGAGCCGCAAGCCCGCTCATAAAACACCATCAGCTTTTCGCGCTCTTCAAAGCCCCAAACAGGCGGGGTCAGCGCGCCAACATCCATGGCTTGCGTGGTTATGTTGAGCATATGGCTAAGAATACGGCCAATTTCAGAATAGAGCACACGAATGAACTGCGCGCGGCGCGGCACTTCGATATCCATTAGCTTTTCAATCGCGAGGCAGAAAGCATGCTCCTGATTCATCGGCGCGACATAATCAAGACGGTCAAAATATGGGAGCGCCTGCAGGTAAGTCTTATGCTCAATCAGCTTTTCCGTGCCGCGATGCAGCAAGCCAATATGCGGGTCAACGCGCTCAACAACTTCGCCCTCAAGTTCGAGGACAAGACGGAGCACACCATGAGCCGCAGGATGCTGAGGCCCAAAGTTTATGGTGAAATTACGGTCATCACCTTGTAGGGTGGCTTCGGTAGTGGTCATTTTGCTGCTGCCTTATTTTTTGAAGCATTTACCGCAGTCAACAAAATCTTCATGCAAGCATCCGCAGTAATAGACCGCTCAGATGAACTAGCATCATCCGAATTATCAAAACTTGGTCGCAGTTTTACAATTGTGGCTTCACTCATAATTTCTTCGTGAGCAGCTTCGTAACCATCAATAATATATAGGGCGTCCAACCAGACGCTCTGAGCAAATCGTGCACCAGATACAGCTGCCTGGCTTTCCGCAGCAAGAGCCGTTTGCTCAGTTACATATGCAGCACTATAACAATCTATAAAATCCTGCATCGAGAGCGACATAGGCAACTCATCAATAAGCGCCAAACGATCTTGTAACTCTTTATCAGACACTTCAGCTGCCGCGGCTAAGCTGAAAAAACAAAGAACAGATGCAAAAAGACAGGCAAAACGCATCATCCCTTCTCCACATTCTCATCACCCGGCAGCACATATTTCGCGCCTTCCCAGGGGGACATAAAGTCAAAGCTGCGATATTCTTGTGGCAGGTTCACTGGCTCATAGACGACGGATTTGCGCTCTTCATCATAACGGACTTCGACGAAACCTGAGAGCGGGAAGTCTTTGCGGAGTGGATAACCTTCAAAGCCATAATCAGTGAGGATACGACGTAGATCAGGATGTTGGCCAAATAAAATGCCATACATATCAAAGGCTTCGCGCTCATACCAATCGGCATTAGGGAAGAGTGAGGTCACGCTATGCACGGCCACCTCTTCATCCGTCGTCACTTTGATACGGATGCGCGTATTATGCGCCATAGAGAGCATATGATAAACTACATCAAAGCGGCGCTCACGGCTCGGATAATCCACACCGCAAATATCAATCAGGCTTGAGAATTTACAAATCGGGTCATCGCGCAAAAAGCTGATAACCTTGACGATTTCCGCGCGGCGCGCTTCTAGCGTCAATTCACCGTTCTCGATGACAGCCGCATTAATCGCCTCGCCAAGCTGAGCTTCGATATGATCTTTTAAGTCCAACATAAATTAGCGCTCAATATTGCCTTCGCGGCGGATTTTCTTTTGCAGTTGCAGGATACCGTAAACCAAGGCTTCCGCCGTTGGAGGGCACCCAGGCACATAAACATCAACAGGGACAATACGGTCACAGCCACGCACGACAGCATAACTATAATGATAATAGCCGCCGCCATTGGCACATGAGCCCATAGAAATGACGTAACGCGGATTTGGCATTTGATCGTAAACTTTACGAAGCGCGGGCGCCATTTTATTGGTCAGCGTACCCGCCACAATCATAACATCCGACTGACGGGGGGACGCACGCGGGGCAAAACCAAAGCGCTCAAGATCATAACGCGGCATAGAGGCCTGCATCATTTCCACAGCGCAACAGGCGAGACCAAAGGTCATCCACATAAGAGACCCTGTCCGTGCCCAAGTAATCAAATCGTCAGAGGCCGCCGTGATAAAGCCTTTATCCGCGAGTTGGTCAGACATACCGTCAAAAAACGCATCATGCTTTTTCGGGTCATAAGCAGGCGTGCCGAGGTCAACGGCAGAAGAATTCGCAGGTGTCAAAATATTAGCCATTATCTACTCCCAATCCAGCGCGCCAAGTTTCCATGCATAGGCCAGCCCGACGGCGAGTTCCGCGAGGAATATCATTACTACGAACCAACCCCAAAAACCGACTTGGTCAAGTGAGACGGCGTAAGGGAAAAGGAAAGCGACTTCGATATCGAAGATAATAAAGAGGATGGCGACCAGATAAAAGCGCACATCAAATTTCATGCGGCTATCGTCAAAAGCATTAAATCCGCACTCATATGTGGAGAGCTTTTCGGTATCAGCGCTTTTGGGCGCGATGATCGCGGGTGCCAAAAGCAATGCAAGGGAGAAAGCCGTTGCGATTCCGAGGAGGATTAAAACAGGTAAATAATCGAGTAAAAACTCAGACATACAGGCTCTTTTGGTTCGAATTCATGAGCCCAAAAGACTCACACAAACTGTTCACAATCGGAGCGGAACCTAGTCAGAGGCCCCTGTGATTGCAACGCCTATCTTACAGAAATTTCAGAGAATTCGAGTGTGACACTTTGGACTTTTACTTGCGAGCGAGTCGCAGAAATAAGAGCCCTCTTCCCCCGTTAAAATTGCCCCCTTACCCAATATCTGGCTCTCCCGGCCAAATTACAATTCTTGTGGCTTGCTCATCCTCAGACACAAAAACTTCACTTGTCACTGCATCTTGGACACTCATCCCAACCTCATGGATAGCCTTGCGCGAACCGCTGACAAGGTGGTGATATTCTGGCAGGTCCTTACCTTCGGCCACGAGACGGTAGGCACACGTCTGGGGCATCCAATGAAGTTGATCGACATTATCCTTAGTTAGCGTCACGCAATCAGGGACTTTTTTGCTTCGGTTCGCGTAATCTGTACACCTGCATGTTGCGGGATCAAAAAGCTTACAAGCCACATCTGTGATATAAATATCACCCGTAACGTCGTCTTCGAGACGAATGCAGCAGCACTTACCGCAATTATCACAGAGGCTTTCCCACTCTGATGGGCTCATTTCCGCCATATTTTTGGTCTTCCAGAAAGGAAGTTGGGCGTTGAGCTGTTTATTTGTTTTGTTTGGCATAAGGAGTCGCATATAGGATGATTAAGAATATGCCAACATTTCGTGCAGACATAGATGTCGCAAATGACAATAAAGTGCGCAAGAAGCGAAACATCATCTTGTCCGTGTTAGCTGTGCTATGCATTATCGGGACCTTGGGTTATTTCCAGACGCGCTACTACTTGCTCGATGGTATGCCAAACCTGCCTGACAAAGCCACCATGTGGGAAATGAACCTTAAGCCCAATATGACACTTCTGGATAAGGACGGACGTGTCATCGGACATCGCGGACCCTTAGTCGGAGAACCGCTTAAGCTCTCTGATATGCCGGACTATGTATCCGGCGCATTCCTCGCAATTGAGGATGAACGCTTCTATGAACATGCTGGTATTGATCAAAAGGCTATCTTACGGGCCGTGTTTGCAAATACTAAATCAGGCAGCAAAGCCCAAGGGGGCTCCACCCTGACGCAACAACTCGTTAAAACAATGATTTTGACGCCAGAGAAAACCTATCGCCGAAAATTTCAGGAAGCCCTCCTCGCGCGGGACATGGAAGCCATACTCTCCAAACCAGAAATTTTAGAACTATACCTTAACCGCATCAGTCTTGGCCCCCAAATTTTCGGCGTTGAGGCTGCGGCGCAGCGATATTTTGGCAAATCAGCCAGAGATGTGTCGCTCTCTGAAGCTGTTATACTGGCTGCTCTGCCTAAAGCGCCAAGCCGTTATAACCCTGTCTCTAATTTCGACGGCGCTTGGGAGCGGGGGGAGTTGGTTTTACAGCGCATGGTGGTGAACGAAATGATCAGCTATGAACAGATGCAAACCGCCCTCGCCTCGCCGCCAGAAATCGCGGAAGACGCTGAACCCCTTATCGCGCCCGATACATTGGGCTATGCCTTTGACCTTATTTATGAGCGAGCTCATGGCCTGATCGGAACCAATCATAAAGACTTGATTGTGAAAACAACGATTGACGTTGATCTGCAAAATAAAGCTCAAGAGACGATTAGTAATGTCGTCGGCAAATTTGAAAAATCCAAAAAAGTGAGCGAAGGCGCACTCGTGTCAATCGATAATCAGACAGGCGCAATCCGGGCCATGGTCGGAGGACGGGATTATTCAAAGTCGAAATTTAACCGCGCCGCCCAAGCCAAACGCCAACCCGGAAGTGCGTTCAAAGCCTTTGTTTATGCTGCCGCGCTGGAAGATGGTTTTACCCCGGGCACAATCCGTATCGATCAACCCACAGAAATTGGGGATTGGGCCCCTGAAAATTACACGAAACGTTACCGCGGGCCTATGACCCTAAGAGAAGCGTTAAAACTCTCGATAAATACCATTGCGGCGCAAGTCACCTCTGAGATCAGCCCTAGCCGAGTCGCAACATTGGCCACGCGGTTTGGTATAAAAACAGAAATGAGGCCTGAATATTCCATCGCCCTGGGCTCCTCAGAGACAACGCTTTTAGATATGACTTCAGCCTATATGGTCTTTGCCAATGAAGGCTTGTCGCGGCAGCCATACTTTGTTCAAAGCATTACCGACACGGCCAAGAAGACGCTATACACACGGCGCACAGTCAGCCCTGTTCGCACTTATCCGGTCCCCTATGCTCGGCAAATGACATCCATGCTTAGGGATGTCATAGAAAGCGGCACAGGCCACGGCGCTCAACTTGGCTCGCGAGAAGCCGCCGGAAAGACAGGTACAACTCAAGACTACCGCGACGCGTGGTTCTTAGGATTCACAGCGGATTACACAACGGGTGTTTGGATGGGCAATGATGACAACTCGCCTATGCGGAAAATCACAGGCGGGCTCCTGCCGGTTGATGCTTGGAAGTCCTACATGATGGCGGCACATAAAGGCGTTAAGAAAAAGCCTATCAATGCACCTGACCCCCTAATAGAAGACCCTCGAATTCAACAGCAAATTGCCTTTTATGAAGAGCTTGGAACAGCTTTGATCGCAGAACGAGATATTGCCAGCGGAGCTAAATCAGCCGGAAATGCCGGCAGCACGACAGCCGGAAGATAGCTTCACATAGCACAGTAATTCACAACCTTGTCGTGATTGTCACAGTCCCGCCCTTTTATTCGTGCGTATTAAAGCATAGTTTAAAGCAATGAATAAGATGATTCACACATATATGAGCGGCCCCGATAAAGATAATAGCGCGGCTCCGCCTGAGCGCGGCGTCGCGACCAAAGTCAGGCCCAAGACAAAAAAACCATCTATGTACCGCGTTATTCTCATGAATGATGACTACACGCCTATGGAGTTTGTCGTCTCTATACTTATGGGAATATTCAAAAAAACGCAGGAAGAAGCCACTCAGATTATGCTTAACGTCCATAAGACCGGGATAGGAACCTGCGGGATCTACACTTTCGAGGTGGCTGAAACAAAAGTTGCACAAGTTATGGACGCGGCGAAACGCGCACAACATCCACTGCAATGCACCCTTGAAAAGACGTGACTGAATAACAAAATATGACTCTCGAAAGGAATTTATAATGGCTTCATTTTCTCCTGTCCTAGAAGAGACAATCCACCGTGCCTTGACGCTCGCAACTGAGCGTAAGCATGAGTTGGCCACATTAGAACACTTACTATTGGCGCTGCTGGATGACAAAGACGCAGCCGCTGTCATCACAGCCTGTGACGTTGATATTACGCCCCTCAGGGCTGACGTCACGCGTTACCTTGACGAAGACTTGGCCTCACTGGCTGTTGAAGACTTCGAAGAAGCCCGCCCTACAGCAGGTTTCCACCGCGTAATTCAACGCGCAGTTATTCATGTCCAATCCTCCGGACGCGAGGAGGTGACAGGGGCTAATGCCCTCGTTGCCCTATTTGCCGAGCGTGAGAGCCACGCCGTTTACTTCCTCCAAGAGCGGGATATGACGCGCTATGACGCTGTAAATTATATAAGCCACGGGATTTCCAAATCCGGTGAGTCTAATATTGCAAAACCCATTCAAGGCGCGGAGGACGCAGCTACCGGCGAAGACGCTAAACAAAAAGACCCCCTTGAGGAATACACTGTCAACCTCAATCAAAAGGCCCGCGAAGGCGACATTGATCCACTGATTGGACGCGATGACGAAGTTGAACGTTGTATTATGGTGCTCTCACGCCGCCGCAAAAATAACCCGCTACTTGTTGGAGACCCTGGCGTAGGTAAAACAGCGATCGCTGAAGGCATCGCGCGCCGCATCGTCAATGACGATGTGCCAGCGGTTTTGGCTGATGCCACGATCTTCTCACTGGATATGGGCGCACTTCTTGCGGGAACGCGCTATCGCGGTGATTTTGAAGAACGTCTCAAAGCCGTCATGAATAAGCTCCAGGAAACTGAAGGTGCTATTTTATTCATTGACGAAATTCACACTATTATTGGGGCCGGCGCCACAAGCGGCGGCGCGATGGATGCGTCCAACCTGCTCAAACCTGCTCTTCAAAGCGGTAAGCTTCGCTGTATGGGCAGCACAACTTATAAAGAATATCGTCAACATTTTGAAAAAGACCGCGCCCTCTCTCGCCGTTTCCTAAAAATTGATGTGTCGGAACCTACGCCGGAAGATGCTGTAAAAATCCTCATGGGCCTCAAATCCTATTTTGAGGAATTTCATAAAGTCAAATATACAGAAGCTGCCATTCAAGGCGCCGTGGATTTATCCGTACGTCACATTACGGACCGCAAGCTCCCAGACAAGGCGATTGATATTATTGACGAAGCTGGTGCGCGTACAAAACTCGTCGAAGAGAAAAAACGCAAAAGGAAAATCGGCATCAAAGAAATCGAAGCGGTCATTGCCAAGATTGCGCGTATTCCGCCAAAATCTATTTCGCGTGATGATGAGAAAGCGCTCAAGTCGCTCCCGATGGACTTAAAACGCATGGTCTTTGGGCAAGACAAAGCCATTGAGCAAGTCACAGCGGCAGTGAAACTTGCACGCGCAGGTCTGCGTGAGCCAAATAAGCCGATTGGCAGCTATCTTTTTGCTGGGCCGACAGGCGTAGGTAAAACTGAAGTCGCCAAGCAGCTTGCTATGACACAGGGCTTAGAACTCCTGCGCTTTGACATGTCCGAATATATGGAGCGCCATACGGTCTCCCGCTTAATCGGAGCCCCTCCCGGCTATGTCGGTTATGATCAAGGTGGATTACTGACGGATGCTGTGAATCAGAATCCGCATAGTGTGTTGCTTTTGGATGAAATCGAGAAAGCACATCCAGATATCTACAACATCCTCCTGCAAGTGATGGACAATGGCTTCCTGACGGATGCTAATGGCCGTAAAGTTGATTTCCGCAATGTTATTATTATTATGACGACCAATGCGGGCGCTGCTGATGCTGCCAAGTCTGAAATTGGCTTTGGCCGCGGTATGAAATCGGATGAGCAAGAAAACGCGATTAAGCGCCGCTTTACGCCCGAATTCAGAAACCGCTTAGACGCAGTTGTGTCTTTCGCCGCGCTCTCGCCTGAGGACATTGCCAAGGTTGTTGATAAATTTGTTATACAGCTAGAAGCTCAGCTCGCGGATCGTAAGATTGAGTTTGAACTGACCAAAGGCGCGAATGTCTGGCTTGCCAATAAAGGCTATGACAAGCGCTACGGCGCGCGTCCTCTTGGCCGCACGATACAGGAATACATCAAAAAGCCGCTCGCGGATGAGATCCTGTTTGGCAAGCTTAAGCAAGGCGGGTTGGTCAAAGTCGGCGTGGACCGCAAGAAGGTGAACCTAACCTTCAAAATCGTCCCGCCCGCCAAACTGAAAATCGAAGGCCGTAAAGGGGGCAAGGGATTACCTGCCCCTAAGCCGACGGAAGACGCTTAGATAAAATATTAAGAAGCCCGACTTAGGTTGGGCTTTTTTATTGGGGAGCCTGACATGACCGAAACACCTGAAGATCCGCAAAAACCCACCCTTATGGATCGCGGTAAGAAAGCCATGGAAACGGCGGACCGCGCCGCAACGGTTGCCGAGAGTGCAAATAATGCCTTTGGCGCCATTAAATGGGCCGCCATAGCCATAGTTACGCTCACTTTTGTGGGCGGAGCCTACGGCATATATAAGGCTGTCTCGGCCCCGGCCAAGGCCGCCGCAGATGCCGCAGGCGCAGTCACCGAATCTGTAAAATCTGGTGCAGGAAAAATCAAAGATAGTAGCGCCGAGGTCATAAACCGCTTAGATATTCCGAGCTCGAACCAAAGCGTTTTGAATGCAGCGGCTGAAGCCGCCTTCGATGCCCTAACAACAATGGAAGCGAGTGAACCAGATGGTATGAAAGAGAGGCTTTATCGACGCACGAATTTTGGCGGCCATGAAAACCGCATTTGTAAATTCGACGCCGATTTTGGCGCAGGCTATATTCCCATTGCCCTCGCAGCCGATAATGAAGCTTATGCGACCGCCAAAGCTCTGGGGTCCAAAGATGACCGCCTTATTAGGATGATAATTACCGCAGGAGAAGACGATATTGCACTGCGAACCGAGTGGAATTCAGAGGCTCAAATCTGGGTCATACGCTGGAAAGCCACAACCCTCAAAAAAGAGATGAGTGATGCGTTGGCGGAACAGCGGGTCATAGATGTGCTTGGCGCCGCTCGTGAGAATTGCAAATAAGAACGTCCTCCTCTAAGAAAATGATGGGAGGACGATTATGTTTCAAGATATCAGCCAATCTATAGAGGCCTGCGCAGCGCATTACGGCGACGAGGCCGAAGCCGTAAAGACATATCTTATCGAAGGCCAGGCCAAGGCTTTGGCACTGCCGAATCGCGGCCCGCTCAAATTTGATGACAACGGGGAGATAGCTCCCGATATCCTTAAAACCTATTCCGAATATGGATTCTACATCTTTGAAGGCGCACTGTCCGAAGATGAAATTGCTGATATTCGGGCTGATCTCAACGAAATGCGCGATAATTTTCCAAGCCATATGGGGGCGGACACAGATGCAAAGGGCCGCCCTGCTTTAGGGGCTGATAATAAAGCTATGACCCTTCAATGGGCCAGACCTTTATCTGATCCGCTCGGCGGCACAGAAATTTCAAATGGGCGTCACCAAGTAAAACTTTTTGAACCTAAAGCCGCCGATGATGCCCCGCCCGCCGTACCCGTCTATCTGAGTGGCTCGCTACAATTCTCCCCGGCTTGCCTTCGCGCTTATGCACATCCGGGCCTGTTAAAACTGGCCGAAACGATAAATGGACCTGACTTCGTTCCGTTTACTGAAGGCCTGTTTATCAAAGATGCCAGACTTGGGGCCGCTGTGTCTTGGCATCAAGATGGCGACACACATTGGGATAATCCTAATTTTGATGAAAATATTCACGGCTTTAATTTTATGGGACAGGTCTATGGCAGCACCGCCGTCAACGGCGTCTGGGTGGTTCCCGGCAGTCACAAGCAAACCCGCGCGAATATCGTAAAAATGGTAGAAGACGCAGGGACTGAGCGCTTACCTGATGCTGTGCCCCTTATCTGTAATCCTGGCGATGTGGTGATCAATAACCGTCAGCTTGTTCACGGATCATTTGCGAATACGGGTTTTGAAACTCGGGTTACAGCCAATTTCGGGTTTCACAAGAGGTCATCTGTTTTGAATGTCAAAGGCGCCGGCATTCATGCCGAAGCCGTCACAATGAATGCGGATTACATCGACGAACGCGCGCGTTTGATCGGCCTTGCCATTGATGCCAGGCAGCAGCGCTTCCCAGATGAAACGCCTTATCAATATGCCCCGTTCAAAGGGCGAGAAGAAGAGTTTAAATGGTCTCCAGAAGCTCAAGCAAACCTAAAAGACTATAATCTGATGGATCTAAGTATATAAAACTGATCTAAAATTTGTACTTCTTGGGCTTGAAAGTCATTCAGCCCATATTCAACTCTTAGAGTTAATAACGGCCTTATATTAACTGTAAGGACTATCTCATGACCCGTTCGCTTTCCGTTCTCGCCCTTTCCGCTGTTTATTGCTTTGGCTTATCAGCTTGCGCCACAGCACCTAAATCTGAGACTTTAATGACGGGTATTTCCGCGGCGGATATGAGCAAAACTTATGCTGCCGGTCAGATGCGCGCAGAAGACGACCCTGTCTGTGTAAATTTCTATAAAAATGCCCGCACTTTTGCGACCGAATCCAACAAGCCCAATGCCGGCACACAATTCCTGACATCTCTTGGGATAAGCGTCTTAGCCGGTGTAGCAACGGGCGGTATTGCCAGCAGCGGCATCAACAGTACGGTTGGCCAAATCGCAGCGCAACAAGTCGCAAGCACTGCGGTCTATCAAGGCAGTAATTTAGCCCTCAGCGGGGCTAAGAAATCAGGCGTGCAGACAAAAATTTCTGCGGCAGCGGAGCAAATCAATTGCCCTATCAGTTTTTCGTAGAGCGATTTTTCAAATAACAATCGCAGAAGCAGGGAATGACAGGTGATTAAACAGCAATCGCCTTGAATATCTTACTAAGGTCGGTTTCGACCATGCTTATCATGGCTTTCGACCCATTCATCCGAAATCACGGCTGAGGCGAGAGAAATCTCGCCTGCCAACACAGCCCCGCCGATAATCTCTATCAGCTTCTCGACCTTACCCGTTCCGTAGCAATCCATAATTTCCAAAGCTTCGCGCTGTGTCGCCAGCCCTGTTCCTCCGCCATAAGTCGCGACGATTAAAGACGGCAACGTCATAGACCAATAGAGATCATTATTGGGCAATAGCTCAACATAGGTAATGCCCGTAATCGCCTCGGCAACATTGGCTTCGTCTTGCCCTGTGGCGATGAATATAGACGCGACGCCATTGGCGGGATGCACGCAATTATTGCTCGCCCCGACGAGCATAGCCCCTGTCGTTGAGACTTGCCTCGCGCGGTACATGTCGCGCGTATCAGCGCGAGTCATTTGCTTGACCAAATCATGCGGAAGTGTGGCTTCTACGATAATGCGAGCGCCGCGTGAATGGAGGCTGTTAATAGCGGAGTGTTTCTTTTCTGTCTCGATAGAACCCGACAGCGTAAACCGCATCTTATCAGGATAGATTTTCTCAATCCACTTACAGGCCGCCTGTGCCGCCTTGCTACACATATTCTGCCCTGCCGCATCGCCCGTGGTGAAGTTAAAGCGCGTATAACACATCTTCGCGACGTTATAGCTTTCAATATGAGAGAGCTTCCCGACAGATGTTGTTGTCTCTGCCGTCTCTTTGACTTTGTCGAAATTGGCGTTGAGCCAATCACGGAAATCACGCGCCTGACGGGCATCATCAAAATGAAAAACGGGTGCGCGCTGCATATAACGCTCAACAATCGTAGTCTTAACTCCGCCCGCCGCTGTAAGGAGCCGCATGCCGCGCGAATAACTCGCCACCAAAGTTCCCTCTGTTGTCGCCATTGGCACATAAAAATGCCCCTGGGCATGCTCACCATTGACTAAGAGCGGCCCCGCAAGGCCGAGCGGCATCTGCGTCACGCCAATCGGGTTCTCAACATTCCCAGAGAGCGTCGCAGGATCAATCGACATGTGGGATGTGTGCCGCATCGAAGCGCCCGTCTCTTGCGTGATGAACTCTTGCCGCGCTTTGATAATATCAGGCTGAAAATTATTACCCGCAATACGCGGTATAGATTTTGGTGGGTTGGTCATGGGTTTTGCTTACGTCTTGACGAGATAGAGGTCAATTATTCACCACAAAAACCCCTTGCATCCTTCCGCTTCCCCTTTATAAGCCCCGATTTCACGGATGCGGTCTGTGGGTTTATTGTCGGCATGGGGTCGGCAGCGCCTTTCAGAGCCATCGCTTTCCCCTCGGCCTTCACCGAGATTAAGCGCCGCCTCCATCATATGAAGGAAGACACTATGTCTCTCTACGAGCACGTGGTTATATCACGTCCGGACATCTCTACGGCGCAAGTCGAAGAATTCGTCCAAAACCTCGCCACAAAGATCGAAAATATGGGCGGTTCCGTTGAAGGTGCCGAATATTGGGGTCTGCGTAACCTGGCTTACCGCATGAAGAAAAACAGAAAGGCGCATTACAGCCTTTTGAAAGTCAATGCATTGCCTGACACTATTCATGAAATAGAGCGTCAGCACCGCATTAACGAAGATATCCTGCGTTACATGTCTATCCGCGTTGATGAGTTTTCCGAAGACCCATCACCGATTTTGAAGAAACGCGAAGAGCGCAAGCGCCGCGAAGAAAGAAAGTAGGATCATGGCTAGAAAAGATGCAATCAAAATTGAAAACCTGCCAAGCCGCACGAGTTTTCGTCGTCGCCGTAAGGTCTGTCCATTCTCAGGTGATAATGGCCTGACAATCGATTATAAAGACCCAAAGATGCTACAGCGCTATATGTCTGAAAAAGGCAAAATCGCACCGTCACGTATCACGGCTGTCTCTCATAAAAAGCAACGCGAATTGGCCAAAGCCATTAAACGCGCTCGCTTTTTGGGCCTTTTGCCCTATGAAGTGAAATAGGAGCGTCCCATGGAAATCATTTTATTGGAACGTATTGAGAAGCTCGGCGCCATGGGTGACGTTGTAAATGTCAAACCCGGGTTTGCCCGCAACTATCTACTCCCGCAGGAAAAAGCCCTTCGTGCAACAAAAGCTAACCTCGCCCGTTTCGAAGCCGAGCGTGAATATCTTGAAGCACGTAATGCTGAAAACCGCGAAAAAGCAGTTGAAGCCGGACAAGGTGTTGATGGCAGCAATGTTATCATTATTCGTAATGCCGGTGATACAGGACAGCTTTACGGTTCTGTTTCTGCGCGTGATATTGCCGAGAGTCTTGAGGATAAAGGCGTTAAGCGCAATATGGTTGTTCTTGAGCAACCTATTAAAGCGCTTGGCCTCCACGAAGTTAAAGTTCGTCTTCACCCCGAAGTTACAGTTACAGTTACTGTCAACGTTGCGCGGACGAAAGACGAAGCTGAACGCCAAGCAAAAGGTGAAGACGTTATCGCAACACAAGCCGCTGAAGAGCGTGCTGACGAGATGGAAGCAAACGCAGAACGCGCCGCAAATGCCGTCTCAATGTTCGAAGGCGACGCACCGGACGAGTTTGTCGCGCCTGAAGAAGGTGCTGAGGAAGCGCCTGAGGCTGCTAAGGCTGAAGAAGAGTAACGCTCTCTTCATATCAAAAGCCCCGCTTTCGCGTGGGGCTTTTTTATGGGTGCTGAACTAGTTTTAATGTTGCGCACCCTCATCCTTTCAGGTTAGAAGAAAAAATTTTTTAAATTTGCCTGAAAGCAAGACCATGAAAACCGTTATATTTGACATCGATGGAACCTTAGCCGACATTCGTCATAGGCGCGGGTTCCTAGATGGAGAACGTCCAGACTGGCGGCGATTTAATGAAGCTATGGGCAATGATACACCCAATGCACCTATTGTATCTCTATACAAAACCTTATGGGATAGCGGACATTATAAGATAGAAGTTGTCACGGGTCGCAATGAGCGTTTTCGGGCTGTAACAGAGACATGGTTCACGTGGAATGAAATCCCATTTGTAACCATTACGATGCGTCCTGATAATGATTACCGGCCCGACAATGAGGTTAAACAAGAGATAGTTGAGGGGTTACGTGCCAAAGGTCATGACATTGCATTTGCCGTCGATGACAGACAGCAAGTCGTCGACATGTGGCGCAGCAATGGCATCACATGCTTACAGTGCGACGTCGGGAATTTCTAAAGAAAGGGCACCAAAATGACGATAGAATTCAACCCCTCCATCTCGGTAGAGATGCGCGGCATCATCATGAAAGAACTCAAGGAGATTGAGCACAAAGGGGATTTACGTATTCTCTTTGCCATAGAAAGCGGTAGCCGAGCTTGGGGTTTCCCCTCGCCTGATAGCGATTATGATGTACGTTTTGTCTATGCAAGGCCTATGGATTGGTATCTCACACTTGCTCCAGGGCGGGACGTTTATGAACTACCCATTGATGATGTTTTGGATATAAATGGATGGGACATAAAGAAAGCGCTTGGCCTTTTACTAAAGCCCAATCCCGTGATGCTAGAATGGCTCTCAAGCCCCATACGCTATATTTGGCATGATGATATTTGCGAAGAACTTGTTCAATTTTCCAAGAAAGTCACCCATGGCCCCGCTTGCCTGAATCATTACTTGCATCTGGGAGGACGGCAATGGGATATCTATATTGACGGTAAAGACGAGGTAAATCTGAAAAAGTATTTCTACATTGTCAGGCCTGCTATGGCGATCCGTTGGATGCGTCTGCACCCCGCAATTATTCCACCTATGAATTTTCAGGAATTACTTGCGGGTATAGATTTGGATGATGCCCTTATTGCGGCTTTGAACGATCTGCTGCTCGCGAAAAGCCGATCTAAGGAAATTGGCTTGGCTAATAGAGTGAGCATCATTGACGATTTCATTATGGCAGAGTTCGATTGGGCACGTGAGGCCGTGAAATCTATCAAAGGCAACAAATCACCCTTAAGAGTCGAGGCTAACGAACTATTTCAGAGCATAATTAAGTCGGCTTAAGCCTATTCAGCCGCCTGCAGTTTACTCGCCATGCCGGCCATTAGCGCGCCTTGATTATCTTTCAAATCGGCGAAGGCTTTGAGGATTGTGTTGATGTCTTCTTCGGTGTGGGCCGCTGATAAGCTTATGCGTAGCAAACTTGAGCTTTGCGGCGTGCCAGGCGGTACAGCGAGGTTGACGTAAACGCCGTTTTCAATGAGCCAATTCCACTCCATGGCCGCCACAGCTTCGTTAGGGCGGCGCACAGCTATGACCGGGCTTGCCTCTGCACAAAGCTCATACTGCATCTCTGCGAGACCTTTATGGAGTTGCTCGGCGCGTATGTTTAAATTAGCACGAAGATGATCGCCCTGCTTAACCTTCTCAACCGCCGCCAGAGCCGCGCAAATATTTGACGGCGTGGCAGATGCGGTAAACATATAGGGACGCATCACTTTACGCAGAATTTCAAATTCAGCGTGACGCGAGGCGCAAAAGCCGCCGACAGAGGCCAACGATTTTGAGAACGTCCCGCTAATAAAGTCGACCCTATCCAGCACACCTTGGTCTTCCGCAATACCGCATCCCGTCGGGCCAAAGACACCATAACTATGGGCTTCATCAATATAGAGATAGCCGCCATATCGATGGGTCACATCCAAAAATTCATCAATTGGGGCAATGTCACCAAACATGGAATACATGCCTTCAATCACGACCAGGGCATTCCCGCCTTCTATCTCGCCTTGGCGTTTTAGACGTTTATCCAAATCTTCGGGATTATTGTGGCGAAAGCGAATAGTCGAGGCGCCTGTTAAGCGGGTCCCGTCGATGATACAGGCATGAGCATCAGCATCCATAAAAATAACATCTTTATCTCCGGCCAGTCCTGAAATCGCAGCGAGATTTGTCTGATATCCCGTTGTAAAAACGACACAACTTGGCATGCCCAAATGTTCCGCTAAGGCCTTTTCTAAATCTACATGCTCTGAATAGCTGCCATTGGCGACGCGCGAGCCTGTTGTCCCCGTGCCGTGATCATCAACCGCTTTTTTAGCTGCTGACATGCAATCTTCGTCAAAGGTCAGGCCCAAATAGTTATTCGTTCCAGCCAACAAGATTTCTCTATTTCCAATACGCCCGCGTGTTGCGTCTATAATATCGTCAAATTGCACACCGAGCGCGTCTTTGCCAATTTTCATCATCATATCGACGCGAGTTTTAAGCGGAGCATATTTATCAAAAAGGGACATCGTCTCGCCTATTTGCTTGTAAGTTCTGTAATGGCCGTGGTGAGCTCTCCAACGGTTTTGATATCGGACACCATCTCCATAGGAATAGAGATATCATAGTGGTCTTCGAGCCCCATAACGAGATCGAAAACCGCCACAGAGTCAACCTCGAGATCTGACATAATACCGCTGCTCATCTCAATGGGGCGGTTCTTAGGATTATAAGGCTTTAAGAGCTCGCAAATCTTATCATAGATTTCCTCGCGGGTAGGCTTTGACATGTTATTCTTTCTCATAGGACGCTGCTGTTATACGCAGGGCTTCGATAAAAGGGGTCGCGTTTTGAATCACGTCCTGACTTGACCAATCTTCATAAAGGAACTCCCGAAGCTTGCCTAGTGTCAAGTGCCCTACCCCAAAGAGGCGCGATGTCACGGATGTTAGGCCGGCGGCGGCTTTAATCATAGGCAGAGGAATAGGCGTGACTTTAACGGCTATTCCGAGAGCTTGCCCTGCATCTTGCGCGAATTGCTCCCACGTTAAAGCAGGTATCGTACAAGGCGTAACTATTTGCCCGTCATAACCGCCTGAAATCGCGCGATTCACTATATCTCGCGCAAGATCAGCTGCAAATACCATCGCCATTTTTCGCGCGCGCCAATCAGGGCCGCCCGCAACAGGAAGGCGGCCTTTGGCAATAAAGTCAAAGAACGGTTTCGTCGCCTCATCACCTGGCCCAAAAACGGCAGGAGCACGGATAATTGCAAGCTTACCTATATAAGCTGTTTTGACAGCCTCCTCTCCGGCATGTTTTGACTTCGCATAATCTGAAAGCTGAGGCTGAGCAGCAGTCTGAGAGGAGAGCAGTATAAAACGCTTTACATTTGCGGCCTGAGCGGATGCGGCGATATCTCCGGCCGCATCTCGGTTGACAGACATAATATCACGTTCAGTTCGAGCCTTAATAAGACCTGCCATATGTAAGACAACATCAGCGCCCTCAATAAGAGCCATATCATCGCTTCCAAGACGTCCCTGAAAGATATGAAGATTATCATGGGTTAAATCAGAGAGCTTAGACGGTGTTCTGGCAAGGGCCCTGACACGATATCCCGCGGCCAGTAAAGCCTTAACCATATGACGGCCAATAAATCCCGTCCCGCCAGTTACGGCTATAAGAGGGCTCACAGCGGTCACAGCCTTAGGCGGTTTCAGAACTCACAACGGTTACAGGGCTGTCAGCCTGAAGGTCCAATATCGCGCCTTTGACATATTTGTCCTTAACACGCGCACGAGATAATTTACCCGATGATGTAATAATCATCGTGCCACGCGGCACCAACTGTAATTTTACAGGCACGCCAACTTCGAGCCGGATAGCCGCCATGACCGCTTTATAAATCTCATCGAGTAATTTTGGATCGCGCGTACGGCATTCGAGCAAGAGCATGACTTCTTTCTCATCCCCTGCCCCGCCAATCGCGAAAGCACATGCGCGCCCGCAGCGATGTGGGGCGGCCGCTTGAGCGGCCCATTCAATATCTTGTGGCCAGATGTTGCGGCCATGCCAGAGTATCAGGTCTTTGAAACGTCCTGTGACAACTAACTGATCTTCAAGCCAATACCCTAAATCACCTGTATCAAGCCAACCATCTGCTGAAAATGCGGCTTCTGTGGCCTGGGTATTCTGAAAATATCCAGGCGAAACACTCGGGCCTTTTAAGCAGATACGCCCAACCTGGTTTCCGCTTAGAACATTATTATCAAAATCGCGAATTTCGATTTTATGGTCGGGCAAGACAAGTCCGCAGGCTACAAATGTACGTTTATGTTCCGGCTTAGTAAACGCTGTGGCTTCAACCGCTTCGGATGTACGCTCATAGCGTTCCATATCGATCGTGTGCTTTAAAAGGCCTTGGCCTGTTGGCGCAAAGGTCGCTGCTAAAGTAGTCTCGGCCAAACCGTAACTTGGCTTAAACGCCCCGTCTGCAAAGCCCATTTTTCCAAATAGCTCTTGAAACTCGGTAAGCGGTTCAGGTCGTACCATGTCGCCGCCAATACCCGCCGCGCGCCAAGTCGATAGATCAAGCTCACGGTCATCACGCCATCGACGCACACATAGCTCATATCCAAATGTCGGCGAATAAGAGAGCGTCGCTTTATGATTACTAATTAATTGAAGCCATGTAATTGGACGGCGCGTAAAGTCTTGCGGATCAATATAGTCAACTGTCATCTGGCTCATGAGGGGGGCCAACATAAACCCAATCAGGCCCATATCATGATAAAGCGGAAGCCAGCTTGTCCCCCGGTCATCATCAGTCATGTCCATACCGTGTTTTGTAATGCCATGACAATTTGCAGAGACTGAAGATTGCGTTCCGATAATACCTTTAGGGGAGCTTGAAGACCCTGAGGAGTATTGAATATAACAGAGGTCATCCGCCATAAATGGGCGTAAAATTTCACCCTGAGGGAGCCCATTTACATCTTCAAATGTCATCACAGGTATGGCTTGATCATTAAGCGCAGAGCTCATGATGGGTTCCATCGAGCTTGGGCAAAACAAGGCGTGAAAATCACCTGTATCCGCCATTCGTTGTAATTGGCGCTCATAAGAGCTTCGCCCGCCCAACGTCACAGGCAATGGCAGTGGCGCAGGTACCAGCCCCGCATATTGGCAAGCCATAAACATCACAGCGAAATCAGGCGTAGAAACAGCTGCAAGGCCAATACGTGAATTCTTCTCTGCAAAAGGCACAAGGCGCTTAGCAAGCGCGACAGCTTTTTCTCGAAGCTCTGAATAGGGTAAAGCTGTCTTTAAATTAGCTTTACCATCAAAGTAGTTAAAGCCTGTGTTACAGGTCGCGGCGTAATCAAGCGCGGCGCAAAGTGTGTCAAAGTCAGCATGTCGGATATCTTGGCCACGTTGAGTGGGCGTAGGGTGGCTCATTATTCTTGCCTTATTTTTGGTCCCGCTTCTAGCGCATGGTCTTTTATCTGGAGATAGCCACGCACTAACAAAAAGTCTTATTAGTGTATTAACCTAATAAGTAAAGGTAAGCCTAACACAGTAAAAACAGAACTATTTTCACGAGTTGATACATTTTGTAACAATTTTATGACGGTTTTAAGCGCTCGCGAGCCATTTCATCGGCAATTTCATTTGTGGGTCGCCCAGAGCTTGCAGAACGATCAAAAACCTCTTTTAACGTGACGCGAAGTCCCTCAAGTTTTCCGTCCACCCAATCATAATCATAAGTGCCTGAGACTTCTGAGGCCACATTTATGATGCCGCCGGCATTCAAAACATAATCCGGACAATAAAGGATATCACGCTTCTGAAGCTCTGCTCCCATTTCGGGCGTTTTTAGCTGATTATTCGCTGCCCCTCCTACGATATAAGCTTGAATGTCATCTATACTGTCAGCATTTATGGCGCCGCCAAGTGCACAGGGCGCAAATATATCTGCTTCTTGGGCATGTATCTCTTCAATCGAAACAACTTTCGCCTTCAACTCAGTGGCCGCACGCCGCGTCACGGTTTCATTGATGTCTGCCACGATTAATTGTGCACCAGATGCCTTTAAACGCCGCGCTAAATTATATCCGACATGGCCAAGTCCCTGCACGGCGACAATCAGGCCGCCAACACCTTCGACGCCTAGCTTATGTTTCACCGCCACCTCTAGGCCGCGGAAAATACCATCCGCTGTGTGCGGAGACGGATCGCCTGAGGCGGCATCTCCATCATCAAGCCCTGCCACAAAATCGGTTTGCGTTTTAATCGTACGCATATCGTTGGGGGACACTCCAACATCTTCTGCGGTGATATATTGCCCGCCAACTTTTTCAACGGCTCTACCGTAGGCCGCAAATAAGGTCTCTCTATCAAAGTCACCCTGAGGCTTAAGGATAACACCCTTTCCGCCTCCTAAGGGAATTTCGGCCATCGCATTTTTATAACTCATGGCACGGGATAGACGCAGCACGTCTGTCAAAGCCTCGCCGTCATCAACATAATTCCAAAACCTTGTGCCGCCACTGGCAGGTCCGCGATTGGTATTATGTACGGCAATAAAACATCTCAGGCCACTCTTGGCGTCTGAGAAACTATAGACGCCGTCGTGATCATCAAAATCAGGGTGAGAAAATATAGACATAACTGACCTTTAGGACGGAATGGCAGGTAATTTCTTCTAAAATCAGGCTGTTTTTAACGTCGCCAACGCTTGGCATGTTGAACGTAAGCTGCCCAGAGCAAATGCAGCCCCCGTCCCGTCGCCAATACCAATACCCATATCATGCATAGGCTCCAAGCCCATGCGGTCGAGCAGAGCTCTGTGAGCTGGTTCAGCTGTGACATGACCCGCCATACAATGGGCAATTGAGTTGGGATCCAGCTTATGCAAAACGGCCGCTGCGGCACAAACGACATACCCGTCTAGAATTATCGGAATAGCTTGATGCCTCGCGGCCAAAATAGCCCCTACCATTCCAGCAATGTCCCGTCCTCCAAAACAGCGTAGAACTTCCAGTGGATCCGAGAGTAGGTTTTTATGAAGAGTAGCTCCCTGCGCGACCGCGTTAATACGTGAGCTTGCGGCCTCGCCTTCACCGCCCGCCCAATATTCTGCGGTCCCGCCATAAAGCCCCAAAGCAATAGCCGCTGCGGCGGTTGCCGTTCCAAAGCCAGCATTTCCTAGCGCAATGATATCCGCGCCTTCTGCAACAACTTCCATGCCGAAGGCTATAGCCGCCGCGCAATCTTTTTCTGTCAAAGACGGCTCATCCGTAAAATCTGCGGCCGGATATTCGATCCCTAGCTCATAGACCTTGAAAGCCGCCTGTAAGGAAGATGAGATACCCCGCACACCCGCTGCGCCTTCTGTCATACTTTTAACACGAGCTTGGGCTCTTGGAATAACATCGCCGCCAAAGACATGTTTCGCAACGCCATGAGAACCTGCAAATACAGCGATAAGAGGTCTGTCGATTGATGGTGCTTTGCCTTGCCAACCTGCAAGCCATTTTGCGTAACGAGTATTTCGCCCCAGAGGGCTTAGATAGGCGCCGAAATTCTCTATCACGTGCCGAACGTGATCACAGGCCCCTTCATCTGATTGAGGCATAGAGTTCGTGAGAGCACGAATATCATCAAAAGGGCGTCCGGAGGTCATAAAGATTTCCTAAGGAGAAATATAAAATTTTTAAAGCCTTAAAAACCTTGATGCGCTATAAAAATGTCATGGCAAACACGATTCTTAGAGATGCGGCGATTATAAGCGTTATCGCTGTTGGGACAGTTTTAGCGTTTCAGCATCGAGATAAGATATATTCAATAGCAGGTATCGAACACCCTGCGCCCGTTATTCAGGACGTCATCGCCCCTGAACCAGAAATGCCCAGGGTCCAGCTCAATCAAGGCAGCGTTGTGTCTATCCCTAAATCACAACGCGATGGTCAATTCTGGACCGATGCTACCGTCAATAGCGGCTATGTTCGGTTTCTGATTGATACAGGGGCCTCTGCTATAGCTTTAACAAAAGAAGATGCCCAAAGAGCGGGACTTCGCCTAAATGAGCTGAATTATAATGTCCCCATTCGTACAGCGGGTGGTCGAAATATGGCGGCGCGTGTGACATTAAAAACTGTATCCGTAGGTTCAATAACCCTTAGAAATATTGAAGCACTCGTTGTCCCTGAAGGTCTCGAAACATCACTACTCGGAATGACATATTTAGGGCAATTGCAAAAAGTTGAGGCCACCCCAAGCGCGCTGCTTTTAAGGCTTTAAATCAGAACCTTTTTAAATCAGAGCCTTGCGCGCCATATTGAGGGCGACTAGCAATAAGCAAATTCCGAATACCATTTTTAGCTTTTTCTGGCTCATACCATGGGCAAGTTTTGCCCCGAAAGGTATCGTTAAAAACGCAACAGCCGCAATCACAGCAAAGCCTAATAAATTTACATATCCAAGTGAAAATGCGGGCCGGCCTTCTGCCCCCATGCCTGACACGATAAATCCAAGGGTTGCCGGAAGCGCGATAGCCAAGCCAAAGCCCGAAGCAGTTCCAATGGCGCGGTGAATAGGAATACCGCACATATTCATAAGAGGCACAGTTAGAGACCCGCCGCCTATCCCCATAATGGCTGAAAGCGCCCCTACACTGCCGCCCACAACAGGCCGCGCCGCGCCGCCGGGAACGCTATCGCGAAACTTCCAGTCCGGTTGCCCAAATATAAATTTCAGCGCCACAAGGCTGCCCACAGCGGCAAATATTAATATCAAGCTCGCCCCTGATAAACGCGGCGCAAGCCAAATGGCGCCTAGAAAAGCCCCAAGGCCAATCCAAACTCCATAAGAAAAAAACGGATTATTCGGCCATAGCAAATCCCACTCTACGGCCCCGTGTTTATGGTGGCTTCTGACGGACCTTATGGCGTTGACAATAATCACAGAGGAAGATGTCGCTACAGCGCAATGCATGACCACGTCTTCTGGTACGCCCAGAGATATAAAGGCAAAAAACAAAACTGGCACCATAACCGATCCGCCGCCTATACCAAATAGCCCAGACGTCAGCCCCGCCACGGCTCCAACGCAACATAATGTAATCATTAAAGGCCAATATGTGAGAAGCTCAGCCACTAAGCCGCAAGCTTTAACTGCGCCATAACCTTCGCCGCCAAACGGATGATATCAGACGGTTTTTCTCCGGAAGAAATACCTTCGCTTAAAGTTCGTCGCCAGAGCCTTGCACCTGGCTGCCCCGCATAGAGTCCCATAATGTGCCGAATGAGTGCTTTTGTGGAGCGATCCTCATCCTGTTTACGTTTTGCATATTCGATAAGGTCCTGAACAATATTTTCGCGCGACTCTGTAAAGTGAGCCTCTTCGTAAAACTGTTTATCAATTTCAGTTAAAATCCAAGGATTGTGATAGGCCGCGCGGCCAAGCATAACACCATCCAGACCTGCGGATGCGGCCTTGGCCTTCGCAATGGTTTTAATACCGCCATTAAGACAAATCTCTAAATGCGGATAGCGCGCTTTCATGGCGTGAACCAAGCCGTAATCTAGCGGCGGCACATCGCGGTTCTCTTTGGGCGAGAGGCCCTTTAGCCACGCCTTACGCGCATGAATGATAAAATGGCTCGCCCCTGCCGCTGAAACTTTCTCGATAAAGTCTGGCAAGGTCTCATCCAGATTTTGATCATCAATCCCTAATCGGCATTTCACCGTTACGGGCACATCAACCGCTTCGGCCATAGCGCTATAACAGGCCGCCACCAGATCAGGCTCAGCCATCAAGCACGCCCCGAAACGCCCCGACTGTACGCGGTCACTCGGACAGCCAATATTGATATTAATCTCGTCATAGCCAAACCCCTCACCAATCTTAGACGCAGCGGCCAGCTTAACGGGGTCACTCCCCCCAATTTGCAGCGCCACAGGATGCTCCTCTGGATTATAAGCAATCAAAAAATCCTTATCCCCATGAATAATCGCATCGGCGACAACCATCTCGGTATAAAGCAAAGCGCGGGCGGAGAGCCGCCGATGAAACCAACGGCAATGCCGATCCGTCCAATCCATCATAGGTGCAACGGAGACTTTGAAATGTTGCGAAGCAAACGACATGAGATGTAAATAGTGTAAGGGAACCGAAACTCAAGGTAAGAAAGTTGAAATGGTTATTGGCGGGCAATGAGTTAAGTTTAAAGCAATTTAAAGCGTATTGCGGAGGCCGAATAGGGATACTTTATAATCGCCGAATAAAAAAAGGCCGGAGCGGGGAAAAGCTCCGGCCTTGATAAGACCTGTTATAGACTGGGAGGCACTATAACATGGTATATCTGACAATAAGTCTGATAATAGGGAAGTGGGTTATCAGGCAGCAACAATCTTAAGGCGTCTGCGCCGCTTTGCATTGTCAAGATTCAGTTTAGGTTTGCGTGAATTTCGGCTTGGTAAAATGATGACCTCACCGCAAGGAAGGTCCAAAACGGCCTCCCCAGATTTTATGGCGGAAATGATATCCGCATTGGAAACAGACGGCCCTAACTGCAAGAGTAAAGTCCACTGAGCATTTGGGTTATCAATTGTGGCAAATGCTGCGGACTGCTCGAGTGTCAAAGACCCATTATTGAAAGCCTTCAATAACCTTGGATTTAAGTTACGCAGTGAGAGAGCATCTTCGATAACAGAGGCACTACACTCATAACGTTGCGCTAACATCGCTCTAGACATTCCGCGTCCAACGCTCTGTATAATCTTATGAACTAGTTCAGGGCCTGTCATCAAAGCAGGACGCGTAGGCTCAGCCCCGACTTCAGCCGTACAATCTACGATACAAGGTATTTTGTAGAGTGCGCGGCGGAATTTACTGCTTTTGGCTAATTCTCGTAACGCCAAAAGACGTTTCTTGCCATCAACGACAATAAACCTACCTTTTTGTTTGATAACAATAAGAGGATTAAGAAGACCGTCTTTCTCAATGCTGTTCTTGACTGTGGCAAATCCTGGGGAATGTCTTCTCGAAAAAGCAGTTAAACGATCACTAATCGTCAGATGCTTAAGCTCAACCATCAAAACACTCATGTATATTCTCCGCAGTATTAAATCAGTATCAAGTCCCACAATTATTTTCCACAAGCGTCGTCTCCAACATCTTCCTTATGCCATATCGAATATGAACAAAACTGGTTCATCTTGGGACAGAAACTACAATTCAAAGTCAATAATAAGTTATTTTTTGAACAAAAGACAGCCTAAGGTCGTTCAGAAAGCCCATAAAACCGAAGAAATATGAACAACTCCCAGATATTCAAAAACGTTAACCCGAATAAACTATTTGTTTTATACAACTCTCTTTGCAAGCTCTTTAAAATTTTGAGCCTCACTGATATAAGTGACAGTTGAGACCCAATTAATGGCTTTTTAATGGTTCTGAACTAATCAAGATTCAGTTAGAGGTACGAAAATGAAAACTCATACAGTTTCTGAAAATCGCGTTTATGACTCAAGCCCTTGCGAGTGGCGCCTGGTTATGAAGCTTGTCGGGCTTATGGCTGTTGCCAATGAGCGCTTTACGCCAGATGACATGAAAGCCTACCAAGATCAGATGATGGAGCTTCGTGCTGTTATTGATCCATCATTAGTGATGACACGTCAAATGATTAAAGATTGGCTCATAAATAACAAAATTCGCTTGAAAGCGATCATTAATGGACTTGAAATTGATAGTGAACTACTCGCAATTTTCCAACAATTCCGCGGATATAGTCATAAATTTGATGTCTTAAGCGCAATGGTTCAAGTTGGGATCGCTGATGGCGACTATGGGCGAACTGAAAAAATGCTGATAAAGAAGACCATTCTATATTGGAATGTCCGCGGCGGAGAAGAGGTCGACGCTCTCACTTCTATAAAGAGATCAAAAGTCTTCAATGAGGCATAAATTTCCTACTAATGCCACCTGACTTTGCAAATAAATCATCATAACATAACCACGATCGACTTAACCACCCAAATCTATTAGGCGGACTAAATTTATTATTTCACGTAAAACTGCCTTGGTTTAAGATAACATGAATGTTTGATCGGACAAGGTTACCCAAATTGATTTACAGAAGCCTGATGGTCTTTTTCCGAAAATATGGCTTTCGAAAGCTGGTCAATATCTTCAAGGCGCCGCGGTTTTTCTACAAAATTATCAGCCCCCAGCTCTAACGCTAAACGTGTTTCGTCAGGCCTTTTAGATGTAGAATACATAATGATTTTTAGGTCAGACACATCAGGATAGGCTTTTAGTTTTTTTAGAACGTCAAAACCATCTTCCATCGGCATATTTATATCGAGCAAGATTACATCCATAGACCCAATGCCATTATGTTTTATATACTCATATAGGGCTTCGCCAGAGTCCAACCCTTTAAAATCCGCAGAAGTTCCAGATTTCCTTAATAACAATTGAGTTATTAATATATTATCGGAGTCATCATCTACCATGACTATTCTTATCTCAGAGTCAGTTGTTGCCACTGCTTAATTTCTCACGCTTTATAACATAGCTTATTTATCAAGAGACAACCTTAAATATCAGACGAGCGTAAAAATAATCTTAATTACACAATGAAATTAAGAAAAATCTTTATTGGGTATGTCTATGAATATTTCGGTCCCTTTATCTAGCTCACTTGAGTATCTTATTTTCCAACCATGCTTGTCACAAATTGTTTTACAGACAGCTAAACCTATGCCCGATCCAGAATACTCATTCTTGGCATGTAAGCGTACGAATGGCTCGAAGATATTTATATTTTCACTTGGCTGCATCCCAATGCCATTATCCTTAAAACGAATAGTTGTGGCCTCTTTTGACCGCCGAGAAGATATTCTGATAACAGGGCTTACGCCTTCTCGTGCATATTTAATGCTATTAGATAAAATATTGACAAGAACCTGCTGAAAGACCTTCGCATCACACCTCACAATAGGCAATTTGCTGATGTTAAATTTCGCATTGGATTCTTGAACAGACGCATCGATATCCTTAAGAGCCGCATCAATTAAAGGCTTCAATTCGACGTCGGATTTTTCGAGATCCTGGTTCGCTGACGCAGAATAAAGCAGTAGATCATCAATCAGAGACCTCATTCGCGAGGCCGATTCCGTCATGATATCAAGGAAGTACTTTCCTTCATCATCAAGCACTTCACTGGCATCCATTTGCAGCAATTCGCCACTTTGTTGAATTTTACGCAAAGGCTCCTGCAAATCATGAGACGCCAAATAGGTAAATTTGTTTAGACCCTCTTCACAAATCTCTTTTTGAGAGAGACGTTGGCGCTCAGCCTCTTTTAAGAGCGTCACATCAACGACTGTAATGACCACGCCTGAAGCGTCAGCAACGGATGTGTTATATGGAAGAACACGAAGAATATAATCCTTATTATAAACAGACATTTCATGAGTTGCAACTATCTGGCTCTCGGCAACTTCTTGAACTACAGACAAGAGATCAAGACCTTCAAAGCGATAAGTCGTATGGGCAAATGGCCGCCCCTCATCTTGCTTCAGCAAATTAAACGTATCCATAGCGCTTGGCGTAAAGCGGCGAATATTGAGTCTCTCATCCAAAAAGATGACCCCCATATTTGTCGCTTTTAGTAGCGTATTAATGTCGTCACTTAAAATTTTAAGCTCATCGAGCTTACGATGATGCTCTGCACTGACGGTGTAAAGCTCTTCTTTGACGGCGTGAAGTTCTTCATTCGTAGATTGTAGCTCTTCGTTAGACGCCATCAATTCTTCATTCGTCGCCTGGAGTTCTTCGTTACTCGTCTGTAATTCTTCAACTAATGACTGCAAGCTTTCTTGGTAGGATTTTTTTTCGCTATTGCTCACACTTTATCCTTTTTCTCGCCCAAATATAACTTAGACGAGTTTCATCTCATACCAGAACTGAAAATACGAAATTGTAACCTAGTCGGGAAAGATTACACGAAACCCCGATATTTTCTATAAGCTGTGTTAAGTCACTTAACCAATTTTACAAACTTTGCGACTTGCGGCTTGAGACAAGAGACGTCAGACATCAGTTTAAGAGACCATCACTGATACGCTGACGCAAATTATATTTGTCGATAATATCATAAACATCGAGGATAGTCTTATCTTTCAAATGCTCCGCATCAATTGAGCTTGAAATGAGAATAAATGGAATTTCTCCCGTGACTTCACGCAGAGTAGGAACAGATTGCTTCGCATTTGTATCGCCGCTCAATTTGTCATCAAGCAAGATAACATCGACATCTTGCGATTTCAGGATCGCAATACCTTTATCAAGCGTATCAGCGTAACGCAAAAGGAAAGGCCCTTTGTAACAATCCTGCATCATACGTTGAATAAGTTTATACTCAACATTATCATCATCGATCAGGAGTATGTTTAACATAATAATAGCCCTAAGCGCATGTTTAAGCGCATGCAATCGCAAAACTTCTTAGTTTTATGCAGCATAATGAAGAAATTGCTCCTTAATATCTTCTGCAATCTGCTTATACCCGACTTGTGATGAAGGTTTCGTAAAATATCTTGAGGCGCCCTTTTGGCTGGCCGTTCTTTTATCACCATCAGAGCTTGACCCAGAAATCATGATAACATGGCAAGTTTGAAATTCATCATCAGCCCTAATGATATCCAAAACATCAAATCCACCGAATCCTGGCATCCTAATATCAAGCAGGACTAAATCCGGCTTTACGTGATGCATGGTTTCAATAATTTTGCAGCCATTATCAAGCTCAGCAAAGCTCAGGGACTCGTCCACGCCCTTCATAGCACGCGTAATCATGCGTCTATCAAACTCACTATCATCTATTACAAGTACTCGGCGCATATTTCGCTGCCTTCATCCGCATTAAGCGAATCGTGTGCGTTATCAAAATCCCACACCCCAATCTTAGGGTAACTTCTAACAAAAAGATAGTCTTAAAGGCGAGTAGGCTTTCAGGGTATAAACCTACAGGAGAAATTCAAGCCGCAATAATTCCATATACTGCAATCAGCAATTATATTTGGGTGATATTATCCGGTCCCCAATAGGCTTTCATTTCTGTCACCTTGCCCTCTTCATTGAACACGAATGTATCTATAATATCTATCGTCATACCGCCTTTTGGCAGTTCCACTGAAACGGCGATATCCTTGTCAACATGTGTCATGGCCCCAACAATACAGCGAAACGGAAAAGCCGCGCTATTCCCTGCGATTCGCGTGGGGCCGAGCAGTTCCAACTTTGCACCATTTTTAACGGCCAGCTCATAAAAAGTTTTTATAGCAACTTTACCTTCTTTGGGCGGCGTTCCAACGGGATCTGTCACCGTAGCGTCATCAGAATAAATATCTGCAATCCCAGCCGCATCCTGCGCATTAAAAAGACGAATATAGGCTTCCACGGTTTTTTGCATGTGTTCTGACATTTGAGGCTCCTTAAGGATAGTAACGGCTGATGGTGTCGACGACGCAGGCGGGTTTGTCTTCGCCTTCAATCTCTATGGTGACGCGCAAGGTCGATTGGTAGCCGCCAGTCACTTCTTTAATTTCCATAAATTCGCCATGGCCGCGTACGCGGGAACCAGACTTCACAGGATTAAGAAAACGCACTTTGTCCGTGCCGTAATTTATGCCCATCTTCATGCCTTTAACTTCCAAAATTTCCGGCATGAGTTTGGCGGCCAGAGAAAGGGTCAAATAGCCATGGGCTATAGTCGTTCCAAAAGGACCCTGCTTAGCTTTCTCTTCGTCAACATGAATCCACTGATGATCTCCTGTAGCCTCCGCAAAGGTATTGATACGCTCTTGCGAGATTTCCATCCATTCAGAGGGTCCAATTTTCAGACCTTCTTTTCCGAGCAATTCTCCCGGCGCATCGATTACTGTCTGTGTCATATTAAGTCCCCTTCTAGGCGCGTTGGCTGCTTGTCGAAATGACTTCACCAGTCATATAGCTGGAATAGTCACTGGCCAGAAAAACCATGACATTAGCTTGTTCCCAAACTTCACTTCCTCGGCCATATGCTTCCTTGGTTTCAAGCTCTGCGAGAAGTTCTTTACTTGTCACCTTATGGAGAAAGGGATGCAAAGCAAGGCTCGGCGCAACGGCATTGACACGAACGCCAAATTCCGCGCCCTCAACACCTGCACACCTTGTTAGCGCCATAACGCCGGCTTTGGCCGCCGCATAATGAGCTTGGCCTTTTTGTGCGCGCCACCCTAGGACCGAAGCATTATTGACAATTACGCCACCTCCTTGCTCTTTCATAAATTGCATAGCCGCGCGGTTGACGCGAAAACAGCCATTAAGCGTCACGTCAAGAACAGACATCCATTGCTCATCCGTCATATCCACCAAATCAGCTGTTCCGCCAAGTCCAGCATTATTGATAACTACATCGATACCGCCCAATGACTTTGCAGCAGCGCTTATCAAATTATCAACATCGTCTTGAACCGTCACATTACAGATGGCGTAGTCAGGCCGCTGTCCAGTCTCAGCCTCTAGGGTGTCTTGTGCCTTTTGCAGGCGGCCCTCATGGATGTCTGAGATAAAGACTCGTGCGCCTTCTTCAATACATTTCTTGGACGCCGCAAAACCAATGCCTGTGCCCGCCGCTGCCGTGATGACCACGCGCTTACCTTTCAGAAGGCCATGGCCAGGGACATAATCCGGTACGTTCTTCAAATCCGTCATCCTTAGCCTTTTATCACAGTTCCGCCGCCGCGCGGTTCTTTGGGCATACCCAATGCGCGTTCAGCAATAATATTGCGTTGTATTTGATTAGTCCCGCCATAGATTGTATCAGAGCGTGAAAAGAGGAATAGCTTTTGAAGTTTATTAAACTCCCCATCCTCGAGAGTTTCCGCAGACGCCCCCATAACATCCATCGCCAATTCGCCCAAATCACGGTGCCAACTCGCCCAATAAATTTTGGACATATAGCCCTCTTTCGTCAGCTCGCCCGTCTCAGCAGCTTCGAGTGTGCGCAGCGCTGTAAAGCGCATAATCTTCAACCCTGCATAGGCCTTGGCAATGCGCTGGCGAATAAGCGGGTTTTGAGAGGCGCCGTTTTTCTTTGCGAGTTCTACAATTTGCCGAAACTCATCGGCAAAGGTCATTTGCTGCCCCAGCGTTGACGCGCCGCGTTCAAAGCCAAGAAGCGCCATCGCTATTTTCCAACCCTCACCGACGCCGCCAATAATATCCTCTTGCTCGCAAACAGCGCCATCGAAAAAGACTTCATTAAATTCCGCTGTCCCGCTCATTTGTTTAATTGGACGTATCTCAATGCCGGCTTGATCAAGTTTGACCAATAGAAAAACGAGGCCATGCCGCCCAACTGAGCCCTCCTCTGCGCGGGCGACGACAAAGATGTAATCCGAGTCCATCGCCAAAGATGTCCAGATTTTCTGGCCCTCAATAATCCACTGCCCGTTTTCGAGCCGTGCTTTAGTTTTAATATTGGACAGATCAGAGCCTGCATTAGGTTCGCTATAGCCTTGGCACCAAAATTCCGTACCCGCTTTTATACCCGGCAAATATTTTGCTTTTTGGTCTTCTGTTCCAAAGGCAATAATCGTCGGGGCCAAAAGCGTCTCGCCGATATGACCCGCTCGTCCTGGTCCGCCATGAGCGGCATATTCCTCATTAAAGCCGACAATGTCATCAAGGCTTGCCCCTCGCCCGCCATATTCCTTTGGCCAGCCCACACCAATCCATCCGGCCTTGCCAAGCTCGCGTTCCCACTCCAGCCGTTTACCTGGGAAAGCATCCTCGTCGCCAGGCGTCGCGCGGCCCCGCAGGCATTCGTATTCCCCGCGGAAATTTTCGGTCATCCATTGGGAAAATTCTTCGCGTAACGTCATGAGGCGTCTCCGAAGATATGACTCGCAAGATGGTCATAGTCCCGCTCTGAACTTCCAAACATAGAGCGGTTAGCTCGAGCTCGTTTAAAGAAGAAATGCAGCGGATAGTCCCATGTAAATCCAATCCCGCCATGCATTTGAATGGCATCGCCTGCCACTTTGAAGAAAGCATCTGTCGCATAGGCCTTGGCAATAATAGCCGCTTCAGTCTTCTCTTCGGGCGAAGCCATGGCCGCCGCGTAAACGGCGGAACGGGCAGCTTCAATATCAATAAACATATCCGCGCAGCGATGCTTAATTGCTTGGAAGCTTGCAATGGGCCGCCCGAATTGTACGCGCTGCCCTGCATATTCCAAAGTCATATCTAGGCATTTTTGCGCCCCGCCGACACATTCTGCGGCGAGCGCAATAAAGGATTGCGTTATCAATTTCTCATGTTGGTCTTCACTGCCGTATCCAATAGGAATTAAATCACCCTTTGCAACATCGTTCCAATCAACTGCGGCGAAGCTGCGCGTGGGGTCCATGGTTTTTTCGGGTGTTATTTTGAGGCCCGCTGTCCCTTTTGGGATTGCGAAATAATCTATGCCGCCCTCACCTCGGCCAGAGAGAACAATCAGATCTGCCTCAGCCGCATGAGCAACGTGACTAACCACTTTAGCCGCGGCATCATGCCCATCACAATAGGCAGCGCTTAGCTCTCCTGCCGCTATCTTTTTTAAGTAGCGGTTTTTAGCTGTCGCCTCGCCTGCCGTCTGGATGATGTCGGTCACAATCCCGCATGTCGTCAAAAACGGGATAGCGCACAAGCTAGCCCCCAATTCTTCCATAACAACCACGCGGCCCAAATCGCCTAATCCTGCCCCCTCATGCTCTTCGCTAATTGCGATACCCGCCATACCGAGTTGTTTTGCAAAGCTCTGCCACGCCGCCCCATCAAAGGCTGTGCCCGACTGATAAACTCTCTCAGACCCCTTACCGCCATCATACCACGTCTGGAGGAAGCCACGCGCGGCGTCCCTGATCATGTCGTGGTCATCTGTGAAGGGATACGCCATGGCTATGTCCCGTAAACCTTCTGCGCTGACGTAGTGACACCTTCCAAATCCGAAATCACATCTCCAATTTCAGAGACATCATAACGCGCGCCCTTATCTTTGACAGGGCCCGTTTTCCAACCTTCGGCGATAGAGAGCATTCCGCCAAAGCTTTCAAAACAATGCCCGTTTACATGAGACGACTTTTCACTCACCAGATAACAAATCAGCGGCGCGACATTGGCGGGGTCATATTTATCGAAGCCGCCATCTTCGGGAACCTTCATCATGTCTGCAAAGACATCTTCAGTCATACCCGTACGGCCTTGTGGAGCCACCGCATTCGCGGTTATTCCATAGCGAGCAAGCTCAGCCGATTGATTAAGCGTTAGTGTTAGAATTCCGCCCTTAGCCGCGCTGTAATTTGTCTGCCCGACTGAGCCCTGAAGTCCTGCACCTGAACTTGTATTGATAATCCGTGCATTGACCTTTTTACCCTCTTTGCTCTGCTGCCGCCAATATTTGGCCGCGTGAGAGCTTATGCAAAAATGGCCTTTGAGGTGTACTTTGATAACAAGGTCCCAGTCCTCCTCAGAGAGCGAGGTGAACATGCGGTCGCGATTATTGCCTGCATTATTGACGACAGCATGGAGGTTCCCAAATTCATCAATGGCTGATTTCACAATATCAAAGGCGCTGTCATAATCGGTGATATCGCCAAGATTGACGAGCGCTTTTCCGCCCGCCTCTGTAATCGCCTCAAAAGTCGCTTGCGCAGTTTTGGCATTGATATCGTTGACCACAACATTCGCGCCTTCTGCGCCAAGCGCCATCGCGTAGGCGCGTCCAAGCCCGCCGCCAGCGCCCGTAACAATAACGGTTCTGCCTTTACAGAAATCACCCATATTTAGAGCCTTTCAATAATTGTCACATTGGCAACGCCGCCACCTTCGCACATGGTTTGTAGGCCATAGCGGGACTCACGGCGTTCCATTTCATGGAGCAATGTCGTCATCAGTTTTGTGCCTGTGGAGCCGAGCGGATGACCCAGCGCAATCGCGCCGCCATTCACATTCGTCTGCTCATGGGTAAAACCTGTTTCCTGCATCCAAGCCATCGGAACAGGCGCGAAAGCTTCATTACATTCGGCAATGTCTATATCACCGGCGCTCATACCAGAGCTTTTCAAGGCGCGTTTCGTCGCTGCAATTGGCCCCGTCAGCATCATGATGGGATCATCGCCCATAACATCCAGATGATGAATACGCGCGCGGGGTTTAAGGTTGTATCGTTTCACCGCGTCTTCGGAGGCAATCAGCATCGCCGAAGACCCGTCACAGGTCTGGCTCGCCACGCCCGCTGTGATGAGGCCATGCTCATCAAAGGCTTCGAGCTCTGCCATGCGCTCCATCGTTGTATTAGCGCGAATTGTTTCGTCTTGCTCTAACCCATTAATGGGCGTGATTTCGCGGTCAAACCACCCTTCACTGCGGGCTTTGTCGGCGCGTTGATGCGACGCCAATGAATAGCTTTCCAAATCCTCACGAGACAAACCCCATTTCTTGGCAATTTCAGACGCGCCGTAAAATTGGTTTACCGGAGCCGTTCCAAAGCGCTCGACCCAGCCGGGCGAGGTATGGAAAGGGTGATCAAAGCCGAGATCCCGCGCAGCAACCATAGACGCCCCGATTGGGATTTTACTCATAGTTTGAACACCTCCGGCGATAACCACATCTTGCGTTCCGCTCATCACAGCCTGAGCTGCAAAGTGTACCGCTTGTTGCGAGGACCCGCATTGACGGTCAATGGTTACGCCCGGAACTATCAAATCATAACCTGCAACAAGCCAAGCTGTGCGTGCAATATTTCCCGCTAATGGCCCAACAGTGTCCAGACACCCGAAAATGACATCATCATATTCGTCTTGCGGGATATCATTACGCTCGACGAGTTCTTTAATTACATGGGCGCCCAAATCTGCCCCATGGATATCTTGAAGACTCCCGCGTCTCTTACCTGTCGGAGTACGCGTTGCGTCTATAATATAAGCTTCTGCCATGTTAGTCTCCTAGTTAAATGTCTGTCCGGGGCCGAGTTCGGCATCTCCGTTTAAAACATAATCTTCTAATCTCTTCATATGATAGTTTCTGTCACCCCATTCCCCGCACAGCGCCCAAGCGCGTTTCATAAAGAGATGCAAATCCACTTCATATGTATAACCCATGCCGCCGTGAACCTGAATAGCGGTTTCTGACGCCAGCATAGCCGTATCAATTGCCGCGACTTTCGCATTATGCACCGCCGCCCCGCCTTTGATAGCCGCGAGGTGAATGATAGGCCGTGTGAACTCTATCTGGGTGTAAACATTTGCGAGCTGATGTTTTACAGCTTGGAATGAGCCGATAGGTTTTCCAAACTGATGACGGTCTTTTGCATATACGACGGACATATCCACCATGCGTTGGGACAAGCCAATGAGTTGCGCGGCTGTGAGGATTGCGCCGTGAACGTTAGCGCTTTCGGCATTCTCGTCATTACCATCTTTCGCTTTGACCAAATTTCGCAAAGGGTCAATCGAGTTTACGACTTCGCCGCTTTCTGCAAGCGAGGCGTCTATATAGGGGCGTAGGTCACTGAGCATGGCACGTTGTATAGGCCCCGAAAGCTCACCCTTTTTGGCGTGAGGAACAGTAATGCCTGCTATTTCAACATAGGGTTCTGACACCCCCGCATAGCCTGCCGCTTCGGCAATGCCTGCCATCACGACAAGCGGTTGCTCCAAACCTCCCGCACTCTCTGGCGCCATAATGCCAAGCAAACCAAGCTGCGCAAATTGCGGCCAGAGGTTAGAGACTTGCTCGCCCGCTACCGTTTTGCGCATACGCTCAATCGTATTTTCGCCATCAAAAAAGGCTTTGGCGGCATCAATTAAATCTTGCTGGCCTTCTGTGAAACGGAAATCCATGTCGCTATTTCCTCGGCAATCCGAGAACGCGCTCGGCTAGGATATTGCGCTGAATTTCATTTGTGCCCGCATAAATCGGTCCTGCAAGAGAGAACATATAGCCATCAAGCCAGCGGCCATTCTGTATCGTGTCTAGGCCTTCTTCGAGTTCGGCCTGCGCACCCATAATGGTCATGGCCGTGCGGTGAAGATGCCTATCCATTTCTGACCAGAATAATTTATTCGCGCTGCTTTCGGAACTGATAGAGGCCCCTGCTTTAACGCGAGAAACCAGCTTATATGTGGCCGCGCAGAAGCGTTCTGTGTTCATCCACGCTAGGATGACTTGCTCACCGACGCCGGAAGAGAGACGGTCTTTATGCTGTTTATAGAGCTTTACCAATCTTGCCGCCGCTGCTTGGAACCTTGCTGGAGAGCGCAAAAGCAACCCGCGTTCAAATCCTGCCGTCGCCATGGCCACCCCCCACCCCCCATGTTCGGGGCCGAGCAGATTTTCTGCGGGAACCCGAACTTCGTCAAAGAAAAGCTCTGCAAATCCGGGATCACCATCTAGCTGCGCTATGGGCCGCCGCGTTAGTCCTTCACTATCAAGCGGGATGAGTAGTTTCGACAACCCCCTATGACGCTCGCTACCCTCTTCCGTCCGAACTAAAGCAAAGCACCAATCCGCAAAGACTGCACGGGACGACCATGTCTTCTGTCCCGTCACAATGTAATGGTCGCCATCGCGCACAGCTTTGGTCCGTATTGCCGCCATATCCGACCCAGCCCCCGGCTCGCTCCAGGCCTGTGCCCAAATCTCATCACCGCTGGCCATAGGCGGTAGAAAACGCGCTTTTTGCGCCTCAGTGCCATATTCCATGATGGTTGGCGCGAGGAGGAAAATTCCATTTTGACTGACCCGCAAAGGAGCATCTGCACGGTAATATTCTTCTTCGAAAATCAGCCATGAAATGAGGTCTAGTCCCCGTCCGCCATATTCCACAGGCCAATTGACATTACCCCATTTATCCTTGGCGAGTGTGCGTTCCCACTCACGGTGCAGCTCAAACCCTTCTGCCGTATCAAAACTTGGGAGGCGGGTTTTGGGCGCATGCGCTCCAAGCCATTCCTGCACCTCAGCACGGAATTGTTTTTGCGCGGATGTGTAGCCGATATCCATCAGCTCTTTTTAAAGTCTGCAGCTTTGCCCGTTTCGACAAAGGCATCGCGTGATTTTTGGCTATCTTCATGCATATACATCTCAAAGGTAAAGCCCTGCTCCCAACGATAGCTAGCATCCACATCAAAGGACTCAATCCCGTTTAAGGCTTGTTTGGCAATACGTAGCGCGTCTCGGGATTTCTCTGCCAACGACTTTGCATAGCCCATGGCTTCAGTGATAAGGTCGGCTTTAGGCACAACTTTCTCAATCCCGCCTAATCGATACGCTTCTTGCGCGCTGATTTTACCGCCCGTTAAAAATGCGGCGCGCACTTTGGCAACGCCGAGCATACGCTGCAAATGCGCGGCCCCACCCATTGCCCCGCGGTCAATCTCAGGCAGGGAAAAATAAGCATCATCCGAAGCAATCACGATATCCGCCGCGCCGCACATAATCACGCCGCCACCAATAATAAATTTATGCGCAGCGACAATCACAGGCACTTCGCAGTGATGGATGGCTTCGCCTGTTAGGTAATTGCCCTTATTCACCCCAACAATGGCCGAGCCGTCATGGGCCAGCTCTTTAATATCGACACCTGCACAGAAGCCTTTGCCCTCAGAGCGTATGAAAATGACTTTCACATCTACGCGCCTGCCGAGTTCATTAATGACGTTAGGAATTTCGTTCCACGTCTCGCTGTTAAATGCATTGACCGGCGGGAAATCAAAGACGACTTCTGCGATATTGTTTTCAACCTTTGTATGGATTGGCATATTATGCCCCTATTCGTTTTAGACTAGCCTCGGCGTCAGTAACAATTGTGCCAACGATGTCGGCGCAGCTAGGCAAATCATCTATCAAGCCAGCAATTTGACCGCTAGGCAAAACGCCTTCATCAGGCTCTCCTTCCACCATCGCTTTTTGGATTATCATCGGCGCGTTACCGGCCATCATTGTTTGGCCCAAGGTCATATCAGTTTTGCTCGCCATGCCCCAAGCTGTCTTAATGGTTTGGGTCATACTCATACCCGTTTGAGATTTATATTTCATTCCGTTCTGCATCGCACGGATGAGCATGCCAAGCTTAGATGATGCCTCAAGATCAGACAAAGTTCCGTTCAAAACCATGCGCTGCGGCAGACCATCAAGCTTCGTTGAGACCGGTATTTTCAGCACATCTGATTTTAGATATTCAGCTTTTGTCGCATCAGGCGTTGGACTATCTGCGCTCATCATAAAGCGTGTGCCCATAGCGATGCCATCTGCGCCAAATGTCAGGGCTGCAGCCAGGCCGCGCCCATCTTTAAACCCGCCGCACGCCACAACAGGAACGCCAAGATTTTGGTCAATGACTTGCGCCAGTAACAACCATGTGGGCGTAGCCCCCGTATGGCCGCCGCCTTCTTGACCTTGGCAGACGAGAATATCTGCTCCCATTTTTACAGCCTTGCTCGCATGTTTAGACGCGCCGATTGTGGGCACGCACTTCAGGCCCGCCGCTTTAACCTTCTCAACGATTTTGGGGGATGGGCCGCGCCCGTAAGACAATGCCGCAACGTTATAATCGATGCAAATATCTATGATCTTATCGACACCTTGCTGAAACGCGTGAATGTTTACGCCAAAGGGCTTGTCTGTTTTGGATTTAATTAATTTGATCTCTGCTTCACATTCCTCAGGCGTCATAACGGCTGCCGCTAAAAACCCAAAGGCGCCCGCCTTAATACTCGCTGTCACAAGCTCAGAGGTGGACACCCATCCCATCGCTGTTTGGATAACGGGATAGTCGCAACCAAGTGTATCAGTTAAGGATGTCTTGAGGGCTGTATGCATTCACCCCTCTTTTTTCTTATCCGAGCTTTTTTGTTTATTGCTTTGGGCCATTTTCTTACCATCAAAGCCCGCAATATAATCGCCTTTCACAAGGCTATTATTAGCGTGTGCAAAATGGTGATAGCCATAAACGGCATCCATTGTGTTCCGCTTACCCATCATATCTTCGGCTTGGTTACATGCCTGTTTCGTAAGAGCCATAGCGAGACGCGGTTGGGCAGCGAGTTTCTCAGCCCAAGACTGCACCGCACTTTCAAGCCCTTCGCGCGGAACAACTTTATTAATCATGCCTGCGGCCAAAACACGTTCGGCCGACCATCGCTCACCGAGGAGTAAGAACTCTTTGGCTTGGCGCACGTTCAGCTCATAGGGATGGGCGAAATACTCAACGCCCGGAAAACCCATTTGAACAACAGGGTCTTGGAAAAAGGCATCGTCAGAAGCGACAATTAAATCGCAGACCCAAGCCAGCATCAACCCGCCCGCAATACAGCCCTTATGCACTTGCGCAATCGTCGGCTTAGGCACAGCGCGCCAACGACGGCAAAACTCAAGATAGACTTCTTGCTCTCGCACATAGGCTTTTTCCGCGCCGGGTTTGTTGTCGTGATTATAATTCATGGACCGGCGATCTTCGCGGCCCTGATGAAAGTCCCTGCCCGGCGTGCCAATGTCGTGCCCCGCTGAGAAGTGTTTCCCATTGGCCCGCAGTACAATAACTTTCACATCATCATCACCCGTCGCGTTGTAAAACGCATCATCCAGAGCGTAAAGCATCTGGGAGTTCTGGCTGTTATGATATTTCACGCGGTTAAGCGTCAGATAGGCAATACCGTCTTTAACATCATAGAGGACAGGACGCTCTTCCTCATAGACAATATCAGCGTCAACCTTAGGGACAGTTTCATTGGTCATGACGCGCGAACTCCAGGTGGGTTATCTTTAAAGATATAAGCACGTAAATTCTTAGGATCCCACTTTGAAATGATATCCAGTTGCGACTGAGTTGGCGCGGCTGTTGTCGGGATGTCATCAGGCCGCACGAGGTCAAAGCCCGTATTATCTTGCACTTCCTCAAAGCTGACGCCCGGATGTAATGAGCGTACGCGGATGGCGTGATCAGGCCCCTCGAAATCCAGCACACAGAGATTTGTAATTATTTGTCGGTGGTCGAGACCACGCGGATAATTTTCATTCGGATAACGCGCGGGATTATAACCAGCGCCGCTCACCATATCCACTTCATCTGCAACCAGTGCGCGTTTATTATGGCTCGCAAAGAACATAGAGGTTCGATTATTGACCGTATTTCCCGGTAGTCCCCTTACGCCTAGCATCGTGACCTTTGGCGCGGCGTAATCGCCTATGCAGGACAAGTTCATCTGTCCATATTTATCGACTTGAACAGGCCCGACAAAGGCATGGCGATTGCCTTTTGCGATGACGGTGAATACCCGCTCATAACCAATACGGCCTTCTTTTTTAACGGGATAGTCACCGCGCGGGCCGACAGGCACAGGCTCAGCCGCGAGATAATAAATCCCGTCACTCATCATCATGCCAGGTAAGAAAGTCTCTTTAGCAACGTAGCCCGCAAGCTTGGGCAGCGTCCCAATCAATGTCGCAAAAACTTCAGGGGTTTCGTCGCGGAAAATTTCGGACGCCGCAACAATTGCGAGTTCAGCAAGGGTGTAATCAGTGCTCATCATACCCCTCCTAAAATGCCGGTAGCGCAAGACTGCGAATATGGTCCGCGCCGCCTACGGATTTAACATAATCATCCGCCTTGATGAACTCTGAGACGTAGCCTTCCCAGCCTTCTTTCGCTGTAGCACTATAGGCCTTCAAATGCGCGACATCGAAACCATAGTCAGGCCCGCAAGATGTCGGATGCGCGCCAAAAGGCACTTCAGCCACACCTGCCACGAGATTACGCTCTATCGGCATTCGCAAGATTTTGTGATCATCATTAAAGGCGCTCGTTTCAACCAAGCGCTCGCAAGTTAAATAGGCCTTATCAGCGGCGCGGCAGAACCATTCATCAAAGAACATATCCGGCCCTCCAATCCAGCTATTGCCGCGCTGATCCGCTTCGCTCACATGGCATAGCGCCACATCCAACTTGATGGCAGGCATAGCCACATAGTGGTCGTCACTATAGGGACTTTTGATGGTTTTGATGTCAGGATTATAAGTCATAACATCTGTGCCCAGCCCTGCAATACAAGGCAAGAAGTCAAGGTTTTGTGCCGCCGCTTTCAACCCAAGTTGGAACATGCCTTCATCAATCTCCATCACCTCAAATTCACCCGCTGACCGCGCGCGGCGGAAATGCGCTTCGAGCGGAATGGCGTCAAGCGATACAAAACTAAAAACAAGCTTTTTAATCTTTCGCGCGCTAGCAAGCATGCCGACATCACAGCCGCCGTAAGAGACGATAGTAAGGTCTCTCAAATCGGATTTCACAATCTCGCGGATAAGCGCCATAGGTTTTTGACGTGCGCCCCAGCCGCCAATACCGAGGGTCATGCCATCATGGAGCTGTCCGACAATATCAGCCGCGCTCATGCATTTATCTAAAACGGCTTGGCTCATACTTTATCCAACAACCGGGAAGTCATATTCATGACCCCAAAGATCGCCAATTTTGGATTTCGTGGGTTTATATTTTGACCAGTCTTTGATCTGCTTGCCTTCATATCCGACCTCAAAACCGATGCCGCCCGGGGCGAAGAAATAGAAACTGACCATGTGATCATTGGCGTGACGCCCCAATGACGCAAATATATGCAGCCCTGCCTCTTTCACGCGATCCATACACATGCCGACCTCGTCAATCGTCCCCATTTCTGCCATAAGGTGAATGACCCCTGTGGGGTTTGGAAAGTTATATAGGCCTAATGTGTGATGACGCGGGTTATCTGCATGCATGAAATAGATGCGCTGCTTGGGCATGCCCGGCGCAAAGGCAGGCAAGGTCAAATCATCAGATACGCCAAAGCCCATGACTTTGCGGTAGAAATCAATCGTCTTCTTATTTTCAGGCGCAGGCAGCACCATATGGCCGAGACCCATTTTCCCTGTTTTAAAGGATTTAATGCCGTGTCCCGGTGTAAAGGGTTCGCCTTTTGCACGCCCATAGAAAAATTCCACAACATTCCCAGAGGGATCTGTGACTGAGGCAAAACCTTTAACCGCGCGATGTTTCGCGCCATTAGCATCGCCGCGACACACCTCAATTTTGGCTTTTTCAAATGTCTTGATTTGGTCTTCAAAGGCTTTTTTAGACGACATCTGATAGCCGCCAGCAACAAAGCGGTCTACCTCGCCTTTGCGGATCATATAGCGAAAAGGCGCATTATCCATACGCAGATATTTCGCGCCTTTTTCGCCAAAGGATTTAGCTGTCCCAAAACCTAGCACGGACTTGGCAAATTTCGCCCACCCCGCAGGATCTTGCATTTCCAAAATAACGTAGCCTAAATTCGTAACACCCATAATTATTCCCCTTTTGCTTTTTTTAGATCCAGCGCCACATCGACAATCATATCTTCTTGTCCGCCCACCATACGGCGGCGGCCCAGTTCCACAAGTATTTCGCGCGTGTCCATATCATAATCCTCAGCCGCTTTTTCAGCATGACGAAGAAAGCTTGAATACACACCGGCATAGCCAAGACTCAACGTTTCGCGATCAACACGTACGGGCCGGTCTTGCAGCGGACGGACTAATTCCTCCGCAGCGTCCATAAGCTTGTAAACATCGCAGCCATGGTTCCAGCCTTTTTTGTCAATGGCGGCTATAAAAACCTCGAGCGGTGTGTTCCCTGCACCCGCCCCCATTGCAGCCAGTGAAGCGTCCACGCGCCTCGCTCCAGTTTGCACACCCACAATCGAATTCGCCACGCCCAGCGAAAGATTATGGTGCGCGTGGACGCCCCGTTCGGTTTCCGGTTTCAAAATATCATTATAGGCGTTCAGACGGTCGGCATAGCCGTCCATATCCAGTGCTCCGCCAGAGTCGGTCACATAGATACACGTCGCGCCGTAATCTTCCATCAGCTTTGCTTGGCTTGCCAAATGTTTAGGCTCCGCCATATGGCTCATCATCAAAAAACCGATTGTGTCCATACCAAGTTCACGCGCCATTTCGATATGCTGGCGAGAGACATCTGCTTCGGTGCAATGAGTGGCCACGCGCACAGAGCGGACACCTAAATCATAGGCGCGTTTAAGTTCATCAATCGTCGCGATGCCAGGCAGAATAAGTGTTGTAACCACGGCATTTTCAACAACATCACAAACAGCCTCAATCCACTCCCAATCCGTATGGGCGCCAAAGCCATAATTAAACGCTCCGCCATTAAGACCATCACCGTGGGCGATTTCAATAGCATCAACACCCGCCTCATCAAGGGCTTTAGCAATAGCGCGGACATGATCACCGGAATATTGGTGCCGAATAGCGTGCATACCGTCACGCAAAGTAACGTCTTGGATATAGATACGGTCTTTGGTTGGGTCTGTGACAACACCGATCATAACTGGAACTCCTCACCCTGAGGAACCCTTTTCCCTCGAGACGCCGCCTTGCTGCACCTCCTCAGGATGAGGGTGTCTCGAAGGGCCCTCATGCCGCGGCCCCAAACTTCTTCCGTGCAATCGCCTCAGCTGTGCCCATTCCCGCGGATGTCATGATATCGAGATTACCTGCATATTTTGGCAAATAATGCCCCGCCCCTTCAACTTCGAGGAATATCGTCACCTTGGTGCCCTCATAAGTGCCAAGTCCCGGAATATGCAGCTTATTATTCCCCGTGAAGCTTTCGAACTGAACCTCTTGCTTGAGACGATAGCCTGGGACATAGGCTTGAACATCGGCGACCATATTGGCGACCGATTTGCGGACATCCTCTTCTTTCCCGCCAACGGATAAGGCGTAAACAGTATCGCGCATAATCATGGGCGGCTCGGCGGGATTGAGGATGATAATTGCCTTGCCTTTTTGCGCTCCGCCGACTTGCTCAATGCCTTTGGCAGTGGTGCGGGTAAACTCATCAATATTGGCGCGTGTTCCTGGCCCTGCTGAACGCGAGGAGACTGAGGCCACGATTTCCGCATAGGGAACGGAGTCGCTGACACGCGAAACGGCATAGACCATCGGTATAGTTGCTTGACCTCCGCAGGTGACCATATTCACATTGGGTGCGTCCAGATGCGCATCCATATTCACAACAGGAACACAATAAGGACCAATGGCGGCTGGGGTGAGGTCCACCATTTGCTTGTTCTCGGCCTCGCAAATAGCGTCGTGTTTAGCATGCGCATAAGCCGAAGTCGCATCAAAGACAATTTTCACGTCCTTCCAGACATCCAGCTTTTGCGCCCCCTCAACGCCTTCGTGCGACGTTGCAAAGCCTCGCTCTCGCGCCATAGCTAATCCTTCGGACGCTTCATCAATACCGATAACACAGCCGACTTCGAGCACATCAGAACTCTCGGCAATTTTAATCATCAAATCTGTGCCAATATTGCCAGAGCCGATAATAGCTGTCTTAATCTTTTTGGTGTCCAGGTCACTCTTGGCCATCAAACAAACTCCACATCACAAGAGCCAAAGCCTGCTATCGACATCGTCATCTTATCACCTCGCGCGGCAGAGTGTAGGGGCACTAAGGAGCCTGACAGGATAATCTCCCCCGCTTCAAAAGGTATCCCGTATTCGCCCAAAGTATTTGCAAGCCAAGCCACCGCATTTTCAGGCGCACCCTGCACAGACGAACCGACACCACGGCTAATCTCTTCTCCATTCTTCTCAACAATAACCTCAAGCGCCGCCATATCGAGGCTATTAGGATCGACTTTCTGCTCGCCTAAAACAAAAACGCCGCAGGAGGCATTATCCGCGACCGTGTCTTGTATTTTGATTTTCCAATCCTTGATGCGGCTATCTACAATCTCAAAACAGGGCTGCACATAATCCGTTGCATCCAAGACATCCTGAGCTGTTACCCCCGGCCCCTTGAGACCCTTTTTCAACTTAAAGGCAATCTCAGCCTCAGCCATGGGCGCGATGTGGCAATCCACATGAACCTGACCATCATGAACATGCATAGCATCTGTCAGAAAGCCAAAATCAGGCTGAAAGACACCTAGCATATCTTGAACGGGTTTGGAGGTCACACCAATTTTCTTGCCGATAACCTTTTCGCCATTTTCAGCTTTGCGAATATTTAAGAAAGCAAGAGAGATCTGATAAGCATCATCAATGCTCATTTCGGGATAACTATCCGACAAAGGCGCAACTGGTTGCCCCTTGGCTAAGGCGTCAAATAACTTGCGAGCTATGAAGGGATATTGACCAGAGAGCGCCATTATCCGTTCTTTAGAAAATCAATGGACGCGGCATTGAACATCCGTGCGTGCTCGATCATGACCCAATGCCCACAAGCATTGACCTCAATCAGGCGGGATTGCTCATTAGCCTTCAAGCATTTTTCCTTACCTTGTGGCGGCATGAATTCATCATTGGCACCCCAAAATGTGAGGATAGGACAGGTCAATTCCGACATGCGCGATCCGAGCTCAGGCGTCTTCATTGTCGTCAAAACCTCTTTCGGCTGATCCTGCGCCACGGCCCAGCGCATATCAATCAGCTCTTGAGTCACGTGTTTTGGGTCATAGGTAAAGAGGCGCATGAGATCGCCTTGTATCTCTTTACTCATACCTGCTTTATTGGCCTCCATCATTTTCGCAATGCCAGGCATGGTCCAATAAGCGCCCTGCTCTTCCAAGCATCCTGGCCCCATTAAAATAAGCTTCTCGACAAAGTCAGGATTATCCAGCGCAATTTGTATCGCCACACCTCCGCCCAGAGAGTTGCCAACAAAACTACATTTTTGCACGCCCATTTCTTCAAGCCCCGCCATCAGCGTATCGCAGAACAGCTGTAGCGTATAATCACCTTGGTTGAGCGGTTTATCCGTATAACCAAATCCAATCATGTCAGGCATCAAAACGCGATAACCAGCATTCGCAAAGGTATCTTTATTTAAATGGAAATTAGCCCACGCACTATTGCCAGGCCCAGAGCCATGCAGAAAAACAACCACAGGGGCGTTTTCATCACCATATTCGAGATAGTGCATGCGGATAGGTCCCGCTTGCACATAGCGGCCTTCTGGCGGGCCGTTCTGGGCAGACATCAGACAAACACGTCCGTGCTATCAGCACCCAAATGAACCGCGCCCAAATTACGGGCAAAGCTAATCGGGTTATTGGCCACATGCGCCCGCGCGATGTGGATATCATGCCATATATCTTGGATAGGCGAGTTCCGGTAAACACTGCGTCCACCCGCGACGTCAAAAAGCATATCCACAGCCTGCATCATGCGGTCGATCACAAGGCTAGCTTGATAGCGATATTTCACGCGGTCCTTCATCGGGATTTCACGGCCTGAGTTTACTGCGGCCATCATTTCGTCAAAATTGCGATACATAATAACTTCGGTCTCGTCGATAAGATTTGCCGCTTCTGCTACGCGGCGGGTCACATCCGGATCACTGGCAAGGCGCGTCACATCTGTTGAACTGCCCTGCGCATTATCAATGAAAAGCTGAAGCGCATGCTTGGCAGCCCCAATGGCGGGAGTGCACACCACACGAATAAACATTTGCGCCCATGGAATGGAATACATTTCGTTATCTTGATAATGCTTACAATTAAAACCATCCATCTGGTGATGTGTGCGATATTCAGGCACAAACACTGGCTCTTTGATGATGATATCATTAGAGCCTGTCGCCTGCAGGCCCATGGCATGCCAAGTATCTTCAATGTCGTAATCAGGCTTTTTCACAAGGAAAGTTCGGTAGTGAATATTTTCCGGCCCTTGATCAAAAATCAAACCTCCAAGCAAGACCCAGTCACAATGCCCTGAACCTGAACTCCAACCCCACTGGCCTGAAAGCATAAATCCGCCCTCAGCCGTTTCAACCTTTGCGCCTGCGGGATTGTAAGAAGAACTGATAAGTGTGTCAGGGCCCGTCGCATAGACCTCTTTAGCAGCCTTAGGATCCATGAGAGAAAGCTGATAAGCATGCACCGCTATGATCCCGCTGGCCCATGCAGTTCCCATATCACGCTCAGCAATATCAACTGAGGCTTTAAAAAATTCCTGCGGAGGACGCTCAAGGCCGCCATATTGTTTCGGAAGGAATGAACGGAAGTAGCCCGTTTTACGGATAGCCTCTATCGCATCATTCGGTATTTCGCGATTTTCTCGCCCCTCTGCCGCACACTTGCTAACAATATCCAATGCCGCCGTAATATCCAGCGATTGATCTTCTTGTACGGATTTTAAAGCTGCTTGTCCCATAATAGACTCCTCATTCACGAGTATAAGAATATCACCGAATGCGCATTTTTCAATGACCTATAATACGCAAAATCAAGTTTTTAAGGCATCAAAAGGCCTCTTTGCGTAAGGATGACGCAGATAATTACGCTTTTAGCATATACTTCATGACCTTACCCGAGGCATTTCTGGGCAAAGAGTCGTGAAATTTTATGCTGCGGGGCACTTTGTAATTCGCCATGATTTCACAGCACCATTTTACAAGTTGGTCTTCATCAAGCACTTTTGACGTTACAATGTGCGCCTGCGTAACCTCACCGAGGCGATCATCCGACATACCAATCACGGCAGCATCAGAAATAGCAGGATGCCTTAGAAGTGACTGCTCAACCTCAGCCGGATAGACGTTAAAGCCTCCGACAATCACCATATCTTTTTTACGGTCGGTGATTTTGATATACCCTTTCTGATCCTGCGTGCCTATATCTCCAGTCTTGAGCCAACCGTCAGGCGTAATCGTCTCTGCCGTGGCTTCGGGCATATCTAAATAGCCCTGCATCACATTAAAGCCACGCACCCAAATCTCACCCTCTTCGCCGCTTTCGACACCTTCTCCGCTATCATCAACAATGCGCAATTCCGTACCTGGTAAAGGCCGCCCGCAAGTCGTCGCAATCGTCTCGAAATCATCGCCCTTCTGGCAGAGCGACACGACACCCGTGGATTCGGTCAATCCATAAGCCGAAAAAACATCATCGATACCAAGGTCTTCATGCATGGCGCAAATAAGGTCCACGGGAATAGTCGTTGCCCCCGTTGTTGCCACGCGAAGGCTTGAGATATCATGTTTTTTAATATCAGGATGCGCGAGGAGGGTTTGGAAAATCGTGGGGGCGCCCGGCATGACCGTAATTTTATCGCGCTCAATGCGCTCCAACACATTTTTTGGATCGTAAACCGCCAAAGGAAAAATAGCTGCTCCCTTGATGATGCAGGACAGCCAGCCCGCCTTATATCCAAAGCTATGAAAGAAGGGATTGACCACTAGATAACGATCATCTTCGGTCATGCCGATAGCGTCAGTGAAACTTTCAAAAACTTGCACATTTTGCGCATGAGTTGTCATTGCGCCTTTGGGCGTTCCCGTTGTTCCTGAGGTGAAGATAATGTCGGAAATATCGCCGTCTCTTACGTCTGCTATTTTAACAGACTCGCCGCCTCTCGTCAGAAATGTGTTAAAAACCTCTCGCCCGACGTTCCCACGAACAATGACGACTTCTCTCAAATCTCCGACGTCACATCCGCTGAGCATGGCCGGGTAATCGTGATTTAAAAATCCTTGCACGGTGAAGACAAACTTACACTTAGAGCGGCGCAATATATCGGCGGCTTCCATGCCTTTATATCGCGTATTGAGCGTCACCATAACGGCCCCGAGCATTTGCCCCGCGAGAGCCGTGATAATCCATTCCGCGCAATTTGGGGCCCATATCCCAAATTTGTCGCCCCGTGCCAAACCCATGTGCTGCATTACACCTGCGGCGTCTTTAACGAGCCCGGCTAACTCACCATAGCTTAAACGCCACGTCCCATCCTCAATCGCAAGCGCATTAGGACGCCGCGCGGCTTGGTCAAATAAAAGCTGTGGTATCGTGGTCATTAATACTAAACTCTACGCAATTTAAGGCTTTGACTATACAAGCCTCTCATTTTGCGCAACATATGCCCAGAAATAATACGCGGGGCATAATGAAATTCAAAGATAAAACAATAATTGTTACGGGCGGTGGGCGCGGTATTGGGCGCGGCATATCCGAAGGCTTTGCAGCGCAAGGTGCAAATATTATTATATGCGGACGCCGCAAGCCTGAGACACTGCCCGTTAATACGCAATTTATACCGCTTGATATCAGAGACGCAGAATCTGCCAAATCGCTCATAGGCTTTGCTCTTGAAAAAACAGGGCGCGTCGATTGCCTCATTAACAATGCCGGTGGAGGCCCACCTGTGGCTAGCAAAGATGCGAGTCCGAATCTTACGCAAAAGGTTATTGCGCTTAACCTGCTCGCGCCTATCAATCTCGCGCAAGCGGCTTATGAACCGCTTAAAGCGTCTGGCGGGTCTATTGTGAATATTTCAAGCGTCTCCGCCACACGCAGTTCTCCGGGGTCTGTCGCTTATGGTGCGGCAAAGGCGGGCCTTCTAAACGTGACAACATCGCTGGCGATGGAATGGGCTCCTGACATTCGCGTCAACGCAATCATTGTTGGCCTCGTCAAAACCGAAGCTAGCACAGATCATTATGGCGGCAAAAAAGGCATGGCGCATCTGGCGAGCAATCTTCCTATGGGCCGCATGGGCGCGCCCGAAGACATTGCTAAAGCTTGCCTCTTTCTCGCAGAACCATCCAACAGCTATATCTCAGGGGCTTGCCTTGAAGTTTTTGGTGGCGGCGAACCTCCGAGCTTTCTTAAGATTGCTGAAGAGGCGCATAAATTAGGATGAGTTTGGAAGATCGCATTAGCCGCGTTGAAGCGGAACTTGCTATTCGCAACGTCATAGCGCGTTACGGCATGGCGGCGGATTGCGGCGATATTGAAACGGCCCTCGCCTGCCATATGGAAGACGCGGTTTATGTCGTGAGCAATCCTAATGCTGGGCGCGGCGACGTGACAGGCGACTTAGAACTGAAGGGACACAGCGCAATTTCGGACATGCTGAGCTCTGAGATACATCAATCTCTACTCCCAAATTGTGCCCACACGGTTGGCCCCCTCCTCGTCGAGGTGGACGGCCATTCAGCGAGTGTCTTGGGTTACTCGCGAGTCTATCACAATCAGAAACTCATGCGTCTTGCCGTGAATAGTTGGACTATGCGCAAAGAAGAGAGTTGGAAAATTGCGCGCCGCGAAAGCCGCGTTATTGGCGAAGACGAAGCGCAGACTCTTCTCAATAAAGGACTTCAAAAATGACAGATTTTAGGGGATGGCATGTTTTAGGGGCGAGCTTCATCACGGCAATGCTGATGGCCGGGGCCACTTTTTATTCTTTCCAGCACTTCGTCACGCCTATTGAAGCGGAATTTGGCCTCGCTAGAGACAAAGTCAATTTAGGCATGATGGCCTTTTTGCTCAGCTCCGCAATTTGGGCCGCTATAGTCGGAAAATCCATAACGCGCGTGAACCCCCGCAAATTAGCCTTTGCCGGAATAGCGGCATTTGCAGCCGGATTTGTCGCGCTGTCCTTTGCGCAAAGCCCGCGTCAGATGATCCTTTTGATTATTTTACCCATAGGATTTGGTTTCACGGCTTGCGGGCCCTTCATCGCCAATGTGCTGACAACTAATTGGTTTTATAAAAAGCGTGGACGCGCTCTAGGAATTGCCGCTGTTGCGACATCCGCGGGAGGCTTCCTTGTACAGCCTATATTTAGTTACATGATTTATAATCTTGGTTGGCGCGCGGCATTGCTTTATGTTGGGCTTGCCATCGCGCTTATCTCCGTCCTTTTGATATTGCGGTTTTTCATTTCAAAGCCGGAGGATATTGGTCAATTTCCGGATGGTGAAACGCAGAGTATTCCTCAGACAATAACGGCCGCAAACCCGTCGCTAATTCTCAAGAACCGTGATTTTTGGGTGATTGGATTGGCTTGCGGGTTACTTCTCGCAAGTGATCAAGCGCTTTTGGTCTCTCTCAAACCTTTCGGTGAGAGCTTGGGCTTTACCAACACGCAAGCCACGCTCATTCCGACGGTCGTCGCGGGCTCAGCCATTGCCGGAAAACTGCTGATAGGATGGATGATTGAGCGCTTTGATAAACGAGCCGTTTTTGCCCTTGTTTGCCTGTCTAATGTTTTGTTTCTTCTCGCCGCGATTTTTGTAACCAATTTCGCCGTGCTTGTTACAGTCGCAGCTTTTGTGGGTATGGCCATTGGAGGTATCTACCCAGTCTGGACGGGTATCACAGCTGACACATTTGGCCGGGATTATTTTGCTCCCGCCATAGGAATGATGAATATCTTCACGGTGCTGTTAGCCGTTATAGCCATTGGGTTTGTTGGCGCCTCTTTCACTGCGAACCAGAGCTATGACCAAGCCTTTACCATCTTTATTCCCGTCGCGATTATGGCCGCTATTGTGATGGCGTTTGTCCGCGTCAAAAAGGACTCATAATGCCCACAACACTGCTGACAGACCTCTCAGATAAAATCCTCACGATCACGCTTAATCGCCCTGAAAAGCTCAACGCCCTCACGCCGACATTACTGGCTGAATTAAAAACAGAGCTAGACACGGCGGCGAAAAATGACGCGGTTTCTGTTGTTATTATAAAATCAGCAGGCCGTGCCTTTTGTGTGGGCTATGATCTTAATGAAGAGAACTGGATTACCTCGCAATATCCCGCAAATTTCGAAAATGGCGTCGAAATTGAGGAAGACAAAAAAGACATTATGGCCCTGCTCGATTATTGGCTGAATATGTGGCGGTTTCCCAAATCCATAATTTGCCAAGTCCAAGGGGCCTGTTTGTCCGGCGCGGGCGAATTGCTCGCTGTTTCAGACCTTGTCGTAGCCAGCGAATCCGCAAGCTTTGGCCACCCTGCAGGACGCGACCTTGGCATACCGCCTACCGTCTTTTTATGGCCGCTCTTAATCGGGATGCGCAAAGCTAAAGAGATGCTCTATACGGCTCGCAGCATGAGCGCAGACGAAGCCCTTGCAGCAAGCCTGATAAATCAAGTTGCCCCCGCAGAGGAGCTCGAAACGGCGACCCGCGCGCTGGCCGAAGACATTGCGAGAACCCCCGTCGATCACCTCGTGATACTAAAGAAATCTGCCAATAATTTTTATGACAACATGGATATGGAAAAGAGCACGCGGCAAGCCTCTGACTTGGACGCCGAATTTCACCAAAGCCCCGTCTTCCTCGCCTTCTTTAAACTGGTGCGAGAGAAAGGCATGAAAGCGGCTCTGGTGGAACGCAAACGGTTATTCGGGTGAGTTAGTGTTTCCTTGAAATATATGAATATTTTTCCGTGAGTCTTTTTTCTTCCTTTTTAGAAATAGAGGACCTTCCCCAAGTTAGGAGCAAAAATATAAAAACTAATCCATTGAGGGCAATTGCTATTTTAACAATATTGTTGTGATCGTCAAAGAATTCATAAAAAATTGAATTGGCAAACAATATCACCCAAACAATAAAAATGAACATACTTACAATCAAGTTTACTTTGGAAACAGAGTATGCGCAGGCACCAGTAAAAAAGTTTTCGAATGAACCATCTGTATTCCTATGAATCAATACTGTTTTATAAATAGGGCCCGAGAAATTGTCTTCCAATAGATCAACGTGCGCTTCCCAGTTTTGCTGCCAAAACTTACTCCCCTTATTGGCTAATATCCAAGCTAACGATAAAATCATTCCTAATGAGGATATAATCGTTTGGCCCAATAAGTATCCTTCAAGTTTTTCCAAAGATACGGCATAAGCTACAAATGCAGCTGCAATAATCGTCCAAAAATAAGTTGTTCTCTTCCAGTAGTTATCAATTTCAAACTTACGATTATCCAAAGCTATTTCATATGCATAACGCCACATGTCAGGATGAACAAATTCACTTTGGTTATATAAATGGTTATCTTTCATTATTCACGACTAACAAGAAACCAATCAATAATCCACATATCCCTTTGGTCCCGGTGTGTAGAGCGTCTTATAATCAGGCTTCGCCAGTTCTCGCCCCTCTCTAAATTTTTCAACCAAATCAGGGTTGGCTACATAATGACGACCAAAAGAGATCGCGTCTGCTTGGCCTTGCATGAGTGCTCTATTACCCCGCTCTAGATCATAGCTGTCATTTAGGATTACGGGGCCAGTAAAACTTTTCGCAAGCTCGATATTATCCACGCCCGCTTTCATACGAATGACGTGAAGATAGGCCCGGCTCATCGGATTTATTTTTTCAATCAGCGCCTTGAATGTCTCTTCGGGGTTTTCATCGGAAAGGTCATTAAAGGGATTTCCGGGGCAGATGCGAATGCCAACACGTCCCGCCCCGATTTTGGCAATCATAGCGCTCAGCACATCCACTACGAAACGCAAGCGGTTTTCTAATGCTCCGCCATATCGATCATTGCGTTTATTCGTACCTGTCGAGAGAAATTGCGCGGGTAAGTAACCACTCGTGCAATGAAGTTCTACGCCGTCACAGCCTGCCTCCACAGCATTTTTTGCGGCTTGCCCGAAATCAGATATTGTCTGTTCAATCTCAGCCAAAGTCATTTCCTCTGGCATGTCATGAGGCTGCATCCCAGCCGCATCTGTATACATTTCGCCTTTTGCTTGGATAGCAGACGGCGCCAGCGTGCGGCTGCCTTTGGGTTTGTTGTGAAGGCTCGCCACGCGCCCGCAATGCATAAGCTGCATGACGATCTTTCCGCCTTTCGCATGGACGGCCTCCGCAACCTGTTTCCATCCTGCGATCTGTGCCTCGGTCACGATGCCTGGCGTGCGAACATAACCCTTGCCGTCAAAATTAGGATAGACACCTTCCGTGATGATAAGCCCGCTACTCGCGCGCTGTCCGTAGTAATGCGCGTTCATCTCAGTTGGCGTATCACCATCACCTGCGCGAGACCGAGTCATAGGCGCCATGAAAATACGGTTAGCGCAGTCTATATCGCCAAGGGTAATCGGATCGAAAAGTGTAGGCATTACTTCACCCTTATTTTAGGGAATGGATGATTCCCTCTCATGGTTTTAAGGAACGTCTCGCGAGGCGCGGGCGCGGCGACTTCTGGCGCATCACCATCCCTTGGTGGGTGTTTCCAAAAGGCCTCCCATGACGGAAAGAGCTCATGATAGGCCCCTTCATAAGGCTCCCTTTCAGGCCATCGCATCTTGTTTTCACCCACAGGCGGTGTGTTCAAATCCGCGGCGTACCAATAGCACGGTAATCGCCTGCGGAAATACCAACTCCCATCAATGCGTTCATAATTATCCCAATACATCATCTGCATGATAACCCACTCAGGCTCCCCGTTTCCTTTGGGCGTCTCATGTTCGTTCTTGGAATAGACAACGCCATGGGCATGATTAGGGTCATCAAATTCGATGATATGATTTCCGATATGGTGAGAGGTGCCCGTAAATTGATTGCGCATCATATCATCCAGCCAGACCTTGAGCGCGGGCCGACCAACCGCCTCGCGACTGACACGGATATCTTCAGCGAATAAATTCACATGCGCATCGACATCGCGCATATCCAGAGTTAGTGCATATTTGCTAACAAGTTGCCGAATGGCATCAATCGACTCCAAGCGGTCAATACGAGCTTCGAGGTCTGTCATAGCAATCTCCAAATCTTTAGCTAATATGTCAGAAAAAATACGCATTTCTAGCTATTCTTTTGACAAATATCTTATTTTGCGTATTTTTACCTTATGTTTCCTACGCAAATTTATAATGTCTGAACCTGATCCACACCAATTTCGAAACGCGCTTGGACAGTTTGCGACGGGTGTTACGATTGTGACAACTCTGGATAATGACGCTAAGCCTGTCGGCGTGACAGCAAGCAGTTTTAACTCAGTCTCGCTCGACCCTCCCTTAGTGCTTTGGTCCCTCGCCAAGACAGCGCACTCCATGCCCGCCTATCAGAATAGCGGCGGCTTTAACGTCCATGTGTTAGCCAGCCATCAGAGCGATTTGTCAAATCAATTCGCGCGCCCTTCTGATGATAAATTTAAAGACATAGATTGGGTGCCTTGCGAGAACGGCTTTCCACTATTGCCTGAATATGCCGCGCTATTCAGATGTAAAACGCATTTCCAATATGAGGGTGGAGATCACATCATTTTTGTCGGCGAGGTCATAGAGTATCAAACACATAACTTTCCTGTTTTGGTCTTTCACGGCGGAAAATATGCAGAAGCCAAGCAAAAATCCGCCCCTGCTACACCAGCCCGTCCGGGAGTTGATTTAAACAGTGGTCAATTTTCAGATGACTTCCTGCTTTATCTTCTATCACGCGCTCATTTTCAAACTAGCTACCCGACACGCAAAGCTTGCCGCGAAATAGGTATGAGCGAAGCGGAATATTTCTGCTTGTCTTTGCTTGCAATGAGTGGGTCACTATCTGAAGATGATATTGTTATACGACTTGAACATACGGGGCACCATCCTGACGCGGAAATTTTTGCACGCTTGCTCCGCAAGAGTTGGATCAATCGCGATGGAAAAAATGTGCATATCAGCGAAAGCGGACGCGAGACCTTTATCAAGCTTCTTGCCCACTCAAAAGCGCTCGAAGAACAATTATTAAAACACTTTACGGATGAAGAATTAGCTGAGGCTAGTAAATTCATGAAAAGACTCATCGACATAACAGGCTCAGATATTCCTGAATTATGGTAGCGCCGGAGGCAAAACTGATGTTGAAAAATAAAGTCGCATTGATCACAGGCGGAGGCCAAGGCGTTGGCCAAGGCATCGCGCTCGCTCTTGCAAAAGAAGGCGCTCATATTGTTGTAACAGGCCGCACCCTAGAGAAATGCGAGACCACAGCAAAAATGCTGCGTGATCACGGCGTGAAAGCTTTGGCGCTGCGCTGCGATGTGAAATCCGGCTCTGATCTTGAAGAAATTATGGATAAAACAATCGCTGAGTTTGGTCGTCTGGATATCCTTGTCAATAATGCCCAAGAAGTTGCGCGCGGCCCCCTCCTATCGATTACTGATGAACAGATGAACGGCAATTGGGACTCCGGTCCCCTTGCAACGTTCCGCCTTATGAAATTGGCTTACCCTCACCTCAAAGAGTCAAAAGGTAATGTTATCAATTTGTGCAGTTCTGTGATGAAGCGCTGGGACGTCGGCACTTATGGTGTCTATGCAGCCGTCAAAGCCGCCATACAGCAACTCACCCGCGCGGCGGCGAATGAATGGGGCAAGGACGGCATTTGCGTCAACGCTATCATGCCTCATGCTAAATCCCCAGCTCTTGCGGGATGGATGGAGCGCAACCCCGTCGAAGCCGAACATTTTCAAAAGTCAATTCCGCTTGGCTATGTCGGGGACTGCGAAGATGACATAGGAGCATTTGTTGCTATGATGTGTAGTGAAAATGCTCGTTATCTCTCAGGTCAAACCATTGCACTGGATGGCGGGCAAGTTTTTATAGGGTGATTTTATGAAAACGACCTACGTTCCCGAAATAAGTGAATTAACAGACTGGATAAAGAATAATGTTCTGGATGAGCAGAATTTCACCCTAGGTAATAAGCTGTCCGATTTATCAGTAGATGCAAGTTCTTATCAAAATGAGCCCTTAGACATTCAAGTTCCAAAGAAACTATCACCAGAGGAAGAAGCACAACACTTGCTGGAATATATTATCGGTATTGACGAAATGGCCTAAAATTCCACCTTTACGGGGAAAGCGTCATAATAAAACCCGAAGCGTTCTCTTATTACATCGGGCTCAACGCCAAAATGCTCTTTAAGGTAATAGCGCACGCGGCCATATTTTCCGCGTGGGTGAGCCTTGATAAAATCAGCCATTTCTTGCCGCGCTTTTGGCGTTAATTCCAATTCGTGGAGGTCATATATTTTCTCAACTGTCGCCATATCGCCTGCCATGAACTCATGGAACATAACGTCCATACTTTGCTTTGGTCCCCAAACATGGCGATCACGCACACAAGCACGTAGCAGTGCCTCAATACGGTCTGTCCAATAGTCGAGTACCCATTTAGGATCAACAGACGTTCTTAGAATGCGATGCCCATAAGCAATCATTGTGGAGATAGATTGAATGACGGCCACAGGGTCGCGGTGCGTTAATATAGCTGTTGCATCAGGCATGACGGCTTTAAGAGCCGGAAGTTGCTCAGGATTTTGCACACATTTTAACACCCAGCTTCTATCGGTGTTTCGTTCGATCTGTAGAAGCTTTAGCACTTTGACCATATAGTCGTAATGCGGGGTTTGATCTTTACTAAAATAATAATCTCGATAGCCCGGTACCATGGAGGTCCATTCAAATTGATTACATCCAAAATCAAAGGTCATGAGCTCTAGCTCCTCATGAATATGATCAGGATTCATAGGGTGCATGGCAGCCAGGTCCGGCCCCATTATTTGCATCCCTGACCAACGGACACTGCACCTTAGATATCGCGGATCATCATGTGTAAGGCTGTCCCCGCTCTTTAGAAAAAGTGTCAGAGCTCTTGCGCCAAATTTGAGTTTGGGGCTTGCCTTTTCCTGCCCCGGCGCATGAAAAGGCTCCTGAGCGACCCAAAGGGGCAAAGACTGAAACCGCGAATCCGCCGCCAGCAAATTGACCAGATGCGTTGTCCCTGAGCGCGGTAGACCTGAAACTGAAAGCGGCTTTTTAAGCTCTGTTGTCGCCAGCTCAGGCGTTTTTTTAATACGGTCTTGAATGATAAGATGATTGCTCGCACAGCGAACTAAATCTTTGAAACATTGCTGCTCCCCCACGCCGGATAAGCCCTCATCATTCGCATAGTCATCCAGCAGAACTTGCAGGGGCTCGCGAAAGCTATCATTGCCAAAATCAGACAAGCCGGTGGTCTCAAGTGCTGCTTTTAAAACAGCCTCTTGCGTAAACTCGGTAACGCCTTTCTTGGCCCCGCTTAGTGCGAGTTTTTGCATTAGCGTTAATTTGGGATCCGCCAAGTCATTAAAAACAATATCATTTGGTTTAGCTGAACCCATTGTGCCCTATAATCCGAAGACCCTTTTCATGAAGTCTAACTGTAGCGCTTTGCTTATCTTATCGGCCTCGGGGTTGTTTCCAACAGTATAGCCTTGCCCAACACAGTTTCCTGCAAGCTCACCTAATCCCGCCCGCACCATAGCGCGTTGAGGGCGTGTCATGTCTGCAGTGGGTTGGAAGCGGCCAGATTTACCATCTACTAAGAAAACACCAGCCTTATCAAATGAAAACTCACAGCCACGAACGAAGCCTCCGCCAAATTCCGTAAGTGGCGCCGCATTTTCCCATGCATGACCCGCGCCTTTAATAACATGGCTTTCAACCTGGCTGCCTCCGGCCTCTAAGCCTTTGTAAACGTCTTGGCAAAGCGCAGGATCAACGGAGTTGTCCGAATCCCCGTGAATGGCAAGATAGGGGGCTCCTGTTGTTCCAATATAGCCGAGCGTTTGATGGCACGGCCCGTAAATATCCATGTGCAGCGCAAAGGCAGGCACATTAGGTGCCATAATATCTTTCAAGCGTTTATCCAGAACATAGCGTGTTCCCATACCGCCATAGCTATAACCCGTCACGCCAATCCGTTTTGCATCAATAGCGGGGTGAGTACTGAGAATTTTAAGCGCAGAATAAGCATCGGACATGATATCTACTTCGGTCGCCGCCATGGTTTTCATCACATATGGCGTGTCTTCTGTTACGCCGCGCGGCTCGTAATAATCTATTACAAATCCCGCAATACCGTTTTCGGCGAAGAGCGCCGCATAGTCCATTTCGCGGCCCTCTTTTATACCGCCCGAACCATGCATGATCACCATAGCGGGCACGGGCTCATCCGCGCTTATCCCTTCAGGCAAAACCAAAGTTCCCTTACCTTTATGTGTTTCAAGGGCGTCATAGCCGTTTAAAATCCGCGTAAAATCATAGGGGCTTTTAATAGGATAATAGAGAACCCCTTCATCATCTGTTCCAAGTTTTGTTTTCGCAGGGGGATAATCAGGAAATGGCGGTAATGGCAACTCTTTGGGGGTCGGCATGTCCTGCGTGGTTGTATCCAATTCATTTTGCGAGGCTTCAACCGTCGCGATATCCTCAAGAGATTTATCGGCAGCCACGTCAATCACGTCATTAGCCGCAGGTCCGCAAGCCATAAGTAAAAAAACGGTACTTATCAGAATAGTTTTTTTCATATACGCCTTTTATTCAGCAAGAGCTGTTGGAGGTTTAGGCCGCACCAAAAACATGTATGCGGCGGGCAATAAAGAGCAGAGTAAAACCATTATATAAATTCCGTTTGCGCTCCCGCCCTCTAATAATTGCCCAGCAATTTTACCGCCAAAAATCATTGAGACACCAAAAGCCATGGGCACGAGCGCGACAAGTTTATTGGACACATCAAACCGCACAATAGCTGCCGTTTGATAGAGACAGCCCAAAGTAAACCCGAACTCCCAGACCCAGCTCGAAATCATATAGGCATTAAAGGATGAGGCGGTGAACAGTCCAATAACGCCAAATAGTAAAATCAAGAATGCCACAAGATGAGGAAGGCGAATGCCGGCTCTTGCGCCTATTACAGCGCCCACGGCCCCTGCGGCTCCGCCTAGCCATTTCAGAACCCCGAACATCAGGCTGTTCTGCGCAGGACTAGGATCAAAATCTTGCGCGATAACGTAGAGAAAGAAAAACAGCCCTACATTGGCGAGCAAATAAATTGTAAAAATGAAAAGCACAGACCAACTTGGTCTGGCTTGTGACCAATTGGGAAAGCCTTTGAATTTCGCCGCAATCTTTGAGGAGGTCTTCTTCGGGAAAGCGAAGGCACCAAGACCCAGCAACAATGCAAATAACGCCAAGCCAAGCATTGCCCCTGAGAACCCACCTTTCGAAATAAACAAAACGGGTAAAATAATTAAAAAGACCCCGATTGAAATCAATTCAACAGAAAGCCGCGTTCCATAAGCCCGTTCCGGATCCGGCATATCCGCCAAAACACGCATGGCAAGTGCAATGGCTAATGCGCAGAAAAAACCAAAAACTGCGAAACCTGCATATATCGTCGTTCCGCTAAGCTGTGTTGCCAACAAGAATGAGGCGATAACAGCGCCCACTATAGCCAGGGCAGCAACCCGCCAATTCACGCGCTCAACCCAGATTGGGCCTGTCAATGTTCCTGCAAGATATCCAATGCCGGCCGTCAAGGATAGCGTCCCTAATTGCGCCGGACTGAGACTATAGGCGTCTCCGGCTGTTCCCAATAAAAGGGGCATAGTATTAAACACTAAGCCGCCAATAGCCGATACCATCGATATGGCGAGAATGATCATAAAGGTGTTCTTCACGACAAAGCCTTTCGTGATTTCATTAGCGCAAATATCAGGGCTATCCCAATGCTCAACACGAATAACGACGCGCCGACATGGAAACAAAATAACATTGCATCCCCGCCATTTCTGCCTTCCATATTCGCGGGCACGAACAAAAAGATGAGTAAGCCACGCGCTGTGAAAATAAAAGCAAACACCCAAAGAATAATGCGAATAGCCCTTTTAAAGGATGTCTTTGCTTTGTGAGCCATGAAAGCCAATCCGGCTAATAAAGCGGCAATGACTAGCGTAATGGTGAGCCCATAGAATGTTTTATCTGCGACCGACTGCACGACCTCTTGCGGCGCACCCAAAAACCTTACCGCCTCAGGCCCCATAAGCAAACCGCCTACATGTAATAAAGCTCCAGCCATCAAGGCTAAAGCGCCATAGGAAAATAGGGCGTTTGGCTTCACGCCTTAATAAACCCGCGCTGGATTGGGCGGGTTAGGTGAGCCGAGCATTTCGCGGTGGCTCGGCGGTTGTTTCCCGTTTCCGTCTTTCATTTTGTAACGATCCTTTGCGACTTCGGCGCCAACAAGTGTGTGTCCGCTTATCTCTTGGGCCTTGGGGTCTGTCGCAATCGCATAGAGTATATGACCCGTAAATTGAGGCGTCTCTGCCATCTCCATAAACTCTTTATATTGTTCAGGGTGGACCTCTGCTGCTATCAGTGCGCGTTCCGTTAAGAGTGGCCCCATCCAGATCGATACCGCCTGAACATTAAAGGGCTCCAAATCGACAGCCATGTCATGGGCGAGCTTATCAAGCCCTGCCTTTTGAGCGCCATAGGCGGGACCGTGCATATAACAACTCGCGCCAAAGGAAGACCCCATTCCAATAAGGCCGCGCTTTTGCTTTGCCATAATTTTAGCCGCATGCCAGCTCGCAACATAAGCTGAGCGCAGACCGACATCGAGAATGTTTTGCGCGTCGAGTTCCTTATCCCAAAACGGCTTTTGCTCAATCAGTTGATGGTGAATATAGGCCGCATTATTCATCAAAATATCACACTGCCCCTGCTCATCCATGACTTGCTCAAAAAGCTGTGCGACTTGGGCATCATCCGCGCTATCACAGATAACGCCAATGCCTTTTCCACCAGCATTCGTGCAGGCCTGAGCCGTCTCCTCAACTGTTCCAGGTAGCGGTGTACCGTCCCACCCTTTGGCCTTTCCGGCCTTTCTGGTGCGGCCCGTCACATAGACCGTCATACCTTTTTCCGCGAGGCCAAGAGCAATGCCTTTACCCGCACCACGGCTGGCACCTGTAACGATAGCAACTTTTGGATTTGGCATTTAATTCCCCATCATTCATATATTTTTTCTTCTAAGAACAAGTAGCAGACATATCAGAATGCGCAATATTTTTGTCTGTATTTTACGTATTCTAAGATAAAAGAACTCTATTTTCTTGCTTTTGCGTAGTATTTCGAAGAAAAATACACAAAATATAAGAGACAGGGAAATCCCATGACACCAGATAATAAGAATTGGCATTCTGATATTGAAGCGCCTCTGAATGTCGGCTCAGCGGATGATCTTGACTGGACAGATAAAGCTGACGTTGTCGTGATAGGTCTCGGCGGAGCGGGCGTTTCGGCCTCTCTTCAAGCGATAGAAAATGGATTATCTGTTATCGCTTTGGACCGTTTTGAAGGCGGAGGCGCCACGAAAGCGAGCGGCGGGGTTATTTATGCCGGCGGGGGAACATCTACGCAAAAAGAAGCCGACGTTGAAGACACAGCCGAAAACATGTTCAATTATCTGAAGCTGGAAACAGAAGGGATTGTGTCAGACGCAACATTGCGGGATTTTTGCGAGCAAAGTGCGCCAACCATTGAATGGCTCAAAGAGCACAAAGTGGACCTTCGAGGAACCTTGTGGCCACATAAAACCTCTTATCCTGCCCCGAAATATTTTCTCTATCACAGCGATAACAGCCTTGTTCCAAGCTATAAAAAACATGCCGCCCCTGCCGCGCGGGGACATCGTGGCTATGTTCCGATTAAACAGGGTGCAAAAGCCACTAATCTAGGGGGATCTATTTTCGACCCTTTAAAAGCCAGCGCCGAAGCCAAGGGCCTGAGGGTGCTGTCTTATACCGAAGTCCGTCAGCTTGTGACCAATGCGGTAGGTGACGTAATAGGTGTTAAAGCCCTACAGTTTGAAAAGGCTGAAACACTTGAAAACTACAAGACGCTTCGAGCAAAAGCCAATAAGCTCTTTGCGATGTTCCCGCCAATTATTCCAGGTTCAAAGTTTTTTTTCAAAAAAGCGATGGGGCATTTGAAGAAAGCCGAAGAATTAGCGAGTTCCCGCACCGAAATATTTATTAGGGCGGATAAGGGCGTTGTGCTGTCGGCGGGAGGCTTTGTCTTTAATTCAAAAATGATGGCGCATTATGCGCCTAAATATACTGCCGCCTATCCGCTTGGAACCGATGGAGATAATGGCGCTGGTATCCGCTTGGGACAAAGCGTGGGCGGAGCTGCTGAGAATATGAACCGCATCACGGCTTGGCGCTTTATCAACCCGCCTCTTTCATTTGCGCGCGGCATGATCGTCAATGAAAATGGGCAGCGTTTCATCAATGAAATGGTTTACGGCGCGACGCTTGGTGTAGAGATGACGGAAAATCACAATGGACGCGCATGGATGATATTAGACCGCAAATTGATCAAGCAGGCCTTGGAAGACGTGAAAGGGGATAAGGCACTGGCTTTTCAGCGGGCCCTCGCCAAGCTCAATGCCTATTTTGGCGCTAAGAAAGCGAAATCAATATCAGAGCTCGCAGCCATAATTAAGGTGGATGGAGATAATCTCGAAACGCAATTATCCGAGTATAATAAAATGGCCAGAGGCGAAATAAAGGACCCCTTCGAGAAAACACAAGACGACTTAGCCCAGCTTGATGAAGGCTCTCTTGTGGCTATTGATATCAGCCTCTCGGCGAAGCTCTTCCCCTGTCCGACTCTGACATTAGGAGGACTGAAAGTGAATGAAAGCACGGGGTGCGTTCTTGATGAAGGTGGCGAAGAAATCATAGGGCTTTACGCAGCGGGACGCAACGCGATTGGTGTGGCCTCGTGGAGTTACGTCAGTGGACTGTCGATAGCAGATTGCGTTTATTCTGGACGCCGTGCGGCCAATTCTCTCTCAGCCTAGGCCTATTCGGCTTTATCTCTCACGATACGAAACCCGATGTGAGATGTTCCGAAAATAAGGTCCTGCGGCTGACGCGCGGCAGGACGATAACGATAGCAATAAGACCGCGCACATAAAAATGAGCCGCCCTTTATAACGCCTACGGGAATGTCTCCTTGAGCTGAATCATAACCATCGGGATAGAGCTTTGCCCCCTCACCCAGCGCGTGAGTCGGATAATAGGTCGATGATGTCCACTCCCAAACATTCCCGATCATATCATAAAGCCCAAAACCATTAGGCGGATAGCTGCCTACAGGGGCAACACTTGCATAGCCGTCTTCTTTGGAATTTATGACCGGAAAGACGCCCTCCCATGTATTTGCCTTATCCTGTAATGCTGCGTTCTCAGCTTCAGACCAACTCAGCAGCGCCCCATTGAGGCCGCCTCGCGCCGCATATTCCCATTCCGCTTCAGTCGGCAACCGCCCTCCAGCCCAATCCGCATAAGCCGCCGCATCTTCGCGGGTGATATGAACGACGGGAGCTTGGAACTCAAAACCATCTTTCTCAGGACCCAAAGGATTTTGCCAGTTAGCACCAGCCGTAAGTTTCCACCAATTTAAATTCTTTGGCGTTTCAGGCGAAACAAAAACTACGGAACTAGGCACCACGTCAATGCCTGGGCCTCTTGTATCACTCGCGTTCCATCCCATTTCCGCGCGTGTCTTGTGACCTGTTGCATTTACGAAAGCAGAAAATTCTTTATTTGAAATTTCATGAGACCAGATTTCAAAAGGCTCTAAACATATCTTAACCACAGGTGTCTCTTCGCGGTAAATCCGCGTTTCACCCATCTCGAAACATCCGCCAGAAAGCGCAGTCCACCTGGCGTTAGTCTGAGGTTTATTTGGTTTTGGATCAGTTGCCCCTTCACACCCCATCAATCCGAAGAATGTCAAAATCAAAAACAAACGCGGCTGCATGTGCTTACTATTCAGCCGCTGCAACATATTCCGCGATAGGCGTCATGATCTTTGCAACGCGGTTATCATATTTGACAACATCCACTACAACAGATGTCTCCACAAGACGAACGCCTTTAATATCGAGTATCTTGTTACTCGCGACTTGGTGCACAGCTGAAAGCCCTTCAAATAGGCCAATCGCTAAAATATCAAATCGTCCGAGCAGGATAATGACGGCATTTATCTCAGACAGCTCAGCCACTTTTGCTGCGACTTCTTTTATCATTTTTTGTTCTGCATGAATGCCAATATAGGCAAGTTGCGGCGTATCCAGATGGGACATGTTTGTCACGGCTGTGAAGCGTATGTAGTTCTCGTCTTCAAGACGTTTGACCCGTGAACGAATAGTCCCTTCGGTAAATCCTAATTGCGTAGCTATTTTACGGTTTGAAAGCCGCGCATCCTCGGAAAGAAGCTGGATAATTTGTTGGTCAAGATCGTCTATTCTGTAATCACTCATGTTCGCCTCTTAGATCGGGGCTACGTCAAAATCATATTTAATGATGTCAACGGCAAAGCTGGGATCAAGGCTGCGCACACCTTTAATTTGCGATAATTTACTCAGAAGAAAATCGGACATTTTATCCATACTCGATAGCGTTACGAGGATTTCAATATCGTGTTTTCCGGTCACAAGTTGGACTGAAGCCACTTCGTCAAGTTTTGCAATATCACCTGCCACATCATTGGCCCGCCGCCCTTTCACGTCCACACCAATAGGCAGAAGCACATTATAATCAAAAGCGGAAAAATCAGAGACAGCAACAACCTTCATCGCCTTGGATTGCTCCATACGCTTTATTCGTGTCGCTACCATGGATGTCGTCACGCCGAGCTCATCCGCAATCTTCTGATTACTCGTGCGGCCATCCACTTTTAAGATTGCGATAATAGAATTATCCAAATCAGTGAATTGGAAATGACTGTCAGACATATTGGCCCTCTTGCTTGCGCTGCGCTCTATACATAACGTGGTGTCAAACACAACTCTATAGCTGCATCATTATAAAAGTCATTTTTGCGAAATTTAGTCTATCTATTTCTGCGCATTTCACCAGATTTTAGACGTCGTTTTCTTAAAATGCGTAATTATTGAGATGAACCATCAAGCCTATTGAACCCAAATCGCAGAGCTCCAAGCCCGGTCCTGTAAGGTCGCATGCATATCAGGATTAGGCGGCGTGCCATTGCGCATCGCATCCCATGTACTCCACCGGCATTTCGGATTTTCAAGAACGCGCAAATAATAGGCTGTGCTCTGTCCGGCCTGATAATCAGGATCGCTCCAAAGCGCCTTTAACTCTCCGCTTCCTGTTTCGTCATTTGTTTTACATGTCTCCAAATCAACCCTAGCGCCATTATCAGGACAGCGGCGCGTGACAGGGTCAGGCGCGGCCCCACCCGCACAAGCAACGTCATAAATTCGTTCCATATTCTTACCGCCCTCGGACCAAACTTTAACAACTTGAATGCGCTGCAAAGGATAGCCTTCCGGGTCCTTAATCGCCCAAGCGATAAAGTCAGGGGATGCCTCGCCGCCCTCAATATTACCGCCCATCGGACTGCCATTAGCATAGGCTTGCTCCAGCATATCGGAAGAGGACAAAATATCGTCTGAATAAGCGCCCGCAAAGAAACGCGTCTTGAGGCGCGGGCCTGATGTCGCAAAAGTTTCCTTGGCTGCCATCGCGTCAAAAATTTCGTCCCGCGTATTCGCTTTCGCCCAAACACCCGCCAGACCAGACGCCCCATATTGTGCGGTTGAAATTATATCCAAGTCGCCCTCTTCAGCCTGCGCATCTTCCCAGGTCTTCGCGCCCTTAGGCGGAATAGAGCGGCGATTGCTCAGCTCTGTATCATGCGGGAATTTTCCGAAGAAATTTTCTTCTGACAAAGAAGACGAGCTTACATGCGCATCAGTAGATCCGATAAACCCAAAAGCATATGGGTTTGCGCCCAGTTCACCCTCAAGTCCGATGCCTCGCGACAAAGCTTGACGGACAAAACTGCCCGGAACCTTTTCTGCAGGGACGGGCATCCCAACAAGAATTTCATAAAGCTCATGATCCGCGAATTCGTCTTCAGGTGACAAAAGCGGATGGGTTTCGGACGTGCCCTTGACCTGTGTCATTTCGACAATAGGTTCATTTAACATACGGTTTTCAGCATAGGCTTTGGTCAGCGGCGAGCCATCCGTTGTGGTCATCGCAAACATCTGCCCGTTTGACGCATTGGAATTATGCGGAATGGCGAGAACATCAATCCCGTTCGCCCGCTGCTCATTCATCCACTCCCATAAGTTCTCAGGATTGGTCGAATCAAGCGTTGTAAAAAGACGGGTCGGTGCTTTGTCCCGAAACACGACATTGCGGTGCAAATTCGTGGCGCCGAAATTATCATCAATATCGCCAATAATATTCATATTGGTATATTCATAGGCCGCAAAAGTCGTGAAAATGCCAGGCTCATTATGCTTCTCCGCCGCCGCCACATTTTCTGCCCAAGCGCTATCGATGAACTCGCGGTCATAAATGTCTTCGAGCGGTTCACCCGTGACAATCGTCGTGCCGACTTTCATGAAAGCCTGCATCCGTGCATCGCGTCCACCGCCAAAAATACCAAAAATAGACTTGGCTGTTTCTGATTTTGAAATGGGGTTATCCTTATCCCGCATCGCGGCAACGACGCCCATATATTCGCCATGATCTGTAACCCCGTAAAAATCCAGAGGAGGCCCTGAAATTGTTATGTCTTTTCCAGCGCCATTATCAATGGTCGCGCCTTTGGCAAAGCGATACGCATCATCTGCTGTTGTTCGGGTCCCCGTAATAAAGGCATCAAAAGAGTTTTTAGTATGCACATGCAGGTCACCAAAATAAGCATTTTTAGTCGGCGTTCGTTCTATCGTAGCGGGGTCAATTTTTATGGCCGCGACAACCTCTTTCACCTCTTTGGGCGCAGGTTTGTCTCCGCAAGACGCCAATAAAACCGCACTCAACGCTGCGCTTCCTAAGCATAGTTTTTTTAACATAATTTTCCCCTTATGGTTTATCTATTTATCGCCCTGTCCACTGAGGCTTTCTTTTTTTCGCGAAGGCTTTTATGCCTTCTATTGCGTCCTCACTCTTGCGCCATGTCGTAAATTCCGGATAGCTTTCCTGCGCTTTCATCGCCTCTTTTAAGCTGTCTTCACTCAGCCCCCTTTGAACTGTCATCTTAGAGGCTTCTATCGCAATTGGTGCGCCTTTTAGAATATCTTTGCAATAGCCTGAAACTGTCTCTTCCAATCTGTCATGCGGCACGACTTCGTTGACAAAACCCATACGATAGCCCTCATCAGCACTAACGCGGCGAGACGTAAGAATAAGCCCCATGGCTTGCTTTAAGCCTATTTGGCGCGGCAGTCTGTGTAATCCTCCGCCCAATGCAACCGCCCCGACAAGCGGCTCTGGCAAGCCAAAACTCGCGCGGTTAGTGGCAATAATGAGATCACAGGCGAGCGCTAATTCGAAGCCGCCGCCTAGCGCAAAACCGTCCACAGCGGCAATCACTGGCTTGGAGAGATCGAAGCGCTCAATCAGTCCCGCATAGCCTCCTCGCGGATAGTGCTTGCCAATGCCGTCCTTAAGATCGCTTCCGGCGCAAAAAGCGCGGTCGCCCGCCCCAGATATGACGGCAATGCGTTGGGTCGTATCAGCCGCAAAATCATCAAAAGCCTTATCCAAGAGGTTATGCATCTCATTGGTAATGGCGTTCATTGCATCCGGGCGATTAAGCCGAATTGAGGTTATCGGCCCGTCAGCGCTGATCTCTATGACCGCCAATTAACTGGCTTTCTTATCGATTTTAAGCTTAGTGATCTTCTTCGTATCATCCCCCCACTCAGCATAGAACTGTGCAAAGAATTTTCGGAATGGCAGTATGGGCCCATCACCATCGCAAATACTCGGCTTGGGCATATATTTCTGGCGGTCCCAGACAACTTTATCTTGGTCGAGCTGTTTGCAAATTTCGCGGCGCATGGCCGTCGCCAGATTTGCCATAGGCCCTTCAGCTTCTGACTTAGGCTGAGTAAAAGCAAAACGAATATGGGTGCGCTCTTGGTCGATGGGCGTGATGCCTGCAATCATGAGTGTCTCTGAGATGCCTGAGAACTTTGTCCAACTTTGCCCAGCTCCGACTGTGCCGTAAGCAATCGTGCCATCCACAACACCTTTCGGCGTCGGCATTTTAGCTTCAACATTGGCTTTGCGAATGTGTCCGTCAAATTCGAAATCATAGTCAGGGAAACTATCGGTACCATGAATATACTTAAAATGCGCGGCATCGACGCCGTTCTCTGCCATATTCTGAACAGGGCCATACACGATCCATTCGTATTTTTTATACTCCGTCCACTCAGGGTCGTGGACTTGGTCGAAACTCTCAGGCTCCCATTTCGGCGCTTCGTTGAATGGATGATACCAAACAAGAATTTGCTTATTACTCTCAACAACTCTCCACTGTGCCTCGCACGGACGGGCTGCAGATGGCGGGACTTTTTTAGCGTAAGGCACAGCAACAACAGCCCCTTCGCCATTATATTCCCAAGCATGAAATGGACATTCAAGCGAGTTACCTTTAACGCGGCCACCATAGCCCATATGCGCGCCAAGATGTTTGCAATAGGCATCGACGACGCGGGCCTGTCCATCTTCGCCGCGCCACAGCACGAGGTCTTTGCCAAAGTAATAAAGCGGCTTGACCTCATTCACGGCAAGCTCATCAGAATAAGCCACCATGAACCAACCAAATGGTAGGGGAAGCGTGTCTAAATTACGTTCTTTGACAGTGGCGCGGTTTTCAACAGGGTTCATGCGCCATGCCGTAAGTTCTTCGCCTCTCAAGCCTTTCAGCTGTTCCCAAACGGCGACATGGGCTGTGGTATTGGAGGTCATGCATAGTCTCCTAATTTAAATAATTTCATGGCGTTTTCACGTAGGAATTTGGGCCAAACCTCATCTTTAAGCGGCACATTTTCCATATCTTTGAAAATTCGGTCAAGACTAAGACCCATAGGGAAGTAACCAGCATAAATAATCTTATCTGCACCGCGCGTATTGGCGTAATCAATTATCGCTTTGGGATAATGCTTGGGCGCAAAAGCGGACGTCGAATAATACAGGTTTGGGTATTTTATCATCAGCTTAACAGCCAAATCTTCCCAAGGCTCAGCGCCGTGGCGCATCACAACTTTAAGCTCTGGGAAGAACCAACAAACCTCATCTAAATGCTCGACCTTTTGCGTGTGCATCGGAATGCGCGGGCCTGGAACGCCGACATTGAGTACAATCGGAATATCGAGCTCTACGCAGCAGGCATAAAGCGGATACATACGCGCATCATTTATCGCGACTTGTGGACATGTGCCCGCCGGAAACACGGAAACGGATTTAATCCCATATTCTGCATGGAGACGTTTAACGCGGCGTACTTCGTCCATGCCGTTATTGGGATTGCAGGGCAAATCAAAAAGGAACCGATTAGGATAATCTTTCGCGGCTTGGCGCGAAGTCTCATCCTCATTAAAGCCGACCATCGCCTTGTCGATATTGTGCTTATCCATTTGCGCAATCGTCCAGCCGACAAAGTCCGAGACATCAGAAGAGGCCTCTGGAATGTCTTTAAACATATATTGCGCAGGCATTTTAAACATGTCGCGGCTTTGCTGATCATTGAGCAACGGGCGGAAGCTGTCATACCAGCCCGAACGGTCCGCATGGGTCGGAATACCCAGCATCGTATCGATGATTTTGATATCTTTGGGATAGCCCATTACGCGGCCTGCTCTTTCTCTTTGCGCGCCAGGTAGGCCGCGCGAACTTTATGTTTTTCAACTTTACCCATAGCATTAAGCGCAAAAGAGTTGGCTTTAAGGATGATATCTGTTGGAACCTTATAGGCTGCGAGATTATCTTTCGCATAGTCCATCAATTCATCCGGCGTGACCTGTCCATCAACAACAAACCCTGCCACGAGGCGCTCGCCTAAGCGATCATCAGCCACGCCAAATGTTGTGACCTGACGCACAGCGGGATGACGCCCCAATGCCTGCTCAACCTCAGCACAGTAAATATTCTCGCCGCCTGAAATGACCATATCCGTCTTACGGTCCACCACAGTCAAATAACCATCCAAGTCAAGCTTCCCAATATCGCCCGTCCGATACCACCCGTCTTTAAAGGATTTGGCATTAGCCTCTGGCCGGCGGTGATATTCTTTTATCACCGTGGGGCCTCGCACCCAAAATTCTCCAATTTCGCCCTCGGGCAAAACTTGCCCCTCATCATCCGTAACCTTAATATCAATCATGGCTAGTTTCTGGCCTGACGCTTTAGGGCGAGAAGTGATACCCTCACCTGTCGCTTGCGAAACAGCGCCACTCGCTTCTGTCATTCCATAGCCTGCCCCAATAATAACATTAGGGAATGTCTCTCGAATTTCGGCAAGCAGCCCCAAAGGCAGCGCTTGGCCGCCGCAAGATAGAGCCCTAAGAGAACTCAAATCATGTTTTGTATTTTTTGCAGCCTTGACTAAATCCCAATGCATGGTGGGCACGCCCCCGAAACTACTTATTTTTTCAGCTTCGATTAGGCGCAAAGCCTCTTGAGCATTCCAGTGGTTCATCATCACAAGCTTACCCCCCGAAGCCAGCGACGAAAGAAAGGTCGATATACAGCCGCTAACATGAAAGAGCGGAAAAATCATCGCGGAGCAACTTTGCGGCATATGAGCTTTTAGCGCCTCGACGGTCATCCCATATTGCTCAGCCATCGTCATAGATATAGACGCAATCGCCATTTGCGTCGTTAAAAGACCCGTAATAATATTTCGGTGAGTCATCACCGCCGCTTTTGCTCGCCCTGTCGTGCCAGAGGTAAAGAACATCGCCGCAGGGTTATCGGTTTTCCGAACTGTAGATGTGTAATCGGGTGTTGATGTCATCACGTCAGCATATGACGTAACGCCTATCGACGCCTCATCGCTTTCATTAGCAACACAAATTGCGGGTAAGTCACACCCCGCCTCACGTAAGGCGCGTAATCGCTTGGCGTCAGCTATCACAAAGACGCTATCCGCATCTTCAGCAGCATAAGACATGACAGCCCCTTCACCCCGACTATTTATGGACACCGGGACGGCGCCAATATTTGAAATGGCGACGAAGGCCGCCATCCATTCAGGGCAATTTTTCATACAAATCGCCACAGACTGCCCAGGCGAGATATTAGCCGTATTTTGTAGCCATCCAGATAGGCGATCCGCCTGATCAAAAAATGCATCAAATGTCAGGCACGTCTCGCCCAAAGTCACAAACTCAGCCCCCCCATGACGCCGGGCCTCTTGGAATATATCCGCCAGATTTTCAGGCGCATTTTTGAAGACTCGCATGTCATGCCCCAAAACATATGCGCTCACGACTTCAAAAGGCGCGCCGGGGGCCGTAAGGGCCGTGATATTGGGGTCAGATTGTTTCATAGAGCGGTTCAATTCATCACTTAGACCTAACCTATATTACGCATTATCGATTATCAACACGCTTATAGGGACATATTGCGTATTTTTTTGGTTTATTTTCTACGCAGTCTAATTTAAGCTAAAAGAAAAATGGGGAATGCAATATGGGCAGTTTATCAGGCAAAAACGCTATTGTCAGTGGCGGAAGTGACGGCATTGGCCGCGCTATTGCGCAAAAGCTGGCCAGCGAAGGCGCTCACGTTATCATCTGCGCCCGAAATGAAGATAAAATCACTGCCACGATCAATGCCATAACCTCCGAGGGCGGGAGCTGCGAAGGCCAAACTTTGGATGTATCTGACGCGCAAAGCTATGCGGATATGATTTCCACTATCGCCAAAAACAAAGGTCTGCACATCCTCGTGAATAATGCTGCCCATGTTGGCATGGGGATGATAGCCGACACGGACCTTGAAGGCTTTCAGCAAAACTTCCGTGTCAATGTAGATGCGCCCTATATGGGCACGCGCGCCGCCATGACCGCTATGGGCGATAAAGGCGGGAGCATTATCAATATCAGCTCTGTCAATGGGGATCGCGCCATGCAAGGCATGTCTGCTTACGGCGCATCCAAAGCCGCCCTCACGCATTTTACGCGTAATGCCGCCATGGAAGGCGCACGCCAAGGCATTCGCGTCAACGCTGTTACGCCCGGCCCTATCATGACCCCCGCAACAAAGGCGTGGTTCGATCACGACCCGGATGCCGGCGCAGCTATTGCGAATGCAAACCCCATGGGCCGCATTGGCACCCCCGAAGAAGTTGCCAATGTGGTGCTCTTTCTCGCCTCTGATGCCTCCTCATATGTGACAGGCGCAAGCATTCCTGTTGATGGCGGCAAGACCAATGAACTATATGTCCCCGGTTAGGAATTAAGCATGAGACTTTCAGGTAAAACAGCAGTGGTGACAGGCGCTGGCCAAGGCATTGGCGCGGCTATTGTTGAAAAACTGGCCGCAGAAGGCGCGCGAGTTGCGGCACTAGATCTTAATCAAGACAACGCGCGATCCGTCATCGACAGATTAAGCGGCGAACATCTCGCTTTAAAATGTAATGTCGGCGAGAGTAAAGACGTCATCAAAGCTGTGCGCGAAGCCCGCAAAACCTTTGGGCGTTTGGACTTTGCAGTAAATTGCGCAGGCATCGGACAAGCTAAAGGTGATGGCTCAGATAAATTTTATGGCGCAATGAACCAGCGCAATGAAGAGCTTGCCAAAGACGGCACCTCAAACACCTTTGTCGATCACCTTATCCATATGGAGGATGAAGGCTGGGCGGGTGTTATGGCCGTAAATCTAAATGGAGCCTTCTATGTCTGCCGCGAAGCTGTGCGCATTATGGCCGAAGACGGCAATGTGGGTTCTATTGTCAATATCAGTTCAACCTCTGCGCAATCGGGTGAAGGCTCCCCGCATTATGTGACGAGTAAGTCAGCGCTTATCGGCCTCACCCGTCAGCTCTCGCGCGAACTAGCCCCGCGCGGAATTCGCGTCAATGCAGTCGCCCCCGGCCCTACAAACACCCCCATCATGACAGGCCTACCGCAGGAATGGATAACCTCTATGGAACAATCCGTCCCGCTAGGCCGCATGGCTGAACCTAGCGAAGTCGCAGCTGCTGTGGCTTATTTGCTATCCGAGGACGCCAGTTTTGTGACAGGGTCTGTATTAGTCGCTAATGGTGGGAGCTATTGCTTCTAGCCCAAAGCTTTTGCCAACTCTTCTCGATCTGTTTCAGCCGTACGTCCCGCCATTAAAATACAAATTATACTGGGTACAGCTGCAAGCAGTGTTATGGCCATAGCGTAGCGTATCGCCTCATCGCCATATTGTGCAGCGAAGACATCGTTAAGTCTGCCCACAAACCAAACACCCAATGCCAACCCTGTGAATGTGAGCGCAAATCCCCAAAGGGCTGTGCCTGTTGCGCGGGCTTTAGCGGGCAATAAATCTTGAAGTGCGGCCTGCATGGCAATGACCCATCCCCCCGCCATAAGTCCGGCGGGCAAGGTCAATAACGTTGCAACATTCACATCCTCCACAAAACAAAGAATAATCATCGACACAAAGAAACCTATCAAGCCAAAGGCGGACAAACGGAAAGGCCAGCGCACATCTTTAGCCGTTAGGCGGTCACATAAAATTCCCAAAACCAGAGCGCCTGTAATACCTGCAATAAATGATGGACCACCATAACGCGCATTGGCTTCTGTCAGTGATAAATCAAAGGCACGCGCGAAAAGGGTTGGAGCCCAAATACCAAAGCCGTAACTTGCAAAGCCGCCAAGGGCTGTTCCGATTGTCATGAAACGAAAACTTCGCCGTGCCCACAAAGTTTTAAACGTTTCAAGAAAGGAGAGATTATTCTCTGTTACCGCGATGTTTGAGACAGGGTCAAGACGTCCTCGCTTGGGCTCTTTTACCAGTATCAACGTCAAAATACCGAGCAATACACCTGGCGCACCCAGTGATATAAATGCGGTACGCCAATGTGAGGCTTCTGCAATCGCGGCCCCGCCGATAAGGCCAAATATCTGGCCAAAATAAACGCCGAAGTTCAGAATAGCAAAAGCCAGTGCCCGCTTTTTTGGTGCAAAGTAATCCGACAAAAGCGAAAAGGCTGGGGCTAAAAACGCAGCCTCTCCAACGCCAACGCCAAGTCTTGCAAAGGCAAAAGTCCAAGGCGTTTGCGCAAAGCCCGACAGCACCGTAAATCCACTCCATATAATGGCTCCGGCTACAATAATTCTCACGCGGTTATGCCTGTCCGCAAATCGTGCAATTGGTATTGCAAGTAAGGTATAAACCACTGCAAAGGCAGGACCGACAAGAAAACCCATAAAAGTATCAGAGACTTGAAAGGTTTTCTTTATTTCCTCGAGCAAGCCTGAAGCCACATATCTGTCCGCCACATTAACCAGATAAAGCAGCACCATCATGATTAAAACAAACCAAGCATATTTACGGGAATTAGGTGTAGAGTCGTGTGTTTCGGTCATGGATAGTTAGAATTCCCCTAATGCGTAGTATTTTACAACAATTACTACGCAATTAGAGTAAAATTATATATAATACACCCATTTTCATCATTTTTAGCGTGATTTTTTTCGCAGTCAGATTTATACAGCCTTTATGAGTTCAAACACGTCAAAAGCCTTTACGCCGCTAACAATCGGTCCTTTAAAATTGCGTAATCGCTTTATCAAAGCGGCGACTAATGAGGGCATGTGCAAAGGCGGAATAATTTCCAAAGGCCTAGCCGCCTTTCATGAACGCGTGGCTGAGGGCGGCGTGGCGATGACAACAGTAGCTTACTGTGCAACGTCTAAAGATGGGCAGACCTTCGTAGATCAGGCACATTTATCGCAGGACACTATCGCTGACTTCAGAGCGCTGACAAATATGGTCCACAAACATGGCGCAGCAGCCCAAGCGCAAATTACCCATGCAGGGTCATTTACATTTCTGCCCAAAGACTTCTCCTCCATGAAGCCCATCTCGGCTAATGGCGGCTTTAACAAGTTCGGCGTCATGACCGGACGTTACATGAAAAAGAAAATGGACAGAGCCGATATGGACGCTATCGCCGACGAATTTGTCCGCGCCGCGATCCATGCTAAAGAATCCGACTTTGACGCCATCGAAATTCATATGGGTCATGGCTATCTTCTCGCGCAATTTATCACACCATTTTATAACACCCGCAAAGATGACTATGGCGGTACTATTCAAAACCGGATGAAATTCCCCGCTGAGGTATTATCAAAAGTGCTAGACGCTGTCGGCAAGGATATGGCTGTCACCGTTAAATATAGTCAAACGGATGGCAAAGAAGGCGGAAACACCATTAACGAAGGCATAGAGATCGCCAAAATCCTGCAAAGCACCGGCGCGCATATGGCGCAGCTCTCTAACGGGCTGAACGTTGAGAGCATCGATACCATGTTTGGTAATCCCCTACCCAAAACATCAGTAAAACCTAAAAACCTTATTGTACGCCTCGGCATGATGATGCAGCCTAAAAGCAAAGAACCCGATAGTGAATTCAAACAGCTTTACTCTATGCCGACAGCTGAGCAAATTCGCGCAGCGGTGGATATGCCACTTTGTTATCTTGGCGGCACGCAAACCATGGATAATGTCAATAAAGTCATGAATGAGGGCTTTGATGCTTTAGGTCTTGGCCGCGCGCTCATCTTTGATCCTAATCTCGTCAACGCCTTACAAAAGGGAAGTATTCGTAACTCAGGCTGCACGGCCTGCAATCAATGCGTGACCCTGATGTACACACCCGGCGGAACGGCCTGTCTTGAAGAAGGCGGACATAAAGGCCATGCGCCTGAATTAAATACTACACCCGCTTCAGCGGCGTGATAAAAATCTTATACGGAGGATATTATGGCAACCACAGCAGAATATGGCATTGGCGAGTTCACCTTTCCGCGCGGATGGTTCATGGTCGGCGAAAGCGCAGACGCCACGAATAAACCCATCCCTCTACGCTATTTCGGACGCGACCTTATCATGTATCGCGGCGCCTCTGGCCGCGTCGTTGTCATGGACGCTTATTGTCCGCATATGAAAACCCACCTGGCGAAGAATGAGAGCTCTTACATCGTCATGGACGGTAAACAGGTTGAAGGTGATGATATTCGCTGCCCTTACCACGCGTGGAAATTTGGCCCTGACGGCATGTGTAATGAAATTCCATACTCACCTGCCCCGATTCCAAAGGCAGCAAAAATCCGCAGCTATCCCGTGCAAGAATGGGGCGGACTTATCTTGATGTGGCATGATGAGGAAGAAGGCGAACCTGACTTTCAGCCCCATCCCCTGCCCGAATGGGAAGATCCTAAATGGGTGAATTGGAACGTGGATTATTTGGGAGAGCTTAACTGTCATCCGCAAGAGATTATCGACAATATCACGGATAAGGCTCACCTTGGTCCCATTCACGGCTCAACCGATATGGAGCTTTTTGAAAGTGAAGCCAAAGACCATGTTATCCGTCAACTTCTCGCGGCAGGTCACCGCACCTTATCCGATGAAGTCATGACTAACGACACATGGTACACAGGACCTGGTCTGCTGCTCTCCCGCATGAATGGTTATTACAATTCACTGATGATGATTTGCCATACGCCCATTGAAGATGGCCAAGTCCGCGCCTGGCATGGCCTCATGGTAGAACCGCCGAACTTCCCAATGAATGAAGATGACAAAGCCGCTGTACCAGCCTTCCAAGAAGGCTCAAAAATGGCATTGCTTCAAGACTTTGATGTCTGGGCCAACAAAGCGCCATGCCTGTCGATTATGCAAGTAATCGGCGACGGTCCCTTTGGTAAGGCTCGTTTGTGGTACAAGCAGTTTTACAACCCGCGTAAGGACGTTAAAAAATATCAGGCCAAATCAAATGGTCACTGGGTGACAAAGGGCACGAAGAGAGACCCTTGGGTGGAGGCTGCGGAGTAATCTTTCAGCCTCTCTTGAGAACTTTTACGGAAAGCAGCCGACCTCAATTATGAGCCGCCGCTTCCTAATTTCTTGCCCATGCCTGCTTCTGGCAGAGTTTTATTTGGTCGAACGGCGATCACGAATACGCCGCCCAACGAAATGATAGACCCTATTATCAACTGAGCCGTAATCGCTTCTTTTAAAAGCACAATACTCAACACAACGCCCCAAATGGGTGTCATAAGTGTTAGCGGTGATAATAGCGAAATATCATATTTCTTTATCAGGTGATAAAAAGCGCCATGCCCAAAGATTGACACACCAATCACGGCAAAAGCAGTTGCGGCCCATACCTGCCACCCTCCCGAGACATATGTGTTCCACTGACCTGTCTCTAACAAACCCGAAACCAGAAACAGAGGTGCGAAGGAAAACAGACCAATCCAGACTTGCATTTGCAGCGCTGAAACAGGCTTTGTACGCTTCATTAAAATGCCGCCAATTGATCCGATAAATGCTGCTCCTGCAATATATAACAGACCGAATGTGACGCTGAAGCTCTCGGGATCTATTGCAATAACGATCACCCCTGCAAAAGCCAGCATAATACCGGTGCCGCGTCGCCAGCCAACTTTTTCTCCCAGAAAAGCCATACTCATTAGTGTGGAGAAAGGCACACCCAATTGCCCGACAATGGACGCAGCAGACGCTTCGGCATTTGCTAATCCTATGAATAGTAGCGCAAAATGCCCTGACCCGATAAAGAAGGATATCCAAAACAAGGTTTTGATATCTTCGGGAATGGGCCTTAGAAACGGAATAAGACAAAGTGCGACACCTAAAAACCTTATGGCGGCAAAAAATACAGGCGGCACAGCGGCATCAAAAACCACCCAGCGCGTCAGAACAATGTTCAAACCCCAGACAAAACAAACTGTAAAAAGTAGTAAAAAATCCTTAAATCCCATGAAAGGCTTCTAACTCTTTTCACGCCTTAGTCTATGGTGGAGCGCTAAGCCTGCCGTCTTCTCCAAATCATCGGTTAAATGGCTAAGTTGGGTAATCGGGCCAAAATACATTATTTTTCTCTTATCTTTAAAACGCCCTGCCGCGTGCCGACCCAAGTATCGCCATTGGGCGCAATAGCAATACTTGCCCAATTATTGTTAAATGCTTCACCAGTACCCGTAGGAATGCGGATGACTTCATTGCCCGTCTCAAAATCAAGCCCCACAAGCGACCAGAGACGATCGCCATTTTCTAGCAGGTCGAAACTATAGAAATACGCAATCCCATTTCCGAGAGACAGCTTGGGCACAACAGACGGTACCTTGAGCGGGTTATCCCAAACAATGTCACAACCGCTTTCATCTTCACGCACATCGACGCGAACAACGCCGCCCTCCACGTCGTTGTAATCCTTCTGGATCATGGAATTGGTATAACCAGCATTATTTTCGAGGATAATAGTGCGGCCATAGGCAATCATGGAATTATCCGTTACGCTTGCCCCTTTGGTAAAGACAGGCACTTTACAAATCACGCGGCTTTCGTCGTCCGCGAGGTCACCGCGCCGCGCGACATAGATATTCATATGGTCATCGGCATTGTCGGTAAATGTTAGGTAGTTTTCACCAAACAAGCTTGGCGAGGTTCCGCTGCCTTGATTTATAGAGCCCACTTTGCGTCCTGAACCGCGATCATATGGTACGCGCCATTGCTGTGTTGGCATCCCTTCTACCAATTTCATATGATACATGGCATGGTCGGAAACAATGTAAGCGCCGTCCATATCGAGTGCGAAAGAGTTTTGAATTTCCTCTCCGCCTAATTCAGTCGCGATAACCTTTCCATTTTCAGGGTTTAGCGAACCCACACGGCCCTTGCGCGTGACCCACCAGAGCAAGCCGTTATAATCGGGCATGATCGTCGTGATACCATCGCATTCCCCTGTCGGCCGTAGATTATTCCAGTGATAACAATCATTGGGCACATAATCCGTCATGTCCCAACTATCTGTCTCAAGAAATTGCCATTTACCATTACCCAGCTGCTCCGCTTTAATGCGGCGTATGCGCTGCTTAGCATCGGCGAGAACGGCGCGATCTTGATCATCCAGATACATATAGGCCCCGCCCGAAGTATCGGTGAAGATGATATCTGTATCGCGCTTGACCATGGCCTCAAATGTGCTGGGCCTCATAGGCAGGTCATACATTGCGAGCATTTCCAGTGTATCTTTATCAAGGAGCTGCAAACGGAAACTCGTAAAGCCGCCGCAAAGAATAAGCGGATGCCCGGCCTTAATAAAAGTGAAGGTCGCGCATTGCCGGGCCGCTTTTCCGCCGGCCCGCCGCGTTATAATGCCTAGTTTATCAGACGAAACGGCTTTTGCCGGATGGGTGTCACTTTCCCAACTACCTGAATGCATGGCGCTTGTGTCTGTGACCGCCATAAAGGGATGTTGTGGTTCTCCTGTCAGTGGCAGTCTCTTAGGCGTAAAACTGGGGTCAATGCGCGGCGTAAGGTCAACATCTTCAGTGCTCATGGAAAGGGGCGTTACAGCCGCGACTTCATGATCCATTCTCCACTTCACAAAGAAAAGCCCTGCCATAACTATTAAGAGCAATACCAGCAGAGCTTTGAAGATGAACTTTAGAAATTTGGCCATAGACTGATCAGATTGGCAGACCTTCAGGCGCACCAGGCAACATGGTCAGATATGTACCAGCGGTCCAGCCGCCATCAACGGCAATTTCAGCCCCAGTGATGTAAGAAGATTCATCGCTAGCCAGGAATAATGAGGCCTGCGCTATTTCATCAGGGCGGCCAATTCTGCCCAAAGGCAATCTCCGAAAGACTTGATTGACCTCCTCTTCGGGGCGGCCGGCTGCATTGCCCATGGGCGTATTTACGCCCCCGGGATGTACTGAATTTACTCGAATACCCGACGTACCTAGCTCATAAGCATGGCATTTGGTTATACCTCGCAGCGCCCATTTACTGGCGGTGTAACACGTCAATCCATTGGCTCCACGCAAACCATCTACAGAACTGATATTTATAATTGAGCCTTTTCCGACCGCTTTCATGGTCGGTGTGACATGCTTCGTACCTAAAATTGGACCCAAAGTGTTTACACCCAAAATTCGATTGAAATCATCAGGGTCTAGCATTTCGACTGGCGTGAAATGTACAAGTCCGGCATTATTGACAAGAACATCAATAGTACCGAACTTGTCCCGGACAGCGCCCGAGAAGTGTTTCCAATTTTCGTTATCAGAAACGTCAAGCTTTTGGAAGAAAGTATCGCCGCCAATATCCTTAGCTACAGCTTCACCTTTTTCGATATTTACATCTGCCAATGCAAGTTTTGCACCTTCTGACGCAAAAAGCCTAGCTGTCGCTTCGCCCATACCTTGGGCCGCCCCTGTAATTATACAGGCCTTACCTTTTAAGCGATCTCCCATTACATAGCCACCGCAGGATCATTTTCATCAAGATCGACATAGAACTGACGGAAGTATTTACGCCAAGCGAGGATTGGTCCGTCGCCGTCACAAAGCAAAGGTTTCGGGCGATATTTTTTATTATCCCAGACAATCAGATCGACGGATTCAAATCCTGCGGACTCTTCGCCTTCAGCTTCTCCGATTGAGTGCTCATAAAGATGTTGGCCGATAGCAGCCTCTTTGGACCCTTCCGGATATTTTTTCCATTTGAACATCATACGCACACGCGACATTTCCTCATCCACAGGCGACGGCATGGCATACATCAACATGGAAACGCCATCTTTAGAGTGGCGATTGGGAGCAAGGCCTGGGCCATGGCTTTCCCCGACAATATAACCGTCCATAATATCATAATGCCAAATATGCCCCTCAGCTTTAGCGGTCACATCGGGAATGATAGGCGCGCCGTGAAGAAACTTCAGATGCGGCGTATCAACTGAGTTTTCTCCCATTTCCTGAAGGCAGGTCCCAATATCCCAGCTATGGAATTTGGTTTCGACATGCTCGACCTCATTTTCAAATTCCTCATGTGTCGGAAGCTCCCACATCGGCGTCTCACCTTTGGGATGGTACCAAGCCCAAATAGCTCCATATTTTTCAATAGTCGGAAGGGCTTGAAGAATAGCGCGTTTGCGCGCGACGCCCGGCATCACTTTGCCGTAAGGAATTTTCTTGCACCAACCCTCACTGTCAAATTCCCAATTATGGAACGGGCATTGGATATTATTACCAACAACTTTGCCACCATGGCCTAAATGCGCTCCCAAATGCGGACAGAATGGATCGGTCATGCCAACTGAGCCATCTTCGCCGCGAAACAAAACCCACTCCTTGCCAAACATTTTCTCGATCTTGATATCGCCGGGCTGAAGTTCATGCGAAAAATGGACGCAAAACCATCCATAAGGAATGGGGAACGGACAGCGTTCCAATTCTTCGCCTGTTTGAATGTGGTCCGGATTTACAGGTGCGTTCATAACGGTCTCCTACTCTTCTAATATTTCAGGAATTAACATTTTCGCTGGATGGCGCTCTCCATTGACTTTTACTGCAAAGCTCATGGCTGGTCCTGGCGTGGGCGCTGATTTTGTCTTAAGCACATAATCAAGCGGGTCCAATGAAAGATCGAGGCGATGAAACAGACGGGCCATAATTACGCCCATCAAAACTTCGGCCAAATTTTGCCCCAAGCAGCTATGCGGTCCTCTTCCAAAGGGGGCATAGACGCCTGGCTTCATATGTTCGCGGCGCTCTTCGTTAAATCGCTCAGGATCAAATTTAAACGGGTCTGGGAAATATTCTTCCATAAAATGCGGAACTGATGTGCCGATAAAAATCAATTCATCTTTGGGAATAATATGACCTTCAAATTCGAGATCGTGATTAGTCGTACGCATCTGCGCCACAGCAATAGGCCAAAGGCGCATCGCTTCTTTCAGGCAGCCTTGAATATAATCAAGCTCGCGAATATCCATTTCCGTCACAGTCTCTTTTGCATATAGCGCATCCGCTTCGGCTTGCACTTTTTCAAGAACGCCCGGCGTTTTCAAAATACCATAAGTTGCTGCTGCCACCGTATTAGCGACCGTATCCAATCCAGCCACATAGGGCCCTGTCAAAAGGACACTGAGATCCCGCGCTTGTATAAATTCAGGGTCATCAATATGGGCCTGATAGACATCACCTAGCAAGTTATCCGGCAGCTCACCCGACTCGGCATAAGCTCTAAATTGCGCGATAAGTTTTTCACCAAGCTCATCGACACGCTTGCTGGCTTTTTTAAACTTTGGTGATTTCAAAAAGAATTTTGGCCTGACACGTGCAACTAATGTGTTGAGTAAAAAGAGGATATTAGTCCGAATGTCTTTTACATATTCGAGCGGTGCGTCACCGCTCATCATTTCTCCAATCATCTGCACAATCATATATTGGAAAGCCTCGACAACGGGAACGCTCTCGCCCTGCTTCCAATCACGCGTAATGGACTTATCGCCAATCTCCGTCAGCATGTGATATTTTCCGGCTGCGGCTTCGCGGGAAAAACCTTTGCGCATAATGGCGCGCATTTTTCGGTGCTCTTCCCCGTCAATTTGGGTCAAGGTTTTTGACGCTCCAAAGTGATCTACGAAGTCTTGCCAAAACTCCTTAGAGCGTAGGCCGTCCCGCCCCTTCTTCGTAGACATAAGTTTGGCAGATTCAACGCCCGCAATCACATACTGTTTACGCCCAAAAACATTGACCTGATAGACAGGACCATAATCCCGATACGCACGCACGAAAAAAGCCGCGGGATCTTTTGCCATTTCCAAAGTGCTGCCTACAAATGGAATACCTTTTACGCGCGGTATCGCCTTGCTTTCAACTTGGGTGTCAATCTGCGCGACCATCTTAAATTATCTCGCTTTCGTCTTCACCGCGTTCACGCGCGATAGATTTGAAGGCTTTGGACAATAGTCCTTCAACTTTCTCTTCAGGGGTCTGTGTAAACACCCCGAAAGCTTGCCCCAGCAGCGGGAATTTATCTGCATCTAAGCGGTCAAACTGACGCCGCGCTACGATTGCCATTGTTTCGTCCTGATATTCAAATTCGCGCTGTCGAACAGTTTCCACAGCTCCGCCAAAAGCCGCCATGCCGATGAGGTTGAAAACCTCCATCGCCGCTTCGGGCTCAAAATCGCGTTGGTTCATTGCTTCAAGAAACGGTTCGATCAGGCGAAAATGAACTTCAAAACCATAATCCGAATGTTGATGACTATAGATAAAGCTCGGATTTTCCGCGAGCAGCGTCTTGATGCTTTCAACATAATCCCGCGCCAAAACTGACCAATGCTGTCCCGTGTCTTCGGGTAGCGGGACATCTGAGAGCGAATAAACCGCTGCTGCCCGCATCAGAGCTTTGCGGCTGTCAAAATATTGATAGAGCGTCGCGGTGCCAACATTAAGATAAGTCGCCAACTTTTTCATCGTCAAGCCTTCGAGGCCAAGCTCAACCGCGCCTTCTAAAATCTCTTCATGTGACAACAGACGTGGACGACCATAAGTCGTTTGTTTTGCTTGCTTTTTCGCTGTAGAAGACGACATATATGACTTTCCGAACGCTGTTCGGATATTCACCCAAGCAATAGCAGGAGTCAATGAAAAACCCGCTTACATTTAGGCAATTACAAGAACTCGCATCAAGCCATCCGCCAATTGAGAGTTTCGGCCCATTCTCAGATCGACCCTATATTGCATTTAATTTGGAGGACTCAGAAGCTCAGCTTTGCGGTTGGCTAAAAGACGTACCCTGCCCTGTAATTGGCATTGGAAGAGGGGTTTTAGAAGACGCATGCGATGTCGTTCTTGAGACTGAAAGAAAACTTCCTCTTATAGCTGCTAATATCACGCAAGCTCCACTCGCCGCTATGGTTTTGGTTCAACATTTGCGGGCAAGCGAAACACTCTCCGCCACAGATGCTTTGACAGCAGAGAGCTTTGCTTACGCCGCGATCCAGGCTGGGCCGGAGTTTCAGAAATGGCTTAGTCAGTATGAAAGACAACCCCTAGCCACATCATCAGGTCCCATTCTCGATATTGACGTCAATTCAGATAATGAAATGAGCTTGGTATTGAATAGTCCTGAGACACATAATGCCATTGGAACAGAAATGCGCGACGCGTTGTGCAACGCCCTGGATTTGGCGCTTGCCGCCGACATGCCCAAAGTCGTGCTAACAGGAAACGGGGCTGCCTTTTCAACAGGCGGCGCGATTGAAGAGTTTGGAGGGACCCCTGATCCCGCAACGGCGCATTGGGTTCGCACTTTACGCCTGCCCGCTTGGAGATTTGCCCGTTTGGAAAACCGATTACGAATTCATGTCAACGGAGCAGCAATTGGGGCGGGCGTAGAAATTGCGGCCTTTGGACATCATGTAACGGCCTCCTCTAAAGCTTGGTTCCAACTTCCCGAATTGAAATATGGTCTTATCCCAGGCGCGGGCGGAACAGTTAGTCTCCCGCGTAGAATTGGGCGTCAAAAAACAGCTTTTATGGCGCTGAGCATGGAAAAAATTAGAGCCGAAGCTGCGCTGAAATGGGGCCTAATCGATGAGATTATAGACTAACTCACCATCAATCCATGTGGCTTTCACAGTCACATCATCTAAACCTAGCTTGGCCTGCGCCCAAGACCTATCCAGTAAACATAAATCCGCCTTTGCGCCAATGACGACGCGGCGGGCCGGGGCGCCAGCATCATCTGCAGGTTTTGTATAAAGCTCTAAGGCTAAATCGGGTGATATCGCCTCGGCCTCAAATCCTTTGGGTCTTTTAACAGCTGCAGCCATCGCCGCCCAAGGGTTTGGGTCCCCGAAAGGGGCGTCGCTTCCAGCCGCAAGCTTTAATCCCCTATCAGCAAAAGCTTTTAATCTCCACAAATTCTCATGATCTTCTCGCGGCACATCTTTCAGATAGGCCGCAGCACGCTCAGCGATAAAATTCGGCTGCGTCACGACTATTACCCCAAGCTTTGACATCCACTCCATTGCGGCCTCGTCAGCTATGGCCGCATGTTCAATACGGTCGCCTTTTTCGGCTCCGGCCATATCGATTGCCGCTAAGGTCAGCATAAGCTCCGCCCGAGTCACACAATGCGCAGCGATATTTCGCCCCGCTTGATGTGCAGAAATTATTTCCGCTGTAAGCTCTTCAAGCGGGGGTAAATTATGATCATGGTAATGCAGTTTTAAATGACTGGATTGCACCAAAGATAATTCCGCTTTTCCCATGAGTGTTAAGCGAAGCGGTTTGGCAGCCTTTATATAATTTTCATATTCTGCCGCGCCATTGCTTGGCGTGACTTCCGTTACGCCTGTTATACCGTAAGATAAAAGCCTGTTCACTAGAGGCCTGAGGTCTGGAAACTGCGAGATTGACCTTATAGTATTATCACCATCAAGAAGCCGCCCGTCCTTCGGGGCCTCCATAGAAAGATGATCTATAGCCAAGCTATTTAATATCCAGAGACGGCCACTTCGGTGTTGAATGCGTACGGGACGGTTAGGGCCGTTATTATCAAGCCAGCTTCGGTCAATCTCGCCAGCAACGCTGTGATAATAACCCACACCGCGCAACCACCCCTCGCCCTTCATATTTAAAACTCTAATAAGCTCGGATTCAGAGGTCACTTCGGGCGGGCCACAGCGCACACAGTTCATCGCAGCTGCGGCCGCGTTTAAATGAATATGATGATCATGCAGTCCCGGGATTAAAGCTCCGCCTTTGGCATCAAAATAACGCTCCCCTTTAATATTACCTCCAATTTGGGAGATACGGCCCTTCGCGATTTTGATATCTGTGATGCGGCCCTCAATTTCACAATTGCGGACAATCATACCCAAACCTCATTATCCGCACCTAAGAGTTTAACCTCGCCGCCGGGCTCACGCATTTGGTATAAAGGCATATTGTCTTGGTCTACCAAGTCTTGCCACTCCCGCGCAATAGCTGCACAGTCTTGCGGAATATCCCCCATAGCGCAGCGCAGCACGTCTCGCATAGTTAGATCAATGACAACTCCCCCGCCTTTTTTCAGATAAGCTTGAATGGCCAATGCGAGGTGAACTCCGTTGACAGGGTCGGCGATGGCGTCCCCCACAAAGCAAGGCTCACCATGAGCTTGCCCCATAATACTCGCGAGCCCCGCTGAAATGCCTATATCATCCCCAAAACCAATCCGGTTCTCTGCTTGTCCATAAGCCGTGAGGCGCGCCCAAATTTTTCCCGGTTGTCTTGCGACAAAATCTTCAGCACGAATGCCGAGCTGACGCAAAGCCCTAGGACGGGAAGCTTCGATAACAATATCGGCTTTTTCCAATAAGCCTTTTAATTTTTCTAAATCATCTGCATCCCGAAAATTCAGCGCAACGCAATCTTTGCCCGCATTTAAAAGTGAATAGAACCCTTGATGCCCGCCGCGCATACCATCGGGACGTGTAGGGCTTTCAACTTTTATCACTCGCGCACCTGCCAAGCTCAATAAACTGGATGCCAATGGCCCCGCCCATAGCCCTGACAAATCAACAATAAGAGGATTACTACATTTCGCTTGTGTAAAGGACTGAATAGAAAACCAACTTTCCGGCTTGGGCGGCATCTCATCCTTGGCAACGGCCAGGCCAATCTCAGCCGCGCGTTCTACTAAATAATCAGCGTCTTTTTCAGCTGAGAACCTTTCTATGTCGTCCCAATTTTGCGCATAATCCTCAAGCCATGCGGGAATTAAATCCCAATCATCTTCGCGCACAAGATTAAGCGCAATAAGGCCGTCTTTCGTCTCAATGAGCCGCCCATAACCTCCCGCGCAAAAGCGTCCATCCCGAACGGTCTCGCGTAATCGCGCTCTTTCGCCCAAAAGTAAGCTCCCACAATTTGGTAGCTTCTCAGCTGTGCTCGCTAAAGTTTTTAACGCCATTAAGGCCCCATCTATATGGCTCGCCAGAGGAAAGGGTAGCATCAGCCCTGTCGTTTTTAACAGTCCTGAGCGGCGATAAGATAAAGCAGGATGATCGGCTAAAGTCTCAACATTTGGACTGAACCCTAAATCAGTCAATAGCCCATTGGCATATTGCGCCGCATGTTCAGTCTGCAAAGCTGTCTCTGATGACGCGGCGCAAGATTTTTCCGGTTTCATTATAGGGGAGTTCATCCATGCGCTTTATCACAGACGGCACACGGGAGGAACGCAGTTTTGAGCGCACAAGGCCGCAAATATCTTCATCGCTAACCTCTGATGTGCAGACAATAGCTAAGCCAACAGCCTCGCCCCATTCCGTATCCGTAACAGCTATAGCAGCAACATCTTTGACTCCGTCATGCTGGCGAAGGACGTCTTCAATCTCGCCAGGAGAAATGTTTTCGCCGCCGCGCACAATGACGTCATCCGCGCGTCCATCTATAAATAGATAACCTTCTGCATCCAAGAAGCCGCGATCTTTCGTCAAAAACCAACCCTCACTATCGAGCTGAGAACCCATGCCTTTATACTCACCGCTGACTTGATCGCCGCGCACCCAAACAAGCCCCGTTTCTTCGGGGCCGCAGAGCTCACCTTCGTCAGAGCGCACTTTCAACTCGATAGACGGAATAGCCCGCCCAGCCGAGCCAAGTCTGCGCTGGATGGCAGGGTCATGACTCTCATAGGCCGCACGGTGGTCCTCCGGACCTAACATACAAATCGTCGCGCTCGTTTCCGTCAGGCCGTAAGCATTTGTAAAATTAACATGGGGAAGCAAACGCATAGCCGTTTCAATGGTGGAGCGCGGCATTTTTCCGCCGCCATAGGCTATGTTTCGTAAGGCGGGTAAATCCAGGCTGTCCTCGGCAGTATCTACAATGCGTTGCAACATTGTCGGCACAAGAAAAGCATTCGTAACCGCTTCATCTTTCGCAAGCTTAATCCATGCTTCGGCCGTGAAATTCGGGAGCTGCACCATACGCCTCCCCGCATAGGTTGAGGACAGAACTCCGGCGATACCTGCTATATGATAGGGCGGCACTGTTAGCAATGTAGCCTCATCTTCTTCGGCGCTCATAAATTCCACCGTCCCGAAAATATAGGCCATCAAATTGCTATGCCGCAAAATAGCTGATTTTGGTTCGCCAGTTGTACCGCTCGTGAAGAGCTCAACCGCAACGCCGCCATCCTCATCAGAGGCGTCTCTTTCTGAAGGTATTCCGACCAGAATTTCCGACGCCGAGATCGGCTGGATTCCTTGTATTGAAATGCTTTTTTCGCCGATCAACTTAGCGGGCGTAATACGTTTCATTTGCGCTTTGAGCTGTGCTTCTGACAAGCGATAATTTAGCGGAACAAATTGTGTTCCCGCCAAAGCTGCGCCAAACAAAGCCGCCGGAAAGACAGGCTCAGCCTCAGCCAAATATGCCAGTTTTTCACCCTCACCGACCTTAGCCGCAACCGTCTTGGCCATCTCGCTCAACTCTTGAAATGTCAACCGTGTTTCACCACAGACCAAAGCCTCGCGATTCCCCATAGTTTCAGAGGCCATTTGAAGAAGCAGATGGATATTCATTTAATCAGAGCTGGGCAGTTTTTTAGCGGCTTTAATATCAATGACATAGCCTTCCACACTTACGGTACCTTCACCTCCACGCGTGCAGAGAAATTCCATCGTTTCATCAGCATCTGTATAACGCTTACCTACTAAAGTCCCGCTATTTTCGCCCTGCATCTCGCCAAGCTCTGGAGGGTCGCCAATTTGCATTGGTGCACCACCGCAGCTTATTATAAGCTCCTGTGCAGGGACACGCAGCGCCATAATTTGTGTCTTGCAGACTGTGCTCGAAAGCTTCGTTCCCGGTTTATAAATCTGGCCCACTTTAAGCTCCTATGATTGCGCCCGCCACGCCTGAGGCAAGCATGGCAGTTCTAACATTTTTGATCTGGTTGGCAGCATTGCCCCGAATTTGTCGAACGCCTTCGGTGATATTATTCATGCCATGAATGTACCCCTCCCCCATCAAGCCACCATTCGGCGACAGAGGTGTTTTCCCATCCAGTTCTAAATGGCCGTCTTTGACATAGTCATTAGCCTCGCCAATCCCGCAATATTTAAAGCCTTCGAGCTGCCGTAAAATTTGCGGCGTAAAATTATCATAAATCATCGCGACATCCGTATCCTTAGGCGCGATCCCGGCAGCCGCCTCAAGACGATCAGCCACAATTTCGCTATTCTCGGTGCGTATAAGGTCGCCCGCGTAAAAGTCTGAAATAATCTCGTGATTAAACAACATCGAATATTCCGCTCCCAAAATACGTACCGGAATTTGCTTTAGGTCTTTAGCGCGATCAGCTCGCGTAATGATAAGCGCCACAGCGCCATCGCTTTCCTGACAACAATCCAAAAGGCGCAAAGTCGGCTCGACAATCCAGCGGGAATTTTGATGATCGTCAAGTGTGATAGGCTTTCCATAAAACCACGCGGCGGGATTTGTCGCAGCCGCTTTGCGGAATATGACAGCAATCCGGCCTAAGTCCTCTGATGTAACACCATATTTGTGCAGATATGGCCCGCAAGATAAAGCTTCCCATGAGGCAGGTGTTTGAGCGCCGAAGGGGAAACACCATTCCATAAATGTCGAACTATGGGCATCAGGAGACATGCTGTGATGCGGCTGTCCGAAACGGTATTGACTACGTTCATTCATGGCGCGCCAGATAACAAAAACATCGCACAAACCACTTTCTACGGCATTCTTGGCATGGACAATGGTTGCCACAGACGCTGCGCCGCCTTGGGGTAATCGCGTCGTATATTTTATCTCTTTTGCGCCAAGCGAGCGCATGACATCAACTTCATCAGTATTGTCCAAATCAAATGTCGTCATGCCGTCAATCTCAGCGGGATTAACGCCTGCATCCTGACAGGCAGCAAGAATGGCTTCCATAGCGAGCTGCTGCTCTGATCGTCCGGACGCTTTGGAAAACTCCGTTTGCCCTATACCCACAATACAGGCTTGCTGAGACGCGCTAGCCATTACGTCGCCACTTTCTTGAAAACGGGGACAGCTTTGCCGCCCATAGTCTTTTCAAAATCAACTTCAACCGCATCACCGATTATTGGCGGTTCATCTCCGACAAGGTTGGAAACCATCCGAAGTCCCTCTTCGAGCTCAACCAATATAACGATGGGACTTTCTTTAAAGCCATAGCTCGCGGGCCGGACTTGTCGTACCCATGACAAAACCTTCGCCTTACCCGAGAGCGGTTGCGTGGATTTTTCAAGTGAATGGCAGGACGGGCACATAGGCCGCGGAGGATGCCAAAGCTTATTACAAGGCTCGCATTTTTGAGCGACGAATTCACCGCGTTCACACGCATCCCAAAAGAGTGTTGTGTCCAGGCGTTGTATGGGGTCAGGTCTCATCTAAGTCTTTCTATTCCGATGCGGCGCAAGCACTGTATCGGCTTGTAGGAAAATCGATACTCAATCGATTTTCCTACAAGCCCCACGGGTTCTTCATCTCTTTTTGCCCGGGCAAAGGTGGATCGCAGAGTATCGCCGTTTCATTCGCCATCGCCAAAATCTCTTCCTCTGAATAACCGATCTCTTCAAGAATGGCCTTGGTGCAATCTCCGACGATTAAAGGAGCTGTCCCGATAACGCCCGGCGTATCAGACAGATTATAAGTCAGCCCGATTTGCTCAAGCTTACCCACATATGGGTGATGATATTCAGCCGTCCAGCCCTTCGCCTTATAGTCTTCATTATCAAAGAGACGGCGCGAGGCTTCGGCATCTGAAATTGCGGCAGGGATAGTCGCATCTGCAAGGACTTTCATTTGCACATCGCTTGTCGCCGCTTTGAAACTCGCGATCTTATCCTGACCCGCCACTTCATCTAGTGCTGCTTTGTGTGCTTCACTTATAGCTGCGACTTGAATCCATACACCATCACTGCACTCGTAGAGACGGTAATAATCACCATAACCTGTTTGGTCGGCATTGAGGCGCTCTCGTGCTACAGCGGATCCGTCGGGCTTTGCGACGGCATAGCTTGTATTTAAAAGGCACGCATTGACGATTGATGTATCCACAAATTGCCCTTTACCAGTGCGTTCGCGCTCCATCAGGGCATTGCAAATCCCGACCGCTGTCAGAAAGCCATTTCCGGTATCGCCCAAAGACGTCAATGACCACATAGGGTGAGTATCACCGCCCGCATGGAGCGCGCCATCTTCATGCTGAACCCCTGCAAGACAGGCGCCTGTTTGATCATTCCCTGGGAGGTTCTTTCTAGGCCCCTCTTCAAAACCGCGGGAATGGCAATAAATCAGGTGCGGAAATTCTTCTTTAAGGCTGTCATAATCCAAGCCTAATCTTTGGGTCGCGGGATAGCGCATATTATGCTGGACCACGTCACAGGTCGCGATAACTTTCTTAATCGCCTCCATACCTTTGGGGTGCTTGAGCATCACCGCCAAACTTTTCTTTCCACGATTAGCCATGTAAGCAATGTGGCAACGGTGCCAATAACTGTCCCAAAGTGTATTCATTTTAATCACTTCGGCTCCCATATCGGCTAAGAGCTGACAGCCAAATGGCCCAGCAATGGCGAGACCTAGATCCAGAACGCGAATACCGTCCAGCGGCCCTTTGCCCGTTGGTTGAGCCGGAGCTTTCTGAACATGCGCATCGGTAAGGCTGGCCGCATAAGCCTTCACCGCCTCTGTATCAGCGCCGCTTACGCGCATCGGCCCTTGAATAGCGCCTTGGCTATTACTTAGGCGGTAGGTAATCCCGACTTGATTGATAGGCCCAAGCTCAGGGTCATCGATAGTTACTACGCAATTATCATTTAAGAGAAGTGGGTCTGTAAGGCTCTCTTCGATATTCCGGCAAGGCTGCATAGTCATATTTCCATCTGCAGCAGCCTTGACCCAGTCATCACACTTAAATTTCTTCACTGCATCAGCCAAAATAGGCTGATAATGCGCCATGACCAAAAGTTCTTCGGGGCCAATGCCAAAACGGTCGGGATCATTTTGAACACTCAGGTCCGGCGAGGCATCAAGCGTATCGCCTTTAGAGGCTTCTAAGATAAAGCGTGGATTAGGCACCCAATTATGCAACCATTTATCATCCGCGCATTTGAAATGCCCTTTGGGAGACGCACTGCCCATGATCCATGTATTAAATCCTTGAGCATCAATATCTTCGGCGCGTTGCCAGACACCGGACCCGCACGCCATTGCGCCTTGTTGCAGAGATGTTGTGACCCTCTGACCGCGTCCTGTTTTTTCCCGCGCAAATAGGGCGGCGGAAATACCTGTAATCGCAGAGAAGAAAGCTCCCATACTTGGCCATTTTGAGGCCACGTGCAACGGGCCTTCCCGGTTGGCACCTTGAACATGGTTCGGATCAATTTCGGCAGCGCCCGCAAAGGGGTCTTCACGTCCCGCCATGTGATTTAGCGCGCCTTCTGCCCAGCCGCGCTGCTCAAATTGCAAGCCGGAACTGGCAGCGACCAAAGCGTCATATCCGGGGCGATCGTCATCATCGCCATAGCCAGAAATAGAGCAATAGATCAGTTTGGGGTTCAGCTTTGCTAGCTGGTCATAATCGAGACCAAATTCTTTCATTTTACCTGGCCGCATAGATTCGATCAAAACGTCCGCATCCGCAGCAAGTTTCTTGAAAAGGCCTAAATCCCCGACGGTATGAAAATCCAGAACGGCGTTTTTCTTACCACGATGCCAAACTCTGTAGCCTAGTAAATCACCGAAAGGGTCGCCTTGCGGCCGCTCAATACGGGTTACATCAGCGCCGTGATCAGCCAATAGCATTCCCGTCATAGGCCCAGCAATACCCCAAGAAAGGTCCAGAACTTTGATACCGCTTAACACACCTGTCATAGTCCGCTTGCCTTCTATAATCGACCGCGCTAGGGAGTTTCCGAACGCTGTTCGAAAATAGCTTTTGAATAACCACAGTCAAGCTGTAAAGAGGATAAAGATGCCAAGTTTACACATCACAACAGCAACGGGCGAAACGAAAGAGCTTCAAGCGGCAACGGGAATTACTTTAATGGAAGCCTTACAAGCCGAAGGTCTCGTCGAGGGCACCTGCGGTGGCGCGGCCAGTTGCGGAACCTGTCATGTATATTTTACGAATAAAGAAATTGCAGGTGAGCAAACAGAGGATGAAGGTTATATGCTGGAAGGCTTGGAGGGTTTTGTTGATATCCGCGAAGGGTCTCGCCTCTCTTGCCAGCTTAAAGTGACGGATGCTCATGACGGTTTGAAAATTGAGATCGCGCCGGAAGCTTAGCCTTGACTGATCTGACAGCAGATATTGACGGCTTTTCACTAACCGCCAAGCTTTTTGAGCCCGCAGAGATAACAGATAAACCGCTTCTTTTTTGCTTACCTGGCGGCGGCCTGATGCGGGATTATTTTGATCTAGCCCCGGGTTACAGCTTCGCAAATCGCATGACGGATAGAGGTTATAGCGTCTTGATAATGGATCATCCGGGAATCCGTACAAATATCCTGCACCCTGATCATCCTTATTTCACGCCCCGTGAAGCCGCCGGATATCTAGCACAAGCTTTAGCGCAGTGGAGTCATGGCTCACCCGTTATAGGGATTGGACATTCCATGGGCGGGATGATGATCATGTTGATACAAGGAAATCACGCACCCTTTTGCGGATTGGGTTTGTTCGGCTCAAGTGCAGGTGGATTGGATTGGGGGTTATCCGAGGTGGAAAAGCCTTACATCAATCAAGAGCTAAAGTTTAAACGCGATTTGGAAAAGCTCTCCCTTGCTAAATTTGGAGGCCCATATACACGCGCCGGCGACGGGCCCAGCGGCGAGTCAATTACCTTTGGCGGCGAAACAGCGGAACTCACCAAGCGCATGCGAGACATTTCCTGCGAGATGAATTCAGCCTCTGCCATGATGAGTATGATGCGCGGAAGTTTTCAGACAGAAGTCCAAGCCATCGACGCGCCGATATTCTTCGCATTCGGTGATCGCGATATTGGAATACCTCCCAAAAAAGCGCCCAAAGACTTTATCAATGCGCTTAGCACTGAATTAATTGTGCTAGAAAAGACAGGCCATAATCACTTCGCCTTTAGTTCGATAGAGACCCTATGCGAAAGATTAGATCACTGGGCGTCCAATTTAGATTGAGCGTCTCTAATGCGGTATTTCAGCCAATAAATCTCATAGCTGTTATTAGTTGTCGCCTCAGCACGCTCCAATATTTGTTGTAAGGCTTGCTTTTGAACGCTCAGGGCAGATATGTTATTTGGGTCATGATGCAACAACATCTGTATGAGGTGCAGCGCTTTTTCTGGCGCATTGGCTTTTACATATTGATCTGCCAAAGCGGGGATTTCATCTCCCATCCAAGTCGTAATATCCTTGTAGATTTCACTTTGCGGCACAGCGTAAAGTTCTGTTGTTTTATCAAAATGAAACCAGGTGGCGTAATATTCCCAAATTGATTTTACCGCCCAAGACACTTTCCCGTGTTCTTGCGTAAGCGCGAGATTAGCGGGCAATTCGATTTCACGCATAAGCTGCTCGACTGTTTTACCGGCATTCATACCTTCAACGGTTTTATCGTGAACATACTTCGTCGCGTCTCGTATTTTTAGAAGACCGCTTTCTATCACGGCCTTGTCGGTAATGGGGTCTTTATGACTAGGCACAATCATGTCCGGGTCGAGTGCAATGATAGTTTTGAGTGAATTTACATACTCCACAGGTTTACGGATTTTCTCCCCGCGCATGGTGAAAATATTAGGAAATTGCGGAAAAAGAGGGCCGAAAAAATCACCGCTAAAGAGTATCTTTTTTTGCGGGAGCCAAAGCACGATATTATCCGCACCCTCAGCGCCCGGCAGAGCATGGACTTCAAAATCAACGCCGCCTTGGGAAAATTTATAAGGCTGGCCATTATAAATGCGGCGCGTCGGAATCACTCCACCCGTCGCAATCAAGCCAATATTTGGCGGCTCTTCTGGCATGAAGGGAAAGAGCGTGCGATTACGGTGCCAAAAATAAGGCTCTAATTCTTTAAGGTAGCGCTGTTCCTCTTCGAACTCTGCATGTGCAACAATTTCTATGCCCTCTTCCTGCCAGAACTTCGTGCCCCCGGAATGATCCGCATGGGAATGGGATACGATTATATGGGACAGCTCTAAATTTGATACAGCTTCATTTAAGACGTTCATCTGTTTAGGCACTTGCGTGGCCAGACCCGTATCGAAAAGAACATCTTTCCCGGATGTCGTAATGAGGTGCGCATTCCCGACGCCTGTGGCTTGCCAAATACCCTCCGATATTTCACGGGCCTCAATCGGAATGTTGATAAATTCCGCAGCGACAGAGCCTTTTGCCTCAGGATTTGACGCTATGCGTTTCATGCCCACATCGCCCATTTTATCGACGGCGGCAATTTGAACTTTTTTCTTGAAGCCCGGAATATGATTATAGGCCAGTAGCAACACCAACAAAATTGGCAGAATATAGCCAATTAGTTTTATCAGTTTAAAATAGAAATCCGTCAGCTTAGTCATAGGCCAGCTTTCCTTTATCGCCATGACGCTTTTGCAAGATTTTACCGCGCATGCCTGAGGTGTAGCTATTCAAATAGTCCTCTTGAAGCTCCTCAGTAGGAATGACAGATACGGCATAATCTTTGGGGGCGCGCCACCCAGGATGCGGGGCGAGAGCCACGCGAACACCATTGATCGGATGCTGGGCCCGCCATTTGAGTATCTTTTTGGCCATGCGCTCAACCACTTTGGTATTATCTTTGGCCAGATTGTTTTTTTCCTCTGGGTCAGCCGTGATATCAAAGAGGAAATTCTCGACCTCAGTCGAAGCCGATTTGTGGTCAATAATTTGTACAAGCTTCCAACGCTGTTCCATGACACTTACATGGTATTTATCGAATATGGGAGAGTTGGACGCAAAATATAAATCCCCATTTCGCGGGTCTTCGCCTGAATTCATGAGCGCCTCCCAACGGTCTTGACCGTCTGACGCCTTCTCATGTTTCATCTCAATACCAACTGCATCGGCAAAAGTCGGAAAGACATCCATCACCGAAATAACATCTTCTGTCGTTGTGCCTGATGCAATTTTCTCAGGCCAACGCATAATCGCATTAACGCGTATGCCGCCCTCAAAAGTCTCAAGCTTGCCACCGCGATAAGGGCTGTTATCGGCCCCAAAGGCTTTCAACCCGCCATTATCGGAAAAGAAAAACACCAACGTATTTTCGCTCAAACCTTGCGCGTCCAAGCTTTCAAGAATGCGGCCTACAGCTTGATCGAGACTATCGACCATCGCCGCATATGTGCGTTTCGGAAAAGGCCGGTTCAGGCGTTTCTTATATTTGTCCTCAAGCTCTGCCGGGGCCTGCATGGGGGAATGCGGCGCGAGGAATGGTACATATAGAAAGAAGGGTTTTTCTGGATCACGGAGTTCTTCAATATAACGCACAGCTTCATCGCCATGTATATCCGTCATATATTGATCTTCACGTTTCACGGACACGCCATTTTCTTGCAGGTCATAGCCTCCCGCGACGGTGTAATCGAAATAATCAATTTGCGTATTTAAGTGCCCAAAGAAATGATCAAAGCCGCGAGAATTCGGGACAAGCGGCTCTATCGTATGGCCCAAGTGCCATTTTCCAATCATGGCCGTTTGATAACCCGCGGCCTTGAAACTCTCTGGCATAAAATGCTCATCCGGCGACACGCCGCCATTCTGCCAAGGCTGAAACCCAGCATAGGCCGTTCCCATTTTCATGGGATCACGCGCCGTCATTAAAGCACTGCGTGTCGGGGTGCATATCGGCATGGCATAGAAACGGTTTAGCGTTAATCCATCTCGCGCAAGACTATCAATATGCGGGGTCTCAATATCACTGCCGCGAAAGCCAAGGTCAGCCCAACCTAGATCATCTGCCAGAAGGATAACAATATTGGGCTGCGTGTATGCGCCTTCTATGGTCTGCGATGAAACCTTTACAGCTTGGGATAAGCGTTCAGGCGATTTTACAGTTTCACTCTCATAACTATTTTGGCATCCGAGCAGAAAAGCCCCAAGTCCAAGAGCTGCAACAAAACCTCTCATAAACGTATCCTTATTAAGTAAAGCGGGCCGCTCCCGCATTTGTTGATACAAATGCCGAAACGACCCGCTTTCGCCCCATCTCTCCCCCAGAACTTCGTCTTAGAACTTGATACCCAAAGAAGCACCATATGTCCGCGGTTGCCCAAAGACCTGTGTGCGATATGCGAAGGTCTCAAATGGTAAACTATCCACTAGATACTCTTCATCTAAAAGGTTTTGTCCCCACAATGCTACAGTAGCTGTATTTCCATTGGCCATGTCAAAATCATAACCAATTCGACCATTGACGAGGTTAACGCTTGGCAGACGTAGATCATTTGCCGGCACTTGCAGAACACTATCTTTATGACTGTAACTTACATTACCAAAAAAGCCATTATTCCCGTCATAATTTAAAGAGAGAAGATATGAATTTTTTGGCGTACCTTGCAGTTCCTCGCGAGAGGATGGATCAGCATTACCTGTAAAAGGATTGATAATCTCACCCGCTGTACCGTCAACATAAGAGTAACTCGCCGCCATTGTGATTTCATCTGTAACTGCAAACTGACCATCTAACTCAATACCGTAGATTTCATCATCAACATTCACAATAATACGTTCAGTGGCAATTAACGGGTTCGTTGCCAATGTGTTCTGCTTGTCTTGGAAATCATAATAGAAAGCAGCAACGTTCAAGCGAACGCGATTTCCAAAGTCACCTTTGAAACCTGCCTCATAGGCCGTATTGCTTTCTGACCCGAAAACGAAGTCTACACCAGCAGTCTGTCCCGGCAAACGCACAGCAGAAGCCGTTTGGTTAAAGCCGCCAGACCGGAAGCTTTCCTTATAACTTGCATAAAGCAACACATCTTCATTGAGATCATATTCAATTGTGAGTGAAGGATCTAAAACTGTGTCATCAAATGATGCAGAATTCGGAAGTATAGTGTTTCCTGTTAGGGTTATATTATCGTTGAAGAAGACTGATTTTGTTTGCCCCTCACCATCTTTACTCTCATCTGAGTAGCGCAATCCGCCTGTGATCCGCAGATCATCTGTCAGATGCCAAGTGGCTTGTCCGTAAAGTGCAAAAGCTGTTGTATCAATAAAAAGATCATTCGTTGTTGTCTGACGCGCTGCATCAAGTGCAACTGATAAAGTCGGGAGGCAGAAATTATTTGCCGCCATTGGAGACATACCAGTTTGCTGACAGGTCGTACCGTTACCAACAATCTGATTAACTAACGGAAAGGCCTGTCCTGCAAGTGGTGTTTGCAAGAATGATAGTAATACACCCGCAGCAGGAATAGGACCCTGTGCAGCCGCTGGAACATTATTTGCCGTCAAAAATCCTGTAATATTTGGCGCGGTTACGCGAGGGTCAAACTGGCCAAGCACAAACAGATAATCATTCGCGTTGGCAAAGTTTTGCCCTCCATTAATGCCTGTTTTTTCATCGTAATAGAAAGCCCCGCCCGTAAACTCTAAGCGTCCGTCCGCAAACTCACCATTATAGGTAGCTTCAAAGCTAGTTTGACTATGATCATCCAAAGAGCTTGATCCGCCAGGCGGTGATAGGAATAACCCCCGATCAGGAGTTGACCCATCAAACTGTGTTCCAAAATCAGGGCGTAATGGCTGCCGCGCAGCCCCAAAAGCAAATGGTAAAGCCCCAATCGCTTGGTTAAAGCCGCCTGTAATAGCATTAATAACTGCTGGATTTGCCGTTGGAACCAAAGTTACAAAACGCGAGCTCTCAACTTCACGATAAGCGGCTGTGAATTTGACGTCATGACCGTCAGCAACGTTCCAGTTGGCTATAGCCGTTACACCTTTTGTCTCAAGGTCACCGGCTTCATTTTCAAAGCTCGTGGTGACTTCATCCTGACGCCCTGTGGCTGTCCCAATAGCTGGCCCGAAGAGAGGGTTATTTTCCCCAAAACCTGTCAGTGATTGATAAAAGAGCGGCTCTTTCTCTGTTTTATTGTAATCAGCTGCGAACTCAAGATTGACGCTTTCACCGACATCAAAACCTACTGCGCCGCGGAGTCCATATTTTTTCTCGCCGCCAAAGTCAGTTCCCGGTCCATCATTTTCAACCCAACCACCGCGGTCAAGAAACAGGCCGGAAAGTCGAGCCGCAGCTGTTCCGCCCATAGGAATATTCACTGCGGCAGAAAGCTTTTTATGATCATAATTACCGTATTCAGCAGTCAACCTACCTGAAAACTCACTGGGGTCAGGACGTGCGGATATAAGATTAATTGCGCCAGCGGTTGTATTTCGTCCGTATAGGGTACCTTGCGGGCCTTTCAAAAGCTCAACCCTGGCCAAGTCCGGCATATCAATTGCCAATCCCTGTGTTTTGCCAAGATACACACCATCTTGATAAATAGCCACGCGGCTATCTTGTCCTACTTGCGGATCAAATGTGCCAATGCCACGAATGCTGACGCGCACGCCGTTGGGGTCAGCAGGATTTGGCGTAACGTAAACCCCGGGGGTGAACGTTCCCAAATCTTCAATACCTTCAATCCGATTGTTTTCTAAAGCTTCCAAATCGAAAGCTGCGATAGCGACTGGCACATCTTGTAAGTTCTCGCTTCGTTTCTCAGCTGTTACGATAATCTCATCAAGCTGTGCAAAGGCTGGAGCGCTGATGGCGAGCAGCGAAGTGGAAACGGCTAAAGCTGTAAGCCCTTTAAAAGTAGATGATGACATTGTCTCTCCCCTGTGAATATTTATACGGCTTTTTGCCTTTATTAACTAATTGCCTAAGCCAAAATGAAAATAGGCGCAATGCAAGAGTCGCAAAAACTTACGCTAATAATGCGCGTTTTCGTCTTTTTTTGGCCTGCAATCATCATTTTGCGTAGCATAGTTGCATTTTTGTTACGCATTTTGACGATAGATATAAACTCACTCTTGCATCATAGAACGTGGTAATTTACACTCGAAAAAGGTTCAAAGGTGAGAAAACGAATGGGAATTGCTGTCATTACAGGAGCCGCTTCCGGTATAGGAGCCTGCGTGAAAGCGCGGCTCGAAGCACAAGGCTACGATATTATAGGTATAGATTTGCAAGGCGAAACTATTAGCGCAGACCTCTCTACAACCGAGGGACGTCAAGCCGCAATTACGCAAACTTTAGAGATGTGTGAAGGCAATATAGACCGACTTGTCCTAGCCGCTGGCTTAGGCGGACATATCGAAGATGGCCAACTTGTTGCACGCGTCAACTATTTTGGCGCCGTTGAATTGCTTGATGGATTTAAAGAGGCTCTTAGAAAAACTCAGGGGCGCGTGGTCGTTATTTCATCAAATTCGGCACAAATGCGTACAGACCCTGAAAGCGACATCGTCCGCTGTCTCTTGGACGGCAATGAAGGCCAAGCCATGCAATATATCGGGGACTCGCACGGGGCTCTTACATATGGCGTTTCCAAACATGCGGTTGCACGGGCTGTACGCCGCCGTGCGGCTGAATGGGGACAAATCGGTGTTACCCTCAACGCCATCGCTCCGGGAATGACAGAGACGCCTATGTTTCGCGGGGCCGCAGATCACCCTGTTATTGGTAGGAGTGTCGAGGCTATTCCTATACCAAAAACACGCGTTGCCACCCCCGATGAAATTGCAGGCGTTATAGAATTCATGCTCTCTGATACGGCAGAATATATGCAAGGAAGCATTATCTATGTCGATGGCGGCACGGATGCACAGCTTCGTCCTGATGCTTTTTAGGTTTGATTGAGGCCTCCATTCATTCCGTCAGTCCCATTGACGAGAACCATCTGCTTTATGGTAATTATATCGGGCTACAATATGCCTTCACAGACGGTTTGGATGCCGACATTTTAGCAAAATCCGTTGCGGTATTAATTTCGCAATTCCCAGCTCTATCCGGGCGATATCAGGCAAAACACGGAACCCTTCGACTTTCAGACCAACCCGTTTCCCTTACCTATGAAACTCACCCTCACAATCTGAACGAAACCCTCCTGAAAAGCGGAAGACCTAATTTCGTACATGAACCGCGACGAAAAGATGTTTTAAACGGCCGCGCCCTACTCTCAACTTTCACCCTCACAACCTTTAATGATGGCGGCATGATATTCGGCGTCGCCATTAGTCATGTGCTAACCGATGCGGCTGGTTATCATCTCATATTGAGGCATTTTGGCGATATTTACACGGCTATTAGCTTAGGAAATGAGCGACCTGAATTTGTCTTTCACACAGCGTTAAATGCGTTTAAATTTGGGAACAGCCGTTCAAAGCAGAAATGCCTCGCAGACTTGAAACGGCGCGCTTTGCCTAAACCTATGCCTATTAAAGGGATTATGGGCGGGCTCGTAAAAACCCTCATTATCAAAGCTATGGATAAAAGCCTAAGTCACAATCAGCCTGTCAAAATCCATTTCACAGCCGAAGAAATTTCCCGCCTAAAAAAGACGGTTCTTGCGGAAAGCGGCGAAGACTGGATTAGCACGAATACGGCCCTTTCTGCGCATTTTACATCCGTGATTGCAAAGTTAAGTTATGGCGATGATCTAAAAAACGAAATTCAAATCGGACAACTCTTAGATTTACGCAATCGCTATTTTCAGGACACATCCTACGTGCAAGCTCAATATGTTGGCAATGCAATCCTTATTCATATAGACAAGACCGTCTTCCCTAAAGGACTACAAAATACATCTCGCGGAGCTCTCGCGCGTTATTTCAAACAGCGTCAAGCCAAGACCACGGCGACAGATGTCAAAGACAGGCTTGATTTACTCGCAGATTGTCTGGCTCACGGCTACACCAACCCCGAACTGGATGTGAAGCAACCTATCATCTCGCTTAATAATCAAAGTAAAATGCCCGTATATGATGTGAATTTTAGCGGACAAAGGCCTGCGCGAATTTATCCTCAAGATGTCGGCGATAATATTATGTTCTTTCCGGCCTATGATGGCGGGATAGAGGTCTATATTCGTGACCTTGTTAATCCGGGCGGACAACAGAAGCTCCTTTCACCCGAATGGCAAAATCATATTTACAATGCTTGATGGCTTGACTCATACCACCGCATAGTCTTTTCTGAACGCCGTTCGGAAAGTCATAATTAAACATCAGGGGACTCGCATGGCCACTCAAAAAACAGCCTTTATCACAGGCGCCGCAATGGGCATGGGCGCAATGAAAGCCAGGAAGCTCGCTGAGCGGGGCTGGACTGTTTTTGCTGGCGTTCTTCCGGGCGCGGATACGTCTGAACTTGGCGATACTCCAAATATTATAAAAGTGGAACAAGACGTAACCTCTGATGCCTCTGTGATGACGAGTTCAGAAGTGGTCGCAAAGCACCTAAATGGCAGCGGACTTGACCTTCTGATCAATAATGCTGGAATAGCCAATAAGGGTACGGGGCCGATTGAAGGCATCAATATGGAAGAGATGCGGTTTCTCTTTGAGGTTAACACCTTTGGGCCTATGCGAGTTGTCCAAGCCTTTTTACCTATGATCCGAAAAGCGGCGCCTAATTCCCGTATTATCAATTTCGCCTCAGGGGCGGTTCGCGCAAATCCTGTCTGTTCGGGCAGTTACAATATGTCCAAATGGGCGGTTGAGGGATTGACCTGCACGCTGCGTAATGAGCTTGCACCTTTTGGTATTGAAGTCACATCGATAGAGCCCGGAGCAGTCAAAACCCACATGACGGCCAATGCCGAAGAAACGACTAAAGACATTTGGACGGGTATTTCGGATGATGTCAAAGGGGTTTACGAACCTCACCTCAGAGAGACGACAACAACGAAAATGGTTGAAGCCATCAATAAGGGCAATGACCCTGATTATGTTACAGACGAAGTCCTGGCGCTACTCGAGAAAAAAAATTGGAAGCCACGTTATCTCGTCGGCAAAGACGTTAAACCGATGAAAGTTATGCTGAACCTTATGTCCGAACGCGCTTTCGAAAAGACCATACAAAAAGCTGTCGGCATTCCGCAATATGGCAAGGGATAATCCATGGCGATTAAAACAACCGACATCGCGGCCAAAGTCCAAGCCTTAAAAGACGCCGCCCCTCGCCTGCGCAACAGCACGTCCTCAGAGCGCTGCGCGAAAATGAAAGCCCTTTGGGTAGAGACCCGTGCGCGCCAAGAGGATTTGTTCAAAGCGGCGCATTCTGAGCGGGGCACCCATGATCTTGATGTGGCGGCAGAGCTCATGATGATCAAATCCGAAGTCGATTATATGTGCAAACATTTGGCGAAATGGATGAAGCCTGAGAAGGTCAAAAACTCTATGGCGACAATGGGCAAGCGCTGTGAAATTCGGCGGCAATCCAAAGGTGTTGTGCTTAACATGGCCGCTTACAATGCCCCGACAGCCGAGAGCTTTGTGCCCATGCTCGCCTCTATTGCGGCGGGCAATGCTATGGCGATTAAACCCTCTGAACTTGCGCCGCAATCAGCCCAAATTATTCAAGAGATTGTCAATAAGGTCTTCCCGAGCGATGAAGCCGAAGTCTTCCAAGGCGGCGTAGAGGTTGCGCAAGAGCTGCTAAAGCAGCCCTTTGATCATATCTATTACACGGGTGGCACAGCGGTTGGAAAAATCGTGATGAAAGCTGCTGCGGATAATCTCGCCTCTGTTACCTTAGAAATGGGCGGTAAAAACCCCGTCATCATTGACGAAACCGCCAAACTTGAAAACGCAGCAGCAAAGCTTGCTTGGGGACGCGTTATGAATGCGGGCCAAGTCTGTATCGCGCCCGATTACGCCATTGTGCATGAGAGCGTGAAGGACGAATTTCAAACTCTCATATCTGAGAAAATAAATGCGCTCTATAATTCCGATGGTGCGGGCTTAGACAAATCCTCTTACGTTCCGCGTATCATAAATGAGCGCCACACCTCACGCGTCAAATCCCTGATTGATGACGCCACAGCCAAAGGCGCAAGCATAGTCAGCGGCGGCAATGCTGATGTCAAAGATAATTATATCGAACCGACCATCATTACAGATGTGACTGAAGATATGGACATTATGCAAGAGGAGGTATTCGGCCCGGTCATGGCCATCATTGAATATAAAAACCGTGAAGAAGTTTTGCAACATATTGCCCCGCGCACGAATTCGCTCGCGCTTTATATCTATTCCACCAATGATGATAATATCGAATATTTTCTAAACAACACTTCCTCAGGCTCTGCCGTCGTCAACAATAATTGCGTGCAATCGGGGACAAATCCTAACTTGCCTTTTGGAGGTGTTGGGAATTCCGGCATGGGCCGCATTGGCGGTTATGAAGGCTTTCGGACGATGTCCAATGAGCGCTCTATCGTCCACCAGCCTTTGGATAAGTTTCGCGACTTCCTTATCCAGCTCCCGCCCTATTCTGAGCGTTACTCAAACATCATCATGAAGGCGATAAAAAAATAAATCGAAAGCCCGCTATGAAACGATTTTTGAAATTTCTCGGGCTGTTTCTTATCGCGGCTATAGCCTCAATATTGCTAAAGCGATGTGACTTCGGCCCGCCCACGCCGCGTCCTGATCTTGACCTGTCATTAGCCCCCCAAATGAGCGCCCCTACCGCCGCGCCTATGGATATGAACTTTCCAGAAAAAAACCTAATGGCCGCGAAAAGCGTAAATCCCATTCCGCATGGCGATCCCGCACAACAAGACTCCACCCCCATCCCTGGCCCTTTGGATAAAACGCGCCGCTTGGACCCAAATGAAATCACCTATCAATTTCTTGGTCCAGGACATTTCGGCGTCAGTATTTCAAGCCCCTACCCTAATGGCCGCCGCGTCGTCTGGACCAATGGCGTAAACGGCGTGTTTAAACTCGATGAAGAGAGCTATGATATCATCGACCACCTGCCTTCTGAGAATGCTGATAAATATAACGAAGACTGGGCCAATAAGATCATCGCAAAGCTTGATAATAATAACGGTGCCAGCGCCATGCCGACTGCCATTAAATCTATGCTGCCCCTAAAGTCACTGTCAGGCGTTTACACGGTGGTAGGCGACAATGACTGGCTTTACATCGCGCGCAAAGACGGCTCCGTCGTGGCCTATACTGATGCCGTCAAAGATAACGCCGGATCGGGCATAAAAGAAGCCGCGCGTTTCCAGCTCCCCGCTGACCTCGCGGGCGCCAGTGTCGGCATGAACATGACCTATGATGGGTGGATTGTCTTCCCCATGGAAAACGGCACCATGGTCGCAGTGTCCCCTGACCTTAAAGAATATCGCTCAGTTCGCATGAAACACGCGGACACGGAAAATACTGAGACGAACGGCGTCGGCTATGGCTGGGTGCGCAATTCTATTGCCATAGATAAGGAAGGCGGCATCTACGCCATATCGCGCAACCACGTGCATAAAATCATTTGGACAGGTGATACGCTTTCTACGGATGAGGCCGACGGCGCGTGGACGGCGAAATATCGTAATGGTCATATCGAAGGCTCAGGTGCAACACCCAGCCTGATGGGCTTTGGCGATGAAGACCGTTTTGTTGTTCTCACCGATGGCGATATCCGTATGAATGTTGTGCTCATGTGGCGGGATGATATCCCTGAGGATTGGGAACAGCTCGAAGGCGCGCCTTCCCGCCGTATTGCCGGACAAGCCCCCGCCGATATGGGTGAACAAAAGGTCACAAAGATACAGTCTGAGCAAACCGTAATTGTCGCGGGCTACGGCGCACTGGTCGTCAATAATACGCCCCGAAATACCCCCTTCTTTATGCCTAAAGAAGGTGTTGGCCGAGGTGCCTCTATCGGCCCCCTTGGCAATAATCCAAAGTTCCAACCTTACGGCGTTCAGAAGTTCGAATGGAATCCAAAACTGCGCCGACTGGAAAAAGCCTGGGTCAATGAAACCATCAGCTCACCCAATGGCGTTCCGTGGGTCTCGACGGGATCAGGCCAAGTCTATTTCATCGGCGCGCGGGATAATGAATGGACGTTAGAGGCGGTCAACTGGCTCACAGGAGAACCCACATTTCATTACATCCTAGGCGGCCAGAAATATAATAATATGTTCTCTGGCCCCACAATTGATCAAAAGGGGCGCGTCTTTGTCGGAGCTTATTACGGGCGCATGCGGCTAGACCCTAAAACGCCTTAAGCGTTTAGGCCTTAGTGCTCTTAAGGGTCTTATACGCAAAGACAGATAAGCCGATCAAAACGACTTCGATGAGAATAGGCTGCATTACGCCGGGCCCGTTCCCCGTCAAAACGAGGCTGATAAGGCGACCCAGCAGAACAAGCCCGTAAATAATAATCGGTAATTTCAAGCCTATAGCTTTGCCTTTAAACAGCGCAAGTCCGCAGCCAAGAGCACTTGCCAAAAAGACCGCGCCCACATCACCGCGCAGCGTATGCTGCCCCAATTCAGCAGGCCCCACCAAGCCAACAATCTCCCCAACTTTGGCAGGATCAACCCAAGCCAAAAGCCCCATAGCAAGTGAAAAAAGCCCAACAAGTGCGGCGGCGATTTTTGCTAATGTATTCATGATATTCCCCTATGTTTTATGGAGGCATGATGTGGGGGTGATGGGGTTGTGTCAATGTTGTCCTGTCTTAGGTCAATTAAACGTGGACACTTCGCAATTTGTTCACTATACGTTCTGTAACTAATTTATAGAAAGTTCAGAGAATCAGTAAATAGATATTCCCATGGGCAAAGCACCAACAGTTTTTGATTTATTTTGCGGCGCAGGAGGCCTGTCTTTAGGTTTCCAGCAAGCAGACTTTAGAGTGCTTGGAGGTAATGATTTTTTCAAATCTGCCGGACAAACATTTTCCAATGCTCATGAAAATTCGAAATTTTATGATATGCCAATTCAAGAGTTGAAAGGCAATCATATATTGTCTGATATGTCGATGAAGCGCGGAGACCTTGACTGCCTCGTAGGAGGCCCACCATGCCAAGCTTACAGCGTCTATAATCACAAACGCAGTATGGATGACGAGCGCGCCAACCTTTTCAAAGAATATTTGAGGATAGTCGATGAGCTTTATCCAAAATGGATTGTCATCGAAAATGTTACAGGAATAAAATCAATAGATAATGGACAGGTAATCGAGACTATCAGAACAGAGTTAAATGACCGTGGTTATGAAATCGAAGTTAAAACCCTATTCGCAGAGGACTATGGAATACCTCAAGAAAGGCGAAGAGTCATATTCTTGGGTAACCGCATAAATGCACCCATTCATTGGCCTAAAAAAACCCATACAGCTGAAAACTTTGTCACAATTTTTGATTCAATTTCTGACCTTCCCGAATTAGAAAATGGAGAAAAATTATGTGACGGAACTTACTTGGAAAAACCTAAATCAAACTATCAACGAAATATCAGAAAAAATTCTCTTAAAATTACGAATCACGATGCTCCAAAGTTGGGCGCAGTAAATATCGAAAGGTTGAAATTCATTAAACCGGGCGGAAGTTGGCGGGATATTCCTCATGACTTACTTCCAAATGGCATGAAATCCGCCAAACGCTCTGATCATACTAAACGATATGGACGTATGAAATGGGATGGAATGTCATGCACGATTTTAACTAAGTGCGATATTCATTGGGGGGCCTATATTCATCCGGAACAAGATAGAGCCATCACTGTTCGGGAGGCCGCCAGAATACAAGGCTTTCCTGATCATGTAGAATTTTTTGGAAATAAAACAGAACAATATGTTCAAGTTGGAAATGCAGTTCCACCTATACTTGGAAAGGCCATTGCTAAAACGATCCTACCAACCATAAACAGTATTAAAAACTCAGCTTTAAATGACGAAACCGTCTAAAACTTTCGCTCCTAATGAGGTCATAATTGAACTCCTCGGAAAGCGGACAATATCAGGTGTTAAACCTGACTTTGGAAACTTCACATGCCCGTTTACTGGTAGCACTTGCATAAAGAAAAGTGTTAAAGTTTCACAGCCTCACTACCCGGTGTGTTCAATATCACCTAAGACCAGCGATGAAGTCGTTACCATCTGTCCAAGACGGTTTTATTCAAGAAATTTCATCAAAGACATTACAGAACATGCCTGGCCGGGTTCCGCACCAAAGAATCCGAAAATAGCATATGAAGTACAAATGTCAGGTTTTGGCACAATAGATTTTGTTATTGCTGATGTTAGTACAAGTGGAGTTGATGCCTTTGTATCTTGTGAAATACAAGCTGTTGACATTACTGGTAGTGTTTCCGGCTTCTTTACAGACTATGTTGAAGGCAAAATCAAAAGCGAGATTCCTTCAGACAAAATAGGCCAGAGAAATTATAGCTTCGGTTTTAATAGGAAAAATGTTGCTAAACGCTATCTATCTCAACTGATTTATAAAGGACATCACCACCAAATTTGGGGCTCTCGAATCGTAGCTTTAGTTCAAAAGTCAATGTATGACTATTTTCAGAGCCAAGCCAGTTTCAAAACTGATAAAAACATAGGCGACCCACAATCAAGCGTGGTTTTTTTAATTTATGATTATGTTTTCAACGACATCACACAACAATACGAGTTGAAAATTGTGGACACGCAAGCAACATCTCATAACGCCTTACAAAATGCGAACATGTATATAGAACCACCAAAAAAATCTGATTTTGAAGCTAAAATATTATCGCGTATTCGACGAAACCCAACTTAATCCTCAATTTGCAAACTTAAAACACTAGCAAACTCAAATCCTTACAAACTAAATCCAGAGATGAATCCTTGCTCTCCCCTTTGCCCCTATAGTCATAGGTGTTGAAGTTCAGGGATTGGCTCTGAACCTGTGTATTTTCGGTTTTCGAAAATGCATATATGGAAAGGAACCGTTTCGAGCTTTAATATGTTTTCTCAGAAATTGGACAGGTAAGACGTCACTTGCTGTTTTGGGAGACGATGAGATTGAGCATTGGAGAGTTACGACTCCGATTGAGCCGGATCTTTGTGAGGCGTTAGGCCCAAGCTGTGCCGTCAGATAGCGACAGCTATCGTACCACGGTAACTCAGCGATTAAGAGGCCCTCACACAAAAATCATCGCCGCGTGGTTTGCACTGCGTAAAACAATTTTTCATTTTGGTATTCCATCGCGGATGCCGACCACGCGGGCTGTCTTTTTTTAAGGCAGGTTGTCGCCCGCTAACCCAAGCTGCATTGGTTTGGTGGCAGACTATAGTTCCCTGGCTTCGCACTCTGCCGCCGAAGTCCTCCAAGAATGTCGCTTGGCTTAATCGTACTTAATCCGGCCCTTTTCGCCATGCGTCTGCTGCAAGACCCCTGTTGCCATAGGCCCGAAACCGTCCCACATATCGGGTAGGACTTGGTCTGCGGGGATAACCACATCGGCGTAATCATTGGGCGCGCGCCATCCGGGGTGAGGCTGGATTTTGACATATTGTCCGCCAATAGGATGCAGGGCGAGGCGCTTATCTAATATCTTCGTCAGGCGAGTCACCTGCGCAGGGTTAGCCGCTGAAATGTCCTCGGCTTCATTCGGGTCCGTCCAGACATTAAACAGCTCCGTTTTGACCTCTGTCGTGCGGCGTTCATGATTGACATATTGGACAAGCTTCCAAGGCCCGTCCAGAACGCCATATTTAAACTCATTATAGATAGGCACATTAGAGGTAAAAATCAGAGGCTCGCCGCGATCTTTCTCGCCTGTTCCCGTCACCGCGTCCCAGCGGTCTATGCCGTCGATTTTCTTTTTGTAATTGGGCGTTACGCCGGCGGCCTTCATTAAGGTTGGATAGACATCCATAACGGAAATAACGTTTTCATTGACGGTATTGGCCGGCAAGACGTCAGGCCAGCGTATGACGGACGTCACCCTCACGCCGCCTTCATAGGCTTCGAGCTTACCGCCGCGCAAAGGTTTATTCACGCCGCCAAAATTATAAAACCCGCCATTATCAGAGAAGAAAAGCACAATGGTATTATCCGCTACGCCTTTCGAGTCGAGGCTGTCCAAAATGCTGCCAATCGCTTGGTCCATACTATCGACCATCGCGGCATAAGTCTTGGCGGGGTGACGCGGCGTGTCGAGGCGCGCGGGATATTTGGCCTTATCTTCATCCTTGGCTTCCATTGGGGAATGCGGCGCTAGGAACGGGACATAAAGGAAGAACGGCTTATCAGGGTCGCGCATCTGCTCAATATAGCGGCTGGCCTCATTGCCGTGAATATTGGTAGCATATTCGCCATCATGATCAACGGGTTTGCCATTTTCTTGGAAGTCGTGACCCCCTGCAAAGGTGTGGTCGAAATAGAGAACGTCCGTGTTAAAGTGACCATAAAAATGATCAAATCCCCGCGCATTAGGCGTGTGCTGTTCTATCGTATGACCCAAATGCCATTTGCCAATCATCGCAGTTTGATAACCTGCGTCCTTAAAATCTTCAGGCATAAAGCGTTCCGTCGGCGAGATACCGCCATTATCCCAGGCCATGAAGACCGCATGAGCTGCGCCGAGCTTAATTGGGTCACGCGCGGTCATCAGCGCTGCGCGAGTCGGGGTACAAAAGGGTGTGGCATAGAAACGGTCAAGCTGCATGCCCTCTTTGGCCAAGCGGTCAATATTAGGGGTCTTAATATCACTGCCATGATAGCCAACATCTGCCCAGCCCAAATCATCAGCGAGAAGGATAACAACATTAGGCGGCGGGGCATCAGCGGGGCGGGTCTTGATGAGCGATGCAAGGTTTTCCGTCTGGGCGGTAGGGAAATCAAAATCCGAAGATGCCACTTTCTTGAATTTCACCTTGGCAAAGATAAATCCCGCAATCAGCAAGACGGCGAGTATGACGAATATCTTCTTAATCATGAGTGTCCCCTATTAGAGATATCATTAGGCGCGTGTTCCGGTCACTGCAGAATTGCCGAACATGCCAAGCTTGACCGAGCCGTCCATAGCATCGCCGTCAACACCGACATCAAACTCAAGGGTAATGGGCATGGGCTGTGTGAGGTCGGCTTTCCATTTTCCGCGGCCATCCTCGATATCGCCCTCTTGAATATCGAGTGTATTGCCATCAGCCTCCATCGTGCCAGACAAGCTATCCCCATCTACCGACATCAGCATCACGATCTCGCGGTCCCCCATCGGGGTTTTCATGACGATATTCCAAGTTCCTGCAAATGACATAAGTCTCTCCTGTGTAGATCAGCTATTAGCGCCCATCATATGTTTCGCTGCCACATAACCGAATGTCATAGCCGGCCCAATCGTCGAGCCTGCTCCGGGATAGGTGTAGCCCATCACAGATGACGCGGTGTTACCCGTTGCATAAAGCCCCGCAATGGGTTTGCCATTTTTATCTAGGGCCTGCGCATTTACATCGACGTCTACCCCTCCCTTGGTTCCGATATCGCCCGGATAAACGGGGAAAGCGTAAAACGGCGCTTTGGCGAGCGGTGCGAGGCATGGGTTAGGCGTAACGGATGGGTCTCCATAATAGCGGTCATAAGCGGCGCTGCCTGAGGCATAATCTTCATCAACGCCTGTCTCGGAATATTTCGCGACCTTATCAACGGTAGCTTGAAGCCCTGCCGCATCTACGCCCATAAGGTCTGCAAGCTCTTCAATCGTGTCCGCTTTCTTGACCACAGCCTTGATCGAGTCATTCCACTTTGAATCAGGATGAACGGCCGTAGGATAAAGCGGGCCGATGCCATATTTCTCGCGGGCACGGCGGTCAAAGATGACCCAACTTGTTTTCGGGTGCGCTTGGAGCTGCCGCCCGACTTCGTCATAGCTCGCCGCCTCATTGAGGAAACGCTCGCCCTTTTCATTGACGATATAGATACCTGGTAAAGCGCGCTCGGCGAAAAGAACTCGAGAGCGGTCATCACGCGGCAGACGCACAGACGGCCCCCACCAAGCCGCGTCCATGAGGGTTAAATTCGCGCCAACAGCCTCAGCGGCTCTATGCGCGTCGCCCGTATTTTGCCCCGGCGTAGCGCTCCACTTTGTATCAGTTGGCCCTGGTAAATGCTTAGCCCTCATATCGGAATTTTGCTCAAACCCGCCCGCCGCGAGGATAACGCCTTTGGCGGCATTGACGCGAAAATCCTGCTGGCCTTTGGAAATAATAGCGCCAGTTACCTTGCCATCTGTTTCGATGAGCGATTTCAGAGGGGTTTCGCGCCAGACTGGAATTTTGCGTTTAAACACTGAGGTCAGACACCGCCCGACAAGCGCATTCCCCAAGCAAAGACGGCGGTGACGTTTAGATTTCATCCGCATCGGAATATCAAGGCGATATGATATCATCAGCTTGGCCATAATCCATTTCCAGCCCTTTTGGCGCGTGATGATGGTCTGCGCTTCTGCTATGGTAATCGTAAATCCGCCAAATATGGTTTGCGGATGCGGGGGACGCATATTTAAAAATTCTTTGCCAAGCTTTGTCGCGGAAAGCGGCACAGGGTCAAGCGTTCGCCACCCCTCTTTACTGCCCGGCTTCTCGGTCAGGTAATCGGCGTAAGGCGTGGAGACGAAGCACACATCGGATTTATCTTCCATGTCTTTGAGCATTTTCGGCGCGTTTTCGACATAGGCTTTGAGGCGGTCTTCAGACACAACGTCCCCGATACAGGCTTTCATATATTCCAGCGCGGCTTCGGGCGTATCGCTCTGCCCATGTTCTGCCATAAGGTGGTTGCACGGAATCCAAATGCCACCCCCTGATGTGGCCGAGGTTCCGCCATACATATCGGATTTCTCGACAACAAGAACCTTGCCGCCATGATCATGCGCCGTAATAGCCGCAGTAAGCGCGCCAGCGCCCGAGCCGACCACTAAAACATCAACATCAATTGAATCCATTGACCCCTCACCTTGTTTTTTCATTAAATATCAGGCTACCGCAGCTCGCAACGAAAAACCAATATATTTTGAATATTTTACGCAAATAAAGACAAATAGGCTCAATTATTCTGATTTTGCGTAAATTAGAGCAGATTATCTACGCAAAAAAAGGTCCTCCAGAAGGATTATCCTAGAATATCTTTTTCCGTAAGCTCCACGATTTTATCAGAGCCATATCCAATTTCAGACAGAATTACTGTCCTATCCGCATCACCGCTTGGGATTGAAAAAGGCGCGTCCTCAGAACTGCTGTTAAAGACGGGCGCACTACGCGGATGAGTAAACGGACCTTGCTTTGTTAGCCCGCCCCGCGCTTTGTTTTGAGGATGATCAATGGCTTCCTCATAGGTCAGGACTGGCGAGACGCAGGCATCTGAGCCGTGAAACACAGCCGCCCACTCATCCCGTTTTCTTGTAGCAAATAACGCCTCTAATGTCCGGTGCTGCTCAGCATGATGCTCAGGCTTATTCTGCGGTCCAAATGCCTGAGGATCAATTTCGAGTTTAGTGAGCATTTCCGCAAAAAACTGAGGTTCTATACAACCTACCGCCATGAACTTGTCATCCTTGGTCTTATAGCATCGATAATAAGGCATGGCCCCATCAAGCAAGTTAGACTCCCGCTTAGGAGTCCATTGGCCCAATCCGGCCAGACTATAAAAAATCGTCATGAGCGAGGACGTGCCGTCAATCATCGCGGCATCTACAACGTCGCCTTCACCCGTCTTTTCAGCTTTTAGCAAAGCGGCGAGCATGCCCGTAACGAGGAACATTGCCCCTCCGCCAAAATCTCCGACAAGGTTTAGCGGCGGCGCGGGTGGGTCGCCTTTTTTGCCCATAGCCGCCAAAGCGCCAGTAATAGAAATATAATTGATATCGTGCCCCGCCATTTTAGCCCAAGGCCCTGTCTGTCCCCAGCCCGTCATGCGGCCATAGACGAGCTTAGGATTTACGGCATGACAGTCTTTCGGCCCAATACCCAGGCGCTCTGTGACGCCTGGACGCAAACCCTCGAATATAGCATCAGCGGTTTTAACAAGGTCAAGCAAGACAGCGGCCCCCTCGGGCTTTCTTAAATCAAGCTTAATGGTCTTCTTGCCACGATTAGAGATCATCGGGATATCGCCCATCGCGCCGGGCCGATTTATCAGGATAACCTCAGCACCCATATCCGCAAGAAGCTGTCCTGCATATGGGGCAGGCCCAATTCCCGCGAGTTCGATAATGCGGTAGCCTGATAAAGGTCTGCTATCTGTCATGCTTATGCCTTTAGTAGCAAATCAGCGAGTTTCTGTTTGTGATAGCGCGCATCCCCATATTGACTGGCGAGGAAAATAGCGCGCCGACGGTATAACTGCGCGTCGCAATCATAAGTAAATCCAAAGCCGCCATGGAATTGAATAGAGCGATCCGCCGCGAATGAGAGCGTCTCTTCGGCCTTAACCTTAGCCATTCGAACCGCAACTTCACCCTCGCCTTGCTGCGCGAAATTATAAGCCGCCGTATATAGGAGCGAGCGAGACTTTTGGTAATCGACAAAGGCATCAACTGTCGGATGCTTCAAGGCCTGGAATGCGCCAATAAGTTTTCCGAATTGTTTCCGCGTGCCGAGATATTCGACGGTGTAATCGATACAGGATTGTGCCGCACCTGTAAGTTCGGCGGCGCTGAGCAGGTTTGCAGCGAGGTGGATATGCTCAAGAATTTGCGATGACAGGCTGTCGTCTAGTAGCGCCTCTTCATCAACAAATACCTTATCCAAAAACAACTCATATGACCTTTTAGTTTCATCGATAATTATCTCTCGACGGATAGCTTCTCCGTAAAGGGCATCTGTTGGGACAATAAATAAACCAATATGACCGCCCTCCATCTTGGCACTGACAATCACCCATTTTGCAGCATAAATATCTGCTACGAATGTTTTTACTCCAGACAATACATAGCCCGTCTTATCGAAGCGCGCAGTTGTATCAATATTCTCTAAATTCCAATCTGCGTTCCGTTCAGATAATGCGACTGTAGCAGCTGCACCTTGCGCAATTTCTGGCAATAACTTCTTTTTCTGAAAATCATCGCCACCCATAATGACAGCCTGCGCAGCCAAAGTCGTCGCGACAAATGGCGAGTGCATCATGCGGCGCGCCATTTGCTCAACGACAGGCACGACCTCGGTTAGCGACAGGCCCACCCCGCCATATTCTTCGGGGATAGCAATACCGAGCCACCCTAGCGGGCCTATCTCTTTCCAGACATCAGCATCAAAGCCGCGCTCGCTCTCCATGAGTTTGCGCACTTTTTCCATGGGCGATTTTTCGCGGCAGAAACGCTCCGCCGCACTAAGCATATCTATCTGCTCTTCAGTAAATCCGATTTTCGTAACTCCACTCATATCCGCCTACCGCGTCTTGGGAAGGCCAAGCGCATGCTCGCCAATGATGTTTCGCTGAATTTGCGAGGTGCCCCCGCCAATCGTCGCCGAGAAGGCATTGAGATAGCCCCGATGCCAATAGCCATCATCCACCGCATTGGGCTCGTCTACATAATAGCCAGCCTTCGTCCCCTGTAAGCTGAGCGCGAATTGATTTATCTCTCTCATATACTCCGTCATGACCAGCTTTGACATAAGGGGGAGCGCTTGCGGGCAATCTTGATTAAGCGGCGGCAGCTTAGCCCGCCCTGCATTTTGGCGCATAGCCTGCGCTTCAATCATGAAATCAACCAAACGCTCGCGAATGACAGGATCTTCTAATACTGGCTTTCCGCCGCGCTCGGCCTTTCGCGCTAACTCCAAAATTTCGAGCGGATTAACCTCTGTGATGGAATAACCGCCTGCCTGCCCGCCTTTGGCATTGCGTTCATACATAAGCGTTTGCATGGCAACTTGCCAACCCGCGCCTTCCGCGCCCATTAAGCCATCGGCAGGAATACGGGCGTCGGTAAAGAATGTTTGCGTAAAGCCGTGTTCACCCGTCAATTTGCGGATTTTATGAGTCTCAATCCCAGCCACGCGCATAGGCGAGAGAAAAAAGCTCAGCCCTGCATATTTATTTGGCGCGTCAAAATCCGTCCGCGCCAGCAAGATCATATATTTCGCGTAATGCCCATGGGTCGTCCAAATCTTGGAGCCATTGAGAACATATTCATCACCATCTCGCACAGCCCGCAATTGCGCATTGCCTAAATCCGATCCATTTTCAGGTTCCGAAAAACCCTGACACCAGACATCTTCGGCGTTTAAAATCCCTTTAATGTATTTTTGTTTATGCGCCTCTGTTCCCATATCGAGGATGAGAGGGCCCGCCCAACCCAAGCCAATGGTGTTAAACATAATCGGCGCATTATGAGCCTTCATAGCTTTGGTGGCGACATCTTGATGCGCTTGGGTGAGACCGCCTCCGCCATATTCCTTTGGCCATGCCGCGCCCAGATAGCCCGCCTCATAAACTTTGCGTTGCCAATCGCGCAGAAATTCAAATTGCTGATTCGTGCCCACTTCCATAAAGGTCAGCGGCAACATGAAATCCTGCGCCCCCGGCGTGTTCTCCGCGAACCAACCTAAAGCGTCTTTCTCAAACTCTGCAATTTCAGCGGACATAGACCCTCGTAATTTCCTTGTAACCACTCTCTTGATATGCACATAATTGCATATAATCAACAGATGAGATGACTTGCAGGATGAGCAGCCATGATTAACGAAGCCTTGGATTTTAAAGCGGAAAGCAACGCAATAGCGGGCTTACTCAAACCGCTCAACGTCACTGACTATGATACCATCACCCAATTTAAAGACTGGACGATATTTGATGTCCTCGCACATCTCCATCTCTGGAATTTAGTGGCGTTTTGGACACTCACGGATGAACCAAAATATTTAGAAATTATGACCCGTGCCATAGAAGTTTTTCAAGGCGGTAAAACTCATCAAGATATGCATCGGCAATGGGCCGCCGATAACGGCTTTGAGACAGGGCAGCAGCTTTATGCGGCATGGACAGAGACATATGCCGCTTTGGCCAAAGCCTATCATCGCACGGAACCGGATCTACGCGTGAAATGGGCCGGACTCGAAATGAATGCTCGCTCGGCCATCATCGCGCGGCAGATGGAAGCCTGGGCTCACTCCCAAGCCATTTATGATATACTTAGTAAAGACCGCGAAGATGGCGACCGCTTAAAAAATGTCGCCCATATAGGGGTCACGACCTATAGCTGGTCGTTCAAGGTTAAAGGCCAAGCGCCCATACTTCCCAAACCCTATGTCCGCCTCACCGCGCCGAGCGGAGACATTTGGGAATGGAATGACCCGCAAGAGGATAATCGCGTCGAAGGCACGGCCACAGAATTTTCCCAAGTCGTTACCCAGTGCCGTAACATCGCGGACACCAAACTCAAAATGACAGGCGAAGCCGCCACGGCTTGGATGGGTATGGCGCAATGTTTTGCCGGCAGCCCTGAAACACCACCCGCCCCAAACACAAGATATAAAGTTTAATTGGAGACCCTCATGAAAGCCCTCACCGTTGAAAGCTTCAAACCCTATACCGAGCACAAAGTCTTAGAACAGCCTTCCCAACCCATGAAACCCGGCCACATTCGTATTGATGTGAAAGCCGCAGGACTAAACTTCCCTGATATTTTGATGGTTGAGGGTAAATATCAAATCCGTCCGCCCTTCCCCTTCACACCGGGAAGTGAATGCGCAGGTATAATCACGGAACTGGCTGATGACGTCCCGCATCTTAAAGTCGGTGACCGCGTTGCCGCTATGGTGCAACATGGCGGCTTCGCGTCCGAAGCCCTCGCCCCGATGATGGTGACATGGCCGATTGGCGATATGCCCTTTGAGACAGCCGCTGGTATGGCCCTTGTTTACGGAACATCCTATTACGGCCTTAAACAACGCGCTCAACTGCAAGAGGGCGAAACGTTGTTAGTGCTCGGTGCGGCGGGCGGAGTTGGCCTCGCAGCCGTTGAGCTTGGAAAAGCTATGGGCGCGAAAGTTATTGCTGCCGCCTCAACGGATGAAAAACTCGCGGTCTGCAGCGAGCACGGCGCAGATGAGCTTATCAATTATACGAACGAAGATTTGAAAGCCCGCGTCAAAGAACTCGGCGGATGCGATGTCGTCTACGATCCCGTCGGAGATAAATTCGCAGAGCCGGCCATGCGAACCCTCAACTGGTATGGCCGTTACCTCGTCATTGGCTTTGCGGGCGGCGAGATTCCAAAAATTCCCCTAAACCTCGCCCTTTTAAAATCCATAGATATTCGCGGCGTCTTCTGGGGCACATGGACCATGAAAGACCCGAAAACCCACCAAGCCAATATGGACGAAATCTTGGGCATGTATAAAGCGGGCAAGATTAAGCCGCGCATCAGCAACACCTATCCGCTAGAAGACTTTGCCAAGGCGTGCGATGAGCTGACGCAAAGACGCGCGATGGGGAAAGTTATTTTGACGATGGACTAGCAAAGAAGAGCGAAATTATACTTGAGAGTTCAATTGCAGTTTTCAGTCTCTTAAGTAATTTATTTATAACTTAAGTAAGTATTTTCTTATACTAAATTTAGGTGGCAGTAATGTGGGCTGCTAATAATTTGATTACGCAGCTATACAGAGAGCATGAGCCCAGCGACCCACATTTATCAAAACAGCTTAGCTGATCCGTTTTCTTTGGCCCGTAGGCTAAGAACTCCCATTTGGGTTTATGATACAGATAATTACTGCATCGCCTATGCTAATGATGAAGCCTGTAGACTTTGGGGAGCGGAAGATGAGGCCTCATTAACTGCAAGAGATCTTTCAAAGGGCATGTCTTCAACCGTTGCTGAAAGACTTCGGCAATATCAAGCGGGATTCATTTCGCATGGCGCTCAGTTTAACGAGGCTTGGACCCTGCATCCTAATGAAACACCAATAACACTTGATATGATTTATAGCGGGTTTCTAATGTCTGACGGTCGCATGGCGATGCTATGTGAGGCTATGGGGACAATTAGTGGCGAAGCCAGTAGTAATATTCGAAGCACTCAAGCTCTATTGCACACCGATGTAATCATTGCACTTTTTAATACCGACGGAAAACCCTTGTATAAAAACCCAGCTGCGTGGAATGCGCTCCCGGGAACTGACACCCCTTTAGAAAGCCTTTTTCTAAATCAAAAAGACTATAGACATATTCGATCTGTTTGCCGCAAGCATGGAGATAGCCGCAAAGTTACAAAACTTAATACATCTTACGGCGAAAGATGGTTCGATTTGAGCGTAAAGCTATGCTTGGATTCCGAGCAAGGTGAAAATGCGCTTTTGGTAACCGCCTTTGACGTTAGTGAGCTAAAAACCACCAAAGCCAAATCAGACATATTTCAAGAACAATTAGAAGCCACCTTCTCAAGCTCTTTAGATGGAATTATAATTATTAACGCTGACTCTAAAATTCTTGAGTTCAATCGCTCAGCTCAGCGCATATTTGGTTACGATCAAAAAGAGACGATTGGAAAAAATATTTCAGAGTTCGTCATTTCGGACATTTCGCAGAACGCATTTCATGAAAAACTCACAAAACTAAGAAACCTTAGCTTTTCGGAAAATTCAAACAAAAGAATTGAAATCCAAGCTATTAAAGCTAATCAAGAGATATTCGTTTCTGAGATGGCGATTTCCCGAAGCCGAAGTTCAGATGGTGAGATATTCATTATATACGTTCGCGACATTTCCAAAGCCAAAGCTTCGGAACAGTCACTCTTGAAGGCAAAAGAAGCAGCTGAGGCGGCCAATAAAGCCAAATCAGAATTTCTTGCAAATATGAGCCATGAAATCAGAACGCCTATGAATGGTGTTCTGGGGATGATCGATGTCCTTAAGATGACCAATCTAACCGACAAACAAAAATCATGTGCGGACATCATAAGTAAATCCGGACATCATCTGGTTAAAATCATCAGTGATATTTTAGATTATTCAAAATTAGAAGCCGGAAAACTCTCGATAGATTTAGTTCCATGTGATTTGGAAAACGTGATCAAAGAGACTGTTGACTTACTTCACCCGACGGCAGCGGAAAAAGGGCTAGAGCTGACATTTAATTACAATCCTCAAATAGCTAAATCATTTATTACGGATGGAAACCGCATAAAGCAGGTTATTTCAAACCTAATTGGAAACGCTATCAAATTTACCCATGAGGGCAGAATAAACGTAAATGTTAGCGGTGAGGACATCAACGGTGAAACTCTAGTAAAATTTAATATTAAAGATACCGGCATCGGTATCGCAGCAGATAAATTAGAGCTGATATTTGATAAATTCACTCAGGCAGAAGGCTCGACAACTCGCGAATATGGGGGAACAGGTCTAGGCCTCTCCATTTCGCGTAGCCTCGCATCTGCAATGGGAGGAACGCTATATGCCAGCTCGGAACCGGGCATAGGATCCAGTTTTACATTGGAGCTACCTTTACAGAAGGCAAATGCACAAGACTTAACCTCAAGCAAATTTGGCCACGCCGCAGAAGAGAAAGGTAGTCTAACTGAGTCTGGCTCTGATTCAGAGACGGAGCCTCACGAAAAACTCAACTTACTAATTGTTGATAATGATATAGCTCATCGGATGAGGTTTCAGACTTTCCTACCCGACCCCCGCATTAATTTAACTTACGTGAATACAGGCTTGTTAGCTGCACGCGCCTGCAAGACAACAAAATTTGACCTGATATTCATCGACGATGCTTTAAGTGCTACTGATGGTTTTGATGCGATCAAGTTTATTCGCAACTACGAAAATGAGTACAACTCTGATCACACACCCATAATTGGCTTCACAGCAGGTTTAGACCCTGATGCTCAATATCTTGCTCAAAGCGGTATGGACGAAATTTTACAAAAGCCCTTGGCAAAAAAGGACTTGATTCAGTGCCTGTCCAAATGGCTAACACCACGGCGGAATGAGACACCTAACACTACTGAATTAGGCATCAGCGCTGCATAAAATTGACATATATATGTATATGGGAAAACACGAAATTAAATTGGGCGAAACTCTGCTGGATTAGGAATACTCTCTGACAGCGCTTTGACGATTTCCATAGTATGTATATCGACTACCCCATCAATCTGGTCTGGACGATAACGCCGTTGAAAGGCCTCTATAATCTTTACGCTGGCCTCGTCTAAAACGCCAGTGACTCTCGCACCGTAGCCAATATGAGCTAGACCGCTTTGCAAGATTGCCACACCACGATCCCGTGTTCCGGGCTCAAACAATATGCGGCGATCTTTACCTGACACATTCGGCCAATACCCTAATCCCGCAGCCGCTAATCCCGCCCATGGAAAATGCTCACCTGGATCAATCTTTCGCGTAGGGGCAATGTCGCTATGGCCCAGGACGGTAAGATTACTATGGCGTTTCATGATATCTTTTGACAGCGCGATGACAGCATTGATTTGCACATCCGGAAAAGGTGGCAAGCTGCCATCTACACGCGGCCAGTCATGTCCGCCATTGACGATTTCAATACCTATGGAATTGGAATTTATATTGGACTCTCCCTGCCATTCTGACACGCCGGCATGCCAAGCGCGTTTGTCCTCATCGACTAACTGAAAGACATGGCCATCCTCTTCGACCATATAATGCGCGCTGACTTTAGCCTCAGAATCGCACATGCGCTCCAGCGCCGCCTTCCCAGATTGCATGCCGGTATAATGCAAAATCAAAAGCGAGATCGGCAGAGTACGATCATCAAAATTGGGCGAAGGTACTTGAGTTATATTCATAAGGTCGGTTTATAGCGGGTATTTTTCCGCCATTATATCTAATCCTTTTTGCATAATTTCTTTTAACACATCCTCATCCACATCCGACAGGCGCTTGATATAAAGACAAGCTTTTCCGATTTTATGCTTCCCCAGACGGGACAGTTCTTCGGAAAAATCCTGATAACCAGGCATGATATAAATGCTTATATTTTGCACGCGGGAGCTAAAGCCAAGGCGTAAGGAGTCGCCTTCCCGCCCGCTTTCATATTTATAGTGATACTCTCCAAATCCGACGATACCGCTTTTAAGCGTGCTCCCCCAAATTTTAGGCGTCCACCCAGTCATCTCTGCCATTATATCGTGCAGCTGTTGACAATCTGCCCGGCGGTCGTCTTTTTCTATCGCGGCAATGTAATCGGAAACTTTCAGCTCGTAGGGCACTGTCTTGTTACTCGCTTGAGCCATTTAGTCCTCCTGAACAGGGGCCGTTTTCCCGCGCTTTGCGATTATAAAAACACACGGCAATATCAACGCGGCTCCGATATAATAACGCGGAAAAATAGTTTCACCTCGAAATAAGACAGCCAAGATACAGGCAAAGACGGGCACCATCAAGGTCAGCGGCACGACAATGGAAACATCATATTTCGCTATCATTTTAAAATATTGTCCGTGAGCAACTATACTCACCATGACGGCGGCATATCCGGCAGCGACTAATAACGGCCATTTAGAAGTCTGCCAAATAGCCACGTGATCCTGTTCGAAGACTGCACTGGCCGCTCCCATCAACACAAAAACCATAACTGCGACCCAAGTCACATATTGCTGCCAATCGACGTTGCCTACAGTCTTCATCATCACAGATCCAACAGCGAGGGAAAGATAGGCACATAAAATATAGATAAGCCCAACATCAAAGGACAACGCCGAGGGCTCATAAATCATGATGATCGTCCCAATAAAAGCTCCGATAATTCCAAGCCCCCTCACCCAACCGATTGTCTCTCGTAAGAATATCACCGACAATATGGTCGCCAGCGGAATCAACATTTGCGAGACAATAGAGCTTCCCGAAGCAGGAGCTGTTTGCAAACCTGTATATAAAAAGGCCAAGTGAATAGGGCCAACACAAGCGCAGACAATCGCTAAGCGCCACCACTGAGTGGGCCATTTCATAAACAGAAATGGAGACATGAACAGCATTACGATTGCCGCCCGAATAAAAGCGAGCATAAACGGCGGCACAGGATGAGCTCCAACGGCCCAGGAACTCACAATAAAATTACCTGCCCAACACAAGCAACACAACATCAATATCGCAAAATCAAAAACCCGCATGAAGCAGGCTTAACGTGGCAAAAATGAAGGTCAATGACTAATCGTCAACTGACCAACCTTCCGGAGTTTGGTGCGCGTCAATTATAGGCCCATCACCTTTGGACTTTGGACCATTGCGGTCCATATTTAGCTCCATACCTTGAAATTGGGCTTCCATGTCTCTGCGAGCCGCTTCGAATTGGGCTTTGGGACCAAATGGCTTGCCAAACAATTTGGCTCTCGCCCAGAAAAACGCGAAAACAACCAAGGCGACTAACGCCAGTCCGATAACCACGAAAAAAGCAAAAGCTGCGGAAAATGCGAGCATGAAAAAACCACCAATAGCTGCGACAGCTAAGAACAAGCCGCGCATTAAATTAGTGAGAAAGCCTGATTGGCCCGATAAACGATAGGTATTACTCATACACTCAATGTCGGAGCATTCCGCGCAAAGGTCAAGAGCTTGGCGATGACTTTTCCGTAAGGCACCTCTGCTTCTTTCGAGCTGCAAGGATTTCAGCGTAAGCCTTATTTACCATTGCCATTTTGTGATTGGCAAGTTTCATCAGCTCTTTTGGGAGCCCGCGCGCAACCATTCGATCAGGATGATTCGCGGCAGCCATACGCCGATAAGCCCGTTTGAGATCCACATCTGAGATGTCTTCGTCTACCCCTAAAATAAGATAAGGGTCATCTGAGGCGCGGCCCATATGTGCAATTTTAATGCGGCGAAACTCGCGATCTGAAAAGCCAAAAATTTCGCCCACACGCACCAGGAAAGACATTTCATCTTCCGTAACAATCCCGTCGGCCAAAGCAATATGAAACAAGCCGTCTAGTACATCTTCGAGAGCGGCGGGTTGAGCTCTGAAGCGTTTTGCAATAATTGCGGCATAGCGTTCAAATCCCATTGTTGTTTGACGCGCTAAATCAAAAAAGCGCGCAATTGTGGGCTCATTATCTGATGACGCTTGAAAAACACGTTTAAAAGCAGCAATCTCGGCATGTCTGACCTGTCCATCAGCTTTCGCCATTTTCGCGCCTAACGCCACAAGGGCCGCGACCAAGCCCGCATCATCAAGCCTCGCCGCGCTGCCATCGCGGTCAGGAAGGTTAGGCGGTCCAAAAAGCCGCGCACCCGCGGAAAAGATTCGCTGCCAAATGCTCATAAAAGCGGTCTGCCCCAAGGCCATCTTAGCATCAACAATTTAAAAACGTTTTGTTTTAAAATTCACAAAGGGTAAAAATGACAAGTTTTAAAGGTAAAACTGCCAATAAAGTCTCACACGATTTTGCTATTCGTTATCTGTAAGGTAATCACGGGGCGCAATCCGCTTTGTCTTGCAGAGCGAATTTAATCATATCCACTGGAGGGTTTTGATTAAATAAGGCCGAACTCCCGGGCGCGTGAGTTCGGCCTTAGTTATTTTCAAGCCATAATTTTTAAGCGTTCTTCGTATATGTTTTGCGATGAATTGTCTTTTAGCGACTTTATGACTGGTATTGCGATATCTGCCCTGTTGAGTGTGTAAAAATGAAATTCTTCTACACCTTGCGCTTTTAAACCAGCTATGAGTTTCTGAACAGTAGATATTGTCATTGCCTTTCTGGCATACGGTTCATCATCTATCCCGTCATACAAATCAGCATAGTTATTGTGGATTGTTACGCCGCACATATCTGCCATACGTTTTAAGCTTTGGAAATTTGGCTGTAACATAATTCCAGGAACTAACGGTATTGCAATGCCCGCATCTCGTACGCGGTCTCGATAGCTCAGAAAAACATCCGGCTTAATAAAGAATTGCGTTATAGCTCGCGTAGCCCCTGCACCTATTTTTCTTTTTAAATTATCCAACTCTGCATCCCAAGATGGACTCTCGGGATGGCGCTCGGGGTATGCTGCAACACTAATATCGAAATCAGCAATGCTTTTAAGGCCTGAAATTAGATCGCTAGCATAGGCATATCCGCTTTCCTTAGGAACATAAGTCTGCCCAATTCCATTTGGCGGGTCTCCTCTAAGCGCAACAATATGCCTTATACCGGCGCTCCAATACATTTTAGCAATACTATCAATTTCGTGCCGGGGTGATCCAACACAGGTTAAATGAGCGGCTGGTTTAAGTGATGTATCCTTATGAATTCGCGAAACAGTCTCAAATGTTGGCTTTTGTGTTGACCCTCCGGCCCCGTAGGTCACTGAAACAAAGTCAGCCCCCAAAGGTTCAAGTTTGTCAATCGTGTCCCAAAGGCGTTTCTCCATCGCCGCAGATTTAGGCGGGAAAAACTCAAAACTGAATTTTGAATGTGCCATCGCCCTTAAGCCTTTTGCTGATTTTGAGCGGCAAAGTTTCCAATCCAAATACGTACATCCGGACGGTCTGCTTGGGTTACAACTCTGTCGGAATGGGTCAATGACAGCCCCGCTGAGAATAGCCAGTCACCTATATCACGATCTGAAAACCCTAAGCGGCGATGCGCAAATTCTGTCCGAAACTCTTCGAGGTCATGGTCTTCATAATCGACAATAATAAGCTGACCTGACGGCTTTAATAGGCGTGCGGCCTCCATAATCGCTGCTTGCGGGTCATCTAGATAGTGCAGGACTTGATGTAAACTCACCAAATCTGAAACGGCATCTTCCAGGGGCGTAGAAAGGATATCACCTTGGCGCACGGCAATATGCTCTTTATCCGCTAATTTTGAACGCGCTACCTTTAACATCTGTGAATTATTATCAATTCCTGACCCACGAATTATACGGCCCGAGAAAACCTCTAGCATTCTTCCTGTGCCGGTCCCAAGATCGACCATGTAATCAAATGGGCCTTCTCCCAAAAGGCCTTGCATTTTAGCTTCAATATCAGCTTGCGGGAGATATTCATCTCCAAGCTGACTGCGGTCATTCGCAACATTCGCGAAAAAAGCTTCAGCAGCCTTTGACCGCTCGGCTCTAACCTCTTCCAAGGCTTTAAGATCAGACATGAGAATAAGGTCATTCTGCGGAAGCGTTGCGAGGGTTGTTGCGACCAATGCTGAAACGGCTTCGTGCCCGCGCCGGATACGCGAAAACACCCAACTCCCCTCTTTTAGCCTTTCAATAATTCCAGCCGCTTCCAATGAGATGATATACTGGGTGATGCGCGGCTGAGAGAGTTCGAGAATTTGCACTAATTCACTGACGGTCAATTCACCATGGGAGAGCAGCGCCAGTATACGCAAACGCTCCATATGACCGAGGGTTTTTAAGGCTAAGACATGTTTTTCCATAAAGCTATCATAACAGCTTTAAAATAAAAGTATATAAAATTTTCTTTATATGTTTTCTTTAATCAAACCATGACCTCTGACAGCCACTAAAAGCCCATTTGTCGTACGGCTAAATCGCGCATAATTTCTTCCGAGCCGCCGCCAATCGCCATGACTTTGACCTCCCGATAGATACATTCGATCCTATTGCCGCGCAAATATCCTGCGCCGCCCATAATTTGCATGGCTTCAGATGCGACGAACTCTAATGCTTTGGAAGCAAAAAATTTGCCCTTGGATAATTCAGCTACGGGAATATCACCCTGCTCCATATTCCAGCAAATCATAAGCATGTAGCTTTCAACAGCATCAATTTTTGCTGACATATCCGCAATTTTATGTCGAATGACTTGATGCTTTATGAGGGGCTTACCAAAAGTTTCCCGCTGCTTAGCCCAGTCAACGGCATCCTCATAAGCTGCCTTCATCATGCCTAGACATCCGGCAATAAGAGCCAAACGTTCATTGTTAAAATTATTCATAATCGCGATGAAGCCATAATCCTCTTGCCCCATGAGATTTGTCGCTGGAACACGGCAATTATCAAAATAAAGCGTGGCTTGGTTAGAGGCCCACCAGCCCATTTTTTTAGAAAGAGGTGTACGCGAGAATCCGGGCGCGTCTTTCTCAACAAAAAAAAGGGAAATCCCGGTCAGACCCGGGCCGCCAGTGCGTGCGCCAATAACGAAATAATCGGACTCCATGCCGCCCGTTATAAAAGTTTTTGAGCCATTAATGACAAAGTGATTCCCATCGCGCTTAGCTGTGGTTTTTAGGCTGGCTACGTCAGATCCACCGCCTGGCTCTGTAATACCAAGGCTTGAACCTTTTTTACCCAGCACAATGTCCTTCAAAACCCGATCACGAATTTCAGGTGCGGCTAATCGCTGGATAGGATCAAGTGAAATACCTCGCCCGCCGACTGCAGCGCCTACACCCCCAAATCCACATTTCGCCATTTCTTCGGCGGCAATGGCCCGCATAAAGGGGCAATCAAATCCGAGGCCGCCATATTCTTCGTCAATGCCAAAGCCAAAAAAGCCTAGCTCGCCCAATTGTTCGTGAAGTTTCCACGGCACCTGCCCGGCTTCATCCCATTCATGGGCGTAAGGCGTAATTTCAGCTTCAACAAAACTACGAACTGTCTCCCGAAAAGCTTTGCGCTCATCAGTCTCAAAAGGGTTTTTCATGAGTTAGAGCGCTTTCATAAAATCAATAATGATTTGAGAGAGTTCCGCGTGGACGTCTTCTTGAAGAAAATGACCACCGCCTTCAACAATTTCGTGAGGTTGAGTTTTCGCCCCTTGAATATTCCGTTTGAAATGTTTCTCATCACCACCAGTGACAGGATCTTCGTCGGAGAAACATGTTAGAAAGGGTTTTTCAAATTGCGCCAAAACCTCCCAAGCTTTTTGGTTTTCTACCGCGCCGTCTTGCACTTGCGATGTCGGCACTAAAGCGGGGAAAATACGCGCTCCCGCTTTGTAGCTTTCATTAGGATAGGGAGCGTCATAGGCCGCAATGATGTCAGGAGAGAGGTCGGTAACAGTTGCGCCATTGATAATATTTCCGACAGGAAATTCTGGCACAGTTTGTGAGTATTTTTGCCACGCCAGAAAAGCTTCAGAGGGCGTGCCCTCACCTGTTGGTAATCCTGTATTAGCTGCAATCACGCCTGCGAATCTTTCAGGGAATGATGAGACTAAGCGCAGCCCCAAAAGACCACCCCAGTCTTGGCAAAAGAGCACGGCATCACTGACATCTAATTTCATGAACCATTCGGTCATCCATTCAACATGACGACTATAAGAATAATCAGATGTTTCGGCGGGTTTATCCGACTTGCCAAAGCCAATCAGGTCTGGCGCAATAACGCGATATCCAGCTGCGGCAACGGTGGTGATCATATGGCGATAGAGAAAAGACCAACTCGGCTCACCATGCATCATGATGACAAGCTGTCCTTCGCGCGGGCCATGATCCACATAATGCAAACGTAGATTATCACCTATGGTGACATAGTTCGGCTCGAACGGATAATCTGGAAGATTTTGAAACCGGCTATCAGGCGTGCGTAATATTTTCATAACTTAATGCTTTTTGGCTTGGACGATATGTCCTTCGATGGTTTCGCTGCCGAGAAGTTTCATCGCCTCGACTCTATGTAGTCCTTCTTGCAAGACGTAACGATCTTTGCCGAGGCGCACATAGATTGGCGTTGTCTGCCCGTTCTCAAGAATGTCCTCGGCAAGGGGCAAAACTTTCTCTTCATCAAGCGTCTTTTTCTTGGCCGCAGGAACATAGATTTTATCAATAGGCACATCGACAACGCGCATTGGCAGCTCTCCTTTTTTTGGATAAGCTAGCATAGGCGCATGATAGCGCAATGAGGATAATATGAATTTCGCATTTCCCCCTACAGACCCTGTTAGCCTTCCAATAGCGGGAGGCGACTCACGCTTTCCAGTAAGACGCATTTATTGCGTTGGGAAAAATTATGCCGATCATGTGATAGAAATGGGCGGCGATATTGAGCGCTCTGAACCTATATTTTTCACCAAGGCGGCAGAAACACTTGTACAAAGCGGGGCCAATATCCCTTATCCCCCCCATACTGATAATCTGCATTATGAAGTAGAACTTGTTGTTGCTATGGGGCCAGACGGCGTATTTGGATATGGTGTTGGGATTGATATGACGCGGCGTGATATTCAAGCGAAAGCTAAGGCAAAAGGCGGGCCTTGGGCGCGCGCCAAAAACTTTCACTTATCGGCCCCCTGCTCGGCTTTAACTCCGGCTGACAAAGTTGATCTTTCAAGCGCACATATAGTTCTGCGCAAAAACGGTGATATAGTACAACATTCCGCACTCAACAAATTGATATGGTCTATTGAAGAAATTATTGACTACCTGACCAAAGACATGGACCTGCAAGCCGGAGATCTAATCTATACAGGCACTCCAGCTGGTGTTGGCCCTGTGAAAGCCGGTGATGAACTCTCAGGCGGAATTGAAGGGTTAGAGCGCATCACTGTCCGTTTTGTTTAAGCCCACAAACTAATCTCTTAGCTAATCAGGTAACCTCTTATGATCTCGGGTTTATCTGAAATTTCATAAGATTAAAGCTTGCCCCACTCCATGGTTTTCGCTAGTCCCGCCGACGGAGACGTGGCCGAGTGGTCGAAGGCGCTCCCCTGCTAAGGGAGTATGGGTCATAAGCCCATCGAGGGTTCGAATCCCTTCGTCTCCGCCATTTCCCCATGGCGTGATATTACATCGTATTGCCGTCTTTTAGATGGTTAAAAATCTCGTGCCATTGTAGTTGTTTTTGGTTTTTAATCGACTCCGAGTGACAATTCTTGGAACAAGCTGTTGCTACGATGCGTAAATATTGAGAGGATTGCTATCAATCTCTGAGGTATTTTAGAAACGCTGTGTTCCCAAAAGTAAAATTCATTAGCCTGATCCTAGGGTTAGTCGTGGCATTGTATCCATATGCCGCCGCAGCTAATACGCCTTTGGCAAAAGTTGAAGGGGATTTGACGCCTGAGCTTCGCGAGCTCATGAAGGACGTCATTGGCACGGCAGACGAAAAACCACGTTCTCTAGCGCAATCCCGGCGCCGGGCTGAAAAAGCGGCGGAGAACGCCATCTCAGTCCTGCGTTCACAAGCCTATTATGGCGGAGCCGTAAAAGCCCGCATAGATGAATTTGTATCCGGTGAGGATGACGGAAAACGCCGCGCCCCCGAACCTGTTCTGGTGATCTCAAAAGGACCTATCTTCACTTTTTCTGACATTTCAGTCTCCTATGATGGCGCCACGCCGGACATTGCCGTGGATGTATTTCGAGAGATAAACCTAAAAAAGGACAGCCCGGCAATTGCAGCAAAAGTCGTGGCGGCTGAACTTCGTGTAGTAAGCTATCTGCGAGCTAATGGATATCCCGACGCCATCGCTAAGCCTAGCAAGCCTGTCGTCAATCATGATAGCAAGACTATGGCGGTGAAACTCATTATTTCAGCAGGTCAGAAAACCCGCTTTGGACAGATTGAGCAAACAGGCACAGCTTATATTGTGAAGAGCTGGCCGCCAATGATTGCGCCTTTCAAGGACGGTGACATTTTTGATAATCGCAAGCTCAACAAACTAGCTTCTCGCGTCACAGGAACAGGTGTCTTTGATGGTGCTACAGCTATATTAAGTGACGAAAAAGAAGAAAATGCGGACGGGACTGTTACGCGAAATATTTTATTGAATGTAGAACAAGGTGCCATAAATACTGTCAGCGGAGAAATCGGCTTTTCGACAACTGATGGTAGCGGCCTTGATGTGACGTATGAACGCCGTAACTTTATTGGCTATGCGCAAACGCTCATCCTCACCTCCACATTGAAAACCAATCAAATAAGCCTGGGCGCTGATTACAATATTCCATTTGCCTGGCGGGCAGATCGTGAGCTGGATATTGGTGGTATTATATCGCGTGAAGACACCGATGCTTTTACAGGGGAGAGAATAGCCACATCCGCTTTGCTCACACAAAAAATCTCAAGCAAATTCAGAATCACTGCAGGCATCGGGCTCGAAGCCTCGCAATTTAAAGAGAATGAAGCTGAGGTGAGATCCTATCTGGTGGACGGCCTAGCAAGTGCGCAATATGATGCGCGCGACTCTATTTTAGACCCCGTCACGGGCTATCTTTTAAAGGCTGAATTCATCCCATCTTATAATCTTGGCAAAGAAAACGGCTTTTTCACAACCGCTGAAATCAGCGGGAGTGCTTATCAGCGTGTTTCAGATAGTCTTGTCGCAGCCGGACGCCTCCAATTAGGCACTATTTTTGGAGCCGGGCAAGCTAGCGTTCCCTTGAACCGCCGTTATTATGCGGGCGGAGGCGGATCAGTTCGCGGATTTGGGTTTCAAAGCATCTCCCCACAGGATGTTGAAGGAAACCCAATTGGCGGACGATCCATATCGGAGGCGAGTGCGGAAATTCGCTACCGCGGCGAAAGTCCATTTGGGGCCGCAGCCTTTATCGATGCAGGGAGTGTCTCTCGCGGAGACCTGCCTGATCTCTCAGACATTCGCTACGGTGCAGGTGTCGGTCTGCGCTATTACACGGGCTTTGCCCCTATAAGAGCTGACATCGCCGTACCGCTTAATAAGCGTGATGGCGATAATGACTTTCAAATCTATCTGAGTATTGGGCAGGCTTTTTAATGGCCGAGGCGAAACAAAATAAACCCTGGTGGAGGCGGCGCATAATATTCGCCATATTAGCTTTAATGCTGTTGGCCGTTCTTGCCCTAATCTCTTTGCGCGTTTTTATCACGACTGCCTCAGGTTCGCGTTTCATTGAAGAGCAAGTCAATAGCCGTAGTTTTGGGCCTGTCGCGTCTGTAAATATCTCAGGGCTTTCCGGTGATCCTCTAAAAGCCTTTTCGATTTCTAAAGTTGAGATCAAAGATGAAAAAGGCGTATGGCTTGATGCGGAGGATATCACAATTGAATGGTCGCCATTTGCACTTATTCAGCGAACTTTGAAAATTGAGCAGTTGGATATTCAAAAAGCGGATGCCTTTCGCCGTCCTATTATAAATGAAACGACAGCTTCAGAAAGTGAACCCTATAGATTATCCGTTCCTGACGTTCAGATATCAACACTTACGCTTCACGAAGCTCTAATAGGACTAAACGCCGACTTTAAAGTGACAGGCGGCGCGGCGCTTACGGGCGGCGAAATATCCGCGCATCTCAATGCCCTACGCACTGATATTAAAGGGGATAGCTTCGATGTTAAATTTAACCGAAATCAAAAGGGTTCACTAGACGGAATATTTGATATTCGCGCAGAAGCTAACGGCCCCATAGCCCGCTTGATGAGAGCTCCAGTTGATAAGGCTGTTACAGGTACAGGCACATTAAAGGGAACATCAGAAGACGGTACCGGTCAATTTAATCTCGTCTTTGGCGAAAGTAATGCCGCCACAGGAGATGTTTTTTGGACCGAAGACACAGCTCGGCTGAATACAAATGTAAACATTGCGCAATGGAACGCGTTTCAGGCCGCGCGAGAGCGCATTGGAAATACAGTCACAATTATAGGCTCTGTCGAAAATAGAGGTGGCGCGGGATATTCAAATGCCCCTTTCAGATTTGATGTTAAAGCACCCAAGCTAACAATTCAGACCTCAGGTAAACTGCCGGAAGACGGGCTCATACCTACCCAAATGGACTTAGAGTTAAACACTCAAAAATTATCCGATTTGAGTATATTCCCGGAAGGCTATGAAGGCGGGAAAGGCACGGTCATCGGCACATTCATCAATGCGACGAACCCCGCATTTCAAGGCCGGATAGACTTTGAAAATCTTATATCCCCTTACGGAAAAGCCAAGCGCCTGTCGGGGCCTGTTTCGGCAAGCCAGTCTGAAGAGGATATTTATAATTATGACGGCAATCTGACCCTTGAAGCACTTACTTTATCTCAAGACATGCCGATAGCGATTAGCGATAGCGCGCAAATTAGCTCTGAGGGCAAACTTAATTTAAGAACACGGCAATTAAACTTTGAAACCACAAAACTATCAACTGGGGCTAATAAACTTACGGTTCAAGGACAAGCCGGTTGGGAGCCTCTCACCTATGATGTTGCGGGTGATGCAGTCGCGGCTGTTCTGGCTCAAGGGTCAATCCCCGCAGGGCAATTCGAAATGGGCTTTAAAATTAAGCAGACAGAAACATCAGCGGCGGCCCTGAACGCCGATGGTGTGTTTAAACCGAGTGATCAGTTAGATGGGCCTGCCGGTGCAGTGATCGGCGAGAACCTCACTTTCAAAACCCGCATGTCGCCTGTAGATGGAGGGATCCAAATTTCAGAAGCGCAAATTAGCGGGGATAATATTCGCGCCGCCATAGAAGGCCGTATTACAGATAGCTATGCCCTAAGCGGAGAAGCGATGCTCACCTCGTCACTGCCCTTGCCCTCCATAACGCTTGGTGAGAACAGCGATGTCAGTTTCGAATTATCAGGGCCGCGAACCGACCCTGATTTACGGCTGGACGCCGCCTCATCAAAAGTCATTATTAGCGGACAGACTCTTACCACCCCGCGTATGCGCATAGAAGTGCAAGACTTATTCAATGCGCCCAAAGGTCCTCTGCAGATTGAAGCAAAAACGGAATATGGCGACTTAGTCCTGACATCCCAATTCGCATCAAGGCCAGGGATTTATGCTGCTGAGGACATGACGTTTAAACTTGGCGATTTAACAGCCAATGGCGACCTTAGCGTTGCAGAGTCAAATCTTGCGACAGGACAATTCGAATTAGATTTACCTCAAGAGGGAGATCGTTTTGCACGCGCCACATTAGCGTTTGCCCCTGTTGGCATAGAGCAAGGTCTCAGCCTGTCTATTGACGCGAAAAGTATCGCCTTACAGCAATATGAATTTGATCATATCAAGGCCACTGCAGATGGCACTCTGGCAAATCTTTCAGGCACGGTAAAAACCAAGGGACGGCGCAACATATCCCTCCTCAGCCGCGGCTTTGAATTGGATACCCCTTTCGACGTCAGCCGAAATGCAGATAATTTTATACATCTGCAAATGTCTCCCAGAGGAAAATATGGAGATATTGGCCTGGGTTCATCCGGCCCCGTTGCGTTTAAATATGGAAACCACACGATTGCCCTTAATGCGCCACTGACGATATCAGGCCAAGCGGTCTCTCTCAATTATAGCAAACAAGGCCTTTCCGAGACTTTAACTGTGGACACAGCCAACCTACCGATTAATTTAGTTCCAATGCCTGGTAATTTGGCCGATACGCTAGGCCAGGCCGCTATTAATTTTAAATTAGAATCAAACGGGGCCGGCGTTACAGGCGGCGGAGATTTAGAGCTAACGGACTGGCGCGGCTTTGATGTTAAACGAGAAAACGGGATTAACGCTCTTACGTCAATTAGCTTAAATGGAAACCGTGGAGATATAAAACTGAAAGGGCAATCCGTCAGCGGGTTCACCGTAAGCGGCAACAGCAAGTTCGGGCTTAGCAATGCAAACACCTTAATGGCTCTGCGCCTTGATAACGCTGCGCCAGTGTCAGGGGAATTGAACATGTCGGGCGCTGCATCTTCTGTTTTGGGCCTAGTCACGCCTAGTGATGCAGAGCTTGGCGGAGATCTTACGGCAAGTTTACGGTTATCGGGAACAGCTAATGCACCGCTTATTGATGGCCGCGCAGCAGGAACAGACATTCGGTTCGAAGCGCCTGAGCTGGGCACACGTATTCGAAAGGGTCGGTTCACGACAGCTTTCCAAAATGATCGATTATCCGTCACTGATCTTTATGTTCAGGATGCTGACAAAGGCACTCTAAGCGGGAAAGGTGAATTTACCTTAGGTGAATTAGGGAGGCCGCTTGGGTCGCTTGAGATCAACGCTAAGAAATTTCGAGCCTTAGATCGACGTGATGTCCAAGGTGTCGTGAGCGGTAAATTGGCCTATCTAAGCCGCCAAGACGATGCTGAGTTAGTCGGTGAAATCGGGCTAAATGAGGCAGAGATAAAACAATTTATCACCGGCGGGAAAAGTGTCATTGAAATTGAGGTGGATGAAATCAACCCCCCTGAAACGGTTCAAACCATGAATCTTCAGGACACCCCGCTACCCGTAAATGTGAATATCAAGGTCAGAGCCCCGCGAGAAATTTATGTTCGTAGCCGCGGACTTGATGTCGAACTCTCCGTTGACATGGATATAACAGGTGCCATCGATGACCCTCTATTTAATGGCAAGGCCGAAGTGGTTCGCGGAGGATATAAACTAGCTGGAAAGACACTTGAATTCACAGATGGCGCGATAGAGTTTAACGGTGCCTTGCCCGATGCCAAATTATCTTTGCTAGCCGAAACGGATACGACTGATATTACCGCCCAAATTCAGATTACTGGTACGGTCGAAAAACCTACAATTGAGCTCACCAGCAGCCCTGAACGGCCACAAGATGAAATCTTGTCAGTCCTACTATTCGGACGGTCTGCTACAGAGCTATCCTCAATAGAGGCAGCGCAACTCGCCGGAGCCCTAGCCCAGTTCTCTGGATCGGGCGCAGGGTTTGACCTGCTAGGAGGACTTCGTGATGCATTTGGAATAGGACAGCTTAGCATCGGCTTTGCGGAAGACGGCACAGCGCAAATATCAGGCGGAAGGTATCTGGCTAAAAACGTATATCTGCAAGTTTTCTCAGGTGCAGGACAAGATCAAACAGGCGCTGTAATTGAATGGGAAATTCGTAAGAACCTCTCCCTAAGATCAAGGCTACAAGCCGATAATGATCAGGCATTTTCTCTGAAATATAAAAAGGACTTCTAATTAAGGCCATCCTCAGACGCGCTATAGCCACCCTAGTATATTCCAAAATTGTACAGATTTAGAACACTAGCCATTTCGCAGATGTTTTAGAAAGAGACATTACGCAAAACTTGCCGCGACTCTTAGTGAACCAATCTCGAAAATAGTTTATTTCTTTGTACGTAGTTTTTTAAATTCTACGTATTTTACCCTCTATTAACCATAGCTTTATGCGATTGCACCGCATTGACCCAAACTGATCCGAATTGGCACAGTTTAGGCACGTATATTTACATCTGATGTTTACCAGATCTTTGCGGATTTAAAGTAAAGCTATGGCTAATAACAAGGTGGGATAATGCCAAAACCAATGAAAACAACGTCCGAGCATGCGCTCGAGATCGAGACCCTGAACGCAAAACCTGTTCGAGGCTCTGATGAAAAACGTGGCTCTGCTCAACGCCGTTCAGCACCGCTTGACAGCTTTGCTGAAAAAATACGACCAAGCCAGAAACGCGTTACTGTGGACCGCCGCCGAAAAAGAAAAACGACTGCAGAAGTATCTGTTCCACAAAAACAAACAAGCATGAGTGCTCTGCGTTTCGCACTCCGGACCTCTGATATTTTCTGGGTTACAGCTATAATAGTGCTAAGCGTGTGGAACGGATATGTTGGGATCAACAATAGAGGTGTTCTGGCTCCCGTTTCAGCGGCTATATTAGGCAGCGTCATCTTCATCTCAATGTTATTTGTTAATCGAGCCCATAAATTTCCTGCTGCAGAGACTCTTGGGCAACATTTAAAGACCGTGATGATGGCTGCCTTTGGCGCTTTAGGACTCTGGCTTACTATAGCCCTTATTACCAAACCCGACACATTTCTGCCGGATACATTGGCATTCGCCGGGTTAGGCGCGACCGCGATTTTGTTTATACTACATAGTCTCTATCACATGCAGGTTAAGCGGCTGCATAATAGGGGCGCTCTGGCTCCAACAATTGTAATGTTGGGCGCGACAGAGTCTGCCCGCCGTCTTATTGAAGAAAACGCAAAGACGCGTGAGCTTAACATTCTAGCCATTTTTGATGAACGTCTAGCACGCGCCCCGCATAATATTCACGGCGTGCCCGTAGTTGGAAAAATCGAAGATTTGCTAAATTGGGATCAACTCCCATACATTAATCGTATCGTGGTAACACTGCCCGGCATGGCTAAAAGCCGTAAGCAAGCCTTTTTAGAGCAGGTTAAACTTTTGCCTAACCGCATTGCCTTTGTCGTCGATGAGTTTGAAAACTTAGACCACGTACAACAGCGCCTCACACAAATTGCTGAGGTTGGCATGCGCGAAGTCACTGGCAACCCTAAAGGCGGTGCTCATACAGCGATTAAACGCCTTATGGACATCAGTATTGGAACCTTGGCACTTATCGGTTTATCGCCTGTTCTTGCTATCGTCGCTCTTATGATCAAGAAAGACAGTCCTGGCCCTGTTTTGTTTAAACAGCCGCGGCATGGGTTTAATAACCGTGTATTCAATGTTTATAAATTCCGCTCTATGCGCAATGATCAAGCGGACTTAAAAGCAGCTCAACAGACAGTCGCAGGTGACGCGCGCGTTACAAAAATAGGGCGTTTTATTCGTAAAACCTCAATTGATGAGCTCCCGCAACTTCTGAACGTCATCAAAGGCGATATGTCACTTGTCGGCCCACGTCCTCATGCAGTGGGCATGCGTACCCAAGGTAAAGACTCCATGGAGCTCGTGGCAGAATATGCGCACCGCCACAAAGTAAAACCTGGCATGACAGGATGGGCGCAAATCAATGGATCACGGGGTCCTCTGCATGATGGTGATGACGTTGCCCGCCGTGTCGAACTGGATGTAGAGTATATTGAACGCAGCAATGCGGTGTTTGATTTATACATCATGCTAAAGACACTTCCTGTCCTTCTCGGCGATAGTGAGAACATCCGTTAATGCCACTCATTCATTTATATCCTTGGGAATTAAGCTCATGATGGGCCGTTCAATGCTAGCCTATATTCCTGTTAATCTGGCGAATATTATCGTCAGCTTTGGCACGATTGTGGTTCTTACGCGCTTGCTAAACAGTGAAGAGTTTGGCCGCTACGCACTCGCCATGATTACGATGCAATTTGCTCATATGGGCTTGTTCACGTGGCTAGAAGCCGCAATGGCACGCTTCCAAGCGAGAGCTGAACGCGAGGGGGATGTTAGCTCACATCTAAAAACGCTTTATACTTATGCGCTTGCCTGCGGCGCTGCTGGCTTTGCGTTCATGATGGTTGTTCTTTGGGCGCTTCCAATATCGCAGCTCATGAAGACCGTTTTAGTCGCGACATTAGCTTCAACAACGATTCAAATTTTCTTTAATCTGGGTATGGAAGCTCATAAAGCGGCGCACCGCGTCAAGCGTTATAGTTTTACTTATTCGACCCAAATGTTGATGAGTTTTACAATTGGTATTTTATTAATTCTTACGACACCACTACGCGAAGTCGCACCTTTCATTGGTATCATAGTCGCCTTACTTGTTATGTTGGCGATTGACCTTCCCTTCATGTTGAAAAAAATGAAAGGCGGTCAATCTCAAATCACCAAAGCCAAGACTTATTTCAATTATGGAGTGCCAATTTGCATATCATTATTACTGGCTTACGCCCTTAATTCTGCTGATATGTATTTGATTGCCTACATGATGGGCGAAGCTTCTGCAGGACAGTATAATGCGGGATATAACTTGGCTAATCGGTCACTTGAAATTCTCTTTGTTTGGATATCTATGGCAGCCACACCGATTGCTGTTACGCTTATGGAAAAAGAAGGCGTTGAGCGTTCTCGTGAGATTATGAAGGATTACGGCGCGTCCCTACTTTGGATTGCTATGCCTGCTGCGACAGGCATCGCTTTAGTGTCAAAAGAGTTTGGGTTTATCTTGGGCGAAAGCGTTCGAGCGGAAGCCATAACAGTAATGCCCCTTATCGCCCTTGCTGGTGTATTAAATGGCTTGATTAGTTACTACGCACAACGAGCTTTTATGCTATCGGGCAGAACATCCATGTTCATGTGGGCTATGGTACCCCCGGTTATTCTGAATATCGGGCTCAACCTATGGCTTATTCCTCTTTATGGGCTGATGGGAGCCGTATATGCGACGGTCATTTCCTATGCTCTTGGCTTTGTTCTAGCTATTGCTGTAGGCCGCAAATTCTACCCCTTACCCCTGCCAGTAAGAGCCGCTTTTGAAATTGGGTTTGGCTGCATCTGTATGGCCGCCGCTGTGCTAGCCTTGCCTGATATGAGCCATATACCTGACTTTGTAGTCTTGATGATTAAAGCGTCAATTGGCGCAATGGCATATGGCGTTGTGTCAATGGCTATTAACGCCGCTAACTCACGCAGTTTCGTCTTGGGTCTGCTAGAAAAGCGCCGTTTAAAGGCTGTATCCGCATGAGCACAGAAATCACACATATCAAAAGTTTAAAACAAGCTCCGGCAAAACCTAAACTATCAGTACTCATCCCTTATTACAGGGATGACCCTACTGCATTACTAGATGCACTGCTCTCTCAGACGAAGACACGGAAAGATGTGGAAATCCTTATCTATGATGACGGCACAGGCGATGTACAACTCAATGCAAAAGTCGCGGCAGCGGTAAAGTCGGCTCACAGCGCTGTACACCTGATGATTGCTCATACAAATAAAGGGCGGTCTGCTGCACGAAATGCTCTGCAAGAACAAGCTCGGGCGGATTGGGTTTTATTCTTAGATGCCGATATGCGCCCAGTGTCTGAGGCATTTTTATCAGATTACACAACTCTTATAAGCGCTAAAATCGCAGACGTTATCTTTGGCGGTTTTACTGTTCCTGATAAAGCAGATACATTGGATCAAGAGCTGCACAGGGCCCTCTCTGAAGTATCAGATTGTCTTTCTTTAGCCGCGCGCCAAGCCGCAGGACCTCAATTTGTTGCCTCTTCAAACCTTGCCGTAAAGAAAGAAGTTCTGAATGCTGAAGGCTTCGATGATGGATTTAGCGGTTGGGGCTGGGAGGACAGTGAATGGGCGGCTCGCATTGCGAAAAAATTCACATTGCTTCATGCGGACATCCCTGCCCTGCATCTTGGGTTGGAAACAACAGAGACATTACTAAGACGCTTTAAAACAAGCGGTCATAATTATGTCAGGTTCACGCAAAAGCATCCTGATATAGCTAAGACTCTTAGTCTTTTTAGAATATCGCAAAGATTGCGTAAAACGCCTGGGCAAAAGCTAATGCGCCCTGCTCTAAAGCTCGCCGTTAAGTTACGGGTATTACCTATGAAATTGCGGCTCTTGGCGCTTAAGCTTTGGCGCGCAAGCCATTATGCAGAGGCCTTTGCGTAATGACTGTTTATCAACCTGACATGTCCCTTAAAGCCAAAATTAAACGGCGCATTACGCCGTTTATGGCAAGGCGTGTGATAAAGCCACAGCTGGAGCGCCCCATTGTCAGCTTTAGCTTTGATGATTGCCCTAAATCTGTCATCGAAAATGCCATTAAACCGCTTGAGCGAGAGAACTGGCGCGCAACAATCTATATTGCCATGGGGTTATGTGGTATTGAAAATCACCTAGGTCTTCATATGGATGCTGACGACGTGACAGCCCTATACGCCGGTGGACATGAGATTGGCGATCACACCTTCGATCATATTGACGCCGCGCAAAATAGCGCATCCATATTCATGGGCGACATTGATAAAAACCAGTCTGCCCTGAATGCAATTGGGCTTCCGCCCAGTGAAACATTTGCCTATCCTTATGGACAGGTGACGACAGAATTAAAACTTAAGCTAGCCAGCAAGTTTTTGGGGTCTCGCGGAATACGCAGCCGGGAAAGCACAGATGACGTTGATCTTAACCAGATAAGGTCCAACCGTCTTTACGCCGGTCAGGACTTTGATACGCTCATGGAACAAATAAAACGCATAAGCGACAAGCCAGGATGGTTACCTATTTTCACCCATGACATACGTGATAACCCTAGCCCTTTTGGATGCACGCCACAGCAAATGTTACATGTTATTGACGCGATTAAATCATCAGGTGCTGAAGTTTTGACGATGGTCGAAGCTATAAAAAAAATGGAGCTGACTCATGAAGCCGGTTAGTAAACTCGACTGGTCAGAAGGCGTTTCTGTCGTTGTTCCAACCTATAAACGTCCTGACGGTATTCGTATTGCCCTTAATAGCCTCATAGGGCAGAGCGCAGGTCACCGCCCCATTGAAATTATCATTGCTGATAATGACCCTCTAGCCAGTGCGAAACCTTTTGTGACTCAGTTTGCGAAAAACTCTGATATTGAAATCATTTATAAACATGTGCCCGAACCGGGTGTTTCAAATGCAAGGAATGGCGCACTAGATGTCGCCAGAGGGCGTTTTATTGCCTTTCTTGATGATGATATGGATGCCTTACCTGGATGGCTTGAAGAGCTTGTAAAAGCGTCTCTCAAATATAAAGCGGCCATAACATTTGGCCCCGCCAGAGCTGTGATGCCGAATAAGGACGATCCACTTAACCCTTACATGGCACCTTTCTTTTCACGCATTGCAGATGCCCCTGAAGGCTATATTACCAAGTGTTTGGGTACGGGCGGATGTCTTTTGGATCTATCCCTTTGTGAAATGCCGAGCCCAGCCTTTGATCCTATTCATAATGAAACAGGCGGCGAAGACGATGCATTATTTCATCACCTGCAAGACCACGGTGCTAAAGTAGCTTGGGCAATAAAGGCGGAAAGCTACGAAATCGTACCGGCCTCTCGGGCGACACCCCGATATATGTGGAAGCGTAACTTTGCATTTGGGCAAGGCCCCACTCAATCTGAAGCGGATAAAGGGCTAGCAGGCTTACCGGGAATAGTTAAATGGATGTGCGTAGGTATCTTACAATTCTGCGTGTATGGCCCGGTTTTTGCAGGGCTTAAACTTATGAATAAACCTAAATACATTCATTACCAAAATCGCACGGCGCAAGCTTTGGGTAAATTCTTTTGGTGGAATAGCTTTAAGCAAAAGCTCTACGGCAATAATGCAACAATTGGCGTTAATGCATAATGTTCACTTGGCTAACAGCCACACATAATAACCATCTAAGCGAAACGGCTAGATATGGTTATATCCCGGGCTTAGACGGTCTTAGGGCTATAGCCGTAATGATCGTTATGGTGGCCCATCTTGGCTTTGAGCATATTGTGCCTGGAGGTTTTGGTGTCACCGTATTTTTCTTTATCTCCGGCTTCTTAATCACGCGCCTTTTACTGGCTGAGTCTGAGAACAAAGGTATCGGGTTAAAAGACTTTTACGCACGCCGCTTTGTACGCCTCTACCCGGCTCTCTTATTTATGCTGTTCGGTACACTTGTCATATATGGGTTGTTGGGAATTGGCGGCGCGACGTCGGCAGAACTTGCGGCTAGTATTTTCTATTTCACAAATTTCTATCAAATGCTCATTCGTGCGACGACTGATACCCTGCCCTTTATGCCATGGACCCATCTTTGGTCTTTAGCTGTCGAGGAACATTTTTACTTGGTTTTTCCTGCCTTCATGCTGTTGTGCCGCAATAATTGGAAACGCGCAGGGATTATACTGATTGCGCTGATTGCAGTGATACCGCTTTGGCGTACTTTTATAATGTATGGCACAAATTTACCCTATGCAGATTATAACTATATGATGACAGATGCTCGTCTGGACAGCTTAGCATGGGGCTGCCTTCTGAGTGTGTTGTTACACTTAAAAGGTAATTTGAAAGCGTTTAGACCTCTTTTAGGTGTCATACCCACATTGCTAGCGGGATGTGCTATTATCGCATCATTTCTCATTCGTGATGAGGCCTTCCGATTCACACTGCGCTTTACGTTGCAAGGCGCGGCTCTTTTTGTTCTCATTCTAAATTTCTATTATCTCAGAGCATTGAACATCGCAGTCAATATAGCAGAATGGAAATGGCTCGCTTGGATTGGGAAGCTTTCTTATGCACTCTATCTTTGGCACGTTCCGGTCTATGATTTGGTTCACCGTTTCAGTGACCGCTCAGTTTTAAGCTTACTCATCACCACATGTATAAGCTTTGCGCTTGCCGCGTTTTCTTTTTACATCGTTGAAAAACCCTTCATGGTCCTTAGGAAAAGGTTCGGAGCTCATATCGTCAAAGCAGATTCTGATGACCAAACCGCTAAGTCAAACTCGCCTCGACCACAACTTTCTCCTGCAGAGTGAACCTAATCACGTTTGATGGTTCTGCGCACGTCTTGGGTAAAGTAATTTTCCCTAGGTTTATTTCGCCAATAAGGTTTCTCAAAAGCAAATAATTTTGCAGAGACCGCAACAAAAATCACCCAGCTAAGGTCATTTTGTTGTAGGATAGAACTTTCTGAAATGGAGAAAACCAAGAACACAATAACAACAAGAATGGCAAAATAGGTTTCAGATCCTCCACGCCAAATTCGTTGAAATGCCAGAATGAATGTCCAAATATAATGAAGAGCAAATAAGGCTACACCCAAAACTCCAACGGATAACCACGTTTCGATCCAACCATTATGAGCCGTAGGAATACCCCATTGCAGCTGCAATCTGACGTAATAGGATGGTCCCAACTGATCCATCCAGTAAACGCCATAGCCATAGCCCAGATAAGGCTTTTCTTTAATTGAGCGTAAGAGCGCATCCCAGATATCTGTACGGCCTGTGAGCGTTCTGTCTTTACCGATTAATTCTAACATCATGTCCGGCGCAGCCAAGACCAACCCCACGAAAATAGTCGTTCCTGCCAAGAACAGATAGGCTACGGGAATACGGAGCACAGGAAATCTTCGAAATATTCTTAAGACAATGAATAACCCTATGGCGGCCAAGCATGCTAAAAGGGCGGTCTTTGATGTAGAGAGTAAAACGAGGCCGAAACAAAGAAGCCCCAATGGGATCCATGCCCATCCGCGCGATGGTTTCATGGCGAAGGCACACATCAGCACTACCAGACCGCGTGTCATTTGGGAGCCAAGGTAATTTTTTTCAACCCAAGGTCCCCTCCAAGCTCCGGGATGTATATCAGTATGAACAGCGCGTGAGGGGTCAATTATTCCATGAAAAAGAGAAAACACAGCCAATAGACCAAAAACAAGAGCCAAGCGCTGAACCAGACCATTCCAGTCATATCTGGCGGCTAAAACCAAACCAAATAAAGTGGTCATAAGCAAAGCCACAGAGCGCCGCATTGTGATGCCCGGATCAATAGACCAAAGCATTGAGGCGCCGCAGACAAGCACACAGAAAATCAATAATGGGCCGAAAATGGCTACGCGCGTAAGCTGCGGAAGACAACGAAACCCTAAAAGCAATACGATACCGTAAATCGGATACCACATAAGGCGCGCCATCGGAAAATCCCGCTCCAAATCATTGAGATCTGTAAAAAGCAAGCCGCCTATAGCGCCAGAGAAATAGAAAATGACAAAGAAAAATAGTGCGTTTTCTATTCCATGAATAAGCGAACCCAGCGCATAGTTGCGCTGTCTTAAATTATCATGGGTATAGGTTTGAGTGACCACTAGCCCGAAATCTATATTTTAGGCGTTTGGGTGTCTTGTTGACCTTGAGTATACTGTCCGTTTTGATCAAGGGCCCCAGCACTTTGCCCTGACAAATAAGGATTACTATTCATATCCAAGGCCGCAGACCCGTCCGTATAGGGCGTGGGGTCAAAGGGTGAGGATGAATAAGTATACGGATCATATGGTTGAGGTCCTGTGCCGTCTTGCATAACAGCACCTTGCATATAACTATCCTGCCCAGCCACGTATTGTGCCGTATTGCTATCCGCATATTGCGGCTGACTATAATCTTGTTGGCCATAGGATTGCCCAGTAGCGGCATAATTGCCTTGGTCATAACCCTGTTGAACTTGCCCAGCATCATAGCTTTCAGGATAATAGGCCGCCGGTTCATGACTTGCGACAGCAGGCTCATACGGTGTTTGCTCAGGGACATAAGGAGAGACAGGTTCTGGAATGTAACTCGGCGCAGTTGCTGAGTTAATACGGCTGGTCGGCGCGACATATAGTCGAGGGTCGAGAAAGACACGTAACAAAGCTAACATAAAGAGCGTCAGACCCCAGGCAAATATAGCCCCTGCAGCTGCCAGAAGACGTGTATTCGATCCTTTATTGGGGTATTTAGGCCATGAAATAACTTTGACATTTTCATTCGTCGCTTCAGCTTGCTTTTGCTTTACCAAAGCTTCTTGCTCCTTAGCATTATAGTTTTTCAGGCGGGAGTCCAATGACTCGCGCTCCCTCAAAAGGCTGGCGTAATCAGGGCTAAGAGCCGTTAATTTACGCACCTTAGCATCCGCGCTATTGAGCTGGCGCTGCAACGTAAATTCTTTCTCACGGTAGCTATCTGCCGTCGCTTGGAGTGTATTTCGACGTGTGAGCAAAGCTTGATACACTGTATTAGGGCCAACGCGGCGGCCGCCTGTTGCTCTGCCGCCATTTGCACTTAGTAGTGATTTTAGCTCGGCTAATTCAGTTTGCTTTTGACGCACAGGATCACTGCTCGGCAGATATTTTGCCAAAAGCTGTTTAAGCTCCAGTTCTGCTTGTGAAACCCGTGCCGAAGCACGGTCATCTATATATAAGTTAATTTCTTTAGGCGTCTGGCGCAATTGCCCCTCTACCGTGGCAAGAGCTGTTTCTGTTTCAGACATTTGCGCTCTTAGCAGGTTCAACGCAGCCCGAAGCTCTTCAGTACGCTTGCGTACTCCCCCTTGCTCCGAATTAAAGTCAGAGATGTTGTTTCTCTTAAGAAATCTCGCAATTGCCCGCTCATTTTGATCAAGCTGTAGCTCTGTTTCTTTACGGCTTTCTCCGATGATGCCCGCAGCCCCTTCCACGAAAATTTTACGGCGATAGGATTGATAAGCTAATATGAGGGCATTCAAAGTTGCGACAGCAACCTCACCGTCTTCATGCTTATAGGACAGGTCAATGATGGAAGATTTTGGACGCGGCGCTACCATGAAAGCTCTGTCCATTTTCCGGAACATTTCAGATCTAGCTTCTCGGCGCAGACGCTGATTGTTTCCAGCCTCGCGCAATTTTTTCATTCCAGCGGGATCAAATCGTTTAGCATATGGACTTGTTTCAGATGTCATCTCACCAAAGACTTGCTCAATAATCTCATCATTTTTGATAATGCCGACTTCATTCAGCGCAATCGTGTCTGCAGTAATCGTCATGCCGGCTTGTCCTGGCTGACCTGTAATCGGTTGATAGACATATTCGTCGCCAATCTGGACAAGGATGCGCGCATCACCTGTGAAGGTTCGTTTAAAATCACGCGTCAAATGCCAAGCCAAAAGTGAGCCAATCAAAAAGAGCGGCACAACCCAGATAAGTTGCCGCCCAAAGGATTTGAGCATCTCACCCAAACGGATATTGGGCATGCCATTCGCATAATCCCCAACTGTAAGATCAGCCGCGCGAGGCGCTTCGGTATGGGTGTGACTTCCCGCAGATTGAGAGCCACCGTTATGACCTCTCATTGAACTGCTTTTATTTCGGCGTAAAAATGCCATGGACAACCCTTCAAATGATTCTGTTAACCATAAGACAGGCCAAAATTTAACAATTCCTTATCCATTCTTGTTAACACTTGAAAAAAGTCGAAAAACACATGTGCTGAGGCCATTTTCATGAGCAAATACATAAAATCCCCGATAATTGCCCTATTTATGGGGGTTTCAAGCCTCACACTGCTGACTGATTCGACGGCTTTTGCGCAGAATCGCTATGGCGCGCCGATGCCGAATCACGCGCCCACGATTAACCATAATCGTGTTCACATGCCCCCAATGGTTAATCCTGTTATTAATAGAGGTCCTATTCCAGGTCGGTATCCGCACAATGTTCAGAAAAAAAAGCAAAAAAAATATAGCGGACTCATGGCACGTTTGCGCGGTCAAAAACATATCTCTTACCAAGTGCCAGCGCCTCACCCGGGCCTGGGTATGTTCCAGCAATGGGTGAATTATGAGCCTGAATACAAACTACACCCCGGTGATCAGCTTGATATCGTTGTTTCCAGCGCTCCTGAGCTTTCCAGAACCCTCACTGTGGGCCCAGATGGTCGAGTCGTGATGCCCATGAGCAAGCCCATAATGGCCGCAGGGCGTACATTCCAGCAATTACAAGCGCAGTTATCCGCAGAACTTGGAAAACAACTTCGTGATCCTACACTGGCAGTCACGCCGCGTGCTTACTCACCTGAACAGATTTACGTTGGCGGCCAAGTGGGGCAGCCAGGTACATATACATTACCGGGCCGTGTCGGAGCGTTAGAGGCCCTAATGATGGCAGGAGGCATGCGCCCAACAGCTAGAGCCAAAAGGGTCGCAGTTCTACGCCGCTCCCCCAATGGCGGCATGATGATGCGAACTGTGAATATCCGAAATGGTCTTCTCAATATCAGAGAATATGATGATAATATGCAGCTACGCCGTGGAGATATCATTTATGTGCCGCAGTCAAACATCGCTGAAATCGGAACATGGATGCAAAACTTCCGAGCTGCCCTACCCGTTGATTTCAATCTAAGTTATCAGTTTGGCCAGAATAATGGCGGAACAACTGTCGTTTCGCCGTAAAACGGAAAACATAATTTAAAAGAGCGGCTCGCTTTGTGCTCTGCCGCTTTTTATTTCGATTTAAGCTACAAGTAGTCCGCGGTTTTCAGCTAGCCATCCACGCGCTGCACGTTGTGCTAATGTCAGATCATCACTGCTCATTTCGAGCTTGATCTCTTCGCGGTAGCTTTTTGCAGGCATTGAACCCATCATAGCGGCCAGACTGAACCATTTATGCGCTTCAACAAAATCAGGGCCGCGATCTTCTAGGTCAGTTGAATATATCAACCCCAAGCGGAATAAATCCTCTGATTTTGCACCAGCTATAATTGCGGCTTGTGCTTCTTTTACTTCAACATCTGTAAAGGCCATATTAGCCTCCTATCTTCACTTTTCATCTAATACCTTCGGGAACACTCGTTCATCGAAGAAGCTTCCTTGGCGAAATTCCTTTCCGCTCTCATCGCTTAAATTGATACTGTGCCAGTTGGGATAAATATTAGGTTAATTAGAATAAAGGTTAATCAAGTTTTATTTGATTAAAACGAAGTAAATATAAGTTAATTATAGATTTATACGCGATTAATATAAGGTTATACTAAAACAAATACTACATAACAGTAAGTATAAAATAATATTTCTATAAATATAACCACAATATAGATGGCGTATAAAAAAATACGCTTTTTGAAATAAAAATAGTATTTGAGGGTTATATTCTCGTTTTAGGACAGTCAAAAGGCAATAAATTTACGTTTCCGAGCCTCATTTGGCGCAATATTATCCTATGGTAAAGACATGGCAGATGAAATTTTCTTGGACTCACTCGAGAGTTCAAGAAAATTTCAAGGTATGATACGCCGCGTATAGACCTATTATATATTAGATAAGCTCATTCTAGGCTTTAATCATAAAACTTCGCGACGTCATCAAGCCCTGCCCTATCTGCATAAAGATCATTTACAGGCGCATCTGGATTTCCATATCCAATAGACATGCCGACCATGACTTCTTCCTCTTCGGGAATGTCGAGCATTTCATGACAGACTGATGTCCAATTACGCCACCAACCCTGCGACGCGGTGTGCAGCCCCTCTTCGCGAGCGAGCAGCATGATGGATTGGAGCAGAATGCCAATATCCATATATTGCGGCATTTCGAGATTTTTATGGCCCGTCACAATAATCCCGACAGGCGCTTCAAAGAACTTGGCATTTTGCGCAAGCCAGACCAAACGCCCCATCTTATTGTCCTTTGGAATGCCAATCAGGCTATACATATCTTCGCCAAGCTTATAGCGCCAACTGCGTTGCGGTTCCCAGAGCGGAGATGGATAGGCGCGATAAGTCGGCTCTTCAAGCTTTCCGCCCAATGTCCGCTCAGCTGCACGTTTCTTAAACTCAGCTAAAGTGTCACCCGTCATGACATGGAGTTTCCAAGGCTGTAAGTTCCCGCCAGAGGGACTACGCATCGCCATGTTCAATATCCGCATCAAGACATCATCAGGCACAGGCGTATCAAGAAAGTCCCGACAAGTGATGCGGGTATCCAGCGCCTCTGTGACGGAAGGGGATTTGTTGGTGTTTAGAGGCATAACTTATTTCCTTGTAAAACGGCGAATCCAAATTAGGGCAAAGTAATCTGCTAACGCTATAATGATACCTGCTCCCAATGCGAGCGTGAGATTACTCGTTTTCTGATTGATAAAAAAGGTAATGCCCATACCAATAATCAGTGCGCCAAATGCGGGACCTTCTTGAAGTTTCATTCTACGTCCTCAGCTCTGTCATGACCTGCGGTTTCATCGCAACCAAGGTTAAGACTAGAGCCCCAACTTCTTACGTAATATCTCATTCACAGCTTGCGGGTTGGCTTTGCCCTGGGACGCTTTCATCACCTGACCGACAAAGAAGCCGAGCAGTTTCGGGTTTTCTTTCGCCGCCGCCGCCTGACCTGCATTATCAGCGATGGCTTTATCGACCATGGCTTCAATCGCGCCTGTATCGGTGACCTGTTTGAGGCCCTCTTTTTCAATGATGTCATCTGCGGTGCCGCCGCCTTCGAACATTTTCTCGAACACAGTCTTGGCGATTTTGCCTGAGATGGTTTTATCTGCGATACGGTCGAGGAGTCCGCCGAGCATGTCTGCCGTGACGGGACTATCTTCTAGGTCTGTGCTCGCTTTATTTAGCGCGCCGAATAGATCGCCCATCATCCAGTTGGCAGCGATTTTGGCATCGCGGCCTTTAGCGACGGCTTCATAAAAGTCACTCTTGGTCTTATCCGCCGTGAGGATACGCGCGTCATATTCCGACAGGTTATAATCCGCCATGAATCGGGCCTTTATTGCGTCGGGCAATTCGGGCAAGTCAGCTTTGACCTTATCGACGAATGATTGCTCTAGCTTAAGCGGGAGCAAATCCGGGTCAGGGAAATAGCGGTAATCATGGGCGTCTTCTTTGGAGCGCATGGTGCGGGTCTCTCCCTTCACGCTATCGAAAAGCCGTGTTTCCTGATCAATCGTCCCGCCCGCTTCGATAATCTCGATATGACGGCGGGCTTCGTAATTGATGGCTTGGCGGATAAAGCGCATAGAGTTGACGTTCTTAATCTCGCAGCGCGTGCCGAGCTCGCCGCCCGGTTTACGCACAGACACGTTTACATCGGCGCGAAGATTGCCTTTCTCCATATCGCCGTCACAAGTACCGAGCGCGCGAACAATGCCGCGGAGCTTATCAACATAGGCGGAAGCTTCTTCGGGTGAGCGCATATCAGGCTTGGAGACAATCTCCATCAGCGCCACACCGCAGCGGTTTAAATCGACATAGGTTTCATCAGGCGAGAGATCATGGACGGATTTTCCGGCGTCTTGCTCAAGGTGAAGACGCTCAATCCCGACTGTTACAGGTTCTAGTGTATTGCCATCGGCATCAATGGGGAGGACTTCAATCTCGCCCTCTCCCACAATCGGATGCTCAAATTGCGAGATTTGATAGCCTTGCGGCAGATCGACATAGAAATAGTTTTTGCGGTCAAAGCGCGAGAAGAGATTTATCTGAGCGTTAAGGCCAAGCCCCGTTTTCACAGCTTGCTCCACGCAAAACTCATTCACGACAGGGAGCATGCCCGGCATACCTGCATCAACTAGCGAGACTTGGCTATTAGGCTCAGAGCCATATTCCGTAGACGAGCCCGAAAAGAGCTTGGAATTCGATGCGACCTGCGCATGGACTTCAAGGCCAATAATGATTTCCCAATCACCGCTTTCGCCTTTTATATAATCGCGTGGGTCTCCGACCCGTTCTGCTGTAAACATTATTCTTCCTCATCCAATTCATCCCACTCACTGAGAGGGTTACGATTAGTAAGTTCGTTTAGTCTGGCCAATAAAAGGCTATAGTGGGAGTAATTTTGTGCTCTGCTTTGCTGATGAAAAAAATTCAAAACGAATAGACTCGCAAAAAAACCACAGGCTAGTCCAAATACCGCACCAAAAACAAAATTATCGTAATCGCCTAACACTACACCCACCACTTCTCCGGCTTCGCCGAAAACCCAGCTGCTTTTTCAAGCGCGCTAGCGGCTGCAAAGACTGTGTCTTCATCCAGCGCTTTTCCGATGATTTGGAGACCTAATGGCAAGCCATCTTCATTAAGGCCCGCAGGCACAGAAATCCCCGGCAATCCCGCGAGGTTCGTTGTCACTGTGAAAATATCATTGAGATACATTTGCACGGGGTCATTGACTTTGCGGCCTACAGCAAATGGCGCGCTTGGTGCGGTTGGCGTTAGGATGGCATCGCATGTCTGCCACGCATTTTCAAAATCCTCGACGATGCGCGTGCGGACTTTTTGTGCGCGCAGATAATAGGCGTCGTAATAGCCCGCGCTGAGCACATATGTGCCAATCATGATGCGGCGGCGGACTTCTTTGCCGAAGCCTTCCGTGCGGGTACGGTCATATGTGTCGTTCAGGTCTACGCCGTCTACGCGGAGGCCATAACGCATACCATCATAACGCGCGAGGTTTGAGGAGGCTTCGGCGGGGGCCACAACATAATAGGCGGGGAGCGCATATTTTGTGTGGGGCAGCGTAATCGGCACGATTTCCGCGCCTGCATCTTTCATCCATGCAATGCCCTTATCCCACAGCGATTGGATTTCCGCAGGCATGCCGTCGATAGAATATTCTTTGGGGATACCAATGCGCAAACCTTTGACAGACTTGCCGCAACTCTCTGACCATTTCGGCACGTCTATGTTGAGCGAAGTGCTGTCCTTGGCATCATAGCCCGCCATAGACTCAAGCAATATCGCGGCGTCTTTGACAGTCTTAGCAATGGGCCCAGCTTGGTCGAGCGAGCTGGCAAATGCCACTGTGCCCCAGCGAGAGCAGCGGCCATATGTCGGCTTAATCCCGACCGTCCCTGTGAAAGAGGCGGGTTGACGGATAGAGCCGCCTGTATCTGTTGCTGTTGCGCCGAGGCACATATCCGCCGCAACAGCCGCTGCAGAGCCGCCAGAAGAGCCGCCCGGCACGAGATCTTCATCTTTACGCCATGGATTAATCACAGGACCATAGGCGGAGGTTTCATTCGAACTGCCCATCGCAAATTCATCAAGATTGAGCTTACCCAGCATGACCATGCCGTCAGCTTTCATATTGGCTGTGACAGAGCTCTCGTAAGTTGGTGTGAAATCACCGAGGATTTTAGAGGCGGCGCAAGTTTTAACGCCCTCAGTGCAAAACAAATCTTTAACGCCCAGCGGCGCGCCTTCTAACAATCCTGCCTCACCTTTCGCGCGTCGGGCATCAGAGGCCTTCGCCTGCTCTAAAGCTAATTCATGCGTGTCAGTAATGAAAGCATTAAGCTTAGCTCCTGCTTGGCATGCGTCAATATGAGCTTGCGTAAGCTCAACTGAGCTGAACTCGCCTTTAGCCATACCGCCTAGCGCGGCTTCCAATGTGAGGTTCGTAAGATCTGTCATCGCCCTACTCCACCGACCTTGGGACAACGAAGAAGCCGTCATCCTTTTTAGGCGCGTTTTTCAAGATTTCATCACGCTTGCCGCCATCGGAAATCTCGTCTTTGCGCATGGGCGCGGACATATCCACGGCGGATGTCATCGGCTCAACGCCCTCAACATCGACTTCGTTAAGCTGTTCAATCCAGCCCAGAATACCGTTCAAATCATCGGCGAGCGGTTGCAGACGATCCGCCTCCACATGCAGCCGCGACAGACGGGCGATTTTCTTTACATCTTCGGCGCTTACGGCGCCAACAGGGTCACTCACGCGAGTCTCCATTAAATACTTAATGCGCGAGTTAGCAGGGGGGTGGAAATCCCGCAAGTCATGGATTGCGGTTGCGGGTAAATTTAGCTATCCCCGCCCAAACAAAGGACGTTCATGGCACAATACGATTTCGTTACCAATGAATATCAGCCGCGATCTGGCAATCGCCTGACGCGCTGGCTGGGAGCCGGCGTTTTAAACCTTATGGGCTGGAAAATAACAGGCTCCTTTCCGGAAGAACCCAAAGTCGTCTTCATTGGAATGCCTCATACATCGAATTGGGATTTGATATTGGCTTTAGCGGCCATGCAAGCTGCCGGGCTGCGGTGCTCCTGGATGATGAAAAAGGAAGCCTTCTTCTGGCCTTTAGGCGGATTGTTCAAAAAAATGGGCGGCGTGCCCATTGATCGCAAGGCGCGCAATGACGTCACCGTCCAAATGGCCGATTGGTTCAACGCCAATGAAAAAGCCTATCTGGGGCTGACTCCTGAAGGCACGCGTTCCAAAGTTGAAACCCTCAAAAAAGGCTATTTACGTATTGCCTATGCGGCCAAAGTTCCCGTTTTTCTTATCGCTGTGGACGGTAAAAACAAGGCGATTTCGTTAGACCGCGTTTGGCCATTGACAGGCGACATCGAACGGGACAATGCAGACATCAAAGCCTATTACGACCAGACCTATGTGGGCATAAGACCGGAGAAGAGCTAACACCCTGTCATATCTCAGCCCTCATATGTCACCCGAAATTCCAACAATGGGCAACGCGGTAACCCGTTGGATCGGCAGAACGGTATTACTCTTGATGGGGTGGAAAATTGTTGGTCAGCTACCCAACACACCTAAAGGCATGATTATCGGTGTGCCCCATACATCCAACTGGGATTTTTTTCTGGCGATGGGCTTTATGTTGGCCGTTGGCATCCGGTTCAACTGGCTCATGAAAAAAGAAGCCTTCTTCTTCCCCTTTGGCGGCCTGCTCCGCTTTATGAATGGCGTGCCCGTAAACCGCTCAAAAAAATCTGATATTACCAAGCAAATGGTTGATTGGTATGGACAGCATGACAAAGCTTGGCTGACCATTGCCCCAGAAGGCACACGTAAAAATGTGGCACATTTCAAGAAGGGTTATCTGCGCATTGCAAATGCGGTTGACGTTCAAATTACAATGACAGGATTGCACAAGCCTAGCCGTGAAATCCGGATTGATAATTCCTTTGTTCGAACCGGCGATGTCGATATTGATAACGCGAGAGTAAAGGCTTATGTCCAAGATAACTTTATAGGCGTCAGGCAGAATATTACATAAGTCTCATGAAATATAACAACCCACATATGAGTGAGTTTTCCCCACGCATGGGAAATGCTTTTACGCGGGCTTTGGGCTCTTTTGGTCTTAAATTAACCGGTTGGAAACTCGTTGGCAAAATGCCGGATGTTCCGAAATTTGTAATTATAGGCGTGCCGCACACCTCAAACTGGGACGCGATCTCAGCTTCACTGGCAATGCTCGCTTCGGGCTTTAAATACACATTCCTTATCAAAAAAGAGTGGTTCTTCTGGCCTATGGGGCCGCTATTTCGCGCATTAGGCGGCTATCCCGTTGATCGCGGCAAAGGCAGCAATGTCGTAGAGCAACTTCTTGAGTTATTCGAATCCGAGGATAAAGTTTGTGTCGGCTTTCCGCCTGAAGGCACGCGCAGTCTCGTACCCAAATATAAGACCGGTTATCTTCGCGCGGCCTATGCGGCAAATGTGCCTGTCTTTATATGCGCTTTTGACGGCCCTAAGAAAGAAGTCGTGCTCGATCGTCTATTCCCCCTCACGGGAGATATGAAGGTGGATAACGCGGCAATCAAAAAATATGTGGATGAAAATTGGGTCGGCGTCCATCCGGAACGGCAATTTAGTTCCGATGTGAAGATCGCATGAATTCACCCACACACACGCTACTGGCACTGGCCCTCCTTTCTAAAACTGGAGATCGAAAACGTAATTGGGCCGTGTTTGCCGGATCGATAATCCCAGATGCTGTTATTTATATCTGGGCGCCTTATCAAAGCTTAGTAAATGGCGTTTCCGGCGAAACATTATGGCGAGAGCTTTATTTTGCAGAACCTATGCAAAATCTCATCGCCTATTTTAATTCAATTCCGATTTATCTGTCTTTAGCGCTGTTAGGGTTTATCATGCGTACCAAGACATGGGGTAAGGTCATCCTTTTTTTTGCACTTGCAGCTCTAACGCATATGGCGACCGACCTTCCCGTTCATAACCATGATGCCTATCGTCACTTTTGGCCGCTATCGGACTGGCGCTTCATCTCGCCTTTTTCTTATTATGAGCGCGAGCATCACGCAGGATGGGTCAGCCTTATAGAAATTTTCATTGCTCTTACCTCTATATTTATTTTGTGGAAAAGATTTCCAAAACTTTGGGTAAAAATCATATTAGGATTACTTGCGGCTTTCTACATTGCTTTACCTATTATTTTAAGGCTTATGAGCCTCTCAATCGAAAGCTAAACAAACTGATATTTCACTGTAATGTTACGTGTGGGTAACTTGACGTGACCTGCGTGTTTCAGGGTATGATGAGCAAACTTTAAAGGAATCTTACTGCGTGTTAAACCGTTCACTAAAGTCCCTCTTTGCCATAGTTTTGGCGATGATTGTTTCGATCATGCATGCCGCGCCGGCTTTTGCACAATCCTTATTGCGCGATACTGAAATTGAAGAAACAATGCAGGATTACACAACACCAATTCTGCGGGCAGCCGGCCTGAGCCCTTCTGCTGTAGATATCTATCTTGTAAATGACCCGAGCCTTAATGCCTTTGTGACGCGCGGGCAAAATATCTTCCTGCATAGCGGGATTATTTTGCAGTCGGATACGCCCAACCAGCTTAAAGGTGTTATAGCTCATGAGGCTGGGCATATTGCCGGAGGGCATATTGTGCGCAGTGATTACGGCAACCGCTCTGCTTACGGCGCAATGCTGATTGCTGCTGGTGTCGGTCTTGCCGCTATTCTGGCAGGTGAAGGCAGTGCAGGTGCGCTTATTCTGGGCGGCTCCCAGCAATTCGGAGCCATCGAAGCCCTCGCTTATTCACGTGTCAACGAGTCTGCTGCTGACCAATATGCGGCGCAATATATGGAAGCTACAGGTCAATCCGGCCAAGGCCTCATTGACTTTTTTGACCGTTTCCGCGCGCAAGAGGTCTTATCTAATGCACGGCGTTATCCTTATTTCCGGGGTCACCCTTTATCCTCTGACCGTATAGATGCTCTTCGCGAACGCGTAGAGGAAAGTAAGTTTACGCATGTCAAAGATACGAATGACGAACAGCACCGCCTCGAAATGGCGAAAGCGAAATTGCGCGGCTTTCTGGAAGGTCCGCAAGTTGTCTTTTCGAAATATCCGCCGGACGACCAATCACAGCCTGCGAGATATGCCCGGTCTGTTGCACATTTCAGAGCTGCAGACTTAAGAAACGCAATTCGCGAGATTGACAGCTTAATTGCAGAAGAGCCTGAAAATCCGTATTTCCACGAGTTGAAAGCCCAAATCTTATATGAAAGTGGTCAGCGCGAAAAAGCTATTGAACCTGCGCGAAAAGCCCTTGAGCTTAAACCTGATGCTCCTCTTTTGGAAATTGCTCTGGCACAATCCTTTTTGGAAACCTCTGACCGTAATAGTGTCAATGAAGCCATTGACCTCTTAAAGTCAGCTTTGACCGTCGAGCAAGATAACAGTTATGCTTGGTACACCTTGTCACGCGCTTACGGCGAATTGGGTCAAGACGCCCTCGCAAAATACGCTGTGGCCGAACAAGCTTATGCGGTTGGCGATTTACAGCGTGCGCGCTCGTTTGCGCAACGCGCCCAGGATGATTTAGTCCGAGGTGATCCGCAATGGCGCAGAGCATCTGATATCATCGTCGTCTCTGATGCTCAGCTTGCAAAAAAGCGTAGCCGCAGACGGGGCCCTAAGCCTCTCACTTTCAACGTGACTGCAAATTAGCAAATTTGGAATGCAGGTTTCACCTGCCCTGCATCGCGTTAGTCACGAAACCTTTACCACTTATAGCTAGCCAAGCTAAAGCTATATGGCCTAGATACGCACCGAACATTGGAGATGACTCATGAAAAATTTTGCCGCCAGCGCCCTGGCCCTTTCCCTAATTGCCATTTCGGGCTGCGCAGAAGCAGAGTCAAAAGGCCGAGATATGAAGCGCGCCGATGTTGAGAAAATCATCCAAGAATATTTGATGGAAAACCCTGAAATTTTAAGGGAAGCGCTAATTGAACTTGATAAAAAGGAAGACCGTGCTGCGTTGGCCGCTGTTTCAGACGCACTTTTCAAGGATCCTCGTGACGTTTCAATCGGCCCTAAAGACGCCAAAGTCACAATTGTTGAATTCTTCGATTATAATTGCGGATTTTGTAAGAACTCTTCTGATTGGCTGAAAGGCGTGATGGATAAATATCCGGACGATGTGCGCGTTGTATTCAAAGAATTACCGATTTTAGACGGACGCACGAAAACATCGCGTAACGCGGCGAAAGCCGCCCTCGCCGCTGCACGCCAAGGCAAATATACAACAATGCATTTTTCCATGATGAATGAGCGAAGCCTTACCAAAGACCGAGTTCTAGCTATTGCAGAGAAAGCAGGTTTGAGTATGGAAAAGCTCAAGAAAGATATGGAAGACCCTGAGATGGATCGTCAGCTTGAAGACGGACTTCTCTTAGCTAACCGTATCCCGTCTCTGACAGGAACGCCGTTTTTTGTTATCAATGACGACTTTATCGCGGGAGCTGATACTAAAAGACTCGACAAAATGTTAGAGGATGCTCTCAAAAACAGTTAGTCCTAATAAATTTACGTCCTAAAGTCCCCATCAATGAAACAAACACTACTCGGTTCCTCTAAAATAAACGTCGGTGCCATCGGATATGGCTGTTGGAGATTTGCTGAAAGCTCCCTCCAAGAGGCTGATAGAAAAATCAGAACAGCTCTAGATTCAGGTATGACGCTGATCGATACAGCTGATATATACGGGCTTGGCGAAGCACGGGGCTTTGGCGGTGCCGAAGAGGTTCTGGGCAATGTGTTACAAGCCTCTCCGGATTTACGCGGCAGAATGATCTTGGCAACTAAAGGCGGAATTGATGCTGTTCGCCCCTATGACACCACCTATGATTATCTCATGACAGCCATAGATAACTCTCTGGCGCGCTTAAAAACGAGCGCCGTTGACCTTTACCAAATTCATCGCCCGGACATAACAACCCATATGGCCGAAACAGCACGCGCTTTGAATGACATCGTTTTGGCAGGTAAAGCCAGATATATTGGCGTCTCAAATTTCACAGTATCTCAAACACGCGCTTTGCAAGCTCACTTAGACACAAAAATCATCACAACGCAGCCGGAATTCTCTGCTCTCCAGCAAGCCCCCTTGATTGATGGCACTTTGGATTGGTGCCAGGAGATGACAGCAACAGCCTTGGCTTGGTCACCCCTGGCAGGAGGCCGCTTATTCTCTGAAAACAACCCAATAACAGAAACATTGGACCGGCTGGCTGAGAAACATAACGCTACACGAACGCATATTGCATTGGCTTTTACAACGCACCATGGCGCAGATGTCATCCCCATCATCGGTACACAAAAAACAGAGCGTATAATCGACTCAGCCAAAGCCGGAGACATTCCTCTCACTGCACGTGATTTTTATGATATCGTAGAAGCGTATCGCGGTGAGGCAATGCCGTAAGCATTATGGTTGATAAAAACACACGGCGTTACGGCCTCATCGGTGCCGGAATGATGGGGCGCGAACATATCCAAAACATAAAAATTGTTGACGGCCCAGAGCTTGTCGCAATTGCGGATCCTGATGCGGGCTCTCTCACCTCATCCGGCAAACTTGCGGGACAGAAAGTCAATCAATACGAAGATTACATGGAAATGATGGCGTCAGAAAATTTAGATGCCGTCATTATCGCTTCGCCAAATTTCACCCACTATAAAATCGTGTCGGATATAGCAGAATTTGGGACAGCGCTCTTAATTGAAAAACCTCTCTGCACCACCGTGGCTGACGCTAAAGCTCTGGCCAACCTTTCAAAAACACATCCCGCGATCATGTGGACCGGGCTAGAATATCGCTATATGCCCCCAATTACTGAATTTATTCGGCATGTTCATTCGGGCCTAACGGGTAAACCGCGCATGATTTCCATTCGAGAGCACCGCTTTCCTTTTTTAAAAAAAGTAGGAGATTGGAACCGTTTTTCTGAAAATACTGGCGGTACTTTGGTTGAGAAATGTTGCCACTTTTTCGACCTTATGCGCGTTATTATGCAAGAAGAACCTGTGCAAATTTTTGCATCAGGCGCTCAAGATGTGAACCATCTTGATGAGCGCTATGATGGCCGAATACCGGACATCTTGGACAACGCATATGTTATCGTAGATTTTAAGAGCGGGGCACGCGGCGTGCTAGATTTATGCATGTTTGCCAATGATAAAGAGCAACAGGAAGACATCTATACCCTTGGCGATAAAGGGCGCTTGGATGTCAAAATTCCGGGAGCAGACCTAACCTGGACACCGCGGAGCCTGAAAAGTGGTTGGACAGAACATATTGAGACGCCTCCTCATGCTTTAGCGGCAGGTGATCACCACGGAGCCACTTATTTTCAGCTTAAAGACTTCCAACATGCGGTTATAACAGGTGCCAAACCAACCGTTACCGCGCTTGATGGCTTACGTTCAGTTGAAATGGGGGCTGCCGCACACCTCTCTATTGAAACAGGAAGAGCTATAAAGCTGAATTTCGAGACATAAAATGACACAAATCTGGAATGATATCCCCTTCCCCGCCATTATAGCTTCGATCGCTAGCCCGCTTCCTCAATATATAATGGAGAATAAAGCCGACATTGATGAGCGTCTCGCCAGTACAGGCACGGTGCTATTCAGGGGTTTCAACATCGGGTCAGCGCAAGAGCTTGATAATGTGATTGAAGCTTATGGAGAAGATGGATTTACTTATGAAAAATCGCTCTCAAATGCAGTCCGCGTGAATTTAACACCCCGTGTCTTTACAGCGAATGAAGCGCCGCAAGATGTAGAAATTTTCTTACACCATGAAATGGCGCAAACGCCGCTCTACCCCTCCAAGCTTTTCTTTTCTTGTATGGTAGCCCCTGAGACAGGAGGTGCAACTCCGCTGTGTCGTTCAGATATTTTGCTCCAAAAACTCAGAGATACTGAACCGGAATTAGTCGCGGCCTTTGAAGGAAAAGGCGTGAAATATACTAATATTATGCCTGAAGAAGATGATATAGCCTCTGGACAAGGCCGCAGCTGGAAAAGCACTTTCAGCGCAACTAGCCGCAATGAAGTGGAAACGCGGCTCTCAGAACTGGGTTATAGTTGGGATTGGCTTCCAAGCGGGGCTCTTAAGGTAACGACACCTCGATTGGAGGCTATTCGAGACATTGGCAAAGGCGAAACAAGCTTCTTTAATCAGCTCATTGCTGCATTTCGTGGCTGGAAAGATGCCCGAAACGATCCATCAAAATCCATAACATATGGCGACGATTCTCCAATAGATTTAGAAGCTTTAAATACAGCAATAACTTTGGCAGATTCCTTGTCCTATGACCTTAATTGGCAAGCAGGAGATGTAGCTTTGATTGATAATTACCGCGTAATGCACGGGCGTCGCCCCTATACTGGAAAACGCCGCGTGATTACAAGCCTTATAGGGTAATTAAGATTAGGACCTAAATTTTTCCTTCAAAATCAGCCGCGCTGTGGCGTTCAATTAAGCCTTTTTCTTTGTCCCAAGGACGATTCACGAGTTGTCCGCGCTGAAAGGTTGGACGTTCTGAAAGTTGCTTTGCCCAACGGCCTAAATGCTTATAACTCTCTACATAAAGGAACTCTTTCGCCTCATAAAGAAGTCCGCGGGCCATCCCACCATACCACGGGTAAATGGCAAAATCAGCTATGGTCATCTCATCGCCAATTATAAATTCAGTCTTCTCAAGCTGCTTATCCAGAACGTCTAACTCGCGCTTAACTTCCATCGCGAAACGATTGATTGCATACTCAATCTTGAACGGGGCATAAGCATAAAAATGACCAAAACCGCCGCCCAGATATGGCGCGCTTCCCATTTGCCACATCAGCCAAGACATCGTCTCAGCCCGGGCAGCGCCGGTTTTGGGCAAGAAGGCCTCAAACTTTTCAGCCAAATAAAATAGAATTGAGCCACTCTCAAATACGCGTTGCGGGTTACCATCGACAGAATGATCCATAAGCGCCGGAATTTTGGAATTAGGATTCGCCGCGACAAATCCGCTGCCAAATTGGTCACCATCCATAATGTTTATGAGCCAAGCATCGTATTCCGCGCCGCTATGACCTGCGGCCAAAAGCTCTTCGAGCATGATTGTGACCTTAACGCCATTGGGCGTTCCAAGAGAGTAAAGCTGCAAAGGGTGGTCTCCCACTGGAAGCTCTTTCTCTTCTCGTGCTCCGGATGTTGGCGCATTGATGCTCGCGAATTTATTCCCGTCATCGCCCTGGTCCCACTCCCAAACTTTGGGGGGAACATATTCTGATAATTCTTGAGCCATGATATCCTCTTTCTGTTTTTTGATATTCATAACATTAATTTTCATCACAGCCAGTCAGAGTTTTGTGAACACGGTATTCAGTTCTATCTCTTGACGAGTCCAACCCTGCTTAGCTATAGGCGCTTTGGGCCACGTCTCCCCACTGAGGCGCACTTTGATATCGGTACAAAAACGCCGATGCTGGAGATATATCATGGCAATAGCCTCTAAACCGACGGTCAAGCCCGTTGATCCCCGCTTTAGTGCGGGTCCCACCAAGAAACGTCCAGGTTGGACTTTAGATACCTTAAGCGATGCCGCGTTGGGTCGCTCGCACCGTTCTGCGCTCGGGAAAGCCAAATTAAAAGAAGTTATAGACCTTACACGCGAAGTTCTGGAAGTCCCTGCTGATTATCGCATCGCGATTGTTCCTGCCTCAGATACAGGGGCTGTGGAAATGGCCATGTGGTCACTGCTCGGGCCGCGCGGCGTCGATGTCGCTGCTTGGGAAAATTTCGGAAATGCATGGATAACAGATGCTGAGCTTTTGCCTCTTAATGATTTGCGCATTCTAAAAGCCGATTACGGTCATTTACCCCCCCTTCATGAGTACACTGGTGACCGGGACTTGGTCTTTACTTGGAATGGAACCACTGCTGGCGTACGCGTCCCTAACGCAGACTTCATCCCTGCTGATCGCGAAGGTCTTACAATCTGTGACGCCACGTCCGCAGTTTACGCACAAGATATTGAGTGGGACAAAGTCGATGTGCTCACCTATAGTTGGCAAAAAAATATGGGCGGCGAAGCAGCACATGGTATGCTTATCCTAAGCCCCCGCGCAGTTGAGCGCCTTGAGAGCTATACACCCCCCTGGCCTCTGCCTAAGATTTTCCGCATGACCTCCAAAGGAAAGTTGAATGAAGCCCTATTTGAAGGCTCTACAATTAACACGCCCTCTTTGCTTTGCGCTGAAGACCATCTCGATGCTCTGAAGTGGGTCAAAGCAAATGGTGGATTAAAATTCATGCATGATCGGGCCGATGCGAATGCTCAAGTCCTTTATGATTGGATTGAGCGAACGGACTGGATAGCCAACTTAGCGTCTAAAACAGAAGAGCGTTCAAATACGGGCGTATGCATGAAAATCGTAGATGAGCGTATCACGGCATTGCCGAAAGATGAGCAAGCGGCATTTGCCAAATCTATTGTCAAACTCCTCGGTGATGAAAATGTCGCGCTTGACTTTGGCTCCTATAAAACAGCTCCGGCTGGCTTCCGAGTGTGGGCCTCAGGGCTCATTGAAAAGTCCGATCTAGAAGCCTTAACACCATGGCTAGATTGGGCCTTTGAAACCAAAATTGCGGAGCTAACAAATGCCTAATGAAAAACCACGCGTTCTTATCGCTGACAAAATGTCCCCTTCCGCAACGGAAGTTTTTAAAAATCGCGGCGTCGATGTTGACGTTATCACAGGTCTTGAAAAAGACGAACTTATCAAAATCATTGGCGATTATGACGGGTTAGCTGTGCGCTCTTCGACCCGGCCTGATGCTGAAATTATTGCCGCCGCAAAAAACCTAAAAGTCATTGGCCGCGCAGGCATTGGTGTAGACAATATTGATATTAAAGCGTCCACAGATCGCGGCGTTGTCGTCATGAACACCCCTTTTGGGAATGCTATTACCACAGCCGAACATGCTATCGCAATGCTGTTCTCAGCCGCCCGTCAAATTCCCTCTGCGTCCGCTCGAACACAAGACGGCGAATGGCCGAAGTCTGACTTTAAAGGCGTAGAGCTCTTTAACAAAACGCTGGGCCTGATTGGCTGCGGTAATATTGGCACGCTCGTTGCGGAACGTGCTTTGGGCCTAAAAATGAAAGTCATCGCCTTTGACCCTTACCTAACTGAAGAACGCGCGGTGAAGCTAGGCGTAGAAAAAGTGGAACTGGACACGCTCTTCCAACGCGCAGACGCAATTACACTGCACACACCGCTAGTGGAAAGCACCAAGAACATCGTCAATCGTGAACGCCTCGGCATGACGAAAAAGGGCGTGATTATCGTCAATTGTGCGCGCGGTGGTCTGGTTGATGAAGACGCGCTGAAAGACGCGCTCGAAGCCGGTCATGTCCGCGCTGCGGCACTTGATGTTTTTGCAGTGGAACCCGCGAAGCAACATCCACTATTCGGAACACCTAACTTTATTGCAACGCCCCACCTCGGCGCTTCAACGTTGGAAGCTCAAGAAAATGTTGCAGTACAAGTTGCAGAACAAATGGCGGATTATCTTCTCACAGGCGCTGTATCCAACGCCTTGAATACGCCGTCTATCTCTGCCGAAGAAGCCCCGCGCCTAAAGCCCTGGGTAGATCTTGCGGACAAAATCGGAACGATGATGGGGCAGCTCTTACACTCACCCATCAAGGCCGTTGAGATGACCTATAAAGGCGGCATAACTGAGCTTAACAACAAGCCCATGACGGCAGCAGCACTGGCAGGACTATTAAAAAATGCCATGCCCGAAGCCAATATGGTTTCGGCCCCTGTGTTGGCGAAAGAGCGCGGCATTGAATTGACTGAGTCTTATGTCGATGAAGCGGAACGGGCTGAGAGTCTTATCCGCGTCACGGTCACAACGGCAGAACGTAAATTCGCTATTGTTGGCACCATTTATCGCGGCGAACCTCGTATTGTGCGCTTATTCGGCGTGCCAATGGATGCGGCCTTTGCCAAAGATATGCTCTATATCCGCAATGATGACCGGCCCGGTTTTGTAGGTAAGCTCGGACAGCTTTTGGGTGATGCCAAGGTCAATATTGCGACCTTCTCTATGGGCCGAATGGCTGAAGGCGGCGAAGCTGTCTGTCTTGTAGCAATTGATGGATGCGCTGATGATGCCACACTTGAGAACATTCGCAATATTGAGCAGGTTAAAATTGTTGATCCTGTTTGCTTGTAGATAACTCAGCATTACGATTCGCATTCTGTTTTGAATCCCGCTAAGAGCTGAAAAAGTCTAAGAGATTCTCTAGGCGCGGCAGTATCTGTCGCGCCTTTATTATGAGGTAATATATCGTGGCTAATGTTGTTGTTGTAGGCTCGCAATGGGGCGATGAAGGAAAAGGCAAGATCGTTGACTGGCTGAGTAGCCGTGCTGATGTTGTCGTCCGCTTTCAAGGCGGCCATAATGCGGGTCATACCCTAGTCGTTGATGGTGTTACTTATAAACTCTCACTTCTGCCTTCGGGCGTCGTTCGCGGCGGAAAGTTATCTGTTATCGGTAACGGTGTTGTGCTTGACCCTTGGGCTTTTCTGTCTGAGGTCGAACGCATCAAAGAACAAGGTGTAAAGGTCAACCCTGAGAACTTGCTTATTTCGGAGTCAGCCGCTCTTATCCTCCCCATCCATTCAGAGCTAGACGGCATTCGTGAGAACCGCGCAGACGGCATTAAAATCGGGACAACTAAACGCGGTATTGGCCCCGCTTATGAAGACAAAGTCGCGCGCCGGGCTATTCGCGTCTGCGACTTGGCCGATGAAGAGCACTTGCTCGCACGCCTTGAAAACCTGTTACATCACCACAACGCTTTGCGGCGCGGACTTGGGCATCCTGAAACAAATGCGGATGAGCTGTATGCAAAGCTCCTCGAAATAGCGCCCAAGATTTTGCCGTTTATGGCGCCTGTGTGGCATTCTCTGAATGAAGCTGTGCGCTCAGATAAGAAAATATTGTTCGAAGGCGCACAGGGCGCGATGCTCGATATTGATCACGGCACTTATCCTTTTGTGACAAGTTCAAACACTATTGCGGGGCAAGCTGCAGCTGGATCAGGCATGGGACCCTCAGCCCTAAACTTTGTTCTGGGCATTACTAAAGCCTATACGACCCGCGTTGGCGAAGGACCTTTCCCAACTGAGCTGAATGACGCCATCGGGCAACGACTCGGCGAGCGTGGGCATGAATTTGGAACCGTCACAGGGCGCCAGAGACGTTGCGGTTGGTTTGATGCGGTAATGGTAAAACAAGCAATCATTACGGGCGGCATTACTGGAATATCCCTCACCAAACTCGATGTGCTTGATGGCATGGCTGAGCTAAAAATATGTGTTGGGTATAAGCTAGACGGTAAAATTGTTAAACGTCTCCCTGCTGGCGCCGCTAACCAAGCTGCCGTTGAACCTATTTATGAATCAATGCCCGGTTGGCAAGGCTCGACGCGCGGGGCCCGTTCTTGGGCGGATCTGCCGGCTGAAGCGGTAAAATATGTTCGCCGCCTAGAAGAACTCATAGGCTGTCCCGTGAGTATGGTCTCAACCTCCCCTGAACGCGAAGATGTCATCCTGATGCGTGACCCTTTCAAGGCTTAGGCTCTTGACGACACAAACTGCCGAGGGTTTGAGTAAACCACTATTCGTTGCAGCCGCTTTGTTTTTGATACTTACGTGGGGCAGCGCGTTTACCCTTAATAGTGTGGGCGTGCGATACATGACGCCAATTTGGTTGGTCGCAATGCGCCTTCTGATAGGCGCGACATTTTTGATTGGTTATGTTCAGTTTACAGGCGGAAAATTTCCCAAACTTAGCGATAAGCGCTGGCTCTGGTATTTCACCCTTGGCATGACAGGCATGACATTACCGTTCTTTTTCATATCTACAGGGCAGGTTGATGTTGATAGCGGCCTAGCAGCGATCATTGTCGGCGCCATGCCAATCATGACAATCATCTTAGCACATTTTTTTACTGATGAACGATTGACCCTGATGAAATCTATTGGCTTCTTTATAGGCTTTATTGGTATTGTTATTTTGTTTTTACCCGAGAATTTCTCACTAGAGCTTATCAGTGATTGGCAATCCCAACTCCTCATCGTGTTAGGGGCTTTCTGTTATGCAGTCACGACAGTTGCCGCTAAGCGTGCCCCCAAAACACCGTCGAGCGTTGGCGCTGCGATGATGTTAATTTGCGCGGCCATAGTGGGGCTTATCTGGGCGCTGTTTACAGGCATTCCGGAAACGGTTCCTGCTATGCCTGGCCTTTTGTCAGCTATGGGTTTAGGTATCGGCTCAACGGCTCTGGCGACTATTCTTTATCTTTACGTGATTGACCAAACTGGCCCTAGTGTCTTGGCCAAGATAAATTATTTTGTTCCTGTGGCCTCTGTTGTTTTGGGCATATGGCTTTTGCGGGAGCCATTCTCTTGGCGCATGGTTATCTCATTTTTTGTTATACTCTGCGGTATTTTAATCGCGCGAATAGGGCAACCTAAGACTGTAAGTCCTTGAGCGCTGCAAAGGGGTTATTGCCACTAGATGCATCATCGGCTTCAGTCTCTGGATTTGCCAATCCATGATTAAGCGGGCCATTTCCCTCACCTAATCCCGGAGCTGTTTTGATAGCTTGAAAGACAAACTCCCGCGCCGTCATGACCGCTTCTTCGAGCGGCGCGCCCAACGCCATACAGGCCGCGACAGCACTCGCCAACGTACAGCCTGTGCCGTGGGTATGACGCGAGCGGATACGCGGCCCCGACATGATATTTGCGCCCTCTTCACTCACCAAAACATCGACAACAGATTTACCGTCTAAATGTCCACCTTTCATCAATGCGGCATAGACATTCATTTTCAGCAGCGCGTCACCCGCCTTGGTCAGGTCGTCAACATCGTCTATTTTCAGACCCGTCAGGAGTTCAGCTTCGGGGACATTCGGGGTGACTAAATCTGCGAGGGGAAGAAGCTTTGTTTTCAAAGCTTCAACGGCCTTTTCTTCAAGCAACGCATCGCCAGACGTCGCAACCATGACAGGGTCAAGAATGATAAAAGCATCAGACTCTTCAATTTCTTCAGCCACAACTTCGATAATGTCAGCGCTGCCCAGCATCCCGATTTTGATGACGTCTGCGCCAATATCAGAAAGGACAGAACGAATTTGCGCTCGAACAAGCTCTGCTGGCATGAGTTGCACTTGCTGAACACCAACAGTGTTTTGCGCCGTAACGGCGGTAATGGCGGTGGCGGAATAAGCTCCAAAAGCCGCGCAGGCCTTGATGTCAGCCTGAATACCCGCTCCGCCTGAAGAGTCGGAACCTGCGATGATGAGAACGCGGGGTGTGGTTGGTTTTTGAATCTCAATGGTTTCAGTCATAATGTTTTTCTTGTTTTTCTTGTTTTTCTTGTTTTTCTTGTTTTTCTTGTTTTTCTTGTTTTTCTTGTTTCTATAGTCCCCCACCCCAGAGTTTGCCTGCAAACTCAAGGTGGGGGTCTTCCTCAATTGGAGTGCTGAACTAAACGATGGAGATCCCCGATCAAGTCGGGGAACAAGTATTAATTTAAAAGGTGCTTTTTATTTTTAAAATCAACTCTACGCTTTAATCGGGGCAATTCAAAAATAAAAATCAATGCTACACTGAAGAAGGCGGCAATGCCTACAGCGCTGTCTTCTGAAAACTCAGAAATATCAAGAGTAGTGTAAATCAATGCTAAGCAGAACAATGAGCATAAAAAGGATATAAAAAAGAAAGCCATGATGAAGACAGCTTTCGTTCCATCCCACAGATATAATCGATGCGCGCCAATATGTCCTCCAACAATCAGCCAAAAAAGGGCCCATTTGAGATGTCGTTTCTTTATAGGTGTTCTAGGATATTCCCTGACAGGCTCATTGCTCTTGTAATTCAGCCATGGCTTTGACCTTTTAGGCATCTAAAAATCCTATTCCCTCTCTGTCATCACCCGATTTATTCGGGTGATCCATGTGTTAGCTTATAAGAACTCACCTGACCCGCAATCAAGTTCGCGCCAATCAGGGTTGTGTTCTTCAATTAAATTTATCTTCCATTGGCGTTTATATTTTTTAAGGCGCTTTTCATAGGCAATCGCCTCAACAATTAAGTCAAATTCTTCGAACCAGACTAATCTGGTAACATTATATCGCGCCGTAAAACTCTTGGCGTCGGCTTTGGATTTATGTTGTTCTAACCTTGTCCCTAGGTCTCGGGTAACGCCTATATAGAGTGTCCCGTTTTTATGTGATGCTAGGATATAGACATAGGCATAAGCGTCGTCATTCATCACTTGGATCACCCGAATAAATCGGGTGATGACAGCGAAGGTCGATAGTTTTGCCTACTCATCCGCCATTGCCTCCCAGACCCTAAGGGCCTGCACCGTTTCACTCACATCATGGACGCGTAATATATCAGCGCCTTTGGCCGCTGACCAGAGGGCTGCCGCTATACTGCCCCCGATGCGGTCGTCAGCCGTAGACCCATCTATGCGGCCTATGAAGCTCTTACGGGACGCGCCCATCAGAATAGGACAGCCAAGCTCTTTAAAGCTTTCGAGTTGACCCAGAATAGCAAGGTTGTCCTCTTGGCGTTTGCCAAAACCAATGCCCGGGTCGAGCGTAATATTACTGCGCTCTATCCCCGCAAATTCACAGGCATCAAGCCGCTTTGCGAGCCAATCTTTTATCTCTTTTACCGCATGACCATAATACGGGTTATCCTGCATATTTTCAGGTGAGCCTTGGGAATGCATCAGAATTACGGGACATGCGAGCTCTGCCGCGACGGCCTCTGACTTAGGCTCAAAGGTCAGGCCTGAAACATCGTTCCAAATATCAGCTCCGGCCAAAATAGCGGCCTCGGCCACTCCCGGCTTACGCGTATCAATGGAAATGACGGGATCACTATCATAGTCCCGCGTCGCTTCGCGTAGAGCCATAATGACAGGCACCGTGCGGCGCACTTCCTCGATAACATCAACCTCTTCAGCGCCGGGCCGCGTGCTCTCCCCGCCTATATCTATGATATCTGCGCCTTCATCCAGAAGGGTGAGAGCCTGTTTCACGGCAAGGTCATAGGAATCATAATGACCCCCGTCAGAAAAACTGTCGGGGGTCACGTTTAGTATGCCCATTATTTTTGGACGGGTAAAACTCACAGTCGTTGATTAAGCCTCAGGCTGAGCATCACCGAGCGGCTTTTTCTTTGTGGTCGGCACAGCCGCGACTGCAGGCTTAGAACCACGCGCACCATCAGGGCGTTTGGGTTTAATCCCGTCAGAGAGCAGCACCGTAATCTCATCGCCAGAGAGCGTTTCATATTCCAAAAGCGCTTCGGCCAATGCGACCCAATCTTTTTTCTTTTTCTTCAATATTTTCACGGCCGTGTCATGAGCTTCGGTGATGAAGCGTTTTATCTCTGATTCAATCAGAGTCGCGGTCTCGGGCGAAATTGCGGAGCCTCGCCCAATTCCGGGGTGGAAACTCTGCTGATCCGTATCTTTATAGGCAATCGGCCCAATCGCATCAGAGAGACCCCATTCCGTCACCATAGCCGTCGCGATACGCGTAACTTGCTCAATATCTGAGCTTGCGCCAGAAGTCACTTTATCATGACCAAAGTGAAGCTCTTCCGCAGCCCGCCCGCCCATCGCCATCGCCATACGCGCGATCATTTCTTGACGAGATTGTGAAATTTGATCACGTTCTGGCATATATTGAACCATACCCAAAGCACGGCCCCGCGGAATAATCGTCGCTTTATGGATAGGCAATGATCCTGGCATGTTCAATCCAACGATAGCATGACCCGCTTCGTGATAGGCAGTCATTTCTTTTTCTTCGTCAGACATAGCAAGGCTACGTCGCTCGGCACCCATCATAACTTTATCACGCGCATCCTCAAATTCACGCATTGTGATTTTAAGTTTGTTACGGCGGGCAGAGAGAAGAGCGGCCTCATTTACAAGATTCATCAAATCTGCACCAGAGAAACCGGGGGTGCCGCGCGCAATATATTTTACGTCCAGTTCAGCGGCAATTGGCTTGCCCTTCATATGGACTTCGAGAATTTTCTCGCGGCCTTGGATATCAGGATAAGGCACTTCAATTTGACGGTCAAAACGGCCTGGACGTAGCAATGCTTTATCAAGCACATCAGGGCGGTTCGTCGCCGCGATAATGATAATGCCCTCATCACCTTCAAAGCCGTCCATCTCGACGAGGAGTTGGTTGAGAGTTTGCTCTCGTTCTTCGTGACCTCCCGATGTCCCGACGCCGCGGTGACGACCCACCGCATCAATCTCGTCAATGAAAATAATACACGGCGCATTCTTACGCGCATCGGCGAACATATCGCGCACACGAGATGCGCCCACGCCAACAAACATTTCGACGAAGTCGGAGCCTGAAATTGTAAAGAACGGAACACCCGCTTCACCGGCGACAGCGCGTGCCAAAAGCGTTTTACCTGTACCGGGAGGGCCAATCAATAGAGCCCCTGTCGGAATTTTGGCGCCCAGACGCGTGAAACGGCTTGGGTCTTCTAGAAACTCGACAACTTCTTTGAGATCTTCTTTGGCTGACTCTACGCCAGCAACGTCTGCAAATGTAACGCGTTTCGTGTTCTCAGTCAGCATTTTTGCGCGAGACTTACCAAAGCTCATTGCGCCGCCGCGGCCACCGCCCTGTATGGAGCGGAAGATCAAGATGGAAATACCGACAATGAGCAAGAGCGGGAGAATATTAATCAGAACCGTCGCCCAAGTGCTCGTCCCTTTTACTTCGGAGTATTCATAAGGCACGTTATATTCATCAAACAGAGCGCCCGCACGATCATCAATTCGTGATGTATTAGCTTTAAACGGCTTCTCATCCGTTGTGGTACCCGTTATCAATCCTTCGGCTTCATTGATTTCAGCTTCAGCAATTTGCCCGCTCGCCACAACCTCTTCTAACTCGGTAAAGGTATATTCATTAGGCGCAGAGGCTGCATTCATTGAGGTTGAAGATACTTGGACCATCACCAAGAACATCGTGATAATGAGCGCCCAAACAGCTAAATTTTTCATGTTCATATTCATTGCATATCACCTGCTGAATTTATCGGTCTTTATGTCCATAACACATAGGTAGTCTTGAGCCAAAATAAAGGCATCGACTAGGTGTATTTTACATACGCAGGACAGTTTCAAGGCGTTTTAAGACAAAGTGCGGCATCTAAGCGTGTTTGCACGAGGCATGTAGTGTCGACACCTTGGAGATTCATTGATTCGAATATCTCAAATTCGTCCTGCGTATCTGACTTCCGCCTTAGGATTGGCTGCGTGATTTTATGAGCGGGCCCGCGGCTATCGCGTGGATTATCCAAACTGTATTGCGCGGCAATTGAAATATTTGGCAGAGTTGATTTGACGGCCCAACGGCCATCCCAAATGCTGTAATGTTTTGACAACGGCATAGGTCCCGCGCTTACGCCCTGCCCTCCATCGCGGCGTCCTGTTACAGCGACTGGGTCACGACAGATAATGAACCTGGATTTTTCTTTTGCAATCATGGCCCCGCAAAGCGTTGCTGATTTAAAAGAGCTGTTTCCCATCATTTTGAGCAGTCTTTTTAGTTTAGCTCTATCAATATGCTGTCCTAAGCCGCTGGCTGCCCTCAGGCACTGAAACATAAGTTCGGGCAATGGTTTTGAGCTTAGATGGATAAGCCCCATTTCATCGACCTTTAGCTTATTAGCATCTTGCCGCAAAATCTCCCTCTCTTTATTGAGAGCCTTTTTCATGTTTTCAGCTGTATTCAAAAGCTCACACTTGAGTTCAGTGTTTTCGGTCAATTCATCTCTGGCCCGAATACGCGCGAAATCTCGGTTCTGATTTGATGGATCTTCTGCCCATGACAGCTTATGTTCACGGTTATAGCCCCGAAGATCTGCGCGACTCCTTTCAAGCAAAGGCCTAACTATATTGACCATGGCAAGTTCAGGCCAGATCGGCGCATAAGTGAATTCAGCCATACCCGCCGCGCCGCGCCAATCTGTTTTGCGCTCATAGCGCATGAGAAGTGTTTCTGCCTGATCATCTTTATGGTGCGCGGTCAGCAAATATTTAATTCCATCTGTCCGGCATTGAGCGCCCATAAGCGCATAGCGGGCACATCGCGCTTTCTCTTGAAGACCGCTCTGGGGCCTGTCATGGGACCATGTCAAAACCTTGGCCTTATATCCACACTCTTTCGCAAAAGCCTTAGCATCTTTAGCTTCTATGCAAGACCCTGCTCGGAGGTTATGATCGACAATATAGACAAAATTGGCTTGAGGGTGTTCTCTTAAAGCGTGAACAAGGGCCGTGCTATCGCCACCGCCCGAAGAAGCAATCGCAAAAGCCTCACCCTTCGGGATAAGGTCGTCTATTTTTCGGTATAATTGCGATGTAAGTGACATCTTGGATTACGGGCTCACCTAACCCAGCTTATGTTTCAAAAACATCCTAGCATCCTGTTCGAGCAGCTTCGATTCTCGCCTTTTCTTTTGCGCTGGCAGAGGCATTTGGGAATTGCGCTGGAAATGTCGCTAATGTCTGGCAGGCTTCAGCTTTATTCCCGAGCTTACCAAGGGTCGCCGCCAAGCGAACCATCGCGTCCGGCGCTTTAGGTCCTTTAGGAGCTTTGCGCATAGATGTAATATAGGCATCCGCCGCATCAGCATAACCTCCGCGGACGTAATAGCTTTCACCGAGCCAAAAATTCACCTCTCCCGCATCTGCCGCATTGGGATTAAATTCAAGATATTGCTTAAAGGCTGTTTGCGCGCCTGAGAAATCACCTTCGGCTAATTTGGTTTGACCGACTTTGGACAGCTCAGAAACATCGTTATAACGCTCTTGAACACCAATTGTTTGCTCTTTGAATACGGGCGCGCTTGGAATTTGAGACAGAGTCTCTCCGCCCGGGTAAACGGGTTGCGAAGAATAACTTTCTGTATCCATCAAAGGCGGAAGTGTGGAACCAGCCATATTATCACTTCCATAAGTACGGGGTTCGAAAGAACCGCTTTGCACAGGAGATCCCCTGTGTTCACTCGCGACCAAATCAACGGCATCGAGGTGAATTTTCATGCGATTAATCAGATCCTGCGTCATCGCTGTATCACCCGCCATGGCCTCTACTTGTTGCAATAAACTGTCCCGTTCAAAGCGAAGCTGTTCGACTTCACCGCGTAGGGTGCGCATCGATGTTTCCAAGGCATCCATTTTTTGCATAAGGCGCTCAGCCGCTGGGTCTCCGGTCAACATGCGAGACTCAAGCGTTGAAAGGCGCTGTGCAAGCTGCGCATCGACAGCTGCTAATTCTTTTTTGCTTTGCGCCATGACAGGCGTTGCTAGCAGTGATGTCGAAAGTAAGAGTGCTGCAAATAATGTGCGCATCATATTATCCTCATGAAATCAAAAAGTCGGATCATATTATGACCCGACTATAGAGCCCAAATAAGGCCAGTGTGATTAAAAGGCAGTTAAAGTTATTACAGAAACATTAACGCCCGAATAGAGCTTAGCCAATTGTTCCAGTCGTAATATTCGTATGGCCATTTCGGTTTCTGGCCCAACCCGCCTCATTAGAAGCGCCGTCAATTGGACGTTCTTTACCGTAGGATACAGTCGTGAGTCGCGAAGGACTTACGCCTTGGCTCACCAAAAAGGCTTTGACCGTATCAGCGCGGCGAGCGCCTAAAGCCAGATTATATTCGCGTGTTCCGCGCTCATCCGCATTGCCCTCGATAATTGCATTAACTTGCCCATAAGCCTGAAGCCATTGCGCTTGACGGCGAAGGGCTTCGCGGGCTTCATTTGTCAGATCATAGCGATCATAGCCAAAATAGATACGCGGCTCACCGCCGACTTGATAGGCAAAATCTGCTATAGATCCCGGCACAGGTGCATTGGGGTCAAAGACTGGGCCTTGATCAACAGGCGGAAGCTGAACAACAGGCGCAGGCGTTGGTTTAGTGTCCTCAAATATCTGCGGAGGCGCCTCGACAACTGGCCGTTCTTGAACAGGCTCTATCTTCGGTTTTGTCGCGCAAGCACTCAGCGCTAACACAGCTAGGGAGATGGCAATGGGTTTAATCGTCATAGTTTTTGTCCTCAATTCACTCGGCTCTTTTATTTCCCAAGTAAACCGTGTGATTTCATCTCAATCAAGGCAATTGAATGGCAATAGCTTTAAATTCTAGCAATGTAGGGCAAAAACACACCCTAAAAGACTCTTAAGCCCTAGATTAAGGCAATAAGGGAGACCAAGCTGGGTCTGACGACTTTCCAGGTGTATTTACTTTGCGCAAGTTCTGACCCGTTAAATCGACGGACCAAATTGAGTTCGACCCATTCCTGCCTTTGGTTTCGCGAGAGAAGATTATAACGCGGCCATTAGGGGACCATGTCGGCCCCTCATCCATGTAACTCTCAGTAAGCTGCCGTTCGCCCGAGCCGTCTGGATTCATGACTCCAATTGTAAATTTGCCGTCCAGGCTTTTGACATAAGCAATTTTGTCACCGCGCGGCGACCAGACAGGCGCAGAGTAACGCCCTTTGCCAAAGCTTATGCGTTTCTTATTCGTGCCATTCGCATTCATTGTGTAAAGCTGAGGGGAGCCGCCGCGATCCGAGTTGAAAACAATTTTACGGCCGTCAGGCGAGAAACTGCCGGAGACATCAATCGATGGATCATTCGTCAGGCGGGATGTTGAGCGTGTCCGCAAATCCATAGCATAGAGATCACTGTTACTTTTGCTCATCATCGACATAATCAGCGTATTTCCATCAGGCGAGAAACGCGGCGCAAATGTCATACCCGGGAAATTGCCCAAGAGTTCACGGCGTCCGGTTTCAATATCGAGCAGATAGACTTGCGGAATAACATTCTCATAACTCATAAATGTGATTTTTTGAGCCGATGGCGAGAAGCGCGGCGTAACAACGAGATCAGACCCAGCCAGCAAATATTGAGGGGCATGGCCATCTTGATCCATTATCGCGAGGCGTTTTTTACGGTCTGTTTTGGGGCCCTTTTCATCAATAAAAACGATACGGCTGTCAAAATAGCCTTCTTCACCCGTCAGAGCTTTGTAAATAGCATCCGCCGCCTTATGAGCTGTTCGGCGCCAGTTGTCTTGCGTCGCCGAAAACCTAAGCCCTGCAAGTTGGTTGCCGGCAAAGATATCCCAAAGGCGAAATTCAACCCTTATCTTTGTATCTGTCTCTCTGACAACGCGGCCTGAGGCCAAAGCCTCAGCCTTTATAACGCGCCAATCCGCAAATGTTGGCTGATAGTCAATATTGGTTTGCGTTTCCAAAAAACTGGCAGGGTCCAGAGATTTAAAAAGTCCTGAGCGCTCCAAATCCGCGCGTATGACCTTTGCGATATCCTGTCCCAATTCGCGCATTTCTGTATCTGTGCCTAGAAAGCTAGGCACCGCAATTGGTGTAGGATCAATATTTCCCTTCGTTATATCAATTTCGAGCTGCGCCTGAGCACTGCTAACCACACACAAGGCTGTGAGAAATACGACGCAAAATAAGAGTATAAAACGTTTCAAAATTTCAATTCCTTTATGTGCCTAATTAAACATTTGGCCTGAAGTTTAGGGTCATATCTTTCCACTGGCTATATTTTTCAGCAGGTAGAAAATCATAGGGCCCGCATTGAGAGACAGCCCTGACCGCACGTTGCTCAGCCACATCCCAAAAGGGGTTTCCGGGATCATTCCGGCGTTGACGCGCACTGTCGATAATTTTGACGTCTTGTACAAAACCATCCGGTAATATTTTTACAGACAACCGCACCACAAGTTTTTCAGGATTTTTGGCGTCGGCCGGCATACGCCAACACTTATACATGGCCGATTGCAAAGCATCCATTTCATTGATTGTCATTTCTGTCCCCGCGCCAGAGCTTGCACGTGAGTTTTCAGCGAAGACATAATTATTCGATTCGGATTGCAGCACTTTTTGCTGATTTTTCTCAGGCGCCGTTTCGCGCGAGCGGTCAATCATCGAAGAAAGCTTATCCAAATCAAATGCCGGTAATTCCGGCTCTTCGGAGACGTCTTCAATGACTTTATCCGGACGCGGGATAGCATCTTCATCCGGAATTTTGACTTCAGCCTCTTTAACACTTTCAGTTGGTTGCTCGGCCTCTTTCGGAGCCTCTTTTGCGTCGGCTTCCTCGGGAGCATTTTCCATTGGAGTTTCCAGGGTCATAGGCTCCATATCAGGCGGCGTTATTTTTTCGGGCTTTGGTGTTCTTATTGCGGCGCGAATATTCGTGGTCTCAGAAACACTCACAATCTCAATGGGAATGATACGCGTTTCGGGCAAAGGCTTCACAGCCCCGCTGTAAACAAACATACCGCCAAATATAGCCGCCCCATGCAAGACAAAGGATATAGGAAGGCCGAGTTTCATCTATTGCGATATCGGGTCCGTGACGAGGCCGATGTTGGTAAAGCCCGCTGTGTTAATCCGCGCCATAACTTTCATCACTTCTCCGTAATCCGTGTCGCGGTCACCGCGCAGATAGATACGCTCTTCATAGCCATTCGTGGACACGGCAATCAGGCGCGTTGCGAGTTCGTCTAAAGAAATCTCTTCATCTTGAATAAAAACGCCGCCCTCAAAATCGACAGTAATAGTAATTGGTTCTTGCTGCGACGGTAGTGCTTTTGCATCCGTCTTTGGAAGCTCCACAGGCACGCCAACAGAGAGCAATGGCGCGGCAATCATAAATACAATCAAAAGCACCAACATAACGTCAACCAATGGCGCGACGTTTATTTCAGTATTCAAGCCGCCTCTTCGGCGCGAGCGGCGGCGTCCGCCTCTTCGGCCTCCGCCCATACCTGTTGTCATTCCCATCGCAGCTACCCGCCCTTACTAATTTTACGGGATAGGATGGCTGAGAGTTCGTCGGCATAGCCTTCAAGGCGACCCGAATATTTATCAAGGTCTGTTGAATATTTATTATAGAAAATCACGGCTGGAATAGCCGCGATCAAGCCCAGCGCCGTCGCAAATAAAGCCTCAGCAATACCCGGGGCCACAACAGTCAGGCTTGTGTTCTGTGAGGCTGCAATGGCGCGGAAGGCATTCATAATCCCCCAAACAGTTCCGAATAGGCCGATAAAGACTGATGCAGAGCCGACTGTGGCCAAAACAGACATGCCCCGTTCGGCCTTGGCCATTTCGCGATTCACAACAAGATTCATAACGCTGTCAATTCGCTGTTGAGAGGAAACGCTGACCGCATCTGTTCGCGGCATTGTCTTGCTCTCTTCATATTCACGCATGGCAGCCGCAAACACACGGGCCATGGGATCACGCGTGTCGCCCGCTAGTCCTGTAGAAAGTTCATCCAAGGTCTTTCCAGACCAAAATGTGTCTTCAAATGCTGTAGCGCGGCGCTTTAACAAGAACATTGTAATCGCTTTATCCACGGCGATGCCCCAAGACCAAAAAGACGCCACAACAAGGATAATCATAACCCCCTTTACGACCCAATCAGCGCGGCTGAAAAGTGACCAAAAGGAGAAATCGCCATTTGCAATCGGCTCCAAATTTGCAGATTGCAGGACTAATTCGATTAAAAACATATTCACTTCCATTTGGCTGATTCGCTTTTCACGCGAAGGTAACCTTTATCATGCATGGATTTAAGGGCATTCGTAGCAAAAGGGCTAATTAAGAGGCTGTAACCTTCTCAAGAATAGAAACAAAGTCTTAACCATACCCTTAAACAAGGCAAAATTAGGATAATTGTCACAAGAATTCACATGTTCAGCCACAATTCAGTCGCACTGTGTGATATGATTACAGAAATTGGAGATATTATGACACGCATTACTTTGCTATTAAGCGCTGCCCTTATGACGAGCCTCGCAGCCTGTACGACCGTTCCAGAGCCCGTTCCAGAGCCTGTTGTCGTGATACCGCCTGAACCTATTCAAACCTGCGCCCCTGTTTCCGTACTTACGAAAGTTACTATTCCCGCAGAAACGAAGGTCCAATATGCGATTACAATGATCGATAACCCGCCCTATGAACCGATTGAAAACAAGGTGAAACGCACCATTGTCGTTAAACCTGCACAAATTATTTATGTCGATACAGAAGGCCGCGAAGTCCTCGATATTTGCGATAAAGACGCGATCGAAATTGGCGAAACTGGCCCTGGTATTGGAGAAACGATATCTGAAGACGCCGAAGGTTAAATCGGCCCAGTGCCGCGCGGAACCGCCGTACCAAATCGCTGTGAATAATAACGGCCGATATCACGGGCATTGTTGATAAAACAGTGCCCGTTTTTTTGCATGATACCGCAATTCTCAAAAGACGGACTGCCCTGCGATAATACCAAGGTCGGACAGTTTTGATTTTTATCACCTAACAAAGCGACAATGTCTGCACGCGGCTTGGCGATGGGCTGATAAACAATATCTAGGCTATCCTTAATCGCGGGATAATAGCTCAAGAGACCCGAAATTTCTGCACATTCAGGACAATATTCTCGCCGCTCATTATCAAAGAAGCCCGGAGCGAGAAGGAAAAGTGTGTCGCGTGTCATTAGAAATAAATCTCAAGCACTTTGTCGAGGCGGCGGCGCACCAGTGCTGTGAGTTTTTGCAGGCCGTAATGGTCGAGCACGGCGCGGTAAATATCCTCGCGGCCCATAAATTCGTCCTGCGTGCGGATTTCAAGAACTAGCGCGGCAAGCTCACTCATCGGAATATCGGCGAAGCCGCGATTGCCAAGATCGCGTACAATGACGCGCGGCGTATCAGGCAAGCGCACAATCCAGCACACGCTATCTTCCAGGCCTTCAACTTCGCTGTCGTCCTCGCGCTCAATGACAAGCTCGCCCGCCTTTTCTCCTGCCAGCAAAGCCCGCTCACAGAGTTTCCGCACAGGCGCAGCCAGTTTCATGACGCCGCTCGCTTTGCCGTAAATCTGGAATAAAGACAGCGCCTGCATTGGTCCTTCAGCGGCCAAAATTTCCGTCATGCCGTGCATATATTGCGCTTGGGACGCGCGGCGTACGTCAGCGGTGGGACGCTGTGTCCATGGAACAAAGGGTGTGTGAGTGATTTGGGTCATTGATTATGGATTGCTTCTTTTAAACTTTAGAAGTGCATCATGAGCATCGGCAGCAGCTCTCATACCTTCAAAATCATCACCATTCGTCTTATTGTCACGCGCAAACTTCTTTGCCTCATAGTCATTTAACAATGCTATATATCGCCGAACATAATCTAAGCTTCTACCCTCATCTATAAATTTATCATGCAATTTAACTCTTTCCTCTAAAGCCTCCTTTCTCTTGAAAATTTCAACAGACCTTCGTTTAGATTCAGCAGTTTCATTTTTATTGTCGCGGCCCCCATATTTAGTTAAGTGGTTATTCCACTCACGAATCGCGAGATTGGCCTGATCAGCAGCCTGATTACGCAAATCGAATAATGGCTTCATTGCCTTTTCTCTGGCATCCATGGCATCGAGAGCGGCTTGTTGTTCCTTTGACAATTGAGGCACATATGTTTCCGAAATATTTTCTTGAAAAAATGGCTCAAGCTCCACCAATTCAACTCTGATTTGTTCTTTCGCAAACTCTGATCGATTGACTAAATAAACTGTTGCAAAGTCAGTTCCGGCAGGGAGTAAGGCAATTTCACCAATATAATTCAAACGGCCGTAATCCACTTTGAACTCAGCCATGAGCCCTCTGTAGGTTTTCATATCTTTACCATAAGGTTTGCAGCCAAGAGCAACTATCCCAAACTCACCCTCTCCATCAACTTCTACGAAATGAATCTGGTCACTCAGTTTGTCTTGACCAAAATTATTACGGCGATCTTTTCCTGGAAAAGCAACATTAGTTGTACCCCATTGCCCCTCAGCATTCTTTTGGCCAAACTCGATATACATGTGCTCACAAGCAGTTGAACGAATAGGCTTGACCTGAAAGGCTACAGCAGATGTTTTATTGGTTTTTATAGCGTCTAAAACATATTCAGCGTTAGTTATGTAAGCTGTGACTTCTGGTGGAGCTTCGACTTTTTCAGAACATGCCGCAATCAATAGCAACGATATCAAAAGAAAAAGTTTCAAAAAATTAAATATCATTTTCATAGCCTAAAATGAGCTATTTAGGATGTCAATTTGAGTTAAATGCAAGTTTATAAACCTAGCAAATAAGGCTCAAGCTTCTCAATCATCCACTTAGGTGCCCTCTTCGGCCTGCCCTCTGGCGTGATACAAGCAGCTTCACTCACCGCTGTTACTAACAACTCGTCGCCGCGATAACAGGCTTGAGAGACCCAGAGCCTTGCGCCTTTCATTTTGTCATAGGTCGTGACCATAGTGAGGTGATCATCCACGCGGGCGGGTTTTTTATAGTCGAGTTCTATTTTACGAATAGCGAAGGCGAGCGGGTCTTCGGCGTCCCAGAGGTCGGCGTGATTAAAGCCAACGAGACGAAAGAAACTACTCCGCGCGCGCTCAAAAAAACGGAGGTAGTTTGCGTAATAGACGATACCCGTAAAATCCGTATCTTCATAGAACACGCGCAACGGATAGTGATGCTCCCGCCCCTGAAACTCGCCCATTGTTGGTTCTTGACTATCCATCCGTACCATCCCCAAAGAGTTGCGGCGCGATAGGCTTAACTGGCGCAGCTAACCCTAAATGCGCAAAGGCTCTCGCTGTGGCGACGCGGCCTCTTGGGGTGCGCTGTAGAAAGCCTTGCTGAATGAGGTAGGGCTCGATGACATCTTCGAGGGCGTCGCGAGCTTCGGATAATGCCGCCGCGAGTGTATCCGCCCCAACAGGGCCACCGCCAAACATTTCGCACAGCGCATGGAGATAATGCATATCCTGCTTATCCAGCCCGATATCATCAACGCCCAAGCGTATTAGCGCCGCATCGGCGGCGATTTTATCAACTGTCGCATGACCATTATCTTCGGCTAGGTCACGGACGCGGCGGAGGAGACGTCCCGCTACCCTCGGCGTTCCGCGCGCGCGGCGCGCAATCTCGCGCCCCCCATCCGCCGTCATATCCATATCGAGCTTACCCGCCCCGCGCAGGACAATCTTGGTGAGCTCTTCGGTATCATAAAATTCGAGCCGTACGGGAATACCAAAACGATCCCTCAGCGGCGTGGCCAGTAGCCCTGCCCGCGTCGTCGCGCCGATTAATGTGAAAGGCGCGAGATCAATCTTGATAGAGCGGGCCGCTGGCCCCTCCCCGATAATCAGGTCGAGTTCAAAGTCTTCCATGGCGGGGTAAAGCACTTCCTCGACCACAGGATTAAGACGGTGAATTTCATCAATGAACAGCACATCACGCGGCTCCAAATTGGTCAGGAGCGCCGCCAAATCCCCCGCCTTAGAAATCACAGGGCCAGAGGTGGACCGAAAATTCACGCCAAGCTCCCGCGCCACAATCTGACTCAGTGTTGTCTTACCCAATCCCGGCGGACCGGACAGCAAAAGATGATCCAAAGGCTCTTCGCGCCGCCGCGCCGCCTCGACATAGACTTTCAGATTCTTAATCGCGCCTTTTTGCCCAACAAAATCGTCAAAGGACAAAGGACGAAGCGCACGGTCACGCCCATCCCCGACTTGGCTGTCTGCGCCGATTATGCGGTCACTCTCGTCCAATTACTGACTCAATTCCTTAAGCGCCACCTTAATCAAATCATCAAGCGGCGGATCATCCGTGAACGTGTTATAGGCCGAGGCCACGGCTCGCAAGGCATCGGATTGACCAATGCCCAAATTCTCAAGCGCAGACACCGCATCATTACGCAGACGCATATCGGAAAGGCCTTCATTACGCTCTGCCTCGGACGGTGTGCCGCCGCTGGGTTTTGTGAAGACTGGCTGAAAGCCGCGTCCAGCTGGTGCAGGTTTTCCCGACAGCTCAATCGCAATACGTCCCGCAGACTTTGGGCCAATACCTTTGGCGCGCGCAAAAGCCGTTTTATCTTCAAGGCTTGCCGCAGACAGGATTTGCCCCGGCGTCATAATATCTAAAATCGCCAGCGCCGCTTTCGGCCCCACGCCCTGCACGGATTGCAGACGCACAAACCAAGCGCGCTCTTCCTCGCTATGAAACCCATAAAGCGTAATAGCTTGTTCGCGCACATGGGTTTCAACATGGAGACAGACCGTCTCGCCCACGCCGAGATTACCCAAAGTCCGAGAACCGCATTGCAAGAGGTACCCAACGCCGCCAACGTCAATAATCGCCTCGCCCGTCCCCGCCATCAGGCAAGTGCCTGTTAGCATTCCAATCATGAAACTCTCCGAAACAATGCACCGGCAGCCTTCACGCGGTGAGCATGGCATATGGCAATGGCAAGCGCATCCGCCGCATCGCCAGCTTTCACGCTGCAGCCCGGCATAAGGACATTCATCATATGGGCGACCTGGGCTTTATCCGCCGTGCCCGTCCCGACAACGGATTTTTTGACCGAGCGCGGGGAATATTCACCGACGCCGAGCCCCGCCATGCTACCTGCGAGCAGGCAAGCCGCCCTTGCATGTCCGAGCTTAATCGCACTCGCCGCGTTGTTCTTCATAAAGGCCTCTTCAACAGCCGCTTCTGACGGGTCATGTAGCTGAATCACATCCGTAATCGTTTCAAAGAGCTCGCGCAGACGCAAATGCAGCTCAGCCTTTGGGTTCGGCCTAATCACGCCATGCGCGACATGCCGAATTTTTAGCCCCTGCGCCTCGACCACGCCCCAGCCACAAGCCACAAGCGAAGGGTCTAGCCCTATGATCCTAATAGAGTCCATAATGAGAACAGTAGGCGAACATTTAGATAAAGCCAAGGATTATTGCGTTAATGAAGTGTTACCGCGCCTCGCTGAAAACATAGCGCTTTTCAGAGACATTTACATTTGGCGGACGGCCCTTCTCTTCAAACCAATCCCAGCCTGTTTTTAGGTTCTTCCAAAAGGTGATATTCGTATTGTCTTTGTAAAATTTCAAATTTCCTTCTGTCATCGGGAAAGGAAAGACGTGAACCCTCACAAAAGGCTGCCCGCCTTTGAGAGCCGCGCCCATTAATGTGTAGATTTCTTCAATGCCATCATTCGTCATGGCATAACTGCCAATTGATACGCAATCGCCATGCACCATAAGGTAATTTCCTGTTCGCCCATGCCCGCGATCATAGGCATTTGGATAACCAAGGTTAAAACTAAGATGATAACTCGAATAGGGATTCATCTGTCCCGGCTTCACAAAGTAAAAGCCTTCAGGGGATTGCTTGTCCCCTTGCTTGAGCTTTGGACCTAGTTCTCCAGAATAAGCACAAATATCCCAAGCCTTGAGGAAAACAAAGTCGCCGTCCTTATTTTCAACGAAGGCTTCGAGCTGTCCGGCCTCATCTCTTTTTGATTGCGTCTTCGTAATGCGCAGAAACACAGCATTACCTAGCGCAAGTCCTTTTTTCCGAAGCGCTTTATCGAGCGGCTTCGCATATTTTGCTTCTGCATAGCGACTGCGTTGGGTTTCGTCTATCTCTCCTGCAGAGGTTAAACCGAATATAAAAGACGACAGAATTAAAATTGAACATATATGCTTGAACATCCTGACTTTCTGAGCATTTAACGAGGCTAGAATAAGGCGGATAATTTTATCCAACAAAAATGATTTCCTGACACTGTGACCCGCATCACGAGTCCGGCCAAGAATATTCAGTAAGCTTTAAGCTCCCTCAACCCCACTATGGAGCAAGATATGTCACACCACGGTATGATGGCTTTTAATGGCCTCCCTCATTTCTGCAATTTTTCAGAAGATCAAAACCTTATCGCAGGAAATTTCGGACGATTATTTACGTCGCTCCCCCCGCTTTATACGGATCCCGATATTCTTCGCGCCTTAGGCGCAAAAGACGGCCCCATGAATGCTGGAACAAGCGGGACTCGCACACAAACAGTTCCCGTAGGCCATGTTTTCTTTGGGCAGTTTATCGATCATGATATCACTCTAGATACGTCATCTTCTTTCAGCCGCATAAACTCCGCATTTGAGACACCCAATCTGCGCACCCCCAATTTAGATTTGGACTGTATATATGGCGACGGTCCCGAAGCCTCTCCATTTCTTTATGACCAAGGCGGCACATTTGGCGGTGTTAAGCTGTTGACCGGAGCTGACATTAGCGGCGCTACAGCACTTGAACAGGAAGACCTTGTGCGCTCACCGCGTGGCACCGCCGTCATTGGCGACCCTCGCAATGATGAGAACCGCATTATCTCGCAAATCCAGCTCGGCATGATACGCTTCCATAATAAGGTTGCTGACGTTTTATCACCAAAATATCATGGCGGAGAGCTGTTTGAAGAAACCCGTAAACTTGTGATCCGTCACTATCACTGGGCTATTATTCATGACTTTCTTCAAAAAATGTGCGGCGGCGCTGTTGTTTGGGATATTCTAAGCCGCGGACGCAAGTTTTACTGCGTCGGAAGTAATCAACCTTATATTCCTGTTGAATTCTCTATTGCAGGATATCGTTTTGGTCATTCTATGGCCCCGCAGAAAATCCAGGTTCAGAAAAACAAATCGTCTCTGTCTTTATTTGGCAATAAGCTTGGCAGAGGTTTTACAGCCTTATCAGATATGGATGCCGTCGTGGACATGCATGAAATATTTGAGACCTCGCAAAATAGAAACGTCCAAAAGGCTGAAAGGCTAGATACACAACTCGCCCCCATTTTGCTTGACCTTCCTTTTGTTGCAGCGGGCGATGAAGCCTCACTTGCAACGCGCAACCTTCTGCGTAGTCAAAGTTTCCTTATGCCGTCCGGTGAGGTTATGGCCGAATTTATGGATATAGATCCTGCTGACATTCAAACTGTTTCTACAGCGGCTGATACGGACTCCGGCGGCGCGCTCGGCGGAAAAACCCCGCTTTGGTATTATATGCTAAGCGAGGCTGCACAGATCGGACGCGAAACCACAGCCGGAAACTTCGAGCCCGGCGAGGGTCTCGGCCCTGTCGGCGCACGTATTGTAGCTGAAGTTCTGATTGGTCTTATGGAATTGGACCCCAATTCCTTCCTCGGCATGGACCGAAGCTGGAGCCCCAAAGATGGCCTAGGGGCACATGTCCAAGGTATCGGCGATATTCTGACTTTCTAATCTTATTTATGCGGCGTTCAGCATCATGACCGGAAGTTGCCTTAATTGGTCGCTTTCGGCTTTTTTGTGCCACATTACCAAAACATTGCCCCGAAATTATCACAGAGCTAGCAAAACCTCGCCCTTATCGCGCGGCAAATAAAGGTCATCAACACTTAAAACAGGCTCAAGGAGGGCTGACCATGACCAAACTTAAAACAAAAACACTTTTCAAAACAGCGGCGATAGCCACCTTAATTACTGGCTTCGCCAATAGCGCTTCAGCATTGGAGGTCACAAATCCTCTTCTTGCGCCCGGAGCGGCTGTGGAATTATTTGACGGACCAACGCTCTCTGAAACAACCTATAACAGCCCCATCATTGAAGCCTCTGCTAAAATTGCCGTCGCCCGCTTGGATGGTGGCCGCCTTATCCCGACGCCTTACGGCGAAGAGGTTGACTGGGAGATGCTAGATAAGCGCATGAGTGCGGATATCGAGCTGATGAATGCTGGCGACTACATCAAATACATCCCTGAAATTGCCTATCCCGGACAAGACACAGATAACAAAATTGACGAAGTCCGCATCACGGCGGCTTCCGAAGGCTACCCTTATGTTCTCATTTATGGCGTTGGACCCGATGCGACATGGGCCAGCTTTGGCGGCAAGGCTCTGCGCGAGACGGGACTTTCGGTTAAGGATGGCTGTGACAGCTGGCAGAAAGCGAAAGCCAAAGCTCTGCTTGTCAATGCCTTTACCGGTGAAGTCTTGGGCGCTGCCACAGCAGAAAATGTCGAGTTCAATATTGGCGAACTTGCTGATAATGTTGGTGACCTCGTAAAATCACTATCCGAGGTTTAAGCCTAGTAATACGAAGTCGAACTCTCCTCTAACTTAGTTTCGGCTTGGGCCGGCAGACGCGCGGAGCTCCCCCCACCCGCGCGTCTGCCAAATTATCCTATCCACACTGTGTGAATAGCGTGGGTAAGTTCAGAGATTTTGGGAAATATATGAATTCGCGGCTATCACTTTCGCTGCCTTTGCCTTAGAGCTAATTTATGGCATTAATTCAAGATAACGATGCGGGTATTTCGTCCGAACTCGACTCGACCCCGCAAAGCCAAGAGGCAGAGCAAGCTCTTATTGGCGCATTGCTTTATGATAATGAGGTTTACCACCGCATTTCAGGTATCGTGCAGGCCAAGCACTTCTATAATCCCGTCCACGTTCGTATATTCGATTCAATCGCCATACTTATTGAGCGCGGCAACTTAGCCGATGCGATTGTCCTTAAGAACCGCTTCTCGCAAGACGAAACATTGGTGGATATTGGTGGTGTCGAATATCTCGCGCTGTTACTTGATAATGCACCTCCTGGGTCAACCGCGCCTGAATATGCTAAACTAATTTTAGACATGGCGATGCGCCGAGAACTTATCCGCCTTGCAGACGGCATTAAAGGCGAAGCCACGGATCCTGACAGCGAACAAGATGCTCAAAATCAAATCACATCAGCAGAGAGTCAGCTTTATAATTTAGCTGAAATTGGCGGGACTCAATCAGGCTTTGTCAGTTTTGAAAACGCCCTCATCAAATCGATCGAAATGGCGTCTGCCGCATTTTCTCGAGACGGACACCTCTCCGGCACATCAACGGGCCTGATTGACCTCGACAGGCAACTCGGCGGGATGCACCGCTCTGACCTCATTATCCTCGCGGGCCGCCCGTCCATGGGTAAGACCTCGCTCGCGACCAATATCGCTTTTAACATCGCCAAAAAATTCAAACGCGAAAAAGATGATAACGGTATTGAGAAAACCGTCGAAGGCGGCGTGGTCGGCTTCTTCTCTCTTGAGATGAGCTCAGAACAGCTTGCTACGCGTTTGCTCGCAGAACATTCCCAAGTCCCGTCCCACAAAATCCGCCGCGGCGATATCACGGCGGAACAATATGAGCATATTCGCGACAGCGCCGATGAGATTAACCGCATCCCGCTCCATATTGATGATACGGGCGGCATTTCTATCGGCGCGCTCTCTGCGCGGGCGCGACGCCTTAAGCGAATGGTCGGGCTTGATATGATTGTGGTTGACTATCTCCAGCTCCTCACAGGCGGCGCAGGTATGAATTCCAGTACCAATCGTGTGCAAGAAGTCTCCATGATTACGCAGGGCCTGAAAGCTCTCGCCAAGGAACTCGACATACCTGTCCTCGCCCTGGCCCAGCTCTCGCGGCAAGTCGAACAGCGCGATGATAAACGCCCGCAACTGTCTGACCTACGCGAATCAGGCTCGATTGAACAAGACGCTGATGTGGTGATGTTTGTCTTCCGGGAAGAATATTATGTCGCCCGGTCAGAACCTAGCGAAGGCACAGAAGAGCATTTGAAATGGCAAGAGGATATGGAACAGCTTCACGGCAAAGCCGAAGTCATTATCGGCAAGCAACGCCACGGCCCCATCGGTACTGTCAAGCTCTCCTTTAACCCTGACCTCACGAAATTTGGTAACTTGGCGCAAGATGATAGGTTTGAGGGTGGGCATTAAATAATTTAAATTCTGTCATTCCGTCTCACGACGTAGTCGTGGCGGAACCCATGCCTTAAGATTATCATATTATTCCGAGATAGCATTTGTGGACAGACTCAGGCATGGGTACCGGGCAATGCTTCGCATTGCGACGGTATGACGAAAGAAAGTTTTTAAATGCAACCCTCCTACTCCACACGCCCCACCATGCGCGTGAACCTCGATAATCTTCGTTATAATTACGAAACGATCAAGAAGCGCGTGGGCAATGCCAAGATTGGCGCCTCGGTCAAGGCGGATGCTTATGGCCTTGGCGCGACCCAAGTTGGACGTGCGCTTTATGGGGCTGGATGTCGTATCTTCTTTGTGGCTACCGCTGGCGAAGGTAAAATACTACGCGATAGCGTTGGGCCTAATTCTGCGATTTATGTTCTAAACGGCCCCTCGCCGCGCGATAAAGGTGTGTTGCTCGGCGCGAAGCTCAAGCCCGTGATTAACTCACTAGAACAAGCTCAATTTTGGGCGCAAGTCAGCAATAGTGTGAATGAGCCGCCTTATACTGCTATTCACATCGACACTGGCATGAACCGCCTTGGCTTTGACGAAGAAGAGTTTAAAGAATTTGCGCGCGATAAGAAACTTTGGAGTGCGCTGAATCCCGAATGGGTCATGAGCCATCTCGCTTGCGCGCCAGATAAAGATCATCCGCTGAACGCGCAGCAACTCGCAAAATTTAAACGCGCAGCCGCGCAGCTTCCTATGACTCCGCTCAGCCTTGCCAATACGGCGGGGACTTATCTGGGTAAGCCCTATCATTTCCAAATGGTACGCCCCGGCATCGGACTTTATGGCGGTTACGCCACCAACACGCCTGAACAAGAAGACATCCGCACCGTCGTCACCCTCCTCGCGCCTATCCTGCAAATTCGCAATATTAATAAGGGTGAGAGCATTGGTTATAATGCGAGCTACACCGCTCCGCGCGATATGCAGATTGCTGTGCTGGGTGCGGGCTATGCTGATGGCATCCCCGTGCTGGCATCCAATAAAGGCTATGCCACATTGCATGACGAAGCTGTCCCAGTTGTCGGGCGCGTTTCTATGGATATCACTATGGTCGATATTACCGATGTGCATATGCATAAAGAGGTTGGCGGCGTGGTGGTCTTCCGCGGAGATCAGCTTGAAAATGAAGCCTCTGAAATAGGCACGATCAATTATGAAATGCTGACGCGCATGGGGCAACGGTTGCGCCGTGATTACGGGAAGCCCGAAAAAAGTAACGCCCAACCCGCTAGACAAAAACCTTTCAAGCCTTCAAAAAGTAGCGGATATCAAAAGCGCAGGTAGTTTTGATATCCACACTAATTATTCATGTGATACGCACCCATAGTCAATCACGCAATCATTTAACAAAGTGATAGACATGACCTATTAAACTTTTTGGTAATTCCAATTAGCAATAGCGCTTTAAAAAGACTACGTTTTAGCAAACTACACCAAGCTTAACAAAAATGGAGAGACCTATGGGTGACCAACCTTATGACATTAACGAAGAAAATGCGACGCCTGTCGGCAAGTGCCCCGTTATGCACGGCGCAAGCAAAGGCAGCTCAGCAAATCTGAAATGGTGGCCCAATCAGCTTAACCTGAAAACTCTCAACCAGAATTCCTCCAATGTGAATCCAATGGATGCTAATTTTGACTATCCGACGGCCTTTAAAAGCCTCGACCTTAAAGCGGTCAAAGCAGACCTAACTGATCTTATGACAGACAGCCAAGACTGGTGGCCAGCAGATTACGGAACATATGCAGGCCTCTTCGTGCGCATGGCGTGGCACAGCGCGGGCACATACCGCACATATGATGGCCGTGGCGGCGCGACATCGGGATCGCAGCGTTTCGCTCCTCTTAATAGCTGGCCAGACAACGGCAACCTCGACAAAGCACGCCGCCTTCTTTGGCCCATCAAAGCTAAATATGGCAATAAACTCTCTTGGGCTGACCTCATGATTCTTGCAGGTAATGTCGCAATGGAATCTTGTGGTTTTAAGACATTTGGTTTTGGCGGTGGTCGCGCCGATATTTATGAGCCTGAAGAAGATATCTATTGGGGTCCTGAAACAGAATGGCTCGCAACCTCAGGCAATCCAAATAGCCGTTACAAAGGTCAGCGTGATTATAAGAGTAGCGATGCAGATGCCAATAAGCTCGATACACCTCTTGGCGCGGTAATGATGGGCTTGATTTACGTCAACCCTGAAGGCCCAGACGCGGTTCCGGATCCTCTCGCAGCGGCCCATGATATTCGCGTTACATTTAAACGCATGGCCATGGATGACTATGAAACAGTCGCTCTCGTGGCTGGCGGCCACACATTTGGTAAAGGCCACGGTGCTGGCTTAGAAGATCATGTGGGCGTTGAACCTGAAGGCGGCAAAATGGAAACTCAAGGCTTTGGTTGGCTCAATAGCCACGGCACAGGCCATGGCGATGACACGACAACGGCTGGCTTTGAAGGTGCTTGGACTCCTACACCGGATGAATGGAACATGGAATATTTCCAAGTTTTGTTAGGCTATGAGTGGGAAAAAGTTAAAAGCCCGGCTGGTCACGTCCAATGGGCCCCGAAAGCAGGTCAAGACGCCCCCGAAGCACCTATGGCTCACGATTCTTCCAAGACGCAACCGCTCATGATGACCACAGCCGATATGGCTATGAAGATGGACCCTGCCTATAATAAGGTGTCCCAGAACTTCTTGGATAACCCTGAAGAATTTGCAGATGCCTATGCACGTGCATGGTTTAAACTCACTCACCGCGATATGGGCCCTATTGCCTGTTACCTTGGTGATGAAGTTCCAAGTGAAGAACTTATCTGGCAAGATCCAGTCCCAGCACATGAAGGTGCGCTCATTGGTGATACTGAGATTGAGAGCCTTAAGACAGAAATCCTCGCGTCTGGCCTTTCAGTTTCACAACTTGTCAACACAGCCTGGGCATCTGCGGCCTCTTTCCGCGGGTCTGACAAGCGCGGCGGTGCAAATGGCGCGCGCATTCGTCTGGCACCTCAGAAGGATTGGGAGGTCAATAAGGGCACAGCAGACGTTATCTCTGTACTTGAAGGTATCCAGTCCAGCTCAAGCGCGAATGTATCTCTAGCTGACCTCATTGTTCTCGGGGGTTGCGCTGCGATAGAAAAAGCGAGTGGCGCTTCCGTTCCCTTCACGCCGGGCCGTACCGATGCAACAGATGAGCAAACGGATGTTGAGTCCTTCGAATATATGGAGCCAAAATATGACGGTTTCCGTAACTACAAAAACACAGAAGACCCACGTTCAACTGAAGCACTTCTCGTTGACCGCGCTCAGCTTCTAGGGCTTACAGCACCGGAAATGACGGTTCTTGTGGGCGGTCTTCGTTCACTGGGGGCGAATGCAGCTGGGTCAACTCATGGTGTCCTCACCGCCAATGTTGGAACCCTTTCAAATGACTTCTTCGTCAATCTTCTGAGCATGGATACCGTTTGGTCATCCACGGATGCCTCCGAAGAGACCTTTGAAGGCAAAGACCGTAAGAGCGGTGAGGTGAAATATACAGGCACACGTGCCGACCTCGTCTTTGGGTCTAACTCAATCCTTCGCGGCCTCGCAGAAGTTTATGCCGAGGCGGGTTCAGAAGCCAAATTCACAGCTGATTTCATCGCAGCTTGGGACAAGGTGATGATGAATGATCGCTTTGACGTAAAATTGGCGCACGTTGCTTAAGAAGCCGCTCCATCGATTTTAAAATAAGGCGTCTCAGTTTTGGGGCGCCTTTTTGTTAGGGATCTTATTTTCCCGGACGGTAATCCCGCTTTGCTTTAGGCAAAACCTCTTCGAGTGTCATCGGCATAAGCTTATACTCCCCGCGCGCGAAAAGTGGAGCTTGGTCATCATAATGCGGCGAGCTTTCATCCAGTGTCGCCGCGCCATATTGATGGATAGATTCTAGCGTGAGCTTCCCGCTCTCATCCCAATCCGCATACATGATATGTGTATCCCCTGCGAAAGCATTCATCGTGCCCTCTTTGGAAATTCCGTCTCTATCCGCATAGATCGCTCTTAATATATCTGGCCCGCCGTCAAGCGGTACATCGACCTCACCGCGTTGCAGGCGGTTTATTTCGCCCCATTCAGGATCCAGACGGCCATATTTTTCCATCAGCTCAGAAGCCGTTTTTTTGACCATCTCCATCGGATCTGCTTCGGGCTTGATATATTCATACCCCAAAGCGCGTGTACCCGTAATGATGGCCAAAGCTGCGCCGCGATTTTCCTTTGTCGTGTCCCCATCCCAATTACGGAGCACTTCTTGAGCCTCTTTAATCAGAGGGTCATCGGATGGTGTTGCCACAAGTTGAACAACCATCTGCATGATCGCGCTTTGGGGGTGATAGCGCGTATCCGAGCGGTATCTTAAAAGCTCATCTTCCGTGATTGTCATATCGGGCTCGAACAACTCCAAAGCACGCCTCGCGCGGTTGGTCATGCGAGGCTCAAGGCCCATCGTTTCAGAAAAATCTTCACGACTGTTATTACATTCCGCGCTGGTAATTTTAAAAGGCGTCGCATTGGCTGAAAATAGCCACCCGCAATCCGGATTCCAGATTTGGGGTAGCTCGGAAACCTCACGATAATCTTGCCAAATAAGTTTGGACTGATCACCCGGCAAAGCCTTACTCCAATCAGGGCCCTCTATACGCTTTGGCATGCGCGCATTGTAAACTTCGCCGATATTACCCTCTTTATCAGCATAGGTAATATTAAAGCTCAGAACACCATTTTGCTCCAATGCTTCACGCCACTCTTGCATGTTCGCGGCTTTCCCCATCTCGTACCACTGCTCTACAGCTCTCACCTCTTGAAGACCCGCAAAACGAATGGCGTAAAATCCGCTGGGCGTTTCCAATACCGGGCCGTGCTCTGACCACAAAACATCGCGGGTGATTGGGAGAGAAAATGGTCCAAATAATTTTACGCGAAACTTGGATTTCGTGATCTCAAAATCGCGCCATTCCCCATCTAGCCTATATTGTGTCGGCTTCTTATCTCGGTGGGTTTCAAGAACATATACATCAACTAGGTCTGGCTGATTAACTGTATGCGTCCACCCTAAATCCGGTGTCACGCCTTGCGCCAAAATAGGCGTCCCGGGAAAGCTAGCCCCCGCTATATTTAACCCTTCCTCCGAGACCATATGCGCTTCATACCAAGCATAGAGCCCGTTCATGGGTTGATGTGAATTCACGATAAGCCTTGTATGCCTGTCATCTGAGCGCGACGGCGCGACGGCAAAGCCATTTGACCCGCGCACCGCTTCGGGCAAATTCAGTGAGGATTGCTGCTGCCATGGCGACACAGTAGGCTTGTTCTCATCCGTAAACAGCTCCTCTAATTTCCCATCAAGCCGATAGAAAAAAGGCGTCATCCACGTATAGCCCGCGATAACGTCATGCTTTGTAACGGGCAGAATCCCTGGCGCAACTTTTTCAGGATGCTCTATGCCATATAAGTTTATGGCAGCCACATAGCCTTCCACAATAGCGCGTGTTTCAGGTTTTAAATCTGTTTCATATTTTGCCTCTACGGCTTCCCTGACTTTGAAAAGGTCGTAGAGATAATCCTGAGGGGCAGACTCTTTACCTTTATATTGAGCCGTCATACCCCGCGCCCCCATCACCGACTCTTGTATATGTTTCCAATCATCTTCTGCATGCGCATAGCCAAACCCAAAGCTGGCATCGGCATCTGTTTTCCCGAAAATATGCGGCACGCCCCACTCATCACGAATGATACGTGCGTCATATTTTGCCGCAATATCACGAATAGACTCCGCATCAGGCGCCGAACTGGAGGGTGTTTTTAAATAAAGCAACCCTCCGACTGCGGCCACTATGGCCAAAACACCTGCTGATTTCAGAAAATTTCTCATGAACCCTTTTTGTTAAATACAGCTATAAACGCAAGTAAGATTTGGAAATCACCTAGGGCTGATGTAGTCTTTTACGAAATTGTGGAGATTATTATGACAGATAAACAGTTGAACTTATCCGAGATTAACGCTCAGGAATTACTGGAACAAATTCTTGCTGCGGGTAAAGACCTTGTAAAACAAGGGCAAGCTCAGACAGGGGACTTAACCGTTAAAGGTAAAGAGCTCGCCTCAAAAGGCGAGGACTATTTGGTCGATAAGCTCAACATCGAAGATACAGATGTTAGCCGCGAAGCCCTTCGCAAAGGCGTCGGGGCTGGAGCGGCTGCGGGTGCCGTAGCGCTTCTATTGTCATCTCGCTCGGGACGAAAAATGGCGACACTGGGCGGCTTAGGGGCTCTCGGCATTCTGGCTTATAAGGCACATAAGGCTGGAAAAATGCCCACAAACGCTGAAGACGTTATCGGGCTTTTAAAGGGACCACAAGCTAATGAGCGTGCGGCCACATTGCTAAAAGCGATGGTATCTGCAGCTAAAGCTGACGGGTCATTACATGAAGATGAACTTGATATTATCAACGCCTATGAAGGCGCGAGCGTGGACGCGGTTCAGGCGGTGATGGATCAACCCACAAATGCTAGAGCTATTGCCGCTCTGGCCGATAGCGACCAAGCCGCCGCCGAAATATATGCTGTGTCCTGCCGCGTCGCAAATGGCCTTAACCCCAAAGAGCGCGATTATCTGGACGAACTTGCCATGGGCTTAAAGCTAGACCCTGAATTAGCTGCAAAAATTGAAACAGAAATGCGCACTGGCTAATGCGCATTGTCACACTCATATTCGCATTCCTGCTTGTCGCCTGTGCGGCACCGATTGACACGCCAGCGCCGCAAGGGCAGCAGCTTCCGACCGCAGGAGAACACATTCCCCCGCCTGGCTTTCCCGTAAGTGAGTCGCCAAAAGATGGTGAGCGTTATTGCGGCAATCTGAGATCTGGTCCAAGACCCGCTTGTGATACCCCTAGAGAATATTGCCATCGCGACGCTAAGGATATTTGCGGCGCCGCCGATGCACCCGGTGTTTGCCGTATCCGTCCTGAAATCTGCACGCGCGAATATCGCCCTGTCTGTGGGTGCGACGGTAACACATACTCTAATGAATGCGTTGCCAATTCAAAGGGTGTAAGCGCAGCCTCACAAGGAGCTTGTAACTCATGAGATTTGTTACCCTCACCTCTGTGATAATTCTGGCAGCATGTTCAAGCCCCAAAGCCGTTGAACCAGATCTGCCAACAGATATTCAATCCCGCATAATCTCTATGGAAGACATTGACAGAGATGATGCGGATTGGGGCTCATTTTATCCACATTTTGCAGGGACAACCTATGGCACCAACCCTACTCTTGCAGGGGTAGCGAACATCAATGTAGGTCAACAAATCCATCCCCCTCATCGTCATGGCGACGAGGAATTTTTGATGGTCACGAAGGGCGTTGGCGAATGGTATTTAAACGGCGAAACCTTCCCTGCCAAAGAAGGTGATATGCTCTATGCGAGGCCTTGGGACTATCACGGCATTAAAGCGGCTCCGAACAGTGCCTTACAATTTGTTGTGTTCAAATGGACCAGTAAAGGGTTAAACCCTGTTGACCCTGATCCGTCATTGCCTGAGGAACTCGCTGAGTAATGTTTCAAACCTTTTTCAAAGAGCTTCGCGCGGCTAAGCTCCCCGTCACAATTCGTGAATATCTAACCCTACTTGAAGGGGTTGATAAAAATGTAGCCAATGACAGCTTGGACGGATTTTATTATTTAGCGCGAACTGCCCTTGTTAAGGATGAGAGGGATCTCGATAAATTTGATCAGGTCTTCTCTCATGTCTTTCGCGGCTTGGATTATCTGTCTGATATTTTTGGTCAAGATGAGCATGAAATTCCTGCAGACTGGCTTCGAAAAATGGCAGAACAGCATCTTACCCCCGAAGAGATGGCTGAGATTGAAGCCTTGGGTGATTTTGATAAAATAATGGAAGCTTTGAAAGAGCGTCTGGAAAATCAAGATAAGCGTCATGAAGGCGGTAACAAAAATATCGGCACGGCCGGAAAATCGCCTTTCGGAGCTTACGGCTATAATCCTGAAGGCGTGCGTATCGGCCAAAAAGAAGGCCGCCACGGAAAGGCCGTGAAGGTCTGGGATAAGCGCCAATTCAAGAACCTTGACGGCGACCGTGAAATCGGCACGCGCAACATCAAAGTGGCCCTACGGCGCCTGCGTAAATTCGCCCGCGAAGGCGCTGTTGAAGAACTCGACTTAGACGGCACCATTCGCGGGACAGCCAAGCAAGGTTGGCTTGATATCAAGATGCGGCCCGAGCGGCGTAATGCGGTTAAAGTCCTCACATTTTTTGACATAGGCGGATCTATGGACGCCCATGTCAAGCAAGCCGAAGAGTTGTTTTCGGCCGCGCGGAGCGAGTTTAAACGCCTTGAATATTTCTACTTTCATAACTGCATTTATGAGCATGTTTGGAAGGATAATATCCGCCGCATGCGTGAAGTTACGCCTACATGGGATATCTTGCATAAATTTGCCAGCGACTATCGTGTCGTGATTGTCGGCGATGCCGCCATGAGCCCTTACGAAGTGGCCATGCGCGGCGGCTCTGTTGAGCATTGGAACGAAGAACCCGGCGCGGTTTGGCTACAGCGCCTTGTCGAAGTTTATCCGCACCTTATCTGGATCAATCCAACAGAGGAAAAATACTGGCAATATTCGCAATCCACAAAAATGATACAAGACATTATCGGCCAAGACCGTATGTTTCCTATGACATTATCAGGGCTCGAATCAGCCATGAAAGAATTAGCGCGATAAATGCGCCAAAAGGACTTATCAGAAGAGGACTTATTATGACCGTAAAACACTTATTCGCAGCCACAGCCTGCCTGACTTTAATCGCCTGCTCAGGCGGAACCTCTAACGAGAGCTCAGCACCTATAATCGAAGCCAGTGACGGAACGGGCCCCAGCGTCTGTCCCTCCGAGCGAGTCATAACAGATGTTGCAGCCTATGCTGGCGACCAAATGCCCGCCGCTTCTGAAGATTATGCGGCATGGCATGAGGCCAATGGCAAGCGTAGAGGCGTTGTAACCCTTGAGAGCGGGCTGCAATATAAAATCATAAAGCCCGGCGTAAAGAACGGCCCCTCACCCGTGGGCCCTCAAGTTATTCGCGCCAATTATCACGGCTATTTCCCAAATGGCGAAGTTTTTGACAGTTCCTATGAGCGCAATGAACCGCTTGAATATAAAGCCAATGCTTTCATCAAAGGTTGGAACGAAGCTCTGACTCTTATGCAGCCTTGCTCTGCTTGGATCCTCTATGTTCCGGGAGACATTGCTTATGGTCCTCGCGGCCGTCCAGGCATTCCGCCAAATGCGACGCTTGTATTCAACATGCAGCTGTTGGAAGTTAAGTAGTACAGGGTCTGTAAGGATGGGTATTATTTCGCGATTTTTCACAGGCTCCGGTCCGAGCGCATCCTCTCCGAGTTCTCTTGGTCACTCTGTATCTGATCTGCGCCAAAAGATATACAAGTTAGAAACGGCGAATGAAAAATATCGCGCACGCTTAGCTGAACGCATTGAGATGAATAAAACTCTCAAAAATGTAGTGGACACTCAGAAATCTGAGCTTAACGCCATGCGGATCAATAGTCGCAAAGATCTTACTCTTGAACGTATTGATACATTTTTTACAGGCACAAAATTACGACTTCCTGAAGAAGCGTATCAGCGTTTCCTTGCTAAATGTAAAGACAATGCAACGGAAGATAAGATAAAGGTCTTTCGCGAAGAAATGGATAAGACCCAACACCGCGCCTTTTATGAACAACTTTTTTCCGTTGAAATGGATATGGCTCAAGGTTTTGACTTCACAGGCCTTCGTCCAATTGTAACATTTCAACGTGGCAAGACAGATATTGCTTATGCTAAAAGTAAATGCATGAGCTTGGATGAACTTAAAGCGAATCACATTCAAATTACAATTGAACGTTTTGATGAAATTATAAAAAAGAGCTTCATCAACCCTAAACGCGTTAATTCCGTGTGTGAGATTGGTGCGGCATGGGGCGCAGCTACTCGATATATGCTTAACCGTTATGCGCCTGAAGATTATCATGTGTATGAAATTGATACTGGCTGGGCACAATGGCTCAAAGACAATCTCGGAGTCGACTCAAAACAATGCGACGGAGAATCACTCTCTGAAACTTCAGATAATTCTATGGATATTTGTGTGGCGTCCTCCTGCCTTTATTTCATGCCCTTTGTAAAACAATGGAATTACCTAACTGAGTTTGCGCGAGTTTTAAAGCCTGGAGGGATCGCCGTATTCAACGTCAATCTCATTGAAAACACAACTGTAAGAACCTTGAAAGGACTGCTTGCTAATTATTTCCCGCGGCGCTCTTTCGGGTATATCCCACAGCATTGTGTTGATACGGCCTTCCCGGAAGATAAATTTGAGAAACTCGTTAAAGAGCCGGCTAAGGGCTTTGGTTATCAAGTTTACCGAAAGCGATAAAATGCAAATTGCCACTTGGAATGTGAACTCCATCAATGCGCGTCTGCATGCCGTTACAAAATGGCTTGCAGAGGCTAAGCCTGATGTCGCCTGTCTGCAGGAAATCAAAACGGTGGACGCGGCCTTTCCAAGAGAAGAGATAGAGGCGCTCGGCTATAATATCGAGACCCATGGGCAAAAGAGCTATAACGGCGTCGCCATTCTGTCCAAACACCCGATTGAAGAGGTGATATGCGGCCTGCCTGGGGACGTGTCGGATGAGCAAGCCCGCTATATCGAAGCTGTCATATCGGGTCCTCAAGGCCCTTTCCGAGTGGCTTCGATTTATCTTCCCAATGGAAATCCCGTTATGGAAGAGGCGGGCGGTTTCACGGCCAAATATAAATATAAGCTCGACTGGATGCGGCGTTTAAAAGACCATGCCGCCATGCTTTTGGCATATGAAGAGCCGCTTATCCTCACGGGGGATTACAATGTCATCCCCGAAGCCAAAGACGTTCATGACCCCGTAGCTTGGCAAGGCGACGCCGCTTACCGCCCCGAAACCCATGCGGCCTGGCAAGCGCTTCTTAATCTCGGGCTGACGGAAACCTTTGAGCACCTTGATGGCCGCGCGGGACAATACACCTTTTGGGATTATCAACGCGGAGCGTGGCAGAACAATATGGGCATTCGCATCGATCATCTTCTGCTCTCTGCGCAAGCGGCAGATAAGCTTACAGGCTTTCGGATCGACAAAAATGTCAGAGACGGCATCAAACCGTCTGATCATGTGCCTGTCATCGGGACATTTGATCTTTAGAAACGGGGGCGCAGCAATCCTTGCAGCCCTTCACAGAAATAAGGTAGCGCATGGCGCTGCCCCTCTTTCCATTTTTCAGGTTTTTCCAATGCGCTTTCCGCCGCCTGAATGGCAGGTATGAGACCTTGGAGTAAGCCGCGGTAAAATTCCCCGCGCGCCTCATCCGCCCCTTCTGCGCCCTCGCGGCCAATCCGGGCTTGTAGTTCGTGAACTTTTTCAAGCAGATAAAACACAGCCCCAACTTCATTGATAATACTGGTGGCGGCTTCTTGATAATCAAAAGCCTTAAAATCACGCGAGAAATCAAAGCGGTCATCAATTTCAAGCGCGATATGAAAGCGATTCCCCGCAAAAACGCATTGCACATTGCGGCCCATATAATCCTCGGCGAAATCTGTCAGGCGGGCGACAAAGTCAGGACTTAAGAGGAATCGCGCTTCGACTTGGTCATCACTATAAACTTCGAATTTGCGCTCAAATTCGAGACTGGCAAAACCAACACGCTTTAAACCATTTACCTGAGCGGGATTGCGTTTGCCCAAATCGCGGCGAATAATCGTATGGCCGAGAAATCTATCTGTATGCGGCAGAGATAAAACGATACCCTCATAGCCGCCGCGCGTATCTTTATTGGTCGCGTCAAATTGAGAAATATACTCTTGCTCTATTCTCGTCTCCGCACCCCATTGCCATTCATGTCCTCGCGCGACAGCTTTGGGTAGGTTTTGCGCTGTGACATCAACCAATTCAAATTTTTGTCCCTTATAGCCTTGCCCCATAATCTCACCGCGAAACTTAAACGCGCCCGTAAAGCTATGCACCATAGACGCCGCTTGCAGCGCCATCAAAATACTCGGCGCGCTGACATTGGGCCGATAAGACCACCCCAAGGCCTCATAGATATAGCTGCGCAGGTTTTGCACCTGCGCACTGAAATCCTTGGGCGGATAAAAGTCTTCCGTCTTCAACATGAGAAAAAACTAACACAAAAAATTTAAGATTAGGTGAGCAGCCATGCGCAATCCTTGGAGGACTCTTACGTCAGAATGAAGAGTCAATTGTATGTGCGCCATAGGTAAGTGGGACGCCCGCAGAGCTCCAGCGATTGCAGGATATACCTGAATGGCCGAAAATATATATGTTTCGCATCGCTTTTGCTCTGCGGCGGCATCTTTTATCGCCAGGGCCGAGCTGACCAGTTCAGGTCAAACAGCTCACCTGCGAGGATCCGCCCGCCTCGGTGTCAATCCAAGGCAGCTACAATCCCTAACACCGTCTTTCAGCTTAGTAGGTGACGTCCTACCTGTCCCAAACCAAAAGAACGATTTAAATATAAGGGCAAATGAGAAGGCGAGGATAGGATTGTTGAAAGGTGCAATAGGTGTGGAGATTTTGAGGTATTTTTGTGAGGATTGTCCTCACCCCTTATCCTCTCGGTTTCATCACGCCGTCCACAATATCGTAAACGGCACCGACCTCATCGAGAATTTTTTGGGTGCGGTCGGGCGCCGTCAGAGGCTTTAACATTGACCCTGCTTCGAAACGATTGGGAGTCTCGACGACAATAAAAAGCTTTCCGTCAAGGAACCCAAACCGGATATTTTTGCCATCAACAGAGCGTTCCAGATCCACGAGTTTTTGCATAAAGACTGGGTCGAGCAGATAGCGCGACTCGACTTGGTCCGTGCTATAAGCTTCGAAGATTTTCTCAAATACGGGATCGACAAGACCGACACGTTTCATATCGCCCCTCTTCTTACGCTGGAACATACCTTTATCGCGCAGGACCACCGTCGTTCCCAAAAACTGTCTTGGGAATGTGAGCGTCATCAGCTGTCCTCGAAAGGCGGTGACCCATTTATCATCACTCTTTCGTTCGAGATGCGTTTCAACGGATGTGAATTGTGCGCCATGGGCTTCGCCTGACATCTGATCTTCGAAAGAGGCGCGTTTGCCAGCATTCCAATCAATTCCGCCCGTCTTTTTTTCCTGATATCCTTTAGGCATCAAGCCATGAAGCGATAAAAGCGCTAGGTCCGGAATGTCCACGGCCTTGGCCTGAAATGTCCATCCAACATAGGTGCAAATACCGCCGACGATTTTGTCTTTCGTCTCGCCGCGAACAGATTTCATAAGCCATGTGTAAAGCGCGAAAACGCCCATACCGCTGCCAAATAAAATAAAAATGATAAAATTGGTTTGGCCCGAAGACAGATAAAGCGCGGCGGCGATACACAGCGCAAATATAATAATCCCGGCCCCGTAAAGCTTAGCCTTGCTAAGCGCCTCTCGCCGCTGCCCATCCTGCGCCGCCAAAAGCGGAAAAATCGTCTCATGATAATATTCAGAGAAGCCTTTTAATTCGGCATGATGTTCGTTGAATGAGTGCATGGAAATTTGTTAGCGGAAAGCGCAAGGTTTGTCATTGGGGTGTTAGGGGAAATTCCCTCTCTATCTTTCCTCATTGCAAGAACAAGTCTTGCAATGAGGAAAGATAGGGATGGCTATCCCTACCCCAAATTTGCGAGCGCCTCTTTTAACTTCTCAAGCTCTGCGACATAACCCTCGCGGCGCTCCTTTTGCAGGTTGACCACCTTTTCAGGCGCTTTGTCGGTGAAGGCCGGGTTCATGAGTTTTTTGTCGATTTTCAAAATTTCGGCTTCGGTCTTTTCGATCTCTTTGGACAGGCGTTTACGCTCTGCGGTTTTATCGATCAAACCGTCCAGCGGGATCGCATAAGTCACGCCATCGACGACCGTTTGCAGCGCCCCATCAGGCGCGGCCTTAGCCGTTTTGACGCTTTCCACCCGCGCCATAGGCGAGAGCTGCGGCGCGAAATAAGCCAGGCGCGGGTCCAGCTCATCCGCGAGCATAAGTAGCGGAGCTTTCTTGCTTGGCGGGATATTCATATCGGCGCGTACAGAGCGAATATTGGTGATAAGCGTTTGCAGCCATTCGACCTCTGCGCTGGCCTCTGCATCAATTAAGGCTTCATCCAGTTCAGGCCATGACGCGACGATCAGATGAGTCTCGCGGTTCTGGACGATCTTTCCCCACAGCTCTTCGGTAATGAAGGGCATAAAGGGATGGAGGAGTTTTAAGATTTGGTCGAGCACCCAGGCAAAGACAGAGCGGGTCTCGTCTTTGGCCGAACCATCCGCGCCGGAAAGGAGCGGTTTGGACAATTCCAAATACCACGCGCAAAATGTGTCCCACGTAAATTTATAAGCGGCATCGGCGGCGTCATTAAAGCGGTAAGCCTCGATACAGCGGCTAACCTCTTTTGCCGCTTTGACGGTTTCCGAGATAATCCATTTATTCATCGGCACGATGGCTGTGTCAGGGCCGAATGCGGGGTTAAATTCACAGCCATTCATCTGGCCGAAATTAGCGGCTGACCAGAGCTTGGTGCCGAAATTGCGATAGCCTGCAATACGGTCTACAGAGAGGCGGATATTGCGGCCCTGCCCGGCCATGCTTGCGAGCGTAAAGCGCAGCGCATCCGCGCCATAAGGCTCGAACCCGTCTGGATATTGCTTGCGCGTGGCTTTCTCGATTTTGGGGGCTTTCTCTGGGTTTTTCAGACCGCGTGTGCGCTTAGCGACAAGCTCATCAATGGTGACGCCATCAATCAAATCGAGCGGATCGAGCGTATTGCCGATGGATTTAGACATTTTCTTACCGTCTTCATCCAGCACAAGCGCGTGGATATAGACATCCTTAAACGGCACCTCGTCCATGAAATGCAAACCCTGCATCATCATCCGTGCCACCCAGAAGAAGATAATATCAAAGGCGGTGACAACAACAGAGGTTGGATAGAAGCGTTCAAGCTCGTCTGTGTTTTCAGGCCAGCCGAGTGTGGAGAATGGCCAGAGGCCAGAGGAGAACCATGTGTCTAGGACGTCGGGGTCGCGCCATATTGGTAAACCCCAACTATCATCATCCAAGAACTCCATTTCTAAGGAAGCTCTATTGTCATAACCACTATGAATATAGGGAAATTCAAGTCCACGTTCGCGATAATAAGCTTGGATTTTTTCGTATGCTTCTTCCTCTGTCTCTGCGGAAAAAATTATTGGCTTATCAAAGTTTACTTCTGCGTCAGGAAGCTTCTTACTATCCTTCGCCATAGTAATTGTGGGCGTATACCAAACGGGTATCTGATGTCCCCACCAGAGCTGCCGCGAAATACACCAAGGCTGGATGTCTTTCATCCAGTGGTCATAGGTCTTTTTCCAGTTTTCGGGGATGAAGCGGGTGGAACCGTCATCGACTTTGGCCATCGCCTCCCCGGCAAGCTTATCCGCAGCCACAAACCATTGGTCTGTGAGCATGGGTTCAATGACGACGCCTGAGCGGTCGCCAAAGGGCTGCATGACTTTCTTATCTTCAACCGCAATCAGCAAGCCTTCAGCATCGATATCTTTGACGACTTCTTTACGCGCCAAGAACCTGTCCATGCCCACATATTTGGCTGGCATAATCTCGGACTCGCACATCGCGCCGCGCTCATCCATGAGGCTATACATCGGGATGTCATTTCGGGTGGCGACTTCATAGTCATTAAAGTCATGCGCGCCCGTAATCTTCACCGCGCCTGAACCAAAATCAGGGTCAGGATATTCATCGGTGATAATCGGGATAAGGCGATTTGCGAGTGGGAGGCGTACCATCTTGCCGACAATAGGCGCATAGCGTTCATCATCAGGATGCACCGCCACCGCGCCGTCACCGAGCATGGTTTCAGGACGCGTTGTTGCGATAGAAATATAGTCGCGTTCCTCGGACAGGGTGATATTGCCGTCTTCGTCTTTCTCGACATAGGTATAAGTCTCGCCGCCCTCCAGCGGATATTTGAAGTGCCAGAAATGACCGTCTTTTTCGATATTTTCGACTTCAAGATCAGAAATCGCGGTCTGGAAATGCGGGTCCCAATTGACCAATCGTTTATCGCGGTAAATCAGACCTGCTTCGTACATTTCAACGAAAGCCTTGGTAACCGCTTCGGCCATTTTATCCGTGGAGTCTTCGGGGTTACCGAGGGTGAATTTCTCGCGGGACCAATCACAGGAGCTGCCCAAACGGCGCAGCTGTTGATTGATATTGCCGCCGCTCTCGGCTTTCCACGCCCAGACGTGTTCCAGAAATTCATCGCGGGTCATATCTTTACGGGCTTTGCCCTCGCCCGCGAGTTTACGTTCGACCACCATTTGCGTGGCGATGCCTGCATGGTCTGTGCCCGGCTGCCAGAGCACGGCTTTGCCTTTCATGCGGTTGTAACGCACGAGGATATCTTGGATGGTGTTATTGACCGCATGGCCCATATGCAGGCTGCCCGTCACATTGGGCGGCGGGATGACGATGGAGAAATTATCGTCTTTGGTGTCAGTAGGCTTGGCGGGGCGAGGTTTGAACGCGCCGCTCTCTTCCCACATTTTATAAAGGCGGGGTTCAGCTTCTTTGGGGTTGAATTTATTGTCGAGCATATCTGAGACCTAATACGAAAAGCCCCGCCGAAGCAGGGCTTATTTAATCAGTGCTCTACCCTGAAAAGACAGGGATTTAAAGAGGCTTATTTGCCAGAGCTAATGCGCTTGACTTCTTTGGTTACGGCGCGTTCGACGATGCCTTTGAGGTTCGCGTCGAGCCATTCTTTAAGCATAGGCTGAAGAGCTTCCATAACAAGGTCGCCAATACGGTCACCGCGCTCCGCCACTGTGGCTTTTTCTTCCACCACGCTCGTCAATGACGCAAAGGCTCCGGCTGTGGCGGACTCCGTCACTTCGTCAATAATTGAGTCTGTTTTCTTGGCACTCTTTCGGGAAGTGGTGGGCATATCGGGAGTCTCCTCAATAGTAGATTCGGTATCAATCGTGTCCGGATTATCCGGTGTTAAGTCTTCAATTGCTTCGGCGTCTTCGTCAATGAGCTCTAGCAGCTCTGATGGCTCTGTTTCGACGTCGTCATCAATGTTTTCATCATCTTCATCGTCGCTTGAGAGCAGAGTTGCCGCGCCGACTGTTGCAACCGATGCTGCTGCCGCGACGAGTCCTGCATCCGCACTCTGCGCATCTGCTTCAGCTTGAGCAGCGATTTCTTTGAGGGTCATAGCCGGCTCAGAGGTTGTTTCGACCTCAGTGGTCTCAATAGCTATCTCTTGAGCTATCTCTTGCGGCTCTTGAATTTCAAGCTCTGGCTGTGCGTCGGCCGCAACCGTCTCTTCCGACAGTTGAGCTTCTTCATCCAATGTGACGGATAATATATCATCAAGCACATCGTTTGTATCATCATCTTCTGCGCTGAGCTCTAGAGCAACTTGATCTTCTGTGCTGGCCTCAACTTCGTGCAAAGGCTCCTCTGTCAAGTCCGCCATGAGCGATTTCACGAGCATCATATCCGGATCGACCTGCGAAGCACCAGACTCAGCCGTGATCTCTGCCTCCACGCTCTCCTCAATGTCGGCCTGATCAAGCGCTGAAAGAATATCATCGTCTTCGAGTAAATCAGCCGCCGGATCAATAACGGTTTCCTGCGCAATAGGCAGCTCTTCAGAGGCAGAAATTTCAGTCTCCGCAAAAGATGAACTGTCCTCAAGCATGTTATCGAGCAGCGCCGATAAATCATCTTCGGGAGGTTCAATTTGAAGAGACTCGACAGTCTCAAGCACAGGGGCGTCGTCAGAAACGAGATCAGCGGCCATGAGGTCAAGCTCATCTGCTGCTGTGACTGTTTCAGAAGCTGTGGCATCAACAGCCAAAGAGCTTTCTTGCGGAGTGCTGTCCTCTTCCATAGGGATGAGCAGGTCCAGCACGTCATTAGAGCCGCCATCATAGCCTAGAGTATCGTCTTCAGGGGCCAAAACTTCTAATTCAGGTATTTCAAGATCAGTCCGGCCTTGCGGGTCCATATCGCCAATTAAATTATCAACAGTTGGCGCATAAGCTGCCGCGTTCATTTGCGGCGATTCAAGAGCTGTGTCTTCGGCAATGTTCAAATCAAGTATATCGTCCTCGACGAGGTCAGCAACATCACCTGTTATATCTTGCGGGGCGAAAATATCAGCAGGTTTGGACAGGGCTTCACCCGGCGCATCATCCTCTGCGATGATTTTTCGAATAGACGCCAGAATATCTTCCATGCTCGGATCTTGCCCGTCAGATACCCCATTATGTGTGTCCGTTGTCTGCTCAGACATATTTTTCCCTTAGCCAGCCTTGGCGAAATTCCCCTGTCATTAACATAGAGTTAAGACAACACGTCACGCTTGTCTAGATGCGAACCGACTCAATTCTTGGGAGAAATCAGGTCAGGACGCTCTTTATCACTTACAATGCCGGGATCTAAATCTTCGACAACACTCGGTTCAGGGGGCATTCTCTGGTCTTCAATGATGACTGGCCGCGCCGGAATGGCGTCCTGAGGATCATAATCAGGGTCGTCACCCGTAAGTCGGTCAATACCTGTTTTGACGCCATAAGCGGCATCCTGCGGAAGGCCAATAGCCGCATCACCTATGGTTTCGGCGGCTCCGGCAATACCTGTTGGCTTGACCAAATTAACGGCTGCTTCCTCTAAATCCCCTGGAATGTCCGCAATTTCGTCGGCTACATCCTGCACGAATTCAGGAACATATCTGTCAATAATCGCGCTCATGCCTTGATAACGCATGGCGTCAAAATTCTGGGCCGGATCATATGTTTCGACAGGTAATCTTATGCCAACCGTATCAAATACACCTAAGGTTGTGAGCAATTGAAATGTCGCTGAATTCAGGTTTCTTTCCGCCTCCACTACAGAAAGCTTAGCATTAAGCACTTCCTGTTCCGCGTCCAAAACATCCAAAGTCGTGCGTGTGCCGACCTTTTGTTCCAAATCGACGCCTTCAAACGCCACTTCAGCCGCTGTAACTTGTTGGCGGCTAGCGCGCAGCGATAGGCGCGCAGCATCCAATTGCGCCCAAATCTGCGCGACAGTTTGATCAACGGCTAATTCCGTATCTCGGACTTCGAAAGCCAATCGCGTTTTCGCGTGTTTCGCTTGTCTTAGGCGCGATTTGTTGAGCCCGCCAGAGAAAATCGGAACCGTGATCTGAGCAGTGAGCGCAGCTTGGTCGGCTTCATTGAACCCCAAGACCTGATCACGAGACGCACTGGCTGTGCCGTTCAGAGAAACAACGGGGCGGGACGCTGATTTCGCAACATCGATCGCCGCGCCTGCCGCTTCTTCGTTAAAATATGCAGATAAAAGTTGTGGATTATTATCGCGCGCCAGAGCAATCGCCGCTTGCAGCGAGGCGGGAAGTTCAAATTGAGGAACGCGTTGAAGGTCAACAGGTGGATGCCCGACAATCCGGGTATAAGACGCCCGGCTTGATTGCAGTTGGGCTTCGGCTTGGGCCAGTCCCGATTCTGCTGCGGCCTGACGGCTTTGGGCTTGCGCAATATCGGTTCGGGTGCCCTCCCCGACATCGAAACGGTCTTTGGCCGCTAATTGTTGGCGCGAGAGCACCATCACATTATTGCGGCGAATGCGGGCTGTTTCCTCATCGCGAATGACGTCAATATAAGCATTGGCCGCTGAGAGAAATATGCTTTGCTCAGCATTTCTGAGCCCTTCTCTTGCGGCAAGGATGGCAGATTTGGCTTGTTTTTTCAGTGCTTTAACACGTCCGCCTTGATAGAGAGGTTGAATGACCTGTAACTGTGCGGATCCTGGGTAGCCTTCAGCATAATTACTCTCAGCAGGAACACCCGGTATAAATGACGCTCCTCTGCTCCGAGAATTTATATATCCGTAGCTTCCCGATACATTCGCCGTAAGGCGGCCTTGCGCCCTCGCTTGAATATAATTTTCATCGACTTCACGCACGCGGGAACGCTCGGCTTGCAAACGCGGATTCCCGTTATAAACAGAAATCAAGGCTTCTTGAAAAGTCTCGGCCCAAACCAAATCTGAGGATCCCAGAATCGCAAAGACGGCAAGGCTTGAAATCGTTGTCTTAAAAAGGCTCATGCGGTGTCCTATGAAGTATCTTTCAATGTCCTCGCACCCTGTAAATGCGCGCCCTATTAAATAGTTCTACAAGTTTTAGGGTTAATAGAGCCCTAAAATACAAATTCCGGTTCAGCCGCAAATCCAGTCAAAACAGGCGCAGAAGCATCAAAAATGATACGTTCACCCACAGTATTGCCAGCTTTGGTATAGACACAAACCCGTCCGATGGGCCCATTTTGAACCAAGCAAACTAAACGCCCATTATTTGCGAGCTGATCCAGCCATGTTTTGGGAATATCGCAGATAGCCCCGTTCACAAATATTACGTTAAAGGGGCCATGCTCAGATGCACCAGACTTTAAATCACCTTTGACCACGGCCGCATTGGTGATGTCAGCGTCGATCAGAAGGTTTGTCGCCCGCTCCACCGCCTCATCATTTTCTTCAAGCCCCACGACGGTCTCGCACAGATAAGACAATATCGCAGTAGAGTAGCCTCTTCCGCAGGCGATATCCAAGACAACGTCCGTAGGCATAATCTCTGCCGCTTGTATCATTTTCGCAAAATCTCGGGGCCGGATCATTGTGCGTCCGTCGCCTAGGTCTATATGTGCATCCCCATATGCCAAAGCTTGCTGGGACTTGGGAATGAACTTTTCGCGTGAGACACGGCGAAATGCGCCGAGAAGCTCTAGATCAGTAACATCGCTAGTGCGGATTTGGCTTTCAACCATATGGTCGCGGGCCGAAGAAAAATCAAACATAGGGGACTCGGATTATGAAATATAACTTTGCTATAAACCAGCGCCCCCATGCCGCGCAATGCCCTATTGCCGCATAAACTCCATACAATTTCGTAAGTCACCTTCACGCGCATTTTCGCGTTGCATATTGACCATAGTCTGGCTATAGACCGCGATTTATGAGGCACCATGGCGGAGTGGTGACGCAGCGGATTGCAAATCCGTGTACCCCGGTTCGATTCCGGGTGGTGCCTCCAATAATTTCACAAATTACAATAGGCTAACTCACTTGCAATCCGCTACGTCATGTCGTCACGCGGCGGGGGATTGTAAATCCGCATACCCCGGTTTGATTCCGAGTGGTGCCTCCAATAATTTCACAAATTACAATAGGCTAACTCACTTGCAATCCGCTACGTCATGTCGTCGCGCGGCGGGGGATTGTAAATCCGCGTACCCCGGCTCAATTCCGGGTGGTGCCTCCAAAAACTCCCTTACACGTTAAAACTTTTCAGCTCTTAGAACTTGAACGTCTGAAAGGCTTAGCACTGCTATATGAGCGCCCATGAGGTTCTCTAAATCTTCAGTTGCCTTTGTAACCACTGCCGCATCAAGTATGGAAATGATCATGACCATATCTCGGCTCGCCGATAAGTCTGTACCGCGCTGCCACCGCATAGAGTTACCGAACCCTGCCATAGCCGGAAAAACAGTGTATCCCTTTACTCCCGCCTCTTCCAAAACACGGCATGCTCGCTTGAGGGCGGGCTTTTCAATGATTATTTCTAATCGTTTTTTCTGATGCATGACGTTTTAACCCCCTACCCACTGGGCGAGCATGATATAAAGCGGAATCCCCAAAGTCAGGTTAAACGGGAATGTCACGCCTAATGATAAGGTTAAATATATAGACGGTTGCGCTTTAGGCAATGCTAAGCGCATCGCCGCAGGAACCGCGATATATGAGGCTGATGCCGCCAAGGTAATTAAGAGCGCGGCATCGCCCACAGATAATCCCATACCCCAACATATTACGGTTGTGATAACGGCGCTCATGAGCGGCATTATCACGCCAAAACTCAGCGCCCCGAGATCAAGCTGACGCCACCCTTGGCGAAGGCCGCGCCCCGCATTCAGTCCCATATCCAAAAGGAAGAGACAGAGCACCCCTTGGAATGGGATGACAAAGAAAGGCGAGATTTTTTCCATGCCTCGCTCGCCCGTAATCCAGCCAATGGCCAATGCCCCGACCAGCACGACAACTGAGGCATTTAAGAACACCTCGCGAAATAGCTCCCCTTTTTCGGAGCCTGCGACCTCGCCGCTTTTTTGAAGCCCACGGCTCGCCAACCATAGAGCCGACATGATCGCAGGAACCTCCATTAAAGCGGCCATTGCAACCATATAACCCGATGTCACAACCCCGGCCAATTCCAGCGCTTGGGTTGCTGCCACAAAGGTCACAATAGAAATTGATCCATAATGACCCGCCGTCGCAGCAGCGTCTATGCGGCTCATTTTACTTGTCATACGCAATAGACTGTAAGCCAGAAATGGACCTAAAAATGACAAAAGCAATGCCGCTAAAGCAATTAGTAAAATTTCTGGCGTGAGAGCTGTCTTGGACATTTCGACCCCTCCCTTCAGGCCGATAGCCATCATAAGATAAATGGCGAGGCCCTTAGCGAAAGCTTCGGGTACGGACATTTGAGACCGCAATAGCGCGGCCCCCAAACCTAGAACAAAGAATAGTACGATGGGCGACAAAATCGTCGAAAGAATAAGGTCTGCAGACATAAGTAGCCCCTAAAGTAAGTGCTGCCCTTAGCCGGACGGGTCCAAGCGTAGATTTTCCAAATCTTCAGGCTCACCAATAATCGCCACTTCATCCGTCTCCAGAAGAGTCTCAGCTGCGGTTGCCACGATAATGTCTCCTCCGCGTTCAATGATAGCGATCAAGCAAGAGGCCGGAAGCGAAATGTCTGAAATTTTCTGTCCCGCTTGCTTGAGCAGCGCCGGGAAATTGCCGACAGGCCCATGCAGGAAGTGATCATCACGCATCAGCACTTCATTCATATCCCTCTCAGTCTGAGAAGACATCCAGCGAATTTCAAAATGATCACTTTGGACAACCTCGGCCAAGTGACCCGCAAGGCGTAAATCAAGACCAACCGGCTTTTTAGGCGTTATGAGAAACATAAGTGTGTGCGCTTCGCTTGCCGTTTCAATATTAAGTTTTGATTGCGGCCCAAAGCGCAAGACAAACAGCTCCGGCTCTATGACATCCTCATGTGTCTGATAGGCTATATGAACACCTTCACTGATGGGGTGCATGGTGAAGGCCTTATTCTGCATCATCTCCATGATAACATCAGGCGCGATATCAAACTTTTCAGTGGCTTGCTCGGCAAGTATCTCTGCAATGTGTGAATTATCGTAAATACCATAACGGAAATCCATCATCACGGAACGCGCAATCAGGGCTTCATAAGAGAGGTTTTCAGCTTGGGTCCTGTCATGAATGATGGTCATGAGTTCACGCTCCAACCCCTCATAGCGCTGCTGCCCCAGGCGTTCGTGGATATGGAAGATCGCGCCGCGGCGCTCTGTTCTGTCTGAGGCATAGAAGTAATACCACAGCACACAGGCAATCGTGACCATGCCGGTAAAGGCTATCGCGAGGATACCCATTTCGATAATCAGCCAGAAAGATACCAATATGCCTATGATTTGGAGCCAAGGATAAAACGGCGCTCTGTAGCCGGGTTTATAGGTTGGAATGCGGGATTCGCGCATAACGATAACCGCGACACAGACCAGACCAAAGAGCAGAAGCTGAAACGCACTTGCGAGCTTCGCGACGGAGGCGACATCAAACAAAACCAATACCGCTATCATCGCGAACACTGTCACGATAATTGAAATTGTGGGCGTACCATATTTGCCGATTTGGCTGAGCTTTTCGGGCACAAGCTTATCTTTCGCCATGGCGTAAGGATATCGCGAGGCTGACATGATACCGGCATTACCTGTCGAGGCAAATGCGGCGATAGCGGCCACAACAATGAGTATCACGCCTAAGTCAAAGGGTGCCCACCCCAGAAATTCTCGCCCGGCATCGGCAATAGGCGTTAAGCTCCCATATAGAGTTTGAGGCTCTAAAATGGTAATCAAAACCATAGTTCCCAAAGTATAAATAACGGTAGCTGTAATAAGCGAGAGGGTCATGCCTAAGGGGATATTGCGGTCAGGATTTTCTACTTCTTCAGCCACGCTCGCAACTTTAGTCAGGCCAGCATAAGAGACGAAGACTAATCCGATCGTCGAAACAAAGCCAACGAGTCCTGACTTGAAGAAGGTCCCATAATCAGCATCGGCCTTAAAAGCATTAACGATGCCCGTTTCTTTTAGTCCCAAAATGACAAATGCGATCAATATCACAACGAGAGTCGTCACAAGAATGCGCTGTAAAAGCGTCGTTTCTTTGGCGCCAAAGATATTGATAAGACCGAAGGCGATGGTTAGTAATATCGCGGTGACTGTAAAAGGAAGATCGAGGTATAGACCCAGATAAGCGCCCATGCCGACCAGAGCAAAGGCGCTTTTAAAGACAACGGCGATCCATGACCCTAGCCCGCCAATTGTTCCCATAAGCGGACCCATGGCCCGGTCTAAGAAGTAGTATGTCCCGCCCGCTTTTGGCATCGCCGTGGATAACTCCGCCATGCAATACATGGCCGGCAGAATTAAAAACCCGGCCAATAAATAGGCCAACCAAACAGAATTACCTGTGTACGATGCGGCAATGCCCGGCAGTAAAAACAGACCTGAGCTGAACATAGCGCCCGTTGACATGGCGTATACATCGAACAGGGTCAGATTTTTCTTTAACGATTTTGTTTCTGCCATGATAAGTCCTCAAAATAATACCGTGCGGAACGATACCCCCGCGTCCTTATAAAGTAAGACGCGGGAACACCTTCACGCAGATATTTAAGCTTTTACAGCTCGTGTTGATTCTTCGGATTTATTGCAGAAAAAGCGTAATAATGTAAATCCTAATACACCTGAGGCGATAGAGCCCATTAGCACACCTAGGCGCACAGAATTTAACGTCTCATCCCCCTCAAAGGCGAGGGTTCCGATAAAGAGACTCATCGTAAAGCCGACACCAGTGAGACAGGCAATGCCGTAAACTTGGCACCAATTCGCCCCGCTTGGTAGCTTCGCAAGGCCTAGCTTCACGGCTATCCAAGAGAAAGAAAAGACGCCGATTTGCTTACCCAGGAAGAGGCCCAAAGCAATGCCTAGCGGTATGGGCGCGAGCACATCGCTAAATGTAATGCCTTTGAGCGATACACCCGCATTGGCAAAGGCAAAGAGCGGCAAGATCAGGAATGCCACCCAGATGTGAAGGGAATGCTCAGCATGGTGCAGCGGAGACGTCTTAGTGGAATCATTCGCTTTGAGCGGTATCGCCAAAGCGGTTATAACGCCGGCAAGTGTCGCGTGAACACCTGACTTCAGAACACAAGCCCAGACGAAGACACCGATTAGCGCATAAGGCATAATCCGCATGGTCTTGCTGCGGTTCAGCGCAATTAAGCCTAATATGCCTAGCGCCGCCCAAGCGAGTGCTGTCAAAGAGAGGTTTTGCGTATAAAACAGCGCGATGATTATAATGGCGACAAGGTCATCGATAATCGCGACGGCCAATAATAGTATTTTCAAAGACACCGGCACGCGCGATCCGACCAGCGCTAAAATACCCAAAGCAAAAGCAATATCCGTAGCGGCGGGGATAGCCCAACCCTGCACGGCGACAGGATCGCTTATATTGAAGTAAACATAGAAAAGCGCGGGAACAACCACACCGCCAATCGCTGCAAAAATCGGCAAAGCGGCTTTATCAAAACTAGAAAGCTCACCCTCCAGCACTTCCCGTTTAATTTCCAATCCCACTAGGAAGAAGAAAATCGCCATCAAACCGTCATTGATCCAGAGAAGCAGGGGCTTGGCGATCTCGAACGTGCCGAATTGCACTTCAACAGGGGTTGATAAAAAGCCCGAATAAAATCCGCTTAACGGCGAGTTATTAGCCACGAGAGCCAGTACGGCTACAAACATCAAGACAAAACCCGCTGAGGTTTCGTATTTTAGAAAGTCCTGAATTTTATTAACAATACGGGGCATCTTTTTTCCAATATAAATGAGCCGGCCCGCTTAGCAGCAGGTCGGCGAAAGACTATAATTATGTGAATGTAAAGCGGCTAGGCTATTAGGCCGCCATTCCGAAAAATAACATTAGGCCTATCAGCGTGAGCTCAGCTTTCATTTTTCCTATTTTGGATTTTAATGTCGTCACGATGAGTCTCCTGTGTTTGTTTCGGGTTGAGTTCTTGTCTGGCGTTGCGAGGGGTACGCCAGACAAAATGTTGTGGGTCTATGACTTTGCTAGAACCACGAGCTTTTGACGTCAGCCGGCGGCCTAGCTGCGCCAGACCGGCGATATCTGCGGCGACGCGGAGACTGGCGGTTAAACCTAGCATATTCCAAACGGTCACGGCTTGGATCAGCCTCATATGTTACCGGAATAAGAGCCGATGTTTCCATGCTAGGGAATAGCTTCGCGAACATCTTAGACAAAGATTGCGATGACGACTTCATTTGATTAGTCCGTAACATTTCAAACTCCTTATTGCTGGTTACAAACACTAAGTAGCTAATGGCTTGCCATAGTTAAAATATAAATATACTATACTTTATACAGCTTTAAACTATGGAAAAGATTATGAAGCCCACTCTCCGACAGATGGAATATTTAGTCGCCATTGCAGATACGGGGACTTTTGGAGAAGCCGCCAAACGCACATTTGTCAGCCAACCCAGCTTGTCGGCGCAAGTCAAAGACATGGAACTGCATATCGGCGCTTCCCTATTAGAACGCGGTCGCCACGGCGCTCTGCTTACGCCTATTGGGGAGGAAATGGTCAAACGAGCACGCATTGTCCTGCGCCAAGTTGAAGAGATGAAAGTTTTGGGCCGCGAGGCTGAAGGCACTCTAGCGGGCCGCGTAAAATTAGGCGTTTTGCCAACTGTTGGCCCTTACCTTCTGCCGCAAGCGACGCGAAAACTACATAAAGCCTATCCAGATCTTCGGCTATTTGTCAGAGAAGAACGCACAGTTGATCTGCAGGATCATCTCGCATCGGGTGAATTTGATGTCATTATTTCAACACCCGAAGACCATCTGGACACCAAAACTTTGCCGTTAGTCAAAGAGAACATATATATATGTGTCGCGCCGGATGACCCGCTCGCCGAGAGCCGCAAATCAGTGTCAATTACAGATCTTAAAGGACGTGAATTCCTTACCCTTGGACATGGCCATAAATTTACGACGGTCGTTCAAAATCTTGCCGGTCTCGCTGGGGCAACGACCAGCGGCGAATATGAAGGCACAAGCCTGGACACTATTCGGCAAATGGCCGCAATGGGGGGAAGCGTCGCTGTACTGCCAAGCCTTTATGCGATCTCGGAAGCCAAGCGAGACCCGCAGCTTATCGTCCGCCCTATTGATCATCCTAGCGCCCAACGACAGATCAGCCTCATCTGGCGGCGCTCTTCCCCCCTTGCAAATAAATTCGAAAAAGTGGGAGAGGTTTTCACCGACGTCGCCGCATCAATTATGGCTTAAGCGCTTTTGATCATAAAAATTCTGTTCTGATAGGTCATTGCGACTGCTGCCATGTCCGGCATGGCGGCCTTGAATGCTGGGTCGGACACATAAAGCCCGCCTGTATATGTGCCGAAAGACGGCAAAATGATGCAGCTCTCACTAATTGCGAAACATGGCGATGAGACAGAGCCAAGCTTAGCTTTTATTTTAGCTTTGGGGTGATAATGACCGCAAATATTTACGCCCTGCTCAACCGCATAAGGATGGTGGGTGAGAAGGAAATCGCCTGTTTGAATGTGATCTTCTCTTTGGCCGTAAAGCGTCTTCGGAATATCCGGGTCATGATTGCCTAATATCCAAATTAAATCACGGTCAGGTGTTACAAGTTGGTTGAGACGCGTTGCGGCGTCAGGAGACAATCTTTCATCCGCCGCCACATCATGAAAACTATCCCCCAAAGCGATAATCGATTTAGGCCCATAATCAGATGCAATTTCGCTAAGCCGTTCGAGCGTGTCATGCGTATCAAATGACGGCAATACGGAGCGCCCAACTTCACGTAAATAGCTGCCCTTTTCAAAATGCATATCCGCGACGAGAAGAGTCTTGCTCTCGGGAATAAAAGCGACTTTACGTGAGTCCAGAACCAGCTCTCCCGCGCAGGTCTTTAGACTATGTGTTTCATATTTTTGTGTTTTTGGCATCCACAAAAGCCTTTACTGTGTCCAGCCGCATATCGGCCATGTCCTCATGACTGGCTTGCTCTAAAATCGCAATCTTGGCATCCCCAATAAGCGTTTCTTTGCCAAGCTGCATCATTGAGGGAATAGATAAAGGAGAGGCATGGGGCAATGTTACGTAATCAATCTGGCCTTGGACATCATGAAGCCAATTTCTAAGCCGATCCATATCAAGTAAGTCCCTTTCCGCTTCTTCTTTGGCAATCCGCAATAAGATATGGTCTGGATCATATTTTTGCAGAACATCATAGATCAGATCAGTGCTGAAACTGACTTGCTTCATTGTACGCTTTGCCCCGGGCAGACGTTGTTCGGTAAGACCTGCAATCGTCGCAATTTTACGAAAGCCGCGCTTTACCATAGGCGCTTCACTTACCCATTTTTGATAATCTTCCTGTAATATATCCTCTGACATCAAGCTCTCAACATCATTCACAGGCTCCATAGATGTGATAGTCAGTGCGTAATCCGTGATAGAATATGTTAGTGGTTTAAGACCCCTTTTTTCCATACGGCGCGACATCAGCAGTCCCAAAGCCATATTGACTTTACGCCCTTCGAAACTGTGAATGACAATGACATGGGCTCCCTTGTCGAAAAACCCTTCGACCAGAACCCCTTGTGCACTGGGCAATTTTGAAAACTCTGATTGCAGCTCCAGCCACGCTCTTATTTGCAGCGGCAGTGCCATCCATTGTAATGGATCGGACAGTGTGCGTCGCACGCCCTCTGCCAAAAAAGTCGAAAGCGGCATCATACCGCCGGCATAGGCCGGAACTTTGGGCGGCGATGTCTTGGGCATAGGGCTGACTTCAAGTGCCATATCCCGCACGCCGTGATAGCGAAGGACTTCACCGCCAAAAACAAAGCTGTCACCCGGGGCAAGACCCATCACAAAACGCTCTTCGATCTCTCCGATATTTCGGCCTCTTTTAGATTTCATATTAGGAAAGCGGCGTACTTTTAATTTTGCATATTCAACAATGGTGCCGATATTCATACGATGTCGCCGCGCTTGCTGCGGAGATGATATTTGGTATCCTCTGGACGTTGCATTTAGCCGTGCAAATCGATCATAACTTTGCAAAGCATAGCCGCCGTCACGGGCGAAGTTTACAAGTAAATCAAAATCAGCCTTGGTGGTATTGCGATAAGGCCAAGCTTGCCGAATTTCGGCTAATAATTCGCGTTTCTTAAATTTTCCGGCGCAGGCGCGATTGACGATATATTGCACAGCCACATCCATCGCGCCGGATGTGTAATCTTCACCGTCGCGCTTGCCGTTTTGAATGGCCTTTATGGCGACTGCACACTCTACAGCCTCCAAAGGGTTACAAGGCACAAGCACCGCTTCTGAGGGTTCATCCATGCGGTGATTGGACCGCCCAATGCGCTGTAGCAAACGACTGACGCCTTTAGGCGCGCCAACTTGTAAAATCAAATCTATGTCACCCCAATCAATGCCCATTTCGAGTGCCGATGTAGAGACAACCGCTCTCAACTTCCCCGTCGCAATCAAGTCTTCCGTTTTTTGCCGCCGCTCTCGGGACAGTGAGCCGTGATACAGCCCTATGGGCAGGTTATCATCATTGACCTGCCAGAGCTGCTGAAAGAGGAGTTCCGTTTGAGCACGAGTGTTTACGAAAATGATAGCGCTCTTGGCTTTTTTAATGACGCTATAAATATCCCGCACAGCAAAGCGGGGGTTATGTCCACCCAAAGGATATCGGGTTTTACCTTCCATAATTGTTAGCTCTGGCGGTGTGTCTCCGCTCACGGAAATAATGTTTGCGGGTGATCCGCTTGGCCCTAACCACTTTGCAGCAGAGGTTTCATCAGCGATTGTCGCTGACAAGCCGAAACGGATATGGTCCGGCGCAAGCGTTTTCAGCCGTGATAAAGCCAGAGATGTAAAATCTCCGCGCTTATTGGAGGAGAAACTATGAAGCTCATCGATAATAACGGTCTGCAAAGATGAAAAATATGTCTCTGCATCTGGATAGGACAATAATAACATCAAGCTTTCAGGAGTCGTCAGCAATATATCAGGAGGTGTTTTGCGCTGCTTGGCGCGCTGATAACTTTTTGTATCTCCGGTACGAACCCCAACCCTTATGGGTAAGCTAAGTTCAGCAATGGGGCGATTGAGATTTCGCTCTATGTCATTTGTTAGGGCACGAAGCGGAGAGATATAAAGCGTGTGTAGTTTTGGCTTTAGTGACGCTTCCTTTCGCGAGAGTTCGATCAGGCTTGGCAAAAATCCTGCAAGCGTTTTCCCGCCGCCTGTCGGCGCAATTAAAAGCGTGTCTTCACTGCGCGTGAAAGCCTGAACCATTTGGCGCTGATAATCGCGGACACTCCAGCCTTGAGCCGTAAACCACGTCTCAAAGAGTTTTGGAACTTCTGCGACGTCCAAACTTTTCTTATGTGATACCGTATCAAGCATAACTTTATTACGATAGCCTTTCGCAAGCAGACTTGGGAGTCCTACATCTCGAACGCCTCACCAGAAAAATGGATGCAAGTAAGGCCCGAAGGGCTCTATTGCGCACCGGCAGATATTTACATCGACCCGCACCACCCCGTTGATCGGGCTATCATCACACATGGTCACGCGGATCATGCGCGTTCGGGTCACGGCGAAGTCTTCGCGACGCCTGAAACACTCGCGATTATGCGAACACGCTATTACCTCAAAGATGAAACGGCCGAAACGGGTCTGCCTTATGGACAACGCGTTGATTTAGGTAATGGCGTGACTTTGTGGTTTGCCAGCGCGGGGCACATACTGGGTTCTGCTCAAGCAGTTCTGGAATATGACGGCAGCCGTGTTGTTGCCGCAGGGGATTACAAACGCCATCCCGATCCGAGCTGCGTCTCTTTTGAAGTCGTGCCTTGCGATGTCTTTATAACGGAGGCGACATTCGCCCTGCCCGTATTTCAACATCCGCCTTTGGAGATTGAGGTTGAAAAGCTTTTACGGTCTTTGAAGACCCTTCCCCACCGCACGCATATTGTAGGCGTTTATGCGTTAGGTAAATGCCAGCGCGTCATGAAAACATTGCGTCTGGCGGGTTATGAAGAGCCCTTTTATTTGCATGGCGCCCTTAAGAAGCTTACGCAGCTATATGAAAGTTATGGCCAGGATTTTGGTGAATGGATCATGGTCAGCGATATTCCCCGCGCGGATAAACACGTTTTCCAAGGCAAGATAGTTCTTTGTCCGCCCGCACAGATTAATGACCGCTGGTCACGGCGTTTTGAAGACCCCCTGCCAACTGTGGCAAGTGGGTGGATGCAAATTCGGGCGCGAGCACGACAAAAGCGAGCCGAGATGGCATTGGTCGTGTCCGATCATGCCGATTGGGGGGACTTGATCCGCACTTGCGAAGAGACTGGGGCCAAAGATATTTGGATTACCCATGGCCGCGTTGAAGCTCTGCAATACGCGCTTAAAAAACGCGGTATAAATGCGAAAGCGCTCAACATGATTGGCCGTGATGAGAGCGTCGAATAATGGATGAATTCGCGCAACTCTTGGATGATCTCTATTTTACCAATTCAAATTTGGCGAAAGAGATAATTCTCACCAACTATCTGCGGCAGGTTTCTGATCCGGATCGCGGGTGGACGATTGCGGCCATTGCCGGAACGCTTTCATTTGATCTGTTCAAGCGCAATGTCATTAAATCTCTGATGATGGAGAGAATGGATCCATTTTTGTTTGATATGTCCAAAGACTATGTCGGCGAGATGAGCGAGACAATCGCCCTCGCTTGGCCGCAATCCCCTGAACCTGTGCGCCTAAACCGTTTGCCTGAGCTACACGAGGTGATTGCCGAGTTTCAATCCCGCAATAAGGCCGGCATTCGCGATTATCTTGTCCTTCTTCTCGACAATATGACCCCCTCTCAAAGATGGGCGCTCTTGAAATTAGGCACGCGCGGCTTGCGAATCGGTATGTCCGCGCGATCTGTGAAATTGACCCTCGCAAAGATGAAAGCGGTTGAAATTGACGTGATTGAGTCGATTTGGCACGGCCTTATCCCGCCCTATCTGGATTTATTTGCTTGGATAGACGGTAGAGCCGACTTGCCTGACTTAAGCGATAAATTGACATTCTCACCTGTCATGCTGGCCCACCCGATTGATGAGGACAAAGATCTGCCGCGCATCTCGCCTGAGACCCATATTGCCGAATGGAAGTGGGACGGCATTCGTGTGCAGCTTTCGAGTAACGGCGCAGAGACGAAAATATTCTCCCGCAAAGGCGAAGACATCACGCATAGTTTTCCCGACCTTGCTGGCTCCGTGACCTTGCAGGGTGTCATTGACGGGGAGCTGCTCGTGAAGACGGGCGGCGAATTGGGGTCATTTAATGATTTGCAACAGCGCTTGAATAAAAAGAAACCGACCAAAGCGTTGATAGAAAAACTACCCGCTCACATTATCGCTTATGATATCTTGGAACTGGAGAATGATAGTCTGCGCCAAGAAACTCTTTTAGTACGGCGGGAAAGACTGGGCGAAGCGCTGTCAGAGACTCCGCAATCACGGATAGACATCTCTGAAATACTCCCATTTGAGTCGATTGAGGATTTGCATTATCTGCGAGAGCAAGCGGCCCAAACAGGCGGCTTGATTGAAGGCCTGATGATTAAAGATGTCTCAAGCATATATGTATCCGGACGCCCTAAACATGCATGGTATAAATGGAAACGCGATCCGTTTCTTTTGGATGCAGTGTTGATGTATGCGCGGAGAGGCACAGGAAAACGCTCATCCTATTATTCGGATTACACCTTTGGACTTTGGAATGAAGACGGTGAATTACTCCCGATCGGGAAAGCCTATTTCGGTTTCACAGACGAAGAGCTTAAAGAGATCGACAAATGGGTGCGTAATCACAAACTTCAGCGCTTTGGTCCTGTGCAAGAAGTCGAAAAGGGTCTTGTCTTTGAGGTTGCCTTTGACTCTGCCCAAGAGAGCAAACGTCATAAATCAGGCTATGCACTGCGCTTTCCGCGCATTCACAGGATAAGGTGGGACAAACCCGCTGCAGAGGCTGATAAGCTCTCAAGCTTGGAAGCGCTCATATGCACTTAACCTTAAATAGTGCCTATAGGCCCTTTAAGCTATCTGCGGCTTTGCAAACAGACTGTGAATATTAACCCCTCCTAACAAAAGGTTAAAAAGATAAGTTTTTCAGTGTCTTAACCTTATGTTAGCCAAAACAGCGGCAAAGATTCCTTTAACGATAATAAGCGGGCTCAGTCAGGGGCCTGCCGCATGAAGGATAAAACGTGAGCCAACTGCCTTTAAATCAAATCATTCAAGGCGATTGCATCGCAAATATGAATGCCCTGCCCGCAAATAGCGTCGATCTGGTATTCGCTGACCCACCCTATAATCTACAGCTTGGCGGAAATTTATCGCGGCCTGACAATTCGGTTGTAAACGGCGTGACGGAAGAGTGGGATCAATTTGATACGATGGATGCCTATGATCTGTTCACCCATGACTGGCTACAAGCTGCGCGGCGCATCCTAAAACCTAATGGCTCTATGTGGGTTATTGGCAGTTATCACAATATTTTCCGCGTTGGCGCTATATTGCAAGACCAACAATTTTGGATTCAAAACGATATTATCTGGCGCAAAACAAATCCGATGCCCAATTTCCGTGGTACGCGTTTTACCAATGCTCACGAAACGCTTATCTGGGCGACCAAAACCGAAGACGCAAAACCGACATTTCATTATGACGCCATGAAAATGATGAATGACGGCGTGCAAATGCGCTCAGACTGGACTCTGCCAATTTGCACTGGAATGGAGCGCCTTAAAAAGTCAGACGGTAAAAAAGCACATCCAACACAAAAACCTGAAAGCCTACTCCACCGCGTTATCTTATCTACGTCAAATCCCGGCGACATTATTGTGGACCCATTCTTTGGCACAGGCACAACCGGCGCTGTCGCAAAGAAGCTTGGCCGCAAGTTTATCGGCTTTGAAATGGAGGAAGAATATATAATCCATGCGCGCCGCCGTATTGAGAAAATCAATGAAGGGTCTTTGGAAAATGTCGCCGTCACCAAATCCAAACGTGCAGAACCCAAAGTGCCTTTTGGAACCTTGGTCGAGCGTAACTTCTTAAAATCCGGAACGAAACTCTTCTCCCCAAATGGTAAAATTGCAGCCCGTATCAGGCCGGATGGAAGCTTGGCGACTGCGGATTTCAAAGGCTCTATTCACAAGGTCGGGGCTCATGTTCAAGGTGCGCCGAGCTGTAATGGTTGGACATTCTGGCACTTTAAAACGGATAAAGGCCTCACACCGATCGATGCAATTCGCACTGAAATTCGTGCCGGAATGGCCGTATCAGGGTAAATTTTTCGTTCAGCTCTTGTTTAACTTCCCTATTTTAAGCATTATTACATTGCGAGGGGCGTCCCCCGCATGTGACTTAAACAGCTAACGGGGGATAATCCTATGAGTAAACGTGACGACCTAATCGAAAAATATGCTGCTGATTTGAAAGAAAAATGCAATGTCTCAGCAGACATGGACTTTCTGCGCAAAGTAACAATTGGTTGCGGACCATCCATTTATAATCGCGACGCGTCAACAGTATCGGCGTCTGACAAAAGCGAGTTGGAAACAGTCAAGAACAACTTCCTTATCAAGAAACTTGGCCTGAGCGATGGCCCTGCTCTTGACGAAGCCATCGATGCCGTCATGGATCAATATGACCGGTCAACAAAAGCGAAATATCGCGCAGTGGTTTATTACCTACTTGCGAAACACTTTAAGAAAGAAAGCGTCTACAACAAATAGACAGTTTTAATATATTGGTGCGCAAGCACAAATGATGGACGCGGCTAGGTTGCCTACACGGTGCTAGGCCGCGTCTTTATGCGTTTGAGACTGACAATATTTTTTTCATGACCGTTGGCAGCGCAAAATCTTTAATATCTTTCAGAGGCGCCCAAACCCCGTTCACAGATTTATCCATGGCCTCAGCGCGGTAAACGTCCAAGCGAAGCTCAAAATGCGTGAAAACATGTTTTACAACAGTCTCACATTTTTCCCAATTTCTGTTAATAGGCGCCGACTTTAACGGCTCGGTTGGTATATCGCCCCAATCCGTTCCCGGAAATCCCATCATGCCTCCGAGCAAACCTTTATCAGGGCGGCGGCGCAGCAATACACATTCATCATGGCGTAATACAAATGCAGCCCCATGACGAACAGGCAGCTTCGCTTTTTTTACCTTCTTGGGATAATCGGTAGGACGGCTTTGTTTAAGGGCCTCACAATGGCCCTGCCAAGGACAGTCCGCGCATTTTGGCGAGCGCGGCGTACAAATCGTAGCGCCCAAATCCATAATCGCCTGACCATAATCACCGGGGCGTTTCTGCGGCGCAAGCGTGCCCGCCAATCGGCGATATTCTGATCTGGCTTTGGGTAACGGCGCTTCAATTTTAAAAATACGGCTGACCACCCGTTCCACATTTCCATCAACGATATTCGTCGCTTCATCAAAACAAATGGCGGCAATCGTAGCGGCTGTGTAGGGGCCAATACCGGGAAGCTTAAGAAGCTCTGCCTCTGTTCGGGGAAATATGCCGTCATACTCATCTCGAATGACGCCCGCACATTTATGAAGGTTTCTCGCTCGCGCATAATATCCAAGTCCCGCCCATAACGTCAGGATACGATCGCGATCTGCATTTGCCAAATCAATTACCGTTGGAAACTCGACAAGGAATTTTTGCCAATAAGGCGTGGCATGCGGCACTGTTGTCTGCTGAAGCATAATTTCAGACAACCAAACCGCATAAGGATCAGCCGCCTGCCCCGCATCACGGTCCTCCGGCCTTATACGCCATGGTAAAATCCGCCCCTGCCGGTCATACCATGCGAGAAGCTGCTCTTGCAAATGCACTATGTCTGTCTGTTTTTTCATCCGTAAAACCGATGTGACCGCTTTACGCGCAAGGCGCAATAGGCCAAATGGTAGGCGTGTCACTTTCTCGTAAAGATAAGCAGACGCTCAATCATTGGCTTGAGCAAAAACGCGGAAAACCGCAATATCGTCCTGCGCCTAAAGCTGGAACAGCTGTCAATAAAGTTCTCAAACCGCTTTCAAAGAAATTTGGCGGAGGCGGCGCATCAGCAGCGATGCTTTCGAAACATTGGCCCGATATCGTCGGTGCGCGCTGGTCAAAAATTTCCAAGCCTGTAAAGTTTTCAGGCGGCAGAGACGGCAGAACCCTTATAATTGCCGCGCCGGGCGCAGCGGCCACCCTTATTATGTCAGCCAGCGGTCCTATAATTGAACGCCTGAACAATCATTTGGGCGAGGGATATATTGCCCGCATTCGCGTGACTCAAACCAAAATGAGCACCGAAAGTAAAACCACTATACCCAAGCGTGGCCTTTCGCCGCGAGAAGAGGCTCAACTGCAAGAGGGCCTTTCAAAAATAGAGAATAACAGTCTAAAACAGGCCTTGGAAAAACTCGGAAGAGGAGTCCTTACGGATGATTAAATTTACTGCCGGCCTCTTGGCTTTATCACTTTTTGCAAGCACGGCTTTTGCACAAACAACGCCCATGCCCAAAGCGGATGCCCATAGTGAGCATGAGCATTCTCAGCAGACAAAAATGCCGGCCAAGGATGTCCCGTTTGCCTTGTCTGAGGCCCCCGAAGATCATGTGGTAGGCTCTGACACTGCGCCGATAACGATGATTGTTTGGGCGTCAGTAACTTGTCCGCACTGCTCTGACTGGTTTACCAATGAGTGGCCTTCAATAAAGAAAGAGCTTATCGAGCCTGGCAAAATGCGGTTTGTCTTCCGTCCTTTGCCCACTGCTCCGGCGCAGCTCGCCATGGTTGGATTTATGATGGCAGAATGCGCACCGTCTGACGATTATTTCAAGCTCATTGAATATCAAATGGAAAATCAGAAGATGATATTTGAAGCCGCTGAAAAAGGCGAAGCCCGCGCTGAGTATGATAAAATTGGCAAGCTAGCGGGACTGAAGTCCGAGGAGGACATTAACGCTTGTCTCGCAAATAAAGAGAAATTAGCCCATATTCATCTCAGCAATGAGCGGGCCAATAGCGCAGAGCTCCAAGGCGTCCCGGCCTTTTATATCAATGGTGATGTCTATGAGGGTAAACAGGATGCTGAAACACTGACGAAACTTATCTTGGACATGTCTGAAAAAGGTTTGTCTGTTCTGCCAAAGGGACAGCAGAAGTAATGTCTGACTTTGAGGACATGCTTGCCCATACAACGCCTGAGCAACTTGCGGGGGATCCCATAGCGCGCAAAGCCTTTAGTGTTGCTATGCTCGCTAGCGATTTTTATCTGCCCGTCGAAGAAAATGAAAAAAAGCAAGCCGATAAAAGCGGAATTTCTCTGCAAGCCGTGGTGGTCAATAACACACCACATGTTGTTATCTTTTCTTCAGAAGAGCGTATGAATGCCTTCGCCCCGTCCGGAACACGTTTCGCTCGCGCGAATGGAGGCAGCTTTTTCCCCTCACTAATGGGGCATCATGCGATACTAAATCCCGGCCCTGCGGGTTTGGTTTTCACACCGGAAGACATCGCAGAAATTCTAGGAAAAGATTTTACTCCGCCACATCAAGGCTGCGGGGCCCCGGGGCATGTACATGGTCCGGGTTGTCAGCATTAACCCCGCCGCAAGACAGACCTGACGCAACATTATCAAAAACTGATGTTCCGCCATTGAGAAAATAGGCTGCGTCCTGGGCAAAAGCTTCTACTAAAAAATCAAACACAGCGCGAATACGGGCTGATCGACGCAGATCCTCATGGGCGACAAGAAAGATATCTTCTTGCTGAGAAACATTGGGCAAAACGCGGCGGATGTTACCGTCGCGGCCAGGCGCACAGCCGCCAAAAACAGGTAATGCGCCAATCCCGTAACCATTGGCAATCGCTTCATCGAAAGCCCAAATCGAATTTGTTCTGAACGTCACACGTCCCGGGAGGTAATGCGGCTGATGATTATTATCCATAATCCAAAGCTGCTTATCATCCATGATTGTCGCCATCACCCCATCATGATTCTTTAAGTCATCTAATGACTGAGGAGCGCCTTTTTGTTGAAGGTAAGTCTCAGACGCAAATAGTCCAAAGGTAGCCGTCGCAACCTTACGGCCAATTAAACTGTTTTGATCCCCCGGCCCCATCCACCTCACGGCGATATCGGCTTCGCGTTGCGCGAGATTATAATTCTTAAAGCCGACGCCCATATCGATAAGGATGTCAGGGTGACTGGCCCGAAATGTTTGCAAAACAGCCGGCAGCCATGCCGTTCCAATACCCTCTGTTGCCGAGAGCCGGACAACACCCGCAAGAGAGTCTTCAAGCGTTGCAGAGGAACGGTCAATTGCCGATGCCTCGTCCTGCATGCGCCGGATATGATCAAGCATGGAATGACCAAATGAGGTTGGTACGAGTTCCCCATTTTCTTTCTTCAGAAGCGGCGTGCCAAAATGATCTTCCAATGCGCGAATACGGCGCCCAACCGTAGGCTGGCTCATTGAAAGCTTTCGGCCCGCAGCCGTTAGGCTCCCGGTTTCCGCAACAGCTAATAAAATTGGGTAGTCTGACCAGTTACTCATACGGATGTGAATAGCATTTATACAAATATTGTCAATTTCATTCTTTTTTAAACTAAAATACACGGAAACCGTCAAACGAAAGGAAACGATATGACTTATACTCTTTTGAAAAAAGCAGCGATTGCGTCTCTTACGGCGCTTGCCCTCACCGCAACATTACCGGCGGCCAGTGCCATGGCTGCGGATAAGGTTACGGACAGCTTTGTTGTCAAATCAACAACTGATGGCCGCATCAAGATAGGCGTTAAAGCTTATAAGCAGGGCAATTACGAAAAAACGGTACGGATGACACGGGCTGCGCTGAACACGTCTTTATCGCCCAGGCGTGCAGCTATAGCACATTCCAATCTTTGTGCCGCCTATGCAAAACTGGATATGCTGGATGAAGCCAGACAAGCTTGTGCTGCGGCCCTAGAGTTACGTCCGAATTATGAACCCGCCGAGACGAATAAAGCCTCACTCACCATTCGTCTTGCGCAAAAGTAATCGGGCGTCCCCAAAATACAAAAACCCCGGCCTTGGCCGGGGCATAAGTCTTTAAATAGAACAGCTTAGAGCCACGGTCCATCCAGAGGCGCACCCGTAGGATCGCCATCACCTGAATTTTCCTCACCCTCTAAGGTGACTTCATCGAGCCACGGTCCGTCAAGCGGAGCACTCGTAGGATCGTCATCAGATGAATCAGTATCATCAACTGAAACTTCGTCCAGCCATGGACCGTCTAGTGGAGCTGAGGTTGGATCTTCGCCCTCCCCGCCATTATCATCTGCTGACAGTTGATCAAGCCACGGGCCATCCAATGGGGCGCCGGTTGGATCGCCGTTATTTGATGTATCAGCATTATCTGCTGTAATTTCATCGAGCCAAGGCCCGTCTAAAGGTGCGCCCGTTGGATTAACATCACCTGAGCTACTCTCGCCAAATATAGCGTCAACACCTGCTTGCACGTCTTGAGCGATTGCATTCTCCATTGCGATGTCGGCACCTGTGATAAATCCCGCCGCATCCAACAGAATGCGTGGCTCTAGGGTTACAAGCCCCAAGCTCGCTCTGGATACAGCTTTCGTGTCGATAGGCGCGTTTTGGGTTTGCGCTTTGGCTGTGGCTTTAAGTTTAACTGACATATTATCCTCCTTGGCATCTGTCATAAGAGCTCCGCAGAGCTCGGGCTTGATGGGCGAGGCCTTATGGCAGCCGTTTGGGTAAAGCGGCTATGGACGCAGCCCATCTCATAAGTGAAATTGATTTATTGCGCCATCTAAAGATGTATATATTGACAAATAAAACTATTACTAGTTGTATTTGTCAATATAGCTGTAAATGTTCTTGTGAGTTTAATTTTGGAGAAAAGTCTCTTTGAGCAAAGGGCATCGCAAACGTCATAGGTAGACAAGAGGGCGACATATTTATGGATTTATAATTAGTAGGGGAAAAGGCCATTTCAAAAGAAATGGCGCGAGTGACGGGACTCGAACCCGCGGCCTCCGGCGTGACAGGCCGGCGCTCTAACCAACTGAGCTACACCCGCTAAGATGTGAGCGGGGTTTAGCCACAACACCCCTCTCCGTCAATCGGAAATACAGAGATATTGAAACTAATTTCCTGTATAATGGTGGGCGGTAACGGGTTCGAACCGCTGACCCTCTCGGTGTAAACGAGATGCTCTACCAGCTGAGCTAACCGCCCACATTAGGAGCGCGCTTAATGCGCAGAAAAAGCGCCAAGGTCAACACCTTGGCGCATAATTATTTTGAGTATAATTTAGGGATTAATGCGCTGCAGCGCCGCCGCCTAGCGGCGTATCTTGTCCTACCATGATCCCCGCAAGAGCGGCCTCATCACTGGACGTCCATTTTATCTTTTTAGGTTTACGCGTAAGGGCGTGCTTTAAGACTTCATCCACCGTGCTAACAGGGATGATTTTCAGCGCGCCCTTCACGTTTTCCGGGATATCTGCCAAGTCTTTTTCATTATCTTGCGGAATGAGGACTGTCGTAACGCCTGCCCTTAACGCGGCCAAAAGTTTTTCTTTTAAGCCGCCAATTGGTAGGACGCGTCCACGCAGGGTGATTTCGCCTGTCATGGCCACATCTTTGCTGACGGGAATGCCGGTCAGAACAGAGGTCATAGCGGTTATCATCGCCACGCCTGCGCTAGGCCCGTCTTTAGGCGTTGCGCCCTCTGGCACATGGATATGAATGTCGGTACTGCGGAATTGACGCGGACTTATGCCTAGCTCCGGCGCTTTGGCTTGAACGTAAGAATTTGCCGCTGAGATTGATTCCTTCATAACGTCTTTGAGGTTACCCGTCACCGTCATCTTGCCCTTACCAGACATAGAGGCCGCTTCGATGGTCAGCGTGTCTCCACCGACCGATGTCCATGCCAAGCCTGTAACAACACCGACTTGGTCCTCTGTGTCGATCATACCAAAGCGAAATTTTTTCACGCCTAGGAAGTCTTCGATATTTTTCGATGTCACAATGACTTTTTTAGTCTCTTTGGAGACAATTTTAGTCAGCGCTTTACGAGCCATAGATGCGATTTCACGCTTAAGGCTCCGCACACCTGCCTCGCGTGTGTAATAGCGAATAATATCGCGCAGGGCTTCGTCTTTTACGGAGAACTCACCCTTTGTAAGGCCGTGCTCTTTCACTTGATCCGGCACGAGGTGACGCTTAGCAATCTCAACTTTTTCATCTTCAGTGTAACCCGGAATACGGATAATCTCCATACGGTCGAGCAAAGGCTGTTGCATGTTTAGTGAATTGGCCGTGGTAATAAACATGACGTCCGAAAGGTCATAATCCACGTCGAGGTAATGATCATTGAATGTATCATTTTGTTCAGGGTCGAGCACTTCGAGCAAGGCCGAAGACGGGTCGCCGCGATGGTCTGACCCCATTTTGTCGATCTCGTCAAACAGGAATAACGGATTGTTATATTTCGCTTTTTTCATGGATTGTATGATACGGCCCGGCATAGATCCAATATAGGTTCTTCGGTGACCGCGAATTTCAGACTCGTCCCGCACGCCGCCTAATGAGACGCGTACAAATTCACGCCCCGTCGCGCGCGCAACAGACTTGCCTAATGAGGTTTTACCTACCCCCGGAGGGCCTACGAGACACAGGATTGGGCCTTTGACTTTCTTGGTACGCGTTTGAACAGCTAGGTGCTCAATGATGCGTTCTTTGACTTTATCAAGACCATAATGATCTGCGTCCAATATCTCTTGCGCTTTTTTGAGGTCACGCTGAACACGCTTCTTTTTGCCCCAGGGCACAGAGAGCATCCAATCCAGATAATTGCGCGAGACATTGGCTTCGGCAGACATTGGGCTCATTTGGCGAAGTTTTTTCATCTCCTTCTCGACCTTTTCTTTGGCCTCCTTTGTGAGCTTTGTTTCATCAATACGTGTTTGAATTTCAGTAAATTCATCATTACCGTCAGGTCCGCCAAGCTCGGTCTGAATGGCTTTCATTTGCTCGTTGAGATAATATTCACGCTGCGTTTTTTCCATTTGACGCTTGACGCGGCCGCGGATTTTCTTTTCGACTTTCAGCACGCTCGCCTCGCCGCTGATAAGATCTAGTATTTTATTTAGCCGCGCCGAGACTTCTGCTTCGGCTAGAAGGGCTTGCTTTTCAGCAATATTAGCATTCAGGTGAACTGCAATAATATCTGATAGTTTTGAAGGATCTTTTGTTTCTGTAACAGAGGCAACAACCTCTTCGGCAATCTTCTTGTTGAGCTTTCCGTAAGTTTCAAATTGCGTCGAAACATCTTGCGCTAACTTCTTGGCCTTGGACGCATCTTTGTAAGATGACGGGGTAAGTTCAGCATAAGCTTCCATAAAGTCGCTACGGTCTGTAAACGCCTCAACCACGGCCCGGTCTTCACCCTCAACGAGAACCCGAACAGTCCCGTCAGGCAGTTTTAACAGCTGTAATATTTTAGCAACGCTACCGCGGTGGAAAATATCGTCTTGGCCCGGCTCATCCGACTCTGCATCTTTTTGCGTCAGAAGCAAAATACGTTTGTCATTACTCATGACATCTTCGAGTGCTTTGATGGATTTTTCGCGGCCTACAAATAACGGCACGACCATATGTGGGAAAACGACAATATCGCGAAGCGGCAAGACGGGGAATAAAGCTGTGTCAGACATAATACATCTCAATTTGGAAGACACGTTATATACGTATCAAGTCTTACAAAGGTGGGATGCAAAGGCAGTGGTTTCAAGCCTTCACACCCGAAAAACCAGCTGTCTGACTGAATAAAACAGACCTTTAAGAGGCCTTTTCTTTTGTTTGTTTTTTATCAGAGTAAATTAGCAGAGGCTTAGCTTCGCCCGTCACGACTTCGCCGTTAATTACGACCTCTTCCACGCCCTCATATGTTGGCAGATCATACATGCTATCGAGCAATATACCTTCCATGATAGAGCGCAAACCCCGAGCCCCTGTCTTGCGGTCAAGTGCGCGCTTAGCAATGGCCTTCAAAGCATCATCAGAGAATGAGAGACGCACGCTCTCCATTTCAAATAATGTCTGATATTGCTTCACGAGTGCATTTTTTGGCTCTGTCAAAATCGTCACGAGGGCATCCGCATCAAGGTCTGTTAGAGTCGCAATGACCGGCAAACGGCCTACAAATTCAGGGATAAGGCCAAAGCGGGTTAGGTCTTCTGGCTCTACGCCCTGAAGAATATCACCGACACGGCGCTCATCAAGTTCTTTGACCTTACCGCCAAACCCAATAGATGCACCCTCACCGCGATTTGAAATGACTTTATCAAGTCCTGCAAAGGCTCCGCCAACGACGAAGAGAATATTTGTTGTATCGACTTGCAAAAACTCTTGCTGAGGGTGCTTACGACCGCCTTGCGGAGGAACTGATGCGACTGTGCCTTCCATAATTTTCAAAAGCGCTTGCTGTACGCCCTCACCTGACACATCGCGCGTGATGGACGGGTTATCAGACTTGCGGCTAATTTTATCGACCTCATCGATATAGACAATCCCGCGCTGCGCACGTTCAACATTATATTCAGCGGATTGCAGCAGCTTTAGAATGATATTTTCAACATCTTCACCGACGTAACCTGCTTCTGTGAGCGTCGTGGCATCAGCCATAGTGAAAGGCACGTCAAGAATACGGGCTAATGTTTGCGCGAGAAGCGTTTTACCGCAACCCGTCGGACCTACGAGAAGTATATTTGATTTGGCCAATTCAACATCAGGGTTAGATGTTGCGTGATTGAGGCGTTTATAATGATTGTGAACGGCAACCGAGAGGACGCGTTTAGCGTGATACTGTCCAATAACATAATCATCCAGCGTTTCACAGATTTCTTGCGGCGTTGGCACGCCTTCCTGTGCTTTGGAAACAGAGCCCTTGCCCTCTTCCTTGATAATATCCATGCAAAGTTCGACACATTCGTCGCAAATGAACACTGTTGGACCCGCAATCAGCTTGCGCACTTCATGCTGACTTTTACCGCAAAATGAGCAGTAAAGTGTGTTTTTGCTGTCGTTACCTGTCGTTTTACTCATAAGTCCATTCCGTTCGCGCATATTATCAGCGCTATCTTGCAAAGATCATACCGTCATTTGTGACATCTATGCCGCAGATATATGACGTTTTCCTTAATCAAGCCTTGTCTTGCCTGATTAAGGAACACTTTTATCATAGTGCTGGCAAGTTAAAAACACTTTCGAAGTGTCTTACCCTTCCCGCCGATTGTTTTACTTGTCGTCGCCGCGCTTTTCATAAACGTGGTCCACTATACCGAATTCTTGTGCTTCTTTGGCGGTCATAAAGTGGTCACGGTCGAGCGTTTTTTCGATCACAGCATATTTTTTGCCAGTGTGATGAACATAGATTTCGTTCAGGCGCTTCTTCATCGCTAAAATGTCATTGGCATGCCGCTGAATGTCAGAAGCTTGTCCGCGGAAGCCACCGGAAGGTTGGTGAACCATGACACGGGCATTTGGAAGCGCAATACGCTGTCCAGCTTCACCTGCGGCCAATAACAATGAGCCCATAGAACAGGCCTGCCCCATGCAGACTGTTGAAACCGGGGATTTGATATATTGCATTGTATCATAAATCGCCATGCCTGCCGTCACGACGCCGCCAGGTGAGTTGATGTACATGGAAATTTCTTTTTTCGGGTTTTCAGACTCCAAGAATAGGAGTTGCGCGGTTATTGAGGCCGCCATGCCATCTTCGACAACGCCTGAGAGAAAAATAATACGGTCGCGTAAAAGCCGCGAATAAATATCAAAGGCGCGTTCGCCGCGGCTGGACTGCTCAACAACAGTTGGAATGAGATAATTGGTTAAAACGTCTTGTGGATCTTGCATGAAAACTTCCTTGGATTCGAATCATATCGTGCTTTTATACACATAGGGTAGCGATATTATTAAGGCTTAATACGCGACGGCTAGCTTCCTATATTCGTCTTTCAACACCTATTTACAAGGGGCCCTTTCAAGATTTTACGCCGCATAGCACATGATGTGTCCTTCGTGATGGAAATCACGGTTTAGAGGCGAAAATTTCTTTAAGGCATCACTAAGATGGAGTATCCACTGGTGCTTTATGCTGTGAGTTTTAGTATCAGCTTATCAAATTTAGGGGCGAAATTATGTCAGACAAAGAACTTGCGCGTATGAAACGTGCTCAAACCATTGCAAAGCAAGATGTCGCAATTTGGGAAGCTCTCATCGGGGCCTCAGGTCAGCCAAATGTTCAAAAATTTATAATCATGCCAAAGCTTTATAATTTTGCACGGGCGGGATTGAATATTAGCCACCCTGCTCTGGACAGAGAAGAACAAATTTTACACAATTATATGAATAATGACGGCGCTAATTCAGTACATAATTTTATCAAGTTCATCGATGGCCGCATAGACATTGAAGAGGCGCGCAGTATACAAAACGCACTCCAAGAATTTCTTAAAGCGGCTTAAGTCTTAAGTATTTAGCCAAATAAAAAGCCCGGCGTGTGAGCCGGGCTTTTTATTTTTACGTATCGCTTACGAAACTAAATCATTTCGTCTTCTTCAAAGAGAACGTCTTTCGTGACTTTCTTATCTGTAACTTTTGCTTTCTCGATGATGAGATCAACCACTTTTTCTTCGTAAATCGGTGCACGAAGCTGAGCAATAGCTTGCGGGTTCTTTTGGTAGAACTCGATGACTTGTTGCTCTTGTCCCGGGTATTGACGGGCTTCAGCGATCATAGCTTGCTGCAATTCCTCATTAGAAATTTGGATCTCTTGCCTTTGTCCCATTTCAGCGAGGACAAGGCCGAGGCGCACACGGCGCTCGGCGATTTTGCGATAATCTTTTTCAAGCTGCTTATCTGTCTTCTTCGCATCATCTTCGTCAAGCTGGCCAGCTTCTTTTTCAGACTGAACCTGTGACCAGATATTTGAAAATTCCGCTTCCACCATTTGTGGTGGGAGATCAAATTTATGCTTCTTATCAAGCTCATCCAATATCGCCCGTTTGAGTTTCATGCGTGATTGCATGTCAAGCTGCGAGGAATACTGATCTTTAACAGCCGCTTTAAGCGCTTCTAGGTCTGCAAGACCAAATTTCTGTGCGAATTCATCATCAATAACTGCGTCTTTTTCGCCCTGCACTTCGATAACGCGCGTAGCAAAGACAGCGTCTTTACCAGCTAAATCAGCCGCCTGATACGGGTCCGGGAATGTCACTTTAACGTCAAGCTCATCACCCGCCTTGGCGCCAATAAGTTGATCCTCAAAGCCTGGAATAAATGTACCTGACCCAAGAACAAGCTGATGGCCTTCCATTGTGCCGCCGTCAAAGGCTTCGCCGTCAACAGTGCCAATGAAATCAATCAGAACCGCATCACCTTTTTTAGCTTTGGCAGTCTTAGCTTTCTTTTTATAAGACTTTTGACCTTCGCCAAGTTTAGCGACTTCTTCTTCGAGTTCTTTTTCATCGGCCTCATGTGTAAGGCGCGTGAATTTTAGAGTTTCAGGGTCAACAGGTTCAAACTCAGGTATGGATTCGACCGTCAATTGATATTCAAGATCGGCTTTGCCCTGTGTAACCTCTTCGCCATTGGCGCGAAGGTCAACTTGGGGCTGACCCGCTGGACGAATTTTATTATCATTGATGGCTTGCTGTGTTGTCTCGTTTACGGTCTCTTCAACAACATCTTTCATGATGCTTTGGCCGAACATTTTGCGGATATGCGACACAGGAACTTTACCGGGGCGGAAACCTTTCAGGGAAACTTGTGGCTGCATCTCTTTGATTTTGGCTTCGAGCTTGCTGTCCAAATCTTCTTTGGGCACCGTAATCGCGAAAGTTTTGCTGAGGCCTTCGGCTTTGAGTTCTTTAATATTCATGACTTTCGTCCATCGTCTTAAACAGGAAGAGTGCCAACGCGTCTCGCTCAGCACCCATGTCTGTCAGTGAAATTTCGCGCCTTATGTCACTTTCATTATATGAACGCAACGCCTGTTAAACGATGTTTTTCGCAAAAATTCAGTGTTTACTTGCCAATCAGCACTCAAAACGCTCATTAGGTAAAGAATCGGGACTCTTTAGAAAAAGGCTGAGACAGATTAATGAATTGGCTGATGGATTCCCCGTTACTTCCTTATATTAGCGTTTTCTTCGGTCCCTTTGTGCAAGAAGATGCTGCGGTCTTATTAGCCGCGAGCCTTTCGGCCAATAACCCGTCATATTACCCGACCATGTTTTTTGTTATTCTGGCCGGATTGATATTATCTGATATTTGGAAATATTGGATAGGCTGGGCGGCGCTTAAGAATGAGCGTGCAAGAGCCTTTGCAGAAAAGAAACATGTTATTGATCTGAAAGACAAAGTGCAGCGCTATACTCTGGCAACCTTATTCGGCGCCCGCTTTATACCGCTTGCGCGCGTTCCCGCCTATGTAGCATGCGGTTTTTTTGGGGTAAATTATGCGAAATTCTGCTTAATTATTGCGCTAACAGCAACGCTTTATACGATCATAATATTTGCGATTTGCCACCTGTTAGGCGAAGTTATGGGCGAGAAGTTTGAATGGCTCTTACCCATTATCGGGGTTAGCGCGGCCTTTATATTTGTCACGGTTCAAATAATACGGAGCAAACTAGGGCGCAATAAAGAGGCAGACAGCTCTTAACTCTGGCTTTGATTTTCGGGTAATTGAAGCCAATCTGCGATGGCGTTCATGGCGGCTTTATTCGCCTCATCCATCGCATCAACTATAGCTGTCACGCGGGCGGCATCGGCGCGGACAGTTTCCTCCACATCAAAAGACCCCATAAAATTTCTGTCAGACGCATTGGAAAGTGTCACGGAATAATGCACGACGGCCAGAGGCGCATTCGCCTCACCTCTGTCAAAACGTGCTTCGAAGCTTTTAATCGTCAAATGAATGCGCGTATTTGTGCGCGCGCCCGAAGACGGGATAACTCCAACCAAATTTGGTCTCTGGCCCATGACATCGATCAAGGCTTCTTGGACTAATACAGGAATGACCTCAGCCCATTTCGCGCCGCCAGCAACAGCAAGGCGGCGGCCATCTGGAGAGACGATAATATCCTGAGTTTCAAAAACAATTGAGGCGCTTGGGCGATCAACCCTGATAACTTTCGCACTTGCGGCTTGTGGTGCACGCTCACGCGCAACATTGAGACGGTAAACATTATCTGCAGGAGCAGGTTCAGGCAGCAAAGACACGCAAGCGCTCAGTGATGCAAATATGGATAAGGCGAATGAAGATTTGAAAAAAGATATCTTGATCATTGCGGTAACTCTACTGTTTCGCGTTCTTCTCCGGCGATAAATTGCGCCGGACTGCGCTCAAGGCTATCCGCTACACGTCCCAATGTCACGATCAGGCGGCGTAACCCATCCACTGTTTCCTCCAGATCAGTAAGGCCTGAATTTGACAGCCTGTTTATCGCATCACGGCTATCCGTGATCAGTGCGCCAGTTCCATCAGCGGCTGTGCCAATGGAGCCTAGAGCTTTATCAAGCTCTGCCATAGAGACTTCCGCGCGGGATAAAGCAGATTTCACGTCTTCATTAATAAGCAAATCAAAGTCGTTTGCCGCGACATCTACCGCATTTGCGGCGGCTGAAACATCTTTAGCGGCCTGTTCAATCGCAGCCAGCGTACGCTCTACCAGAGCGCCGTCTATATCAAGGTCTTTAAGATTGCCGGTCATCTGACTCACATTTGACAGTATATCGTGGAAATCCGCGATACCTTGGTCAGACATCACGGTATTTACGCGCGCCAAGGCAGACTGCGCCGCTTCGATAACGTTGCCGCCGCCGCCTAAAAGAACGTCAATACGGCTTGCCTCCCCAACAAGGCGGTATGGCCCCTTGCCTGGTAAATCCTTGATAAGCGGAAAGCCTTCACCCCCGGGGATGATTTGAATATAGTTCAATCCGGTCAAGCCCAGAGGCTCCATCCGCCCGATGCTTTTCGTATCGATTGGGGTTCCCGGCTCCACCTCAATATCCACCAAGACGGAGTTGGTATCATTAGGGTCAATCCTCAGACGGGTCACCTCGCCGACTTTAAGCCCGTTAAACCTGACTTCTGTTCCTTGAGACATACCCTGAACGCCGCCAACATAGGAGACCTCATATTTATCAACGCGCTGATCCAGCTGCGCATTAGACAGCCAGGCAATAAAACCGATTACTGCGAAAAGCACAGTCAGTACAAACGCGCCAATCAAGGCATAATGTGCTTTATTTTCCATCTTTCGCCCGATTTAAGTCTTTCCTGCTGAGAGAGCTGCTCTAGAGCGCGGCCCACCAAAATATTCCTGCACCCAGGGATGCTCATATGCTATTACTTTAGGCAGACTATCCACAATGGCAATGTGTTTATCAACCAGAACAGCAACCTTATCACACGTTGTGTAAAGCGTATCCAAATCATGGGTAATCAATAAAACAGTCAGATCCATGGCTTCTCGCAGACCCAGTATCAGCTCGTCAAACGCATTAGCACCTACTGGGTCCAGCCCTGCTGTTGGTTCATCCAGAAATAATATCTCTGGGTCAAGCGCGAGCGATCGCGCAAGACCTGCGCGTTTTTTCATTCCTCCTGAAAGGTCCGACGGATAAAGCGTGGCAGATTGCGGCGGTAATCCGACCATATGTATCTTCATATCCGCCAATTCACGCATCAGCTTTACGGGCAAGTCTGTATGCTCCCGCAAGGGCACCATTATATTCTCACGCACCGTAAGTGAGGAAAACAAAGCTCCGCCCTGAAACAACACGCCAATCTGAGTATTTAATTCAAATCTTTGCTCTGCAGACAGTTCTTCTCTATCATAGCCGAAATAGCGGATCATACCGCCTTCAGGCTCTTTAAGACCTAAAAGCGTGTTCATCAGAACAGATTTACCCGTACCGGATCCGCCAACCAGGCCGACAATTTCGCCTCTTGGCAGATGAAAATTCAAATCTTCATGAATAACGTTCGATCCGAATTGTGTGAGAATTCCGCGCGCTTCCATGGGCGAAGCTGTCTTATCAATTTTCAAAGCCATCCTAAATACCCATTTGGAAGAAGAAGAGCGCGAAGACAGCATCAACAGCGATAACCGCAAATATCGCCTGAACAACACTTGTTGTCGTACGCGCTCCAAGAGAGTCGACACTGCCCGTAACAGCTAAGCCTTGTCGGCACCCAATTAGAGCAATGATAATGGCAAAAAACGGAGTTTTCGCCATACCGATCCAAAATTGCTTAAGCTCTACAACTTCGTTCAAGCGCGCAAAGAATAAAATAGGCGAGATATCCAATCCGCCAAGCCAGGCAATCAGCATACCCGCAAAAATACCGCTCATCATTCCTAAAAATGTGAGGATAGGCAGAGATATAAGGCAAGCCAGTGCCCTAGGAACAACCAACACTTCAAATGTATCCAACCCGAGAACCGTCATAGCGTCAATTTCCTGGCGCATTTTCATAGCGCCTATTTGGGCTGTAAAGGCTGAGTCTGAGCGCCCTGCTATCAGAATGGCTGTAATGATCGGCGCTAATTCACGCAAGACAGAGACGCCAACCAGATCCACCATGAAAACTGAGGCCCCGAAGGTGGAGAGCAGGTTCGCACCAAGATAGGCGATCACGGCTCCGATAAAAAAACAAAGCGTCATCACAATCGGCGCGGCGTTGAGTCCGATTTCTTCAGTTAAAGCTACCACAGACTTCCAACGGATCGTCCTTGGTCTTAGCAGCATCTTGAAGAGCACGACGAAGAACTGACCAATAAAAGCAATTGTATCAATGGATTCGAGAAAAAACCGTTCAGAGGCGCGGCCCATATTGGTTAGAGAGTCGTACCATTGCCGGGTCGGCTCAGGCGGACGCCCCATAACAGCATCTGCGGCAGCCTGTACGAGTGTACGTTGCCCTGTGCTTCCGGCAATAACCTCCCACTCATGGCACTCACCTGATGCTGTTCGTACAGCCCTCGCAAACATATAAGCCCCTGCCGTATCAAGTTCACTTACATCAGCCACATCATAATGGACCGCGTCGTAATCCAGAGCCTCCAGCTTTTGACTCAAAGCTTCGTCAATAGGCCCGATATCCCGTAAGGTCCAAGACCCTTTCGCGCGGAAGGTAATAATCCGTCCAGATTGGGACAGCTCATATTCCGGGGGGTGTGAATTGCTGTTTGACGACATTCCTCTAACGTGCGTATCTACCGGCGATTGGTCAAGACAGGATTAGCTTTGCGGCACGTAAAAATAGCAATTGAGCATTGGCCCGTGGCGGGAGAATTCCGAATTGCCAAGAGTTCCCTTAAAGAAATCACTGTAGTTACGACTATAATTAAAGAAGATGATCACATGGGGCGCGGTGAATGCCGGCCTTATATGAAATATGGCGAAAGCGCCCAGAGTGTCGTTGCGCAGATTAAAAACGTTCAGACCCAAATTGAAAATGGCCTTAATATAAATGAGCTGCAAAATCTTCTTCCCTCGGGCGCGGCCAGAAACGCTGTTGATTGTGCGCTGTGGGATTTGAAAGCAAAGAAAAGCGGAAACACCATTTCGCAACTATTGGGACTACCTGCCCCACTTCCGCGTTTGACCGCTTTCACATTATCGATAGATAGTCCAAGAAATATGCAAAAGGCAGCTCTTAACGCAAAAGCTTATCCTCTCTTAAAAATCAAAATAGGAGGCCCGGAGGGTCTTATATCATGTTTGGCCGTAATGGAGGCCAGGCCCGATGCCCAGCTTATCATAGACGCAAATGAAGCCTTAAGTCCCTCAGATATAGCGGGCTTTCAAGCGGCTCTGAAAGACATGCCTGTCATTATGATCGAACAGCCACTCTCCAGAGACCATTTTGCCTCTATTCCTAATACGCCCAAAGCTTTGCCAATTTTCTGTGCCGATGAGTCTTTACATGTCGCCACAGACCTAGAGCGGCTTTGGGAAGCTGGCTATCGCGCTGTGAATGTGAAACTTGATAAGTGCGGCGGACTGACCGAAGGGCTTGAATTGATGAGAGCTGCTAAGGCGAAGGGCTTTATCATAATGGCGGGATGTATGGTTGGCACATCACTCGCCATGGCCCCTATGATGATGCTAGAAAGTTACGCCGATTACATTGACTTGGATGGTGCGCTATTACTTGCAAAAGATAGACGTGACGGAATAATTTATGAAGGCGCTTATGTTCACCCGGCATCGCGAGCGCTTTGGGGATAATCTAAGAGTCTTTAGTTGATGCGGTTAGCTTTGTGCATTTGCGACTCGCGAACACGGTCACCAAAAGCATTGGTGACATCTCTTAGTTCATTCACTGAGACTTTGAAGGATACAAATTCTGTATCAGAAGCCCGGCCTGTTGTTTTAATTAAAGCCTCTTCAAATATCGTTGCCGCTTCGCGGGACGCGATAAGAGATTTTTCAAGACTTACTAATTCTTTGCGAAGCTTCTTCTCTGCGGGGGCCATAGCTAAATAAACTTCAGCAGCTTTGGTCGTTTGCTCAACATGAGTTGAGGCTATGCGGATATCTGATAAAACAATACGGCTGTCAGACGCGAGGGCCGCGTAACCGACAGAAGCTTCCGACGTTACATCTTTTTCTTCAAGCCCTTCAAGTAAGACACGCGCGGCAGAACGCATTTTATTGCGGCTGTCTTTGTCAACAAATCCACGGCTGGTAAAAGCCGCATAGAGTTTAGCCGTCGCACGCTGCACAACATTTATGTCAACCGCTTTGCTTGCAGAAGGTTTGGACTGAAGGGCAACTTCGTTAAGGTCAACCGTCGCGCAAGCCGTCATAGACAGGCAAGCCGTAAGTGCAATAGTCAATCTAAGTCCCATAAATCTAATCCCACACTTCATTGACGAAAGCATAATGGCTTAAGCAAAGAATCTATGCGCCTCTTTAAGCATGCCATGTTGAATATTGTCTGAACGAATAGCGTTAAAGATTGCTTACGGCAGCCAATTCGCACTCGCAAGACGTGAATAGCGCTTTACAAGTTTGTAATGCAGCTACTCTTTTTTCGTGACGTTATGAAACGTCGCGAGACAAATATACGCTACAAGTAACATAGCGAAAAGCCCAACATTACTGGAAAGCTTTTCACCTAGCTTTGGAAGGAACCGTGATGTCGTACCGAGAATCAAGACTAGGCCCATAAAGACAGGAGCAATCCACTTGACGAAGAACATTATAAAAAGCCCTAAGTGGAACCCTGGGCCGTTCAGCTCCAAGGCTACAAAGGCTGGTCTCAAACGCCAACCTGTAAAAAGAACGATCAGGAGGGCTGAGAGCGGCGCGAGAATCGGCCCCGCAAGTCCTGTATCAATGAAGTCAAAGAACGCAGGTGAGAATAATGAGCCGAGGCCAAAAACTGTTATCGCAGCGCCTGTAATCCAAGCGGCTTTCTTCTTCGACATGTTAAATTTTTCAGCTGCGTAAGCCACGGAGGGTTCAAGTAGTGAGACCGACGAGGTAATCGCTGCGAAGAAGGCTAAAAAGAAGAAGGCGGCTCCGACATACCAGAATTCTGCCAAAGCTGTTGGAAGGGTCTGGAAGAAGATGCCTGCTCCTGCGCTAAAATCGAGGTCATTGGCGAAGACAATTGGGAAAATTGCGAGACCCGCTGTTATAGCAACGAGCGTATCAACAACACTAATACCGACGGCCGCTTTTGGAATACTCACATTACGCGGCAGATAAGAGCCATAGGTAATCATAATTGCATTCCCAATACCAATTGAGAAACAGGCTTGACCCAAAGCGGAGACAGCTACTTCTGGTGATATCTTGGAGAAGTCAGGCGTAAACATAAAGCCGATTGCTTCTTTTGTTCCGCCAGAGGGCATGCCGCTGATGATAGAGTAAAGTGCAAGCCCCACAAGAAGTATGAAGAAGAGTGGCATGAGCAACTTGGCTGCGAGCTCAATTCCGCGGTTCACGCCGCGCGCGACAAGCCATGTCGTTAGGCCCGCAAAAATAAAGAAGTAGGGCCAAACATCCGTTAATATGCTGCCACTGCCAGTCGGGTTTTCAAGCATAGCGGGGAATTTCGCGGCAATATCGGTGGCAGGTAGGCCTGAAAAGGAATCACCAAGGAAGCGCACCAAGTAATTCAATACCCAAGCTGCGACCACGCAGTAGAAACTTACAATCAAAAACGAGGCGATCATGCCGAGCCACGCGCCGCCGCTCCAGCCTTTGGAGACACCACTTCTGACAGTGAGATCATTCTGAGACCCAACCGCACTAGAGGCTTGTCCCGCACGTCCGATCATGAATTCACTCATAAGAACAGGAATGCCGACAAAGAAGATACACGCGACATAAACAACCAAGAAAGCCGCGCCGCCATTTGTCCCTAATTCAGCGGAAAACCGCCAAAGATTTCCAAGCCCGACCGACGAGCCGACGGCTGCCATTACGAATGCAAATTTTGATGACCATTGTGCTGTACCGGCTGCCGCCATGAGAACCCCCTTACAGGTTATTTTTAATTTTTCCGCACGTTAAGACATTCAGCCCTAGGGTCAAGATGTGCTTTTGATTAGTTTGCTCAGCGCCAAAAACTTTGATCCGTTGAACTATCAGAAAGAGCTGCGCGGCAATTCATTTTTTCGGTGTAAATGCGCCGATAAAATAAGGCCGAACCCTGTCATGACCGTTAGAATAACGGTGCCACCATAAGATATCAGAGGCAGGGGCACGCCGACAACAGGCGCGAGCCCCATCACCATGCCCAAATTGATAAAGATATAAAGCGTGAAGGTTGTGGTAAGCCCCAAGACCAATAATCTTGAGAATATGTGCTTGCATTGCATGGATAACCAAATGCAAAGCCCGATGACCAACATATATAATCCCATCGTCAGAAGGCTACCGATAAGACCGAACTCCTCTCCTATGACCGTAAAGATAAAGTCGGTTCTGTTTTCAGGAACATATTCAAGCTGCCTTTGTGTGCCGTTCATGAAACCTTTGCCGGAAACGCCGCCACTGCCCAAAGCAATTTTAGACTGAGTAATATGATAACTCGCCCCAGTCGGGTCACGCGTAGGGTCTAAAAATGTAAGGATGCGCGAGCGCTGATATTCCTTTAACCCAAACCGAAAAAACAGAGGCAAAGCCACAGCACTTGCGAGAGCCGCGCCGCCTATGACCCGCCAATTCACGCCGGCCAAAAAGGCAATTGCGACACCCGTTGCCGCAACCAGTAAAGTCGTTCCTAAATCAGGCTGGCGCAGGATCAATGCCATTGGCATTAAAATTAAAATAGCGGCCCCTAATAGTCCGAAAAACCGTGAGACGCGCCATTTAGGCAAATCGTGATAATAGCGGGCCAACGCCAAAACAATAGCGAGCTTCATAATTTCAGAAGGCTGCAAACGTATGATTTGAAGATCAAGCCACCTTTGCGAACCGTTGACGCTAACCCCCATAACATCAACGCCAATCAATAATAACAAAGCGCCGATATAAGCTGGGTATGCTAAGGTATACCAGACCTTCACATCGACCATAGCAACACCAATCATCAGGCCCCCGGCCACAATCAAGCGCATGAGGTGCTGCTGTGCTCCGCGCGACCAAACGCCATCTGTGGCCGCAAAAATCATCACAACGCCAACAAGACCAACAAGCGTGACGAGCGCAACCAATAACCAATTTATCTCATAAAGCTTTGCTGTAAGGCCGGCCTTTGAGGATAGCGTATTCATCAAAGGGATTGCTCCCCTGTTTTAGCTTCTGTGACAGGTTTTACACCATCGCGCTCTAAGGCTTTGTTTAATACAGACCTGACAATTGACGCTGCCCGCTTAGAGCCCGATCCGCCATGTTCGACGATACAGCCCACGGCAAAGCGAGGGTTAGTATATGGCGCATACCCCACGAAAATGGAGTGATCCCTTAGCTTCCAAGGCAGTTCCTCATTTCTCCGCAAGCGAGACAGACGTTCTGATGTTGATATCCCGCGAACCTGCCCTGTTCCGGTTTTCCCGGCCATATCAAAGCCCTTTATCCCGACTCCATTATCACGGTAAGCTGTCCCGCCTGGCTCTTCGCAAACAGACCACATCGCATCTTGAACGATTGCAATATGCTCTGGATCAATGCCAAGGTCTTCCATTTCAGGCAAATCCTGACCAATTAAAAGGTTGGGCACCAAGGCTTTGCGTCCATTTGCGAGACGTCCAGCCATGACCGCTAATTGTAGCGGCGTTGCCAGAACAAAGCCTTGCCCAATCGAAGCATTTAACGTGTCGCCTGTCCGCCAACCATTACCTAGCTTGGCTTGTTTCCACGCAGGGTCTGGCATAATGCCCGATTTCACGCCTGAAATGCCAACGTCAAAGGCCGTTCCAAAGCCCAGCTTACGGCCCATTTGCGCAATTCTGTCCATGCCTATAATTTGGCCGAGTTCATAAAAATATATATCACAAGATTGCTTGAGCGCGTCTCTCATATTGACAAGCCCGTGCCCGCCGCGTTTCCAGCAATGAAAGTTCCGATTCCCGACACGAATTTTTTGCGTACAAACCGTCTTTCCTTCAACATTTATCAGATCACTCTCAAGACCTGCCAACATGACCGCCATTTTAAAAGTTGAGGCTGGAGGGTAACCACCGCTTAGAACTTTATTATATTGCGGGCGTTTTTCGTCATTATTGAGCTTGTTCATATCGTCTTGCGTGAGGCCTGAGACAAACATGTTGCCGTCAAATGTTGGCATTGAGAGTAAGGTTCTCAGCTCCCCCGTCATAACGTCGATAACGGCGATACCCCCGCTATCCTCTTCGAAAAGCTCTGCAGCATAACGCTGTAGCTCTGCATCAATGGTCAGCCAAATGTCTTTGCCATCCACGGCTTTGTCTTTGGGTTCAGGCCATTCCCGAACCACACGTCCAAGCGCATTGACCTCAACCTTTAATTTTCCGGCGGCCCCACGAAGCGTCTTGTCTGCGGCGGCCTCTACCCCCGTTTTCCCAATACGGAATGTGGGTTGCCGCAGCATTGGGTCATCATCTTTCTGTACATCGCGCGGATCAGCACGTCCGACATATCCAAGCGTATGAGCAAATATACCTTCATTCGGATAGAATCGTCCTTCCCCGACTTCGGGGATGACGCCCGGCAAATCGGGAATATTCAGATTAAGCGCTGAGAATGTTTTCCAATCCAAATGGTCATCAATAAGGATGGGCACAAATCCCGCATGTTCCCGAATATCTTTTTTAATACGCTTTATAGTCTTATCATTAAGTGGCATCACGTCTGAAACACGCTTAAGTGTCGCCTCAATGTCCTTGACCTGTTCTGGCACCATAACCACGCGGTAGTCTTGACTGTTGACCGCGAGGTTTTCTCCAAACCGATCTAAAATACGCCCCCGAGACGGGATGGTAATGTTGAAGTTAAAGCGGTTATCATCTGATAGAACTCGGTAATCCTCCGCCTTAACCACTTGAAGATAATAAAGGCGGCTGGCCAGAACTCCGAAAACGCCAAGACCTCCGGCCCCCAACATAGCGGTACGGCGCGTGATAATGCCTTCATCAAATTCTGGCATTACATCCCCCTCAAATCAGGATCAGTCAGAATATAACGGCCAAGATGTCGTATGGCGTAAATTAATGGAAATAAAACCAATGCGGCTAAGGCTTGATAGACCAGAGCCGTGATTTCTGGGCGGCTGCCCAATGCAAACCAGCCTAAAAAGAAAGAAGCGGTAAGCGCCATGAACAAGGCCATAATCCACAATGTGAAAGCCGACTTAAAGCTATGTGGTTTTGAGCGCATATGTGGCCGGAAGACACCGAAAACCGCTAAGAATATCAACGCCCATAAACCTAAAGGTCCTGCAGAGAGAAGATCAAGAAACAGCCCCATCAATGTAATTACGAGGATTGACATTATCGCATTATCCGTTCGCGGCCATAAGCAAACACCCATGAGGGGTATAAAGATGAATGCAATTGTGCGGCCGGCCAAGTTTATGTTTAGCACAGAGATTAAAACCAGTAAGAATAAAAAGGCTGCCCCCTTCCATACGCCGCCTTTTCCATAAGTCTGTGAGGAGCCGCGCATAACCATTAGGGTGTCCCCGGCTGCGGCACCAGAGTTTGGCTCTCAAGCGTTTCAGGTTGAACCTCATCAGGCCCGTCTGCTGCTGTTACTTGATCTGAGTCTGGCAAATCATCTTCTGTTGCTTCGGAAAGCACGATAGGTTCGTAAGGGTAAACCCAAACCCAATCATTATTTTTCTGACTCGAATATAGCTCGACAACAAAGTCTCGTGGGGCTTGCTCTTTAACCACGCCAATGGGCAGACCTGCAGGCATAACTCCATCATCTCCGGACGTGATGACTTTATCTCCATCGGCCCAATCAGCGCGATCATCTACAAAAGCCAGTCGCGGAAGGTCACTATTATCACCCGATAAAATCGCCCTGGCACTTGAGCGCATGGACATAACAGAAATACGGCTGTTCAAATCCCCCAGCAGCAAAACACGCGAAGCCTTTGGCCCAGCTCTTAAGATATGACCATAAAGCCCCTCAACTGTCATAACAGGGTGACCTTTTTTAAGGCCTTGCTTGCGGCCTGCATTTATCAGTGCAGATCGCACAAATGGGCCCTCAATTTCGCTGACGGCACGCGCCGCAATCTTTTGTGCGGGTATATCCAATCCACTATCCGCACCTAATATTTCTTCAAATCTGCGCAGCTTCATTTCTATTAGCTCCGCGCGTTGTTTATCCTCCCGAAGAGCGTAGAGCTCTTCCCTCAAGGATTTATTTTCCTCTAAGGCGCGTGAGCGGTCTTTGAATTCTGCCACAAGGCTTTCAGCTCCACGTAAGGGTTTTGAAAGCATGGCTAACCCGGGTGACGTGACAGCTTCAGCATTTGTTTGGGTTCTCAGTAAAAGACGCTCACTCCCGCGATCAGAGATGAAAAGAATGGCAGAGGCTATGAAAGCCAGAATGAACGCAATCGTCGAAGCGCGAGTGTTATCAGTAGGGCTACCAAACATATTTGACGTCAGGGCTGACCCCCAAACACTCCTTTATGAGTAGGTTTAGACGCCGCTGGAAAGGACGCTCTTCCACTTTTTCAAATTTTCAACGACTGTGCCTGAGCCTCGGACAACACAAGAAAGCGGATCGTCCGCAATTGAAACAGGCAACCCTGTGCGATTGCTGATCTCAGCATCCAGATTTCTCAGTAATGCTCCGCCGCCCGTCAGCATGATACCCTTATCCACAATGTCGGCGGCCAATTCAGGCGGCGTCGCTTCTAACGCCATTTTCACAGCCTCAACGATTTGCTCGACAGGTTCCGCCAAACTCTCTGCGATCATGGCTTCGGTGACACGAATTTCGCGCGGAACGCCATTCATCAGATCGCGGCCCTTAATCTGAACTGTCATGCCTTCATTGTCTGAGGGCATCATCGCGGATCCGATTTCTTTTTTCACGCGCTCAGCAGACATTTCACCTAAAAGCAGATTTGTTGTTCGCCGCACATATTGAATAATAGCGTCATCCATTTTATCGCCGCCCACACGGACAGAACGAGAGTAAACGATACCGTCCAGAGATAAGACAGCAACTTCGGTTGTACCGCCGCCAATATCAACAACCATAGAACCTGAAGGTTCATGAATAGGTAGTCCCGCACCGAGTGCCGCCGCCATAGGTTCTTCAATAAGATAAACGCGCTTCGCACCGGCTTGTTCAGCGGATTGGTGAATGGCGCGGCGCTCAACAGCGGTGGCGCCTGAAGGCACACAAATAACGACATGAGGCTTACGGCGAATGAGGCCGGTCTTATTCACCTTTTTAATAAAGTGGGCGATCATGGCTTCCGCCACTTCGAAGTCGGCAATAACTCCGTCTTTCATGGGTCTGATGGCTTCGATATGACCCGGCGTTCGGCCCAACATATTCCGTGCTTCAATACCCACAGCATGAACAACCTTGCGCCCGTTACGATTGGAAAAGGCAACAACAGACGGCTCGTTAAGAACAACATCTCTGCCCTTGGCATAGACCAATGTATTCGCTGTGCCGAGGTCGATGGCGATATCCGATGAAAAGGCACTGAGGAGAGATGGAAGCATGATGGCCCTAGTATAATTTTATTCGTTTTACCCGCATTTTAACTGGATGAAGATAACGTGTTGACATGCACAGCAGAACGGGATTCGCTTTAATAAGTGTTAATGCTTTTTACGTGGATAAAAAGCAAGGGCTCATAGCTTTAAATAGCGCTAAACACTGTCTTTTTTAAGCTCAACAGCAACTTCGCCCCTTAAGCGTTTACGCGCCAAAAACATAAACCCAACCAACAACAAAGCCAGACCGATGAAAACTGTCATCACGACCTTCCCTTCACTGCCCGAAATAAGCCCCTGTGCCACCAAAGCGACGATTGCAATTTTGGGAATGATTCCGATTGCTGTTCCTAGGAAAAAGGATGGAAAGGTCATACGAGAGACTCCAGCCGCCATATTCACCAGAACGAATGGCCCTGTCGGCACAAAGCGCACAGCAAAACTGGTGACAAGACCGTTGCGCCGAACAATACGGACAATACGGTTGACCAAGTCTCCTCCATAGCGTTGCAGCCGCTCAGCCCCTATCCAGCGGCCCAGCCAGAAATCGAGACTTGCTGACACCATTGTCGCAATCCAGGCATAAACGCCCCCGGTAGCAGGACCAAAGGCAACTATGACTCCGGCAATCAAAGCCCATTGCGGCGCACCCAAAAACGCGGCCAGAATAAATGTCAGAATTGTCAGGGGCAATCCATATCCAGACTCGCGCAGATATTCGAAAAAGCGGTGAAACTCGCTTTCCTGTAAGCTCAGCATATCCTGCCCTAGAAGTATGAGTAGGATTACAACACCAAACATTACCAAAAGCACGGACAAAGCCCGCAGCGCTTGCTTATCCATATGCGTAAAAAATGCCCAGAAAGACTTCATTCTCTGGCTTTACAGAGAATACCGCAGCGAGGAAAATGAAATTCCCACAAGCTTCGTTACAAAAAAAAGGCATCCTCTTCGAAGAAAGGACACCCTACCAAAATTGGTTAAGTTTGCGCATGACTGCTCCAAATAGGAGCATATCTGGTAATATTTACCTTTTGCCTTAGAGTCAAAGGATTTCTAAGGGAATATTTGCCTCAAACTCTTTCTTTTGAGAATGATTATTTACAGATGTCCACTCTTTGGCTTGTCCTCTGAACCACGTAAATTGACGTTTTGCAAAGCGGCGCGTATCGCGTTTCGCGATATCTATGGCCTGCTCCAGACTTGCCTCTCCTTTCAAATAAGGAAAAAATTGCTGTAACCCTATGGCCTTCATCATGGGCAAACTTTCATCATACCCCGCCTGAAATACAGCCTTTGCCTCTTCCAAGCCGCCATTATTTATCATGGCCTCAAAGCGGCTATTGATACGCGCGTAAAGGGCTTGCCGCTCTGGTAAAACAACAGCAAGGCGGCAAAACTGTTTTGGAATGACGGGGCGCGTGTCGGACTGCCAGTCGCTCAGCCCTCTGCCTGTCTCCTCATAGACACTAACGATGCGCAAGAGCCTTTGCGGGTCATGTCCAAGGACGCGCTTTGTGGCTATCGCATCAACGGTCTCAGCTTTGCGCCTGAGAGCGTCTATTCCCTGCACGTCAAGCAGCTCTTGCGCGGAGGACATAGCACAGCTTGATATTGCCGGAATTTGAGCCATGCCGTCTATTAGCGCTTTAAAATAAAGCCCTGTTCCGCCCGTTAGGATCGGCACGACATCTCTTGCAAGACAATCAAGAATGACAGGCTGAACCTCTGCTAGCCAAGCGCCCGTAGAATAACGCACATGTCCAGAAATATGCCCGAATAAGTGATGCGGGATGCCTTGCATGTCCGACGGGAGCGGACGCGCGGATAAAATCTGCAAATCTTTGTAAACTTGCATAGCGTCTGCATTTATTATCTCGCCGCCCACAGATTTTGCAATCTCAACCGCCCAAGCGCTCTTGCCGCTCGCGGTTGGGCCTGTAATACAAATTATCGGTTTCATAAAACGAGTCTTCTCATGTCTGCCTCTCTACCTCGCATCGCCACGATTGTGCTAGCCAAAAGAGACGCGAAGGATTTTGAGATTTCACTCGGCAGCATCCCCCTTTTGGAAGAGGTTGCCATTCTATCTGAAGGCAAGGCTTTTGAAGGCGTCATCTCTGATAGCTTGACCCAAGACGATATTCTCAAAGCCTTACAGAGCTGCGGCGTTAAAGCGGATATTTGCATTCAGCCCCATAAAGAACGTAAAAAGCAGCTCTTGATTTGCGATATGGACAGCACGCTTATCGGGCAGGAATGCATTGACGAGCTCGCTGACTTTGCGGGCGTCAAAGACAGGGTCTCGGCTATTACCGAACGCGCCATGCGCGGAGAGATAGGCTTTGAGGGTGCGCTAACGGAGCGTGTTAGCCTATTAAAAGACCTAAATATTTCCGTGCTGCAAAAATGCTTTGAAGAGCGCATCAGATTAAATGATGGCGCGCGCATTCTTTGTCAAACCATGAAAGGGAATGGTGCAAAAACTGTTATTGTATCGGGCGGCTTTACTTTTTTCTCAGGCCGCGTTGCCGAAGCTTGCGGCTTTGATATCCACCAAGCTAACACATTGCTTGAAAAAGACGGCAAGCTCTTGGGAACAGTTGGCATGCCTATCCTTGGACGCGAAGCCAAGCTGGAGGCTTTAAACGCACATAGCGCTGAGTTAGGCGGAGCCTCAAACGCCATAGCCATAGGAGACGGCGCAAATGATTTAGCCATGATAACCGCGGCCGGCTTAGGCATCGCCTTTTACGCCAAACCCGTCGTCGCCGTGCAAGCGCATTGCGCAATAAACCACTCCGACCTCACAACTGCCCTATATTTTCAAGGGTATCGTGAAAGTGAGTTTGTGTCTTCGGCTTTATTATGACTGTAGAACGCTTTCACACCACCGCCCGCTCAAGCAAATATGTCAAACATAACGACACTGTTTATCTGTCTGGACAGGTTGGCGATGGAGAGAGCCTAGCTGAGCAAACCCATGATTGCCTGTCACGTATCGACAGCTTGCTAAATGAGGCCGGGTCGAGCCGGGAACATATTCTGCAAGCCGTTATATGGCTCTCCGACATGTCTTACTTTGCGGAATTTAACGAGATTTGGAACGCGTGGGTGCCAGAAGGATACGCCCCTGCCCGCGCATGCGGCGAAGTTAAAATGGCGCGGGAGATATTGAAGGTAGAGATCATTATTACGGCGGCTCTAAAAGCCTAGGCAACCTAATGGCCTCGCCAAGCGTAATAAGATTATGACACAGCGAAGCTTTCCAGACGATTTCATTCCCGCGCCCCCGCGCCATGATCAAGGTGTACTAACAACATCCGAAATCGTGGCTATGGCTTGGGATGATGAAACGTCTTTTGATGATATCAAAAAGCAGTCCGGCCTGAGCGAAAGTGAGGTCATTAAAATTATGCGAGGGCATATGCAGCCCAGCAGCTTCCGCATGTGGCGTAAGCGTGTCAGTGGCCGCGCCAGCAAGCATGATGTGAAGCTAAAAAACTAAGCCGCTAAATTAGATCGTCAGGGCGTAGAAAATATAATTACCGCCGCGATTGATGAGAATCGTAACCGGCGTATCAAATTCTTTCGCGGCTTCCATGGCTTCTTCAAAAGCTTTAGGAGACTCTACAGCCTCAAAACCGACCTCTTCGATAATATCACCTGTGAGGATTTTACCGCTCGCTTCGGCGCGTTTTTCGACTTTGACAACGCGCACGCCTTTAATTTCATCTTTAATGCGGTATTTTTTGCGTGTTTCGTCTGAAAGCGCCTCTACCGCGATACCAGAAGCGACGCGGTCCGCGTCATTTTCCTCTTGCTCGCGGCGTTTTCGTTCATCCTCTGTGACTTTTTCTTTGAGGCGTTCAATAACAACTTTGGCTGTCTTCTTTTTACGTTTGCGAATGTAAGAGACTTCAAGCTCCTCATCAATTTTTGAATCGGCTATCATGCGCGAGAGAAGCCGTGAGCTTTCGAGCTTCTCGCCGCCCAAATGCGTAATCAAATCCCCTTTTTTCAGCCCGGCCTTATCCGCGGGGCCGTCCTTAACAACCGTTGTGATTAGGGCGCCGTGCGGATCGTCAAGGCCATAGGATTTTGCAATCGCATTGCTGACTTTCTGAGGACGCACGCCAAGATAACCGCGGCGCGTCTCGCCATATTCACGCAACTGATCAACGACAGAGCTTGCAAGTTCGGCCGGAACGGAAAAACTAATACCGACACTATAACCCGTCGGCGAGAGTATGGCTGTATTTACGCCAACAACATCACCGTCCATGTTAAAGAGCGGCCCGCCGGAATTACCCTTGTTAATGGCCACGTCAGTTTGGATGAAATCATCATAGGAGCCATGAGAAATATCGCGGTTACGCGCCGAGATAATACCCGCCGCAACTGAGCCGGAATAGCCAAAAGGATTACCAATCGCCATGACCCACTCACCCACTTCGGCGTTATCTGAATCGCCAAATTTGACAAAAGGCATAGGCTTCCCAGCGTCTATTTTCAGTAGCGCGATATCTGTCGCAGGATCTCGGCCCAAAAGCTCGGCTTCATAAGTATCGCCATTTGGGAAAGTCACTTCGATAAGGTCTGCGCCTTCAATAACGTGGTTATTGGTAACGATATAGCCGTCAGCATCGACCACAAAGCCTGAACCCAAGGATTTAGAGACGCGCCCATTTTGCGATCCTCCACCGCCAAAAAAGTCATTAAACCGCTCAAGTGGAGACCCTTTAGGAAAGGCTGGCGCATCTTCGGTATTCACCTCGACAGTTTGCGCGGTTGAGATATTGACTACGGAGGGCGAGAGTCTCTTAGCGAGCTCAGAAAATCCATCCGGCACGGGTCTGGCTTCGGTATGAGCAGGTAGAACTGCAAAGCTTAGAGCAGAAGCCAATATCAAGGAAAGTCCGAAACGTTTTATCATAGCCCTACCCTAGCGCCTTGTATTGATTTGCCAAGACGCACAATCAGCGCATCGGATGAAATTTCCGTCATCCGGCGAGTTTTACGGCGGCCCCAACAAGAATAACGCCTATCATCACGGATACTAAACCACCTATGTGAAGAGATTTGTCATCCAATTGCGACATAGCCTCATGATACATGCGCCGCATTTGAGAGGGGAAAATAGCCCAAAGGACGCCCTCAAATGCGAGAGTGCCCCCTATGGCAATCATTACAATTCCGCCAAAACCCATGAAATAATCTGTTTAGCGGCGTCCCGGGCCGGATTGATCGTCCAGATAACCTAAGAAGTCGCTATCGGGAGAGAGCACATATGTCGTGCCCTTTGTTAAGCCAGTTTTATAGGCCTCCATAGAGCGATAAAACGCGAAAAACTCAGGGTCCTGATTATAAGCCGCCGCATAAATGGCATTACGCTCTTGGTCGCCTTGACCACGAATAACCTCGGCCTGTTGCTGCGCTTGCGCACGAATGATCGTCGCATCCTTGTCAGCCGTTGATGTAATTTCAAGCGCTTCCTCACGGCCTTCAGAGCGTATCAAATCTGCGATTTGCTTACGTTCAGTGACCATACGGTTTAGTACTTGTTCCGTGTTGGCAGATGGCAAATCGGCGCGTTTAATACGCACGTCAATAATTTCGATACCGAAGTCTTTATCTTTTACAACATTGTTGGAGACTTGTTGAATCTCCCCCATCAACTCAGCACGTCGGCCAGCAATAATGTTTGGACGATCCACACGGCCCAAAACGTCACGCAATGTAGAATCCATGATGGATTGTAGCTGCAATTGTGCACCGCGTTCTGTTTGCAAAGCCTGATAGAATTTAATTCCGTCAACAATACGGTAACGGATAAAAGCGTCAACTATGAGGCGCTCTTGGTCAGAGGCGACAAGTTCAACAGATTTCAAATCGACCTCAAGATTACGGCGATCAAGCGTAACTGGTTTTTCATATGGCAGCTTAAACTTCAGACCGGCTTCGGGCTCACTGCCCCATGCATTTTCAACGCGCTTGGCTTGTCCGAATTCTAAAATAAGGGCTTGTTCCCATTCTTTGACTGTATGCGTACAAAGAAGAACGATAGCCGCGATGATGCCTAAGACGACAACAATTATAGGTGCACCTTTCATTAGTTCGCTCCTCTGTTTCTGTTCAGTTCATTTAAGGGCAGATAAGGCACAACGCCTGAGCCCGGCTCTGTATCCAGCATCATTTTATCCGCGTCTTTATAAACGTCTTCCATGGTTTCTAGATACATACGCTGACGCGTCACGCGCGGCGCAGCTTTATATTCGCCCAAGATAAGCGTGAAGCGCTCAGCCTCACCTTTGGCTTCGGCAACAACTTGGCCTTTATAACCTTCGGCATCTTGGATGATCTTAGCCGCAGCACCACGGGCCTGAGGCACCACGGTGTTCTGGTAAGCCGTCGCTTCGTTAATCAGCGTCTCTTTTTCCTGCGTCGCGTCAACAACGTCGCGGAAGGCATCGACAACCCGTCCATCAGGCGCGTCAGCTTTTTGGAGCTGCACTTCAACAACTTCGATACCCGCTCCATATTCATCTAGAGTGGCTTGCATCAAATCGCGCACAGCGATTGTTGTGTTCAAACGTTCAGTTGTGATGATATTCTCAAGCTCACTGCGGCCAATGATTTCGCGCATAGCACTTTCGGCGACAGCCTTAAGCGCAACAGCCGGCTCATCCACTTCGAAAATGTAGTTCTTAAGATCATTGATCCTCCAAAGGACGGTAAAATCAATATCCACAATATTTTCGTCACCCGTCAACATAAGCGACGTATTATCATTTCCGCCAATCGTTGTTTTCGTAACAACACGTGTTTTCTCTTTAATATATGTCTCGAAAGGTGACGGAAGTTTGAAATTCAGACCCGGCGCAGCCGTTCTGTTAAATTCACCAAAACGAAGGACAACAGCTTCTTCCTGTTGGTCAACTGTGTAGATTGTTGTCATCAATAAGAAGAACAAACCGATAATTGCGGCAATCCCAAAGGGCCCGAATTTTTGAAGAGGACCGTTCGGGTTTCCGCCGCCGCTTCCGCGAGGCCCTCTTGGGCCGCCTGTTCTTACCCGGTTCTTAAATCCCTGAATTACATTATCCAAATCGGGCGATCCCTCGCCTGGCTTTGGACGATTCCGATCAGGCTTACCTTGGCTTCCCCAAGGGTTCTGGCCCGGCTTCTTGCCGCCGCCACCTTTATTGCCCCAAGGACTATTATTATCCGGCATGTTCTCTCCGTAAATTTCTTATCGACTATGTGGCGGTAACGCTTCGCTTTATCAAGGTTTATACGTGATAAAATCAGCCGCGGCTTTATCGGCGCTCATATTGCCGCACTGTAAATAGAAAGTCATCTTTTTCCCCTTGCGCGTGAGCTTGTTCAGATATCAAGTCCCACTCATCTGCGCGGATGGCCGGGAAATGTGCATCTCCCTCAATCATGGCATCGACTTCTGTGATATACATGCGGTCGCAATATTTCATAAGGCTTGCATAAAGCTTTGCTCCGCCAATCAGCATGATTTCATCTGCTCCAGTCAGCCCCGCAAGTTCATAGCCACGTCCAATCATGGCATGGACATCCGTAAAGAGCTCTGCTTTGGGAGCCTCGTAGGCGCTGTTTCGTGTCAGCACTAAATTAGGACGTCCTGGCAGTGGAAACGGTAAGCTCTCCCATGTAACGCGCCCCATCATGACAGGCTTGCCCAGTGTTGTGGCTTTGAAGAATTTCAAATCCGAGGATAGCCGCCATGGTAAATCGCCATCCACGCCGATGACACCATTTCGGGATTTGGCCACAATCAATGAGAGCTTTGGATTCGTAGACATGTTAAATGGGTTACACGCCTGAAAACATTCCGTATAGGAAAACCATGTCAACATATGCCAAAAAAGAACCATCCAAGACCTCCCTGCGATATTTCAAATATACGCTGATCTATATTCTGCTCATCCCCTTCATCAATTGGAGCTTTACGTGGGCGCCAATGGTGGAACTGCCGGGTTTGGTAGCTTGGGCTTTTAATCCTGTGACGATCGTGACGGGACTCGTCTTAGTTGTCAGGGACTTTGCTCAGCGCGAAATTGGCCATGAGGTTTTGATAGCCATGGCGATTGCGCTCTTTTTGACCTATGTCACCAGCGGCGGCGCTTTGGCCTTAGCCAGCGGTGCCGCGTTTCTGATCTCAGAACTCGTCGATTGGGCAATGTTCACCTTCACAAAATATAAGCTCTCCACACGGGTCCTGCTGTCCTCCGCCATCGCAGCCCCGATTGACACAACCGCCTTTCTTTACGGCGCCAGCTTTATCCGCGACGCCCAATTCACTGTGCCAAATGTTGTGATGTCCGTCGGCGGCAAGATGTTCGGCGCGGTCATTATCTGGTGGCTGATAAGGCAAAGGATGGAGCGGTGAGTGATTTTTAGGTATTGCCGCCATAAAAGCACAGCACATAACCAAGATGTAAAGCAGGATATCCACCCAGAAAGACATAATGAGGCAATTTATACCAGACAAGATAGCTTAAGCCCTAAATTAGCATATAAAAACCCCGCAACTCAGAATATTTATCTCCTGAGCTTTCCAATAAAACTATATGAGTATCGCCATGTCCGCTATCCTACATCTTGCCATTCCTGCCGGAGATCTTTCCAAAACGGTTAAATTTTACACCGATGTTCTGGGTTGCACCTTGGGTAACAGCGAAGAGGGACGTTGGGTTGATGTGAATTTTTGGGGTAATGAGCTGACTCTGCACCAAAGCGAAGAGCGTCTTCCGACGGTTCGGCATGATGTCGATATGGGCGCCGTGCTTGTCCCGCATTTTGGCATACATTTAACGCAGGAAGACTTTGACGGCGTGAAAGCACGCATCGCAGCGGCAGAGCTTGACTATATTGATGAGCCTTATCGTCGTTTTAAAGGTGATAAATACGAACAAGAGACCTTCTTCATCGCCGACCCGAACAGCAACGTCTTGGAAATCAAGTCAATGGTAAACCCGCACCTTCTATTCGAAGACGCAGGCTAAGCCGCCAAGATTGAAGGCGGTTTCAATACGGGCTTAACGCAAGTAAAAATCCACAGTCGTTACAACGCGCACTTTTTTAAACGGCGTATCAGATACACCATATCCGCCTGAGTCACCATCTCTGGATTGAATAGAAAAATAACCTTGGGTCGCGGATTTAATACCGCCTACATCCGCGCCTGAGTCTTGCGCAAATTGCTGCGCGGCGCGGCGGGCATCTTGAGTCGCCTCAGCCACCATTTCCGGCTTAATCTCATCAAGCTTAGTGAAAGTAAAACTCATACCCGAGCCGTCTTCGAGAACAACGCCGCGGCGAATAAGGTCAAATTGTTGCGAGACGGCTTTTTGAGCCCGTTCGATATTATCAGTTCGCAGCGTAATCCGCTGACGTATGTTAAAGACGGGCTTTCCATAATTATTGTTATATTGATTGACGCCAACGCCCGTCGGACGAAGCGCATCAGTGGTAAATCCAAGCTCTTTGAAAAAGGCATTTATTGCTTTGGTGTCGCCGTCAATATCATCTTGCACGGCTTTGAGACTTTCGCCTTGCGCAGAATAAGCCAATGTCCAAGTCGCCAAATCCGCCATCACCTCGCGTTCAGCCAAACCTCTGACTGTTACGCTGCGATCCGCTAGCCTTGCTTTAAGAACAAGTGTGCTGATCAAAAAACTGCCAATGATGAAACCGACGGCTAATAGCGCCGAGCTGACAATCCAAACGCTGCCTTTGGGGGATGGTGTATTCATTTTATGCCCTTTCAATAATCACAATTTGCAGGATGAATGAGGCGTTTATACGACACACATTAGGCTAATATGCGCAAACTTCAAAATCGGCACCTATCCAGCAGGCTTTATCATCCTCTGAGCGCGTTGCCTCGCCCCATCGTGAATTATTCCCAGCTGTTGTAAGCCCGTAAACCTGCGCCTTGCCGGGCTCTGTGACAGCAACCGTCACGATGGTTACTTCCGCGTAGAGAGGCGATTCATTCCGGCGGGATATTGAAAACGCTCCGCCTTTTTCAGGAAGAAAAACACAAGGCCCTTCATATCTGTCAGGGCCAATCACGCATTTCGCCATTTTCTCTCCGGCTCTGAGAGGGCGCAGCTCATTAGTAGCTGTCGCCGCTGATGTTTGGGCGTCATCTGTAATAGCAATTGGCATATCTGAGTCTGACAATTCAGCCGCGCAAGCTGAAAGCGCTAAGGCGGCGGTTAAAAAAATATTTTTCATGTGTCACTCTCTAGTCGGGCTCCCATAATCATGTAAGCCTTAGCCAGCTGTTGCAAATGATTTTCGTCATCTGTGTTATAGATTTCATCTGAGAAGAATATTAAGCGCTATCCATAAAGTGACACATAAATTAAGGCTCTGATATGAGTGAAATCCCGCCCTGCCCTCAATGCGCCAGTGAATACACATATGAAGATGGCGCCCTGCTCGTCTGTCCCGAATGCGCCCATGAATGGAGCAATAATCCAGAGTTTACCAATGAGCGCGTCTATAAAGACGCCAATGGAAATTTACTGGAAGAAGGCGATTGGGTCACGATTATCAAAGACCTGAAAGTCAAGGGGACGAGTAAAGTGGCGAAGGTCGGGACGAAGGTGAGGATACAAAGGTTGATAGATGAAGATCACGATATCGATTGTAAGATTGATGGGATTGGTGCGATGAAGCTGAAGACGCAGTTTGTTAAGAAAGCTTAAATACAGCTAATCCACGTTAAAACGGACCTCACAGAACACTACTTATAACGATATTTCCTGTCTTTAGAGGGGGGATGCATTCCAACTATGAGTTCTTTGATTTTCTCTCCATTTGAGTCTTTGCGTCCTAGTGCATAATCAAGAGCATCTTTCCCCATCCATGCTGTTATGTAAGGGTCAGCACCTGCTTTAAGAAGTAGCTTGCTGACCGCATAATGACCTTCATAGGCGGCTATAGTAATGGGGGTATCGCCAGCATTATCGCGCAAATGAGCGTTCACGTTCGCACCTTTTTCAAGAAGAAAATGGACTAATTGTCTATGGGCACCTTGGACCGCATAATGCAATGCAGATTTACTTAACTCATCAAAAAAATGAATATTAGCCCCTGCATCAAGCAACTCTTCAACCTTCTTGTGGTCACCTGAACCTGCCGCGAAAAGCAAATCTTCGTTTAGCTCCAATTGTTCATCCATTCAAATGGCTCCTCGGTTTTCTATGAAACACCATAAGACTAAATAGAAAACAATTATTCAATATCTGGATTTGTTAAAGTCGCTTGTTCGGCATAGTGGGCATCGCCGCGAACCTCGCTTCGCGAGGCAAACCGCACAGCGGTCACGTCGATGTTAAACCGCAACCTTCCCAGCAATATGCGGGTGAGCCTTATATCCAAATATCTTCACATCCGAATACGTAAAGTCATAAATACTCTTCACATCCTTATTCAGCTTCAATCGCGGCAGCGGCTTGGGCTCGCGGCTTAGCTGTAACTTCACCTGTTCAAAGTGATTGAAGTAGATATGTGCGTCGCCAAAGGTATGTACGAAATCGCCAACCTCTAAGCCGCAGACCTGCGCCATCATATGGGTGAGCAGCGCATAGCTGGCGATATTAAACGGCACGCCTAGGAAGATATCGGCGCTGCGTTGATAGAGCTGACAAGACAGCTTCGGCTTTCCATTATTTTGGGGCGCAACAAAAAACTGAAACAGGCAATGACAAGGCGGCAGAGCCATATCGTCAACATCGGCGGGGTTCCACGCACTGACTATGTGGCGGCGGGAATGAGGATTATTTTTTATCGCCTCAATCACTTTATCAACTTGGTCTATGACAGCACCATTGGGCCCCTCCCAGCGTCGCCATTGCTTGCCGTAAACGGGGCCGAGGTCGCCATTTCCATCCGCCCATTCATCCCAAATACGCACGCCATTTTCTTTGAGATACTTAATATTCGTATCCCCCGCGAGGAACCAAATCAGCTCATGGACAATTGATTTCTTATGCAACTTTTTCGTCGTGACCATTGGAAAGCCATCCGCCAAATCGAAACGCATCTGATAGCCAAAGACCCCGCGCGTGCCGGTGCCTGTTCTATCCATACGGTCCGTGCCGTTATCCATAACATGCGAGAGAAGGTCGAGATATTGCTGCATATACTGACATAAACGCAAAGACTGATTCGCCGCAATGGCACGCGCCGCATAATCCACAATTTGAAAATCAGCGGCGAGAGCCTTGAAAGTCTACCAACTCCTCCTTACATCCTTATTGTTAATCGATAAGGGAGAGAACCGGTGGACAGACACACATATGATCGTAACCTCATGGAAATGGCCGCTTCGCTAGATGATCGCGACCGCCGCAAATTCATTGATATCGTCCAACGCGAGACCCAAAATCCCGTTGAGCTTTTCGGCTGGAATGCATGGCTCGGTTGGCTTGGCATAGACAGGTTTGTCGTCGGAGACATTGGCCTTGGTATATTGAAGCTAGTAACACTTGGCGGGTTTGGAATCTGGCAAATTATTGACTGCTTTCTAATCGGCAATCGTACCCGCACAAAAAATTGGGATAAAGTCCTCGATATTTATGACTTTGTGAAAGAGGCTTCAGTCTAAAGCTCTTCAACTACCGCCATCATCGCATCCAATACCGCCGCGCCTAAATCCGCGCTACGATCTGGGCTCCAGCCAAATTCCGCGTTTGGGGAATTGGCGTTATCCTTGAACGGCATTTCAAGTGTCATGGCGAGGCAGTCATAGGCATGGGCGGTATAATTGGTGCACATGGTCAGGTTGGCTTTGCCAGGCGCTGTAACGGGATAACCGTGTTTTGTCTGAAATTCCGGTGACCCTGTTTCATAAGCAGACAGAAACGCCGCCAAATTATCCGCTTGTTTTTGGGTATAGCCCGGAATGCCTTCGGCCCCTGCGATAAAATTATAGGGCAAGCTTTCATCGCCATGCACATCAAGACATAGATCCGGCTTAGCCTCATCCATGGCCTTAATCGTATGATAAACCTCTGGCGCGGATTGAATGGTCGCAACACCCCATTCGCGGTTTAGGTTCGCGCCGGTTTCATTGGTGCGAAGATTTCCGTTACGCCCGCCATCGGGGCACATATTCGGGACTATGTGAAATGTCGCCTTTTCCCGCAGCGCCATCGCGACATCATCTTCAGTGTCGAGAATACGGGAGAGAAACCCCTCCATCCACCACTCTGCCATCGTCTCGCCGGGGTGCTGCCGGGCAATAATCCAGATTGTTTTCTCGCCTGTTCCAACGGACAAGCAATCTAAATCCTGCCCTTGAACCGTTTGGCCCAAAACCCGCAAAGAGACGCCCTCTTGCAGCGCAGCTTCGGCCACGACATCGGCATGACGATCCATGGGATATGGCGCGAAATAGGCATAATAAACGCTGTCTATCTCAGGCGTGTGCTCAATGATCAACTGCCCATTAACATAGCTCGTGGTCTCAACACGAAACCAAGTTTCACGGTCATAGCTGGCGCAGGCGCGGTAATTTTCCCACCCACCCGTAAAGGCGGCATCTTTGGCATTCTCTAGCACCATTTTGAGAGGCTGCCCCTTTGCGCCAGTTACGCGATAATAAAACCATTGAAAAAAATCAGAATTATTATCCGGCCTGATGGCAAGACGAATATTTGACGGGTCTTTGGCATCATGGACAATGATATTGCCGCCGTCAAAAGCGCTGGTGATGTGAAGCAGGGTCATGTCGTGAGTCTTTTTGTGTAGTTTTTATATATACGATTCAGTCCCACATTGGGGATGGCTTATGCCGCCTTATTTCCCGCGTCAATCCTTCAATGGCCCTCCGGAACAATCAGAGTCTATTTCGGTTAAGTTGACGGCTCAAAATCATCCGATGCTGAGGCCGCGGCAATAATTGCGCCCGGCACTTCAGGCGCTTCTAAGCCTTTCCAAAAGACCCGCCACTCCCCACTAATCTGCATCCCCTCGCAAACGCTCATATACCAATCGTTAAAAGGATTTGTCATGCGCGAGCGCCAGAAGAAGGCCGGTATTTCCCCGCACATACGATCCCAAATATCCCGCGCAATACCTTCTCCGCGCGCTTCGCGGCTCACCCAAAACTTTGAAAGATAAGGGAAACCCGCAAGCTGCGTTACTATCGCGCCGCCGCGATAATCCTCTTCAATAAAGGCACGGTGGATTTTACTGCGCAAAAAAAGTGGTTTTATAGGTTTACCAAAGGCTTCTTCGATTGAACTTTTTAAAGATGGCTTATCTGTTCGCGCCAAGGTGGGCGTCACCATAATCGGCGCCGCGCGCCGAAGCATGGTCCCCGATCCTTTGGTCGTGAAAAGCTCTGTTAAAAGATTAAGCGGGGACGCAATGACATATACGGCGTGATTAGCCTTTTCCTGTGCCAGTTCCTGCGCCAATGCAATAAATCTGGATTGCCCGACAGTTAATTCATCAAGTTGCAGACTGTCCTGTACGCGGTCAATGTCTATGAATGAAAGCCGTTTGTCGCCTTTCACGAGCCCCCCTGAAGGTTGCAGAAATATTACTTTATTAGGCTTCAACTCACTGACGAGGCGCGTCAAATTCATCTTGCCTCGCCGTTCGGTCATTTCCAGAATGGGTATCATGCCTTTGCGAGACTTCTGGCGTACTTCGGGTATAAGTTGATAACTCGCCGTATTTAACTTCGCTGTCTTGACGGATACCATTTCCAAGTCTTTCGCGAGTCTCTGACTTTGAAACCTTATTGAGGTGCGGTCATCATCCAATGCCCCGATTAGCAACACGGGCGACAAACCTAGATCAGATAAAATTTTAAGATTTGAGATCAACGCTTCAAGCAACGGATTTTTTAGGCTGCGTGGGTCGAGAACAATCAGGGCAAAGCGCTCAGCATCTTGTGAGGCAAAGAGCTCTGCATAAAATTTAGCCTCTTTGGTCGCCCCAATTGAGGACAAGCTGCGAAGAACAGTTTCCCGTATTGTCTTCTGGCTCATGACATTGTGCCCGCAACCGCGCGGCCATAAGCCTCTGCCGCGGTCATAAGATGTGCCTCGGTCACATATTCATTGGGCTTATGGGCTTGCTCCACATCACCAGGGCCGTAAACAACAACATTCAATCCCGCCTCAGATAGCATGGCCGCCTCTGTCCAATAGGGCAGATCCACGATGGGCGTATCTTCAAAAACAGGCGCAAAGGCATTGGGGTCTTGGGAGTCAAAAGGTTCAAATGCCACAATCGTATCAAGAACAGCCTCGGGCGTTATGTCCCGCGCTATGGCGACCAAATCTTCGCGGCGTTTGCCGACATTATCTCCCGGGGGCGGCCTCATAGACGCCCAAAGTTTGGATCGCGTAGGGATAACATTATAGGCGCCATCATTTTCAATATTTCCGATATTCAAGCACAAGCCTTTATAGGGGTCTTTCCCGAACCCCAGATGAATATCATTATAATCTCCCCAAGCCGCCGCTAACCTTGCCGCTTGCAACAAAGGACGCTCAGTGACATCCGAGAGCGAACTATGACCGCCCCGCCCTGTAAATAGGGCATTGAGTGCCAGCATGCCGCGGTGCCGCCGCCCGACTTCGCAACATGTCGGCTCGCACACAATCGCCGTCTTAGCGCCTGCATAATGGCCGCGCTCTATGACAGCTGGCATGACTTCACTCCCATGTTCTTCATCACCAGAGAAAAGAATGGCCACATCTTTGGGTTTTGCCATTTCCATCGCGCCCAATATGCAGGCAGCAGCACCTTTAATATCGCTCGTACCAAGGCCAATTACGCGGTCTTTTTCTCGGCGGAGTTTGAGGGGGTCAGATACCCACCCCTCACCGCTTGGCACTGTATCAATATGCACATTCAGCAGGACTTTGGGCTCTCCCCACCGCGCCATAACGTATCCGCTATCGCTCTTCCCGCGTGATCGCCCGACCCTATCGACGATGATCTCATCAGGGTTATGCAACGACAAAGCGCCGCGCAAATATTCCACACATGCCATTTCATCACCCGTGCCATTTCGCGTGTCAAAGGCGACAAGTTTCTCTAGGTGGCCAAGAATATGATCTAATGTGTTTTGAATGGGTCTCTCCTGCAAAGCTTCGATAGAAGCGCATTGTGGCGGTATCAAGAAAAAGCAGAGTTTTTATTGAAAAATTTGCAGTGTTATCCTACATATCGGGGGCTGGCTTGCTGGCTATGATGATAAACGCGCTTGTAATAAGCGGACTGGACCCGGGGGCGGTACCCGGCGGCTCCACCATAAATACAGATCACGGTCTGTGTTTTTGATGGGGCCGAAATAGGATCGACAGACGTCTAAAGAAGTTAGCTTTCATCCGATTTGGTATCGTTAAATGCCTAATTTTAGTAATTGCAAATGACAATTCTAATGAAGGTTTTGCTCTCGCCGCGTAAGCAGCGCGACAAAATCGCACTTTAACTCCTAGCGTGTCATAACCCTAGGCGGGCTTCGGAGAGTAGCTGGCAACAGAAACTCTCCACTATTATTTTGCGGGTTGCCGCCCGCCAACCCAACCCGCGCTTTAGCTCTTCTAAATTATGCAAGCTGACACATTTATAAAACTCGTCAAAGAGCAATTTCCAATCCAACACCCTGACGCGTCACGTTTGTTTGAAGGCATCAGAAGCGAAAGTGGATGTGAAAAGCTTGAATTCCTTGTTCACGTTAAATGGCCTGACTTAACTCTTGATATGCTTGAAGAAGTAGCAGGAGAATTTTGGCAAATGTCTAGTGTTTGGAATAGATACTTCTTACCCGGCTTTATGTGTTTAACAGCAAAGCATGATATCGAAATTGAAACTCACACGCTGAAAACTGGAGCATTTATCGAAGTCGCGCAGACACAAGAAGCGCTCATGACCTGCATATCTAGTTACTTTCATAGTATGATGTGGTTTATGACAGTGAGGTGGGATATTGCTACAAATCTGTTCTATGGCCTAACATCTTCTCAAATGGACCTTATAGAAACTTGGCTTTACAATATCGATTTCGACACTTTAAACGAGGCCGGAGAGTTATTTGGTGGTTTTGATTATTCAAAGGAAGCCATAGAAATCTTTGTGAAGAAAGCTCGAACATATAGTGTTTAGCTAACCCTAACCATCCGCGCAGGCACCCCGCCCTCGGGCCTCAGTGTCACCGTCATCAGCGGTCTCGGATAGCAATCAGCCGGTATCTCAATATCATAATCGCGCACTAACGTGCCCAGCGCCATCACTGCTTCCATCACCGCGAAAGCCATGCCGACGCAGATACGCGGGCCAGCGCCGAAGGGCATATAGGGCGCGCCCTTGGCCTTTAACTCCGGCTGACGGATGAAGCGGTCGGGGTCAAAAGCGTTGGGGTTCTCCCAAAGCCTTTCCGTGCGGTGCATGACGTAATTAGCAAGTAAAAAGGTATCGCCGATCTCAATCTTTCGGCCATGAATTTCGGTCTCTTCATGGCATTCACGGTTAAGCATGGGTGCAGGTGGGTACAGGCGCATGGTTTCATCAATGACGGCACGGGTGAAGGTCAGCTTATCAATATCATCATAGGCAATATCACCTTGCCCGCAGACCTCGATAACTTCTGCGCGAATACGTTCTGCTGTCGGCGCGTGCATCCCCACCAAGTAAAGCGCCCATGTCAGGGTCAGCGCCGTCGTCTCATGCCCGGCAATGAAAAAGCCAATGAGATTATCACGACGTTCACGGCGAGAGAGTTCCTGCCCTGTCTTGGGGTCAATCGCGGAAATCAACAGACCGACGAGATCATCGCCTGGATTATTAACATCGCGGCTATCGAGTAAATCATCAGCGGCGCTTTTTAATTTCTTAAGGGCGCGAGAGCCCTTAGGCGAAATCGGACGCGGCACCCAACGCGGCCACGGAACCAAATCATCAGGCCGCAAAGTCCCCGCGGAGGTCACAGCATTACGCGTCGCATATTTCAGCCGCTCCCCATCCAGACCTTTCGGATCGCCAAGCAAAGCTTTTGCCAAAACATCAAAAGTCAACTCCGCCATACCTGCGTTTAAGTCTAGCTTAGGCTCTTTATCTAATTTTGCTTTAAACCCGTTCAGCACCTCCGTTATCATAGGCGCAAGATCAGCCATATGCCGCTTGGCGAACATCGGCGCCACGGCCCGCCTTTGCCGTTTCCATTGATCGCCATGCACCGAGAGCAAGCCTTCCTTGGTTGCAGGGCCGAGGATACGCGCATCAATCGCGGTTTTCGTAAATTTCTTTGCCTCTAATGCGAGGACCTGCATCATGCCTTCGGGGTCTGTAATCACGTGCAGTTTCTTACCGAAATTGGGCACACTGACGATAGGCTGATTATAAGCCATGGGCCCGAATCCTTCGATGGGATTGCGCAAAAATTTCCAGGTCGAATAGATAAAGCCCTCATCGCCATTTAAAGGCTGCGCGTGTGGCGGGTAGAAAAACCCCTCGTCTCGTCTTTCAAGCGTATCTGTCATATGGACTCTACGATAGCGAGCGCAGCAAAGATGGAAAGCACAGAGTTATGCGACCATTTCGTTAAAACGGCAGTTGACGCCGTGAAACAGTGATTTAGGGTAAGGGCATGAGCCAAGACTTGATGAATTACGAGCAAATGACACAACTTGCCCTGCGCGGTGTTGTGCGAGACGCGATCCGCCGCGTTATCCGTGAAGACGGCCTGCCCGGAGCGCATCATTTTTACATTACCTTTCTAACCCGCTATCCTGGCGCGGAAATTGATGAAGGGCTGGCCAAAAAATACCCCGAAGAAATTACAATTGTGCTTGAGCATCAATTCTGGGACCTACAAGCCCATGCTGATGAGTTTGAGGTGACGCTGAAATTTGGCGGCATCCCAAAATATCTCAAAGTGCCTTATCATGCGATTACGCGTTTCCATGACCCAAGCGTTGGCTTTGCTCTGCAATTTGATCCGCCCAAAGAAATGGAAACATCAGCCCCAGACGTTACGCAAATCAAACCCGCCAAAACGCCTAAGCCGAAAACGGCAAAAGCAAAAAAGGGCAGCGACGCTAAAGCCGATAAGCCAAAAGCAGAAGAAGCCGAAACAACAAAAGAGCCGGCGAATAAAGTCGTAAGCTTGGATGCTTTTCGTAAGAAATAGACATGACTGTTTGGTATCGCCAATCAACAAAAACAGGCTTCAACCTCGTGCCTGTAGGTATGAAGGGCTCAGCTATTTTTAGCTTTAACTTACTCACCTTTATTATCCCGATCTTCGTGTTATTCGGCCTGTGGCCTCAGCAGACTCTCACGCGACCTATTGCAATATTGGTTTTCATAAGCTCAATATTGTTCTTCATCTTTAGCCTAAAATACAAAGCGGATTACTCGCCTTATGACCAAGACCAGAACTGAATCCGATAGCTTCGGCAAACTTAAAGTCCCTGCGGATAAATATTATGGCGCGCAGACCGCCCGCTCGCTCATTAACTTCCCTATAGGGATTGAAACAATGTCGCCTGCCATTATCCGCGCGCTAGGTATCATTAAGCGCTCTGCGGCTCTTGCTAATAAAAAGGCTAAGAACCTCGACGCTAAAACTTGTAAAGCCATTGTTGCGGCGGCCAGTGAAGTGGCGGAAGGCAAACTCAATGACAACTTCCCGCTCTCTGTCTGGCAGACAGGGTCGGGCACACAGTCCAATATGAATACAAATGAGGTTATCTCCAACCGCGCGATTGAGATTATGGGCGGCGTGATTGGATCTAAGGATCCGGTTCACCCCAATGACCACGTTAATCGCAGCCAGTCTTCAAATGACACTTTCCCTACCGCCATGCACATTGCAGCGGCTGAGGAAATTCATCACTCCCTCCTCCCGGCCCTGCAATATCTTCGTAATGCGCTGAATGATAAAGCGGGCACGTTTAAAAAGATCATCAAGATTGGCCGCACCCATACACAAGACGCCACGCCCATTACTTTGGGACAGGAGTTTTCAGGCTATGTCGCGCAACTGGATAATGGGATTAAGCGTGTCGAGCGTGGTCTTAAGGAACTCTACCCCCTCGCCCAAGGCGGCACAGCGGTCGGCACGGGGCTGAACGCCAAACCTGGTTTCGCAAAAAGCTTTGCCGAGGAGGTCGCAAGTTACACCAAGCTGCCTTTCAAGACTGCACCCAATAAATTTGAAGCCCTTGCCGCCCATGATGCCTATGTCTCCGCCCATGGCGCACTGAATAGTGTGGCGGCCTCGCTCTTTAAAATCGCGAATGATATTCGCTTTCTTGGCTCGGGCCCGCGCTCCGGCCTGGGTGAAATTTCCTTACCCGCTAATGAGCCTGGCTCCTCTATCATGCCCGGCAAAGTCAACCCAACACAATGCGAAGCGCTGACCATGGTTTGCACGCAGGTGATGGGGAATAATACCACAATGAGCCTGGCCGGGAGCCAAGGTCATTTTGAGCTCAACGTCTATAAGCCTGTCATGGCCTATAATATGATGCAGTCTATTCAATTGCTGACCGATAGTTGTATGGCTTTCGCAGATAAATGCGTCGTAGGTATCACGGCCAATGAAGACCGTATCGCTGATTTACTGGGACGCTCGCTAATGCTCGTCACCGCCCTCGCCCCGACCATTGGTTATGATAACGCAACGAAGGTCGCCAAGACGGCGCATAAAAATGGTACAACCTTGCGCGAAGAGGCGGTCAAGCTAGGTTTCGTCACAGAGAAAGAATTTGATAAAGTCGTACGGCCTGAACTAATGATCAAGCCGCGCTAATGCCCGACAACGTCGTAAACTTTAACAAGGTTCGAAAATCCAAAGCGCGGCATCAGAAAGTGCTGCGCGCAGCAGAGAATCGCGTGAAATTTGGTATGAAAAAGTCTGAGAAAGACAAAGCCAAAGCTCTGACGGAAAAGCTACAAAATCACTTGGATGGGCATAAGCGCGATAACCCTAAGACTGATGATTAAGCGCTCTCTTTCCATTCATGGTCATCGAACATCTCTGGCTCTAGAGGCTGAATTCTGGGCTATTATCGACTCCGCCGTAAGTGTTAGCGGTAAATCCTTTGCCCGTTTCATTCAGGATTTAGACGATCTGCGAACAGAAAATCGGACGCAGCAGAACCTTGCCTCCTATTTACGCGTCTGGGTATTGAAGCGTTTGCAAGCCCAAAACGCCATGTAAGTTTCAGCAAAACGTCATAAAAATTGCACAAAAACAGAGCAAAGCCTGTCTAGCAAACAGAGGCACGGCTTTTTTATCCATGTCTTAAGCTCAAAACATGCAATTAATCTGTTGCAACTTGGATGAAGGTCATGCCTTTTAAATATCGCACAAGAAAACTTATAAAGCCCGAAGACCTGAACTGCCGCGGCGCTCTTTTTGGAGGGCGGTTGCTCAGTTGGATTGACGAGGAATGCGGTATATATTGCGCATGCCAAATGAAGCACACCCACATCATTACCAAATATATGAGCGAGATGAGCTTTATCTCTGCGGCTTCAAATGGTGAAGTTTTAGAAATCGGCGTGGAGACAGCCAAAATAGGACGCACTTACCTGTCTGTGAGGTGCCATGTTCGCACAATGCATAACAAGCGCGATATCATAAAAATAGAAACCGTAACTTTTGTGGCGTTAAATGCGCAGGGCAAACCAACACGTCATGGTCTTTCACATCATGCCGGAAAAGACCCCGAGACCATCGCCACGAAAGCCCAAGGTGATCTCACTCACCTATCCGTGGCAGTGTGATACGCTAAGCAACAGGCTCAGGCGGTATTTCGCAGCCCATACCTTTTTGAGCATTCTCTTCGCCCCGTTTGAAAAAAGCATCAATATCAATGGTGTCATTGGCTTCATCTTGACTGTCTGCCTTTTGCGATTTTTCGTCAGTCTTCTCGGGAGGGCGTTCAGATTTCGGACTAGTCTCTTTTGGCCCGGAGCTTTGAGCCTTCGCCGTAAAAGACAGCCCGAATAAGAAGATAGAGATCAGTAAAATTATACGCATATATATACTTAGCACAAATACGGGGCGAAATTAAGACTCCCTGCGCTTTTTTAACAGCGCCCATAGCCAAAGCACAATGTTGTCCTTATGTTCTGACCATGTCTCTACCCGATTCTAAAAAAGATACGTTCCAGCCTGTGCCTCCGCGCCCTGCTCCGACACTATCTGCGCAAGCCATGCCCGTGCGCGAGGTTCAAGGCGGCAATTATCTGGACGGGTTAAACCCCGAACAGCGCGAAGCCGTAATGACCACAGAAGGGCCTGTCCTAGTTTTAGCGGGTGCTGGCACCGGAAAGACACGGGTGCTAACTTGCCGCCTCGCGCATATTCTTCAAAACCGCATGGCTTTCCCGTCGCAAATCCTTTCGGTAACATTTACCAATAAGGCAGCGCGGGAAATGCGTCACCGCGTTGGTGATTTGATTGGAGACGCGGTTGAAGGGTTGCCTTGGCTCGGGACTTTTCATTCTATCGCCGCGAAAATCTTGCGTATCCATGCTGAACTTGTGGGACTTAAATCCAGCTTTACAATTCTGGATACAGACGATCAAATTCGATTGCTCAAGCAAGTTATTAAAGCTGAAAATATTGATGAGAAACGCTGGACCGCACGATATATGGCGGGCCTAATTGACAGTTGGAAAAACAAAGGCTGGACGCCTGATAAAATTACCTCGAATGAAGCTTTTAAATTTGCAGATGGTAAGGGGCAGAAAATCTACGAGATTTATCAAGCCCGCTTGAAAGTTCTCAATGCCTGTGATTTCGGCGATTTGCTTTTGCATAATCTGACCCTCTTTATGGAAAATGACGATATCCTGAAACGCTATCATGCCAAGTTTAAATATATGTTGGTGGACGAATATCAGGACACCAATGTCTGCCAGTATTTATGGCTGCGCCTACTCGCGCAGGAGTCTCATAATATTTGTGTTGTAGGCGATGATGATCAGTCCATTTACGGATGGCGCGGCGCAGAAGTCGATAATATCTTGCGCTTTGAAAAAGACTTTCCTGGCGCTAAAGTGGTTAAGCTGGAGCGCAATTACCGCTCAACGGAACATATACTTGGCGCGGCGTCAGGCCTGATTGCAGCTAACCAAGGGCGGCTCGGAAAGACACTTTGGACCGAAGATGCAGGCGGGCATAAAGTCACCGTCACAGGTGTTTGGGACGCCCCCGCAGAAGCCCGACTCATTTCAGATGAAATTGAGAGCTGGCGGCATAAGAACCGAAAATATAATGACGTTGCCATCCTTGTACGCGCGTCACGCCAAATGCGCAGCTTTGAAGAACGCTTTATACAGCTGGGTCTGCCCTACCGTGTTATTGGGGGCCCGCGATTCTTCGAGCGCCAAGAAATTCGCGATGCTCACGCTTATGTCAGGGTCTTGAAATCAGATACAGATGACTTGGCTTTTGAACGCATCGTGAATGTGCCCAAACGCGGCATTGGCGCAACCACAGTACAGAAGTTACAAACCGCTGCTCGCACGATGAATGTTAGCCTGGAAACTGCCACACGCGAGCTTACTAAGACAGATGAAATCCGCGGCAAAGCCCGTACAGCTCTGCGCGCCTTTATTCTGGATGTTGATCGATGGCGGCGCGAAGCGGTCACGCTAAAGCACACCGAAATCACAGAGCGCATTCTGGACGAATCCGGTTACACGCAAATGTGGCGCGAAAATAAAGATGCCAAATCAACGGGACGCCTTGAAAACCTTAAAGAGCTTATTCAAGCGATGAGCGAATTTGATACGCTGGATGCGTATCTGGAACATGTCAGCCTTGTGATGGATGTGGAGAGTGGGCCACAGGAAGATGGAATTTCCCTGATGACATTACACTCGGCAAAGGGGCTTGAATTCCCACTTGTCTTTCTGCCCGGCTGGGAAGAAGGCATGTTCCCAAGCCAAAAGTCGATGGACGAGTCGGGCATGGCTGGACTCGAAGAGGAACGCCGCCTCGCCTATGTCGGCATTACCCGCGCCCGTGAACAGGCCAAGATCTATTTCGCCGCCAACCGTCAGGTTTACGGGTCTTGGCAATCTTCCCTGCCCTCAAGATTTATTGACGAGCTTCCGCCTCATCACGTCGAAGCCGGGTCTGAGACAGGTTATTATGACAGCAATAAAATTGCAGGCGAGTTGGGCGAGCGCTTTGCCGAAACATTTGAGTCAGCCCGAAGCAATTACAACTCTCCCGGCTGGCAACGTTATAAGGCTAATAGCGGCAAGAACTTTGGCCGCGCTCCCAAAGATATAGAAGGCCATGCCGTAAAGCGCCCCGCCAAAGGCAAAGCGTCAAATTATGCTATAGGCGAGCGTATCTTTCATCAAAAATTCGGCTATGGCACAATTACAGCGGCTGACGGAACGAAGCTAACAGTTGCTTTTGAGAAGGCAGGCGAGAAAAAAGTGTTAGACGGTTTTGTGGAGCGAACGTGATGTGGCGTTTATTCATATTAGGGTGGGCCGCGATGTGGCTAACAGGCTGTGTCACATCCGGTAAGGTGCCTTTAAAGGTGCATCATATAAATTCTTTGGCGTCCGAAGACGGTAATGATGGAAGCTTTAAAGGCCTTGAATATTTGGCCGACCCTATTCCCGGAAAGCTGAAAAACCGCGTTAATATTATCTATCTTCACGGCATTGGCTGGACGGAGGACCGCACTAAAGGACAGCTTGCAGAAGACTTTTTGGGCGGTATTGCGGCGGCTTATAATTTGGACGAGTCCGATGGTTTAATTACAACCTTATGCGGAGAAGCGCCTTATTATGATACCGGAACACCAACACCGCATATTTATGTTAAAGGCGACCAACCCACATTTTTTGAAACCTCCCTTCCAGGATCAAAGCTTAGGCTTGATGAACTTGTCTGTATGGACAAACAAACTCTGGATATCGATGATAATCTTGAATTTGTGCTCTACCGTGTTTTTTGGGACAATATTTTTTGGGATAACATTCAATTTGCCCATGTCGGGCAAGATGACAATCGCGGTGCCTCCCAGGATATTGCGGGATTGCGCCGCAAATATAATGGCATCCTCAAAGATGATCTGGTTAATTACGGTTTTAGCGATGCCGTCATGTATTTAGGTCCTGCCGGAGAAGAAATCCGAAAAGCTATTCGCGGCGCTATGTGCAGCGCGGCCCTAGATGCTGCTGGGAAAAGCTTTGAAAGCCAAGGCAAGAACGTCAGCTATAACAGCATTTGCAGCAGAGCTAATTTTGCGAATTTGGACACCAACCAATTTGCTTTCGTTACAGAGAGCCTCGGCAGTAAGATTACCTTTGATGTTATGCAAGATGCGCTTTCTGACGGGATCGAGACAGTACATGACGACATGATACGCGGCAGCGAGACTTATATGCTGGCCAATCAAATCGCACTACTATCACTTAGTACGCTCAGCTCTGAGGCTGGCGAGCCTATCGCGAGAATAAAGCCAGCTAACCGGCCCAAAATTGTCGCCATGTCAGAGCTGAATGATTTTCTCAGCTATGAACTCGTTCCCTTTTATGAACAGCTGTGGAAGCGCACCATCAGGCCACAGCAAAACAATATGGATTATCTAGATGCAAATATAAGGCAAAAAATCACCGAAGATATAGGCTTTGAAATGATCGATATGCGGCTGGAATTTGCGGATAAAATCGTTCCTATGTTAGGCGGTTTTGTAGATCCCAAAGACGCTCATAGCGGCCATGCAGGAGAGAAAGAGCTTATGCTTTATCTTCTTTGCGGCGCTGTAGACGGCCAACTTAACGACAAAGAGTGCCTCGCCACAGAAATGCAGGATTGATGATAGACCACCCCCCATTTGCGCTTTTCATCCGCGGCAGTAAAGTTGACGCCTTTGCCGTCTCTGATCAACTTGGATTTGAGACGGGTATGGAGGCCCTCGCGGTCTCACTATTTGAAGACGGCCCGGAGACGATGCATGTGCAAGCGTTGTTTGAAACGCAGGCTCAAGCAGAAGCTTGCCTTGACGGATTGAAATTCCCCTCTGATATGGAGAGCTTTATAACACAGCTACCGGATGAAGACTGGATTAGCAAAAGCCAAGCTGGATTGCCCCCTGTAAAAGCGGGGCGGTTCTGGCTTTACGGGACACATGATGCGGATAATATCCCTTCAAACGTCCCCTTCCCCATTGAAATCAATGCTGGGCTAGCTTTTGGCACAGGGCATCACGGCACAACAAAAGGCTGCTTGCTGATTTTTGATAAATTACTCGAAAGCGGCTTTAAACCGAAACGCGTTTTAGATTTAGGCTGCGGTGCGGGCGTTTTAGCTATCGCGGCGGCCAAAGCTTTACAACAAGACATCTTAGCAACCGATATTGACCAAGACGCCGTTGACGTAACGCTTCAAAATGCTCTTGCAAATAATGTCAGCGAATTTGTTAAAAGCTACCAAGCTGATGGTTTTGACAGCCCAGAGCTAAAGGGCCAACGCTTTGATTTGATATTTGCAAATATTCTCGCAAAGCCCCTCATGGGATTAGCGCCTGATATTGCACACGCACTTGCGCCGGACGGAAAAGTTATCCTCTCTGGTATCCTCAACGAGCAAGCAGAGATGGTTTCAGACGCATTCACAAAAAAAGGGCTGGAGGTTTCACCTCAGCCCTCTCTATCAGGATGGACGAGTTTACTTGGCCAGAAGCCTTAAACTGTCCTTTGTCCGCGCTTCGCGCCGCTCGTTTAAATTTATATTTAGCGGTTCAAAAGAACGACCTAACTATGTCGTTTTTTGAGACGTCTAAATCAATTCAAACTTACTAAATTGCGCGGTTGGCGCGGCGGTCACGGCGTGCATTGCGACGACCGATAAGGTTCATCGTAGCTTGCTCACGGCGAGCCTGTGCACCTTCAAACGTTGGACGGAATGTCCGTGTTTCGACGGTTGTGAACTCTGTTCCGTTAAATTGCGTAGTCATTTTCAGCTCCAAATTTTGCGGCAAATTCCGCTTTCTTTCTTGGAGCCTATTTGGAGATATTAAAGGTTAATTTCTACGCCCAAGAGGGCCGATAGAGCTATGCATAAATGCATAGAATGTCATATTTCCTTAACCATTCTCAATCGTTTTATGTGTCTTTTTGTAGAAGCTAGACTCAGCAGGATATTCAAAATCAGCTATGTCTTCTGCGGGTTTGATGGGAGTGAAGTTATTTATTTTGAGCTTTCGCCCTGAAATATTATTTTTCTGATATCTAAAAATTGTTCCGAAGAATTTCTGCGCCATGTCATTCTCTCTGTTAAGGTTTACCCCTCCCCATCTGCTCTTATAGCAGATTTTTCTCTCATTTATAAGTCAGCTCTGGAGATTTTCTGTGACCGCCATTACAAAGGCCTAAAGATATAAGGACACGACATGCGCCAAGACTTTGACATGATACAAAATTTTGAGGTCCAAGGCGGACCTGAATATGGACGAAGAAACCTTCCCAAGCTCCGCAAGGCGCTTAAAGCCCAAGGCTTAGATGGCTTTTTGGTTCCGCATGAAGATGAATATCAAAACGAATATCTGCCAGACTGCAATGAGCGTCTAATGTGGGTAAGCGGTTTTACGGGCTCTGCGGGGGCCGCTATTGTGATGACAGATAAGGCCGCCATGTTTGTTGATGGCCGCTATACATTACAAGTCGGCGCGCAGGTGGATAATGTACTCTTCACCTATGAAAAATTGGAAGCGGGCGGCGTCGCGTCATGGCTTCGCAAAAATACTCAAAAGGGACAAATCATAGGGTATGATCCACGCCTACATAGCCCCGCGGCTTTGGATAGCTTTAAAAAATCAGTGGCGCTTAGCGGGGCAACCTTAAAAGCCTTAAGCACAAACCCCATTGATGAGGCATGGACAGATCGCCCAGCCGCACCGACCGCCAAGATTACCGTACAGCCCTTGGAACTTGCCGGAGAAAGCCATAGCGACAAACGTGCGCGTATCGGCAAAGCGCTGAAACAGCAAAATGCGGATGCGGCACTCATTACCTCTCCCGCGTCTATCGCATGGCTGCTCAATATTCGCGGGGGTGACGTTATGTGCACGCCCCTGCCGCTCTCAACAGTTATCGTGAAAGCGGACGGTCAAGTTGATCTCTTTGTGAAGCCTGAAAAGCTCACCGATGAGCTTCGCAGCCACCTTGGTAATGATGTTGCCATACGTTCTGAGGAGGATATATCGGCTGCTATTACAGAACTTAAAGACCACTCCGTTATTGCTGATCCTTCTGTCAGTTCAGCATTTTATTTCGAAGCTTTGAAAAAGGCGGGCGCAAAGATCATAAAAGCCCAAGATCCTGTTGCCCTGCCCAAGGCCTGTAAAAACAACGCAGAAATTGCGGGCACGACAGAGGCACATAATCGTGATGCTGTGCCGCTTATCAAATTTCTGCACTGGCTCGATACAGAGGCCCAATCCGGAAAGATGGACGAAATAGAGGCCGCTGGGCAGCTTGAGCATTTCCGCCATGAAACCGGACAGCTCAAAGACCTAAGTTTTGAGAGTATTTCAGGGGCAGGCTCTAACGGCGCGATTGTCCATTACCGCGTTAGTAAAGCGACAACCAAGAAACTCGCTAAAGGTTCGCTCTTCTTGATTGATAGCGGCGCACAATATCAGGACGGCACAACGGATGTAACGCGGACTGTGCCCATCGGAACGCCCGATGCCGAAATGCGCGAGCGTTTTACCCTCGTCTTAAAAGGCCACATCGCCCTCGCGACGGTGCGCTTCCCCGAAGGCACAACAGGCAGCAATCTCGACGTCCTTGCCCGCCACGCGCTTTGGCAGCACGGCCTTGATTATGATCACGGCACTGGCCACGGCGTTGGCGTTTATCTCGGCGTACATGAAGGCCCGCAGCGTATCAGCAAAATGCCAAATAAGGTCGCGCTGAAGCCGGGCATGATTGTGTCCAACGAGCCTGGCTATTACAAAACCGACGGCTACGGCATTCGGATTGAGAACCTTCAATATGTCAAAGAGCCAGCCGCTATACACGGCGGGGAGCGCAAGATGCTCGGCTTTGCGAATTTAACACTCGCGCCGCTACATAAGGATTTGATTGAGGTGAAATTATTGAGCCCAACCGAACGTGCTTACATCGATAATTATCACGCTGATGTTTGGGCGAAGATTGGTGGTCAAGTTGAGGGTAAGGTTAAGTCTTGGCTGGAAGAGGCTTGTGAACCTCTCTAGTCAAGCAGGCTGTTTAATCTTTCCTCATTGCAAGACTTGTTCTTGCAACCCATCACCCAAAGTTGAGGTTTAGTGAGGTATTAGAGGAATTTGAATAAGCCAAGACTTATAACCTTACCAACTCTGCGGGAACAGTAGGAGATGGGTAACAAGAACAAGTCTTGTGATGAGGAGATAGGAGCATTGCCCCTACACCATAAATTCACCCTTCTGTATCCGCGTGAGGAATTTCGTGCCTTGCTGGCCGCCATTTGTGAATTCTTCGGCCCCCTCCATAGAGCGGATTTGGTCAATGAATTTGGCGACATTTTCGGGTGTTTGGTCGCCTTCGGCGAGATTGATACCTTGTGTTTCAACAACCTTGGTTTCCGAATAGCCGCCAGCCCCCGCACATAAAATCATACGGTTGGGCGCGTCGTCGCATACGAGGTAAACTAGACCCGCAGAAACAGACTCTACAGTTAGCTTTTCCAGAATATCTTCGGGCATCAAGTTCTCTGTCATACGGCTGCGCGCTGTGGGTGAAAGCGTATTAATGCGGATATCATATTTCGCGCCTTCGAGGCACAGCGTACGCATAAAGCCAGAAAGACCCGCTTTCGCCGCGCCGTAATTTGTCTGACCAAAATTACCATACATGCCTGAGCTGGACGTCGTCATAACGATACGGCCATAGCCGCGCTCTTTCATGTGGTTCCAGACGGCTTTGGTACAAGTTGCAGAGCCGCGCAGGTGAACCGCCACGACAAGATCCCAATCCGCGAGAGTCATTTTAGAAAAAGACTTATCGCGCAAGATACCCGCATTATTGACGAGGATATCGATGTGACCCCATTTGGCGATTGCTTCATCGACCATGGCTTGGACTTCATCTTCCTTCGTGACATTCGCGCCATTAGCAATGGCTTCGCCGCCCGCCGCAATGATTTCAGCCACGACGTTTTCGGCCATGGTTGATCCGCCGCCTGTGCCGTCGACAGACCCGCCAAGGTCATTAACAACGACTTTCACGCCGCGCGCGGCCAATGCCAAAGCATGGGAACGTCCCAAACCGCCACCCGCACCTGTCACGATGGCAACGCGGTCTTTAAATTCTACTGTGCTCATGTTCTTTTCCTAATTCACCGCGTGCCTTAGCTTGCGGCTAAAACTAATAAATTTTGTGGCGGCTCACTTGCGCTCGCCGCGCTTCGCTAAAATCGATTATCAATCGATTTTTCCGCGTTGCGGAACGCTACGCGACCTCAAAAAGTCCCGCTGCGCCCATGCCGCCGCCGACGCACATTGTGCTGACGACATATTTCGCGCCGCGACGTTTGCCTTCGATAAGGGCGTGAGCGACCATGCGGGCACCTGACATGCCGTAAGGGTGACCAATAGAAATTGCGCCGCCATTAACATTTAGGTTTTCATTCGGAATGCCAAGCTTGTCGCGGCAATAAATAACTTGAACAGCGAAGGCTTCATTGAGCTCCCACAGACCAATATCATCCATTTTGAGGCCATTTTTCTCAAGCAGCTTTGGAATCGCATAGACAGGGCCAATGCCCATTTCGTCAGGGGCAAGACCCGCAACCGCCATACCGCGATAAATACCAAGCGGGTTTAAACCGCGCTTAGACGCCTCTTTCGCTTCCATAAGCACTGAAGCCGACGCGCCATCAGAAAGCTGCGAGGCGTTACCTGCGGTGATGAAATTACCTGGGCCACGCACGGCTTTTAGACCTGCAAGACCTTCAAGGGTTGTTCCCGGGCGGTTGCCTTCGTCCTTTTCAAGTGTCACTTCTTGGGTGGATATTTCGCCTGTTTCTTTATTTTTAACACCCATAACCGAAGTCATAGGGACGATTTCATCATCAAATTTACCGGCTTCTTGCGCCGCATGTGTGCGCTGTTGGCTTTGCAGCGCATATTCGTCTTGCGCTTCGCGAGACACATTATAACGCTTGGCAACCGTTTCAGCCGTGTCGATCATTTGCATATAAGCCGTTGGGTGCATTTTATAAAGCTCTGGATCGGCTTCGACGCGCATCTCGGCCGTTTGAACTTTGGAGATAGAGTCCAATCCACCGCCAATGGCGACATCCATGCCGTCCACAAGGATTTGTTTAGCCGCCATACCAATGGCCATCATGCCCGATGAACATTGACGGTCGATGGTCATAGCAGAGACGCTGTCTGGCAGACCTGCACGTAGCGTCGCCATACGCGCAACATTTGAGGACTGCGTGCCTTGCTGTAGCGCAGAACCCATGATGACATCTTCAACTTCACCACCTTCAAGACCCGCACGCTCAACAGCGTGCTTAAGCACATGTCCGGCCATAGTCGGAGAATAGGTATTGTTAAAGGCACCCCGATAAGCCCGGCCAATGGGGGTACGGGCAGTTGAGACGATAACGGCTTCGCGCATGATAAGCTCCTATATGCAATTTGTTGCATAGCTATGCGCCTAACGCTTAAAAAGCAAGGTTCGAGGGCAAGAAATATAGAATTTACACAGAAGGCGCAGACGTTATGGTAAGACATGGCTGTTTCCCTCTCCCACCGTTTCTTTGTTCTACTGTTACGCCTAACGGGGGGCCGTAAAATTCTGGGCAAACAATTTGCTAAAGGTCGTTCTGCAACAGCTGCGCCTAAGCCAAAAGGCATGAGCGCTTATAATATTAGTGAATCAGAGTTTAAGGGGCAGCCCGTTTGGACTTATGCGGGTGATGATACATTGATATATTATCTGCATGGCGGCGGATTCATTTTAGGGTTTTCCCCGCTTTATTTCTCCATGATGGGCGGGATTGCGACTGCAGCCAAAGCGACCTTGGTCGCGCCCGATTATCCCTTGCCACCAGACGCAACCGCTATGGAAACGCATGGATGGATGCGGGCCCATTTTATGGAAACTGTTGAGGCGCTGAAGCCAAAGCGCGTCATTATCATGGGCGATTCTGCCGGGGGAAATCTCGCCATTGGCCTTGCGGATTGGCTGATAACTAACGGTCATAAGGCTCCCGATAAGCTTATTTTGCTTGCGCCATGGGTAGATCTCGAAATGGAGGGCCCCGACGCAGAGCTTAGTTCGGGCGAGCAATTACTGGTTCACGCCGATTTGAGGGCAGCCGGAAAACGCTATGCCGGGGAGCTAGGCGTGAAAGACCCATTGATCAGCCCGATATTTGCGAAAGCTTTAGCGCTGCCGGAAACACATATCTTTACCGGAGACCAAGACCCTCTGCACCCGGATATCATTCGATTCGCGGCCAAATACCCCAAAGCCCAAATTGATCTGGCTGAAAACCTACCGCATGTTTACATGCTAATGCCTACAAAAGAAGCTAAAGGCGCATTTCAGCGCATTGCTGCAGCGATAAACGGCTAACGCGTCCAATCGCCGGATTTCCCGCCTGTTTTCTCTGTCAGCATCACCTCGCCTATGACCATATGCTTATCCGCCGCTTTCAGCATGTCGTAAATTGTCAGGCAGGCCACCGAGACAGCTGTCAAAGCTTCCATCTCGACACCAGTTTGTCCGCTTATTTTCGTTTCGGCTGAAACTGTAAGACCCGGCAGGATCTCATCTACTTCAATGCGCACATTGACCTTTGAAAGCGGAAGCGGGTGGCAAAGAGGTATAAGGTCAGATGTCCTCTTTGCCCCCATAATCCCCGCGAGTTCAGCCACAGAAAACACATCGCCCTTTTTATTAACGCCCTTTTGCACCAATGCGAGCGTCGCCGCAGCCATTTTGACTTGCCCAACGGCCACAGCTTTACGCGTGGTTACGGCTTTCTCAGACACATCCACCATGGCCGCACGGCCTGTTTCGTCAAAATGAGTGAGTTTAGACATTTACATTTCCCCAAATCGCGGCATGAGGTCAATCATATTACACGGACGATGGCGACTATCGAGCTGCGCCGCTATCACCTTATCCCAGCCGTCTTTCACCGCGCCATTTGAGCCCGGCAGGCAGAAAATAATGGTGCCTTGGGCTAATCCTGCGCAAGCCCGCGATTGCAGTGTTGAAAGGCCAATCGTCTTAAAACTTTCCTGATGAAAGACGACAGAGAACCCATCTATGACCTTATCGAAAAGCGGCGTGACGGCTTCCACAGTAATATCGCGCCCCGTCAGCCCTGTCCCGCCCGTGGAGATAATGACATCAATGTCAGGGTCATCCATCCATTTCTTTAGTTGCGCCTGAACGCCCTCAATCGTATCGCGGACAATTTCGCGGCCAAGCACTTTGTGACCGGCCTCTTCGATACGGGCCTGCAAAATATCCCCAGACGTATCATTCTCACGCGTGCGTGTATCCGATACTGTCAGCACAGCAGCGGTCACAGGTTTAAATTCTAAGCTTTCATCAATGCCAGCCATGGCCCTAGCTCCATCTGTTTTTGTCTGTGATATCCTGCGCACGCGGTTCAATCCAGCGCTCATTACCATCCACCTTTTCAGACTTCCAAAAAGCGGCTTCGGATTTGAGGAAATCCATCAAGAAATCTGCGGCTTCAAAAGCATCGCGCCGATGGCGGCTCGCCGTGGCGACAAACACAATTGGCTCTTCGGCTGTCATCGCGCCGACGCGGTGCAGTATGCGCCATCCGACGAGCGGCCATCTGGCTTGGGCCTGCCGCGCAATCTCTGAAATTTGGCTTTCCGTGAAGCCAGGATAATGGGACAGGGTGAGTGTGAGGCCCTTGCCCTCGCCGCGCACTAATCCTGTAAAGGCCACGATAGCGCCCGCCCCACCAACGGCTTCGCGAAAGGCTTTATGCTCTGCCTCGGGGTCGAATGAAGTATCGCAGATTCTAAGGTAGCTTGCCGTCATTTTAACCGCCGCTCAAGGGTGACATATAAGCGATTTCATCCCCGTCGTTTAAGGGAGTATTTTCACTAATAATCGTCTTGTTCACAGCAATACGATTTCCGGCTTTATTTAGCTCTGCCTCAAGAGTCCGGTTTTGTTTTGAGAGCCAAGCCGTAAGAGCATCTGTGTCGCTCACATCCTTTGGCTTATCGATGCGCAGTGTATCGCTCGCATCTCCCAATCGTCCAAAAAAAAGTATCTCTATCATGAGAGCTCCGCCAAAGTTTCAGGCGTATCAATATCGCGCGAGGCAGTCTCTGACAAAGGATGTTTAGAGACATTACCAGATTTAAACAGAGCCTTGGCGCCGCTCTTTGATTCAATGCTCATGAGTTCAGTTAGCGCGTGTTTTTGGAAAATTGCGGGCGGCATAAGCGTGTTATTACAATGACTTATAACCCTATCTTTACGCATGGGACTCTTTAAAAGCGCTGATATATCTTCGCTTCTAATAAATGGCATATCCCCTAACATCACGCACATCGCGGAGTAACCTTTAGCCTGAATTGTAGTAGCTGCCAGTTTTAATGAGCCGCCTTGCCCTGCTTCGGGGTTTTCATTTTCTATCAAAGAGAAGCCTTGAGAGCTAAACAACTCTCGTCGCTTTACGGAACGTTTCGGAATGACAGCAAAACGCTTCGCAAAAGCGACAGGCTCAGCGGCATCAATAGCATGTTGAACCAAGGGCTTACCCCTAAAATTTGCCATCAACTTATCCTCATCCCCAAAGCGTTTGGAAAGCCCGCTAGCAAGAATAATCAGAGCACAATTTTCAGGGGTCATAGCCGCCCGCTTTCTTGGGCTGTTTTGACGACTTCTGCGAGGGTTGAAAGGGCGAGTAAGTTAGCATCGCGCATGAACGGAATAAGACCAATCGGTGCTTTTATTCGCCCAATATTATCCGCGGTAAGTCCAGCATTTTTTAAAGCCATAATCCGTAGTTCATGCGTGCGGATGCTCCCCATCGCGCCGATGTAAAACGCATCTCCGGCTAACGCTTGGCTAAGCAAGGCGGTCTCCCAATCATGGTCATGGAACATCAGAATCACAGCGCTCCAAGCGTCATCATTATGGCGGGGCGGCGCTGCAGGATTAGTCAGGTGATCAAACTTCACAACCTGCAAATCATTATGCATATCCGCTTCGGGAGATTGAAGATGTACGTCAAAACCTGACTGCAAGGCTTGAGATGATAAGGCTCTGACCGCCTCGCCCCTACCCGCTATACGCAAGCGTAATTTCGGCGCATACTCCCACGTAAAATCTTCAAAGGTAAGCTTGGCGGATTGCCGTGTCGCAAATTTCAATGTGGCCTCGCCCAACATGTCTTGATCTGGATGAGGCACCACCAAGAGATCGATCGTGCCCCCACAGGGTAGCTGAATATCTTTAAAAGGAGACCCTTCGCCATATTTCAAACTTCGAACCTGTCCATCTTTGAGCGCGGATTTCGTTTGATAAATAATATCAGCATCAACACAACCATTGGAAATATAGCCCGCAACCTCGCCATCTTCGCGCACGGCCATCAAAGCTCCTTTGGCCCGCATCGCGCCGCCGCGAATATCGGTCACGCAGATAAGGGCGCAAGGCTGCTCGGCTTCGTGGGCAAAACTCAATATGTCCGCGGGATGATCAAAATGGGCCGTCATTGGGTCTTGGTAAAGCAGAAGCGCTCATATATCCATAGCGCATGATTTCTGTTATCAACGCCATTGATTTACTTCTTAAACATCAACCAAAGCGCCCTGTTATGTCTGTCTTATTGGCGGACTCCATGGGCGCTATATTGGCAGAGGATATTAACGCCAAAATCACACTACCGCCCCTCGCCGCATCTGCCATGGATGGATATGCCGTTAGGCTTAGTGATGCGCGCAAAGCCGGCGCAAGGTTAAAGGTGATCGGCCGATCCCCCGCAGGGCATCCTTTTCAAGGCCGTGTCAATTCAGGGCAAGCCGTGCGTATTTTCACAGGCGGAGCGGTACCTGAAGGGGCTGATCACATTGTTATTCAGGAAAATGCAAAGCGTGAAGGAGACACGCTCACAACACTTTTTGATAATGATGCGCCGCGCCATATTCGAAAGGCTGGGATAGATTTTAAGTTAGGCGACACCCTCATCACCAAAGGCACCCGCATTGGCCCTATGAATATAGCGATTGCGGCGGCAGCTAATTATGCCGATCTTCCCATCTATAAACGCCCTGTCATTGCTCTCATTGCCAATGGGGATGAGCTGAAAGCGCCTGGCAGTCACGTCTCGACCACAGATATCATAAGCTCTAACCCCGCAGGGCTTGGAGCGCTTATACGTCATTGGGGCGGAGAGGTCATGGATATGGGCATCGCCTCGGATAGTATTGAGGCCATTATAGCCCTCATATATAAAGCTAAAGACGCCGATATTATCGTCCCCGTCGGCGGCGCTTCGGTTGGAGATCACGACTATATGCGAGACGCCTTCAAGCAATGCGGCCTGACCTCTATTTTTGAGAAAGTTGCGGTGCGCCCTGGAAAGCCGACATGGTTCGGCACGATGGGTAAGCAAACAGTGCTAGGCTTACCAGGCAACCCTGCCTCGGCCACAGTTTGCGCACATCTGTTTTTAAAAACGCTTATGGGCGGAAATAAAGGCTTAAACTATGCCAGAGCCAAACTGAGTGGGCCTATAAATACGAATGGACCGCGCGAGACCTATATGCGAGCCTTTGCTAAGCTGTCTAAAACAGGACAATTAGAGGTCACGCCCTTCCCACGCCAAGACAGCTCACTCCTCACCCCGCTGACGAAGGCGAATGTGTTGATACGTTTGCCCAAAGGGGCCGGGCCTTGGGCAGCGGATGATGTGATTGACGTTCTGCCGCTCGGCACCGGGCCAGATTTATTCTAAAGCCCTGTAATCTCGGCTTTCATATAGGTCACGGCATGACCCGAGATGGTGAGGCGTTCCTTCCCAACTTCAAGCCATAAGATACCGCCGCGTTTTGAAGCTTGATATGCTTTCAGGGTCGTTTTCCCTAAACGCGCCGCCCAATACGGGCCAATCGCAGCATGAGCCGAGCCCGTAACTGGGTCTTCATCAATGCCTTCTGCAGGAACAAAGAAGCGGGACACACAATCATACTCGCCCTCACCTTTCGCGGTGATGCCTACGCCATGATCAGAAAGCGGAATGATTTTTGACATATCAGGCTCTATCGCCGCAACCTCGTCTGTATTTTCGAAAACGAGATAGAGATTATTGCCTGCCGTAAAAGCGGTCTCTATCGGCACAGGAAACGCCGCTCGCATTTGCGCAGTTACATCCGTGGGCACAGCTCGGGAAATAGGCGCATCCAAGACATAGCGCTCGTCAATAATATCAACGCTAAGCCGCCCCACTTTGGTTTCAAACGCAAAAGGCGGAGTCAGGCCATATTCGCTCGCCATAACATGAGCAGTTGCGACCGTCGCATGACCGCAAAAATCAATTTCTACAGTCGGCGTGAACCAGCGCAATTTGAAGTGATCACCGCTCGGCACGACATAGGCCGTCTCTGAGAGGTTATTTTCCGTCGCAATTCTCTGCATCATATCGTCTGATAAAAAGGCCTCGAGTTTCATCACAGCGGCTGGATTGCCTTTAAATAGCGCATCCGCGAAAGCATCGACTTGATAGAATTGCATGGGATCGTCCTTTTCCGCTAAAGTCCCCTTGGAGAGGCATATATGAGCCGTAAGATATCTGAAATGAGAAATTTGGGTCCAGCCTGTCAAAAGTGGTTGGCAGCGGCAGACATTCATACGGAAAATCAGCTTAAAGCATTAGGCGCAGTAGAAGCTTATCACCGTGCCAATTTTTTTGCTCAGCAGCGTCCTCACTTGATGTTTCTTTATGCTTTGGAAGCTGCGATCTTAGACATAAATCTTACCACGTTAAGCGCCGAAGATCGCGCGAGATTGAAGCGCGCGGCTAAAACCTAACGGCAAAAACCGCCGCTCTTGGGAAGACCGTCAATGAACCTCATAATATCGGCCTTCAATGTCGCTTTCCCGTCAAAACGTCGAGAGAGAAATTGCACGGCTTCTATGTGGTTCATGCCTTCATAAGTCTTGACGACAGCCTTGCCGCCGCGCGCCTTGATTTTATCGGCAAGGGCTTGGGAATTTTGCGGATAGACGGTTGTATCGTCCACCCCATGACCGAACATAATCGGCGGCGATGGTGATGCCACATTATTCAGCGGCGCGTCAGAGCCAGTAAAACGGTCGGGAAAGATCGTAATGTAAGGCTCTGAGTCTAAAGGAATTATACCCGTTGGCCCTGAGAGGCTTATCGCCCCAGCAACGCGCGAACATAAGTCCAAATCCGCGCCCTTCGCATATTGCGGGTCGAGCATGACCATTAGCGTGTTATAAGCGCCAGCGGAATGCCCCATCACGACGAGCGGCCTGTCAGGATATTGTTGCGCCGCGAAGGCAACAGCCTTTGCGCTGTCTTCTATCATACCGGGATATTTGGTTTCTGGATATAGACGATAATTTGGGACAACCACGTCATAGCCATCTTTGGTAAAGCCCTCGGCTAAAAATTTATAGATGTCTTTGGAGCCTTCTGTCCAACTCCCGCCATGAATAAAGACAATAGCAGGTGCGTCAGCTTTGGGGCTTTCAGCTTTGTAAATATCCAGCGACTGACGCGCGAGCGGCCCGTAGCTTATATCCTCAGCCTTGGAAAAACTGCCCGATGGCGTTATTCCATTGAGCAAGGTTACGGGGGCACAGGCCGCGAAGCTCAGTGCCATGGTGGCCGCGAGGGCCACAACTTTCAAAGATGTTTTCATATAGGACATACGCATGAAGCCGCCTATAAGTTGCATCGCTTTAGACCTAGCAGCAGCTACTTTGTTGACTTGGGTCCGTGGTGAGCTTAGGCGCGCCCTTTTTCGTTTCTTGCGGATCACGACGTCTGACGCCGCAATCCTCTGCCGGCCACTCTATACGCTCTGTGACCGGTACGCTTGGCTCAACGGTATAAAACATATCTGTATAAGGTTCTTGCTGCATGAGGTTGAATGTCTTTTCACACACCGCAGAACGCTCTCCGCGTACAAAAACATGTCCATCATCATCTTTGACATGGCTCCAAGGCCCTTTGTAGATCAGCGCTTGGTTCTTCTCCAGACACTCACCTTGCTTGCCTTTATAGGCGAGATAGGTCGCGCTGCGATATTCAATGCCCTCGACGATTTGCCACGGATCATCTTCGAATTTATCAATGGTGATGCCGTGGAAACCCGCATCCTCTAAAGCCTCCACGAAACCTGTTTCCGTCAGAGCGCCGGAGATACAGCCCGACCATAGGCGCGCATCTTTCTTAAGCTCTTCAGGGCTGTCTTCGTCTGAAATAATATCTGACACAGCGACGCGGCCTCCGACTTTCAACACGCGGAACATCTCAGCGAAGAGTTGTTTTTTCTTGGAATCGGAGACAAGATTGAGCACACAATTGGACACAATTACATCAACCGAATTATCCGGGATCATGGTCATTTCTGATTTCATCCGCAGAATTTCCGCTTCCATGCGCTCCATATCGCCGGCATTTTTGACCGGGTTCTTCGCGAGCCACTCATTCAAACTATCTAAATCAAGCTTTAGGTCTTCGATGTGGCCACGTTTAAATTCAACATTTGCATAGCCAACACGCTCCGCAATGATCGGTGCGTTAGAGCGTGCGAGATCAAGCATATCATCCGTCATATCAACACCAATAACTTTGCCCTCAGGGCCAACGATTTGTGAGGCGATAAAGCAAATTTTGCCACCGCCTGAGCCGAGATCAAGAACCGTCTCGCCTTCACGAACATAACGCGACGGGTCACCGCATCCATAATCACGGTCGAGTACGTCCTGCGGGATAACCTTTAAATATTGCGGGTCATAATCAATCGGGCAACACAAAGCGGCTTCAACAGCATTCGCTCCCGCGCCGTAACGCTCTTGCACATCATCACGCACATCCGCATTGGTTGCATCCACACCCGTTAAATCATCCATGACTTAGCCTTCTATCTTCTGAGTTATTGCGTGTTGATATCAACTAAACCGCCACATGCAAATGACGGAATTGTGAAATTACAGCTTTGAGAGCGCATAAAAAAACCCTCACCCGCTTAGCGGATGAGGGTCTTATTTGTAAGACAGTTGCCTTAGGCCATTTTGACGTTGTCAACGGCTGTTTTGCCTGAGCGTTGGTCAATGGCGGTATCGAAAGAGACTTTGTCACCTTCGTTAAGTCCGTCAAGACCTGAGCGCTGAACAGCAGAGATGTGGACAAATACGTCCGTTCCGCCATCTTCAGGTTGGATAAAGCCGAAGCCTTTTGTTGTATTGAAGAACTTAACTGTTCCTGTTTTCATTTCGTCTGACATGGGTATTTCCTTTCACGTCATATAAGTTGCAAACCTCAGTATGGAGATTGCGGGCATTCGACTTGGAAGAAAAAACATTTGCCGTGCGATCGTTTGCGCGGTTAGTCAGCCGGATTGTCTGGCCATAATCGAGTAATGCTCATATGGGCGGGATGAAGGCTCATTGCAAGTGATGATTTTATGACGCTTCACGCAAAGAGCTCGCCCTGCCCCGTTATATGTGTCGGAATTCTGAACTGGCTACAATCCAAACTATGCCGCGAATGCGCGCTGCTCTCGCCTTGAATCAGCCCGTAACGGGTCTGAGCAAAGCGGTAACGTTTTGCGATAAGCTGTGCAAAGGGCGTGCGGATTTCGCCGCCTCTGGACCAGGCCGGATCATAATCCCGCCCACCATTCATAGACCGAATATGTTTCATAATTCGGCTTGCGCGGTTTGGCGTAAAAGCCTGCAGCCATTCTTGGAATAGCGGCGAGACCTCCTGAGGCAACCGCAAAATGGTATAAGCTGAATAGCTGGCCCCCAGATCAGCGGCGCGCCTCATAATGCTTTCCATCTCGCTGTCATTAAGGCCGGGTATCATCGGGCCCAACATAATCCCCGTACGAATACCCGCTTGGGCGAGCTTTTCCAGGGCTTCGAAGCGGCGCTCTGGCGTCGGGCAACGCGGCTCCATCGCCCGCGCCAACGCCCTGTCCTGAGTGGTTATGGATATCATAGCCCGACATAAATTGCGCTCTGCCATAGGCGCCAAAATATCAATGTCCCGAATAATAAGGTTGGACTTTGTCAAAAGCGATACAGGGTGATTAAAATCAGATAACACCCGCAATACACCGCGAATAATCCGCAATTCTTTCTCTATCGGTTGATAAGCATCCATATTTGTGCCGATGGCAATAGACTTTACCTTGTAGCGGGGATTGGACAACTCTTTGACCAGCATTTGCGGCGCGTCAGGTTTAGCAAAAAGGCGGGTTTCGAAATCCAGTCCCGGAGACAAACCATGATAAGCATGTGTGGGCCTTGCAAAACAATAAATGCAGCCATGCTCGCATCCCCGGTAAGGATTGATGGAACGGTCAAAACCCACATAGGGAGAGTTGACTCGATTGATAATGGTTTTGGGCCGCTCTATCGTAACGGTCGTGCGGCGTCCCTTTTTATCCGAGTCAGCCAAGCTGCCCCAGCCATCCTCAAATCGCTCGCGGCGGTCTGTCTCATAACGTCCGCTCTCATTACTGCGCGCGCCGCGTCCTTTCTCAAGACGGGGTTTGATATGCTTAAAGGGTATAAGATGCGGTTTTGCCATGTGATGTCCTAGAGACTATATTCCTAGGACTTTATTCCTGAATTAACAAGAACAAATAATGAACATATGTGTGGATAAATCGGCCTAAGACCTAGTTTTCGAGCCTTAAAGCTAAATAGCTTCGACTCCCAAAACGTCCTCTTTAAAAGCCTCAACCATAATCCGCAGGCGTGAGGACGGATGAGAGGGCAAGGCTTGCTCTAATGTTTCAGGTGTTAAGACACCAATAGCCGGGCCGTAATCATAGCGCTCTTTGGAATTTAGAAGAACGCGATAGTCAGAGAATTCTCGTTTTGGAATAGGCCGATCAACATGTAGTAAAATAGTTTCAACCAAGGGATCCACTGAAACAGCATGATAGTATTTTTTTACCAGCTCCGTCGGCCCCTCGGTCATTGCGAAGGCTGTAATATCATTTGCAAAAACACGTCCTGTCAGACCTAATTGCTGGCAGACTTGTATGCTTTGATAGGACATCTCATGAGACAGCTTAGGCGTCAGCTCTGCCGTGCAGGTAGAGGTATATATTAATTGTGATAAAGGCATTAAAAGTTATCTGTGTTGCGACCCGTATAAACGTTAACGCAGAATACACCCGTTTCGTTGTAACAGCGTTTAGATTTAGCCTTTACGAAATGTAAACAATGTCAGGCGGTTTAACCCGGAAAGCCTTCAAACCGTTTAAATTGCATGGCTGTAATCGTGGATGCCGCGTCGCGGTGCTTGGCGGCCTCTATGTAATCCGGCTGCGTAAAAAAATGTTTATAATGGTCGTGATCCCGAAATTCGAGCAAGACAACCTTATCGGTCTTCTGCCCAGGCGTAATCGGTTGCGGCGCTTCATCATTGGCTAAAACCTTAACCCCTTCGCGCATAAATATCGGCGTCGCGATCTCGACATATTTTGCATAACCCGAAGGGTCATGAATTTGAAATTGGGCCAAAACGAATACAGACATGAAACCTCCACAAGACTTGACCCCGTGGATAGAACAGCGATGATTAAGGCGCAAACTAATAGAGATTAACAGGCCAAACCATGACTATACGCAAAGTTTTCGCAACATGTTTCATATTATCGCTTACGGCTGCATGTTCCAACAAGGACATACAGTCCGCCGCGAAGGATAACACCCCAATTGAATATGCCAGCGCGACTATAGATCTCTCAACGCCCCAAGGCACGGCCTATGCCATGATGATAGCCATGTATCGCGGCGACACGGACATGGTGGATCGTATATTCCATGAGCATGGACGACTCAGCCGGGTCAAAGCAGATGGCAGCGTCGAGCCAGATGGCCTTGAGCGCTGGCGGGATTGGGTTGGCACCCTAGAGACAGGGCAAGCCTATGAAGAGATATTTGGATTACGCGCCGAGGAATATAGAAAGCTCGCAACCGTCTGGGCACCCTTTGTCATATCCTTTGACGGCAAGATTGTCGGCTGCGGCGTGAACCAGCTTTCCATGGCGAAAGATAATAGCGGGAATTGGCGCATTGTTTCAGGCATGGACACGCCGGCCCCAAGAGATAGCTGCGACACCTTTAAAACCGATTATCTTGCAGCGCAAAGCGAGTCTATATAAGCCGCGCCGCCATGCTGAGCGCCATAATAATAAGCATAAGCGCGCTCAGCACAAATAAGCCAAAACGCACCAACACATTATTCGTGGTGATCTGCACAAGGGAATGCACGATCCGAATAGCGACATAAGCCCAAGCGCAATAGAGCGCGAGCGGCGTGACTTTATCCATGAGAAATATCACGAACATTAGGGCGTAAAATATCGTCGGATTTTCATGTAAGTGGTTAAAATTATCTGCGGCCCAGCGCGCTGAGGCCGGCAGTTTATTACCCAAAGCCGGATCGTCGATAAAATCCTGTGTGCGTTTCGAAATCGCCGCCATAGCCGGAATGCGCCGCTTATACATAACCATCATCATGATAAGCGTCCATATGATCAGCGCGAGCGCCGGCGTTAGAAAATGTGACATCGTTTAATCCCCTTTTATTTGATTTTGGGCAAATAAAAAGGAATTAGCAAGAGCTTACCAGTCAGGCGCTTCAGACTCACAGGTCTTACCAAGGCAAACGCGCAATTTTTTAACGCTTTCAGGCTCTGCGCCAAAGGTCCAATAAGGGCATGGCGATATTTTTAGCAGTGAGGGTTGTCCGTCACGCGCCTCAACAAAAGCAATGATCTCCCGATCCCCTGACGGCACGCCCGAACACCACGGCCCAACACAGCTCGTCTCTATATCCACAGGAAAGCGCGTTAGATGGCTATCCCGGCGCGGATCCTGTGCCAAGGAATAGCCTTGAAAATAGCTTTGCGTGATCACAGGGGGCTTGGGTTTGAACTGATCTTCCGGCGATACATATCCACCATTAAACTCGGTCTTAGCCGGAGGGTTGAGCGGGACAAATTTCCCAACCAAAATATAATAGAGCTTTTCACTGGTTTTGGCCTCTTCCAAGGTCTTGACCAAATCAGGACGCATACAGCTCAGCGCAAATGCACTGTCCGAAAACATCATCACGCCGAGCACCGCCGCGCATAGGGGTCGCATTTTCATTTCATTGTTTCCAATAGACTTACGGACTGCTCCTAGCGCCATAGAGCTGAACATGGCCTGAAATCCGCTTTTGGACTGTATTCATATATGAACATTGATTTTAGCCGCGCCGCATAGCATCTTATGGATATGAGCATTCCCTTTTCTATCCTAGATCTTGCCCGCGTTACCGAAGGCAGCAATATTGCACAAAGCTTTAAAGATTGCGTGAGCACGGCGAGGTCCGCAGAACGCCTCGGCTATAACCGCGTCTGGTATGCCGAGCACCATAATATGGCGAGCGTCGCTAGCTCCGCGACCTCTGTCCTGATTGCGCATATCGCGGCGCAGACATCGAGCATCCGCCTCGGCGCTGGCGGCATTATGCTGCCCAATCATTCACCCCTAACTATTGCCGAGCAATTTGGCACACTCGCCACGCTGCACCCGGACCGTATCGACCTTGGATTGGGCCGCGCACCAGGCGGCGACCGCAATGTTATTCGAGCGCTTAGGAAAGACAGTACCCTCTCAGCCAATCAATTCCCGCAAGATGTCGTGGAGCTAATGCAACTGCTCGCCAACCGAGATGAAAACGCGCCGCTCCCTGTCCGCGCTATTCCCGGCGAAGGCACCGAAGTGCCCGTCTGGATTTTGGGCTCGTCCCTCTTTGGGGCACAGCTCGCCGCACATTTGGGATTACCTTATGCCTTTGCCTCCCACTTTGCGCCGCAGCACTTGTTCGACGCCGCAGATATTTACCGCCGCGATTTCAAGCCGTCCAAATATCTGGAGCGCCCCTATTTTATGATGGCGTGTAGCGTCTTTGCCGCCGATACTGAAACCGAAGCCCGGTTTCACTTCTCGAGCCTTGTCCAATCCTTTGTCGGTATGGTTACAAACAAGCGCGGCTTAGTCCCCGCCCCCGTTGAAGATTTAAAAGTGCCGCCGCAAATCGCGTCCCATGTCGAGAGTATGCTCGCCGCTAGCTGTGTCGGCACCCCCGACCAAGTCGCAACCCGGCTGTCGAGCTTCCAAGAGCAGCTACAACCCGATGAATATATCATCTCCATGCCGTTTTATGATCAGGCGGCGCGAGAGAAGAGCATGGAACTGACGATGGGCGTGCAGAGCAGAATTGCTTTACAGAAAGTCGCTTAGACTTCCAGCCCGTGATCGGCAAAGTTTGCTTCAATGAATAATCGCGTCTTAAGAGGTAAATTTTTGGGCAAGGCCTGTTCAAAATTGTCAGGCGTCAGGCGATAAACGCCCCTTATTGGAGTTTCATCGGGCTTATATGTCATCCAGACGGAATAATCGTCAAATTCATGCTCCTCTATGGCCTTTGTATTATGCACAATTAAGAGGTCAATGAGGGCATCGTCTCTGATCGCAGCCACATAGGCACTTACAATAGCCTCTGGACCTTCAAGAACATTTATCGCCATTTCCGGCACAACCAAAACACGGCCCGTTAAGCCTAATTCATCACAAGTCGCCACACTGTAAGAGGCAACGTTGACCTTATCCTCTAAGGTCACATGTGGGGCCGAAGTTGATGTGTATATCATTTGAGAAAGCATAAACTTACTCCTTCGTTCATATATAATAGAACAAAAACTTTAATGTACTCGAAAAGAGCGGAGTAAATTAAGCACTAACGCCTCGAGACTTAGGGCAATCAAGACTCCGTTTTGATTCAAAAGCCAGTTCTATTCGGTGAACCTTTAGCGATAACACCCAAAACTATCTCACTCAGCCACCTTCCCTGCATAAAGCGCTATCAAGAAAGAGCCGAATATTCCTGCATTCAGAACCGCGTTAAACCAGGCGCCTGTGAGGACTGAACCGAGGCTATCAGTGATGAACCAACAAATGAGCGGGATTAGAATCAAGCGCCGGCCGAGGGCGATATTTTTGCGCAAGACATGTTGTGAAACTACCCAGATCATCGCGCCAAACCCGACTAGAATGCCGCCCAGTATCGCATTGAGCAAATGCGCAGATTTTCCTGTTATGGGCTGCGCGCCCTCATAGGGTTGATAAGCAAAATCCAGAAACATTTCAGTTAAGCCGCCAAGCCCTGTAACAGGCGCAGTCACCATAAGCAGCCCCGGCCCGATCAGCAGAAGAAATGCTAAAACTTTAAGCAAAGTTATACGCGTTGATATGGACATATGCTCCCTCTAAGCCTCTGTACGGAGTTTGGCGCATGGTATCGCCCCAAGCAAGTTATGATGGTGAAGACATATCATGCGGCAATGTATGGAGTCCACATGGCGCTCTTTCAGCAAAAGGCATGTATTATGAGAATTTCACTCTCTTAATATTCTATGAATAGCACAAATCCTGTTCAAAGCCGTGCAAAATCACATCATTTGATGATTTTAGTCCCCTTATTTTTGCATAGGTCAATTGGTGTAACGGCGCTTCCCGAAAACTCCGCCTCAGCTAAATGGGACATATGACACAGATTGAATTATTTGGCTTTATCGCCGCCCTACTCACGTCCATGGCTTACCTTCCCCAAGCCGTGATGATCATCCGCACTGGCGTGACCACAGGCATCAGCCTGTTAATGTATAGCATGTTGACGAGCGGCAAAATATTGTGGCTCAGCTACGGCGTGCTCGTGACGTCTTGGCCTTTGATACTCTCCCAAACATTTACGCTATGCCTGGCATCTATCATCCTCAGCCTAACATTTAGAAATAGCTATAAGGCTAAAAAGAACCGCACGGGACAGGAGCGTTTCGCATGAGCGCGGTGGTCTGGCTCGGTTATGCAGCGGCGATATTAACCTCGCTCTCATTTTTACCCCAAGCCTTACTGGTGATCCGTACCCGGCAAACGGGCGGGATTAGCCTTATGATGTATTCTCTTTTTACACTGGGGGTCGCCTTTTGGCTTGTCTATGGGATCGCGTCCAAGGCGATGCCCATTATACTTGCCAATGCTGTAACTCTCGCTCTGGCGGCGACTATTCTCGGGATTGCTGTGAGAGAGAGGTTTTGGAGAAAGGGCGCAAGCTCGGCCATCGCTCCCGAAAATACTTAAGCGAGCGAACCCGCTTAAGCGTAGGTACCACGAACTCCTTTTGTCAGGTCCGCATCTCGAAAGAGCAGTGAGACAATTAGTACAAATTCTTGATTAGTTGGTAGCGCCTGGCCCTGTGCTTCGCTATATGCCCTCAGTTGTCTTTCTATCGGCAGCCGCACGAGCCTCCCATTCTTCGGCTGTGGCACAGACTTTTTTGTTAAACTTAGAGCCTATGGCCTGTGTTCGCTTACAAATCATTTTGCCATCTTCCGACTTTGCTGTTCTTTTTGTCTGGTTCAGCTGGTCCGCAACGGATTTGGTCGCTTTGGCTTCAGCGACTTGCTCTGGTGTTGTTGCGACAGACGCGCAAGCGCCGAGTAATAGAAGGCCAAGTGTAACTGGAATAGCTTAAAGTGTTGAGATTTTCGTCATGATGTCGCTCCTTTACATTATAGCGACGACGCGAACTTGGTCGCCGCAACTTTTTAATGGATTAATCAATCGGCTCGCGACAAGATACAAATGTTTACATCTGCATGGATTACTCGGGAATGAGCTCTCCTAATTGATTGCGTAATCTAAAGGAAATTCTATTTTCTAGATTTTTACTTTCAACAGCTTCGCCACTGATGATTTTTGGACTATACCTCCACTTCTTTAAAGCTTTGATAGAAGGTTTTTCAAATACAATATCAGTACAACTTACTGTACGAATATTAAAAACGCGGCCTTCGCGATTTACATCAAAAAGAAAATTACAGTGGCCAGATTTTTCGGCATTAGCTGGAAATATACCCGGAATTCGAACAATTGGCTTAGCCTCTTGATTAGAAACTGTCGTTGACGAAGGGGTTTCAGTTTTTTCCAAGAGATAGGACTGACCTGTCACCAATACCGGGTCCACCCCTTCTTTATTGGCCTTCCCGCGCAACAAACCGACTTGTAGTGACAGAGATGTATCTTCAGGCCATAACTTTACCATTTTATTGGCTACCATCATTTGTTCGGAACGCTTTTCAGGAGAGTCAAAGAGAAATAACAATGTATCATATTCTTTTCGCGTTTGAACAATATCATCTTTCAACATCTTTTCTCCCCAGGGAATTGCGGCTTCATAATTCTCAGTTTTAAAATATGCTTGTATAATGAGCTTAATCAGGTTTGGTTTTTGGGGCCCGCCCTCTAGAAAATAGCTCTCTAATTGCTCGGCGCCTAACGCATATTTTCTTTCAACAATATTCAACTGGGCAATATTCGCCTGAAATGTCTTTACTTCATGATCAAGCAACCCACCCGCTTCAATTGCTGTGTCAAATGCACGAATGGCCTTTTTATTATTGCGAAGTGAATAATATGATGCCCCTATCATTCTCTGTATAGTTGACACTTCGTATGGGGTAAGGCCTTCTATTTTAACGGCCTTATTCAATTTCTCAATAGCCTTTTTATGCTGCCTGCCTAGTTGATACCTCTGTGCCTCGGCTACAATTGGGCCACTTTTAGAACCAAAAATGCGGCTATTCTCCGTTTGAGCAAGAGCATTACCCACGAAAACAAAGCTAGTAAAAGCAATGATAAAATAAGCTTTAATGAGTTTGTGCATCTTTAGCTCCTAATCAATCGGTTCTCTTACGTCCCCATTCGCATTGAGGTAGATCTGGCCGCCGAGATCTTTGAACTTTTTACTCATCTCATCCATCCCCTCTTGGGCTTCGACGGGATAGAGCGCTTGTTTCTCATTATCAGTGAGGCCGTCCGCATAATCGCGCACGTCTTGGGTGATTTTCATGGAGCAGAATTTCGGGCCGCACATCGAGCAGAAATGCGCGACTTTATGCGCGTCTTTCGGCAGGGTTTGGTCGTGGAAGTCCTTGGCCGTTTCGGGGTCAAGCGCGAGGTTAAATTGATCTTCCCAGCGGAAGTCAAAGCGCGCGCGAGAAAGTGCATCATCGCGAATTTGCGCAGCGGGGTGGCCTTTGGCGAGGTCCGCCGCATGGGCCGCGAGCTTATAAGTAATCACACCGACTTTAACATCATCACGGTCAGGCAGACCTAGATGCTCTTTGGGCGTGACATAGCAAAGCATGGAGGTTCCGAACCAGCCAATCATCGCCGCGCCAATGCCGCTTGTGATATGGTCATAGCCAGGGGCAATATCCGTCGTCAGCGGGCCAAGCGTATAGAAGGGCGCTTCGTGGCATTCCTTTAGCTGTTTCTCCATATTGATTTTAATCTTGTGCATCGGCACATGGCCGGGGCCTTCGATCATGACCTGGCAGCCCTTGGCCCAAGCGATTTTTGTAAGCTCGCCCAGCGTTTCAAGTTCCGCGAATTGCGCGCGGTCATTGGCATCGGCCACAGAGCCGGGACGCAAACCATCGCCAAGGCTGAAGGTTACATCATAGGCGCGCATGATGTCGCAAATGTCTTCGAAATGCGTATAGAGGAAGCTCTCCTTATGGTGAGACAAGCACCATTTCGCCATGATAGAGCCGCCGCGCGACACAATGCCTGTGACGCGGTTGGCGGTCAGGTGGATATAGGCCAGACGCACACCTGCATGGATAGTGAAGTAATCCACGCCCTGCTCGCATTGCTCAATCAGGGTATCGCGGTAAACTTCCCAAGTCAGGTCTTCGGCGACGCCGTTGACTTTCTCCAGCGCTTGATAAATCGGCACCGTGCCAATCGGACATGGCGCGTTACGGATAATCCATTCGCGGGTATTGTGAATGTTCCGGCCCGTGGACAAGTCCATGACATTATCCGCGCCCCAGCGCGTCGCCCAGACCATTTTATCGACTTCCTCCTCAACCGAAGAGGCCACAGCGGAGTTACCGATATTGGCGTTGATTTTAACGAGGAAGTTACGGCCAATAATTTGTGGTTCCAGCTCCGGATGGTTGATATTGGCGGGAACCACGGCGCGGCCCGCAGCGATTTCATCACGGACGAATTCAGGCGTGACAAATGCGGGGATATTCGCGCCAAAGCTCTCCCCTGCGGCGACGCGGGCCTCTGCGCCCTCGACCATCTGCTTGCGGCCCAGATTTTCGCGCTCGGCGATATAGATCATTTCCTTGGTGATGATGCCCGCCTTGGCGAACTCATATTGCGTGACAGGGTGACCGGGCAGCCCGCGCAAGGGCTTGTTCTTGGTCGGAAATTCCCGCGCCAGAAACCGCCCCGTCGCGCCGCCATTATCTTCGGGCTTAACATCGCGGCCCTCATATTCCTCAACACCGCCGCGCTCCAGCACCCAAGCCGTGCGTGGACGGGCAAGGCCCTTCTCAACATCAATCGCCACATCGGGATCTGTATAAGGGCCAGAGGTATCATAGACAGGCACATCCGGCTCATTCGCTGTGGGGTGAAGGTGAACCAAGCGATGCGGCACGCGCAGCGTGGGGTCAGCGTCGGGCGCGGTGTAGACCTTGCTTGATGACGGCAATCCCCCCGTAGTTACCTCAGGGGTCTTAAATTCACTCTGGTCTATGGGCTTGTTCATGAAATTTTGCCTTTTTCAAGTATTGGTAAAATTACAGCTTCAAAATTTGACACACTTTCAGCTGTTTGGATTTGAAATAAAATTGACGTTTTTTTGCTTGTCTTCGGAGCTAAGAACTCGACTCGATTTATTTTATTTTCAGGTACTATACGTAAGTCATCTACGTTGTCGAATTCCACATGCGCAGAGGCTTTATTGCCTATATCGTTAAAAGCAAATGTCATTACCCGTCGATCAGTTATAACATTTACGGTACGAACCTTTCTTAGCTTTATGTCATTACGTGCTTCTAACGCAAATAAACAAACAGCACCCAAATTCATACTAGCAAGCAAAATTGAAGTTGTTTTAAAGCTTAGTTCGCCAAACTGGGTTAAATAAAGAACGATAATAACTAAGTTAGATCCAAAAAAAACTGTCAGATTCCAAAACCACCTATTCCTAACATATGGCTTTAGACTAACCTCTTCTAACCAAATTAACGTCTCATCTGACGGAATATCGTTCTTAAGGTCATCGTGTAATTGCTCATTTATCACTCCCCAATCTCCCGCGTTTCGCCGGGTTTGGAGAAATAATCTTGACCGGACTCTTTAAGGTCATCTGGCACCTTAAGTGGGACATGCACGCCGATGCTTTTGGCCACATTCATATCATCTTCAAGGATATTACGGCCCTGCATGGATGTTAGGAACCAGTATGGCGGAAAGGCTGTGTCGATGCGTTTGGCTTGCCAATGCTCTTTATGCGGGATGAAGTGTTGGCGGCGAGGGTCAGCGTCGCCCATATGCATGACCGTGGCCCCATCGCCTAATGTTACGCGGTAAACCATGTTTTGAACAGATGCGCGTGCGGGGGCGGGCCACCCTGCATGAGGGATGCGAACGGCTGTCGCGGTGATATCGCCAATAGTGATCGCTTTGGGCGTATCCCCTGCTTCCATATCTAGAATGGTCATACGGCTTTGCAAAGCTTCATTCCAATTGTCATCATCCTGCATCATATCAAGCGCTTGTTGAGGCGCGACAAGGCGGACTTCAGGATTTGAGGTTAAGTACGTTATCATCGCTATGGCTGAAAAATGATCGCGATGGGCATGACTGATGAAAACAGCATCAACGCCTTCATATTCACCCTGCCGCGACATCATCTTGGCAATCTGCACAAAGCTTGGCTCAGGATAAACGCCAAAGCCAGAGAGAGGGAGCGGATCGAACATGATTTTCGTCTCTCCGTGACTGACCAAAACGCCTTCATTCGCGATGTAATGCGCGGTGGAAGGGTGGTCATGGGCCAATGCCGCGCCGCCAAGACACGCTATAGCAAAAAGAGATGTGAGAGCCTTCAGTTTCATTTTCCGTCCTTCGCGCCGGTATCAACCGGATCAAGTTCAAAGGGTGCGTCTCAACCGTATTGTCTAGGAGGCCAGTTTGAGTTCCGATCGCTTGCGCTCTCGGCACCTTCGCCATTTTTGATTCTCAATCAAAAATTCCGGCTCCGCCAGAGCGCTACGGTGCCCCTCGGATACCCTCTTATGGGCAGAATCGAAGGGACACGCAAGAGCCGCTTTCAGTCTTGCAGTGAAAGAAAAAGGTTAAGTCGTGCGCCTAAGCGATTTGAAAATCCGTAAGGATGGACGCTCTACAAAATTATAGAAAATAGCGGACGTCAAAATGCTCAAGGATAAAGCGATAATGGCAAAAATGAGATTATCCCAAACACCTGGAGCGCCCACATTCAGACCCTCCGGCACAGCGGATCTATAAAGGCGCCGTAATGCCACCAAGACAATGTAATGCGTGAGGTAGAGCGAGTAAGACCAATCCCCAAGCTTTACGAGCCATAGCGGAGTTTTGGCCGATGAATTTATTTCATGGCTCGCCCACCCATATGTCAGCAGCACAAAGGGCACCAAGAAAACAGCGACGCGGTTTGTTGTGTAACTGCCGATATTGAAACCAGAAAACGCCGCTAGAGATATTACAGCTAAAAGACCGCCAATGGTAGCCAATATCTTTGGCGCATAGAACCGCCCAGTGGTGACAAGATAGCCCGCAAAGCCGCCTGCAATAAATTCAAGCGATAGCGGAGAGGCTAAGAGCTCCAATGCGTTGCGAGCATAGGCGGCAGGAGTTACGAATACGGCGCCTGTCAAAGTGATAATCGCCCATATCAATAATCCTATAGGTAAGACACGCCTTGGTAAAAATAAAAGCCCCGCGAATATGATATAAAAGAACATCTCATGGATGAGTGTCCAGCCCAGACCCAGCATAGGCGGCACATCTTGGGGAATTAATAAAAAAGATTTCACAGCAAATCTGAAAGCTTCATCCGGTCCGGACACTCGGTCGGGTGCTGCAGGCATTCCGTAGGTCATGAAAAAGTAAAGTGCCATAATACCTGCGCAAACCCACCAAAGGGGGTAAATCCGGGTGATACGAGACGTTAAAAAACGGCGCACATCCTCAAAACTTCGGCCTGATTGCCGCGTGACATAAACCATAATGAAGCCGGAAATGACAAAGAACAGATCGACACCGGCCCAGCCATTATCCCAAAGTCCGCGCGTTAAAGTGACGTCGGCGGGATTCCCCTCCGCCATTTGGCGTTGAAAAGCTGCAAGATGAAAAAACAGCACCAAGAGCGCCGCTATTCCTCTGAGAGCTTGAATTGTGTCCAATCGTTGTGGGAGCGCAATCGCCGGGGCCTTGGTCATAACACCGAAGATTTCAAATCGGCGTTACTATCGGCTAATATAGTCTTATCCAGCGCTTGCCCTTTGGTGAGCGCCATTTTGGTGAACATAAATTCTCTGGGGCTATTAACGGCATCCACCGCCAGGATTTGATCGCCTTTGAAATAAAAGGCGGCGAAGCTCCGGCTACCTTCAATATCGCCGCGAATGACGATTTCATCATAGCCTTCGGATAGACCTGCGATTTGAAGTTTAAGGTCAAACTGATCAGACCAGAACCAAGGCAGACTGCTATAGGGTTTGGGCTTTCCATTGATGTGCAAAGCAACAGTCTTGGCTTGCTCCGTCGCATTGGGCACGGATTCAAGCCTTATATGCCGCTCATAAATGGGATTATAATGCCACGTCACATCTCCAGCCGCATAAATGTCAGTGTCAGAGGTTTGGCAAAAACTATTGACCTCAATTCCGTTGCCGATGTCCAAACCCGCCATTTCCGCAAGTTCAATATTGGGAATAACGCCAATACCAATAATCACCATATCCGCGTCAAAATTTTGCTCGCACGCCGTGTGAACAGAGAGCGCATCACCGGATGATTTTATCTCAGACGCCATAACGCCTTCGAGAATTTGAACACCTTCCTCGGAATGTATGCGCTTATAAAACTCTGAAATCTCAGGCGCGGTGACGCGCTGCAAGATGCGCGGCATAGCTTCTAGAACTGTGACCTCCATGCCTTGTTTACGTAGGCTCGCGGCAGTTTCGAGACCAATATAGCCGCCGCCAATAATCACAGCTTGCTTACCTTTGGCGACACCCGCTTTGATGGCGCGAACATCGGTGGTATCGCGCAAGTAATATACACCGTCCAAATCAACACCAGCCACAGGCAAATGCCGCACGCGGGCCCCCGTCGCCAAAACAAGCTTATCATAAGCAAGGGCCTCGCCGTCATCCGTCAAGACGGTTTTAGCTATGCGGTCAATGGCTCCGACGCGCGTGCCAAGTTTCATCTGAACATTAGCGTTTTCATAAACGCTGGCAGGGCGAAGTAGAATTTCATCGATAGCTTTATCGCCAGACAAAAAGTCTTTGGAGAGCGGCGGACGATGATAAGGTAGATCTGGCTCATCACCGATAAGAGTAATGCTACCCTCCCAACCGCCTTGACGTAGGCTGACACAAAGCTGTGCGCCCGCATGAGAGGCCCCTATGATAATGCACTGTTTCATTAGGCGCGATTTTGGCGGTTTGCAATCAAATCGTCAACAACTTCAGGCTCTGATAATGTTGAGGTGTCGCCCAAATTATCGAAACTGTCTTCGGCGATTTTGCGTAAGATGCGCCGCATTATTTTGCCTGAGCGGGTCTTGGGAAGACCCGGCGCAAATTGGATCAAATCAGGGGTGGCAATAGGCCCGATTTCAGTTCGTACATGTTTGACCAAGGCAGCTTTTAGCTCGTCACTAACCTCTGTGCCAGCGGTGACCGTGACGTAGGCGTAAATGCCTTGCCCTTTTATATCGTGCGGATAACCGACAACGGCGGCTTCAGCGACGGCGTCATGACTGACCAGCGCGCTTTCCACTTCGGCGGTGCCCATGCGGTGGCCCGAAACATTAATCACATCATCCACGCGGCCTGTAATCCAGTAAAAACCATCCTCATCACGGCGGCAGCCATCACCTGTAAAATAATTGCCGGGATAGGCTGAGAAGTAAGTGTCTTTAAAGCGCTGGTGATCACCATAGACCGTGCGCATTTGGCCAGGCCAACTGTCTTTGATAATCAAGTTACCCTCTGTTGCGCCGTCTAGCTCATTCCCCTCAGCATCAACTAAAGCCGGAACAATGCCAAAGAAAGGATGACTCCCCGCGCCAGGCTTCATATCAGTAGTGCCTGGGAGCGGCACAATCATCGCGCCGCCTGTTTCCGTCTGCCACCATGTATCCACGATAGGGCATCGCCCTTCGCCAACCACATGAAAATACCATTCCCACGCTTCGGGGTTTATCGGTTCGCCCACTGTGCCGAGAATACGTAAGCTCTTGCGAGAGGTCGCATTCACAGGCCCATCCCCTTCCCGCATCAAGGCGCGAATGGCTGTAGGAGCTGTGTAAAACAAGCTAACTTGGTGCTTATCGCAAACTTGCCAGAAACGGGACGCATCAGGATAAGTCGGGATGCCCTCAAACATGACCGTTGTCGCGCCATTGGCGAGCGGCCCATACACAATATAAGTATGGCCCGTGACCCAGCCGACATCAGCGCTACACCAATAAACATCATCTTCCTTGAGGTCGAAAACATATTCATGGGTCATAGAGGCCCAAACGAGATAGCCGCCCGTCGTATGGAGCACGCCTTTGGGTTTCCCAGTAGAGCCGCTTGTGTAGAGAATAAAGAGCGGGTCTTCAGCGTTCATCGGTTCAGGCAGACAGTAATCCGAAACGTTCTTCAATGCCTCATGCAGCCAGACATCACGGCCCTCTTTCATCGTGACATCACCGCCTGTGCGCTTTACCGTCAGGACAGTTTCGACGATCCCTGCTATGTCGCAGGCCGCATCGCAATTGGCCTTAAGCGGCACTTTTTTTGTCCCGCGCAAACCTTCATCCGCAGTGATAATAAAGGTACTCTCGCAATCGGTAATTCGTCCGGCCAGCGCGTCAGGGCTGAAGCCGCCAAAGACGACACTATGCACCGCGCCAATTCTCGCACAAGCGAGCATGGCGTAAGCCGCTTCCACTATCATTGGCATGTAAATTGTGACGCGATCACCTTTTTTCACGCCGAGTTTTTTCATCACATTTGAAAAGCGGCACACTTCGCGGTGAAGCTCGCGGTAAGTGAGCGTTTTAGATTCTGAAGGGTCGTCGCCTTCCCAGATGATTGCGGCTTTATCGCCGCGGGTCTCAAGATGGCGATCCAGGCAATTTTCCGTCACGTTCAAAACGCCGTCCTCATACCATTTCACATGCAGATCGGATTTATCCCAACTGACATCTTTGACCTTGGTGTAAGGCTTCATCCAGTTCAAACGCTTCCCTTGCACGCCCCAAAAGCTTTCCGGGTCAGCAATTGAGGCTGCATACATTGACGCATAGGACACAGGATTCAGATTAGCTTTAGCTACAAAGTCAGCATGAACAGAATATGTCTTATTGGTTTCACTCATGGAGGGCACCTCTTTGACCGGGAATCCGGATATCTTCGACGAGTTGTTGTATCGCAGATGGCGGAGCCGGTGTCACGAGGGCTGTGACAATTCCGACGGCCAAAGCAACCCACATAAAAACAAAACCGATACCTTCGGGCGAGACACCAAACCACCAACCCGCTTCGCTGCCATATTCAGATTTAAAATAGATAATGTAAGCCATTGTCGGGATAAGCCCCGACAGCATTGCAGCAATGGCCCCTTCCTTGTTCATCCGTTTCCAGAAAATGCCGAGCACAATAATCGGAAAAAGCGAGGCTGCCGCAATCCCGAAGGCATAAGCTACAACTTGAGCCACGAAAGGCAAGGATGAAGCAAAGGCCCCGATAAGCGCCGCCGCTATGACAGCTGCGAAAGCGGAGAGGCGCGCGGCGCGCAGTTCCCCCTTCTCACTCATATTGGGATAAAATGTACTCTTGAGTAAATCATGGCTGATAGCAGAGCTAATCACCATAAGCAGGCCTGCCGCTGTAGAGAGCGCCGCCGCAAGACCGCCTGCCACCACTAAGCCAATCACCCATCCCGGCAAATTTGCAATTTGGGGATTAGCCAGCACGAAAATATCCCGGTTCGGCACAACTTCGTTTTCAAGACCATCGGGCGCAGCAGGGCCGCGATATTGCATCATCCCATCGCCGTTTAAATCATTGAACTTAAGCAGGTCGGTTTTTTCCCAATCTTTATACCACTCAGGAACAGGCTTCCCGCCCTCAGCCAAAATAGCCGCTGCGCGTTCTTCATAGTTTTCGCTGTCAGCAATATAAGTCGCTTCATTCACAGTATCGATAAAGTTCATTCGCGCGAAAGCGCCAACGGCAGGCGCAACGGTGTAGAGCAGCGCAATAAACATCAGCGCCCAACCCGCCGACTTTCGCGCGGCCTTCGCCGATTTGACGGTGAAGAAGCGAATAATCACATGCGGCAATCCCGCTGTTCCAAACATGAGCGCCGCTGTGATGCAAAATACATCTATTTTGGATTTTGTGGTCGAAGTATATTCTGTAAAGCCCAAATCCGTTACGACCGTATTGAGTTTATCTAGCATGGATATCTCGCTCCCCGACATATTGCCAATAAAGCCAAGCTGCGGAATGGGGTTATTCGTGACGATCAGCGAGATAAATATTGCGGGTACGGTATAGGCAAAAATCAACACAACATATTGTGCGACTTGCGTATAGGTAATGCCCTTCATTCCGCCCAGCACGGCATAGACAAAGACAATAAAACTGCCGATGAAAATACCCCAATTAAACGGTACGCCCAGGAAAGACGAAAACGCTACGCCCACCCCTTTCATCTGTCCAGCGATATAGGTGAAAGAGACCATGAGCGCACAAATTACTGCGATAACGCGGGCAACTTTGGAATAATATCGGTCGCCGACAAAATCAGGAACTGTGAACTTTCCGAACTCTCGCAGAAAAGGCGCGAGCAGAAGCGCAAGCAGGACATAGCCGCCCGTCCAGCCCATCAGGTAAACGGATCCGCCATAACCGAGAAATGCAACTAGTCCTGCCATTGACAGGAAACTCGCGGCTGACATCCAATCCGCCGCTGTCGCCATGCCGTTCAGCGCAGGATGAATATCATGTCCGGCCACATAGAAGTCTTTGGTAGACCCTGCCCGCGCCCACAAGGCGATGGCAATATAAAGCCCAAATGTCAGGCCAACGAAAAGATAGCTCCATTGCTGCTGATCCACGGCTTAACCCTCAATCCCATATTTCTTTTCGAGTCGGCTCATCCCGATGCAATAAATAATGATGAGGGCAAGAAAGGCATAAATTGCGCCTTGCTGCGCGAACCAAAACCCAAGCGGCGCACCTCCGATAGAAAACTGGTCTAAAAACTCACGAAAGAGAATACCCGCCCCATAGGACACCAAAAACCAAATAACCAAAAGGCTAAGCGTAAAACGAATAGTCGCCCGCCAATAAGCTTTTTTGCTCTCAGATGTTACCGTCATTTCATCTCCCGTTTAGTATGAAGTATAAGCGATCAGATGAAAAAATATAGCCTAAACAAAAGCGCTTTCAGATTACGGTCGAAGGATTTCGGGGCAATAAAATCGGTCAATTAACTAGAATTTGGAACCTATTACCAATGTGTACGTAGCTTTTACAGACTATACTCTTACAAGACTTATACAAACTTCTGGCTTCTAAATTTCATAGCAAAACCTGACCGCCAGAAAATAATTAGAAAGTTTCATAATGCCTTTTTCGAAAACACCATTTAATGCTAAATACTCAATTTCGGTCATTGCAGCATCAACCTTGGTATTGAGCGCCGCGTGCCAAGCGCAAAACGAAGCAGAGACCCCGCTAAATAGTCAGAATATCTCAGAAACATCCGTAACCATAACAACACCTAGCGAGCTCAAATTTCAACCGCTCAACCCAGCACGTGGCGACGCCGCTCCGCAAGCAGGTGTACTCTGGGGAGATATAATGAAGGATGTTCCCTCTGGCGTGATTTTAAGATTCGCAGACGGATTTTCCTCGCCCCCCCATATCCACAATATCACTTATAGAGCTGTCGTGATTGAGGGACACATCCATAATGATGATCCGGAAGCGGCTAAAATGTGGATGGGTCCCGGATCTTATTGGACCCAACCCGCCGGAGAGCCCCACATCACAGCGGCAAAGCCTGGTAACGCAGGCGTTGCCTTTCTTGAAATATTTTCAGGTCCTTACCTTGTACAGCCTTCCTCAGAAGCCTTTGATGATGGGGAGCTTCCGATAAATCTTGTGCCATCCAATATGGTGTGGCTGTCACCTGAAGACACAAATTGGATTACAGCTAAACAAGGCACAGCCGCAGAGCTCACTTTCTTATGGGGCCAACCTATAGCAGGAGAAGCCAGCGGGTCACTTGTGAAACTGGGTAAGGGTGTAGACGCTACTCTTACGACTGACGGCGAGCACATGGACGCTGTCTTAATACAGGGAACGCTCAAATACCCATCCGTTAAGGCTGCTGAAACGCGCACCCTAGAAGCCGGAAGTCACATCCAGTCAAAGGGCATCGTATCTCACGAATTATCATGTGAGGTAGCTAAATGCCTGATATATATTCGCGGCAAAGGGACTTATAATTTGACGGCTTCGAAATCGTAATTGACGCTCAAAAATTTCCTAGCTCAATTCGGCGCCATCTGGTCGTTACGAATATAAAATAACCCGTCTTTACTGACGGATTTTCCGCGCCGAATGCGAGTCGTGTTGTTAAATTTTACGGGATAGGTGTAACCGCCTTCTGCAAAGAGGTCGGGATAACGCTGTATTTGAAAATGCAGGTGTGGCGCGGACGTATTGCCAGAATTTCCACATTCACCAAGCTTTTGCCCTGTCGAAACGCGATCCCCTTTAGATACGACCGTGCTGCTTTGCTTCATATGGGCGAGCAGAGCATAATGGGTGTCATCCATTTTTATAACCACATGGTTCCCCGCAGGGTTCTTAGGGTCTCGCGAGCCTATAGGCTGATCAATTTGATCACTAACGACGCGCTCAATCACCCCGTCAACAGGCGCAATTAAAACCGCACCGAAACAGGCGTAATCCTCAAGCTTTGACTTATCTCCTTTATTTTCGGTTCCGTTTTCATGAAGGGTCACCATGTCCAATGCATGCTTTTGAGAGCTATGGGCCACATGATAATTCACCATTGTGTTATGCCCAGCATGGAACATGTAGCTCTCGTCTGCGAAGGGAGAATTTACAGTCACCGCACCTTTTCCTGTGAGTTGGGGAAAAAGGCTGTCGCTCAAAATAAAAATCATAAAAGGCATGGCAAAAGCGGAAAAAATCGACATGGGTTTTCCGCCAATACGCTTGGGTATCAGGCTTAGTAGCATAAGAAATAAGGCTCCGCCGCCTATCATGAAATATATACCTTTGAGTTCATCAGGCTGAAACTGCGCGGCCACGACGCCTGTAAAAACAGTAAAACCACAGAGCGCCCAAAAGATTATTCGCAGAAGAATGGGTCGCCAATACCGGCGGTTTTCTTTTGAAAAAGGCGCTTTCCAAAATGCCCAATGGATTTCTTTATTGATAAGGTACGGTAATCGCGCCAGCGGCACCAAAAGGCACGCCGCCATAATGACGAGCATAATGAAATTAAAATATGCGCCAACCTTAAACGCAAGGGCTCCCAAAAGAAATGCCATACCACACAGCACAGCTATCACCACCCGCATGATAAGTTGCCATGTAGGCGGCTTATCCATTTAAGCTCTCCCTATGTCGCAGCGCCAAATTCATGCTTGCTGAGGGGCAATTGACGTATTCTTTTGCCGGTTGCCTTAAAGACCGCATTTGCAACGGCAGGCGCGATGGGCGGAGTTCCCGGCTCGCCTGCCCCGCCAATAGGTGCGTCAGAAGAAATAATTTTGACATCAATCTCCGGCGCGTCATTCATTCGCATAGGCTGATAATCATGGAAATTACTCTGCTCAACCGCTCCGTCCTCAATGGAGATTTCGCCGTAAAGTGCAGCGGTCAGCCCGTAAATAATACCGCTTTCCATTTGAGCTTCAAATCCGTCCGGATTCACGGCCAAGCCTGCATCAGCCGCGCAAGCGACATGCAGCACGCGGGGTTCACCTTGGCTCATATCAATGGTCACGACTTCTGCGACGATGGTCATAAAGCTCTCACAAATAGAGATGCCCTGCGCCTGTCCTGCTGGAAGTGCCTTCCCCCATTCTGCCATTTTTGCGGCGGTATCCAGGACTTTTAAGTGGCGTGGTTTATTCTTAAGCAGCTTACGGCGATATTCGTAACCGTCTATGCCCGCATTGACCGCAAGTTCATCAATAAAGCTCTCAGTAAAATAACCATGTTGCGTGTGGTCAACGGAGCGCCAAGGACCAAGGCGTATATGTGTCGGACTGTCGGCATATTGCGCCCTGACGTTGGGAATATCGTAGAAAACAGCACTAGCTTCGGGCGGATCCATTTTATGCACGAAATCACTTTCCCAAGAAATCGGCATGCCGTCTTCATCTAGACCTGCTTTGAAACGCCCTAAGACTGATGGCCGGTAATGATCTTGCTGTGTACTTTCTTCGCGTGACCAAATTAATTTGACAGGCACGCCTGCTTTCTTAGCAACCATAACTGCTTGATTCGTGTAATCCGGCGTCGCGCGTCGGCCAAAACCGCCGCCCATAAAGGCCGTGTGAACCGTTACATTTTCAGGATCCATTCCAAGTGTCTCTGCCGTTACCATGCGTGTGCCAAGCGGGTTTTGTGTCCCTGTCCAGAGATCGCATTTCCCATCTCTGACCCAAGCCGTCGCATTCATGGGCTCCATGCAGGCATGTGCCAAATAAGGTACGCGGTATTCAGCTTCATAGACAGACGCCGCGGATTTCAGACCTTTTGTGACATTACCAGCCTTGTGAAGAACTTTCTTTTTGCCGCCATCAAGCGACTGTGCATATTGCGCAAAAATACTCTCTTCATTGACGTTTTCCGTACCAGAAACAGTCCATTCGACCTCGACCATATCAAGCGCTTGCTTCGCTTGCCAATAACCCTCAGCGACAACAGCAACATAATCACTCATATTATAAACGCCGATGACGCCCGGCATAGCTTTGGCATCCTTGGAGTCGAGTTTTGCAATCTTCTGACCATGAACAGGCGCCGCCATAACTGTCCCGTATTTGATGCCCTCAACCTGAGCATCAATTCCGAACATGGCTGTACCATCGACCTTGGCCGGGATATCAACACGCGGCAGAGATTGGCCCAGTAATTTATAGTCGCTCCGCTTTTTCAGCTTAGGCTGTAAATTTGGCTTTAAAGTCGCCGCGACCTCTGCAAATTCCGCGAAAGGTGCTTTCTTATCACCGTGATAGATGTAGCTTTTTTCGGCGCGTAATTCACCTAAAGGCACATCCCATTGCTGAGCCGCCGCTTCTAAAAGCAACTCTCTGGCTGCGGCCCCCGCCGTTAGCATAGCGGCAACGCCTGTAAAGCGTACCGATGTTGATCCGCCTGTGATTTGCAAATCCATCGACTTTGCCGCCGTCAGCATAAGTCCGTTGACTGTATCGAAAAGCGGGGACGGTATATTTGCGCCGCCGGTCAAAAACTCACGGCCAAGTTCGAAATTGGCAAAGTCTTTTTCAGCGGGCGCTTCCATAATGTCCATGGCATCCCAATCGGCTTCCATCTCTTCGGCAAGCATCGCGGAGAGAGCGGTGTGAACGCCCTGCCCCATTTCACCGTGAGGGATAATAGCCGTCACCGTATTGTCAGGCGCAATTTTAACCCATGTGGTGATGAGCTGCTCTTGCCCTTCTGTGACAAATTTTGCGAGCTCATCCGTGCGGTCACCTGGGCGAATAGCAATACCGACCATAAGCGCGCCGCCGACGCCAATACCTGCGACGGCTCCAGCTCCGATGAAACTTCTGCGCGTCCATTTACGGGCGCGGCTTTCATTTGCGCGTTTTGCTTTCTTAACCGCTTTTTTCTCTGCTCTGGATACCATGACTATGCTCCCTTCGCTGCGGTTTTAATGGCCGCTTTAATACGCGTATACATGCCGCAACGGCACACATTTCCCGACATAGCCGAGTCAATGTCCTCGTCAGAGGGATTGGCATTTTCCTTAAGCAACGCCACAGCCGACATGATCTGGCCAGATTGACAATATCCACATTGCGGAACTTGGTGTTTTATCCAGGCCTCTTGCACCGCGTGAAGGGTGCCATCAGGCGCGGCGATACCTTCAATCGTGGTGACGTCTTTCCCTTCGGCCTCAGAGAGCGGCGTAACGCAGGACCTGACAGGCTCGCCGTCAATATGAACAGTGCAAGCCCCGCAGAGAGACGCGCCGCATCCAAATTTTGTGCCTACAAGGCCGAGCTGTTCTCTAACAACCCAAAGCACAGGGGTCTCCGGGTCGATATCTATCTTTTGGGCTTTGCCATTGACTGTTAGCTGAACCATGGTGTCCTCCGGTTTTTCTTTTAATCTACACAAATTTGTAATGATTGACCAGTCTCGCTTATGACGAAGCCATATTCATATTTGAACGGTCATTATAAATGTGGCGTCCCCAATCAAAATCACTTAGACCGCTATTATGTTATCTCCTGACTTCATCGGCACAATTGCCGCGACTCTCACAACACTTTCATTTCTACCCCAAGCCATTTTGGTTTTAAGGACCCGAGAAACGCGCGGCATATCGCTCGGTATGTATAGCGTCTTCACTCTCGGCGTTGCACTCTGGATCGTTTATGGCGTTTACCTGAAAGCGACCCCAGTCATAGCCGCCAATATTGTGACGCTTTGTCTGGCGCTTTGCATTCTAAGTGTTGTAATACAAAACAAACTTAAATCCCGCGGCTAAAGAAAATATGCCTCCTCACAAAGGACCTTCGCATGACAGATATTTCCAAACTCAATCGCCGCAGTCTTATGATGGGGGCCGGAGTTGCGGCAGCGGCTTACATGACAGGATGCGCGCAATCCTCAGAAGCCACTGACGGTGTTGATTTGTCGGGCACATCTATTCTCATAACCGGGTGTTCCTCAGGCTTTGGACGTTTGGGCGCAGAGCATTATGCCCGTCTTGGCGCAAAAGTATTTGCCACAATGCGAAACCTACCCCGCCCCGAAGCAGTTGAGCTAAGGCAACTGGCCAAAAAAGAGAAGTTGGACATCACCGTTTTGGAAATCGACATCACCAAAGATGACCAGGTCCAAGCGGGAGTCGCTAAAGCTTTAAAAGCCGCTGGCGGTAAGCTTGATGTTCTGATCAATAATGCTGGCATGTCGATTGCCGGACCGATTGAAGCGCAGGATATGGAAGCCACTCAGTTAATTTTTGATACAAATCTTTATGGCGCTCAACGCATGGCCAAAGCTGTTCTACCGTCTATGCGCGCCGCCAAAAGCGGTTATATTTTCAATGTGACCTCACAGCTTGGCCGCGTCATAATTCCGGGCTTCGGACAATATTCTCCGACGAAATTTGCGCTTGAGGCCATGAGTGAGCAAATGGCTTATGAAATCGCGCCCCACGGCATTGATGTCACTATTATTCAACCCGGAGGTTACCCAACTAAGATCTGGTCAAATCAGAACGCACCTTCAGCCGCACTAAAGGCCCGCCTAACAGATGATATTCTCAACGCCTATCCGCAATTCACGCAAGGCATGGGCAAACGCGAAGCGGGCGGCGGTGAGGCTGATCCGATGGATATTCCCCGTGCTATTGCAGCAGCTATTGCTAGGCCTCAAGGCACTCGCCCCTTACGCATAGCACTTCACCCGGTGGCAAAACCGCAAGAAGCCATCAATAAAGTATCTGCGCAAATGCAGCTCGCAGTCTTAGGCGGCTCACCGATGGGAGATATTGTTAAAGGTGTTTTGGATTAGGCCAAATTATTCAACTTCAAGAGCTGTCCCCTCACGTCTGGGGTCGGCTCCGCCTATCAAACGGCCATCTTCTTGACGATAGATAATGTGAAGGCCACTAAATTCACCTTTTGAACGGCGCACTTTGTGACCCTTTTCCTCAAGCGCAGTTATCATCTCAGCAGGCATTCCGAATGACGCCGCCGGGCTGCCGCGATCTATTTCTCCAGTCTCTTCATCTTTTAAATCTTTCGCCTCAATCGCAACACGCCCATTACGCGCTATAAGATTAGGCAGCTCAATCGCCTCTTGCGGGGTTAAGCCCCAATCCAGAATCCCGACAATGGTTTTGGCCGTATAAGCAATGATTGAGTTACCGCCCGGAGATCCTGTTGAGAACAAAAATTCGCCTTGCGGACTAAAGACTATACTCGGTGCCATAGAAGAGCGGGGGCGTTTCCCAGGCGCGGGGGCATTGGCGATGGGTAGTCCTTCTGCATCCACGGCGCGGAATGAAAAATCCGTCAACTGATTATTGAGCATAAAGCCTGCCGCCATACGCTGAGAGCCAAAAGGCGCTTCGACCGTCGTTGTCATGGATACAACAAGACCGTCCTTATCCACGACAGTGAAATGAGAGGTTCCGGGATTATCAGGCGTCGCGTCCTGTCCGCGCAAAAAGGCCGATGGATTACCCGCTTTTACATCCGTCATCGCTTTGTCCATATTGATAAGTACGGCCCGCGATTTCAAATAGTCTTTATTGAGCATCAACCCTGTTTCGACCTCAACAAAATCAGGGTCGGCAACATATTTATCCCGGTCTGCATAGGCAAGAAAACTGGCCTCTGCAAAAACGTGCCAGCCCTCGGCGGATTGTCCTAGCCCTGACATGTCAAAGTTTTCCAATGTTCTCAAAATGGATTGCACGGCTACTGCGCCGCTACTGGGCGGCTGCGCCCCGCAAATAATATGCTTACGATAAGTTGAGCATAGTGCCTCTGTCTTTTGCGGCTGATAAGCTGCCATATCTGAAAGGGTCAAAGTGCCGGGTTTTGGCTCTTCTTGAACGACGCGAATAATCTCTTCAGCAATCGGGCCTTCTAGCAAAGCACGCGGGTTTTTCTGTAACGCGCGAAGCGTCTCCGCATAAGCCGGATTATCTCGCATAAAGCCTTCGGGAATCGTCGTTTCGCCGTCTTCCAAGTAAAAATATTCACGGGCGCGATCATCGCGCTTTAGCACAAATCGTCCCATTCGCGCTGTTATTCCAGCCATACGCGGCGAGACTGCAAACCCCTCTTCGGCGGTTTTAATCGCGGGTTCCATTTGCCGGCCCCAAGCAAGTGTTCCGTAATCCTCATGGGCTTTGTGAAGCATGACTACCGCGCCGGGTACGCCGGTTGAAATACCCGAAGCTATGCCGTCAAAATAGCGGAGAGGCTCACCTGTTTCAGAGTCTAAAAACATGTCAGGACGCACGGCAGCAGGCGCGGTTTCTCGTCCATTATAAGCCCAGACCTTTGCCGTCTTAGGGTCATAAACCACCATGAAAGCCCCGCCGCCCAGGCCTGAGCTTTGCGGCTCTACAAGTCCCAACATGGCCTGAACCGCAATCGCAGCATCCACAGCTGAGCCTCCGGCTTTCAAAATATCCAACCCCGCTTGCGTCGCCAAAGGATTAGCGGATGCCACCATGCCTGGAGAGGAAACCTCAGTCTTGGCAATCGTAAAGTCTGGCGCTGAAACAAGCTCCGTTTTAGTACAAGCTGACAGCGCAAGCGCGCTCCCCAAAAGCAAAGTAGAAAAGAGTTTCATATTACGGTCTTTCTTCATTATGCTCGCACCATATGAGCATAATCGCGCTCGGCAAGCCTTTTGGAGACATCATGTCAAAATATATGGTGCAAATTCAGCCCGATTATCATCGGGATGGGCATAAATTACTTATTACATTTCAAAATAAATTTACTCTAATAGAGGACATCAAGAGCGCTCTAAAACCATTAGGCAATCTAAACATTATTGATGGTGATAACCTCCTCACGCGTAATTTTGACTTTTACATTACATCCGATGCAGGTGAGTTTGGCCTTGCACTTGGTGATGAAAGAATTGCGCAAGATCCAATGTCAATTTATTTGACGCGGCAAACATCTACAGCGCCCATTTTTAGATGTAAGTCTTTGTTTAAAAATAGTTCGAAATTCAATGTTGTGGAAGATTTAATGCATCCCACATTTGATCCCCTTAACCTTTGGGGCCAATCAGCATTGGCGATTTCATTTTTAATCATGGGCTTTATTTCTATTTACGGAGATCCAGATTTCGAAGCTGACATCAAAGGACTTCCTTTAGGCCTGCTGGCAAGCTTAGGTTCCGCAGTCTTGATTCTTAAATTTGGTGCTGTAAGTTTCTTCATTAGACGTATAGGAGAAAAATTTCCCGATCCTTTAAATCTAAATAATTTAGCTTTCTGCTATATGATTGCGATGGCATTCAACCTATTTGTATTTTTGTGAAACAAAAAAAAATTCAAAATACTATCCTAGATGTTGGCGGATTACGTATCGGCCAAGCCCATGATGCGAAGGTAAAAACGGGCGTTACCGTCATCCTGCCGGATAGCCCCGCCACCTGCGCCGTTGATGTGCGCGGCGGCGGGCCCGGAACGCGGGAGACCGATACGTTATCTGATGGCGGCTTAATCGAGAAAGTACATGCTATTTGCCTCTCAGGTGGATCTGTTTACGGCCTCGCAGCGGCCGATGGAGTCTGTGCTTGGCTGGGGCAACAGCGCATAGGCTATGCGCCCGGCCCGGCCCCAATACCCGTCAGCCCCATCGTGCCCAGCGCTATTCTTTTTGACAATGCCAATGGCGGAGATAAAGATTGGGGTCTTGAGCCGCCGTTCAGAGCCTTAGGAGTTAAAGCCTGTAAAGCCGCTTCAAATGATATAAGGCTCGGTGCAGCGGGCGCAGGCTACGGCGCAACGGCAGGGCTTTATCCCGGCGGCTTAGGCAGTGCTTCGGAAACAATCAATGGTATTATTGTTGGCGCTGTCATCGCAGCTAATCCTGTTGGCTCGCCCTTCATGCCTGGCACGGATTGCCCTTGGGCGTGGCCCTATGAAATTGAGAACGAATTTGGCGGGAGACGACCGCCGGAGGATTACGTCCATCAAAAAGCTCAAGACACAAAGCTTGCGGTCCTGAAAGCGGCTAAAAATCAGAAAGCCCAGAGCACTGTTATCGGCGCCGTGGCGGTAGACGCCGCTCTGACACAAAAACAGCTCAAGCGCGTGGCGATTATGGCCCAAGACGGCATTGCAATGGCCGTGCAGCCCAGCCATACGCCGCTAGATGGGGATACGATTTTTGCACTTTCCGCAGGGGAAAAAGCTTGTGAGAGCCCCGCCGCCCTCGCAGAGCTTGGCGCAGCGGCGGCGCGCTGCGTTGCACGCGCCCTCATGCGCGGCGTCTATGAGGCTGCGAAATGATAGGGCCTATTCTTAAATCACACCGCGCAAAAATTCTACGTATGAACCAAGAGTTCGTGCACTGGCTCTCCCCGCTGGACGAAGAAGAGCTGACCAATCTGCTTGACCTCGCCCATTACAAAAAGCAAATCCATGATGCAGATGGTGTTCTTATCGGATATGCCCATGATGTTGAGTATGATCATAAAAATCTGAAATGGCTCCGCGCCAGATTTAATAAGTTTTATTATATTGACCGCATCATCCTAAATGCCGCAGCACAAGGGAAAGGCTATGGCCGGACGCTTTATGCTGACTTCGAAGCGGAGGCCCGGGCGCGCGGCCTGCCCCGCCTCGTATGTGAAGTAAACTCAAAGCCCAATAACCCAGGCTCCCATGCGTTTCATGAGCGTCTAGGCTTCAGAGCCCTGGCTGATGTTGAATATCCCGACTATAATGCGATACTGCGTTATTACGAAAAACCACTTTAGACGCCCATTAACCGTAAAAAACACTTGCGGCGCCGGAAACAATAGGCTTTAACGCGGCACTCGCGCAAAGCATCGCTTTCGCAGACGCACCGGTAGCTCAGCTGGATAGAGTACTTGACTACGAATCAAGGGGTCGGGAGTTCGAATCTTCCCCGGTGCGCCATTTCTCTCATTCTTAAGACCGTTAAGTCGTTGGAAAGACTACGTTTTTTCCCACGTTTTCTCGCAACCCTCCAATTTCCCCCAATTATGGGCACAAATTGGGGTACAATTATGGGTACAATGGCTAATGACCTCCAGAAGAAACCACCACCTCGAACAACGCGGGCAGCGTTGGTATTATGTGCGGCGCGTTCCCGCCCGCTTTAAAAGCATTGATAAGCGGCGCATCGTGCGGACAACCCTATGCACAGACAGCCTCACAATCGCGCGTGAACGGCGCGATATGATGATGGACACAGACGAGCAGAATTGGGAGCTTGCACTTACCAAACAGCTCAACATAACCACTACTGACTCGCCTGAAATGTGCCGCTATCGACTCGCGCGGCGGAAGGCTCAAGCGGTAGGATTTGAGTTTAAGCCTGTCCTCGAAATAGCGCATAGTGAGCCAAGGGAAACCATCTTGCGCCGCGTTCAAACATTGCGTGGGGACGGCGTAACACAGTTGGAAACCGAGGCCGTCCTAGGCATAATAGAACCGCCCAAGGACACAATAAGAGATGCCTTTAAGCTCTATTGCGACAAGCTCAGCATAAGTGACCAGAGCGGCAAATCACCGGAGCAAATCGAGAGTTGGAAGCGCGCAAAAATCCGCGCCATTGATAACTTTGTGACCCTTTGCGGCAATCTCACTATGGATGCCATCACGCGCCAACAAGGACGAGAGTTCTATGATTGGTGGGCTGAACGCTTGCGCCCCGACAATGGTCAGGGACACACATACAGACCTAATAGTGCTAATCGAGAGCTTGGGAATCTGCGTCTCTTATTCCGAGAATACTGGATGTATCACGGCGATGAAACCCGTGAAAACCCGTTCCGAAAATTGCGCTTTAAAAATACGCCAACGGAACCAACGGCTATATTTTCAGACGATTGGGTGCGTTCTAAAATCCTCAAACCATACGCTTTTGAAGGCATAAATGCCGAGGCGCAGATCATTGCATACACACTGATTGAGACAGGATGCAGGCCGAGCGAGATAGCTAATCTCTTGCCTGAAAACATCTGTTTGGACGCAGACGTTCCTCATATTCGTATCCGCCCCACAGCAGATAGAGAGCTTAAATCCGTTGCGTCACGGCGCGATATTCCGCTTGTAGGAGTAGCTTTGGAAGCGATGAAACGCGCTCCAAATGGCTTCCTGCGCTACCGTGATAAAGGCAACTCACTATCCGCAGCACTGCTAAAAACCTTCCATACACGTGGCCTCATGCCCACGAAGAAACACCGGATTTATAGCTTTAGACATGCCTTTGAAAAGCGCATGCAGGAGGCTGGATTGGACTATGGATTGCGGTGCACATTGATGGGGCACAAGAACACACGGCCCCAATATGGCGACGGTGGTTCGCTAGAATATCGGCTAAAAGAGATGCTCAAAATCGCGCATCCAGTAAGCGAAGAGTTTACGGAAAGTTTGGCTAATTTGACGTTTTAGGCGCGGGTGGAGGGCCGCTTTGGAGCAGGTTGTCGAGCAGCGCCTCACGGTCTTCGACAGCCTTCAACTCGCGCTGTAAGCGCTCCATGAGCGGCCAAGGCGCATCGCCAAATTTGCGTATGACCTTGGCTAAAATCACCATGGCCTCCCGAATATCGGCAGCAAGTTTTTTTATTGTCGGTAAGAGGTTGAGGTGTGTCTGGCATGGGTAAATCATAGCATATTCACTCAAAATTTCTCGAATGAATAATTACAGGACTCTGGGGCGGCTGGAGAGCATTCTGGGAAAAGAAGCAAAATGAAATTTTGGAGGGCTAGATAAAGCGGGTGGTGGTACCACCATGCTAAAGCATTGTCTGCACATCGTTTTTCATGCCCCCAACGCCAAAAGGCGTGGGGGCATGGATTCGGAGTATTCCCCCGTGACATGGGGGGTTTCGATGGGGGCACCTTGTATTTTAACCTCGCAAAGTCTCGGAAAATTCTAGCCTGAGAATTGGGTATTTACGGGTATAATTGGGTATTGCTCCAGCACTTTCCGTTCAGAGCAAAGCGGGTTAGGCTTCGCAGATTAACCAAGCTGGGGATTCGCGTGAAAGCAACTGAAATACTCGAAGAATTAGAGAAGCTGGTTGCCCAGCCTTTCGACCCTGCCGAGTTCGCTTTTCAGTTCATCGAATGCTTCCCGCAATCCAGCAAGACGACACTGGCCAGACTGCGCAAAGGTAGCAGTAATAAGAGCGACGTGCCTGGCGCAATATTACAGCGCAATAATATCCATATCCTGGCGGCACAGACTGGAGAGGTAGAAGCTGGACTTCGGGCGCTGAAAGACAGCCCCCAAACGGCCAAACAAAAAGCGAAGTTTATCCTCGTGACGGACGGCGAAACACTCCAGGCGGAGAATATTAAAAGCGGCGCATTTATCGCCTGCGATTTTGCAGATTTACCAGATAAGCATTTTGGCTTCCTACTGCCGCTGGCTGGGATTTCCACGAATAAAGAAATTCTCGACAACCCGATTGATATCAAGGCGACCTCGCGCCTGGATAAACTTTATCAGGAACTGGCGGCGAACAACCCCGATTGGACAACCCCCGAACGGCGCGAAGATTTTAATCACTTCATGGCGCAGCTTATCTTTTGCTTTTACGCCGAAGACACTTCGATTTTTCAAATCCCAGGGCTTCGCATGGTCGAAGATCGCGCGAAGACCTACGCAGGCTTGTTCACGGAAACGGTGCGCGAGCGATCTAATGCGGACGGTTCAGGCACGCAGGAGGCTATCCGCCTGATATTTGAAGCCATGAATATAGACACTCGCGACGGCAAAGGGTCTGCGCGTCTGGATGCGGGGTTACCTGGCTGGGCGGATAACTTTCCCTATGTGAATGGCGGCTTGTTTGGAACAGAGGATGATAAGAAACTGGACGTTCCACATTTTACCCAAATGGCGCGGTCTTATTTGATCGCGGCGGGGGAGCTGAAATGGACGGATATCAACCCTGATATTTTTGGCTCTATGATCCAGGCGGTGGCCGATGATGAAGAGCGCGGCAGCTTGGGGATGCACTACACCTCTGTGCCGAATATACTGAAAGTTCTGAACCCGCTGTTCCTGGATAGTTTGGAAGAGCAATTAGAACGAGCCGGAGATAACCCGCAACAGCTTGGAAAGCTGCGAAAACGTATGACGCATATCCGCGTTTTTGATCCTGCCTGTGGGTCAGGAAATTTCTTGGTGATTGCCTATAAGCGGATGCGCGATATTGAACACCGCTCCAATATCAAAAGTGGTCGAGCCACACGGCTGGAAGATGGTGAAAACGGCGAACCGCGATGGAGCGGCCAACCGAGCGAAATTAGCTTACGAAATTTTCGCGGTATAGAGATTAAGCCATTTGCCGCAGAAGTCGCGCGTCTCGCGCTTATCATCGCGGAGTATCAATGCGACGAAGTTTATATTGGGCAGAAGCAAGCCGATATCCGCTTCCTTCCCCTGGATAAACAAAATTGGATTGTGCGCGGAAATGCGCTCCGCCTTGATTGGCTAGGTATATGCCCTCCCGCTGGAGAACGTGAAGTTAAAGTGCATAATTGGACGTTGGATTTAGAAGGCGGTGAGGCCAAGCAAAAAGAAATCGCTTTTGAGAATGAAGGGGGTGAAACGTACATTTGCGGAAACCCACCATATCTTGGTCGTAAGTATCAATCTGACACCCAAAAGAGCGATTTAAAAGCTGCACTCCAAGGCTATACTTCTGAAACTCTATCTCTCGATTTTGTGGCGGGTTGGTTTGGCTTAGCCTCCGATTATATTTTAAAAGCTGGTGCGAAGGCTGTTTTCGTTACAACAAACTCACTGAATCAAGGTCTTCAAACAGCAACCTTTTGGAGACCTATATACGATAGAGGTGTGAGGATATTTTTCGTAGAAAAAACTATTAAATGGTCCAATTCTGCCTCGAACAATGCGGGTGTTACTGTAAATATTATAGGTCTTTCAGAAGAAGGTGAACATGGCCGAATTATCTCTGGCGAAGAGAGTCGTGATGTGGACACGATATCACCTTACTTGACCGCTGGTTCTACTACTTTTGTCTCAAAGTCTTCTTTACCAATTTCGTCACAAACTGAAATGCGGTTTGGTAATCACCCATATTACGCCAATGAGCTTATGCTTAAAACGAACGATGCATTGAGACTTGTTAAGCAAGCACCAGGAGTAAAGAAATATCTAAAACCTCTCTATGGTTCCCAAGAATTAGTAAGCGGATCACCAAGGCAGTGTATTTGGATTTTGCCATCAGAATATGAAAAAGCGTCTATGATCCCGCAGCTTTCAGAGCGCTTCGAAAAAGTCAGACAGAAAAGATTAGGAAAAGAGAAGGATAAACAATCCTTGGCGCTAGCAGAGACGCCATTTCAATTTCGAGAACAAGTATTTGGGAATGAAGCTACTATTTGTGTTCCTATCGTCAGTTCCGAGAATCGTCCTTACCTCCCTGTTGATTTGCTACCTGCGAATGCTCGAGTTCACAATAAAGCGTTTGCTCTGTATGATGCGCCAATATGGAATTTGTCCCTTGTTGCATCACGTCTTCATTGGGTCTGGATTGGAACAGTCTGTGGGCGGTTGGAAATGAGGTTTTCTTACTCCAACACGCTTGGCTGGAACACCTTCCCAGTCCCAAAACTAACCCAAGAACACAAAGCCGACCTTACTCATGCGGCAGAGAATATACTTCTCGCGCGCGAAGCGCATTTCCCTTCTACAATTGCTGACCTCTACAAACCCGATACCATGCCCGAAAACCTACGCGCCGCGCACGCCGAGAATGACCGCATCCTGGAAGAAATCTACATCGGCCGCCCCTTCAAAAACGACACAGAACGCCTAGAAAAACTCTTCGAAATGTATGCGGCGATGACCAAGGGGAAAGCGGCATAATGCCTGAATTCAATAACATGACGGTTATGGCCGCCGCGCGTATTCTAGAAAAAATGCACACCCAAGCGGAATGTGACGGAATAGAGCTGGAGTGGGGCTTGCAAGATCGTACGGCAGGATCTGTAATTAAGCGGGTTACTCAAATGGCCCATATAGCACTCACAGAAAATCCTACGGTCTTTACAGCCAATGGTCGGCAAAGCTTAGCTAAAGCAATGATCGAAAAGGCAATAACTGCGAATGATTTTATTCTCGAAAATAATAGTGAAGATTGGCTCAAGATTAAAACTGGTCTGAGGTTTAGTGGATATGAGATAGAGGAACAACGCACAGAAACTGAAGGGTCTTGGGGGCAAAAAAGTTATACTTCCGAGTTTTCTCTTCGCCCGATGATGCCTGAAGGTGTTCCCGCGGTTAATGTTTCCGAAGCTGAAAACGAAATGATTTCTTTGCTTGAAAAGAATAATTTTCCGACCGCTTTAGAACACCTAAGGCAGGCTATAAATAACTTCTCGAATGGACAATGGGCTTCCGCAAATGGTGATTTGCGCAGCTTTTTCGAAGAATTATTAAATGCAATTGCCGTTAAGCTTGGCTGTGATGAAACTAAAAAATCCGCTGATAAGAGAAGTTTTTTGGGTACGCTAAACCCTCCATTTCTTTATGCACATTACAACGAATGGGATGCCAATGTCCAAAAGCCACAGTATATTCAAGGCTTGTGGGCGCGTATGCACCCTCATGGATCACACCCTGGTCTGTCGGAGGAAGATGATTGTACTTTTCGGCTTCAAATCACACTAATTAGCGCACGACTATTTATCCGAAGGTTTGACCGCAGAGTAAACGAAACTTTGTGATAAACATGCATTTCGAAAAAGTAAAATACGCTAACCTTAATTCTCGTCAAAAAGAGAATTATAACTTCCAAAAAGTGGCGGGCGAGTTGGCTGATTATGGTTATAATTGCCTGCGTCTAAATGATGATTGGCAGGGGGCCGATTTTCTTGCGGTTCACATAAATGGGGACGATGTTTTGAAAGTGCAGCTAAAGGGGCGCTTCACCATCGATGATAAGTATTTAGACAAAAATATTTTTATCGCGTTTTTGGATGCGGAAGATTGTTATCTCTATCCGCATGACACAGTCCGGGACAATGTGTTAGCCTTGAACAAAATAAATGGCTCTAAGGCCTGGAAACAAACAGGCGCTTATTCTTGGCCCTATCTTTCGAAATGGGCAACGGCCCTCCTGAGTGAATATAAAATATGACAAGATTATTTGAGATTGGACAAGACGGCCTCATTGAGCAGCGACGTGCAGCCTTGGATAAGGAAGATAAGATTGAAGCCTGGGTGAAAGCTGACCTGTCATTGATTGGTGTTGATGGGATAATTGTAGCGCAGCAACTTCGAACAGGACACGGCAAAATAATTGATTTGCTGGCGATAGACCAAGAGGGCAACCTCGTGATTATTGAGCTAAAGCGTGATCGTAGTCCGCGAGATGTTGTTGGCCAACTTCTGGATTATGCGTCTTGGGTGCATCGGCTTTCTACTAAGGACGTTTATGAACTTGTTCAGCGCGAACAAGGGCGCTCATTGAGTGAACTCTACACAGATAAATTTAGAAGTGCTCCGCCTGAAATTTTGAATGCCTCTCATCAGATGATTGTTGTAGCGAGCGAGGTTGATGAAGAAAGCAAACGTATAATCGAATATCTCTCTGAGGTACACGACATCGGTATCAATGCCGCATTCTTCAATGTTTTTCAGTCCGGCGGTAAAGAAATGCTCACAACGGATAGTCTCCTAGACCAAACGGAAGTGGTCGAAAGGTCTGTTAAAAAGACCAGGCCACCTTGGTCTGGCTACTATTATTTGACAGGCGGAGCGGAGGAAGACCGCCCTTGGGAAGATATGCGCAAACACGGATTTTTCTCGGCGCATGGAGGAACCTTCTATACGAAGCGCTTAAACAAGTTACGGATTGGCGATCCTGTTTTTTACTACCAAAAGCAAAATGGATATCTTGGCTTTGGAACCATCTCGCAAGAAAAGCAGCATGTTCGAGATTTTAAGACTAATAGTGGGGAGCCGATTTTGGACGTTTGTAAGGCCGACTATTTGACTGAGTATATCGATAATGAAGACAATGCTTGTTATCTTGTTGGAGTTGACTGGAATAAAACGTTTTCGGTCAGTGAAGCTAAATCCTATTCAGGTATATTTGCGAACCAGAACGTGGTTTGCGGGATTTATGATCCTGCTACAGTTGAGTTCTTAAAGCGCGAATTTGACGTTGAGGCTTAGTTTCAAAGGTCTTTCTTAAAAATATCCTTAAGAAAGAAATCGGCCTTTTATTTTTTTAAGTAATCTGTTAGGAAAGAGTTCGATTCTAACTGAGCCTTAAGAAAAAAACTTGGGGTTTTCTTTCTTAAGCGAGCTAATGAGTAAAACCTTATCAGGTAAATATGTAGACGCCTTTGCCTTCGGTGAAGCTATACAGGCCTTTGTGCCGAACGCGCTGCCGCCAGTATTGGATATGGCTGATACGCGGCTCACACAGGCTTTAACACGCGCAAATCGCGCCCTGGGGCGCTTGGATGGCATTCGCCTTATCCTACCTAACCCTGATGTGTTTTTGTATTACTACACGCGTAAGGAGGCGCTGCTGTCGTCTCAGATCGAAGGCACACAATCCTCGCTTTCTGATTTGCTTGTTTTTGAAACGGGGGGCGATGCGCGTGTGCCTGTCGATGACGTGGAAGAAGTCTCAAACTACGTCACGGCGCTGAATGCTGGATTAGAGCGATTGAATGATTTGCCGCTTTCTACGCGGCTCCTGAAAGAGCTACATGCCATCTTATTGAAGGGCGCAAGGGGCGCGACAAAGCGGCCTGGAGAGTTTCGAACTTCACAAAACTGGATAGGTGGGACACGACCATCGACGGCTGTTTTTGTGCCGCCCCCACCAGATAAAGTCGTCGAGCTAATGTCGGACTTGGAGCAATTTATTCATGCCGACACGCTCTCGCAAAGTCCGTTAATCAAGGCCGCGCTTGTTCATGCGCAATTCGAAACAATCCATCCCTTCTTAGACGGAAATGGACGTTTAGGGCGTTTGCTAATTGTACTTATGTTGCTCGATAGCGGTGTGCTCGACGTGCCTATTCTCTATGTCAGCCTCTATCTAAAATCCAAAAGAGAGCAGTATTATAAGCTACTTTCTGAGACGCGATTCGAAGCGACCTGGATGGAATGGGTTATTTTCTTCTTAGAGGGAATCGAAGAAACATCTGCCCAAGGGGTGTTAACCGCGCAGAATTTACTCGCCTTGTTTGAGCGCGATCTCGCTAAAATTCGAGACGCAGGATCACCAGCGGACTCCGTCTTGCGAATATTTGACGCGATGAAAGAGAATATGGTTGCGGGAGCTAACGCGCTCGCAGATATTACCGGATTGACGACCCCAACCGTTAGAACAGCGCTAAGTCGCCTCGGTGAATTGGGCGTAATTACACAAGCCAATGACGTGAAACGCAACCGTCTTTTTGCCTACCAGGAAGCGCTCACAATATTGGAATTAGGAACTGAACCCTTATGAAAACCAACCTACCATCATCGACATATAAGTTTGCGCAATCCAAGGCATCTACAACGTCCGATGAGATGGGTATGCGGGAGATGCAGCGCCGCGCCTATTCAAAACGCGGTTATCAGTATCTCTTAATCAAGTCGCCACCTGCATCGGGCAAAAGCCGAGCGCTTATGTTTATAGCGCTGGATAAACTGCATAAGCAGGGTTTGAAGAAAGCCGTGATAGTCGTGCCGGAGCGGTCTATTGGCGGCAGTTTTTCTGATACTAATTTGATGGAGCATGGATTTTGGGCAGACTTCACAGTCGAGCCTAGATGGAATTTATGCAACGCGCCTGATGACTCAACGAAGGTCTTATTCGGTAAGTTTCTTGAAAGTGACGACCAGATTTTGATTTGTACGCATTCTACATTTAGGAATGCTTTCGCTGAATACGGCTCGGAAGTGTTGGACGATTGTTTACTTGCTATCGATGAATTTCATCATGTTTCTATGAGTGATGATAATGTTCTGGGGCAGCAACTAACAGCTTTGATTGAGCGAGATAAGGCTCATGTTGTTGCGATGACAGGGAGCTATTTTCGGGGCGATGCGGTGCCTGTTTTGTCTCCAGGTGACGAAGAAAAATTTCAAACTGTGGTGTATACTTACTATGAGCAGCTTAACGGATATGAGCACCTAAAGACGCTTGGGCTAGGCTATTATTTTTATTCAGGCAGCTACCTGCAAAAGGATGATGAGACAGGTCTAACACCTATCCAGGCCGTTCTTGACCCCGCTGAAAAAACTATCATTCACATTCCAAACGTGAATGCGCGAGAGTCCACAAAAGACAAAATTGAAGAAGCTAACGCTATCATGAGTTCGCTAGGTGAGTGGCAAGGCAAGGATAAAGAAACGGGATTCCATTTAATCAAAACGCCAGAGGGCCGCATTTTGCGAGTGGCTGATTTGGTTGAGGATGAGAAAGACCGCGATGTCGTTATGGGTTCTCTAAAAGACCCACGCGCAAACGGTGATCGCGATTGGGTTGATATAATTATTGCTCTGGGCATGGCGAAAGAAGGGTTTGATTGGATTTGGTGTGAACATGCTTTGACGGTTGGATATCGCTCTAGCTTAACGGAAATCGTTCAAATTATCGGAAGAGCTACGCGCGATGCACCAGGGAAAACTCGTGCAAAGTTCACCAATTTAATCGCCGAACCAACGGCAGATGATGGCGTAGTTGCCGACGCAATTAATGATACGCTGAAAGCTATCGCAGCTTCGCTGTTGATGGAGCAAGTGCTCATTCCCAATTTCAAGTTTACTCCTAAGAAACCGCCAGAGCAGAGTAAGCCTCAAGAAGGTCTGGACTATGGCGAAGGGGGATATGACCCTAATAAAACGAACATTGGTGTCTCAAGCGAAGTGCGGGAAGGTGACCAGGCCGAGTTTGTTATAGAAGTCAAAGGATTGAAGGAGCCTACCACTCCGGAGGGTCGCCGCGTCTGCGAGGAGGGCATCAAAGACCTTGTAGCTGACGTGTACAGCGACCGAGTTTTACGGGAGCAGGCGTTGTTTAATCCCGAGGCAATACCTCAGGAAACAACCGTAATGCGTACAATGAACATTGTTCGAAAACGTCACCCAGAATTCTCTGAGGAAGACGCGGAAGCTGCACGTCAGCGGGTCGTCGCAGCCATGAATATGATACAGGTGGCCAATGAAGGAAATGGCCTTGAGCCTGATGACGATGAGCCAAAATCAAACACCCAGCTTCTAAACGGTATCAGAAAGTTTGCGTTGGAAGTAAGAGATTTAGACGTTGATTTGATTGATTCTATCAACCCATTTCAGCAAGCTTACGCAATCTTATCTGTGCAAATGAACGAAAGCACATTGCGCCAGCTTCAAGCTGTCATTGTCAGTAAAAAGATTGCGCTCGGAGAGGATGAGGCCCGCGACCTGGCGATGAAAGCGAGAGGCTTTATGAAGTCTCATGGGCGTCCGCCTTCATTAAAAGCCGCCGATCCTTGGGAGCGTAAAATGGCCGAAGGCGTTGCTGCATTAGCGAGGTATGTGGCCAAACGGAAAGCGAGCGAGACGTGACAGAAGCGCTTTCAGATGAAGCTCTGCTTGCGGAGCTTGGCGTTGATGTTAAGGTGGAAGCCCCCCGCACCTACACCGCTCTTGAAGCGCGTTTGATTGCAGGGTTTGAAGATATTCAACGCTTTTATGAAGAGCATGATCGTGCTCCCAAGCATGGAGAAGACAACGACATTTTCGAACGCCTTTATGCAGTTCGTCTTGATAGGCTGAGAGAAAATGCACAAGCGCTTCAACTTCTGACGGACATTGACAAAGATGGTTTGTTAGCTGGGGGAGATATAGACAGAAGCGCTTCTGCCGACCTAGATGACGAAGCATTGCTTGCATCGTTAGGGGCAAGTGAAGCTCCTGTAGATACAGATATCACTAAGCTAAGAAATGTCTCACCCGTTGCTCATCGCCGTGCAGCGGAGGAGATTGCTGGGCGGGAAGTCTGTCGAGACTTTGAGTTGTTTGAGCCAATCTTTAAGGTCGTTAAAGGCGAGTTGAAGACGGGTATTCGGGAAACGAGAACGGCGGCGACCCAGGAAGATTTTGATGTTGGCCGTTTGTTTATACTGAACGGACAGATGGCTTATATCGCTTGGAAAGGTGAAGAAAAAAAGGCCACGGGCAAGAATCTTTTCGACGCAAGATTACGAGTTATTTTTGATAACGGTACCGAAAGTGGCTTACTAATGCGTTCCTTACAACGAGCGCTAAACGGCGATGAACGAGGCCGATCAATCACGGAACCCAATGCGGGGCCGTTATTTGCCGATCAGAAAGAAAACGAGACAGGAACAATTTATGTTCTTCGTTCAAAGTCAAACTTGCCGCAAATTTTACCAATCAGGGATGCGATCCTAAAGGTTGGAGTTACCAAAAATAGCGTTAAAACACGGATAGCAAACGCCTCCAAAGAAGCCACCTATCTACTAGGAGAAGTCGAGATTGTGGACGAATATACGCTTTACAATGTTAACCGAAATAAACTCGAAAAGATGCTTCAACACATTTTTCAAGATGCTCAGATGCAGGTTGAAATTCCAGATAGGTTCGGAAACCTGGTGAAACCTAGGGAGTGGTTTTTTGTAACGCCGCAAGCTGTGGCCAAGGCTGTTGAGCTTATAAGGTCGCAGAAAATTCAGGATTTCACTTACAATAGAGACACTGCATCATTCGAAAAGACTGGTGGCGACAACTAAGGTTTTTCTAAAAACCTACCCGTTCCTCAACAGAATCGAAGGGCCATCGACCCCTCACCTAGCCACAACTATTGCTCCGCGTCCTCGCCGGACGGGCAGGCTATTCGCTTCACGCTTACGCTACGAATAGCCTTTGGCTTAGCGGGATAAAGCTAGATTCGGGGATTTCCCAAAACTGCCGATATGGTGCGAATTGTGGTAACAATAATCAGTATATTGACATTTTCATGCCATTTAAGTTATTGTAATATATAGTCTAATTGTTTCCGGGTCTTGTCGTCCCCGGTGCGCCATTATACTTCTACCAAGTACGTTTAAGTTATTGGAAAAATTGCGATCCCCATCGCTACTCCTTGGTGCCATTCAATGATTTTGATTTTGTACAATAGAACCGATAACGTCAGAAATCATCAGGAATAGGCAAGAATGCATTCTTGCGTTAATTAAATGGCCATACCAAAAGTAATACGTATAGCGTGACACCGAGCTTATGTTGCGTATATTTAGTAAACGTGATGAGCGTTCCGCGGAACGCATGCCTCCAAACTACTCATCTCATTATGTGTCCCTCTTACCCGTTTATACTTTTCGAGAAAACAGGAAAAGATATTTAGAAGTTAAAGGATATGGAAACTTTTCTTTCAGATATATTTTTTTCGAAAATGCCATATCCTCATGGAGTCCAAAACTATGGCTTTGCATCCCGACCATAGAGCTGCTCGGAAAACCCTAAACCATTGTCAGGAGTGACGCATTGCCTCCTGCGGCTGTGGTATTGTTTGTGATTGTGCGTTCATGGCAATATCTGTAGGGGTCAGAGGCCGCACTTAGGAGAGGCAAAATAGTCCCGGGGCGGCGACACAGAAACTCTCCAACTGTATTACGAAGCGCTCCATCAATAGCGGCTCCGTCTATGGGGCCGTTTAAAATATCGTTTAGCTCATTTTCATGAAGAAGTGTGATGAGATTATTTATCCCGGTTCTCGCCTCGATAGCTTTGGCACAGGCCTCTATGCTGTCACGGCCAGAAAGCGGGTGAACTATGACGCTATTCCCCATGGCGAGCGCTGTTTTCATTTGGTCAGTAATGTCATCTTCCTCACCCATGCATAAGATAACGCCGCGCGGATGAAGGGTAAGCGTATTTGTTTCTCCTGTGGGCCCCGGCAACTCGAGTTGCATTTTCATACCGCTTAAAGCTAGCCTGACAGTAGTTTCACCATCATTAGAGAATATAGAGTTTAAACATGCTAGCCGTTCAGCATGCGCCATAGTCTTTACCCATCTTTGCGATGCGGCCTTTGCGCCATGAATGACATCCATCGTCTCAGGCGACGGGCTGGTATGTGTTAGAGAGAGAGCTGGCCGGATTTGTGTCTTTTCTGAGTGTTGCGGCGCCATCTCTTTGGCAGATAACCTCATGAGATAATGCGGCCCGCCGGCTTTTGGCCCCGTCCCTGATAAGCCTTCTCCGCCAAAGGGTTGCACACCTACAACTGCGCCGATCTGGTTGCGGTTAATGTAGAGATTCCCGACATTAGCTTTTTTGCTGATCGATTTTACACGGCTGTCCAAGCGGCTATGCAGGCCCATGGTCAACCCAAAGCCCAAAGCATTTATATCATCAATAGTTTTGGATATAGCTTCAGCTTTGAAACGAACCACATGAAGAACAGGGCCGAATATCTCCCGCGTCAACTGTGAAATAGCCTCTATTTCGAATGCAATTGGGGATATAAAATGCCCCTGTAAATCTTTGAAATTTGTGCCCTTTATTAAACCGCCTGTTGAACCAATCACTTTAAACGTCTTTGACATTTCATCGATATAGGCGGCGATGTTTTCATGAGCAACTTTGTCAATTACCGGACCGATATCCGTGCTCAGAAGGGCTGGATCACCTATTGTTAGGTCTGCCATAGCGCCTGAGAGCATATTTATAAAATCTTCCGCTATATCCTCTTGAATACAAACTAAGCGGCAAGCGGAACATCTTTGGCCTGCACTTTGAAATGCAGAATCCAGAACATCCTGCACGGCCTGTTCAAGTAAAGCGGTTGAATCGACGATCATAGCATTCAGACCGCCTGTCTCCGCAATAAAGGGAATTGCTGATCGATTTGTATCGGCTAGGCTCTTTGCGATTATCTTTGCTGTCTTGGTAGACCCTGTAAAACAAACCCCGTTTATATCTTGGTGATGTGTCAAATGACTGCCCAACAGAGCGCCATCACCCATAATAAGGTGCACGGCATCTTTGGGCACCCCTGCAGCATAGAGTAGAGTTATAGCCTTATGCGCGATAAGCGGCGTTTGCTCAGCCGGTTTTGCAATGACCGTATTGCCTACAGCCAAGGACGCCGCAATCTGTCCGATGAAAATAGCCAAGGGAAAATTCCAAGGCGAGATACAGGCGATGATGCCAAGGGGCTGTCTCCGTGACATAGTTTTTCGGCGGGCTTGCTGTGCATAATAACGGCAAAAATCCACAGCCTCTCTGACTTCGGCCACTCCGTCCAAATATGTTTTTCCAGCCTCTAATGTACAGAGCTGTAAAAAGCTTTCCATCTGCTCTTCCAGACTATCTGCGAATTTTTCAAGACAGTCGGCGCGTTGCTCTGTTGTAAACTTTTTTGGCCATTTGGATTTTTTCGCCTTTTTTAGAGCCAAATCAATGTCCTGCGTAGCAGACGGAACATAGCGACCGACACTTTGTTGCAGTTTTGCAGGGTTGTAGATCTCGGTAGATGCGCGTTTCAAAAGCTTGGACTTAGGGTCCTTGGCCTCATAGGGCTCATATGCAGCTGCCAAAGCGTCAGCACAGCGAGAAACATCGGATTGCGTGACATCCCACCCTGCCCCCGCATGACGCACACCGCCAAAAATATTTGTTGGAGCCGGCAGTTTTGGATGTGCTGCAACCGGATTTTCAGCCGCGAGCTCAAACGGGTCTTGGATGATGCTTGAGACGGGGATTTTTTCATCAAATTGCTGATTCACAAAGGAGCTATTGGCTCCATTTTCCAGAAGCCGCCTTACTAAATAAGGCAGTAGGTCTTTATGCTGTCCAACGGGGGCATAAATGCGGCAGCTCACGCCTGTTTCCTGCATCAGATCTTGGTGCAGCCCCTCTCCCATGCCGTGTAAGCGCTGAAACTCATAGGGTTGAGACGCGCGCGCCATCTTAACAATGCTAGCCGCGGTTAATGCGTTATGCGTCGCAAATTGGGGATAAATCACATTCTCTGCGTCGAGTAAAAGCCGGGCGCACGCAATATAGCTGATATCAGTGTTCTCTTTGCGCGTGAAAACCGGGTAGCTCTCTAAGCCCAATTCCTGAGCTCGCTTAATTTCCATATCCCAATAAGCTCCCTTTACGAGCCTGACGGTGATCCTTCGCTTTGCGGCTCGGCTTGCTTTAATCAGCCAAGAGATAGTCGCGGTTGCTCGTCTTTGATAGGATTGGACGACGATACCTAAGCCGCCCCAATCAGAAAGGCTCGGGGCCTTTAAAAGCTGATCAAAAATCAGAAGCGAAACCTCAAGGCGGTCACATTCCTCAGCATCAATCGTTAGGCTTAAATTCGCGGCTTTGGCAATTTCAGCCAATTTTATTATTTTCTCTAAAAGCGGTGGAACACAGCTCTGTCTTTTAGCATATTCATATCGCGGGTGGAGAGCTGAAAGCTTAATCGAAATACCGGCTGATGTGCTTATGTCTTGATTGGCAGATGCATTTTTGGACAAATACTCAATGGCCGTAAGGTAAGCTTGGAAATATTTCTCGGCATCAGATTGCGTATAAGCCGCCTCGCCCAGCATGTCATAAGAATAGCTAAAGCCTTGAGCTTCCGCTTTTTGAGAGTGCTTGACGGCCTCGACTATATCGCGGCCCAAAACAAAATGCTGCCCCATAATGCTCATGGCTCTGGCAACGCCCAATTCCATCCCGCGGTCCCCGATACGGGCCGCTAGATTTTTAACGTCAACACCCCCCGTGGCCTCTATCCATGTTTTAGTCAACCTTAGGCCTGATGTCGCTTGATTAACTAAAAATGAGCGGCTCTGCCGCGCATGAGATGCCCACTCAGCATCACTTAACTTATCGCGCATTAATAAGCGGCTCGTTTCAAAGTCAGGGGTTCTGATCAGTGCTTCGGCGAGCCGCATCAAAGTCAAGCCTTCTTGGGAGGACAGGTCATATTCAAGCAGGAATGAATCCATTAATTGGATGTTGCTCATGTCGCCGCGTAGATTTTCAACATATCGCGCTGCCAGTGATTCTATTTCTGCTCTGTCGCTTTTAGTGAGGTTGCTTGTCTTTATTAGAGACTTCAGCAGACTCTCTTCATCTGCAGTATAAAGCGCGGTTAATGAATCAAATGAGTCCTGAAGTGACGCCATGACATTTCCTAATACGGTCTCATAAAATACTGACATATATTAAAAGGAAATGAGACTTTAATTTTGGATATATGAAGCCTAAACAATTAGGCCAAGTAACTTGCTAACAATGAATAGGCTTGAATATGCGTAAATATGAGGCATTAGACAGTATTGACAGAAAAATCCTACGAGAGATTCAGCAGAATGGACGTATCTCGTTTATCGATCTTGCTGGAAAGGTCGGCCTGAGCAAATCGCCGTGCCTTAAGCGTTTACGCGCTCTTGAAAAAGAAAGGTTCATAAAGGGCTATCGCGCAGAACTGGACGCGGATAAAATATCGCGAGGCTATCTGGTCTATGTCCAGGTCAAACTTAGCCGGACAAATCGGGAAGCTCTTCAAGCTTTCAATTCGGCCGTGCAAGACATCAAAGAAATTATGTGCTGCGATATGATGTCTGGTGGGTATGATTATTTGCTAAAGGTTCGTACGCGCAACATGCATACATATCGCGAATTTTTGGGCGACGTGATATCTGTATTGCCTGGAATTGATCAAACGTCATCTTTCCCTGTCATGGAACAGGTCAAGGAGATCTCACATCTGGTTGTTGAGTGAGGTCCTGACAAGCAATCTGGTGTGACTTAGGCGTTCCCTTTTGGCCCCGCCAAGAACCATATGATAAGACCCACAAGAGGGAGTATCAGCACTAGGAGACTCCAAAGGATTTTTCCACCAGTTGACGCGCCTGATTTGATAATTGAGAGTACCGCCCAAACGACGATAACGAGATGAATAATTCCTAGAAGTCCTTCTAACATATTTGATCCTTTTCGGTATGAACTTAAATGTTCTGTTGCCTGAGCAACGCCAAGGCATGAGAATTTGTTCCTAAATAAACTAAGAAATTTTTTTTGAGGCTAAATTTGCCATCGTTTACAAAGAGGCAATGTTAAGCGCCTCATTTGACTCAGTTTTTTTGGAACTTTCAAAGTGCAGAGGCATTAATGATGCATGACAATCAAGATACTTATAGTTGAAGACGATCCCTTTATCGCAATGGACCTGCAGGATACGTTTGAAGATGCCGGCTTCCAAGTCGCAGGCCCTGCAGCTTCCGTCGATGCAGGGTTACACCTTATTGAAAAGGAAGACCCAGACATCGCTATGCTTGATTATAATCTTGGCCAAGAAACAAGTATTCCGATAGCCCAAAAACTAGAGAAAAATGATGTACCCTATGCTTTCTTGTCAGGTCAGATAGACCGCGTTGTGACGTCAGATTTGTCTGCTCCAAAGACCGTGTTTTCGAAACCTTTTAGTCCAGCCAAGATAATCTCTTATGCGAAACAACTCGCAAGACCCAATATCATCTAACAAAATCCTCGGCTGAAATATCAACGGCGGGGAAGGCCATAAAGCTGATACTCAACCGAGGCACTCACAACGCTTCACAGCGTCCAAGCACCGCTCTCTTAGAGTTAAGTCTACACCACGCATTAACATGGGTTAAGTCACTGTGTATGATTACGTTTCTATGCGCTCACGGCGTGCGGTAACTGTGTAATTTAAACCATCTTCACGAATTGCGTGATCGGCTTCGCCCTGTAAGTCCATGGGGACAATACGCGCCAAGATTTGACTTCCGAAACCCTTATGCTCGCTCTGCCCTGCATATTCGAGTTTAGCCGTTTCTTTCCAATCAAACTTTATAATATCATCGCCATCAGCTGACCAAGAAAAGCGAATAGACCCTTCTTCACCTTTGAGGGCACCGTGCTTTAGCGCATTGGTCACAAGCTCATTCAACATTAAAGTCATTGTGAAAGCGCCGCGCGCTGAGACTTCGATATCATCACTATATGACATTTGAACCCGCAGGCGAGTTTCATCCGTTAGAAATGGGGCAATAGTGGACTCAAAAATATCAGATAAAGGAGCACTTTCGAACTTGTTATTGGCAATAAGGGCCTGCGTCTCGGCCAATATAGCTATTCTCTCATGCAACCTCTCTGCAAAATCTTCACCCTCAACACCCGTTCGAGACATCATAGAGATTAGGCTCGATACATGTGCATACATATTGCCCATACGGTGCTGCAATTCTTCATTCACGACGTTCAAATCATCGATGATTTGCCCTTGAGCATCAGCCTCTATTTCCGTCATGACGCTCGCGGCTATATCGGCTAATATTTGTTGCTGTTTTGGGCCAAAATCCGCGCGGGGTTTGTCATCTAAAACGCAAAGTGTTCCAAGTGCATGCCCGTCCTTCGTGACAAGGGGCGCACCTGCATAAAATCTTATATTTGGCTCACCTGCTACGAGGGGATTGTTCACAAAGCGAGAATCTTTCTTGGCGTCGGCAACAACCATGACATCTTTGGATTGGATAGCATGATTACAAAAAGCGATGTCTCGCGGGGTCTCTTGGTTCTCTGTACCTTGCTTGGACTTGAACCATTGTCGGTCGTGGTCGATGAATGAAACGAGAGCAATATCCGCGCCCAATGCAGTTGATGCCAGACGCGTAAGCCTGTCAAAACGCTCCTCTGGAGCTGTGTCCAAGAGAGCGGTCTTTCGAAGAGCTTCCAGTCTTTGAATTTCAGTCATAATACACCCTCGCACTATGTCGCGTAAGGCCTTCCCATGTCCATCTAGACTAGTTTTGAGTTATTGTCGCTTACAAAAATGGGCAAAATACATATAATTAAGCCGCATAACCCTAACTTAGCAGCTGTCTTAAGTTTTAAAAAGAAAACTACATGATTTTTTAAAAATCAAGGAACCAAGTCTCAGCTTTGCGCATTATATTTGCAGCACTAATAAACAACCGTGTTGGAAATATAATGATAAAATTCTTTCTCAGTTCAGCGCTCATAACGCCTTGCCTCATCATGCCTCTTATGGGCTTTACAAGCGGGGTTGATCACACCCTGAAAGCCCACAGCACGAGTTTCGAAGCCGCATATATAGAGCCTCAACTGAAAGAGCTAGATAACTGCATGGCCGCAGAATTGGATGTGTATTTCCATGAAAATTATATTACCCTGCATTCTGCCGAGTATATCGCAGAGGGTGTCGAGCTTGCCAAAGACTGTAACAATCCGACATACACAATCACACCTATCATCCCCACGACATCGCATATTGATGAGGATACAATTACAAACACAAGACTTTCTGAACTAACACTCATGCTCAAAGCTCATGGCGTCTCATCACGTATTGGCGATACCGTTGTCCAAGAGACTTATGATAGTTTATCGGACAATGGCCGCACAGCGAAAATAAAAATCGCTTTTGACCAGAGCGATAATGCGTAGTTGAGACCTTAATGAAGCCTTTGAGAAATCGTGTCGGGCATTACGTAGATCTCGGACAAGAGAGTTTTGAGAGTCTATCAGCTCTCCCTCACCGCATAGAAACCCGCCGCCCCGGTGAAGAAATTGTCGCTATAGGCGAAACCGTAGATTATGTTTTTGTTATCGAAACGGGGTGGGCGATACGTTACAGGATTCTCGACGACGGCCGCCGACAAATCGTAAATTTCATGCTCCCTGGGGCCTGTTTCGATATGATGTCTATGGCCTATGCCAAGGCCGACCACGCTGTAAGTGCTGTCACAGAAGTTCGTCTGCGCCGACTTAAATCTGCTGATTTTCTAAAGGCCGTCTCCATGCGGCCTAAACTCGCGACAGCCTTCTGGTGGGTCGCGATCCAAGAAGAAGCAATCCTCCGAGAACAAATCGTTCGTATTGGACGGCGCTCGGCTAAAGAGCGAGTTTCCCATCTTTTACTGGAACTCAATCGGCGCATAGCCGCCATTGAGGAAAAGCTTACAGACTTTATCAATCTTCCCTTCCCGCAAGCCCTGTTTGCGGATGCCTTAGGCCTGTCCGTGGTTCATGTGTCCAGAACACTTACAAAATTAAAAGCCGAGGGTATGATTTCGACCTCACCAGAAGGTATTGAAATATTGGACCGAGACAGAATGGCGGAGATGTGTGACTTTGATAGCCGTTACTTGCACTTGGAACGTTTAAAGTTAGTCGATTGAATTAGATTTTAAGAGACGTCGATTTAATCGATGTGACCGCCAATTCTGCGGCATCTAAATGATCGTTTAACACCCCGATCGTGACCTCATCATCCAATAAACCAATACAGCTTTTGACAGCTTCAGAAAACCTATTTTCCTGTATAAGGTGTTCACCCAACTCAGGGTCTTGCAAAACATCTTCACAATCTTCTTCGTCACTCGAATTATTCCCGGCAGACAGATTGATCCCATGGTTTTGCAAGATGGCCTCCACCGCCCCTATGAAGGATTGTTTTTGCGCCATGGCTTGCCCCACATGATCTTTTTCAGAGGTGTTGTCCAACCCGTCATATAGGCAGGAGTAAAATTCTAAATTTTCCATAGCAATGCTACGGCTAAGCTAGAGCATATTCAGGGCCTTACCGCTTAGCTTAGGCGAGGTCAAAGTTAGGGCCTGTGGACAATTAAGGTTGAGTTAAGACGGGTACGATTTTGAACGAATTTGAGGCGCAGACCGCAAGGTGGTGTTTGCACCACCGAGGGTGTGCAACGTAAAAGTCGCTCAAAAGCGCCCCGCCGCTTCGCGGTATGGACCAAATCACCTATTTCGTCGTCGAAAAGCCTCGCCGTGCGGACGCACGCCTTCGAATTTTCTTCTAAAATTATGTGATTTTGCCTCATATCTTAATCTTAACCTTAATTGTCCACAGACCCTAGGCATCATGAAAGAATAAGGCTTGGCTGATCGCCGCTTTGACATTGCCTGGTTTAAACGGCTTTGAGATTAAATAGGCAGGCTCAGGCTTGTCGCCCGTTAAGAGGCGTTCCGGGAAGGCCGTTATAAAGATAACCGGAACATTGAGCGTTTTCGTGATCTCTTCAACTGCTTCTATTCCCGAACTACCATCAGCGAGCTGCACGTCTGCAAGAATAAGTCCAGGTTTTTTCTCTGAAACAGCGCTGACGGCGTCCTTATGCGTTGCTGCTATATTATCAACGCTATGCCCTAAATCTTCGACAAGGCCTTCAATATCCGCAGCGATAATCGGCTCATCTTCTATGATAAGGACATTAGTGCGTAGTTCTTTTTCAATATCAGACTCAGCTTCAGCCAACAAAGTGTCCGCATATTCAGGCGCTATGTTCATGACTTTAGCGATATCAGCCGGAGTCATGCCTTCAAGGGCATTAAGCAAAAAAGCTTGCCGTGAGGTTGGCGGTAATTTTCTGACGCGCTTGGCCGGCACGGCTTCATCTTCTCTGTCCGCTTCAAGCTTGGCTCCTGTTGTGCTCCATATCGTCAGGAACATTTGATAGAGTGCAATTTTAGGAGATAAATCACCTTCTAAAACAATGTCTCCGGCAACGAGTGCTTCAAGCGCAGTTCGAACATATGTATCGCCCTCGGATTGTGACCCTGTCAGCGCACGCGAAAACCGCCGCAAATAAGGCAAATGAGGGGCATAAGTTTCAACAAGACTCACAATATATCCTTTATAACTATGTGTGGAACTTTTAGATGAGTTCGGGGTTACTTTCAATGACATCGTGCCATACTAAAAAAGATTACGTCTTGGGAACCTTTTAGTTCCCTGCGTGTTATAGATTTTTGCGGGGACACAAAAGGCTTTTAAAATGACACAGAAAAACACACCAAAATCGTCTAAAAGAGATGATCTCGGAGACGTCTTCACCGATGAAGATCTACCCGAAAAAATCGGTAAAAACCTACGCCAAATATATGATGACGTTTTAAATGAACCCGTCCCTGATGACTTTCTTAGCTTGCTTTCAAAAGCAGATAACAAATCCGGTTAGGTCAATATAATGTTACAAGAAAGCCCAGATATGAGCACGCCAAACGAGAATGCAGTTGAAGCCGAAATTGTTGAATTTAATGAAGAGGAGTTCAAACAGGAGCTGACAGCATTAATCCCACATTTACGGGCTTTTTCAAGGTCTCTATGCGGAAATGCCACTCTCGCCGATGATGTGGCGCAAGACGCTTTGTTAAAGGCCTGGAATGCTCGCGAACGTTTTATCCCGGGTTCGAATTTGAAGGCTTGGACATTTACAATTCTGCGCAACCAATTTTACTCTATTAAACGCCGCTCTTGGCGTGCAACGTCTCTAGAGCCGGAAGTCGCCGAACAGACGATTATTGCTAATTCAGATGCTGAGCAATCAATGCATCTGAACGATCTGAGGCGGGGTCTGGATATGCTACAAGATGATCAGCGCGAAGCCATTATTCTCATAGGCGCTTCAGGCCTGTCTTATGAAGAAGCCGCAGAAATTTGCGACTGTGCTGTCGGAACTATCAAAAGCCGTGTCAGCCGCGCGCGTAAAGCTTTGGAAGTGATCATGGAGTCAGGCAATTTTGACGGAGATGCGGATGAGGTCAGAGCCATTGACGCTATGGATGCCATCTTAAAAGAAGCTGACGCCATCGCAGAAGGCTAGGCCTTGGAACAGGGCTCTATCGGGTAAATAGATGAAAGACCTAAGAGTAAGACTTGGTGTTATCTTGGCCCTCGCCCTGTGGCCATTATTAGTCTTTTCAATTTGGCGTTCGTATCAAGATTATACACAAGACCAAATTCTTATTGACCGGAATGCTGACCTAACAGCTCGCGCGGCTTTGTCTGAAACTGTCCATCGCTTTGAGACAACGCAAACAATATTACGATTCTTGACTACTCGTCTTTCGGGAGGCAGCTGTGAAACTGACCTCGCTCAGCTGATAGAAGAATATCCGCGCTTTCATAATATCGTCAGAGGATATGCAGCGGGAAATGTTGTATGCTCAGCTAAGCCAGTGAGAAAAATTGGGCAACCGGTCGCAGATTTGATCGCAAGTTTGTCTGAAGGAAAACCTTTCGTAACCCAAATTTTAACAGCCCCCGCCTCCGATGAAGCTCCCGGAAAAATACTTGTGACCGTTTATGGGCACTATGAAAATGGAACCCTCACAGAAGTTGCAGCTGCGGTCGAAAACTTAACTCTTCTTCTTGACCTTCTCGAAGAGTCCAAAGTTCTAGAAGATGGTGACTTGGCGGTTTTCAACCAATCAGGTCAAATCTTGGGCGGGCGTTGGGAGAATAATGATCTTCAAACCGTCGCACAAAGTCTGCCCTTAAAAAAGCTTGAGGGTCGCTACAGCACAGTTGATGCTAACGGGAATGATGTTCTGGTGCTGCCCACTCCGGCTGATCAAATTTACTTAGCTGTTGCATCAAAGAAACAAGACGTTTTCTCGTGGAACAGATTAAATCCACTGACATCGGCTCTCATTCCTATGATCGCCTGGCTTTTTGGGTTTATCGCCATATGGCTATCAACAGATCAACTTGTCTTATCGCACCTGCGCAGGATGAGAACTGCGGCCGCGACACTGGCCAGAGGCAATAGAGGGGCGCGCGTTGGAGACCTAAACAACCCGCCTGCCGAAATTTCTGCCCTTGCCAAAAGCTTTGACATCATGGCCAACCGTTTGGTTGAGAGAGAAGCCATTATAAGCGATGCGCTTGATGAGAAAGAAACTTTGCTTCGGGAAATTCACCACCGCGTCAAAAATAACTTGCAAATCATCATATCCCTCCTGAACATGCAGGAGCGGAAACTGTCCAATACTGAAGGCCTGGCAGCCATTATCGCAGCCCGCAGCCGTATCAACGCTATCGCGCTCGTACACAGGGGGCTTTATGAAAGCACTGATTTACGCGTTGTCGATATGGACATATTTTTAAATCGTCTATTGCCTGAACTCGCGATTGCCTTTGGCCTTGATGAAAAAAACATTTCGGTTTCAACGAAGGTCGAGTGCCAGTCCTTAGAAGCTGACACAGCCACACCCGTGGCTTTGTTTATTGTTGAAGCTCTTACAAATTCTGTAAAACACGGAATTCCCCGCGGCGGCCATGTCGATATTGAGTTAAAGCAGATTGAGAAACTCATTCACGTCTCGGTTTTTGATAACGGACAATCAGACTTTACTTCAAAAGATGAAAAATCCGGCATTGGCTCAAAACTCATGAAAGGGTTTGCGCGTCAACTCGGTGGAACCCTAAATGTCCAAAACAATGAAAGTGGATATAAAACAGTCTTGAGCTTCACCCCGCGCGAAACCCCTCAAATCGGCTAGACATCTTTTGAAGAAATTTGGAACAATACACTGGGCAGCACGTTTCTATTCTTGAGAGCATTAATTCAGATGCACAAAACTATAGGAGATCAATTATGGCGACCACAAAGAAAAATGTTGTAGAAATCAAGCCAGACGTAAACGCTCAGATCGAGACACTCCGAGGCGATCTTGCGACGCTGACGGCCACATTAAAAACCCAGGCTAAGGAAACGGCCAAAGCCAAAAAAACGCAAGTCGTAGACACGGCAAGTGAAAAAGTCGCCGACACAAAGGCTAAATATAGTGAGCTAAGCTCTACAGCGGAAAAATCGATCCGTGAGAACCCCCTCTCTGCCGTCGCAATTGCGGTTGGTGCAGGTATGCTTTTGGGCATGATCACGCGCCGTTAGGACAGAAGATGTTAAAGCTCATTGTTGCTGCAGCGCCTTACTTTCTAAAGGCGCCTGGACATAAAAGTGATAAACAAATGGCACGAAGCTTCACAGCTCTCGTGCTATTTGTCTTGAGCGGAATTTCACTCATCTTGGCAACATTCGTTTTTGTGACGACGCAATATGGAATGACCGAAGGTTTTCTGAGCGTCAGCTTCATTCTCTTTTTACTTGCTAGCGTGATTTATCTGAAAGCTGGAAAACCCGAACGCACAGCCCCAGAGCCAAGGTCAACAATTGCCAGTAACGATCCCATAGCCGCCCTATTGCCCGACTCTATTATAGATGATCCTGCAACAAGCCGGATATTGAATCAAGTCTCAGCGAACCCCATCGCCACCACACTTGCAGCCGCCGCAATAGGGACAATCATTACACGCGAAATTATGAAGGACTAATATGACTGAAACTCACACATCCGAAAACCCTGCTGAACTTCAAGCCGAAGAGGCGAGAAGCGCAGAACTTGTTAAGGGCATGACAAGCGTGCTAACAATATCTTTGATAGCTATTGTTATCCTATTTGCCGTCGTTCTTGCGATATTCATTTAACCAAATAAGCGTATCAAAAATTAAGTAAAGCCGGGAACAACTTCTCGGTTTTTTCGTTATTTAGCTATGAAACACTACACTCTATATTTTGCAGTCATACTCAGCTTCTTTTTAATATTGACCCCTTCCGCTAAGGCCTCCTCACCAGAAAATAGGTCAGAGCAAAACCACATCCTTGAAAAAGTGACACAAGATGAGTTTGTAAATTTACCGCTAGACCTCACGGTTGAGCAAAATCAGGAACATACAGAAAAACGTTTCGATCGGACCGCTCAGAATGCATCTGAACCCAATATGCTAAGACTTCAGAGAGGCTTTATAGCTGACTTCGATGCGAATGTAGGAATCATCAAGGAACATACCACTCAGCAGCACATGCATACGCGTTCAGCAGCACTTCCGCGCGGGCGATATTTTAGGCCTTTAAATTCTAAATTAGGCGCCGCGATTTCAAAAAAATTCTAAATCCGCAACTCCGCACTAACGGGGCGGTGGTCTGAATAGACAACATCATTGACCACCTTTTCCATGACCCTGAAGTGATCTGAGACTAGCATGTGATCAAAGCCTTTGCGGGGCTTCCAGCTCGGATAGGTTTTATCTTCAGCTGTTGTTACCGGAATCATATTCAAGCTATTAGATAGAAGCCTTAGCGGGCGAGACGAAGCCGCGCAGTTAAAATCACCCATTATCATGAGCGGGACATGACGCGGGGCTTGCTCAACGAGATACTCTATCTGCATGATTTGATCCGCCTCACCCAAACTAAGATGTACATTGATCACATGAAATGGTTTTGGCGCTTCAATACGAGCCATTATCGCGCCTCGTCCCGTGTGTTTACCCGGTAATTTCAGATCACACACATCGGCTTGCGGATATTTTGATAAAATAGCATTCCCATGCCGCGAGATATTTCCAACAATTCGGTTTTCCTGCATCGACATATATTTAAAATCAGACAGCGAGAGCAAATGATCGACTTGGCATTTAAACCCCGAGCGCCGGCCTCCCAAGTCAACCTCCTGCAAAGCGGCAACATCGAAATCTGATGCAAATGCCGCAATGGATTTAAGCGTTTTTAATTTAGCTTTGCTATTAAAAACCTGTCTGTTGATACGCGTAATATATTGACGATAGGCCCTCGTCCCTATCGCAGCTTGAATATTATATGTTACGACTTTTAACGGCATCGAGCTTTCAACTTATATGAGGAACATTCGCCTCTTCAAGACGTTGCTATGGGTCAGGGAGATAAATGACAAGCATTCCGTTCACAGTGGTAATTCATCTCCTCGTCGTCTTTGGCTTGGGGCTTAGAATTCTCTATAGGCGCATAGCTGTAAATACCACATTGGCGTGGCTCATTATTATAGCGTCTTTGCCAATAGGCGGGGCCGCGCTCTACTTTCTTTTTGGGGATCACAGATTAGGACGCAAGCGGCTCAAACTCGGAGAGCGTATTCGCAGCTTTTATCAAGAGGCATACGAAGTTACATCCGAAGACTTAGGTAAGTCTGATTTAGACGTGTCTCCGTTCTTTGCAGATCTCTCTCACATTGTGTCCTGCGAAACGGGGTTTCATCCCTCCACTGGGAATAAGATCAAACTCTTTGACGAAGCCGGCCATATCCTAAGCGCGATGGCAGAGGACATCGATAATGCCAAACAAAGCTGTTTGCTAGAGTTCTATATCGTCGAGGCCAAAGGACGTGTTCTACACGTTCTCGAAGCCTTAGAAAGAGCCGCGCAGCGCGGCGTAGAGTGCCGTTTCCTTGCAGATGACATAGGATCGCGGAATTTCCTTAAAAGCGATTGGCGTAGACGTCTGGAAGCCGCTGGGGTTGAGGTTGTAAGCTCTCTTCAGGTCGGGATAATTAAATCACTCTCGAAACGAACTGACCTTAGGAATCACCGAAAACTAGTGATCATTGATCTGGCCATAGGATATATTGGCAGTAGCAACCTCGTTGATCCCGTTGAGTTTAAAAAAGAGGCAGAGGTCGGGCAATGGATAGACATTATGGCCCGCTTGGAGGGACATGCTGTCTCCTCACTTGCTGTTGTTTTTAATACAGATTTTATTTTTGACAAAAATGGCGGAGATTACACATGGGAAAGCTTAAGCCAATTCCCACAGCAAACGCCATCCACTGACTTTGCCAGAGATACTGTGTTGCAGCTTATCCCGTCCGGACCTGAGATGCGAACAAGCCTGATCTATGAAGTAGTTGTGGCAGCCCTTTATGGCGCGCAAAGCTCTATCGTGATCGTGACGCCATATTTTGTGCCTGATGAAGCTCTTATAATGGCGCTCACAAATGCCGCGCGCCGAGGCATTGAAGTCAAGATAATCATCCCTAATCGGATCGACTCTATCATGGCCAGATATGCGAGCGAGGCCTCTTATGATGCTTTGCTAGAGGCCGGGGTCACGATCAAACATTATCAAAGCGGTATGCTGCATACCAAAGCCATACAAATTGACGCGCATATATCATTCATCGGGACACTGAATATGGATATGCGCAGCTTCTATTTAAATCTAGAAGTTACTTTGGCCATCTATGACAGAGCCTTTGCCTCGCGATTAAAAGAGACGATCGACCATTATATTGAGCGCGCAATAATTCTTGATCGGGAAGCTTGGACACGGCGCTCTAAGCTCAAGCGTTTCAAAGAGAACGTTTTGCGCCTCGCTGCCCCCCTTTTATAGGGCAATAATATGCACTTTAATCTGATCGTTGCGATTTAAGCTCGCTGATTTTCTTGATCCAAGGCTCAGAGTTCTGATAGCGACCATCATTCCAAAATATTTCTGTGATGCTAAGAGTCTCCCCGTCAATCGACAGATGATTAAAGCTTGCAGGTTTGTCTCTGCGGCGAACTGATAATGTACCTGACCCGATAGACATAATCTCTGTTTCATCCGGCTGGCGCTCCAACATGAAAGGCGCATGGACATGCCCGCTCAGCACCGCATCTATGTTCTCTTCACTTAAATGCTTAAGGGCATCTGCGCCATTTTCGGTCTCTTTTTGAAGCGGAGAGGATGATGGGTAAATGAGGGGGTGATGAACCGCAATCATTTTTACAGTCGAGGACGACACGGCCTTCAAGTCTCGCGTCACCCCGCTTAGCTCGGCCATATCAACCACACCCAAAGACCAATCTGTTTTGGCTTGCCATCCCCTTGAAGTATTTAGGGGCATGATAGACACATATTGATCCGTGTAATGCGGCTCGGTAAGCGGAGCGATGATGCGGTTGTACCGTCCAAAGGGATCGAAGACCCTTTGGAGTAAACCAAACATGGGCGTATCATGGTTACCAGGCGTAATCACCTTTGGCCCTGGCAAGGTTCTAATCCAGTCACGCGCGGCGTAAAACTCGTCCTTTTTGCCGTTCTGCGTGATGTCCCCGCAGATAACTGTCACGTCAGGCTTTAGTAATTTCACCATAGCCGCCAAGGCCGCCATGGCGTCCTTATCCTCGACGCCGAAATGAATATCGGCAAATTGTATAATTGACGTCACTTAATGAGCCCTCAATTCCGGCGCCAGAACTAAAACGCCTTCTGGCTTTAAGGAAATTGAAAGAGGACAGGAAATCGTCTCGCGCTCACCGTCCAATAAAATATCAAAAGCCCCTTGGCCTGTGATCTCGACATTACTGACCAAGGCTGTTTTAATGTGGGGGCTTTCTCTCCAATTCTGCGCAATAGCTCTTCCGCCTATTTCCACAAGATTGGATATTGAGAGCTGCGGAACTGACGCAATTTCAAAGGCATCAGCTACATTTGCGCCTTCTGTCATATAAGGACAGTAAATCTGCAGCCCATTAGCATGTTTTGCGGCTATCTTACCGTCCGCTTTAAATTCAAATTCCTCGCCATCAGATATGGCTGAGATAATTTCAGGAATATGCTTAACGGCCTCTACAACATGTCCTTCTCTGAGCGATTCTCGCGCCTCTGCCATTGTTATGGGGTCTCCTAATATTGCGCCGCAAAAGAATATGTTTTCATTGATCAGGCCTGCCGCCTGCCAGCGCGGCTTGTCACAGGATAGGGCCAATTCTAAAGCCTTATGCCAATCCGTTAGGCCGAATACAGCCCTTGGGAGCATATTCATGGTCCCGCCAGGCAGAGGAATAAGAGGGATGCCTAATTTACGAGCCGTCACAGCCCCCGCTTTGCAAGTGCCGTCACCACCGTAAATAACCAACAAATCTGTTCCGTCTGTCTCGACCGTTGTTAATGCAGCTGTGAGCTCTGAAGGATCACATAGATGCACATAGGGTTTGGGATAGTTATTGTCCTTAAACATGGCGATAATATCAGGCGTAATGTCAGATGTGCTGCCCGCCGCCGTGTTAATGATAATTGAGGGCTTTATGAAAGGGGGGCCGCCCGCATAGTCGTATCGTTTTTCTGTGTGTTGGGCGGGCATAAACTGTTCCTAGTCTTAGATACTACGCTCAGGAACCCATATGGTTGCCCATAGAGGGCTGACTCATGCAGTGACGTTGTAGCGGCTTAAAAAATAGGCATTAAAAAACCCGCCACGTTGGGCGGGTTTTTTTTAAATTATAATGACAAGACTTAAGCGTCTTCTGCTTCCTTGCGGGCGTGATCAACAGCGCCCTTAGCTGTCTCGTCGCGATCAACAAACTCGATAACAGCCATTGGAGCATTATCGCCATAGCGAAAACCTGCTTTCATGATGCGGATGTAACCACCTTGACGGTCTTTATAACGAGGTCCGAGAACATCAAAAAGCTTCTTGGACATCTCTTTATTGCGTGTGCGAGCAATCGCCAAACGACGTGAGTTAAGATCACCGCGCTTTGCAAGCGTGACGAGCTTTTCAACAATCGGACGAAGCTCTTTTGCTTTTGGGAGTGTTGTAACGATTTGTTCGTGTTCAATCAGGCTTGATGCCATATTCGCAAACATCGCTTTACGGTGCGAGGCAGTGCGGTTGAGTTTACGATGGGCCAACTTATGACGCATGGCTTTATCCTTTAAATTTCATGTGGGCCTAAAGCCCGAATTATGACCTCAAAGGTCTGTATCAGACCTTAAATGTGGTCGTCATATTTCTTAGCGAGCTCTTCTATGTTCTCTGGCGGCCAGTTTGGCGCGTCCATACCGAGGTGCAGACCCATGGCAGCGAGAACTTCTTTAATCTCATTGAGTGACTTACGGCCAAAGTTCGGTGTGCGGAGCATTTCGGCTTCGGACTTTTGGATAAGATCACCAATGTAAACGATATTGTCGTTCTTGAGGCAATTTGCAGAACGCACAGATAGCTCAAGCTCATCAACCTTACGCAGAAGCGCTGGGTTAAAGTCAAGCTCTGGCTTCTCTTCGCCGCGGCCAACATCTTCCGGATCGTCAAAGTTGACGAAGACTTGGAACTGGTCCTGAAGGATACGCGCCGCGACAGCGACAGCGTCTTCCGGCGTTACCGCTGCATTTGTTTCGATGTCGATGATGAGTTTATCATAATCGAGAACTTGACCTTCACGTGTGTCTTCAACGCGGTAAGCCACGCGCTTTACAGGTGAGTAAAGTGCATCAATAGAGATAAGGCCGATAGGCGCATCTTCGGGACGTGACGCGGCAGCAGGGACATAGCCCTTACCTGTCGTGACAGTCAGTTCCATACGGATGTCAGCGCCTTCGTCAGCTGTGCAGATGACGTGGTCTTTATTGAGGATTTCAACATCAGCTGTTTCTTCAATATCAGCACCTGTTACGGGACCAGCGCCAGTCTTACGAAGGAGGAGTTTCTTCGGACCTTCAGCATGCATGCGAACAGCCAATCCTTTAAGGTTCAGAACGATGTTTGTGACATCCTCGCGAACGCCTGGGATAGATGTGAATTCGTGTACGATACCATCAATCTGCACAGCAGAGACAGCGGCGCCCTGTAGAGATGAAAGCAATACGCGGCGAAGCGCATTACCAAGCGTCATGCCAAAACCACGCTCCAGCGGCTCAGCTGTTACAACTGCTTTTCTTTCAGGATCGCGGCCAGGCTCAATCTCAGGATTGATTGGACGAATAAGTTCTTGCCAGTTTTTTTCAATCACAGTGTGACCTCTTAATGCTAGTGTGGCGCAGACCCAGATGTTTCATCTGGCTAGCGCCGGATAGACCCCAAAATCAGGGAAAATTTAGACGCGGCGACGCTTAGGTGGGCGGCAGCCATTATGCGGGATAGGCGTTACGTCACGAATTGTTGTGATGGTGTACCCTGCGGCCTGCAAAGCACGAACAGCAGATTCGCGGCCAGAGCCCGGTCCGTTGACGTTCACTTCAAGCGTATTCATGCCGTGCTCAGCGGCTTTCTTAGCCGCTTCTTCAGCCGCAACCTGCGCTGCATATGGCGTAGATTTACGAGAGCCTTTAAAGCCCATTGCGCCAGCACTACACCAAGCTACGGTATTGCCTTGAGCATCCGTGATCGTGATCATCGTGTTATTGAATGTTGAGTTTACGTGCGCGACGCCGGAAGTGATATTCTTCCGGTCGGCGCGGCGGACGCGGCCTGGTTCTTTTGCCATTGTGCTCTACCTACTTTTTCTTACCAGCGATGGCCTTTGCAGGGCCTTTGCGTGTGCGTGCATTTGTATGTGTGCGCTGACCGCGTACGGGGAGACCTCGGCGATGACGAAGACCGCGATAGTTACCCATATCCATTAAGCGCTTGATGTTCTGGCTGATCTCACGGCGAAGATCACCTTCGACCATGTGATCCGCGTCGATCGTTTCACGGATTTTCAAAATCTCTTGGTCTGTCAAATCCGTCACGCGGCGCTCAGCCGCGATGCCCACTTTTTCACAGATTTCAGCCGCTTTAGCCGGGCCAATACCGTGAATATAACGCAGCGCGATCGTTACGCGCTTATTTGTCGGGATGTTCACCCCTGCAATACGAGCCACATTGGCCTCCTTAAAATCCTTACCTTCGCCGTATAAGAACCCCTCGCCTGCTTTGCCCATAGCAAAAAAGGCGGAAAGTTCCGAACTATCCGCGAAAGCGGGTTACTTAGTCCTAAGCTAAGGCCCCGTCAAGCGCCCTAGCCCTGCATTTTTAAACAAAATTCATCTTTCCTTAACGGGCGCAATTAGCCCCCAAAAAGCCTGGCGAAAAATCCTTTTTTCGGCGTTGAAGCAGAAATTTCCGCTCCATTGCCATTTTTATCCAAAACCTGCGCAATTGAGGCCGATACAGCCGCAATATCAGCCATTCCGTCAACCTCTGTCAGCTTACCCTGCGCCGAGTAATAGGGAAGCAGCGGAGCTGTTTGTGTATTATAGGCATTCAGGCGAACTTTAAAACTTTCAGGATTGTCGTCCTTACGACCCTCTTCCTCAAAACGCTTCGTGATTCTTTTGACCAAAGCCTCGTCATCGACGCAAAGACGGACAACCGAATCGACTTTACTGTTGTGCTTCGTCATCAACGCATCAAGCGCTTCAGCTTGCGCCACAGTGCGCGGAAAGCCGTCAAAGATAAACCCCTTCGCATTTGGGTTCATATCAAGCTGTTCTTCGATCAAGGCGATAACGATTTCATCAGAGACAAGCTCGCCGCGATCCATAATGCCAGCGACTTTCTTTCCAAGTTCACTTCCGGATTTTTTCGCAGCGCGGAGCATGTCGCCTGTGGAGAGTTGAATCAGGCCGCGTTCGGCGACAAGCTTTTTAGCTTGCGTGCCTTTACCCGCTGCAGGCGGGCCAAACATAATGATATTCATAGCGCTCTCCCCTCGCCTATTTTTTTCTGCGCCGCATACGAGACTTCTTGATGAGACCTTCATATTGATGCGCAATGAGGTGCGACTGAATTTGCGCGACAGTATCTAGTGTTACAGAGACAATAATCAAAAGTGACATACCGCCGATAAGCATCGCAACTGATGGCGGGATGGCGCCGCCCGCTTGCGCGATAATATATTCAGGCAGCACACAGACAAAGGCTACATAGAGCGCCCCGATAAATGTCAGGCGTGAAAGTACGTAAGAGAGATATTGCGCGGTGCGCTCACCGGGACGAATACCCGGCAGGAAGCCGCCATTCTTACGCAAGTTATCGGCAACATCATCAGGTTTGAAGACATAAGGCACGTAGAAATAACAGAAGAAGATAATCAAGATACCATAAAGCGAGAGGTAAATCGGAGAGCCATAGCCGATATAGGCCAGAATTGTTGTCATCGCGCTAGCACCCGCGCCCTCACCATTAAGTGCAAGTTGCCCAAAGGTCGCTGGAAGCAGTAACAGTGAACTTGCGAAAATTGGCGGGATAACACCAGCTGTGTTCAGCTTAAGCGGCATGAAGGAAGACTCGCCGCCAAATGTCTTACCACCTGCCATTTGTCGCTTGGGGTATTGAACCAATAATCGCCGCTGCGCTCGTTCAACATAAACAATGAGCATGGATAGTCCTACAAAGAGAACAATCAGGAAGATCAGTAAAAGCTCGGAGACAGAGCCTTGTTGGTTCAAGCTGAAGGCTTGGAAAATCGCTTTAGGAAGCTCGGCAACAATACCAGCAAAGATAATCAGAGAGACACCATTACCGACGCCGCGCGCAGTAACTTGCTCACCCATCCACATGAGGAACATTGTGCCGCCAACAAGCGTGATAACTGTAGAAGCTTCAAAGAAAAGGCCTGGATTTATCACAGCACCTGGCGTTGATTGTAGCGCACGGGCGATACCGTAAGCCTGAAAGGCGGCCAAAAAGACCGTTAGATAGCGTGTATATTGGTTGATCTGCTTACGGCCCTGCTCGCCGTCTTTATCAAGCTCCTTCAAAGAGCCAATAGAACCCTTCATCAAAGTCATAATAATCGAGGCCGAAATATAAGGCATCACGTTGAGCGCGAAAATCGCCATACGCTCGACGGCACCGCCGGCAAACATGTTCAAACGTGTCAGTAATCCGCCGCCGCCTGAGGAGAAAGCCTGCTGAAACGCGGCCATATCCATACCAGGTACCGGAACAAATGTCCCGATGCGGTAAATAATGAGGATAAAAAGCGTGAAGAGGAGACGTTGCTGTAATTCTTTGGCCTTGGCGAAAACACCAAGGTTCATATTCTGAGCAAGCTGTTCTGAGGCTGACGCCATAACTATCGTCCCTTTAGAAGTTATAGGCTCTTATATAGGAGCCTATAATCTAATTTAAAGTGCAAGCCGGAGTCTTCTCCTGTTGCTTGCTTAGCCTACATTATCTCAGCCACCATTATCGGCCTGCTAAGCAGGCTGATTATTATTTTTTATCAGCCATCAAGGCTTTTGCTTGTCCCGGCCAATCATCATTATCGATGTTGTTCTTAAGGTCGAGCTTCTCGTCGAGTTCAGCAATACGAGTTTTCGTCAACTTGGCTACTTGTTCGTAAGTCGTTATACCTTCTTCTGCGAGACGTTTCGCAAAAACCGGACCTATACCGCTAATCTTTGTAAGATCGTCTGCCTCAACTGCCTTATCTGCTTTTTTGGCAGGCGCTTTTGCTTTTGGCGCGGCTTTCGCCTTAGGCGCAGCCTTCGCAGCTGGCTTTTCAGCTTTAGGCTCTGCAGCTTTCTTGTCAGCTTTGGACGTTTTGCCGGATTTGTCAGCTTTCTCGCCTTTAGCACGATAAGTAACCGACTCATCAAGAACAGTCACAGACCCTTTGGCCGCCTCGACAGCTTTGATAGCGCCGGGCGTTGCGCCTGACACTGACAGCTTTACAGCTTTTGACATTTTACCGGAACCAATAAGACGCACACCATCTTTAGCGCGGCGAATTACGCCGGCTTCGACGAGCGCGGCCGCATCGTAATCTGTTTTCGCATCAAGCTTACCGGCTTCGACAGCACGGTTAAGGTTAGCGATTGATAATTCTGCCCAACGCTTGCGGTTTGGCTTGTTAAAGCCGCGTTTGGGTAGACGCATATAGATCGGCATTTGACCGCCTTCAAAGCCATTAATGGACACACCGGAGCGTGACTTCTGACCTTTGACACCGCGGCCGGCTGTTTTACCTTTGCCGGAGCCTACGCCACGGCCCACACGTAGGCGGGCCTTAGTTGCACCGGGATTATCACTGAGTTCATTTAAACGCATGTTCTTTTCTCCAAAGGAGGTTTCTATAGGCTCAAATATGAGCTCAGAGACTACTCTTCGACTATTTCTACCATGTGAGAGATCTTGTTGATCATTCCACGGACAGAGGGTGTATCTTCTAATTCACGAACGCGGCCAATTTTGCCGAGCCCGAGCCCAACCAAAGTCGCCTTTTGATCCGGCTTACGGCGGATCGGGCTACCTGTTTGGCGGACTTTTAATGTTGCTTTTTTAGCCATGATTAAATCCTCTAGGCTTCAGCGATAGCTTCAGGTGCTGAGGCACCATCATTACGGCGGCCAACAATGTCGCCCACTTTTTTACCGCGCTTATTAGCAATCGTACGTGGGCTTTCCATGTTCTTCAAACCTTCAAACGTGGCACGAACCATGTTGTAAGGGTTAGATGTGCCCAGTGACTTACCGACAACGTCTTGAACGCCAAGGCATTCCAAAACAGCCCGCATAGGACCACCAGCAATAACGCCAGTTCCGGGAGGGGCTGCGCGCATAACAATTTTACCTGCACCGTGACGTCCGCGAACATCATGATGGAGCGTACGACCCTCACGCAATGGCACGCGGATCATTGTTTTCTTAGCTTCTTCAGAGGCCTTACGGATAGCTTCAGGCACTTCGCGGGCCTTGCCCTTACCGAACCCAACACGTCCCTTTTCGTCACCGACGATAACAAGTGCTGCAAAGCTCATGTTACGGCCACCCTTAACAGTCTTAGCGACGCGGTTAATGTGAACCAAACGGTCAATGAACTCGTTATCTTCTTCTTCGCGCTTACCGCGGCGGTTATCTTCTCTGCCTGCCATAATCTTAGCTTTCCTAGAATTTCAAACCGGCTTCGCGAGCCGCATCAGCCAGCGCTTTAACGCGGCCATGATAGAGATATGGGCCGCGGTCAAAGACAACGTCTTCTACTTTGGCTTTTTTAGCACGTTCAGCAATGAGCTTGCCAATACGCTGAGCGGCTGCCGTATCGGAACCTTTAGCTTTCTTGTCTTCAATAGTTGACGCAGAGGCTAAAGTTGTTCCTGTTGCATCGTCGATGATTTGTACTGAGATGTTCTTTGAAGAACGATACACAGACAAGCGAGGACGACCAGCTGAATGTTTTTTGAGGCGGCGGCGGACGCGTTGCGCACGACGCTGCATATTTTCGCGAGCAGTTTTCATGGCTACTTCTTCTTACCTTCTTTGCTGCGGACATATTCGCCGACATAACGAACGCCTTTGCCCTTGTAAGGCTCAGGTTTACGGTATGAACGAATAACAGCAGCGACTTGACCAACTTGTTGCTTGTCAATGCCTTCGACAATAACAGATGTTGGCTTTGGAGCTGTAATTGTAATGCCTTCCGGCGGCGTAAACTCAACGTCGTGTGAGAAACCAAGCTGCATAGAGAGCATAGAACCCTTCATTTGGGCACGATAACCAACACCTTTAAGCTCAAGCTCTTTTTTGTAGCCGTTCGTCACACCTTCAATAAGGTTAGCAATCATGGTGCGGCACATGCCCCACATTGACATACCGTTTTTGTTTTGCACGAGCGGCTGAACTGAAAACTCTTCACCCTCAATTTTTCCAGTAACGGAATCAGGAAGCGTAAAGCTGAGTTCGCCCTTAGGACCTTTAGCTTTAATCGTTTGGCCTTCTTGCGTCAGCGTAACGCCTGACGGGATAGTGACCGGTTTTTTACCAATACGAGACATCTTAGGACACCTGACAAAGGACTTCGCCGCCGACATTGGCTTCGCGGGCAGCAGCATCACTCATCACGCCTTTAGGCGTTGAGAGGATCGCAATACCCAAGCCATTACGGACTTGCGGGAGAGTTTTAACGGACGAGTAAACACGGCGCCCTGGCTTAGACACGCGTTTAATCTCACGGATAACTGCTTCGCCTTCGAAATATTTCAGCTCAACTTCGAAAGCTCGGAAGCCATCGACCTGAGTTTCAGAATATCCGCGGATAAAACCTTCATCAGCCAAAACATCAAGAACACGGCCACGTAAGTTTGACGCCGGAGTAGTTACCGAAGACCGGTCACGCATGATAGCGTTACGGATACGTGTGAGCATATCGCCCAGAGGATCAGAAAAAGACATATCGGCCCCCTACCAGCTTGATTTCACGAGACCCGGAAGCAAACCTTGTGAGCCAAGCTCACGCAATGCAATACGGGACATTTTCATTTTACGGTAGTAACCGCGCGGGCGACCCGTAACCTGACAACGGTTACGAATGCGCGATTCAGCTGAATTACGCGGCAAAGCTGCGAGTTTAAGCTGAGCGGCAAAACGCTCTTCTACGGGCAGTTCTTTATTGCGCGCTATATCTTTTAAAAGTGCACGCTTAGCAGCATATTTTGCCACCATACGCTGACGCTTAAGATTGCGCTCAACTGAGCTAACTTTAGCCATTTTATTCTCCTATTTGCTTACCGTAAGTTTCTTACATTTACGGAATGCTTTGCTTACTGCGTTCAATCTAGTTCCGGAAAGGGAACGAGAATGCTGCCAGTAATGCCTTGGCTTCTTCATCTGTTTTTGCACTGGTTTGAACAACGATGTCCATACCGCGAACCGTATCCACTTGATCATAATTGATTTCAGGGAATACGATATGTTCTTTCAGGCCCATAGCGTAATTGCCGTGTCCGTCAAAGCTTTTCCCGTTCAAACCGCGAAAGTCACGAGTCCGTGGCAGCGCGATATTGATAAGGCGGTCCAAGAATTCAAACATATGGTCGCGGCGAAGTGTGACTTTCGCGCCGATAACCATTCCATCACGAAGCTTAAAGCCCGCAATTGATTTCTTTGACTTTGTTGGAAGAGGCTTCTGACCGGCGATCAGCTCAAGCTCTGCAATCGCAGCTTCAACTTTCTTCTTGTCAGCAACACCTTCGCCCAGCCCCATATTGAGAACTACTTTCTCAATCTTAGGAATTTGCATGTCGTTTTTATATCCGAATTGCTCTTTCATCTTTGCGCGAATTTCATCGCGGTAGATTGCGGCAAGACGCGGCTCATATGGTTTAGCCATCGATGACCTCCCCTGATTTTGTGGCCACGCGGACCTTTTTACCGTCTTTTAGTGACTTGAAGCCAACGCGAGTGGGCTTGCCACCCTTTGGATCAAGATGTGCGACGTTTGAAATATGGATAGGGGCCTCAAAGGTTTTAATTCCGCCTTCAGGGTCAGCTTGGCTTGGGCGCACGTGACGCTTGACCATAGCAACACCTTTAACGATGACGCGGGAATCCTTAGGGAACACTTTTAGGACTTCACCCTTAGTGCCTTTATCCTTACCGGCGATAACGACCACGTGGTCGCCTTTTTTGATCTTCGCGGCCATGACTAGAGAACCTCTGGTGCCAGCGAGACGATTTTCATGTGATTTTTAGCGCGAAGTTCACGAGGAACAGGGCCAAAAATACGTGTACCAATCGGCTCACCATTATTGTTAATGATAACTGCGGCGTTTCCGTCAAAACGAATGACAGAGCCGTCGCGGCGTTGAATGTCCTTGCGTACGCGAACAACGATGGCTTTACGCACATCGCCTTTTTTCACTTTGCCGCGAGGGATAGCTTCTTTGACAGAAACAACAATCGTGTCGCCAACATGGGCATAACGACGCTTTGATCCACCCAGGACTTTAATGCACTGGACGCGGCGGGCACCGGAATTATCGGCGACATCTAAATTTGATTGCATTTGAATCATGCGACCGTCTCCTTATTAAGGGGTTGGATACGAGGAAGAGTGAACTCTAACCTGCGTAAACTTCCCACCGCTTGAGTTTACTTTTAGGCGCACATTCGATGATACGAACTGTATCGCCCACTTTATGCGCATTTTTTTCATCATGCGCGTGATATTTTTTCGTCCGGCGAATGGTCTTCTTCAAAAGCGGATGCAGGAAAGACCGTTCGATCTTTACGACAACTGTTTTTTCGCCTTTATCTGACACAACCGTGCCTTGGAGTATGCGTTTTGGCATCTCGACCTACCTATGCTTTCGCGGCTGATTTTTTCTCAGCCTGAATCGTTTTCACGCGGGCGATGTCACGACGGACTTGGCGCACACGTGCTGTTTTTTCCAATTGGCCGGTCGCCTCTTGAAACCGCAGATTAAACTGCTCTTTTTTCAGCTTGAGCAACTCATCACTAAGTTGATCTTCTGTCATTGCTCTGACGTCGGTAGCTTTCATCGGTCAGCTCCTACTATTCGCCCGGACGTGTAACGATTTTACACTTCACAGGTAATTTTGCGGCGCCAAGACGAAGCGCTTCACGCGCAACTGCATCAGACACACCGTCAATCTCAAACATGATCCGACCGGGCTTGACTTTACAGGCCCAGAATTCAACAGAACCCTTACCTTTACCCATCCGAACTTCAGTCGGCTTCTTCGTCACAGGCACATCTGGGAAAATGCGAATCCAGACGCGGCCTGCACGTTTCATATGACGTGTAATAGCACGACGTGTGGCTTCGATCTGGCGAGCTGTAACGCGCTCAGGCTCAAGAGCCTTAAGGCCATATGACCCGAAGTTAAGAGCAGTTCCGCCTTTGGCGACGCCCTTGATCCGGCCCTTATGGGCTTTGCGGAATTTTGTACGTTTTGGCTGTAACATGGCTCAAAACCCTCTTTTAATTTGCACGCGCAGGACGACGGTCACGATTGCCGCGTCCGCCTGAGCGGTCATTGCCGCCGCGCGAACGTGTATCGCCTTGGTCATTCATGCGTTTGTCATGTGCCATTGGATCATGCTCAAGGATTTCGCCCTTATTGATCCAGACTTTAATACCGATGATACCCATTGCCGTCATCGCGCGAGCGACGCCGTAATCGATGTCAGCCCGCATTGTGTGTAACGGCACGGATCCTTCTTGATACTGCTCAACACGCGCGATTTCCGCACCGCCAAGACGACCGCCAAGTTTAATTTTACAGCCCTTAGCGCCCATACGCATGGCGCTTTGCAGCGAACGCTTCATGGCACGGCGGAAAGAGACGCGGCGCTCAAGCTGTTGGGCAATCCCGTCAGCTACAAGATTAGCATCAACTTCTGGTTTACGGACTTCAACAAGATTGATGAAGACTTCACCATCAACCATGGATGCGACGCGCTTGCGTAGCACTTCGATGTCTGCGCCTTTTTTACCAATCACAACACCCGGACGCGCCGTGTAGATTGTGATGCGGCAGGTTTTGTGCGGACGCTCAATAATGATACGCGCAACAGAGGCAGCTTTAAGCTCAGACATAAGAAAGGAGCGGATCGCAAGATCTTGATGCAGCAAATCGCCATATTCAGCTGTGTTAGCATACCAACGAGATTCCCACGTGCGGTTAATACCGAGGCGAAGGCCAATTGGATTAATCTTCTGTCCCATTACGCAGCCTCTTTCTTCTTACTCGGCTTTTTAGCAGGAGCCTCTTCAACGGTTTCTTCAATTTCGCGAACAACGATTGTTAGCTCTGAGAATGGCTTTAAGATACGGGCGCCGCGGCCACGCGCACGTGCGCGGAAGCGCTTCATGACGAGGTTCTTACCGACATAGGCCTCTGAAACGATAAGGCTATCAATATCAAGACCGTGATTGTTCTCGGCATTAGCAATAGCTGACTGAAGAACCTTTTTCACGTCGCCTGAAATACGCTTGTGAGAGAACTCAAGATCAGCGAGCGCTGTTTCGACTTTCTTACCGCGAATAAGTTGCGCTACAAGGTTAAGCTTTTGCGGACTTATGCGGATCATACGAAGTTTCGCACGCGCCTCATTATCGCCAACACGGCGTGGATTTTTTGCTTTAGCCATGACTATTTCCGCTTCGCTTTTTTATCAACGCCGTGGCCATAGTAAGTCCGCGATGGTGAAAACTCACCAAATTTGTGACCCACCATATCCTCATTGACGAGAACAGGAACGAATTTCTGGCCGTTATGGACTTGAAATGTCAGGCCAACAAAACCCGGCATAATTGTCGAACGGCGCGACCAAGTCTTGATAGGCTTGTGACGCCCCTCGGATTTAGTCGCTTCGGCTTTTTTAAGGAGGTATCCGTCAACAAACGGACCTTTCCATACTGAACGTGGCATCTTCCGCGCTCCCTAACGTTTTTTCTTCGCGTGACGCGAACGAATGATGAATTTGTCAGTCGCTTTATTAGAGCGAGTGCGAGCACCTTTAGTCGGCTTACCCCAAGGCGTAACCGGGTGACGACCACCTGATGTACGGCCTTCACCACCACCGTGAGGGTGATCTACAGGGTTCATGGCCACGCCGCGAACTTGCGGGCGCTTACCAAGCCAACGCTTACGTCCGGCCTTACCAAGATTGATGTTCATATGATCAGGGTTTGAAACCGCGCCAACAGTCGCCAAACATGTTTGGTGAACCATGCGCATTTCGCCGGACTTAAGGCGAACCTGAGCGTAACCTTCTGAACGGCCAACAAGCTGAGCATAGGCACCGGCTGAGCGGGCAATCTGGCCACCCTTACCGGGCTTGAGCTCAATGTTGTGAATGATTGTTCCGACAGGCATAGCGCGAAGCGGCATAGTGTTACCGGGCTTAACATCAGCCTTGGCGGATGAAATAACTGTGTCGCCAGCCGCCAAACGTTGTGGAGCTAAAATGTAAGACTTCTCACCGTCTTTATACTGAATTAGCGCAATGAAAGCGGTCCGGTTCGGATCATATTCGAGACGAAGAACAGTCGCCGCCATATCTTTTTTTGCACGCTTGAAGTCAACCATACGGTAAAGGCGCTTATGCCCCCCACCTTGGCGGCGCATTGTGATACGGCCTGTATTGTTGCGACCACCTTTCTTCGTCAGACCTTCAGTCAGTGACTTTTCAGGACGTCCTTTATGGAGGCCTGTGCGGTCAACTTGAACCAAATTACGGCGTGACGGGCTAGTGGGATTAAATGTCTTTAAAGCCATCTTCTCTTCCTACAGACCTGTTGCGATATCAATGCTATCGCCGTCTTTCAGCGTAACGATAGCTTTTTTGATATCTTTGCGGCGACCGGGAATTCCGCGGAAGCGCTTGGTTTTACCTTTCAGGCGAAGCGTATTCACAGCCGTGACAGAGACCTTAAAAAGCTGCTCAACAGCTTCTTTGATCTCAGGCTTAGTGGCGGAAACCGGCACTTCGAATACGACCTGATTATTTTCAGCGACGATTGTTGTCTTTTCCGTGATAATCGGAGAGAGAACACTGTCATAATGGCGGGCAGCTATACTCATTTGAGGCGTGCCTCCAAATCTTGGACGGCTTGCTTGGTCAGAACGAGCGTATGACGCTTTAAAATGTCATAAACGTTCGCACCCTGACTTGGCAGGACATCGAGGTTAGGAATATTACTTGCAGCTTTGGCGAAATTCTCATCTACAGAATTGCCAGAAACGATAAGACCGTTAGTCACGCCGAGCTTTTCAAGTTGCTTGCGAAGATCCGCCGTCTTTGGCGCTTTCATAGCGGCATCATCAATTATGATAAGCTCTTTCGAGCTCGCCTTTGAGGACAACGCATGACGAAGAGCCATAGCACGAACTTTCTTTGGAAGATCAATCGCATGTGAGCGAGAACGTGGTCCGTGAGCTTTGGCACCGCCGCGGAACTGAGAGACAGAGCCGTTACCGTGACGCGCTGTACCGCCGCCTTTTTGATTACCAATACGCTTATTACGCTTGGATACATCACCGCGCTCTTGCACTTGATGCGTACCGGCCTGACGTTTCGCAAGTTGATAGCGCACCATACGATGTAAAATGTCTTTGCGAGGCTCTTGACCAAAAACGCCTTTGTCGAGATCGACAGAGCCGGATTTTTTGCCCGCTAATGTTTGGACGTCGAGTTTCATCTAGCCTTCTCCGCCTTCATCATCTGTTGTGGCAGCCATAGCCGCTGCTTGCTCTTCGGCCACGCGTTTCGCTTCAGCCTCAGCTTCTGCCAATGCCGAAGCTTCAGCCTCTTCAGCCGCCTTTAAAGCCGCCTTACGGTCACCCATAGTGGCTGCAGGGAAAATGATATCCTCAGGCTGTGCTTTTTTCACAGCATCGCGGACTTCAACCCAAGCGCCTTTAGCACCAGGCGTTGCCCCCTTGATCAGGATAAGACCATCTTCGATTTCGACACGGGCGACTTCGAGATTTTGGTTTGTTCTACGAACAGCCCCCATGTGACCAGCCATTTTCTTGCCTTTGAAAACTTTACCAGGATCCTGACATTGACCTGTTGAGCCATGTGATCTGTGAGAGATTGAAACACCATGTGTCGCGCGCAGGCCGCCAAAGTTATGACGCTTCATCGCACCGGCGAAACCTTTACCAACCGTGACGCCTGAGACGTCAACTTTTTGGCCTGGAAGGAAGTGACCTGCGACAAGTTCTTCGCCGACTTCGACAAGGTTTTCATCCGCGACGCGAAATTCAACAAGCTTTCGCTTTGGCGTGACGCCCGCTTTTGCAAAACGCTCACGCTCAGCTTTGGAAACACGCTTGGGCTTGGCTTCGCCCGCACCCAATTGAACAGCAGAATAGCCATCACGCTCTTTGGTTTTTTGAGCCACAACCTGACAACCCTCTAAAGAAAGAACTGTCACAGGAACATGATTGCCCAAATCGTCATAGACGTGCGTCATGCCCAGTTTTTTTGCTAATAGACCTGTCCGCAACATGTCTATGCTCCCAACTTAATTTCGACATCAACGCCAGCCGCAAGATCGAGCTTCATAAGCGCGTCAACGGTCTGTGGTGTTGGGTCAACGATATCGAGCATACGCTTATGCGTACGGATTTCGAACTGCTCACGCGATTTTTTGTTCACGTGAGGTGAACGGTTCACAGTGAATTTTTCAATGCGGGTCGGCAAAGGAATCGGACCTCTCACAGTTGCGCCAGTGCGCTTAGCTGTACTGACAATCTCTTTCGTCGAGGTGTCGAGGATACGATGGTCGAATGCCTTCAACCGAATGCGAATATTTTGACGATCCATGATGGAAATCCGTTTCTACGCTTTCAAACAACAAAACGGGCTCACCCCACTAAAAAGGGGAAGCGAGCCCGAAAACTCTATCTACTCAATGATTTTACCGACGACGCCGGCGCCGACTGTGCGGCCACCTTCGCGGATCGCGAAGCGGAGCTTCTCTTCCATAGCGATGGGCACGATAAGCTCAACATTGATGTTCACATTGTCGCCCGGCATGACCATTTCTGTGCCAGAGTCCAATGTCACAACGCCTGTCACGTCAGTTGTACGGAAGTAGAACTGCGGACGGTAATTGTTAAAGAATGGCGTGTGACGACCACCTTCATCTTTTGTCAGGATGTAAGCTTCGCCAACAAACTTTTTGTGCGGCGTAACTGAACCTGGCTTACACAGAACCTGACCACGCTCGACCTTATCACGGTCAATACCGCGGATAAGTGCGCCAATATTGTCACCCGCTTCACCGCGATCAAGCAGCTTACGGAACATTTCAACACCCGTACATGTTGTCTTTTGTGTATCTTTGATGCCGACGATTTCAATTTCGTCTCCAACATTAACAGCGCCGCGCTCGACACGTCCAGTCACAACAGTACCCCGACCTGAGATTGAGAACACATCTTCGATTGGAAGAAGGAAAGGCTCGTCAATCGCGCGTGGAGGCTGCGGGATATACTCGTCGACAGCTGCCATAAGCTTCTTAATAGACTCTTCGCCGATGTCTGGGTTCTTGCCTTCCATCGCAGCCAAAGCTGACCCTGCAATCACAGGAATGTCGTCGCCCGGGAAGTCATAAGAGCTGAGCAGCTCACGGATTTCCATTTCGACGAGCTCGAGCAGCTCTTCATCGTCAACCTGGTCAACTTTGTTCATGTAAACGACAAGCGCCGGAACACCAACCTGACGCGCAAGCAAGATGTGCTCACGTGTCTGAGGCATTGGGCCGTCAGCGGCATTCACAACCAAGATAGCGCCGTCCATTTGGGCTGCACCTGTGATCATGTTCTTAACATAGTCCGCGTGACCTGGGCAATCAACGTGAGCATAGTGACGATTATCCGTCTCATACTCAACGTGAGCTGTTGAAATTGTAATACCGCGCGCTTTTTCTTCTGGCGCGCCATCAATTTGGTCATAGGCCTGGAAATCACCGAAATACTTCGTGATCGCCGCCGTTAGCGTTGTCTTACCATGGTCAACGTGACCAATCGTGCCGATATTCGCATGCGGCTTATTACGCTCAAACTTTTCTTTTGCCATGTCTACTTCTCACATGTTGTGGCCATCATTGGCCGGGGTTTAACGTCTCTTCTCGTTTGACCGAGAAATTTTGGAGCGGGCGGCGAGAATCGAACTCGCGTCATCAGCTTGGAAGGCTGAGGTCTTACCACTACACAACGCCCGCCGTGTATATTTTAAAGTTTCGTTGGAGGTGGTGGACAGGGTTGGATTCGAACCAACGTACACATAGTGATCAGATTTACAGTCTGACGCCTTTAACCACTCGGCCACCTGTCCAACCTACAAACCGCTTGGTTAATGCGGCCGGAAACTAATGTGTTGCCTCCAACAAAAAAGGCCCTGTAAGTCAGTCCACTAACGTGTTAGCGGCACAACGCACAGAGACAATGTCTTTAATTCAAGCGGGTATATAGAGATGTCAAAGAATTCACGCAATAGCGGATTTCAAAGAAAAACAGGCAAAAAAGCCTTAAAATCAAATGAATCCCGCCCTGGACAGGATAGCGGCCAGAAAAGAGCCTATGGAATGCGCTCTCATGGGGCTATGACTCGCCCGCGCTCGCCCAAAGCTATGGATGCAAAGCGATCCCGCCGCCCCGGTTCAGGCCATGAGGGCGGGTCAGGTTGGATTTGGGGCGCACATGCTTGTAATGCTGCACTCGCCAACCCCCGCCGGACTATTCATGAAATCCTCTTAACTGAGCACTCAGCGGTGCGGTACAAACTTCCGCAAACCGCCCCGCCGCCTAAAATCCTTCTTCCCAATGTTCTCGACAAAGCCATCCCGCGCGAAGCTGTGCATCAAGGCATTGCGATCAAAGCCGCTCCGCTCGAATGGCCACACCTCGAAGCCATAGCCGATCAGGACGGCGACGGATTGATTCTTGTACTCGACCAAATTACTGACCCGCACAATGTCGGGGCTATGTTGCGCCTCTGTTCAGCCTTTGGCGTCCGTGCCCTTGTCATGCAAACCCGCAAAGCGCCGCCTTTATCTGGCGCTCTCGCCAAAGTCGCTGTTGGGTGCCTTGAAACAGTGCCCGTCTGCTTGGAAACCAATATCGCGAACACGCTGCAAAACCTCCAGCGGATTGGCTGGATGGTCACGGGCCTCGCCGGAGAAAACGATCTTGAACTGAAAGACGCCGTTTCAGGTGGCGGCCAGCACGTCATCGTCATGGGCGCGGAGGGCCCTGGCCTGCGCGAACGTGTGCGCAAAACCTGTGACCAACTCGCCAAAATCCCAATGATGAGCCATCCTGTTCCCGGACAGGCCGAAAGCTTGAACGTGGCAACAGCCGCCGCAATTGCACTGTATGAGGCCCGTCGGGGATAACTGCGACAATAAAACGGCCTTTGGCGACACTCCGTCCCCTCGCAGGATACCTTCTCCCTACCTAAGTGTTATTATGTTATAGTCAGCAGTATCACCGAGAGCCCCATATGCAGACCTCTGTCAAACCCGCGCCGCGCGTTGTTGATTTCGATATTACGCTTGATACCCATGTCACCCCTAAAACCATGAGTGATAAGATTGCTTATGCCTTTGTGCGCTTCCTCCGTTTCTTTGCTGATAAATTTTTTGCCAAACGCTATGGCCACCGCGCCGTTGTCCTCGAAACTGTAGCTGCAGTCCCCGGGATGGTTGGCGGCTTGTGGCAACACCTAACTGCTCTGCGCAAAATGCGAGACGATGAGGGTTGGATCCGCACCCTCCTTGATGAAGCCGAGAATGAACGTATGCACCTAATGACGTTCATCGAGATAGCTCAACCAAACTGGTTTGAGCGCTTCCTGATTATGGCAGTTCAGCTCATATTTTATAATGCCTATTTCTTCCTTTATTTGTTCGCGCCGCGTACCGCCCACCGCGTTGTCGGTTACTTCGAAGAAGAAGCGGTGATTAGCTATACGCAATATCTCAAAGAAGTCGAAGAGGGCCGCCATGAAAACGTCCCTGCCCCCGACATTGCGATAGACTATTGGCAGCTAGATAAAGATGCCCGGCTAAGCGATGTCATTATCGCTGTCCGTGCTGATGAGGCCGAACACCGCGATGTTAATCACAGCTTTGTCAATGAACTTGATCGCCGCAAAGCCCATGACCCCAAAGCCGTTGATAGAGAGACAACCGAACCAGAAGGAAGTCTAAAAGACGCCTAGTCTTAGCCCTCTGCCGAACGTAAGAGACGTCCCTTTTTGCCTCCGCCGCGTATTTATGCCAAGACGACATAAAAAGGCTGCCCCATGCTCTCAGATATACTTGTGAATTTTACCCATTCGGCTGTTGTCGTATTTGGTCTGCTCACCCTCCTCTGGGCTATTAGTGTTGCTGTAAAAGATGCCAGTTTGATTGATATTTTCTGGGGTTTTGGCTTTTTAGTGGTGGCCGTCGTGTGTTTATACCTTGCTGATGTAAAGACTCCTTATCTCTGGCTCCTCGCCACTATGCCCATTGCTTGGGGCATTCGGCTCTCTCTCTATCTTGCAAAGCGCAATCTGGGTCACGGTGAAGACAAGCGTTATGTCGCTATGCGCAAACGTGCGGAGAAGAAAGGCATGAGCGAACTGGCCTGGCGTATCCGTACGCTTTTCACGGTCTATTTCGGTCAAGGCCTGTTGATTATGATTGTCAGCGCCCCGATTTGGGTGGCGATGGCGACAGGTTATGAACAACACATTTGGTCAGAACGAATAGGAGACGATCAAGTGATATTTTCAGAATCAATAAAATCAAAAATCGGCATCCTCGCCATACTCGGCGCCCTCCTCTGGCTTATCGGGTTTCTCTTTGAAGCTGTTGGCGACTGGCAACTCACAAAATTCATGAAGAAAAACAAAAACTATGATGGGCCGAAAGAGGATAAACCTGTTCTTGATACCGGCCTGTGGAAATATACGCGCCATCCGAATTATTTCGGCAATGCCTGCATGTGGTGGGGTATCTGGCTTGTGGCTTGCCAAGCGCCTTGGGGCTGGACCACGATTTTTGCACCACTAATTATGACCTTTCTCTTGACCCGTGTCTCAGGTCGCGACTTACTAGAACGCGAGATGAAAAAGCGGAAAAATTATCGGGATTATGTTGAGAGAACGAGTGGGTTCTTTCCGATGTTGCCGAAGTAATCCCCTCGCCCCGTTCACGGGGGAGCGACATTACGCAGAATGCTTAAATATCCGCCTGCGTTCAACACTGCTTGGTATCCCTAGCGCCTCCCGATATTTGGCCACTGTCCGTCGTGCTATGTCGATGCCTTGATCTCGCAATAACGCCACCAATTTGTCATCTGATTTCACATCACCTGCGATTTCTTCGTCGATCAAAATTTTTATCTTGTGACGCACGGCTTCAGCGCTATGCGCTTCCCCCCCGCCGAGTGACGGAATGCTCGCACCGAAGAAATATTTTAACTCGAACATACCGCGCGGCGTGGACATGAACTTATTTGATGTTACGCGCGAAACCGTGGATTCATGCATCTCAATTGCATCGGCGACAGTTTTCAAATTGAGTGGGCGCATATGATCGATACCATAAGCGAAAAAACCGTCTTGCTGTTTTACAATTTCACTCGCGACTTTCAAAATTGTGCGCGCGCGTTGGTCAAGTGATTTAACGAGCCAATTGGCATTGGCATGGCATTCGCTCATAAATTCTTTAGTCTTTTCGTCTCCGCCCAAGGCCGCAATCTCATTGTAATAACGATTATCGACAAGCACGCGCGGCAATGTATCGGAATTCAGCTCAACCGCCCAACCACCTTGCGGCGTTTCCCGAATAAAGACGTCAGGCTCTACGGCTGCCGCCATCTCGCCGCCATAGGCCAAACCCGGTTTAGGCGCGAGCGATTTCAAGCGCTTAACACGCGCCATCAGCTCTTCCTTATCCACCGCACAGAGCTTCATGAGTTTTGTGAGATCATGCTTAGCCAGTACTTCAAGATTGTCCAAAAGCGCTTGCATAGACATATCAAGCGCCCCTGCATCGCGAAGCTGAAGCGATAAGCATTCAGACAGATTACGCGCAAAAACCCCTGTGGGTTCGAACGTTTGCAGCTGAGTCACCAAAGACAAAACACTGTTTTCAGCGACGCCCAAATTGTTCGCAATATCGGTAATGTCCGCGCGTAAATATCCGTTTTCATCAACATGATCTATAAGGTGCCGGGCAATCAAGCGGTCGCGATCAGACAGATGCAACATGGCGAGCTGCTCATGCAAATGCTCAGATAAGCTCTTTTCAGCGGCTGTGTTCGCTACGGCATCATACTCTCCGCTGCCGTTAAAACTACCGCCCGTCCCTGCCTTGGACCAATCGACTGAACCGCCGACATCAGCCGCTATATCTGATGCTGTGGCCTCGCTGTTCATGGCATGATCCGGCGCGTCCATATCCGATGCATTAGAGGCTGGCGCGTCAACACTGACGCTTGGGTCTGCCGCCTCAACATTGGCGACATCCTCGCCGCGGCGGTTTTCATCCCCCGTTCCGCGCTCCAATAAAGGATTGCTTTCAAGCTGTTCTTCGACAAAAGCCGAAAGCTCTATATTTGAGAGTTGCAACAGCTTAATCGCCTGCTGCAATTGCGGCGTCATAACAAGGGACTGGCCCTGTTTGACCTGTAACTTAGGCGATAAAGCCATAATATTTCACCATTCATTCACGGCCCTAAGGGCTCAATATAAAGGCTGATTTTTCAGCTCATTAAGGATTGGCTTAGAGGAAAAGGTTTAAAATAAGGTTTGCGGCATGAATTTTGCTTGGCGGCCTTACTCATGGGTCAACAGATACAGCTCTCCTGCGCTTTGACTCGGCCTTTTTTAAATGAAAGCCAACATTTACCTCGTGCCCAAATAAATGGACGTCCGCAGGGTCGATACCTTGAGGCACCTTCTTAAGATAATAAACACAAGGCACTAACCCTGCGGCGGTGATTTTATCTGCTGCCTCTCAAGTGAGACACACAGAGGCCCGCATTCCGCACGCGTAAATCACGGCGCTTGACCTCACCGTCCCGTTACAAACAAAGCTACGCGTTTTGCCTGTCCCTGTAGCGGGAACACAGCCACTATAGGCCATCCTATCACAAGCAAGGATTTAATAGTTTTTGGCCCTCATAAACTCGGTGATTTTTGCGGATTTCAACGAGGATTAAGGTGTTTTTCAAAATCGAAACCTGTTATCCCCACCCCATGCATAGCAAAGTTAAAATATGCGGCTTGAAACGGCCCGAAGATGTTGAAGCAGCTATCCTCTATGGTGCGTCTTACCTTGGGTTTATCGTTGAAGCGAAATCTTCGCGGCGGGTGTCCGTGGCTGATGCAGCCGTCCTCTCTCGCCCCGCCAATGGTAGCGCAAAGACTGTGGCCGTGACGGTTAATCCTGATGATGCCCTGATCATGGCTATCGCCGCGCACATGCAGCCTGATTACATACAGCTGCATGGCGATGAGAGTGTCGACCGCGTGGCCGAGATAGCGCGGCTCTCCAAAACGCGCATCATTAAAGCCGTGGCCATTGCCACGGCTGAGGATATGAAGCAGGCCGAGCATTATGCGGGGGTTGCGGATTTTCTGCTCTATGACGCTAAACCACCCACACGTCCCGATGGGGTCGAAACCGCACGAGGCGGACACGGCCTGTCCTTTGATTGGAATATTCTGGCCGCCGCGCCCCTCCCGAAAATATGGGCGCTTGCGGGCGGCCTCACCCCCGACAATGCGGCGGAAGCTTTACAGAGGACAAATGCGCCTATCCTCGATGTTAGCTCTGGCCTTGAAGCGAGCGCGGGCGTAAAGGATGCGGCGAAAATTCAAGCCTTTATGAAAGCGGTTCACGACCAAGGATAACGAAATGGGTAAACCTGAAAACATTACGACTCCTGATGAGAATGGACGCTTTGGTGATTTTGGCGGGCGTTATGTCGCCGAGACTTTGATGCCGCCAATCCTTGAGCTTGAGAAAGCTTATGAGGAGGCTAAGGCTGACCCCACTTTCCAAGCCGAACTTGATGATTTTTTCAACCATTATGTCGGCCGTCCGTCTCCACTTTATTTCGCTGAGCGCCTCACCGAGTTCGCAGATGGGGCTAAGATTTATTTCAAGCGTGATGAGCTCAACCATACTGGCGCGCATAAAATCAATAATTGCATGGGCCAAATTCTGCTCGCCAAGCGCATGGGCAAGAGCCGCATTATCGCTGAGACAGGCGCGGGACAGCACGGCGTCGCAACGGCCACAGTTGCCGCGCGCTTTGGCCTGAAATGTATCGTCTATATGGGCGCGACGGATATTGTCCGCCAAAAGCCGAATGTCTTTCGGATGCGCCTGCTCGGGGCCGAAGTCCGTGCCGTACATAGCGGCACAGCGACCTTGAAAGATGCGATGAATGAAGCCCTGCGCGATTGGGTCACCAATGTCGGCGATACCTTTTACTGTATCGGCACCGTCGCAGGACCGCATCCTTACCCCGCTATGGTCCGTGATTTCCAAGCCATTATTGGCCGCGAAGCCAAGGCGCAAATTTTAGATCGCGAAGGCCGCCTGCCCGATGCTGTCGTTGCCTGTATTGGCGGCGGGTCTAATGCGATGGGCCTATTCCATGACTTTGTGCCCGAAACGAGTGTGCGGCTTATCGGCGTTGAAGCCGCAGGGCGCGGCGTGGATAGCGGATTACACGCTGCGAGCCTGACAGGCGGTACGCCCGGCGTGCTCCACGGGAACCGCACTTACCTCCTGCAAGATGAAGACGGACAAATCAAAGACGCGCATAGCATCTCGGCAGGCCTCGACTATCCCGGTATCGGTCCAGAACATGCGCATTTGCACGATATTGGCCGCGCGGAATATGTCAGCGCCACTGATGACGAAGCTCTGCATTGGTTCCAAGAATGCGCCCGCCTAGAAGGCATCCTCCCCGCGCTAGAGCCTAGCCATGCCCTGCCCCGCACCGTCGACCTCGCCAAAGAGCTTGGCAAAGACGGGCTGATTATCATGAATATGTGCGGCCGCGGCGATAAAGATGTCTTCACGATTGCCGACGCGCTGGGCGAGCATATTAGTGAGGGGACGGAGGGCACAAAGTGACCGTATTCGATCCTGTGAATCGAATACAACGACGTGCCAAAACCGCTGGCGGTTTTGGTTTGGCATTTTTTCTAGGGGCGTGTTCAAGCCTGCCAAGTCATGATAAACACCTAGATTACTTTGAAGTTTACGGGGACTCGATTCCGCTACTGACAAATGACGTTATAGCAAAATGTCAAAGAGTCGATTTAGATGAAAACACTTTCTGCATACACTTGATAGGAAAAGTTGATGCAGAAAAAACAGGGAAAGTCCTCGCTTATGGATTACTTCTTGACGAGGCAGGCTGGTTCAATTTCGAACCTCCTATAGAAGAATTTGTTAGCGCAGATGCATTAAAAACACCTGATTATGTAAGCATGCATTTTCGTAAAACTGTAGAAACAGGATGTGACAAAGAGCTAATTCTTACCCCTAGAACTCTTTCTGGAACTGAAAAAACTGAACTTAGTATTTCTAAGCAAAACTTAGACTGTAATGAATAACTCATGACCCAACGCATCACACAAACCTTCGCCGCTCGTAAAGCTAAGGGCCAAGCTGCCTTTGTCGCCTATATCATGGGCGGAGACCCTGACCGTGCGGCCTCGCAAGCTGTCTAATTTCTCGGGAACCAAATTCAATCTAAGTCGTTTCTCTTTCATAATAACACGGAGAGCACCCATGAAAAATTCACCTGCTAAGACGCTTGCTATCTTTGCCGTAACAGGCCTCACACTTCTAGCATCAGCTTGCAATACGATTGAAGGCGTTGGCCAAGACCTTGAAAGCGCTGGAGACAAAGCGGAAGAAGTCACGAAAAATTAGCTTCTTACATCTGCTAGGCTTTACCTCTGATTGATAATGACTGAACCCGCCTCTTGGCGGGTTTTTTCATGCTCAATTACTGATTTACAGTTCCAAAAAAACTTCGAGCTATATGAAATGTCAAGATGAACGTAAATCATTAACTTGTATTAACCACCCTAAACAACTCAATTTTAAGATTTATCATGTAACAACTTTGACGTGGGAGACACATTAAAGGAAGTAAAAATGAAAAATATAAAAAAAATAATGGTGGTAACTTTAGGCTCAGCATTGATCGCGCCATCCGCGTTTGCTGTTGACCAAGATGTTAGATTTTCAGGTGTTGTTTTAGACAGCTGCGCCCTCGTCATTGGTACAAATGGTATCCTTGGCCAGTCGATTGATCAGACGGTCTTATCCTCCAAGGAGACAGCGGGCCTTCCCGGAACCGTTACGGTTACGACCAATAGTATAAATTCAAATATTCAAGTTATCGCGCCCACATCTTTCGATGTAGGCCCCGCAAGCGCTGACACAAATACAACATTTGCCGCAAGCTATACTCTGGCGGGTGACACAGTCTTATCAGAAGTTAGCGGAGATTCCGTTACGCCTCTAGGCTTAGGCGTCACAGTCGCAACCGTAGATGCGAATGCCACGAAATCTACAGGCACATTTGATGCTGGCATTTATGAACTTGTGACAGTCGTAAGATGCACGGCGCCATAAGACATTTCATCATAGGTGTTTTCACCGCTACAGGGCTCGCCGCGACATTCGCGGCGCAAGCTCAAAGCGTGGCACCTATGAAGCAGAAGGTTGTCTCTTTCAGTGATAAATTCATGGTGCAGTTTGAAATCAGAAACACTTATGCGACGCCGCAAGTTAATATGATTTCGATCTACACGCCTGATTGGAAACCCGTAAAAGCAAGTTATGTATCAAAAAAGGCCGTTAAATTAGCCTCCAACGATACGCTCGTTATAACAGCCATCGTACCTTTCTCAGAGCAAAATGACGGCTCTGTAAACTCACGCATGGTTTATGTTTGTAATTCAATTATTCCAAAAGTCGACGGCGTAGGATCGGCTTTTAAGGGGGAAGTATGCGGAAAAGTATTTGCTACCAAATTGCAGGAACAGTAATCCTCTCAGCACTCGCTGTCGGCAGTGCACAGAGCCAAGTAAATAATTTAGGTTCGCCTATCAATGATTTAAGTTCGCCTATTATCTTGCCTAATTCATCTAGTTCTTACAATCAGAATGGATTTAATCTACCGACACAGCCTCATATATCAGGCCAAGACATGATACGTGGCCCAAGTGGCATTACGTGCCAATCAGCTATTGGGTCAAATGGACCTAAACTTGATATGGGTATGATTGGATCAAATGACATTTTCGACCGTGAAACAGTCTCTTTTTACGGGCGTATATCTGTTCCCCTAGGGAAAAAGACAAAACGCGTTGATTGTACCAAACTCTATGATCTAGAAATATCACGCTTGAAAATGGAACTACAGCTCATGAGAGCTGGGGCCATGCCAGGCATGTTAGACCAAAGAGCTGCTAGACAAGTCATTACTCAGTTACCTGCAGCACAAGAGAACTCTGTTGAACAGGCACGCCCGAGTAACCCTCTGGTTATCGGCGGCAAAGCTCAGGACACAGCGCAAGTCATCTCAAAACCTGCCGTAACAAAACCCGCTGCGCCAGAAGCTGTTGTAACGCAACATGCTGAACTCGCGCCCCTTGAAAACCATGTTACGGCAGCTAATATTGAGATCAGAGAAGAAACACCCGCAAAGACTGATGTTGTAAGAGTTGTAGAAGCCAAGGTGCAAGTCTTGGAGGCAACAGACCTTAAAAGCGAGACTATAAAAGTCGTGAACGCAAAGGCATCTGAGGTGAAATATGTCCAAAGACAGAATTATGTCATGGCAGCAGAGAAGAACCTCAGTCAGTCAGTTACATCGGTAACAACAGATGTTATAAGAAGAAAAATTCCACATATCGAAACCGTTATACCTCGTTTGGCCGACAGAACGCTCATCGAAGTGAAAACAGTCAGCGTGGACGCTGCTAGAGTAATTCCCCATATTGAAACTGTTATACCGAGCTTAGCTGATAGAACATTTATCAAAACGGAAATGGCAAGCGTTAGTCCAGCTAAGACATATCAAATGGCTAAACTTGAAAAGACTAAATTTGTAAAGGCTAAAGCTAAATCGCCCCAATTCGATATGGCGCAATTTGAAGTCATCTATGCCTGTAATACAATGACGCCTAAATTCGATGGAGCTGGAGTGGCTTTGGCAAAGAACACGTGCGGAAAGATATTTACGCCTAAATCGCGTGCACTGTAATAGCGTTTAATATTGTAGGGTAACGCAGAATTTGCTCTGGCAACTCTGCTAAAAAGCGCTTAATGGCAAGCGCATGACGCACCGCATTGATACCGTATTTACTAACCGAAAAGCCAAAGGCCAAGCCGCCTTTGTCGCCTATATTATGGGCGGAGACCCAGATCGTAAGACGTCTCAACAGGTCCTCAACGCCCTGCCCTCACATGGCGTGGATATTATCGAGCTGGGCATGCCCTTTACCGATCCTGCAGCCGATGGCCCAACCATTGAAGAAGCGGGTTTGCGAAGCCTCGCGGCGGGGACAACCCTGACCACTATCCTTGAGATGGCGACAGAGTTTCGCAAAAATAATGACACAACACCCCTCATCATTATGGGCTATTGTAATCCTGTGCATCACATGGGCTATGCCAATTTTGCCAAGGCTGCCAAAGAGGCGGGCATAGACGGCGCAATTATTGTAGATTTACCGCCCGAGGAAGATGCAGGCTTACGCGACGCCTTTGAGGTGCATGACCTCGCCCTCATCCGCCTTGCGACCCCCACCACAGATGAAGCCCGCCTGCCCCGCGTCGTCGAAGGTACCAAAGGTTTTGTTTATTACGTATCTATGACAGGCATAACGGGCGCCGCGTTCAGCCAAGCCGGCTCGGTGACCGAACAAGTCGCGAAAGTGCGCAAGGCCTCGGGCCTCCCTGTTGTCGTAGGATTTGGGGTCAAGACGCCAGAGCGCGCAGCCGAAGTCGCAAAAGATGCGGACGGTGTTGTGGTCGGCTCTGCCATTGTGAAAGAGCTACATGAAAATGGAGCGGAGGCAGCCTTGGCTCTCGTGAAGACACTCGCGAACGCAACCCACGGGGCCTAAAACACCTACTCACCACATCACAAACCTATCACAGTCAGTTTTATTGAATGTGTATCTGCAATGGCATTTATAACAATCCTCTCTTCCCCTTAAGAGACCAAAGCAATGATGATTTACCCCTGATCATTTTGCCTGAAAACAGCAGGATTAGCTCTCCCTCCCCTTCAAGCTAATCCTGCTGATATTTCAAACAAAGACTTAGAATAAACCTTGAAAACCACACGCTCTGCGTTATCGTAAATACATCGTGAACCCACGCATACGGGGGCGGAATAATCTGCCCCGATGTTATGAGGAAAGGATTAGACCATGATTACGTTACTCTCCCCTGCTAAAAAACTAAACTTCGACCCGGTGACAACTCAGCTAGAGGCAACTGAACCCTTGCTGACGGCGGACACGTTGGAACTGGCTAAGGTCGCGAAAAAGCAATCTGCCGCGGATTTGAAAAAACTGATGCATATCAGTGATAATTTGGCCGAGCTTAATGCCGAGCGGTTCAAAGCGTTTAATCTTGACGGCAAAAGCAATAGCGCAAAGCCCGCCGGACTGACCTTTGACGGGGATGTCTATTGGGGCCTCGAGGCCAAATCCCTCAGCGATAAAGATCTGTCTTACGCCCAAGACCATTTGCGCATCCTCTCAGGACTTTACGGTGTGTTGCGCCCGCTGGATTCCATGCAAGCTTACCGCCTTGAGATGGGCACCAAGCTCGCTACGAAACGTGGAAAATCGCTTTATGATTTCTGGGGCAGCACCATTGCCGACACGCTTAATGCGGATTTGAAAGAGCATGAGGATCAAACCATCGTCAATTTGGCGTCCAATGAATATTTCAAAGCGGTCGATAAAACCACGATTTCAAGCCCTGTCATTACGGCGAAATTCCTCAATGTCAAAGATGGTAAAGCCCGTGCCTTGATGTATTACGCCAAATTCGGACGCGGCTTGATGGCGCGTTGGATTATGCAAAACCGTGTGGACCGCGCCGAGGGTCTTAAGGACTTTAATCTGGACGGGTATAAATTTAATAAGACAGACTCGTCTGAAACAGAGCTCGTCTTCACACGTCCGCAACCCGCGCCGAAAAAATAGTGGCGGTCCCTCCGCCGCCCTGCACAGCCAGAAGCCCATTAGAGTTCTCTGCGCGCGATTGGTGGATCATTTCCAAAAACACTTGGGCTGAAATCCACAAAGATAATGTCGCGATCATCGCGGCGGGCGTGGCTTTCTTCAGCCTGCTGGCAATTTTTCCTTTGATAACAGCATGCCTGTCAATTTACGGTTATTTTGCTGACCCTCTCCAAGTCCAAGGCATGTTGCAGGATGTGAACGGCGTTTTACCCCAAGATGCTTGGGAGGTTCTCAACCGCCAAATTACCGCTGTTATCATGGCGCCGCATGGCCGCTTGGGGCTTGGCATTGCGATAGGCCTGCTGATCGCGCTCTGGTCCGCTGGGGCAGGCATACGCGCCATTATGCGTGCCATGAACATTGCCTATGGAGAACGAGAGACCCGTAGCTTTGCTATGTTTTATGCACTGGCTGGCTCAATGACGCTTTCCATGATACTTTTTGTCTGGATAGCTTTGGCGATTATAATTGGGGTTCCTGCCATTTTACATGTGCTTAAGCTAGACGGCGCGATTGCTGCTTTTTCGCGCATATTGCCATGGGCCTTGCTTATCTCAATGTTTGGCTTTGCGGCAGGGATTTTATATCGGTTTGGGCCAAGCCGCCGTCCCGCTAAGAAACGTTGGGTGTTTCCGGGTATATTATTTACAACACTGACATGGCTGATCATATCATTTGGCTTTTCCAAATTTGTCGCCGCTTTCGGAAATTACAACGCAATATATGGATCGCTATCGGCGGTCATTGTCCTGCTCATCTGGTTCTGGCTAACCGCTTATACCGTCATCATAGGCGCTGAGCTGAATGCCGAAATGGAGCGTCATACCATTGTCGATACAACGCGCGGCCCTGACAGACCTATGGGCGCACGCGGCGCGGCTATGGCGGATTACCGTCCAGAAGGCTTTGACTTGGAAGATATGGCCCATTCAGGCTAAGAGAATGCATGCGATTCATAAAAGCCAACTTCCCTGCCGATAAATCCGACGCTGTCATTGAGATTATCAATAATTGCAAGCCGATAGATTGGTCCTTGGATAGCGGTTATGGCCGTTATGAAAAAGCCGTTGAGATCGTCGTTGCCAAAGGGCACGGCCAAGAGCTGATTGACGATTTACAAGCCTTGCTCAGCGCATCTGCGGATTGGCGCGTCGTTGTGATGCCGATCGAGGCCACCCTGCCCCGCCCCGCTGAGGACGAAGAAGAAACCCAAGATGAAGCCGCAAAAAAAGCTAAAGCCAAAACAGTCTCCTTGCGCGAAGAACTTTACCAAAAAGTCTCAAATGATTGTAATCTGAATTGGGATTTTATTATCTTAACCGTGCTCTCTTCCATTGTGGCGGCGATTGGCTTGAATGGTGACAGCGTCGCTATTGTGATTGCCGCCATGGTGATTGCGCCTTTGCTTGGGCCAATACTGGCCTTCGCCCTTGCCGCGGCGCTTGGCGATTTATCTTTGATGAAAAAGGCCACTAAAACAGCCTTGGTGGGCCTGGGTATTGGCTTTGGCTTTGCCTATGCCCTCACATTTTTCATGCCCGTCAACCTCGCCAGTACAGAGATGGTTAGCCGTACTGTGATTGGCCCAGAGATTGTCGCCCTCGCGCTTGCCTCTGGCGCGGCAGCAGCGCTCTCCCTGTCCACAGGCATTTCCTCCGCTTTGGTGGGCGTGATGGTGGCTGTTGCCCTACTCCCGCCCTCCGTTGCCTCGGCGCTATATTTAGGGGCCGGAAAATATGAAGCCGCCGCAGGAGCCGCGATTTTACTCGGGCTGAATGTGGTTTGCGCGATCCTCTCCGCGCAGCTGATTTTCGTCTATAAAGGCGTGAGACCAAGAACATGGGTCACACAGAAGAAAGCATCGAAATCGGTCAAGATAAATGCCGCCGTTTGGGTGGGGTTATTGGTGGCGCTGGCGGTGTTGGCTTATGAGTTTAATGTTCAGGTGGGTTAGTTTGTTGTTTCAAATTTATTACGAAGATAAATTAATTGGGCATTCACAGCTAGAAAAAGGCGACCCACCCATGGGGGTAGCGCATGGTGAATTTTTACCCAATAAGGCTTTTGATGAGGTGAAAAAACACTTTGATCACATTGAAAAAGACATTTGGCGGTTAGAAAATTTAACTTTGAAAACTAACAATAGGATATCCGCTGACCGTGATTTTGACGTCGGGATTCTAGCATATGAGTCTCTGGAAGACCCTTTTTTCCTTGAAGTTTCGGCTTTTGCAAAAGTCTCTGAAGCATACGAGGCTCTTTTCCTTCATCACATTAAAGCTTACGAGGAACATTATAAAGATTAACCCGCTGGCCTAATCAAATCCGCCCCGCTTGCCCGCCCCGAACTCACCTCACGCCCCACATCATAAAAATCCAAATCCTCACTCCCCTTCATCGTGCCCAGTACCGCATCGGCGCTGACATCCCAATCGAGCCAATTATTCCATTGGTTTTTTGGCAGGCGCACGGGCATGCGGTGATGGAGGTGTTTCATTTGGCCCGTGGCTGAGGTCGTCAGGATAGTGGCGGAGAGCAGCGTTATGCCTTCATCCACGCGCCATTGATCCCAGAGCCCGGCAAAGGCGAAAAGCTCTTGGTCGTCCTCATGGATATAATAGGGCGTTTTAGGTTTTTCCACGCCCTCCCATTCATACCAACCCGTCGCGGGGAAGAGCGCGCGGCGGCGTTTGAAGGGCGTTCTGAAACTGGCTTTCTCTGCGGCTGTTTCCACCCGCGCATTAAACATGGGGCGACCTTCCGGCGGCTGTTTTTTCCAATGCGGGTGAAGGCCCCAACGCATCGGGACGACTTTGCGCGCCTTACGCCCGTCATAAGCAATAACGGGAACAACGGTGCCAGGCGCGATATTATAATTTGGTTCCCAATCCCAAAGAGGAGATCCATCTTCGCCGGCCTGCCCTGTTTTTGCCGCGAAATAGGCCGCAATTTCGGCTAAACCTTTGGCTAATGTGTAACGTCCGCACATAGTTTTCCTTCTGGGACTATCTATAAGGATACGAGAGATTTATGGAAGATATTATGACAACCGAAAAACCCATAGACTGCGCCCCCGTGGATTGTGTTGGCGTCATTTGCTTTCGGGGCGATGATGTCCTGCTGATCAAGCGCGGCACCGCCCCGCGTAAGGGCGAATGGTCTATTCCCGGCGGCCGTATCGAAGACGGCGAGAGTGAGCGCGATGCCGCTCTTAGAGAGCTGTTTGAGGAAACGAGTATTATGGCGGCGCTTGAGGATAAGGTCGCCACCATTGATGCGCAGTTTGAAGACTTTAACTACCGCTTGCATGACTATGCGGCGCGCTGGATTTCGGGTGAGCCGCAATTTGGGGATGATGCCGCCGATGCGCGTTTCGTGCCCCCGCATGAGCTTGACGGGCTTGGCATGTGGTCCAAAACGCGTGAGGTGATTGAAACGGCGCGCCGTTCATTATCAAAAGCCAAGGGGCTGTAAAATTTGATGTTCATTTGCGCCAAAACTGCTAATCAAAGCCTATGAAATGGCTGGCGGCATTCCTGTTCCTCTTTATGAGTTTCGCGCAGAGCGTCTCTGCGCAGGACGCGTTGACGGAACGCGAAAGAGAAGCTGCCGCGAAAGAAGCTGCGCTAAAGGCTCGCGAAGACGCTGAATTGCGGGTCGAAGCCGATATGGTGACAATGAATAGCCTTGTCGAAGCGCTGTCTAAAAATTTGGGGCAACTCCATTATCTACGGACCATTTGTTTTAGCCGTTCTGATCAGAAGTGGCGCGATTACGCCAGCCGCATGATGAATATTGAAACAGCGGGTGATAGCAGCGAACGGCGCAAACTTATTCGCGCTTTCAACGCGGGCTATTACCAAGAAGAAGGCCGCCACGCGCAATGCTCACAAGCTGTCAGCGCTGATGCCGCCGCTTTGGCCGAAAATGGCCGTCATATCTCTGCCATGCTCGGCGACCCTTATAGAGAAAGATAATTATGATACGACTTATCTCCATCGGTCTTATGACCCTCGGCGCCCTTGCCTTTACTAAGATCGCCAAAGCGCAAATTGCAGATCTGAAAGGCCAAGAGCCGCTGACTAATCTGGAAGGCACAGAATGGGGCCCTGAAAACGGCATGGGCCAATTCGTACAATTCCTAAGCGGCGGCGATATGGCCGGATATGCAGGCTGTAACAGTTTTTTCGGCACTTATGAGCAAAACGGGAACAGCCTGAAAATCGGCTCCATGGTTATGACTAAGAAGGCGTGCGAAAATCTCGGCATGGAACAAGCCTTTATAGCAGCGCTCGAATCCGCCCGTAGTTTCGAAGCCAGCGCAAAAGAAATGAATATCCTCGATGAAAATAATGAAGTCGGGCTGTCGATGCGTAGGCGCGATTGGGATTAGGGCCTTTATTGACTTGAAATCGCCTTTGGCCTAAATGCCAAGCATTATGTTTATGTATTTCTTTTATAATACCTAGAAGCTCTCTGTTCGCCGCAAATAAGCGGCTTGAGCACGTTGGTATTTACAACATCCCCTGAATATTATCGCGGTTTTCGCTGCTAAAATTCACGTGGAATGTTCTCAAAAGAGACACATCATGAAACTTATACGATTTCAAAGTCGTTGTCCGAATCTGGGCACGGCTAGTCAATTAGGCATTTTTCAGCTTGCCTATAAATTAAAATACGACCCTCGCACGACCCGCGAAGACGACACACGTCTGCGTGAAGCGCTCGAATGGCTAGAGTGGCATTTAAATGCGCCTGATATATTGGAAAAACACGAACATTATCGTGCTATTTGCTGGTTTAAAGATGAAGCTTTTAAACCTATCTCTCAGTGCTGGGTTATAAAGCAAATCCTAGAACAATACGGCTATTGGGTAGACTTGGTAAAAACTCGAAATCCTGGACTGATTATTTATCAAGACGGATGGCAAGTTGTTGCTAAACCAAAGAAGAAAAACTTAAGAATTTAGAATTTCTAAGCGAGTCATTTGCGACGATAAATATCTAATTTCCAAAGTACATGCTCACCCTCGATTTAGATGAGCATGTGCTTTGTCAGAACAATTCTACACGCCCCGACTCTAGCAATAATGCCTCAGGTGTATTGATGATAATATGGAATAAAAATGGATCACGATCTTCAACCTTGTCAAGGGCACGTTCTGCGCGTTTCAGGTAGTTTTTTCGGCCATTCGCATAACCAAATTTGCCGCCTATCCGCACACCCCAATAAGCAAAAAGTGCGATCATCTTGCCGCGTTTTGTATAATCTGGTGTCTCATAAGAACTCTCGCCATCATTATAGGAATCCTCGGTAATAATCTCGATGGCTTCACGGAAAATTTGATCGGCTTCTTTTCGCGGACGTTGCCACGTGCTGTAGAGAAAGTCATGGACAATGGCCGCTTGGGCATAAGGCCCCCAAGGTTCTAAAAACCAGCGGAACGGACGCGGTACACTGGCCCCGTCGGAGCAATACCCCATTGGCACGCTTATTTTATTATCAGACCCAAATGCGCCAACATGATATTCAAAAGGTTTTGTGATGACCCTTATAGGCCGCCCTTGCTCAAGACGAGTCACATCGCCCGTATGTAAAGGCCGCGTGAAAGTACTTCTCATTTTGCGCTCCTGAGCTTGTTTTTCTTTTTAAACCCTAAAAGTTTATTGCACCGAAGATTAGGTCAAGCTAGGCCAAGCTTATGACTCAAAACCTCACCATTCGCCGCCCTGATGATTGGCATGTTCACCTTCGCGATGGGGCTATGCTGTCCGATGTGGTCAATTACACGGCGCGCCAATTTAGCCGCGCCATTATCATGCCGAACCTTACTCCGCCTGTGACGACGGTCACAGCGGGCACAGCCTATCGTCAGCGCATCTTGGACGCCGTTGATCCGAGTTTGAGTTTCGAGCCGCTTATGGTTTGCTATCTCACCGACACTATTGACGCAGATGAAGTTGCGCGTGGCCATGCCGAGGGCGTGTTCACGGCGTGTAAATTATACCCTGCCAATGCGACAACCAACTCCTCTCATGGTGTTACGGATATCAAGAACATTTATCCCGTCCTAGAAGCTATGCAGCGTATTGGTATGCCGCTGCTTGTCCACGGTGAAGTCACCCATCAAGACGTCGATATCTTTGACCGCGAAGCTGTATTTATCAGCGATGTCTTGAAAGATGTCGTCAAAGACTTCCCAGCGCTGAAAATCATCTTCGAGCATATCACCACAGCTGAGGCGGCGGACTTCGTTATGGCCGCAGGGCCCAATATCGCCGCAACCATCACCCCGCATCACCTTGAGTTTAATCGCAATGCGATTTTCCAAGGCGGCATCCGTCCGCATTATTATTGCCTGCCCATCGCCAAACGAGAAAAGCACCGCTTGGCCCTTCGTAATGCGGCCATATCAGGATCGCCGAAATTTTTCCTTGGTACAGATACCGCCCCGCACACGGTCGAGGCCAAGCAAAGCGCTTGTGGCTGTGCAGGATTATTCAACGCGCCATATGCGCTCGAGGCCTATGCGAAGGTATTTGATGAAGAAGATGCGCTGGATAAGCTCGAAGGTTTTGCGTCAGAATTTGGACCCCGTTTTTATGGGATCCCGCTAAATGACGGCACGGTTACACTCACCCGTAAAGACGTCTCTGTGCCAGAAACGCTAGATGTGATGGATACTAAAATTGTTCCCTTCCATAGCGGCGGGACTTTGCCTTGGACGTTTTCACGAAGCTAAAATACGGTTGTTATCCCGACACAACGCGTAGCGTGGACGGGACCCATGCCTTGTCACCTCGCCTAAATACACAGTTCCGATAGCCGCAACTTTTAGGCATGGGTTTCGCCACGACTTCGTCGTGAGACGGAATAACAAAGTAATTTATTTAAGTCATGCGTTTCATATTAATTTGTTCTCGGCATATATCGCACTGGTAGCACGCCAATCCGGCCATTCCTGTCCACAGAGATATCCCACTCCTCAGGATTGCCAGAAGACAGCAGCAGCGCATTTAACTGGCGTGTGGAGTTGACATCATCATCGCCAATCCCAACGATAAAATCGCCAGGGCGAAGGCGGTTATAATTTGCCGCTGAACCGCGTTCGACCTTGAGAACCATTACGCCTTGAACATAGGGGTCAAAGCCAAGTTCTTCGCCAAGGGCCGGTGACATATTTACGACCACCGCGCCGTCTAGAGGATGATAACCTTCGAGCTTTCGCTCATCTCTAGCGGGGTTTTCCTGCGGCGTGTCAGTGCGCACAGTAAAGTTGCGCTCACGCCCATCGCGCCATATTTTTACTTGGGCATTTTGGCCGCGCCGCAATGTGGCGAGTTTGAACCGTAAGCCGCTATCATCATTGACCTCTGTGCCCTCAATAGACAGGATCACGTCGCCCTTCTCTAGACCGGCTGTATCCGCCGGGCCTTTGGGATATATATCATTAATGACAGCGCCTTTTGACCGGTCGAGCCCCAATGCAGCCGCCATGGTTGCATCCACAGCATTTGTCCGCGCGCCAATCCATGGGCGCACAATGCGCCCCTCGGAAATCGCGCTATCCACGGCGCGGGACACAAGTTCGGAGGGTATCGCAAAACCAATACCGTTTGACCCGCCTGAGCGTGAGAAGATAGCTGTATTCACGCCGATAAGTTCACCCGACAGGTTGACCAAGGCTCCGCCTGAATTACCCGGATTTACGGCGGCATCTGTTTGAATAAAAGAAGATGTATCGGTCACGTTGGTGCGGCCTAAGGCGGACACGATCCCGCTTGTCACGGTCTGCCCGACGCCAAAGGGATTGCCAATGGCCAGCACAATATCGCCGATCTCGAGGTCGCCATCGCTTTGAATAGCAAGACTTGGAAGACGTTCGCCTTCGGTATCAATTTTCAAAACCGCAATATCTATATCTTCATCTTGCGCAATCACTTCGGCTTCAAACTCGCGGCGATCATTGAGCACAATTTTCAGCTCATCCGCACCTTTCACGACGTGGGCGTTGGTAACGATAATTCCTGTGTCGCGGACAATAACGCCCGAACCCAATGAGCTTTCGGTACGTTCTTGCGGCGCACGGCGCATACCAAACATTTCGTCAAAGAACGATGAGCGGCCGCGCCTCTGCACTGTGCGCGAGGTAAAGACATTGACCACAGCAGGGGCCGTTTGTTTCACTACAGGCGAATAAGAAAGTTGCACCTGCATATTCGAGCTTGGCACAACCCGCTCCGGCACGACATCGAGCAATTGCGCGTTTGCAACACCACCGCTCCCTAAAACCAGTGCCGAGCCTAAAAGTGATAATATCTGTTTTTTCATGCGCTTATATGTAGGAGGCATTTGGGATTTTACCAAGATGCAGGCACAGAAAATGAGTGAATTTTCATAATGTAAAGCAGGGCGGCTAAAACCGCCCTGCTCATAACGCTTTGTCATACCGAATCTGTCGAAGGGGTTCCGCAGCAAAGCGAAGCTTATTTATTCCGCATCCTGCAGAGCTTTTTCAGCTGCCTGTAGAGCTTTCCGGGCTTTTTCAAGCTCGCGCTTAGCCTTGGCCATTTCGCGAGAGTCGCCCGCGCCAAGCTCAGTGCTTTCAAGCATGGCGCGCGCGGCGGCCAATCTGGACTCGGTGATGCGAAGCTTTAGACGCGTTCCATCACCTTCATCGGAAAAGAACCTAAAGGTCTTCGCGCCTTCAAGATTTTCTAGGTTTTTGAGCGCAGCAAGCCCCTCAAGCCCTTGGAGGCCTTCCAGACCATTTAGACCTTCCAAACCTTTTAATTCTCTTAGCACCTTTAATTTTGCGAGACCTTCTAATCCCTCCAATCCTTCAAGCCCTTCAATGTCGTCACTATCAAAGACAAAGACATTTTCAGAATGCTGCGTGAATCCTGGCGGATGTGGAGGTTTTGGAAAGTCGGGACTGCTTCTAAATTCAAAACGTGTTTCACCGTCTTCATCGCGCAAGACTAATTCACCCTTGCTTTGTTTGGATGTCCAAGCCTTAAGATCACCCTCGACCCAATTGGCGAAATCATTTTCTTTCCACTCTGGGTATTCAGTCTCGGCCCATTTTTTAAATTCCTTTTTGGACATGACTTTCACGCCTTCATTATCGCTGATGGAAATAGTGCGGCTTATATCACCTTCAATATTTTCAACGAGAATGTCATCAACATTAAAATCCTCAATATCTTCGATGTCAATGCGGGTCTTATTGCCATCTTCATCGACCTTGAAAGCCTCTACATCATCGCCATCGACATTGATTTCAAAATGCTCTGAGACGGTTTTACCGTCTAGTTTCATCCTGCGCTTGATAACAGATTTACCTTGATGTTTTTCATACTTCCCCGCAAGTTCCTCTTCCAAAACCTCCGTTTCGGGATGGGCATCCGCTTGTATCAGGGGCGCTGAAACGCACGCCGCGCCGATAATCATAACGGCCGCAGCTGTGCGTGAACGCCAATTTGCTTTTTTATGTGTTCCCAAGATCATAAGTCTCTCCTTTAGGGGGTGGTGGATAGTGAGCGCGAGCGCGCTCGGTTGTGGGCTGGCACGCCCGTCAATAATGGCAGCTTTGGCTGCGTGGATGAGTGTTTCAGCATAGGCTTCCGTCGCCTCTTTGCTATCTCCCATGGCGCTCAGAACGCTGGCATCACACGCCGCTTCTTGGTCACTGCGAAAATGCTTGGCGGCGTAATGCACAAGCGGGTTTGGCCAATTAACAGCACGAAAGCCAAGCCACGCCATAGCGCTCCAAACATCGCCGCGCCGAATATGCATAAATTCATGCATCAAGGCATAATGGCGCTGAGCTGGCGAAAAGGCCGTCATAAAGTTATCAGGCAATATCACCGTAGGACGCAAAAATCCTGTCACAAGCGGCCCGGCTTTTTCATCCGAAATTCTTACATTTGGAATGCGTTTAAGCCCCACTGTTTGCGCAGCTGAGATAATTTCTGATCTGAGGCGTCTTGCAGGCTCTGATTTATGGACCAAGCGGTCTATTAGGGACGCTTGAGCCGCCCAATGATAGAAAAAGAATGTAAGTGCGCCAACGAACCACACCACAAATACAGAAGGCCATAAGTAGGTCGCGGCTTGACTCATAAGGCTAGGCTCTGCTTGCTCAATTAACGCCATCATTTCCGGCGTGATGGTCATGTCACCTCTTGGCGCTGTTACAGCGGGCTGTACTTCAGACAAATTTGGAAGAAAGCGCGGGACTGTAATCTCTGGCATGATAAGGCGCAAAAAAGGTATAAGCCATAAGGCGTAGGCCGCTTTTGCCCCGAACATACGCGAAAAGGGTCTGCGTATCAAAAGCACCCAAGCCGTCAAAATCGTAACGGCCACGCCCGTCTCTATGATCCACCCCATCATCGTATTACCCCTTATTTTTCAGCTCAGCGAGCAAAGCCTCAAGCTCTGCAATATCGTCGTGAGATAACCCATCATCTTTGGCCAAATGCATAACGAGCGGCGCAGCGCGGCCCCCGAAAAGGCGATCAGATAGGCGGCGCGTGGCACCGGCCGCATAGCTGTCCTTGGAAATGAGCGGAGAATAGAGATAGCGCCGACCCTCGCTCTGTGTGGACAATGCGCCCTTCTCCACTAACCGCGCCAGCAGGGTTTTAATCGTGCGGATGTTCCAGTCTTTCCGCGTAGCAAGCTCCTGCGCCACTTCGGATGCGCCAAGCGGACTCTGCGTCCAAAGGACATCCATCACATCAAGTTCGGATTGCGAGATGCGGATCTTACCAGATTGTCCCAATGTCGTCTCCCTTAATGACTACATTTGTAGGCATAATCAAGACTACAGTTGTGGTCAATAGGAATGTGTAGTTATTATCTTAAACTTTAGGCATAAAAAAACCCACTCTTCCGAGCGGGTCTTTAGAACTTTTTTCTCAATTTAATTATTCAGGCTCGCCGCATGGGGCATGCCTTCGAAGATGGGGTCGAGATATTTCACGCGATTGCCACCTTCCCAGTTTTGGATATTTTTGATACAAAAACGCTTAACTTCAGTGGGCTTACCGCTGCGCTTGGCGCGGGCTTCACTGCGTTGAAAAGCACGAATTTCAGACAAAGACGTTGCGGCGCCATTGGCACAAGCCGATATCACATCTTGCGGTGTTGTGTTAGGCACTTGGATAAATTCTGTACGGTTATAGGCCTTGTAATTCACGCCGACACGGTTGCCAGACAGGAATTTCACAAAGACCATACGGCGATATTCATTATTATCAGATGGGCCGCTCTCAACAAGCAGAACGGGTGAGAGATCGCCAAATTGTGCATCGGCACTTGGCGCGGCCATCAAAAGTCCGAGGCTAACCCCCAATATTGCGCCAAAAGTTTTAAAGTGACGTGTCAACATAACACCCTCCAATTTTCACTTAAGATTTTTAAACTACCCCATAGTTACAGCAAGATTCGGGCCGCTGCATCCGCAAATGACATATAGAATTTAATGTGGAGGCATGAATAAGCGTCAGGCTTGAAGGCCGGCCTTTTATTCGCGTCTTACGATATTTTGGCCCGGCTTTTGCAGCTTTCACTTTTCACAAAATGAAAGGTTTGACCATGGAATTACCACCCCAGTCTGAAGTGCAGCCGGATATATATGATGAAAATAGTGTGTTTAGAAACCTTCTGGCAAAAGAAACAACATCTCAGCCTACCCCGCGCCCCAACCGGCTCGACCTCATTTTTAAAGATGCGCCGAGCCAAGAACCCCCTATCACTGTCGGAGACTTCCTCCCGCAGATTTAACGGGTCAAGCTGTTTGCTATTTCAGTGCAATTGATACAGTATAACACATGATGAAACATTATATGTTTACAATAAGCCTAGCCGCCTTGACTGTGTTCTCAGGCTGTAAGCCTGCAATGTCAGAAGCTGAGCTGTTCTTCGCACATTATCCTGAGACAGGGCAATGTGCGCTCATAAATCCGAGCACGCTCAAACTCTCCGGCCCCATTGACGAGGCTATGCGGGACTGCGCCTTATCAGAGCTTACAGAAGATATAAAAATGGTGACGGTTACCAGTAAAGGCGGAGAAGTCTTTGCAGGGCGGGCCATTGGGTATAAAATCGGTGAACATCCCCGTCATCTCATTGTCGATAAAATGTGCTTGTCGTCCTGCGGCAATTATTTTGTGCCCGCAGCAGACCAACTAAGCTTGCGTCCTGGGTCTGTCATTGGCCTGCACGGCACGCCGGATCCACATATGCTGTCCAATGCGGATATGGAAAGCCATATGGCCAGTATGGTTGAAAATGGTGACACAGCCTCTGAAGGTGTTGCCCGTATCTTGAAGCGCAAATCGGACAGACGCACTAAACAGCTCGCAGAGGAAGCCAAATTTGCCGCTCATTTTAATGTCCCCAAAGGTTGGCGCCTCTACCGCGAGGCCGGGGATAGTTCGGATGGGTGGCGTAGAGAGTTTAAGGCCGGGAGCGATATGGACCTTGTGATTGATAACTTTATGATTGTCGACGCTCCGATGCTGGCCACCTGTTTGCCGCAGGTTAAAACAAGAAATTTCCAACGCACCCTAGATAGCACCGTGTTTGATAAACCCACATTTTGGGCTACTCTAAGAGATAGGATGGGCGCTTATCGGAGCCGCGGCCTGACATGCATTCCATCCCCCCAACAACAATAAACACTAGACATACTCGCTTTTCCTTTTATGGGAACGCAACTTCCTTTATGAGGCCGTCATGACTACAGACATTACCCAAAGCGCCGCGCATCCTGCTGACCAACTCATTGATAATCCGAGCGTCGGATTTGTCTCATTGGGCTGTCCTAAGGCTATGGTGGATAGCGAGCGGATTATCACCCTGCTACGGGCCGATGGATATCGCATTGGAAAGACCTATGACGACTCCGATGTGATTATTGTCAATACCTGCGGGTTCCTGAACTCGGCCAAATCGGATAGCCTCTCTGCTATTGATGAAGCCTTGCTAGAGAATGGCCGCGTGATTGTGACGGGCTGTATGGGCAATGATCCTATCATTAAGGAAAAGCATCCCAAAGTGCTCTCGGTCACCGGGCCGCAGCAATATGATGATGTCGTCGCCGCCGTGCGCAAAGCCGCGCCGATGGTCGAGAATAAATTCACCGACCTCATCCCCTATGAGCGCTCCCGCATCACGCCGAAACATTATGCCTATTTGAAAATATCCGAGGGCTGTAACAATAAATGTACCTTCTGCATCATCCCTGATTTGCGCGGGAAGCTGGACAGTATGAATATCGCCAAGGTCATGCGCGATGCGGAAAAGCTGGTCGAGTCGGGCGTCAAAGAACTTATCGTTATCAGCCAAGACACATCGGCTTACGGCCTTGATATTGGTTACGAGACAGGCACATGGCGCGGTGAGGAATATAAATCTAATCTTTACGACCTGACCCGCGCGCTGGGTAAGCTCGGCGTCTGGGTGCGGATGCAATATGTCTATCCCTACCCCCATGTTGATAAAATCATCGAAATTATGGCGGATAAAGAGAGCGGCGTGCTGCCCTATATTGACGTACCTTTCCAACATGCCAGCACTGCGGTTCTGAAACGTATGCGCCGACCCGCCAATCAGCATAAATTGATGGAGCGGCTTAATCGCTGGCGCGAGATTTGTCCTGAACTGACGATTCGCTCGACCTTTATCGTCGGCTTCCCCGGCGAGACAGATGAAGATTTTGAGATTCTGCTGCAATTCCTACGCGATGCTAAGCTCGCCCGCGTCGGCGCGTTTAAATATGAAAATGTTGACGGCGCCCGCGCCCATGATTTCGAAGACCAAGTCCCGCAAGACGTCATCGATGCCCGCTACAACGCCTTTATGGAATGCCAGCAAGAGGTCAGTGCTGAACTGATGAAATCCAAAATCGGCACGATGCAAGACGTCATCATTGATGAGGTGGACGCAGAAGGCGCCTTTGGCCGTTCCGTCGCTGATGCGCCTGATATCGATGGCTGCGTCTTCCTGAACGGTGATACAGAGGTGCGGGTCGGCGATATTGTCACGGTAAGAATCGAAGAGACCGACGAATATGATATGTGGGGGATAAGGCCTTAGGGTATCTTACTTGAGGCGATTTTAAGTCGCTCGTTTTAACATGACTTGGAGGGAAACTGACATAGAAACCCTCTAATTATCGTCTTTTAGAGAGATGAGCGGTTATAACATAATTAAAGTTATTGCTCCATGTTTACTAGATGGAGAGTTTACTTAATCTCGCAATTTTAATTGGTATAGTAGGGCCTATAGGCACTCACTACCTCTTGCGTAAAAATTTCGAAGGTCGCTACTTCAGTCGGGCGTATATTCGTAATTTCACATGGGGGTTAAGACGATTAATTTTCCCAGCTATAAGTATATATATTTTACTTGCTACCAATTTACGGACTTTTTGCGTCGCTTTATTTTGCTTCAGTCTCGTCAGTCTTGGTTTGAAACTCATTCTTGGCTCAAAGGAAAGTTCAAGAAAAATTCATTTATTCACCTACTTTAGCTATGTATTTCTATTTTTAACTTGGGCGAATAATGAACCGTATTGGATACAAATATGGCCTACTATTCTATGGTCTGTCGGATTGATTTTTATTCTCATTTGTATTGTTTTAGACAAACCTCTCTGGCTCATGCCCAACTGGCCAACACCAATTCAGCGGTCTGTAAAATTAATGATGCAAATTATGTTCACGTTCAGTGCTTTTATATTAGTGGTAGGTAATGAGTTTTTTCGACAAAATTCAAGCTTTGAGGTTTGGGCAATCTTTAATGCTTTTAGTATGTGTCTTCTCGTAGCTTTTATCGGTCTATGTACTGTTATAATTATTCCTGCAATTGGCGATGAACGACTTGAGAAGTTTGACAAAGAACATTCCACTTAATAACCATCAAGGTCTGCTTCTTTTCGGAATTGCAGCAATCAATGAGCGGCCTACTTTGAACAACTTTACCCTCTCCCACAATCTATAGATCAAACCAACAGCGCGTTTGAGCCTAAAATAACAAGAACACCGAGTCGCGCAGGCTCCGTCTCATTCCGAGCCGCTCCCCCCCCCTATTCCTTGAAAAAACTGCGAAAAAGACTCTTATTTCGTTGATATTCCCGTGGATGCGCGTTATGCGCCCCCTTTCGTGAATAATTCGATTGACTTTGGACGTTCAAATCCATAGTTGAGCGCAAAATTTAAGACTTAGAAGACATTTGATATGCCAACAATTCAACAGCTCATTCGTAAGCCTCGCCAACCTAAAAAGCGCGGCGCGAAGAACCCAGCTCTTCAAGCTAACCCGCAAAAACGCGGCGTTTGCACGCGCGTTTATACGACAACGCCTCGTAAGCCGAACTCAGCGCTGCGTAAAGTGGCACGTGTTCGCCTCACAAATGGCCACACAGTGGCAAGTTACATCCCAGGTGAAGGCCATAACCTCCAAGAGCATAGTGTTGTTCTCGTGCGCGGCGGCGGCCCTCGTGACCTTCCGGGTGTGCGTTACACAGTTGTTCGCGGTAGCCTTGACGCCCAGCCTGTCAAAGATCGTAAGACGAAGCGTTCCAAATACGGTGTTAAGCGCCCTAAGTAATCAGGTCTTACAGATTAAGATTAGATAGCCTCTGCATTTGCGGGGGCTTTTTTTATGCCCTTTCTAATTCTGTCATCACCCGACTTGTTCGGGTGATCTATATGAGGGCCTTCATTTTTAGAGACATATCACATGGGTTACCGCGACAAGCGCGGTAATGACAAAATAAGGGTGGGCATCAAAACACATCCGACAATTTAGCCGCTGCAACATAAACCTCGATATCAACACCCCTGTCCGCCAGATACTCCCTCATGCTCGTCTCCCTATCATGAATGAAGGACGAATCAAGAAAGTTGCTAACCCAGTCTTCACCAAGCTCTCTGGCCGCAGCGAGGCAGTGCTTGAGATAGATGTCCGCTGGTAAGTGCTGCGTGTGCCAGAAGGCGCTCACCCCATATTGAGCGTAGAGCGCATAGATGTCGCTTACTCCTACCAGAGAGGTGTCGATGAGATGGTCGGCGCCCTCATAGCAGATGATGGCACTCAGGCTCCCGCCTGTCACGCGAGAGGTCGCTTCAACCTCTTGCAGGTCATAACGAAACTCATGGCGCTCATAGGTCTTGAAATCCGCCTCATCGAGCTCAAAAGCCAAAGCGTAAAGCGTGGTGTCAGGGCGGAGAATGGCCGCAGCGTGGGCAAGCTCTTTATCTCCGCTCTGTGCTAAGCCTTTGGCGATGGAGAGTGTGCCGTAAGAGTTAAAACAACGCGCATGACCGGGAATTTTGACGGGGGTAATGTTGCGCGCATTTGGGAAGAGACGCTTGATACTGATGGGGGAAAGGAGAGAGGCGTAGCCTATGACGGTTTTCATGGGGATGGTCAGATACAGACAGGTTTAAAAAGGAGGCGGAGGACATTTAAAACATGGATCATATGGCTCAATAAGTGAACCATCCCAACACGTCATACTGTATATAAGTGGAGGAAGTTTTTTACAAATCCGGTCGGCCCTATCGACGAAAAAGTGGACAGCATGCCGTCGTGCATCTTCAGGGGTTTTACACTCAACGCCATTCGACAAAATTGTCTTAAAACTTTCTCCCTGTCCGAAGTCATATAATTCTGACGCGACACAGGAGCTAAGTTTCGGATTGCTTTCATTGCCCAAATCCTTAGCAGCGTTCTTAGCTTCTAGACGCGTCATAGGGAGTAAGGATCCTTTGGGCAAATGTGATTGTTGTGTCGTCTGGCAGGCCGAAAATAATATAAAAACAAAAAGTGCAAGCCAAAGTCTCATAGAACTATCATGACGATATTTGGTTTTTTGTCGAGAGATACATCACTAATGACACTACAGCCCGCCTTTGGCGAGCGGTCATTATTGATGACCATGGTGCGGGTGAGAGGACTTGAACCTCCACATCTTGCGATACTAGAACCTAAATCTAGCGCGTCTACCAATTTCGCCACACCCGCACGGTGTGTTTAGACAGCGGCATATGCTTTGCTTTTAAGAAAAAATCAAGCGTCCAAATGTAAAAATTGCTAACTCTTTTTGGCTGTCATGGGTGCGCGTTTTAGCGTCCAGAACAGCGCAATCACGCCTGAAATTATATTGGCCGCCGCGACGCCGTAATAGGCGCCTGTTAAACCGGCGATTTGAACACCGATAAAGATGAAGCCGACATAAAGCACTAAAGAGCGTATGATGGTATAGGTCAGGCCAAACATGGGCCGCCCAATTGCATTCAGCCCGGCCGCCGCGATGAAGACAAAGCCATATCCGAACAGCGTGACAGGCACGATATAAAAATAGGGCACAATCTTTTCAATCAAGAGCGGGTCATTTGTAAAAATCTGTGCAATTTGCTGTGAAAACACCGCCATGATGATGGCCATAAAGGAACACCAGATAAAGCAAATCCAGAAGCAAATGCGGAAGGTTTCACGTACACGCTCCGTCTTTCCTGCCCCGCCATTACGCCCCGTAATTGCGCCAATACAAGCAGAAAGGCCGTAAATAACGCCAATGGATATCAGCTCAGCGCGGCTCGCAACACCAAAGGCTGCAATCTCAACTTCGGATAGGCGCAACCCCAAAATAGCCACGGCCGCAAATGTCGCGACGGGTACAATAATATTCGTCCCTGCCGCCGGAATACCAACTTGGCCGATAATGCTCCAGGCCCGCCTCATTGACCCTATCGTCATTTCCGCAAAGGAAATTGCCTTACGGTGGAACATGACGAGGTAAAATCCAAATGAGGCTCCAACAATGTTGCCGATCAGCGTTGCAACCGCCGCGCCTTGTAATTCCAAACGCGGGAATGGCCCCCAACCAAAAATGAAAAAGGGATCCAAGATAATGTTGATAATTGCCGCCAGTATCATGATGGAACTCGGCAGAGCCGCCTCTCCCGAGGCTCGCAGAATATTATTACTCATTGACGCCACAGAGACGATCACTAGGCCGGGCAAAGAAATTGACAGATAGCTTATCGCCATTTCCCTTACCTGCTCACTAGCTCCGGCAAAGCGCAAGATCGAGGGCGCAATCAAAAGCATAAGCGTCACTAAGACTGACATTACCGTCAGCGCCATGAGGATAGCCGCGGCGCCGTGCCGTCTGGCCCGTTCGGTATCACCCTGCCCCAAGGCGCGCGAGACGGCGGACATTGTCCCTGCTCCAAGGCCAATATTTGCGCTATTGCCGATAAAAGTTAGCGGAAAAGCAAATGTGAGGGCTGCGAGCGCTAAAATCGCCAGATTAGGCCGCGTTGGATCGGTTAAGCGACCCAGATAAATTGTATCAACAATACCTGTCGAAATCAGGGCTAAAACCGCCAGAGAGAAAGGCCCCATCATGCGCAAGACATGTCTGAGGATGGAGCCTTCTAAAACATTGGTTTTTTGGTTTCGAGACAAGTTCTATTCGTCATCGCGATGTGACGGCGCGAAAGCCGCCAATGTCGCCATCTGCACAATCTCTGATGCCGTTGCGCCGAGCGGACAAATCTGCACGGGTTTTTCCAGACCTGTGAGAAAAGGCCCCAACACGGTTGCTCCGCCGACTGAGTCGAGCAGCTTAGTTGAAATTGACGCTGAATGAATGGCTGGCATGACCAAAACATTAGCCGCCCCTGTTAAGCGTGAGAACGGATAGGTCAGCGTATGAAGCGGGTCGAGCGCAACATCTGCCGCAATATCACCTTCATATTCAAAATCTGTCTCGCGCTCATCCAGTATCTCCACGGCGCGGCGAACCTTTTGCATGCGTTCGCCAACAGGGTTACCAAAGGTCGAATAGGACAGGAATGCGACCTTGGGGTCGAACCCGAATTGACGCGCAAAATTCGCCGTTGTTCCAGCGATATCGGCAAGGTCCTCGGCATCAGGTAGCTCTGTGATATTGGTATCCGCGATAAAGAGCGTTCGCCCTTTATTGACCACGACGGACACGCCCATTGTGCGCTCACCTTCAACATGTTGCAGGACGAGTTTCACATCGCGAAGGGCAATGTCATAGCTCCGCGTAACGCCCGTGACCATCCCGTCCGCAAGGCCGTGATTAACTAACAATGCGGAGAAAACATTCCGGTCATTATTGACAAGGCGTTGTGCATCACGGCGCAGAAAGCCCTTACGTTGCATGCGGCCATAAAGATATTCAGTGAATTCTGCATTACGATCAAACAGGCGTGCATTGAGAATGGTAAAACTCTCCGGTTTTTCAACGCCCAAAAGCTTCATATTATCATAAATCGGCTTTTCACGGCCCACAAGTATGGCTCTGCCGAGACCACGCTGCTGATAGGCTTGCGCCGCGCGAATGACGGCAGGTTCTTCGCCTTCAGCAAAGACAATAGTTTTGGGGTTTTGCACAACAGAGCTTGTAATGCCCTGCAATATGGCGGCTGTTGGATCCTGCCTTTGCGCAAGAGATTTTTTGTAAGCCTCCATATCCTCAATGGGCTTTCGCGCGACGCCTGTATCCATGGCGGCTTGAGCCACATATGGCGGAATTTCAGAGATCAAGCGCGGGTCAAACGGCGCAGGAATAATATATTCAGGGCCATATTTCGGGCGTTGTCCATGATAAGCAGCCGCGACTTCTTCCGGCACATCCTGACGCGCCAAATCAGCCAAGGCCCGCGCACAGGCTAGTTTCATTTCCTCATTCACATTGCGCGCACGCACATCAAGCGCCCCTCGAAAAATATAGGGAAAGCCGAGGACATTATTGACTTGGTTGGCGTAATCCGAGCGGCCCGTGGCGATAATTGCATCACTACGCGCCTCTTTAATTTCTTCGGGCGTAATCTCAGGATCTGGGTTTGCCATAGCAAAAATAATCGGGTTTTTCGCCATGGACTTGACCATGTCCTGGGTCACAATTCCCGCGACGGACAGCCCTAAAAACACATCCGCGCCAACCATGGCTTCTTCGAGTGTGCGCAGCTTTGTGTCCACGGCATGAGGGGCCTTCCACTGATCCATATATTCTTGGCGGCCTTGATAAACGACGCCGCGGCTATCCAATACAATCGCGTTTTCATTCTTCACACCGAGGCTTTTGACAAGACCCAAAACAGAGAGTCCCGCCGCCCCTGCACCAGAGAGAACGACTTTCATATCCTCAAATTTTCGGCCCGTCAGATGCGCCGCGTTGATAAGCCCCGCCGTTGCAATAATCGCTGTGCCGTGTTGGTCATCATGGAAGACAGGAATATCGAGCTTTTCGCGCAATTCCTGCTCGATGATAAAGCATTCAGGCGAGCCAATATCCTCTAAATTTATACCGCCAAATGTGTTGCCGAAACGTTTGACACATTCGATAAATTTTTCGGCATCTTCTTCTTCGACTTCGATGTCAAAACTATCGATATCAGCGAAGCGTTTAAAGAGGACAGATTTCCCCTCCATGACGGGTTTTGAGGCCATTGCGCCCAAATTTCCGAGGCCTAAAATCGCGGTCCCGTTAGAAATAACAGCGACCATATTCCCCTTGGATGTATAGTCATAAACTGTGTCCGGATCGGCGGCGATGGCTTCCACGGGAATGGCCACACCGGGCGAATAGGCTAGGGATAAATCCCGCTGTGTTGCCATGGGCTTTGTCGGTAGAAGCGCTAATTTTCCAGGCACCGGATAGGCGTGAAAATCCAAGGCCTGCTGGTCTGTTATATAAGGCTTTTTGGGTTGACGAACTTCAAGCTTAGCCACGCGGCACTCCTCGGATTGAATCATGTGTCTTATAGGGATTAAAACAGCGCTTCATAGCTATAATCAAGACTCACCTCAAGAAATCAAGCGGCTAAAAACGCCTAATTTTTAATCAGCGCTACCCGCCAGAGTCCAAAATTAGTGCAAAAAACCGCCGCCTCACTTCAATCCTTAAAATTGACCCCACAGGACTCGACTCCGCCCGATGGCTCTAACATGAAACGCCAAGCTATTTATGCGTGATATAACCAAACACTGGAGGCAGCCATGAAAAAGATTGAAGCGATAATAAAGCCGTTCAAATTGGACGAAGTTAAAGAAGCCCTGCAAGGCGTTGGCTTGCAAGGCATGACCGTTGTCGAAGCAAAAGGCTTCGGACGCCAGAAAGGACATACGGAGCTGTATCGCGGCGCCGAATATGTTGTTGACTTCCTCCCAAAACTAAAGCTCGAACTCGTCGTCGCAGATGATCAAGTTGAAGCCGCACTCGAAGCCATCCAAACCGCCGCTAAAACCGGCAAAATTGGCGATGGTAAAATTTTCGTCTCAGACGTCTCTCAAGCCATTCGAATTCGGACAGGTGAGACCGGCGACGCTGCTCTCTAAGAAAATTCCACATTAATTTTAGAAACTCTACTCATCTCGGGAAAGGACAGAGTAATGTCAGATAAACTCCTCAAAAAAATAAAAGACGAGAATATTAAATTCGTCGATTTGCGCTTCACAGACCCTAAAGGGAAAATGCAGCACGTCACATTCCACAGCGATCTGGTTGATGAAGACCTTTTCAAAGACGGCACAATGTTTGATGGCTCGTCAATTAGCGGTTGGAAAGACATTAACGAGTCAGACATGGTTTTGCTCCCGGATCCGGATACAGCGAAAATGGATCCGTTCTTTCAGCAAGACACATTAGCCGTTTTCTGTGACATTCTAGAACCTGATACAGGTGAAGCTTATAATCGCGACCCACGCGGCACCGCCAAAGCGGCCGAAGCCTATATGCGCTCAGCCAAAGTGGGTGATGATGTCTTTTTCGGCCCTGAGGCTGAATTCTTCGTCTTTGACGACGTACGCTGGGATACAGACACGAATAAAACGGGATACGAGATCGACTCGGCTGAGCTGCCGCAAAATACAGGCACGATGTATCAAGGCGGCAATATGGGCCACCGTCCGGGACCAAAAGGCGGTTACTTCCCTGTCCCGCCGGTCGATAGCTTGCAAGATATGCGCTCTGAAATGCTTACAGTTATGGAAGAGTTGGGTCTTCGCCCTGAAAAGCATCACCACGAAGTCGCGCCTGCACAGCATGAGCTCGGCATGAAGTTTGATACGCTCCTACAGATGGGCGACAACATGCAGCTCTACAAATATATCGTGCATAATGTAGCCCATGCTTATGGTAAGACGGCGACATTTATGCCAAAGCCGATGTGGAATGATAACGGCACAGGCATGCATGTTCACATGTCTATCTGGAAAGACGGCAAGCCGACTTTCGCGGGCGACGAATATGCGGGTCTGTCTAAGTCATGCCTGCACTATATTGGCGGCATCATTAAGCACTCAAAAGCGATTAACGCCTTCTCTAACGCCTCGACCAACTCCTATAAGCGTTTGGTCCCAGGCTTCGAAGCGCCTGTTATGCTCGCCTATTCAAGCCGTAACCGCTCTGCCTCTATCCGTATTCCGTGGACAGCGTCACGAAATGGTAAGCGTCTAGAAGTGCGTTACCCAGATCCAGCGGGTAACCCGTACCTGACTTACACAGCCCTTCTTATGGCAGGCCTTGACGGTATCAAAAACAAAATCGATCCCGGCGACGCGATGGATATGGACCTTTACGAATTGTCAGCTGAAGAAGCTAAAGACATTCCGCAGGTTTGCGGCTCCCTCCGTGAAGCGCTCGAATCTCTCGACGGAAACCGTGACTTCCTAAAAGCCGGCGGCGTCTTCGATGACGACCAAATCGACGCTTATATTGACTTGAAAATGGAAGAAGTACACCGCGTCGCGATGCATCCGAACCCCGTTGAGTTTGACCTGTATTATAAATGCTAGGCACCCGAAATCGGTACTGTGATACCGATTTCAGTTTAGCACCAAAAAAGACTAGCGATTTTGGGTAGTGCCGAAATTAGAAAAGCCGCTCCTTATGAGCGGCTTTTTTGTGTCTTATATCACAAATCGATGGGTGCATTAAATCACGAGGTAACTTAAAACACCCCCATGGCCATCCACAACTTTCTCCTCCTGACTATTGTCTGCTTTGTGTGGGGCCTCAACATGGCATTACGCGTTGGGCGGTGTTTGACGCGGCTGTGCCGCCGCTCTTTTTTGCCGCGATTATGTTTTGGGGGGTGGCCTTAGTCCTGCTCCCCTTTTTGCGCCCCTTACCCAAAAATCTTATTATGTTGCTGCTCATATCTATCTTTATTGGCGTGGGGCATTTTGCGCTGCTCTTTGTCGGGCTCGCCAATGCCGAAGCCTCTGCCGCCTCTATCGTGATACAGCTCAGCGTACCGTTTTCAACGATTATGAGCGTGATGTTTCTCAGTGAGAAAGTCGGATGGCTGCGCGGAATTGGGATTGTGCTGGCCTTTGTCGGCGTGCTCGTCATCGCCATTGATCCCACCAGTTTCACCATCACCCTAGGCCTGCTCTATATCGCCGCCGCCGCCTTTATTGCGTCTATCGGCAGCGTGGTGATGAAGCGCATGGCCCCAATCTTCGCCCTGCAAATGCAAGCCTGGATTGGCCTATTTTCCTTCGCCCCGCTTTTCGTCGTCTCAGCCTTTTTAGAGCAAAATCAATGGAGCACCTTCATCGCAGGCGGCTGGCCTATCATCGCGGCAACCGTCTTCGCCGTCATCGGCGTCGCGGTCTTCGGCCACGGCGCGTTTTACCACCTGATTAAAAAACACGATATCTCCCTGCTCGCGCCCGTCACCCTCATGACCCCGATTTGGGGCGTAGCCTTGAGTATTACCTTCCTCAATGAACCCCTAACAATACAATTTATTGTCGGCGCAATTACCTCGCTTGGCGGCGTATTAGTCATCGCGGTAAGGTCAAACAAGAAAATGCCTGAAGCAGGTACAGGTTAGAAGATTTGGAGTAGTGGAAACTGAAATGAATTTCAGAAACTTATTGCAAGCTGCAACAAAATAATGCACATGTTAAAGGCGCAAAATTTTGGGGCTTAACGTGAGAGTAATATTCTACTTAGCAATAATTGGATGTCTTTCAGCTTGTGGAACAACTCTTCCACCATTAACTAATAACAATCAAGACCAACTCTATGTTGAAGATGTGCACCGCGCAATAAGGTGTGAGATTGTAGGAGCTATTGCTGAGGCCTATGAGCAAGCATACACTATCGGAAAAATTGAACAAAGTAAGGTAGATTTTTTCGAGAAATGGGGCGTCAAATATACACTTACACTTAACGTAGTAGAAGATAGTTCATTCAATCCTACTCTAAACCTACTTAGCCCAACCACGCCTGCCGAAATGCTCGATCCAGGAGATAGCGTATTCACTTTGGAGTCTGGCCTAACTTTTTCCGCTAAAGCTACTCGCACGGAAACAGATCAAGTTTTCCATACCGTGAGTTTTTTAAACAACCAAAACACATGTGTCGGAAGCACGACCACTAATAAACCTATTTTCGGCAATTCAATTGGCGTGCAACCTTGGCTCACTACTAGACTTGGCCTAGTACAGAGCAGACTTATAGCATCTATTAGCGACAAAGAATCTTTCACATATCAAGTAAAATTTGAAATTGGAAAACGCGGAAATGTCACTCCAAAATGGGCCTTCGTGAAACGAACTTTAAAAGATGGAAGTTTTATATCAGGAGCTGGAAGAGCTAGTAGTCACTCTGTTCTCATCACCTTTGGACCTGTTGACGATACACGGAGAGGACTCGCTGAAACTGCTGAAGCAATTCATACCGCCAGATTGATTGGACAAGCCATCAACCAATAAAAAGGAGAGATTGTCATGAGTGAAAAGTGCGTTACATTTTCTAGCAAACCGGGGCATATCAGAATATGCGAACGTGACGAAAACGGCCTTTGCGTAAAAAATTGTAAAGATGTCAAACGGGAAAACCTACATCCGAGAATAGAAATCGAATACAAGCGCTTAGAAAACGCTATTCAGAAATACTTAGGCTGAACTATTCGCATGAAACACCGGGTACTCTTGAGCCACTAAAGTAAATACTTAAAACGGCCCACACCTCCCCCATTGCCCTAGGCCCTCGTAACCCTTATCTTAGGTAACCGATTCAAGAGCGCCTTATGCAGATTAAACGTCATTACACCACTTCCGGCGATAGCCCTTATACCTCCCTCGCCTTTGCAAAGGTCACCAGTGAGGTGCGCGATATAAGCGGCGAGGCTATCTCTGAGGCGATTGAATTTGAGGCGCCTGAGAGTTGGTCACAGGTCGCTTGTGATATTCTGGCGCAGAAATATTTCCGCCGCGCGGGAGTCGCCTCTAATCTGAAAGCCGTGAAAGAAGACGGCGTTCCTGATTGGTTGCGCCGCCATACCCCTGATGACAGTAAGCCTAAGAAGGGCAAGAAGCTCTTTAAAATGGGCGGTGAAACAGATGCGCGTCAGGTCTTTGACCGTATGGCGGGATGCTGGACCTATTGGGGTTGGAAGGGCGGCTATTTTAATACTGAGGATGATGCGCGGAGCTTTTATGATGAGCTGCGTTTTATGCTCGCCTCTCAGATAGCGGCACCCAATTCCCCGCAATGGTTTAATACGGGGTTGCACTGGGCCTATGGGATTGACGGCCCCGCACAAGGCCATAGTTTTGTCGATTACCAGACAGGCGAGCTCCATAAATCATCCAGCGCTTATGAACATCCGCAGCCTCATGCCTGTTTCATTCAATCCGCCAATGATGACCTGCTCGCGGAGGGCGGCATTATGGACCTTTGGACACGGGAAGCGCGGCTGTTTAAATATGGTTCAGGCACGGGGTCTAATTTTTCCAATATTCGCGGCAGCGGCGAACCACTTTCAGGCGGCGGTGTCTCTTCGGGCCTGATGAGTTTCCTGAAAGTTGGAGATGTCTCTGCGGGCGCAATTAAATCCGGCGGCACGACCCGCCGTGCGGCCAAGATGGTGATTGTCGATATTGACCATCCAGATGTAGAAACGTTTATAGATTGGAAAACATCGGAAGAGATGAAAGTCGCCGCATTGGTTGCGGGCTCGAAAGTCCTTAAGCGCCGTCTTAATGCTATCCTCAAAGCCTGCATCAATTGCTCAGGCACAGAGGAAGAGTGCTTTGATGTCCAAGAGAACGCGGCGCTGAAACGCGAGATTAAAGCGGCCCGCCGCGACGGAGTGCCAGATGGCGCGATACAGCGCACGCTTCACCTTGCCCGCCAAGGCATTGACACGATTGAGGTCCCCGAATTAGACGCGGATTGGGACAGTGAAGCCTATCAAACTGTCTCTGGCCAGAATGCCAATAACACGGTGCGTATCACGGATGATTTTCTGGCGGCCGTGAAGAACGACGAAACGTGGGACCTTATACGCCGCACAGATGGTGCAGTCGCCAAAAATATTCGCGCCCGTGACCTCTGGCACAAAATTGCGAAATCGGCTTGGTCATCCGCTGATCCAGGCGTGCAATATCACGACACGATTAATGCGTGGAATACCTGTTCCGAGAGTGGGCCTATCACGGCGTCTAATCCTTGCAGCGAATATATGTTCCTTGACGACACGGCCTGTAACCTTGCTTCGTTGAACCTGATTAAATTCCGCACCGATGATAATAAATTCGATTTAAAAGCGTTTGAACATGCCTCGCGCCTCTGGACAATTGTGCTCGAAATTTCTGTGATGATGGCGCAATTCCCAAGTGAAGCCATTGCCAAGCGGTCTTACGAATTCCGTACCTTGGGCCTTGGTTACGCCAATCTCGGCGGGCTGCTTATGTCATGTGGTTACTCTTATGACAGCACTGAGGGCCGCGCCGCGGCAGGCGCGATTACAGCGCTACTGACAGGCACCGCCTATCTCACCTCTGCCGAGATGGCCAAATCCATGGGGGCTTTCCCGCTTTATAAAGACAATGCCGTGCCGATGATGCGCGTCATAAACAACCATCGCCGCGCCGCCGAAGGCCGCGTGGCATATGAAGGTTTGTCTTATCAACCCATACCGCTCAACCGCAGTGATTGTCCCTTTGACGGGGTTTCACAACGCGCAGCCGGACTGTGGAAGCAAGCACAAAAGCTTGGCGAGGAGACGGGTTTTCGTAATGCACAAGTCTCTGTCATCGCCCCAACAGGCACGATTGGCCTGTTAATGGATTGCGATACCACAGGGATTGAGCCGGACTTTGCCTTGGTGAAATTTAAAAAGCTCGCAGGGGGCGGTCATTTCAAAATCATCAACCGCTCTGTCCCGCGCGCGCTCGATGCTTTGGGTTACTCCGAAAAACAGACACAGGGTATAATCACCTATGCACTTGGCCATGGCACATTAAAAGGGGCTGACGGCGTCAATCACGCGCGGCTGAAAGAGCGCGGCTTTAGCGCCCATGAGCTTGGCTTAGTCGAGGCCGCCCTGCCCGAGGCTTTTGATATTCGCTATGTCTTTAGCCGCTGGACGCTGGGCGATGAATTTTGCCGTGATGGGTTGGGATTGACCGAAGAGCAATTAAATACAAATGGCTCTGACCTGCTCCCGCTGCTGGGCTTCACGGCAGAGGATATCGACGCCGCCAATGTATATTGCTCTGGCGCGATGACCCTCGAAGGCGCGCCGCATTTGGCGGCCGAGCACCTACCCGTCTTTGATTGCGCCACGCCATGCGGACGTATAGGCACCCGCGCGCTCAGCTCTGAGAGCCACATCCTCATGATGGCGGCGGCTCAGCCCTTTATCTCCGGCGCGATTTCCAAGACGGTAAATATGCCCGCCAGCGCGACCATTGATGAATGCGCCGATATTTACGAGCAAGCCCACCGCCTCGGCCTGAAAGCGATTGCGCTTTATCGCGATGGCTCCAAACTCTCACAGCCGCTTAACTCAGCTGTCTTTAGCGATGCTGATTTGGACGAACTTGAAGATGCCATCGAGAAACCCTCCGCCAAACGCGCCGCAGCGGGGGCCGAACGCATCGTTGAAAAAATCATAGAGCGCGTGATTGAAAAACCCATCCACCGCGAACGCCTGCCCGATCGCCGCACGGGCTATATCCAAAAAGCCTCTGTCGGCGGACATAAAGTCTATCTCCATACGGGCGAGTTTGAAGATGGCAGCCTCGGCGAGATATTTATCGATATGCATAAAGAAGGCGCAGCCTTTCGTAGCCTGATGAATAATTTCGCTATCGCCATTTCTATCGGCCTACAATATGGGGTGCCGCTCGAAGAATTTGTTGAGGCCTATACCTTTACCCGCTTTGAGCCCAATGGCCCCGTCCAAGGCAATGACCGGATTAAGTTCGCCAATTCCATCCTCGATTATATCTTCCGCGAACTGGGCATTTCCTATCTCGGCTGGGACGACCTTGCCCATTTCGATGCCAATGACGGCGCAGGCGATCAGCTCGGCCTCGGCGCGGCGGAGCGGCATACAAGTGCGGAAGGCTCGGACGAGCAATTAACGCTTCCAGGCTATTCCAAAGGCTTTAACCGCGACGGCGGAAATGATGATAATATTGTGCCGTTCTCGGCGCGGCCCAAAGCCGATAATGACGATCCGCTTGCTCTTGAACTGGATGAGGAAGTCTTGGATGTTGATGTTGAATTAACGGATGCTCAAAAGTCAGCCCAAAAAACCGCTTCAGCCGGGTCAATCACGAGCCCGCCAAGCGCATCCCAAAACGCTCGTTTTCAAGGCTATACAGGAGATCCCTGCCCCGAATGCGGCCACTTCACGCTGATAAGAAACGGGACCTGCCAGAAGTGCGATAGCTGTGGGACTACTACGGGGTGTAGTTAGGGCGTTCCCGCAGAAGTCTAATTTTGCATATGTCCTCTATTTGTGTTATGTTATAAATTCAAGAGAGCAATTGGAGCCATAAAATGAAAAAAACTCTAGCCCTAGTGCCCGCAAGTGTAGCCTTAGTTTTTGCTAGCTCAGCCTCAGCAAATAATATGGTATCTAATCCCTCTGGAACAACTTATAACCACACACTACCACATAATAATGGGTCTAGCTTTACCACGGTCAATTCAACAATTGATCATATATTTACAGGCATCAACAACCCAAAATTAATAGGCGATGGCTCCTCAACAGCGTCGCGTTACTATCGCATTGGCGTTAAGGCGTATGAAAAAAACGATCTCAAGGAAGCTGAGCGAGCCTTTAACGGCGCCCTAGTCGCAAATGGTCTGAATGCCGAGAGCCTCATCTATCTTGCCAAAATAGCTGAAGCCAATGGCGAAATGGAAAAAGCGGTTTCCTACGCTCTGAGATATCATAAATTAACTCAGCGCAAATAAGCCAATTTCAAGTCGCTCTGAAATTTCACATCGCAAGACATGAGTTGAATTCATAAGCCTCAAAAATAAAACAGTAAATCTTGAGTAGATCAATAGACGATATTCGTGATACCCCCCCAACACTGCCATCAGACTACTACACCCACTGCTATTCCCTTTAACATTACAGGGATTTTAATCGCTCATTTAGAGTCGTTTCTGTATATGAAGTGGGATGATTAGGGATTTTACCACTAAATTTGCACTCGGCTTTGCCGCGATTGCTTTATTTACATTACCTGCGAGTGCTCAAATTCGCGTGGATGCGCGCATTCACTCCTCGGCTGGGTCTTGTTCGCAATGTGATCTGTCCAATAAGCGCATGAATGGCGTGAAGCTTAAAAACGCGAATTTTTCGGGCTCTATTTTCAATAATTCCAACCTCTCAGGCGGTAATTTTGACGGGTCTAACCTTACGGGAAGTCATTTTCGCAAAGCCCTCCTCTATAGTGTTGAGGGTCAAAATGTAAATTTGAATGGCGCTGATTTGCAAGATGCGACACTTACGGAAGCCAATTTGGGCGAGTCTGTTTTCATCGGATCGAATTTTCGCCGCGCGGATCTGACCCGGGCCAAGCTACAAGGCGGGGATTTCCGCCAGACGTCTTTTCAACGTGCCACAGCCACGGATGCAAATTTCCAAAACGGGAATTTTGTTGGTGCTAAATTGGATCACATCAATCTGAATAAAGCAATTCTGGATGGCGGTAATTTTAAGGGCGTGACCTTTGGTAATGCCATCATGTTGGACGCGACCATGATGGCGTCCGATTTGTCTGATGCTGATTTATCAATGACCCAAGGGCTAAAGCAAGAACAGCTTAATGCCGCTTGCGGGAATATGAATACCAAACTGCCTTACGGGCTTTCTATCCCATACTGCGAGGGAACCCTCACAGCAGAGGCCAAGCATGACCATAGCGGCCTTGACCCCGAAATGGCCAAAGCCGCCAAGCGCTTGGAACGCGCGATTGAGGATGTTGAAATCATCCTAAAAGCCACCCCCACCAGCAATCGGCCGCTACGGCGCAAATTGCAGAGTATCCATTCGGATTTGGTGAATTCAAAACGCGTGATTGAGCGTTAAAGCTAACTCTTTGTCATCCCGACACAGCGCAAAGCGATGACGGGACCCGTGCCTTAATACTGCGTCTATCGGAAAATCGTATTTAGGCGAAACATTAAGGCATGGGTTCCGCCACTTTTGGCAAGCCAAAAAGTGAGTCGGAATGACATGAAAGCGTGATCTACGCCTAGACTAATCCTTCGGCCCTTAATCTTTGGGAGTTGGCGGCACGAGTTTCAGGTGTAACTCTTTAAGCTGTTTCACATCCACTTCCGCAGGCGCGTTCATCATTAGATCTTGCGCTTGCCCGTTCATTGGGAAGAGAATGACGTCACGGATGGTATTGGTTCCCGCAAGGAGCATGACAATACGGTCAACACCCGGCGCAATACCGCCATGAGGCGGCGCGCCAAATTTAAAGGCATTAATCATGCCCACAAATTTATCTTCAACGACTTCTGGGCCGTAACCTGCTATTTCAAATGCTTTATACATGACGTCGGCTTTGTGGTTACGAATAGCGCCCGAAGACAGCTCTACGCCGTTACAGACGATGTCATATTGATAGGCGAGAATGTCGAGTTTCTTCTCATCCGTATCGGCCTCTTCAAGAACCTGCATGGCGGTTTTGCCCTCTGGGGCTTGCGGCATAGAGAATGGGTTATGCGAGAAGTCGATTTTCTTATTGTCCTCATCCCACTCATACATTGGGTAATCCACAACCCAGCAGAATTTAAACGTACCTTCGGGGATAAGGTCGAGGTCCGCCGCGACTTTGTTTCGCGCCGCACCTGCGAGCTTATAAGCATCGCCTTTTTTACCCGCAGAGAAGAAGACGCCATCGCCAGCTTTAAGGCCCATCTTATCAAGGAGGGCTTTCAGCAGTTCAGGGTCGAAGTTCTTTAGCGCAGGATCTTGGGAGACAACCGCACCATCTTCTTCGCGCAGACGCGCATAGCCAAGGCCTGGCGCTTGCATTTCTTTCTTGGCCCATTTGTCGAGACTATCAAAGAACTTACGGCTTTGGCTATCCGTTGCGCCCGGCGCAGGAATAGCGATAACCTTGCCGCCGCCATTCGTAATCTTGGCAAAAATACCAAAGCCTGTCTTACTCTCATCCGTGAAGAATTCAGAAACATCGGTCAGCTCGAATGGTATCCGCAAGTCCGGCTTATCCGAGCCGTATTTTTCCATCGACTCTTTATAAGGAATGCGCGGGAAAGGTGTTTGCACTTCGCGGCCATCAGCAAACTCTTCGAAGACACCCGCCATGACAGGTTCAATCGCTTGGAAGACGTCTTCTTGAGTTACGAAGCTCATCTCTATATCGAGCTGATAAAACTCACCCGGCGAACGGTCGGCGCGCGCATCTTCGTCGCGGAAACAGGGCGCGATTTGGAAATAACGGTCAAAGCCCGCCACCATTAAGAGCTGCTTAAATTGCTGCGGCGCTTGGGGGAGCGCGTAGAACTTACCGGGATTCAGACGTGACGGCACTAGGAAGTCACGGGCCCCTTCAGGGGAGCTCGCCGTTAAGATAGGCGTTTGGAACTCTGTAAAGCCTTGAGCAATCATGCGGCTGCGAAGTGAGTTAATCACTTGGCCGCGCATGATGATATTCTTATGCAGCGTTTCGCGGCGCAGATCGAGATAACGGTGCTTTAGGCGGATCTCTTCGGGATAGTCTTGCTCACCAAAAACAGGCAACGGCAATGGCGCTGCGGCGCTCTCAATGATGGCGTCATCTGCGCGAAGCTCGACCTCACCTGTTGGGATTTCAGGGTTTACGGCTTCAGCGTCGCGCTCCAGTAATTCGCCTGTTACAGTAATAACGGATTCACTCGTGCAGCGTTTTAGGTCTTCATAGAAGCTCGCCGTTGGATAAACGACAACTTGGCTGATACCGTAATGATCGCGCAAATCGATAAAGAGTGCATTGGCATGTTCACGTTTACGGTGAACCCAACCTGATAATTTGACGGTTTCGCCAACGTTAGATTTGCGTAATTCTCCACAAGTGTGGCTGCGGTAAGCGTGCATGAGACTCTCCATCATTTCCGCAGAGTGGATAAACGGTCCAGCGCGGGTTTAACACGGGTTATGTAAGAGGCGGGGATTAGCGGATGATGGAAGTAAGTCAAGTGGGATGAGGCATGCCTCAAATCAAATAACTGGACATTTAGATGCTAGGTATTGATTATATCTCTATGGACGCGCTCTATGATTTTTTAAGTTATCTACCTGAAACAGTGCAGCCCTATGTCGCTACTTTACTCATTATAATTATCGGTTACTTCATTTCTAAAATATTTATGGCAATTGTTGTATCTATGGTTCCGATCAGAACGAATTCAGAAGAAACGACATTGGAAGGTCTTATTCCTATTCGTACTCATTTGGGGCGAATTTGCTTTTGGGTAAGTTGGTTATTTTTCATCATCATTGGAACTAATCAAGTCCACTCCATTTTTTCTGAAGTATTACAATCTTCATTCAATCCCAGAGAGCTTATGCGCTCATTACCCCAAGTTATTGGAGCTTGTTTATTGCTAATGAGCGAAAAACATATCGCTGAGCTTTTTAAAACCTTAAAAAGATTTTGTAGCTCCGTACCCGTTCCAAAAAACAACCCTGTCTTTCGTTTCATCATACATTATAGTTGGATTCCTATTCTTCTGATTTGCGTAGCAGCGTTAAACTCGCCAAAAACCGTTGGGTACAAAGCAGTGATTTCATTGCTTGTATTATGCTTCGGTTGGTTATTCAGTAACGTCTTAAAACAAGCTATTTTAAGCACTCTCAATCTCCTTGGCTTAGAGAATGAAATGGTTGCCAAGTTCGTTTCTTATTTCGTTTTCATTCATTTCTTAATCGCAGCTATTAATATATGAGTTTAATTTCTAAATATTGCACCATTTACATCGGGCCAATTCTCTCGCAGACACTAACCTTATGAAAAATGATTTATATTTCGGAGGAGAAAAAACAGAGCGCGCAGAGTTCTTGCGCCGCGTCAAATGCCTCGCAACTGTTTTAACCCAGCATGGTGTTGGCGAAGATGACACGATCGCCGTCTTACTGCGAAATGATACCGCCTATATGGAAATTGTCGAAGCTTGCCGCTATGTCGGCGCCTATTATGTCACCCTAAATTGGCATGGGGCTGCGGCGGAAATTATCAATATCCTAGAGGATTCTAAATCAAAATTGCTGATTGGGCATAGTGACCTCACGGCGAAATTCACGGGTGATGCCGCACTTTCCATTCCTATTCTAGCGGTCAAAACTCCTGCGCAATTGGTAGAAGCTTATGGAGGCAATTCAAAGATTTTGGAGGGGCAAACAAACTTAGCTGACCTTCTAAGCAGAGCTGACCCAATAAAGACCGAGCCTCTAAAAGCACGCGGTATGACGGCCTATACCTCAGGCAGCACGGGACGACCCAAAGGCATTCGCCGTGTCGTGGATCCAAATGGCCCCGATCGATATGAAATCTACAAAGCGCTCGCCGTCGGTTTATTACATCTTGCGCCGGGCGCCCGTTTTTACACGGCAGCCCCACTTTATCACAGCGCGCCCAATGCGTTATCAACAATTTGCATCGCCTCGGGGTTTGCTGAGCTTTACATCGCGCCGAAATTCGACCCTGAAGGGTTTTTAGCTGATATTGAACGGTATAAAATTACGCATGCCTATCTTGTCCCTACAATGATGGTACGCCTGCTTAAGCTGCCCGAAGAGATACGCAACAAGTATGATATTTCCAGCTTTAGATATGGTGTCTCAACAGGGTCCGCCTGGCCGGCAGATGTAAAACGCGCCATGATAGATTGGTTTGGGCCTGTCTTTTATGAAACATATGGCGCGAGCGAAATTGGGTTTATTACGCTTATTTCGTCGGAAGAGGCGCTTCGTAAACCCGGCTCTGTTGGTAAGATTTTGGAAGGCGGATCCATAAAAATTATCGATGATGAGGGCAATGAATTACCAATGGGCGTTCCGGGGTCTATCTATGTTGACCTCCCGCAATTTGGCGACTTTTCCTACTCCAACACTGACGGAGATATCAAAGGTCAACGTTATGGAAAACACGTCACTGTCGGTGATATCGGATATTTAGATGAAGACGATTATCTTTATATAAGTGATCGGAAAAAGGACATGATCATCTCAGGCGGGGCTAATATCTTCCCCGCTGAAATTGAAGCCGCCTTGATAGAGATGCCAGAAGTTTTTGATTGCGCCGTATTTGGCGCGCCCCATGCCGAGTTTGGCGAAATGATTATTGCTGCTGTGCAATGCGCAGAAGGAAAGTCATTAAGTCTGCAAGAAATACAGCATTTTCTATCTGATAAAATCGCGAAGTTCAAAATTCCGAAAAAGCTCGATATTCACGAGGGGCTGCCACGAGAAGATAGCGGAAAAATATTCAAACAACGCCTGAGAGCTCCCTATTGGGACAAGGCTGATCGCAACATCTAAAGACATAAAAAAAACCTCCCACAAGGGGAGGTAAAAAGTTAGAGGTATTAGGTGACGTTACGTGATTGGAGTCAGGTGACGTTGAAACATTTCGTAAAGGATAATGTTTAACGCTCGGCTAAGCATATACTAATGCGAATTAACGTTTATCTGGCGTTCATCTTAGGAGATCATACATGCAAACATTCATGACGGATAAAGATGTTGTTGCCCGTGTGCTGGGGCATATTGCTGATGGTACGACGGATCGCGGCGATGATGTCTGGCAGGAACCCGTTGAGAATTACCGCTCTGAGGCGCGTTTTAAGCAAGAACTAGCGCTTATCCGCTCTGTGCCAATGCCCTTTTGCCCCTCCACCGCTTTGCCCAAGGCTGGAGATTACATCGCCCGTAATGCCGCCCATACACCCCTGATTGTTGTCCGCGGGAAAGACGGCACTGTTCGCGCTTTTAAGAATGCCTGTCGCCACCGCGGGACACAGCTGGTCGAAGGTAAGGGCTGCGCGGGGGCTTTTGTTTGCCCCTATCATGGCTGGTCTTATGGTTTGGACGGCGCTTTACTCGGCATCCCACATGAGGACGGCTTTCCCGATTTTGACAAACTCGCCAATGGCCTCTCCAAGGTTACAGCCATTGAGACAAACGGCATAATATTTATCGTTCAGCAAGACCCGAACGAGACCCAAAGCGAGGCGCAAGCCATGCTCAGCGGATTACCCGAAATTTTAAAAGATGATCAAATTATCTTTAGCGAGTCAGAGATGATTGTTGAGGCGAATTGGAAGCTGCATCTGGAAAGCTTTCTTGAGGGTTACCATATCAAACCCGCCCATAAGAAAACCTTTTACCCCTTTGGATATGACAATCTAAATATCATCGAATTTTGTGGGCCACATGCGCGCGTGACCTTTCCATTCCGGCGGATTGAAACGCTTAAGGGGACGGCCGATAAAGACTTAGAAGTTTCGGATAAACTCACCTATGTCACCCATATGTTCCCCAATGTGATATTAGCAGAACTGACCTATCATTATACATTGGGTATATTAGAGCCGCTCAATGTGAGCAAGACAAAAATCACGACTTATAACCTCACTAAATCTACTGATGCGGCTGGTAAAGACAAAGCCCTAGCAGATGCAAAACGCGACATCGCTTTCGTTAATGAAACAGGCCAGACCGAGGACATCGCCATGGTCACAGGCATACAGCGCAGCCTCCATTCGAAAGCAAATGAGACATTCACCTTCGGCCATTTCGAACCCGCGATAGTTCATTTTCATAAGGAGATGGCAAAACGGTTGAGAAGAAGTTAATGACCACCCCTATTTTCCTTTTCGACGGCCATTGCGTCTTATGCTCGCGCGGGGTGCATTATGTTTTACGTTATGAAGCAAGTCCTGATACGCGCTTTGTGGCAATCCTGTCGGGCGAAGGACGCAAGCTTGCCGCTCTACACAATATTAACCCAGAAAACCCTAAGAGCTTTTTATGGATAGAGAATGGCCAAGCCTTGGCCGCGTCTGAAGGTGTTTTAGCACTGTTGAGGCATGTCGGCGGGCCCGCCAAATTCTTTCGCCTTGGCAGAATTATTCCAAGACCTATACGCGATTGGCTTTATTACACCGTCGCCAAAAACCGGTACAAAGTCTTTGGTCGCACAGAGAGCTGCTACGTCCCCACACCTGAAAATCGTGATAGATTTGTGCTGACTTAAGGATGCGACTCGCATAAGCATTGGCACAAATCCATTACGGGTTGGGTTGGCGGGCGGCAACCCGTCAATAAAAATGAGGGACCCATGCTAAGCTTATTTGAAATCGCCGCGCTTTTGCTTGTTTTATCCGCTGTGCTGTCATGGCTGAACCGCGCATATATCAAGCTTCCGCATACAATTGGCCTATTGGTGATGGCGCTTGTCGCCTCTTTCGGCATAATCGCGCTAGAAGCCTTAGTCCCCAGCCTCCAAGTCTATGAGACTCTATCAGGCGCGATTGGGCAGATTGATTTTAACGAGACCCTCATGAAAGGCATGTTGGGTTTTCTGCTCTTTGCCGGTGCGCTGCATGTGGATTTCGCGAAATTGCGAGACGCAAAATGGGCAATTGGATCCATGGCGACCTTTGGCGTTATCCTCTCTACCTTTATTGTTGGCACAGGATTTTATTACATCGCTAAATTACTCGGTGTGAACCTGCCCTACACATGGGCACTTGTCTTTGGCTCCCTGATCAGCCCAACCGATCCCGTAGCCGTTCTGTCCATCCTGAAATCGGTAAAAATGCCGAAAAGCTTGGAGGCCAAAATTGCAGGAGAAAGCCTGTTTAATGACGGGGTCGGCGTTGTTGTCTTTACCATTATCGTTGCCATTGCCGCCGGCAGCACAGGCGACCATGCTTCGACGCAAACCATTATGCTCGCTGGTCCCGCCGAAGCCGCCGGAGGCGGGCATGGCGGCGGAGTGACATTTTTTAGTATTGCTGAGCTATTCATTGTTGATGCCATTGGCGGCGCAATACTTGGCGCTATTGCGGGCTGGATAGCATATCGTATGATGGCCAAAATTGATGAACATGCGATTGAAATCCTGATCAGTCTGGCCATAGTCGCGGGCACCTATGCCCTCGCCCAACGCATCGAAATTCTTGGCCACCATCTTTCCGGCCCCATCGCGGTTGTCGTAGCGGGCCTCATGATTGGCAATAAAGGCGCGAGCTTTGCAATGTCAGAACATACCAAAGGGTCCCTTTTTGGGTTTTGGGAAATGATCGATGAGATTTTAAATTCGGTTCTTTTCCTGCTGATTGGTTTGGAAATTTTGGTTCTGGGTCTTGTGCCTGAATATGCAGGTGCAGGTCTGATTGCGATCCCGTTGGTATTATTGGCCCGTCTTTGCGCGGTTTATGTCCCGATGAAAGTCATAGGAACGTTCAAGACCTTTACAAAAGGCGCTGTTCCTGTTCTGACATGGGGTGGGGTGCGCGGCGGTATTTCAGTCGCATTGGCCCTCTCATTACCAGAGAATGAATATAAACCGCTTATCCTAACCGCAACCTATTGCGTGGTCGTCTTCTCAATCATTGTCCAAGGCCTGACAGTGAAAAATGTTGTGCAGAAGGTCGTCGATCCTAAATTACTCTAAATAAATGTTATAGAGTTACGCGAATCTATCTTGACCGTTTGGGGTAGATTTTGCATTGAGGCGTTTGTGAATAAGTTATTCTCATATCGTTGGGTCGTGGGCGCAATCATTGCTCTCTTCTTTGCCCTACAAAGCTATAGCATCTCTCATGCCAGCACACATGGTGACGCACCGCATGAGCATGATGGCGTGGCCTGTGCAGTCACAGTTTTATCAGATGATCAAACAGTCATACAGCCCGAAAAATCCTTAGCGGCGCCCCTCATAACAGAGACTCGCTCTTCGGATTATCCTGACTTTACATCCGCCCCTTATGTAACCCCTCAAGGCCGTGCACCCCCGCCCCGAGGCCCCCCAGCTTCCATTTAACTGACTCGCTTTGCCGTAACCTTTGCGGCGCTCACTTTTGCATGCGTGCAAAATGACTCTTTTGTTTGTTAAATTGGAATATCCACATGACTACTCATTTTCTACGCGGAGCCTCTGCTGCCGCATTACTAATCTCTGTTTCAACCGCCACTTATGCGCAGGACGTTGATCTTATGGACGAAATTATCGTCACGGGTTCGCCCCTGGTGAGCTCTGTTGACGAAGCCATTACGGGCGTGTCCGTTCTCTCAGGCGAAGAGCTTTCTGAACGTCTTGCCGGAACGATTGGTGAAACTCTTAAATCTGAACCTGGCGTGTCCTCGACTTTCTTTGGCGCAGGAGCATCCCGCCCCATCATTCGCGGCCAAGGCGGGGATCGCGTCCGTGTCTTGACCAATGGCATTGGCTCGATTGATGCCTCATCTGCCTCACCTGACCACGCGGTTGCTGCTGAGCCAGCACAAGCAGAGCGCATCGAAGTTCTGCGCGGCGCGTCACTTCTGCGTTACGGCTCATCGGGCTCTGGCGGTATTATTAACGTTATTGACGGACGCATACCAACAGAGATGCCAGAAGACGGCGTTGACGGTGCTATTCGTATTGGCGCCAGCTCCGTGGATAATGGCCGCGAAGCTGCGGGGTCACTGGACTTTGGCGCAGGCAATTTGGTCTTCCATTTTGACGGCACGATCCGCGAAACAGACGATTACCGCATTCCGGGCTTTGCCGAGAGTGCGCGTTTGCGCGCCTTAGAGGAAGAAGAGCATCACGATGAGGATGAAGATCACGATGATGAAGATCACGACGAAGACGAGCATGGTCACGAGGACGAAGAGGCCGAAGCCTTTGGCCGCCTTGAAAACTCGCAAACAAAGTCTACTTCGCTAACAGGCGGAGTCTCTTATATTGGTGATCGCGGCTTTTTCGGTATTGCTCTGCATAAATTCGACTCAGATTACGGCATTCCTGGCGGTCACGGCCATGGCCATGAAGATGAGCACGATGAAGAGCATGAAGATGAAGATCACGATGAAGAAGAACATGGAGAAGAGGAAGAAGGTGAAGAGAACATCACCATCGGACTTGATCAAACCCGGCTTGATGTAAATGCGGCGCTGAATTTTAATGGCCCTATTGAACGTGTTCAATTCTTTGGCGGCTATGCTGACTACGAACATATCGAGTTTGAAGGCCCGGGCGAAGTCGGAACCGTCTTTACAAATGAAGGCTATGAGGCCCGATTGGAGGCTATTCAACGCGAAAATAATGGATGGTCTGCCGCTTATGGCGTTCAACTTCGCAATCGCGACTTCTCCGCTGTCGGTGAGGAAGCCTTTGTCCCGCCAACGAAGACAAAACAAATTGGCCTTTACACCTTCCAAAAGAAAGATATGGGCGATTTCCACCTTGAAGGCGCGGCCCGCTTTGAAAACACAAAGCAGGAAAATAGCGTGACTAATGAAGATATAAGCTTTGATTTGTTCAGTGTTTCAGCGGGAGGGGATTTCCATGTGTCTGACGCTGTTCGTATCGGCGGTACGGTCTTCCGCACAGAACGTGCCCCAACAACAGAAGAATTGTTTTCTAACGGCCCACATCTGGCGACTGAGCAATTCGAACTCGGTGATGCGACTTTGGATAAAGAAACAGCAACCGGCGTAGAAGCCGCCTTCCGTCAACGCGAAGGCGGACATTACATCACCGTGAATGCGTTCTACACAGATTATTCGAACTATATTTATGAGCGCGAGACTGGTGAAGAAGAAGACGAATTACCTGTTTTCCAATTCACTGGCGAGGATGCAAGCTTCAAAGGCTTCGAAGTTCAAGCTGGTATGGATCTTACGACATTCGGCTCTTTTACGATCAAAGCTGATACCCTTGCGGAATATGTACGCGCTAAAACGGATAGCGGCAATCTTCCTCGTATTCCGCCGCTCTCTGTTTTGACAGGTATAGAGGCGGAAAGTGAGCGTTACACTTTACGCGCAGAACTGGATTATGCCGCAGAACAGAATAAAGTTGAGAGCTTTGAAATTCCGACAGATGATTATGCGCTCGTCAATCTCTTTGCGACATGGCGTGCGCCTATGAACACCCAAGATGTCCGCTTAAATGTTTCCGTTATGAATTTGCTCGATGATGATGCGCGTCAGCACACATCTTTCCTCAAAGACATAGCACCGCTTCCGGGGCGTAATGTCCGGTTTAATATCTCATCGCGGTTCTAGCACTGGGATATTAAAGCGTCTGCGGCGGCCAAACCGGAGAGGTATGCCCCCTCCACCCGGCCGCCCAGACACCAATCCCCGCAGGCCGTGAGACCTAGAGCCTGGGCATGCAAGGCCCCTTTTTGCGGCGAGGCAGAGACTGATGAGTAGAGCCAGCGGTGCAGGGCACGGTGCGGTGCGGCAGATATATCAATCCCGCAAATTTCGCTGGCCGAGCGTTCCATTTGGGCCTGCACCCATTCCCTATCCGCATCGGCGTGCAGATTAGACCATTGTGGCGCGCTATGGATCATGAGGGTTGTCACATCCTTATTGCGTTCTGGTTTGCTACTGTTCACCGCCAGCCAAGCATTTACATCATCATTGACCCGCAATGAGTCCCAACCGAAATCATGCAGCTGGTCAAAGCCTATCATGAGGGCAAAGCAGGCATCCATTTGGACCGACTTCAGCGCCTCCATCCCGCTAAAATTATCGGGCAGTAACTCAATTGCTTGAACAGAGGGTACGGCGCAAATAATATGATCAAATCCAGCCTGAATACCTCCATCTTCGAAATGCAATTCCCATTGCTTATCATCTCTAGTGAGTTTGGAGACTCTTGCGCCCAGTGAAATATCTAGCCCCTTAGCCATTACCTTGGGCCAACTATTCATACGGGGCACAGCGGCAAATCTATCACTGCCAATATCCACTTCTAGCGCGGTGCCCTTTTTATAAAACGCGCGGCCATGCCAAGGGGCAACGACGCCCTGATCTATCGCCAATTCGACGACTTTTTGAAAACGCGAGTCGCGCGCCGTAAAAAACTGCGCGCCGTGGTCAAACTCATAGGCTCCCGCATAACGCGTTGACATGCGCCCGCCAACACCGCGTGATTTATCAAACAGTTTTACGTGCGCCTTATATTTAAGTGCATGAGCTGCGGTAAGGCCGGACACACCGGCTCCAATAATCGCAATGTTTTTCATCATAATATAGCTTTACAAAAGTGGCCCTGTACTAGGAGATAAAGCAGATTTCTTGGCCTTGTTCCAGAACCGAAAGAAGCGCCTTAAATCGACATCATCCGGAACAATGACCAGCGGAATATCCGGCACAGTGGTAACATTGTGTTTCTTTTGCAAATTATCGATAATGTTTTTGAATAATGGATTAGGTGTTTGGGGAATAAAGAGACTTCGGCCGTCTGCATAAGACTCAAGGAGCTGCTCGGTCTCGCCTTGAAGACATGTAATATTTAAATCCGCCAATAGCTCATAGATAAAAACGAGTCGTTTCAGGCTGTAGCCTTCGCGCTGAAAATAAGCATCATCCCAAATAAATATTGCCTCAGCCCCCTCACCTGCGGCTTTAAAGACCGGGTGATCGCTGCGCAAAGCGTCTTCATGCAGCCAAATCATCGCGCTCATCGCCTTGGCTCCATATAGGGAAACAGCCGCTCAGCGAGAGCCTCATAACTTCCTGCAATATCTTTATTTGCGTTGAACTTTGTATTGATATCAGCGCCTGAATATTTTGCGACATTGTCCAAGTTAAAGAAATAAGGTTTATGGCTGAATGTGCTGGCGACCCATTGCCATGAGAGATTATTGCTCGCAGGGTCACCGTCCAAAAGATGCGTCAGGAAAAACTTTGCCCCGACCTGCCACTTCACCCGCCGCCAATGGCAGATATAGGCGGCCAAATAAAGCCGAGCATGATTGTGTATCCATCCAGTAGACATTAACTGTTCCAAAAATTGATCAATACACGCTGTGCCCGTTTGGGCGTTCAGCACATCTTCAGGCAGTTCATCAGCATAATCATTAGGGCTAAAGCCTGTTTTATAGGCCTCAACGTCGTCCCAGATCATATCAGGATTACGCCTGTATAGCCTTTGCCAATAATCACGCCAAGTGAGTTGCTGAACGAATTTTTCCGCGTCTTTTTTTCCAGCCCTCTCAATTGCCAGATTGCGGACATGATCAAGTGTCAGGGCACCATGACGTATGAAGGGCGAGAGCTGCGTAACGGCCCCGCCCAAGTGATTGCGTGTCCGGCTGTAGGACAGGGGATCTAAGGCGGACAATACGTCCTGCATTTGGTGAATATCGCCGCGAATGGGCGACGCCTCTCCGTCAGCCCAAGGGGATAGGGCCTTTACCGCGACAGCACTCTCATAGCTCTTAGTCGTCTTAACGGGGGTGAAGGTCGTATAGGGGTTATGTGTCATACATTAGTTACGTGCCATGCCCTGTTTCAGGCTTGATAAATATATCTATTAAAAAGCGATGCCGTAATACTTTGTTTCGTATACGTAATAAATTAATTTTATAGACCATCGAATTTTGAAATTTGATTTAGCCTGTAGCACTTAATCATGCGAAATAGTGCCACCTTGAATAATATACAGACAAAATTGACCTAAAAATGTTCGATTTAGAGTATTTTTGAGCATTACGAATTGATTTTTTACACGCGAACTATTATGCCTCTGAGCGGCACAATTATACTATTTTCTCTGTTACTCCGCTCAGAGGAAGTGTATGACAGCGCTGTCAGCAAAAAAGGATAATACCGTGACGACTAAGATTGCAATCAATGGATTTGGCCGTATCGGGCGGAATGTGCTTCGCGCTCTCGAAGAGAGCGGGCGTGATGACCTGCAAGTCGTCGCCATTAATGACTTATCCTCGACGGATAATCTCGCGCATCTTCTAAAATATGATTCAGTTCATGGACGTTTCGGTGGTCAAGTGAGCCATACAGAAACGTCACTCAACATAGGCAAAGGCGACATTCAAGTCACGGCCATCCGTAATCTGGAAGATCAAAACTGGGCCGATAATGATGTTGATATCGTCATGGAATGCACAGGCATTTTTACCGCGCGAGAAACCGCCGCCAAGCACTTGGAGGCAGGTGCTAAACGCGTCTTGATTTCAGCGCCTGGAGCCGGCGCGGATAAAACAATTGTTTACGGCGTCAATCATGATGTCCTGACAAAAAATGACGTGGTCGTTTCAAATGCGTCCTGCACGACAAATGCCCTCGCCCCTGTTGCCAAAGTCCTTAACGACACTTTCGGCATTGAAAATGGCTTCATGACAACCATTCACGCTTATACGGGTGATCAGCCGACGCTCGATACAATCCACCGCAAAGATTATAATCGCGGCCGCGCAGCGGCATTGTCCATGATACCGACATCCACAGGTGCAGCACGGGCCATCGGACTTGTTATTCCTGAGCTTAACGGGAAGCTTGACGGCAAAGCCATTCGCGTGCCGACACCCAATGTGTCTGTTGTTGACCTCGTTATCAACGCCGCAAAAAAGGCTGACGCTATTGCCGTAAACGAAGCTATTCGGGAAGCGGCAAACGGAGCTTTAAAAAACGTTCTACAAATCGTTGATGACAAGACCGTGTCCACTGATTTCAACCACGACCCGCATTCTTCTAGTCTGGTCACAGGTGAAACTGTCGTTATGGACGGTAATCTTATACGTGTGTTAAGCTGGTACGATAATGAGTGGGGTTTCTCGAACCGTATGCTCGACACTGCCGCAGCTATGGCTAAATTTCTTTAAGGTCCCTTTTGGGAGGAGAGCATCATCGCCCGCAAATCGACAGTCGCCGAGTTTCACAAACGTCTTCAATCGCAATTAAAAGAGCATCAAAGCCGCAAAGTCTCTGACCCACAATCCAATGCGGTCAAGCTGCTGGCTTATGATATTTCTAAGGATGTCGAGGACCGCGCCGTTGCCTTTCGTGATATTGAAGCGTTGGTTAAAACCATCTCTGATAAGGCCGCCATTGACCGCGCCCGCCGCTTGCGAGAGCGCGCCAATATACGCAGCTTGCGTGCAATGGATAAAACCATCACGGATATCGCCGCGAAAGAGGCCGAAAAAGGCTTTAAAGCTTTCAAGGCTTGGGCGGAACAGCCCGGCTTAGGCATTGTCTTAACCGCGCATCCGACCTTTTCGCTCTCGCGCGATATCCGAAGCTGTCTAGGCCGCGTCGCCTCAGCAGAAGAAGGGGCATTTCAGGATGAGATTAAAGAGCTAAAGACGTATCCATACCTCCCAAAACGCGCACCGACCCTGAAAGAAGAGCATGAGGACACGCAGGATGCCTTAACCCGTATTCAAGGGGCACTGAACGGTATAAATGCGAAAATTCTCGACACGGCGCGCAAAGCTTTTCCTGAAAAATGGACAGCGATCACCCCTCACCTGGTCGATGCTTATAGCTGGGTGGGATATGACATCGATGGCCGCACAGATATTACATGGGGCGATGCCCTTCGTTTAAGACTACAAGAAAAACGTGATCAGCTTTTGCGTTATAAAGCTGCGGCTCAAACCATTCAGGGCAAAGGCAAGGTTGACGCTAAGGGCGAAGCCGCGCTGGATAAGCTAGTCGATAAATTAGCTGACGCCCATGAAAGCGCAGAGCGCGATTTAATCTTATTTGAAAAAGACATCACTGAGCCTGAAAACCTTGTCGCTGCGGCCAACAATCTGACTCGCAGCTCAACCCGACGATTTCTCAATCTGAAACCGGCTATGCCGCTGATCAAAAAAGCGATTAGCTGCGCCACCTCTGATGCCGTCATCAAAGACCTTATTTGCCTGCGCGCGCAAATGACGGCCTTTGGGTTGGGCACAGCGCGGATTCATTTTCGCCTGAACAATCGTCATGTTGTCTCGGCTATGAAATCGGTCTTTGGCATTGATGAGAAAACATCTGATAATCGCACCATGTTGATGAAGGCCTCTAAGCTAACCAAAAATGTCAAACCGCAGCCTGTCAACTTTGCCTCACTGGCGCTGGAGAAATCCACCGCCCATGAGAAGATGATCCTGACCGCGCAAATCCATAAATATATTGATGACGCAACGCCTATTCGCTTACTGATTGCAGAGACCGAAGACAGCCTCACTCCGCTAGGTATGCTCTATCTTGCGCGGCGTTACGGACTTGAAAAACATCTTGATATCTCCCCGCTCTTTGAAACCGCAGATGCGCTGAATAATGGCGGACGAATTATCGGTAAGATGCTAAGCAACGAAGTTTACCGCGATTATATTAAAGATCGCGGCGTTTTTGCAATCCAGACAGGATTCTCTGATGCTGGCCGTTTCATGGGACAAATCCCGGCAACCCTTGCCATTGAACGCTTGCAATCTCATTTCGCTGCTCAGATGGAAAGATACGGCATGAAAGATGTCGTCTCGCTTGTGTTTAATACGCATGGCGAAGGACTGGGCCGCGGCGGACATCCCGGCACAGTGGTTGACCGCGTCAATTACGTCATGAGCCCTTGGGCGGTGCATCAGTTTGAAAAACGCGGCTTGCCGCTTTGCCACGAAACCAGTTTCCAAGGCGGTGACGGCTTTATGTGGTTCCAAACGGATACCCTTGCCCGTGCCACCGTGGGTTCATTAATTGAGGCCCGCTACGCGGATAAATCTAATGCTCAAGATGATGTCTTCTATAAAGAGAATGATTTCTCATGGGATGTTTTCCGCACTATCGCGTCAGAACAGGACAGCCTTTATAATGACCAAAATTATGTCACGCTCTTGGGCGGCTTTGGGCAGAATATGCTGATTCCGACTGGCTCGCGCGCCGCGAAACGTGCCAAGTCTGGCAGTGATATGTTTAATCCGCGTCAACTCCGCGCCATTCCACATAATGCGATTTTACAGCAATTCGGAACACCCGCCAATATCTTTTACGGTGTCGGCCGCGCTGCCGCAATTGACCCTGAAAAGTTCATAGCCCATTTTCAAAATTCAGCCCGCGCGAAGTCTATCTTCACCCTCGTTATCCGCTCGATGGAGCGCTCCAACCTCTCTATACTTACAGCCTATGGCCGCCTTTTTGATCCGGGGTTCTGGGTGTCCCGCGGCCTCTCAGGCAATGAGCCGCGCTTAGCGCATAAGAGTATGATAGTGGCCGATACGCTCACCGCCTTGCCGTGGCGCTCTCAAATCATGGATCTGGCCAACCGCTTGCGTATGGATGTGTACGACTCTGTACGGTACTTTGAAGCTTGCGATAAAGGTGCGAATTTTGGCAATATCGAAACACTTGAAATTTTGCACAGCCTGCGCCTCGCCGTAGTGATGAAGATGATGATTATTGCCGCCGAGCTTCCGGCCATTGGACAAGAAGGCACGTCGCAAATGAATGTGCTGCAAAAACTGCAAACTTTCCAAATCGACAGCATTCTCTCAGACCTACAGGCTCAATATCCTGCAACGCGCGCCGCATTGGAATGGACAGAAAAACTACAAGAAAAAACAGATACGCCAGTCGCCCCCTCAGGCGGTTTCCCGCATATTAGCGAGACCATCATCAAACCGCTAGAACGCGCAAGGGATTTAACGCGGCAAATAACGGTGGCAATAACGCACCATTATGATGCATTCGGTTAATATTTTTATCTTCGATAAAAAATTAACCGAAAACATTACACATAGAAAAATAAAAGCCTCAAAAAACAAGCAACCGATTGTGTTATAAAACAAATAGGCAATCAGTCAAAATCGCCTATTTCAATATCTGGTCGAATTAGGCGTAAATCATCAATAATCTCACGCCATCCGCTGTGGTATATAGACCAAACAACACTTTTCCCCGATTTGTCTTTTAATTGAAGAGTGTAATTTGGATGGAGTTTTGCCAAGCTAATATCTTTCCAAAGTATTTTGTTCTTCTTCAAGCTTGAACCCGATTTGGCGCCATTAATGTATTCCGACGTCCAATTAATAGAGGTATCGATTGATTGCAAAATCGCCATTGGCAGGAAGAAAACAAACCCCATAAAAATAAATCCGACTCCAGTTATTGGTTCATCTGTAAACAGACATACCAACGCGCCTAAGACTATGAATAAAGTGCTAGCAGTGTAAACAAACCAAAATAAATATTTGGAGAGTTCAATATATTTTTCTCCACTCTCCAGCGACTTGGCTTTTATATTTGCAGTTTTTCGACTTAGAAATGCTGGAATGACTGAGACCGCAGCCGCAACTATTGCCGACGTAAAGATGGCTGAAACTGTTGCCATAAGGCCTCTCTATGAGAACAACACCTTGTCTTGGAAGACATTATAGCAGATAGGGCGGATTAGGTGAAGCCCTAGCCCGCCATACTAATTTGAAACACTCACCAATCCTTCGAGTCCCGACCCTTCGCGCCGCCTCAGGATGAGGAGTAAAGTAGGGTGGATTACGCCTGCGTTTCTATCGAAACGCCAGCTAATCCACCCTACTCACGAATTAGCGTCACTAAATCCCAACAACCCGCTGAACGACTTTCGGCAACCAGCCCTGCATCTTAAGCGGGCCTTGCGTCATCACCAGACAAATACAATCTTCGCCTTCATCAATATGAGGGCTGTGTGTTTCGCTCTCGTCTTCGATATGCATATCACCGCGCGTAAAGAGTTGCTCCCCGACGGTATAGCTTCCCGTCAGGATGAGTGTCCATTCTTCGCCATTATGACTATGTTCAGGCATTTTCATGCCGCCCTTGGCTTTCAGAAGATATAACCGATCCCCATCTTTGGTTTTACGGTCACCCATAATGTCGTGAACAGCCACGCCCGGTACAAGGGATTTCCAATTCATGTCTTGCAGCCCATGGCCAAGCATATGACGCAAGCTTTTGGGCGCAAGGCCGTTCTCGGGATCACTCGACGTGTTGAGATCGGATCTTTCCTGCGGCGGAAGATTGGCTAATACATTGCCCATAAAAAGTGGTGAGAGCGATTGCGATGAGCCGTCCTCTAACATGGACGCCGCCAAATCCTCTTGGAACGCCACGCGCTCAGAGACAGCCTGTGAAATCTCACTCTGACAGGCGAGCATAACATGCTTGGCGGGGCTGAGCGCACCGATAGCATAATCTGTGATAACATCATCAGATAAGATAACGTCGTGTGTAGTCGTCAAGGTCATTGTATTTGGCTCACATGTTTAGCCATATTCGCTTTAAGCGCTTGGATCGCGCTGCGAATACGTGTTTTTACGGTGCCGAGCGGAAGACCCGTTTCGGCGGAAATTTCTTTGTGGGTTTTATATTCCATAAAGGCCATACGGATGGCCATTTGCTGCGACGGAGTCAGCCTCGCAATTTGTTCTCTGAGGATATCTGAATTTTGCTGCGCCATGAAATTGGCTTCGGCGGACGGCACTTCATCATCGGCGATTACCTTCATGAGTTCAGGGTCACGTATATCCATACGGCCATGTTTGCGTTGATGGTCAATCCAACGATTCCGCGTCATGCGGTAAACCCATGTCGCAAAGCTAGCTTTTACGGGATCGAAACTGGCGGCTTTTGTCCAGACTTTGATCATAACGTCTTGGACAATATCCTCGGCAGTGCCATTCCCTACACCACGTGCCATGAGCCAGCCTTTTAGTTTAGGTCCATATATTTCAAAGAGATCGGAGAGCGCACGTGCGTCCTGCTTTTGTGCAATAGCCGAAAGCCACTGTGCATCACGCTTTGCAGCGCTTATACTTTTCGGGGACGCCTTTCGTCCGGTGTTGTAGGGCTTAACCCCTTCATCCGTCATAGTATTTACAATAACGGGTTCCAGTCCGAATGCCATGTGCAATCCATTGAGTTACTAATTTGTCGCAAATATGTTGACTTTAATTACGGCTGAAAAGACGGAATGGTTTTAAAGTCCCCTCTTTCTTTTACATCTTAAAAGCAGACTTACAGCCCTTGACTCTTATAGTCTTATTTCCTATATTTCTGTTATGACAGAAATAACAAAATATACAGATATTACAAAATTAGATGATTTGCCCGAGGCCGTTCAGCGCTTTATCCTTCATTGGGGTGATATGGGCACGACATGGGGCGTGAACCGCACTGTCGCGCAAATTCACGCGCTGCTGTTTATTATGGAGACCCCGCTTAATGCCGAACAAATTACAGATTGCCTCGGCGTAGCACGGTCCAACGTGTCTAACTCTTTAAAAGAGTTATTAGCCTTTAAAACCATACGCCGCGTCCCGGTGGCCGGAGATCGCCGTGATTTTTTCACAGCTGAAACAGACGTGTGGGAGGTCGCTAAGCGCATTGCCGCAGTTCGAAAGGCCCGCGAAATTGACCCCGCGCTAGAGACCCTTACCTATTGCCTTGCTGCGGCTGAAGGCGACTCAAATGTAACCCAAGAACAGCGTAATCGCCTGAAAGACATGCAAGACTTCACGGCGACGATGGACCGTTGGTATGAGCAGATGCAGTCAGTGCCTACCTCGACACTTACCAAGCTCATCAGCATGGGAGACCGTGTTGTCGGGCTTCTAAATATTGGCAGGAAGAAGAACTAACCGCCCAAAGTTAAAATATAGGGAATTCATATGAGCCTAAAAACTCTCTTTATCGGCGGCCCTAAACCTGTTTGGGTGCGTTACCTTCTCATCATAGGGTTCTTCTTTTTGATTACTCGGCTGATCTTGGACTCCTCTTTCGCCCATAGCAGCTTGCTCTATTGCTTGGTGCCCTATTGCGTGGCGATTGTGATTTATATTTTCATGCCGCAGCCACAGGGACGCTATCGCTGGCAGAGGTTTGCGCGGCATATGTTCAGCGCCATGATTGTTATGCTCGCGACATCTGCTCTTCTTTTCGAGGGCTTTATTTGCGTGCTTATGTTCATGCCAATTTATATCATTTTCGCTATCATAGGCTTTGCTTTCGCACCGAAAGAATACCCCACGAAGAATACAGCTGATGTATTTCGCGTGTCCTTCGTGCCCATTGTAATTGCTGTTCTATCTCTCGAAGGCATCAATGCCTCGCTAAGTCTGGAGCGCGAACACAGCCTTACGCGCACTCAAATCGTCAACTTAACACCAGAACAAATTCATAGGAATCTATCTCAGCCTATTCACCTAGACGCTAAGCGCAGCACTTTTCTCTCTTTATTTCCGCTCCCTACCCATGTTGAGGCGGGCTCATTAAACACAGGGGATATTCATAAGGCTCATTTTAAATATAAACGTTGGGGGCACGATGGGTTTAATGTAAAAACAGGCGAGACTTGGCTTAAAATCGCCTCTGTGACGCCGCTTCATATCCAGACGGAAGTTGTCAAAGATACCAGTTATTTCTCGCATTACCTGACCATTCACGGCACAGATATTAAGCTAAACCCCTTAAATGCCAACCGCACACAAATAAGCCTGACGATACATTACCGCCGCGAATTAGACCCCGCATGGTATTTCGGCCCACTACAAAAATCAGCCATCACCGAGAGCGGCGAATATTTAATACAACACGTCATTGCAAGGGGCGCGTTATGAGGGACATTACAGATCGCGTTATCAATAGTGCTGATACAAATTGCTATGACGGCAGAGTACGCTGGAGCCCCGCCAAATCGCTCTGGTTTTCGGCCATGGCAATAGGGTGGATTATTGGCGGCAGTCTCTTCTTTTCGTGGACGGCAGTTGCGGTTTTCTTCCTGCTTTGTGCCATTATTCTCTGCGGCGGCCACTCTTTGGGTATGCATCGCAAGCTTATTCATGACAGCTTTGATTGCCCGAAATGGCTTGAGCGTCTGGGCGTCTATCTCGGAACGCTTGTGGGACTAGGCGGGCCGTTCACCATGATGCGCACACATGATATGCGTGATTGGGCACAGCGGCAGACAGAGTGCCATGACTTCTTCTCTCACGGCGCATCCGTTCTCAAAGATTTTTGGTGGCAAGTGCATTGCAAATTACATCTTGAAAACAGCCCTGACTTTGCCTTCCCGCCAAAACTAACAGAAGACCCCTTCATGATATGGCTACAACGTACAGCAATGTTGCAGCAAATTCCGCTCGCTATTGCGCTTTACCTATGGGGTGGATGGGGCTTTGTCTTTTGGGGTATTTGTGGCCGCGTGACAGCCTCAATCTTTGGGCATTGGCTCGTCGGCTATTTCGCACATAATGATGGCCACCAAGACTGGATAGTCGATGGGGCTGCCGTTCAGGGGCATAATGTGCGTTGGTGCGGACTGATTACATTTGGCGAATGCTGGCACAATAACCATCATGCCTTTCCCGAAAGTGCAAAGCTTGGAGTCTATAAGGGACAGTCTGACCCTGGTTGGTGGGTATTACAAAGCCTAGAGGCCATCGGACTCGTCTCCAACCTAAAACGCCCGCATGACCTAAGCCAACGGGCGGAATTACGGCGGGTATAATCCGATAAATTCTATAATAAACTACTCCGCAAAGACCGCCGGGCGGATGCTTTCTGAAACGCTTTTGGCGTTATAGACGCTTGGATCTTCGCTGCCGCTACGCTTGAGGACGACTTCGATAGACTCAGTAACTTTCGATCCCTCTAAGGCGCGGGCAACATCGTGAATGCCTATGCCCAGATTGACATTGCTATGGGTGCCGCGCCCACGACGGCCCCAGCCATAGCCCCCGCTACCAATGCCGATACCAATACGGCTTGAGACCGGCGCCGCGCCGCCATTATCAGAGGTGTTACCCCCCAAGACTTTAAAATGAGTGTAGCCTTCTGCCAAAGCAATTTCAGCGGCACGAAGTAAAGCATAGTCTCTGGCTTCAGCTTCGGAACGTCCGGTGTAAGCGATGCGGAAACGGTCCTTCTCTATTTGCGTGTTTTCAAAGCCCATAGAGCGTCCGTCAGAGGGGCCATAAGCCGAAGGACCCGTGGCACAAGCCGTTAAGGCCAAAGCCGCCCCGGCCGTTAAAAGAAGATGTTTCATGGCAGAACTCCGCTAAATCTCTAATATAAGTCATATATTATCTAGATAAGAACGTAAAACGGCAATCACAGGCGCTTTTCGGCGCTTGAAAGGCTTGTTCATCTAGCGTTCAGAGAGTATGTAGCCGCTATGTTTACATTAGACGATATCCTCTTGCCCTTAGCTCTGACTGTCATAATCGACAAAAAAGTCAGGAAACCGGAGATGGACGAGTTCTGCCGCCAAGCGGCAGGGCTAATTGACCTTTTCGATTTAGAGCCCATGTCGAAATCTCAACTTATGGCATGGTATGAAAAAAAGCACGCAGAGCTTAATGAGGACTTAGGCGGCAAACGCAAAAATACGATTATCCTGCGCGCCTTGACGCGGTTTAAAGATACGGTCGAGATGGAAAATATCTATGACGCTATGCTCGCAATCTCTGTTAGCGATAATGAATATGTCAAAGAAGAGTCAGAACTTATCCGTTCTGCAGCTTCCATCTGGGGCTTCTCGCGCCCACCTTTCAAGGTCAAGCGCTAGCTGTTAAGGCGGCTGCCTCCTAAGAGGCTCCCAGTGCATCTCTGCGGCGCATTTCTTTTTTGCGCTCATGCTCTAGCAGGTAACGCTTGCGAATGCGGATGCTCTCTGGCGTGACTTCGACGAGTTCGTCATCATTGATAAATTCAAGTGCATATTCCAGCGTCACATCAATCGGCGTCGTCAGGACAACAGCTTCATCCGTTCCGCTTGCCCGCACATTTGTGAGCTGCTTACCCTTAAGCACATTGACGACAAGGTCATTATCCCGCGCATTGATGCCGACGATCATGCCTTCATAAACTTCTTCCGCGTGACCGATAAACATCTTACCGCGATCTTGGAGGTTCCAGAGCGCAAAACCCGCCGCCTTACCATCGCCTTTGGAAATCAGCACACCCTTTTGGCGGCGGCCAATGCCCGCTTTCGTGCGCGGCTTATAGGCATCAAAATTATGATAAAGCAGACCCGTCCCAGAAGTCAGGGTCAGAAACTCGGAGCGGAAACCAATCAGGCCGCGAGTTGGAATTTCATAATCAAGGCGCACACGCCCCTGCCCGTCTGGCACCATATCTTTAAGCTGGCCTTTACGCTCACCGAGCTTTTCCATGATGGAGCCTTGATGGTCGGACTCAACATCAACGGTCAGCGTTTCATAAGGCTCGCATAAGACACCATCAATGTCCTTATTGATGACCTGCGGACGCGAGATAGCGAGCTCATATCCCTCGCGGCGCATATTCTCAATCAAGATAGACAGGTGAAGTTCGCCGCGGCCAGAGACGCGAAACTTATCGGCCTCGTCAAGCTGCTCCACGCGCAGCGCCACATTGTGAATGAGCTCTTTTTGAAGGCGGTCATTGATGTTTCGCGAGGTCACATATTTACCTTCGCGGCCCGCAAAGGGTGAGTCATTTACTTGGAAGGTCATAGAAATCGTCGGTTCATCGACGGATAGCGGCGGCAAGAGCTCTACCTTATCAGGCGAGCAAATCATGTCTGAAATGCCGAGCTTATCAATCCCTGTGAAACAGCAAATATCGCCCGCCGAGACTTCGTCCATTTCAACACGCTCAAGGCCCATGAAACCATAAAGCAAGAGCACTTTGGCTTTGCGCTCAACACCGTCCGGCGTGGCGACGATGACTTGGGAATTGCGCTTGATCTTACCGCGCACAACACGGCCAATGCCGATAACGCCTGTATAGCTATTATAATCCAGCGCTGAGACCTGAAGCTGTAGCGCGCCATCAGGGTCCACATCAGGGACAGGGGCGTGCTGCACAATCGCTTCGAAAAGCGGTGTCATATCTTCGCCAATTGTGTCCACTTCATGAGACGCCCAACCATTTAGCGCAGAGGCATAAACAACGGGGAAATCAAGCTGCTCATCTGTCGCGCCGAGACGGTCAAACAAATCAAATGTTTGGTCCACAGCCCAATCAGGACGCGCCCCATTCCGATCAACTTTATTGACGACGACAATGGGCTTTAAACCTTGTGCCAAAGCTTTCTTGGTCACAAATGTCGTCTGAGGCATTGGGCCTTCGACAGCATCAACAAGCAACACAACAGAGTCGACCATAGAGAGCACGCGCTCTACTTCACCGCCAAAATCCGCGTGACCCGGTGTATCGACTATATTAATGCGCCAATCCGTGCCCTCTTTTTTATCGCTCCAGCGAATAGCCGTGTTCTTGGCCAAGATCGTAATGCCGCGTTCTTTCTCAATATCATTACTATCCATGACGCGCTCTTCGCGCTCCCCGCGCTCATCCAACGTGCCGGACTGGCGCAGCAACTTATCAACAAGCGTCGTTTTACCGTGGTCAACGTGAGCTACAATGGCCACATTACGAAGGGTTTGAATAGAGTCAGTCATAGCGGAAAGTCCGAGATTTGAGAGTTGTGCGAGGCACTAGCGGATAAGCGCTAAAAGGCAAGGATTAGTTTCAGAGGGCACATTACGGGCGTGGGCAACACGCCACTATTACGACAAATGTCATTTTTGTAACTTTACAAAACGACAACTGTCGTTACACAGAGCCTATGAAACAAAAAATCAAACCCTCTGCAGCCGAGACAGCTATATTGACTGTTCTCTGGGAGCATGAACCTTGTAGCGTTAAAGACATACATGAGCGCCTGAGGTCTAAAAAAGACGTGGGTTATACGACAACGCTAAAACAAATTCAGCGTATGTTTGATAAGGGTCTTGTGACGCGCGAGCGCGGCGAAGGTAAATCCTATAATTACAAAGCAATTGTTTCGGAGGATGAAACAAAATCTCATCTCTTTAACCGCTTTGTCGAGACAACTTTCAGCAACTCGGTTTCCGATCTTGTCATGCATGCGCTTGGCAAGCCTGAAACTAGTGAAGATGAAATTGAAAAAATCAAACAGTTCCTAAGGGACATGGAACAAAACACCTAAACCCTGTGCCAAGGGTTCATAAGCGAGGGAGACGTAAGTGACGCATATATTTGATAGCCTAGGATGGGCTTTATTGCATAGTCTTTGGCAAGGGGGGCTCGCCATGCTCGCCGTTGTGATGTTTAGGGGACTGACAAAAAACACAAGCCCGGCTCTACGTTATAATTTTCAAATCATATGCTTATTCGGATGCTTCGCCGCGTTTCTTGTGACATTCGGCCTTTACCAAAATGGCGGCTCAACCGCGGCTTCTACGGCGCAAATCACTACAGGTGATGCCGTTTCCCAAGCGGCCTCTCTATTTACAAAAGCGCCTGAGAGCCTTCAATTGACGTCTCAGAATATATCCATATCAGCGGCGGCCTCCGCACCTTTATTGGGATTATTATGGTGTCTTGGCTTTGCCTTTATGGCCGCGCGATATTTGGCGGCTTATATGATGACACGTAAGCTCCGTGACACAGGCCTGACAGAGGTGTCCATTAAATGGCAAAATCGGTTCCGCACGCTTGTTCTGAACACTGGCGTAGCTGAAAATGTAAGGCTTTATGTTTCAGAACATGTCTCTGGGCCGCTTACGATTGGGTTTATAAAGCCCGTCGTTTTAGTGCCCGCAGGATTTCTGATGGGATTGCCGCGCGAACAAGTCGAGGCCATATTATTACACGAGCTCGCGCATATTCGCCGCTATGACTACCTTGTGAATTTGATGCAAACAGCCGTGAAGACGGTCTTGTTTTTCCACCCTGCTATTCACTTTATATCCAAAAAAATTGATATTGACCGTGAGCAAGCCTGTGATGATTTGGCCGTAGCTCAATCACGTAACCCGCAAGCGCTTATTCGCGGATTAGCCGCTTTGCGCCTTAATCTATCCTCCCAAGGCCTTGCTATGGCCGCAGACGGAAAAAGAACGGATCAAGACACGCCTTTAATGGAACGTCTGAAACGCCTCGTCGGCTCCACGGAATATCAGCGCCGCCCTGAACATCTGCTTATGCCGTTAATTGCAACGCTTCTTATTGGCGGCATTTATCTCTCGACGACGACGTCAGCTAATGCTCACCCAGAGCCCACAGACGCACCACAGAAAACCTATGAACATGCCAAAGCGGATAAAGAAAATTACCGCTTTGAAACCAAACGCCTAAATGGGCGGGACGTTACCGTCAAAATCACAGAAGATGGCCGCCGCTGGGTTCTAGCTGACGGGACTTGGAGAGATGTCGATAAAAACCCAAGCGTCTTAAACCGCTTGCCTATGGCTATGCCTCAGCCGCCTCTATATAAGAACGGCCAGATAAATACAAAAAGCTTCGAAGCAAAGATGAGCCAATTCGAGATTGATATGGAATATTTCGAAGCTGAAATGGAACGTTATTTTGAAGAGAATAATCAACTGAGCGAGCGCGAACAGGACCGCTTAGAACGCGACGCCGAGCGCCTTGCAGAAAGAGCTGAACGCCTCGCCGAACGCAATGAAGAGCGCGTAGAGGCTGCTATTGAGCGCGCGGAAGAACAGCGTGAACGCGCTGAAGAACAAAGAGAGCGTGCCGCAGAACAGCGTGAACATGCCGCAGAACAAAGACAGCGCAGAAAAGAGCAAAATAAACGTGCAGAGAAAATGCGCGCAAAAGCAAATAAGCAGCATGCTAATTACAATCAGCTACGAGAAACGCTTTATGGTTATCTGGTGAAAGATGGCTTTATTTCATCTGAGTCCGAAAAAGTGACATTCTTGAATAAATCTAATGATTGGGTCGTTAATGGCGTGGCAATTCCAAATTCCAAAGAAGACAAATATTGCAAATTATTTGCGGATATGGGGATTAAAAAATCGACCCTCAAAAAAATTGAACTCACGCCTGGGTCAACACATGTGGTCAATGAGTCCAAAAACGGAAAACAGTCCACACATATGACCTTTGGAGAGTTTAACCATGAGAATAGCAAAACGCATATTCACAAAACTAGCGCTGAAGTGAAGGCCTCTGCCCCTGCCTTTATGTGGCCAACCCAGAGCCGTCATATCACGACCACTTATGGTCAAAAAGGGAAGCTGTGGGATAGCTATCATCACGGCGTAGACTTTAAAGGAGCCGTCGGAGAGCGAATTTATGCGAGCGCAGATGGAACTGTTGAATATGCAGGGACAGCAGATAAGTGGGGTAAACGCGTCATGCTAAAACATGCGAGTGGCTATCAAACACTATACGCACATATGAACAGCATTGACGTGTCGCGCGGACAAAGCGTTAAGGCCGGAGATATCATTGGCAGTATCGGCTCAACAGGCCAATCAACAGGGCCGCATTTACATTTCGAATTGCGCAAGGATGGCCAAAGGCTCGACCCTCTCCCGCAAATTAAATAGCGCCTCATAAAACAATACGTCTCGCAAGAAAGACCCCCTCTCATGACACATATAAACAAGCTGCTTAGCGCAGCCACAATACCCCTCACCCTAATTTTCACGGCTCAAAATGTTACAGCCCAAACAAATGAAAATACATTTGAAGCCGTTTTCTTTGAGCAATATGTGCCGCGCAATGCGCTCGACATGATTGCCCAAATTCCGGGCTTTCAGTTGCAAGGCGCGGATAATCGGCGCGGTTTGGGCCAAGGTGGCGCGAATATATTAGTGAATGGAGAGCGGCTAACAGGTAAGACCGATGTCGGGTCTCAACTTAACCGTATCGTAGCGGAAAACGTCGTGCGCATAGAAATCAAAGACGGAGCCTCACTAGATATTCCAGGTCTGTCCGGTCAGGTTGCCAATATCGTGACTGCGTCCAAAGGCCGAACAGGAACATGGAGCTGGGCTCCACAATTTCGAGAGCGCCAAGAAGCTAGCCTCACCCATGCTCATTTGACTATATCAGGCGAAACGAGAAATTTGACTTACTCCGCAGAAATACGAAATGAGATTAACCGCAATGGTGATTGGGGTCCTGAAACCCTCACAGCCGCTGACGGCACACTCTTTGAAATCCGCGACGAACGTGGGCGCTATAACTTTGAAGGCCCTGGCGCGACACTGGATTTAAACTGGAAACCTAAAGCGGATCATGTCGCCAATTTGAACTTGGAATATAATAAATTAAATGCGGCTCAACGCGTACTCTCAAACCGAAGAGCGATCACAGATCGCGGCCAAGACTTAAATACAGTCTTCACAGGCGGCGAGAATGAATGGAATGCCAAGATCGGCGCAGATTACGAATTTCCTGTCGGGCCTGGTAAATTAAAAGCGATTGGTTATTACCGATTTGAACGTTCTCCAACGCGAAGCGCTTTTTCTGTCTTTGACTTGGATGGCGAGCAGCTCAGTGGGTCCATCTTTGACCGCCTCGCGGATGAGGCTGAAACGATTGCGCGAAGTGAATATAGCTGGTCCCCTGAAGAGGGACGAGATTGGACATTAGGCGTCGAGGGTGCGTTTAATTATCTCGACATTCAATCTGATTTACAGTCATTTCAAGACGGTGCCTATATTGATTTTGAATTAGATGGTGCCAGTTCACGCGTTGAAGAACGCCGTGCCGAAGCCACCCTCACGCATAGCCGAGAACTTTCAGCTAAGTGGAATGTTCAGCTTTCCGCAGGTGTTGAATATTCAAAACTGGAGCAAACAGGTGGCCTGTCCCGCGATTTTGTTCGCCCTAAAGGATTTTTGCTCGCCACTTATAAACCCGAAGAAAATACCTCGCTACGCTTCCGTATTGAGCGTGAAGTTGATCAGCTCAGCTTTTTTGATTTTATCTCTTCCGTTGACGTTGTTGATAATATTGACCGCACAGGCAACGTCAATCTGGTGCCGTCTCAACGTTGGATTTTATCGGCCGAATATGACAAAGATTTCGGCCAAGGTTTTACCATAAATATCAATCCTTATTTCAATCAAATATCGGATCTGGTGGACCGTATCCCTATTGGCGATGATGGCGACGCAGTTGGAAATATTGACAGCGCCATTCGTTATGGCATCGATTTTAACACCAGTATCAAAGGGGATAGATGGGGCTGGAAAGGCACGCAATTTGATCTTGATGTGGAATGGCGCAATAGCCGCGTTGAAGATCCCGTGACCTTTGAGAAACGTCAACTTAGCCGCGATAAGAAAACATTTTGGCATGCGCGTATGCGCCATGATATTCCGAATACAGACTGGGCCTATGGCGGCGGCGTTCGTGAATATGCGGATTATAAAGGCTTTCGTCTTTTCACCACGGATAACCCAACATTAGAACGCCCCATCACTTATGCTTTTCTGGAGCATAAAGACATTCTGGGCATCAAAATAAGAGCGGAATTAACGAACCTCATTGACTCCCGCGAAGAATTTACGCGCGAGGTTTTCACGGACAGGCGTGACCGCGGCGTTCTGGATTTTACTGAATTTCAATCGCGCACCTTTGGCCCAATATTAGATATAGAATTTAGCGGCAGTTTTTAAAATAGAAACGGGCGGTCCCCCGACCGCCCATTTCTCGCTTGCTTAGATGTGTCTTACTTTTCGTAATTCACATTGAGCGGCGTTGTAATTTGATCTTGCGGATCTATCTCACACGTGCCTGAACGGTAATTGCCGACACTTCGGATGACCTCTCCAGCTTCGGGCTCGACGCGCTCACCTTTTATAAGGCTGCTTAGAACGCGGGTCACTAATCCGTCCAAACGCGTGACAACATAGCAATCCACTGTGGGCTCTGCATGGGCGTTTCCGATGCCGCTATCATCCGTAAGGAAGAGGAACCGCCCGCCTGTAACCTGCGCCATGGAGCGCATCAGAAACTCGGCGGTTTTATCCACGCCGCTAGCCGCCAAAGGCACGACATGAATGCCGCGTGTGCGCGAAAGCAATCCAGCTTCCCATGTCTCGGTGATATGGCGGTCATGCGGCGGTGCATCGGCGACCAAAAGGTTGACCTTGAGCGCATCCTCGCGCCAGTCCATCTCCAGTCCCGCTTGCATAGCGGTGTGCATAGCTTCGGGCGTATCGCCGCCGCCATTGGCAGTTTGCTCGCCTAGCGCCTTACGGAACTCTTCAATATCGCCTGTGAAAGGCACTTCGCGCACAACATAAGCATCGCCAACATCGCGATACACAATCAGCCCCGTGCGGATATCAATACCCGGATTGGCTCCTTCTACGCGGCCCACAATGGCTTTGAGTTCTGACTGCAGATAGCGCATTTCATCGCCCATTGAGCCTGTGGCATCAATGGTCAAAAGCAAGTCCATTTCCTCAATAGGCTGCGCGTCTGTTTTCAATTCAATCTCAAGATCGCCGCCTTTATTTATCATTTTGCGTGTCAATTTTGTTCTGACCGTTTTGGAGCCCTTGGCTGATATTTTTAGCCGTGTGCCCGACTCTAATCCGTCAAAATCAGGGTAAAGATAAGCCATGCCATCGGCCCCCGTGCGCAATGGAAACATCTTGTTTCTTTTAGACGTGGTCAGCGTAATATCCGCCAGAGGCACAGGTTGACCTAGGCTATCGACAATTCGAATATTGATGCGTTGATCCGCATCGACATAAGGCAAGTCTTTGCCGCGCAGCTCTCCTTGGAGCATTTTATCCAAATAAATTTTGTATAGGTCAGGGTTCAAGACATCGTCATAATCCCCCGCCGTTAAGAGACCAGATTGCGGCGTGGGCTTTGGCTTGGGTTTTACAACGGGTTCAGAGCGGATGATATTTCCGTCCGCGTCAATCGCAACCATTTCGGTCATGGCCTCTTGTACAACCACAGTCTCTGTCACGGTTTCATAAACAGGCGGCGTTGAGATATATTCAACACGCGCGGGTTCAATCACGAATGTCTTGGTAACGTCTTTATAGGTTCCGTGCTCGGTGAGCACTTGAACGGTGACATCTTTTGTAATCGCCGGAACAACACGTTCTTGAGTTGAGGCAGGCGTCTTAATCACACGCCTAGTTTCCGTTTTCGTCACAGCCGGAATGGTCCGCTCCACCATGCGCACTGGCGCTTTGTCTTCTGACATAGGCGCAGTCACAGGCATGGGAGGCGGCGCAGGAGCCGCTACAGCTTCACGGCTGCTTCGCTTCGAACGGCTAGACCCAGATCGCGCACCTGTAACAACGATTTCATCAAAGCTCGAAGCCTCAGACGTGGCTTCGACCATGGGAGCAATACTCCCGTCAGCTGCTATATCCGCGGAATAGCTTTCAACGATAGGTGGCGGCGGGGCCGCAAACAGAGCTTCACCTTCACCAGTGTCGCCACGCGCACTGTCCGTTTTTATAGGCCTGAGAAGATGACTGATAGAGTTTATACCGCCCTCAGGGGCTGCTACGGGCTCAGAGCTTAAGACCTCAGACGTGCCATCCGCATTTATCATTACTGTTTCACGCACGGTGTCATAAGTTGGCGGTATCATTACAAGCTCGGTACTGGCCTCTTGGACAACCACAGTTTCTTCAACCGTTTTAAAGCTTCCGTCTTTATCTCTGATGCGGCGCGTTTCCATTTTTGTGACTGGCGGGATGACGCGCTCAACTGTGCGGCCTGGCGTCTTCACAACGCGCCGCTCAATCGTCACGACATTTGAGGGGGTCGCAACTTCGGAAGCTTTGGCAACAGAGGGCACAGTCTCAGTCTCGTTTGATAGAGCTGTCTCCGTTAAAGGCTCTTTACTCTCAACAGACTTAGCTGGTTCGGAAGGTTTCGCATCTTCTGACACAACAGGCTCAATAGGGGATATGTCAGGCTTAGCATCAGGAAGCGGCTTCACAGCAATCGGCTCTGTCACAGGGCTTTCTGCTAATTCTTTAAGCTCAGTCTTTTTATCCTCACCCGCTTCGAAATCCAATGCTACAGCCTGGGGCGCTGACTTTGGCGGCATGTCTTCAAATCTGTTATTTGGAATATAAAGCGACGTAGCGAAAAGCGCAGCGGCGCAGGTGCCTACCATCATCGCGGCCTTGCCGTTAAAGCTAAATAAATCTGTGATTTTGCGCATCGTGTCTCTCCCAAAGGTCATCACAGACCCAATGGCTGTGCTCTGAGACATAGGACGCGGCTCGCCCGCTAATCCTTGGGAACGATGTGATTTTTCTTGCGGTCTGTCTTGCACAGCCTCAGCCGCAAACTCCGCGTCAAAAGCCGCCATAGCTACATCAAGGCCCTTCTTACGAGAGGCCTCGGACGGCTTCATATTTTGCATTTCAGCCGCTAACTTTTCTAGTTCATCATCACTCATGCCAGCGCCTCCTTGCCTAATCCGTTATCTTTTGACGCCAATGATTTTAGCCTCTTTCTAATTTCGCTCATCCTCCAGGCTATTGTGCCTTCTGCAACGCCCAAAACTTCTGCGGCTTGGGCAAAATTCATATCCTCACCTAATGTAAGCGCCGCCGTATCGCGCAAATCTTCCGACAAGGTTTCTAGAGCCGCATGAAGCCAAGAGAGGCGTTTTTGCGTGTCCAGACTCTCGCCCCGAGACAGGTTTTCCATCTCGGCATAGCCTGCCACAGTTCGCGTTTGTGTGGCGGAGCGGCGGAGTGCATCTTTTCCGGCATTAAGGGCAATACGGTGCAACCAACTTGTCAACTTAGCATCACCGCGCCATTTCTTTAGCTTTTTAGGCAAAGCCGCCCATATCTCCTGCGTGATATCCTCAGCATCGCTTTGATTGCGCAGCACACTATAAACCACGCGAAACACGCGGTCATAATGCCGATCTAATAAGACGCGAAAGGCCGCCTTGTCCCCCAAAGCCGCGCGCGCGGCCAGGTCTTCATCACACTCTGTGTTTGTCATTCTATAGGGTAAGACGTATCTGAAACGGCTATCCTTGGAAATAATTTTATTTTTTTCGCGCCGCCCGCAAAAGCCCTGAAATAGCTCTTGTATTTAAATGTTCTACCGCCACATATTAGGCACCTCACTCAAGGACATCCCATGCGCACCGATACTGCCCCAACTGTCACCAAGCTCTCAGATTACACGCCGCCCAATTTCAAAATTGAGAGCGTTTATCTGGATTTCGATTTGGATCCAAAAAATACAGTTGTTCGGAGCACGCTAAAAGTCTCGCGCCTCGCCGCCGGGCCCCTCACGCTTGATGGCGATGAGATTTCTTTAAAATCGGTCAAACTTGATGGCCGCTTGCTAAAGCGCAGCGACTATAAGCTCACACAGGCGCATCTTATCATTGATGACCTCCCCAATCACTTTACCCTCGAGATTGAAAATAGCTGTAACCCTGCCGCAAACTCGACCCTTATGGGGCTTTACGTTTCTGGCGGACGTTTTTGTACGCAGTGTGAGGCGGAAGGCTTTCGCCGCATTACCTATTATCCTGACCGTCCCGATGTGCTGTCCGTCTTTACCGTCCGCGTTCAAGCGCCTCTCAAAGACTATCCGCACCTTTTAGCCAATGGCAATATGATCGACAGCGGCTCTATTGATGGCGGGAAAACGCATTTTGCGGTGTGGGAAGACCCCTTCCCGAAGCCCGCCTATCTTTTTGCGCTCGTTGCAGGTCAATTTGATCTTTTGGAGGACAGCTTTACTACAATGAGCGGACGAGAAATTCCGCTGACCATCTATGTGGATCCGGGTGATGCCCACCGCGCGGAATATGCCATGGACAGCCTTATACGTTCGATGAAATGGGATGAAGAGGCCTTTGGCCGCGAATATGATCTGGCCCGCTTCATGATTGTTGCCGTGCGCGATTTTAACTTTGGCGCGATGGAAAATAAGGGGCTGAATATATTCAACTCCGCGCTGCTCTTGGCCGATGGCGAGAGCGCGACTGATATGAATTTCGAGCGTATCGAGTCTGTTGTTGCGCACGAATATTTTCACAATTGGACGGGCAACCGTATTACATGCCGCGACTGGTTTCAGCTTTGCCTGAAAGAAGGCTTTACCGTTTTCCGCGATCAAGAATTTTCCGCTGACCAGCGCGGCGCGGCGGTACAGCGTATTAAAGATGTGCGGGCCTTACGCGGCAGGCAATTTCCTGAAGATGCCGGCCCCCTCGCCCATCCTGTAAGGCCCAATCAATATGTCAAAATAGATAATTTCTATACCGCGACAATCTACGAAAAGGGCGCCGAACTTATCCGTATGCTAAAAACTCTTTTGGGCGCAGAGGCGTTTCGCAAGGGCTGTGACCATTATTTCGAGACGCTAGACGGTACAGCCGCAACGGTTGAGCAGTTTATTGCCAGTTTTGAAGCCTCTTCAGGCAAAGACCTCTCTCAATTTATGCGTTGGTATGAACAAGCCGGCACACCACATATCAAAGTGACGCGCACTCGCAGCTCGGAAAGCAATGTCAGCGTCGACGTTATAACTTTTGAACAAAAGACTCTACCTACGCCCGGTCAGAAAACTAAAAAGCCTGTTGTTCTGCCAATTAAATGGCAAGCCATTGGTGATGACGGCCCTATTGGAGAGGCGCAACTAACGGTTCTGGATGCAGCTCAGACACACGTATCATTACCTTTGGCGGGAAAAGAGTATAGTCTGTCTATTTTGCAAGACTTCTCTGCCCCTGCAATCCTGCACACGGATCAGACGACGGAAGACGCGCTTCGATTAATGGCAAATGACCCCAATGCCTTTAACCGCTGGGAAGCCGGGCAGTCCCTCGCCCGTAAACTTATGGGCAGTCTGACAAAAGCGATTGAAAGCGGCAAGATGCCAGAGCCCGACACAGCATTGCGCGGATATGCACGCGCTTTAAAGCATACACTTTTGGATGCTGAATTTGACAATAATTTCAAAGCTTTAGCCCTGACAATACCCTCTAATATGGATGTTATGCAAAGCCTGCCTCAGTCCGACCCTATCGCAGTGAATTTGGCAGGGGACTGGCTAAACCGGGCCATTTCTGATGAGTCGAAAACCGATCTCATAGAAACTTATCATGCGCTCAAAGATGAGGGTCCTTTTGACCCCGGGGCCGCCGCTGCGGGTCGCCGGGCCTTGAAAAACCGCTGCCTGAACTTACTCGCCTCGCGTCAGGATGCTATAGCTGCGCCGCTCGCTATTTCGCAGTTTAACGCCGCCACCAATATGACGGATGAGCTTTCAGCTTTACTTACATTGGACAAGCTCGGCGGACGCCGCGTGGATCAATCAATGGAAGACTTTTACGTCAAATGGAAAGCTAACCCGCTTGTGATCGATAAATGGTTCGCTGTGCAAGCCGGGCGCAAACACCCAAGCGGGGTTGACGCGATTGAGCAACTCACAAAACATGATGCATATGATCCGCGAAACCCTAACCGTGTCAGAGCTCTACTCGGAAGTTTTGCCATGAGTAATCCGCATCTCTTTCATGATGCTAGCGGCGCAGGGTATAACTTCTTCACTGAGCAAGTTTTAGATATGGATAGCCGTAACCCCTCTGTCGCTGCGCGGCTATTGGGCGTTTATGAAATCTGGCGTAAGCTTGATACCGCTCGCCAAGATCAGATCAAGGCTCAGCTTCGCCGCGTCATAAAATCAAAACCCTCAAAGAATGTTTTGGAAATCGCGTCGAAAACGCTTGGTTAGTCAGACAATATAACGGCGCCTTAATAACCCTCTGTTCATTACACTCTGCTATGGGGCGGCATGGTAGATATTCTCACAGCAGATGGCTTTCGCGCTCATATATCGGAACAGCTCTACAAAGTGATGCGCCAACCCATTGTGGATCTCAATGATGGGCGCATTCATCACTATGAATGGCTTGTCCGTTTTGACGATGAGACAGAGACACAAGGCGTCATTCGCCCTGCTGAGCTCTCAGGCGTTATCAGAGATCTGGATCTGTCTATGCTGGCTCAGGCTATACTTGTTTTAAACGCTGATCCTAGCGGCGCAGGCATTGCCATAAACCTTTCGGGGGCCTCCGTTGATAAAGCCGCTTTTAAAGGCTCAGTGCTGGCTTGCCTGACCGCCTTTGAAGCCTCCCCCACAAAACTCATTATAGAATTGACCGAAAGCTGGGATATGCATGACCTGGCTTTGGCCGAGAGTCTTCTAACCGAGCTTAAAACACGTGGTCACCCTGTGTGTTTAGATGATGTTGGCGCGGGCGCTGCATCTATTCGATATTTGCGGGCCCTTCCTGCAAATTGGCTAAAAATTGATGGCGGATTTGTCGCCGCAGCCTTCAACTCAACGCGGGATCGCGCAATTTTAGAGGCGCTTTTATCCCTGCGAGAGGCACTTGATGTTCGTTTTATAGCTGAAGGCGTTGAAACGGAAGAAATCAAGACCTTCGTGAAGAATTTAGGGTTTGACGCGGCGCAAGGCTACGCAATCGGGCGTCCGGAGCTCGAAACACGCATTTAAAGGCGTTTTTTGGCCAATTTAAATCGAATATTAACCACGTTTTGTTCGACTTATAAAACGAAGCATTTTACGCCGTTATCTATCAGTCGGCCCTAGCTTAGAGGATAATGTGCGCACAGGTTCAGTTAATCAACATGTTCCCGCTTCTCCGCCTCAAAACCGGATGCCACAACAACACATACCGCGCGGTGTGGCGCCTCCGCACGCACAGCGCCCTCAACACTCAGCTCCCCGGGCTTCATTTGAAACCGTGCCTCAACGGCCTACAAAAAACCTATCCAAAAAGCTCAGTGCCTTATCGGGTAAAGTCGATCAGTCATCTTTCAAAAGCCTTCTGATAAGCTCGCTCGCATTTTTTGCGCTTTTTATCATATTGGCGGCTACTAAACTTTATAATGACCACAAACGTTACAGAGCCACAGAGACCAGCAGCTATCAATCCGAGATTGTCAGTAAGGCAAATAATGCTGCGCGCGCCATAGACAGTGAAATTGCGTGGATGGATACGGCACTGTCTTTAAACGGACGCCCACAGCAAATTATCAATTTCGTTGCCCGTGGCCGCCAAACGGCTGGCGCTGCGCTCATAGACTCAACAGGAAAAATACTGGCCTCAACGGAAGGGGCTGGTGAGGATTTAGCTAAAATCAGCCGCAGAAATTTTCCTAAAGACGGCGTTCAATTATCCTCACTGATTTCCAAAGATGGATCGGGTATTATCACCCCGGTGATTACACGCCGCAAAGGTGATCAATTTCTTGTCGTCGGATTGTTCCCCGGAAGTCTTATAGGCCAATCTTCTTCAAATCTCTCAATTATTCAAAATGGGGGGCGCGTTATTGACGGCCCTCAAGATTTGGGACGAGCAGGTGTTCAGTCTTATTACGATATTTCGCCAAGAAAACTTGAGGCCATAACAGGCCCGGGTTCTGAAAACTCAATAGATTCTCATAATATGTCAGGGTCAGATGTCTGGCTGATTTCAGCCCGCATACCAAATTCTTATTTAAGCGTTGTGGAAAGTGCGCCGCGAGGGTTCTCGCCGGGCCTAAGAAGTAACATTTTACTATTCGCACTTCTATTCGCCGGAACGGCCTGGTTAGTTTGGACATTGCTGCGCAACATGATACAACAAATTCAAATTCTTCGTGACAAGCGGTCAGAAGACGAGGTTTCCCAACAACGCTACCGCGCAGCAATTGACGGCTCTCGCGGCGGTGTGTGGGAGCTCAATATCAGCAACAACCAAGCTTATATCAGCCACTCTTTGGCCGGTTTGTTGGGATTACCACAGAAAGAACATACCTTATCCATGCCGCAGTTTATGGGGTTATTTGCGCCCGCGGATCGCGAAAAGCTGCTCTCAACTGTGCGGCGTGCTCATGTAAATGGTCAATTTGATATTGATGTTGCTGCCGCTCATTTACCTCTTTCACTTGCATGTCGCGGCCGTCCGTCTGTACGTGGCTCTGATCAAGCAAAAGTCGTTATTGGTGTGGCGCTCGACGTCACAGAAATGCGTGGCGCACAAACTCGTCTTCAAGCCGCAGAAGCGCGTCTCTTCGATGCGCTACGCTCTATGAATGATAGTTTTGTGATTTGGGATCAGCTTGATCGCCTTGTCTTATGGAATAATAAATTTGAAGATTTCTTCGGTTTTGATGCCGGAAACCTCCAACAGGGTTTAGATTATGCCACTATCGAACATCACGCAAACAACAGCATTGAAAATATTACGCGGCTACCGGGGCAGAGCGGCTCTGAAATTCAGCTGAAAGACGGGCGTTGGATCCGCTATTTGGAAACCCAAACCGCTGATGGTGGACGCGTTTCTATCGGAACTGAAGTCACAGCTATTCGCACACGTGAAAATCAGCTCCAAACAAACCAAGAGGCCTTACAAAAAACGATTTCTGTCCTTAGAAAATCTCAAGTTCGCATCGTTGAATTGGCCGAAAACTACGAACAGGAAAAAATTCGTGCTGAGGAAGCCAACCAGTCAAAGTCAGAATTCCTTGCCAATATGAGCCATGAATTGCGGACTCCTCTAAACGCTATTAATGGCTTTTCGGATATTATGAAAAAAGAGCTTTTTGGCCCGTTAGGTGACCCGCGCTACAAAGAATATGTAAGCGATATCTTGTTCTCCGGACAACATCTACTTTCTCTTATCAATGATATCCTTGATATGTCCAAAATTGAAGCCGGTAAGATGACTTTGAATACCGAGGCTATGCAGATGAATGATATGATTGCGCAAGTCATTCGAATTGTACGTGGACGCGCCGATGATAATCGACTTAAATTAGTTTTCGAAGAATTGAACCTGCCTGAGATCGAGGCTGATCCTCGCGCGGTCAAACAAATCCTGCTTAACCTCGCGACAAATGCGATTAAGTTCACTCCTGAAGGCGGCATGGTAAGAATTGCTGTTGAACCTAAATCAGCCGGCCTCATCATAAGGGTCTCCGATACAGGTATCGGCATTTCTGAGGAAGACATTCAACGCTTGGCACAACCCTTCGAACAAATTGATAGTCAGCATTCACGCCAGCATGAAGGCACAGGGCTTGGTCTGGCGCTTTCCAAATCCTTGGTAGAACTCCATGGCGGTAACTTCACGATAGAATCCGTTATCGGCCAAGGTACAACCGTAATCTTTACCTTGCCAAACCGTCCTCTTGAGAAGAAAGCCAAGACGAACCAAGATAATGAAGTTGGGAATGAAATTACACGACTTGCACAAGATATTGCGGATGTTTTGACCAATCAGGGGACAGAAAACATTGAGGAGGCGCAAGAGCCGGCCGTAGCCGAAGCCCTGCCGTCAGCGGCTCCCGCGGAGGAGACACCTACACCGCCGCCTCCTGCGAATTTTGTTCCGCATCAAGCCCCGCAAGCTCCGTCTCAGCCCCAACCCTATATTCCGCCGCAGCAAAGTCATCCAGCGGCATAAGTTTTAATTCTTAGCTTTTAAAGCTTTCCTGCGCGGCAATAATAAAGTGGCTTTGAGACCTGGGTTTTCATCTGTCAATCCAAGTCCTGCTCCCATTACAAATTCGGCGCGATGAAGATCCGCAACAGCATCAACCAATGCAAGGCCCAACCCGCTACCCGGTAAGGTACGGCTTTTATCAAGCCTGACGAAACGTTCTTTGACGCGCTCTCTATCTTCCGCTGGGATCCCAGGGCCATCATCAGTGATAGAAATTTCAGCACGTCCGGATTTATTCTTGGATAAGCTCAAATGTATTTTTCCGCCTTTGGGGGTATATTTAATCGCATTCTCAATTAGGTTCGAGACTGCTTGAGACAAGAGCCCTCTATCCGCCAGAACCATAACACCGCTGGATATATCTGCTGAAAAATCGAGGCCTGCATCCTCACAGGCTGGTTCGTATAATTCCGCAAGATCATCAAGCATCGGCTTTGGGTCTACATCGGCAAGGAGTTCTCTGCGCTCTCCGGCTTCTAATCTTGCAATACGTAAGACCCCGTCAAAGGTCTGCAGAAGCTCGCTAGCATCTTCCGCAGCCGCAAAAAGTGTATCGGCTTCGGGTGTATCACCCAAATCAATGGCAGCACTTTCAAGCCGCGTGCGAAGCCGCGTTAAGGGCGTGCGCAGATCATGGGCCACACTGTCACCCGCATATCGCATCGCCTTCATAAGGCGGTCAATATGATCCAGCATTGCGTTAAGATGCTCAGCTAGCAAGTCCATTTCGTCTTCGGAATAAGTGCGCGGAGCACGACGATCCAAATTACCTGAACGCACATCATCTGCGAGCTTATTGAAAGCCTCTACGCGTCGCGTAAATCGAAGCGACACATACCAGCTCGAGATTAGCCCTAAGAGCAAAGCGATAACAGAAGAGGTTAGAATAGCATTGCGGACTTTAACGCCCGTGCGCATGATCGCTTCAACGTCACGGCCCACAATTAAGATAGCAACAACGCCGTTATCCGTCTTGATGGGCCCTACTAGTGCACGGCCTCTTCGGTCCTGAAAGTCCTCTTCTTCGCTTTCCGGATTACTATAAACAAATGGGACTTTTTTAAAGGTTCCCGGCTCAACACCGCTGAGCAGAGGTAAATCGCTTCCGTCTTTAGTAACAGTTTGGAATACAAGATTACCGATTGCTACGCGATCATTTAAAAGAGCATACCAACCTTCACTCGACGCAGTTCTTAGTGTCACTTCACGCTGCACGGCTTGAAAGCCTTGCTCATCAAATATCTTCTGGAACTCAGCATGTTCACTTTCGACAACCCGGTCAACGCGGCGAAGTTCTGAAGTCACAGTCGAATAATAAATTGACGCCGCCACGACTAATAATGAGGCCACAAATAGAAATGCGCCCAACAGAGATAATCTGAAGAGCGTATTTCGTGAAAGTTTTTTGATCGCCTCAATCATGGGTAAGCACGCTTAGGCGCAGGGGCTTAAACCTGCAAGCGATATCCTGCCCCGCGAACGGTATGAAGCAGAGGCTCGTCGAAGTCCTTATCGATCTTACCGCGCAAACGCGAAATATGGACATCAATAACATTTGTCTGGGGGTCAAAGTGATAATCCCAGACTTTTTCGAGCAACATCGTCCGTGTCACAACGCGGCCTGCATTACGCATCAAGCATTCCAAAAGACGAAACTCGCGGGGCTGCAATAGAACTTTTTGACCTGAGCGTCTCACTGTACGGGCCAACAGGTCCATTTCGAGATCGCCGACTTTGAGTTTGGTAACGGCGGCACTAGGATCAGAGCGGCGGCCAATCGCTTCGACTCGCGCCAAAAGCTCGGTAAAGGAATAAGGCTTGGCCAGGTAATCATCACCGCCTGCACGAAGGCCCTCTACGCGGTGATCCACCTCACCAAGAGCTGATAAAATCAATACAGGTGTGGCATCGCCATCCTCTCGCAAATCGCCGAGCAGTTCCATGCCATCACGCTTAGGCAACATACGGTCCAAAATAAGCGCGTCATAATCCGCCGCGCGGGCCATTTCCAGCCCTAGATCTCCATCCGGGGCCAGATCAACGACATGTCCGGCTTCCATTAAGCCTTTGCGGACATATTCCGCTGCGACTTCATCATCTTCTACAACTAATATTCTCATTTAAGTCTCCTCGGCATAAGCGCCAATGTGATCCCCATCCCATTTCATTTTATAACGGCAACACCATGAATGTTTCGCGGCCATCTTTGAGCCTTACATTCATGATAAGGCTGTTTTGTTCTGCGAGGCGTGCATTCAATACAACCGTTCTGAGAGAGCCGACTTCAGCCATGGGTGTTCCGTCTGCATCTAAAATTACCATACCCGTTGTAAAGCCGCCTTGCTCCGCGCCGCTGCCAGGCGTAACGGATTCTACATAAATGCCAACTTGGTCAGCCCGCATACCAATAGCTGATCGAAATTCGGAGGACAGGTCCAAAACTTGAAGCCCGGTATCTATATTTACCTTAGGCCCAACGCGCTTAGGCTCCGGCACCGGCAAGCCTTGCGCTATGGCATTAGCCCGTTCGATTTGTTCTTTGTCAGGACGCTCGCCAATGGACACATTTAATTGATAGGTTTTTTCATCACGCTCGTAAATCATACGCGCGACATCACCCGGCCTTAATGCTCCGATAGCCCGTGTGGCTTGAACTGAATTTCTGACGGCTTTGCCATTTATATTCAAAATAATATCATCAATCTGCAAACCATATTGCTCCGCCGGGCTTCCCGGTACAATATTATTTATGGTTGCGCCGGACTTGTATATTCCAGGTCTGTTTTCCATTTCAAATGTGGCAGTACGAAGGCCAGCGCCCAAATATCCACGACGGACTTCTCCGTCATTGCGAATAGAGGTGATGATATCTTCCGCTGTGCCGTGAGGAATGACAAAGGCGATCCCGACGCTAGCGCCTGTCGGGGAATAAATTGCCGAATTTACGCCCACCACGTCACCTTCGAGGTTAAATAGCGGGCCGCCTGAATTGCCGCGATTGATGGTGGCATCTGTTTGAATGTAATCAACATAAGAGCCGCTATCTACGCGGGAGCGGCCAATGGCCGAAATAACGCCAAGACTCGTGGACTGTCCAATCCCAAAGGGATTACCAATCGCAACAACCCAATCGCCAATACGTGCTTTTTCGCCCCGATGAAACTTCACATGCGGAAAGCTCTTATCGGCATCAATGCGCAAAAGAGCCAAGTCTGTTTCTTCATCAGTGCCAATAATACTGGCCGGAAATTTCTCGCCGCTGTTAAATTCAATTTCTATATTAGTTCCGCCTTCTATGACGTGATAATTTGTAACGACTTCTTTCTGAGGTGAAATAATAAAGCCAGAACCCTGCCCTTCAGACGTCGTTTCACCTGTTTCTGTTGTGACAATAATATTGACAACGGACGGGCTTACGCGGTCCACAAGGTTCGCAATAGACGGCAAGGCGCTTATCGGAGTTTGGTATAAATTTGAGGGCTGGCTACGCGTTGCGCCCTGCGGGGCTGGCATTGTCATAAGCGGCGCCGGAAGTGTTGCAGGCGCACTGAGTTGAGGCCGCGGAGCTGCTTGAATATCAGGGGACGGAACAGTTTGTTCCGTTGCGGGTTCAAGAGCTTTAAGGTCGAATATTTCAATCTCATAAGCCTCTTGCGCGGCAGGTGTATCATTTATGACAGGAACTGTTTGAGCATAAGCCGGCATGCTGATAGCCGAAGCTAGCAGGGCGGCAGTTCCAATAATGGTCTTGGTCTTATGGGACACAAATCACTCCAACGTCTAAAGCGGTTGTGACAAACCGCATGTAACCTAATTATGTCCAAAACATGACAAGAGCGTAATGCTTTGGGCTTGTTACCGTGATTTTGTGAAAATCAGCGTCCGGTTTTCTTTTGGCATCACAATACGAGCCTTGTGAGTAAACCCTGCTTCGCTAAATATATGCTTAACATCGTCTAAATTTCGCACACCCCAATTTGGATTTCTGCTCTTTAGCGACACATCAAAGGTCAGATTTGAGGGCGCAGTGTCCTCACCCTCTTGAAACGGGCCGTAAAGAATAAATGTCCCGCCACTTTTCAAAACATCCGCAGCCCCTGAAACCAAGCCCAAAGCCGCCTCCCAAGGAGCGATATGAATCATATTGGCGCAATATATGACGTCATATGACGGTAGCTCGCGGGCCCAATCAGGCTGTGTCGTGTCCAGACTTAGTGATGGCAACATGCGCCCTGCGCAATCATTCGCCCAGGCATCTTGGCTCGCACGGCTCTCGGCATTTGGATCCGTTGGCTGCCAGATAATATCGGGCCGTAAGTCACACATAAAGGCCCCGTGCTCCCCTGTACCGGAGGCGATTTCTAGGACGTGGGCACCATGGACAATATGCTGATTTATAACCTCCCCTATTGGAGCTTTATTGCGGCCCGCTGTCGGAGAAAACAGTCTGGCACCAGACTGTCCGCGGTTTTCCAAATGTATCGGATCTTTACGGCTCATCTTATATCCGCCGCGGCAATGTTAGCGTTACCTTCAAGCCACCCATTTCTGATTTATCAAGCTTAAGTGAACCCTTATAGGCTTGCGCTAAATCCTGAACAATTGCGAGACCAAAACCACTGCCAGGTGTTGCTTCATCAAGCCTTGCCCCGCGTTTTAAAGCCTCGCTATATTGATCTGCTGCCATACCTGGCCCATCATCCGCAACGACTAAAATAAAGCTCGTCTCGTCATCAGGGTTCACAAAAGATCGCGCCTCTAACGAGGTCTTCGTCCATTTACAGGCATTATCCATGAGGTTTCCGGCCATTTCTTCGAGATCGCGTTTTTCGCCCCTGAACATTAGGCCATGCATAAAATCAATATCGAAATCGATATTCTTACTTTTATAAATACGCGATAATGTTCGGGCCAGACCCTCTAATGTTTGCGTGACATCTGTCGAAACACCAATCGCTTGCCCCCTAGCTGCGGCGCGGGCACGGCGCAAATGGTGATCAACTTGCTGTTTCATTGTTTCCGTCTGGCGAGAGACGATTTCAGAGGGTGTTTTTTCTGAGGCTTCAGCTTCATTTTGTAATACCGCCAGGGGCGTCTTAAGGGCATGAGCCAAATTCCCGACATGGGTTCTAGCCCGCTCGACAACGTCCTTATTATGCGCAATCAAGGAATTCAACTCTGTTGCCAAAGGCTGAATTTCCGCAGGATAAGCCCCGTCCACTTGCGCCGTTCGGCCTTCGCGCACATCTGCGACGCGGTCTCGTAATTCAAAGAGCGGTTTCAGCCCCGTCCTCACCTGTGTCACCACAGCAATGATTAGGCCTAAAGAGATTAGTAACATCAACCCCAAAGCCGTCAGTGCAAAACTTAGGATAGAGCGGCTTGCCGCGCGGCTATCTGCGGCCGCCACAATTACAACAGGGGTATTCATATTGGGCAGAACGACCTGCCGTGCCACAAGGCGCAAAAACTCATCGGCATCCGGGCCTTCTGCTCGCGTACGAATTTCTTCACCTTGCTGGTTTTGCAGCTCATCAACCGCGTCAGGCGGTAGGACTAACGTCGCCCCTAAAAGCGACCGAGACGCCGATATGGGTGTAATGATACCATCATCTCGTAGAAAACCCACAACCCAGTAACGGCCTGACAAAGCACGTTGATAACGCGGGTCAAGCGGCTCACGCGTGAGGGACAGCGAACCGTCCTGAACTTCCGCAGTCGCAATAAGAGCTGTGACAGCACTCACCAGAGGATCGTCAAAACTGCGATATGTTGTATTGCGATACAACCAAGTGAGCGTCAGGGCTGTTACCAATAAAAGAGGCAGCGCCCACATTGTTGCACCTCTAACGAGGCGCAAAACGAGAGATTGATTTTTTAAAGGCCCCTCAGGCACTTATTTGGCTTTGGCATCGCCAGCTTTTTGATCATCCGGATCAATGAGGCGGTAACCCAATCCGCGGACCGTTTCGATACGGTTCGTGCCAATCTTGCGGCGCAAGCGCCCCACAAAGACCTCGATTGTGTTTGAGTCGCGGTCAAAATCCTGATCATAAATGTGCTCTACAAGCTCCGTCCGGGAAATTACGCGGCCGCGATGTGTGGCCATGTAAGATAAGAGACGAAATTCGTGTGAGGTCAATTTAATCGACATTCCGCTGACAAACGCACGCGCAGAGCGGTTATCAACAGACAGCTCTCCGACATCGATCATATCGGTTGTGTGGCCGGAAGCCCGGCGTAATAGCGCACGCAATCGGGCCATCAATTCTTCGGTATGGAAAGGCTTGGTAAGATAATCATCTGCACCTGCATCAAATCCAGCGACTTTTTCGCTCCATTGATCCCGTGCCGTCAGCACCAAGACTGGGAAAAGCTTTCCGTCAGCACGCCATTTTTGCAGCACGCTGACACCGTCAATTATCGGCAAACCCAAATCCAGGATAACCGCATCATAAGGTTCGGTATCGCCAAGATGGTGACCTTCTTCGCCGTCTCCGGCAACGTCAACAGCATAACCAACATCTTTTAAAGCATCTTTGAGTTGACGGGATAAATCCGCATCATCTTCAACTACTAATATTCGCATCAGGCCCTCGCGTTCTGAAACTCGCCCATGCCCTTATTTGACACGTCCAGTTCTGGCGTCAATCAAAACATCAACGACTCGGCCATCTTTACGGATAACGCGGACCCTATAGGTGTTACCTTTACGCGAAATATCAACAACTTCACCACCGCCGGCTCTTTTTCGGGCTATTCTCTTAGCCTCAGAGGCCGAAACATCACGCCGCACCAAGTATTCAGTCATAGTTTCAGGTGAAGACTCATTTATGCCGCTCACAGCTGATTCGGCTTTAAACGGTATATTTTCAACCACTTCAGCCTGCGCAGTGCTTGGCAAAATAGCAATACCAGCCCATAAAATGGCGGATAAACCTAGCGTTATATGTCTGCGTTTTGTCATAGTGGAGATGTCTAGCTCATAGCCCCTGAACGCAATCTGAATAGTATTTTTAGACTTACTTAAGATTTTAAGGCAAAAGCCCATTTTAAGAGAGCAGCCCTTTGCGGGGATCAAAATCCTGGCTCTCTCTTGAATCAGCCCAATCGCTCAGACTTGCGGCATCGCTCTCCGCCATGATGAGGGCTAAAGTTACAATCAAATCACCGCCCGCAATGCCTTTGCCTTTCAGGCGCAGTTTTTGGCCTGTATTTGCGCCCTTGGGAATTTTCAGCTCCACATCACCGCCCGGCAAAGGCACACTGACATTGCCGCCCGTAACGGCCTCTTTGAGCGAAATAGGTAATGTGAGGCGCAATTTATTCCCATCGCGCGAAAAGTGCTTATGCGGCTTGATTGAGATCTCGACTTTCGCATCACCTTTAGGCCCGCCATTAATACCGGGCTTGCCTTTACCCACAACACGCAAAACCTGGCCCTCTTCCACGCCCTTGGGAATTTTTACAGTCAGGCCGCCCGTCAGTTTCTTTGTCCCGCCTGTGACAGCGTCAATAAAAGGTAGCGTGATTTTATAGCGAATATCCGCGCCCTTTTGAGGCGGTTTGCGGCGCTGCTGCATACCACCGTGCATGCCGCCCATATTCATGCCGAAAAGTGAGGAGAACAGCTCGGCCATATCGTCATTGCCGCCTCCCATTTGGCCGCGGCGACCACCGCCCATGCCGCCCATGCCTCCGAATCCGGTGTTGAAAGGGTTCCTACCGCCGCCAAAGGGACTCTGCTGCTGCCCCGAACTATCAACTTGTCCGCTATCATAGCGCTTTTTCATGTCTTTATCGGATAACAGAGAATAAGCCGCAGAAATCTCTTTAAATTTCTCGGCCATTTGAGGCTTATCTTTATTCACGTCAGGGTGATATTTCTTCGCCAAGGCCCGATATGCCTTACGAATCTCGGCCTCACTTGCCGAGCGGGATACACCCAGTAATTTATACGGATCCTTCGCCATGCATTGTATTTAGGCGGGAATGGGGCGGACGCAAGGGGTTAGAGAGAATGAGTTACCTCCGCGCCCCAACCATAGGCGCGAGAGGCTTGTGCGATTATTACTCTATCTGCGTTCCTAAGGCTTGGCAAAATGAGCTTTGGCTCAGTTGTTTCATGCTCTTCTATGAGTGTGTCACCCGACCATAATTGTATGCGGTAATGCTCGACCTCCTCGCCAAGTGGGACATCTAGCCCAGTCCAGTTATCTCCGCCTATTCGGGTACGGCGAATCCAGCTTAGCTGCGTTTCGTCATCCGTTTCTCGGAACTTGACGTGAACGGGACTGAGCGGGCGCAGATGAGCCGCTTTATAGAGGTGCTCTAGCACATCACTTTCGCGCCCTGCTGCGGTAGCCATCATGGCAACAGTCTCGCCAACCGCGCTGTCCGGAAGCGGCAAGTCCTGCCATCCCGCGCCAAGCCATATGAAGCGCGCCCCCGCAGGGATAAGCGGCACACTCTGCGCGTCAGACCCGTCCTGCCCGCGCAATAAATGTGAAAGGCGGTAGGTTAAGGGAGCAATCAGCTCAGCATTTGCTGCTTGCAGAACCTCCCATCCTGTTTCTGTTTCAACCGCAAATTTATTGCCGCCCGCCAATAGCTCAGTCTCCTGCAAAGAAGAAAGCAGCGCATTAGGTAAGAGCGCCTCTATCACATTCGCCTTATCCCACCGCCCAATGGGGCCGCGCGGTAAATCGCTCAATAATGCTCCTATGCGCGCGGGTGAAGTCACGGTCACGCTTTCCTCAGGGGCTACGATCTCCGCCGTGAAAAACGGATCAAGCCCGACACCCACGAGAGGGCCGTCATATTGTCCCGGAATATCGATCGCAAAAAGCGAAGGTTTCGCCGCCCATTGCGGAGAGGTTGAGACGGACGGAATACCGCCGTGATTGGGCGGCGCAACTCGCTCACCCAAGAGCCTTGCTTGCACCCTCTGTGTGGTCAAGCCTTCCAATGTTTCGACCTGCCAAAGCTCATCAAGCGTGGGCAGCTTTATAATGTCCCCGACCTCGACGTGAAGATTCGCGCTTGAGAGCTGAAAGTTGAGCCTTCGATCAGAAGCTAGTTGCCGCGCAAGTAGACACTCAGCGGTAAGCCGTGCAAAGCTGCGGTCCATCACAATCGGCGCGTTGACATCCAATATGCGCACTGTCTCTGCCGCTCTGTCTCGCGCAGACGCGAGGCCTAGTTCATAGTCATTCCCGGCGTCGATAAAATGCAGCCGCGCATCCCGAAGACGGTCTTCGGGTGAAGCTTTAATATCTTCAATCGAGGCCGATAAATCTCCTGCAATTGCCTCCGGGCTGAGTTCTATTGGGGAGGCGTGTCCATAGCTCATAAAGCGCAACCCCTCTGCGGTTTCCTTCAGGTCAAAATCATAAGCTAATGAAAGCGGAGTCAAGGCGGCGCGGCCTGTCATGGGGCGGTCAATGCGGTACCCTTGGACAAGGCCTGAGAGCTTAGTCACATCAATATTGTCAATATTGCTCTCGGTGCAAATGTCTTCAACCATATCGGCGAGCGGCACCAAGCCCATACGTCCTGAGAGCCAATGCCCTCTCTGCCAGTTTTCGCCATCTGACCAAACTGTGTCTCTGGCAGGAAAATCAGGAAAAGGCCGCGCGTCCCACGCCCAAACATTAACCATATCCGTCTCAATCATCGGACCGTTATAAATCGCGGAGTGCGGATTATTACCTGATGCCTCCGACCAATAAGAGATAAAGACCTCAAGATATCGCCGCTGAATTAAATCATCCCGCGCGCCATCAGAGTAATAAGGGATCTGTGATTGTGCCGATTTAGCATCATAAAACACATTGGGTTGATTAGCGCCTTTATCTATGGCGGGGCAGCCAATCTCCATCAGCCAGATCGGTTTGCTCTGGGGTATCCACGCGGTTGGCGTATTTAATTCCGCCCCATTACGGCGATTATAATGCGGCTCTGACCACCAGCTTCGCAAGTCTTTATTGCGAAAGACCCAAGGCTTACCCACCGCGCCATCTGTTATCGGCGTTCGGGTTTGAGCATCTCTGTCCGAGCGGGAGGCATAATAATAATCATAGCCTTCACCGCCTTCCATTTGGCTCTTTAGATAAGACAGATCATAGCAATCATCCGCCAGTGCTTTATCTAAATGCTCATCCCTATCGCGCCAATCTGAAAGCGGGAAATAGGCATCTATTCCAACCGCATCAATATCAGGCGAGGCCCAGAGCGGGTCGAGATGAAAGGTGACATCACCGTTGCCGTCTTGGGGATGATGCCCGAAATATTCCGTCCAATCCGCCGCATAAGTTATTTGCGTTTGTACTGGTAACATGGCGCGAACATCCGCCGCGAGATCTACTAGCTTTTGAACGGCCGGATAGGTGTCACCTGCGCCGCGCAATGTCGTTAAGCCCACCATTTCAGTACCTATGGCAAAGCGGTCAACACCTGCTGAGATTTGCGCAAGCTTAGCGTAGTGCAAAATAAAGCGGCGATAAGTAAACGCATCAGGGCCGCTGTAATTTGGAACGCCATTTTGGACGCCAAAATCAACCTTATTGGCCGTGCCAAAGAAACTATCAACTTGTCCAGCAACCGCCGCTGTATTTTCAGCGGATTGCGGGAAACATGTTGTGCGTCCGCGCCACGGAAAGGCCTCTTGCTCAGTGCCTCCATAAGGATCAGGCAAGCCATTACTTTCGGGAATATCCATCAAGATAAAAGGATAAAGCGTGACCTTAAATCCGCGTGATTTCAAGCTCGTAATGGCTTGCAAAATTGAAGCATCAGATGGTGTGCCGCCATAATTGGGGCGGCCATCTACGCTTTGACTAACCAGATATGCCGTGCCGCGCGTGACCCCGCTGACCCGCCATGTGGCGTCCGGCGTGATGCGGGATATGGTCTCCACGCCCGGTTTTATCTCGCAGCTCCCGCAGCGTAAATCAGTCCCGAACCAAGCTGTAATAATAGAGACATTTTTCACATTGGGTAATTGCGTTTCTAGCTGATCAAGGGCTTGCTCTATATCGGCTTGCCCCGACAGATTATTCATATTGATAGGGCGGGCGGATGTCGGCGATGGTGTTTCCTCGACCACCTCCGTAGCATAAGCAAACTCACCGCTTGCCGGCAGCAAGTTCACACCTCTTATCATAGTCTCCAAACGCGGTGTATCCTGCTGGCTCGGAGGCACGCGAATGACTTTGGCATTTATCTGCGGCAGACGCGCCCCATAATCATCCAAAGGGAAATCCTCAAAAACGATATAGGCCGTCCCCCTAAAACTTGGCACATCCGAACCTTCAATCGCCGAGATAATCGGGTCAGGGAGTTGGTTCTCAGTCCCGAGGTGGACTCGGCTGACAAGGCCTCGCTGCTGCAGAGGCGCGCCATTAGCCCAAAGCCTGTCCACACCCAGAATTTCGCCCTCACAAAGGCCAATCGCAAAACAAATGCTATAGCTATAATTACGCTGTGTCGGCCCACCGCCTTTGCCGCTCTGCACGGGCGACTCGCTGACTGTCTCTTTGATGCGGGAGGCCCAGATTACCTGTCCTGCCAAACGCACCCGCCCATAGATACGCGCCATAGGCGCTCCGTCGCGGGAGGTCTGCAAATGAAAACTGTCCAGACGCGGGCCTTCAAATGTGCGGTCATCAAAGGCGTTTGAAATGGCGCTCGCGCTGCTCGCCTGAACTGCTCACTCCCACGAAAAGCGGTCCAAACTCACAGCGCGTAAATCCTGTGTAGAAAATGGCGGCTGAATGAGGGCTATAGAAAACAGGGATTCCTGTTAAGCCTTATTCATTATGAATATGTGGTAAAGCCCGGACGGCGTTTAACTCTACCTCCTGATGAAAATAATATACCGAGTCTTGTATTTTAAAATATCACTCATATATTGAGAATGATTATTATTTGCATTAAAAGGTTTATTATGAAACATCTCAATATCGCGCTCGTCACAGGCCATAATTATATCAGCCCAAATATGATCCGGATCACATTACAGTCCGAAGCCATAAAATCTTTCCCGGCAAATGCTACCGGTGGACATATTAAGCTTATCATACCTCAGCCAGAGCATAATTCACGTGAGTTTCAGAAATTCTTACGCTCATTTGGGGTTCGCAAACGCATGCGGACTTATACAGTACGGCATTTGAACCTTCAGAGCGGCGAAATCGATATCGATTTTGTAGCCCATGGGGACGACGGTCCAGCCTCAGCTTGGGCCTTATCAGCTAAGCTAGGAGATTTCATTGGGCTCTCATCTCCGGGATCTCCAAAGTTAAAACCCTCACAATCCGGCAGATATTTAGTGGCTGTTGACATGACAGCTTTCCCCGCCGCCGCGGCAGGTCTGGAAGGCCTGTCATCGGATTCTACCGGCGATGTCTATGCCGAGATTTTGTCTGAGAAAGATATTCAGCCCGTAAATGCACCTGATGGAATTAAGCTGCACTGGATCATAAATTCAGCACCACATGCTGGGTCGGCCGCATTGACGTCCGCTATTCGCAACCACAGCTTAACAGGTGATGAAAGCGTCTTTGTAGCCGGAGAATATGAAGCTGTTGGAGATCTGCGGACATATTTCCGTAAGGAACAAGGCTATGCCAAGGATCAGCTTTATATAAGCTCTTATTGGAAACGTGGCCTCATCGAGTCTGAACATAAGCGCGTCAAAACGCTCGTCGCTTAGGCTTTATTCAACAATAATTTAGGAGACGATATGGGATTAGCTATTCAAAAAACGAAAACAAATGATACACGGCCTGACATTTCTATTGGGCATATCGGATTAAGGGTAAGCGACTTTCAAAAGTCATATGATTTCTTCATGCTTATCGGAGCCCGCAGTGTCATGCATAGACCCGGCATAGCCATTTTAGAACTACGCGGCGGAACACATCTTATTCTCAGATATGACCCTGATGCCGCTGCAACACATGCCGAATTTGATCTCATGGTGGATGATATAGACGAAATGAGAAAGCGTTTAATCGAGGCGGGTTACGAGCCTTCGAAGTTTTCTCATGGCGGCGCGCATCGCTCTTTTACTGTGCGCGAGCCCTCGGGAACGCTATTTGAATTTACAAGCTCACATGTCATGGGGCCTGTATAACGTAAGCCGACCGCTTTAATTTTGGTGACCGACTCTTTGAGTCGGCACGTCTCCTGAGACAGGGGTTTGGCCAGCTCTTAACAACCCTATTTTAGTCGTGCCTAGAATGAGCAAAACCACATTAAAGGCGATAATTATAAAGAGCGCCGGAAAACCGCCTAAATTGGACAGCATTTTTATACCGTCTATGCCAGAGAGCGACGTCATAATCCAAGCCGCAAAACCAACGGCAATAGCAAAGACCAGTTTTAGGGAGATGACGGCGCGTTTAGGGGCGTCCTCTGCAGGGCTCTTTAAACACAGGTTTGAGATTACATCCATATTGGAATCAGCCGCCGTCACATAAGAGAGAAATGAGATCAAAGTGACGATAGCCGCTAGAACCGCGGCGAGAGGCAGGTAATCTAAAACAGCATATAGCACATGTTCCGGCCCTTTATCCTGAAGAATATTATTTAAAACACCCGTCTCCTGCATTTCTATGTTCAGCGCCATGCCGCCGAAAATAGTCATCCAAAGCATCGAGAAAAAAGCCGGAATAACTAAATTAACGAGAATATACTCCCTCACCCTATAGCCTCTTGAAATCCGCCCCAGAAACAGGGCTGCCAAAGGCGCCCACGCCATCCAATTCGCAAAATAAAACACAGTCCAGCTATTAAGCCAGTCTGCCGAATTAAATGGCTCTAGAAGAAGCGAGCGCGGGATGATGGCTTTCAAATATTGCAGAGCCGAGCGGCCACCTAAATCAATAATGGCGAGTGTAGGGCCAGCGATAAAAACAAATAAAATCAGCCCCAAAAACACTTTTGTATTGATATCTGATAAAATTCGAATGCCTTTATGTAAGCCGCTGGCAGAGGAAATAAAAAACGCCGCTACAATAAAAATCGCGACAATAGCTAGCATTACAGGGCCGGTATCAAGTGGGGTTAGCCGCGCGATACCTCCGGAAATGGACATAATCCCTGCGCCCAGACTGGCTGATAATCCAAAAAGCAGTGCCAATAGAGCAATGCCATCAAGCAGATCTGCTCCAGCTTTGGGTATGGGTCGCCCCGTCAAAACGGTTAGCGGAGACGATAAAGAAAATGGTAATTTCAGATTATAGTAAACTAGCGCGAAAGTGAGGCCTGGAAGCGTGTAAATCGCATAGGGCGTAAAAGACCAATGCATGAAGAGTGAGACTAATGAAAACCGCGCGGCGTCATCTGAACCGGTGGTCAGATCCGTCCCGCCCGGATCATAAAGATGATAGATTGGCTCTGCTGTACCCCAAAACAAAATTCCGATGGCGATGGTGGTGGTCAGCGTAACCGCCATCCAGTTCCAACGTGATAATAACGGTGTGGCGTCTTCCCCCCCGATCTTGATCTTTCCTAAAGGTGAAAAAGCCGCCCAAAGAATTGTCATTAAAAATGCAAAAGCAGCCCAAGCAAAAACATTCGAAAATAGCGCTAAGATGGTATCATTCAGATATGTCGCATAACGCAAAAAGCCTTCAGGCCAGATTAAGCTTGTAAAGACAAGTATTGTAAAAACGGATAAGGGCATCCAGAAGACAAACCTTCGAACGTCAAATGACTGGCCCTGCTTATGTGTTGTCTGTGGATTTAAGGAGATATAACGGCCCAACTCTTTGTGAGCCGCAATCTAAGCGCAATTCATAACACTAAGCAAGTTTACCTATTGCCTAGATATTCCTTAGGCGGCGCTGAACAGGCCTTGAGTCTTAGTGTTGTCACCGAGGAGCGCACGTGCCAAGCCGTAATTCTTTTTCAGCTCTTTACGCATGGTCTCGTCACCTAAAACTGAAGCAATTGTAATTGCGCCGCGATAGGCTTTTACTGCGCTCTCTAGGGCCTTCGTATCATTATTGGCACGGCCAAGCTTTAAGAGCGTATCTGCAAGGGCTTGCTGTACTTCGGCATTTTCGCGCGGCATGTTATCAACGGAATAAAGCTCTTGCGCAGACCGCAGCGCTTTGACCGCATTTATTAAGGGTTCGCTGTCGCCTGTTTGTGAAGCAAGAATTACCATTTGACCTGCAAGTTCTCGGTTGAGTTTTGCCAGTTCATTATTGGTATTTTTCAGTTTACGTTTCAAATCGAGTTTCGTTTTCTTCATGACGTCTTCCAGCCCCAATAGCTTTTGCGCCCAAAACTTGCCAGTTTACGGTTAATGTCCCGTTAAAATTGGGACTCAAGCTGTGCTAAAATCTTTCGGGACACTGCTGTGTAATTACTCCTACTGGCCACGCGAATAAGCGGCAGCCCGACAGCATTGAACAAATCATCCTTGAAATTATCTGCATTGAGCGTCTCTTTATTATGGCTGCTACCGTCAAGTTCAATTGCGGCTTTTGGGACGCCAAATTTATTGGTAATCAGATAATCGACATGACGAGATTTCACGCGCCCACGCAGATGCCATTGCGCACGCCCCTCTATCTGGCGTTTCACCCGCACGATATCTTCCAGCCTGACCTTGCTGTGAAGATGATAATCCGAAGGAAGGTTGCGATTTAATATGTCAAAAAACTCACGCTCAGGCTGGTTGACGAAGAGGTTATCCACGCGCTCGAAACAGGCAAAAATACGCTTATCCGCAGGCATCGTCTTGGGCGGCGTAAAGCTCTTTCGCCGAAAAGACAGCAGACATAGACCGGCGATAAGAATGATGATGAGACATGTTTCCAGCATCCCTTATCATAGAACGTTTCATGAACAATTACAAATGTCTTACACGCGGCGCGGCGCGGGATTTCAGTAGTAGTTCACTTACCGCCCAGACTAGCGCATCTGCGCGGTCGGGACTACGGCGCATAGCCTCCGTTCCCAATGTTGTCAGTTCATCTTCTAGCGCTTGAAAATGCCCGCAATGCGCAACGCGGCCTTTTTCATAAAGCAAGGCAACAGGTTCGGCGCGGATCGTCTTACTACGGCTGGCATAGACGCTGCGGACGGGAATGCTTGGGTCAACCATATTCAGAACTGAGCTTACAAGCTCCCCGCCTTGATTGGTTTCGGCCAGAATATAATCCGCTTCCCATTGTCTCGCGAGCTGAACGGCGGCTTTAGCCCAGCCCTCGGGAGAGCGGCCCTCTACTGTCCCGTCGTGTAAAATAAAGGCTTTCTCCCTGCAAGAGCTTGCGCCGTAATGTCCCTGTGTTCCTGCCACGATAATACCGCAAGCATCGGAGTTTTCACCGGAGGTCACGGGCGGATCAATGGCTATAATAATTTTGCTGCAATTCGGGCGCTGAGAGGTATAGGCCGTCTCCAGCATTGCGCGTGTCCATAACGCACCATCCAGATCTTCGATATATTCTCCGCCCAGCTCCTGCCGCCCAAGCCGCGTTCCGCCATAAGCATCTTCCATCGCGCTGAGAAATGTTGGGGCCAGATTATCTGCATTATCCGCAGTCGTGCCGCGCGAGATCAAAAGGCCGCGGCTTTTCAGCAGAGCTTTAAGCGCCGGAATGGGGCGCGGCGTAGTCGTGATGACAAGTTGCGGAGCCCGCCCCAAACGCAAGGCCAAGCGCAAGTTTGACAAGGTCTGCTCGGGATAGGCCCACGCGCAAAATTCATCTGCCCAGGCGGCATCAAATTGCGGCCCGCGCAAGCCGTCCGGATCTTCGGCGGTAAAAATATGCCCGACCGCGCCATTGGGCCAGTCAAGGCGGCGGCGCGAGGGTGAAAAAAATGGCCTCTCAGAAGGATAACCAATATTTAAAAGCCCACTTTCCCCCTCCAGCATAACCTCGCGAGCATCATTGATAGACGGCGCGACCAAAGCGATACGGGATTTCCCCTTGGCAAAGACCTGCTCCCTAATCCACTCGGCTCCTGTGCGTGTCTTACCCGCACAGGAGCCGAGTAGCATCCAAATGAGCCATTGGTCATGCGCGGGGCTTTGATGCGAACGCGCGTGAAGCGGCCAAAATAAGTTAATATCCGCGAGCAGAATATCGGAAGTACGTCTCTCAAGATATTGGTTAGGATGCTGCTGTTTCCGTATCAGTTCCTCTCGGAGACAGCATATCGACAAGTTTTTACTTGAAACGCTCTCGGTCTTCGACGGGGAGGGGCGGAAGGTCTTCATAGCGCGTAAATTTCTTATCTGTTTCAGCGCTGTGACAGCGCAGATTATGGGCCTCTAATTCCTGAATAGCTTTGAGCTGCGTGCAAAGCGCCTTGGCGCAGTGATCAAGGCGCTGCACTGCTGCCTCTTCTTTGTTCTGTGCATGTATGCCAATATCCGCCATCAGGCGATTTACGGCCTCTATAAGTGTATCTGTGGAAAGCTGCTGCATCTAAAATCCTTTTGAATATATGTTTAGTTTTCATATCCCGCTTGTGTGCCGTAATGTTTGGCGAGGCGCGTCAGCCCCATCCTGAGAAGCGTAAGGCCGCTGCCTGCCGCCCATTGCTCAGCGCGTTCTATCTGTTCCAATCGCTGATCATGACAACAGACGGCAAGGACGGCTTTATCCAGACCCTCCCCCATCGCTGCTTTGGCCGCGCTAAGCCGCTTTCCGGCATCAATTCTGCGAATGTGATTATCTTCTTCACCGCCATTATAGCTGCGCCAATCCTCACCCGCGCTCTGATAATTTTGTGTTTTGACTTTTGCATAACCGGCATGAGCGAAATCTTGCGCAAGCATTTTGCCGGCTTCTTGCAGAGACGCGCTCAGCAGGGGTTCACCCTCTTTATCTGTTCGCCCGCAAAGCCGTTCAAAGGCGCTCATACCAATATTACGGCGCACAGACCGCTTTACCCCACTGGGAACGTAAAGCTCTCTTTCTTCCATATCGCGATGTTGAGCCGAATGAGCACCGCCAGATTTCAACCGCCGCGCAAAGCTCTCAGAGACGCGGTAACCTTGATCTGTGGATTGCAGACCACCAAAGCTTGTGAGTTGCTGGAAGCTTTCACGGCTTATCCAGCGCAAAGGCCGTTTCCGTCGATCGCCATAGGCATAAGCGGGATAGGCATCCCCTTGAGCGGATTTAATAATGACAGCATTTTTATACGCTAGGTTTTCGGCCAGTTTGCGATCGGGTAAACTTAACATAATTCGGACTCCTTAAAGTTATCGGCAGAGGGAAGCGGGGCTTGCCCCAAGAAATTCTCTAATTTGAGAAGCTTGGCATCAAAGACCGGGTCATCGCGCTGATCTTCGATCAGGCGGCATGCATGAGACACGGTGGTGTAGTGACGCTCAAAGACTTCGGCGATGCGCTGTTTGGTCAGCCCGTAAACACAGCACATCAAATACATGGCGATTTGCCGTGCATAGCTGACCTCGCTCTTACCTTTGAATCGCGAGGAGAGAACAAAGCCAGGCACAGCAAATTCCATCGCGACAGCCGAGACGACAAGGCGGGCACAAGTCTTATCCATGATGAGCGGGTTTTTATTTTTATGTGGCATATAACTCCTCAATCTTATCTCTGCGCAGTGTAACACAGAATTAAGATATGAGGATTATATTCCTATTATAGGAAATAGCGAGTCTTTAACGGCTTGGATTGAGAGTAAAATAAAGGCCTCTCAAAGTCCTGTTTTTAAAGAGCTTTAAGCATATTTTTGCGCTTTTACAGCCCCTAAAGCAGGGACGTCGGAAAGCTTAACAAGATGATCGTAACCAAGGATAAGATTGATATCGGTACCATTCTCAGACAGCGGCAACCGAATCCAAAATTGCGCCAGATGAGCCCCGGTAGGCGTACCCGGGCGCGTGACACCTGCAAAAGGGCGGCGCTTCTCAATAACTTGTCCTAAAACGCGGTCCCAATAGGCACAACGATCACCAAGAGGCAGCTCATCAACATATTGGCCTTGGATTTCATCAAGGTATAAATTCCAAAATCCTGTTCCCGCGAGGCGGTATTTAAAGCGGCGCTTTTCGCCCTCTTCAATATCGATAAGGCTAGTCATAGTGAGCTGTGAGACAATATCTTCTGGTAGGATATCGTGGCGCGATGGGAAATTACCGCCCTTACATTTGCTGCGCCAATAATCGTAAAAACGCTGCTGCTTGGGCAATATCATTTGATGTCTGAGTGCATTGCCTGAAAGCATAGTACAGGTCCCCTGCCCTATTTATGGTTTAATTTTATGAAGTGGGCCCCATCCCTTCCCTCACATCATGTGTGAATCGTAGAGAGGCTTTCAGCAAGCGCCGTTAACACTTTTTAAATAGTTAACACGAAATTAACCACGTTTTTCGTTACGGAGCCGATTCGAGTGAGGTGAATGGAAAAGAAATCCGATTTGTGAAGGCCTAAGTCCGGCTTTTTCCTAAGCCCGTCTTCTTCGCGAGCTCTGATCTTCGCTTGGCGTAATTAGGCGCGACCATGGGATAGTCTCTGGGGAGACCCCATTTCTTCCGATAAGCTTCGGGGGTGAGATTATATTTCACGCGTAAATGACGCTTGAGCGATTGGAATTGCGCACCATCTTCGAGGCAGATGATGTAATCATCCGTTAGCGAGTCCACTATCGGCACGGCGGGTTCGGGGCGCGAAGTATCATCATCAGCCTCAGAGCTATTGGCAATCGCGTCAATAGCAGCGAAGACGCTGTCTATTAGTTCAGGCACAGCTTTGGCCTTGATTTGGTTGTGCGCCACATAAGCGCTCACAATATCTGCCGTAATATCCAGCAGCGCAGATTTACTTATGACGGGCTCGTCACCGCTCATCGTATGAAATAGACAAAGATAAGCACGATGATAAGCATCGCGGCTGTCAGCACAGCGGCAAGTCCGCTTGGCGCAGATTCACTCATGGCGCCCGCAGGACTAAAGACCTGAAACAGGCGCCGGCCCGCACTCTCAATCGCGCGCTCACGTAACCGCTTTGTCTGTACAGAAAGCCGCGTCCACATCGCACCTATCCACTGCATAATTCCAAGGCCAAGCTTCCTATACGTCCAATCGAAGTCAAGAATTTCACCGCGTTTTTCAGCAGGATAAAGCTTAAACTTCTTGAGAACGCAAAAGGCCGAAATGGCAGCGAATAAGAGCTGCAACTGAAAGACGACATGATCCACTGTGTAAGGCTGATAATTCGGCTCATAAGGCATAAGGCTGTAAAGTATTTGATATCCGCCCCAGGGGAAGGCCAGAACAATACAAAGTAGCGCTGCAAGGCCCATTGCCACGAGCATATTCCACGGCGCTTCTTTCACGCGGCGGCCACTATCATGGCTAAAGAATGTGAAATATGGGACCTTAATTCCGGAATGCTCCATCACACCAGCAGAGGCAAAGAGCAGCATCGCTGCAATGACATAAAGCCCTGGATTGTAAGCCGCTTCATAGATGACGGCGCTTATTATCATGGCCTTGGTCACGAAAGCGGCAAGTAACGGGAAAGCCGCAATAGAGCCCGCGCCAATCAAGCAAAAGACCGCCGTTATCGGCATGGAGCGGAACAGTCCGCCTAGCTCTGACGCTTTGGCCGTGCCGACGCGATACATAACCGCGCCAATGGACATAAAGAGGAGGCTTTTGAAAATGACGTGGACAAAGACCTGTCCTACAACACCGTTCAGCGCTAGCTCTGTTCCAATGCCGATGCCGCAGACCATAAAGCCAAGTTGATTATTCAACGAGAACGCCAAGACACGGCGAAGATCATTTTCGATAAGCGCAAAGAAGACCGGGAAACAGGTCATTATCGCGCCGATATAAATTAGAATATCAACGCCGACATAACCCCTCGCCAGAGCATAAATCGCCATCTTGGTGGTAAAGGCTGAGAGTATAACCGTGCCCGTTATTGAGGCTTTGGGATAAGCGTCCTGCATCCACATATGAAGGAATGGGAAACCGCATTTTATACCAATGGCAAAAAGGATGAGCCAACCGCCAAGTGTGTCTGTCCCGATAGCGTTAAAGCTATAATCCCCGCCATTAGAGTGCGCGTAGAAGATAGCCCCCGCGAGAAGCAAGACCCCGGACAGCACATGAAGTGCCAGATAGCGAATACCTGCCGCATAGGCCCTCTTGCCGCCTTTCCAAATCAAGAAGACAGAAGAAATCGCCGTCAATTCCCAGAATAAGAAAAGCGTAAGCAAATCACCAGAGAAGACGCCGGCAATCGCCGCACCTGCATAAATCAGCGCGGAGCTGTCGGTGATACGGCATTTCTCATGAAAGCCGTAAATCCCGTTAATGACCGCAATTAAGCAAAAGAGATAACCCCATACCATAGAAAGATTATCAATGCGCAATGTGGTGAGTTCTAACCCGCCTATCGTAATTTGCCCTGCCAGGACTTCCTGTGAGGTGTAAATCTGAGTTATCATGACCCCTGCAAAAATCGGCGCGCCTATGATAAAGACTTTACGCACTAACGCGAAGGTATCGCCTTTGGGTACAAGCGCACAGATAAGACCTGCGAGGATCATCCACAGACCTGGATTTATTTGGAAGATATCAATCATGATGATCTCCACTTGAATGCTCTGTCGAATATTCAGGGTCAGGCAAGCCGCCCTCACCGTAATAAGTTTCATCTCGCGATAGCAGGGCTGTCAGCGGCTTAGCGCAAAGCACGATAAAGCTGTAAGCGACAAATCCGATAAGGGCCCAAGAGCCGGGAATGGCGTCCCACGGCGCGGGCTTTGCCTGCGGAAAGACTATGCCCAATGCTATCATGGCAATCATACCCAATACGGGAAGCCAGATAAAATTATCAATAACCTTTTGGTTGCCGAGCCATAAGAAAGGCACCGCAAAAGGATGTGCGTTTTGGCGTTCCTCAAGCTCTTTTCGGCTGAGGGTTTCGGGTTCGTTTTTATCGGTCATAACTAACCTCCTCCCGAAATAATGGGTTGCAGGAAGTCAACAATCGTTCCGGCAAAGAAGAAGAGAACAAAGGCTCCCAGTGCAGAAATGACTGGCGGTATAATAACCCAGCGGTGCTTCTTACGCTCTTCGAGTAATAGCAAATCCCCATCCGGACTGGCTGCAGGTTTCATAAAGGCGCGGATGGAAATAGGGATGAGATAGATAATATTCAAAATAGAGGACACAATCAGCGCTGCCATCAAAATGCCTTTCCCGCTATCCAATGCCCCAAGCATAAGGAAAAATTTCGGCCAAGACCCTCCCATGGGCGGAATGCCGATAATCGAGATTGAGCCCACGAGAAAAGCCCCAAAGACCCAAGGCATCGTGCGGCCCAAACCATCTAGTTTCGAAATTTCCGCCCGGTGGGCCACAGTGTATATCGCGCCCGCGCACATGAAGAGCGTAATTTTACCCCATGCATGCATGACGATTTGCAGCGCTCCGCCGATAAAGGCCGCAGGCGTTGCGAGCATCGCGCCGAGCGTAATATAGGAGAGCTGCGAGACGGTTGAATGCGCCAGACGGGCTTTGAGATTATCCTGACGCAAAGCTATGATAGAGGCGAGCACGATAGAGATCGCCGCGACCCAAGACAAGAATGTGCTCATGGACGTATCCGCCATAACAGATTCGCCAAAGATAAATATAACGACTTTCAAAATCGAGAACACGCCTGCTTTCACAACCGCTACAGCGTGAAGCAAAGCCGATACCGGCGTGGGCGCCACCATAGCATTGGGCAGCCATGGATGAACCGGCATAAGCGCGGCCTTACCAATACCAAAAGCAAAGAGGAACAGAAGGATTGACGTGGCCATCGTGCCTGTGCCTTCGGGAAAGACGCCTCCCACTGTAAATTCTGTTGTTCCGGCAATAACCTGGGTGCCGATGATGGCGGGAAGTAGTAATGCCAGCGATGTGCCCATCAAAATAAGCGCATATATTGTACCGCCGCGTTTGGCTTTGGCATCGCCCTTATGCGTCACAAGCGGGAATGTCGAAATCGTAAGGGCTTCGTAAAAAATGAAAAGCGTAATCAAGTTCGCCGAAGCCGCTATCCCCATTGCGCCAAAAATCGCTACAGCGACAAAAGCAAAGAAACGGGTTTGATTTTTCTCGTTATTCCCGCGCATATAGCCAAGCGTGAAGAGTGAATTTAAGATCCAGAGCGAACTGGCAATGGCCGCAAAGATAGCGCCAAGCGGTTCGAGTTTGAGTCGTACATCAAAATTACCAGCAAAGGTAAAGAGGTGAAGCTCAGGCCTGTCACCGGCGGACACCATGGATATCAGGCCAATAACATTCAATAGCAATAAGACCCCTGCCACAAATGTAACGCCTTCGCGCAGATTTGGGCGGGATCCGACAATTGGTATAATTACCGCCGCAGCGAGCGGGATCACCAGCAGGAGGAATAATGCGAGTTCAGCTGTATAGGCCATGCTAACCTCCTATTCCGACGAGAAGGTTTGCAGCGCGTTCAGAGGCCATCACAAAATTATCGCCAAGACCGAAGAGGTTTGACCCTATGCTAATAGAGAGGAAAACCAAAATCCACATCGGGATAAGCATCATGAGAGGCGCTTCATTGCGCTTGGCCATTTCGCCGTCAATTTCCGGCGGGGAGCCGAAATAAGCGGCGAGTAAAATACGTCCTATATAGATGATCGCTAAAACAGAGGTCACCACGATAACGGCTACAGCCCACCACCACCCTTTATCGGCGGCGGCAATCGTTAAGTTTACTTTGGACACAAACCCGGCTGTAAACGGGACGCCAATCAAAGAGAGGCCGGAGATCATAAAGGCGCCCATGGTCCAAGGCATTGTTTTAGAAAGGCCGTTAAAATCCGTAACGCGCGTAATCCCAAAGCGATACCAAAATGCGCCCATCGCCAGAAACAAACCACCCTTGATAATCGCGTGATTGAGCAGATGTAGATACCCAGCCGCAATACCTGCAGCTGTGGCGATGCCTACGCCAAGTAGCATATAACCGACTTGAGCCACAGAAGAATAAGCTAGCGTACGGCGGGCATCCGTTTGGAAGATAGCTTGAAGTGAGGCGAATATCATGCCGACAACCCCAACGCCAACAAGGACATATTTTACGACAACAATGTCATAGTTAAAGCTCGGATCAAAAACGGTGAATGTGAAACGTAGCAATAGATAAAGCGCAGCTTTCGTCGCCGTTGACGCCAAAAAGACGGACACCATTGTCGGTGAATACGCATAGGCCCCCGGCAGCCAGGTGTGAAGTGGGAACATGGCCATTTTTAAGCCTAAACCGACGACTATAAAGCCAAAGCCGACCATGGCCACGCGTGAGCCGCCATCCAAGTCAGCCAGAATACGGCTCATATCCGCCATATTCAGTGTGCCCGTTTCCATGAACAGAAATCCAAGGCCGATGACAAAAAACGTAGCGCCAATGGATCCCATTATGAGGTAATTATAAGCGGCGGCTAAAGCACGGCGATCTCGCGCCGCGCCCATGGCAACGATCGCATAAGTCGAGATTGAACTGACCTCAAGAAAGACAAAGACATTAAAGGCGTCGCCCGTAATAACCATGCCCATTAGCCCTGCGAAGCAGAGTAGGAAAGCCGCATAAAATGGGGCGCGTTTCTTAGGCTCAATCTCGGCTATTGTAGCCGGCATAGCGTAAACCATTGTCACGACAGCCATAGCTGCAATCAGCAACAAAACAGGCGCGCTCAAAGCGTCAACAACGAGAGAAATTCCGTGAGGCGGGTCCCATCCGCCCATGGTGTAAAGCGACGCGCCCTCTGAATAGACCTGTAATAAAAGTCCGAATGCTGTAACGGAGCAGAGAAGCGTTACAATTAGGGCCGCCCACCAGGCTAATGTCCGGCTTGGTAGAATCGCCACAATTGCGCCCATCAGCAGCGGCAATACGATAACAAAGGCCGGACCTTGCTCAAGCAGCCATGCCGGGAATAGAGATAAAATGTCCATTATTCCTCTATGCCCTCAAGATTATAGCTGTAATCCAACGCGTTGATGTCGCCTTCCTCAATTGTGCCGTAAACTTCACGAATACGCACAACAAGGGACAAACCAATCGCAAGCGTCGCCACACCCACAACAATAGCTGTCAGGATAAGAACGTGAGGCAGCGGGTTTGAATAGAGCACATCAGAATGCCCTGCCGCGTAACCTGCCGCGTCTTTGGCATTCCCCGCTGCGACCAAGACGGGTTCCAGGCTCGCATGGTCATCGCCGTGAGCTTCGACAATTGGTGGTTGCCCGCCTTCGACTTTGCCAATTGTGATATAGAGTAAGAAGACCGAAGTTTGAAAAATGGACAGCCCAACGAGTTTTTTGATCAGGTTTTGACTGGCAAAAACAACATAAAGCCCTGTCATCATCAGGATAATAACAACCGCATAATTATATTGTTCGAACAGAATTGAGAACATTACCAATCCCCCTCATCTGTTTCGGGCTGACGAGAGCCAAAGGCATAAAAAATCGCAATCATCACGCTTGTCACGGCCAAAAGAATACCTAGCTCAACTGCTATAATTCCATAATGCTGTCCGTGATAGGATTTCTCAGCAAGGACGCCGTAAGAGAGGAAGTCCGCGCCTAATATCCATGTCACGACCCCTGTTCCGCCATAAAGCAAAACCCCGAGGCTCATACCAATTCTGACCCAGCTTGGCGGAAAAGCTTCCTTTGCAGCCTCAAGACCAAAGATCAGGGCATAGAGGATGACAGCCGCCGCCAGAATAACACCCGCTTGGAAACCTCCCCCCGGACCAAAATCGCCATGGAACTGAACGTAAAACGCAAAAAGCGCGATAAAGGGGATCAGAAACTTACTGACCACGCGTAAAATAACATGAGGATCACGCATTAGGATGTGCCTCCCGTTTTAGGCTTATTCTTAGAGCCTTTAGGACGGCCGCGCTTTTTGGGCGTAGACTTTGGAGCAGTCTTATCAGTTATCTTCTTGGCAGTTGTCTTTTTTGCTGTGGTTTTAGGCTTGTTCTTGGACCCGGCAGGGCGGCCTCGTTTTTTGGGCGCCGCCTTTGTGCTCGATTTTGTAGTTTTTGCGGTCGCGGCCTTTGGCTTTGCGTCAGTCTTTCCCTTCGCAGGAGCTTTTCGCTTTGCGGTTGGCTTTGTATTTGTTTTCGCAGTTTCAACGATAGGGCCCTTTACGGGTTCGGGGGCCGAAACTAATGCGGCTGAAGGTTCCCTCTCTTCTTCCCTGAGCGGGCCTTTCAGAGGCGCGGAGGGCCGAGGCGGCGTTTGCTTTAGCGCAGGTTTCGGCGTGGCCGCGGAAGGGGCTGCCGGAGCAGAGATACGCTGCCCGTTAGGAGAGGCCGTCCAGCGTCCCGCATTGCCGTTAAGGCCCAATAAGAGCAAAACACCCAGACCCGCCGCAAAAATCACGACAGCTTCGCCAAATGTATCATAGCCGCGATAGCTTGCCAAAACAGCTGTCACGACATTGGGAATGTGTATCTCTTCCGTTGTGCGATCCACATAATCCATGCCGGGGCCGCTATTGGCCGGAGAGTTCACATCACCAAAGGCTGGCATATCCCCAATGGCATAGAACATTGCAAGGCCCGCCACGATAACGACAATAAGCGGCGCGATTTGCTTAGACACTGGGACGGGTTCAGATTTACGGTCAGCTAAGAGCATCGCCGCTAACATCAGGACAGTGGAGACCCCTGCCCCTACTGCCGCTTCGGTAAAAGCCACATCGACCGCATCAAGCGAGACAAACCAAGCCGCGCAGACCAGTGAATAGACGCCCTGCAACATAACAATGGCAAAAAGGCTGCGCATCCGCACAATTGAAAAAGCGACAACAACTAAGATCGCCATAAAGGCTAGATCCAGAATGAGCACAGATGGCACAAAAGACGACGCCATAATCATGAACCGTCTCCGTCAATACTCGGCGCTGTATATTTGCCGAGCTTGGGCTTTAGCTTCGCCTTATAAGCCGCATTGGCAATGGCATGTGTCGCCGTCGGGCTTGTCAGCAACAGGAAGAACGCCACTAATAAGAGCTTGAGGCTCATCTGCGTAAATCCTGATTGAATAATCAGGCCCAATATAACTAACTCCGCGCCAAGCGTATCCGTCATACCTGCAGCATGAAGCCGAGTGTAAAAATCCGGCAGCCGCAACACACCGAGTGTCCCGGCCATGACAAAGAAGATACCTGTCAGGATTGAAGCGCAAGATAAGGAGGCGCGTATCAGGCCTAACCAGTCAATATTAAGAGATGCGCCCTGATCTGCTGAGGAGACCGCTGCCGCAAGAATAAGGGACATCATCATGCGCTGTCCTCCATCTGCTCTTCGATGAGGGGCACACCCAAACTCCGGTAGTTGAAATATTTCAGCACGGCGATTGTCGCGATGAAGTTCATCAAAGCATAGAGCAGCGCGATATCCACACCATCAGGCCGGTTAATCACAAAGCAAAAGACACAGAGAAATAAAATCGTCTTGGTTCCGAATGAGTTCACCGCCAAGAGACGATCATATAGGGTTGGCCCGCCCAGTAAGCGGCCTAGCATCATGACCATGCTGATAATCACGAAAAATGCGGCGGCCAAATTAAAATATCCGAGGAAAATATCCACTTATATCTCCCTCGCCTTTACGCCGACCGCCCAAGCTGAACGTTCGCCCATATCTTTAAAGTCTTCAGGGGCGCTCATCTCTTCGAGCAAAGCATGAACCAGTATATAATCAGGCTGCATATCAACACTAACTGTGCCCGGCGTCAAAGTAATCGAATTTGCAAACATAGTTTCAGCGATATCCTCATCACTATTGAGAGGAATTTTGACCATGGTGGGCGAGACTTTCAAATCTGGGCTGAGAACTGCCTTTATCACCTGCATATTGGCTTTGACGATTTCCGCAAAGAGCCAAATGAAATAGGAGAGCGTCTTGGGTAGAGACATATAGGGTACAGTTTCCACATCCAAGATACCCATTCGCGCGCAAATCCAAACGACGATCGCAATAGAAATAGCGCCGAAGATAAGGATTAAGGGAATAAAATAGCCCGACAAGGTGAGCCATGCCACAGTCATCATTATAGCTAAAATCAATGCATAACGCATTTATATCCACTCCACCTTGCCGAATACGGCGACGACTCTTTTTGGTCTTAAAGTGGTGTTTAGACCGCAGTTTTGTGAAGTGAAAGTCTAATCGCTCAAAAAGCGATGTTTTTCTTGGAATTACTTGTGAATTAGCGCCGGTTCCCAAAGACAAGCGCCGCAGTTATTGCTGCTGCGCCGTACTCTTCTTCGCGTGGTATCACGCCGTCTTTAATATGGCGCAGAACATCTGCGTTGAGCGAGGCCGTCAATGACCAGTTCCAATAGCGCAAAACAGTTTGCGCCTTATCCGTTGAAATTACATCATAGGTTTGCATTACGCGTTGTAAGTCCGGGTGAGTATTTCCCTCTACATCGTGCACAGGCCGCTTTAAGGCCCGCCATAACTTTTCTACATATTCACGGTTCAGCCCTGGAGCCTTGCAAAGAATTGCAATCGCCTCGCCGCTCTTATCTGTCAGGATTTGAGCACCTGTCGCGGGTTTCACGCCCGCAATATAAGATATTTCTTCCGTGAGCTTACGCGTAAGCCCGGTTGTCATAGCGGCTTCGATGGCCTCCTCGAGCGAGTCATAATCACTGCGGTCTAGCGCTGCACGGTTACGTTGGCGGCGTTCAATAAATTGCAAGGCCTTACGCACCGCGGCATCCGACCAACCTTCTGCTGCCGCTTTTGGAAATAAGTCATGACATGACTCTTGGAGGACTTTTCGCGTGACGCCAAAACGGTGTAATATTTTCTTGCGCGTATCCGAATCCGACCACCAGAACATGGTGAGGCCATGAGAGGGACGCAGCTCGTCTCTTTTTACTAGAAGCGAAACATAAGGTTGATGACTGCGAGAGATTGTCAATATGCGCTGAAGGGCTGTTTCCGAAAAACTGGCTCCCTTGTTTTTCAACAAAACTTCTACGACATCTTCTTCCAAAAATTCGACAATAACATCAACGACTGAGTCCGACACTTTTCTACGGCGAGCAATGACTTTGCGGTGTTCGGACGATACCTTGCGGGCAATCTGAATCAGATCTGAGTCTGATAAGCTATTGCTTTCCTCAAGGACATGCCGCGCGACTTGAATATCATCTTTCGCCAAAATAACCAAAATAGTCCGCGGCGCTTCGTTGAGCATCACTAAACGTTTAGCAACAGACTCTCTGAGTTTGATGTCGGCATCGCGTAATAATTCGACAAGAATATCCCCGGCCATATGACGCTCTTGCGGCGTCAAATGACTCGCCGGAATACAGATCACATCGGAGAGGCGCTTGGCAAGCTGACGGCGCACATCATCAAGCGGCGGCGGCGCTGCCACTGCGGCATCAGGCGACAATTCGAGGGCTTGTTGCGCTTGCATATCAAAATTCCAAAAGATTTTGTTAAAGTCTAAACAAAGAGCGTTAACTAAGCTTTACTAAAATTAAGGTCTGTAAGCCTGCAATGTATCCTTTGCAACGCGCGCCCAATTATAGCGGCTTTGCGCTTGGGACTGTGATTTAGCTAGAAAAGCTGCCCGCCTGGAGGCGTCCCAAGCGGCAACCGCACTGATTTTTTGGGCCCAATGCTCTGCATCTGAGGGCTTTGCCAATAAACCGACACCCTCTGAGCAGACCTCTGACAGTCCGGTATGATCAGACGCTATAACCACGCCGCCTGCAATCGCGGCCTCTGCCGCCACAAGACCAAAACCCTCCGGCGCAATACTGGGAACCAATACAGCCAGCGCCGCCGCATATTCCTCGGCTAATGCCGCCGCATCCAAGCGGCCCAGATAACGTATGCGAGGATGTTCAGTGATAGCTCCCCCTTCGTCATCCCAAATCGTGCCTGCTATCCTTAAATGCACGGCTTCGGGTAGGCGCGGCAAAACCTCATTTACTATAAATGAGGTGCCTTTTGACGGCATAACACGTCCGGCAAAAAACAAGTCCCCTGGTATTTTAGAATTTTGGCGAGCAGGCTGGATATCGGAGGCAAGCGGAATATGACGCACATTTTTAAATCCATGCGCCTTGGCCAATGCTGCAATCCATGTGGAGTTCGCTAGAATAATGGCGCGCGGCAAACAGAGAGCGCCAAGCTTCATATAGGCCTTATATAGCTTTGCCAAAAAGCCTTCCCCTTGCCCAAAACTTAAATCCGACCCATGGGCGGATAACACAATACGGGTTCCCTGGTGCCGCATTTTTGCTATCAACGCTAATGGCCAACTCGCCATATCAGACAGATGGGTCACATCAGATTTGGGTAGTCTCAACAGCCTAAACGCCGTCTTTAGCCCAAAACTTATAATCGCCTTGCTAGACGGTGCGCTCCCATTGCCCTGCCCCGCAAGCGCGATAATTTCCAAAGCTACATCATCTTGGATATGATCTGTGAGCTGTAGACAATACGTTTCCATACCGCCTATCGCTGGCGCCCATTTGCGGGTTATAAAGCGAACTGAAAGCTCATGGGCGCTCACGACTTAGGCCTGACTCGTAAGGCAAGATGGCTTAAGTTTTGCGAATAGGAAAAAGAACACTCCCGTTACAAATATCCCTATAACGCGGTTCAAACTTAAAACCAGATAAGCCATGGCAGCAGACGCGCCGTCGAGCTTGGCTAAGAATGAGCCAAAGGCCTCCGTCAGCCCCAAACCCGCTGGAACAATTGATACGACAGCGCCGGCCAAACTGGAAACGACATAAACGGCAGACCCCCGCAACGTAACGAATTGACTAAATATTTCAAAACAGAGTTTGAGTTGCACCGTTAAAATGACGACCAAGAACACTCTGACGATAAGAAATCCGAGTGCTAGTTTCAGAGAGCCCAATTTCGAGATAATAGCCATCACTCCGACCGTTAGGCCCAGACCCAAAATGAAGATAAATAAATGCCCGGGCAATGATGTTATTACGGCGCCGCTTACCGCTATAGCGACTGTCATCCACATAAGCCCCGCAAGAAATAATATTTTGCCCGCAAAACCAAGTTTTGCTCCGCGGTCTACTAGATAACCTCCGCGCACTAAAAGGCCAGCAGGCAGGGGCAGGATATTAGCCAGTGATGCAGAAGAAGAGACATAGATCGCATCTCGAAGATCAATATCGACATGCGTTACTGCGCCGCAAAGTTTAAACTCAAGACTGCTGAATAATACCAACAAAGGCTGAGTTAAAAATATGGCGGCTAATAAGGGTAATAATGTTAAATCAGTCAGCCTTATATCCAGCGCTTTGACAGTAACAATAAGGCCCAAAATAAAGGCCAAGAAAGCCATATAAAAAATCGAACTTCTGTGACGCTGACCAAAGGCTTTCATCCGCTCGTAATAATGTTTAAAAACATCAACCACTTTAAAACGCCCCAAAAATCGGGCCGCTCAACGCTTTTTGCGGTGGGCGGGGTAGAGCCGTTCCCCAGCGCAAAGTAATCTCTTGTGGCACGGCGCTGCGAAGACTGTGAACTCCGCGCTCAAGTGTAATAACATTTCCGATTTTTAGCAGGTCTCCATTGAGCCAAACATTGTCTGCACTCTCAAGCGTGTACTCCCCCGGAATGAGAATGGAAAACTCTGTGGTCTCAATATCTAAGGAAAGCTGCTTCCCGGCGACCCATATCTGACCCCAATGTGGAATATAATTTTCGCGCAATGCGGCGGCGTCTTCTGGCAGGAGCGTTGATGTTTCTCCGCCAAGGGCCGCTGAGATCGCAGGACTGTTATCAATGAGCAGAGGAACCGTTTTATTTTGCATCTCATTTAAGAAGATAGGCTGAGCGGCCCGTCTGTAATTTCTGAGCCCCCAACTGGACATAAATAATCCGGCCTTGGGAAAAGAGGCTACCATGCCATTACGGTCAAAATAAGAAACGGGCTCCGGAAACATTTTATGCACAGCGCTAAGAGTTTGCGCCTGCACACGCCGCATATCATCTATGCGGGTTATGTGCAGAAATACTATATTTGCCATTATTAGTACGCTCAGAGCCGCAAGCATAAAGGATGAGAGCTTCAAGCGGAAAGCCCCGTAACCCGCCAGAATAACGACTGGCGGAAGAATGAAAGCATAAAAATAAGGATAGGCATTGCTGTAAAAAGTAAATGTCAAAAGCGGTAAAGCCATAGACAGAATGACCAATGCCTCCTTTCGCTTTTGCTTATCAGCCGCCACTGAAAGGATTGCCATTACTAGTCCCGAGAAAATTAAAATAGACGGGATAAGTCCTGTTATAAAACCTGTCTTTATAACTGCGAGCCTTGGGAATAGACCACCTGATAAAAAGACCGTTTCTGCAGTTGAAGATAAAGATGCCGCATTATCTGCTGTTTCTCCTGCCGCCAATGTCAAGCTATGCCCCCACAAAAGAGCCGCAAATAAAATAGCAGATGCGATTACTGTTAAGCCAAAGCGTATGAACAATACTGATGGGCGGGATGACATTATGAGTCTACGCAAGGCCAAGGCCGCCAATAAAGGCGCGAATAATATAATCTTTATCGTGATAAATGCACCTAAGGCCAAGGCTATCGCTAAGCCGGCCAAGTCTCTGGACTTGAGATCCGACACTATAAAAACATAAACCGCATAAATGATACAGAGCGCGGCGATTGGATCTGCGCGAAAGCTTGTGCCGTGGACATAAATAAAGCCTATACCCAGAAAGGACAAGACAGCGAATAACGCGTAAGGGCGCGGCATAAATTTGGCGGCTATCTTAAAAATTAAAATAAGCGTGCCGATTTGCGCGGCCCACATAAAGAAACGGCCCACTGTAATTTGCACCATTTCGCCGCCGGGTATCTTCGTTATCCAGCCAAAGAGATAGATATGCGCCATTTGGAGGGTTTTATCGAGCTGCCCGTTTTGAGCCTCATAAATGTGGGATAAATAGAAAAATTCGTCCCAATTTATTTTTTGGATAAATTGCAGATAAAGCTGCAGAGACAATATAAGCGTAATTGAAAAACACAGACCTATTTCCAGCGCGGATAATTTTATCCCAAGAACAGAATAAGGCGCATCTGAGATGTTGCGCCTTTCTGTCTTTAAAGAATGAGCTGAAATATTGACCACTGATATTATCCCGCGCGGCGGGCCGGTGGCTCAACATTTTCTGTAAGCGGTGTTACATTTGACTCAGAAGCTTTGTTCTCGGCCACGGAATCTTCCAAGACCCGCACTCTCTCTAGCATCTGCTCCATCAATTGACGGTTACGCCCTATTAGGTCCGCAATAAGACCAAGCATCATAGCGACTGTGCCAAGGGTGAGTAGCGTTCCGCCCAATATAAGGGACTGCACATGTCCCCCGCCCTGCCCGATAGCAAAGAAATAGAGGAACCGTAAAATTGGCAAGGCGCCCAATACGGCCAAGCCGCCCCCCGCTAAAACAAAAACGCGAAGCGGATTATACATGGCGTAAGCCCGCAATATGGTGATGCCTTGGTTTGTTATAAATTGAGGAACAGATTTAAATAATCGCGAGGGGCGCTCGACTGAATTTGTGCGCACAGGCACAGACTTAACGGAAAGGCGGTTACGCCCCGCCTGTATCAGCATTTCCGTCGTGTAAGAAAAACGTGAAACAATATGAATGCGTTGCGCTGCGCTGCGGCTAAAGGCGCGAAACCCGCTCACAGCATCTGTCACGGTTGTGCGCGAAAGGCGCTGCACAACGTGGCTGCCAAAGACTTGGAGCTTACGTTTAAACTTGCCGAAATGTTGGTTATTCGCAACTTGGCGATCCCCTATACAAATATCAGCTTCGCCCGCCAAAACAGGCGCGACAATGGTGGCGATATCACGCGCATCATATTGATTATCCGCATCGGTATTGACGATAATATCCGCCCCTTCGGCCAGAGCTTTGTTCAGACCCGTTTTAAACGCTGCGGCCAAACCACGATTTGTGCGGTGACGGACAATGTGGTGAACACCAAAACGCTGGGCAACACCGCTCGTATCATCCGCGCTGCCATCATCAATGACCAAATATTCAATCTCGTCTATCCCCTCAATTTTGCGCGGCAGCGCGATAAGGGTTTCGGGAAGACTCTCAGCTTCGTTATAACAAGGAATTTGAATGATTAATTTCATCGCCGCACCACCATTTTTATATTTTCCCGTTCTCTAACAAAATAGCGTTAAATAAGCGTGACTTTACAGTTCAAGGCTTGCGGCACAGCTTTCCCCTGCCTAGAACGCGGCCATGACCGCTATTTTAAAAACAGATCTGACCCCGCCCGCAACACCAAAACGCCCGGTAAAAACAGAACAGCTAGGCTATAGCCGCACAGATAATTACGCCTGGATGAAAGACGAAAACTGGCAAGCTATGATGGCCGATACGTCTAAGCTCGATGCGGATATTCGCGCACATTTAGAGGTAGAGAACAGTTACAGCGCTGGCGCGATGGAAAATTTAACGCCTCTGAAAGACGCGATATTTGAGGAAATGAAAGGCCGGATGAAATCAGACGCATCCTCTGTTCCCTCGCCTGATGGCGCCTTTGCATATAATCACCGCTACCGCATAGGCGATCAACACGGCCTCTATGAGCGCGTCGCCATAAACCCCATAACCAAGTCGCCTATAGGGGAGCCGCAAACCATTTTGGACGCTGAAGCGCTCTCTAAAAATCATCCAGCTTACTTTGACCTTGGCGCTGCGGCCCATAGTGATAATCAGATGTGGCTCGCCTATAGCGTTGACGTTACAGGGGCTGAAAATTACGAGGTGTTCGTCAAACCCATGGACGGGCAGGCTGTGGCCACAGGCATCACCAAATCCGCAGGCGGGCTCCAATGGGCGCGTGATAATGCCACCATGTTCTGGGTTGAGCGCGACGAAAATCAGCGTCCCTATGCGGTCTTTGCTAAGAACATTCATGACAGTAACGACACGCCGCGCCTGATTTATAAGGAAACAGACCCTGGCTTCTTTGTCTCTGTCAGCGAGACCGATAGCGGTAATTTTATTCAGATCAGCGCCCATAACCATACAACCTCCGAAATCTGGCTCATCGCGTCTGATACGCCTCTGGCCGCGCCTAAATGCGTGTCCAAACGCCAAGCCGGGATTGAATATAGCCTGCATGATCAAGGCGGGTATTTTTACATCCTAACCAATGCGCATGGCGCAACGGATTTTTCCATTATGCGCGCCCCCATTGGGGATACCGGATTTCAGAATTGGGAAGAATATATCCCGCACAGCTCCGGAACGCTGATTATCGGGATTGAGACCTATCAGCATTTCCTTGTGCGGTTAGTGCGCGAGAACGCCCTGCCCCGCATCATCATTCGTGATATGAGGAATGGAGCCGAGCATGATATTGCCTTTGACGAAGCCGCTTACGGGCTGGGCCTAATGGGCGGCTATGAATATGAAACGCTCTGGATGCGCTTTGCCTATTCCTCCCCGACCACGCCGCGCCAGACCTTTGACTATAACATGGAAACGCGTGAGCGTGTCCTGCGCCAAACGCAAGAGGTTCCAAGTGGGCATGAACCGTCTGATTATCAATGCGAACGAATTCACATAACCGCGCGGGACGGCGAAAAGGTCCCCGTCACTCTGCTCTATAAAGCAGGGCTTGTAAAAGACGGCTCCGCCCCGCTTTTACTTTATGGATATGGCTCTTACGGCATAACCATTCCGGCAGGATTTCGCACCTCTATCCTGTCGCTCGTGGACCGGGGCTTTGTCTATGCCATTGGCCATATTCGCGGCGGCATGTCAAAAGGCTATCAATGGTATTTGGACGGTAAGCTCGAAAAGAAAGAAAACACCTTTAACGATTTTGTCGATGCGGGTCGTGCTCTAGCGAAGGCAGGGTATAGTGCGCGCGGCAAGATCATCGCCCATGGCGGCTCGGCGGGCGGCTTGCTTGTCGGCGCGGCGCTCAATCAAGACCCCGCGCTCTTTGGCGGGGTTATCGCCGCAGTGCCATTTGTAGATGTTCTAAACACTATGAGCGATGACACCCTGCCCCTCACTCCGCCCGAATGGCCGGAATGGGGCAATCCGTTGACCGATGAACAAGCCTATCAAAATATTGTCCGTTACTCGCCCTATGATAATATTGCGCAGACGGCCTATCCGCCGACACTGATCACAGGGGGGCTGACTGACCCGCGCGTGACCTATTGGGAGCCCGTAAAATGGGCCGCCAAACTCCGCGAGTATCAAACAGGTCATGCGCCGATACTTCTGAAAATAAATATGGACGCCGGACACCAAGGCGAAAGCGGAAGATATGACAGCTTAAAGGAAACCGCGCTCGAATATGCCTTTGCCGTGGCAGTTGTGGGGGGAGAGTAGGCTTACAGCCAACTAATTCGGAGCTTACTTACTGTCCCCGCGATAAATGGGGATATTAACATCATCCCTCAATTCCAACGCGATATTTAGCATCATAGCCTTTCTTAAAAGGCTTGCACTTATCGCTGACTTTAAAATTCTCTTCGAAAATTCGGATTGTGTAAGAGCGCTCGATTTCTTTTTGGCATTCTTGCTCCAGGATGATCCGCTCGAACTCGCATCTTTTATCAAAGGTCTCCCGTTCGACATTAATAAAGGAAATCCATTTCTCAGCATTTCGCTTTTGTGATGACGTTGGGGGCACATTTTTAAAAGCGGCGATTGTCGATTCCCGAGCTTTTGTTCTGGCCGCGGCGGCTTTTTCCTCCTCGCTCATTTTACAGCTTAGCTTTTGCTGCCTTTGCACGCCTTCATAGCGGCAGGTTGCGATTAGGGTCCAAGCTTTGCCGCTATTGTAGCCTTGATCAATGGCGTGCTTAAAGGCTATCTCGGCTCGGCCGCACTCTCCTTCATTAAAGAGCGCTTCGCCAAATTGCGCGTAGCTTTGCGCGCTGGCAAGTGAGCGCGTCACTGCTTCCAAGACAGGGATAGCGCGGGCATATTCACGAGCTTGTCGCAATAGCGTTGCGAGCCGCGTTAGTGTTTCCGGCGTTTCATTGACCCGTCCGCTATTCAACTCTCGTTCTAGAATTTTGGCGGCTTGATAAGGCATATCGTAATAGGAATAATATTGTACGAGCTTTAGGATTTCCGTTTCTGTCTTAACCGCGCCACCCAAATATAGAAGCTTGGACACAGCAAAAGCCTCATCATCTTGCCCCGCATTTGAGAAAAGCGATGTCCATGCTGTCCAAAGGTCTCTATCTTGCGGCCAACGCTCAATCATCTCTTTTACAAGATCAGCCTGCGAGCCATGTTCGCCTAATTTATTATAGAGAAAATTTAGCAGGTCATAATGCTTTCTCTCTTTGGGGCGCGCTGTTTCAAACCATCTTTTCGCCCAAGGCAAAGCGCGGTCATGGGCCTCAAGCTCTATCCATGCCTGAGTAAGCAGTTGCGCATATTCTGATTTAAACGCTCCGCCACGGGAGAGGTAAGCTTCAAGCTTTTCAGCCCCGGCCCCGTTTTGACCGTTTGCGATCATAAGCTGTGCGATTTTCACCTCTAAATCACTGCGCTCCTTTGCGTTTAGGCCCATGGAGCCGACGGCTTTTTCAAGCGCTATAATAGCTGCCGGGAATTGTTCCAAAGCGTAATAAATTGAGCCTTGCATTTGATGGATAACAGCACGCTCAAAGGGCGTCAGTTCTGATAAGGTTATCGCTTTTGCTAGGATAAGAATAGCATCTTGATATTGTTCAGCCGCTAAAAGGTTTTGGGCTTCTAAGACTAACTCACCAGCTTTCGCAGAAAATTGGCGCGTCACAACGGCCTCGGTTTTGGCGTTATTTTGGGCATAAGTTTGGAAAGGTACAGCCAAAACACAGCCAAGCGTCAAGGCCGCCAGAGCACAGGCTCTGACATATGGATTTGCGTATGGCATATCGCCCTCCTATTCGGGGATGATATTGCCGCGCTCATCCGTGAGGCGGTAACTGACTTTGTTCTCCACTCCCGTCATGGCGACGGCACGGCCATTAACAATTTTGGGCCTATACTTCCACTTTGATACTGATTTGACGGTGGCTCGTTCAAAGAGTGATTGGGTGCAATATGTCGCCTGAACATCATAAGGCACACCCTGGGCAGAGACGTTAAAGCGGACATTGCAATGTCCGGATTTCTCCGCGCGCGGCGGCATAATCGGCGCAATACGAACGAGAGGCTCAACATTGCGATCAGAAACTGTGATAATGTAATCTGTAGGATCAATTTTTGGAGCCTTAAAGATCGGTATTTCCCCTGTTTCGTCAACGATGGGTTCAGTTGGTTTTGGCGATTTTATACGCTCTATAATTGGCGGCGGCGGCGGTGTTTCTACGCGCTTAACCTCTTGTGGTTTTTCACGAGGCGGCGGAGCTTTGATATCAACTGCTACAGGATTTATCTCTAGAGCTAATTTTTCAGGTTTGTCCTCTGGGGTAAAATCCTGTTTGATCATCGCGGCCATTGCCAAAGTAATGAGGCACGTAACCCCGACGGCTAAACCTGCACTTGGTACTAATCTTTTGAATGACATATTATTCCTCCCATAGTTTAATTATGATATTTTATAACATAATTAAACTACAAATGCAATAGTATAACATTATTATATTCTCAGCCCGACACTTCGCCTCATTAACCGCCAGTCATGATAAGCCATAAAAAAACCCCGGATAGAACCGGGGTTTTTAAAAGGTATATATTTGGTTTTATTGATCAACGATCTTTACGCGATATTTGCTGTCATACTCAGCTTTGAAGGCTTCACATTTTGGATCATCAAGCTCAAATCTACCGACAAAGACTTCATTGTCATAAGCGCCCTTGATGATGGCAAAGCAAAGCTCTTTCTCAACATTAGCCTCAAAGATACAGCGGTTTTCAACAGCTTCACGTTCCGCGCGTATAAAGGATATCCACTTCTTAGCATTACGGCCTTCGCGAGACGAACTTGGAACTTGTTCAAAAGCTTCGATTGCACTCTGACGGGCTTTTGTAATCGGAGCGGCATCTTTTTGAGCCTCAGTCATTTTGCAGTCAATACGCTCTTGCTTTTGCGTGTCCTCATAACGGCATGTCGCGATAAGCATCCAAGACTTACCCGCATCATAACCTTTATTGATAGCACTCTTAAAGGCTGTTTCAGCTTTGACACATTGGCCTTCATTATAAAGCGCTTCACCCAGATCGGCATAAAGCTTAGCTTGTCCCGAACTTGAGGCAGCGCTTTCTAGGACAGGAATCGCGCGCTTATATTCGCGGGCCTGACGGAAGAGAGACGATAGTTGAACCATCTTTTCAGAATTACGGGATATGCGGCCAGCATTCATTTCTTTTTCAAGAATCTGCGCCGCTTGGAATGGCATGTCATAAAAAGAGTAGTATTGAACCACTTTCATAAGATCTTGCTCTGAGGTTAAAGCACCGCCGAGGTAAAGCATCTTTGTGACTTCGAAAGCTTCCTGCTCACGTCCGCCATTGGCAAGCATAGAGGCCCAGGCGTCCCAAAGCTGCTTATCATTGGGCCAACGATTGATCATCTGCTTAACAATATCAGCCTGACGCCCTTGCATGCCCAAATTGTTATAAAGGAAGTTCATAAGATCGAAATGCTTACGCTCTTTAGGGCTTGCACCACGGAACCATTTCTCCGCCCACGGTAAAGCTTTAGAGTAATTTTCTGATTGCACCCAAGCTTGGACCAACATCTCTGTATATTGCGGCTTTTGTTGACCCCCGCGGTTCAAGTAATTCTCGAGCGCCTGTGCCCCTTGTGCATATTGCCCATTCGCGATCATGAGCTGCGCAATATTTACGCGTAGGCTATCTGCTTCATTAGGGAGTAATCCGCCGGCATTTATAGCGTTTTCGAAAGCGCTGATAGCCGGACCATATTGGTTGAGCTCATAATAGCTTGATCCCTGCATTTGATAAATCGTTGAACGCTCATAAGCGTTTAGCTCAGGAAAGTTCAAAACATTCGACAACTGAGACAATGCAGCACTGTGCTGATTTGAGTTAATAAGCTGTAGAGCTTCATTCACCGCTTCACCGGCTTTAGCCGAGAACTGACGCCCTTCAGACGCTTCTTGAGCGGCTGCAAGACCAGAAGGCATAACTGACGGCGATGTCGTTGCGGCGAATAGCGCCAGAGCTGTGGCACCGATAAGTTTTTTATAAAGAGTCATCAATGTCTCCAATTAAATACGTTTAAACTTTCAGGTCCCATGAAAGATATGATTAAAGATCGCACAAATGCGCGAGCCATTCGTCCTATTCAGGAATAATCTTACCGCGCTCATCTGTTAGGCGATATGTTACTTTATTCTCAACGCCTTTACGAGATACTGAGCGTCCATCAACAATCTTGGGATTATACTTCCATTTTTGTACGGATTTGACTGTCGCACGCTCAAATAGTTTTTGCGTGCAATAGGTCGTAACGACGTTGAAGGGTGCGCCTTCCGGACTCACATCAAAGCGAACGCGGCAGTGTCCTGATTTCTCAGCGCGAGGCGGCATGATTGGCGGAATACGCACGAGCGGCTGTGCATCACGGTCCGAAACCGCAATCTTGAAGTTTTGTCTGTCAATCTTTGGAGCTTCAAACTCTGGAATAGCACCTTCAAGTGAAGCGATACGCTCTTGCGGCTTTGACGCTTGCTGACGCTCAATTTGAGGCGGCGGCGGCGGCGTGACAACTTTCTTGACCTGCTGAACTTTTGTATCACGTTTGATAACTTTGATATCTTCAACGGTCGGGTTGATTTCAAAAGAGGCTGTCGCAACTTTTTCTTGAGGCTTAAATTCTTCAGCGATTAAAGTCATCATAAGGACAAATAATCCTACAGTGACCAAGGCCGCAACGGGAATTCCAACAATCCAACGAATAATGTTACCCATCTCTCGCTCCTACTGGTTTGTGCCAACCCGGGTGACAATTCCCAGATCCTGCATCATTTCTTGAACCGACATAACGACACCGACTTCGGCATCTTTATCAGCATTGATAATCGCTTCCGCTTTCGGATTTTCCGCTTGCATGGACATAATAAGCGGGCGAATTTCGTCAACGTCATAGGGACGCTTATCAATCCAAATTTCATTCGCGGCATTTACACCAATAAGAATAGAGGGCTTCCATTCTGCAGAAGTTACAGCCGTGGGTTTAGTTGGATCAATACCCGGAGTTTTTACAAAAACCGACGTCACGATAAAGAAGATAAGAAGAATAAAAACAACGTCGAGCATCGGCGTCATGTTTAGTTCTGTATCTTCGTCGTCCATTTGTATGCGACTACGTCTTGCCATAGTGTTACCTTATCACATTATTTCACGGCATGCAAATGCCATTAGCAGTCCTGCGGGCTAGCCAGTCGCTCGCAGGATTTCAATTTTTGAAGCCAGACCTTTTGTGTCTAGCTCGTCCTTCAATCCAACCAATAATTCGTGGCGAGCCCCTTCGTCGAGACGCAGTATAACGCTCGCGCCGGGTTTATCCGCCAAAAGGCGCTCGACCCGCAAGGAGACGCGATCACATGTTGTACTTTGACCATCAACGGAACACTGATCACGACCGTCCACATAAACAGTGATAGCAGGCGTGGATTTAGTTGGAATATCATTATCCGGCGGAGGCGGAGGCTGCGTTAGATCAACCCCCTTCTCGTCCAGAAATGTAGCAGTTACGATAAAAAAGATAAGCATGATAAACACGATATCGAGCATCGGTGTCATATCGACTTCGGCTTCATCACCCGCGGATTTACGGCGTCCTCGTCTCATAGTCTTATCCTACCTGTAATTCATCAGAGAAGCGGGCTGTTTCCCGTGTGCTCCAACGCGGTAGCACTGTCGAGAAATACAGACCGGACAACGCAGCTGTCATACCTGCCATTGTCGGAATAGTAGCCTTAAAGACACCACCCGCCATGAGGCGTGCATTAGATGACCCAGACAAAGCCATGACATCGAACACTTCAATCATGCCTGTCACTGTTCCGAGAAGACCTAAGAGAGGCAACAAAGCCACAAGTGTTTTAATGATACCTACATTTGTGTCTGTACGCTCTTTGACCTGCGAGACCATTTCATCACGAACAGCGTGAGCTCTCCAAGATGTCTTATCCGTGCGCGCTTCCCATTCATTCTTTAGGCGCGCCTTAGTCGGCTTGTGCGCGAAAAGGTAATAAGCAAATCGCTCGAGAATAAATGTCCAGAGGGCAAATGTCACAATCATGATGACAAAGAGGACCACTCCGCCGACCCCCAGAAATTCCTGGAGGCCGTTATAAACATTAATGGGGTTCATAATCTGACCCTTTCGCTAGAGTTATTATGAACCTTCTTAGACGCCGCGGCTTTCAACGTGACGCGCAACGATACCCGCAGACTGCTCTTCTAGCGTACCCTGAATAGAGCGGGCCAAAGAGGAGCAGAAGCTGTGGAGAATGAGAAGCGGGATAGCCGCAATCAGACCCAACATTGTTGTCACAAGCGCCTCTGAAATACCGCCAGCCATCAATTGTGGATCACCTGTTCCGTAGATCATCATAGCTTGGAAGGTCTTGATCATACCAGTAACAGTACCCAAAAGACCGAGGAGCGGGGCAATACCAGCCGCGAGTTTCAAGAAGTTTAGACCAAATTCAAACTTAGGCGATTCACGTAAGATAGCTTCGTCGAGCTTGAGCTCTACGGTATCAGCATCTTTGTTCTTCGCACCCTCATAAGCCATCATAATGCGGCCAAGAGCGTTTGATTTGGACGGCTGAGCTTTACGCTTCTGTCCACCAACAGCCATCTTAGCAAGCGCCAGACGAATAATGTTGAGAACACCAAAGATAACACCAATAGCCAATAGGATAAGGATGATCTTACCGATTGTACCACCTTGGGCAATACGCTCACCTGTATCCGGCACACGCTCAAATGACTTTAAGAGCTCACCACGTGTTGGGTCAATCGGCGCGTAAACGATACCACCGCTTGAATTTGCAACATCTGACGCCGCCGATGAAATTGCACCGCCAGGTTGACGCGGCAATTTCGCAAGAAGCACATTCGCCTCTTCACCGGCAGGTGGCGTATATTGAAGAAAATCAGCGCTTTGCTCGGTAAATATAGAGAAAGGACCAACGCGCGTTACAGATTGCTCTGCACCGTCATCGACATTGGCAACAGGCGCTGTAAATGTCGCGACTTGACGCTGAGCTTTAATTTCTTGCAGCATTGTCTGCCAAATAGCGTTTAGCTGAGCCGAATCTGGAAGTGCTTTTGATTCAGCAACCGTCCCAAGGACCTGCGTCCGCTGTGGATATTGAGCTGTAATCAATGAACTATCGAGGATAGCTTTAAACTCGCCCGCTTTAGAGCGCGCCAAGCCAAAGACTTCACCAAAGTCACCTTGAGCGGCACGAAGTTCACCCTCAAGACGCGCAATTGTATTGCCGTTCGCATCAAATGTAGACTGCACGCTCGCAGCCTTACGCTCTAGCTGCGCCAATTCACGGCGCGCCTCGCCTAACATGGCGGTCTGCTCGTTTGCGCGTTGACGGAACTTCGCCTCACGATCGCGATTTTCAGCCTCAGTTTTGGCTGAGTCAGAGCGAACCTGATTCAACAGATCGCTAATAGAATTTATTTGTGCACTCGCCGGGGCGGCAGAGAGCAAAACAGCGGCGCCAACAAAGGCAGCTGTTGATTTTGTAAAGAATTTCATTTTGTTACTCACTTTTATATCCCTCAAACCTAGTTGCTGACCGACACGGGCGCGAAGACAACATCAGGAGCCGCTTCGCCTCTTGATATTCGTATCGCCTTACGCAGTGCCAGTGCATCGGCACCACTAAGAACATCCCAAGATTTCGTATCGAGATTATAACGTCCAACTTCGCTTTCGTCTTTTGTCATATACACAAGAGAAACACGTCCAAAGCGCAGGAAGTTTACCACATTGCCGGGCTTGGTCGGATGCATACCCTCATAGCTGTCAATACCCTGCCCGTAGGAAACCTCGATTTTGAAAGCATTGAGGACTTGGCGATATTGCTCAGCTGGGGAAACATTCGGATCGGATAAGGTATTTTTCATACGCTCAACACGCGCCAGACGTTCCGCCATATTAAAAGGCATATCGGCTTTAATAGCGTCTTCTATTTCAGCCGCCATTTTGAGCATCATAGGCGACATACCCTGCTTAATTTGTTCAACAGTTCCGAGCTGACGACGCAAACTGGCAATTTCTGACTTTTGCGACTGCAAGAAAATATCCTGCTGTGCCACGAAAAGCGCGATATTGTCTTTCTGCTGAAGCACGGCGCGGAACTCGCGAACCGCTGTATCAGCCTCATCATCCAAGCGCTCAACGCGTTGCTGTGAAGCCGCACTAGCGGAAGTCGAGGCCTTGGCCGTATTTAGAGCGCTTTCGAGCTGCGCAGAAGCTGGAGCGGACATTAAAAGCCCCGCAGCACCCGCAAGCAGTAAACGCTTGGCAATTGAAGATTTTAACATGGTTTCCTTCCAAGTTTGCTTTCGTTATTCATTAAATTCAGTTTTGCTGACCCGAACTGAGACAGCATCCCCACCCTATTATCTGACTAAATTAACTGGAGCCGCAACTACGCCCGGAGCCGATTGCCCCCTCGCAATTCGAACGGCACGACGAACATCAAGCACGTCAGCACCGGAAAGTTCAACCCAGTCTTTTGTTTCTTTGTCATAGCGCCACGCTTCCGAACTATCGAACTCGAGATAGACAAGCGCCAAACGCCCATAGTGAAGATAAGCCCCATCCATAAGTTCAGACTTCAGATCTGATACGGTAGCGCCATTTCCTGTTGGCTCACCATCAGGCGTATAACCCATTTTCTTTTTATGATCACTCGTTAGCCCGCATGCCTTGGAAGACTCATCTGCCATACATGCGTCAAAACGTGTTCCGGGGGTCTTAGGATTGTTACCTACATATGCAGAAACCGTTTTGCCATATTCGACTTCTTGACCGTAAATATTAAGCGCCTTTCGCATTTTTTGCCCAGGAGATGCTTCCTTGTCCGCTAATGTCTCGCGAAAATCATCCAAACGCGCGAAACGCTCAACAGGCTTGAAGGGATAGTCTGACGTAATTTCGGCTTCGATGGCGACAGCCATTTTTTCGAGCATAGGCTCAACCGTCGCAGAGGTCGCCGGGATGGCCTCCATCTGTGCCTTGATGTTATCAATCTGCTGTTGCTGATTTTGGACGTAAACTTCTTTTTGCGCTGTTGCGATTTTTATGTCTGCAATCTGCTGCAAGAGAGCCGCGTATTCCGCTTCGGCATCAGCGTTTTGCGCAGACACATTTGCGAACATAGCCATAGATAAAGCTAAGCCAGCAGTGCTGCCAAATATTACTTTGCGGGCGATAGAGAAATTCACCACTCACGTCCTCCAACTCAATTTTCATAGCCTCTTATGCTGAGACTTCATCGATCTTTAAGCGACGCTTACACGTGCCTGAAAAGTTAATCAATCATTACGACGCGATTGACGCAAGGTTTTTTTCGATTAATTTTTCGCTATAAGCAGTTAGCGCAGCTTCTTGTTATAATATATCAAAATAATATGCTGATTTCAAGCGCGCAATTCAATGAATGACAGTTAAGGTGGTTGGGGCGGCTGGATTCGAACCAACGATCACGGGATCAAAACCCGATGCCTTACCGCTTGGCTACGCCCCAATATCAGAATGGAACCTTATAATAAGCGCGGGTTCTATCCCCTCACTTTTACAATTGCAATGCGTTTTTACGCCCTAATGGCAATGATTCATAAATCTTCAGAAATTAACCCTAAACTGCGATTACTTATCGTTTATCAACGAATTCACTTTCCTTTAATCGATAAATAGTGTGTAATCCAATTTGAGCTTTTTGAAGGATATTCTCATGCGTCAATTCTTTACCGTTGTTTTCGGAACAGTCGTCGGCATCTTTGCATTCTTTTTTGTTCTTATCGCCCTGTTCATGGTGATTGGCGGCATTGGCGGGGCTATGTCCTCCATGAAAACAAAGGACAGCTTTGTCTTATCCCTGGATTTGCGGCAAGGCCTTCGTGACCACAGTGCAGGCGAGTCTGTTTTCGGTAGCGCGCCGCTTTCCGTTGTCGGCACGGCCCGCGCACTTAACCATGCCAAAGAGAACCCCTTAGTCAAAGGCTTATTTATACGCGCTAATCAATATGGCATGGCCCCAGCCAGTTCAGAGGAGATTCGCCTCGCCATTAAAGATTTCAAAACTAGCGGTAAATTTGTGATCACTCACGCACAAGGTTTTGAAGGCACATCTGTCATGCCTTACCGCGCCGTTGCAGCCTCTGATGAGCTTTGGATGCAGGATACAACAGGCTTTGCCGTTGCGGGATTGAGAAGTGAAACGGAATTTTATGGAGGCGTTTTTGAAAAATTCGGAGCAAAACCGGAATTTGAACAATTTCATGAATATAAAAACGCAGTGAACACCTATACGCAAACAGACTTCACAGAGGCACACCGCGAATCAGTGACATCTTATATGACATCCCTTTATGAAACGGCTGTCTCTCATATCTCGGAAGATCGCAGCCTCTCTGAAGACTCTGTAAAGAGCATTTTGCTCTCCTCTCCACATAGTGCCGAAGATGCGCTCGCGGCCAAGATGGTTGATAAGATGGGACACGTCGAAGAGGCGCGGGAATATGCCCGCAAAAAAGCCGGCGGCGATTCAATTAAACTCAAATCCATTAAGGATTATAGCACTGGGAATAATTTCTCCGGCCCGACAATTGCCTTTATTGGCGGCCAAGGCCCTGTGGTTACTGGCGGCTCAGCCGATGGAAGCAACCCATTTATAGGCGGCGGTGTTACAATGGGCGGCGATACGCTCGCTAAAGCTTTTGACGATGCGGCCAAAAATAAACGGGTCAAGGCGATTATCTTTCGGGTTAGCTCCCCGGGCGGCTCACCTGCGGCCTCTGACCAAATTCATGATGCGGTTGCAAGGGCACAAGAGGCTGGCAAACCCGTTATCATTTCAATGGGTCAATATGCGGCATCAGGTGGTTATTATGTGGCCGCAAATGCCGATAAAATTGTGGCCCTTCCCGGAACTATAACAGGGTCCATTGGAGTGTATGGCGGCAAATTGGCCTTAGAGGATACATTCGCCAAAGTCGGATATAATATCGAAGGCATTACAATAGGCGGTGATTATGCAGGCGCTTTCTCTGCTGATGAGCCTTTCAACCAGGGACAGCGTGCAGCGTATCGCGGACAGCTCGAAGATATCTATGATGACTTCACGAACCGAGTGGCCGAAGGACGTGATATGCCGCTAGAGCGCGTTAAAGAAATTGCCAAAGGGCGCGTTTGGACAGGCACACAAGCCAAAGAGATTGGCCTCGTCGACGAATTGGGCGGCTTTATGAAAGCCATCGGAATCGCCAAAGAGATGGCAGATATTGATGAAGACACGACAATCAATCTCAAACGCTATCCGCGCGTTAAAACAACCTCAGAGCAGCTCGCAGAATTGTTTGGCGGCTCAGCCCAAGTCAGTGCAGACCTCGCGCAACTCAGCGAAATCATTCAAATCCCCGAAGTTCAGGCCGCAATAAAAGCGCGAAACGCCGCAAGGATGGGCAATGAGCTAAAGGCAGATATTGCGATAGTCGAATAAACAAGACGGAAATAAAGACCCAAAACGAGCCCTCATCTCAACTGACTTAGGACATCTTAATCAATACTGGATCCCGTAGGAAGTCCAGGATCTGTGTAAATATCTTCGATGATTACATATCCGCTGTTCAGCCCCGTTGAGCCTCCGCGCCGACGTAATATATCTCGTTTTTGCCTTACCTCGGATAAAAGCCGAGCTGTTTCAGGCGGTAAATTCCCACCGCCGTCAATATATGCCCCTGAAGCCCGCCTACGACCTCCTGATAAATCTGCAATCTTTGTTTCGTAGCGATCTAATTCAAATGGCTTACTTACACTTAATTCTTTTAATGTTTCACCCTCAGCATACTTTCTGAGATGTTCTTCAAGGTCTAAATCCCAGTTTTGAAAATAAAACCGTTTAGCTTCGTCATAAATTTTAGACACTTTTCGAGCTCTGCTCGACTCATGAAAGCCACGTAGGGAATTTACAAATTCATTCGCATTCCCATTAAGCCTATACTCTAAATTATTAGCGGTATAAGCTAAGCGCAGCATACGAGGGCTGCCAATATCTCCCCGGAAAAAACCGTAAATGACTCGCGAGTCAGACCAATTGGGATATACGATATCTTCTCGGATGTTTTTTAGAGATAAGTTTCTCCCTCGAATTTCAATAAACTTAAAATCATCTAGCAATATCTCAGATCCATTTATATCAAACGATAAAGTGGAAGGCTCATCTTCAGGATAGGCTCGAGAAATTTTTTCAATCAGAGCCACGTTATGAAGGTTAAACCAAAATGCGAGTTGTTCATCTTTAGATAAGCGCGTGATATCCATCTGGTTGGCTATGCTCGTCAGGTCTTCTCTATAATGGGTTAAAACATCGCGATAGTTATCATTTAAAAAACCAAAAGCCACCCGACTACCCTCTAAACGGTAAGGCGATGTATGGCCATACGCGACTCTTGTGCCTGTACTTTGTTGCGGGCGAGTAGCCCGAATGCGTGTGGATAAGCCAAAATTTATGACAATATTCTGTAAGACATCATCCCACAGCTGGTAGTCTAGACGACGCATATCAGTTCTTGGTTTGGGACTAAAAACATCAAAGGAAGATGTGGTTTGCAAGTTTATATTTTGAGTAACAACTGGAGAAATTAGACCCGATTGATCCTGCGCATAAGCTGGTATTTTTGTTACGAGCAAAATAAAAAAGAGAAATTTTGACGATTTTTTCACACGTATCATATTATCTCGTTAATCCAGTTTAAATAAAATAATATCATTGAATTTATCGATAATCAATAAATATTTATTTCTACAAAAAAAAACGAACCCTAAGGCTCGTTTTAAGTTAAAGGTTGTCAAATTCCATTAAAGCCCGCCTGGACCACAATCATTTTTAAGAAAGCTTATCATACGCGGATAAGCTTTCATTTTGTGGTCATAAAAAAGCGTGTTTGAGAAATGGTCCGCATTTTTAAGCTCAATATATTCAAAATCTTTGCCATATTTTTCTAGCTCTTTGACGTATTTTTTCGAATGTAGTGGCGGAACGCGCTGATCAACTGAACCATGTATAACAAGCATTGGAACGTTGACATTACTCACTTCTTTAATAGGGCTTATCGAACCGTCCCAGAAAGGAACTTGTTCAATCCGGCCAGCACCATCGATACGATCACGATAATAGTTAACCTGTTGATTATTGTCAGCTACAGCTGCGCCCGCAATAACACACTGATAAATATTAGGCTCTCGCGCCGCAGCAATAAGGGCAGCATAGCCACCATATGACCATCCAAACATCGCAACACGATCAGCTGATACTTCTCCTTTGGCGATGAGGTGCTTTACGCCGTCATCTTTGTCGTCTTGCATTTTTTTGCCGCCTTCACCGCCATTAATGAAAGCGGTCTTGTAGAAATCTAGACCATATCCACGTGAACCGCGATACTGTGGCTGCAAAACCATATAACCATTATTGGCAAGCATCTGCGCCCAATCATCATAAATAACGACTTCATTAATAAACGGACCTCCATGTGGCATAACCACTAGAGGGTGCGGGCCTGGGCCATTTGGGCGGGTTAAATAACCCGCAATATCTTTTCCGTCTCTCGATTTATACTCAATATACTCAACATTGGCCAAATCATTGGCTGCGAGAAGTGGGTTAATACCACCAAGTTTTGATACCTTACCATTTCGATAAAGATAGAAAGTTCCTGGATCTTTCGGCCCTGTATTCCGCACAACCATAGTTTTTTCATCTCGCGACATACTGCTGATTGATACGTAGTCCGCATTAGGCAAAGCATTTTTAAATTGCTTTATCATCGCCTCTTCTTTTCTATCAAAATATTTGCGATGGCGTGTTTCTTTATTGTAGGCGACGCCAGTCATCTTAGACGGGTTTTCCCAAGCATTGGCAGGACGCAAAGTAGTAACCAAATCAACATCATTATGTCGATAAACGAGACTTTCAAACGCTTTAGTTTTCAAATTATATTTCCAAAGACCTACTTTATCGTTTCCATTATTCGCTAAAACATAAATACGGTCATCATCGCCCTCTACAAGGCCTCCATAACTAAAGGTTTCAAAACTGTCTTCGTGCTGACGATGATATTCTTTCCATTCAGAACCGCCTTTTTCGCGGTAATATTCAACAAATTCTTGACTTCCCATATCAAACTTACTGGCAAAACGGGGGTTACCATATTCATCGAAGCGAACGCGGCCCACTTTGTCATTGCCCTTTAGAACTAATTTCTTAGTGCCTTTTTTAAGATTGTATTTATAAAAACTGGGTGCTCGGCGGCTTTCTGAACGATCAAAATATGCATAGCGTACAAGAACGTGATCCGGATCATGTACGAGTCCGCTTGCTAGTGATAAATTAAAATTATCATCGTTAAGCTCTTTGAATTTTTTACTTTCCATAGAAAATAGAGCAATTTTTGACTTAAATGCGCCTTGGTTAAAGCCTTTTATTCGCTTGCTAACCTGCTGATCAAAACTAACGACCATTTCTTCATCACCAACCCATTGAAAACTTTGTAGGCGCATTTTTTTCGCACCGACACGATATGGCTTTTTCGACAAATCAGCCGAGTCGAAAACTTCAACGATTTTATCACCTTTTTGACTCGTCGATTTAATAAAGGCGATATATTTGCCATTTGGCGAAACAGAAACATTACTCATAAAATCAGGAGCAGCCCAATATTCCATAGGTACTGGGGTGTTGAGGGCCATAGCCGTGGTCGGAAGTGCAGTTACAACAGCAGCTCCTAAAATAGCAATCGAGGACAAAAGCAGTTTGCGCATAAAAACTCCTAAAACATTTTATTTGAATTATTGGTATACGATAAAGCACAAAAAAAAGCCCGAGGCAAATACCTCGGGCTACTCTTTAGAGTTATGACACAGTCACCTTACCGTGAGGTCAGGAAACCAACGTTAACTAGAATCCTTTACGGAGTTGAATGAAGAACTTACGCCCTTCAAGATCATAACCATTACCGATAACAGAGTTAGCAACAGTCGTAACTTCTGAGCTATCGGCTCTAGGAGGTTCACGATCAAATATGTTTGAGACAGACAATGTCACACCCCAATTTTTGTCGTCATTATTGTAACTAACACCAGCATTGTGAACAAAGTAATCGCCAGCAAAACCAACGTCACGACAGTTCACATCGCCAATGAATGGGCCTCCACAAGTATCGGAGAAGGTATCTGCAATACCATTACCTGTTGTATCAACACCAAAAGCGTTAGAGAACTCATCTACAAAATCTTCATCTTGGCTCACAGAAGCAACATAGCGTGTACCCCATGAGAATGAAAAGTCATCATATGAGATACGATGGTTTAGGCTACCGCTCCAATCGGGGAAGCCAAATTCGCCTTCATCATTGTCTTCTGTTGGTGTACCGTCATCACCAATGAACAAGTTACGAACCTCAAGAATGTTATTCGCACGAAGATTTGCAGAATAGTCAAAGTTACGCTCGAACATTGTGAATTCTTTGTTAAAGCGCGCATTGAAATCTATACCGCGAACTTGATCTTCGTTCAGGTTAATAAAGCCTTGGTTCACGCCATTAAGAAGTTGATCTGCATCACGAGAAATACGCGAACAGAATGGACTGACACCATCACGCTCGTTGACATAACAATCGTTAATAATGAACTGAGCGCTTGGCGTAACAACAGAGTCTGTCACTTCAATGTCATAATATGTCGCGCCAATAGTTAGGTCAAATGCATCTGTGAAAGGTTGCTCAAAAGAGAAACCAGTTGTGAAAGATGTTGATTCTTCTGGATCAAGATCAAGTGAACCCGTCGTTGAAACTTCTGTGGAGAATGTATTGTTCCCACCGATATTCAAGGTAAATGGATCAAGCCCATCAGCTTGACACCGTGCAATCGTATCAGGATCACGTGTCTCAAGTGTAGGATCATAAACATTTGGTCCATTTGGGTTATTCAAGTCTGGCCTTGTTGCACCGATTGGCACAACACATGGGTCAGTCAGGGTCAAGAAGCCCGTTTGCGGTTGCAAGAAGTTCTCACGCAGATTTGGTGAGCGGAATGATGTACCATAGCTTGCTTTTAAGAGTAAGCTATCGAATGGACGCCAGCCAACTTTTGCTGAGTAAGTCGCAGCGCTGCCGTAGAACTCATCATCCAAAACACGACCAGAAAGGTTTAAATCAAGCTGTTGGAAGAGTGTCTGCCCTGCAACCAAAGGAATATCAACTTCGGCGTAGGCAGATGTGACGGACTTGGTACCATCAGCACCGCCATCAGAGAAGAAACCAAAGAACAATCCATCACGGGCTACTTCATCAGGTGTCGATTCGATATCATCTTTTTGATATTCCACACCTAATACAGCATTAATCTTACCGGCTGGAACTTCAGCAACTGTCCCCGATATAAAACTTGAGACAACATATTGCGTATATTGTGTGTCAAAACGACGGTCATCAAAGAGATAATCACGTTCAGCCTGCGTTGCCAAATCACCTGCAACATTCTCAAACAAGGATGGAGCAAATAAGTTCACCGGTACACAATTTGCGAGAACATCAGGACGAACAGTTACGCCCGGAGCTGCAGTACAAGGTGCCAATCCACGAATTGGATTGCCTGTTTGAAGATCGTTACCAAGTGCAAAGTTCAAGCGATCCTCACGGATACCTGGACGGTTAGATGTACCATTTGATATAGACCATGTGAAAGATGTTTCAAACGTCCAATCGGAAAACTCTCCAAAGTTCATAAAAGGAAGATCACCACGGAAACCGCCCACTAGACGTGTGCTTTCAATCACGACTTCTGTGTTGGAACGATCGCCGTTTATGCCAACAACAGGAATTGTATCTTGAGGGCCGACAAGGTCATTAGCACCAAAACCGAAAAGGAAAGGTGTACATGCAGCATTATCAAAAAGCCCACCAGCAAATGTGGCGCAAATACGCGCATCACGTTCATCGCCATCACGGTTAGGGTCGCGATCACGTTGATATGTATTCCAGCGTTGTATGAATGCATCATCAAAATTAAATCCGCTAGACCCGCAATCTGAACCATTCACACCGCAGGGGTTGAAAGGATTGTCTCGTCCGACAGTTGGGAACAACTGGAATGTGCCACTATCGATATTTGTTTCTGCACGAGAATAAAGAACTTCAAAGAAGGGCGTAATATTGGCTTCACCTTCTAAAGTGTATTCACCGAATGCCATCAAGTTGAGGCGCTTTTGCTCAGGTATCAAATCTTGGTTAGGGTCAGCTCCATTTAGAGCGAACTGCGCGAAGTCAAAATCCTGAATACCATCGCCATTTCCATCTACTGGAACACCAGACAGCGTTTGGTCAACAAAGTTAGGAATACCAGTATTTGAGCCATCCGCATTAAAGTAGATTGAACCGAATGTTCCCCCAAGTTCTACGATACGGCCCGCGATTCTTGACCCTTTACACTCATTAGCAGGAAACGCTTGAAAGTCTCCGCCGAACCATTCGTTGAAACGAATTTCATCTCCGCGGCCAAATGTGCGAATTTCGCCATTTTCATCAATCTCATAGTGACGATCACAACCCGCAAGATAATCACGATCAACAAGCTTGATAGCATCACGGAAGTCATATTCAGCACCAACGCCAATGAAACCGCGGTCGTAATTTTTACCCCATGAACCGGCTATGTTGTAATCTTGTCCACCACTTTGTTCCGCCGGGTTATAAGTAGCTGTTACGTCAAAGCCTTCGAAATCTTTTTTCAAGAGCACGTTGACCACACCTGCAACCGCATCAGAACCATATACGGATGATGCACCTTCAAGAAGGATATCTGTTCGATCGACTAGCGAGCCTGGAATTAGGTTGATTGATGGTGTAGATGGAGCACCTTCAACGCCTGCAGGCGCAATACGGCGGCCATTAATCAGCACCAAGGTTCTATTAGCACCTAGTCCACGAAGGTCGATTGTTTCAGATCCAGGACCATTATCCAATACAAACCCACTGAAAGTTGAGTCAATTTGCTGACCCGCAGCCGATTCAGTTGTTTGAAGAATTGTAACGGGGTCAATAATTCCTAAGTCGCGTTTTTCGTCAAAATCGATAACTTGCAATGGTGCAAGAGAGCTAAATGTATCGCGTTTAATCCGCGAACCCGTAACAACTATTTCACCAGCCTCAGCCTCTTCAATTTCTTCTTCGATTGTTTCTACAGCAGCAGGAGTATTAGCATCACCTATTGTATCTTGCGCAAAAGCGACCGTGCTTAAACTGGCTATCACTCCGCCTAGTATAGTGGACTGTAAGAGTCTCAACTTATCTGTATTCTTCATTTTCCGGAACCCCTTCGAACTGGTTTCAATGTCATGCTTGCGGTTTATCCGCATATAATCGCATGTTAAAACGCATAAGCCGAAGACTCTCAAGGGCAAATCTAAACAAAATTTAAGATTTGACGTGAATTTTATCACTCTGTTGCATATTTATCACCTATTCAGTCAGAAGGCTCTCATTAACAGAAACATGTCATAATTATAGAACTACAGCTCCCTAGCTGTTTAGGGAACGAAACGTATTTCCCAACATCTCTCACAACTTTGTCACTAATTGACACTGGACGCTTGAGTGAAAGCTGACTAATTGATGATACCAGTTATGAGCATACCCTTTATACGTCAATTTGAGTTTGAATACGGCACATGCATTTCGCTGAGCCCGCTTATTGATCGTGTGATTGCTAATAACCCAGGTCCATTCACTTATACTGGCACCGGCGTTTATATCATTGGCGATAAGGATGTCGCCGTGATCGACCCCGGCCCGGCTTTGCCTGAACACCGCGCGGCACTTGATAAGGCGCTTGAGGGTCGCCGCGTCACGCATGTTTTAATGACGCACCATCATATAGATCACTCTCCGCTCGCTATACCCCTTGCGCGAGATCATGGCTGTAAAGTCTATGGTTATGGCCTTCAAATCCGGCCGCCCGAAGGCGGTGAAGTCCGTCTGGAGGCTGGTGATGACCTGTCCTTCAAGCCTGATGTGGAGATTCGCTGCGGTGACGTGATACAGGGCGATGGTTGGACAATCGATGCCATTCATACGCCAGGCCATACCTCAAATCATATGTGTTTTGGATTGCGCGAAGAAAATACCCTCTTTTCAGGCGATCATATTATGGGGTGGTCGACCAGCGTCGTCTCTCCGCCTGATGGGCATATGGGCGATTATTTAGATAGCTTAGAGCGTATTAAGGCGCGCAAATTTGGCCGTATCTGGCCGACTCACGGCCCCTGCATTGATGATGTCGATGAATTTGTCGGCGCTTATATCGACCATCGCATTGCCCGAGAGACTCAGATAATGGGGGCTCTTGATGACGGGCTGTCCGATATTATGGATATTGTTGCAAAACTTTACGCGGATGTTGATAGGCGCCTTCACCCTGCCGCAGCGCATAGCGTCCTCTCACACCTTATTCATATGCGCGAAACAGGCCGCGTTACGGCAGACGGCAAAGACGGTCTGAAAACAGCTTACGCTCCCGCCGCTTAAACGACGTGAACTCTTATCGCTTGGCCCTCAAAGTCCAGGCAACAGGCAGCTCTGATGGATCAAAGTAAAATGGTTCTGGCTCAGACGTCTCAAATCCTGAATCAGCAAAGACGGTCATGATTTTTTGCGTCATTTCCTTACTGAGCGCGGCCTCAACCATGCTCTTCATACGCCCTTGATAAGCCATTGTTTCACCCTCCATATCTTCAAGCCATTGCAGACATTCCTTTAGGGGTAGCATCTTACGGCGCTCAAACATTTCCCGCGTAGACGTCACGAGATAATGAGCGAAACGCGCAAATTCATTTCCCTTAGCCTCCGCAGACCTAAGCCAGAGTACAATTTTGCCTTCAGCCTGCCCCATAGCAATAAGAGACTTTAAAGAGGCCTCTTGGGTCTGCGGCGAAAGAGACTCATCGGCTGCATAAGCGGCCCTAAACATGTCTTGCGCGCAAGATATAAAGTTACTGTCAATGACTTGCTGAATATTATTCAAAGAAACTAAGCTCTCTTTTTCGATGGCACCGCCCTTCATATGGGCGATGGCAGCAAAAACTCCGCTTGGCGACATAAGACGTGCCATTTCCCTCGCCGTTGCAAGAACATCTTTCTCGCCGCCCGCATATTCAAATCCAAATTGACTGACTAAGCCGTCAAACGTATCATCTATAAAAGGAGTTGATGTGACGCTACTCACACAGCCTTTGACGCTCGGAATGGCCTTTTTTAAAACGTTAATTGCATCAGCAGCGATATCAATGCCAGTAAGATCAGAGAAGCCCGCGCCATGCGCATGCTTTAAGGCCGAGCCCGCGCCGCACGCAAAGTCAGCAATGCGTGCCGTTTTCGGCATAGCCTGAAATATCTGAATCCAAAATGCCGAGAGTCGGGCATTATCTTCAATCCCGACACCAATCAAAGCCTCGCCCGAGCTCTGCGCAGCCCGGCCTTGCCAATAATTGTCCCAATCCTGCTCGTGAGATGCTGTCACGAATCGACTCTAAGCGTTACTCATTATCTTAAGAAAACCACGAATGCGGTCAGCATTTGCGCCGATATCAGATCCGCCGACGCGGCTGACCGAGCGCACATCCAAAACTGTGCCTCCGCCCTCTGACGGGCGGATGCGGATAACAACATCATCCTTAAAACCGTACCAGAATGTTGTATCCGTCGCTTCAATGAGGCCTGCGTCAACATTTTCAGATTTTATGACCCAGCCCATCTGCTTGGCAGCCGCTTTTGCTTCACCAAAGACAACATTCGGGGCGTCTTGCAAAATAAGCGGACGAATATCGGCATAGGCTTCGGCCTGACTTTGCAGGACAGAAACTAATGTCCCGCCTTCTTTATCTTTTTTGCCAACATACTCCACCGTATTGACGCCTTTGACTTGAGCGCGCTCGGACATAATGGCAACGGTAAATGTCGGAACATCCTGGGTGTCTGTTGTAATGTCGTGAATAAAGGGCAGGCTTCCGGCTGTTTTTTTAACCTTGGCTCCGTGTCCCAATCCTGCAGCGCCTATGATCAGCGCTGCAAGTGAAACCGCAAAGCCTTTCCGCGGCTGAATAATAAAAGACAATAACAGTCCAATTAGCCCCGACAGCGCGAGGAGCGGGAGCAAGACTGGAGCATACTTAACATTCAACCCCAATCCCACAGTCCAGTCCCAAAACCCAAACTTCACCCCTAATGTCGAGATCAGGAAAAATAGTGGCACAAAAATAGCGAGCGCGAGAACAAGCTTAAGATACCAATGGCGGAGCTTACGGCGCTTTACACCTTTTTCGGGTTGCGAGACATTTACGAGTTCACTTGACATGATTTATCCTATTTTCGCTTATCCGGCGGGCAGATTCGAGAGCACATAGAGTCCGATGCCGCCTAGAACCAGTAAAAAAAGCAAAGGCTTGCCGGATAAAATCCCTTTATCTCCCCGCTCTCCCCACTCATCTGTACGGTTTCGGTTTTGATCAACATTTTTACCGCGGCGACCATGCTGTTCAGGGTTTTTATGTGAGGCAACTCTATCGGACTTTGTCTTCGTATTCAGGCGCGTTTGTAAATATTTAGAGGCCGTTTGTCCGCCCGCTGAAAAGCTCCCATTCTCGCCCCAAGGCGAGCTTTGAGTCTTGCGTGCCAGACTTTCTTGTCCCCGCTGGGTCGGAGTCTTGCGGGCGTCATTTGAGGCGTCCATTTGCATCTGCAAACGCCGCATCAAATCATTTGGTATTTGCGCCGCATTACCATCTTTAGAGGGCGCAGCTTTGGTAAAGCCTTTGAAAATATTAAAGGCAATAACAGCAAAAATAAGAAAAGGTATCAGCTCCATGCAGAAACCATAGACTGAAACGCCTTACGGATAAAGCCGCGTTTTTCCCCAACTATCACCTTGTGGCTGAAAGACAATACGGTCATGTAAACGGAATGCGCCGTCCTGCCAAAACTCTATCATTTTGGGTTTTACGCGCCACCCATACCAATGGGGTGGGCGCGGGACATCCTGGCCCTCAAACCGGGTTTCTGTCTCAACTGTCTTGGACAGTAACGCCTCACGGTCTGCGACCGGGCGGGATTGATCTGAGGCCCATGCCCCTATGCGTGAGCCCCACGCGCGTGAGGCAAAATAAGCATCCGATTCCGCTTCGCTGACAGGCTCTACCTCGCCGCGCACACGCACTTGACGCTTTTGACTTTTCCAGTGGAAACACAGCGCCGCTTTACCCTGCCCGCGTAATTGCTCACCTTTGGCGCTTTCACTATTCGTATAAAACACAAAACCGCGGTCATCGAAGCCTTTTAAAAGCACAATCCGCACATCTGGCAAACCCGCCCTGTCCACCGTCGCCACCGACATCGCATGCGGGTCATTAGGTTCTGTCTCGCCGGCTTTGGCAAGCCATGTTTCGAACAGAGCAATTGGATTTTCCGTGTCTGTCCAGCTTAGGTCACGCGTGCCCTCCTCGGCATAATCATCAGCACTGGGAGAGGACGGAATTACGGAATCAGGCATTAAACGCTCACTTTTACGCAGGAAACACAAAATTAACCATGTCTTTCAGCGACTTATTAACCCTATAGGGCTTAAGTCATAATACGTTAAGTATAAACATTAGGTTTGGGGAAACCTTTTGAGAGTTGGGAAATGCCATGACACGTCAGCAAGCTTTACTAGCCTTGGGCCTCAGCCAATCCGCCCGCGAAGCCGAAATCCGCGCAGCATGGCGCAAGAAGGCCAAGTTCTTTCACCCAGATAGTCCCTACGCCAATATACCGGCTTTCTTCCAAGCCAAAGAGGCCTATCAAACGCTGATCCCCCCAGCACCCAAAGCCTTTCGCGTCCAAGCCCGAAGCCGCGCTTTTTAAGACCCCCCAACTTAAAAATCTCGGCCTAGGCGCTTGGCCGAATCTTTTTCTTTCCATAGGGTTGCCCTGTAAGATTCGACTCGCAGGAAAGCGCCTCCCCTATGGCCAAATTATATTTCAGCTTTTCTGCCATGAATGCTGGCAAATCGGCTATCCTGCTGCAATCGGCCTATAATTATCAAGAGCGCGGCATGCATACCATGCTGCTAAAGCCCAAGCTCGATGACCGTGATCCCAAAGCTAATCATATCGTCTCGCGTATCGGCCTGAACAGAGAAGCGGATTTATTTACAAATGAGACGGATTTGGAAGCGCATATCAAGACGTCACACGCCGAGAGGCCTATTGATTGCGTGCTGCTGGACGAAGCGCAATTCCTCACCCCCGACCAAGTTTGGGCTCTCGCCCGCATCTCAGACTACACCAAAATCCCAATCATGTGTTACGGGCTGCGCACAGATTTCAAAGGTGAGCTCTTCCCGGGGAGTGCCACCCTCCTCGCCATAGCCGATGACGTAAGAGAAATCAGAACCCTATGTTGGTGCGGCCGTAAAGCGACAATGACCTTGCGCTTTGACGAAAGCGGAGACGCCATCACAGAAGGCAAGCAAGTCGAAGTCGGCGGCAATGAGAAATATATCAGTCTGTGTAGACGGCATTGGCTCGAGAAGAAGAGCTCTCGGGAGGTGTAATTACCTTAACCACTTTCCAACGTCCTGCCTGCCAATAATTGCCATGATTTCTACACAATCATCTGCAACGCGGTAATAGACACTCTCTTTGCCGCAGAGACTCCGCCTATAGTTTTTACGCTCACTTATTACGGGATACAATTCTGGATTTCGGCTCAACTCTTCGAAATGCATAAATAAATCATCATTATACTTTACGGCGGCCTCTAATCCCCATCTTTCAAATCCATATAGCCAAATGCGTTCCAAATCAGCTGTCGCATTTGGGGCCAGCCTATAGCTTGCCAAGTTGACGCGCTTTCTCTTTGAAACTCTCTAATATGTCTTCTTTACTGCGCTCATCCCAACCGTCTTTTGACACGGATTGCTCCGATGCTATCAATTTCGCGCGGATATAATCCCGCTCACGACACTGCTCTCTAGCTTTGCGAAGCACGTCATTAACAACCTCACTCCGCGATGAAAATTCTTTGCTCTCAATTTGAGCCTGTATCCAATCGTCATTAGGTTCTGTCAGAGAAATGCTGGCACGTGTCATCGGCAAAGCGTCCTTTTAGTGATGTATATTTGATGTACTATAGCATCATAAAAGCTATATCGCAAATGTCAGTTAGCCATCGCCGATGACTTGCGTGAAATCAGGACCCTGTGTTGGCACGGACGTAAAGCCACCATGACAATGCGCTTTGACTCAAACGGCGACGCCATCACAGAAGGCAAACAAGTCAAAGTCGGCGGCAATGAGAAATATATTAGCTTGTGCCGGCAGCATTGGCTCGAAAAGAAAACGTCTCGGCAGGTTTAAATAGCTTTCTTTTCGATAACTTGAACTATCGGTTCTTTATCAACCTGCATAAACAATTCTCGCTTCTCTGTATTCACACAATAAACTCCATCCGAAATCATATGAATTCCAATAATTGAATCAGTCAGGTTATCATCAAAAGCATCCTCAAATAAAACTTCCTTAAAACTCACAATATCTCTAAAAATCAGCTCCTTAAATTGGATTCGATTATCTGAGTTAGCTGAACAAGCTATAACTAGTTTTCTTTCATCCAAATCATACGTAATCCGCTGAATATAGGGAGAGTAGCCATTTAGATATTTGTTCAGCAAGTCCATAATTGAAATTCAGTTTTATCGGCTTCTATAGATCCCTACCCATATTTCCCCAACTGACCCACCAGCAAATCAAAGAACCCCTCCGAATCGACCTTATAGGCCCAGAGGCTGTTTCTTGGCAGCTCTGTCGCATACCAAAAATCCACAGCCGTATGACCTCGGGTTAGCTCGGAGTCAGCTTCGACACGGATGTTGCATTCCTTCAAATCGAACAGTTCCGGCTTCAAAATATAAGCCATCGTACACGGATCATGTAGCGGCGCGCCGTTGCTACCGTATTTTTCAGCGTCGAAACGGCCATAATAGGTCAGCAGATTATAGGCGGTTTGGGCGACTTTATTATCCACCGCTTTGATGCGCTCTAGCACGGCATCAGAGGACAGCACTTGGTGCGTGACGTCCAGGCCGAAGACAATGCATTTACAGCCGCTGTCAAAGACGGTTTGCGCGGCGTGGGGATCGACATAGATGTTGAATTCAGCTGAGGGCGTGATGTTACCCCCTTCGCGCAGCGCCCCGCCCATCAGGACAATTTCTTGGATTTTACCCGCAACCTTTGGCTCTTTTTGGAGGGCCGCCGCGATATTGGTCAGCGGGCCAGTCGGGACAAGGGTGATGGAATTATCTTCTGCCGCCATGAGTGTTTCAACGATGAAGTCCACCGCATTTTGGTTTTGGGCTTTTATGCTCGGTTCAAACAATTCAACGCCTTCCAGACCTTCACGGCTATGGACTTCTTCAGCGGTGACGAGCGGGTATTTTAGCGGGGCAGCGCAGCCTTCATAAACGGGAACATCTATGCGTCCCGTCAACTCACACAGCAGCCTCGCATTACGCGAAACCTTCTCAAGCCCAACATTCCCCGCGACAACTGTGATACCCAAAATCTCATAATCCTCCGTTGGCGGCAGGGCCAAAAACAGGTTGATGGCGTCATCTTGGCCAGGGTCACAATCGATGATGAGTTTACGCGTCATAGGTTACCATAACGCGGCTTTTGAAAATTAGAACAGTTGATTAGCAAAGCGCTATGAATTAAGCGGCCCCAAAGGAAAAATGATGGAAAAATTATTTGTCAGCGCAGAAGAGCTCTTAGCCGATTCATTTGAACTCGGCCTACGGATTTTCGAGAGCGGCTATCGCCCAACCTTTATTGTCGGTGTCTGGCGCGGCGGCACACCCGTAGGGATTGCTATACAGGAAGTGCTTGATTTACTCGGCTGCAAAACTAACCATTTTGCTATTCGCACCTCCTCTTATTACGGCATGGATAAGCAGTCCAAAGAGGTCAAAGTCTTTGGTCTGCAACATCTCGTTGATACGATAAATGTCGATGATAATCTTCTTATCATTGATGATATTTTTGATAGCGGGCGCTCTGTTGATGCCATCATCAAAACGCTTGGTGAGAAGTGCCGCCGCAACACGCCCGACGATATTCGCGTGGCCACCGTCTATTATAAGCCGCGCCGCAATGCGACGACCCGCGTGCCTGATTTTTACTTACGCGAGACGGATCAGTGGACGGTCTTCCCACATGAAATGGACGGCTTATCCGTGGATGAAATTCGCAAGACCAAGCCCTTACCAGAGCGTATTTTCGGGCTATTACCTCGGGCTATTACCTAAAGACTAGAATCTACCTCCGCACGGCTCGGCGTCGCCGTTTGCGTGCCTAATTTCGTCGCTGTCAGTGCACCCACTGTGCAAGCAAATTGCAAGGCGTCTTTTGGCGACTGCCCTTCCATCAAAGCCACTGTGAGCCCAGCTGCAAAACTATCCCCTGCCCCTGTCGTATCCACAACTTCGACCTTGGGTGGCCGCGCTTCGGCAATCAACTCTTCGCCCTTCATGAGCTTTGCCCCCTCGGAGCCGAGCGTGATCGCAAGTAAGCCGTCATAAGGTGAAAGGGCAGATTTATAGGCCTCATATTCGCCTTCATTGACGATAATGAGCGAAGCATGAGGCAATAGCCTTTCTAATCCGTCCGTCACGGGTGAAGCATTGATCGCTACAAAACCCTCAAAGCCTTTAATCGCGGCTTCTATTGTTGCAAGCGGGATTTCAAATTGGGTGATAATACCATCTGCCGATATGGGCGTTAGATGCGAAGGTTTAAATTTATCATTCGCGCCGGACGCCACGGCAATCTGGTTTTCTCCGTCATCGGCAACATTTATAAAGGCAAGGCCTGTATGACTGTCTGCGATTTTGACGAGGCGAGTTAAATCAACACCGCCTGCTTGCAACAAATAGAGCGCCTGTAGGGCGTAGCTATCGCCGCCGACTGCCGCCCTTAATTCAACATTTGCGCCCAGACGCTGCGCCGCCAAAGCCACATTTGCGCCTTTCCCGCCCGGCAGCGACTCAAAACGTCCCTGCGCAATCGTCTCCCCCGCACACGGCAAAGTTTTTGTCTGAATAATCATATCCAAATTCACGGAACCCAAGGCACATATTTTGATGTCTGTCATTTTTCTCTCACAGATATTTCTTAGGGTGGGGTTTAAGCCCGTCATAAATATGCTAATGAAATCGACCGCGCAGTGGAAGACTCAAATGCCCGAAAGACGTAAAATGACAACTATAGATCCGATTAGTTTTAATCTCTGGAAAACCGACAAAGCCTCTTTTGCTAAGACCCTTGGCGACTCTTTTAAAGAGACGGGTTTTGCCATCATTTCCGATCACACGATTGCGCATGATGTGATTGAGGCTGCCGATGAGGCCTCTAAAAAATACTTCGCCTTGGATGAAAACACCAAGCGCAAATATGCCGATCCTGAAGATGGGTTTCAGCGTGGACATTCGCCGATGGGGACAGAAAATGCCAAAGGCAAAAAAGAAGCGGACCTCAAAGAGTTTTGGCATACGGGACGCAAGCTCCCTGCAAATTCGCCTTATCGCGCGAGCATGAAAGATACGCCAAGCGTATCAGAAGTTGATGGTTTTGATGAGAGCACAAGAGAGCTTTATGATGCGCTCGATAGTTTTGGCGCAGATTTGCTCCGCGCCGTAGCAATTTATCTAGGGCTGGAAGAGACCTATTTTGACGACAAGGTCAATGTCGGCAATTCTATCCTACGCTTGCTCCATTATCCGCCGCAAGAGACGCCGCCTCCAGAAGGCACAGAGCGTGCGGGTGCCCATGAAGATATCAATCTTATAACGCTATTACTCGGCGCGGAAGAAGCCGGGCTGCAAGCCAAGCACCGCTCGGGAAAATGGCTGGACGTAAACGCCCCCAAAGGCGCAGTTGTTGTCAATGTCGGAGATATGCTGCAGCGCATGACAGCGGGTATTCTGCCATCCACAACGCATCGCGTTTTGAACCCTGCGCCGGAACGCTCACGTTTTCCGCGCTATTCCAAACCGTTCTTTTTACATCTCAATAATGATGCCGTGATAAGCCCGCTAGAAAGCTGCCTTGATATGGGCGGCCGCGGCGAGCCGGATATTACAGCAGGGGATTATCTGACGGAACGGCTGATCGAGATTGGCCTTAAGAAAGCTTAGAAGAAATTTTAAGTCCTCACCCTGAGGGTTAAACTTAAAACCCGCTGACCAATATCCCGGCTAGTGCCGCATTCATTAGGTTGGCAAGCGAGGCCGCTATAACCGCCTTAATCCCCATCTTAGCCATTTCTGACATGCGGTCGGGGATAAGGGCCCCAAGCCCGCCCAGCAGGATGGCGATGGAGCTGAAATTAGCGAAACCACATAACGCAAATGTCAGGATAACGACGGTGCGTTCTGACAGGGTCTCCTGCACATTAACGAGGCTGATATAGGCTATGAATTCATTCAGCACGACTTTCTCGCCAAAAATGGCTCCTGCTTGCTGCGCCTCAGCCCAAGGCACATTGAGCGCGAGCATAACGGGGGTGAAGATAAGGCCCAAAATTGTCTGAACGGATAAATTGTCCTGCCCAAAAAATCCGCCGGCCCAACCGAGCAGTCCGTTACAAAGCGCAATGAGCGAGACAAATGCCAGGAGCATCGCGCCAATATTAACCGCGAGCTTCATTCCGTTTTGCGCGCCGATGGCGGCGGCTAAGATCACATTGGCATGTTCGCGATCATCTGCCATTTCAAACACTTCATCCATCGGCTTGTCATCATCTTCGGGATCATCCGGCATGATAATTTTGGCCATTAGCAAACCTGCAGGCGCTGACATAAAGCAAGCCGCAATTAAATATTCTGGGCGAATGCCGAGCGATATGTAACCTGCGAGCACCGTGCCCGCAATTGAGGCCATACCGGTGACCATAATCGTGAATAGCTCAGGCCGCGAGATACTTGGCAGATAAGGCTTTAGCGATAGCGGCGCTTCGGTCTGGCCGACAAAAATATTGGCAATCACATTTAGCGACTCAACAGGCCGCGTCCCTGTTAGCTTTCGGATAGCTGTGCCGCCATAGCGCACAATGAACTGCATGACTTTCAGATGATACATGACTTCCATCAATGCGGCGAAGAAGATCACCACAGGCAGAACTTTGACCAGAAAAACAAAGCCGACTTTTTCCGTGTTGGCTAAATCCCCAAAGATGAAATTTATGCCTGCATCTGCATAAGACAACAATGTGGTCACCTTATCAGACATGCCCGTCAGAACCTTTTGGCCCAAAGGCACATAAAGCACCAGTATGGCTATAAAAACCTGCAGTGCAAAACAGACCACAACCGTGCGCGGGCGAATGGCTTTCTTATTTTCAGAGAGCAGCCACGCTACAAACAGGATAAGAAAAACACCAATAAGACCGAAAGCAGGATGATTCATAATTACGGCCTAATCTATTTTATCTCAAAGTGCCAAGGTCAATTGAGGCGCGTCAATATTGGGCAAAGCCTCGATGATGCGTTCCAACACAGCATCAATAGAGCTGACATAATCATCCTGTTCAATCAAGAGGTTCGCATGAACCGCCGAGGGTTGGATATATTTTTGATGCGCAGGCTCAACATCCTGTGCAAATTGATGATGCACAAAGTCTTCCGTGCGGCCGCGTTCCGCCACGTCCCGCGCCAAACGGCGCTCAAACCGGGTCTCATAGGGACAGCGCATATATATAGAGACATCGGCTTGCTCTCGAATAAAAGGATCATTGAGCAAAAGAAGTCCTTCGACAATCGTGTAGGTTTTCGCGTCTAGCGGCTCTGTTGCGCGAATACGTTGATGCGTTGTGAAGTCATAATTAGGGAGTTGAACCGCGTCACCATTCTTTAACGCCTCTAAATTTTCTGCCAATAACCCAAAGTCCAAAGCTTCGGGTACATCAAAATTTGGCATTTCATCGCCCCCATTTTTTTTGGCGCCGCGATCCCGAATATCATGATAATAATCATCTTGACGGATCAGCATCGCCTCAGCCGCGCCCAATCGGTGCTGCAAATGGCGCGCTAATGTCGTTTTGCCGGAGCAGCTTCCTCCGGCGATAGCGATGATGATTGACATGTTAAGTGATTCTCTAAATTCGCGTCTTTTATACTTGCCTTGCCATATGCGTAGCCCGTGATTCAAAGCTAAGCGAGTCTAAATACCCCTCTTTGCGGATAAGTGAGGCAAATTTTGTCTTAAAACGCTTAAAACTGTGGCACAGATGCAACGGTTGAAAAGTATCTCGACTCTTACCCTGACGAAGATGACGAATCTGTCATAAAACTGTGATGCGAGGCACTTAGGGAACACCCAATCTTATATATCCCACAGAATTCTAACATTTAGAGAGATCAATATGAATTCCCACATCACATCACTCGGCTTAAGAGCCATTTTGAGCACATCCGCTCTCGCCCTGACAATGGGCCTCACAACAGCTGCACATGCACAGGTGACGACGTCATCTATGCGCGGCGAAATCGTTACAAGCTCAGGCGCGCCTGTTACGAATGCGACAATTATCATCACGCATGAGCCAACAGGAACAGTTTCAACCGTATCTACCAACAATAGCGGCGTATTCACATCTCGCGGACTTCGCGTTGGCGGTCCATACACTGTTACTATAGGCGGCGCGGGCATCCAAGGCACAACGGTGGAAGATATCTATTTGGGCGTAGACCAAACATACCCGCTTGATGTGTCTGTACTGGGCGCAAACGAGGTCGTGGCAACAGGTACAATACTTTCTAGTCAAGGCTTTAGAAATGAAGGTCTCTCAACAACACTGGGACTTGACGCACTGGAAGAAGTTGCCTCGATTGACCGCGATATAGCTGATGCAGCTGAGCAAAATCCATTTGTCACGATTAATGTACAATCTGGTGGGTCTAAAGAGCTATCTATTGCGGGTGCAAATAACCGCTTCAACACACTAACAATCGACGGCGTGGCTTTGAACGACCGTTTCGGTTTGAATGCGAATGGTTACCCGACACAACGTTCACCCATATCATTTGACGCGATTGAGTCGCTCTCTGTCCTAACCGCGCCGTTCGACGTCGAATATAATGGCTTTACCGGCGGCACAATAAACGCTGTGACCAAATCTGGTAAAAATGAGTTTTACGGTTCGGTCTTCGGATATTACACTGACGATTCATTTGCAGGATCGAAATCAGAAGACAGAGAGTTTGATCTGTCATTTGAAGAAAAAACTTATGGCGGTACGCTAGGCGGACCAATCATCAAAGATAAACTCTTCTTCTTTGTGTCTTACGATAAATTCGAAGAAGCCGCGACAACACAAACAGGTGTTCTGGGCTCTAATGCCGTGAATGAAATTGGAGTTACGGCGGCAGACGCAGAGCTCGTGCGTTCAACAGTCCAAAATGTTTGGGGCTTTGATGTCGGCGGTTTTGATAAATCACCTGTTGAAGACGAAAAGTTTTTGGCCAATATTGATTGGAACATTACAGATAATCACCGTGCTAAGTTTACATATCTAAAGACAGATGGCTCTTCCATTCGCGAGCAAAATGGTAACAACTTCCTAGGCAATGCAGATGTCGCTTTCTCATCCTCTTGGTATGAGCGCCGGGAAACTGTGAATTCATATATTGGACACGTCTTCTCGGATTGGACAGACAATTTCTCAACAGAAATGAAACTCGCTTACACCACTCAAGATACTGGACAAGATTCTTTGAATGGTGCTGAATTCTTCCTAGGCGCAGTCACCACGCCAGGCGTAGACGGCATTTATGGAAACAACGTTGGAGCAGATGGTATTGCCGGTACGGATGACGACTTCAATGACGATGAAGACATTGCATTCGGCCCTGACCGCTTCCGTCATGGTAACTCACTTGACCAAGAATTCTTGACGATGAAGTTCAAGGGTGAATATTTTGCTGGTGATCATACTTTCAAATTCGGCTTTGAGCGCGAAGAAGTGAATGTAAACAACCTCTTTGCTCAAAACTCAGAAGGTACGTATGTTTTCGACACAATTGACGACCTTGCGAATGCACAGGCGAGTGGCTTGCTTTATAATAACGCCATCACAAATGATGAAAATGATCTTCGAGCGATTTGGGGATATAACTTCAACTCACTCTATGTCCAAGACACATATGATGTCACATCTAATCTGACGGTCGATCTTGGTCTGCGCTATGACTTCTATGAGTCAGAAGGCGAAATTCGTGAAAATCAAAACTTCATCAATCGGTATGGCTTCTCGAACACAAATGATCTTCAAGGCAAAGGTGTTTGGTTACCACGTTTCTCATTTGATTTGGATGCAACGGATAATATCCGTGTCCGCGGCGGCGTTGGTAAATTCTCTGGCGGCGCACCAACCGTTTGGATTTCTAACAGCTATTCAAATGATGGTGTTATCAATGACGGTGCAAATGCCTTTGGCGTTGTGAACGTCCCGACAACGCCGGATGCTGCGACAGGTCAGTTTATTCCTCAAGCGCAACTTGATGCGCTTGCGAATACAGCCCCTGACGGAAGCGTAAATGCTCTGGACGAAAGCTTTGAAATTCCAACGGTTTGGAAAATTAATCTTGGTACGTCTATCAATACGAACTTCCTTCTCGAAGATTTACTGCTGTCAGCTGACATTCTTTATAATGTTCAGAACAATACGCCTTACTGGTATGACTTACGTTGCGGACAAGCCGTCAGTGCAGGACCTGATGGACGCAGCATATATGATTGTAGCAGTGGTCCAGAAGCGCTCGGAGTTGGCAGTGTTGATGAAGGCGACTCATTCTTGATTGCGTTCTCAGCGACGAAAAACTGGGAAACAGCTTTCGGTGATATCGATATGTTCGCCAGCTACACCTATGCTGATGTCAATGACTTCGGCGGCGGTACATCCTCAACCGCAACGTCGAACTATTCAGACTCTGCGCGCTATGACTTCCAGAGACCTGATCTCAGTGTTGGCACCTCGAACTTTGAAGTGAAGCATAATATCAAGCTTCGCTTGGATTGGGAAAAAGAGTTTTTCAACGACCTTGCGACGAAAGTCTCTCTCTTCGGTACACACCGTACAGGACAGCCTTACAGCTACACATTCAGCGAAAACAATGCGTGTGTATTTGATCTGGGCGGTGGCCGTTGTCGCCGTGAAAGCCGTGTCGATGATGCGGGTCACCTGCTCTATGTTCCTTCTGGACCAAACGATCCGGCGTTTTCAAGCCAATCCTTCCAACGGTTTGACGACTCTGGAAATCTAGATGCAGCAGCAACAGCTGCCGCACAAGCTAGCTTCTTTGATTACATCAATAGCTCTGAACTGGCTCAATATGCTGGTGGTGTAACAGACCGTAATGGCGATACATCACCTTCAACAACGATCTTTGATCTCCGCCTACAGCAAGAATTGCCAGGCTTGATGGAAGGTCACAAGACGAAGCTGTTCTTGGATTTCGAGAACATCGGAAACTTCATCAATAGTGACTGGGGACGTATTGAGCGTACACGTTATGAATATGAGCGTGATGTTGTTTCGGCTCAAATTGATCCGAATACAAACCAGTTCATCTATAACAATCTGCAAAGCGAAGATCGGATTAACAATCTGGAAGTCCTTCAGCAGTCACTTTGGCAAATTCAAATTGGTGCTAAGTACGAATTCTAGGCATCGACACTTAAAAAAAATTCCAAATGGAGGGCCTTCGGCTCTCCATTTTTTTTGCCCCCTCACTCTATTCAAAAATCTTGACACAGCAGTCCCAATTTTGATAGGACATGGAAATTTTATTTGTCATTCGGACAGATAAAAATGTCCGCACGAAAGGAAAAGACCATTTTAAATCAAATCGGCGACAAGCCCCATTTCTTCGAAACATTGACGCTTTGCAAAGATAGCTCAGAAGCCATCTTAAAGCTTGAAACCCTCTATAGCGAAGCCACAGATCACCTAAACAAAGCCTTCTCTATCTTTGCCAAAGAAGGGGAATATCACGGCGACCAACTCTCAACTTACCCATATCTGCTTTTGCATTTGCGCAAGAAAAAACCCGACGGGGTCAAGCCTTATGGCTTTGTGAGCATTCGCGGTGCGGGGTGGTACGGCACATCCGTCACTCACCCCGAAATATTCAAAGATTATCTCGCAGATCAACTCGGCCACATAGAGGCCGCTTATGAAGTCGATTATTATGTCGGCTATAGCGACGAGGTTATCCCGGTGGCCTTTGCAATTGATCCCTCTTCTTTTGAAATGAAAGACGGCGCGTCTAAGAAAATTGGCGATTACTTCCCTCTGCCTGACCTAAAGCGTATTCATGACGATCTCGCGGATGGCGCGTTTGAGCATCCCAATGACGCGCCCTTACCGCTCTCGCTTTTCCCCGCTTTGCGAACGGATTATTCACTGCAGCGCCTCAAACATTATACAGGCACAGAGCCTAAGCATTTTCAGAAATTCGTGATTTTCACCAATTACCAACGCTATGTCGATGAGTTCATCGAACATGCCAAAGAGGTGATCAAAACCGAAGAGTGTTACAGCTTTAGCAGTCCGGGCGTCGGGCTTATCTCGGATCCTTTGGATTATAAACCCGATCCGAAATTTAAGCTCCCGCAAATGCCAGCCTATCACCTCATGTGTGATAATAATGAGGGCGTGACAATCATCAATATCGGCGTGGGGCCGTCTAATGCCAAAACTATTACCGATCATGTTGCGGTGCTCCGCTCTCATTGCTGGTTGATGCTCGGCCATTGCGGTGGCCTTCGTAATACGCAAACCCTCGGAGATTTTGTTCTCGCACATGCTTATTTGCGCGATGACCAAATCCTTGACGAAATGCTCCCGCCAACCATTCCGCTCCCGACCATTGCCGAAGTACAAATCGCGCTGACGGAAGCCATTGGCCAAGTGATGGAACTGACAGGCAAAGAGATGAAGCAGAATGTGCGCACTGGCACTGTCGTCACAACGGATGATCGCAATTGGGAAATGCGCTATGCGAGCCTGCGCACACGGCTCAACCAAGCCCGCGCCATCGCCATCGATATGGAAAGCGCCACCATCGCCGCCAATGGCTATCGCTACCGTGTGCCTTACGGCACATTGCTGTGCGTCTCTGACAGGCCCCTGCACGGCGAGATTAAGCTCCCCGGTTCTGCCGAAGCCTTTTACCGCTCCCGCGTCGCGCAGCACCTTAATATCGGGCTCGAAGCCATGTCGATCTTAAAGGACGCCGCGCAATCCGGCACGCTCCATTCAAGGAAGCTGCGAAGTTTGGACGATCCTGTCTTTAGGTAAGGGCTTTAGGGCTGCATGAGATTTACAAGACCCATCTTGGCACGCTCTTTATTTACCGCTTGGGCCATGTCCAACGGGATTGATTTTCTAGGGGTATTTCAGTTTCGCTAAGATCTTTTTCAAGTCTGATGAGCTGACATCCAATTTCGGTTGTTAGGTAGTCTATGAGCAAATCGGAATGCGATACGACTAATATTTGAGACTCCTCAGACGCTCTTGCTATCAATCTTGCAAGAGGTGCTAACAAATCTTGATGAAGACTTGTTTCCGGTTCGTTTAACACAAGAAACTTCGGGGGCCTTGGACTTAATAAAGCGGCCACTAACAGAATATATCTGAGCGTCCCGTCTGATAACTCCTTAGCAGATAACTTTCTAAGTAACCCATATTGGCGCATGTAGAGATAAAACCGTCCTTCGCTAATTTCGACAGACAGAGATGCCCCGGGGAAAGCATCCTCAATAGCCGCGGACAAGCTATCCCGGTCCCCTATTTCCCTAATCGTTTGAATAGCGGCAGCAAGGTCATAACCATCGGGACTTAGAATAGGTGTTCGTGTTCCAATTTGACCTTGCCTTGCGGCAGCATTTTCATCTGTCCTGAAATGATCATAAAAACGCCACTCTCTCATTTCATCCCGAAGTATAAGCAATTCAGGCGCTAATTGCGGGTCTGTGCCATGTGTCATCATACTGTCAAATGATGCCAATTCTGTGTGGGTATTCGTCCAGGAATTGGTCTCAGAATTTTTGAGTGAAACAAGCTTACCCGTTCGTTTGGCAATTATCGTAGAAGGCCTGAAAACCTCACCGTGCCACACAATTTCTTGCTTAATTTCAGGATCATGGCCAAAAGCAGAATCGCTGGGTGTTGGCAGACCCAAATCTATCAGATAGCTGTAACTTTCGCTCGCAAACCCCAATTTAAGAGCGACCGGCCCCTTACGCCTCGTACCTTGTATAGCTTCTTCCCCAATGCGCATCGCCCTGGAGAAGTTTTCCGGGCCCGCCCAAAGTGTTGAAGGAAAGCCACCCTCTTTCGCAAGTGATGAGAAAAGCTGTCCGCGGGACACTTCCGTCAATAATTTAAGCGCTTTAAAAAGACTTGATTTCCCACTTCCGTTGGCACCTGTAACAATATTCACCTGCTCTAGGTTCAAATGAATATCCCGCAGAGAACGATATCCCGATATTGCTAACTTTGTAATCATGAGTTGAATTTGTACCACATACACAATTTACACAAATAGTTTTCCGAGACAGCGTTAATATAAAAGTAAAAAATACTTTACATCACCCACTCCACTCGCTATGTAAAAGATAGTTTACATCGTTAGGAGACGATTATGGCCTTTAGAGAGAAGACCGCTTGGATTATGTCCGTGGCCCTTTTGTTGGGCGGCGTATTTTATTTTGGGGTTGTTATATCCGGCAGCCAGGAATTGGGCGCGTCTATGCCGCCGCTTATTCCCGTGGTCGCGGTTTATGGCGGCATATTAGCTATCATTGCGATTATAGGTCATGTTGCTGCAGCGCTGACCTCCCTCAAGACAGCCAATGACCCGATGGATGAGCGCGAACGCGCCATTACGGCGCGTGCGAGATCTTTGGCCGATAGCGTCATGGGCATAGGCATCCTCATCTCATGTGGGCTTTATCTGCTGAGCTATGATGGGAACCAATTATTTCATTTGGTTTTTGGGACGCTGATGGTGTCGCAATTTTTGCATTATGCGGCGCAGATCGTCTTGTTCCGCGCTCAATCTGCTGTGGCTGATTAACCCCCAACGCAAAGGAGATAGCATGACAAAAATTGAAGATATGAGCGAGCCTCAACGTCAGGCCTGGATTACCCTTCTCGCCGATGGCGCTGTCTTTGCCTATTTCTGGTCCAAGACGACGATTGGCCTATCGCCCCAACTTATCCACACGAATATAGAGGCGTTCGGGAAAATTATCCTGAGTGTGGTAATTGTGACAGTCATTCTACATGCCGTCATTGCAAGTATATTCGACATGCGAAAGCGCAAAGAGCTCTATGAAAAAGACGAACGCGATATCGCGATTGAACGCAAAGGCGCGCATTGGGGTTACCGTCTCATGCAATGGGGCGTTGGCGGGATAATTATCACAGTTTTGCTCCATAGCCTTGGCGGAGAAGACTTCATCTGGCCTATCTCTATTGAGAAACCAACGGAGATTATATTTGCCTTATTAGTGATCAGTTATATTGCCGACCTTGCGAAACAGAGCATCGTCATTTGGGCCTATAGGACCTAAGGCCATGGGCGGTAAAAAGACGAGCATCACAAACCACATTAAGCGTATCCGCTTAGCCCGAACCGAGTTTACGCAAGCAGGGCTGGCAGAGCGAGTCGGCGCGACGCGGCAAACCATCATCGCGATTGAGGCGCAAAAATATGCGCCCTCGCTAGAGCTCGCCTTTCGCATTGCCCATGTCCTCGGCGAGCCCGTGGAAGAGGTGTTTCAATTTGATTCTAGCTTGTGGGACTAACTTCCGACTAGCCTAAGCGCTGCTTCATCGTTAAACACCCTCCCATGTCACATAATAGCTTCGGCCACTTATTTAGATTTACCACTTGGGGCGAGAGCCATGGCCCGGCCATTGGCTGTGTCGTGGATGGCTGTCCGCCGCGTATTCCGCTGAGCGAGGCTGATATTCAGACCTTTTTGGATAAGCGCCGTCCGGGCACGTCGCGCTTTGTCACCCAGCGTAATGAACCTGATGCCGTCAAAATCCTTTCTGGCGTCTTTGAGGGCCAGACAACAGGCACACCGATTAGTCTTTTGATTGAAAACACCGATCAACGCAGCAAGGATTATTCCGAGATTAAAGCCCGCTATCGCCCCGGCCATGCCGACCTAACCTATGACGCCAAATATGGCATTCGCGACTATCGCGGCGGCGGGCGCAGCTCGGCCCGCGAAACAGCCAACCGCGTCGCAGCGGGGGCCATTGCCCGTAAGGTGCTCGGCGAGGACATTAAAATCCAAGGCGCGGTGATTCAAATCGGCGAGAAGATGGTGGACCCTGAAAATTGGGATTGGGATGAAGTCAATAACAACCCCTTTTGGTGCCCCGATGCCATCGCGGCCAAAGAGTGGGAAGATTATCTCGACAGCATCCGCAAAGACGGCAATTCTGTTGGCGCTATCTTAGAAGTCCGCGCCAGCGGCGTCCCCGCAGGATGGGGCGCGCCGGTTTACGGGAAACTCGACTCCGACCTCGCTATGGGATTAATGAGCATTAACGCCGCCAAAGGTGTGGAAATCGGCGCAGGCTTCGCGGCGGCAGGCTGGAACGGCACAGACAATGCCGATGAAATCCGTATGGAGGGCGGCAATCCCCTCTTCCTCTCCAACCACTCCGGCGGGATATTAGGCGGCATCTCCAATGGCGATGAAATCGTCGCGCGATTAGCCATAAAACCCACCTCCTCTATGCTGACCCCCGTGCAAAGTATCGACGCGGATGGCAATGAGATTCATGTGCGAACAAAAGGGCGTCATGATCCCTGTGTAGGCATTAGAGGCGTTCCTGTAGCAGAAGCGATGCTGGCCTGTGTGCTCGCGGATCATAAATTGAGGCACCGCGGTCAGGTGGGGTAGATGAGTTATTTGGCGTCATATGCCAGAGCGGTGCTGTTAGGCATGGCAACCACGATCCTATCAGCTTGCGCGACTACGCCAAAGAATAATCCATCATCGGACCAAAATTGTAAATCTGTCTATAAGCAAGTCTATCAACCGCCGCTTAAGTTGGGCGGGAGCGGGCATGTAAATCAGATTAAAACTAAGGGGAGTTGTACTCATTCCAGTAATATTGATGAATTGAATGCAAATGAAAAAGCATATGAGTTAGTTAAGCTTTCGCAATCTCATGACAAAAAAAGATTAAATGCTGAAATTTCAAACTTTCTAATTGCACTTATTGAATCAGATAAGTCAGAGATTGACCTTGATAATATTCAACGTGATTTACGGGTGATTTCTGATTACCTAAATTTTCAATATGAAAGCTTATTTTCATTGAAAACTATTTATTTAGAGGAATGTAATGCTGATAAATTTACTAGTTCAGGTAGGCTTAATCAAAGAGGTTTAATAGAATGTAATATTTATAAAAACTCTAATAATTCATCAAAGCTTTACACAGCTTGGTTTGATGAACATCTATTGTTGTTCAATTTTCTCTATTTGTCTGAGCAGTATAATTTTAGAAATAATTTGGGGCCAAGTTTTTATAAGCATTGGCGTCAGAATTTTGGAAAACTCGTTATAGAGAAATCATGCTATAGAGAGCGTATTTGCTCGATGCCATCATTTTCATATTTGGTTGAATTACAAATGTTGTACTTGGAATACCTCTACGAGTCTGAGGGTGTTTGGGGTAAAAGCATTGAGCAATTAATTGCGGATAAAGGGTTTTTAGATTTGCACCCGCCTTCCTGGTTTTCAGAATCTTACCCTGAAATATTTTCAGAGTTAAATCCTATAATTTTAAAGTATCGGAGTGAGTGATGACTGCTCAGGCCCCGTTCTTGCAATCCATCACTCGCAATCACATCACAAAACCAACGGTAAAAGTGAAAACAATTGGTGATGGATTACAAGGACAAGCCTTGTAATGACGGACGGATAGAACTTGCTTTAAGGCCGTTCTTTCTGCTTTAGCGGTTCAAAGCCCTGCTTTCTGACCGTGTTGTCATACGGGTTTTCATCCGCTTTTACGAACATCCTTATCGGCACGGCGGGGAGGTCGAAATCTTCTCTTAGGCCGTTAATCAGGTAGCGCCGATAGCTCTCAGGGAGTTTGTTCGCGCGCGAGCATTTCAGCACGAAAGTCGGCGGGCGGGTCTTGGTTTGGCTGATATATTTGGGCTTGATGCGGCGGCCATTGACGGCGGGGGGCGGATGGCGCTGCACCTTTTCGCGGAGCCAATCATTGAGCTCTGAGGTTTTGACTTTAGCCGACCAGTTAATCTGCACGCGCTCAATAGCGGGGAGTAAGCGGTCAACGCTTTTCCCTGTCAGGCCAGAAAACATGACAACTTCGAGGCCTCTAAGTTGAGGAAGGAGTCGCGCCGTTTCATCCCTTAGGAATTTCGAGGCTTCGGATTTATTTTGCACCAAATCCCATTTACTCACGCCGACGACAAGGGCACGCCCTTCCCGCTCACAAAGCGCGGCAATTTGAAGGTCTTGCTTATCATAAGGCGAGGTCGCATCCATCAGCAGCACAACAACTTGAGCAAATTTAATCGCGCGGAGCGTATCTTGTGCCGAGAGGACTTCGAGCGTCTCCTGTACCTTGGCTTTTTTGCGAAGGCCCGCCGTATCGTGGAACTGCACACGCCGGCCCTGCCACATAAAGTCAATCGTTATGGAATCGCGCGTGACCCCTGCTTCAGGGCCAACCAATAAACGGTCTTCGCCAATAAGCGTATTGATCAGTGTGGATTTCCCCGCATTGGGACGGCCCACAATAGCGATACGCACGGGCGCTTCTTCAAAATCAATATTGTCTTCACGCACGCCCAAATCAACATCCCGCAGGGCAAGCTCTACCGCATCATCCAGATCAACAAAGCCAATATTATGCTCGGCGGCCACTTCAACAGGGTCTCCCATACCGAGGGAATAACCTTCGGTGACTCCGGTATCAGAAGCACTGCTTTCACATTTATTGGCCACCAAAATCATCGGCTTGCCCGTACGTCGAACAAATTGCGCGAATGTACGGTCAAGCGTCGTAACGCCCTCACGGGCATCATAGACAAAAAGGCAAATATCCGCATCCAAAACAGCGGCCTCGGTTTGTGCGCGCATACGGGCTTCTAGCTTTTCGCCTTTAGCATTTTCAAAACCGGCCGTGTCCATCAACACCATATCATGGCCGCGCAGCTTAGAGCGCGTCTCGCGCACATCGCGCGTCACGCCCGGCGTATCATTTACAATGGCGAGTTTCTTACCGGCGAGGCGATTAAAGATGGTCGACTTACCGACATTAGGACGGCCCACAATTGCAATCTTTGCCGGGCGCATTTCGGGCGCGGCTTCAGATGTCCCAGTGGGCTCTTCGGGAGCTTCCTCCTCGAAATCTTCAACGTCTGTCATGTTCATTCGCCCTTAAGAAGCGGGTCTAGCGAAGTGCAATAAGTTTAGCAGAATCCGTCATCACATAAACTGTTTCATTTGCGATAATCGGCGGGACAAAAACATCTTCGCCAACTTTAAATTCACTAATGACGGTTCCGTCATAAGGGCTCAGCGTCACGGCTTTCCCTTGAGATGACATCACCATGAGACGTTCCCCCACCAGGATTGGACCTGACCAGGCAATGCGTTTCTTTTTCTTCTTCAAATTCTTATGCGACTGCAACTGTTGAATCCAAACAACAGAACCGTCCAGCTTTGACATGCAAACAACCTGCCCATCCGTTGTTGCGGAAAACACAAAATCACCCGCGACTAGCGGAAAGCCCAAAGACCCCGCAGGCTGGCTCCAAATACGTTGTCCCGTGCGCAGATCAAATGCGCTCGTTACGCCGGACTGTGCCGATGCGATCACATAGCCATCCGCAATAACAGGACCCGCGGCGATATCATTCAGAGAGGCCAAAGGCGTCAATTGTCCTGAAGATGATAAAGCGTCTTGCCATAACACACCGCCATTTTGAACGCGGAAGGCAATCAATTCGCCAGAAGCGAAACCTGAAATAACTGTATCCCCCACGACAGCGGGGCTAGGCGCGGTTAGCATACGCGCACTTTCGACAATACCTTGATAGGTCCAAATCACCTCGCCTGTATTAGCGTTAAAAGCATAAAGCTCATTATCGTCAGAAACGGCAAAGACACGCCCGCCCGCCGCAGTTGGCGCAGAATGCATTGGCACGCGCGTTACGCGGCTCCAGATCTCTTCGCCGCTTTGTGCGTCATAGGCTGAGACAACACCAAGGCCGGATGTGACATAGAGCTTACCATCCGCAACAGCCACGCCGCCGCCAACAGATTCTTTATCTGTGCCTGATCCATCAAAAAATGTCAGCGGGTCTCTTACGCGTTCAATGATACCTGTGCGGCCCACGCGAGTTCTTTCACGCTCTTCCAATTCGATTTTAATATCCCAGATTTTATCGCCGGAATTGGCATCCATAGCGGTGACGCGGTTGGCGCCGTCCATGGCATATATGCGGCCACCCGCAACAACTGGCGGGGCCACAACACGGCCTTTACGGGCAGAACCCTTACCTGTGTCCTTGGACCAAAGCTTATCAAAATTACCCGTCGCGCCTGTATGCTGCACGACATGAGACGGGTTCCCGCCCACTTGCGGCCAATCCGTATTGGCATAGACAGGCGGTAACACCACCTGATCGGGCGTTATTGTGCCTGAAACAGTCAATGTCTCATTTAGTTCCAAAATAGAGATACGGTCAGTATCACCCGCAACATCGCCCTGAGCTTCTTTGGCCTTCTCTTCAGATCGGTCAAAGGGGTTTAAGTCACCAATCGCGCCCAATGTCGAACAGGCGCTGAGCATCAAAGCTGCTGCCGCTGAAATCTTGAGTTTCGTAAAATCAATTTTCATTAGGAGTCTCTGTTTCAGTTTCAGAAGGAACAGCATCAGGCGCGGCAGGTTCAGGCGCTGAAATCGTTGCTGACGCCGCAGCCGTGCGCATTAAGCTAAGGTTTTGCTTCGCCCGCTCTTTAATCGTGGCTGGAACGCCAGGAATAGATTCAAGATACCCAAACTGCTCACGCGCTAAAATTTCGTCACCGGATTTAAGCGCGGCAAAGCCCATCAGCTCCCGCGCCAAAAATTCATAAGGCGCATCTTTTTCGATCAAGGGACCTAAGCGATTAATAACGTCAGAATAGGCTCCGTCATTGGCCAAAATGTAAGCCGCCTTGATCTGCGCAAGTTGCGCGTGACGCGGAGCTTCAAAAGTCGAAGCCGCCCGATCCAAAAGGCGCACGGCCTCGCCGCTATCTCCTGCTTCCAGTTTAAGCGCCGCAGCCCTTACAAGCGATAATCCTGCATAACCCGCAGGAGCCTCGTCAGCGATTGCCATAAAGTCAGCAATGGAGTCATCGTCATTTCCGGCCGCAGCCTTATTTGCCGCCGCAACATAGCTAGCAGAAGTCGCGCGAGCTGATTTATCTTTGGTGTATTTTTGATACTCTAGAAAACCAGCCGTTGCGACAATCGCCACGATTACGGCCACGATAAATGGTCCATAACGCCTCAGCAGACGGTTATATTCATCCTTGCGAAGTTCTTCTTCGACTTCATTAATAAAATCGACCACAGGGCCACCCTTTAAAGACTCAAGACGCAAGACGCCAAATTTGCGCGAACCTATCGCTCAACCCGCCCTTTCGCAACAGCTAAGGTCATTATGAAGACACTGTAATTTTGGAGGTCCTTCGAATCCCGCTGCTATGCAACGCCTCAAGATAAGGGTTATAAAAACCTAGCCTTCCACCTCATCCTGAGGAGCTATTTATTCCTACAGGAATGAATGGCGTCTCGAAGGATTGGTCGTTAGTGTGTGCTATGCGTCCGACTTGGGTTTACATATTGCTCTGTGCTGATGGCAGATATTATACGGGTACTTATCGCGGCGAGGATATTGAAACGCGAGTAGATGAGCATAATTTGGGTGTTTACCCTAAAGCCTATACGCGAAAAAGACGCCCCGTTAAATTAGTCTGGGCAGGACAATTTCAGTGGGCGATTGACGCAATCGAAGCAGAACGCTCAATCAAAGGCTGGAGCCGTGCTAAGAAAGAAGCGCTCATTCGCGGTGATTATGAAGCTTTGCCTGGGTTATCAAAACGAGGGCCAGCGAAAGATAGGAGATAAACGCTATCAATCCTTCGAGTCCCTGCGCTTCGCGCAGCCTCAGGATGAGGTATAATATTGAGAGCGCTCTTCTCCTGCTTTCCCCACAGCGACTTATTTCGAAAAAAAGCGCATAAGTGAGATATGGACGCGCTCTCTATTTATTTCTTCGTGAACTTATAGGTGTTGGCTTCACCCGGGAAACTGCGGTCTTTGACTTGTGCGGCATAGTCTTTGGCTGCGCCTTCTATCAGTCCCTTCATATCGGCGAATTTTTTGACAAATTTCGGAACGCGGTCAAATTGACCGAGCATATCCGGCGTGACCAATATTTGCCCATCGCAGCCAGCTGACGCGCCAATGCCGATGGTTGGAATGTCCACGGCTTTCGTGGCTTTCTCTGCAATCTCGACAGATGTTCCCTCAACGACAACGGCAAAAGACCCCGCCTCAGCCGCAGCTATCGCGTTTTCTACAATCTCGTCGGCGACTTCCTGTTTTCGTCCTCTTGCCCGAAAACCGCCTAGCACATTCATGCTTTGCGGGCGCAGCCCAACATGGCTCATCACAGGTATTCCGCGCTCGACCAGATAGCTAATCGTTTCCGCCGCATAAGAACCGCTCTCTATTTTTACCGCCTGACAGCCTGTTTCCATCATCACGCGTGACGCACTTTTAAACGCAGTTTCAACGCTGTCCTCATAGGAGCCAAAGGGCAAATCCACGACAACAAGCGCCGTGTTTGAGCCGCGCATCACCGCTTGGCCGTGCATTATCATCATATCGAGTGTCACACCCACTGTCGTGGTTAGGCCGTGGACCACCATGCCGACGCTATCGCCGACAAGAATAAGATCGCAATGCTCATCCAGTATCGCCGCCGTCGGCGCATCATAAGCGGTCAGGCACACAATAGGCTCCCCGCCTTTACGCGCCGTAATTTTAGGCGCCGTCATGCGCGGGATGTGAGTTTGTGCAGACATGTTTAGGCCTCTTTATGAAGGCAGAATATAGGCAGAGGGGAGAGGTTGGGCAAGCAAGGCTTTATCCTTTTCCCATTGTCCTGGGCTAGCAGGACGTATTAGGCAAACCCGTAAAGCCCCTTACGTTGCTAGCCCACCGCGTGAAAAATCTGAATATCTGGGGCACCCGCAAGGCAAGCGCCAAGTGGAGCTTGCGCCGCGAGGAAATAATCAGTTTTTCCGTGGGCATCCAAAGCGGCTTGATTTGTGTATTTTTCCAAGAAGATATAGACAGAGCTATCCTGCGGGGATTTGTAAAGTTCATACATAACGCAGCCCTCTTCATTCGCATTAACCTTCGCAACTAATGCTTTAGCGGTCTCTTCAAATTCGGCTTCTTTGCCTTGGGCGATTGTTAATTTTGCTGTGACACCAATCATAGGAGTTCCCCTTTATAAATCTGCGAGCTGCTGAACTGGGAAATCAAAAACGGCTTTTTGACCACCCCTAAGGAAGTCGAGTTGTGCACTCGCTTGGGGCATGATGGACAGCGCATGATAGCGTGCGAGGCTCGCCATATTTTCTGTCAACTCGTCCCCCGCGATCGCGCCATTTGCAACGGCGCGGATGATGTAAGCCCCTGATATCACATGAGCGACGAGGTTTAGATAAGGCGTTGCGCCCGAGAGGGCGTCGCCATCGTCAGCATTAAGCATGATATCTGTCGCGGTTTTAACCGTCTCGATGCCGTTTTTAAGGGCATGCGTACAAACAGATAAATCCAATGTTGACCCTTGCGCTAATTCCGTGATGCTCTCTAAATCGGCAATAAGAGCCCTCATTCCTTCCCCGCCATCGCGGCGGAGTTTACGTCCAACCAAATCCATCGCTTGGATACCATTTGTGCCTTCGTAAATCGGGGCAATACGGCTATCGCGATAATGTTGTGCCGCGCCTGTTTCTTCGACAAAGCCCATGCCGCCGTGAATTTGCACGCCAACTGAGCTGACCTCGACGCCAATATCCGAGCCATAAGATTTTGCGAGCGGCGTGAGAAGCGCTTCGCGAATATGCGCCGCTTTGCGGGTGTCTTCATCTTCAGCATGAATAGCCAAATCCCCTGCTGCCGCAGTTGCCATACAAATCGCCCGTGCGCCTAACAGCTTGGTTTTCATATCAATCAGGTTACGGCGCACATCGGGATGGCCGATAATGGCCTCTTGCCCCGTTAGGGTGCGGCCTTGAACGCGTTCATTCGCATAATCTAGCGCCGCCTGATAGGCGCGCTCGCCTATGGCCACGCCTTGCACGCCGACAAAGAGCCGTGCTTCATTCATCATGGTGAACATACAAGCAAGGCCGCGATTTTCCTCGCCCACAAGCCAACCTGTCGCGCCGTTAAATTCCATGACGCAGGTTGGGGAGCCGTGAATGCCTAATTTATGTTCCAGCCCGATCGGTTTAAACGCATTGCGCTCGCCAAGATTACCCGCATCATCGACAAACATTTTTGGACATAAGAATAGTGAAATGCCTTTGGAGCCCTCGGGCGCATCGGGCAACCGTGCAAGCACAAGGTGGATAATATTATCCGCAACATCATGATCGCCCCAGGTAATGTAAATTTTCTGGCCCGTAATTGCATAAGTCCCATCACCATTATCTACGGCCTTCGTGCGCACGGGCCCAAGGTCAGAGCCGGCTTGCGGCTCAGTTAGGCACATTGCGCCCGTCCATTCACCTGTCACCATTTTGGGCAAATATTTCGCTTGAAGCGCATCATTGGCATGGGCATGGATCGCTTTTGCTGCACTTGAGGTCAGCATTGGACACAGGCCAAGCGCCATATTGGCCGCATAGAACATTTCATCTGCGCCTGCTTTGACAAGTTGCGGCAAACCCATGCCGCCAATTTCTGCGGGGCTGGCTATAGAGAGCCAAGCAGCTTCGACGAAGTCTTGATAAGCTTCTTTGAACCCAGGTGAGGAATAAACATTATCATCTTTCAGTGTCGCCGGGTTCTGGTCACCATCCCAATTGGTCGGCGCCCATTTATTCTCGGCAAAGTCAGCGGCGCCCTGCAGGATATCCCCGATCAATTCGCGGTTAACATCCTCAAAGGCTGGAGCCGATAGAATTGCGTCAAGATCTACACTGTGATTGAGTAAAAATTGTATGGACTTGGCAGGGGCGGTAAATGACATAATATCCTCGGTGTTTATATGCATCTAATTGCATATCGATAGCCCAAAGATAAAGGCACAATTTGACGCGTCACTGCGCATTATTAAATGAAGCTACCCATAAAAAAACCCGCTCGAAAGCGGGTTTCAGATAGTATGAAAGGGCGCAGACTATGCTTTGCCGCCCATGACTTTACCCAAAATGAATGTCAGGATTGAGCCGCCAACACCGCCGGAGACAACACCGCCAAGTAGTGATCCTACATTAAGGCCAGCCCCATCAGCAGGTGAAGCGAATATACCGTCAAGACCCGGAATCATTGGCGCAATCGCCGCAAGACCTGTCCCGCCGACAATACCTGTAATGACACGGCCCATTGTACCCATGTTTGAATTCATGACTTTGCCGGCTAAAAGACCGCCACCGCCACCGCTTAAAAGACCAAGGCCTAAGCTTACAATATCCATAATTTCCCCATTTCCCGGCTGAAGCCGAAGTTATAAGTATGTGAAACTTACCTCCCGTAAGCTTCTAACCTCAGTTTGCCGCTATCCAATGTCTTAATCAAGTGTTAAATAACATCCGAAGACAGAACAGGATTCCGCGCAATGACAATTAAGCATATGATTTTACCTGCTATTTTCTTAACCGCCTGTGGCGGAGGAGGTGAATCCACATCAACGCCTACGTCGGCTCCGGCCACATCTTCTGCCCCAGTCGTGCAAACGGCGAGCAGTTTAAGCCCCATGGAACGCGGGGCGAAACTCTATAAACGCTGCAGGGCCTGCCATACACTTGAAGAGGGCGGCAAGCACAAAGTCGGCCCAAATCTATGGAATGTTTACGGGGCTAAGGCCGGTGCAAAAGAGGGTTTCAACTATTCCAAAGTTATGGCCGCTTCTGCCGTGATTTGGACTGATGAAACGCTTGATGCCTATATTCAAAAGCCCTCAACCTTTATGAAAGGCAATCGCATGAGTTTTGTCGGTATAAAGAAACAAGAGGATCGTGACGCAGTCCTGCTCTATATGAAAGCCAAAACAACACCATAATTATACGGCTCTAATACCGTATCCATGTGCCAAAACTTACACTGCCTTCCTTGACGATGTTTCGTCCGGCAAGCGTTTGCAAATAACCAAGCTGTACCAGGCGGTTCTTTTTATATTCATAAATTATTGAAGCTTGGAGCTTGGTACGTTTTTGAACAGGCACAATAAAGCCGTCACGGCCAAAACTGGTTCTTTGAGTGTGGTAGCCCTGAAGCAATGCCATGAGTTTTTTCTTATCTTTCCACCCTAAGGTTAAATCCGTGCGCCAGTCCTGAACACGATCTGTATTACGCGCCCTAATCGCGGCCTGAGCATCAAAGAACAGAACATAATTTTCAAACTCCTTACTTTGCCCCCAAAGTCCCCGCAGTTCAAAACTATCATCTCGATCCCCAATATCCAAAATGGAATTAGGAGGTCCGCCGCCAATGATATAACTGGCTTGAACCGAAACCGCCAAACCCTCCCGCCGCTTAATCTCATAGCGTAGCCCCAATTCAGTTTCGTCAAAATCTTTGAAACTTATGGAGCTTCCCAAACCGTCATAATTAATTGTTTGGTGCGCCGCATTCACAACTGCTGTTACGTGAGGTGTCAGGCCATGCTCATAAAAAACTCTCATTTCCGATTTTGTAAATTCAACCTCAGAGCCTAAATCATCTCTATCTGTAAAAGCCTTATCTGCGCGGCTATAATTATAAGTCGAGATAATCTGCCCCTCCCCCGGCGGCAGGTTCCAAGCGCCCGCATGAGCCATATGCGGAAGGAGTAGGGCAATAATTGCCATTAAGTATATAAATAAGCCAGACTTCAAGTTTTATCCCCGCAAACTTCCCTCTTTGTTTTAGGCTTTGCACCTGCCTAAGGTCAAATGCTATAGCCGCCCTAACTTAACGGAGAACTTGTGAGCGCTACGCCTAAATCATTTGAGAAACTGGCTATTGTCAGCAGTGACCGCGCTGAGGCCAAAGCTGCTCGGAACGCACTCACTGCGAAATACGGTAATTGTGATGCTGCTGAGGCAGACGCCATTATCGCGCTTGGCGGAGATGGATTCATGCTCCGCACTTTGCGCAGAAATATGCCGCTCATTCGCCGCGGCTTGCAGGTTTATGGGATGAATAAAGGTACGATCGGCTTTCTAATGAATGAATATAGTGAAGAGGATTTGCCCGCGCGCCTCGCAGCTGCAGAAGCCGCAACAGTTAAGCCGCTAAAGATGATGGCAAAAGGGGCGGGCGGAACATATGACGAGCTCGCCTTTAACGAAGTTTCACTTTACAGGCAGACCCAACAAGCCGCTCATGTTAAAATTATCGTGGACGGTAAAACACGTCTTGAGCGCCTGATAGCGGATGGTGTTTTACTTGCCACGCCCGCAGGCTCGACAGCCTACAACCTTTCAGCTCATGGCCCCGTTGTGCCTTTGGGATCGCACATCTTGGCCCTCACTCCGATAAGCGCTTTCCGGCCCCGACGTTGGCGCGGAGCTCTTTTGAATGCCGACGCCACCGTAGAATTTGAAATTGCAGACCCTGTTAAGCGCCCTGTTGCGGCCTCTGCGGATAATATGGAAATCCGCAATATCACCCATGTCAAAGTCTCCCAGGACCACGGCACATCCTTGACACTGTTATTTGATAAAGAACATGGGCTTGGCGAAAAAATATTAAGAGAGCAATTCGCCCCTTAACCGTTTTTCGTTTTAATTCAGCGTAACGTCAGAAAACCCGTCCAATTTTTCTAAGAACCAAAGCTGATCCGCTTCGGGCAAATCAAAGGGTAACGTTAGGACTCTCTCTATCATCAACTCCTGAAAATTAGCGCGGTCATAGTCAAGGCCGGATATTTCAAGATCGCGGTAAATTACAACAGCGGCATGGATAATCTTGGAAGTCTTCTCGTTCAGTCCCGCTCTTGCGCAAAGGGCTTTTAATCCAAAAGGCCCTCCATCATGGATCATAAGAACTGCTTTTTGAACGCTAACCCCAGACATAATCGCAAGGGCTTGTTCTGCAAAACGTATCTGTCCTGAACATATCGCGCGAATAAGTAATGACGGCGTTAAACGGCCTTCGGCATAGATCCGCCGCACCAGACTCTTTAAATCTTTTGTGACCCAAGCTTGATCTATAAAATCAACAACGGCGCGTTCACGGCTACGCTCTGCCAGATCAATGGCCACATCCGCAGAGACTGAATGGCGCTGCGTGAGCTTAATGACCATATCATCACTGACCAAAGTTATCATCTTCTCGACAATTCTTGGCGGAAGGTCTCTGCGCAAAATCATACTCTGCGCGATGAGGTCATCATTTTTATATATATCTAGCATTTGAGACGCTGTTTCTTCGGAAATTAAGGCGCCGTCATTTGCCGCGATTTCAGCGACAGCCCGGCTATCTCCAAAGCGAATAATCGCGCGGGCAACATGATCGCTCACAGAGATACGCTTTGCTACAGCGATGGCTTTTGCCGCCGCTTTGGATTTTAGAATTTCAATCAGATCCTCATCGGTAAAAACAGGAGAATGAGTTAAAATCGGTACGGCGATGCTCTCAATATCCTGTGAGAGTTTCACAGCAATATCCCGCGGTAATTTTGGTGAATTCTTAAGCGTAATCGCTAGGGCGCGGCGCACCATATCCGCACTGTCATGAGCAATATGCTCAAGAATTTTATGGGCAAACGCCCTTTCGTCTTCGCTCAAGGCCTTGTTGCGTATATCACGGCACACGCGCTGCGCCGCCAATGAGCGCGAAACCTCATCGGGATGGCGCACGGCATTTTGAACATCCGCCGCTTTCAGCGATTTAAGGGCAAGCTTTTCCATGGGCTCGTTTTAGGCACTTATGGTAAACAGTGTGTTATTAAAGGAGACCTAAGTCTTACATCATGTAACTAAAACACCCGCGATCTAACCAACTCAGCTCAAACTTACCCTTTGCAAAATAAGTCAAAATGTGTATAAAATAATAATATATACACAAAGGCTCATCATGCGTACAAATATAGATATTAACGACATACTTATGCAGGACGTATTGAAAGCGGGTGGCTTCAAAACGAAACGCGAAGCCGTTGAAGAAAGCTTGCGTCTTTTTATACGCACAAAAAATCAAGGCCGGTTGAAACAGTTACGCGGGAAGCTCAAATGGGACGGCGCGTTAGAGGATATGCGGCGCGACACGTGATTGTCGTCGATAGTTCGGTCTGGATTGACTATTTCAACGGGACTGAGACGCGGGAAACAAACAGGCTAGATACATTTCTAGGCCATGAGCCAATTATGATTGGCGATCTTATTTTAACAGAAGTTTTGCAAGGCTTTCGGCGTGATAGCGATTACCAAACAGCAAAAACGGCCTTGGAAACGCTAATATTTGCGCCAATGATTGGACATGACATCGCCATAGCCAGCGCTGAAAACTATCGCAGCCTAAGAGCTAAAGGCCTAACTGTCCGAAAGACGATTGATGTTTTAATTGCAACTTTCTGCATTGAGAACACACACCAACTTTTGCATTCAGATAGAGATTTCGATATCATGGAGAAGCATCTTGGGCTTATAACCGTTTAAACGACGACGGACGCGGCAGGTCGGCTTGAACCTTTGGCTTCAGCGAATTCATGGTGTGAAACCCGACATGCCTTGCGCTAGCAAATCAGGTCTTAACCTACTCGCTTATGGGTTAAATCCACAGAGGATTTAAGCCGCATAATATCTGCTTCGCCAGCCGGAGCAGGCATGCCACATAACGTAACTTGTTTTAAGTAAAGGGTAAAACTTGGTTTCAAGAAAACGCCATGCACCTTTTTCAAATAAAAATGAAAGAGACTCGCTTTTACAAAGCCACATCACTAGCATTCATATTGTAATTTTGGAGTTGGGCTTATGCATTCCCGCGCGTTAAAAATATCTTTTTGGCTTTACGGCTTGGCGACGTTCGCCTCAATTTTAATTGGATTACTTTACGCATCCCGATCACAAATTATGCCTTATCATTTGGAGGCTTTGGAAACATCATGGCAAGGACTTGAGCCATCCTACCAAGTTTTATTAAAGGCCCTTCTAAACGGCGGAGGGTTTTATGGTATCGCAAATGGCCTGTTCATGCTGGTTTTGTTGCTCATACCTTTTCGGAAAGGTGAATCTTGGGCAGGGTATTCAATTGGTTTGATAGGCTTGGTAGGAGCGCTCCCTTTAACCTATATCGTCTATATCGTTAAGACCAACACAGCTGGCAATCCGCCTCTGGGAGTTATGATAATAGTCGTTGCCCTGATACTGGCTGGCCTCTTCTCATTTATCATAGGTCAAACCCTAAAACAGACATGAGCCGTGCCCCTGTGAACCCAAAAGGTTCTGATTTTAGGCGGTTTCGGTATATATATATGCCCTACTCAAAGCACACTAGGGTGCATTAAAATAGGAATTCTAAGCATCTTGTAGCGCGGAATTAACAGTCATTAATTGGCAACTTAGATGGAGCGATTTGAGGCGTTCAATAGATTTACAAGTCTGTCAAAACTCCGATAAAACTGGCAATATGATTACGCAGCTCGTCAATTGCGGGAGCCTCAAGTGGCAAATGCCCACCATTGGTAAGTATCTTGTAATCCTTTTGAGCCTCAATCGATTCTAATCGGTCAAGACTAAGTTGTATGGGCGTCCAGTCATCGTCCCCTGGATGAATGAGTAATAATGGGCATGATAACTGAATATTCTTTTTGTGATAATTGAAGACTGATCGCCAAAATCGAAATGGCTTCCAATTCGCACCTAAGAGTTTGTCTTTGGTAAAATATCTTTTCATCTTCTGGTTGGCATTCATGGATTTCATCGGAGCTACCAGAGACAGCGGAATGCGGATTGGATCTAGTAGCCTCGGAATGAATTTAATACCAAATATAAAAAGCCAGCCCAATATGGGCCACCTAGCGCAGCTGGCTAGGACTTTAGCATCGGACAGGTCAACAAGAGTTGTGACAATGATTCCTGATATATTATTCGTCCATTCGGCAGAATGTACAGCAGTGAGTCCACCCATTGAAGCGCCGAGCAAGACAACAGGCCCGTGTTGTTCATCGGCGAGTTTGGCAATTATTTTAGGCCATTCTTCGTATGACCAGTTATAATTTATGCGTGGAATTGTTAGCCCATACCCTGGTAAATCTGGTGCGATAATCCTCCACCCCAGTTCCTCTAGGCCTTGTATGAAGGGTGCTACGAGACGACCATTTCCACCCGCGCCATGAACAAAAATGATTGTGCCTTTTGCATGTTGATCAGGCTCCCACACATCCAATCGAATTAAGTGGCCTAAAATAGACTTTCGATGTTCAACAATTTCCTGCGGAGTATCAATTGAAAACTCTGTTTTCAGAATTTTCCTATAAGTGACCCAAGACGTGCTTGAATTAAAGGATTGCATCTTCCAAAACTCTATCAATCTCGATTTGAAGTCAAGCTTTCCACAAGTACCTTATTATGGTCGTTTTAAACCGCTGACTTAATCCTCATTTGCTCTCAACAGTTTAAACTGATCAAACTCAAGGATAGTGGGTCGCTGATATTCCAGCATCGTCATTTACAAAAAAGGAGAATGGTACCGCTTCTTGGTCTCGAACCAAGGACCTCTGGTTCCACAAACCAGCGCTCTAACCAACTGAGCTAAAGCGGCCCAAAATAATAGAGCGGCGTTTAGCCCAAGCCACGCCGCTCTTCAAGTATCTTTTGAACTTAATGACTTAAGTTTGAATATTCTTAAAGCCTTGTGAGCCCATTTTCTCTTGACGTCGAATATAAGCATCAAGCTCACGCGCACGCCACGCAGGATCTGGGTGAGTTGAGAGGAATGTCGGCTGACGGCTCGGGCTGTTCTCAGCCATTTTTTCCCATAACCTGACCGACTCTGTTGTCTTGTAACCAGCTTTATGCATGTAATTTACGCCAAGCTTGTCAGACTCAGCTTCATGTTTACGCGAATAAGGCAGAACAAGGCCAATCATTGTCCCGAGGCCAAGAGCTTGAACCAAATATTGGGTTTTCTGATTGGCACTATTTAGGCACTGCTGACGCTGCGTACCTTGATATTTGTTACAGCCACGGCTGATAGTGGAGCCGCCAATGACCGCCCCGCCGACAACAGCCGCTTGCGAGGCCATTTGCAACGAATAACGCTCGCGAGCATGTTGTCCTGACACGTGGCCAACTTCGTGGCCCATAATTCCTGCGATTTGGTCATCATTATCGGCAAAATCCATCATGCCTTTGTAAAAGCCAACACGGTTACCGGGAAGAACAAAGGCGTTTTTGGAGTCGGAGTCAAAGACTTCATAATCCCATTTCTGATCTCCTCTGCCAGCACCTTTGGAAATACGGCTGCCGATATTACGTAACCGGCCCGTGTAACGCGGATCGGTGGAGGTCGGTGTTTTAGATTTCATTTCAGCCCAAGACGCCCCGGCCATCTGATTTAGCTGCGCATTACCTGGAGCCAATCCTAAAAACTGCTTGCGACCCGTTTCGGCATTTGTTGCGCAAGATGTGAGCCCCGGTGCCGCTGTAATAATCGCGCCTGCGCCAAGTGCTTGCACAAGGTTGCGCCGCGCAAGCATATCTTTATCTTCGTGAGTTTCGTTCGTTCCGCAGTGATTCATGCACATAAGTATCTCCAATTTGGGGCCGTCCTCATGACCCTTACATTAACTATAGCCATAATCAGACGAGAAATACAGAGGCTGACTGTAATTTTAAACATCAGAAGGGCTAAATTTGAGACTTTGAAGAGCTGAACATAAATATTATGCTCAGGTTCATATCGCGCGGATTACTGCGAGAAACTTGGAACATAGTTGGCGGCGGGACGTTACGCCCGCAGGAGAACATTATGAAAAAGCTGCTTATTGGCACAGGTATTTTAGGCGTTATTCTGGTCGGGGGCCTCATCGCGCTACCCTCGCTCATTCCCTCATCGGTTTACAAAGAAAATATAGAGACGCAGCTTAGCCGTGAGCTAGCACGTGATGTGCGCGTGCAAGGCGATGTTAAGCTGAGTGTCTTCCCGCTTATCAAAGCCAATACAGGCCGCGTTGAGATTGTTAATCCGGACGGATTTAAGGCCGATAATTTCGCCGAAATGGACGCCATGAGCGCCCGCATCAAACTCTTCCCGCTTTTCTCAAAGCGCGTTGAGATTGCTTCGTTTAGTTTGAAAAACCCCGCTATCAATCTGGAAAAGCTTGCAAATGGTGAAAGCAATTGGACCTTTGGCGAGCCCGAAGAGACTGCGCCCGAACCCGTGGATAGTGGCCCTTTTAAGCGCGATGGCCGCTATAGTGAGGTCGATCCCAATATCGGCGCTTTCAGCCTTGAGAACGGAACAGTGACCTATAGCGATGCTGTCTCGGGGACTGACCTTGCTATCAAAGACGTTAATGTGGATTTTTCTCTGCCAAGCCTTACGCAAACTGTCGAAATTGACGGATCAATGATCTATGACGATACGCCCGTTGAAGTTAAACTGTCATTGGATTCTATCCGCGCCTTTTTGGACGGAAAAGAAGCCCCTGTCAGCTTAGCGCTTGAAACAGAGTTTGCGGATATCTCCGCCAAGGGCCGTTTTTTGGCAGGACAGGATATTGTCTTTAATGTCGATCTGGACGGTGATGTGTCTGACATGGCCAAGCTCACAGCGCTCTCGCCCAAAGAAGTGCCCTATGCGGATATCGTCAGTCGTGCTAAGCTATCGGGCAATTACGGCTATGACGGGGCCGTTCTGACAGCCAAAGGCGCGGACATTTCAGCCGAAGGGAAACGCTTTAATGCCGCCTTTAAGGGTGACGCGACTCTGGCAGAGACACCGATCTTCGATGGCCGCGTAGAACTCGACTCGCAAGATGTCGCCGCTTTGGCACAAAAGCTCGGACAAGATGTCAAAGGCTTATCTCTCCTCAGCGCTGTCAATTTAACCGCAGATCTTGCGGGTCAAGACACAGGCTTTACCGCTAGTAATATCAATGCCGATATTTCAGGTGACGGGTTGAGCGGAACCTTTAAAGGCTCAGCCATTTATGGTGAGGCGCTTTCGGCTAAAGGTGATTTCACTGCTGACATCACCTCCATTCCACAGATTATTACCGCGCTTGAGATGGACTTACCTCAAGCCAAAGCGGTGCAAGATCTAAAGGCTTCGGGCACGGTTGACATGCAAGGCGACACCATACGCCTCTCTGGCGTGAGCGCCAAGACGGATGGCGGCATTGTCAGCGGCCAATATAAGGGCGGCGCAACCCTTGGAGACGTTCCGGCCTATGATGGTGAATTTGACGTCACAATTGCCTCTCTCTCGGAATTTGCCTCCGTGACAGCAACCGAAGTCCCCTATGCGGACGCCATCGGCAAAATTGCGATTGCGGGCCAAGTCTCAGGCCAAGGCGAAGCCATTATGCTTCCTCGCCTCAATGCGGCTTTATCCGGCGGACAAATCAATGGCCGCTATGACGGCACGGCGACATGGAATAGCGGGGCCTCACTGGACGGCACGCTGAATATAGATATCCCGTCTTTACGCCAAGTGGCGACAACAGCCGGAACTGAGCTCCCGCCAAGCACTAAATCCGGTGATATCTTTGGTCCCTTTTCTGTGGACGGAACCGTGAAAGGCACACCGGATAATATCCAGTTTACTAATGCGAAAATAGCGCTGGACGATATTAAAGGCAAAGGTACATTTTCGGTAAATTTGAAGCCCGCCACACCTTTCGTCACAGGCAAGATGGATTTGGACGGACTTGATTTATCGCCATATATGGCAGCCTATTCAGCGCAAAATCCGACAGGCGAAATTCAGCCTTGGAGCACGGCGCCGATCAATACAGCGCCGCTGCGCAGCGTAGATGGTGACTTTAATTTCAGCACACCCAATATAAAAACAGACCGCATCACGATGGGACAATCTGATATTTCCGCCAAATTACGCGGCGGCGTGATGACAGCTAATATGCCCAATATTGCGCTTTACGGCGGATTGGGCCGGATGATCGCAACGCTTGATGGCTCAGGCCCTGAAGCTAAAGTCTCCTTGGATATTGGACTGAATGACGTAAACTCTAATAGCTTCCTTGCCTCTGTCGCAGGGTTCACACAGGCTGAAGGCGAGCTCGGCAGTAGCTTTAAAATCAGCGGACGGGGCGCGAGCCAAGCTGATATTATGAAATCGCTTAACGGCGCAGGTGATTTTAAGTTACTTAACGGCGTTATTAAAGGCGTAGATTTACCGGCACTTTTGACCGGACTTGACCAAGCTTTGACAAGCCGCAGTATTCCTTCAGGTATTGGCCCTAGCCAAATAACGAAATTCCAAGACTTGGCAGGCTTGGTCAAAATTGAGAACGGCGTCGCCTCGATCAATAGTTTCACCTTACAAGGTCTCGGCGTCTTAGCGGATGGCAGTGGCCAAATTGACCTGGGTAACCAAACAATAGATTTTGGTCTTCGCCCGCGCCTGACCGGAGAAAGCGCCAGTAATCTCGGGGCCTTTGGTATTCCTATTGAAATTAAGGGCGGATTTGGGAGTGCCAAAGTTGGCCTCGACACAGACATGCTCGGCCGCATCGCCGCAGATCGTGCCCGCGCCGAAGCTAGCAGCCTCATCCAAGAACAAGTGGGCGGCACAGCGAGAGACCTTCTCGGCGGCCTTATCAATGGCGGCACTCAAGGCAGCTCTGGGACGCCGAACACATCTGGCGCGTCTGACCCTAAGAAAACCGAAGAAGTTGTCGGTGATCTTTTGGGCGGATTGCTTGGCGGTTCTAAAACTGATGCAAACACCTCTTCAGAAACAACGCCTGCGGACGTCGAAGCGGAAAAGACAGCGCCTAAAGAACCGTCTGTCGAAGACGCGCTTCTGGGTATATTTGGCAAGAAGAAAAAGAAAGAGCCTGCTGAATAGAGAATTTTGCTGCATTTGCGCAATTATCGTTAGAGATTTTTCACCTCTCCCTTCCCATATAGGAGTCATGCCACTCAACGACCCCGTCATAGCTGAGCAGACCCCCGCAGTCGATTTCACCATCGCGCAAAAATGGGACCGCTATAGCCAAGATGAACATGATATTTGGAACAGCTTATACGCCCAGCAAATCGACGTTTTGAAAGGACGTGCTGTTCCTGAATTTTACCACGGGCTCAAAGCCTTAGATCTGAACCTGGGCGGCATTCCTGATCTGTCGGTCTTAAATCCAAAACTGAAGGCTCTCACAGGATGGGAAGTCGTTATGGTGCCTCACCTTGTCCCTGACGATGTGTTCTTCACCCATCTGGCCAATAAGCGCTTTCCTGCAGGACGCTTTATTCGCGGGCGCGATCAAATGGATTATCTAGAGGAGCCAGATGTCTTTCACGATATTTTCGGGCATGTTCCTCTTCTCGCGCGGCCTGTCTTTGCCGATTATATGCAAGCCTATGGTCAAGGCGGATTGCGGGCGCTCCAACATGACTGCCTTAAAAACCTCGCGCGGCTCTATTGGTACACAGTCGAATTTGGGCTGATGAAAACAGATGCTGGTATGCGCATTTACGGCGCGGGCATTGTAAGCTCCCGCACCGAGTCTGTTTTTTCCGTGGACGACCCCTCCCCCAATCGCCTTCATTTTGACTTGGAACGAGTCATGCATACAGATTACCGTATTGATGATTTCCAGCAGGTCTATTTCGCGATTGAAAGCTTCGAAGAATTATTCAAAGCCACGCAGCAAGATTTTGGCCCGCTCTATGAGAAAATGAGCCGTGATAAACATATCCATCCCATCACAGATATTCTTGAAACAGACCAGATCTATACAAAAGGCAGCCAAGACTACGCCAATGCCGGGGGACGTCGCGCCTAATGTAATTTGTATTTTATCCCGCCTTGGTTATATATGGGATATGAGATTACGGCGTATATTTTTAACAGGAGCAGCTCTCCTCGCATTTACAGCTTCGGCTCAGGCCCAAATGTCTGTCAATGCCGCGCAATATTTGGGTGCAGACTATATGCAAAGCCCGCATCACCGCGTCATGTCCCGAGCTAGCTCTGACGGCTTTATGCTCACCTACCAGATCGAAACGCCTTATGAGACAGTGAGTATCACCGGCACCGAACAGACCAAAACCCGCATCCGCGAAATACATGCCACAGAAGCCCTGCGTCAGCGCTCAACAGGCGGCGCGATATTAGGGTCCGCCAAGAACCGCACAACCAATTTAGTCGAAACGCCCTACCGCCTCGGCAAAGGTCTTGTGAACCGCGCCGGAGATATAAGCAACGTCGAAGAGGCCGTGCTTTTTGTTCCCGAGCAGGTCGGCGAGGTTGCCGGTAATTTATTAGGCGGCGTGGGAGAACTTGGCGTGACCGCGCTTCGCATAACCAAAGGCGCAGCAGGCACAAAATGCTCCGGCCTTGGCTGCGTAGAAAAGGCAGGAAGCGATATTTGGTCCGGCGTAAATTCCTTGGCTGGGAAACATAATGCCTCCCGCCGTCTTCACGCGGAATTTGGAACGGACCCCCAAACAGAAAATAAAGCTTACCGCAAACAAATAGACCGCCTAGCCTATGCTAATGCCTATACTGGTACCACCATTAAACTCGGTATGGGACAAGCCGGAATAGATTATGTCAGCCCCGCTTTTACAGGTGTGGGTTATGTCAATAACGGCGAATTTGTCGGTCAATATAAAGACGCACATCGCCGCAAAAATTTTGAGAAAGAGGCCTTGAAAGCCTGGGGCACAGACCCGCAAGCCATTGATAATTTTTACCAAAACTCCGCCTATACCAAAGCTCTTCGCCGCCGCATGTTCACAGCCTTGGACGCCCTGCCCGATAAAGCTTTTGCCGTGAGGTTATTTCATGATGCCGCTGATATCGCGCAGCGCCACAATGCTGAAAGCCATATTACCACATATGAATATATGGCTAAATTAGCAGCAGGCGGAGAGGTCGTGAATTATATTAGTCAAAGTGCCAACCCGATTATCATGTCCCGGGACGGCACTGCCATATGGCCTATCTATGCCGATTATCTTGCGCAATCACCGCAGCTCATTTCCGGTCTCGAGACGCTGTCTCGCAGTCACCCCAAAAGCGCCTTACATGTTTTGGGTTACGCCTCTCAAGAGGTCAAGCAAAGTGCAAGGCGCATGGGTGTATTGGTCGTGGAATGGCCGGGGCGCGGCAGAAAATTATAAACAAAGCTGCTTAAGGTCTCTGGGCAATCAGGGCTTAGATTAACCTCAGCGCAATAGCCATCAGTCCGGCCTTAATCCGATCATAGACGCCTAGCTTTTTAAAAATAGACTTCATATGACGCTCAAGACCTTGCGGTGTCAGTCCTATAATCTCTGCAATCTTGTGGTCGCTCTTTCCCAAAGCGGCCCATCTTATAATATCCAATTCTTGGGGCGTTAATAATTCTGTTTCTGCCTGAGCCAAATCCGCATATGCGCCATGTATCATTTGCGAGAGTTCTATAAGACTGGATTTATAGTGTGATGTGAAAACTCTGTTTTCATAAAACTGAAATGCCATATAGCCGTTTAGATTTTTTGTTTCCGCAAGCGGAATGATGAAAGCCTTATGGAATTTTCGTGTCTGGAATCCACCAAAGGATTTCGCGAAGGACTCATCTTTTAAAACCATCCAAAATGGGTCGAGACTCTCCCTCATATACGAAAGCTCAAATTGGCTTTCGATATGGTGGCGCGACCTTGCCGACACACCAAAATGCATTTTCATATGGCCCTGCGATATCTCAGATAGTTGGCCTCCACCAATTGGTCCTTCAGGCCACGCGGTATAGGCCAAGGCCGCAATTGCGCCGCATCTTAAATGCGTTTCGATATAGCCCCGAAGTTCTTCAACGGAATTGGCAGACGAAATCCAACTCCCAAAATCATCTAGTGAGGCATCATTTCTTAAAATATCCACAGGCCGCTCCACAGAGAGCCGCTTGCATCCCAAAAATGCAATTTAAGTCGCCGCTCCACACATAAAACATGCGGCAATGCGTGAATCGAGCAAAGTGTTTCACAGTGAAATGGGCGCAGGCGAAGCTATCTATCCTTGGATAAATCCGCGGTAATCCCTGTGATCTTTGCGGGTTAAGAATACTAAATCCTTGTCTAGCCGAGTTTGGGCTATAGTGGGGCGTTCCCGCTTTTGGGCAGACAATCGCGTAGGTTTGTTAAGGCGGGACGGTGAGGTAGGGCGCGGCGGAGTTACGACCGCTGAGATGCCGGCCTCTGCGACGTTCCTTTACGCGCAGATAAAATCACCGCTGCGGGAGTCGTTTCCTGTGTTTATAGTATTCCCAGGCGTGCCTCAGGCGCGGCGCCCGCAGACTGCCCTTTATCAAGGCTTTCATGCGTTTCGCGGCTTTCGTTTAAAAAAGCCGACTCGACCCGCAGGAGAGCTGTATCAAAAATTAGGAAGCCGAATGAATTAAGGGACAATTTATCCCATTTTAAAGGACTTCATTATCTCTGCGCGGCCATTTCTAGGCTCCATTTTCGATAGGCAATAATCGCATGCACCCAATAGGCGGCATAAAGACACGAGGTCAAATAGAGACCGCGGCTAAAGAATAAAGGCACTGCAATCGTATTGACCAATAACCAAAAGCCCCAATTTTCAATCTTCCGGTTCAGCAGAAGGAGCTGTCCAATAACACTCCCGACTAAAAGCGCTGTGTCCCATCCCGGGGCATAGGCATCCGTAAATTTGTATAATAAAGAAGCATAAAACGCGCCGACAATAACTCCACCAATAATGGATAATCCTAAAGTCTGTCTTTTAGTGCGGGTAATGGGCAAAGGCGTTCTTTCTTTCCCGCCGACCCATCTATACCACCCTAAAAGACTCGTTCCGACAAAGAAGACTTGCAAGGTCACATCCGCGTAAAGCTTTGCGCCAAAGAAAAGGACCCCAAATAAGGTACAGCCAGTGATCCCTATCCACCATGTATGAACGCTATTTCGGCCAGCGAGAAAAATAGCCAATGCTGTCATAATATTGGCGGAAATCTCAAGCAGACTCATGGCTTAATCGCCGCGTTGGAACGGATAGAAATCAGAACCCAAGCCCATAATGCGGGTCAGGGCATCGAGCGCTTCAAAGCTCTCCATCATTATAGCAGGGTCTTTTAGGTCTTCGGGGGCCAACTCTTCGCGGTAATGTTTAGTGATCCATTCTTTCAAGGTCTCATAGAGGCCCGGTGAAAAGCGGTTCCCTTCATTTACCTGCGCCCATTCTGCATCCGTTAAGGTCACGCGCAGACGCAGACAGGCGGGCCCGCCGCCATTGCGCATGGATTGGCGGACATCAACGTAATGCACATGACCAATAGGCCCGTTTCCTGCGACAAGCTTATCGCAGTAATTTTTGGTCGCTATATTCTCTTCTGTCTCCAAAGGCGCAATCAATGTCAGGCGGTTTTCCCCCGGCATCTGAACAAGCATGGAATTAAACAGGTAAGCTTTAATGGCATCTGCAATCGAAACTTCCGCCAGCGGAACTTCAGTGAATATAGGTTCAAATAATCCTTTTGCAGCGGCGCGAATATCAGACTGCATTTTCGCTGTGTCCGCAAAAGCAAGCTCATGATAGAAGAGCGTTTGCATCGCGCCAACACAGACAACATCATTATGAAAAGCGCCCGCATCAATGGCAGCGTCGGACTGCAGCGCATAAACGGTGCGAACAGGGTCAAGGCCATGGCTTCGCGCAATCGCTTCGCTGGCTTGACGTGTTTGACGGGCGGGATAGCCCGGACGATGCGCGGCATAGCCATCACGGCCATAGACGAAAAGCTCAACCCCTTGCGCCCCACGGCTTTCACACAGGCGAACGTGATTAGCCGCGCCTTCATCTGCAAAAACAGACTGCTCGGACAGGGCTTGATGCACATCCGCAAATGGAAAGGCGGTTTCCAAAGCTCGCTGTGTTTGAGGATGTTCAATAGAGCGGTGCAACATGGTCGATAGATTGGCGGGCGTCAGCTGTAAGCGGCCATTCACGCTGTCAGGCGACGGGCTTACAGTTGCCGCATTGGCAGCCCACATTGAACTGGCTGATAGGCAGTTTTTCATAAGGCGCGGCGCATGCTGCCAGGCCGCCTCAAAAACGTCTTGGTCTGTCCCGGTAAATCCGGCGCGGCGCAAAGTCGGTAAATGCGGACGCTGTTGCGGCGGCAGGATACCTTGGCGCAGACCAGCTTCATGCATCGTTTTCATTTTTTCAAGACCTTGCAGCGCAGCGGCCCGGGGGCTGGCAACCAATCCGGCATTATTGGCTGAGGCGAGATTGCCATCGGAAAGGCCGCCATAATTATGCGTCGGGCCAATCAAGCCGTCAAAATTTGCTTCTTGGGCAATCGTGCTCATGATGATTTCAATCCCTTCATTGGAAGGTTTTCAGGAGATCCAGCCACTTGACTTGCCATAGGCCACGCACAAAAATCAGCTGCATAATAAGCGCCGGGATTATGATTACCCGAAGCCCCCGGGCCGCCAAACGGTAAGAAGCTTGCGGCTCCCGTGGTGGGCCGATTAAAATTCACAACTCCTGCGCGGATACGCAAGCGGAAATCATCCCAAAGGTCAGCATCATCAGAAATCAATCCAGCCGCCAAACCGAATTTTGTATCATTGGCAGACTTAATCGCGGCGTCCCAGTCAGAAACTCGGATTACTTGCAAGACCGGGCCAAAAATCTCTTCATCTTTGACCTCAACATCAGTGACGTCATAAAGACCCGGCGTAACATAAGCGGCACCCTGATCAGAGATGCTTGCGGCGCGAATAGTCTTACCTCCAAGCGCGTTAGCGTTCTTCACAACATGCAAAGCGATATCGGCGCTGATGAGCGGGCCGATAGTAGACTCTTCGTCACAAGCGCCAAGGCTCATGCGGTCAATAAAATTGGCTGTGGCAGCAATGATAGCTGCGCCGTGTTCATTATCAGGCACAATCAAGCGGCGGGCACAAGTACAGCGCTGACCCGTTGTTATGAAGGCCGATTGCGCAATAAGACTTGCTGCAGCATCAGCGTCTTCGACGTCCCAAGCAATAAGCGGGTTGTTACCGCCCATTTCCAGCGCCAAAACAATCTCAGGCCGTCCCCCAAATTTCTTATGAATAAAGGCTCCAGTACTGGCTGAGCCCGTAAAGAGAACACCGCCCAACTTCGGGTGATCAAGCACAGCGGCGCCCGTCTCCCGCGCACCTTGGACCATATTGATAACCCCAGGAGGGAAGCCCGCTTCGGCATAAAGTTTTATCAAGGCTTCGCCAACGGCAGGCGTTTGTTCGCTCGGTTTAAACACCACCGTATTCCCTGCAATCAAAGCCGGAAGGATTTGGCCATTAGGCAGATGCGCTGGAAAATTATAAGGCCCTAAAACGGCCATGACCCCGTGCGCCCGATGTTGAAGCGCGGCATGACCAAAAGCCGTTTCGCGGGTCAAGGCACCGGTCCGATCCTCATAGGCCGTCAATGAGATATCAACCTTAGCCGAGAGCGCACCTCCCTCACCTAGGGCGTCCCATAATTGCTTTCCGGTTTCCTTCGCAATCAGCGCGCCCATGCTCTGTTTCGCAGCCATCGCGAGATCTTTATACCGCGCAACAATGGCCATGCGCTCTTTTAGTGGCGTGCGCGACCACCCTTCAAAAGCGTTATGCGCAGCGTCAAAGGCGGCATCAACATCAGCATCATTGGCCGCGAGGCCAGACCAGATTTCTCGGCCGTTAGAAGGATTTATAGAGCCGAACATATCGCCATGACCTTCTTTCCAAGTGCCATTAACAAAGAGAGATTTTTTCATCGTTTAATCCAAATACGGGCTGTATCGCCATCTGATAAATTGAGATTTTCTAAAGCCTTCGCTTCGATATGAGGTTTATTGTCAATAAAGGCGACATTCGTCAAAACACAGCGAAAGTCAGTTATGGAATCGTTACTGACCATAGCCACCAAAGGAAGATCAATATCCTTCGCGGCTAGGTGAATAACCTCAAGGCGGCTATCTTTGACTGTTGTTAAGTCATCGCGCGGTACGCTAAGCGATGGCCCGGCGTCGAAAATGTCAATATTCCCATCATAGCGGAACCCCTCAGCCTCTAAATAACGGCGCGCGCCGACACCTGCAGGGTGAGTTTTTCCAATAACCTCTTTGGCCGCATCGGGCAGGAGCGCGACATAAATCGGATGTTTGGGCATCAGATCAAGAATAAATTGGTTATCTTTTTCAGCTGAAATTTTATCAGCTTCATGAAAATCCATGCGGAAAAATTTACGTCCAATTGCATCCCAAAAAGGCGACTCGCCCGCTTCGCTGACCCGGCCGCGAAGCTCTGAAATAACTTGCTCTCCAAAGCGCGCGCAATCCGCCGCAATAAGCATGTAACGCGATTGAGAAATTAGGCGTCCAGCACCACTCCCGCGGTAACCATCTTTTATAAACAGAGATCCGACTTCAGTTGCGCCCGCATATTCATTAACCAAAACGAGGACTTCCATGTCAAAACGGGAGCCCGTAACAGCAGATTTTTGAGCGACTTTCAGAATACGAAAATTAAAGAAAGGGTCTTGAATACCGACTTGCGCTTTTACAGCACTCATTCCTACAATTTCATTTTTATCCATATCCTCAAGCATCAACAGGTAAACATGATTCGGGGATATAGAACTACGTCCCTCAAAACTGGCAACGGATTTATTCAAACGCGCGGATAGAGCTTCACGGCCTACGGCCAAGGATGTGAAGCCTGGCCCCGCTAATTCTGCCAAATGGCAAATCGCGTCCAGGTCATCAGGTCTGGCAGGACGCGTCACTAACATTGCGTAGCCAATTTTTTTGCAGCAATCGCATCAAATTCACCGCTTGCCAATTTCATTAAAATAACAGAGGACAGGCGTGCCCGTTCGACAAGGCTTGAAATTTTCATAAACTCACGATCAGAATGAATATCCCCTCCGCGCACGCCGAGCGTATCGACATTAGGGCATCCCGATGCCCAAAGATTATTTCCCTCGCAAACTCCTCCGCTAGGCGCCCACTTTATGTCTTGACCGAGCAAACCACCAGCTTGTTTTACCCAATCGAAAACTTTAGCGTTGGCTGGAGCCATAGGCTTGGGAGGACGCGTAAAACCACCATGCATATGGGCGTGGATACCATCTTTGAGATTGAGCTTTGCGACTAAATCATCAAGTTTACTTTGTATCCAATCCATATCTTCAGTCTCTTTCATACGCACATTAAAACGGCCAATGGCAAGCTCAGGCACTATATTATAGGCCCCTCCTCCATCGATTTTTGCGATATTAAATGTGACGCCGTCACGTTGTCCGTTCAGCCCCTCTATACCGCCAATAAATTCAGCCATAGCCGCAATTGCATTCCGTCCAATATGATGCTCTCGCCCTGCATGTGCCGCGCGGCCTTTAATAATAAGAGAGAAATTTCCACTTCCTTTGCGCGCGCCCGCCATAGACCCATCCGCAAGCGCAGGTTCATAAGTTAAGCCCACATGAGAGCGTTTACCGAGCTCTGCAAGGAGAGCAGACGATCCTGGCGACCCAATTTCTTCATCGGGGCTCATGAGAATTTTATAACCGACATTTGAAGCGTTATCACTGCGCTCCAATGTTTCAAGTGCGGTCAGCATAACCATAAGCCCAGCTTTCATATCCGCGGTCCCCGGGCCATTGATCGTATCTTCATCAACCCTTACAGGATTTTGAAAATGAAAATCTTCGGGAAATACAGTATCGTAATGACCCGTCAAAACGAGCTGAACAGGTGCTTCTGGACGCACGGAGACTTGCAAAGCGGGTTCATATATTATCGTCTCAACATCACCCGTTTTTGAAACAAATTCACCATTTGGAAGAGCCGTTTCTTCTATTTGCCCCGGTAAATCTGAAAAGCGTTCTGAAAGCATAGCCCGCATTGCAATAAGGCCACTGCGATTATGGCTTCCTGAATTTTGAGCAGACCACGTCTCGACTGTTGAGAGCATTTCGGATGCATAGTCATCCAACTTGTCAATGAAACTGTTTTCAGAAGATGTCAGAGAAAGTTGCGGCACATAGGCTCCTAAAGTGTTTTAGCTTACCTAGCAGAGCCATAAGGGAAATAAAATTCTAAAGCCCTAGATTTTCAAGGCATAAAAAAACGGAGCCCGGAGGCTCCGTCATAAGAAGGTTATAGTGCAAAGATTATTCGCAACCGTAGAAGTAGTTGCCACATGTCTTCATGAAGTGAACAACAACGCCATTCGCTGACTGGATGCGGAAAGCTTGGCGATCACGGTCATTACTCGGCAGCACTGAGTAGTTGTAGTGATGCTGCTTACCCAGACCAAGAAGACCCGCAGTGCCGACAGGCAGAACATCTTCTGAGAACATGTAAGATTGTGCATCCGCAAAACCGTTAGAATAACCCATAGATTTGAATAGATAATCCAGATAAGCTTTATCTGTAGCGCTTGTGCTATAACGATTTTGAAGCTTTTGATAGAACTGGTCAGGCGTTAGGCCGTGCGAATCACCAAATTCAGGCAATGTACCCAAGCGGCTCATTTGCTTCGGCGTAGCAGATGTGTTGACGTTGAAAATTCCAACATTAGATGAGCCGCAAACATTCAAGTTTGGACGCACAACCTGCTGAATCGGGCAAGCATTTCCTTCAACCACAACACTCCCGTCAGGACAGTTCACGTAAGTGATCTGCGGCTGAACAATCGGGCATGAGTTACCAGCCACAACAACGGTTCCGTCTGGACAATCAATATACTGCACAGGGGGTGGTGGCGGGGGTGGCGGTGGGGGGGGTGGCGGAGGAGGAGGTGGCGGTGGCGGAGGTGGCGGCACGACAGCAGCTGTGTGCTTATGGCCAAAGAGGTAGCGGAAACCTGTCATAAGGGAATGAGCTCCAATACCTGCGGCAGCAACGTTAATGGCGTTTGAGCTACCAGAAATAGCATTAGTACGTGTGCCGTCAAAGTCCATGCTACCTGAATCTAAGTAGCGGTAATGCGTATCCCATTTCAGATTATCTGAAATGTCGTATCCAAGACCTGCAAGCAGTTGATAACCAAGTGCTGTGTCTTTGTCGGAAACAGCACAATTTTCAGGTTGGATGCGACCGCCGGGGTCACGATTGACCAAAAGTGAGCGGGCGCCCAAACAAGCGGGGTTAGCAACTGTAAGGGGCGCTAAGAAGTCCTGTGCGACCAAGTTGGCTTTACCTTGAACAATACCAATACCAGCGCCTACATAAGGTTCCCAACGGCCAAAATTGTCAAAGTCATATAGGGCGTTCAGCATAAGCGTGTTCGTACGTAGTTTTGCACTTGTGCTTGGGATCTGGCTAATTGAGCCAAAGTCTGTCCAAAGTGTTGCCCCGTCAAGCTCAAGACGCCAGTTATTCCCAAAGTCGTAACCCAGACCTAGTGAACCTGCGACATTACCTTCGCTTTGAAGGCCATTACCGTGTTGGCCGCTAACCATATCACCTGTAAGGTCCATATCTGTGTGAACACCGTAACCCGCGTTACCGCGTAAATACCAACCTGCGTCATCATGGGCGCTTGCAGATGTTGCAACCCCTAAGCAGGCAATAGATGCCGTAGCTAATAATAATTTCATTTTCATTGTGTATCCTCCCACAAACCTAAAAATAATAGTCTGGAATACTCCTACAAGGAAAAAATATTCTTTTACAAGCAAAAATATCTGCCAAACTGCAATAGATTTTGTTGTGAATTAAATATGCAACAGTGTTTTTCTCACCTCAAACTCAAAAAAGGCCAAAAAAAAAACCCGGCCAAAGCCGGGTTTTCTTAACATATTTATCCCAAAACTAGTTGATAACGCCAACTGATCCTAAGGAAATAAGCACTTCTGTGCGGCGGTTAAGCTGCTCTTTGACACCATCTTCTGTTGGTACAAAGTTCTCAGTTTCACCTTTACCTTCTGACGTAATGCGCTCACCAGCAATACCCTGACGTACAAGTTCGTCACGTGCATCTTTGGCGCGGCGCTTTGACAGAGCCAGGTTATAGGCGGCAGAACCTGAACGGTCTGTATGACCTACGACGCGGATATTATCGACATTACAATATTGACCGATATCAAGGATACGGTTGATAGCATTGCGTGTTTCAGCAGATTGACCTTTATCGAATTCATAATAGATGATTTCTTGGCGATATTGCTCAGAACACAGAGCTGTTACATCGTTACCACGCTGTGAGATCTGTGCAGGGCACTGGGCTTGATCATAGACCAATGTACCGTCCCAACATGTATATGTTTGTGGCTGAGCCGGACAAGTTGATGAAGCTGGAATAACAGATCCATCCCAACATGTTTGTACAGGCTCGGGCTTAGCAGGGCACTGGCCCGCATTAAAGACCATTGAACCATCCCAACATGCAAAATCAGCAACAGGTGCTGGCGGCGGAGGCGGTGGGGCTACTTTCTTCTCACCAAATAAGTAGCGGAAGCCTGTCATAAGCGAGTGAGCGCCGATACCACCTGCAGCGACGTTGATTGCATTTGAACTGCCTGAGATAGCATTCGTACGAACACCATCAAAATCCATCTCACCTGAATCTAGGTAACGATAATGTGTATCCCACTTCAAATTATCTGAAATATCATAACCAAGACCTGCAAGAAGTTGATATCCCAAAGCAGTGTCTGAATCAGATACAGCACAGTTTTCTGGCTGAATTCGTCCACCTGGGTCACGATTGACTAACAATGAACGGGCTCCAGGACAAGCTGGGTTAGCAACTGTAAGAGGCGCTAGGAAATCCTGAGCAATTAAATTGGCTTTGCCGCGAACGATACCAATACCCGCACCCACATAGGGCTCCCAACGGCCAAAATCATCAAAGTCGTAAAGGGCGTTGAGCATGAGTGTGTTTGTACGAAGTTTTGCACTCGTGCTCGGAATTTGGCTAATGGATCCAAAATCTGTCCAAAGCGTTGCGCCGTCAAGCTCAAGGCGCCAGTTGTTACCCATGTCGTAACCAAGCCCAAGTGAACCTGCGACATTACCTTCGCTTTGAAGACCATTACCATGTTGGCCGCTAACCATCCCACCTGTAAGATCCATATCTGTATGAACACCGTAACCGGCGTTACCGCGTAAATACCAACCTTCAGTATCGTCTGCGGACGCGAGTGATGGCGCTGCCATCAATGCAGCTGATGCTGCTGCAATAAGAAGCCGTGACTTCATTTTATTTCCTCCATAATGGCAGAGCGCCACTTGTTATTAATGTGCGCCCCTAGGCGCGTTGACATAACTCTCGTGGTTGCGAGATGTTAATGTTGAACTCTCGTTACAGCAATTAGTTCCAATTGACCACCCTCTGTAAGGCCTTAATCTCATAGATTTTAAGGCTTTTTGTAAAAGAGTTGCTGAAATACATCACTTTAACGAAGTTCCGCTCTTTTATTAATGTTTTGTGAACTAATTATGAATGGTACGCCCGCACAGACTTGAACTGTGGACATCCTCATTAAAAGTGAGGCGCTCTACCAACTGAGCTACGGGCGCCCAATTCAGGCAACCTTATAAAAGGTGTGGGGTATCTAGGGGGACGTTTTCATATCGTCAACCCCCAAAAATGCGGCATTATGCAATAATTGAACGGAATTTTACCCTTGCCAATTTTTTCTAAAATTCTGGGCAAAGCTTACAAATTCACCTGCCGCTATAGCGCCGCGCATACGCGCCATTAAGTGCTGAAAGTAAGCGATATTATGCCAGCTAAGAATCATGGCGCCCAAAAGTTCGCCCGAACGTATAAGGTGATGCACGTAAGCTTTGGAGTAATTTTGGCTCGCGGGGCAGTCGATATCCTCATCTATCGGGCTTTCATCTTCGGCATATTGCGCCTTTTTGATGTTATAAGGCCCGGCATCCGTCCAAACCTGGCCATGTCGACCTGAGCGCGTGGGTATCACACAGTCAAACATATCCACCCCGCGCGCGACGGCCTCAACGAGATCGATCGGCTTGCCAACACCCATCAAATAACGCGGGCGATCTTCAGGTAAGTGAGGCACGGTAAAATCAATCGTTTCGCACATGGCCTCATGCCCCTCACCCACAGCTAAGCCGCCAATAGCATAACCGCCATAACCGCCAGCCGTATCCTCGCGCACACTCGCCTCAGCGCTCATGCGGCGCAAATCCTCAAATGTAGAGCCTTGGACAATCGCGAATAATGTCTGATTCTCACGTTCGCCGAAATATGCGAGTGACCGCTTGCCCCAACGTAGAGACAATTCCATCGACTTCGCAGCAGCTTCATAGGGTGACGGAAATTCTGTGCATTCATCAAGCTGCATAGAAATATCCGCGCCGAGCAAATCAGCTTGAATTTCAATAGAGCGTTCAGGCGAGAGCATATGTTTAGAGCCGTCATGATGGCTTTGAAACTCAACACCCTCTTCGGTCATTTTACGCAATTTAGAGAGCGACCAAACTTGGAACCCGCCAGAATCGGTCAGTATTGGACCTGTCCAACCCCCAAATTTATGAAGTCCGCCCAATTTTTTCACCCGCTCGGCCCCTGGGCGGAGCATCAGGTGATAGGTGTTGCCAAGTATAATGTCAGACCCGGTCTGCGCGACTTGGTCCATATAAAGCCCCTTCACCGTGCCCGCTGTGCCCACGGGCATAAAGGCTGGCGTGCGAATATCCCCGCGCGGCGTGCGCAACACACCTGTGCGGGCCTTGCCTTCTTTAGCGTGAATATCGAAGGGAAACTTAGCCATATCTCTTTACTTGTTTTCGTCTCTTATTTTTCCGCCGCCCATAGCAGGCTTGAATCGCCATAGCTATAGAAACGATAGCCCGTTTTGATAGCATGCGCATAAGCGTCTTGCATGGTGTCGAGGCCTGCCAAAGCACTAACGAGCATAAAGAGCGTTGACTTTGGCAAATGGAAATTGGTCATCAAGCCGTCAATTATATAAAACTGAGACCCCGGCGTAATAAATATCTGTGTATCAGCAGTGAGATTTTTGACACGGCCATTAACGGCAGAGGATTCGAGCGCGCGTAACGCCGTTGTACCGACGGCGATTATGCGGCGGCCTTCACCTTTGGCGGTATTAATCCGCGCGGCAGTCTCTGGCGCAATCTGATACCACTCACTGTGCATATGGTGTTCATCTGTATCATCGGCTTTGACAGGGAGGAATGTCCCTGCCCCGACATGCAGCATTAGCCGTTCGATTTGAACGCTCTTTGCCTCCAGCGCTTTAAAAACTTCGGGCGTAAAGTGCAGCCCCGCTGTTGGCGCAGCCACAGAAGCGGCTTTGCCGTCCGCGTAAACCGTTTGATAATCCTCAATATCCTGCGCATCGACGGTTCGTTTGCGGGCGATATAAGGCGGGAGCGGCGGTTGGCCTATGGCTTCAATGGAACTGGAGAGTTCTGTGCCGCTAAGATTGAACCGCAAGCCGACATCGCCGCCATCCTGCTTGCCGAACACTGTGGCAGATAAGCTGTCCGAGAAGTGAACTTCATCGCCATCGCGCAGACGCTTGGCGGGCCGAACAAAGGCTCGCCATTCATTCTCCGATAAGGCTGTGTGGAGATTCACATCAACCGTCACATCCCCGCCGCCGCCATGGGCGCGAGCGGGGCGCGTCGCTCTTAAGGCGGCGCGGAGAACCTTAGTCTCATTAAGGACGAGCACATCACCTTTGCGCAGAAGCGACGGCAAGTCACTGACGATATGGTCGCTGAACTCACCCTGCCCTGAAACCCGCAAGAGTTTGGCACTATCCCGCGGTGAAGCGGGACGCAAAGCAATGCTCTCCTCAGGGAGGTGGAAATCAAAGGCGCTGACTTTCATGAGCCAAGGCCCCTGATTTATAAACTAGGAAACAGTCGCTTTCACGATTTTACCCGGATAGCGTGGCGGCTCACCTTTTGGAAGCGCGTGGACAAGCTCCATTCCGCTCTCAACTTCACCCCAAACGGTATATTGGCCATCGAGAAATGATGCATCATCCAAACAGATAAAAAACTGACTGGACGCCGAATTTGGGTTTGATGACCGCGCCATAGAGCAGACACCTTCGATATGGGGATGACGGCTAAATTCAGCTGGAATTTGCTGTTTCGCTCCGCCCATACCTGTTCCGTCTGGACACCCGCCTTGCGCCATAAATCCATCAATGACGCGGTGAAATGTTAGCCCATCATAAAAACCGTCTTTGGCAAGACTAGTGATTTGCTCGACATGTTTTGGCGCAAGGTCAGGGCGCAGAAGGATGACAACATCACCACTTTTGCCATCATTCGCATCGAGCGTTAGTGTAAGTTTTTCAGCCATTATATAGAATCCTTATTGTTGGCGTGTCGGGACGCGAATATCGCAAATGTCAGGATATGTCCCGTCCGCTTTCTTTTTTGTCTTCAAATAGTTTTTAAAGGCCGGGCTGTCTGTTTTCAGAACCTGCAGCTTTACGCGGTCTGACTCAGCAACGTCGGCTGCGAGCTGCACTTTCTTCATGACGTCAGGCACAAAATCAGGATTTTCACCTTTAGACCCCACTTTAATCTTCGTAAGATGTTCGTGTCCTAGAACAGTATTGCCCCAAATCGAATATTGAGCATCCAGATGCTGCGCAATATCACGCATCAAAAAGAACTGACTATTCGCGGAATTGGGGTCTGATGTTCGCGCCATTGACGTCACGCCTTTGCAATGAAGGCCGAAAGCTGCGACTTTACCGTCTTTTGTCAACATAGCTTGCGAGGAAGGCTGTGTTGCAACCGGGAGAGCTTTGTAAAACCCAACGCCCACTTCTTTACCACCTTGGCTGCGTGCGCCGACCAGCGTCACAGGCATTGTGGGAGGTCGGCGGAAGGTAAACTCACCTTGGATATCCGGCAATTGAGAGTCTCCGGACCCATCACCCTTGGGATCGCCCGTTTGATTCATAAATCCGTCAATAACGCGGTGAAAAGTAATCAAATCATAAAAGCCTTGGCGCGCCAGCGTTTTGATTTGCGCCACATGAAGCGGAGCGATTTCGGGGTAAAGCTCGATCACGACACGGCCATATTCCAGATCGATATATAGTGTGTTTTCAGGGTCTAGGTCTCGCCACGCCTCCTCGGGAGCATTGAGCCCGGGGCTCATAGTTGCGGACGCTGTCTTTACGGCTGTCTGGGCCGTTTTGGTTACGGAGGATTGCTCCTCACCTGCACAAGCAGAGGTGCTTAGCGCGACTGTGGTTAAGAGCGCAATCAAAGTCTTTTTCATCATGAATATTTGTCCTTTAAGCGTAGCTCAACTTCCGGTGTGACGAATTGAGAAACATCCCCTCCCAGCCTTGCAATCTCTTTGACGAGGCGCGAGGCAATGGTTTGATATTGCGGGTCTGCCATCAAAAATACTGTCTCAATATCCGGGTTCAAGCGGTCATTCATTCCGGCCATTTGGAACTCATATTCAAAGTCCGAAACAGCCCTTAAGCCGCGCACTATCATGCTCGCCCCAACGCTTTCAACAAAATGTATCAGTAAACCTTCGAAAGGTTTCACTTCAACTTCTATACGGTCACGAAAAGGCTTAACCACATGTTCCACCATTTCAACGCGCTCATCTAGTGCAAAGAGGGGTCCCTTGCTGCGGTTAATTGCGACGCCCACGACAAGCTTATCACAGAGGTTACTCGCCCTCTTCATAATATCCAAATGCCCCAATGTCATAGGGTCAAAAGTTCCAGGATAAAGAGCGATGCGTTTTGTCATAACGGTGCTATAGCGGGGGGCGCAGGGGAATCCAAATAGATTCGCAAGTGACGTAGCGGTGGATTAGTTCCATGCTCAATAGTGCATTACGGCTTCGCATAATGCACTTTACAAGCATCTAGCTCACCACGGTCGTCTTATTTAGCTCTTTGGGCTTCAGCGTTACAATCTCTTCGGCCAGAGTCGGATGAACGGCGCAGGTGCGATCAAAGTCGGCTTTCGTGAGGCCAGCTTTGACGCAAATCCCCAGCGCTTGGATAATTTCTGCGCTGTCATCGCCGACAATATGTATGCCAATCACGGTCTCTTTCTTTCCATGCGTTAACAGCTTCATCATGCATTTTTGCGGCTTTCCCGCGAGAACGTTTTTCATGGGGCGGAAGCTTGTGGAATAGACAATAAAGTCATCGCCATATTTTTCTCTTGCCTCAACCTCAGTCACGCCGACCGTGCCAACGGGCGGACGGGTAAAGACTGCACTGGCGATTTCTGTGTGGTCAAAGGCGGTTTTATTGTCCTTATAGACCGTCTCTACAAAACAGGCGCCTTCGCGAATAGCCACAGGCGTAAGGTTTACGCGGTTCGTCACATCACCCACGGCATAGATATTATTGATATTCGATTTTGAATATTTATCGACAATGATAGCGCCCTTATCGTCTGTTTTAACGCCCGCATTTTCAAGGCCCAATGCCGCTGTGTAGGGTTTGCGTCCAGTTGCCATAAAGACCAGATCCGTACCGATCTTACTGCCATCATCAAAGGTGACAATATAGCCGCCCGATGTCTTTTTAATCTCTTTCGGTGAGACGCTGAAGCGCACATCAATACCGTTATTTCTTTGCACCTCTAGCACGGCTTCGCGCACATCAGCATCGAAACCATTGAGCAATCCGCCGCCGCGATAGGCTTGCGTGACTTGAACGCCCATACCTGCATAAATACCTGCAAATTCACAGGCGATATAACCGCCTCCAATGATCAGGGCTTTCTCCGGAAGTTCACCGAGCAGAAACGCATCATCAGACATAATCGCATGTTCCGCGCCTGGAATTTCAGGCATCCAAGGACGGCCGCCCACAGCGATTAAAATTGTTTCAGCGGTGACCTCACGGCCAGTCTCTGAGAGGCGCACAGTGTGTTTATCAACAAATTCCGCGCGTTCACGGTAGAGCGTCACGGCATTTTTTTCTAAAATATTTGAATAGATACCGGAGAGGCGGTTCACTTCATCTTGTATCGCATCGCGCAAAGTCGGCCAATCAAAAGACGCATCTTTGACCGTCCAACCATAGCCTTTGGCCTCAGCAATCGCCGCGCCGTAATCTGCCCCGTAAACCATGAATTTCTTAGGTACACAGCCGCGCACGACACAAGTCCCGCCAGGCTTACTCTCTTCGGCCACGGCAACGCGTTTACCCAATTGCGCGGCAAGCCGCCCCGAACGCACTCCACCTGAGCCCGCACCAATAACAAATAGGTCGTAATCATATTCAGGCATATTTTACTTTCAATTTTAGTCTTTATCTGACTTTTCAGATAGTAACTCTTCGTATCTTTTACCAACTTTTTGACCCCAAGTTTCTGCAACGGGAATAATTTTTTGTTGAATATTAAGCTGAGTGCTAACAGCTTTTCTCATTACAGGATCTCGATATAATTCATTCATGCGAGCAATCTCAGGGCCGGTGAAGATCTGTTCATAAATCTCTGCTGCAGACTCAACATAAGAAGCCATGTTTTCATCCATAGCTTTCAAGAGTAATTGTCGATTGTTACGCAGTTCGTTTGCCTCTTTCTCTCGACCCGAAGCCTCTAAAGTTTCCAATTGACCATCTAACACAATCAAAGTTGCGGATTTCATCTGCGTTGGTAATTCTAACAAATAAAGTAGCTCTTCAGTAGGCGTCTTTCCTTTTAAGTTAAAAGCTTCTGATGTTTCCAGCTGAGCAATCTGTTCAGACAAATTCTTCTTGCCGTCTTCCGTAAGTTTTTCTGGTGCTCCACAAGCCACAAGAAAGCAGGCCACAAACAAGACCAAAAATTGATTCTTATTCACGCGCCAACTCCATCACTTTGGCATGGTCTGTCTCGCCGATTATAATCACATCTGCGAGATCAATGAACAGGCCGTGTTCCATCACTCCGGGAATCTGGCTGAGCATATGTGCCGTATCGGCGGGTTTGGGGATTTTCTTGCAACGGCTATCAAGTATGTAATGCCCCCCATCGGTGACCAGCGGGCCGGAGCCGTCTTTTTTCTGGCGTAATACGGTCTGCGCATTTTCACATCCGCTTTGCATCAAGGCTGCATAGATTTGTTCCGCCGTTAGGGCCATACCAAATGGATCTACTTCAATAGGCAGTGCAAATTCCCCGAGGGTTTCTACCATCTTAGAGGCATCGACAATCACCACCATGCGCTCGGACGCATGAGCAATAATTTTCTCGCGCAGAAGACACGCCCCTCCGCCCTTAATGAGTGAAAATTGCGGATCAACTTCATCCGCCCCATCAATGGTCAGCTGAATGGATTCGACTTTATCAGGCTCGACAAGCGGCACCCCGTTTTCTTCGGCAACATCAGCTGTGCGCTGAGAGGTGGGGATACCCTGTACTTTGAGCCCGCCCGCAATACGCTCGCCAAGCCGTTCTAGAAATACCTCTGCCGTAGAGCCAGACCCTAAACCTAATGTCATGCCGCTTTCGACGAAATCGAGCGCCGCCATCGCGGCATTTTCTTTTGCTTGTGACATAACTTTATTTACTTTTTTGCTTTGCGTTTCTTTTGAGCTGTATTGTATCGGTCCGCCCAGCCCTCTTTATTTACCTGCTCTGATCGCGCCACAGCAAGCGCCCCTTCGGGCACATCTTTGGTAATCACTCCGCCGCTTCCCAGATAAGCGCCTTTCCCGATTTTAACAGGGGCGACGAGCGAAGAATTTGTCCCGACAAAGGCGCCGTCTCCAATCTCGGTCTTATGTTTGAAATAGCCGTCATAGTTACAGGTGATTGTTCCTGCACCAATATTTGCGCCTTCGCCGACCTCGGCGTCGCCGATATAAGAGAGGTGATTAATTTTACTTCCTTTACCGATTTTGGCTTTTTTGGTTTCGACGAAATTCCCGGCCTTGGTGCCTGCTGCCATTTCAGTTCCGGGCCGCAGCCGTGCAAATGGCCCAATCTGAGCCCCTTCCCCGATTTTAGCGCCTTCAAGGTGACAGAAAGGATGAATAACTGCATCTTTGGCAATGCTTACGCCCGGGCCAAAGACGACGTTAGCGCCAATTTCAGCATCGGCTGATATAGCCGTGTCCCATGAAAAATACGTCGTATCAGGATCTCGTAAGGTGACGCCTTTTGTAAGCATAGCCTGACGCATACCCATCTGAAACGCGACTTCGGCGGTCGCCAGATCAAGGCGGGAGTTCACGCCCAATACTTCGCTTTCATCCGCAGTAATCACGCGGGCTGTTTTATCATCACCGCGCAAAATCTCGACAATATCCGTCAGGTAATATTCGCCCTTCACATTGTCATTTCCGACACGTTCCAATGCTGAGAACATATCCTGCGTGGAAGCCGCTATAACGCCGCTATTGCAAAGGCCAATATCAAGAATTTCATTAGAGGCATCACGGGCTTCGACAATGGCTGTCAACTCGCCGCCTTCTGTGATTAAGCGGCCATAGAAGCCTGGCTCTTCGGGCTCAAACCCTAGCACGGTTACGTCCGTTCCGTTATCAAGGCTTTTGAATACCCGCTCTAGCGTTTTATGGCTGACAAAGGGCGTATCCGCGTAAAGCACGGCCATATTGCCTTTAAACCCTGAGAGGGCGCCTTGCGCGCATTTAACAGCATGGCCTGTACCAAGTTGCGGCTCTTGCAGCGCAATCTCTAGGCCGAGCTCTTCTGCCGCCGCGCGTACATCCGCATTCCCCTCGCCGACAACGCAAACAATTTTATCGGCGCCAGCAGAGCGCGCTAAGTCCGCCACCCATGAGAGCATAGAGCGTCCGCCCACATGGTGCAGCACTTTGGACCGTGAGGATTTCATGCGGGTGGATTTACCCGCAGCAAGAATAACGGCGGCACGTGGCGTGGTCATGGTCGGCTCCAATATGATTCGCAGGCGTTGACTTGACCGCTCATTAAACGATGCTGACACATAACGCGATTCTATTTTGGGTAATTCATGTCTACTCTTACACATTTATCACTCTGCTTTGATTTGGACGGCACCTTGATTGATACAGCGCCGGATTTGGTGCGAGTGCTAAATGACGTTATTGCAGAGGAAGGCTTAGCCGAGACAGATTTTACCGAAGCTCGCAAAGCGGTCGGATTTGGCTCGCGGGCGTTGATAAATGGGGCGTTGGCCCGCGCTAATCACGCTGTGGATGAATCGCGTATAGATGAATTGCAAAAACTTTTCTTGGAACTCTATGCCGAGGATATTTGCCGCTTAAGCACCCCATTTCCCGGTGTTGTCGATACTCTAAAAGCACTGAAAGCGCGCGGCGCTGAATTGTCAGTCTGCACGAACAAGCCCGGATATTTGGCCCGGCCTCTGATTGAAGCCTTGGGACTCTCGCGGCTTTTTGTGCGGGTTGTTGGGAGTGATGATCTGGTGCGCAATAAACCCTATGCTGATCACATCTGGAAAGCGGCTGGTCATCGCGGCCGCAGCCGCAAAATTATTATGGTAGGAGATAGTCTTCCAGATATGCTTTCGGCTAAAAATGCCAAAGTGCCATGTCTTTTGATGGTCTATGGATATTCAACAATTCCGGTGGTCAAACTAGGCGGGGATCGGATATTGCGCAATTTCCGTGAGATTTTACCGGCAGCCATTGAATTGAGCGCATAAAAAACAGCGCCTTAGCGCTGTGAATTTGGGTCTTGGACTATCTCAAAAAAGCGACCTAAGTGTGATCGTTTTTTGAGATTTGTGCGTTCGGGCCTTTGGCCCAAACGTTGTCTGTGTTTGCCTTCAGACAAACACAGACTAAGCAAAGTTCTCTGTTGAGCGTGTCGGAACGCCATTTATGAGGTTTGAGCGAACATCTGTGCGCGCTGATCTCATAGAAGCCAGAAATCCGCCTTGAATGAGATTGACTCGGACATCATGCCCTCGTTCAGCCCAATAAGCTTCAATTTGATCTTTAAGACGCTCAGCGCCTTCCCGTGTGCAATAATCGCCTTTCATAGCAATCCTCATAAGTTGTTGCGTCAGAACCGTCCCTGATACTGGCGCGGTGAAATAGTTAGGGCTCCACCCGTGACTATCATTTAAGGTTTGCGATTTAGTTTTTCAAGAAATTTCATTCGTTTTTTTGATAAAAAATTTGTAATATAGTCGTGATGGCAACTTTCAGATTACATTCATACTCGCTGTGCTATTCGCATTAATATCATGAAATATATGTAATTTTTAATTAAATTCTTCATATTTAATGTTTGCACATACATAAATTTAGACGTAATAAACTCTAATAATTATTTGATAAACGAATATTTAGAGAGTTTTATGCCCCAACGTATCGCTCAACGTATAAAAGACCGCCGAAAAGAATTAGGCCTGTCTCAGGATAATCTTGCAAAAGCATGTGACGTCGGGCAATCCACTGTCGCCAATTGGGAAAGTGGTAGCCATATTCCCCGGCAAGCCTCCCTCCAAAAAATCGCAAAAGCCCTTGAAACGAATGATATTTGGCTTCTTAGCGGCGAGCACATGAATAAACGCGGCACATTGGAAAGCTATCTTCAAAAGCCCATTCATCATGTACCCGTTTATATATGGCCCTTACCCGGGAACCGCTTAGAGGAAGCCGCCCCGGACGCATATATACCTATATCCTCTCATCACAAAAACCTCTTCGCAATGACTCTAGGTACAAAAAAAGACGATTTTAAGGCAGGCACAATTTTGATTTTTACAAGAGATGAGGCATTCAGTGAGCAGGGTTATGTTTTAGATATAACAGAGGGCGCCTATAATCTCTCAAAACAGCGCTCGGATAATAACTATGCCAAACTTTTATATTCACTCACAGCGCATTAACGACAGGTTCGACTAAAACTATTTTAACCATATTCAAGTAAGTTACGGTCTTCAAAGTTCAAGTCCGGGGATGGCGCTATAAGAGATCTAAAACCATATGGCGTAGCTGCACTTGCTTTTGCAATCGGATTGTTGGTCGCAATCTCAGCCTATCTGTTTGCGCTGGACGAACATAAGAAAGTCCAAGACGCGCAATTTACAGCTCAGAGCAATGTGATGCTCTTACGCTTACAGGAAACACTGGATAATAACGCGGCTTCCGTGAATGCCCTCACCTCTTTTCACAATATCAAAAAGGACATAGGCTTAGAGGAATTTAAAAAGCTGTCAAAAGATGTCTTAAATGATCACCCCTCGATCATTCTGTATGCGTGGCTTCCAAGGGTTGAGCACTCTGATCGCGGTAAATTCGAAACGACACTCAAGGAAATTTATTCAGAGAATTTTCAGGTTCTTAGCGGGGCCGGTTTTGGCAATATTATTGTCGCCAAACCGCAAGACACTTACTTTCCAGTGCTTTATTCCAAACCTCTTATAGGACAAATCAACAGAATTGGTCTTGATATGTCTTCACTGCCTATAGGTGGCCCCGCGCTGCGAATGGGCATCACCAATAAAACCGTAACCGCATCGGCCCCCATAAACGGCCCAGAGGAGTTCGGTAATAATACAATCGTCATGCTGATAAACCCTGTATTTGAAGACCCATATGCCGTCCCTTCAAACCCCAGTGAGACTGACGTCAGAGGAATGGTAGGCGCACTTTTCGAGGTGGGAACGCTTATAGAGAAAAAAATCACTTCGGATCTCGACGTAACATATTACCTGGAAGACATAACCGACACTGCAAAACCCATGGCCATCTATGGCATTGCGCCCCAAAACTATAAAGGCCGGCGGGATGAAGTGATCAGCTTTGCAGGTCGGACATGGAAGGTCACGTCCACCACAAATTATACAGGCGCAGGATTTGAATGGGTACCGCCGTTGATTTTGATTGTCGGTATTTTACTCAGCGCCGCGTTAGCTTTCACTTTGGCTTCAATGATTAACCGCCGTATTAATTTAGAGAGTCTGGTTGAAGAACGCACAGAGGAGCTTAGCCAAGCCGTCCAAAAACTGTCTGAGTCCAACGGAAATCTTGAGCGCTTTGCCCAAAACTGCTCTCACGATTTACAAACGCCATTAAGGCAAGTCGGAAGCTTTGCAGATCTTTTGAAAATGCATATGTCCGACAAGCTCGAGAATGACGAGGAGGGCAGTCTCTTCTTAGACAAAATTTTGGATGGCACCGCCTTTGCTCAAAAACTTGTCGCAGATATTTTGACCTATTCCAGCATAGGCAGTGGCGGCATTAGTAAAGATGAACTTGACACAAATACCGTGATAACGCTTGTCAAAGAAAATATGTCTATTGAACTCGAATCTATTGGCGGAACAATTTCCTCAGACCCCTTACCCGTCATTTATGGAAATAAAAGCTCCATTTTTCAGCTCCTCCAAAACCTTATCAGTAACGGCCTGAAATATCAGAGCGCAGAGGTGCAGCCGAAGGTTCATGTCAGCAGCAAAGAGTTGGCGAGCCATTGGGAGTTTTCTGTCAAAGATAACGGCATTGGCATAAAGCCCGAACATTTAGGAAAGGTCTTTGAAATTTTTCAACGGCTTCATAGAAAAGACTATGCAGGTAATGGTATCGGACTGCCTATTTGCCAAAAAGTTGTGGAAAGTCACGGCGGGAAAATTTGGGTTGAGTCAGAACCCGGCCAAGGTTCAACATTCTTTTTCACCCTGGCGAAGACCTCAGCCTCTGCCGCTTAAGCTCTAGCCATATGAAAAGACGCGCCGGATGGCACGCCTTAACATCAATATATCGAAAGATGGCCTAGAGAAATTTCTTCGCCATACCGCCCAGACCACCTAAGCCGCCAACAGAGTCTAATAAAGACCCGCCGCTGCTCGCTTTATCAATGAGCTGCGGAAGAGCATCCTGCAGACCACCCAATAATGAGCCTTCATCCGTACCGAGTTTCTCCGCCGCAGCCGCGACTTGGTCCCCGCCAAGCACCTCTTTAAGTTGGTCTGCCGAAACAGGCGCATTTTCACCATCGCCAAGCCAAGACTCGGCCACATCGCCCAAACCTTTATCTTTAAAACCACTTACGAGACTGCCAATATCCATTTTGTCACCCTGTCCCAACAGGCTATTCATAACATCGCCAACGGCGTCGCTATTTCCGCCGAGTTTTTGGGCCAACATTCCTTTGGCAAGATTCATAATATCCATAGTCATAACTTCTCATATAAAGTGAAATTTGGCCCCTTAAACGAGGCCAAAAGCGAACGTCTGTTCATTCACGGAATAGACGCTCAAAGCTGAATAGGCACTGAATGGGATGTCAGAGGGCTGTAACTAAGCCTTGAAAAATTTATTCAAAGCTGCCTGCATAGCGGTTTTACGCTGTGTCCCGATAACGATCTTCTTGCCTGTCTTCATAGTGAGCAAAACGCCTTCTTGGCCTTGGGTATTATAAACGGTTCCGTATTTTAAGGTCATGCGAATACCCCAACCGCCGACAAAGCCATAATTGATAAGCTTCGCATCTTGGACATCAGCCCAAGCATAATATTTTCTTGTGAAGGGACGAAAATTCAAGTCGATGCCTTTGGCATCAATTTTAGTTTTAAGCTGACAAAATTCTAATATCAAAAATACTGGCACACAAATGAGAGCTATGAGGCTTAGAATAAGACCATTATTAGCATCACCAGCTAGAAAAAAAGCAGAAAGTAAAACAAGAAGCGTCAAAACTAAAGACACGCGCATGAACCAGAGAATTTTGCTGCTGAATTTCTGCGTCTCATTAAATGACATGCATTAGGACTATCAGAAAACCACAAAACTTCAATGTATAGCCTTACGCCGCAGGGTCGCTCATGGCTTCCATATTGGCATCGGCCTTACGAATGGCCGCTTCTAGGCGTTCTTCGGCGGTTTGCAGGTTTTTCTTGGGATCTTGGTAGAAGGCAGTAAATTTCATGATTTGCAGAAATGTCTTATTTAAGAACCGTCCCCAAAACTTCATCGGGCGGTCGAAATCAAAGAGCAGGATGACGCGCTCCTCATCCGTCTCGTTCCAGACCTCATGCTCATAAGTATCATCAAAGACAAATATCTCACCTTCTTTCCATGCGGTAATCGTATCATCAACGCGGATGCGGCATTTCTCACGGTCTTTAGGAATGATGAGCCCGATATGCGAACGTAATATACCCTTGGTCACCCCTTTATGGGCTGGGATATGATAGCCTGGCGCAAGGATAGAGAACATCGCCGTTTGCAAATTGGGTACGCCTTCGAGGATATCAGCTGTCTTGGGCGTAAGCGCGGCATTTTTTTCAAGCCGTTCTCCAAAGCCAAAAATCACAAAAGTCTTCCAATTATTCTCTGTCGCGAGGCGATATTGATCGGGTGAAATATCTTGGAATCCTGGGATAACCTCACGGAATTTCAAGACCTCTTTCGCCTCAGCCTGTATAGTTTCCCAGTTATCCGTGAAGTCTTTCAGAAACGGGAAATGCTCATTAGAGATTTTGGGCGTATCCGGCACTCGGGATTGCTTGGCTTGAAAGGCCGCAATTTTGCGCACGAGCTTCTTACCCGTTTTTTTCACAAAGGCGCGGCGCGGATTGGTCAGATGCTTTGGTTTTTCGACAGTAGATGCCATGAATGGGCGGCCTTAAGCTGAATTGAGTTTTCGCTCGGCCTCTATCATATAATCACGCGTCATTGGCAAGGCATTGACAGATTTTGACAGCTGAATTTGGAAATTCATATTCTTACTATAGCGGAAGGAAAACTCACTCGCGATCAGGTAAAATTCCCACATCCGGCAAAAACGCTCATCAAACATCTCGGCAACTTGGGCGCGGTTTTTCTGAAAGCGCTCATCCCAGGCCAAAAGGGTCTCTGCATAATGTAATCGCAATATTTCAATATCCGTAACCCAAAGGCCAGACTTTTCTATCTCGGCTAAAGTCTCGGACAAAGCAGGCGAGTAGCCACCTGGGAAAATATATTTACGAATCCAGCGGGCGGTTGAGCCGGGTTGACCGCGGCGGCCAATGGAGTGAAGCAGCATACAGCCATCATCAGCCATAAGATCATTCACTTTAGTGAAAAATTCGAGGAAATGCGGCACGCCGACTTGCTCAAACATGCCGTAAGAGACGATGCGGTCATACGGTCCCGTCAGGTCGCGATAATCACTGAGGATAAATTCGACTTTGCCCTCAAGGCCTCGCTCGGCAATGCGCGCTGTTGCTAATGCATGTTGCTCTTTGGACAGAGTGACGCCCGTGACATGCACATCAAAATTCTCGGCAATATAAAGCGCGAGCCCGCCCCAACCACAGCCAATATCAAGAACCGTATTACCCGGCTTTATATTAAGTTTTGCCGCGACGTGAGCTTTTTTGGCGCGCTGCGCTGTCTCTAGTGAGTCGCTCGGATCGGCGTAATATCCGCAAGAATATTGCATATCCTCATCAAGGAAGAGCTTATACATATCATTGGAAATATCGTAGTGATGCGCCACATTTTGCTTCGCCGTGATCAGCGTATTGCTTTGATGAAATCGCTTCACTTTTTTATAAAACGCTCTCAGGCGTTTCTGATGGCCCTGCCCGCGCAGGTTAGACGCGTTCATGGCAAAGACGCGCAAAAATTCTCTTATGCCGCCCGCCTCGCAAATTAAGGTGCCGTCCATATAGGCTTCGCCAGCTTTGAGTTCGGGATTAAAAAAGAGAGAGCGATAGAGTTTCTTATCCATAAGACGCACAGTCGCGGAAGGCTCTCCGCCAGGGCCATGGACATGCGGCTTTCCATCCGCATCAATAATCGTCAACTGCCCCACTTTCACAAAGCGGGTCATCATTTTATTAAGAAGCTTCATTTCGCCCTACCACTCCTGTTTCGTTTAACTGCGTAAGGCCTACGCTCAGATCAAATAGCCTTGAATTGCTTACGTGCCATTTCGCTATTTCCAAAGAGCTCCCGGCAAATTTCATAATCTTCAGGGGTATCGAGCTCGGCCCATGTTGAGCCCTGAATATTAGTCGTGTCAATCCGTTGTCCCGCTTGGGCTAGGCCGTGAATGGCTGAGAGGAACCAGCTCTTCGTGCCGTCTTCAATTTTCATAAGGCGCTTAAGCTCATCTCTGAAAATTTGAGGCCCGTCATTCATAAAACGGAGCATACCGATAGACTCGCCATGTGTTTGTTGCGCGAGCAGAGTCTTGCCAATCGCTATTAAGCGGTCACCCTCTAGCGACACTTTCATATCATCACCGTCATAATGACCTTTTTTATCAATCGTCACGGTGATGTCTTTGGCGGGTGCGCTAAGCACTTTATCCAAAAGAGCTGGGCTAAATAGCGTATCTCCGTTAATCAAAAGAAAGTCTTGCTTCATAGATTTTCGCGCCATCCAGCAAGAGGCCAGGTTATCCGCAACCTGAAAAAAAGGGTTATAGAGCGTTTTAACATGTGGCCCTGTTTGGCGCGCTTTGATTTCATCTTTGACCATATGAGCATTAAAGCCCGTCACGACGGTCGCTGTTTTAATACCTTGATGGAACAGCGTATCGAGCTGCAAATTCAATACGGACCTCAAACCGACAGGCAGAAGACACTTTGGCATATCAGTGGTAAGGGGAAGTAGCCGCGAACCCCGGCCCGCGGATAGAATAATAGCATGCATGTTTATACAACCCTGTTTTATTATGAACCCCAATCGACCAACTCAAAACCTTCATCCCCGGCGGCCTTAGTGAGCTTACGATCAGCATTAACAGCGACACTTGTGTCACAAAACCGTAAAATATCAATATCCGAATAGCTGTCCGTGTACATTGTGATATGTGTGTTATTTTGTTTCAGTTCAGGGCTCTCAGCTAATAACTGCTTGAGGCGAAGTAATTTTTGCGGTCCGTAGCAATTGTCTGACGCAAATTCAGGGGCAAGCTTTTCGCTCTCCCATTTCATATCTGTCGCCACCCAATGCTCAATTCCTAGGCGTTTAGCTATGGGTGAAACGATAAGATCGACGGCGGCGCTAGCGATGATAATCACATCCCCCTGTGCCCGGTGGGCCTCTAATGCTTTCACAGCGCCGGGACGAAGGCCATGGGTGACCTCAGTCTCTGCAAATTCTTTCGCGAGTTGTTCTAGGACTTCACGAGACTTACCGACCATACTCCAACGCATCATGGCTTGTTTCACGCGAATGCGCGGGAGATGACCTTGTTTGTAACGCCATTGTGTAAAACCAGCAGAAAACGCAAGAGGCAGCCAGAGCCACGGCTTATATTTGACGGTCTTGACTACAAACCGCCCCCATGTCCCTCGTATAGTAAGCGTGTAATCTAAGTCGAAAACGGCAATATTGCTCATCACGCATCCATCCAACTTTGAAGAGGCCCTTTGACCAACATCCCCGCTATTACAGAGATTATATTAAATGCGATACAGACCCACGTCCAAATCGCGACAGCGTAAAACCCCCAATGCCCAGCGTCCGCCGCCCAAGGTAAAAGGCAAATACCCACCATAAAAATAAACATATTCGGGTTACGCCGCGCAATAAAGAAACGTAGCGCCGAATTTACTTTCGTCCAAACGTGAATGTGAAATCCGTGCTGTCCGAGGAAAATGCCTTCAATAATACGATCCACAATATAACCCACGCATATCGCTGCAATCGCAAATGTCATGGGCTGCGTTAAAATCTCATCCCAGTGAAAGGCGTTGCCGAGGCCGACAAACCAGGCAAAATACCAAAAAGGCGGATGTATTAAATCGATACCGTGATCATAAATATTTCCCCACCAGGAATAAGTCATCGTTGTCCGTGCAAGCTTACCGTCAACCGTATCTAAAAAGGTCATGAGCCACCCTGTCAGAAAGCCCAACGCCCATTGCCCGTGCCAAAAATAATACATGGCCGCAAATGTCAGAACTAATCCAACGGTCGTAACCATATTGGGCGTTAGCCGCATCGCAGCACAGGCTCGCGTGACATAAAAAGCCGGCAGAGGCCAAATCCATTTCGTCACAAAATCTGTAATGCCTTTATAAGAGCTAGCAAATTGCCGGCGCATAATATCAGCTACAGGTGTTTCGTTGACGTTAAGCGCATAAGGCGGCTCTGTCTTTCGGAGGGCCTTGTTATATCCATCATCTAGTTCTTCGGGATAGGCCGCTTTGATATTGGTTTCCTTAAGAGCATTTACGCTCTGCCCTATGAGACTTTTTGCAGCCTGACTATCAACACCATTGACGCCGATAATTATATTCCCTGCAATTAGAGCCCGCCTGCCGCCAGATACAAAAGCTTTCATCAAAGCGGACGATAATATCCAATCAATATGTATATGAACCGTCTCTTTGGACGTCTGTGTTTGGTCAGTACCAGCCTTTTTAAAGGCCCGCTCTTGCCATTCCTTCAAGGGGAGTCCCCAGATTTTAGCATTTGTAACACCGATCAAATTCAGCTTAGGCATGAAAGTTTGCTTCGTTGTTAGACTATCCTGTTTTTGCTCTCGAACAGCATTTTTCAATGTGTGCCTCGCCAAAAAGACAAGCAAAATCACGGCTGACGCATTACTCAAAATAGCGGCCCAACCCGGCGCCATTTTTCCAATTGTAAAACTAAAGATGAAAAAGGCGGAAATATATACCAAGACCCCGGTCCCGCGCGCATATATGGCGCGCTCGGGATGATCCGCCGCATAAAGCACAGGGTAAAGCGGAGCCGCAATGCCCATAAGAGCAGCAGCTAGAACTAAGAGTGACGTTAACGGCGCCGCTTGTTCGTAATCCGCAGAAAAAATACGGCTTAGCAATTCAGGCCCGCCAATTTGCACCAAGACCGCTATCACAAGTCCAAAGCCTAAAAGTATCACAGCTGTGCGGGTCACCAAGCGCCAGATTTTATCGGCCTGTCCAAGGCTAACCATCTTGGCGAGTTCAGGATAAATAACCTGGTCCAAAAGCTTAAAGCCTTCAGACAGTAATTTCGCAGCCTCTTCTGCAATACGGTAAACGGCCACCCAAGCTGAACCAAAAACTGACATGACCAAGAGCGCAGGCAAATGGGCAGTGGAGGCCGCCAGTGTTGAATCGATATTGGATTTGATCATAAACGGCCACAATCCGGGACGTGGATGTCGCAGCGATGATTTTGCGCGAAAGAGCAAGCCCACCATATGACGTTGTTTCAACTCAAAAAGCGCCATAAGCGGCAGAAAAATATAAGCCGTCAGTGACCCGCAAAACCACGCCAGTAAAAATCCCGAGAAACCTGCACCTGTAATCACCGCTATGAGGACGCCAACAAATCGCGTGGTCGGCATGATCAAACTATGAATAGCAAGGATGTGAAATTTATCGAAAAGCCGAAAAACGCCGATACTGACCCCGCGTTGTCTAAACAAAATCAAAATACAATATAGCGCCGCAATATTTCGCAAATCCGAAATATTAAAATTCTCAGCCCGCGAGAACACATCAGGAAATGCTTTGGTCAGCCACACAATAAATGAAAATATCGCAACTGAAATCGCGAAGCCAAACACAGCCGATATTGCATCAATCTTGACACCAAATTGCATGAGCTTGGCCAGACGCGGTGCATCATTCTCTTTTATATCATCCGTTCCGAAGCGAATAAGAGATTGCCAAGACTGGAACGCCGTGACCTCCGAAAAGAAAAGCATATAAGCATGAAGGAAGAGAATAATACCCAATTCTGCCGCGCTTAGATTCTTTGTTGCAATTAAGATACTGCCAAGGCCGAGGATAACCGCTAAGGCTTTAGACCCCATCATAAGGCCCGTATTGGCGGCGATCCGTTTCCCGACACTGTGTTTGGAGTCAACAATCAGGTTCGGGGTCATGCGGCGCGCCCTGATAGGATGCGCTCGACAAGCTCTTTATCGACGGGTTTGTCCACATCAATGGCGGCCTCAGCGATTGGGATAATCACAGGCGCTGCCTTAATGTTTAACCGTTTGGAGACATAGTTAAAGGCCTCCGCCAAAGTCAGGCGGCCCGTTAAATATTTGGCGACCAAGCCCCAAGCAATCATCCGGGCAAGCTTGAGCGGCTGCTTGCGCAAATGTTGCGCGTCTTTCCAAAACTCTATGACGGCCAAGCCTTTTTCATTGGCAACATAAAACAAATTACAGCCCGAAACTGGGGTATCAGAAAATTTCCAATAGGTGCGCTTGGTCTCAGGGTAGGCCGGCGCAATCACGCTTTTGGGCGCTAATCCCACACAAAAGTCTGCGCCGCTTTCTTTGGCGCCAGATATAAATATTTCCAGCATTTCGACGGTTAAAAGCGGATGATCACAGGTCGTGACAAGGCACGGAAATGATATGCCGTCCGTCAAAGCGGCATAAGCACTCCCCGCCGGACCAGGCGCAGACGGTGATTGCACTAAGCGCGCATCATAATCCGCGTCAAAGCCGCTGACATGAAATGGTGATGACAACCCCGCAGCCGTTAAAGCATCCAAAACATAATTCAGCATAGGTTTTCCGAGTATCGGAATTAGTGCCTTGCGCTCAACATCCGCCGCCGCGCAGAGCGGATCAACCACGCCTTCGCGCTGCCCCGCTAAAATGAGCACCGAAACAGATGTTAAGGTGTTTGGCATCAGAGATTTTTCTCATACATGCGATAAGTTTTATAAGCTTTGGCGCTGGCTTGTTCGCAAATAGCAATCATGCCGGGATTGTCTTCGAGAATCCAGGACAACTCACAATGGGTAAAGCCTTTTTGACGGGCGGCATCAAAAACCGTCTCGCAAAGAGACGCCACAATAGAGAGGCCTGTTCGCGTATTATGATATTCTTTTCGAAGACCCATGAGCGGAATACGCGCTTGCTTTACCCCGCTGACTTTTAGTCTCCATAACAGCTTGGCCCAGCCAAATGGCAAAATAGAGCCGCCAAGATCGCGGATGGCCTCGTTCAAATCCGGGATCATCCAGATATAGGCAATAGGCTCACCTTTATATTCGCCCACCCACATGCCTTCTTTGAACATGATGGGTTTTATTTCTTTGGCCATATGGGTGATTTGTTTGTCAGAAAATGGCACGAAACCCCAATTCTCAGACCAGGCATCATTAAAAATGCCCATAACGATATTCACGTCTTCCATAAATTTAGAGGGCCGCATCGGGCGAATAACAATATCCTTATTTCGCGCGGCAGACCTGACCATGGCTTGCGTCATTTTCGGGCGCGGATAACCTGCCGCCAACTCCGCTTGGAAGGCCAGCATATCCGTAGCTTTGAGAAATCCCTGCCCTTCAATCATTTCTTGATAAGCGGGCCGTCCGTGAGGCATCATCACAACGGGAGGTGTCTCAAAACCGTCAATGAGAAGACCGCATTCCTCATTCACGCTCCATTGTGCCGGGCCTATGGCTTTATTCACGCCGCGATCACTTAGCCAGCTTTCTGCCCGCTCCAAGAGAGCCTTCCCGATCTGAGGCTCAGCTATGCAATCAAAAAAGCCGAAAAAGCCGTCATTGGAACTAGAATGTGCGTTATGTGCCGGATTGATAAAGGCGGCGATACGCCCGACATCCCTGCCATCTTGTACGGCTATAAAGAGCTGTCGATTTTCCAGGCTTGCAGCGCCCGGATTTTTATTAGGATTTAAATGCGCCGCGCGCTCAAACCCCAATTGAGACCGCCAATGAGGGTCATCTGCATAAACCTTATCGGGCACAGCCAAAAAACGCCGCGTCATCGCCTTGCCCTCTACAGGCAGAATATCCAAAGATGATGCTGGCACAGAGCCTCCACGCAAATTTGCGCCGCTTGTGCTAATCTTTCCGCTTTAGGTCAACCTTTTAGGCTTAAAAGCGCCGCTCTAAGGGTCCATCAATTCCATCGTGATATCGACCCCGTTCATGGGGACTTGGAAGCCGGCCTCTGACCATTTGGGCAAGCGCAGACTTTCTATTTTCGGATTATTGGAGACGCCATAAGGCTCTTTAGGCTTAAAGTTCCAAGCCTTTTTCAGCTTTCGGTCGCCATTTTTATCGTGATAACCGACAAGTGCATATTCCCCGGGCGCCGGAAGATTAATGCAGACTTTTACTGATCCATCTTCAGCGGGAACACGGATACGACGAAGCTTACCTGACTTTTTCATGAAGTCTTCTTCGCCAAAGAGCTCGACTTTCACCATGCCTTCTTTGGATACATTTGTAACAGTGGCCCGAATCTGCAGAGCCCCGGGCACGCATGTGTCATCCGCGTCTCGGTCATAGAGCTCAAGCCCGGTCTCTAAGCCGGTTTGAGATATTGTACCGTGCTCGCCTTCAAGGTCTCCGGGTTTGTAATCATCATTCGCGAATGCAGGCGCTGACATAAGCGCCAAACATGACAAAGTCGTCAGAGATGCAAAAAATCTGCCTGCGTGGTTTGCTTTCACCGATAAGCCTCTATATTGCGGCCTTTAATGTTTTGGCCATTCTTGGCTATCATATGGGTATTTGGCCCCGTTAAGTAAAGGCGATTTCACAGCAATTTAACATATGGACCGACTCAACCGATATCTCATGAAAAAAGCCGCCGTTACCATTGGCGGGCTCATTATCTTCGCCTGCTGCGTACTTTTAATGGAGCGCTTGCTGAGAATTTTTCAGGTTGTCGCCACTTCGACAAATCCTGCGAGTGATACATCACAAATGATTGTGAACCTTTTACCTTATTATTTAGGCATTGCCGTGCCTATGGCGCTTCTGCTTGGCGTTATCATCACAGTGGACCGGTTTAGCCGCTCAAGCGAACTGACCGCCGCATTTGGGTCGGGCATTTCGCTCTTTCACATGACCAAACCCTTTTTGCTTTTAGGGACCTTTTTAGCTGTCATCACGCTTTTTATCGAAGGCTACATGCAACCCGTGGGCCGCTATAATTATCGCCAAGTTGAGCATTCTGTGAAACAACAATCTTTCACGGCAGCCCTGCGCGAAGGCACTTTTACCAGTGTTGGGAACCGGACATTCTTTGCCGGGACAGACCTGCCGGGCGCCGCTATTGGGCCTATTTTTATCTATGAAAAACAGATGGACGGATATCGTCAAGTTGGCGTGCGTTTGACCACAGCAAGCCAAGGCGAAATCATCATTCGCGAGAAAACTATGGACCCCGTATTGCAGCTTTCAAAGGGACAAATTTACCGCGTCGTCGAAGGTAAAAAATTGGATGGCGATCTGCAATTTGAAAGTAGTTCTATAGCGGGCGCTGCTAGCCCTGTTATTTTTCGCCAGCGCGGTGATGATGAGCGCGAAATGACCTCACTTGAGCTTCTCGAGAACCGAAAAGGAAATGTTACCCGATTCAATGTGAATGCCGATATAAATAATGCAACGCTACACCTACGCTTGGCCAAATCCGTTTTACTGCTTATTCTGCCCTTTATTGCTGTGCCCTTTGGATTGAATTATGGTCGCAACCCGTCCTCAGCGGGCATTGCGATAGGGGTTATATTCCTCATTTCCTTGCAAAAAGCCTTAGAATTTGGACAGAGCCTGGGCGCGGCAGGAAAGATACCGCCCTGGGCCGGCATTTGGCCGATAATTATTGGCGTCGCCCTTTTCGCTTTATGGATATTCCGTAAGAGCGCCTATAAAATGGGACAACCGCCGCTCACCTCTGTGTCGCATTACATGGGCCATATCCAAGGAGAGATAAGCTCTAAGATTAAAGCCATTCACCGCTTTGGAGCTGAGGCCGGATAATGCTTAAGTTTCTGTCTTACCTGTCCAAAATGTTTATCGGCACATGGCTGACAACAGTGTTTGGCTTTTTGGTGCTTATCGGGCTCTTGGACAGCCTCGCAAATGGTAGTGATATTCTGGGGGGCGGCGGCGGATTTGCCGATACGTTTAAATATATGGCGCTGAGAGCCCCTGTAATATTCGACCGTATTTTCATCTTCACCATTGTCGTGGCGATATTATTGACCTTTGTAAAATTGATAAGACAGCATGAGCTTGTCGCATTGCTCGGCTTTGGTATATCCGTGCCAAAACAGCTTTTGTTAATGACACCTGTTGTTCTGGCCGCAGCCTTCTCATCGATTACGATTATTGATTACAGTATCGCCCCCGCAGTGCGGTCTCTACAAGCTTGGGGCATTGGAGAATATAAAGTCAAAAATATTACAGCCGATAACCCGCTCTGGCTTGAAGATAATGGCCGTATTATCAAAGCGTCCAGACGAATAAATTATAACACACTCGGCAATCTTGAGCTTTATGCCCGGTCAGATTCTGGCGCCGTTGAAGAAATTATATGGGCTGAACGCGCAACATATGAAGGCAGCAATTGGACGTTAGAGGGCGTTGAGGTCTTGCCCGTTAAAGGCGCGGATGGCGAGCCCCGCTCCGCCTCCACAGAGCTAAATCCGCGCCTCTGGGAAACACGCCAAGACCCCAAATCCATTGCGCGATTGGCGGCTGAGCCTCGCGACCTATCCATATCTGAAATGCGTAACTTTTCTAAACGCGGTAATTCAGGTTCCAAACCCCGCTTTGCATATACATTTTGGCATGCGCATCGTATCACGCGTCCTTTAGCAGCTTTTGTACTGCTCTTAGTTGCGGTCCCGCTCATGCAACGCACGGCGCGGCAAGATACAGGCGATAAAGCGCTAATTATTGGTTTAGCGGGCGGCTTTTTATTCCTGATTTTGGACGGCGCCATGGCCACATTTGCAGCATCAGGCGGGATGCCTGTGCCCATTGCTATCGCAATGCCAATTGTCTTTTTTGGCATTCTAGGGACATGGCTTTGCCTGAAAGCCGAAAGCCTTTAGGCCATGCAGACCGCACGGCCATGGTTCGTTATTAACTCCGCCAGTGCAAAGGTCGCAAAAAAGGGCGCTCTCCTCCCACAATTAGCTGAGCAGCATAATGCCATATTGCGCGATGTCGGTGATTTTTCCGATGTGGATGCCCTCGTTAAAGAAGCCCTTTTGGCAAAAGCCGAACATATCGTTATCGAAGGCGGTGACGGGACGGTGCAAGGCATATTGACGGAATTTCTGCGGCAGGAAAAAGCGCGCAACCTGCCCGTTTTCACAATTGTGCCGGGCGGTAACACTAATCAAGTCGCGCGAAATATTGGCCTGACCGCCGCAACCCCTCAAGCGGTAGCAAAAGCGTTGGGCGCAGATAAATCTTTGAAACACGCTCCGTTGCTTCGTATCAAAGATAAAGCACAACGCAAATATTACGGCTTTCTATTTTCTTCTGGCGCCCTTCCGCAGGTTACAGATTATACCAAAGACAAATTACATGACCGAGGTATTGGCGGCTCGCTTGCAGTTATTGGCGGCATTCTAAAAGGCGCGACTGGAACAAGCCGGATTACGCACCCCACCAAAGTAAAATTGAGTATTGAAGCTGACGGCCAACAAAAATTACGCGGTCCGCATTTAGGCACGATTGTCACCACCCTGCCGGGCCTTATGCTCGGTCTTGATCCGTTTTGGGGCGAAGGGGACCGTCCCTTGCGCGTGACATATGTGGCAGGCGAATATCAAAAGCTTGTGCGCCATGTCGCCAGTCTCTGGCTGGGAAACAAATCAAAAGACCGCAGCCGAGACGGTATGTATAGCTGGACGGCGGATGATTTGACATATCAGTATAAAGGGCCTTGCGTTTTAGATGGTGAAGTTCTGAAATTAACCAAAGGCTTTAAAATTCGCGCAACACGGCCTATTCGGTTTGCCTCATGAGCGAGACGATAAAAAATATATTGGCTGAGGAAAATGTGGCCCCGAATGCGCGGGTGAGATCCGTCTGCGAAGCTATCGCCGCGCGGCATCCCGGGCGCGTTCAAGCTTTTATGTATTATGGCTCGTCTTTGCGCGATTTGGAGACGGCCGAAAAAATGCTCGATTTTTATGTTGTGGTGGATAGCTATCGCAAGACCCATCAGAACCCGCTGCGCGCAATGCTTAACCGCCTCATCCCACCTGCCGTTTATTACTACGAACAAACCGATGAAAATGGTGTGCTCAGCACGTGTAAATATTCCATTATTTCCATCGCGGAATTTGAAAAACGCTGCGGGGCCCACGCTTTGCTCTCTATGGTCTGGGGCCGGTTTTGTCAGCCCAGCGTGATGTTGTTTCCCAAGAAGGAAATGGTGGCTGAGCGCTTGATGGCCTCGCGCGAAACAGCGGTTCGGCATATGGCCGCGCAGATTGCGCCGCTCATAGACAGGCCCATCACGTCAACTGAATTTTGGGCCAAAGGCTTTTATGAAAGCTACCGCACGGAACTTCGCCCCGAGAGCAGTGAAGGCCGCGCGGCGGAAATCGTAGATCGCTATGGAGAGCGCTATGCAAGGCTAACAACGGCGCTTTACGGCCTCCCAGATAAAGACGGATTATATATTCTGCCGGACTTGCCCGCTGGCCCCACAAAAACCAAATGGTTTGTCCGCCGTCTCCTCGGCAAACCCATGACAGCCATCCGCGTCATTAACAGCGCCGCGACATTCGAAGGCGGATTAGATTATGTCTTGCGGAAACTAAAAAACCACTCAGGCGTTACCATTGAGCCCACCCCCTTCCAGCGCAAACACCCCGTCATCTGCTCCCCAGTGCTTGGATGGAAACTTTGGCGCAAGGGTGCATTTAACTAAGCTTACGTTTTGGCTTAGGCCGCAGGAATACTCGATGCGCGACAAGCATCATTCCGCTTATCGCAAAGAGTAGTGCCAGAAACGCGGCGAGCCTAAGCCACCAACTGTTGAAATTATCGCGTGTGTCATAATCCATAATATGGAGCATCCACATAAAGTCATAAACCCGCCAAAGCTTGGTCCGCACCGCGAGAAGCTCGGCTGTCTGCGCATCCAAATAAAGCCGCGTCTTTGCGCGATCATCATATTGCACTTGCCAGACGGGCGGAGGGCGGCGATATTCTTTTGGCGTTTCGATCAGGCGTTTTAGCGCCGCAATCTCGCCATCCCCTTTATAATATTTATCCGCAGCCAAGCGGATAGCCTTCTCCCCCACAGGCTCCCACGGCTCTCCGGTTCGGGCATTGATAAGCTGCGTACCCTTATCCCCAATCAACGCATAGGCGGGCTCTCCCGCAATTGAAGTTAAAGACGCCCCTGTAAGGTTCCCATCATAAGCCGTCATCGCAATCTCAAGCGGTATGACTTTGGCATCGGTCAGAGACCAAGTGGCTTTCTCTGCCAGATGCGACCCCCGCACTTCGTCAATCGGAAACAGCGCCATAAATAACCCAGATGCAAACCAGATTACAATCTGAATACCAAGAATAAGACCCGCCCATTTATGCACCCGGGTCAGATATTTCCAAAAATCACGTTTTGTCATGGCTTTTAACATGAGGGGCGGTTTAACCCTGTCCCGCAGAGGTTTCAAAGGTAAGATAGTCGCATGAAAATCGCCGCGCTGATTCTTATCTCTGCCGCTATCACGGCCTGTATTTCAGGTATATTCGGCATGGCAGGCGGCATGATCTTTATGGGCATCATTGCTTCTATCATGGGCGTAGCTGAAGCCATGGTGGTACACGGTGCGGTGCAGAGCGTGAGTAATTCGTCCCGGGCTTGGCTCCTTCGCCCGGATATTCGGTGGGATATTTTGGGCTTCACATTGCTGGGCGCGCTTCCAGCAATTGCCGTTCTGGCGTTTATTGCCTTCGTGCCGAATAAAGCCACACTCTTTATTGTGTTAGGCTTACTGCCCTTTATACTCTGGCTTCCTAAAGGTGTGTTCCAAGGTGACGCGGCCAAGCCCGTCCATGCAATATTATGTGGTGCTGTGGTGATGGGGCTGAACCTGTCCGCGGGTGTCGCGGGCCCTGCACTGGATTTCTTTTATGTAAAAACCAGCCTGACCCGCAAAGAAATCGTGGCGACTAAAGCCGTCACCATGTTTGCGTCTCATATGGTCAAAATTATCTATTTTGGATTGCCACTTATCGCAGCTTTTGGCCTGACCACCTTACCGCCGCTCTGGGTGTTTGCGGTGGCTGTGCCCTGCATCATTTTAGGGACATATGTCGGGACCCGTATTTTGCACCGCCTCTCGGATGTGCATTTCAAAAGCTACACAAAATATCTGGTGACGGTCGTCGGAATTATTTATCTGTGGAGAGGTTTGACTTTAGCGGGGATGATATAGCCCGTCTGTCAAAGTAAGTATAAAGCGCAATACCTGATACAGTGATGAGCGTGCCGACTCCATCTATCGACGCGAAAGGTTCACCGAGGACATATATCGCGAGAAAAATTGTGGAGACAGGCGCAATCATACCGACTGCGGAAGTTGCTTGAGGCCCAACGCGCGAAATCGCCAGATTGACCATAAAGGACGGCAACAGCGTTGAGAAAAACGCCAGCGCAATACCCAAGAGCCAAATACGCGGCGGCAAGTTCAACACTTCTGACACATCGCCCAACACTACGTTCTCAAGCGTGAAATGCACTGCAATCATGACGCCCGCACCCAGCATGGCGCAGCAGGTAAAGACCGGGCTTGTCAGCCGCCCTATCATGGGCTTTGCGAAAAGCTGAAAGAACGCGAAACACGCCGCGCAGAGCAAAACCATGGCAGAGCCCAAAGGCACATTAAGCCCGACAGCAATATCACCGCCCGCAAAAATTAAACCGATACCCGCATAGGCGATGAAGACGGCGAAGACTGCTTGTTTGGTCAGCGGCTTTCCAAAAAACATCGCGCCAAAAATAAAGACGAAAATGGGATAGGTGAACAGTAGCAGCCGTTCTAGCTGCGCGGTGATATATTTAATCCCCTCAATATCCAACCAAGCGCAGATGTAATAGCCTAGCAGTCCGAGGCACGCGGCGAGCGCCATATCCCGTTTCAGCAATGGCGGTAGGCCTTGCTGCCTGCGCCGCCGCAAGGCGAGCCACAATATTAGTCCATAAATCGGCGTGGAAAACCCAAGACGCATTGCCATGATGGTGATGGCTTCAACGCTGTTAATTGCCATCCCGTCTACAGGCTGATAAATCAACTTAACAAATATCGATTTCATCGAAAAGAAAACCGTCCCAATCAGGGCCAAAAGGTAGCCCAGATTTCGGCCCCCAAAACCCGAGCTTTGCGCCTCACCCATAAGCGGCGCGGTAGTGACTTCACGCAGGTTAGTTTTCATTTTCTTCGACGCGCTTTGAAAAAGCCCTTAAGCAATTCCGCGGATTCTTTTCCCAAAACCCCGCCCGTAACCTTGGGTCTGTGATGGCATGTTGTTTGTTCAAAGAACTTTACGCCGTTTTTCACAGCGCCGCCTTTGGGATCACTTGCGCCGTAAACCACACGGCCAATCCTGGCATTTGAAATCGCCCCCGCGCACATGGTGCAAGGTTCTAACGTCACATAGAGGGTGGTCCCATTTAAGCGGTAATTATCCACCTTATAAGCGGCGTCTCGTATAGCGAGAATTTCTGCATGTGCCGTTGGATCGACAATACTGATAGGGGCATTTCCGGTTCTCGCGATAATCTGCCCCACTGCATTGACAATCACTGCCCCGACAGGCACTTCCCCGCAAGCAGAAGAGGCTTGCGCTTCATGGAGCGCCTCGCGCATATAGTCCTCATCAGTCATATGCCCTCTTCATATGAGCGGCGAATAAGGTCAACCATGGAATTTAATCCCAACGGCGAACGCATCGCAAAATTCCTCGCCCGCTCAGGTGTCGCCTCGCGGCGTGAATCCGAGAAGCTGATTGAAGCCGGACGCATTAAGGTCAATGGCAAAACCCTAACCACGCCAGCCTTTAAGGTCACAGAGAAAGATGTGGTATTATTTGACAATAACCCAATCGCGGATAAAGAGCCGCCGCGGCTTTGGCGCTATCATAAACCAGACGGCCTTGTGACGTCGCACAAAGATGAAAAGGGCCGCGAGACGGTGTTTGACAGCTTGCCCGAAGAGATGGGCCGCGTCATTTCTATTGGCCGTTTGGATATTACATCAGAAGGCCTTTTGCTGCTCACCAATGACGGTGAACTCGCGCGGCAGTTAGAGCTGCCTAGCACGGCGTGGCAACGTAAATACCGCGTCAGAGCCTATGGTCATGTAACCCAAGCCGATTTAGATGGGCTGAAAGCTGGTATAAAAATTGACGGTATTCTAACGGGCCCGATTGAAGCCGAGCTTGAACGCCAGAAAGGTGATAATGTATGGATTGCCGTGATCTTGCGCGAGGGAAAGAATCGTGAAGTGCGCCGCGCACTCGATACGCTTGGTCTGCACGTGAACCGCCTCATTCGTGTGTCTTACGGTCCCTTCCAATTAGGCAATTTAGATAAAGGCGAGGTCGAAGAAGTCAAAGCCCGTGTTCTGCGACAACAGGTCGGGCACCTTATCGATGTGCCTGAACCACTAGCGCGCCCTCAAGGACAGCGCGTGTCTAAACCTAAGCGCGGCACCCATGCCAGCGCAAAACGCTTCGCCAAAGACGGGAAGAAAGACGACGGAAAGCCGGCGCCAACGGGCCGTGGTAAATTTGCACATAAGCCAGCCAAGAAAAATAAGTCTGGCGGCAGCGGTTACGGCGGAGGCTCAAGCGGTGGACGTAAGATGAATTTTAAGGGCAGCGCAAAAGGAAAGCCTACAGCAAACAAGCCAGCCGGGCGGCGTAAATAATGCGGATAGTTTCAGGCATACTTCGCGGCAGAAATATTGCCACCCCTTCAGGTAAAGACACACGCCCGACCAGTGATCAAACACGCGAGTCTATTTTCAATATTCTTGCCCATGCGGATTGGGCGCCGCAGCTTGAAGGCGCTATTGTTGCGGATATATTTGCCGGTAGCGGAGCACTTGGATTAGAAGCGATATCGCGCGGGGCGGCGTTCTGCCTTTTCGTTGAAACCGAGCCCAAAGCCCGCGGCGCTATCAGAGAAAATGTCGATAAGATGGGCCTCTTTGGCTGCACACGTTTGCACCGTCATAACGCAACCAAGCTTAAGATCGCGCCCGGAAATCTCCGCGGCCCCTTTACCCATATTTTCATGGACCCGCCTTACAATAAGGGGATGTGGAAACCTGTGCTGAGACGCCTAAAAGACTATGACCTGATAGCCGAAAATGGCATTATTATTTTAGAAGAAAGCAAAGACGCGGAATTAGACCCAAGAGGCTTTGAAGTCCTCGCCGATAAGACATGGGGTGCGGCGCGGGTTTTGTTTATGCGTCTGGCTTAGGGTCTGTCTCGGGCTCGGCACGAATGAAACAGTCTTGTCCCGCGTAAAAACACCGCTATCATTCTATAATGAGAACCATTTTATACGCCCTCACTCATACAGCCTTGGCTTTGTTTGCACTCTGCTGCTGTGCAGCAGCCATGGCACAGGCCACGGACCAACTGGTTCCTGCTCTGCCCCAAGGCTATGGCTTGGTCTGGTCTGATGAATTTGAGGTTGAAGGCCTGCCTGACCCCGCGAAATGGGCTTATGATACTTACCGCAATAAAGATGGGTGGTGGAATGAAGAGGAACAATATTATTCAGAAAGCCGTGCCAAAAATGCACGTATCGAAAAAGGCCATCTTATTATCGAAGCGCATAAAGATGGCGATGTATTGAAAGATTTTATGGATTACGGCGGACAGGACTATAGCTCTGCCCGTCTCTACACCAAAGGCAAGAGCGCTTGGCAATATGGCTATTTTGAAATCCGCGCAAAAATGCCGTGCGGGCGTGGTTTATGGCCCGCCATTTGGACATTGCCTGAAGAGCCTGGTGCGTGGCCCGATAGCGGCGAAATCGATATTATGGAATATGTCGGCCACGATAAAAAACGATTCCACGCAACGGTACATACTGGCGACTATAATCACCTACTTAACAACCAAGTCGGGGAAACCTTAAAGGTAAAAACAGCTTGCAAGGCCTTTCACACCCATAGTCTTTTATGGACGCCTGAAACCATCACCGTGGCTATGGATGGCCAAGATTATTTTCGTTATGAGAATGACGGCCAGGGCGAAAGCAGCTGGCCTTTTGATCGCCCTCACCACATTATTCTGAACATGGCCATAGGCGGAACGTGGGGCGGGAAGAAAGGCATAAGCAAAAAAGCTGTCCCCGCACGGATGGAAATAGATTATGTGCGGATTTATCAACTGAGAGAGTAAATCCCTATTTTTAACAGTTTTGGGAAAAATTAGCTCAAATTGACAGACAGACTTCCACCTAAACAGGTCAATTTATGGTTAAATCTGTTTAACGGCATTAGGCACAGTCATTCAGTCCTAGTAAATAAAGCGTAAAATATACTTATGTTATGATGCGGCAATTATTATCTATGATTTGCCCGGGCTTATTGATGATGAGTGCGCCCGCATATGGGCAAATAATGACCGATAATTTGGAATTAAAGCGTGTTCCAAATGTGGGAGCGGCTTGGCAAACTGTCGCTCTGGAAAATACTTATAGTGATGCGATAGTTGTCTGTACCTATAACTTGCCCAGCGCAGCTTCGCCGCCCGTCGTAACCCGCATACAAAATATTACCTCTACCAGCTTTCAGCTTCGCATTCAGCAATATGAAAATAGCTCTGTCGTGACACCATCTGACGTACATTGCGTTATTTCCGACGAAGGCGCTTATAATAGCGGCGGGCTTAAATACGAAGCCCGCAAGGTAATTTCCGATCAAACAAGCGGGCTTTCGGTTCCGGGCGGATGGGGAAATATCAATAATGAAGACGTGTCATCAGATATCACTCAAACATATGCCAATCCACATGTTGTCGGACAGGTCATGAGCTTCAACGATGCAAATGCGAGTGTATTTTGGAACTATGATTGCGACTCGCGCGGCAATGGCGCATTCTTTTCAGGTCAAGCGGACGGTATATGTGTGGGCAAACATATTGGCCAAATTAACGGCTCCCGCGCGGCTGAAACACTGGGCTATATTGTCATCGAAGCCAGTAGCGGCACAGTCAATGATATCTCGTTCGCTGCCGCCGTAGGACCGGATAGCGGTGCGGGCGTTGGCAATAATCCACCCTATAATTACACGGTCTCAGGTGATTTTGACATCGGCATTCTTACACAGCAAGGCGAGGATGGGGGTCAAGGTGGGTGGGCTGTCCTTTATGGTAACGATCCCCTTCCCTCTAACCAAATCAGCTGGGCGATTGATGAAGAAGTTGTCGCTGGTGATAAGACTCGAACTCATACATCCGAGAATGTTGGTTATTGGATTTTTGATAACAATCAAGCGCCAAATATGACTGCTAATAAAGACGTTAAGATGTATTCGGGAAATTCTAGCCCTTATGCCATTCCCGGCAGTGACGTTGTTTATGACATTAACGTTGAGAATTCAGGAAGCGGCGCCATTGATACAGATAGCCTTGAAATTATTGACGCCATGCCCGCTGAGCTCAGTTTTAAAACGGGGTCTGTAAGTTTTATAGATAATGATAGCGGGCTAACATTTAACCCTGTTACGGATTTGGCTTTTTCTAAATCTGTAACTGCGCCAGCTAATTTTGCAGCGTGTTCTGATACGCCTTCTGGAACTTATGACCCAGACATCACATTTATCTGCATAGCCCCCAAAGGTAGCATGAGCGAAGGCACATTAACCCCGAGTAGCTTTACAATAGAATTTCAAGCGGCGGTGAAATAAGCAGGGTATTAGCCGTCAAATATTGTGTCGAAAATGAGCCTTGCGATATCCGTGGCTATCGTCGCGATTTTGGCAGACTGAATTTCACTAAAGGCGATTTACATCACCGTATACATTAAACACAGTCAGAACAGCTCCTCATGACCCTTAATCTCAAGGTCAGCTTCATAAGCCTCAACCTCTTTCGCGCTGAAACTCTTAAATAAGGCTTCAAAGGCCGCATGAGCTTTGCGGTAACCCTTTTTGGCTGATCTATCGTAAAAGCGGGCGGCTTTGATTTTATCTTGCGGACGGCCATGACCATTCTCACAGGCATGCCCCATCAGGTAAAGACTCTTCATGTGGCCGCGTTTGGCCGCAGGCTCTAAATGTAAAAACGCTTTGGTATAATGCCCTTGCATATAAAGATCTCGCCCCGGGCGGTAATTTTTATCCGCGCCATTACTAAGCATCCGGTAGCCCATGCCCATAGAAAAGTGAGCCAATATCCAAGCGGGTATAAGGGCTAAAATAGCAAAAGTAACAATTCCGCCAAAGAGATGTCCGCCATCAAACACAAACCGAAACAGTCCGTTAAGGATCACCATTCCGGGAATAGCTATCACGTAGAAACGGCGGAATTTACGGTGACGTTCCGCAAAATAAAACGCAATCGCGATGATAAAAAGAACGATGAAAAAGCGCTGCCATCCCGATAGGGCCACCTCTTCCCAGTGTTGGTTCATCATCGACAATGTCATAAGGCCGATGATGAAAGGCGCAATGACAAGCACGAGCCAGATAAAAGGATTGCTGGCAAAATAGCGAAAATGGATTCTGATAAATCCCGGGATACGCAATCCAAACGCCAGCGGCAGATATTCTATCACGGCTGCTTTCAGATTCTTTTTTGAGAGTGGGCTCATAGACTAGAACTCTACATTGATAACGAGTTACATTCCTATCGTACTGACCAGACTTTCGCAGAAAAAATAACAATTGTGTAAAGTCGTAAATCAAAACTTAGATTGTTTCGTGTATCCCTCTTTCAAACGAACAAAAAGAGGCAAATTATGACACTTTTAACCTTTGAATCGAAGCAATTCGATATCATCAATGAGCCTCGTAATGATATCAATCTAATTTTTGGACATTCGTTAGCTGAAATGCTTCGCCAAAACTTTAAACAACGCGGTCATGAGACATTTGATGAAGTTGAGACAGAAGATTGGGGTTGGTATTTCGATACAAAAATAGATGGCCAAAACTACATGGTCGGCGCTATAGCATTTGTTGATACTCATCCTGAAACAGAAGAACCAGTGATTGACGACGAACCAATTGGATTTCTAGTTCAATTTGACAAATACCGGGGCTGGAAAGACGTACTGCTTGGAAGAAATAAACTTACTCCAAACGACCCAGTCATTTCAATAACTGAGGCTATTATTAAAAGTGAAGTCCTTGATTTGCAGAACTATGAGCGGGAAGTTTAAATACTAGTTTTCATTAACTTTGTTAACGCCGCCCAAATAGCCGCTCAATATCCGCGAGCTTCAGCTCCACATAAGTCGGGCGGCCGTGATTGCATTGCCCGCTATGGGGCGTGGCTTCCATGTCTCGCAGGAGCGCATTCATTTCTGCGCCGTTGAGCCTACGTCCTGCGCGGACGCTGCCGTGGCAGGCCATGGTGCCGCAGACATGTTCGAACTTTTCTTTGAGGCTCAAGGCTTCGTCATATTCGCTGATGTCATCGGCGAGGTCTCGGAGCAGGCTCTGGATATTCATCTCCCCCATAAGCGCGGGCGTTTCGCGCACGGCCACGGCTCCTGTGCCGAAGGGCTCTATGACTAATCCCATGTCGGCGAGTTCGTCTGCGCGGGCGAGCACACGCGCGGCATCGGTCTCGCCTAGGTCTACGATATCGGGAATGAGCAAAGCCTGCCGCTCGACGCCTTTACCCGCCATAGCCATTTTCATACGCTCATAGACGAGACGTTCATGGGCAGCATGTTGATCGACAATGACGATGCCGTCATTTGTCTGGGCGACGACATAGGTCTCATGAAGTTGTGCACGGGCTGCGCCGAGTGGATTAGCCGTAAAATCTTTATGTTGGGCGTCGGGGACGTATCCCTCCGCCTGATATCCCTCACCTATTTCTTCGACTTTGGCCGAGAAGCCATAATCATTCACTGTCATCCCATCGACGAGTGGCTGCATGGCCGGATCATGTCTGTAGGGCATCGGCGCACCCGAGAAGGGGCGGTTATAATTTTGCTGAAATGCATATTGCGGCTGTTCCGCTTGGATTTTGCCTAGCGCATAATCGCTAACTGTTGTGCTTGCGCGGTGCCCCGCAGCCGCCAAAGAATGGCGAATAGCGCTGACAATAAGCCCCCTGACCAGCCCCGGATTGCGAAAGCGCACTTCGGTTTTGGCGGGATGGACATTCACGTCCACATGGTCACTTGGCAGGTCGATATAGAGCGCCACAACTGGATGGCGGTCCCGCGCAAGAAAATCCTGATAGGCTCCGCGCAGCGCCCCATGGAGCAGCTTATCCCGCACAGGCCGTCCATTGACGAATAGAAATTGATGCTGGCTATTCCCGCGTGAATAAGTCGGCAGCCCTGCAAACCCCGACAGGCGAATGCCCTCGCGCTCTTTATCAATCTCAATCGCATTTTGTCCAAAATCCGCGCCGAGGATAGAGGCGAGACGTGCGAGGCGGCCCTCTTGGTCATTGCTTTGCCGCGCGACTTTCAGCGTCGTGCGGGTTCCGTTAGAGAGCGTCATGCCCACAGCAGGATTCGCCATCGCGAGGCGTTTGACGATATCAGAAATAGCGAGAGACTCGCTGCGTTCGGATTTGAGGAATTTCAGCCGCGCAGGCGTGGCGTAAAACAGATCGCGCACATTTACCCGCGTGCCATGCAGTCCAAAACGGGGCGCGGGGCGCGGTTTAGACTCCGCTCCGCCCTCCACCGCGATTTCCCACGCGCTGTCATCGCTCTCGGTTTGTGACGTAATAGTTAGCCGCGCAATAGACCCGATAGACGGGAGCGCCTCTCCTCGAAACCCCATGGAATGAATATTGAGCAAATCCCACTCCCCCGCCTCATTGGGCGAGAGCTTGGAGGTCGCGTGGCGTTCTATGGCGATGGGCAGTTCCGCCGGGCTCATCCCCTTGCCGTCATCGGTAATGGTAATAGCCGCGCGGCCGCCATCCTCATAGCGGATATCCACTTGGGTCGCCCCCGCATCAATCGCGTTTTCAACCAATTCTTTAATGACGCTAGCCGGACGCTCGACCACCTCACCTGCCGCAATGCGGTTGACGGTCTGCGGCGGCAAGCGGCGAATCGATATGGGATTTGTAGTCACTAAAAAAGCCTAACCGCAGTGACGCGATTAGGCCAGAAATTCAATCATGTCCGCTGTGGACTAAAGCGGCTTATAAGCCAGGCAATTTGGGGCCGCTCGGCCGCTTCGTAATCTCAACTTCACCGCCGCCTGTGGCGGCTTGCATGGACTCCATGCGGCGCGCTTCGATCTCAGGATCCATTGGCGCGCCATTTGGCGTTACAACCTTGCCGTCTTTCCAAAACAAAACCTGGTCGGAAAAGCTTTTCGATTTACGCTCGACGGAATTCACGCCGTCAATTTCCAAGCGAATTTCCTGATTGGCACGTCCGACACCCGCTTTGGACATAAGCACGACTTCGCCGCGCGTCGGCTCAGCCTCGTCAATATCGCCAAGCAAGGCTTCACGCGCAGATTTCTGGCTGTAATTATTATCAGCCGAGCTCGTCCCGACTTGCGGGGGGCGCAGATTATATTCCGGCGGCACAACCAAAGGCGCTTTGGTCAAAATGTTAAACTCATTAGGCGCATTTTTTGTAATGCCAAGGGCCTTGGAGGTGGTCGTACAGGCCGAAAGCCCCATCGCGCCGCAAGCCGCCGCTAACATTAAAGTCTTAAGTCTCATGTCGTGAGTCTCCAAAATTTCAGACACGTCATAACCAAACAAACACCCCACGCCAAGTGACGATATGTTTATTTATGCAGATGACGGAGAGAATGGACAGAAGGACTGAAAACTTGGTGGATGGTCTGTATCTTTCTCTCTGAGAACAAAGAAGACGGCGGGCAAAGCCTAAAAATCGATCCTGTGAATCGATTTTAGTCGAATAAGGCCACGGCAGTGGCTTTTGGCGGTGTGGGGGCTTAGGAGACGTTGGACGAAGTCTAAAAATCGATCCTGCGAATCGATTTTAGTCGGATAAGGCCACGGCAGTGGCTTTGGGTTGTGCGGTGGCATTGCGGACCTTAACGAATGCGAAATGCCGAACATTACCAGCGGCCGTTATGAGGCGATTTTAGGACGCTCAAAGACTGTCTATGTTATTCGACGCGCGGATATCAAAATTACAAAGTCATTGACACTGAAGTTAAAATGCATTTTGGATTCAAAATGCGAAATTTTGTCTCTCCTCTCCGAAATGCACTCAATCTGTTTATTTTAGCTGTAGCTACATTTTGGTTGTCTGCATGCGCGGGCGACGTGGAAAGCTATCAAACAGAGATGCACAAATTTAAATGGGGTAAAATGCATGTCTGGATGGGACACGGACCTGGCACTATTTATGGTGATAAAGAGGGAGCTGGATATCTATTGGTAGACTTTTCTTTTAAGAAGAAGGTGTTGCAAAAAGGTTGTACAATCACTGTTGAAGAGGTGTATTTAAAGGACCCTAGTTCGGGGGCCATTCTGTTAGATATTAGCGGTTCCGGACAGTCAGTTTCAGCTCCTTTAGTTAAGAAAATTGGTCAATATAAAAATGGACAGATTAGTTTCCGTAAATTTCCGTTTGCTTACAACCAGTCATCTTTTCCTTACGATGTAAAATTAAGTATGGTTTTTGACTGTGAAGGCAAACAAAGCCCTTATATATTTGAAAAAAAAATTAAGTTGCGCATGGTGCATTCATGGCCTTGGCATCGTTAATCTAAGGTTTTTTACCGTGCTTGTAACACCCTCCTTCGCGGAATAACTGTTCCACTGAGCGGCCTTCTTAGGGCGACTTAAGCCTCTTGCGGGATGTCTGCAATGAGGATTATTAAGACTCCGCCGTATCTACCTCATCCTCTGTCGGCTTTATTAGGAAACTCGCCAGTAACAGACCAATCACGCCGCAGGTTATCGCGCTGTCGGCGATGTTAAAGACCCAGTGAAAGCCTATTTCGCCAAAATTTATGAAATCTGTGACCGCGCCAAAGAAGAAACGGTCAATGCCATTGCCAATTGCGCCGCTAATGATCAGGGCGATTGAGAGCTTGGTGAGGCGGTCTTTACTTTGGGTGAGCGCGTAAACGAGCACGCCGCTCATGATAAAGGCAAAGGCGGTTAGCAGCCAACGTTTCAACGGACTATCCCCTTGGAGCAATCCCCAGCTAATGCCCGGATTACAGACCAACGAGATATCCATCGGACCTGGAATTTTATGCTCTACACCGGGGCGCAGGTTCTGCTCGCATATATTCATCGGCACATTGAAAGACTGAATCACGGCATATTTGCTCCATTGATCCAGAATGACGAGGATCACGGGTATCACGAGCGCATATATCAGAAGCGTCTTTTTCATGGCGCACGAGTTCGCATGGACGCCGCGATTTGGCAAGCCTGTTCGTGACGCGCGTAAAAACCACTGTAATCCTTCGGGAATCTAACAATTCTTTCATTGGCGTCGCCGGTTTTTGTGGTTACAACGATGAGGATTCTTAGGGCTCTTCGGGCCCGATTACCTATGGGTTATTTGTATGACGAGCATAACGTCCACATTCCGCGCTTCTAAGCTCCTTTTGAGTTCAGTCAGCAGCGCCGCTATTTTATTCGCTTTTGCTCCTGCGGCCATAGCTCAGATAACAGTAAATGATGACCGCACTGCGCCCGTTGAAACGGATGGCCAAGACGTCACGATTGAGAGCGGCGGAACAATCACGCTTGAAACCCCCGGCCCTGCGCTGACGCTGAACTCGGATAATGACATCAATAATGCCGGCACCATCACGATCAATGATGTCGATAATGCTGTCGGGGTAAGCCTCGAAGGCGGTGCAGATCGGAACTATGTCCAAAGCGGGAGGATAAACCTCGTCGAAGACTTCACCAATACGGATACAGATGATGACAATATTGTTGATGGTCCTTTTGCAGAAGGCACTGGCAAAACAGGTATTCTGATATCAGGGGCCTCACCTTTCGAGGGTAATGTTGAACTCGCCTCTTCTTCTATTATCGATATTGAAGGCAATGATAGCTTTGGTATCAACTTGTCCAACACAACCATGGCGCAAAACGGCCTGACAGGGAATTTGTCTTATGATGGACGCATCAATATGCGCGGAGACAACTCAACAGGCATCAATATAGGTTCCGGCATTAGCGGGGACTTTGCGCAAAACGGAACCATTACGACATTGGGTGAAGGCGCTCAGGCGATAAATATTGACGCCGATATTCAGGGCGGCTTCACGAGCTCTGGCGCGATCACTAATACAGGCTACAGATTTGCGACACGCCCGGGATTATCAAATGCTGATTCGGGCGCTTCAGGGCGCGATACATTGGGCGTCGAAGACTTACTCCAAGCCGGATCAGCCCTTAGCATTAGCGGAAATATCGCGCGCGGTATCTATTTTGACGATAACAGGGATGACGTCTTAGATGATGACGGCAATCAGACCTTCACAGATGAAGGCAATGTTATTCAACAGCTCGGCACAGCGGGCTCCATTGTCCAAAATGGCTCCGCCCCGGCTGTCTTAATTGACGGCGAAGGCACACCTATTTCTATTGGCCTTGTAGCCGCCATTACAGACCCTACGGCAGATGGATTTGACGAAGATTTACAATATGCTTTCGTGAACCAAGGCACCTTGCAAGCTAATGGCGTATTTGACGATATAGACGCAACGGTCTTTTCCGTCTCTGATGCGACATTGACAGGCGGTATCAATAATACCGGGTCAATGACAGCTTCAGCCTTCCTCGCACCGTCAGAAAGAACAGAAAATGACGAAGTTGGCGGCGCTATCCTCACCCCAGGTGATGGTCACGCCCGGGTTATTATTTTAGGCGACAACGCCATCGCGGACCGTATCAATAATTCAGGTATCATCATAGCAACCTCCTCGGAGGCCATAGATTTGGTTTATGCGGACCCTGACAACCCTCTGGCGCTAAATGGCCGTTCAGTGCAGGCGACTGCGATTGATATTGGAGCCTCAGCCGAACTGACCAGTCTTGTTAATAGCGGCACGATCAGCGCTCTGCTTGTCGGCCGTGAAGGCACGGCTTATGCCGTAAGAGATCAATCAGGCACTCTTGTCAGCCTCACAAACACAGGGGCCATCGGGGCCTTGGGCAACACATCTGACCCGAGCGGAGAAGCGGACACAAATTTCACACTGATCGCGCTGGATGCCTCACAAAATGCGAGCGGTTTCACATTTGTTCAAAACCGCGCCGAAGATACAGACCTTGATGATGAGATTACGCCAGCTGATCCAAATACATTTGGCGATATTCTGCTAGGCAGCGGCGATGATACCATGACCGTGACGGCCGGTAACGTGATTGGTGATGTGGATTTTGCTGGCGGCAATGATACGCTTGCACTGTCAGGCGGCTCAACGATCAGAGGCGCCCTATCAAATACGGGCGGTCTCGACATTACAGTTACCGATGAAAGCACCCTCGCCTTAACGGCCGCTCAGAACACAGCCATTACCTCAGCCTCATTTGACAGCACATCAACTTATAGTCCTGTTTTAGACGGCACGAATGGCACGGCGGCAAGCTTAGTCTCGTCTGGTGATATAACTTTTGAAAGCGGCGCAACAGTCGCGCCGACTCTCACTAATGTTGTCGGTATCGATCAAACGGCCTTTACCATTGCCCAAGCGGGCGGCACACTTACGGTTGGCGATATCGCAACACTGGCGTCCGCGGACTCCCCTTATCTGTTTAATTCCAGTTACGATGTGATCGGTAATGATCTGGTCATTACGCTCGACCTACGAAATGCAGCGGAACTTGGCCTCGACCAAGTCCAAAGCGCGGCTTACACACCGGCTGTCCAAGCGCTGCGCAGTAACACAGACCTTGGCGATGCCTTTGCCAACATTACCTCGCAAAGCGATTTCAACGCGGCCTATAATCAAATCCTGCCGGAATTTTCTGCAGCAGCTCGTCAGTTTGTTCTGGCTAATGTAGACGGCGCAACGGGCGCAGTAGCCAACCACCTCGACTCTGTGCGGCGATCACCTGATAAGCCAGGCGGCGCTTGGCTCCAAGAATTTGCTTATTTTGCGGATCGTGACCTTGCGGGCCTATCCGAACAATATCGCGGTCACGGCTTTGGTTTTGCGGCCGGCCTTGATCGGGCCATCGGCCCCTTCCACGCCGTTGGCGTAAATGTTGGCTTCGCCTCCACCGAGATTGAAGACGTTGTTGGCATCGACGAACCGCTTGATGTCGTCACCATACAAGGCGGGGCCTATGCAGGATGGGCCAGCGGAAATCTAAGTGTCGATGCCTATGCCGGCGGCGGCTATAACGACTTCGAACAAAACCGCCGTGTGCGCATCAATACATTCTCAGGCGCAGCTCAAGGTGATTGGTCAGGTACACACATAAACGGGTCTGTGCGTGCAGGTTATGATATGGAATTGAACGATAAGTTTTGGTTCCGCCCCACCGTCAGTGTCGATTACTTACGCTTGTCAGAAAAAGCTTTCACTGAGACCGGAGATGCAGGTGTTGCACTTGATGTAGACAAACGCACAAGCACAACAGGCTCCGTAACGGGTATGTTTAATTTTGGCGCGAAATTCATGGGCAAACGCACATGGATTCGCCCGTCAATTCGGGCTGGTTACCGTCAGGAATTCCTAAAAGACCCTGTAAATACCAGCTTCCGCTACGCCGGATTAGTGGGCGAGGATGGCCAGACATTCAATTCTGAAACCGCCATGCTGCAATCGCTCCTCTTCCCGGATAGCGGCTTTGTCGTCGGATTTAGTGTTGCGGCGGGATCAGCCTATTCCTCTATCGGTTTTGACTTTGATAGTGATATACGTGATGGCTTTATCCGTCATACAGGCCGCGTTGTGGTGCGTCTGCTATTCTAGGAAAACTTGCCGTAGATAAAATTCAGTTCAGCCCTTTTCTCTCGGGGCTGATTGAAAACTCCGAGCATCCCACAAATATAACAGCGCAAGAAGCGTTAAACGCTCTTGAGTGCATAGACACGACTTCGCGGGAAGCAGCTTCGGACTTATTGCGCCTAAAACAAAAATTTGCTTTAGGGTGGAGCGCTTTAGCGCTTTCACCCAACGCTGACTTCAAAACCTTGGGCGCGTTACAAAGCGAATTCGCCGCTCGTTCGATTGACGTAGCCCTACAAACCGCGTGGCAATTAGAAGCCAAATCTCTAAAACTTAAAAACCTGCCAGACAATGTTCCTGGGCTCTTCATTTTAGGCCTCGGCAAGCTTGGTGGGTTAGATCTGAATTTCAGCTCCGACGTTGACCTAATCGCCTATTACGACCCCGATAAACTGCCCGTGCCAAAGCATATGGGTCAAAGCTATGTGGTCAATAAAGTCCTCAAAACCATGGGGCAAATTTTAAAGCCTCGTAACAGCCCCGACTTTGTTTGGCGCGTCGATTGGCGGTTACGCCCCGAAAGCTCCGCAAGTCAGCTCTCCATGTCCACCGATATGGCCCAAGATTTTTACTTCTTCCGCGCCCTGCCATGGCATCGCCTGGCCCTTATGAAAGCCCGGGTCATTGCGGGTGACGCTGAGGTCGGCAAAAATTTCCTTCAAACCATTACACCTTTCATCTGGCGCCAGAATCTTGACTTTCGGGCGCTTGATGAACTGGCCCATTTAAAATCTAGGATTAACCTTGAGCATCCCGCCTTACGCCAACAACGCGCCGCACCACAGCCTATCACAGCAGACGCAACTGGGTTCAACGTTAAACTCGGCAGCGGCGGAATCCGCGAAATTGAGTTTATCGCCAACGCGCAGCAACTTGTTTGGGGCGGGAAACAATATGAGCTTCGTACGCCGAATACATTGGAGGCGCTTGCGCATTTGACCCGGCTTGGCCACATGAAAGCGGATATCAGTGACCATCTGAGCCGCGCCTATATTCGGCTCAGACAGGTTGAAAACGCTATTCAAATGCTCGGCAATGAGCAAACCCATATCATTCCGCCTCAAGGCGTGGCGCGGCAAAACCTTTTAGCCTTATTGGGCGAGACCGATTGGAGCGGGTTCTGCCAAGACATAGAACTCCTACGCCGCTTCATAAATAAGCAGTTTAAGTTAATCTTCGAAATCGCCTCAGAAGAGACGCCTATATCTGAGAGTTTTGAAGCCCATCTGGACGCACTTAGTCCTGCCGCGAAAGAGGTTACCCAAAACTGGCTGAACGGTTTTTTCGTGCGGTCCAATAAGGCAGAGCAGTTTCAATCCCTTGGCCAAGCCATGCTTGAGCGGATATTTTCTGCGTCAGTGGCGTCCGATGAAGCTATCATCCGCGTCAATCAGTTCTTTGCCGCATTGTCCCGGTCCGAGCAATATCTGCATCTGCTTTCGCGTAATAATGATCTGCTCGACACGCTGATCCCGCCGCTTCTTTATTCGCCGCATATGACAGTTCTGCTAGAGCAATCGCCCCATATTATAGACGTGTTTCTTTCCCCACAAACAGGGCTGGATACGGGTTTTATCTTTCAATCCGAAGATTATGAAACGCGGCTTGAGCGTCTGCGGCGCTTTGTAAATGAGAACCTTTTTATCTCTTATACGCAATTTATGAGCGGCGGTAGCGCGGCCTCTTTACAGGCAGAATTAACGCAGCTTGCAGATATAACCATAGGCGCGGCACTTCGTATCGTGGCTGATGATCTGGGATTGACTCATTTACCATTAACCGTCTTGGGGCTTGGAAAAATGGGGACATCCCGTATGTCGCCGCTATCCGATATCGACCTTGTTTTTATTTTTGGCGATGATGCGGATACGGACTTGTCACATAAGATTGTGCGCCGCCTCCGCACCGCCCTCACCGCGAAGCTCTCCGAAGGCATAGCCTATGAACTCGATATGCGCTTGCGCCCGTCAGGGCGTTCGGGCCCGCCCGCCGTAAAGCTCCAAAGCTTTATAGAGCACCATGCGGATCGCGCCCATAATTGGGAACATATCGCGCTGGCCCAAGCGCGTATCGTAGCGGGGGATGACATGCTTGGGCAAAAGGTTATGGAGGCCCGCAAAGATATTTTGATGCGGCCGCGCGACATCACGCAATTCCTAAGCGACGGAAAAGCGATGTGGGAGATGATAGAGGTGCAGCGCGTCGATAATACGCCGGCAGATCACTTTAATTCTAAACTGCGGCCCGGCGGTTTAATGCAAGCGGAATATACGGAGAATTGCTATCGTCTTTTAGGCCAAGATGCGCAAGCTCTGAGAGCCCCGATATTATTTTGGTCTAAGCTACAGCTTTGGGAAAGGCTCTTGGGCCTGACAGGTAAGCCCCTTACTGACATTCCAAAATTTTACCGCGATAATCTTTTAGTCCAGTTTGAGGTCAATAATTTATCCGCCCTCGCTAAACTGCAAGCCCGTCATGCGAAAGCCGTCCTGACGCAGTATAATGCCATATTTAAAGAGGTGAGCTTACCGACACATTACGAATCCGCGCGTATAATATGGGAAGAGAGATAAAGTCCTTGCCCCTACGCGTGGATGATTCATATTGACGACTGATTCACTTTTTACTTCATACAGACCGCTATAATGACAGATAATTACGATGCCAGTTCGATTGAGGTTCTTGAAGGCCTAGAACCTGTGCGCCTGCGCCCCGGCATGTATATTGGCGGAACGGATGATCGGGCGTTGCATCACCTATTTGCCGAAGTCATCGACAATTCCATGGATGAAGCGGTCGCAGGTCATGCCACGCGGATTGAGGTCGAGCTTAATAAAGACGGCATCCTGTCGGTCGCGGATAATGGACGCGGCATTCCCGTTGGGCCGCATCCAAAATTTCCGAAAAAATCAGCCCTCGAAGTTATTCTAACAGAGCTTCACTCTGGCGGTAAATTCAAAGAAGGCGCTTATGAAACTTCGGGCGGCCTTCACGGGGTCGGCGTTTCCGTCGTCAATGCGCTGTCTGACTTCCTTGAGGTCGAAGTTGCCAAGAATAAAAACCTTTACAAAATGGAGTTTTCCAAAGGCATTCCTAAAGGGAAAATCAAAGACCTGGGCCCGATAAATAATCGCCGCGGCACGAAGGTAAGCTTCCATCCTGATCCTGAAATTTTCGGCCCAAAAGCCAAGTTCAAGGCCGCGCGTTTATTCTGCATGGCCCGCGCGAAAGCCTATCTTCAGCCGGGCGTTGAAATCCGCTGGAAATGCGATCCATCATTGGTCAAAGAACTGGATAAGGTGCCTGAGCAAGCGACCTTCCATTTCCCTTCAGGCCTTGCTGATTTTCTTTCTGAAACTCTCGGCGGCAAAGCGACCATCACCTCTGAAATATTTGCGGGCCGCACGAAAAAACAAACAGGCCATGGCCGCGTGGAATGGGCGATTAGTTGGTCGCCGGAAGGTTACGGCGAGGCTGATAGCTTTGTGCGCTCTTATTGTAACACCGTTCCCACGGCAGGCGGCGGCACCCATGAAGCAGGACTTCGCGCGGCGATTACTAAGGGTCTGCGCGCCTATGCTGATATTGCAGGCATGGGCAAAAAGGTATCCCACGTTACGCCTGATGATGTGATGTTTGGGGCGGGCGCGCTTGTCTCTTGCTTTATCAAGAACCCAGAATTTCAAGGCCAGACCAAAGACCGCCTCTCTAATACCGAAGCCGCGCGCATGGTGGAAAATGCTGTGCGTGACCCGTTTGACCACTGGCTCGCCAGCTCCCCTAAAGACGCAACAAAGCTTCTCGAATGGGCGATTGAACGGGCGGATGAGCGCGTTAAGCGCCGCAAGGCGCGTGATGTACGCCGCAAGACGGCGACCAAAAAACTCCGCCTCCCCGGTAAGCTTGCTGACTGTTCGCGTAAAGGCTCGGAGGATACGGAAATCTTTATCGTCGAGGGCGACTCTGCGGGAGGCTCAGCCAAGCAAGCCCGCTCCCGCGAGACCCAAGCTATCCTTCCGCTTAAGGGTAAAATCCTAAATGTCGAATCCGCGACTATGGCAAAAATTCAAGCCAATAACGAGATTAGTGATCTCATGACCGCCCTTGGTGTTGGCATTGGTAAGAAATTTGAGCTGGATGATCTGCGCTATGAACGCGTTGTGATCATGACTGACGCAGATGTGGACGGCGCGCATATCGCAGCGCTGCTCATTACGTTTTTCTATCGCTACACACCGGGACTCATTGATGCGGGCCGTCTTTATATGGCGATGCCGCCGCTCTATAAGATGACGCAAAAGGGTAAGACGGTTTACGCCATTGATGACGAACACCGCGAAGAGCTAATGCAGACAGTGTTTAAAGGCGCCGCCAAAGTCGATATTGGCCGCTTTAAAGGCCTAGGCGAAATGAACCCCGCCCAGCTAAAAGTCACAACAATGGACCCGAAGACGCGGCAGTTAGCGCGGATAACAATTGACCGCGAAGAGATTACAACAACAGAGAGCCTCGTAGAAACGCTGATGGGCAAACGCGCTGACTTGCGCTTTGAGTTCATCCAAGAGCACGCGCAATTCGTTGAAGAGGTGGATGTTTAGGTGAGTTAGTTTCCCTTCCAGTCTCATCATTACCGCGCTTGATGTGGTAACCTACCCAGTAACTTATCGCCTTGAAGCACCGAATGTTTAGGTAACGATGTATTAGTTGACTCTCAAGCCATGTAATATTATTACATAGGCATGAATTTTATCCAAATTCTCACTTTAAGTTTGCCCATAATAATAAGTTTATGGGCTTCCAGCAACGCCTATGCTTGTTCTTGGGGTTATCCTGACGGAATGACCAGTGAATGGGTCGAAGATAAGGTGGTCTTTTGGGGACGACCTCTTGAAACTAAATGGAACAAATCACGCGAGGGTGTTTCTCCTGAAACTTACACAAACATCGAGGTAATAGAAGAAATTAGGGGCACACTACCCCATAAAATAAAAGTCTATCATCATATGAACGGGGCTAACTGTGGCATTTACTTTCAACTCGGTAAGATTCAGTTAATTGTACTGCCTAAGTCAAACAATCATAACTTCAAAACTAGCTCAATTATAGAAGAGTCAGTTAGTAAGACGATAGTATCAGCTTATGTAAATGATGGGATAGATTTTCAGTTAGAAAAAGTAAGAAGCTTGAGGACATCATTTTATGAAAATGATGAATTTTGCCAGACAAAGATGACTGTTGATATATCTGAGGCTAACCATTGTGAATTAGCGAATGCTTATTTCTTAGCTCAAGAAGCGTATTGGACTAAACTGAAAGAGCTTGAAGAAAAATCAAAAAAGAAAACGTGGTGGCAAAAGCCAGCATGGTTCAAATAATATTATAAGCAAACCCTAACGCAATCCCTGAACCGCAGGAACCTTACAATCTATAACCCAGATATCGTAGACGCCATGATCGAGCGCACTTATCGCGGGGTTGCTGGCGAGCATCCAGCCCGAGAAGACGCGTTCTTGTTCGCCTTCATCGCCTTTACCATCGAGTTTTAGATCATCGATTTGCAGAAAAGCGTAAGTCTCTGGCACGTCTTCGGGCGGCTTTTTTTCGCAATGTTTCACAGCCACTGTCAGAGAGCCATATTTAAGCTCCTCACCGATTTTAACCGTATAGTCTTTGGTCGTGGCGGTCACTTTATCAAGCGTGCGCAGGACAACGGCATGGCCCTTTAGGTTCTCGGCCATAGCCGTTCCGCAGAGTAGCGGTGCCGTAAGCAGTAAAGCTGTAAGGCTCTTACGCATCTGGGCTCCAAGCTTCGTAATCAGCCGCGACCTTGGCGCGTTGTCCGCCGCGGTCTAGCGAGCCCTTAGGCTTATAGGCGTGCACTGTCCCCGTAAGATTCGGACGGTGTTCCAACTCCCACTCATGATCAGGACGGGTATCTTCTGTCGGCACATCTTCATGTGTGTAATTCAGCCAGCCCTGCCATTCTGGCGGAATGCGCGAGGCATCGGCATAGCCTGTATAAGTCACCCAACGGCGCAGACGCCCGTCATAGGCATCGGATTTTTGCTCATAATAGGTATTCCCATAAGCATCTTCACCGACTTTGTTCCCTTTACGGCGGATTTGTAAATTGGTGCCAAATGTTGACCCGTTCCACCACGTAAATATGCGTTTGATAAATAACATTTGGTTTTATCCAGCCTCTTAATTTTTCACCCGCTTATGCCGCGACTCAAAGATAAGGTAAAGCAGGGATGTGACCAAATTTAGGCGCCTCTTTTATTTATTGCGCCTAAGCAATAGGGCTTGATAGGAACGCTCTGCAGGCATATCTGTTCTCCATGCCTATTGCTCAGCTTAATCGTTCCGTCTTTCGCCTCTCCGGAGAGGGCGCGGCCGCATGGCTTGACGGGCTAATTAGTAACAGTTTGAAGGGCCCTATGTCCTTCGCTGCGTTATTGACGCCGCAAGGTAAAATCATTGCAGACTTTTTTGTTACCAAAGAGGGTGACGACTTGCTGCTCGATACACCGCCTAAATTTGCCGAAAGCCTATTTAAACGTTTGCGCATTTATAAGCTCCGCGCGCCCATAGAGATCACCGACATCACCGAAACGCATAATGTCTATGCCATCTGGGATGGTCAGGGCGAAGAAGGCCTTGCCGACCCCCGCCATGCCTCGCTTGGGCGCCGACTCATCACAACGGACTATTTGGACGCGGATGGCGGTTATAACGCCCACCGCCTCTCCCTCGGTGTGGTGGAGAGTGAATGGGATTTTGAGACTGTGACCACCTTCCCCGCCGATGCGAATATGGACCTTATGAACGGTGTGGATTTCAAAAAAGGCTGTTTCGTCGGTCAAGAAGTCGTGTCTCGTATGAAGCGCATGACGACCGTGAAAAAACGCATGCGGACCGTCGGGCATATTGGGACCGCAAAAGCCGGTGATAAAATACTGGCGGGGGAGCGCGTGATTGGCGAAATTTATCACTCCTATGAAAGGCTCGCTATGGGGCTTATTCGCTTAGACCGCCTAAAAGCTGCCGAGGTCGAACCCAGCGTGAACGGCCAAGAGGTAGACATTTTTGGAAGCGTTGATGGCTCAGAATGAAGTTGAAATTCGCCTCGATGATGAAAGCGCTCTGCCCCGCTTTGCCGCGCTGAATGCCGCGTGGATAGAGGATCTGCATTTTCTCGAAGAGAGCGACAAGCTTATGGTCGCCCACCCTGAGATTTATATCCAAAACGGCAATCATGTTTTTAGCGCTCACATTGGCGGCAAAGTGGCAGGGGCTTGCGCGCTAAAGAAACATGAAGATGGCCGTTATGAGCTCACAAAAATGGCCGTTGATACAAAGTTTCGCGGAAATGGCGTGGGGCAGCATTTAATGAGCGCGATTGAAGCCCACGCCAAAGACGTGATGGGATTAGATTATCTTTTCCTGCTGTCTAACACCCGTAACGAAGCCGCGCTGCGCCTCTATGCGCGAAATGGCTGGACTGTTAATCACGAAGGTCCACACCCCGTCTATCAACGCGCCAATATCGGCATGGAAAAATATCTTTGAAACTCTCACTCGACAACCGCGTTTTTATCCCTGTTCATAATAGCGAAAGCGGCGTGGCGAGCGGCAAGACCCGCTTTCATTTCTGGCAAGAAGGCATGGTCTTCTACGCTGATTATTTTGGCGGCGATGTGCGCGAAGGTCATATTATGGGACAGTTCACAGCGGAGAATAAAGGCGATATGCTCTATCATTGCCTGACCACAGATAAGATTCTGAAGGCAGGTAAGGCGAGCGCACTATTCAGTCAAACAGAAGATGGACGCCTTGCCTTTGACCTAGACTGGGAATGGATAGATGGCGATCATAGCTGGGGCAAATCCCGCTATGAGGAAGTGCTCGAAAGGAGCCTCACAAAATGACCTATGACGTAATTCCAGAGATCCCACGTTGCGGCTGGGTCCCACCGACCGACCCGCTCTACACCCATTATCATGATACGGAATGGGGACGGCCAATTCGGGACAGTAAGGCGCTTTTTTCCAAACTCATCCAAGATGGGCAGCAAGCGGGACTGGCTTGGATTACCATTTTGCGCAAACGCGAGGAAATGCTGCGCGCCTATGACGGTTTTGATCCCGACAAGATCATCCATTACACGGATAAAGACCGCGAGAGATTGCTCTCTAATGCTGGGATTATCCGCTCGAAGTTGAAAGTGAATGCCACAATCACCAATGCACATATTTTCGTCAAAATGCGCGATGAAGACGGCATAGATTTTAGCGATTACCTTTGGGACTTTGTTGGCGGCTCACCTATTCAAAATAGCTGGAAAGACTTTAAGGACGCCCCCGTGGACAGTCCCGAATCCATTGCTATGTCCATCGAGCTAAAAAAACGCGGCTTCAAATTTGTCGGCCCCGTTATTCTCTACGCCTTTATGCAAGCCGTCGGCATGATCAATGACCACGCCGTGGGGTGCCATGCCTATAAGCCCTGTAAAGATTTGGGGAATTCTCCTAACCAATGACGTAATTATCATCCGTAATGGCGAGGAAACCCGCTTTGGGTTCACCGTCTCTGTCAAATAAAAGCGGGTGGTTAAAGCGTTCAATCGGTGAGGAATTAAGCCAGCTATCGCCATCCATGACGCCCCACATGGTCACCGACTCGACACTGCTGCGGGCTTTCAGGCCGTTAAACAATTCCCGCATCCGTTGCGCTTGGGTGTTTAAAACCTCTTCCGGAGGATTAGGGCCCATATCTGCTTCGCAATTTGTTTGGCTTTCCCAACATGACCCTGGATTCGTATACACATCCATATCCAGTTCAGTGACATGGTTGATAAGCCCCATAAACTCATTATCGACATCATCAATCGCTTGCAGCGCTTCGCTAATGGATGTGTCTGGGCGGATATGCATTTGATGTCCAACACCATCAATTGGGACATTGCGGTCTTGGAGCCGGCGAACAATATCGATCAACCATCCACGCTTAAGGCTGTTTTCAGTGTTGTAATCATTGATGAAAAGCTGCGCATTTGGGTCTGCAGCGCGCGCGGCAAGGAAAGCCCAATCAAGGTAATCACCGCTGCCTACGGCTTCGAACCATTCCGTGCGGCGGTCTGGGCCGACGCCATTATTACCATTAAAAATATCTGTTGAAACCACTTCATTAACGACATCCCACACAGTGATACGGCCTCTAAAATGTTCTACGACTGTGCTGATGTAAGTCTCTAGGCGCGTTCTGATTTGCGCATTCGTGCCCTGAAGGAAATATGCTGGCGTCGCTTCATGCCACAATAAAGCATGCCCGCGCACCTCCATGCCATTTGCGATAGCCCAATCGACAAGCTCATCGGCTTGGCCAAAATCAAATGTACCTTCATTTGGTGCGATAACATCGGCTTTAAGCTGAAATTCTGGCGTAATGCCGTTAAATTGGGATTGGGCAAGACTTGCGGACATGTCCCCGCGCTGAACCTGAAAGCTGCTGAGCGCCGCGCCCATAACAAAGTCATTTCTGAACGTATCTCGTAAAAGTCCGTCTGTAAGCCCCGTTGGCGGCGGTGGAGGCGGAGGCGGAGGAGGAGGAGGAGGCGGGGGCGGCGGAGGCGGAGGCGGAACAACAGCACTTGGCGCAGGCGAAGACGCAGAGCCCCCACCTCCGCAAGCCGAAAGCAAGAGCGCACTTGCACCTCCCAATAGCTTCAACCTGTCTCTTTTCGAAAACTCTACCATTTAGCCAACCGCTCTTTTAGGACCCACAAAATATCTTGAAATTCGGGCATTTTTTAGCGTTAAGTCACTAATATTCACCCTAGGAACGTGGTTAATATTTGGTTTATGGCGCGGGCCTTGCGCAAAATCGTTTCGCTGTGAGGTGAGAGCGTTTTTATTATTACCTCTGGCGGAACGCATCTGGGGCCGCTAAGACAGCGGATAGAATAAGAGGGAAAATTCTGCCATGAAAGCCGTTATCAGTTCCACAGGTCTCTGGACCCCAACAGACTCCATTTCCAATGAAGAACTCGTGGAGAGTTTCAATGCCTATGTTGATAAATGGAACTCGGAAAATGCTGCCGAAATCGAAGCTGGTACAAAAGCCGCTCTCACCTATTCCAATGCAGAATTTATTGAAAAAGCTAGCGGTGTAAAATCGCGCTATGCGATATCAAAAGGTCCAATCCTTGACCCCAATATTATGGCGCCACGTATCCCTGCACGTCCCGATAACGAGCCATCTATCTTAGCGGAAATTGCGGCCCATGCGGCCAAAGACGCGCTCGAAAAAGTAGGACGCAGCCCTGAAGATGTCGGCGCAGTCATCGTCGCCTGTTCCAATTTACAGCGCGGCTATCCCGCCGTCGCCGTAGAGGTACAGGACATTCTTGGAACATCAGGTTTTGCCTTTGATATGAATGTCGCCTGTTCCTCCGCAACCTTTGGCCTTGAAACGGCGCGGGGACTTATTGTCGGCGGACAAGCCAAATCTGTCCTTGTGGTAAACCCTGAGATCTGCACCGCGCATTTAAATTTCAAAGACCGTGACGCGCATTTTATTTTTGGTGATGTTGCTACGGCAATCCTCGTCGAAGCTGACGATGTAGCCCCTGCGGAGCATTGGGAGATTATCGGCTCTAAGCTCGTCACACAATTTTCCAATAATATCCGAAATAATTTTGGCTTTCTTAATCACTGCGCCCCTGAGGATGACGGCATGACAGGCGAGCGCGGAAAGAAAGGTCTGACTGATAAGCTCTTTGTTCAAAATGGCCGCAGCGTTTTTAAAGAAGTTGTGCCCATGGTGGCGAAAATGATTAGCACAGAATGCGAAGCTAACGGCCTCGATCCACATGAGCTCAAACGCATGTGGCTTCACCAAGCGAATTTGTCCATGAACCACCTCATCGCTAAAAAGGTTTTGGGCAAAGATGTTGAGCTTGAAAAAGCCCCCGTTGTTTTGGATGAATATGCCAATACGAGCTCGGCGGGCTCTATCATAGCCTTTCACAAATATAATGATGATTTCAATGATGGCGATAAAGGCCTGATTTGTAGCTTTGGGGCGGGATATTCTGCGGGCGCTATTTTTGTGCGCAAAGTCGCTGCTTAATCCGTGTGGCGATGGATAAGTAAATGGTGGATGAACCGCCGTTTGGAGCGCGCGCGCAGCAAACTGATTATTGACGTCGAAAGTGACGATAGCGGCTTTGTCGAGCTACCTATTCTCGATCCCTATAGCCGCGACTATCGTCCTGTGCGCGGCGAGGTCTTACACGGTTATCAAAAGCTGAAAGGCTCCAAACTTTACATCACCAATAAAGCTTTTGCCGTGCAAGGAGACCTAAACTTTCGAAAAGGGTGGAAGAGCATTGGCGACGTTCAATTTCATTTAGATGGTTATAAGCTCTATCCCCGTAATGGCCGCGCGCGATTCTTTCCTTGGAGAAAGTTTGACCCTGACATTGCGGTCTTAATAGACGTGATGCTCGCAAGTGCGGAGCTGTAATGGCTAAATCTCCGCCCGCCCGCGCTTGGCAACGTATGTTGTCAGGTCGCCGTCTCGACCTGCTTGACCCTTCGCCTTTTGATATTGAAATTGAGGACATTGCGCGAGGCCTTGCACGTGTGGCGCGGTGGAATGGGCAGACCTCAGGCGATCATGCTTTCAGCGTTGCAGAACACAGCGTTGTCGTGGAACATCTCTTCACCACGCTAAACCCGAAATCGACCCGCGAAGACCGTCTTACGGCCCTGCTTCATGACGCGGCGGAATATGTAATTGGCGATATGATTAGCCCGTTTAAGGCGGCGCTTGGGATTGATTACAAAGCCTTTGAAGCCCGGCTCGAAGAGGCGATACATTTGCGCTATGGATTGCCGCCTAAAATGGCCCCAGCGCTAAAGAAGAAAATTAAACAATGCGATCTGTATTGCGCCTGGTTCGAAGCGACACAAATCGCAGGCTTTGACCCCGTAGAGGCAGATAAATTTTTTATCCCGCCCCCAAGAGATTTAAAAGTCACTATCGACCCGCTCTCTGTCGTCAAAGCAGAACAGCTCTTTTTAGATAGGTTTGAAGCGCTAAATGAGGGAGCCTAGAAAGAAAGTGAAAGAGAGCTATGGCGTCACGCTCATCAGCTCAATATCATAAAGCGCACGGCAATAATCCAAAGTCTCTGTTTGGGTTGCATAAAACAACGCACCTGCAACCATAAAGAAGCTGCCTGCCACCAGATATCGCAATAAGCGCTTCGTAGATTTCTCTATGACGTCTGACATGACTGACATCTCCTATAACGTGACAGTATAGATAAGCAGGACGAAAATTAACCTTTTATGAACGAGGATGAACAAAAGGTTAACGCCGAAAATCAGTGGTAAAACGCATCGCCCCTCCTTATATAGTGGGGACTTAAGCCTTAGGAGGACGACGCATATGGGTAAGGAGCTCATCAATTGGGAAAATGGCCGCTGGATTGGCCAGACCCTCGAAGTTGAGAACGGAGTCTGCGCCATGCCGGGCAACGATATTGATGGCTTGCCCAAGGGCCTCGTTTATGACGATGAGGTCAAAGCGGCGACTGATCATCTTTATGACGAAGTCTCAGATTTCATTCCAAAATTTGAATGGCCTTCTTATGCGCCGCTTGTTCATGCGATCAACACGCTTAAGAAAAAGAAAAATGCCGTTATCCTGGCCCATAATTATATGACGCCAGATATCTTCGGCCTTGTAGGGGATTATACAGGCGATAGCCTTGGCCTCGCCATAGAAGCCACGAAAACCGATGCCGATATGATTATCCAAGGCGGCGTGCATTTCATGGCGGAGACATCAAAAATTCTCTGCCCCAATAAGCGCGTCTTTATCCCGTCCATGCGCGCAGGCTGTTCCCTCGCCTCTTCTATTACGGGCGAAGATATTAAACTGATTAAACAGCGTTATCCTGGTATTCCCGTTGTAACCTATGTCAACACCTCAGCGGACGTGAAAGCCGAGAGCGATATTTGCTGTACTTCGTCAAATGCCGTGGCCATTGTTGAGCATATCTGCGCCGAATGGGGCGTGGACCAAGTCATCATGCTGCCCGATGAATTCCTCGCCAAAAATGTGGCTAAGCAAACCAAAATTGAAGTGATAGCTTGGCATGGCCGCTGCGAAGTCCATGCAAGATTTAGTGCCCAAGACGTACGGGATATGCGCGAAGCTCATCCCGGCGTCGTCGTGTTGGCGCATCCTGAATGCCCGCCCGAAGTGGTCGCAGAATCTGATTTCACAGGGTCCACCAAAGCGATGAGCGATTATGTCAGCGACAACAGCCCGAAGAACGTTATCCTGCTCACAGAATGTTCCATGTCCGACAATGTCGCCATGGAAAATCCAGACACAGATTTCGTGCGCCCCTGTAACCTCTGCCCCCATATGAAACGCATCACGCTAGAGGGTATCTATGAGTGCCTTCGCGATGAAACCAATGAAGTGCTGGTGCCGGAAACGATGCGCAAGAAGGCGCATAAAGCTGTGATGGATATGATCAATGTAAAATTCGACGCCGTGAAGGGGCACTTCGACTCGAGCCTACCTGAAGTTGATGTGAAGGTAATTTAGTGCGCTTTTGGTCAAAGACAAAATGTGCACATAATGCGCAAAAAACGCGAATCCTTATGGCGCTCTTTTGTGCCGCACAAGGATATTAGCAAATGCCTGGCAAAATTATTGACGCTAATAACAATGTTCTCTTCGAGTTTTCTGAAGGACAATCCGTCGCAATTTTGTTATCGGGGCTAGTTACGCGGGCGAAGTTTGGGGATAAATTTGATAATGACTTATTAGCAAACCCTTGGGTTAACGAACTACTGAAATCATTAATTGATGCCGAGCCTGGCTATTCTCCTGTTTCAGGCAATGAGATGGATTTCGGAGCACCCGACTACTATTTAAAAGAAGGGTTCACGCAACAAGACTGGAACCTGAAGGACTTTTTCCGGGAGATTACTTTACACCTAAGTAATAGCGCTCATTTACTCAGTAGAGAAGGTTGGAAAACAATGAATACCACAGCCCGTTCCAAATTTCTGCGCTCAGTTGTTTTCCCTCAACCAATATCAAATATGCGGATTCAGGATATGATAGAAGACATCGATGGTGCACTTGAAGCTTCTGCGTCAGTTTATAATCCTGACTATAAACCATGACCCTAGGCTCCCTCGAAACAAAACGCCTCCCCGCGGGCTCTGTCCTTGTCGTGGGCGCGGGACTCGCGGGCCTCTACCTCGCGCTAAAACTCGCCCCTCGCCAAGTCTATGTCCTGACCTCTCGGCGCTCCTCTGTTGGCTCGGCCTCGGCTTGGGCGCAGGGCGGGATTGCAGCAGCGCTATCGCCTGATGATACGGCGGAAGTCCACGCTAAAGATACGATTGCAGCAGGTGATGGGCTGGTGGATCATCACATCGCCCATATCCTTGCCAGCGAAGGGCCTGACCGTGTGAGAGATCTTGCGAATCTCGGCGTGCCTTTTGACCGTAATGATAAAGGCGAGCTTTACCTCTCCCTTGAAGCCGCACATTCTATGCCCCGCGTGGCCCGCGTCAAAGGCGATACGGCGGGTGCGGAGATTATCAAAGTCATGGTCAAACGCGCACAAGAGGCTGACCACATTGAAGGCCTGATTGGCTGGCGCGCGGAAAGTTTGCTCACCGATGGCCATGGCGGCGTGGCAGGGGCTTTGGCACGTAATGATGAAGGTGCTTTGCTGGGTATCGAAGCCGATATTACGGTTATGGCCACAGGCGGCGTGGGCGGGCTCTTTGCCGTTACGACCAACCCGCGTACGGCACGCGGTGATGCGCTGGGTATGGCGGCTGTTGTTGGCGCAAAGATGCGAGATATGGAATTTGTGCAGTTCCATCCCACCGCAATAGATATAGGCCGCGACCCGGCTCCGCTCGCCACCGAAGCCCTGCGCGGCGACGGCGCCGTGCTGACCAATGCCAAAGGCGTGCGCTTTATGCCGCGTTATCACGAGCAAGGCGAACTGGCCCCCCGAGATGATGTGGCTAGGGCCATATTTGCTGAAATAGAGGCGGGACGTCAGCCTTATCTGGATTGCCGCAAAGCCGTGGGCTCTCACTTCCCCGAAGAATTTCCGACTGTGTTTGAAAGCTGCATGAGCGCAGGCATCGACCCGCGCACGCAATTAATTCCCATCGCGCCCGCTGTGCATTACCACATGGGCGGCATCGCGACGGATAGTTATGGGCAGAGTAATTTGGACGGACTTCTGGCTGTCGGAGAATGCTCTGCCGTCGGCGTTCATGGAGCGAACCGCCTCGCCAGTAACTCCCTGCTCGAAGCCACAGTCTTTGGTGGCCGCGCGGCAGACTATATTAATGGGCGCGATTGGAGCGAGAAAAAGGCCGGCATGATACGCAGCCAGCCTTGGCTCTCTATGGGGCCAGAAGTCAGTCAATCCCTGCGCAATGCCATGACCGCAAATTGCGGCGTACGCCGTAACGCTGCGAAATTAAATAAGCTTTTGGCTCATATTGATACCCTTATCGAGCAAGTCGGCCGTGCCAATCCACTAATCGCGTCAAAAATGATAGCCGCCTCAGCCCTCGCGCGCGAAGAATCTCGCGGCGGACATTTCCGCGATGATTTTACGAAGATGAAAGACGAAGCCGTCTCAAGCTATATCACTTATGACATGTTGGATTAAATATTGTTGTTAAGCTCGTCCTGACACTTCAAATCTTTTAGGACTTCAAGAACCTCTTGCAATCGGCTTGGCTCGCCGCCAGATAAACCTTCTGCAGAGGCGCGGATAAGCGCTTCTTCATCATCATGCCAACATTGGAGAAGTTTGACTTTCTCTGCATCAGACAGGCTTTTATCTGCCGTAAGCTTTGCCGGCGTTCCATATTTTTTATAATCAAGTTTTACAGGTGATGTCATGTCAAGTCTCCTTACAACTATATAACGATGAATAATGGCTTTTGTTCCCTGAATATGAGCCCATATAAAATGTAAATATACCACTATTACCCATTTATATCTAAAACTTGCTATATATGGATAAACTCCCTATATTTGGCTTATGGATGAGATTAGAAACCCCTTTGCGCCCAGCGCAGGATCGCAGCCACCGGAGCTTGCGGGGCGGGATGATTTGATACGTTCGGCCGAAATTGCTATTCAGCGTATATTGCGCGGCAAGCATGACCGCTCGCAAATATTGCTGGGTTTACGCGGGACGGGAAAGACCGTTCTTCTTAATAAGATTGAGAATATCGCGCTCGACAATGACCACATGACATCCTTTGTCGAAGCCCCTGACGACCGTAATCTGGCGGAATTGCTCTATCCTAAAATCCATCAGGTTCTACGCAAACTCTCATTCGTCGAGGACGCTAAAACAAAAACCCACGCCGCGCTGCGCAGTTTACGCAGCTTTGCCGGCGCGTTTAAAATCACTGTTGGAGATGTCTCAATCTCGGTCGACCCGCAGCCCGGCTCCGCTGATAGCGGTATCTTGGAATATGATTTAATAGATTTATTTTTTGCCGTGGGCGAAGCGGCACAATCCGCAGGACGCGCTTGGACGCTACTGATTGACGAAGTACAATATCTGTCCAAGCCCGAACTTTCCGCGCTCATCGTTGCCATTCACCGCATGAACCAAAAGGGATTGCCGATTTTATTTTTCGGCGCAGGCCTGCCGCAAATCGCGGCGCTGAGCGGCGAAGCTAAATCCTATGCAGAACGGCTCTTTCTGTTTCCCAAAATTGGCGCACTCAACGATAGCGCCGCAGCCGCCGCTATCCGACTTCCGATAGAAGACGAGGAAGAGAGTATCACGAATGACGCCGTAGCCGATATTATCAAAGTGACAGAAGGCTATCCCTATTTCCTACAAGAATGGGGCTTTCAGGTTTGGAACATTGCGCAGACCTCCCCCTTCACTCGGACGGATGTAAAAGACGCCTCCATCAATGCACTGCGCAGATTGGACGAAGGCTTCTTTCGTGTGCGCTATGACCGCCTCACGCCCAAGGAGCGGGAATATGTATTGGCTATGGCTGAGCTGGGGGACGGGCCGTATAAATCTTCTGACATCGCCGACCAATTAGGCGAGAGCGTCAACACACTCGGCCCCCGCCGTGCTAAAATCATTCACAAAGGTATGATTTACAGCCCTGAACATGGTGACGTGGACTTTACCGTGCCTATGTTTGCAAGTTATCTTCGCCGAAATTTTCTGGATAAAGCATGACCAAACTTACGCCTCTTCCCCCGACAGTTATTGAACCTATGGTGCGCCGTGCCTTGGATGAGGATTTTGGCAATAGCGGGGACCTCACCGCTAACCTGCTCGTCCCCGCAAGCGCCAAAGGCAAGCTCATGATGCGCTCGCGCGAAGTCGGCGTGATCGCTGGAATGCAAGCTGCGCAGATGACTTACTCTATGGTTGACCCTCGCGTAAAATTTACGGTCAAAAAAGGCGATGGTTCCAAGGTCAAAGGAGGCGACATCATTGCCACCGTCGAAGGACCTACGCGGGCGCTCTTATCCGCGGAACGGGTCGCGCTGAATTTCCTTGGCCGCATGTCGGGTGTGGCCACCCTCACCTCGCAATATGTCGCTTTAGTGAAGGGCACAAAGGTGCGCATCGCCGCCACCCGCAAAACCACGCCAGGGCTGCGCGCAGTTGAAAAACAAGCCGTCCTCGCGGGCGGAGGCTTTACTCACCGCGAGAGCCTCGCCGCAGCTATCATGATTAAAGATAACCATATCGCGCTAGCAGGCGGGGTTGATAAAGCCCTCAAAACCATCGCCAAAAACGCCGATCACATGACCAAAGTCAGCGTCGAAGTGGACACACTCGCGCAACTGAAAAAAGTACTGAAATACGCCCCGGATGTTGTGCTACTTGATAATATGAGAGCAGAGAAATTGACCAAAGCCGTTGCCATAGTCGATGGATTTGACGGTCCTCGCCCGACGCTCGAAGCTTCTGGCGGTGTAAACTTAACCACCGTCAAAGGCCTCGCCCAGACTGGCATCGATGTTATTTCTATTGGGGCACTCACACATAGTGCCCCGAATTTCGATATCGGAATGGATGCAAGTTAGAAGGGCCTGAGCCACACAAAGTCTTTAGGGATAGCGCCTAATTAAGGGCTCATATTTTTGTTAAAACATCCTTTTTTCGGACGTTAGCTTCATCATCTCGTATTTCAAAAATAAATATTACCCATCACGGGAAGAAATCATTATTCTCATTCCAAAGGTTTTCCTTGGATCGAGTATTGTCTCTTCCTCGCGAGACCCTTTAAGCTGCAATGCGATTTTTCCTTTGTGATGACTTGCATCGACCAATTCTAGGCGTTTTCCATCTGCTAAATAAGACAAGCTGCAGTTCGAATTTGACTTACCTTTTAAAAAACAGGCATCAAATCGACGGGTAGCCTGAGTTATATTGCGAGTTGCAATCCAGATTTTACTTATACCCGTCACACCATTTGGATGTGGAGCTGTAGGCACTGGTATGCGCACATCTATTTTCGATACATCTGAAAGAAGGAAGGGTAAATCAACATTCTTCAAGCTACCCAAAATCCATTTAGCAGTGCGACCATCCGGTCTCTCACGCGAAAATTCCTGACTACCTAGGTTAGTAAGTTCATTGCTTTCCCAATGTTTTAACGTCTTCTCAACGTCTTTGACACGAATGCACCAATCAATACTGCCAAATTTATACGTCACCCAAGGCAGAAGACGCCACTGCAAATCCATCTTCCTGCGGGCAATTAATTTCAGAATTCCAGTCAAAGCTGCTAGCCGAATGTACTTCCTAAGCCGTGTTCGTTTTAAGGCAAGTAGTTCTAAATATGTTTGATCATCAAAGACAATCAATGCGTTTTCAGTTGCTTCATGTTCGCCGCCCAAAACAACATTAAAGCCCAAAGCTGAAAAATTTGAAATCGCGTCTCGAAGGTTTGGAACAAAGATAACAATATGATCTAAGCAAATATCACCCATCAGTTTTCTTCCAGCTTGAAAGGCCTTGCATGGTCTGATTCAAAATAGAATACCCTTCCTTGATCACGCTTTCACGCCAAACTGGATCATTTGGGCAGAAACGATGTCTTATCTGATTAATATGTGCAGCCTGTTTTGCTGGCTCCGAGCCGAAGTCTTCACACCGTAGCCAACGGTCTAGTAAGAGGGCTTGTAACATTTTCTGATTAGAAAATGTACCAAACTCAATCACGGCGGAGGTAGTCTCAGCGCCGAGTGATTGGACCTTGTCCTTGACTGATTTAAGTAGCAATCCAGAATAATCGGGCCGATCATTGCCGTCATATCCAGCCGCGTCATCATTAACAGCAGCCCCCCACCAAGTCTCAGCCCTTCGAAATTCGGGCGAGTTAGGGGAGTCGAAACATAAAAAAAACGGTTCCCCATAAGAACCGATACCCGTATGCCAGTCGATAATGGCCACCTTTTTAGCATTCGTTAAGTTCTCAGTTACAATTTGATTGAGCATTCTATTAGACCATTCAGGGGCAAAGCCGCCAAACCCGATACCGTCTCGGCGTTCATACTGACCACCCGTAATCTCATTGACAACTTTGCTTTTGCCATGCCGAATAGCCAAGCAGAGCAAGTTTGCGGCCACAATCATATTACGAGGACCTTTTGGTTTCGACACGCATAGTGCATTCTGAACCTTTTCGGTTAATGCTGTGGCTTTTGGCTGATCTGAAAAGTCAATAAAATTACGATTGAGGTCGACATTGTTTTCTGTTGTGCGGCTATAGTAAGCGCTTCCGTAAGCATTCACGGAATGAACTAGTAAAACGCCAATATTTGACGGAAGGGCGCTTTGGAAATTATCAACCCAAAGCCGCTGCATTGCCGATCCGCTAAACAGCTCCAAGCCGTGTGTCCCGCTTACCATAATTAATACGGCGTCTGCATCCTTAGGGCCATACCAGGCAGTATCTATTGCGAACTCAGTACCGTCTAGCTGAGGTGAATCAGGATGGAGATATGTTCTTAGGATGCCGCCAGTCGCGTTTACCTTTTTCAGGAATGAAGTTCGCGCTTCATCATAATTTTCAAACGCATACTCTTCTGCAATGGCTCCAAAGTTCACAAATCTTTCCTCTAATTCAATGCAAGAGATATTTTCTGGTAGGCACTACTGAAACTCTTCACATCACCTAGAGATTCACCGCCTAATATTTTACTCAAACTTAGAATACTTCTCGAAAATTTGGAGAACCCTTGCCGTGTTTTCAACTCTTTTGAAGCAATTGATAGAAATTAGTTTACGAAGCTTAAGCCTCTCGCTAAGGCCAGCTATTGTTCTGAGCGGACGCCTTATTTTGGTCCTCTCAACACCTTAACTCACAGCCCCCTTCGCCTTCCTAAAACTCAACCGTCTCTACAAAGCTGTCATTGCCCGGACTGACCAAGCGCACTTTGGCTTGGCGTTTTTCCCAGTCGATGTCCATGAGGCCGTAATTGACGTCAAATTGCATTGTTGTTGTACGGTAAGGGCCGTCCTCGATGCGAGTTTCGCCGCTTTCTGCGCGCCACTTACTGGCCGGGAGGTTTAGCGAAGATGATGTGAATTCATGAAGCGTATAGGGCGCGACGCCTTCGCGCTTATAAAAGGCCCCCGCATGGCGGTCGCCCGAGAGCATAAGCACATCATTCGCGCCTGTCTGCGTAATCATGTTGTAAAGCCGCTCACGCTCGGCAGGCATGGTGCGCCACGCTTCCCAGCCATGACCGTCGGCAATCACTTGGATGGATGAGACGAGAAGGCGAAGATCGGCGGGCTTTTGAAGTTCGCCTTGAAGCCAATCCCATTGCGCTTCGCCCAACAATGTGCCGTTATCACTTTCCAGCGGCACATAACGCTCTTTACCGGGGGCATTACGTTTGTCAGTGGCCTGTAGATAGGTTCTGAAACTTCGTGTATCGAGCAGGATGACTTGAACACGCTTGCCCGCCTCGCCAATAATTTGAGAGGTATAAACACCGTCCCGTTTGCGGCGGATATCATTTTGCGGAATGGCCCAGGCGTCGAGGAAAAGCTCTTTGGCTTGATCTTTGAACAAGTAATCTGCCCCGCCATCATTGGCCCCGTAATCATGATCATCCCAAATTGGCATGACAGGCACTTGGGCGCGGAAATTTGCAAATTCTTGATGAGAGGCCAACTTATTATAAGAGCTGCGCATTTTTGGCATAGACGGGTCAGAAAAAAGCGGGTCGCTGCGATAAGCGTCGCCGTAAATATTATCGCCCATAAAGATAAAGGCGTCAGGCTTTTCCGCCGCAATGGTTGCCCAAATCGATTGATCTTCTTTTTCCGACAGGCAAGAGCCAAATGCAATACGGGTCAGAGTTTCAGGCAAAGCCTTGGACGGCATTGGCGTGACGGCTTGGGCGGCTTTAGAAGAGGACACCATAGAGCTCTTCGAGGGCGTCGCCGTTGTTTCGCATCCGACCATAGCCAAGGCCCCGATTGAGAGGGCCGTCGTCAGCGCAAGATTTCTACCTAATTTCATCATAACAGAACCTTACTTTATGAGCATGACAGAGATATGTCAGAGACCAAATTTAATCTTTATAAGCAGCTTGCCATATTTGGATAAGCCCCGCCACTCCGTCTTTGCCCGGACGTGTGGATGAAAACACAATGGACTTACCGTCAGGCGTGAGTGTGGCAGCAAAGTCAGAATAAGAAGAATTTATATGAGGGCCGAGCGGCATAGGCTCGGACCAGACTCCATCAACCTTTTTACTTCGGTGAATATCACCATTTCGCGTGAGCAGCATTGTGGCCCCATCAGCACTCATCCAACTTAGTGTATCATTGCCAGCCGTATTGATTGGCGCAGGTAAAATTTCCGGTTTGGTAAACCGGCCATCAGGTAATTTACGAGAAAGGTAAATATCACGCCCCCCAGCGCCGCCTTCCCGTTGAGTCCAGAAGTAAAGCTCGCCAGTATCTGTCAATTCAGGGGCTGTTTCATTATAGAAATACTCGATCCTCCCAAGGCGTCCGCCGCGGGTGAGGTTAAGCGCTTCGCCCTGCAACGCTATGGGCTTGGCATTTTTGTCACTTAGATCCAAAGACCAGAGGTCAAAGTCCTCCATCGGGCTTTCGGACAGCTTCTCTGCGCGCTCGCGCGACCAAGAGAACAGAAGAGTCTTCCCATCCGGCGTCACGCTGGGCCAATCCACCCGCGCGGTCTCCCCGTTATACCCCTTAAGGGACAACCCCAAACGTTCCGGCTTCGTCCAAGTCCCGTCCTCAAAACGTGCTATGTGCAGGGTTTGAGGACAGTTTCCAATATTAGCGCATTCTGAAAGGGCAAAATAAGCGGTTTTCCCATCAGGCGTAAAGGCAGGTGTAAGGCTTATCTGTCCTGGCTGTGACAAGGGATGTAAGGTGGCGGCAGAATGTTCACTGGCAAAAGCTGGGTGAGACTGAATTAAAAAAGCAGCGCCTAAAAGTAGTAGTCTAATCTGAATCATAATCTGCATACGCTTTTATTGCGCTTACAGACGTTCTCACCTGATGATCTCTAGGTCGGCGGGGCGACGTTTACGCTCGCGCTTTTGGCCGGGCGTTCTTTGAATTTAAAGCGGTAAAATTTGTGATAACCAATTTGTTTCGTGGGGCGCAGATAATCTGACCAAACCGGGTTTACGGCCACAGTATGATAATGCGTCGAACGGTCCGTGAAAGGTTGGACGCCGCCTGTTATCACGAGGGCCGCCACATCTTTGGAACGCACCCAATGTTTGCCTATGGGCTCTTTCATGGTTGAGCCATCACAGGTGAAGCTGAACTGACAGCCTGTTCTGCGCTCGGCACCTTGATAAACAACGCCGCAAATTGTGTTAGGGTAATGCTTAGATTTAACGCGGTTGAGAACCACTTCAGCCACAGCTTTTTGGCCTGATTTGGTCTCTGAGCGAGCTTCGTAATAAACGGCCTCGGCCAGACAGCGATGCTCTTGGGCTTTAAACTTTGCTGTGTCGAAAACGTCCGGCTCAACGGCCAGTAAGTCTTCGGTCATGGCGACATCGCGCATAAGCGAATTAGCGAGGGTTTTGTCGAGATGATAATCACTTAGCGTTTCGGCAAGGCCCGAAATTTTAACCTGTGACAGATCTACGCCTTGGAAAGCTTCGGCCCGCGCTTGCCACACAGCCGACTCACGCTGGCTTGCAGCCTTTTCCGCAATGGCGGGAAAGGCCCATGCCGCGCCGGCAATCGCTGTCATAGCAACAGCCCAGCCCGCAAATATATAACGCTTTGGTCGCATATAATCTACCATAGCGGCGGGGCCTATAGCCTCCGCCTTGTCGTTACAATGCTTCATCTCACACCCCGTGAAAGAATCATTACAACTGTGCTCTTATGGCAACAGATTGCCTTACTCATGGTTAATCAGCCCTTAATTTTGTGTAGAGTATTAGAAATACTCACAGCTTTAACGCGATAATCTCGCATTCGTTCCTCTATATAGGGATGAAAATTAGAAATTTCACTCTAATGGTAAGAGTTTTTAGGGCTATACATGCCTTTCATAGCCTAGGCTCAACACCGCATCGGCGGCCCATATAAAACCAAGCTAAGCCTTAGCCAAACCCAATTTTTCGAGTCTCCAACGGAGCGTGTCGATACGGTCTTGACCAAAAAATGGCTCTCCTTTGACAACCATAGTCGGGACACCCCAATGTCCTGCCGCGTCCAGAGCTTTTTGATTATCTTCGATTTCGTTCAAATGGGTATCGCCCTCTATAGCTTTTTCCATCTGCGTAAAATCTAATCCAGCCTCGGCGGCGGCCTTGGCAAGGTAATCACCTACATGCCAATTTTCTGTCCCGCCCCATATATGGCGCGAAACATTCACCGCAAATTCTATGCCTTTACCTTGGCGCTGGGCTTCTACGCCCAATTTACTTATCCAGAAAATATAAGGCTGGTCTTCGGAAACCTCAAATGTCTGTTGGTTTTGCGCGACAGGGTCAGGTCTTGGAAAGGCTAAAGGCATCCCCAAAAATTCCGCGCGGCGCAGACTATCCATCAGGATATACATGACGGGCTTCATATTAGACGGGTCGAAAAGCGCGGCTTTTGACCGAACGGCAATTGGCAAGACGACGCGCAGATTTACATCAACGTCGAAATCTTCTTTCAGCTTTAAAAGGTCAGGCGTAACCAAATAAGAATAGGGGCTGCGAAAAGACCAATAAACGTCAACTTGTTCTGCCATGAATTATACTCTCTTATTTGCAATCGCTGCTTGAGCCGCAGCCAATTTCGCGATCGAAGAGATTATAGAAGAAGTCGCGACTGCATTCTACTGCAATTCTTCATTACTCTTAATTGGTGGTTTTTGTTCACGAAAGATAACCATACCATCAAGCAATGAGCTCCAATCCCTTACTTGGTATGAATTAGTCATAGCCGCCGCAGGAGCCTCGCCAAAGCGCATGAGCTCTGCGGCGGAAAGAAATGCTACATCGCCGTGCGTGATCTCAAAGGTTACGGCTTCTATGGAACTTTCAGGTGCGGCGGGTAAATCCGATATGCCGCGCCCCATCAAAGAATGACTGCCTGTCAAAGACGAAAATCCCACGACATATGCGTCTTCCTCAAATTGAGAGTTGATCAGGGCGCCAAAGTGTGGGTCATTATTAGAGAGATCAAGCACTGACCCGCTTTTAGCAGTATGAACAGTAGCGCCCCATATAATGGTTTTGGGAGTGTCACCACGACGATTAAACCAATACTCAAAATTCTTATACATCGACCTTTCGCGGCCAATAATTCGACTCCTGTTATTGATCAAATCCCGATGAACCATACGGTAAAGGCTTTCAGTCATCGCGGCATGCGGGTCATATGGCTCCGCATCTGACTTGCCCTCCACTATATTTTTTAAACAGGAGAGGATGAATTGCTTTTTAGAGACGTTATAGGGGTCATCTTCAGCAAAAGAGTAGAAAATCCTTTGGCTGAGAGCCGCGCGACACTCATCTTTCCGTACTTTAACCATGCCTTTAGTTTCAACCATGCCTTTAGTAATGTCGATTGGCATGACGAAATTGGCATAGTCTTGCCCTCTACTCCCAATCTGGTCATCAATACCACCAATTGTGAGCGACCCACTATTTACAGCTTTGTGAAGGAAGTTAATTAAAGGCCCCATCTCAACTTCATCGCGCCATAGAAAGCTAATAACCGCTTCTACATCTTGGCGGTCAACCATGCGGCCTTCTGAAATATCTCGATTTACCTTTACAGCCTCGTAAAGACTACTTTCAAAAAGCAGAAGAGAAAAGCCACAATCCTCGATGAGGGCTTGGGCTAGTTTAGCTTTAAAGGCTACCGTCGTCCCTTCACCGTGATTAGGACCCTCGCCCAGAAGGGCGATTTGTTTGTCACACAAAGCTACCTTGACCCTCTTAAAAGCTCCATCTTGCACATCTGATAGGGCGGCGGACGATTCAGAGGCCACCTCGGTTACGGAGCAAGAAGAAAAGGAAAACGTTATAAAGGCTGCGAATACCAGATTCATCAATCTGCAAAAGTAGCTCATATAATTAATCCTGAAAAAACAGAGCTAGTCCTAAGCGTTCTACGCCATCTTGGTCGCAATCGCTGCTTGGGCGGCGGATAAGCGCGCGATTGGGACGCGGTAGGGTGAGCAAGAGACATAATCTAGCCCTGCATTATGGCAAAAGGTGATAGAGGCCGGATCGCCGCCATGTTCGCCGCATATTCCAAGCTTAATATCAGGGCGCGTGGCACGGCCCCTCTCAGCCGCGATTTTGATGAGGTCACCCACGCCGTCTTGGTCAAGCGTCACAAAGGGGTCTTTTTCCATAATGCCTGCGGCAACATAGTCTGGCAAGAAGCGCCCGGCATCATCACGCGAGAGGCCAAAGGTTGTCTGCGTCAAATCATTGGTGCCGAAACTAAAGAATTTGGCGTGCTCGGCAATGTCCCCTGCCCGCAGCGCAGCGCGGGGGAGTTCAATCATCGTTCCGATGGTGTAATGCACTCCGCCAACCTCATCGGCCACACGGATAATCGCTTCACGCAGGATTTCGAGTTCCTTGGCGGATGACACGAGCGGTATCATTATTTCCGCTGTGGGCTTACGGCCTGTTTCTTTCTCGACCATGATTTCGGCCTCAAAAATCGCGCGGGCCTGCATTTCGTAAATTTCGGGATAGGAGATTCCCAAACGGCAACCACGGTGACCCAACATAGGGTTAGATTCAGCAAGTTCTCTTGCACGTGCCATGAGTTCTTTTGCTGGCAAATTTAAAGTCTCAGCGACCGATTGAATGTCAGCTTCCGTATGCGGCAGAAACTCATGCAGCGGCGGATCCAGCAGGCGTATCGTGCAGGGACGGTCTTTCATGATGCGGAAAATTGCAGCGAAATCTTCGCGCTGTACGGGGAGGATTTTCGCGAGCGCATCTTCGCGGCCCTTTTTATCCGTCGCCAAAATCATTTCGCGGAAATGGGCTAGACGATCCGCCTCGAAAAACATATGTTCCGTGCGGCAAAGGCCAATACCTTCTGCGCCAAAATCTTTAGCGGTTTGCACGTCGAGCGGTGTTTCCGCATTGGTACGAATACCCAGCGTGCGGGCCTCATCCGCCCAGTCCATGACCTTGGCAAAATCACCGGAGAGTTCCGGCTGCACCATATCCACCGCGCCCATGAAGACCTGTCCGCTTGCGCCGTCCACCGTGACGATCTCGCCTTTTTTGATAATGCGGCCCGCGACGGAAAACTCCTGCGCGTCCATATCAATACGGATATTCCCTGCGCCAGAGACACAAGGTTTCCCCATGCCGCGCGCAACTACGGCGGCGTGAGAGGTCATGCCGCCCCGCGCCGTGACAATGGCTTCGGCGGCGTGCATGCCGTGAATATCTTCAGGGCTTGTTTCCGTGCGCACGAGAATGACTTTGTGCCCCGCTTTTCTCAACTCCTCAGCTTCGTCAGAACTGAACACTACCTCGCCAATCGCCGCGCCCGGAGAGGCCGGCAATCCCATCGCAATCACGTCCCGCGGGGCATCGGGGTTCAGCGTTGGGTGGAGAAGTTGGTCGAGCGATAAAGGCTCAATCCGCATCAAGGCTTCGTCATGGGTAATCTGTCCCGCCTCGGCCATATCCACCGCAATTTTCAGCGCCGCCCGCGCCGTGCGTTTCCCCGTCCGCGTTTGCAGCATCCACAGCTTACCCTGCTCAACGGTAAATTCGATGTCCTGCATGTCGCGGTAATGGTCTTCGAGTTTAACGAAGGTCGCCGCGAGCTGCCCGTAAACATCGGGCATAGCCTCTTCCATGGACGGCGCCTCTTCGCCCATCTCTTCGCGGGCTTTTTTTGTCAGTGTTTGCGGCGTGCGGATACCCGCCACCACATCTTCGCCCTGCGCGTTTATCAGGAACTCTCCGTAATAGGTGTTCTCGCCCGTGGACGGGTCGCGGGTAAAGGCCACGCCCGTCGCGGAGGTTTCGCCCATATTGCCAAAGACCATAGCTTGGACATTGACGGCGGTGCCCCAGGCGGCGGGGATGTCATTAAGGCGGCGATAGACGATGGCCCGCTCATTCATCCAACTACCAAAGACGGCATCAATCGCGCCTTGCAATTGCTCGCGCGGGTCTTGCGGGAAGTCGCGTCCGAGCTCACGTTTCACGGCGTCTTTGAAACGGCCAATCACGGCTTCCCAATCGCCTGCCGTCATTTCCGTATCCAGCACATAGCCTTCATCATCTTTATGACGCTCTAAGATGTCTTCAAATGTATGGTGATGCACGCCCAATACCACGTCAGAATACATGGTGATGAAACGGCGATAGCTATCGAGCGCAAAACGGCGGTCACCGGAGAGCGCGGCCAGACCTTCGACGGTGGTATCGTTCAGACCCAAATTAAGGACGGTGTCCATCATGCCCGGCATAGAGGCCCGCGCGCCGGAGCGCACAGAGACTAGCAGCGGGTTTGCCGCATCGCCAAATTTTTTCCCGGTCAGTTTTTCAATATGGGCAAGGCCCGCCTCAGTCTGCGGGTCCAGATCGTCTGGGTATTTTTCGCCATTATCGTAATAAGACGTGCAGACTTCGGCAGTCATGGTAAAACCGGGCGGCACAGGCAATCCGAGCGAGGCCATTTCAGCAAGGTTCGCACCTTTTCCGCCGAGCAGGTTTTTCATGGAGGTGTCGCCCTCTGCAGAGCCGCCACCGAAATTATAAACCCATTTTGTCATAGGACCATTCCATATAATCTGCCCCTATTTTTCGGGAGCCTGTAACATAGAGATATTAACCGTTTATGCGGTCAAAATCGGCGATTTGACGCGCGGTATCACGTATTAGCCCTAAAAGTCTAAGGTTGTTTTCACGTTCAATCTTATCCTCGGCAACAACCATCACATTGTCGAAAAAGGCATCAATGGGGCCGCGCAATTCCGACAACGCTGTCATGGCAGTAGAATAAGACTCTTCGGCCAGAGCGGTCTCAATGGCGGGTTTCGCTTTCGAAAGCGATTGTTGTAAAGCGAGCGCCTCTGTCTGCGACAATGTGTCGATATCTCCAGATGGCAAGTCACCCTTCTTCGCTTCAGCCTTCAAGATATTCGCCGCGCGTTTATATCCCGCTAGCAGGTTCTCACCCTCGGATGTGCCGAGGAAGGATTGCAGGGCGGTGACGCGATTGACGATAGCGACGAGGTCGTCTTCGCCACTACCAAGAACAGATTCTATGATGTCATGACGAACACCCTTGTCGCGAAGATAAACTTTGAGACGGTCGAGGATGAAGGTGAGGAGACTATCGACATATTCAGGGACAATGGCTGATTTGAAAAAACCTTCCTTCTCGTTCTCTGGCCCACCATACCCACCGCCACTCATTATCAAACCGAGCTCGATTAAGAAATCTATCTGCCCTCCAAAACCATAACCACCACCATCAGCGAGTGATCCAGAAGATATTTTCATAGGGTACATAAAATGACCGCCTAAAATTTCATGTAAATCAATCGGCTTCTCATTCTCCAAAATAATCCGCACCACACCGAGCGCCGCGCGTCTTAGGGCAAAGGGGTCTTTTGAGCCTGTGGGCTTTTCATCAATCGCCCAGAACCCAACCAGCGTGTCGAGCTTATCGGCGAGCGCCACAGCCACGGTGACAGGGTTCGTCGGCACGGCATCGCTTGGCCCTTGGGGTTTGTAATGCTGTTCTATGGCGGTTGCGATATCGGCGTCGCCACTTTCACGGCGATACATTTGCGCGCCAATCTGTCCTTGGAGGGATGTGAATTCAACCACCGTCTGCGTCACCAAATCACACTTCGCGAGCTTGGCGGCTTGTTCTGCAGCATCCGCATCCGCGCCCACTTTCGGCGCAAGTTCCCGCGCAAGCGCAGCCACGCGTTCAGCCTTATCACGGATAGAGCCAAGCTTCTTATGGAACACCACCGTGTCCAGCTTATCATAATACTCAATCAGCTTTTTCTTGGCATCTTCGCTCTGGAAGAATTGCGCATCGGCGAGGCGGGCGGAGAGAACCTTGCTGTTCCCCTTGGCAATTTCAACGCCGCCATCAGGCGCGTCTTGGTTTGCCACCACCACAAAATTCGGTGCAAGCTCTCCCGTTTTGGGGTCTCTTACCGCGAAGTATTTTTGGTGGGTGCGCATAGAGAGGCGAATGACTTCCCCCGGCAATTCGAGGAAACTCGGATCCATATCGCCGAGTATAACCACAGGCCATTCCGCCAGTCCCGCCACTTCATTAAGCAGGCCTTCATCTTCGACCAATTCCAATCCCTTGGCGGAGCAAGCTTGACGGGCTTGTTCGATAATCAATTCCTTACGCGTTTCAGCCGAGAGGATGACTTTCCCCTTGCCTTCGAGTGTCTTTTTGTAATCGTCAAAATGCTCAATGCTGAAAGGCCCCTTGCCGTGACGGCGGTGACCTTCGGTGGTGTTGCCTGACGTAATTCCGCCGACCTCAAATTCGATTGTCTTACCACCCAGCAAGCAAATCATGCTTTGCAGCGGACGCACCCAACGGAAATTAGACCGGCCCGATTTCATCGATTTCGGCCACGGGAAATTATTCATGATATCGGGGATAAGCCCCGCAATAATCGCCGCGCTATCCTCGCCGGATTTCTCAATCACGGCGACATAATACTCACCCTTTTTCGGGTCAGTGCGGATTTGCGCTTCGGAAATATCAGACAGCCCCGCCCCGCGCATAAAACCTGCAAGCGCCTGCTCAGGAGACCCCACACGCGGGCCCTTACGCTCTTCGGAAATGTCAGGCGAGCGGAGCGGAATATCCGCCGTAAAGACCAAACGCCGCGGCCCCGTGTAGCAATGCTCATTCTCCACGGTCAGGCCAGCTTTCTTAAGGCCATCGGTTAGCGCTTTGCTTAAATCCGCCCCTGCCCGAACCTGCATACGCGCCGGAATTTCTTCGCAGAAAATTTCAAAAAGGAATTCAGCCATGATTAGCTCCACGCCTTTTCTTTTATGGTCTTTTCATTCGCCACATGCGCCTCTGCACAGCCTTTCGCCAAATCACGCACACGTTTAATATATTCTTGCCGTTGCGTCGGAGAGACCACGCCGCGCGCGTCGAGCAGGTTAAATAAATGCGAGGCCTTCAATGCATGTTCATAGGCGGGCAATGGCAAAGGCTTCTCAAGACCCAAGAGATGCATACATTCCGCCTCGGCGAATTTGAATTTCTCGAGGATTTTATCTGTATCGGCATGCTCAAAGTTATAAGTCGATTGCTGCACTTCGTTTTGATGGAACACATCGCCGTAAAGCACTTCGGGCGTCCCGTTGGCTTCATTGGCTTCGGTAAAGACGAGGTCATAGACATTATCGACATTTTGCACATACATGGCGAGACGCTCGAGCCCATAAGTGAGCTCACCCGAGACCATATCCAAATCCATACCGCCAACTTGCTGGAAATAAGTATATTGGCTGACCTCCATACCGTCGCACCAGACTTCCCAGCCCAGACCCCAAGCTCCTACAGTTGGGTTTTCCCAGTCATCTTCGACAAAGCGAATATCGTGCAAATCCATATCAATGCCAATCGCCTCAAGGGAGCCGAGATAAAGCTCCTGATAATTAGGCGGGTTGGGCTTCATAATGACTTGGAATTGATAATAATGCTGAAGGCGGTTCGGGTTCTCACCATAGCGGCCATCGGCCGGACGGCGCGAGGGCTGCACATAGGCGACATTCCACGGCTTTGGCCCAAGCGAGCGTAATACCGTCGCGGGGTGGAGCGTCCCGGCCCCGACCTCTGTATCAAAGGGCTGCAAAATCACGCAGCCTTGCGCCGCCCAGTAATTTTGTAGGGTGAGGATGAGGCCCTGAAATGAGAGCGGTTTTGGAGATGTTTGTGCCATGAAAGCTGTGCCTGCTAATTTGGCCGCAAATTACGCATTACGGGGGCTAATTCAAGGGATTGTTGTATGTAAAAAATGACGTCATCTCGTCCTAGCGTTTGTCTTCGCAAAGGCAGGGTCGGAATAACTTGGAAGTAAGCCTTAAGGTTGGTAAATGTCTTCACCCAAACCTGCGGCGTGAAGCGCCTCTCTGGCGTCCTCCGCATCTTCATCCACCACCATTAAGCGCCGCGGGATAATCCCAATAGAGCCTTCAATGATACTGACATTCTGATCCATTATGAAAAAGGGAATGTCGGCCTCTTTTAACACAGCCTGCGCGAAATTTAGCGTCGCGGGGTTCACGGTTTTCAAAACTGCAATCATGATATACTCATATGGCGCCCTGCGACAGCAAAAGCCCTTGTGAGTGGGGCTTAGCCGCACTAGGTTGGAGGGGCAACAGAAATGGTGACCGTTGAAGGGGCCATAGAAAATGGTGAATGCGTGAATGCTCCGGCGCAAATCTTAAAAGACACTCATGCCAGTCCGGCTGAACGGCTCTGGGCCTTAGCGGCTGAGGATATGGCGGCGGTCGATGCGCTCATATTAGATCGAATGCAAAGCCCTGTCGGTCTTATTCCGAACCTCGCGCAACATCTGGTCGGCGCAGGCGGCAAACGGCTCCGTCCGCTTCTGACTGTCGCCACATCCCTCATGTGCGGTTATCAAGGCGATGCCCATCACAAGCTCGCGGCTGCCGTCGAATTTATTCACTCTGCCACCCTCCTCCATGATGACGTTGTGGATGAGAGTGAGTTGCGCCGCGGCAAGAAACCCGCCAATCTCATCTGGGGGAATAGCGCCTCTATCTTGGTCGGCGATTTCCTCTTTGCCCGCGCTTTTAACCTGATGGTTGAAACGGGGTCTATGGAAGCGCTCGGCATTCTCTCCAACGCCTCCTCCGTCATTGCCGAAGGCGAAGTGCAGCAACTCGCCGCGCTTCGCGACGTAAAGATGGACGAGACAGCCTATATGCAGGTGATTTCCGCCAAGACGGCGGCCCTCTTTGCGGCGGCGACCGAAGTCTCGCCAGTGATAGCCAATCGCCCCGCCGCTGAGCGAAGCGCTTTACGCGATTACGGCCTAAAACTTGGCCTTGCCTTTCAGCTTGTTGATGACGCGCTAGATTATGGCGGGTTTGAGAGCGCGCTAGGTAAATCTGTCGGTGATGACTTCCGCGAAGGTAAAATGACACTGCCGGTTATTCGCGCCGTGGAAGCCGCCGATGAAAAAGACGCCGCCTTCTGGCACCGCGTGATTGTAGAGCGCGAGCAAACTGAGGTCGATTTTGAAACGGCAATATCGCTGCTGCGTAAAACAGGCGCGCTCGATAGCACTATGGATTTAGCGCGGCAATATGCAAGAGAGGCACGTGAGGCCTTAAGCGTATTTGACGCAAGCCCGTGGCGCGAAACGCTAGAAGACCTAGCGGATTACGTAGTTGAACGGATTAATTAAGAACAAATGCGCGCAAGTAAATAAACTATATCGGTGACAATTTGGGTCGTAAAATCGCCCACCCGCTAGCGGTGGAGGGTAACCGCCCGACACGCATTTAATCTTTAATCCTCCGTTCCACGCCCACCTTGACGGCCCCCGCCACCAACGCCAACAATAACAACAACCAAAACGACCCTATCATGCCGCTAAACACCGCAAAAACCGCAATATTGGCGCATAGCAGCCCTGCGCCTGTATAAATATAAGACACTTTAGCGTGGCTCCACCCTTTGCGAATAAGTCTTTGATAAAGATGCGTACTATGCGCCGCGAGCAAGTTTTCGCGGCGTTTTAATCGGCTTAGCATCGTCATAAAAATATCCGCGAGGAAGGGCAGCAATAAGATCGGCCCGACATAAAGCATCGGCACATTTGGCGTTTCATTGACGAGCATGAGGGAGGCTACAGCAAAGAGAAATCCAGCCAAAAGCGAGCCAACGTCACCGCAGAAAATCTCCGCATTACGCCTGAAATTATACGGTAAAAAACCCAGCAAACCGACCATCAAAGCTCCTGCCAATACCGCTGCTGTCATGGCCCCAACAGTCATCGCAAGCATTGCCAAAGCGGCGCTCGCTATTAGCATGAAACTGCTCATGAATCCATTGGCCCCATCCATAAAATTCACGCCGTTGACGCAAACAAATATCCAGAGCACCGCCCCTATAAGGCCGAGACTATATGGCAAGGCGATCTCATATGCGCCCATTGGCAGGGCTTTGGGCGGGCCTATGATGCGCACCGCCAGAACGGCCACGCCAAGGATAACTGCAAATTTTACAAGAGTACGCCCCTCAACAACATCGTCAAATAATCCCAAGGCGCTGATGATAAAAGACAATATCAATAAATAGGAAAATTCTGTTCCAAGGCCTAATTGCGGATAAAAGAGCCCTGCGCCAAGACCTATCATACCGAGTCCCGCAACCAATCCTAAACCGCCCGATGTCGGCGTGGCCGATTTGTGATTGGATCGAGTGTTGGGAATATCTCCTACGCCTGCGGCAATCATAAAGCCGCTTATGGCGAGCGACACTGCGAACCCCATTGCGCCTAAATGCAGTAATGGCCATAAGCTTGCTAGCATCACTTATCGCCTAATATGACAGCTTCGCACCACCAATCGGGCGCTTGCGCCTTTATAGCCGCTTTGGCTCTGCGTGCAGCGGTGCGGTTTTCATAAACTCCGAAACAGGTCGCGCCCGAACCTGACATACGGGCGAGTTGACATCCAATTTGAGAGGCAATCATCCGCAGAACATCTCCGATAATAGGCGCCTGCGCTATCGCTATCGGCTCTAGATCATTGCGGCCATCAAGCGCACGGACGAGCAAGTCACCTTTTTGTTTCATTGGGCGGGGCGTTTCGCGAATATCAGGCGCGGCGTCAAAGGCTTTGAATATTTTGCCCGTCGAGACGGCAACACCCGGATTAACAAGCACAGCATGGAGCTGCCCCATATTTGGCATCAGTGTCACATCCTTGCCTATGCCCGTCATATGCGCTGTTTCAGACCGCAGACAAACAGGTACATCCGCGCCAAGCGAGACAGCGGTGTGTAAATCATCAACGCCGCACATCCGTAGCACTGCCGCCGCATTTGCACTCCCCCCGCCAATCCCCGCTGAGACAGGCAAGTTTTTTGTGAGTTTAATTTGGTGTGGCTTGGCACTAGCTGCCCTTAAAGCCCGTAAAATCAAATTATCATTTTCGCCTGTCAGGCTCGCACCAAATGGTCCTTCAATAGACAGCGCCGTGACCTCTGCCGGAGACATAACAATTTCATCCGCAATATCTGCAAAGACGACAAGGCTGTCCAACGGGTGATAACCGTAAAATGGGTCAGACACATCTTTGATAATGCGCCCGACATGAAGGGTGAGGTTTATCTTGGCTTTAGCAGGTTCTTTTAGAAACCGCATATTATGGCGCGGCCTCTAGCGATCTTTGAACAGCTTCAAATTGCCCTTTAAGCTTAAGCTTAATGTTAGCGCGTTCTTTATCAGTTGGGTCAAATTCAAGGGCCCGTTCCCATTGATAGCCCGCCTCGCGGAAACGGCCAAGCTTCCAATAAACATCGCCCAGATGATCAATGATAGTGGCAGAGCTTGGCGATAATTCCACAGCATCTTCGAGCTTTTCTTTGGCCTCTTTATATTGACCGAGTTTATAATGCGCCCAGCCCAAACTATCGACAATAGCGCCGCTATTGGGCTCAATCTCAATTGCCTTGCGGATCATGTCAAAAGCTTCAGTCAGATTTTCTCCGCGATCAACCCATGTATACCCCAGATAATTTAGGGCATCCGCATTATCAGGCTCAATGGCAAGCACGCGTTTGAAATCAGCTTCAGCTTTATCCCATTGCTTTGTGCGCTCATAAGAAATGCCGCGAAAATAAAGAGGCTGTGTATTGGCCTTTATATCCTCATCGGACATGCTGTTGACCAAGTCTATATAGATGGGTAGCGCCTCTTCGTAATTTTCACGGATAAGGCGCGCACGGCCCAAAGCTTCGCGGGTGATAAATGAAGTGTGTTTGGCATTCACGTCCTCAAGTACGGCCAAAGCTTTATCGTCTTCTTCTCTGGAAAAATAAACATTGGCTTCCGCTAACTTGGCTGAGACAACATAATGAGAGCTATCAGGAATGCCTTTATAAAGCTGCATAGCTTCGTCTGAACGCTCTGTATTATCTAGCAAATCGCCGAGCCATAAAACGGCTTTGTCATGACGCGGATCCAAATCAACCGCCAAACGCAAAAAGACTTCGCCGGCATCACGGGCTCGATTAGCGACAAAAAAGCCGTAAGCAGGCTCTGTCAAAGCGCGGGCGGCTTCTTGGCTCGGGGATAACAGACCATCAATCGCCTCACCGGCTTTCAAAGCAGCAATATATTTGGCAATTGGCCCGGTTTCAAACACATCATTTTGTTTTGAAAAGGCCTCAAGTTCTTTCAGGGCCAAATCATTTTCACCAATGGAATGCAAAAATCTGGCTTTGGCCAAACGCGTTTCTATGGCTGATTGACCATTTTCTTCGGCGGTCCTGAAGGCTTTCTTCGCGTCTTCGGGATCGCCTAAGAGCGCTTCGGCCTTTGCGATTTGCAGGTCAGCTATATTTTGAAAATAAGCCCCGCCGCCAACAGCGCGAAACGTCTCGCGAGCTTTTTCTAAATTATTATCAGCGGCATAGCTCCAGCCTTGCATCAGGCCCATCGCGATGCCCATGGTCAAGTCAGCTGTTGCTGGATTAAAAAAGGCCCGGGCTTGATCTTGACGCCCTTGTTTAAAGGCCTTTTGGCCCAAGAGCATGAGCGCCATAGGCTCTCTATTATCTTTCTGGTTTATCCCAATGGCCAGGGTGCGGGCTAAATCCATATCTCCGGCTGTAACGGCTGATGACATGGCGCGGCGACCCAAACTGATATCAGTTTCAGCCCTCGCAAAGGCACGTGAATAGTAATCGGACCGCGCGGTCGAATCCTCAAGGTAATGCGCATAGCTTCCGGCCAAATATTCACCAAAGAGTTTACCTTCCGGCGAAGGTTCATCTCCGGCATAACCCGCAATTCCGGCGGTTTGACAGGCCGTGAGAATAACAGCGGCACATGCCGCCGCAAATAAACGCAATTTCATCACACTCTTTCTGTCCGAAGACGTGGCTTTTCAGCTCTATTACATATTCGGATAGTTAGGGCCACCGCCGCCTTCAGGCACAGTCCATACAATGTTTTTACTCGGATCTTTAATATCGCAAGTTTTGCAGTGGACGCAATTTTGCGCGTTAATCTGAAAGCGCGGGTTTGAACCATCATCATCGCGCAAAACTTCATAAACACCCGCTGGGCAATAACGTTGAGCCGGTTCGTCATATTTCGGCAGGTTGATCTGTATTGGCACAGACGTGTCGATCAGCTTCAAATGGCTTGGCTGCTCTTCGCCGTGATTAGTCGCAGAGAAAGACACATTCGTCAGGCGGTCAAAAGACAAAATGCCGTCCGGTTTGGGATAATCAATTGGTTTAAATTTAGACTCCTCGCCAGTGGACTGAGCATCATCTTTCTTATGGCCCAGAGTCGCAGTACGTTTTTTAGAGAAAATCTTGCCTATATTCATGACTGCGCCGACAATATTCAGCTTTGCAAGTGTGGCCGCCCACATATCGGTGCCGCCAAGCGCCATTCCGCCCAATAACGGGCCAAAGCGGGCATTGAGAGGAGCCACATTGCGTACAGGATAGAGATCCTGACCTACAGGGCCTTCGCGCAGAGCTGTGTCATAGGCAGTCAATTCATCAGAGCTGCGCGCCCCCTTCAGCGCGGCATGGGCAGCTTCGGCGGCATCAATACCAGAATGCATGGCGTTATGATTACCTTTAATGCGCGGCAGATTTACAAGCCCTGCTGAACAGCCGAGCAAAGCCCCGCCCGGAAAACAGGCTTTGGGGATAGATTGGTAACCGCCCTTTGTCACGACCCGCGCGCCATAAGCCACGCGCTTTCCTCCCTCGAGGACTTTGGCAATATCAGGGTGATGCTTCCAGCGCTGCATTTCCGCGTAAGGATAAAGATGCGGGTTTTTATAATTCAAATCGACAATATAGCCGAGAAAGACTTGGTTATTTTCAGCGTGATACAAAAATGATCCTCCGCCTGCTTTCCAGCCAAGAGGCCAGCCCGCCGTATGAACCACAGCGCCTTCATCATGATTTTCAGGCTTTACATCCCAAATCTCTTTCATACCGAGGCCGAATTTTTGGGGCTCTGAATTTTCATCCAGATTAAATTTCGCAATTGCCATTTTCGAGAGCGACCCGCGTGCGCCTTCTGACAAAAAGACATATTTACCGTGAAGCTCCATGCCGGGCTCATAGCCCTCGCCTTTGGAGCCATCTTTAGAAATGCCAAATTCGCCCGCGACGACACCTTTAACGGAGCCATCCTCATTATAGACAAGTTCTGAACAGGACATGCCGGGGAAGACTTCAACGCCAAGGGCTTCTGCCTGTTCCGCTAACCAGCGGCATGTATTCGCCATTGAAACAATGTAATTCCCGTGATTATGCATAAGCGGGGGCATAAGGAATGTTGGCACAGGCAGTGATCCGCTCGGTCCCAATAATAAGAGCTTATCAGAGGTCACTTCGGTTTTGATCGGCGCGCCTTTTTCTTTCCAATCAGGCATAAGGCGCGAGAGGCCGGACGGGTCAAGCACAGCACCAGAGAGAATATGCGCCCCGACTTCGGAGCCTTTCTCAAGCACCACAACATTACACTCTGCGTCCAGCTGTTTTAAGCGGATCGCCGCCGACAGACCCGCAGGCCCAGCCCCCACGATGACCACGTCATATTCCATGCTTTCGCGTTCTGGGGCAGTTATACCGTTTTCACTCATCAGTAGGACTCGCATTCATATTTAAATTTCCCTAGGGAATAGACAGTTTCACGCGGCGAAACAAGCATTCGCTTTGCCGCATATGGGAAAGTTATACTGTCTATGAGCGATAATCTGTCATTAGGCTGGGAAGAATGGGTCGGACTACCCGGCCTCGCCCTTCCCGCCATCAAAGCAAAAGTGGATACAGGGGCGCGCACATCCGCACTTCATGCCGTCGCGGTGGAACCTTTCGGCACCGAGAAAAACCCACAAGTCCGTTTTATCATGCATCCCGATCCTGCCGATCCGTCCATTGAAGTCATTTGCTCAGCCAAAGTGATTGACCGCCGCAATGTCACCAGTTCCAACGGCACGGCGGAGCTTCGCTATGTTATCGCCTCAGACATTCATGTCGGCGGGCGATCTTGGCCGATTGAAATATCGCTGACCAATCGCGAGACCATGGGCTACCGCATGTTGCTCGGCCGATCCGCCTTAACAGAAGGCGTCTCGGTTGTGCCCGGCGAGTCATTTCAACAGCCGCTTTTGGATTACGCGGCCTATAAAAAGCGCCGTACAAAAAAGACAACAACCAAACGGCCCTTACGTATCGGCATTCTAACTCAGGCGCCGAATAATTATTCCAATCGCCGCATGATCGAAGCGGCAGAGGCACGCGGACATGTTGTGGACTGTATCCATACCTCACGCTGCTATATGTCGATTAACGCGCATAAACCCGAAGTCCATTATGACGGCAAAGCTCTGCCGCGTTATGATGCTGTTATTCCGCGTGTCGGCTCTTCCATGACCTTTTACGGCATGGCCGTCGTGCGCCAGTTTGAAGCCATGGGCGTTTATTGCCTCAACAAAGCGGGCCCAATCGGACAATCGCGCGATAAGCTGCTTGCCCATCAAGTCTTGGCGGCACATCGTCTTGGTATGCCAACTACGGCTTTTGCTAAATCCTCTCATGACACCAAAGGTATTCTGGATCTGGTCGGCGGCGCGCCCGTTGTGGTTAAACTGCTTGAGTCAACCCAAGGCAAAGGCGTTGTCTTGGCTGATACACGCAAAGCCGCTTCAGCGTTGGTCGATGCTTTTCGCGGTCTGAATGCTCATTTCTTGGTGCAAGAATTTGTCAAAGAAGCCGGCGGATCTGATCTGCGCTGTTTTGTGGTCGGCGGCAAAGTCGTCGGCGCGATGATGCGCACCGCCCAAGCCGGAGAATTTCGCTCTAATGTCCATCAAGGCGGCACCGTTAAAAAAGTGCGCCTGACAAAAGAAGAACGCCGCACAGCGATAAAAGCCGCGCGTATTTTAAAATTAAATGTGGCGGGCGTGGATATTCTGCGCAGTGATACCGGTCCAAAGATATTGGAAGTCAATTCCTCCCCCGGTCTTCAAGGCATTGAAGACGCGACTGATAAAGACATTGCTGGCGCTATCATCGAGTATATTGAAACTAGCGTGCCCAATATCCTGCGCGCCTCAGCTGCGAGGGCTTAGGCGATTACAGCCTCGCTAAATATCGCCATTTTGACGGCTGACCCGTCTAATTATTCTAATCAACGCATGATGGAGGCCGGGCGTAAAGCGGGACACAATGTCTATCCACTTCTCTCATTGGAACAAATCCTGAATGTGAATGGCGAGGCCTTTACCAGCGGCCTGTCGCCTGAACCTGATGCTGTTATTCCGCGCATCGGCGTGGGCCTGACAGATTACGGACACAGCCTTATCATGTCACTCGAAGAGGCCGATATACCGGTCACCACATCCTCTTATGGCCTTATTCATTCACGCAATAAATTCCTGGCGGGGCAAGTTCTTAAAAGCGCCGAGATAAATGTACCAAAAACCGTGACCTTAGCTGATGCCCGCAATATTGATACAGCCATAAAATCTATTGGCGGTTATCCCTTTATTTTAAAGCGCTTGAAAGGCACGCAAGGCAATGCGGTTTACCTCATCAATGATGTTGATAAGGCCCATAAGAAAATTGGAAAATATATCCGCAAACAAAAAGCCTTCCTGATTCAGGAATTCATCAAAGAAGCCAGAGGCACGGATTTGCGCTGTTTTGTTGTGGGGGGCAAAGTCGTCGGCGCGATGCAGCGCGTCGCGGCCCAGGGCGAATTTCGCGCGAATATTCATCAAGGCGGTCAAGGTATGCCTGCGGCCCTCTCCAAAGACGAGAGCAGTATGGCCATTGACGCCGCCGAAGTTCTCGGCCTGTCTATTGCAGGCGTGGATATATTGCGAAGCGATAGCGGTCCGCTTTTGCTCGAAGTCAATTCCTCGCCCGGATTGCAAGGCATAGAAAAAGCGACGGGAAAAGATATCGCAGGAGAGATTATTCGCTATATAGAGACAATGGTGAACGAGGCGAACATAAATGGATAAAGCGCTAAAATCAGTGCTGGAATGGTGGGACGCCGCGGGGGTGGATGTGCCAGAAGTGAGACTCTCTACGCCTCGGCGCAAAGCTACGCCGCCGGCTTCGCAGCCGCAATCCGCCCAAAAAAAAGCCGCGCCTCCAACCAACTCGCCAAGCTCAAAACCCATCATGGATGCCGCGCCCATTGCCGCCAAAGCAAAAACTTTGGCCGAGCTCAAAGCGTCTATGGATAAATTTGATGCCGGAGCGCTTTCTGACGCCGCGCGTCAATGTGTCTTTGCGCGGGGTAATCCCGAGGCTGATTTGATGGTCATCGGCGAAGCGCCGGGCCGCGATGAAGACATCACCGGAAAGCCTTTTGTCGGGCGTTCGGGACAGCTGCTTGATAAAATGCTCGCCAGTATCGGCCTAACAGAGGATGACTTTTACATCACCAATGTGGTCAATTGGCGGCCGCCCAAAAACCGCAATCCCACCGCTGATGAAATCGACATGTGCCGTCCCTTTTTGGATCGCCACATTGAGCTCGCCGCGCCCAAAGTTCTGCTAATAGTGGGCGGAGTTTCGCTCTCCGCCATGACGGGCCTCACAGGTATCATGAAGCAACGCGGCCAATGGCAAAGCGTGACGGCGGCTGGAGTAGAGATACCCGCCCTGCCCATATATCATCCAGCATTTTTATTACGCCAGCCCGTGCTGAAAAAGGACGCTTGGCGAGATTTATTGGCGCTTAGGGAGCAGTTAAACCCGACTAAGTGACCACCGCTTGGCAAGAGTGAATAGGGAGCGTATTTATCTTTGTTCAAATTTGACCTGTGGCCGTTCTTTATGTCCGAAAGGCACTTTAGTGTCAGGGATCTGACCTGTTCGATCAAATAACTCAATTTCGTAATCCGTGAGTTCACGCATAAATACTCTCCACAATAGTATAAATGCCATAATGGATGCTAGCGATTACAATCCCGTTTGTAGAGGTGCTTAACAGCGAATTAAAATCAAAATATCTTGAGAGGATTTGAACTCTAAAAAGTGGCGACTCTGCTTCGGGATGAGAGTATGGCGGAGGTTAGCTTAGGGTCTAGAAACGCCCAGAATAAGGCACTCACACACAAGTTCGCCATCTTAGAATGTTATGTTCCTTCTCCGAATTTGGAATGATGGATCATGGTGGACTTATTGGGTGTAATGTGGAACTTGTTTAGTGCCAGATTTTGAACAGAAAAAAATACTGGGCAAAATATAACGGCAAAGGGGAATTTTTAAATGCAAATTTTTTCAAATAGACGAATAGCTCTGCTGACAACTTTATTTTCAACGACTTTGATGTTCACGGCCTGCAGTTCAAGTGAACCAGCCCCGACAAGAGGTGATGTGGTTCTGTCGGAATTTTATGTACCGCCGACAGAATTGCCGGACGTGCCCGGCGTGTTATTGCGACAGGAAGCTCTTTCTGATGATCAAGCTCTGTTGAGCGCGGCTCATAATATCCGCCTGCTTTACACGTCAACAGAAGGCCTAGATGGGCGGGACATTAATGCGGTTTCCGCAGCCCTTTACCTGCCCGAAGGCGAAGTGCCTGAAGGCGGTTGGCCGCTTTTGGTCTGGTCTCATGGCACTGTCGGCATTGGTGATGTTTGTGCGCCATCTTTTGCAGGACGGAGTGAACGAGATCGCACCTATCTTAATCCTTGGCTACAGGCCGGATTCGCCATTGCGGCCTCGGATTATCAGGGACTCGGAACACCGGGAACGCACCCTTATATGGACTCACGCACCATGGCTCATAATAATCTGGATTTAATTCGAGCTCTTCAATCCAGTGGTTTTCCATTAAGCAAAAAAACTGTCATGGCTGGTCAATCCCAAGGCGCCTCAGGCGCCATTGCCTCAGCTGGCATGGCGGCAGATTATGCGCCTGAGGTGAATTTTGACGGCATCATGGTCACAGGTATTCCTTATTTTTCTCGCAAAGTTGTAATGGCTCTACGTAAGAACTCCGATCCAGACGCGGTGGATGCTAGTCTTGTGCTTTCGCTTTATATGCTCGCTCTGACCGAACAGATCGACCCGGGTTTCAAACTCGATGATGTGATCCGCAGCGAGGCCTGGCCTGTTGTTTCCAAAATTGGCGAAGCTTGCGTCTTTGATTTCATCGCCCAAACCACAGAAGCCGGATTGTCGTCCAATAGGACATTTTCCGGCTCGACTACATTTAAGCTTATGGCGGCAATGAAGCGCATGCAGTTTCCAAAACTCGCTTTGAAGATTCCAGTTTTCACAGGCACTGGCACCAATGACAAAATTACGCCCCTAGCCATGCAGCAGGCGTTTTTAAATGACGCCTGTGAGGCGGGCTCCAAATTGATGATCAATACCTATGACGGCGCCAATCATAATCAGGGACTTTTGCAATCCACCGAAGGTGCCATGGCCTTTGCAAAAACGGTCATGGCCAGCGAAGCTGTTGAAAACAGTTGTCCTGATTAAGCGGATAACGAAGTGAACCGAATCACAACTTTCCAGTTTATATGGGTGGCACTGGGTATTCTGTATAATCTTGTCAGTCTCTAGTTCATGAAATCCGGTGGAACAGCACTCGCGCCGACGGATCCGATTTTGGGACTGGCATTTATGGTGATTGCGGCTGTGATTATTTTTGCAGGGTTTATAGGTTATCGCCGTATTTATGCCATAGCAATTTTGCCCGTCATCGCTTTGTTAGCCTATTCGGGCATATATACTCATGTTTCAGCATTAATATCTAATTCCGCTCTACCCGGTTATTTTTCGGCGTTGAGTTGGGGTCTGGCGATCGGGATCAACCTGATTGGTTTACTTGCTTTGGTTAAAGGAGCCCGCTTAACAAAATAGAGTCTTAATCAATAGCCTTTCCATTCTTCGAAACTGAGCGTCCTAAGGCGTATGAGGGTTCAACTGGTCGCCACGACACGTTCGCTCACGTTCCTTTTGAGATATTAACCACATCAATTCTTGGTCATTTAGTCTATTTTTCCAACTCTGCTGCACTTTCAAAAAACTTAATCCTCTCCTTCATCACCCTATGTTATCCTGCATGGGTTCCTCCTATTTGGACAGGCAATCGCGTAGGTTTGTTGGTAGGGGGACGGTGAGGTTGAGCGCCACGACTTACGCGCGCGGAAAGCTGGCCTCTGTTGGCTTCACTTGAGAAGCCGCAGATAAAATCACCGCCGCAGGGTTAGTGCCTTGTGTTTATTATCTTAAGAAGGTGCCTCAAGGCATCGACCCTGCGGGCCGTCCATTTAATTGGAAAGTGCTGAGATGTTTGGTTTCCTTTTCAAAAAAACCGAGTCTTTTGGCAGGGTAGATGTGTCATGAGAAATGAGGTCTATAACGCGGATTTTATCTGAGACTTAAATTAACCATAAATTTTCACCTCAAGTAAACCCACAATCTATAGTTGGTAAAAACTCAGATTTCTGTACGGGGATAAAATGGAATCGCTAATTATATTTTTAAAACCAATGTTAATTATTGTTTTCGTTGGTATCACCTACATCGTTCTTAGTTGGGTGCGTCTTGGTTATAATAAATTGAAAACACCTGGTTATGGCAAAAATCTGTCAGATGAAGAATATTCCAGAATAGAAACAGTTGCCCAAAAGATATGGCATGATGTTCTAAAAACTGAATACCCGCATTATTATAAAATCATAGGGCATAACACGTTCGTGTGCATTGCGAGTGCAGGAATTTCAGTTGGAGCCTATTGGGTTTTATTCCAATTTCTCCGTCACAAAGTATTAGAACGCATTCCAGAAAATGCGGACTATGTTTTTGCGAGAACAGATTTTCTTTTTGCAGGGGTCTTGGCAATTCCAGCAGGCTTGATGATAGCAACAGTAATTTGCATGGTGGTTGCAAAGCGAAATCCATTATTCAGAAGATTCCTTGTTTATGAACAGGGATGGGGACAGCTTATTCCCGGGCAAAGAGACCCCGAAGATTTTTGTGAAGACATACTACACCTATATTACAGGAAAGAAATTGATTTAGATATTCAGGACTCTGAAGTAGAGGCTACATTATCGAAAATCTTCAAAAGGCCTAATGGGAAAATTAGAGCTTTAACTGCTTTTTTTATAGCCTTATTTGCCGTCTTTTTCACTTTCGATCTTTATTGGTATGAATGGCAATCTGGCAACAAGTTTGTAAAAAACAAATATTTTACGACGTCTGAAATATCTTTCAATTTTGAAGATATTGAGAGGATCGACCGTATTTGTCGCATTACTAAAAACAAAAAAATAAAAGCTCATCTAGAGTATTTGGTGATTGGCCCGGACGGCGCGAAATTTGATCTTGGTCACGAACCTTGGGATAGAGTTAGACCTCTGGCTGACTATGCATTTTTTCATCCAAAATTATATGCTAACGCCTTGGAAATAAAGAAAGCACCTGTTCTAAATAAGCAGAAGGAAAATGTTGAAACATGCATTAAATTTCTTGCACATGAATATGACGAGTTCACAGCGAATATGTTAAATCAGATTTATGAAATTGATATCCCTGGCGCAACGATATCTGGGAAAAGTGTTCATACAGAAGAGAAACTTAAATTAAGAGGACCTATACTGTATTGATCATCACTTAGTCGCCAACGCCCCTCTACAAACAGGCCTTGCGCCTCTCTCGCCTTCCCTATAGACCGCGCGGCTTACAGACCCCATCCGAAAGCTACCCCGTGATCCGTTCTACACTTTCCGCCTTTGCCGATAGAATCTCCATTCCGGCGCGCCGCCGCGATGGACCTATGACGTTTAATTTCAATCGGTCAAAGGTTGAAATATTGGCGGGACTAACCGTGGCCCTCGCCCTTGTGCCCGAAGCGATCGCCTTTGCCTTTGTAGCAGGGGTCGAGCCGCTAGTCGGGCTTTATGCAGCTTTTATTGTAGGGTTGATTACGGCGCTGATTGGCGGACGCCCAGGCATGATTTCCGGCGCCACAGGCGCACTTGCGGTCGTGATGGTCGCACTGGTCGCGGATCACGGCGTGGAATATCTTTTCGCCACAGTTATCTTGATGGGCATTATGCAAATCCTCGCCGGTGTTTTTAAGCTTGGGAAGTTTATTCGCCTTGTGCCTCATCCCGTTATGTTGGGCTTTGTAAATGGCCTCGCTATCGTGATTGGCATGGCACAATTAAGCCAATTTCAATCCGCGCCGCCCGTGCGCATTCCGGGCGAACATTATGGGCCCTTTCATATATTAGAAGGCACATGGCTGACGGGCACGCCGCTCATACTTATGCTCGGCCTTGTGGCGCTGACGATGCTTTTAATCTGGGCCGCCCCCAAAATCACCAAAGCTGTGCCCGCTCCGCTTTTGGGGATCGGCGTGGTCACGGCGCTTGTTTTGGCGTTCAAGCTTGATGTTCAAACGGTAGGTGATTTGGCTTCAATTAAAGGCGGCCTTCCCGGGTTTCATATTCCATTTGGTGAGGGTGAAGGCATTTACGGAACGCCGCTCGCCCCTTTTAATATAGACACATTTAAGATCATCTTTCCCTATGCGCTGATCTTGGCCGCAATTGGATTGATCGAAAGCTTGCTCACCCTTAATCTTGTTGGCGAGATCAAAGAAGAACGCGGGGGCGCATCTCAAGAATGTGTCGCCCAAGGCGTGGCCAACACGGTCACAGGGTTTTTTGGCGGCATGGGCGGCTGTGCAATGATCGGCCAATCCATGATCAATATTAAATCTGGGGCGCGCACGCGATTATCCGGAATTGCGGCGGCGCTTTTCTTGCTCGCCTTTATCCTGCTCGAAGGACAAATCGGGCCATTCTTTAATAATTTCGGCATTACATGGTTTGACAAAGGCATCATTGAGCGCATCCCTCTGGCGGCGCTTGTCGGCGTTATGTTTATGGTCGTGATAGGCACATTTGCCTGGCAGTCTTTTTCTATTATGCGCCGCGTGCCACTGATAGACGCGCTTGTCATTGTGATTGTGACGGTTGTGACCGTCTATCATGACTTGGCCGTTGCCGTGATCGTCGGCGTTATAATCAGCGCTCTGGCCTATGCGTGGAATGCAGCCCGCCGTATTGATGCAAATACAGAGGTCGAGGGTGATACCAAGGTTTATAAAATCGAAGGGCCTTTATTTTTTGGCTCGATTGAAGGCTTTAATGAGCTTTTCACGATCAAAGAAGACCCCGATACTGTTATCGTTGATTTTAACAATAGCCGCGTCGTGGACCAATCCGCTCTACAAGCAATTGAAGCTTTGGCGGCAAAATATACACAGGCCGGCAAATCCATTCGTCTGCGTCATCTGACACGTGATTGTCATACGCTGCTGAACCGCGCTGGACAGCTTATGATCGATTCAGATGATGATCCCGAATATCAAATCGCCACCGATTACAGCGTAAAAACAGGGCGCCTCGGCAGCGGACATTAGAGGCTACGGCATTGAACATCGCCGCATCCTCGCATAGCGTATGACTTAGGAGGAGAAGATTATATGTGCGATGATATTACGGAACTCGAGAATCAAGGCTTTTATAAAAAGCAACTCTCGCGGCGGGACTTTAACCTCATGGCGGGCGGTGCGGCGATTTCTATCGCCTTTGCGGGCTGCGCTCCCGGTGAGGCTAAAGCGGGCATAACTGAATCTGACGTTGAGATAAAAACCCCTGACGGCATGGCTGATGCTTATTTTGCTCACCCCTCCAAAGGTGCACATGCAGCTGTTCTGATTTGGCCCGATATTGTCGGCCTTCGCCCTGCCTTTAAAATGATGGCTAAACGTCTGGCGGGTGACGGCTATGCGGCGCTTGTCGTCAATCCTTATTATCGCCAAGTTAAAGGTGCACTGGTTGAACCCGGACAAACATTCCGGGATCCGGCTGTGCGCGAGAAAATCATACCCTATCGCCGCGCCATGACTGAAACCCATAACCGCATTGATGCAAATGCCTATGTGGACTGGCTAGACGCACAGGACGCGGTAGATACGGCGCGCGGCATTGGCACGACAGGATATTGTATGGGCGGGCCTATAACCATGTTCACAGCCCATGAGCGGGCAGACCGCATTAGCGCGGGTGCCTCATTCCATGGCGGCGGCTTAGCTACAGAAAAAGACAATAGCCCGCATCTGCTTATCCCCGAAATAAAGGCTGATTACCTTATCGCAATTGCAGAAAATGACGATGAGCGTGATCCCATGAGCAAAACGACGCTCAAAGACGCGTTCGTATCAGCGGGACTTATGGCTGAAATAGAAGTTTATGAGGGTACACAGCACGGATGGTGTCCGCCGGATTCTGCGGTTTATGATGAAGCTATGGCCAATAAAGCTTGGGCGCGAAAACTTGCGTTATTTGAAAAGGCTTTGGCTTAATCCTCTTTTTGACGCGCTTCTTTTTTCAAGCGAGCCAAATCTTGTTTGCGTTTGCGGCGCTCGTCTTCAAATTTACGCTTCTGTTTGGAGGAATAAACCCAGAGCGCAAAAAAGACGGCGGCCAATCCGACGACTATTAATATAGCGGTTTGATCTTGCATTCAGGCCTCTCATAAATACCGCCGGGAAATCCCGGCAGGACTGTTTATTAAAAGTCTTACGTTTAATCGCCGACTTTGAATGTAATTTTTACATTCACGCGGAATTTGTCGATTTTTCCATCTTTAATGGTCGTCTTCATATTCTTTATATTAGCAGATTGAATATCTTTGACAGTCTTAGCGGTACGGTCCACAGCGTTTTGGATAGCATCTTCAAAAGATTTAGAGCTTTCGCTCATCACTTCGATTGATTTCATAATAGCCATATTGGCCTCCTTATTTATTATAGGCTTTCACCCTAAGACAGCTTTAACCTATTCCGTGCGCACTATCCACCCACCGCCCAATGTTCTGGCCGCTTTTTCATCCGGCGCGTAAAACACACAGGCTTGTCCCGGTGATATTCCTTGATCCGGCGTTTCAAGTTCAATGATGACGTCATCATCCTGCATACGAAATATAGCCGGCACGGGCGGGCGGGTTGAACGGACTTTTACTTTCAGGGGCTGTCCCTCAAGCTCAGGGCCAAATTCGCCTTTGCCGATCCAGTTAATATCGGTGAGCCATATTTTATCACGCTGCAGCGCCTCACGCGGCCCCACAATGACATGATTAGTTTCGGAGTCTATACGCACGACAAAGAGAGGGTCAGCCCCTGAGCCATCAGGTAGGCCCAATCCGCGGCGTTGTCCGATTGTGTAATACATAATTCCGCGGTGTTGACCCAGAATTGTCCCATCTAAATGCACGATATCGCCAGGAACTGCTGCATTCGGACGTATCTTCTCTATCACATCCGTATATTTTCCGGTTGGTACAAAACAGATATCCTGACTATCAGGTTTACTCGCCACATTTAGGCCGAGCTCAACCGCTAATGCGCGTGTTTCAGACTTCTCCATCCCTCCGAGGGGGAAGCGCAGAAAATCTAGCTGCTCGCGCGTCGTCGCAAACAAGAAATAGCTCTGGTCTTTGCCATAATCATGAGCGCGGTGAAGCTCTGCTCCGTCGGGGCCCATAACTCGCTTAATGTAATGCCCCGTGGCCATGCAATCTGCGCCGAGATCTTTGGCAACAGTCAACAGGTCTTTGAATTTGACAGTCTGATTACAGCGTACGCAAGGAATAGGTGTGGAGCCTTTCAGGTAAGTGTCCGCGAAGTCCTCAATGACCTGCTCACGAAAGTTGCTTTCATAATCCAAAACGTAATGCGGGAAATTCATCATCTCAGCGACGCGTTTAGCATCATAAATATCTTGCCCTGCGCAACAGGCTTTGGCTTTCTGTATAGCGGCGCCGTGATCATAAAGCTGCAGGGTTACGCCAATCACATCATAGCCCTCACGTGCAAGCATTGCCGCGCAAACAGAGCTATCCACGCCGCCGCTCATAGCAACAACCACACGTGTCTGCGCTTCAGGCTTCGTAAACCCGAGGGAATTGACAATTTCGGCGCGGCTTTCGTTCATTTTAAGCCTTTTCATAAGAGTTTAGCAAAAAAGTTTCTTAATTTCGAAGCTCATATAGGAAGCCTTCCGTCCCAAGTCGATACACCTCTTGCGCAGATAAGAGATAAAAGACTCAATAGAATCAATTCTCTAGGCTTTTTGTAAACCTTAATTAACGCTAACTCAGACTCTGTTAACCTTCGTAAACGACTGTTTTTGTTACGTTTTTTAGCATCACCTTAAACTCTTTTTAACGCCCTCTTACTATATACATTCCACTGATAAAAATAACGAAGAGGCGGCGCTAAATGTCAGACCGAAAAATAAAAAGAGAGAATGTGGTGATTGGTCCCGAGGGGACTCCTTTAACACTGGCAGATTTGCCCAAGCCGGATACTGTCCGCTGGGTTATTCGCCGTAAGGCCGAAGTCGTAGCAGCTGTTCGCGGCGGACTATTAACACTTGAAGGCGCGTGTAACCGTTATGGTTTGTCTTCTGAAGAGTTTCTGGCCTGGCAACGCTCCATTGAGAGCCACGGCATTTCCGGCTTACGAACAACGCGTATTCAGCAATACCGGTAAGCCTAAACATTTTTTCAAAAAACCGTTCTTTAAGAACGGTTTTTTATACCTTCAATTTTGTGTTGAGATAGTTTTAACCCGCTAAGCTGTGAAAGCTTGCTCAGGCGATACATAACCCGATCTGAAAGCAACGCTGATTTTGCAGGATCAACTGTCAATTTGAGCTCACCCCGCTCAACAAACAACCTGAACCATGACAATAACTCAGGAGATCGGCCGCTTGCCACAATCGCCAAGCGCATCGCAGCACCATAAGTGCGGGCACTTAGCCGGGCTTCGTCTGTCAACAACGCCTCAACCGCTTTACTGTTCTTGGGCAAAGATTTGCCCGTATAGGAGGAGAACAGAACCAACGCAAGATAGGCCCGCTCTTCATGCGTCAAGCCTGCAAGCGGCGCAAATAATACAGAGTCAAAGATAAGGCTGGCCCGATAATCCGGATGCAATCCCTTGCCAATACCTGCTAATTGGCACGCAGCCTTTCGCAAGCGGGTCTCATTTTCGGGATCAAAAAATCTTGGAAAGTGACTTGAGGCCTCTTTAAGAAACTCAAAAAGCGGGTCTGCAAAATGAACGGCTTGCAAATTTCCTCGTGCTAGATCGCGGCAACCATCCATGAGGCTATCCCTCTCGCGCAATTTATCATCAAGGGAATCATAGACAAGGCCTTCCCGAAGGCCTGTTGTGGAAATGATAACTACGCTTGGCCGCATGCGCTCTATAATCATATTGAGGAGATATCCGCTATAGGGAAGAGTCTCTGACCGCCGCTCACTTATCCGAGGCCAAGACAAAACCTCTTGGCGGCCGTCCCCATAGGCCCACAATGCCAGCTCTTTGGCATCTTCGGGCTTTAAGCGGTAAGCCTGTAATGTGCGCATAGGATAAGATTGCCGCGCCTGATGGATAGAGGCGAGGTTTCGCCATGCCCCCCCAATAAGATGCAAGGCCTGTCCTTTAAAAGCGGAGAGATCAATCTTATTGAGCTTGGCCTGAACTTTAGCTTTAATTTCTTGATTGGTGAAGTTTTCGGCTGCTGCAATGTCACGGCCCAGCATCTCAAACGGGCCCAATTTCAAACTTATGCCAGTTCCAACGGTATTATTTTGAACGTGAACAAATTCTAAACTAGCCCCGCCCAAATCAGCCGCCAGACCGGTGGCCCGATTATCCGCGGCGAGCATCCCCATAGCGGTCAAGCGCGCTTCTTCATCCCCGCTAATGGGGCTGATATCCAAACCAGTTTCGCGCCTTATATTAGCGATAAATTCGGGGGCATCTTCCGCCACGCGCAGCGCCGCGGTTGCCCCTATCAGTAGGGGACCCAAGCCTTGTGCTTCTGCAATCGCCTTAAAACGGCGCAGGTTCTCAAATGTGAGTTTTTTACCTTGTTTTGAGAGTTGCCCTGTATTTTTTAGCGAGCGGCCAAGTCCTGCCAGCACTTTTTCATTATAAACAGGCGTGAAATGTGCGCCGAATAACTCATATATAACAAAGCGAACAGAGTTGGATCCTATATCCAGAACCCCAAGCCTATTATTTCTCAGAGACGCGTCAGTTTGCATTAGCAGCCTTTGGGTCGTTTTCCCTTACGCTGCTTTTATCTATGACTTTTGATGATTCTTCTACTGTAGATTTTGACTCTTTACGACGTGCCACGTCCAAAGCTTTAGGCGCACTGACGCGCAATGATTTGCCGCGCCCGGAAAGTGATGGATTTTGCATGAAATAATCATGCGCCGAAAAGGCTTTATCGTCTGACTGTCGCCGCACATATGTCCCGTTTGGGGTCAGGTCCCAACTATTTGTATTGTCATTTAAATTTGCGACCATAATCTGGTCCATAATTTGATTTCTGACGGTTGTGGCTTCTACAGGGATCAGGGTCTCAACCCGGCGATTAAGATTACGCGGCATCCAATCGGCGCTTGAGAAATATAGTTTTGCATTCCTGTTTGGCAGAGCTTTGCCATTCCCGAAGCAGGCAATGCGTGAATGTTCTAAAAAGCGCCCAATAATAGACTTTACGCGGATATTCTCGGATAGACCTTCTACGCCGGGCCGCAAGCAACATATACCGCGTACGATTAAATCAATCTGCACGCCAGCCTGAGAAGCCTCATAAAGCTTATCTATGATCTTACTATCAACAAGTGCATTTAGCTTGACCCATATGGCCCCTTGGCCGCCTGATGACGCTATATCGATCTCGGCCTGAATGAGTTCAATAAGGCTTTTTCGTAACATCATCGGCGCTATGATCAGCTTCTCCAAATCGCGCGGCTGTGAGTAACTTGTGACATAATTAAACAGCTTACCGACATCACGCCCCATGGCGGGGTCTGCCGTAAATAAAGCCAGGTCCGTATATATCTTGGCATTTTGTGCGTGATAATTACCTGTACCCAAATGCGTATAAGTTTTGAGACCTTCATGCTCACGGCGCACAACAATAGAAACTTTTGCGTGAGTTTTATAATCGATAAATCCGTAAACAACGTGAGCCCCTGCGCGTTCCAGATCTCGCGCCCAACGCAGGTTGGTCTCCTCATCAAAGCGGGCTTTCAGCTCGACAAGAGCCGTCACAGTTTTGCCGCGTTCAGCCGCCTCAATCAGAGCCTTAACTATCGGGCTGTCATCAGAGGTCCGGTAGAGTGTTTGTTTAATCGCGACAACGCTCGGGTCTAGCGCGGCTTGTTCAAGAAACTGAACAACAACATTAAAGTCTTCATAGGGGTGATGAACCAAGATATCTTTGGCGGCAATCGCGGCAAAGCAGTCCCCGTCATATTCCCGAATGCGTTCAGGGAAACGGGCCTGAAAAGGCGGGAACAAAAGATCGGTACGCTGTTTGCCAATTAATTGAGACAAATCCGTCATACCCAATAAAGCGTCCGACTCATGAATATCCTCATCCCAACATTCAAAACTTTCAATCAGAAAATCTTTTAAATCAGCGTCTATATCCGCATTAACTTCCAAGCGGATAACACGGCCGCGGCGACGTTTCTTTAATAAGAATTCAAAATGACGAACCAGATCTTCAGCCTCTTCATCAACCGCGATGTCGCTGTCACGCGTCACACGAAAAACGCCTTGCCCCGTGACGGTAAAGTCAGGAAATAAGGCAGGTGCAAAATGTTCCAAGACATCTTCTATTAAAACGAAATTCCGTTCTTTTTTACCCAGCGCTATAAATCTAGGAACATGGGCAGGAATAGGTATCAAGGCATAAGTCGTGTCTTTTTGACCTGTACGGGTCAAGGCCAAGACCATTCCAAAGCCCAGATTAGGTATATGAGGAAAAGGGTGCGCAGGATCGACGGCCATAGGTGTTAGTAAAGGCAGCACGCTTCGTGCGTAATAGAGCGCTAACTCCTCACGCTCATCGTCTGATAGCTCGGCCACTTTAAGCACATTGACCTTTTCCTTCGTCAAGGCTTTGTGAAGTTGTGTCCAACATTGCGCTTGTGCTTTTTTGATTTTACGAACGCGCTTAGCAATTTTCTTGAGCTGCCGTTCAGGCGTGTACCCATCAAAGCTAGGCTCACTCATGCCCGCCAGAACCTGTGTCCTGAGTCCGGCCACACGAACCATGTAAAATTCGTCCAGATTAGATGCGGATATAGATAAAAACCGTACGCGCTCAAGTAAGGGCACAGCAGGGTTTTGGGCCTCTTCCAAAACACGGCTATTAAAAAAAAGCCATGAAAGTTCTCTGTTAAAATATCGTTTTTCTGTTTCAGAATTCACAGGCGCAATATCTCCGGTCATTATGGCAATCTCAAATATCTTTTTCTAACGCAGCTTAAGCCCGCTAAGTTAGCGAGTTGCTGTAACACATATATGACAAGGCCCAAAAAACCGGGCCATGTTACCGTTATTTAAGCGGCATCTGCCGCGCGGCTCTCAGTCAATATTGTAAATAAGCTTTCTGCATTGGGCGCCGATCGCAGACGTTGGCGCATATCCTCACGGCGTAACATGCGCGAGACTTTTGCCAATGCACGCAAATGGGCTCCGCCTGCGTCTGTCGGCGCGATCAGAAGGGCCACAAGATCAACCGGACGCTCATCTATCGCGTCATAGTCAATAGGTGCCTCAAGGCGCGCAAAGACAGCATAGACACGGTCAAGACCATCAATGCGGGCATGTGGCAGCGCTACGCCCGAACCCACTCCCGTTGAGCCTAAACGTTCGCGTTCCGAAGCTGCGGCGACAATATCGCGGCACGCAAGCGTCTTATCCCCGAAGGTTTCAAGCTCTAAGAGTTTAGACGCCATTTCCTGAAACAGCTGTTTCTTGCTGCTGACATGTATGTCACACAGCATGGACCCGGCATGAAAGAGAGTATCTTGGCTCATGATTATCTTCGTTACTAAGGCGCGCTCATAGGAATTAACGCCCCATGATTTAAATTTTGCCGCTCCCATACGCGCAATCAGACACAGGGTCAACGCAAAGCCTCAAATGGGTATAACAGCGTTACTCAGCGCTTAAAATTTAGGCACTATTTGCGGGGTCAATCCAGCCAATGTTACCGTCAGAACGCTTAAATACCACATTGATACCGCCATGTTTAGCGTTGTTAAACACCACCACGCCATTATCGGCGAGTCCAAGCTCCAAAGCCGCCATGCCCGGGGTTAAAGTACGAATTGTGCTTGTTTTTTCTGAAATAATCATCGGCTCGTCTTTGCCGGACGCCTCCATATCCTCGGAGTCATCTTCACGCACGGGGTTTTCGAGAATGAACATGGCCGCATTTTTAGCTTTCGCCTGTTGGCTGTGATCTTTTAGGCGGCGTTTATAGCGCCGCAGACGTTTCTCAACATGCTCCAGTGCTTCATCAGAAGCGCCATAAGCATCGGGCGCGCGCCCCTGCCCCTCCATCGACGCACCCGAGGGTAAATGTATAGAACATACTGTTTTAAATCCGGACCCTTCCTTGCTGACCGAGACTTGGGCTTCTCCCTCTCGGTGTATATATTTATCCATCATCTCATCTATTCGGCCAGTTATTCGCTCGCGTAGAGCCGGTGAAACATCAATACCTTTAGAGACAATTTGAATTTGCATGGAAGTCCTTTCTTGTGATTACAACTTTACTCTAGCACATAGTCTGACCTCTTGTCGTGACAATTTATAAAAGTTTTCTTTAGACCGCCTGATCTAGTTCTCTTATGCAGGATTTTTGCATCTTTTGAGCGTTTGAAACGTATCAGCTTTATGAGATTAGAAAATAACGACATAGCGCGCCAATGGGTTAATATTATCGCCGCTCCGGCGATGTGGGTGCTCTCAACACTTCCGCAACTTACAGCGTGGGGCCGCACACCGCAGGAATTTTCCGATGCGAACAACAGTCTTTTAGTGCCCTATGGAATTGCCTTTTCTATTTGGCTTCCGATTTTTGTAGGCTGTATTGGATATGCCATTCTACAAGGGATGAAAACAAACCGTACGCGGGAAATTTTCAGGAAAACAGGATGGTGGACAGCCGCTGGTTTTACGTGCGTTTGCATTTGGGCCCTATTTTCAGGCTGGGGCACGCCCCTTCTAGCGCGCTGGGGAACAGCGTTGATTTTTATACCCACGGTCCTCTGCCTCGTCAAAGCCATGCTAATCTTAACCCGAAATAAAAACGCGCTGGACAAAACCGAACGGCTTTGGGTGTGGGCACCGATTAGCCTCATAGCTGGGTGGACATCCATTGCTATTTTCCTAAATTGGACGCCCATCTTTTCTGATAGTTTCGGGAGCTCAGTACAGCCCATTATTCCAAACCTATTGATGCTCTGCATCGCGCTTGCTTGGGCGGTCTTTGTGACCCGCCGAAGTGGGGCCAATATGGTTTATGCTTTCCCAATAATCTGGGGTCTGGCATGGCTAGCTTTTAAAGCGCTGACACAAGCTCCAAAAACCGAAATAATTGCTATCTCTGCGCTCATGGGTGTTATAATTATAATCGGAGCTATTTTCAGCGGACGAGATAACTCGCAAACTGTATTCCGCTTAATCAAATACCGAAGCCCCTGAGTCGTATTTTGGACTGGGACCATAGACATTATCGCCGGGATGGGAATCTTGGCATAAAAATATCAACATAACGACACCATAGACTAAAACCCCAATACCCAGTATTATGACCAGGATACCAAGAGGTGCAGTGTTTGAACCCACGCCGCCCAAAGAAGACAAAGCAAAGACTGATACCAAAAGTCCAATCAGTAGAGCTGCAATAAATGCACCGCCAACCCACCAGCCCGAACGGCCTGTGTCATGAAGGCGCCGTACCTGAGCCGTAATCGTGGGGATAAAGGTGACTAAAGCAGCTATTGTGCTCAGCACGCCAATATCATCTGTTCCCAAGCCTAAAATTCCATCGATGAAACCTGTGACAAGACTCAGCAAAATTGTGAACAAATAAAACCACCAATATTCAGAACGTCTGGCGCGTCCCCGTAATGTGAAGTAATTCGAAAAACAGCTTTTTACAGCCTCAATCATATTCATATTATTGTCCTCCTCCAAAGCGCTCGGTCCATAGTTCAATATCCGGATCTTCAATCTTTGTAAAAAGAACATCCGGGGCATTAATAGCATGTCCTATCGGAAGCGCATTTATAAGCTTTGCGATATCGTCATGTTTTCCAAAGTTCCATGTGCGATTGGCAGGAGGAATATTCATTGCGTCCAATATTTTCTCCGCTGCATCAGGAATGATTGGCTGTGCGATAATTCCAAATAGCGCGACAAGATTCAGGCCCGCACGTACGCCAACCGCCGCTTGATCGACATCTGTTTTATAATGCGTCCACGGCGCAGCTTGCGTAAGATATTCATTACCTGCCGCCCATATGGCACGTGTTTCCGCCATAGCTTTGCGAAATTCTCGCGCTTCATAATGGCTGACCAATTGCGGAAGGCGTGTTTGTAGCTCTTTGATTAGCCATGCTTCCGCTTCGCCGTCTTCGCCGCCCTCCGGCACTTTACCCTCAAATTTACCAACGCAATATTTCGTGATACGATTTACAAAATTACCTAACACATTGGCTAGATCAGAATTCACAGACGCCTGAAACTCTTCCCAGGTGAAGGCGGTATCCGAGCTTTCAGGCGCATTAGCAATTAAGTGCCAGCGCCAATAATCTGATGGGGCGATATCCAGAGCTTGGTCCATAAAGACTCCGCGTTTTTCAGACGTTGAAAATTTGCCCCCATACCAAGTGACCCAATTAAAGGCTTTCAGCTGGTCCACTAATTTCCAAGGTTCACCCATTTTTTTTGGATTCTGGCCAATAATCGTTGTGGGGAATGAAAGGGTATGGAAGGCGACATTATCCTTGCCCATAAACTGAACATACTGAACATCGTCAGCTCCCTTATCGGTGAGCCACCAAGACTCCCAATCCGCGTCCGTTTCAGCCGCCCAATCCTGGGTCGCCGCAATATATTCAATCGGCGCATCGAACCAGACGTAGAAGACTTTGCCTTCAAAACCCTCGCGGACAGATCCGTCTTTATCAGTGACAGGAATACCCCAGCTCAGATCCCGCGTTATGGAGCGGTCGCGCAATCCCTCATCGAGCCATTTCAGCGCAATAGAACTCGCAAGGGGTGGCCAGCCTTGCGCCGCATTGACCCATTTACGCAGATCATCTGAAAGAGCGGATTGTTTAAGGTAAAGGTGATTTGTATCGCGCACCTCGACATCTTTGCTCCCTGACACCGCCGAATAAGGATCAATCAAATCGACTGGGTCTAGCAGCTTTCCGCAGTTATCACATTGATCCCCGCGGGCTTTTTCAAAGCCGCAATTGGGGCAAGTGCCCTCGACATAACGGTCTGGCAAAAAGCGGCCGTCGGCATTCGAATAAACTTGTTGCGAGACCCGCTCTTCAATCAATCCGTTCTCTTCTAACACATGGGCAAAGTGTTGCGTCAGCGCGTGGTTGCTCGGCGCTGAGGAGCGGCCAAAATAATCATATGAGAGCTTGAACTGGGCGCCTGCCCCCTTCTGCGCGATATGCATTTTTTCGCAATATTCCGCGACCTTCATCCCGGCAGCTTGCGCAGCGAGCTCGGCCGGTGTCCCATGCTCATCGGTTGCGCAAATATAGAGCACATCATGTCCCATAAGCCGCATAGCCCGCGCATAAACATCTGCCGGCAACATGGATCCCGCCAGATTTCCAAGATGCTTGACGCCATTAATATAAGGAAGCGCAGAGGTAATGAGTATTTTTGCCATGACGTGCGACTTCTACCGCCCCCATTGCAACGCGCAAGGGTTCATTGCTCAGAGAGAGTTTTTTTGTTATGAAAGTATCAGAGTCAAAAATGGCCTAAACAATAAGGGGAGAGGCATATGCCTAAAATTTTTAATACATCATGGCTTGCAGTTCTGTTGGCAACACTCGCATTTTTTATGGTCGGATGGATCTGGTACGGCCCGTTATTTAGTGACGCTTGGATGGCGGCAGAAGGCATTACGCAAGAAATTGCAAATGCCCGCTTGGAAGAGATGGGAGTTGTAAAGTGGTTACTCGCGGCACTTTCTGTCACTTTGGGACAAGCCATAGGCGTGCTTATGGTTATAAATTTAGCAGGGGCTAAACGTCTGCCGGCCTGCCTTAAAGTCACTTTCTGGCTGTTGGTCACAATCGCCATCCCGCTTATGGCCTATGCCTGTATCTATGGCGGTTATCCTTTAACCGGCTTTATGATTGATGCCGGGCACCTGGCTGTCGGCTATCTGGCTATGGCCGCAATTTACGCAGCATTTCGCGGTAAAAATAAAGTTGAAATCGGCGAAGCCTAAATAACAAATGACGGGGCGGTCATAGCCGCCCTGAAATCTCTGCACTTTTTTAAGCAAAGCCGCAATTTCCGACTTGCCAGAGCGCGCAGACGCCGCTAAACGACGCCTCGCTAATCAGCAATTAAGAGTGCCCCTATAGCTCAGCTGGTAGAGCACCTGATTTGTAATCAGGGGGTCCGCGGTTCGAGTCCGTGTGGGGGCACCATTTTACGAATAAAAACAATAAGTTAAGTGGAAATTGACGCATCGAAATTTACAAAATAGTTAGCACCCTAAAAGAAATCAGGGGTTCCTAGTCCCAATGAGCAGAGTACGTATGGTGAATACAGAAACTTACAAATTCCAAGACATGAAATCGGAATTTCTGGCAGACCCAATAAATCAAGCGGTTTTTGAAGCTCTAGCTCATGAATATACTCATCCACCTATGGAGTTTAAAGATAGCCACGACAATCAGCGGCTTTAGGACGCCCAGATTATTGTAGAAACATCCTCTTAGCAGACATTAGAATACACCTAATCGACGATACAGTTATCGCCAAATAGTAATGACATAAGCAATGCCAATAAACTATTGTATTGGCACTGATTATGCCATATAATTCCTCTAAAGAACTAGAAAAGGGGAATTATCAATGGCATCACGCCTATCCATTTTGGCCGTAACGTCGGCTCTTACTGCATCACTCATAACGCCAGCATTTGCACAAACGTCCGGTGACGAAATTATTGTCACGGCGACTAAACGAGCAACGACATTGCAGGAAACACCTGTTGCAGTTTCTGTTACAGACAGCGTGACGATTGAAAATGCCCGCATTCTGGATCTAAACGATTTGCAGTCTGTGGTCCCTTCTCTTCGGGTTAATCAACTTCAAACATCGACCAACACGAATTTCATTATTCGGGGATTTGGTAACGGCGCTAATAATGCGGGCGTTGAACCATCCGTTGGTGTTTTTGTTGACGGTGTTTACCGCTCGCGCTCGGCGGCGCGTATTGGTGACTTGCCCAAGCTTGAGCGAATCGAAGTCCTGCGCGGGCCGCAATCTACGCTTTTTGGTAAAAATGCATCTGCAGGCGTTATCTCGATTGTGTCGGCCAAGCCATCTTATGAGCAAGAGGGATATGTCGAACTCGGTTACGGCAATTACAATAATTTTACGGGCAAAGCTTATTATACGACCGGTATTGGCAATGACGACGCGGCGTTCAGCCTTGGCGGCGGATTTAACTTCCGCGATGGTTATGCCGAAGCTCGTGACGGTCTGTCTGATTTGAATGATCGTAACCGCTGGAATATTCAGGGACAGTTCTTATTTGACCCCTCTGACAAAACCTCAATTCGCGTCATCGCAGATTACTCTACCCTTAATGAGGTTTGCTGCGCGATTACAAACTTCCAAAATGAAGGCGCTATCAACGCTATTCGCGCATTGGGCGGACAAACGGCTGATGCGAATGACCCATTTGCGCGTGAGCATTTTTCGAATAAGGACTCAGTGAACGAAGTTGATGATTGGGGGGTTTCTGCTCAAATCGATCATGACCTTGGCTTTGCGAATCTTACATCCATTACGGCCTATAGAAATAATGAAACCTTCTTTGATTCAGACTCTGATTTCACAACACTCGAAATCCTGGAAACAGTTTCAACAAAAAACAAAATCGGAACCTTTACACAGGAACTACGCTTAACATCAAATAATGATGGTCCTCTAAGCTGGATGGTCGGCGGATTCTTATTCGACGAAAATGTCGAAGCCGTTGATAGGCTGGATTGGGGCGCAGATACACGGCGCTATATTGATGTCCTAGCAGGCAGCCCAGCACTATTCCGCACAATTGAAGCGGCAAATGGCTTCACGCCCGGATCAACATTCTTCGGCGAACAACACGCTTTTATAGATAGCTTCAAGCTAGAGAACACCTCTTACTCCCTCTTCGGAACGGTAGATTTTGAAATTGGTGACCGCCTGACTTTAACGGGTGGATTGAATTACACAAATGATGATAAGACTGTTACAGCATCTCAGCAATCAACAGATCCATGGTTTGCCCTGGATCTCACTACAGCGCCAGGGCCTGACTTGTTGGCTTTAGGCTCAGTTCAAGCTGCCGTTGGCAACCCAGCCGATCCTCTCTTTCAAGCCTTCGGTGCCGCATTTGCGCCGTTTGGGCTGACACTTGATCCCATGACGTTCGGGGCTCTCGCGACCGGTCAATTCCCTAACCCAATGGCGCAAGGTGCATTTACGAACGGATTTCTGCCCAATGTTGAGAACGGGATTATTGCTAGCTTGCAAGGCCTACAGTTCAACCCTCCATTCCTTGCTTTCCCCAATGCGGTTGAGGACGGGAAAACAAGCGATGACAAGCTAACGTGGACAGCTCGCGCGGCTTATGAAGTCAATGACAACATCAATGTCTATGCCAGCGCCGCCACAGGCTTTAAATCATCCTCTTGGAACCTTTCACGTGGTTCTCGCCCATTCTTCGGAGATGGCGCGGCTTTGGCAGGAGCAGGCTTACTTCCCAATAATTATGTGCTTGGAGCAACAGCTGCCACATCGCGCAATTTTGGCACACGTTTTGCCGGGCCAGAAGAAGCAACGGTTTACGAAATTGGCTTAAAAGCTAAGTTCGATAAAGGGGCCATTAATATCGCGTTGTTTGATCAAACAATTGAAGGCTTTCAATCCAACATCTTTATAGGTTCAGGCTTCTCGCTGGTAAATGCTGGCGAACAATCCACAAAAGGCCTGGAGGTCGATGCGAGCTTTAAACCGATCCCGATGATTGAACTAACATTCGCCGGGACATTCCTCGATCCGATTTATGACTCCTTCACCAACGGCCCTGCCCCGGCAGGGTCTGGTCTTAATTTTGTAGATCTATCCGGCGAAAAACCGGCTGGCATCCCTGAAACCTCTCTCAATATAGGCGCGAATTTCTTTTATCCCGTAGGCGATAGCGCCAAAGGATATTTACGCGGAGATTGGCAGTATGAAAGCGAGGTTCAATCTAATGAGGCTATCTTCGCGACGACAGGTGCGCAGCAACCTTTCCGCACCGTCAGCACTTTCAACGCTGCAACAGGCGTGAAATTTGATAATGGTTTCGCCGTACAGGTTTGGGGCCGTAACATCTTTAATGATGAATATGTCTCGACGGTCTTCCCGGGCGTGCTGCAAACGGGCGTCATCAATGGTTACATAAATGCACCCCGCACATATGGTATAAATATTCGTAAGGATTTCTGATTGGTTTCAGAAAACGGACGTGTTTGAGCATACGTCCCCGTTAACTTGCAGGGTCCCTTTTTTAAAGGTGACCCTGTTTTTTATGTCTTAGAGAGACTTTGTTTCTCTTGCTTCAAGAGTAAAAGGCACTCCCCTGCAAGCGGGGCATTCGCCTTGGCATCTTTACGTTTTAATTTGCCCTTCATAACCATCGGACGGATCTTCTTTTTCAAGAGTTTCTTGAGGTTAGTCTCCGCCTCAACAGATGGCGCAACAGCTTCAAAGATAGTTTTACCCGTAGGCGATAGGGATGCAGCGCAGGCCTCTGAATTTCCTTTATCTGCAAAGGCTGTACCGCTTATCGCGGCGAAGCTGAGGCTGAAACAAATAGTCTTGTGAAGGATTTTCATGGTCTGTTCTTTATCTGGGTTTGAGTGAAAAGGTGTCCGTAATTGCGGGGTTTTGGGATTCGTGATAGTGCTTCCTTGCGTTCCAGATCTTTATGTAACGATAAAATGGAACGGCCGGGTAGAGATGGTGCACAAGGTGATAATTTTGATAGATGAATACAGGCGTTAATAACCACTCCAGGCCTACGCGGTTTGACGTGCAGCGATAAGGTTCATTTTTAGCGTAAGATTCGTGCGGATAATGCGGCAAGAAATCAAAGGCGATAACGATAATATATTTTGCGATACGTGTCGGGATAAAGAAGAGCAGTAGATAGTAGTATAGCCAGCCTGCCAGCGTAACGGCTGTTATCACGCTTACCATAAATAATACGGCAAAATAAAATTCCCTACGCTCGCTCTTTGGTCTTTTCTTGAAGACATCAGGCGATAGGTAAGTTTTGAAATAGACATAATCCAATGTCAGCCATTTAAACGGCAAGAGCCATCTTGGCCCCGTCCCGCAATAAACATCCGGGTCTTTTTCGTTGTGGTTTGTGAACCTATGATGCTTCATATGGATAAACCGAAACACTTGAAAAAATGGGCCTGGCTCAAGCAACATCATGGCTAGGCGGCCCGCCCAATCATTCATCCGACGATTTGTGAACACTGAGCTGTGCGTCGCATCATGCGCTATCGAAAAAGACATATAAGAGGCTATTGAGTTTATCAACATGGCCCATCCCAACGGTAAGGTTCCTGCAAGATAAGTAAATATTGATACGCCAAATATAACGAGAGCCGCAATCAATAGCATAATGGTTGGCCAAGCTATACGAGGCTTCTGAATGAGCTTTTTGAAGAGTTCGTTATCGTCGGCGTGGTCAGTCATCGAAAGATTTCTACCTAATTTAACGAGGCCATAATGCCGCGCCGGGCTGAGACTTTATTATCAAGCATGTCTTTCCATATTTGATCAACGTCATCAGGGCCCGTGATGAGTTCAACTCTCACAATGTCTTTGATGCTGGCAGCGAGTTGAGCCCCAGCAGCGAAGGCTTTTTGGAACAGCATGCCCTCACCCCATTCTTTATCTCGTTTATCCATCTGCGCTGGCGCAAAGAAAAATGCTGGCTTCGCGCCAGGCATGTCTCCACGCGCGCGCTTTTCATCCCAATGCGTCGCGCCAACGCCAATGCTTTGAACCATATTGTCTTGCAGATGATCATGCAGAGTCTTCACGAGTTCACCATTGCCGGACATATCCACAAAGGCTGAGGGTTTTTCTGTGTCGATCTGGGCTTCATCACCATAGACCACAATTTGGTCACAGCATTTCAAGGCCTTAACAAAATCAACGTTTCCCGGCGATGTCAGACCGACGACCTGACCTTTATATTTTTCATTTTGCGTGAGAAAACTCGCTAATCCAAAACCTGTTTTTGAAGACACAGATCCAATAAGGATTTGCTCTGCTTCGAAGAAATCATTGTCTTCCAGAAAGTCGTTTAAAATAAAAGATGTCGCGAAAAGTGGGAATAATAGACAGCGTTCATCCTCAAGTGTTTTGAGGTACTCCGGCTCTGCCTCGGTTCGCTGATATTGATTGTAAAACAACGGCAGATTTTGGCGATGCTGCGCCATGTCAGCGAAAGTTTGTCGCTTAATCTGACCCGGCTTTAAAACCACATGGCTGGCCATGGGAAAGAAACCCCATATCCGCTCTCCGGCTTTTATGCCTTCACACTTTGACTCGACAATATCTGCCATCGCCCAGACGGGGACTTTGCCCCAATTATCTTCTGCGGGATAATACCCCCAATAGCCAATGGCCTTGCCCGACACAGCGTAGCTCACATTGTTTGCCGTTAATCCGAATTTATCGACAGAGACGAGGACGTCCCCGTCCTCTAATGTCGGTTTTTCGAATTTGACAATTTTCGTCTTGCGAAAGTCTTCGCGGTCTACCCAGATTTCCTGCATGCTATTTCCTTAGTTCAAATAAAATTAGAAAATTCTGTCCCAAAGAAGCCAATAGAAGCAGCAAAAGAGGCACCCAAATTTTGGGACGCAAATAGGCGCTCATGCGGAGCTGCATGGGAAACGAAATTGTTCCATCTATGGCGGCAAGTTTGAATTTATGGCTGTCACTGAAACGCGGATCAGACACCAGAGTCATCAAATCTCGGCGGCTTCGGTAACGCATAGCTCCGACGACTTGGAAGTCCTCATCGGCAGCGGAATTCCAACTATCAATATAGCCGCCTTTTTTTCGGCCCATAAAAACGGGGTGTCCCGCCTTACGAAATAAGGCTTTGGAAAATGGCCCAAAATAACCTTGGAGAATTTCAGGTGACGTCGTCATCTGGCCTGTTTCTGGATGGGCGACTTCCCCCGTATGCAAGCGCACGAGATTTAGCATGACAAATTCTTTACCGTCATCCGTTTCGAGAAACTTTCGTATTATATCCGGGTCCGTAGGAGATTGGCTCGAATTTTTCTCCATCTGAGCAACAAGCCGAGTAACTTCATCAGGCCCCAACGGCCCCTTCCAGTTAAAATACCACGCGGCAAATACCAAATAAGCAAGCGCTGCAACTATCCAAATATACCAATTCATCACCGCACCTTTATGAGTAATTTACCTTGATTGCCGCCGTTAAACAGCATTTCAAACGCCTGCGGAAAGCTTTCAATCCCATCAACAACATGTTCACGGAAAATGAGTTCCCCTTTCTTCTGAGCGGCGCTCAGTGCAGCCACGGCCTCGGGGATGCGGTGCATATAATCCTTCATGGTGAAGCCCTGCATTTTTGCGCTTTGCGCGATCAACTGCATGTAGTTTTTAGGGCCTTGCTGGCTATGCCAGTCCGCATATTGGGAAATCGCGCCGCAGACCACAATCGTGCCTTTGTAATTAATGCGTGCGAGCGCAGCATCGAGAATTTCGCCGCCAACATTATCGAAGTAGATATCTATCCCGTCTGGGCATTCCCGCGCCAGGCCTTCACCGACGTTTTCACTTTTATAATCAATCGCGCCATCCAGCAGCAGTTCTTCTTTCAAAAATGCACATTTAATGGGCCCGCCCGCAATGCCGATAACCCGCGCGCCCGCCATTTTTGCGACCTGCGCTGCAATCGTTCCGACCGCGCCTGCTGCCGCTGAAACCACGACCGTTTTACCCGGCTTTGGTTGGCCTATATCCATCATACCGAAATATCCCGTATAGCCGGTCATACCGAGACCTGAGAGATAATGATTGGGCGGCGCAAGGCTGACATCCACTTTCCGAAGATGTTTGCCCCTCAGCACACCTTCGGTTTGCATTCCGGTAAACCCCGTCACCCAATCACCAGGCGCAAGACCCTCAAATTTAGTCTCCATGACTTCGCCAATACCAAACGCTCTCATGATTTTCCCCGGCTGAACGGGCGGCATATAGCTACGTTTATTGGTCGTCCATCCGCTCATCGCCGGGTCAATGGAAATCCAGTCAAAGCGCACTAAAACTTCTCCATCCTGAACGGGCGGCGGATCATCATGGGTTAACTCAAAAATATCATTGCCTGTTTCAGCCGTACGGAAACGGGTCATTCGGTATTGAGAGGTCATGCTTTTAGGCTTTCGTAAAACTTGATGACCTCGCGTGCATAGTCTTCTGGAATATCTTCAAGCAGGAAATGCGACCCGCCTTTGAGGATTATGGGGTCATAATCTCGTGTTCCCGGAATAGCAGGCCGGACCGACTTATACCCTCTCGGCGCAATTTGATCCTTATCTGAAAAAAGGTTCAAAAAAGGCTTTTCGAAATCTTTGAGTTTTTGAAGAGCCTGCCAATTTTCTGTCAAAATAGGATTATCATTTCGAGTTGGCAGCATCTGCGTAAATTTGCGAAGTCCGGTCAGATAAGACTTGTCCGGATAAGGCGCAGCGTAACTATCAATGTCTGCCTGCGGCATCTCGGACAGTGTAATCTTTGAAATCGTCTTCCAAAACTTCCATCCCTTATTCACACGGATCCAGAGCTGAAAGGCCCTCATTAATCCCGCGCCTTTTCGGGACATTTTCTTGATGAGTTTATTAGGGTCCCTGTTCGCCAGACCTGTATTGGACATAATGATTGAGCTGACTTTATCCTGATTATCAGCAATGGCGCGCAGGCCGATGTTCCCCCCCCAATCATGCAAAATGAAATGCGCATCTTTGACACCTATTTCTTCAAACACTGCCTGCTTCACCCAAGCCTCATGCCGACCGATCGTGTAGTCGGTCATTTTTGTCGGCTTGTCGGAGCGGCCAGAGCCTATAAGGTCTATGGCGATAGCACGGTAGCCTTTACCCGCCAGAACCGGAATGAGCTTGCGCCACATATAAGACCAGGTCGGGTTGCCATGGATCATCACAACCAACTGACCGTCTTTGGGCCCCTCATCCACATAATGCATACGAAGCTTGCCGCCCTCTTGGTCATCCACCTCTACGTAGTTGGGCGCAAAGGGACAGTCAGCAAGATTGCCAAAACAGCTATCCGATGTCCGCTTAAACTCCATGATTAGTCACTCCAAACCTCGTGATAGTCTTGGCGCAAGACTCGGCGGCTTAGGCGTTTATCCAAGAACGCTGTGAGCCCCGTCTCGGTAAATAATGTGCTGATAGCTTTTTTGTGTTTGTCTGAGCAGCTGTCAAAATGATCCCATAGTCGCTGCGCCAAATAAAAGCGGTACGGCATGACGACTGAGGAAATGAACTCACCCCGCCATTTAAACTCGGCAAAGCCAATACCGCGTCCCAAGGGTGCTTTAACTTTTTCGGGGTTTTTGCCCTGTTTTGCCAACCACTGCTCTGTATAGTCAACATGAGACGAGTATTCTGCAGAATATTCTTCACCCACATACGTCATCAAGGCTTTGAGCGTTTCTGGAATGTCATCTCCGCCGTATAATCCTGCTTGTGGATTGTCCAATGTGTGCTCTTCAGTGACTTCTGGACGGTTCATACGTTCAACCCAGTTCCAGATCAGTGGCGCCGTGGTTTTCATTAGAAAGGCGGGTTTGGGATCGCGGGACAAATGCGCATAAAGCGGATTAAACAGACCATAATCCCCAATGGTTGGTCGATCGCCAAGCAGGAAGAAACTCCCCTTCAAATGTGCGCTATAGAGTTTTAGAAACTCGGCATAGCTCTTCTCAATCAAGTCATAAGTGGTGTCAAAAACGCCAAAGGCCATTGCAGCCTTACGCATACGTCCAGAGGCATTTTCAAACCCTATATCATTGCCCTTTACGCCCATTTCCAAAGGCATCACATCGCGGAAACTAACTTTAAGAAAATCCAGATTTTCTTCATCAAAATTCCAGCGATAATGCATGGCGGGACGAAGAAGCCCCTCATTACCAAATAGCTCAAATAAGAAAGATATGGCTTTAACAATCGGGTCTTCAGGGTAGAGCGGTTCGTGCCCCAATCCTTTCCCCTCCAGATAATCAAGAATATCTGTTCCGTCTTGTATGATGTCGCCTTCAGGTGTTTCAATGACCGGCATAATAAAGCGGTCCATATGCGGGAATATCCGCGTCATATATTCTGGATGCCCGGCCCCGCGTTCGGTCACCGGAATACGGTTACGCCGCATATAGGCCCGTGCCTTGCCTGTATAGAGCGAGGCCTGCATGCCATATAATATGAAGTCCTGACCCATTATTCGCTTTACCTGTCCCAGTTGCTATAATATGACACTATCAATGTCATAATTGTAAAATCAAGGGGATTTTAAGAAATTAGTATCTTTACAGAGAACATTTTCAGTAGAACCAGTACATGTCTGTAAAATCCCTCATAATTCCGCGCATAGCCGCCAAAATGCTGAGCGAAAAGACACGTGACAAAAAACGGGCACGATTTGAGCGCGCGCGTATCGAGGCAAGCGAAGACCACATTGTGGAATTTTTCCATGATCCCTCTGACCCCTACTCACAGCTTCTCCATAAAGTTCTGCCGAAATTTACCGAGTGCTATAAAATCAACCTCTTGACCCATCTGGTGAGCCCGCCCGATGCCGCAGCAGCCCCCGAACGAGAAAAGCTCACGGAGTATTCAAAGATGGATGCCATGCGTCTGGCTAAAAAGGCAGGCATTGATTTTAAAATCGAAGAACGCGCCCCTGCATCAAATACATCTGTGGCTTATGCAAGGCGGGAAAAGCTCGGCCACTATCTTGGCGGTACGCTATATTATGGGGGCGAATGGTATTGGGGACTTGATCGTCTGCATTATCTTGAGGAGCGACTCATGGATATGGGGTTGCGTCATGGCGGCAACGGGAGAGATTTAATTTACGCCCCGCCGCAGAGCCCCTCCGGATTGGGCCGCACAAATGCCGACCTTCATTGGTACCTATCCTTTAGGTCGCCTTATTCAGCGATTGTTCGAGACCGCGTAAAATCACTCGCAGACGCCTATGGCGCAGACCTGAAAATCAGATTTGTCCTCCCCATGGTTATGCGTGGCCTTCCCGTCCCAAAAGCCAAGAAAAAATACATACCGCTGGACACGGCTCGCGAAGCGCGCAGGAACGGTGTTGACTTTGGCAGAGTTCTTGACCCGGTTGGAAGGCCTGTTGAGCTAGGCTACTCTCTATTGCCTTGGGCACGTGAACACAGTCGCGAATATGATTATGTCCAAGGGTGGCTAAAAGCGGTTTGGGCCGAGGGCATCGATGCAGGCGCAAAATCTGGTATTCAAAAAATTGTTGAACGTGCAGGCCTAAACTGGAACGAAGCGAAAGACATCTTGGGAAATGATGACTGGCGCGCCGAAGCCGAAGCCAACCGCCTGGAAATGATGGAGCGCGGCGTCTGGGGCGTACCGAGCTTTCGGGTTGGCGAGACCATAACTTGGGGCCAAGACCGGCTTTGGGTTATTGAACATGCGCTGCAAAAACAAATAAAATCATAAGGGGAAAGCTAATGCTTAGAAAAATACTGATATTTATACCCATGCTCTTTTGTATACTCATGGGGAGCCTCGCCTTTCTATCACCTGACATTATTGGCGGGATTTTAGGTGTATCAGCCGATAATGCAGCAGGCAGAGGAACCATTTCTGGTGATTTTGGAGCCATGTTCTTTACGGGCGCAGGGGCAGCAGCCTTGGCTTTATTCAAAGGAAAATCAAAACTCCTCTGGGTGTCAATTTCACTTCTGGGCCTGACGCTTCTAGGCCGTCTCTTTGAAATCACCTCAACGGGCATTGGCGAGACGACTCTGCAGCCCATTATCATCGAGGCTGTCCTCGTTGCTATGTTGCTGACCGCCTTAAAATTATCAAAAGAAGAGGCTTAATCATGAAGAAGCTTACTATATTTGCGCTCGCTTTACTGGCTTTACTCCTCATCGGACGTCAGGTTCTGGTTCCAAAAATGGTTGAGCGAGGTTTCACAAGAATGGTCACGGCTAATGTCGGTGTTGATAGAACAGCCGATCTCGCGGATGGACTCCATATTTATATGTGCGGGGCTGGCTCTCCACTAGCTGACTCTAAACGCAGCGGACCTTGTATAGGGGTATTAGCTGGCAAACAGGCTTTCATCATTGACGCTGGAACCAATGGTTCACAAAATCTTGGACCTATGGGTTTCCCGACTGGGCGCGTGGAAGAAATTTATTTGACGCATCTTCATTCTGATCATTTGGACGGTCTGGGACAAATGCTTCTTGGTACATGGATTAATAGCAGGCGAAGCAAACCAACAAAAGTCTCTGGACCAATGGGTACGGCTCAAGTCGTCGAAGGCTTTAACATGGCTTACCAAATCGATAGTACATACCGCACGGCTCATCATGGCACCAAAGTTGCTAATCCCGCATCATTTGGTGCAACTGCCCGCGAAATTAATTTATCTGGCGGTTCCCAGGTCGTATACAACAAAAACGGCGTCAAAATCACAGCATTCGAAGTCACACACGAACCCGTCTCTCCGGCTTTTGGCTATCGTATTGATTATAAGGGCCGCTCCATCGCCATCTCAGGCGACACGGCCTATGATCCCAACATTGCGGTTGCATCCAAAGATGTGGATGTCTTGTTTCACGAAGCGCTGAACATGGAGATGGTCAAAACCATGCAAATGGCGGCTAAAGCTAATGGCGCAAAAGGACTTGAGAAAATCCTATACGATATTCAAGACTATCACACCTCACCGGTGGACGCAGCAAAGACAGCGAAGCAAGCTGGCGCTACCAACCTTGTTCTTTACCACATTGTACCGATGCTCCCGAGTGACGCATTGATTCCAATGTTTGTGCGCGGTGCTTCGGACGAGTTTGAGGGTAAGATTACGGTTTCTGAGGACGGCACGATTGTCCGTCTCCCCGTTGACAGTGAGGCTATCATTTACGAACATGGCCTATGAGTAAAAAACCGAAACTAGTCGTGGTCAAGGACGAAAATAAGCCGCGAGCTGCCTCACAATCAGATGGACGTCGGCAGCGCAGTCAACGTTCGCGAGACAAAATTCTGAAGGCTTGTTGGGAGCTGATGCTTAATGGCGACATGAAGCCGAGCGCGGCGGCTATTGCAAAGCATGCAGGCGTTGGACTTCGTTCAGTCTTCCGGCATTTTGAGGATCTTGATACGCTTCTGCGGGAGTTGATGGCGCTGATTTATGATGAAGTGACTCCTGAATTCATGACGCCTTTAAAGGCAAATCATTGGAAAGACCAACTGTTGGAACTGATGGAACGGAATGTGATGATTTGGGAGCGTATTCGCGTACCTCACACGGCCGGAGAAATCGGACGTTTCAAGTCCCAAGTTTTGATGGACGACTACCAGCGCTCTCGCAATCTAGAAATATCCGGCATCAAAGCAATCCTTCCAAAAGATCTCGACAATTATGAAAACGTTCTGTTGGCACTTGATGCGTCTATGAGCTTTTCGACCATGCGGCGCTTGCGTGAAGACCGGAAATTATCAATCTCAAAAGTCAAAATGGTTATGACTTTTATGGTTCAGTCAGTTTTAGATGGGATAGAGTGATTAAACTTCGGCTTCCGCTTTTCTTCTCTTTCTTCGAACTATTCCAACTAAACTCAACACACCCACAAGACCGAGAAATCCGATTAACACAATGATTTTCCCATGACGTGCGCGCATCCGTTTCACGGCGTTTTTTCCGATTTGCTTTGTTGAATCATAGCTTTCCGGCATGTCGAGCACACCCATTTCGGCGGCGTAGTCATCATAATGGGCCAGCATTTCTTGTAACTTCTCAGGCTCTTTCGCGCTGAGATCATGGGTTTCTCCGGGATCTTTGGCTAAATTGAATAAGCGCCATTTTCCGTCGCCGACAGGTAGAATACTGCGCAGGATTTTATAGTCACCTTTATAAAGTGCCGAATTACCCGACACCTCGATCGCGCGAATATCGTCATCCGAATATACGCTTTGTATTTCGCCATTAAGAACCGGCAGCAAGCTACGCCCCGTCATGGGAATATAACCCTGAACCGCGGGGTCTAAGCCGATCATGTCCATTAAGGTCGGCGTGACATCCGTGACCATGGCTGGGGAATGAATGCGGCTTGGCTCTATTCCCGGCCCTGCCATAATTAATGGTGCACGTATGCCGCCTTCAGTCGCGTAAAATTTATAGAGCGAGCCAGGAGATGCCGCAGCTAGAGCCCATTCGGTTCCGATAAACCCCCAGCTCCCTTTTTCGCCTATTTTATCCAAGTCAATATTGTAACCATTTAACTTCATCCACAGTCCAAGGCGCCGATCATGGTCACCGCGATTAGGTTCTGGACCATTGTCAGAGGTGATTACAAAAATCGTATTCTCATACTGGTCCTTATCTTTCAGATAAGACACAAACCGACCAATATGGTGATCCATCGCATCCAACATACCTGCATTGACCTCCATCCGCGCCGCATAGAGCGCCCGTGTTTCAGAATTAAGATCATCCCATTCCCGCGCATCATCAGGCATGGGTGCCAAGGGTGCGCCCTTGGGAACTAATCCAAGCTCTTGCGCCCGTTTATGCCTCTTAGCGCGAAGCACATGCCAGCCTTCATCAAATCGGCCTTTATATTTCGCAGTAAATTCGGCCGGTGCCTGAACAGGAATATGAATGGCTTGGAATGGGAGATAGGCTAGAAAGGGCTTTGAGGAGTCCGTCTTTTCCAAATAAGAGACCATCTTATCCACGATGAATTTCGATGAATAAAAATCTTCGGGAAGGCTTGCTTCTACGCCATCCTCAAACCACGGCGCATCAGCATAATAGGGGATATAGGATTTATCTTCCCAATTATCCGCCCCTGAGGCCGCTAGCGCAAAAGAGCGATCAAAGCCGTGATTTTGCGGCATCTCATTTGCCTCTTCCCCCATATGCCACTTCCCGCTCATCAGCGTTCGGTAGCCCTTATCCCGCAAACGATCAGCAATCGTCAGAACGCTCGGCTCTAGCGCCATGGAATATCCGGGTTTACCCACTTGCTCAGCTGGCAAAACCTCTGGGATAGTCGCAATGCCTGTCTTGTGATTATCAAGTCCAGTTATCAGCATGGCCCGCGTCGGCGAACAGAGCGGCGATGTGCGGTATTGCGTAAACATAGCTCCGCGCGCGGCCAATGTGTCAATATTGGGCGTCTGCGCCTCTCCGCCATAAACACCGAAATCCATAAGCGCCGAGTCATCAACAAGTATCATCACGATATTTGGGGATGACGCATCTTGCGCTTGAGTGGTTGCGGGGCACAGCAAAAGTGCAACGACCAAAAATATCGATTTTAAATGCACTTATGTCTCTCCAATTCTTGACAGCACTCGTATATAATGACACTTTTAGTGTCAATATATAGACGATAAGGTTAGTGATGAAAAAGAAACTGTTTATTTTATTAGGAGTTCTGGTTTTAGGTGCGATTATTTTTGCTGCGGCCTTACCTTCAATCTTAAAAGATCAAGGCCTTCATCCTGACTATGACGGACCAAAGTATGACCTTTCGGGTCAACGCGCCTTAATCATCTCAACCAGCCATGCAGTCTTGAACAAGCCCGGCGAAACCAAGGGTAAGAAAACAGGCGTTTTCGGCTCTGAACTCTCTGTTCCCTATTACGATTTCCAAGATGCGGGTATGAGCGTCGATATAGCCAGCATCAAAGGCGGGGCCATCCCAATTGATCCTATGTCTTACCGTTTCATGATTATTACCGATGCCGACAAGCGCTCGCGGAAAGACAATGTTTTTCAAAGCAAAGTCACAAAATCTTTGAAAATCGATAATATCGATTTCACTCAGTATGATGTTATCTTTCTAGCAGGCGGATGGGGCGCCGCTTATGATTTGGGGCAATCTGACGTTTTAGCCGAGAAAATCAGTACAGCTTATTATGAGAGCGACGCCGTAATGGGTGGGGTCTGCCACGGCCCTCTTGGGCTTATTAACGCAAAAGATAAAGATGGGGGACTTCTAATCGCAGGCCGCAAAATGTCCGGCGTGACCGATAAGCAAATAAAGGAATTAAAAATTGATTTCACGCCTCTTCATCCCGAAGAATCCTTGCGAGCAGCGGGCGCGAAATTTGAGGCTAGCACCGCGTCCAAAGACTTATTCGCCACGCACACTGTGGTCGATGATGAAGGTCGTTTCGTGACGGGGCAAAACCAAAATTCCGGCCATGTGACCGCGCATGAAATGATGCGGCTTGCGAAAGACCAATAATGAGGAAAACGCTTAAATGGGGAACACGGATTATAGGGCTTTTCTTGCTTCTATCTGCCTGCTTGCTCTGGCTGGCCTATTGCTCTCCCCGTCCCTCGAATATGACTGACCCAGCTGTTCTGGCAGGGGATGGTAGTAAGGTCGATTACTGCGCCCTCCCCGAGCTTGACGGCTCAGGCCTGATGGCGACTGACATTCCCAAAGGCAATACACCGGGCTGTGCCTATGAACATTTTCCAATGCCAATCCTCGCGGACTGCACAGAGCCGCTCGTGGACGGCGCGCAAGATATTCGGGGTTTATGGAAAGCCGTCTCGGGCAAGGTCGGGCATATTGAACGGGTCGAGCAATGCGGAGCACGCACGGTCATAACGACCTCTGGCATCATACATGATGGTGGCCCCAATGCGACGGGCAGCCTAAATTCTAATGACACAGAAGGCTCCGTGCAATTTATAGCAGGCGGCAAAGACTACTGCATGCGCACCTCCGCCAGCATGACATGGCGAGATGAAAAATTAGAATTCAATGTTTTCGGATGGGGTCCGGTCGTCGTACGGCGTTACGGCGAGGGCGAGCAAATGGTCTGGGAATATGCTGACGGATCCATCACGCGTATGGAAAGGATATGTAAGCTTCCGCCTGAGTATAAAACACCCAAGCCGCGCGGGAAACGGCGAAAACTGTTCTAGTGAAAACCTAATTTGGCCACCAGGCCACCACATCATCCTTACTCGCCTCATCTGCCAGTGTCTTATCAATCTGGATCGGGCTTTCCATTGAATAGGGATAGAGGGATTGTGTGCGTCCGGCTTGATGTTTTTCTAATAGCTTGGTGAGTTCGGCGAGTTTTTCTGGGTTTGCCTCCGCCAGATTATTTTGCTCGATGGGATCATCGGCCAGGTTAAAAAGCCAGTTTTTATTCCTGCGGCCTTCATGTTGTAATTTCCAATCACCAGCGCGCACGACTTGCAGATAACCACTCTGCCAATAGAGTGCATCGTCTTTGCGAGTAAACTCACCATCATTAGCAATCAGGCTTAGCATATTACGGCCATCGATGGGTACGTTCGGCAACTCTGCGCCTGCCGCCGCCGCCAGAGTTGGCATAAGGTCGATATGGGCAACAGGCGTGTCAATTTTGGTGCCCGCTTGAATACGAGCGGGCCATTTCACAAACATGGGCGCTTTGATACCACCTTCAAACATGGTGAGTTTCCAGCCGCGATAGGGTGCGTTGATACCATCTACGCCGATATAGCCCGCCCCGCCATTATCCGAGGAGAAGACAATGATGGTATTCTCCGAGAGGCCTTCTTCTTCGAGTTTATCCATGACCCGCCCCACAGAGCGGTCGAGCGCGCGCAGCATGCCGCCATAGACTTTCATGCGGTGCGTCGCGTCATCGCCCACCCTTGCGTTTATGGCATCATAATCGGCTTTGGTCGCTTGTAACGGCGTATGCACACCCCAATGTGCCAGATATAAAAAGAACGGGCGGTTCTTATTCGCCTCAATGACTTTCAGACTTTCATCTGTCCAGTAATCCGTCAAATATCCGCCGGGCCGGAAGCCTTCGCCGCCATTAAAACTATTGGCAAAATCTCCGCGCGCCCACAGGAATTTATCAATAGGATCAAAGTCGAGCTCTGCATTGACAACATTGGGATCCTCTTTGGGTAGGTAATACATATCGTCCATATGCAGGCTCTCATCAAAGCCCTGATTATGCGCGCCGCGCTCGCCATATCCCAAATGCCATTTCCCGATATGAACCGTATGATAGTCTGTCTCTTTCAAGATCTCTGCAATGGTAATTTCTTCACTCGGCAGGCCTTGCCCGTAAAAATCAGGCACGTCACCTTCGGGCTTTGTGTAAACCATCCTATCAATGGGACTATCTGACTTTGATTTCATGTCATTGGAAATCATCGTCACCATGCGGCTCATGCCGGGCGGTGTCGGTGTATATTCAAAGCCTGTCCGTGTCGGATAACGTCCAGTCATCAGCATGGCCCTTGACGGCGCGCAGGTCGCATTACCAGCATAGGCTTGCGTAAAGATTGCGCCTTCGCTCGCGAGGCGGTCAATATTAGGCGTAGATATTTTGCCGCTGGCTAAGCCGCCACCAAATGTCGAGATGTCATTTATGCCAAGATCATCCGCGAGAATAAAAACAATATTGGGCGGACGATCTCCCCTTGCCGCAGTTGTTGGACCTTGCGCCCAATCAATGTCAATGGTTGCTCGAATCTCTGGCTTACCCTGTTTGGCAACCCGATTGAGAATAATATCAACACGGTTTTGATAGACATAAGCCCCGACAACAATGAGCGCGAGGCCTAGGCCAGTCAGAACTTTCCATCTTAATTTCATGTTTCGAATAAGGCTTCGCAGCCTGTTCCCTTTAAGGTTTCATCGACGTGTTTTTGGTCTTTCGATTTCAAATCGAAATAAGATTCTCGGATCCAACCCAGCGTCTTGGCTTGATATTTAAATGTGGGTTGCGTCCAAGGCGCACCGTCGACGCTTGTTTCAAACGTCTTTTCACCTGCCATGACGGCGTTGGCATTGGCCAGCATAACAGGCGTGTAGGTTCGGCCAATCTCGGATAAGAGTGGCGCCAGAGCCTCTTTAATATTCGAGACGTCAAACCAGTCCTCATCCTTAGGTGACAGTCCAGACAAATCCTCCATGCGGTCGAGCCAAGCCCGCACACGGGCCGAAATATCCCGCGTTATTTTAGCAGAGGTCGGCTCGATAATACCGAGCTGTGTCATTTGCCCGAATATTGCAAAGTCCGCTGCCGATGGTCGTCCGCCAAGCACATAACCTCTTTGTGAAATCAGTTTGTCAAGAATGCCTATGAATCGAATATAAGCGGCCTCAATGATAGGTGCCGTTATTTCATTTGATCCAACTACATAGAGCCGGTCAATCTGGCGTTTCGTAAAATGATCAGATAAGCCCTGCGCAGCTGCATCATCGATTACCGAACTCCCCCAATAAATCAGTAGAGGCCCGGCATTTTTATAGTCCGCCTCATGCGCCCACCGATAATGAAACATCGCCTTGGTGAGCCATTCATCACCATAATCTTCAATCAGTTCGTTTAGAAATGAAAGAACAGGATTATCAGGAATAACAGACCGACCGTCATAGGTCTTTTCAAAGCGGCGAATGATCGGCGTAGAATCCGTAACAGCTTCCAGTTCATCCTCTTTACTGGGTAGAAAATATGTGGGTAGCAACCCAATCTTGGGCTTCGGAAAGCCTTTCGGCACCTCCCCTGATGTCCAGTGTACACGATAAGGTATTCCCCGGTAGCGCATAAGCGCCAACATCTTGCGGGTATAAGGCGATCCTGGCGCGCCCATAAGGTCAATTGGACTTGTCATGTCTACATGAATATTTATTGACACTAATAATGTCAATAACTCAATAATTGATTTAATATTCTAAAACCTAATTTGGAAACGCTAAGGTCCGCTTTGCCCCCCAACCTGAAGTCAGCGAAAAACTATAATATCCCCGCAGAACATCTAATTAATTGGGTCCGTACCTTCATCTAAAACCTCTAAATATTTTGTGTAAGCGTAAATGCGCCCTCTTTCTTTCCCTGTGACTTCGAGTACAATTCCAAGCTTTTCTAAATTTCTAAGAGCATTGGTAGCCGTCGGCACGGTAGTGTCACAGAGCTCGGTAATAAGCGCTATCGTAACAATAGGCCTCTGACGCATAACTTCATGAACCTTACGTGCCATCATTGCCGCTCTCTTTAAGTTGGAGATTTTCTGAGCGTCAGCTTCAAAAATACTAGATATCCGTTTCGCAGCAGCATTTGCCTGCTCAGCCACTTCTTTCACGCCAAGTAAGAAGAACTCGAGCCATACTTCCCAGCGGCCATGATCGCGAACCTCGTTGAGAAGTTGGTAATAGGTCTTACGATGTGTCTTCAGATAAAGGCTGAGATATAAAAGCGGCTCTTCCAGAATACCTTCTGAGCATAGATAGAGCGTGATGAGCAATCGGCCAAGACGGCCATTGCCATCTAAGAATGGATGGATGGTTTCAAATTGTAAATGAGCAATGCCGGCCTTCACAATTATCGGCAATTCATCCTCTGCATGAAGGAAGGTTTCCAAATTAGTCATAAGGTCTAGCACGGATCCCGGAGGCGGCGGAACGAATAGCGCATTTCCCGGACGCGTACCGCCAATCCAATTTTGCGATTGTCTGAACTCTCCTGGTAATTTCGTACTGCCTCGGCCTGTTGATAGTAAGATACCGTGCATCTCCCGCATGAGACGCATCGAAAGCGGAAAACCATCTTCCATGCGCTTCAAGCCATGATCTAAGGCCGCAACATAAGTGGACACCTCTTCGACATCATCAATGGGTGCCCCGGGCGTTTGCTCATTCTCATAAAGTAACAAATCGGATAGAGTCGATTGTGTCCCTTCAATTTGTGAAGAGAGAAGCGCTTCCTTTCGAACATACATGTATAAGAATAATGATGTGTCCGGCGCAACTGACCTCACGCCATCCAAGCGCCCTAAGGCCAGCATCGCATCACTCACGAGGTTAGACAGCGATTGCATATCAATTGAAGGCACTGGCGGTAAATCACGCGGCACATAAGCGCGAACTGACTCGCCAACCATGGTCGTTGTGATATATTCACCTATACGGGGCGTTAAGTCTATTTCTGACACAGCACTTTATCCTTTAATTACGATTCTTACTATTAAAGAATAATACACTAAACTTTATTAGTGTCACGCTTTATTAAAGGATCGAAGTTCACCGAAAACGCCAATAGCGCGACGAAAAACTGATCATCCTCCTACTTTTTTGGCGGCAGCAATCATAACGTCAGTATAAAGATGAGCATAGCGCTCTGTCGACTTGGAACTCTTGTGACCGAGAAGTTTCCCGACAATTGGCAGGGACAGGTTCTGCGCTACCGCAAGGCTAGCATAAGTATGTCTCAGGTCATGAATGCGAACATCATTGAGTTGAGCTCGCTCTCTGATCAATCTCCAAGGCTTTTGTATGTTTATAAGTTGCGCACCTTGCCGTTGGCCTGGGAAGACGTATGGATTGTCAGATTTGCGCTCTATGTCGCCAAGATAACGCCGAGCTTTATTACTAAGAAATATCGTCTTCTCGCCCGTCTTGGAATCCGGCAGATGAACTTGCCCATTCGGCAAATCAACAAATGTCCATTCCATGTTCAGAACTTCTCTGAGACGAGCTCCTGTCATCTGCAAAACTCTAATGGCATCAATGACGGGTTGTGATGTCCAACCATTTACTTCCGCATCTGCCATCGCGTTTTCCAAACGCTCCAGTTCTTCGGGATTCAAATAGCGTTTGCGCGACGTCTCCTTAAACTTTCGAATGTGCCGGACTGGGTTAGTATTAGGCTCTCGATACTCCCATTCTTCTGCCAAATTAAATATCTTGGATAAAAGCGCCAATACGCGGTTAGCTTTGACAGGCGTATCAGCAAAATCACTCTTAAGCCTGACGATGTCTTTTGACCCTATTTCGCTCAATGCTTTATGGCCCAGCGCTGGCTTAATATCTCGCTCAATATAACGGCTATCTTCCTCAATGCTTTTAGGCTTCTTATGAAGCTTGGCATAATCCTCAATATAAAGATCACATAGCGTTCTTAGAGTGATAGACTGTACGACAGGCTTGGCGTTTAATATGGGTTTACCTTCGGCACGATTGACAACCCAAACCTTTACCGCGCGCCTTGCCGCTTCAGCTGTTAAAGCGGCTTCATCCCCAAGCTTTCTATTACGCCGCCTGCCATCAGGCGTTCTGAATTTATATATGTAGGATCGCCGCCCGGATGGCTGGACTCGCAGTCCAAACCCTTTAACTTCTGTATCCCAAAGACAGCTCTCTTTACCCGGCTCTCCTTTAAAACGGGCCACGGATCGTGATGTTATCTTTCCTGTTGCCATATCGCCCTCCCAAAATGTGTGGGTCCTCACAGGGACCAATTGCGGGTGATATTGCGCGTAGCCCTGTGCTATGGGGTGATCATAGCATTTTTAAATCTCAATGAATACAGTCGTTTAGTGCACTCTAGAGTACTGGAGTGCATTAAATCCGAAATGGAGAGTGAGATTTGTAATCAGGGGGTCCGCGGTTCAAGTCCGTGTGGGGGCACCATTTTTCACTTATATTTCAATACCTTAACTGACTTCTAATTTCATGAATCATGTAACCCAATAAATTTGGAAGCAATTTGGAAGCAGAATTTTTAGCTAAATTTTTATTGTGGATACTTTAAGCCATACCAGTCTGAAAGACCTCTGTCTCATCATCTGTGAATAGAGCTCTACGGCAAGCGTCACCTCAACACCACTCATAACAACCCAGGTTAGAATATGATTAGAATATGTAAGTAATTGAAGGCGCGTCTTGACTATCGCCAATTTTACACTTAATTAAGTCACTTAATTTATAGTGAGACCGTGCTTAATTTTGATGAAAACTACGACTTTGCCATAATAGGGGGTGGCATCATGGGGACTGCAGTTGCAGCTCTCGCCACTCAAGCAGGCAAACGTCCTATTGTATTTCGCTTAAAGGATTCAGGAATTCCGAGAGCAGATACCCTAAGGAACCAAGGTTGGTTACAATCTGGGATAATGTACCCTATCGCAGCTTTTCAAGGCGACGAGGTTCGTTTTCAGAATTTTGCAAGAAGCACCTTTCAGTCTGGTAGAGGAATGCTGAAAAGTATCGGGCTACCAATACCAGACGATAATGGGATCGTTGGGATAAATAAAGACGATTCCAGAAGAATAGGAAAACTAAATAGAAGAGCAGAGCTTATCGGTTTTTCAATAGACCAATTCAGACAATTGGAGCCCGATGAGGCCCGCAATCAATTGGAAGCACTCTACAACCCAAAACAGCTTTATTTTCGAATACCTGATTTGCCCTTTGATGAAGCAAAGGTTTTAGAGAGACTACGTTCGAAAGCCATTGAGAACGGTGCAAAATTTTTCCAAACCGAAGCGCCAGTAACTATTTCCAAGCATGGATCAGTTACAAGAATAAACTTTGATGGCCAAACTATTGAATCATCAGTGACGCTTATTGCGGCAGGAAGCGGTTCATTTGACTTACTAAAGCAATTGGGGATAACCGCCAACGGAAAGTTACGCTTAACCCCATTACTTGTCGGGCAAACCGACCCAGTTCTTCCAGCATCTATATTTATTGATTGGGGTATGGGTTACAGCGCAGTTCAGCACAGATATACCGATGATCGTAACCCCGCGAGACCAATCGTAGTAGGTGGCGGTGATGCGACCAGACTCAAAAACGCGAAACACTGTTTATACGAAAACCGGGAATTTCGTGAAGAACACCTTCATGAACTACATAATTGTTTACCAGCCCCCCTCACCGACCGACTTTCGGACGTGAGATATACGGCGGGATACGAAGTTATTCCTGACCAGTATGGCGTCTCTGAGTTCGGTCCTTGGATTCAAGAATTCGGAAATGTCGTTTTTGCAAGCCCAGGCCGCGCAACGGTCGCAACAGATGCAGCTATTAAAACATGGGGAAAACTCACGACAAAGTTAAATGGCAACAAGAAAATTCCAATTCCACATTCTATTCCAGGAAATTGGACAGAACCAATAAAAATGCATTTCCAAAAAATATATACATTTAATGATGCGGAGGGATAATATGAAACAGATTAGCATATTTGCACGATCTTTGAAAAAATTACTTGATGATACGAATTACTTCTCAAGGAATCAGTGGGCAGACTTTTTGACTATTTCGACCCCAGCCATTTCTCAATGGGTAAACGACAAAACGCTGCCGCGAGCTGACCTTGTATTGATGATTGTTGATGTTTTAAAACAAAATCCAGATAAGAATACTATTGCTGTAATTGAAGAATTCGAAAGTCTTTACGGTCTCCCTTGTGAAGATATTTCTCCATTTGGGTCACGAATGGGAAAAACACTTAGCGAATATTTGGCAGATGGATCCTTTTTTCGCTTTGGTCGAGAATTACGTGGACTCACTCCTGAACAACAAGTCTCTTTAATTGAGAAAGGCGGATTTGCTTCAGTTGATACTGCAGCTCCAGAATTAGTCGATACTGATCCTACAACAGAGACTGATGCTTTTAATGAAAACCGCTCAACTCTTGCGCAAAAATATCACCATGTTCTCTCTGTTAATATTGGAAGGTTAAGGGAAGACATTGTATCAGAATTTTTTGAATTTAGACCATCGGATTTTCAGTACGTGAATCTTGATACTAAAGAACTCTCGACTCCAATTTATCGAAAATTTGAACTAAGGGAATCACTGGCTAACTATCTGTTTAACCACTCTGTACCCACATCACAGATTAAACCAGCTAACAAAGCTTTACCTACACCACACATTGAGACTGCTAACGAAGCTTTAGAGGTCATTGGCATGCCGCCTATTGGCCTCCGGAGCAAATTAATGAAGAGGGGAAGTCGAATTCAAGCCAACTCGTCACGAGCTGTTGAGGTAATGCCCGCAATTCGTCGCCTAGATGCATAATTATGTCGCCAGAGAAAATTGAATATCGACAAGCCGGACAGTATCCATTCATGGATATCTGCTCCGACCTACTATTGAGTGTGACCCATGCTATTGGGGAGGTGTTAAAACCTCCCCAAGATGAAGCAAACTTGGATGCAAGAATAAACAGACATTTTTGTTGGCTGTACCCTTATCGAAAAAAGTACAAGCATTTAGTTGCTGGCTCTCCCTCAGAAAAGATAAAGTCGTTGATAAAAAATGATTTAAAGCGCGCTTGGAGGATAAACCTTAACACTTGGCAACCAGATTTGAAGGTTTGGATGGCTTTAAAAAAGGTACATTCATCAACATATGAATCATTCTTAAAGTCATCGAATTCGACGTTGAAAGATTACAGTTTTGATCAGTTTTTAGAAGATTTGGAAACCAAAAACTGTCTGTTAAAACGCTCAAGTTTGCATGCCGAGAGCGAACATGTCAGGTCACTTCCAACAAGAATAAGTCGGATAATAAAAGAAGCAACTTTACAAAGATTTGTAACTACAAAAGTTTCTCACACCTCCCTAAAACGGCAAGATGCGATTGTTATTCCCTCTCCATTGGAAGTCACTCTAGATATCCTAACAATGCCAAACAATCCGGCCAGTAGGTCCATTGCAATTTTCGCATTAAAATCGCTTTTGTTGTATTCGTTCGATCTCATTCCTGAAGAGCTAGAGGCCGGTCCGCATGACAAAAGAGGTAAAATAACCATTAAAAACGTCATTGACGCTTTTGAATTTAACCGCACAAGTTTGTCACCAAGGGATCGTTCCAAAGGTAAAGATAAATTACCGCCAAATTTATTTTCTAGTCTGGCGGCACATCGTTCGACAGGCCTCGTGAGAGCAATTCTTTCCATGCTAGGGTATTTCGATATTCGTATAAAACCCAGTATTGAATATAAGACTTTTGTCGACATGATGGAACAACTTATTACGGATCGCAAAGATAGTAAGATCGTAAAATACGAAGCATCTAAAATTTTCGAATATGATTTAGCAAGTGATCGTCAGGACCTTCCATATTCCAGTGATATTATAAACCTAATTTGGGGCGTTCAAATTGCTCTACGCGGTGCCGAAACACTTTTTCAAGGTGGGCTAAAATTTTCTTCACGTGGAGGAATGGTGTTGGCAATACATGGGTCAGCGGGATCGGGGAAAACCTCGTTATCTCTATCTATTTGCGCAGCACTATCATTGTTTGGAATTGAGACGGAATTTATTACGACCGAGGAAGGTGCAAACGACCTGAAAACAAGAGTACAAAATATTCTTGGAACTTTACCTCGTGATTTAGGAATTAATAACACCTCAAGTCAAGAATGGCTTAGCGTAACACATTTCGACAAATCAGATTTCGAGTCACGTGAAGGTGAGTTTTCGCCAATCGATATAATTACTGAAGATATTGAAGTTTTAATTGACCCCTTAAAAGCCGCTTACAATAATGCACTAAGTGAAAAACAAGTACCACTTCCTTGTGCTAACGTGGTTGTAATAGATGGTTTACATCACGCGATCGCATCAAACCTCACTCCTCGAGAGAGAAATGGGCTAATAAAGTTTATCGAACAGTGTCGGAAATTCAATGCGCTTGTAATTTTGACTGTCGGCGAGGAAGTTGGATCATCAATTGATTACTTAGTAGATACAGTGGTTAAATTGGAGCATTCGTACGTGAACGATCGTCACTCAAAACCTGATCGAAGAATTCTACTTCAGAAAGCTCGGCACCAAGTTTTTGCACCGGGCAGTCATGGATTTAGCATGTCTGGCGACGACGGAGTCCGGTTCACCCCTCAAGCGAGTTATCTCTTAGAAGAATTTGCAACTTTGAAGCCGTCCTTACCAGATGTCAGTTTGTCAAAATCGTTTTTGAACCGGTCCTTTGCGGATGAGGATTTAAAGCACTTTCCCCAAAATGAATCGCCAAATCCGAGACAAGTGAAACAACTATCAGATATCAACTTATCAGCAGTACCGGCAAGATTAGGTGTAGATATTTTTCAGGGTTCACATATTTTTGTTAATGGAGATGGTTCCGCCGGCAAAGCCGCTTTTGCATTGAAAATCGCGGCGTCCCCATGGATTTCAGACGGCAAAATTCCTGTATCCTCAAAAGCGCGAGACCGAGTTCTTGTGATTTCGTTTTTGTACCCGAGTACTTATTACGAAAACATCGTGGAAAGATTAGACCTGATTAGGCAATTCGAATATCCGGAATTTAAAAAACCAATGAACCCCACGAAAATAGAAACCATACATTTGTACCCTGGTCACCTAGAGCCTGATGTTTTATTCAATCGAATTTTGTGGAAGATTGAGCAAGCTAGGCTTGAAGGCGATAGTTTTTCAAGTGTGGTAATAGATGGAATTCACAATGTTTTTCTACAATTTCCTAAAATTGAAGCTCGGCGTTTGTTTTTCCCGCAACTCTTCAACGCTCTGCGCTCACTAAATATTACACTCATTGTCACACACACTCTTCTTTCTATTCGTACTGGACACGAAGCAGCAAGAGTTGCACTGGATGATGAAAAGTCAGATGCTTTAAAGCATGCACTCGTGCACAAAATGGACTATAGTGTGAATATATCACCGTCGCGAAAGTTTGAGACACAAGACGATGACCCTGGCGAAGGTATTGCTGAAAAAGCACCAGACTTTATCTCATACGAACCTCGTCCTTTTGTAGTAGCAGTTAACTCAGCTATTGGGCAAAGTCTTCCCTCAAAGGAACCTGAATTATATTGGAGTAGAGAGCGTCTAGTCTTGTATCACGAAAGTAGCTTGCTTCAAACCGAGGTCGACTTATTTGGAAACAAAGTTGTTACTTAACTAATAGCGATTTTTTCTCCATGGACGTATTCAGTAAACTCTTCATATAAAATTAGATAACCTGGTAGTCTCGTAGCCTGCCATCCTGGAGGAAGTAATTTAACTATTTGCTCAATTGCATCGCGAACTGAAGATGCTGTAACCCGCTGCGTTAGTTTTATAACTTCTAATTTGTGAGATTTTCCAAATCTGAATATATATGGCAGTTGACCTTTGATTTGATCCAAACAGTCCTTGATGGAGGCACCGGATTGGAATTCAAATGACCCTTTCTCGTCTATATCAATTGGGTAAAGTACATCAAAGTGATCAATTTTGTAATCAGTTCTATCTCGCCTACGGCCCGGATCATTGGAACCAAATCCACTGTGTTGCCATTTTACCTTCCCTTCAACATTCTTGTAATGTTGAATCAACATAGTTTCCAATTCCATCGCCGAAAAAACCAGTACTTGAACCGCTTTAAACGTCACCCTTCCTCTCAAGTTAGGACGACCAGAGATTTTTCTAGAATGTTTGAGTAGCCTTACTGAAAGCCCCGCTTCGCTATCGGTTTTTCCAATATATTGAAGCTTTCCATCTAAGAAAAGTTGGTAAACGCCCTGACCATCAGGTATCAAACCTACGTTTTTTGATGTTAGCGGCGCGGACTCCAAATCATCCAAACATCTCACAAGTTGTGCGATAAGTGCGTTTGTAAGCTCAAACTCAAACTGTCGGAAGCCAACCGGATTAGTATTATCTTCCATAACTAAGGCTTTACACTAAGCAATGTGTTGCTAACACTAGATGCCACAGCGGCTCCGAGAGCTACGGGTACTGCATTCCCAAGTTGCCGCATAGCTTCAGACCACGTACCCGAGATTTCGAAATTATCAGGAAATGTCTGAAGGCGAGCGCTTTCCCTTATAGTAAAATAGCGCACTTGGCCATTAGCGTTACGTAGCATATTTTCTCCTCCAGGAACACCGTGAACGCCTGCTTTCAATGTCTTCGCTGGTAAGTCCAAGGGGGAGCCAGTATGGCCAGGGTAGCTTCTAGCACCTTTTTGGAGACGATGATTAAGAATTTTCGAATGAGCTTTAGGCGTTGGGGCTGGCAAATCATCTAATGCTTCCCTAACGGTTTTCCAACTGGCCAAAGCTTGCTTTTCGTTATCACGAGATTGAATGCGTTTCACGGATTTTTGTATTTGTGGCGATATAGCAAGCTGTTTTTCGGTTATACCAAGGCGTTCAGCATACACTCCACTAGCTAATTCTTGTAATAACGCCTCTTTACAATGTGTAGCTTGCGGGAAGTGCCACTGGAGACCTAAGTCAGCACGAAAGCCAACGAAAAATACTCGGTGTCTTTGTTGCGGCACACCATAATCAGCGGCGTTTAACACCTGCGTAACTACTCGGTAATCATTTGCATCGTCAGAGTGGCCTGTGTGGTGTCTTTGTAATCGAGATAGGTGGTCAGCCCAATCCTCTCCTTGTCTAGAAACCAACTGAGGATGACGCATTTGCAAAGTAATATACTCAAAATAAGGCCGAAAAGACTCGCGGGTTAACCCGCGAACATTTTCAAAAATAAAAGCTTTTGGCCTTGTTTCGCGCACCGCTCGTACAGCTTCAGGAAACATATCACGACTATCCGTCTGAGCTTGGTGCTTTCCGCCCAACGAAAATGGCTGGCATGGCGGGCCGCCTATTACAAGGTCAATCTTGCTTTGATACTCTCGAAAATCCTGATTACGCACGTCTTTGCCAATCTTTTTTGGCCATGTACTCAAGGCTCCGTTTTTGCGATCCCTGTTTATCAATATAGTTTTACGACAATCTCTATTCCATTCGACCACTGCAATAGGTTCGATACCTGACTGCTTTGCGCCCAGCCCCAACCCCGCAGCACCTGCAAAAAGCTCAATTGATGTCAGGCTATGGTCCATAAACGTCTCCTATATCTAAAAGACGGTAATTTGGAGGTTCTGACAAGAGGGATTTTAATAGTTTAGCCTATCTTTCGCCTTGCTATAGGCTTTCCAAAAAGGGCTGTCATCGCCCGTAGCGCGTTCCAATAGGGCTTTCTCTACCCGTTTTGGTAATTCTTCAATAACATCATCAATGGGTATATCATCGCAAATGGAATAACCAGCCATGTTGCCAATAATCTGGCTTTCATATTCCCGTTTCTTTTGCGCACGAATTGCATTTAAAACCGTTTCTGGTTGGATAAGGGATGTCATAGGCTCTAATTTGCATTTTAAATGCATTTGAACCCATTCCCAAAGGGGATGCAGTGGCTGTCGGCTTACGTTGGTGTCAGTATCATTAGGGGCCACATAACGGATTTGTTCCGTGCTTTTTTGCAAAACATTCCCGATACGGCTTTCCAAATCCTTTTGCGATTTAATCCCGTATTTTCCCAATTCGGTTTTACCCGCTCTTATTTCAACACGGGTAACGGTCATGGTTGGATTAGCCCTAAAATAGCCCTCTGGATAACCCCAAACGTCGAACCACCATTTTTTGCGTTTGGCTATAACTTGCGCCTTTTTATCGTAGATGATGACTTGCCGCCCCGGCATTGTTCCCAGGGTTACGCTTTCAATATCCCGTCCTCGCATAACAGCCGTCTTACGGATTGCATTATTAGGCGCTTCCTTGCCGTCAACAGTTTGGACCTTATTAGGGCTATTTAGCCCGTTATAGGCCCCATTTGGGGCCAAGAAAGGGGTATCCGATAGGGCATCGCTATGCCCTATTTTATGGGCGTTATCTTGGCGGCAACTTGGCGGTTTTTGTCGATAATAAATCGATTTTTTGACGCGAGAGTGAGCGACAAAGTTATCGATTTTTATCGATAAATTATCGGTTAAAAAATCGATACAGTAATCGACACGGTTATATGAAACGTCCGTGATAATGAAACCGATTTCCGAAACGGCTTTTAATGCATTATTTGTCGCTTTTTGTCGTTTATGCACCGCCAATGACTCAGCACTTATTTTTACAAAGCCATTCCAGTTATCACGGATAAGATTATCTTTAAGACTTATCACCTCTCCTAACGTCCCTGTATCGATAACAAATGCATAACCGCCCTGTTGCCCGCTTTTCTTAACCCGTACCTTTCGGCCCGTTTTGCCAAGCGTTATCGTTATGTCTTGATCTTCTTTCTTTGCCCGTTCTTTGGCCATGCGTAGTTGTTCAATAGCCCAAGGTTCCAAAGCACCTTGAAGAGCAAAAGCAATCGTATCAAAGCCTGAATGTAATAGTTCCATAGATATACTCCGTCTTACGCTGGGTCATACGAGAGGGGGGTGTTACGAAGACCCCCCTTTTTGCTTTATCCAGCTAGTTTGTTTGTTAAATTATGCGGGTGCTAACGCACCCGAACCGCTTCTTATTTGAGGGCACTACGTGCCCTGCTCTATTGAGAGAGACCCGGCACGGAGCAAGCTCCGAACCGGATCAGGGACAAGCGCAAACTTGTGCCCTCAAAGTCCCCATGGGCGCGGTTAACCCCCATGAGGCAAAAGTGGTCATTAACCGAATGTTTGGGAGGTGTGGAGACGCTTGCGTTCTTCGATAAACTCTAAAACATCGCTGCGCTGATACCGTACCGAGCGGCCAATTTTCACATATTTTGGACCGCCGCCGCGTAAACGCCAATTCTGCAAAGCTCGCGGCGTGTAACAGATTAAGCTCGCCGCTTCTTTTTCGGTCATGAGTTGGTTTGGATTTTGCTCTGTAGATGTCATGAGGTCTCCTTAAAATACACTCTATGACTCACCATTACTCTGCTGGTTCTAGCAAAGCATGGGGTAACTACCCCGCTAAACTCTTATCTAGTTGTACCCTAAATTTCTCATTCTTCTCATACTTAATGAGTGCATTCTCTATCGTTACATAGGCGATTTCAGAATGCAGTTTGTCCATGCAATACATTGCGAAATTCAGGAATCTTGTTCTCCCATTTTTGCCGCTATGCCCATCAAACTTAAATGAACGCCCTACCCCTTCAATCCAAAACTTTCTCAGATACCATAACCACATATGAAGCGGCATGTTTCCTTTTGGACTCTTAACTCCAATTTTGTGAAATTTTGCGAAATCTGTATTTTTTAGACTTTCTCTAAGTGATACTAGAGTATTTAAGTTTTCGCGTAGCTCATCAAAATAACCTTCGACAAAACGAGGACCAACAATTTCTGGATCAGAGTTTTGTACTAATTTCAATAATTCGACTATCGATGGATCTATACGATCTACATAATATAAAAGTCGATTAGCCTCTTTAGAGAGGAGTGCTAATTCTGACAACTCATCATCAAACATATCTGGGTGAGCTTTGGAAACATAACTCATGGCATATTGTTTGGCTATAAAGTCCAAACCTTGGATTAGTTCTGAAACCTCAAGTTCTAAGAATTGATACTCGCTTTCCAGCTCATCTTTATATTTCTTATAGATACTCCAGTCTTCATTATTTGCGCTATCGACTACTACTTGTTCCAATGCAGTAGTAATATCTACGCCTTCTGGCATGCGCTGAAATAAAGGCTCTATGCGTTCAAGATGTCCTTTTAAAATTGGACAGCTAACATTCACGTCATTAAAATTCATGGCTTTGAGGCCTCCAAATAGTGGATGTTATTGTTGTCAAAGTTATTCTTTTTTGTGACGCGTAATACGTTCCCTATTAATTCTGTTGCATCTAATAACTCTGCATCAGCCAAATGCGCGTATCGCATCGTGGTCGTAATTTGTGAATGACCTAAAAGTTTGCTTACAATGGCAAGTGGCGTTCCGCCCATTACCGCATGCGAGGCAAATGTATGCCGTAGGTCATGTATTCTCACATCTTCAAGCCCTGCTCTTTTGCGAATATGCCGCCAAGATTTTTGTAAGTTGATAATGGGCTGTCCTTCCACATTTCCGCAAATCACATAATCATTATCGGGCTTTCGAGATATTTTTGATAAGATGGCCATCGCATCTTTATTTAGTGGAACCCGTTTATACCCTGTCTTTGTATCTGGGAACTCGACTCTATTACCTTTCAGATATTCCCATTTCATCGTTCTGATTTCGCCAAGCCTGCACCCTGTCAAAATCAAAAGCTTAAAAGCTGAAACGGCATAAGGGCTTATGTCGCCGCTATCACGCGCCGCCTCCAAAGCATTCCATAGGCGTTCAAGCTCGGTACGATCTAAAAATCTACTCCGCGCCTTTTCTTTATACCGCTCAATTTGGGTGCATGGGTTAACGCTTCCGTCCCTGTAGCCCCATTTCTCACATAGGTTAAAAATTTTGGATAGAGCGCTGACAGTTCGATTAGCCTGAATTGGTGTCGCTCGCATTTTATGATGCAGCTCATGAATGTCCCTGTGGGAAATATCAGCAACGCGCCTAGAGCCAAGTGCAGGCAATATATAGGCGCGAATGTTACGCTTATAATCTGACTGCGTAGATGGTTTAAGCCTTACGTTAACATGCTCTCGCATAAATCGCTCCGCTACATATGTTAAGGTCGGAGATTCCCGAAATGCCTTTGCTGCTTTCGCTGGACTTTGGCCTTGAGCAATCTCTCCCAATAATATCTGCGCATCTTTTCTTGCATCAAAAGCCGTTATCCTTCCGTGCTGACCTATCCTTATGCGTTGCGTTCGTCCTGCATGGCGATATTGCACAATGAAGGTCTTTCGTCCTTTAGCGGATACTCTTAGGCCGAAGCCTTTCAAATCATCATCCCAATGGAATTGATCTTTATCGGACGCGGCTATTTTGTCGATGTTTGTTTTATTCAGTTTCAAAACCAACTCCAAATTTGGAAGCAATTTGGAAGCAAAACCGTAGCGAAAACCACTGCCCTTCCAGAGTCATAGAGAGTAGTGAAACTTAAAAAATGTCAATAGTTTCAGAGATTTATGAACGTTCAGCGTAAAGCAGAGAAAACGGTGATAATGGCCCAAAAGCGCTTTGTAATCAGGGGGTCCGCGGTTCGAGTCCGTGTGGGGGCACCATTTTTCTCAATAAATTCAAAGATTTAGACTGCACTAGAGAAATTCGCCTGTCCTCATTTTTACTCCAGTAAGCACATAGTAAGCACGCGCTTCATTTGCCAATTTGCGTCGATTTTGCGTGATTACTGGGAGGATTTATTACTGTGGATAACTGGGATGCGAGCGTCGAATCGGAAACGCATCCCCTTGGTTCTCAAGGAAATGCGCTTAACTCAGCATTCACGTAGGATTTTAGCTCGATACGCTTGGCTACTTGGTGATCAGCATAGACTAGTAGTTTGAAGTCGAAGTTGCTGCACCTTCATTCAAAAAGCCTTCAAGATCTTTCTGCCTATATCTCACCGCCCTACCCATTTTTATAAACGTGGGACCACCACCATGACAGCGCCACTTATTCAAAGTCGAACGGGCAAGACCTAGGTAGATTGCGGCCTGATCAACGGTCAGTAGTGCGACTGGTGCTTTGCTTCGTGATATAGTTTCCATTGCTAACTCCTGTGCCTGAAACTTTGAATAGGTAACCACCACCGCCCAAGCGGCGCTGGTTAAAGTTTCCTATTGAGATTTGGGACGCGACCAAACCAAGTCTGCTCCGTCTTCGCGGTGAAATAGCGCTGCATTAATTGGCTTAGTCATCTCAGGGCCGTCGAGTTTCACGCTGATATATTCCAAAGGTGCGGTATCATCTTCCGGTTCTGTGACATCATTCCAAGCCACGCCGAGATCACAGCGGCCGGATTTCACAAAGTAATCCGGGCTGTTCTCAGTCTTTTTCTTTTCATTCGCCACAAAGCGAACCTTCTTATTTGTCATCAGTGTTGCGATCGTGCCCTCAAAGCCCGTCGCAGTCGGTTTGAATGTTCCAATAGTAGCCATAGCGTTTTTCTCCTGTGCTTGACGTGGTGGAAATTAGGCCAGCTCGCGCTTAGCCTTTTTGAACCCCGCATCACCGGCAAGAAAACTTGCCAGCATTGACGGGATGAGCGCTGAGACATCGGCCTTTTCGCCGTAAGCCTTTTCATAGACTTTGGCGTAGGCCTCCAATTCAGCTTCCAAGTCCGGCATCACAGAGATTGTGTGCTTGGTTGGCTTGGTATCGGGAAGTTTGTTTAATTTGATCTGAGGCTGACTCATGGTCTGGCTCCGTAGGGTTTGAGGATGAGGTCGCGCGAGACAATGACATTAAACCGCCAGCCTTGGCGCACCGTGATGGTGGGTTGAACATTCAGATTGCGGTCAATGATCCGCTGCCCGGCTATATTGGCTGTGTCTTGGCCCGCATTCTGTAAGGCTCGCGTCAGGCGGTCAGTATCATCGCTCGCCAGCTCGGAGCCGATTGAGAGAAGCGATGACAGAGCAGCGCCTTTGATAAACTGCCAAGTGTGGCGATCAACTTTGTCTTTAAGACCTGCAAATCCTTGGCTGTCGGACCCCGGCAGATTATCAAGCTGAATGCTGTCGCCGTTCGGTAAGATAAGCCGCGTCCAAACCACTAGCGCACGGCTTTGACCGAAAGCGATGACGCTGTCATAGCGTCCCATGAGACGAGATCCTTGCGGGATAAGCAAATACTGCCCCGTCACCGTGTCGTAGACGTTTTCAGTCACTTGACCGATGACTTGGCCCGGCAGGTCAGAGTTTAGTCCTGTCACCAGTGACGCTGGGATAATATTGCCCGCCATGACCTGATAAGGTGAGCGCGGTGACACGAGACCGTGCGAGTTGTAAATATCATCTTCCTCGCGGTCCAAAAAGGCCTGCTTATCCACTTGCCCATTTGGATCATTCTCAGCTTCGCCTAAATCAAACCCAGATGGCGGCGCGGGATAACCGGGCATTCCCCGCACCGGAAATCCGAGGCCTTGGCTCAATGGGTCAACTGATGTGGCGCGCGCATATTGCTGAACCTGACCGTCCGAGGCTTTACGGCCCACATCAAAGAACAAACTTTGAGTAGATGGTCCCGGAGCCGGTGGATTATAAGCAGGAGCTGCGGGTTGGTATGAAGTCTGCGCAGGCGTGCTATAGGCTCTACGTTTCGGTCGAGATGGCTCTAAAGCGACGGCGACTTGGGCAGGTGTCGTCAATGCCTGATCTTTAGCCAGATAGGCTTCGCCTAAGTCCCCTGGCAAAGGTGGTCCCAGCTTTGGCTTCATCTCTTCATAGCTCTTAGGCAAAAGCTCTAATCCTGCCGCCATCGGCTTGTGGGTGACATTGTAAAGCTCTTCTGCTTTTTCATCGTGCTGGGGTGATTGAAGCGCCATGGCCAATGCGCCAAACATGACAGCGCCTAATACCAGACTTCCGCCGAGGAGCGCTTTACGGCTAAACCGACGAACAGCACGCGGCCGTGCCCGTATTGTGAGATTGGGAGGCGTTTCATTCATGCCGGAAACACTCATGATTGCCGCTCGATACGAACCACGGTTTGATCTTTCTCGCCCAGACGCAATTCAGCGGCGTCGAATAGACGGTCAACAACATAGTAGCCGTCGCGAACGCGGTAATTAACAAGTTTACTGATGGTTCCTGTTCCGTCCGTGACAAATAAGGGTGGTGCTTCAGAAACGGCCAAACCTTCCGGAAATTCAATGAATACTTTCGATCCATCATCAAATACCCGAGTTGGCCGCCAATGCGGCGTGTCGCCTTTGATGACGTAATCAAAGCGCAGATCATCAGCGTTCAGACCTGCATCCACCCTTTCAAAGCTTGCTTTGGTGACAAGGTCTGTTGCAGGAGCGGTCTTTCGCATATTTCGGATGGCTTGGTGCGGATAGCGCCAAGACACCGCCGCCATATAGGTGTCAGCAAAAGACTTCAGATCAAGGTAATAGGTGCGCCGTGTAGACGTAATAATGGCATTGGTCGATAGATTGGCCGCCATGGGCTTCACCAAAATATGCACCTGCTCATTTACGCCGCTGCCTGAAACCGTATCGCCTACTGTCCAGCGTTCGGTATCTCCCGCGGAGACCGTGATAAGCCCTTCACCCTTTTCCAATGCAATGTCGGTGACCTGCGTTGGTGAGGTGTAGACCTGATAAAGCGATCCAGGCGTATAGGGGTAGAGCTGAATCGCATTGAGATAATTATCTGTCGTCGGCTTCACAATCGCAGCATCATTGGCGTAGCTGACAGCTTGAAAGCCGGACAGAGACGGCCCGCTATCAAATAAATCCACATCGATCGGCATAGGCTTCATCTGCCCATCCATTATCAAGCTGGGCATCGTCTGGGCCGTGTAATCTTCGGCTTCACTTAAAACGTCATACATTTGTGCGGGTTCAGGCACATAGAGCGCTTTGGACATTTCATCCGGCCTTGTTACGTTTCCTGATTTAAGATTGCCCCATGCGCCTTCAAGAGTAGCACAACCCGATAGACTAACAGCGGCAACCAAAATTGACGTGCCTAGGATTAGGCGTGCTTTGTGTGATGTCTGTTTCATTGTGAGGCTCCCGCTGCATTGAGGTCTTTTGACCAGTGAAGTCCGTGGACATAGAGACCAAGCGGATTGCGGTGCAGAGTCTCTGCATCCGTCGGCGGCTTGGTGATGATCGAAAGGCTCGCCGTGTAAGTCTGCGTGGTCAGCTGCGCGCCATTACGGAAAGATTTTTCGCGCCAACGCACTTCAAAGCTATCCTCGGATGAGCGCACGATACTCGTGACATCCACGGTCACGCTGCGCTGCCCAATATCGGCAAAAGGGTCATTCTCATTGGCGTAGGTATTGAGCGTGAGCGCCGCTTGATCTGTGGCGTAATTATAAGCGTTCAGCCAATTATCACGCAGAACAACAGGGTCGATTGAGACTGACCGGACATTGCTTATGAAGCGCGCTAATTGATGCGCAATCTGCGCGTCTGAAGGTTTGAAATTGGTTTGAGCCGGACCTGACGCTTTAACTGCGCCGCTTTCGTCAACTTCAACCACCCAGGGCACGATACTCGCTTGGGCGCTTTGATATATCAGACCGCTTGTCGAGAGCGCGGCTAATCCCATGGCCCCGCAAAAGGCCAAGCACCATCTGTTACCGCGCGCATTGGCTCGACCTAACCGCCGATCCTCTTTTTGTCCTGCGCGTTGATACGGCGTCTCAGGGACAGGTGTTTTTCCAAATTTAGATTGGCTACGTTTCCATTTCATCGTCTTGTCCTCCTATTAAGATTTATGCGTCCGGGTTTAAGGATGGGCCGCTTCCACTGCCGCCGCCATCACCGCCGCGAAGCGCATTTGTGGCTGTGCGCGTGGCGTGACGCGTTTGCTGTTGCCTATGAACCTTCTTGGCCCAGTTTGGCCCTTTGCCCGTTTCACCCGAGCCGGAACCTCCGCCCCCATCTTTGCGAGGAGCTTTCATGCCTTTGGATAAAGCCGCCATGCCGCCGCGCATGCCATTGCCATGCGCTATTGAAACTGCGCCGCCTGCTGCAAGCGCCTTGCTGCCTCCGGCTTTTGCGACCGACATAATGCCCGCTTGAGCAACAGCACCTACGCCAGCAGCCGCACCTTTAATGCCGCCGCCATGGGACATGCTACCAAGGGTGAAGGCCACTTTGGAACCGCCCGCCATGGATGCGCCTGCTTTCACAGAAGCCGCTGCGCCTTTTCCGATACCTTTAATGCCGGCTCCTGCAACGGCGCCTCCAGCCAAAGCGCCTGCGCCAACTGCCGCCATTGTGCCGACGGCTGCTCCAGCCCCGAGTTGGGGAGCGCCTGAAACCAAGCCTGTTGCGATGCCGGGGCCAAAAATACCGAGAGCGAGTAAAGCCATAGAGCCAAGCATGATGGAGGCCGCGTCTTTCAGCGTGATAGGCACAACCGTATCCGGGTCGCTGGCAGGCGGCGCAAAGGCTGATGTGATGTCACCGAAGATTGTCGACCCAATGCCTATGATAATCGCCAGCACCATGAGCTTGATGCCGCTCGCCACGACGTTTCCGAGAACCTTTTCCGCTAAGAAAGATGTCTTATTCCAGAGAGCAAAGGGTATGAGGATGAACCCTGCAAGCGTTGTCAGTTTGAACTCAAGAATGGTTACAAAGAGCTGTATCGCGATAAAGAAGAAGGCGAACATTGTTATTATCCACGCCAAGAACAGCGCGACGATTAAAACGATATTATGGAAGAACTTCACCGGCCCGGTCAGCTCACCTATTTGCGTCAAAATCGGGTGTGCCGCCTGAAAACCCGTATTGGCAATGAACCCAGGGCGCAGCAGGTCGTCGGCGGTCATTGTCGTGGCCGTCGCTTTTAAGCCAAGCCCGCCAAAACTGTTAAAGACGATATTCGCGAGACCAGAAAAATTGGTGATGATCAGCGCGAAGACGCCAACATACATAACTTTTTTGAGGAATTTTCCGATGACGGAATTATCAGAGCCCATGGCCCAATAAAGGCCTGCAAGAGTAATATCGATACCAATAAGGATAGCCGTGAGATATTGGACCTCGCCGCCAAGCAAACCAAAACCGCTATCGATATAGCTTGTAAAGGTGACGACAAATTCGTCAATCACGCCGAGACTTGTGGGATCAGCCATTACGGTGTGCCTCCGCTGTAGGCATCATCGGAGCGGCCCATAAAAAGCCTCCTGCGTGCGCGGGCTTCTTTTTCGAGGGCGAGTTGGCGCGACGTTTCTAGACTGTTTGCCCGCGCTTGGGTGATTTGCATTTGCTGCGCTTGCATGGACTGTTTGACGAGTAATCCCATCAATTGATTTGTCGATTGCGTGGCTTGCAGCTCGCCGACTGAGCTGTGGCTTGTATTCATAAGCTGACTGAGCAGGACGCTATCTTCTTGGAGGCTTTCAACCATTTTTGACTGCATCAGCATGGCGTCATTTTGCGCGCGCTCTGACATTTCAAACTGCGCTTCAGCTTGCACCACAAGTTCATCTTGCGACATGCCGTCATAGCTTTCAGGAAAATACTCTCTGATAAGCTGGCGTGTGCGGTTTACATCGTAAGCCACATTTTCTGCCTGCCGGTTCAAATAGGCTATCTCATTCAAGATGCGGTTCAGATCAGTGGCGGAGTTCACGTCCAGTCTGGAGAGGTGTTTGGCCTGATTGATCAGCATATTGGCTTCATTGCGAAGTTGTTGCGCTTGGCGAATAATCTGCGTGTAGCTGCGAACAGCGGTGTAGAAATTTTGCACATAATTGGCAGGGTCATAAACAACCCCGCCAAATTGGGCATGGCTCGCGGGCGCATGGGAAAGCCCCATGGCCGCAATGATAGCAATTGTGATTATTCCGCGGCGTCGAGCCATGGGACATACTCCTCTTCATGAAATTGATCAGCCATAAGGTCTGCGGCCCATTCCAAGCCTTTGATGCGCAGCCAATGGGCTGCAAAATTATCAGGCCCGCCAAGTTCGAGGACGCGGTCAATCTGGGTTTGGCCTTCCTCTGAACCTACTGCGCAAAAGGCGAGCGCAACCGGGCCGAGCTGCAAATCAAACAGGCGATTTCCGCCGTGACTTTGAAAATAATAATCCCGCTTAGGCGTTGCCGAGGCTATGATTTGAACTTGGCGTTTATTGAGACCAAAACGGTCATAGGCTTCTTTTTGCTGCGGCTCCATTGCGCGGTTATTGGGAAGAAATATCCTTGACAGGCAGCTTTCAATAATCGCAGGCGCAATCGGGCTGCTCGCAATATCCGCAAGTGATTGGGTCGCAAAGATAACGGAGACGTTCTTCTTACGCAGGACTTTGAGCCATTCTCGAATGCGGTCTGCAAACATCGGATCATCGAGAAAGACCCAGGCCTCGTCCAAAATTAGGAAGGTTGGCTTGCCATCAAAGCGCGCTTCGAGCTTGTGAAACAGATAGGTTAGCACGGGCGCAACAAGCGCCTTTGAGTGCATTAGCTCTTCCATCTCGAATGCCTGCACAGCATTATCGCGCAATGTGTCTTTATTGCCATCGAGAATGTGACCGTAAGCGCCCTCAAGCGTGAAAGGCTTTAGCGCCAGACGTAAATCGCTATCTTGAATTAGAGCCGAAAGGCCTGTGAGCGTGCGCTGCTCTTCCGGCGCGCTGGCAAGGCTTTGCAGAGCGGTCCAAACTGTATTTTCAATCTCCGCCGTGACATCGACGCCTTTAGATGTAAGCAGACCCGCAATCCATTCTGACGCCCAGGCCATCTCATTTGGCTCATCAATCCCTAGCAGGGGCTGAAACACTAAGCCTGAATTGGTTTCGCCGAGAGCATAAAAATCACCATCAAGCGCTTCAATCATGGCGCGTGATGACGCGCCTTTATCAAAGGTGAAAACCTGCGCGTTTGGATAGCGTTTGAACTGCATGGACAGCAGATTGAGCAGCACTGATTTACCCGCGCCCGTGGGGCCCACGACAAGCGTATGCCCGACATCACCTTGATGGGTGACCAGACGAAACGGCGTATGATCTTCTGTTGTTGCATATAGGAGCGGCGCGCCGCCAAGATGCGCGTTACCTTCCGGCCCTGCCCAAACGGCTGAGAGCGGCATCATATGCGCAAGATTTAGTGTCGAGACTAAGGGGACGCGCACATTTGCATATGGATTACCGGGGTGTGTCCCAAGCCAAGCGTCAACGGCATTGACCTTTTCATGTATGGTCACAAAGCCGCGCCCGTTTATAATGCGCTCAACAGCTCTGATACGCGCTTCAGCTACCGTAGCGTCCTCATCCATCACGCATATGGCCGTCGTCATATATCCGTAGGACACGTAATCACCGCCGAGGTCTTGCAAGGCGGCATCTGCATCGATGGCTTTATTGTCAGCATCGCTATCAACAAGCGGCGTCGTTTCATTCATGAGCGCTTCTTTGAGCAGCGCGACAACAGACTTACGCTTGGCGAACCATTGTCGCCGCGTCTTTGTAATGACCTTTGAAGCTTCGGCTTTGGAGAGCGGCAAGAAGCGCGTCATCCATCGGTATGAGAAACCCAATGTGTTCAGCTCATCCAAGATACCCGGCGTAGTCTCGCTCGGAAATCCAAGGATTGTCACTGTATGGATTGAGTGCTCGCCAAGCCGCGGCACAAGTCCGCCGACGAGATCTGAACCGCCAATTAAACTATCAAGATATGCAGGCGTTTTAGGCGTTTTGATTGGGTGACGTTTTGGCGAAACCGTTGAATGCAGGTATGTCAGCGTTTCGTCATCACCCAACCACTCTGCCATTGGAAATTGGCTTCGCAAAAGATCTAAGCATCTGTCGCATTCCGACATGAAGCTTTGCAGATGATCTTGAACCGAGACGCCTTTATCATCCGCTGGCGTATCAATAATCCAGCTTTCTGCCTTACTCGATCTGTCCGCAGGCGGCAGAAATTGGAAGGTCAGATAATAGACGCTTTCATACAAATCGCGCTGACTGGACTCTTCTTCAAACTCGCCCCGACGTTCCTGCTCAACAATCCAGGCAGCAGGGTCGGTATATTCAGACACAGGATATTGACGTGCCGGAATACGGGCGGCTTCAAAGTAGAGTGCCCAACCTGAGCCAAAACGGCGGAGGGCATTATTAAGGCGCGCGCAGGTCGCCACTAATTCTTCTTCAGTCGAGCTTTCAAGGTCAGGCCCGCGAAACTCCGCTGTGCGCTGAAAACTGCCGTCCTTATTGAGCACCGTGCCCGGCGCAATCAGAGCCGTCCAAGGCAGGTAATCAGACAGGCAATCCGGCCGCTTTTGATATTCGCTTAGGTTCATCATGCGAGATACCCTTTGTGTTTGATGTGGCGAACCAGGACTTCCATGAATTGCGGATCACGCGAGGCGAAGAAGACGCAAAGCGTATGGGCGCAGACATAATAGATGATGCCCAGTAGCCAGAGCTGGAGGCCAAGGCCCAAAGCCGCCGCAAGCGTACCGTTGAGTATGGCCGCCGTTCTCGGAACCCCGCCTAAAAGGATGGGCTCGGTCAATGAACGGCGCACCGGAATGGTGAAACCCTCAGGAAGCTGATATGCGGACGCGTCTGCCATTAGATGACCGCGCCGCCTGTAAAGCTGAAGAATGACAGGAAGAAGCTTGTCGCCGTGAAGGCAATGGACAGGCCAAAGACAATCTTGATGAGATTGCGCATACCGCCGCCCGCATCACCAAAGGCGAGGCCAATGCCGGTCATGATGATCGCAATTGTGCCAAAAATCTTGGCAACCGGGCCTTCAATAGATTGCAGAATACTTGTCAGCGGCCCCTCCCACGGCATCGCTGAACCTGCTGCGTGAGCCGTCTGTGGCATGAACATCATAATCAGAACAATGATTGCTGCCCCGTAAAATAGCCGTTGATTGATCGTCCCGTGTGTTAGTGGTCCGTACATGAGTTACCTCCGTCAAATGTGAGTTTAGGAATGGAAGACGACGCTGTGAGCGGTTCGAGCTGATAGCCCTTGTCGGTCACATCAATGAGGCGCGCGATTGTCTGCACGCGGCGTTTCGAACCTCGCCCGGAAATGAAGACAACCACGTCGATGGCCTCCGCAATCAGAGTCCGCGGAACAATGGCCACACCCTCTAAAATCAGTTGTTCAATCCGGCCCAAGGCCGCTTTTGCTGAATTTGCATGGACGGTCGCGATGCCGCCGGGATGACCCGTCGTCCAAGCCTTGAGCATGTCGAGGGCTTCAGGCCCGCGCACTTCGCCGACAATGATGCGGTCAGGGCGAAGGCGCAGTGTCGAGCGCACCAAATCCGCCAGCGTGACATTCAAGCCGTGTGTGCGAAGCGCCACCGTGTCCTTGGCCGCGCATTGAAGCTCGCGCGTATCTTCCAAAATAAGAACGCGGTCACCTGTGTCCGATATTTCCGACAATAAGGCATTGGCCAGAGTCGTTTTACCGCTAGATGTGCCGCCAACAATGAGGATGTTTTGACGAGACGTGACAGCGTATTTTAAGGCTTCCGACTGCGCGTAAGTTAAGCTGCCCGCATTAACGTAATCGTCTAATGTGAAGACTGCCACGGCCCCTTTGCGAATGGAAAAACACGGTGCTGACACAACAGGTGGCAGCACGCCTTCAAAGCGCTCACCATTCCCCGGAAGCTCTGCGCTGATAATTGGCGCTTTTGCTGTCACGTCCTGATTAATGTGATTGGCGACAAGGCGAACCACGCGCTCGCCCTCATCAGGGGTCAGAACACTATCAGTATCAAAGCGGCCAACGCCTAATTTATCGAGCCATAAACGCCCATCGGGATTGAGCATAATCTCAATGACCTTGGGATCATCTAAGGCCTGAGTGATGACAGGCCCAAGCGCTGTGCGCAGCATAGCAAGTGTGCGGTCTGATGTGGCGGCTGACTGAAGGCTAGACATCAGCTGTCTCCATCTTCTTTTTTGGTGTGGCCGCTTTCTTCTTTTGTAATTTTTCGAGAAGCTGAATTTCATCAAGCCGAAAGAAGTCTTGGTCGGACACCAGCACGTCGGACAGGGCTTGTTTAAACGTCTTACCGCCCATGCGCATTTTAGCGCCGAGCTGATCGACAAATTGGTTCATCAACCCAACGCCGCGCGCCGCGCGCACGTCCGTATCGGCCTTTGAAATTTGGGGCGCCATTGTGAAGTAGAAGTGCAGAAATAAAGCGAACGTCTCGGAGTGCAGATTGAGGTCGCGCGAATGCCGATGATTATGACGGATCATCATATCCAGCTTTTCAAGGATACGGGCGTCTCTCGCGTCGTCATGCTCGAAAGTGAAGCAAGACGACAAAGCATCATTGATGACGCGGGATTTTGTCTTACCCAAGGCGCGTGCCCGCACATCTAAAAGGGCAGCGTTCTCCGGTGTAATACGCGCGCGAACGCGGGCTGTGAGGTCATTGCTCATTGCTACATTCCAAGGTCTATATCTGTGCTGCGGGTCAGGTCGTGGGCGCGGGCAAGATTGGCGGTATCTCTGACAAACTCGCCGAGTTTGATTGCGGGTGTGAGGTCGTTGTCTTCTGAAACATCAAGAGACTTTTCCCCGGCATTGTTTGGTGAATGCGAGGTCTCATGTCCGCTGAGTTCAGGGCTACGCTCTTTGCCGCCGCCGTCTTCATCTTCGTCAGTGTCAGTCTTTGTGTTTAAGGCTGATGCAATTTTTTCTTGAGTGGCTTTATCGGGCACTGTGTAAAGGCGGTCATCCACTGGCCGCGTCGCATCACCCCACATGCAAGACGATGAAGGGGGCAAATCGTCTGAGCTATCCGGGGAAAGATTAGGAGAGTTTTGGACACGGCCAGTGAAATTTTTGTCCGCATAATAGCGGATTTTTTGAGCTTTGATGGGTGAGAACCCTGACAGCAAGATAAGCTGTTGATGGCTTGGCAACTGCATGATCTCGCCCGGCGTGATGAGCTGACGCGCGGTTTCCTGACGGGAGACCATAACGTGTGAGAGCCAGGGCGCGAGGCGATGACCCGCATAGTTGCGCATAGCCCGCATTTCTGTTGTGCTGCCAATCGCATCAGACAGACGCTTAGCTGTGCGCTCGTCATTGGTCGCAAAGGCGACGCGCACATGGCAGTTATCAAGGATAGAATTATTGGGGCCGTAAGCCTTTTCAATCTGATTGAGCGATTGCGAGATTAGAAAAGCACGCAATCCATATCCCGCCATGAAAGCCAGAGAGCTTTCAAAGAAATCGAGACGACCCAGTGCGGGAAACTCGTCCAGCATCAGCAAGAGTTGACGCTTTGCTGTCTTGTCACCGCTGACGACAAGCTCTTCCGTCAAGCGGCGGCCAATCTGATTGAGGATGAGACGAACCAGCGGCTTTGTCCGCGAAATGTCAGATGGCGGAATGACCAGATATAGCGAGACGGGTTTGTCTGCCGCCATAAGATCGGCGATGCGCCAATCACATTTTGATGTCACCTCGGCGACCGTGGGATCTCGGTAAAGACCGAGAAAGCTCATAGCCGTTGATAAAACACCTGAGCGCTCGTTTTCAGATTTATTGAGGAGTTCACGCGCTGCTTGTGCGACCACCGGATGGACTTTTGCCGTTGTCCGGTCGCCGAGATGATTGGTTTTCATCATAACCCGTAGCGTCTTTTCAAAAGAGCGGTTTGGGTCAGACAGGAATGAGGCTACGCGAGCCAGCGTCTTATCGCGCTCTGCATAGAGAATATGGAGTATAGCGCCAACCAAGAGGCTATGTGCGGTCTTTTCCCAATGGTTACGGCGCTCCAGCATACCTTCGGGATCAACAAGGATGTCGGCAATGTTCTGGACATCGCGCACTTCGCACTCGCCCTTTCGGACTTCTAAAAGCGGATTATATTTCGCGCTCTGCGCATTGGTTGGATCAAAGAGCAGGCAATGAGAGAAAGTTGAGCGCCAGCCGGAGGTGAGTTGCCAGTTCTCGCCTTTGATATCGTGAATGACGGCGCTATCTGTCCAAGACAGAAGTGTTGGAATAACCAAGCCGACGCCTTTACCGGAGCGTGTTGGCGCAATGGCCATCACATGCTCCGGGCCGTCATGGCGGATATAGTCATCTTTGGTGCGACCTAGAAACACACCACGCTCACCAAACAGACCGGCTTTCTTAATTTGCTTATCATTGGCCCAACGGGATGAGCCAAATGTGTTCAGCGCTTTGGCGGATCGTCCGCGCAAGACGGACCCAATGACTGCAAATACAATCCCGAGAAGACCGCCTCCCGCTGCAATCTGTCCCCCTCTGGAAAAGATGTGCGGTGCATAGGCATCAAATTGATACCACCATTTGAAGAGGCTCCAAGGTGCATAAATTTTGTGATTGCCAAGCTCTGCAAATCCCGTTCCCAAGTAAGCATCGTAATCAAACTGAAGCGCCACCCACTGCGTAGCATACCATGTCGTCAGAATGATCGTCGTGAAAACAACGAATATCTGTCCAATCAAGATATTTTGTGGCGACATTACCTAAGTCCTTCAATTGCGATGGACTAAGGCTGTCAGAAATGTCGATTTTTGGTCTAGTTCCTAAATAGTGAAATCGCGTGACCTTTTATGACTTTCTATGAATTTCTGTGACTTTCTGTGAAAACGGCGATTTTCCAGACTGGTTGATTTCGGTCATCATTTTCTTGGCAAATTTCAGTTATCCCCATACAAATTAGGAATATAATCCGTTTTTACTTGACTAATGTTCTGTCTTCGTTCTTTTTCGGTCGTCCGCGCTTACCACGGACGAAACATGCGAAAACCTGAAACGATAGAAAGACTTTACCTCGACTTTGACGGGTTCTTTGCATCTGTGGAGCAGCAAGCCAGGCCCGCTCTGCGCGACAAGCCTGTCGGCATCGTGCCGTTCGATGGGACAGTGCATACGGTCGTCATCGCCTGTTCAAAAGAGGCCAAGGCGCGTGGTGTTAAAAACGTCATGAAATTAGCCGATGCCAAGAAGGCTTGTCCTGAGTTAGTGCTGCAATGCCAGAGTCCCGATTTATATCGCCGTGCGCATAATGCCCTTCTTGCCGAGATCAACAGTGTTATCCCCGTTGAAGCTATAAAGTCCATTGATGAGCTATGTTGCAAGCTCGACCCCAAAGACATTGCTGACCCGATAGGCTTATCCGAAAGGCTCAAAGCCGCCATCGCTGAAGGCGTCGGCCCTTTCATAACCTGCTCGATAGGATTTGCCGCCAATCGACACTTGGCAAAGATTGCCTGCAAAATGGATAAGCCTGACGGCACGACCATCTGGCATCCCCATACGATGCCCGGGCCGCTTCTCGATCTGCCTTTTGACGACATCCCCGGGATTGGCAACCGCATGGAGCAGCGACTATTCAATGCGGGCATTCACAATATGGCCGACTTAATGGCGACTGAGCCAAAGCAAATGCGTAAGCTCTGGCGCAGCGTGACCGGCGAACGCCTTTGGTATGCGCTTCATGGGTATGATGTGATGGCACAAAAGTCAGAACGCGGCATGTTTGGACATGGGCGCGTCTTACCGCCTGAACTCCGTAATTTCAAAGACGCGCGTGATTGCTCAAGGCTACTGCTCGTTAAAGCCGCTCGCCGAATGCGGCGCGAGGGCTTTTATGCCAGCTCGCTTTATCTTTGGGTAAGTCTGCGTAACCGCTCAATCAAAGAGCAAGGCTGGGCGTCAACGCATAAGCTGCATATGGCCAATGATGACCAAGCCTGCCTCACTGCGCTGGATGTGCTTTGGGCGAAGGCGAAGTCAACTATTCCAAGTCAGTTCAAAATTGTCCGGGTCGGCGTAACGCTCGGCGATCTCACGGACGCGGCAGCCCGCCAACTTGATATGCTCCTCAATGATGATCCTGAACGTCAAAAATGGGAGTCGGTTACAACCGCAATGGACAGTCTCAACTCACGCTACGGCAAGTCACTGGTAACGATGGGACCGTGGAAGTTACCACCCGGCGGAAACCTAGGCGGCAAAATCAGCTTCACCCGCATCCCTCGCGCGGAGGACTTTTGGTGAGCTGGAAACACAAAATACAAATTTTGGATTTTGAAACAACAGACCGCTTAGAAGCCCGCTGCTGTTCGTGCGGCTACACTTGGTATGAAGACCCCGTCGTCTATTTTCACAAGTCTCATATTAGACAGTTATTTGTCGATGAATTTGAAGCCCGAATGAAATGCAAACAATGGAACTGCGCAGGTAAGATAGTTCTGTCACAGACACACAAAGACGAAACGGAAGGGTTTCAAGGGGGATTGGCTTAAAAATATTAGGCTGAGGCAGTGGAATTTAATTCTTGAATACGTTTCGTTTCTATTGAAACGTTGAAACACTCTATGTCCATTTTCCACCATTCCGTATTCAAATCGCAAGCCTTTTTCTTAAGCTCCGTTAAACTCTCAAACCCATACCAATTATCATCAAGTCCATAATATTTCGCAATAAAGTTAAATGGGTCATTTTTAATGGATGATTGAGGAATATTTAACAACACGCCTGTTTCAGAATTTTTTTCAGCGTAAATATTCTGAGAAGATCTAGTATAAGACTCTCTGATCTCCAACATACGGTTGAAAGCACTAGTATTTTCAGACATGAAACCAGTGGTAACAAAGTCACTCTGACTTATTTCCTCATTGGTAAAGTTACTAAACAAAACCTTAAGCGAAAATTTTTCCTGATTACCTCTATCAATTAAGAATATCCTCGCGTCATTTTTTCTTACAAGGGTCATTTCAAAATCAACTTTATTACTTGCTGAGCCACATGATCCAATAAGCTTACAAAACTTCACCATTGCTTTAAGCATTTCGTCTAATGCATCGTCCGACTTATTTTTATACCAGGGTGAAGTCTTTACGGTTTTTCCTTTTCTAACACCCCATAAATCCTTGTGTTCTTCAAGGGGCCAAATGGAGAATTCTAGTTTTTGGCGACCATGTGTTTGGGAACATATGTCAACCCATTCCTGCAAAGAATCGACTAACAAGTTCATAAAAACATGTGGAGGTCTATTCGTGCTAACATCTCTTGTTTCGATACCGTAAAGTGGTGTTGATAGCATAACGAACAACGTATCTGCGCCGCGTATAGCATTTAGTCTGTCATTTCTGTCATTTGTATACCCCGTAAGAGCAGCGACGAAATCTTCAATATGCTCACCTACGTGATTATAATTTCGTAGTTGTCCGTGAGCTGTTTTGTCTAATCTTTTGAATATTTTCTGACTTGAATTGTTCGAGTTCCATGACCAATAAAATACGAATACACCTAGAACCACGGAAACCAGCAAACCAATAGCAGTAGCAAATAAGGATACACCAGTAGCATATTCCTTATCTGCTATCGCGACGCCACAGCAAATAAATAAACTTAGAACACAAAACCCAGTAACGCCAATAAGCCAATATACCTTCTTGGATCCTTTGACATAAGTTTCTCTGTCTTTGCCTGTTAAATGTTGAACGTCGATCACAGCCCTACCTTTCACCAACTATACCTGGTAACCAACCATCGAAGAGGAAAGTCTAATACTACGCCAAGAAACCCAATCACTAAGATCAAAGCTGCTATAGAAGCATAATCGTTTACATCTCGAAAATCCAAAATCATATAACCTAAACCTGAAGCGACTCCCAACATTTCAGCAGGAACAATAACAATCCAAGCGACTCCCAAAGCAAGCTGCATTCCTAAGAGGATTGAAGGAATGGTGGCCCGAATTAAAATTCTTCTTAAAATGTCCCAATCGCTTCCTCCAAAACTTTTCCCAACATCTAGCCAGACCGGGTTTGCTGATGAGATTCCTCCAGCTGTACTATATACAATCGGCCAAACAGCAGCGATGAACACCAAAAAATACACGGGAGCGGAACCGATACCAAATAATATAATTGCAATTGGGGTCCATGAGAGCGGCGAAACCATTCGTAGGAGTTGAAACGGCACATAAGTAAAATGTCGAGCTGATTTAAAATAACCAATTAAGATGCCAATGGGAACACCTATAATAACCGCCGCGGCTAATGCTCCAACTAAACGTTTCATAGTTTCAATAAGACTCGTCCAAAAACGGTGATCTTTAAATAACTCAATCATCGCTTCTAAAGCGCTTATTGGCTCGAACCTATTTAAATTATTCTCAACACCATAAGTTCCCACAAACCAAATCAAAATAGTACAAATAACTCCAAGGCCACCAATAAAAATTGGCAAGCTTTTAGAAATTGCATTTGTGCTTTGCGCGGCAGAAAGCATTATTTTAACAAAACTTCATATTCTTCTTCACGGGTTTTATTAAAATCGATGGGAAGCCCAAAAGCTGTAGCGCCGCCGGCTTGTTCAAAACCAATGTTCGCCAATCTGTAATCGACAATCTCTTTTGCTATCTGTCTACCTGTTAGGCTATCAAAAGTATTTGGCATAGCCGCACTAGAATCCACTACTGTCCGACGCATAAGGTCCAGCGTAGTGCCAAATGCTGATGCAAATGGGTAAGGAGTAAAACCTACTCTCGTGACATTCCAATCTGTATGCATTATTGCCCCAGTGCCAGCTGGTCCATAAGTTTCCAAATCATTCTTGGAAATAGCGCGCTGAACAATAGGTACAGGCATTGGGAAATATCCCCCACCGTCTTTACCCAAAATTTCAGCAAGTTCCTCAGGATTGTTACCAGCCCATTTTGCAGCATTGTAGAGTGCAATAGTAACTGCTTCTGCCCAAGCAGGATCCTCGTTAATGGTGTCTTCCAGCATTACAGATTGGCAGCATGGGTGATCGCGCCAAACATCACCCGACATTTTAACTAATTTTGCTCCTGAGAGTTTCTCTGCAACTGCGCCGAAAGGCTCAGATACAGTACATCCAGCAATTGAACCATTGCGAAGGGCTTCAGGCATATCTGGTGGAGCTACCACTCGAAATGCGACTTCATTTTCCTCAAGGTCGGTTAATTCCTTACCTACAACTGGTGTCAACCCCGCTTTTCTCAATACGTCTTGAAAAATTCCAGTATGTGGAGCCCACCATGTAGGGCACCCAACTATTTTCCCTCCCAAATCAGCTATAGACTCAGTTTCTGGAGAAAGAAGCATTGCTACGACATTTGTATGATTAAATGCCACAGATTTCACCGGGACCTGCCTCGCATACTTCATGAAAATAACTTGTGGCAACAAAATATGAGTTAGTTGTATTTGTTTGGACTCAAATGCTTCCAGTAATGGCGCCCAACCTCTAATTAACACTGGCTTTTCAGATTTAATACCAGCCTCTTTAAAAAAACCTTTTGCATGTGCAACTATTAAGGGAACGCTGTCTAATATTGGTATATATGCACTTTCCAATACTTTTGACTTAGCGGTTGCTTTGGGTTTGCAAGCCGTGAGACCCAGTATTGAGGCACTCGTAGCAGCAGCACTCAGTTTAATTAGCTTACGTCGATTCATTTCAAGTCTCCAACTTTCCTTTGTTTTCACTCAACAAGTGCTGTTTCCGTGCCCTATAAATATCTTTGGTCACGGTTTTTCTTAACTGCAATATACCGAGTTCATCGTCCCTGTCATTATTATAGTGTTTGTAAATCGTTCCTGGTCTTGGACTAAGCAAAACAATACGATTAGACATCCGTAACACTTCATCGAAATCATGTGTGACTAACACAGTGGTAATGCTTCTTTTTTTAACGATTGCTAATAATTCGTTTTGAAGCTCTCTTCTTGTAATCGCATCAAGAGCAGAAAATGGTTCGTCCAATAATAAGAGATCAGGCTCGTCTACTAATGCGCGAGCAATTGCAGCCCTCTGCGCCATACCGCCTGACAATTCTTTTGGTTTAGCTGCCTCAAAACCGTTTAACCCAACCAGACGAATTGCATCATCTACGCTTTTTTTGCTTACGGCTTCACCTCTAATCTTAAAGCCTATAGCCACATTATCGAAGACCGATAACCACGGAAGAAGAGATTCACCCTGAAATACATATCCTGTATCTTTATCAATACCACGCACCTGCTTACCGTTAACAGATACTACCCCCTTGGAAGGTTTCACTAATCCAGCAGCTAACTTTAGCAAAGTAGACTTACCACAACCGCTTTCACCAATAATGCCTACGAAGTCACCTGAACGTATTTCCAGATTAAAATTCTCAACAGCTGGGGTAAATCTGCCTTTTTCCTCATAGGTTAGGCTAACATTTTCATACTGAATATTAGTAGACAGAGCTTTCTCGCGATCCTGTTTGTGAATAGACTCAGTTTTATAGTCTACATAGTATTCTAGTATTACCTAGCCCTTTTTGACCACATAGAAACACTAAGACGCAATCCCACTTTGAGCTTTTAGAATACCCAGAGCTAATCTTATCTCAGCTTCACACAACCGCAAACAACAGCTTTCAAGTTCACCCGATAATTGCAGATAACTTATGATGAAAAGCTACTTTTTGAGATGACTATGATAAGCCCAGCCGTTATTCGTAAGCACAAGGTCGTCATCTTTATATATTCTCTGGTTAGATAGCCTCTCCGGCAGCCATTCATGTTGCTTAGATAGAGCCGGATCAGTCGCCCATGGAGCAATGTCCACCAACTTATAGGTATATTGAACGTTACTGACTTTAACGCCCATTACCTCAGCCGATTCAGTGAAGCCCACAATCTCTACAACTTGCGGCGTGCCGTAACATAGCTGCCGCGCTCCCGTGCTGAAAGCTCCTGTTTCCAATGCGACGGGACGTAAGAACGTCTTTCCATTATCCGAAAACTTGTAACCAACCCAATCGGCTTTTCCTGTGACTTGCCCGCTAAAGTTTTTCGTCTCCTTTTGATAGCTGACAGCATCCAGAAGGCCCAAGTCCACAAGACCATTATAAAACGATAATTGTTTGTCCTGAACGCGGCCATCGGTTCTAAATTCTTGTATGATACCGTCCGCATTTGGCGCGCTGCCAACCCTGACGCATTGTTTCATTTGCGCGTAGTGTGCGTTTAACGCCGCTTCAAAGCTGGCTTCATTTGCGGCCTTCGGATCATTGCCGCAAGCTGTGACTAAGAGCGCAGCTCCTGACAATAGCAAAAGCGCTTTAATTGAAAAAGTCATAGTCCTACCTCCGTTTATGAAATGCTTTGTCCTCTTGCCTTTGTCAGCGTCCATGAAATCGACTGATCTTTCATCACGCCTGAAATTGATTTGCCCAAATTTCTGTCCATCGTCTCTCGCCACGGCACGAGCGTAAATTCTTTCGATTTTTCAATGACGGCATATTTACCGCTCGGCCTCCGCACGGCCTTCCGATATACGCCGGAAATGCGTCCCGATTGCGGCGCTGACTTATACGGCTTCCCAAACACATCACTCAAAGCTTCACCCGCCGCATCAAGATCTAATTTTTCAAGAGTGTCCAGCGTGCTTTGTGTGACCCCGGACGATCTTTGAATGAGCTTTTGAGAGAGTAAGAATTTTTGACGCTGGGCTTTTAGAGCCTCAACCTCTTGCCCAAAACCTGATGAGTGACTTTCGCTTTTTTCTGACATGAGTTCGGTATCGAGCCAGGTCTTCCCCAAAGTCGTAGAAAGCTCCGCCAATGGCTCGCGCGCGCGAATGTCTAGCCGCACAGGATTACCATAACCGCGTGACTTTTCGTATTTGGCCGCGCGTTTGAGATAATCTTTTGGGACAGCCCATGACCCGTCTGAATTGCGCTCCGCATGACCAAGTCTCCGCATGGCTTCAAGGCGCCTGACATGCGCTTTGATAAATTCTTCACGAGCGCTGGGGTCGCTCATTTCGTGATAGGATGGGCTGTATATTCCGCCGCGCTTAGACGCGATATCTGCAATGGTGTGATCTGAGCTTTTAGGCGCGTAACTTTGCGGCCCTGCTGTAACGACCATGCCGCGCTCTATCTGAGCGGTATTAGCTTCTCTGCCTGTCTCAACAAATAGAGCCTCGCCCTGCATCGTGTCTAAAACGATGAAGCTTCGGTCATTGACATCATCAAGAATGCCCTTTTCGATAACTCTGCCGGTAATCGGCTGGGCGTAATTTGCCATAGGGTCGTATATCGGTTCACCATTTTGGCTGCGGGCGAGTTTCACGCGCGTCATGGTGCGGTGAAAAGCTTTGAGGATGTCGCCGCGATCTCCCATACGCCGAAGCGTGCGCTCAAGATTGTCATCAAGCCGCCATTTCCCAAAGCCTACTTTTTCGGCCAGTCCCATTGAGCTTAAATGTTTCACGCGCCATTTCTCAAACCGCTGTGACCAGTCTGACCCGTCGAGCGGCAGTTTCGAGAGCTCTACTATTTGGTTTTCAGCCTTTGCCAGCAAGTCTCGGTCGATAGAAGTAAAACGATCATGCCTAACGGAAAGCGCTAATTTCTTCGCCACATCAATATGATTGGTCGGCCCTAGCTCCAATGTCGCAACATGCTCGGCAGCTTCTCGCATGCCGTGAGAGATATAGTCCCTCGGAATGATAAGAACTGACCCGTTGTCCCTGACGCCGCGGATCACAACATGACTGTGGGGATTAGCCGTGTCGTAATGGTTGGCGGCCACCCAATCGAGCTTCGTATCTAAATCGCGCTCCATCTGCGCCATGACGTTTCGGGTATAGGTGCGAAGATCACCCAGCTCTTTTCCGTCTTCAGGCGAGACGATCACGCGGAACTGATGTCTGTCATCAATACCGCGCTCATGAAATTCCTCACCATCAAGAAACACCTCATCACGGCTATAGAGAATACCTTTCTCGCCTTCGCGGGCAGCGCTGTCTCTCTGGATGTAATCCAGATGATGCCGCTGCGCATCTTTGCCATATGCCCCCATCTTCACGAGATGCACTTTGACGATGACGCGCCGCGAGAAATATTGCTCGGTAACAGGCCCTCTCTTGACCCGTCCGCCAGCAGAGCGCGATGAACGCTGCGCCGCCCGCCTCACTTGTCCGGCAAAGCTCACAAAACGCCCCGTTCCGTTGGGAGAGAGAATTTTGCCAAGGCGGACATTGAATTGGTTTTCGCCGCTCACAACAAAAGCTCCGAAATTTGCCCAAAACAGGCTAAATCAATCCACGTCCCGGCCTTTTTTTCAGGCCCTATGGGGGATCGCGCCGAATCCACGTCCCGGCCCCAACCCCTCGCGTCCCGCGAAAAAAGATGTGCAGACAATGGCTTAGGCCATTTTGGGCCGCGCCCTTTATCTTGCCCTCTTAAATTCACCCCTCAAACCCCGCTAAATCAGGCTTTTCCGACGCTTTAAGATTCTTTGGATTTTCCAGATATTCAACGACTCCCAAAATATTCTTGGCGCGAACAGGTCCAAAATACCGACTATCAAAACCCGTCTGCACATCGGGGGACAGCAACATATACTCACCCGATCCAAGGACAATACAGCCCGACTTTTGAGGCATATCACGTCCCAAAACATCCTGCCCCAGCACGGGAATATCAGGACGTTTTGGGACACTAACCGATTGATTATTGTAACAGACCTCATCCCCATGGACGGCCCAGACCGTCTTTATGAGAGGGTAATCATAAGGCAGATAGCCCCGCTTATCCGCTAACTTTCGCGCCCATTCTGGACCATAGGCTGCAACTTGCGCCCCTAAAATAACAGGCTCATCGGGCTTCAAGCGATACCATCCAACCGCTGCGCTCTCGCTTGGATTATAAAGCAAAACAGGCTTTGGCGGGAATATAATCTGTCCCGCTGTTCCAATTATGGCGAGTGTCATCACGCCGGCAATGAGGCCCTTAAATAACATTTTGCGCCTCTATCAATGAGGCGTCAGGCCGCAAACCCGATACAGTTCTTCGCATGGATAGGTCGTTTTGAAAGGCAATCCAGTAACCTTCAGAGAGCATTTCAATGGGCTGTGACACCGATTTCTCAACGTCATCGAGCGCAACTAAAGCCCGTTTCACAGCTTGTGTGCCGGTGAATGCGGCTAGAACTTTAATGGCGGGAGTCACACCGGGCACGCGCGTGAGCAGGCCTGGGCTTTGTGTTTTCAATATGAAGAAACGCCAATCCTGTGTGCCATATTCATTGGCCCGCCATCTGATATATCCGAGCGTTACGCCTGGCTCAAAGCAATTCAGCTTACGGTATTTATCAAGTGCGAGGGTTGAACAGGGGCTTCCAAACCTAATGCGGTGGTTCAATTTGTCTCTGACAAAGTGGCACTGAATGAGCGTTAAATGACTCACAGCTTAGCCGCTGTTACGCTTGACCAGTCGCGTAGATCGTCACGATGATAACAAATTGAGCCGCCATGCTTTCGGTATACCGGGCCTGTCTTATTTGATCGATAATTGGCTAATGTGCGTTCATCAAGCCGTAAAAAGACGGCGGCCTCATCGGGTAACAAGAACGGACTTGGCACATCATTTAGAAGTATTTTTCTTCGCGGAATATTCTTTCTTTTTAAACTCTCGCCCATTCTAGCCTCACACCATTCACCGTGCCTACGCCTTACCACGCATGTTCACGCAACGAATCAAGACACAACTTTGGAGAGATTGGGAGTCACGTTTTTGGGACGTTCAGTAAACGATACCCCTTACAAAGTTTTCTTAGGTAATAAGCTTTGGTAGTCTTGGGCGACCATACGCTCCCCGAATTTGTACGCGCGAATAGAGCGGCCTTTAAGAAATCTTCCTGTGGAATCCCAGTCCTGCTGCACATTTTCGACCCCAAACAGCGCTATGGCGACATCTTTGTAAGAGCCGCCTTTGGCCCGAATATCATAGGCGAGAAGTGCATTTCTCATCTTTGCGAATGCTTTTTGCCGCCCTAATAATTTGAAATTATCAGACCCGTTTCGGCTGAGTGACGTGAGTTGGCGCAGGGCATCAATGCGTCTTCGGGCGCCTTTTCCGCCATCAATCAGCACGGAAAACGGTTGATCTTCATCTGCAATATGCTTGGGTTTTCCTGATATTTGCAGCCAAAAATCAGGTGATTTAATCACACTTATACGTGTTCCATTCGCTTTTACATAGTGCTGCTTACCGCAATCAAAATTTGATAATTTGAAAGAGTTCGTATCATTATTGCGGGAAGTCTTACTGTGATAATGAACAGATAATGCACCGGGGAACGCGTCCTGACGCCATATAACTAAAGCATCCAATCCTGCGGATTGTGGTGACTCAAAGCACTCTAATCCCCAACGATGTGCCAGATTATCTGTGACAGCTTCGTATCGAAGCTGACTGTTATTTGTAATTTCCGACGGGTCTCGCGACGACATATCAACATTATAATCGCGAGCATACTCGCTATTGCGCCGCAAATAATCCCACGCATATCCTGCATATGTTTCGGATGCAGGCCCCAATATCTGGGTCAGCCCTGTCATATATTTTATACTAACGAGCGACCTCTTTGGTTTCAATCGCAAATTGTGACCATGAAAAAACCCGCATCAGCGTGAGCCAATGCGGGTCTGGGGCGCTAGGGATTTAATCGTCTTGCGGGTTCCAGAGGATTGCAAATTCATCCGCCTCTTTGCCGTAAGCCTGCCCAAGATTGGCGTAAACTTTACGCGGGCCGAGGGTCGGATGAGCGAAGGTGAGCGAGATATACTCTTTACCGCTTACTTCGCCGGTCTTGAACCAGCCGCCGCCAAGTTCTTGTCCGCGTGCGTCAACAATCCGAAAGTCGGGCTGTTTCTCGCTCTCTTTATTGTCATTAGCGACAATGTTGATGCGGGACGTGCCGCCGAGGTTAAGGGTGCCTTGAAAGTTACCCACTTCATTTTTCGTTACATATCCAAGTGCTTGTGCCATGGTTTCAGTCTCCAAATTATGTCAGCGAAATCTTGGGAGCCAATCTCCCTGCTGACAAGAACCGCCCGCTCAAGTTCTGATTTGCAGAGGTGCGAAGCATCCCGGAACGCAGTGGAGATAGGCCAAAGGGGCGCTCTTTTGTTTCGCGATGAATTTGCGTTTGCGCAGCAAACGCGGAGAGGAAAAGAGTGACCCTTAGGGAACCGGTGGCCTATTCGGCAAAGCAGGTTTTGTGCAGGTTATTTTGACATCAGCAGGGAATTTGGCTCCCTCTTCCTATTTTGTTGATATGATTTTGAGACGCGTGGGATCATGGTGCAGGCATTTGGATATGCCCTTACTAAACTTGATGGGGGTCACTTGAATGACTCACTGAACCTTGGTGGCTCTATCCTGCTTCACCATTGTCGCCCCCTATGACAATGAAGAGAGCGGGAAATAGCCCTCCGATCTTGAGGCCCATTGACGTGCGCGGCCAGAAATTTGGCGGCTCTGTGCTGGCTTCAAGACCGCGATGTGAGCGGAAAAGCCCTGTTTCTCTCGCCAGCCTTCGCCCATCTGATCCTCGGACCGCGTAAAGTTCCCCGCCAATCTTAGGCAGGTTTACGGCAGAGAGGCTCTATGTATTTGCCCCTCTGGAACCCGTAAGACGTCTCAATCCATATGCGCCTTTAGACCCGCATTAGCTCACGCTGATGCGGATTTCTGTTGGAGGCGCAATTTGCGTTTTGATGGCCCTACAAAAAGCAAAGCCCCCGCCATTGGCGAGGGCTTTTCAGTCTAACCTTGGGCGTCCGCTCAAGCGGGGCTGAACAGCTTTTCAAGTCCGCGCGAGGCCTCCGCAGGGGCGCACCCTTTGACCGCTTTGTAAGGCTTGGCAGGGAAAGCCGCCCATCTTGGTAGCCAGTCAGGGCTAGCGGTTTCAACTCCGTGACCCGCTATACGGTTCTTGATAATCTGCTTTTGCAGTTTCGCTGTGTCTGTCACCGCCCCATCGGCGCAGGACTTTCCGGCAATCTCTTTGACCATTGCGTTAATCGTGGGCTTGTCGCGCAAGATGTCAAAGAACGCATCATCAGGCGACCAGTAGTCGCCAAAGTCGGGGGTGGTTAGCAAGCCAATCGCTTCAACCTCACTGCTATCCACGGCCAATGTCTCGCAGAGACAGAAGGCTTGGACGCGCATAACATCGGCATCCTCAAGCGTGATAAGCCGCGCAAAAATCTCGCAGAGATTATGCGGGCTATAGTGACGGTGATAGATTTGCGGGTGCTCTCCCGTCAATCCTACAAGGTCGCAGACCGCTTGGCGTTCCTCGGCCAGTAAGCCTTCCGCCTTACTGCTTTCCACACTGGCTTGCGTTTCTGGCTTGCGGCTTCGGGGACTTTTGCCATCGATTTTCCAGTTCCGCGCTCCGCATATCATATGCGCCACAGACAGACGCAACGCTAAGTCTGGCCGTTTAATTAACTCCGCTCGTGCGATGCTGTGGCGGTGTAAGTTGATGTAGTCGGACATCGGACCTGACATTTCAGGCTTGCTTGTCTTGGACGCTTTGCCGCCCTCGGACTCGCCATTCGATAAGGCGCGGCGTATTTTCTGCGCCTCGTCGTCCGTGATATAGCCCTCATAGAAAGTGACTTCGCCGCTCTCGCGGACTTCCACATAAATCCGTCCACCTTGCTCTTTGGGATGGTGGACATAGCTATATTGGGGAAAGTAATGGCCCCGCTCTCCGAGTATGACCTCTTTCCAACCATCGGCTTTGTAGCTTTCCACGGCCTCGGCAATGGAGGCGTTTTGGGCCTCCCAAAAATGCTCCACATCGGCAAATTGCCCATGCTCTCCGAATAGGTCTGTGAGGATTGTTCCGCTATAGGCGCTCACATCAAACAAGGCTTTGTCTGTGGTGATAACCCCGCCGCCTGTGAGCCACGCCTTCAATTGCTGACCTGTCGGGCAGTAGTCATCCGAATTAAACAACTCTAACCATGCGGCCTGTTGTTCTTCCGTGGCCATTGTCAAAACACGGATAGAAGCCGCGTCGATTTGTTGATTAGTGTAAGCCTCTTTGACCTCTGGAATCAAAGCCCCCAAGGCCAAACGCCGCTTCACAGAATTAGCCGTGATGCCAAACACGGCGGCAATATCGTCAATGCTTTGGCCTTTATCGGCCAAGACTTTGAACGCCTCATATTGCTCCATTTCAGTCGGCGCGAGACGCGCCACGTTTTCAATAATGCTTGTCTCAATGGCGAGGGCATCATCTTTTGCGTCCATGACGCAACACGGCACATCAGCGATTTTGGTTCCGTCCTCGGCAATCGCGGCAAGACAGAAATGACGGCGGCGTCCTGCGACGATGCCGTATTTAGGTTTTTTCGCTGTGCCGCCCTCACGGCGCACAATCAATGGCTGACGGATGCCACGCTCTTTGATGCTCGGCAGAATATCGTCAATCTCGGGGGCCGTTTCGCTATGCCGCATATTGAGTTCGGATATATGCAATTGAGAGAAGGGAATAAATTTTAAGTCGAAGGGTTTGCTCATGGGAGCCTCCTATTTTGAGTTTGAAATGAGGTCTAACAAGTCGATTTGCGCACGGCCGACCTCGTCGAATAAGCCGTGGTCACATGGTTTTTGAACTGCGGATGCGTTGCGTTTGGGAGTCATGGGATGCGTGGTTCGGGCGGTCAGTTTTTCGCCCAAAGTGACGGGGCGCACCCCATCAATCAGGCTCTGCGTTCCGACTTCCGTCGACTCATATTCGCGCGACTTGGTCACGCGACTGCTTCCGTTTGGCAAAGAATAGCGCATTGCTGCGCCCGTTCTGCTTTTGCCTCGGTTATCGCTTCGGACAGCAACTCGTTTGCGACCTCGGACAGATAAGCGTTATCACTATCGGGATAATTCGCTTCGATGCCCCAAAGGCTTGACGCGTGGTCGGTGAGGACTAGGCCATCAATCGCAACGGATAGAATGACGCCGCAATAAAACCACTCGTCATTTTTCCAAGCGGCCATGACGCGCTCGGCTTTGGCTTGGGCCGTGTCAAAGCGATCCCGCCACCCATTCCCTGCACCGATAAATCCTGCGTTATTTGGGTATAGGCTCGGCCAGAATCCATCTTGTCGCTCGTCGGGTGGGTCCGGTGTTTCGTCATGGGCAATACGGGCCGTGACGGTGTAACCGTCCACGGTGCATTTGATGGTGTCGCCAATGCAGACATAATCATCAAATTGGAGCAAAAAGGTCATGCTACCCTCCGCAACTCAAACCCTGCGCTGTCGCAAAGTTCGCGTAATTTGGTGGAGTCTTGGGCGTCCAGTTCATCACCCATTTGGGTGTAAATCGTGCCTTGGCGCAAAGCATTATGCCGCTTCACGACATGGCTCCACCGATACGGGCCATGTCCATCCTCGCGGGGCTTAACTTGATAACGGGCCATCTTAATGCGCCCAAAAAATATGAACGGAACTCCCGACCTCGAACGTCAGAAAATCGCCTGACTGCTCATAGTCGTGCGCCATCGCTTTATAGTCGATATAGGGCGCAAGACGTTCGGGAATTGTCTCGCCCGTCTGCTCGGTCAGTTCCTCGGCGTAAGCCTCTAGGCTGTCATACTCTCCCGCATATTCATCAAAGCGGGCTTTTGCGTCCTCAATGTTGCCGCCGTAATAATTGAGAACCTGCGCCCCCAATTCTCCGCGCTCTCTGATAAAGTCGGCAAGCTCCACAACATTGGCAAAGCTGTAATACTCTCCAACCTCTGCACCTTCAAAACCTTCATAATCATGGATTGCCCATTCTTCGGCCTCGTCTATGGGGGACGCAAACAACATCGCTTGCACCGCTTCCCAAATGCTCGCCTCGTCCGTGACGTTTAACCATTCGCCGTGCAAATGGCCGTTATTATAGGCGGCAAGGCAAGCGACATAGATGTGGATAGGGTCTGGCTGTGGGGCTTCGGTCTGGTCATGGTCTGGCGGGGGTAAGCGCGGCGGCTCGTGGTCAAAGGGGGTCTGGCTCTCGGCTTGGCAAATTGTCATCGGTCTGGTCTCCAATGCCGCTCCCTAGATGGGCGCGCCCCGCGCCCACCCTTGACGAAAGAATGGGACGCGGCACGTTCCCCCCGCAGGGGGGCGGGGGGAAGCGGCAAGAGGCCAGTCCAGCGACGGGTAAAAAGGCGCGCCGCAAGGTTTTTGGTATGAGAACTTAAAGAGACCCAGACGACTTTGGCCAAAGGCCTTGCGGCGGGACTGCCCGTCGCCAGATTGGCCGACCGCTTCCCGCCGACCCCCGAGGAGGGAACACAATAAAAAAGACGGCCCGCCAAGGGCCGCCCGTATGATTAAATTACAGCACGCGCGTCACTGTGCTGGCTTAAATATTGAAACACGTAAGCGAGCGACCCCTAAAGCGAAGCGACCGGGACGCGCGAGCGAAGACAGGCGCCAAGCGGCCCTTGGACGCAGTTCAAAGGTTGCGCAGGCCTGCAGCCCTGTCGCCGCTTAGAGCGCGGGCCGAGTCAGACCCGGCGGAACGTCGGGATGAGCGGCGCGGGATCGGCGTTCTTCACTTTCGCTTCGCGAAAATGAAGGGGGCAAGCGTGTGTCGGGATGCGGAATTGTCCGCGCGTTAGCCGGACGCCTGAGTTGAAGGCTGCGATAGCAGCAGCGTCAGGGATGAAAGCCGAATGGCGGAAACCGCAAAGCGGGTTCCGTTCACGCCAGCCCGGCCCGTAGCGATAGCGAAGGGAGACGCCCAAATACTAAATCGAAATGTTATCACCCGTGATAGGATTAAATGTCACGAGACGGCCTTCCGGCATTTGAACATCGACGCCCAAAATACAAAAAGCCGTGACATTATCTTTGTCATCAATCTGTGCATGACCCTTGAACCAACCGGGATTGGTTCGATCAATATGAGGTAAGAAGCTGGGCAAGATGTGCGCTCCTGTAAATATAGCTGCTGAGGAAATAACATCCTGAGTTTTAGAGGCTGTCGCACTCGTACTTACAACGCCTATGACGTTTCCCGACCTATCAAACACGGGGCCTCCACTCATGCCTCCAGGCCAATCAGCCTTTACACGGATCAAAGGCCAGGGCCGTGTTGACTTAGGATCAAATGCGACGACCTCAGTAACCCGGCCTATCGACGCAAACAGCTTCGCTTCCAAAAAATCATCATCAGATTTCAGTTTTCCCTCTGGTGATAAATCAAGATTTGCATATCCCAATCCCATGACCTCATCGCCAACTTGGGGAGTGACGCCTCGTAATTTCAAAGGCCAGTAAGGTATCTCAGTCTTATCGCTTGGAGGGATATTCAGCCCTAAGAGCTCATTTAGGTTTACGGTTGTTCTCCGGCCAGAAAAATCAGCCGGGTTTTCTCTTCCCCCGAATAGACCCGCTAAATGGGTAATAGGCCGCCAGCTTGTAGGAGAGATAGGTTGCGGACTTCCGTAAACAGCTAATGGCACTTCTAAAGCACTAATCGCTATATCTTCACTGGCAGCAAGTTTTTCGCCCTTGGCTATTTCGTCAAAATCAGCCCACATACGATCCAGAATATGGAAGGCTGTCAGGCACCAACTATTGGGATCAACTCTGAACGAGGTTCCCAGACCGATTACCCTTTCTGAGGTTTTAGAATTATGGGTAAAGATTGGAAGGCATCTGGATTTAAGGTCCCAATTCTCCGTTAAAATAAGTCCACGCTCATCTTTGTTTGATTTATCTATAACGTCGAATGGATTTACAAATCTCATATTCCGAAAACTTTCTAAACTTACCCTCTAATGCTCACCCAAATGCCCCATCCCAATAGTCCCCAAAACAAAACCGCAAACACATAGACCATTGGCCCGTTAATCAGACGATCCATAAAATTATCAAACTTAACCTGACGCGGTGTGCGTTTAGCTAAAGCCTCTCTTATCGCTGCTTTGGTATACCCATCCACGCTCTTGCCTAGCTATCTAACTTTGCTGATTTTTTTGCACGCCCGAATAATCGCCTCACGTCCATCATAGGTCTCAATCATTGAAAACGCTTCAAGCAAACGGACCCTTTGCTCAGACTCTAAATCAAGTTCAGTTTTTCGCTGTATATCAGGATCCGCATTTTCAGGGTCCGGCATATCAAGTCTCCGCAGTAGCCGGAGATCACCAGAACGGGCGACCAAGCCACCCGTGCGTAGTGTTTGGGCAAGCCTTGGACATTCCTACGCCCTCCGGCCGAAACCGGAGACACGCAAAAACAGGACGTGCCCAATCAGGGCCGTCTTGGTCGTCAGAGGAGCTGGTGAACTCCACGCACTGATTTGGCAGTGCGTGGCGTAAAGTTAGGGCAGTGCCTAAAAAACCGCAATTAAAAAGACATCGATCCGCGCAAATAGTATTTGTTTCTCTTATGCTGAGAGCCCTTTGGCGTCATGCCCATCAAGACACAGTCCATGATCACTTAAACTTTCAAGGACTTTACAACTGGCTATAGTGCCTCCTTCGCAAGCAGAAATCATACGTTTCAACTCGCCCTCAAGGGCCTCCAATTGAGAAAGCTTTAGGCGCACATTAGCGAGTTGACGCCGCGCGATGGCATCAACATGGGCGCAATCTTCACCCGGTTGGTGCTGTAAATCTATCAGGTCTCGAATGGAGTCGATAGGAAACCCCAAATCACGTGCATGCCTAATAAAGGAAAGCCGCTGAACAGCTTCGTCATCATAAAGCCTTTGGCCGCTTGTGCTGCGATCAGGCACTCCCATTAAGTTGATAGACTCATAATAGCGTATTGTTGTGACTTTTACGCCAGCAGCTTTGGATAATCGCCCAATTGTCATTTGCTTCATTTAGAGCCCTCCTTAAAAAAAACCTTGCCTCTACAGTCGCTGTAGACTGTAGGTTTATGGCATTCGTTGTCAATTGACTGGAGCCAACAATGTCCGACTGCTGTGATACCAATGCGTTTGATGGCGCTTCGCCTGCTTATAGGCGGGCACTTATCGCTGTGATCGCGATTAACGCTGTCATGTTTTGCGTTGAAATGAGCGCAGGTGTTCTATCTGGCTCGCAAGCCTTGAAAGCGGACGCCTTAGACTTTGCCGGGGATACGGCCACCTATGGCCTAAGCCTGTTTGTTATCGGGGCCTCTTTGCAAACGCGGGCACGCGCCTCTCTCATTAAAGGCGCGTCTTTAGCTTTAATTGCATTGGCCGTCCTGGGGATGACCGTATTTCGTGTCGTGAATGGCGGCACGCCGGAAGCCTCTACAATGGGTCTCATCGGGGCCTTGGCGCTAGCCGCAAATTTGACAAGCCTCGTTATCTTAATGCGTTGGCGCGATGGCGACAGCAATGTGCGGTCTGTCTGGCTGTGCTCGCGCAATGACGCCATTGGCAATGTCGGCGTCATTGCCGCTGGAGGATTGGTAGCCGCCACAGGGTCGGCATGGCCAGATCTCGTCGTGGCGGCGCTCTTGGCCACATTGTTCATGAAATCAGCCATTGCGATTATCACGCAAGCACGTGCGGAATTAAAATCAGTTCCTGTTTGTGACATTCCTAATTCGGAGAAAACATCATGAAACTGCGCATACCTCCTATCCTTCAATTTTTCCTATGCGGCGCGCTGGCTATGCTCGTCTCTCATTACTTGCCAAGCTTGAGCTATAACAGTTCCATTCTAAAAATTCCGGCTTACGTCATTGGCCTAGCAGGTACTCTACTTCTTCTTATGGCCGTCGCCGCTTTCGTGAAAGCTCAGACAACCGTCAATCCGCATAAACCTGAAACAGCCTCAAAGCTCGTCACAACAGGTCTTTACCGTATCTCCCGAAATCCGATGTATCTTGCCATGGCGATGCTCCTCATAGCCGGTGCTACACTTTTGGGGAATTGGGCGGCTTTCATTGGCCCTGTCGTCTTTGTAGCCATAATCACATATTTACAGATCAAGCCTGAGGAAGCGGTTTTGACAGGTCAATTTGGTGAGGCCTACACAGCCTATTGCCAACAAACGCGCCGCTGGATTTAAGGGAGGCGATTGATGTTCGATGTACCGTCATGGGCGCACTGGCTGGCATTAGGTCTTTCCCTTTCAGGGGTAATGGCGATTTTTGTGCTCTCGGCTATTGCGTCCTTGCGAGATGATTTTCAATTTTTCCCGCCGCCAAGTAAAAAGAGTTGGCAACATAAAACCTTTCTGGGGCTATTTCGCCTCTACCTCTATCCACTGATCATTCTCACAATGCTCATATTTGAACCGCTCGAGGGTACACGCGCTTGGGCGCAATATTCCATCGGCGGCCTATTGCTCCTTATTGGATTCGGGATGGCCATCCGCATCACGCTTTATATGGGATGGCGCAATGCTTTCGGTGAAAAGCTTGGATTAATGACAACCGGCTGGTTCGGGTGGAGCCGTAACCCTATCTATGTTTTCACTTGGCTCGGGCTGATGGGCTGGGCGTTGCTCGCCAATTCATGGGATATAACGCTTCTGCTCGGCGCATGGATCGTCATGTACCTTGTCGCGCCAATGTTCGAAGAGCCCTGGCTGGAGAAGCAATACGGCGACGATTATCGAAAATATAAACGAAATGTCCCGAGGTTCTTTTAATACCAGTAAATGCCCCAAACACGACCGCTCGGAACATAGCGTATATAGTAGGTACTCTGTTACTTGCCTTGGGGGTGATTACTCTCATCCATCCGCAAATAATGGGACGTTACGGGCTGAACGCAAATACCACACATTCAATTATGTCAATACGCTCTTTAATTGGCGGCTCAGAAATAGGAATTGGCGGTTTTATATTATTGGGCGGCAAGCTTAGTGTCTCAATTCGAGCTCGCCTTTTGTTCGCAATGTTTCTGTTCGGCGGGATTGTCCTAGCGAGACTGGTTTCCATTGCTTTCTCAGGCGCAACAATTCCCGAGATGATTATGCGGGAACTCATCGCTGAACTCTTTTTAATTGGTCTTATTTTTGTTGGTCTAAAGAACGTAGCCCGGAGTTAAACAGCTTCATTAAACAAGCTTGTTAATATTCACAAAAGCTCCCTGTTGAAGTCTCGATGATCCTCATAACGGACCTCGGCATATTCTAAAAGCAGATCTCTTCATAGCGAGTATTCGTTGGCCGTTAAGCCACCGCTTTCACAATCATCCAAATCCCCATACCCATCATGGCGAGGTTTTCAGACAGTGAGATGAAGCCGAGCGGCACATTCGCCCCGCCGCCAACGCAAGCGCATTTGAGATCACGTTTGTCGATATACACAGCCTTAATCACAGAAATCGCCCCGATTGTCCCGATAAACAACGCGATTGGCGCGGCGATCAAACCAAATATTCCGCCAGCGACCATGAGGATTGCCGCGAGCGCTTCTCCAAAGGGATAGGCATAGGCATAGCGCACAACCTTACGGGCAAGAATATCATAGCCGAGAAACATATTGGCGAACGAGTCTAAGTCCCGCAATTTGAGCATGGCCAGCATACCCATGGAAAATGCAATGAACCACTCGACAGATCTGAGTATGAAGATGTCCCCGAGCGTTGCCCAACTTGCCGCAATGGCCAGTAAGGCGGATACGGCAAAGACGACAAGCACGGGCGTGTAAGTTTTCTTATCCGGGTCTTTCGTCTCATACCCAAAATGCTCACGTAAATCATCAAAGCCGCCTATGCGTTCGCCTTCTATGAAGGTCTGCGGGGTGGTTTTAACATCATGCTTGTCTTTAAACGCATCTGTCTCGGCGCGGTTCGTCAGCCAGTTGTCCTCAACCTCGAACCCTTTACGCTTTAGCAAATCCACCGTCTTTAGACCGAATGGGCAGATATGCTCATCCGTCACCATGCGGTAAACGACGGCTTTTTTGCCTTGCCCGGTGTCTTTTACCGTCAGCTCTTCTGCGATACTCATAAATGCCTCCTAGTAATTAGGGCTTAGTCTTGCGGGCTCAGTTGGCCTTCAAAATCCGGCACCGTTCTTGCGCTGGCTTCAGACTCAGTTGTGGCCACTCCATTCTCGGCAATATCTTGGATAAGCCAGTCCATTTCTTTGATTTCACGGCGCTGGGCTTTGATAATCTCATCGGCCAATTCCCGCACGCGCACATCTTCAATTTCGGCGCGTTCACTGGTCAAAATGGCAATTGAATGATGCGGGATCATGGCGCGCATCCAAGACTTGTCCTGCACAGTTTCCTGAGAGCGAACAAAGAACAATCCTGCAGCAAATATCACGGCGCTGCCGATGAAAATGCTAAGATTTAGTTTCTTGTTTTTATACATGCCAAGCATGAACAAAAGCATGATTATTGCCATAGCTGCGCCCATATAAATCGCCATGAAGGTTCGCGTTTCAGAAAAGCGGACATGCCCAAACTCGTAACTGTTCAGATACATCAATCCGAACATCACGAGTGTTGATGTGCCGATCATGGCAAAGAATGTGCCGTAATTGCTTTTGTTTTTCATTTCCATTCTAGTCTCCTGCTTATACCTCTATAGGGTATAATGCACAAAAGCTAGTTCGGTTCCAAAATGAGAAAAGACTGAGTTGGGTCGACACTGGCGTTTTCAGTGATGATGCCCTCCAGGACCCGTAAGTGTTGTTGCAAGAAGAATGCACGCAATCACAATTGCAAAGAACCCTAGCTCTATGGATAAAGTTCTTCGGAGCATATCACGCCCGGTCTCAGGAGAAGTCTTTAAAATATGGGCGAGACGGTATTTATTGTAAGTCCCGACACCTAACAGAAAAAGTGCAGCGGCTAACTTAACTAACAACATTCCCCCGTAAAGAGTGAAATAGGCGTCCCATTGATTACCGTTCAAGCGCCATAGCAAATAAAGTCCACTTAGAAACAAAACCGGCACGGCCCACACCGCAAAAATACTGAACCTTTCAGTCTTACCTATGACCACATCATCAGGAAGTGATTTATGCGGCCAAAGACTCACAGGAGCCCATATCCAAAACCCGGCTATGAGTATGTGCGGAACAACCCACAAAGGCAGGAGCGGCATATTTTCAGCACCTTGCGTGTGGCCTGATGCTGCAAATCCAGCACTGATGGTCAGGATTGCTATAAAAGCGGCCGCTTTTTTTAAGCGTAGTGATGGCACTAAACGTGCCAATAATGCCAGAAAGGTCCCGCTTACAAACACAATAAATTGGGTGCCATTTGACTGCCAAACCCACCTAAATGTATTCTGATTGAAAATCTCAGTGATTGACCCGGCAAGTTGCGCATTTGCCACGAATAGTTTGGAAACAGTGCCGATCATCGATAGGCCAGATGCTAGCCATATCCATTTCAGCCTTGACTGTATTGAAAGACAGAAATGGGATAATATGCCGATTGTGGCTAACGCCCCTAAATAGAGAAGTAGTTTCGAGGCTATGGCCAGAGTGATAAGCATGTAGGTTTTATCGCACCGTGAAACGCATATCACCTTTTAGGACATGTCCGTCTACTGCAACAGCTCGCCAACTCATCGAATATTGCCCGTTTTTCAACTTGGCATGGGAATCGAAAATTTCGTTTCCATAGATTTAGGGAGTGTAAAATCTAAAACAATTTCTTTGCCATCGGTATCTTTGAGGGTGAGTGACGCCAACCCAACCTTTCGAGCAAATACCAAATCAAAAAAATCCGGGATCGTTTGATAAATGCCGCCATCCTCTAAGGTAGAGGATTTGACTGTTGTATGAGCATTCGCAAGCGGGGCCACCACGGTCATTGCCAAGCAAGCGCCTAAAGTTAACTTGATAAGCCGATTTCTTGAGTGAAGTATTCCCATGAAACTAACCTTTAGCGTTTTAATTTGTCAAAAAGATCGACGAGTTCGGCAACTTTTTCGCGTTGCTCATCCTCATTGCCTGACTTTATGGCCGCATTCACACAGCCCGAAGCGTGATCTTTGAGGATTTCACTCTCTGCGCGGGCCATAGCGGATTTGACGGCCTGCATCTGCGTGAGAACATCGATACAATAGCGTTCATCTTCGAGCATTTTAATAATGCCGCGAACTTGACCCTCAATTCTTTTGAGGCGGTTGATGGTTTTAGGCGAATGCGTGGACATATGATGACTTCTAATTCTACTATGCAGTTATGCCCCGTAGGGGTATTTACTTTCTTAATCTTTTTACGCTATGATGCAAGCATGAGAGTCATTTCGACAGTCTTATGCCTATTTGCGGCCATCATTATGATGGCAACGCCGGTTATGGCGTGCTGCGTCACCGGCCACGTCGAAAATGCACCTCATTCCGTCCAAATGACTGAAGCGGCAGCGCCGCCCTGTCACACTGTCGACACTAAACTATCAAGTGACGCTGACAAGCAAACGCCTGAAAAATACTGCACATCTTGCGATGATTGCGCTGTATCCTCGACGTTTACAGTTGATACCGACCCCATCACCAAGACACATTCTGATACGAGCCTCGTTGCATTGGTAAATGCACCGCACGCATTACCGCGTCCTGAAATGCGTCTTTTGCGCATTACGGGTCCGCCGATAGAACCGGCCTCGCGCTTTACGGATAGCCCGCTCGCGCGCTTCGACACGCTCCTCATTTAATCTCCAAACAGCCTAACTGCTTAGAGCCTGCCTCTGAGCCTATTTGCCTGTTTAATTGGAGATTTTCGGATGTATATCCGCCACACATCATTACGTACTGTCCGGCCTCGCGCCGCTATCCTATCTGCCCTATTCGGCGGCATTAGCGTCCTATGTTTGCCATTAGCGGTAAGCGCACAGGACACGGACTATGCTGTTGATCTCATTGGATCAGCACCAAAGTCGCCTTTTCAAAGTCAAGAAGCGCCAACGCGGATGTCTTCATTTTCTGAATTAGAGGATGCGCTGCGCCTACACCCCTCTTTGGACGCGCTTAACCTAAGCGCCGAGGCGAACCGTCAGCGGGCTGAAGGCGCGCTTGGACTGCCCGACCCCGTTGTTTCTTTGCAGCTGAATAACGTACCGCTTTTCGACCCGTCTTTTTCAGAATATCTGCCGTCTAATAAGGCGGTAGGTATTCGTCAGGCGCTCCCAAGCCGTTCTGAACGTAAAGCCAATTCGCTTAAATCGCTACGCCAAGCCGATTCCCAGGATTTTGAAAGAGACGAACAGTTTGCGCGTCTGCGCGGACAATTATTAGTCTATCTGATTGAAAAACATAGTCTGGACGTTCAGCGCGACTATGCGCGCGAGCGGCAATATAAATATGATGAACTTGCAGACATCATCGACATAGAAATCAATGCAGGACGCCCTCTGGTGTTTCGTCTGGCGCAAGTCGATGTCGAGCGTACGGAAGTGTCCAGAACCTTAGCTGAGCTTGACGGCCGCGAGGCACAGATCAATGCAGAGCTTATCAATCTACTCGGCTTCATTCCTGATACAGATGTTCCCGCGCTCACGAGAGCGCCTTGGACCGGGAACGCAATAGCCTTTTACGGGGTCCGAGTCGCAGACGCCGCCGTTCAAGTTTCAGACGCCGATGTCCAGCGCGCAGAGGCGGATTTTAAACCGGATTGGGGCGTTAATCTAACCTATCAACAACGTGAGTCCGGCCAAGGCCCGCGCTCTAATTTTGACGGCGAAGATTGGATTTCAGGCGGCGTGACCTTCTCAATTCCTCTTTGGGCCGGTAAGCGCCAAGAACCTAATTTACGCGCGGCGAAGACCGATAGAAACGCAGCCCTTGCGCGCCGCACAGCGATAGCCCGGCAATTGCAGTCCGAGTGGTCGCGATATGATGCGCGGCGAGAAACCGCGAGTGCAAATATTCGAATTATTGAGCAGAAAATCAGCGCCATTGAAGAGCAAACTGCCGCGCAGCTGATTAGCTATGAAGCCGGAACCGGTGATTATTCCTCCATTATCGACGGCGAAATTGCCATCCTTATGCTTCGATCTGAAATCGTCAAAGAACAAAGCCTGCGCGACCAGATGATTGCAAAAATGAACAGCCTCTTGGTGACATCATGACCTATTTTAAAACCGCCTTACTCTTCAGTGCCGCCGTGATTTTAGCCGCTTGTGAACCTGCTTCCAAAAACGGTTCGGCTTTAGATACCGGACATGACCATGCCGCTATGCAGTCGGGACAATCTGCTCAAACGTCATCCATGAGCGCGCAATCTGAGAGCACCTCTTATACATGCCCAATGCACCCGCATTATATTTCAGAGGACCCAAATGGAAGCTGTCCGATTTGCGGGATGGACCTTGTACCCGCAAAAGGCGCCCCCACTCAGGATAAAGCTGTGGCTGTATCTCCTGAGATGATCCAGACCATGGGTATCAGAACCGCCTTGGTTGGCACATCGGACTTTACCCAAAACCAGCGAGCCTACGGCACAGTAGAGCCGAATACGCGACTTGAATCGATGGCGGCGTCTCGGCTTGAAGGCTGGATCAATGGCCTCACGGTTCGCGCGGAAGGGGATATTGTCCGACGTGGTCAGCGCCTTTACAGCATTTACACGCCCGATTTAATCGCGGCGCAGAAGGATTATTTGGCTTCGGTGCAAATCGGGAATGAACGCCGCATTGCTTCTGTGCGCCAAAGACTGAAATCTAAAGGCATGCAAGAAAGCCTGATTGAGCGGCTGACAGAAACGCGAGAAGTGATTGAGCGCATGCCTGTTTATGCAGAAACCGCGGGCGTCGTGACCGAACTTATGGTGCGCGATGGGGACTACCTCAAACCGGGCGATCCCGTGGTGAAACTGCAAGCCTATGATAAGGTCTGGGTCATTGCGTCCGTGCCGGAATCCGACCTGCCATCTATGACGATAGGTAAAACTGCGACTTTGACATTTGAGAGCGCGCCTGACGCAGCCACAATTGGCGAAGTCGATTACATTTATCCGACAATTGATACGAAAACCCGCACAGCACAGGTTAGGATTAGTGTAGATAATAGCTCGGGTAGCCTTCGCCCTGGAGCCTATGCGGACATCCTATTTGAAGCGGAGCCATCCGAGACACCCAGCACCAAATTATCTGTACCAAGCCAAGCCGTCTTGCGCGATTCTCGCGGCGCTCATGTTATACTCGCTTTAGGCGATGGACGCTTTGAAGCCCGCGACATTAAGATTGGCTCCAGTGTCAGCGGGCGCACCCAGGTCTTGTCCGGCCTCAGCGCAGGCGACCGTATTGTTGCCAGCGGACAATTCATGCTCGATTCCGAGTCAAACCTTCGGGAAGGTTTTTCTAAACTTAACGCGCCCATGGCGGAGTTTGACGGATCAACGCCGCTCTCTGAGCTTCCTATTGATGCAGCCACGTTAAGCCAGATTGATCATATGGTCGATACGGCGCTTTATTTTCATGAAGCTCTGATTGATGGTTATGCCATTGATCCTTATTTCCTCGACCCAGCGCTCACTCTGATTGACGGATTACGGATACGTTTTGAGGGATCTAAGCTTGCCCCAATTCTGGACTCCGCTGAGACCGCTATTCTGGGAGCGAAAGAGAACAAGACAGGCGACCCACTGGCACAGCAACTCGCACATTTGATGAGCGCACTTGATCCTTGGCTAACTCTTGGTGCTCCGTCTCACTACAAATCGAAGGGGTTGATATTTTACGCTGACCAAGAGACCGGACGTCTCTGGCTCCAGGATCGCGGTTTACCCGCAAATCCATATTCAAATGCAGATGCCAAGGTCATTGCATGGCCCGACCCTATGATGGGTAGCGCGGAAAACACAACTCCATGAGCGCCGTAAACGTCAATGAGGTAGCCGAGCCTGACAGTCTCGCAGGCAAAGACCCGTCCAAGTCAGCTATTGCGAAACTGATTGGCTGGTCAATTGCCAATCAACTCATCATAGCCGTTTTGGCCATAGCGTTGGCCATTGGCGGATGGATGTCACTCAAAAGCATGCCGCTCGATGCCATACCTGACCTTACCGACACCCAGGTTATTATCCGCACGGAGTTTCCCGGTCAGTCGCCGCAAATTGTCGAAGACTTGGTGACTTATCCGCTTTCGACAAATCTATTAGGTCTCCCTAAGACAAAAGATGTTCGCGGCTCCTCCATGTTCGGCACAAGCTTTGTCTATGTTATCTTTGAGGACAGCGTTGATCCCTACTGGGCGCGCTCGCGCGTCGTTGAAGCCCTTTCCCGTTTAGGCTCCGAGCTGCCTGACAATGCTGTGCCACAAATTGGCCCTGACGCCACAGGGGTCGGCTGGGTCTATCAATATGCCTTAGTAGATAAGACGGGCCAGACAGACCTTGCAGAATTGCGAAGCCTGCAAGACTGGTTCTTAAAATTAGAATTGTCAGGCGTGGAAGGCGTTTCTGAAGTCGCCTCTGTCGGCGGGTTTGAACGAGAGTATCAAGTCCTGATCGATCCCAACCAACTCGAGTCTTATGATATTTCTATCGATCAACTGGCCCGCGCTATACGCGCCGCCAGTAGCGAAGTGGGGGGTCGCGTTATTGAACAAGGCGAAACAGAATATGTCATCCGCTCCTCTGGCTATGTCAAAACAGCGCTCGATTTGCAGCAAGTGGTTGTCCTGGCGGAAGACGGTACACCCGTTCTCTTATCCGATGTCGCCCGTATCATCGAAGGTCCGGCGCTACGGCGCGGTATTGTTGAACTTAACGGCGAAGGCGAGACGGTCGCGGGCATTGTCGTTATGCGCGACGGAGAGAACGCCCTAGACGTCATTAACCGCGTCAAAGATAAACTCACTGAACTCCAAAGAGGACTGCCCGAGGGCGTTGAGATCGTCACCGTTTATGACCGCGCTCCGCTTATTGAAGGGGCTGTATCCTATTTGAAAAAGAAGCTGATTGAAGAAGGCCTTGTGGTGGCGCTCGTCATCTTTCTTTTCTTACTGCATTTCAGGGCGGCTTTTGTGGCTGTCATCACGCTGCCCCTCGGCGTGCTCGGCGCTTTTATCATCATGTCAGGCCAAGGCGTGACGGCGAATATCATGTCTTTGGGCGGCATTGCGATTGCCATTGGGGCAATGGTTGATGCGTCCATTGTGATGGTTGAAAACGGCGTCAGAAAACTCTCCGAAGTGGACGGCAAACCAGATGAACCAACACGTCGGCGTGTGCTGATTGAGGCCGCTCAAGAAGTCGGACCGGGATTGTTTTTCTCGCTTCTGATCATTGTTGTCTCATTCTTGCCTGTCTTTGCCCTGACGGGTGAAAGCTACCGTCTCTTTTCTCCGCTCGCGTTCACCAAAACCTACGCAATGGCCTTTGGCGCGCTTTTATCGGTCACGCTCATCCCGGTGCTGATGATCTGGCTTCTGCGGGGCAAGATGCGGCCCGAAACGGCCAATCCGCTCAATCGGTTTTTTGTGTGGATTTATAAGCCTGTCATATGGGCTGCCCTAAAATTCAAATGGCTGACCGTAGTGATTGCGCTTCTAGTGACGGCCAGCGTTATCGTGCCGGCTCAAAAGCTTGGGACAGAGTTCATGCCCGCTCTCTATGAAGGTGAGCTGCTTTATATGCCCACAACATTGCCGGGCGTGTCGACAACTAAAATGCGTGAAATCCTCGGCCAAACCAACCGCGTGATTAAAACCGTGCCAGAAGTTGAAAGCGTATTTGGCAAAGCAGGCCGCGCGGATACGGCAACTGACCCTGCGCCGCTGACCATGATCGAAAGCTGGATAAAGCTAAAACCCAAGTCAGAATGGCGCGTAGGTATGACGGCTGAAGGCATTGTCGATGATCTCAATAGCCGCCTTCAAATGCCCGGCCTCGTTAATTCATGGGGCTATCCGATCAAAATCCGAATGGATATGGTCTCTACAGGCATTCGCACGCCCATTGGCATCAAGGTCACAGGTGATGATCTGACCCAAATCGAGTCCATTGCTCGCGACATCGAAGCGGTTGTCAGCGATATTCCGGGAACGCGATCGGCCTTTGCCGACCGTGTCTTAGGAGGGAAATACCTTGAGATTACGCCCAACCGACTGGAGTTAGCGCGGCGCAATATAGATATGGGCACCTTCCAAGGGGTGATTCAAACGGCGCTCGGGGGCATGCGCCTCTCGGAGTCCATTCAAGGCCGAGAGCGCTATAATATCATGCTGCGCTATGAACGCGCCTTCCGCGAAACCGATACGGACATTGGCAATATTCTCATCCCAACGCCGACGGGCGCACATATTCCGCTGCGCGAAGTCGCGAGCGTTGCTTATACCGAAGGCCCGCCCATGATCCGTTCAGAAAATGCACGGCTGACGGGCTGGGTCTTTGTGGACATCACTGATCGTGACTTGGGCGGCTATGTGGCTGAGGCCAAGGCTGTTGTCGCCGATGCCATCTCGTTGCCGCCCGGATATGCCGTCGGATGGTCAGGTCAATATGAGCAGCTTGAGCGCGCGAATGAGCGCCTGAAAATTGCAATCCCGTCAGCGATTGGTCTCATCTTCCTACTTCTCATGCTGCATTTTGGACGCCTCGACCGGACGCTGATTATCATGCTGTCTCTGCCCTTTGGCCTCGTTGGCGGACTTTGGGCTGTCTATCTGGCGGGCTATAATTTGTCAGTCGCGGTCGCCGTTGGTTTCATTGCGCTCGGCGGCATCGCGGTGGAAACAGCTGTGGTCATGCTTCTCTATATCGATCAGCAGGTTCGCACGGATAATCCTAAAACCAAAGCAGACCTCTTTACAGCTGTAAGTCACGGCGCAGCCTTACGGGTTCGCCCCAAACTCATGACCGTTTTAACCGTCATGGCTGGGCTCGCGCCCATTTTTCTGACCGAAGGCTTAGGCTCTGACGTGATGCGCCGTATCGCTCTACCGATGCTTGGCGGGATGGTTTCGACCACCATTCTCACACTCATCGTTATTCCGGCCATCTATTTTATTTGGGTAGGCAGAAAGCTCCCAAAACACCAAAATTCAACCCATGCAAACCTTGAAGGAGACCCCGCATGAAACACGCAATGAAAATGACACTAACAGCATTGGCCACTCTTGGCCTCACGGCCTGCGGAGCTGAGACCTCCGGCGAAATGGACCACAGTACAATGGATCATTCGAAAATGGATGAGAGCAAAATGGCCGGAGATACGGGCCACACAACGGGCGTCATCTTCTCCATTAGCCCCGACGGCAAAGAGGCCACCATTGATCATCAAGAAATTGAGGGTGTGGGCATGGACGCAATGACCATGGGCTTTGGCATCACCTCTGCGGTTGACCTTTCCGGCTATGCCAAAGGCGACAATGTGAGTTTCATGGTCAAAAAAGGGCGCGACGGTAGCTATCGCATAACGGCGATTTGCAACACCGACACAGACGGTAAAGACTGCTTAGACACGAAAATGGATCATAGCGGTCACTGATAAATACGCCTGCAACACCTGTTGCAGGCGGTCTCGCTCTGGGGAGGGCCAAATGAATAAAGCGATTTTAAACCGCAATTTACGAAAGCTGCATTTATGGTTTGGGATAGCCATTGGTCTTCAATTGGGCCTCTGGCTCATATCGGGTCTATTCATGACAATTTTCCCGATAGACCATGTGCGCGGCACACATCTACGGGCTGAGACAACTCCCGCTAATCTATCAAGGGACACTGATGTTCTTGCGCCAATCGAAATCATATCCAAGCATGATCTCCTACCCAAAAGCATCACGCTGCAATTTATAGATAAAGAACCAGTCTATGTAGCAGTCACGGATGAAACGTCACATATATTCGATGCCAAAACAGGCCAAATACGCCCGCCCTTAGACGAAATTCTTGCCACTAAAATCGCTGTTGAAAACTATGCAGGACGGAGCACACAAACGACCGCCTCATTCTTCTCCTCTGATGCCCCAAGAGAATATGGACGCCGAGGCCCTGTGTGGCGAATCGACTTTGATAAACCTGATGCGGCTAGCTTTTATGTCGATGCAAAGACGGCTGAGGTCAAAGCGGTTAGAACTGGGCTTTGGCGCACTTTTGACTTCATGTGGGGCCTACACATTATGGATTGGAGCAACCGCGAGAACTTTAACTCATGGTGGATCAAAACCGTTGCGGCGCTTTCCGTCTTCTTCTTTTTCACCGGACTCAGTCTTGTATTGCTCCGTGTTCGAAGCGCCTTGAAGCGCCGGCGCTCTTCTAAGAAAGGCGCTTAGTCATGGTCTCCACACTTCCTTCAGGTCCGGTTGATCCGCTCTTCGGCGCAAATCATTTTACGCCTATTCGGTGGGTGCTAGCGGGACTCGTCGCTCTGGGGCATTTTTGGCTCACAACGACGGGATATGAGCCTTTTCGTATCCATCAATGGACAGGCGGTTACATGGCCGTGAACGGGTTCTTCGTACTCTCCGGCCTACTCATCATGAAAAGCTTGGCAACACGCAACGATCTCAAGTCTTATGCCGTCTCACGTTTGCTGAGAATCTACCCGGCGCTAATCGCCATTATGATTGCCTTTGTATTCATCTTTTCGACAGTCTTTTCAAAACCCGGGGGACTGACGAATTTTACGTCACTTGATACATGGTCTTATGCGCTTCGTGTTCTTTTCATGGGTGATCCCCAATGGGCACCCGGAGGTATTTTTGCAGGCAATTTGGAAGAGGACTTTAACGGCCCACTCTGGACGATAAGATATGAGATGGCGGCGTATTTTTTAGCGGCTTTCGCTTTCTTTATCGGTCTCGCAAAACGCCTATGGACGACCGTTCTAATGTTCCTCGTCGTCCAAATTACCTATATTTGCGCCCCGCTTGTTGTCGATGTTTCGGTTCTACCTGCCTCTATATGGCCTCTGTTCAGATTGTCGTCCTGCTTCCTATTGGGTATGGTCTTATGGCATTGGCCAGCAGGGAGAAGACCGCCTTGGTGGGGTATTGCTATTATCGCTGTTTTGTTCGCGATTTTTGGAGCGGGCTTTTCCGGCGAACTATTAGCTACTCTATTGCTCACTGGACTTATGCTGAGGCTAGGGCTGTCGCGCAGACAATTTAAGCCGCTGCACAAGCTGCCCGACTATTCCTATGGCATCTATATCTGGCACTACCCGATCATTCAGGCGATTCTTTTCCTTATTCCCGGCTTAGGTCCATTTGAAATCATGGCGCTTTCGACGCCGCTTTTCATTCTTTTTGCAGGCATCTCTTGGCACATGATTGAGAAACCCGCTCTGAAGTTAAAATCAAGAGTTTCGTAGATTTATGTGTCTTAAGGTGAAGAGTGCCGACAAATGGACCTGCACCATTGTCCTTGATGGGTTGTATTGACAAATAAGAAGGTAACATATATGTTACCATATGATTGAGATACAGGAATATCTTGATGAAGATGGCTCAAGCGCTTTTGCGGAGTGGTTTGGTGCGCTTGACACTCAAGCCGCTCTTAAAGTGACTACCTATATCGCCAGACTAGAAACTGGCAATACATCAGCTTTGAAAAGTCTTGGTAAAGGGTTGTGGGAATGTCGTATTCATTGGGGGCCAGGCCTACGAGTCTATCTCGGTCGTGACGGGAACACATTGGTTATATTGTTTGGCGGCGGCACGAAACGTCGGCAGAGCAAGGATATTGAAAAAGCGATGGCTGATTGGGCAAGCTATAAGAAGCGAAAGAAGGAAAGATAGCTATGACTGTAACACGAAGTTTTCGCGACACCGTACTGGCGCGAGCAAATATTGATCCTAATTACCGCTACGGCTTGCTGACCGAGAGCATGGACGCGATGCTGTCCGGTGATTTGGAAACCGGTAAGTCACTTTTACGGGACTACATTAATGCAACGATTGGGTTTGAGGGTTTGTCGGATGCTCTTGGCAAATCACCAAAAAGCCTCATGCGCATGCTGAGTACAAATGGAAATCCTACAGCCAAAAATCTGTTTAGTATGATCAGTCTTTTGCAAGAGAAAGAAGGCGTGTCCCTTCAAACGAAAGCCAGTTAAGTTGACCGAATCATGTATTGGCCAAAAGCGAAAAGTATTTAGCTCCAAGAAGGATAATTCCTCATGTGCCCTTTTATGTGCCCTTTTATGCGGCTTTTCATGTGCCCTTTTTAACAACTTGAAAGCTATTAAATAATTGATTTTATTGATTATTTAATTTTTTATTGGCTCCTGCTTGCGGAGCCATACCCTCTCACTCAACCTCTTGAAACCACTATATTTTCCTTACTGAACTAAAGGTTCGAGTCCGCTTTTAGCACTCAAAAGATGTTCTAAAAAATCATCTTGAGAAAACGGTAACTTTATCCTCTAACCGGACATTAGCCAAAATTGCATAAACGATGTTATAATTACATACTTGACCACAAGTAACCGCTCCTAGATTGGTGCCGATTGTTACTTAATTCCAAGTTTTCCGTCCGAGTCCAAAATTAGGACACCTATGCGGCCTGCTAGCTTTTCAATGGCAGTGAAAGCCGCGCCACGGGCTTCATCAGTACCCCCATTATAAGACCAGAGCAGTATATCTAATGCTTCTCTTGTTCCGATTGCCGCCAATAAATCAAAGCATGGGAAAATTCCGTTATGCGAACTCTTTTGAATAATTGACTCGATAGTTTCGATCGTTGGATATTGCCCAAACCTCTGTAGAAATCTGACTGCTGAGCCAATTAGGTGAGCAGTTTCCCAATTTTTTAAATCCACATCATTAGCACTTAACAACGCAATCAAACGCTCATTTATTCTTAAAGCAGCGGCTTCATATCCGATATGTGCCAACGAAAGGTCGTAGGAAGTTTTATCTCTTGTATTGAACTCCGGACAATCGGACCACTCTTCAAGAAGAGATTCGAATAGTGGCGCTCCCAAATGGAGGGGGCTATATTCTAAAAGACCACCCTGAAAACTATCCATCTCGAAAATAGTTGTCATTCCTGTTCTCAAAGAACTCGCAATAGACAATTTATCTGCACGACTCCATTCTCGATTAGACAGTTCGTCAGCAGCCATTTTAGCGAGCTCATAAGATTGGTGATGCCCGAAAAGACTCAATGCTGCCGTTACGATTTCTGCGGGGTTGATGTCGATATTCGAGAGAAGCTCCTCCATCGCTGATCTACTTCCGTATCGCGCTGCAAACACCAGTGAACGAAGTCTAACATTTTCGGGGATCTTAGCATTGCTCGCAAGAGACAAATGAAACTCTGGTCCGTCTCGTTTGGGAATGGCATCTAGAAATTTATATAAGTCCTCTTCAATAGTTTTTGGCTTGGAGAAGAACTCCAATACGATTTCGGACAATGCAGTATGTTCTGCCAATAACGCAAAAGCAGCATTCCTTGGATAAAACCCATCTCTAGCCAGTGCAATGCGGATCAATGACTTTAAATCATCATCAATCGGCTTTTTAATTTTTAAGAAACATACCAGCCTTAACCCAAGGAATAGGTTTTCATTTTGCGCCACGTTAGTTATTTTACATTGCGATATATTATCGGTGTTCAAGTGTGAAAGAAGGCACGAAAGCATGTCTTCTAGTTCATCGCTTTCCAGGTCGCTCTCGTCAGGGTTTTGAGCCAGATTAATATACAAGTCAAAAGCGCGTTCAGCCACTTTATCGACAGCTATTTGTAACTCAGCCAAATTATAAAGGTGTTTTTCTCCTGAATTCAGCAGGGCGCCCAACACCTCAATTGTAAGCTTTTCATCGTCAATATTCGTTACAATCTGACCAAGGCCGTAGTGTAAAAAACGACGCTCAAAGAGCGCCTCACGTAAACGAGGCGTGAGGGGGTTATAAAACGCTTCAGACAGCAATTGACCAACACGTTCCTTGAGTTCCCAACCTGCTTTACTCCAGAACTCGACAAGACCATCTGTTATTTCTGTTCGTATCTCAGGGGTACAAGGCATCCCATTGGCAACACATCGCGATAGCAGTCTTAAATGTGTTGAAAATGCATCAACGTCTCCATCTAATATTTCGCGCGATATGCTCTCGGGTGCAGGATGTTTTTCAAGTGCGAATTGGATGGCCTGAGCCCAAGGTTTTTTGATTACTTCGCCCAAACGGTTCGGTATGCTTTCAGCCGCTTCTTCAGCTAGGTAACAGCCTGCTAAATACTCCTGGATGATCGGAAATGGAAAATAAAGTTTAGTAGGCCCTGAACGTTTTAACATGCCACATGTAGTAAGTGTATTTGCTACAACATCGACGCTATTATCTAGACCTAGCGCATCCATACTCATCAACAATAGTTTTTCATCTACACCGATCTGTTCTCTCAGAAGGGCATCAAAAGCGACTTTCTCGGAAATTTTACGGATTGCAATCGCATCTAACCCTCTCACATCGGACGGTTTATGAAATTCGGGTTTTAGCAAAATTGAAAGGTAGTCTTCCAATAACTCAGAACGATTAGATGGAGGTCTTTTTAAGTCTTTGGATGTAACACAAAGTAAAGCTAAAAAAAGAGGTATTCGGACAAGTCTAGACAAATCCGGCCGGTTGCTCAGTAGCCTCGAAAATGCCTCAACTATATTTTTTTTGTCTTCAGATCTATAGAACTCGATCATTTTTTGGACAGCAATATTATCCAATGGTTTGATCTCAATGAGTTCGCCTGCGATCGCGATGTTTATCGCCGTAGCATCTCTTACAGTCAGCAACCAGGGGACAAGTGGATACCGTGCAGAGTATACCTTCAATCTCTCTAGAACTAGCTGACGATGTGCTGGAGCTACTTCATCAAGGCCATCCAGAATAAGAACCACACGGCCCTTCTCCGCAGCGTGCTGCCAATCGATATTGATGCTGAATTCTGGATTTATAACTTTGCTCAGAAACTCATCTATGGTGTAGTCATTTTTACAAAAAGTCGGAATTTTTATTGTTACAGGGAGCTTACCATTTTTCGCGAGTCTTCCTGCAATAGCACTACTAACAACAGATTTACCAAGTCCAGCCCCTCCAACTAAAACGACACGATTAAAATTTCGGCTTGGGAAGCGTCGCATATCCACAGACTTGATATAGACTTCTTCTGAATAGCTAGTAGCCTCGTCGTCGAAATCAGCCTCTCGATTATTATCAAAAGGACAACATATGGGCCAAGGAAAACTATCATCGATCTTCTTCGAAAAGCTAGTTCCCGGAATAACAACACTAGCTTGTTCGACGACAATAGATCGGTAAGCATCTGCTCCCCAATCTAAAGGATACAAAATGTCGATGTTGTGTTCGTTCTTGAGAAACTCTCTGAGAGGCTCTGGTAAAAAAAGAGCCCGCTGGGCTGAGCGTGAAGCGCAATGATCTCGAAGTAGTTGAAAAATTGAAAAACTTAGAGGAGCACTTCTCGGCATCCATTGAGGTGCATAATCACGCTCAATAAACTCTTTCGGAATTATTTCTATCATTATTTTTGAAAGTAAGGACATCGCACTGCTATGGTCTACAGATAGCACGTTAGCGATATTTTCAACGAGTTTAATCTGAGGTTTAGTTAGCCTGCGGCTATATTCATCATAAGAAACAGAGCTCTCTGCCCTTTCCGTACATTCTCGTAAATTTGAAGATAGGTTGGTGTTCTCGCCAACAGTTAAGCTAAGGATAAGTGTTTGGCTAGCGCTATTCGCATCTAAAGCCCTTTTGAAATCCAACCAAATCTTACGCCAAGCAGTTCCTGATGACTTCAGTTTAGTTTTTGCTTGAATCATCTTGATAGAACCATCGGCCATCCAAATTTGGATGTCGTCAACGTCGGCAGGCACCTCTGTTCTAACCTTTATCACCCTGTCACGAATTGGCCGCAAAGCAGTATCGAGCATTCGACCCAAATAAAGTGCAGCTATAGAGTTCTGATATGTGATCCCCGCATGGGTCGTGGGGCCGCCAGCCTCTGTCATTTGAACTCTCTATCATTCATCTATTTGATGTGAATCTTATACTAACTTAACTCAATCTGTAATATGTAAATTGGGCGTATAAAACGCATACTCCAAGGATAAAAATGCAGAAGACCAGAAACAATCACTATGTTCCCCAGTGGTATCAAAAAGGCTTTTTTGAACAAGGAAAAAACACTCTTGTTTATCTTGATCTTAAGCCCAAAGAAGTTTTGTCCGCTGAAGGGAAGAAGTTTTCTGGAAAGTCACTATTTAAAACAGCCCCTACTTCACGTTGTTTTTTTCAAACTGACTTATATTCAACCTTTTTTGGCACATCTATAAATGATGAGATAGAACGTTTACTCTTCGGGGATATAGATTCCCGAGGGGCGAAAGCAATTCGTGCTTTCTGCACTGACGATAAGGCCAGATGGCATAGCAATTTTCAAACACTGTTCGAGTTTATCGATATTCAGAAATTGCGAACACCAAAAGGTTTAGATTGGCTTCGCTCTCAATATCCGCGAATTTCCCAAAATGATCTCATGCAAGAAATGCAAGGCATTAGAATGATGCATTGCTCAATTTGGTCGGAAGGCATCAAAGAAATCGTTTCAGCTGAAGACTCAGAAGTAAAATTTATTGTCAGTGATCATCCCGTTACCATTTACAATCACGCTATCGTCCCCCACGCGAATATCAAAGAGTATCCGCATGACCCATCAATTACTCGAAAGGGTTCGCAAACTATTTTCCCGTTAAATCGTAATTTCTGTCTCATACTAACAAACTTAGAATATGGAAAAGATCCAACGGAAAACCCTACAGAGAAGAGGACTTTTCCACGCCATTTCAAATATGGAATGGCGAGAACTGACGCTTTCATTCGCACAAGAAAATTGGTCGCCGAAGATGTAATGAAACTCAACTACATCATTAAAAACGGTGCGCGGCGTTATCTAGCTGCCGGCAAATTAGATTGGTTATATCCAGAAAAGCTCATTTCAGAAAAGTGGAAAAATCTTCGGACAGTATTATTGCCTCCAGTAAATGAACTTTATAAGTTTGGTGGAGAGTTGTTTGCCAAATTTGATAGCGGTGATGTACATTATCAAGATGAGTTCGGCAGAACTGAGGGAGAACGCGAATTTTTAAAAAAAACGCTCCCACTAGAACCTTTGCGCTCCAAAGATTATTGTGGGTGTGGATCCGGAAAAAATTTCAAAGACTGCTGCCAAAATAAATCGATAAATAAGAGGCCAACCTGGGAAGAGCTAAGCATCCGGGAACGTAATCTATCGCTGCTCAATGGGGTGGCAGACATTCTAGGATTAGATGACACAAAAGATTGGATTGGGGTACGACGCGATCTGACCAACGAACAGATAAGTAAAATATATCACCTTTACGAAGCTTTGTGGCCAAAGGAAACTGACATCCTCTCGTTATTACCTAAGACAGATGGCGTATCGAGGGCTGTTTACACTGGCATACTGCATCCTGAACTAATTACAGAATTTGCTCTTGGCGCGTCGCTCTACTTCGGAGAGATAATCATTCAACACCCCTTTTTGCATCCGGGAACTGTCAAGCAAGAGTTTAATCCGGTCAAAAATCCACAAAACCACCGTCTTGAATTCCTAAAAAGCATTTTACAGTTTATAATAATTATGCCGCTGGTTGAGGCTGGTATTGTAACTTTAGTTCCAGATCCTTGCAACTTCGATCGTCATTTACAGCAGCAAATGTTAGCTATGGCCGAAGCTAGGAAACCTTTCTTCAATATAGAGCCTGAAGAAGATCCTCGATACATGAGAATGATGAAGGGCTTTCACAAACAAACACACCTTTTGATGCCAGAATCAGCTCTTATTGCACAGATTTTCGAGCCGAAAGAAGAAATGAATGATGAGAAAATTGCGATAGCTAAGGGTGTAATACAGCGGATGAAAGAAGACGATCCCTTGGTCGATTTGGGAGGTAACCCATTGAGCAAAGATGATGGCGGACAAATGAACTTTCTTCAACTTGCGCCGAACTTTGAAATGGCAATGTACCTAGCACAGGCAACTGGCGCTTGTATAATTACTGACAGCCCATTTCGTTGGCGTGAAATACAGTTCGCGATCCAAGCAACTTTTCCCGAAAATAGTGCCCCATTAGTTAAGCTAAGAACAGCCATAGAAGACGCATCCTTCATATTCCCTCAAATTCCTAATTTAATGCCAAGTCTCAAAGCACAACCAAAATTCAAGGCCTATGATGGTATAATCAGCAGTGCTTTTAAGTATCTATCAAATATTGAAAAGAGTGGGATAAAAAATAATTTGGAATGTGGCTTGAAAGCACGTTTTAACCGAACACACACTTCCGCTCAAAAAGAGCTTACGAACATGAATACCACAAAAAAAACAGGAAAAATATTATGTGCTTTTCCTTATGGAGGCATACGACATCACACTGTGAATCGGTTGTTGTTGATGTCAAATTCTGATCAACATTTGCAAAATGTACCTATGGCATTCCTTATGCAGCCAAGAAAAATTTTGTGAGAATTTTTTATAATTCAATCCCCACTTTCCCTCCAAATTTGCATGTTTCTAAGGTCTGCTTTGCCCCCAAGGCGGAAGATGACTAAAGTTAGTAAGGGCGCATCTATCGACCTTTAATCTCTAATCCGATTTTCTCTACCGCGTCCCGCAAAGGTCCAGAGGCTAGATGCGCATATCTAGCTGTTGTTCGCGGTTGGGAATGTCCTAAGAGTGCACCAATAAGAGGCAGCGACATTCCACTAGAGACAGCAATGCTCGCAAACGTATGGCGTAAATCATGCAGACGAACATCATCTAAATCTGCCATTGATCTGATACGCCGCCATGACTTCTGCAAATTAACGATATGCTCCCCCGGTTTGGCCCCGCAGATGACGTAAGGGTTATTAACCTGACGCATGATTTTTGCGAGCGTGTCCTTAGCCGCTTCGTTCAAATATATACTTTTTTCACCTGTCTTGGAATCAGGCAAATCCAATGTACCCTTTTCCCAGTTCACATACTCCCATTTCAATTTGAGAATTTCGCCTAAGCGTGCCCCAGTCAGACAGAGAAGCTGTATCGCATAAATCGCGTATTCAGATATTACGCCTTCTGACCTCGCTTGCTCTAAAGCGAGGTTCAATCGCTCTTGTTCAATCTTCGACAAAAACCTCTGACGCTTCTTCTCCTTGTATTTGTCGATGTAGCGAGACGGATTTTTTCCTTCTTCTCGATATCCAAACTTTTCACACCAATTGAAGAATTTTGAGAGGACAGAAATCACTCGGTTACCAACATAAGGCTTCTCACGAAGGGAGTGATGAAGCCGAGCCACATCTTGCCGCGTAACCTGATGGACCAACATATGACCAAGAGCAGGTTTGATATACAGCCGAATGTTGCGTCGGTAGTCCTCTTGTGATTTGGGCTTCAATTTCACTTCAATGTGCTGCTCGTCAAATTTGTCCAACAGCGACGTCATCAAACTGCCGGCGCGTGTTTTATCGAGCTCGGCTGCGGGGTCGGTCCCTGCAGATACTTGACCTAAACTCTTCTTGGCCAAGCCTCTAGCTTCTTCCGTCGTCAGAGGGCCATGCTGACCTAGCGTGACCCGACGAGTCCGTCCTTTTCGACCACCAAGTCGATATTGGACAATGTATACTTTCCGTCCTGATGGGGTGACTTTCAATCCAAAACCCTTTAATGAAGAGTCCCAGATATAGTGGTCTTTAATCCCAACTTCAGCCGCATCAACAACCCGTTTCGTTAGTCTTTGCGCCATTACATGCTCCTATTTCCAGTAAGCACATAGTAAGCACGGTGGCGTAAAACGACAACCCACGTGAGGAAACTCAGGGAAACTCAAGTTGCTGTTTTAATTGAATATTTAGCGATTTTTCTCACTTGAGGAAACTCTAGAAAACACCCAAATTATATTTTGTAATCAGGGGGTCCGCGGTTCAAGTCCGTGTGGGGGCACCATTTAACTATCCATTAAAAGCCGAAATAGTCCAATAATCCTTGATTTTATTGGCTTTTTACTACATACGTTGTCCAACAGCATCCAACGTCGTGGGGGTACATCCTGCATATTTGGGGGCACTATTGGGGGCATTTATTTGACGCTCAGTCAAATACCCCCATTTTGGCAGGAAAACAGATTGGCACTGACTGACGCAAAGATAAGGGCTCTTAAACCAAAGGGTAAATCCTACAAGGTATCTGACTTTGGGGGATTATACCTCAGCGTTACTTCAAAAGGCTCAAAGCTTTGGAGGCAAAAATATCGGTTCAACGGCAAAGAAGGCACATTGTCATTTGGCCCTTACCCAGAGGTTTCACTTAAAGAAGCACGCGACCAACGCGACGAAGCAAAAGCTAACCTTAAAAAAGGCTTGAACCCCGCTGACTTAAAAAGAAAGGCAGCAGCCGAAGAATTAGGCAAATCAGAATACACGTTTAACAAAGTCGCAGATAACTTCGTCAAAAAACTTACTAAGGAAGGTCGGTCTCCGGCCACGCTCAGCAAACTAGATTGGTTGCTGAAAGACGCTCGTAAAGATTTCGGGCATATGCCTATCGCGACAATAACCGCTCCCATAATCCTTAAAACACTCCGCAAACGCGAAACTCAAGAACACTACGAAACAGCTAGCAGGATGCGGTCACGTATTGGTGGCGTATTTAGGTACGCGGTGGCAAGTGGAATTACTGATACAGACCCGACCTATGCCTTAAGAGATGCTCTAATTAGACCGACGGTCACGCACAGGGCGGCCATTGTAACAAAAGACGGATTAGCAGAGTTAGTCATGGCGATCGATGAATACAGAGGAAGTCGTCAAACAGCCATCGCGCTAAAGCTTCTAATGCAATTTGCTTGTCGTCCAGGTGAGATAAGGCAAGCCAAATGGGAAGAATTTAATTTTGAAGAATGCGTTTGGAGTATTCCCTCAAACCGCATGAAAATGAGAAGGCCTCACAAAGTCCCCTTAACTAAGTCATCCTTGCTGCTTCTTGAAGAGCTGAAAGAACTGACTGGTTGGGGCGAGTTTTTATTTCCTGCGCAAACAAGCTCGAAAAAACCGATGAGTGATAATACGATGAACCAAGCCTTAGTTCGTATGGGTTTCAGAAAAGATGAAGTGACGCCACATGGTTTCCGATCAACGTTCTCCACGTTTGCTAACGAAAGCGGCTTATGGGCACCTGATGTCATAGAGGCATATTGCGCTCGACAAGATAGGAACGCAGTCAGACGAGCTTATAATCGCAGCCTATATTGGGGTGAGCGCGTTAAGTTAGCTAATTGGTGGGCAAACATACTTTGCAATATTACAACACATCATGATGACTGAAAAACCTAACCTTCCCAAATTTTATAAAGAAGTTGAAGTGCCCGAATACTGGACTCTTACTGACTTGCTTTACTGGGCATCTGCCCGAGTACTACCAACGCCCATGTATTTTGACGAAGATGAAGGTCGTGACTCACTCGAAGCATTCCAGCAATACCCGCTATCTTTAGGGTCAGAATTAGGACCTGAGTACCTCAACCCAAGTGAAACAAGTCGCCTCGTCATTGGAAATGACCCTAGATGGAATTACTATGAAAGACTTATGAACGACGAAGAGTATGTTTCATCGCCAGAACATCACAAAATGATGGCAGAATTATATATGAAAGATGACTGCACTGAAGAAGAGAAATCAGAGCGCATCCAACACCATAATAAAGAACTTAAATTATACGAAAAAGCCCTCGAAATTGCTGAGTATTCAGATCAATGGCATCTGGATTTGGAAGACGCTTTAGATGAAACAATATGCTCACTTATTGTTAAACTTAGAGGAGGTAAAATCAGTGCCACAGGCATAGAAGTTGACATAAATTCAGAGGCTGATTTTGATCATGAAATTGAAAAATGGTTTGATAATAGAAATTGGGATACTGATAAATTCTATTATGCTCATAAACCTATTCCTAAAAGTGTATGGATTAGTCGCCATGTTGATTGGGAAGGATCCTATATTCGTAATGGTAAAAAAGCATATTTAGCAATTCGATATGACTCTGATGATGTAATTAACCTTTTTCCACCAATCAAAAGCAAACCCATTCAATTGGAGCGAAGTGGCGAGTACTTGTTTGGATATGGGGGAAATTCTAACCCGATTAGAAAAGCAAAAAAGATTGGCCGTCCATCGAAAAACTCCGAAGCCATCCATAGAAAAATTGCTTCAGTCATTGCAAATGAAGGCGGGTTAATTATGAAACAGGACGCGTTTGCACATACAATAATCCAATGGTATGAGGCTGAATTTGTTGAAAATATTGGAGTTTCCACCGTAAAGGCGAAATTATCTGGATATTATAATGATCCAGCTTTTAAGAAATCTGAAAAGTAACTTTTCTCGGACTTTCTGGATAAAATCCTATCTTTTCAAGATTACAAATACTGGTGAATAGAAAACAAACTTCATAGCTCTATTTTGGTCACACATATCCAAAGGAGCATGACAATGGATAACCTCAACTTTCCTAAAACAGGCTTTGTTCGCCTATCCCAAATTCTCGCGCCTAACGGCCCCATACCTGTATCGAAAAGCACATGGTGGGCTGGTGTCAAGGAAGGACGTTTCCCAAAACCGCAAAAACTAGGTCCCAGAACTACTGTCTGGAAAGCTGAAGATGTAAGAGCTCTCTATGAAAGCCCAAATGCATAGAGCGAAGCCATGCAGCGCAAACATGATTACCGACTGATAAAGTCCCATCGCCCTTATACGGTAGAAAGCCTTGGTAAGCTATTGGATGTACATCCGGCTACCATACGCGCATGGATTAAAAAAGCTGGTTTATCCTGTGCGATGGTATCTGACTCGCGACCTATCATCCTAAACGGCGCCAAAGCCAAAACATGGATGAAAGCGCGACAAGAGGCAAAGAAGCGCCCTTGCGCACCGGATGAGATGTATTGCGTGAAATGCAAAGAACCACGTCAAATCGCTAAAGGTAGTTTTCGGATTAAACCTAGCAACTCCCGGAAGGTAATCGCACTAGGTGAGTGTGTGATTTGTGGATTGACCCTACGCAACTTCAATACTCGTTCCAATCTAGCCAATTTGAAAGCCCAATACGCTTCAAAAGCTTCGAATGATTGAGCAGCTGGATACGCATATATTAGCAATTCCTATGCCCCCCTTAATCACTCACTTTTGAAAGGATAGAAATATGACTGAAGTGAATCCCAAGAATGAGCGGCTAAAGCTTGCATGGATAGACGAACTAGAAGTCCAGAAAGCAGAAAGCACAATCGATCAAAAACTGGCGGCACTGGCTGGGTATGAGATCGCTACAGGATGGGTAGACTTTGAAAAGTTTAGCCGTGAACATGTAACATCATATTTGGAGGCACTGCGTCGTTTATCCGTCACTACTCGAACAAAGGCGGCAAAGGTACGCCATGTGAAAGACTTTTTTCAGTGGATGGTTATGGATGAGAAATTAAAGCCAAAACAAGCTCGGAAACCACTTTTAGCTCTACGCCTTACTGATAAGGAACAACGGGCAGGACGAGCGCAAAAGATGGTCAAATTCGCAACTATAGAGCAAATCACATCAACTATTGCCGCGATGCCTATATCCAGCGTTATAGATCGACGTAATCGAGCCCTGTTAGCCTTTACGCTATTATCTGGTGCACGGGATGGATCAATCATATCAATGACAGTGGGGCATGTAAGGCTTGCTGAGCGCGAAGTAATTCAGCACCCCGATACAACCAACACCAAAGCCAGCAAACATATCCTGACATGGTTTTACCCCGTGGGAGACTTTATCGAGGCCCAGGTCGCAGAATATATCATATTCTTGAAAGATGACTTAGGCTTCTCCGATAGTGACCCGCTCTTTCCAGCGACGCAAAATGGCCATGATGAGAATGACCTCTATACGCCTGTTGGCCTAACCAAGCGTCATTGGACCACTGCCCAGCCGATGAGAAAAATATTTCGCGAGGCATTCAAAGCAAATGGAATGCAATATTACAATCCTCACAGTTTTCGAAACACGCTCACCGCATTGGCGTATCAGTTAAAGCTCGATCCGATGGCGATGAAGGCTTGGAGTCAAAATATGGGCCATGAACACCTCGATACCACCTATAATAGCTACGGGAAGTTAAGCCCAAATGCTCAGCGCGAAACAATGTTAGGATTAGTGGATAGGCACAAAAATACAGATGAATATGAGGATACTCAGCCTTTGACAAAAGGGGATATGAAAACGTTGCTCGCGGAAATAGCCCTTGTTCGTGGAATCCAATAGACTAGGAGTCTAAGCATTCGTTGTATTCTCCAAAGTCTTAGTTTGTACTGTTTGCCTTTTGGGATAGAACGCCTTTAGTGTGGAATATAAGAATTTTCTAACACCGTCGCTTGCTAAGGACAGAGACTTGGGTTCAAAATTAAAACCGATTAAGCCTACGAGAACTATTAAGCCAATACCCAAAAAGTTGTATGGCGAACTTTCTCTTTGTTGCGAATATCCAGAAAAAGTTCTTTTTCTAGATATTGAAACAACAGGGCTGAGTCACTTTTACGACGAGATTACTGTTGTAGGTTGGTCGATTGGTGGAAAATCACAAACATTCGTAAAAGGTGACGACGTCACTGAATTACTGGACGCTGCTCGTCATTCGGTCGCGATGGTAACCTACAATGGGATTAGATTTGACCAACGCTTTTTAAAGCAGGAACATCCAAGCATTGAATTGCCAGACGTCCACATAGATTTGATGTATTTATGCAGACGAGTAAATTTAACGGGCGGACAAAAGGCAATTGAAATAGAACTTGGCATTGATTTTCGGGAAGAGATTGGTGACGTAGATGGCTTCGCAGCCGTACTCTTGTGGCATGAGTACCTTCGAGGAAATATGAGTTCATTAAATCGCCTCATTCAGTACAATCGAGCTGATATTGCAGCAATGGGCAGCATTTTTGATATTGCCCTGCAAAGACTAGGGTTTGTGCACGACCTTTTTGGAAAAAAAGTAAAATTTCAAGATTGGTCAGCTCCGAAGAATATGAACAGCTTACCCACAAACTTGAAGTCAGCCTCTAATGAGCTAACCAGAGCTCCAACTTTTAGAGAATTATTCGATGGTTTACCTGCAGCCAAATCCAAAATAGTTGGGATTGATTTAACGGGTTCGGAAACGCGTCCGACAGGTTGGTGTGCCTTAAAGGGTTCACACGTTGAAACTAAAATGATTGCTACAGATGCTGATATAATTGCTCAAACTGTTGCTGCGAAACCAGACGTAATTTCTATTGATTCCCCCTTATGTCTGCCCGCTGGCCGCCAAACTGTATTCGATGACGATCCTACAAGAGACGAATTTGGGATCATGAGACAATGTGAGCGAGAGCTGAAAAGGCGGGGAATAAACGTTTACCCTAGCTTGTTGCCCAGTATGCAAAAACTTACTGCAAGAGGCATTCGGCTAGCGAAAGGCTTTAGAGAATTGGGTATACCAGTTATCGAAAGTTATCCTGGAGCAGCACAAGACATAATGCGCATTCCAAGAAAAGGCGCTGGAGAAAAGTGGTTAAAGCTTGGCTTGGGTGAATTTGGCGTACAGGGTGATTTTCTTAGAAAAAAGGTAACCCATGATGAGCTAGACGCAATCACATCCGCATTAGTAGGTACGTTCCATCTGGCGGGCCTATCTGAAGAACTCGGAACCCAAGAAGAGCCCCCGTTAATAATACCGGACCTTAAAGTCAGCAAACGCCCAACGGTAATAGGCATAAGTGGACCAATAGCCGCTGGTAAAACCACGATAGCTCAAGTTTTAGAAGATGAGGGATATGCCTACACAAGATTCAGCATCATTATTGACGAAATTTTATCGAAAAGAAATTTGAAGGCTGATCGCAAAAACAGACAAAAAATTGGTCTTGAAATCAATGAAACAGGTCGCCAACGCGAACTGGCAGAGCGTACTATTGCCCGGGTTAGTGGATTTAATAAAATTGTAGTAGATGGTTTACGGTTCCCAGATGATCATGCGTTTCTAGTAGAAAAATTCGGATTTAATTTTCATCATATTTTTGTCGACGCTCAAAAATCGACTCGAAAAAAACGTTATATAGAACGATTAAAATTGAAGACTCAATCTGCCAATGCTGAGTTTGAGAGGGCGTCTTCATCAGAAGTTGAGGCTAAAGTTGATAAAATGCAGAAACTCGCACACGAAAACTACTTTAATAATGTCCCCAAATACGATATTGCAGGCGACATAATAACCATAATGAATAAGTTTCAAGGGGAAACGTAATGCCCGTATCTGTAGTTGTTGGCGGACAATTTGGTTCTGAGGGTAAGGGGAAAGTGGCGCTCGAACTTGCAAGGCGATCCAAAGAAAGCCATGTGATCGTGGTTCGCGTTGGAGGATCCAACTCAGGTCACACAGGTTATACTAAGGACAAGCGCAAATATGCCTTAAGGCAATTACCGGCAGGGTGCATTGACAGAAATGTCGATGTTGTCTTCCCAGCGGGCTCATATATTGACGTAAATATTTTGCTCGAAGAAATCGAACTCCTTCAATATCCGAAAGATCGTATTTTTATTAGCCCTTATGCTCGAATAATTTCTGACGAACACAAGTTATGGGAAGCAGGGTCAAAGCTTGGAAGAGATATTGGCTCAACAGGAAGTGGCGTTGGCGCAGCTGTTTTAGCATCCGTAGCTCGCGGGGCACAAAACTTTCCCCTAAGCTCACTTGATGCTCAACATTGCGAGACCCTCTCAGCATTTGTTTGTGATACATCCGAGAGACTTAGAAAGTGGCTGTCAAAAGGCTCGAGAGTAATAATCGAAGGCTCTCAGGGTTTTGGCCTCTCACTCTTGGAAGGCGGTTACTGGCCAAAGGCAACCTCGCGGAGTACGACTGCAGCAGCTGCATTAAGCGAAGCGGGATTAAGCCCTTTAGATGTCGATGAAGTAGTCATGGTTTTACGCTCATACCCAATTCGAGTGGCTGGAGAATCTGGGCCATTATTCGGGGAAACGACTTGGGAAGAAATTGCTCGAAGAAAAGGTAGTGATCTAGATTTAAGAGAATATACAACTGTAACAAAAAAATTACGTCGGGTCGGCGTATTTGATGTAAAACAAGTCAAACATGCGCTAGATGTCAACAAGCCAAATATATTGGTTATGAACCATTTGGATTACATAGGCAAAAGCCATGATTTAGATAACACTGAGAGCGAGTTATCCAAGTTCATAGTGAAGACTCAAGACATGCTAGGCCAGAGTATAAACTTTTTTGGTTTTTCACCATTCGATATCTTTTCTGCGAACAAAATATTCGTATGAGCGCAAAGCCTGCAAAACCGAACCGGCGACTATCTGCAGCCAAACTGCAGACCTTCGAACTAGAAGATGTTAAGCAAGCCGAAACATTAGCTACACCGTTTAAGTTCAAGTCTGGGAAAGTGGATTATAAAGATCCCTGGCCCAAAATCGACGCATCGTTACTTTCTGCGGACGATATTATTGAATATGTCCGTAAAACAGGGATGGTTTTTCCGTTTTCTGCAAAGCAAGAAGATGAAAAACCTAGACTTAAGGCCGCATCCTATGAAGGTCGAATTGGCGAAAACGCCTTTGTGTTCAATAGTAATGAATACAAGTTAGAATCCATTTTAAGTCCTGACGATGACAACCTGACTATACCCGCAAATTCAATTGTGTTTGTAGAGTGTGATTTGGAATTTCGCCTTCCTCCTTTCATTGCCGTAAGGTTTAATCTACAAATTAATCATGTCCATCGAGGTCTTCTTTTAGGAACAGGTCCACTAGTTGATCCGTGTTTCTGGGGGAAATTATGCATTCCATTACATAACCTGACGAACGAACCTTACACTATTCCTTTAACTGAAGGACTCATTTGGGTGGAGTTCACCAAAATGACTGGCATGCCAAAAGCTGGCAGACCTCCTTCAAATACTGAGTTTTGGGAAATCGAAAAATTTATCAGTAAAGCCGCTAGCCAGTTTAACCCTAACAACCCCAGAGTAGCAATTCGCAGTTCAATCCCCGAAGCGACTGTGAAAGCGACCCAACAAGCGACTATAGCGAGGACTAAAGCCACCGAAGCTCAATCAGCAGCCGATACTGCTAAGGGAGCAGCAGAGAAGGCTAAGAATATTGGCCTCATCGCTGGCTTGGGTATATTTTTGGCTGTCCTAGCACTCTGGGCTACATTCTATATAGAAATGCACACACAGCATAAGCAACTTAGACCTCGATTAGAAAAAGTTATCGCAGAAAATGGTAAATTGAAAGATCGAGTGAAAGTTTTAGAAAGCAAAGAGCTCACTATACTAAAAGCTAGCGAGCCTACTGAGTCGGAAACTGATGTACCGGAACCTGGGTCACCCCCAAATAAATGATAATCTAGCCTAGAGAGTATTTAGAGGGTTGCGGACGACTAATAGCGCTTTACGCGGTGCTCACCCTTGAGTAGCAAGAACCGGGGATCAGAATAACCAAACTGTCATGACCGCAACAGGACTATAATGAGCAACTTCGAAACGGCCTTTAACAATATCGACCGCGCACTACGAAATGAAGCGGGATGTGCGTCTGAGCTGGACTATGCCGAGCAAACCAGCTGGATATTGTTCCTCAAATATCTGGATGACCGGGAGAGTGAGCGCGAGGATACTGCGCTGTTGGAGGGCAAGGACTATGCCCCTATCCTGGACACCGCCTATCGCTAGAAAAGCTGGGCGGCGCCCAAAGATGCCAATGGCGAGCTGGACCATATTACCGCCAAGACGGGCGATGACTTTATTAAGTTCGTCAATGATGATCTCTTTCCCTATCTGGCGGCATTTCGGACCAGCGCAAAATCGTCGGACAAGATTGAGTATAAAATCGGGGAGATATTTTCCGAAATTATTAATCGCTTTCGCTCCGGCTATACTTTGCGCGATGTGATTGATCAGGTCGATAGTTTGCAATTCAACTCACAAGTCCAAAAACATGAGCTCTCTGACCTCTATGAAAGCCGCATAAAACGTATGGGCAATGCAGGGCGCAATGGCGGAGAATATTACACGCCGCGCCCGCTCATCCGCGCCATGATCAAAGTACTCGATCCGGAAATAGGCGAGACGGTCTATGACGGGGCCTGCGGCTCGGCGGGGTTCCTCTGCGAAGCCTATGACTATATGAAAACAGGGGACCTATCCGCGTCTGATTATGAAACGCTGCAAGAGCGAACCTTTTACGGCCAAGAGAAAAAGTCCCTGGCCTATATTATCGGCATTATGAATATGGTGCTGCACGGCATTGAAACGCCCAATATCATTCACACCAATACGCTGAATGTAAATATCATGGATTTACAGGAAAAAGACCGCCATGACGTTATCCTCGCTAATCCCCCATTTGGCGGCGGAGAGCGCGGCGAGGTGCAGCATAATTTCACGATTAAATCCTCGGAAACTGCCTATCTGTTCTTACAACATTTCATTCGCAAACTTCGCGCGGGCGGGCGCGCCGCAATTGTGATTAAAAACACATTTCTATCGAATACGGATAACGCCTCTATTGCCCTACGGCAGGAGCTTTTGGACAATTGTAACCTCCACACTATCCTCGATTGCCCCGGCGGCACCTTCCAAGGCGCGGGGGTAAAAACGGTGGTTCTGTTTTTTGAAAAAGGCAAAGCCACGCGCGACATCTGGTATTACGCCCTCGATCCGGGGCGTAACCTCGGCAAAACCAATCCGCTTAATGATAAGGATTTGGCAGAGTTTGTAAGCTTGCAAAAGATCCGGGCCGAAAGCGAGAAAAGCTGGACTCAAAGTGTTGATGATGTCGACCTTGAGACTCTTGATCTCTCTGTCAAGAACCCCAATGAGCCAGAAGCAGAACCACTGCGCGATCCTGAAGAGATTATCGCCGACATGCTCTCACGGAATAAGGAAATGGCAAAAATCCTTGAAGATATAAGGACATTGTTGTGAAAGAGGGATGGGAGGAAATACCCCTCGGCGACGTTCTCACTCTAAATTATGGGAAACCCCTGCCAAGAGATGAAAGAAATCCAGATGGTTCTTATCCGGTTTTAGGGGCTAATGGTATAAAGTCATATTCGGAGAAGTTTTATTATGAAACACCGTCTTTGATAGTAGGGCGGAAAGGATCTGCGGGGGAAATCAATCGCGTGGAAACCCCTTTTTGGCCTTTAGATGTTACCTACTTCACGACGCATGACGAAGATCGAATTGATTTTGATTTTTTGGAGTATCTTCTATTTAGTTTAGAACTTCCAAAAATGGCGAAAGGGGTAAAACCCGGAATTAATCGCAACGAAGTTTACGATTTATCTATTACTCTCCCGCCTTTAGAGGAGCAGAGACGGATTGTGGCGACCCTCGATCAGGCCTTTGAAGGCCTAGATCGCGCCCGCGCCAATACGGAGACAAATTTGGAAAGTGCTAAGGAGTTGTTTGAAGTCGTTCTAAATGAAGCGGTCTTAGGTAATTCAACTGAATCTACGCATAAGACGGTCACTGAATCAATAAGGGAACTTACACGAGAACAAAAAAATCGAGAAGGTGAGAAGAAATTTCGGAAGCCTCGCTTTGTGACGATAAATGATAAGGACGTAATTCCGGCTCATTGGACCTGGGCTTCTACGGAGCAACTTTGTACCCATATAGTTGATTGCCTACACACAACCCCCAAGTGGACCCATGAAGGTGAAATATGTTTAAGAACGACCAATTTTCGCCCTGGTGAACTAAACCTCACTAAGGTTAGATATGTATCTTCAGAAACCTATCAAACTAGAATATCAAGATTAGAGCCCAAGCCCGGAGATGTCTTGTATAGCAGAGAAGGTGGAATTCTTGGCATAGCTTGCATGCACCCGCCCGACTTAAAGGCTTGTCTTGGACAAAGGATGATGCAGTTTAGATTGCGGAATGAGTATATCCTACCGGAATATTTTTGTTCTGTTTTAAATTCGGCTCTAATTTTAGGTGAGGTTCGTCATTTCACGGGTGGTGCCGCTTCGCCCCATCTTAACATTGGCGATATTAGACAATTTCCTATTCCCGTACCACCGAAACCGGAGCAAGAAACAATTGTTGCAACAATTGAATTCTACACGAAGAAGTTTAAGACACTAAACACCTCAAATGCATCGCAACAAAATGATTGCAATGATCTCCGCCGATCCCTCCTCGCCAAAGCCTTTGCGGGAGAGTTGACGTGAGATATTCAAGATATCATTTCTTCCTTGATCTATTTGGTGTGGCTGGTCTCACATCTGGCATATTATTCGCCAATGAATTTTTTGAGATAAAAGGTATCGATAATGCCTGGGTAAATTTTCTGGAAAGTATGACGCCGGAGTTCATAGGCATTTATATTTCCATTCGTATCATCGATTATATTTTTCAATCCTACCAAAGTCGCAATGAGGCCCGGATTGGCATTGCCAGAAGCATGCGGGTTTTACAACGTAGCCTCATGGATCTCGAGGATTTCAGAGTTAAAAAGCATCTATGGCTTTATTACAAAGAGCGAGACTGGTTTGAAAACCAATTTCGATCACGCGCAAAATTTTTAAACCGTAATGAGGTTGTCGCAGTACAAAACTTTCTTGCCTGTATTAAAGAAATCGATGAAAAATTACCTGACGCCAATATCTCGCAAATCGGAGAGCGGCTGGAATTAGAGTTGGGGACAATCTCGGATCACTTAGAGCGTTTGGATAAATTGCGAATAGCTGCCCAAGGCAATATTCTGGAGGAATTCCCAGAATGAACGACGAAACCGAAGCCGAGACACGGACTAACCGCATCCTACCTGCCCTGCAAGCGGCAGGTTGGGGGAAGGTGTCTGGTACACGGTTGCGTGAAGAGCTGATTTGTCCGGGGCGAATTATGTCGGGCGGGCACCGCGTTAATCCTGTCCATGCCGATTATGTCTTTGAATATCGTGGACAAAAGCTCGCTGCGCTGGAAGCCAAAAAGGCCTCTATGTCCCACCGCGAAGGTCATCGCCAAGCCATAGATTATGCCCGCCGCCTCAAAGCGCGCTTTGCCTATTGCTCAAACGGTCTTAAATGGCGCGAGATTGATATGAAAACGGGCAAAGAACGCGAGTTTCAGCCGCCCTTCCCATCGCCAGATGAGCTTTGGGCACGTATCTTCCCGCAAGAAAGCGACTGGCGCACATTATTTGGCGCTGTGCCCTTTGCCACAGATGGCGGCAAATGGGAGCCGCGCTACTATCAGCATAATTCCATCATTGCCGTCTTAGAGGCCATAGCGCGTGGGGATAAGCGCATCTTGCTGACGCTCGCCACAGGGACTGGCAAGACGGGTGTGGCCTATCAGATAGCGTGGAAGCTGTTCCAGACACGTTGGAACCTACCGGGAGATAAAAAACGGCAGCCGCGTATCCTTTTCCTCGCGGATCGCAATATCCTCGCCGATCAGGCCTATGGGAGTTTCTCTGGCTTTACCGAAGACGCGCGTATGCGGATTAGCCCGAAGGAAATCCGTAACCGCAAGGGCATGCCCAAAAATGCCAATGTGTTTTTCTCAATCTTTCAGACACTCATGACCAGCGGGTCGGAAGAAGTTGGCGAGAACGAAGAGGGCATAATCTATGAGAATGGCGAACCAAACTATATGGAATATCCGCCGGACTTTTTTGATTTTATCATCATTGATGAATGCCACCGCGCAGGTGCTCGAGACGCCACGCCTTGGCGGCGAATTTTGGAATATTTCGAGCCCGCCGTGCAGCTCGGCCTGACAGCCACACCCAAGCGCGAAACCAACGCCGATAGCTATGCCTATTTCGGGGAGCCTGTTTATACCTATTCACTCAAGGAAGGGATTGAAGACGGCTTCCTCACACCATTTAAAGTTCGGCAAATGGCCAGTACGATTGATGAATATGTTTACCGCCCCGGTGATAAAGTGGTGCGCGGCATTATCGAGCAAGACAAAACCTATACCGAAAGCGACTTTAACCGCAAAATCGTGATGGATGAGCGCGAGCAAAGCCGGGTGAAAGAATTTATGGGGCAGATAAACCCAATGCAAAAGACGCTCGTCTTTTGCGCCACCCAAGACCACGCGGCTATGGTGCGCGACTTTATCAATGAGAATAAGCCCGTACCCGATCTGGGTTATTGCGTACGCGTGACCGCCAATGACGGCGAAGCGGGCGAAGCCGATTTGCGGCGCTTTCAGGATAATGAGAAAACCATACCGACCATCCTCACTACATCGCGAAAGCTCTCAACCGGGGTGGATGCGCGCAATGTGCGCAATATTGTTCTTATGCGACCTGTGACCTCGATGATTGAGTTTAAGCAGATTGTCGGACGCGGGACGCGCATGTTTGACGGCAAGGACCATTTCACCATTTATGATTTCGTCAAAGCCTATGAGCATTTCAACGACCCCGAATGGGACGGGGAGCCTTTGGAGCCTGTTCCTCCACCAGAGAAACCCAATGACCCAGAAGGCGTAAAAGAGCCAGACCCGGATGATTTTGTAGACCCCGGTGATCCAAACGCAGAAAAGCCGGAGAAGGTTGTCGTGAAATTGGCCGATGGCTCCAAGCGGCAAATCCAATATATGGCGGTGACGACCTATTGGCTGGACGGGCAGCAAGTTTCGGCTTCAGAGTTTCTAAAGCGTTTGTTTGGTGATTTACAAAACCTGATCTCTGGCGAAGAAGAACTGCGCGAGAAATGGAGCGACCCTGATCTGCGCAAAGCTTTGCTGGGGCAGTTACAGGAACGCGGCTTTGACCAAGAACGACTAGATGATATGGCGCGCCTGATCGATGCGCCCGATAGCGATATTTTCGATGTGCTCGCCAATATCCGTTTCAAGCTTGATCCGCGCACCCGTGTTGAACGCGCCGAAGACGCCCGTCAATTCGGCTTGAGCGGCTATGAAACATCGATGCGGGATTTCCTCGAAGCGGTCCTTAAAGCCTATGAACGCGAAGGTGTGGAAGAGCTGGGCTATGACAAACTCGGTGATCTGCTCAAAATCCGCTATGGAAGTTTGTCAGACGCCAAATCCCAACTCGGCGACCTCCCCAATATCAAAACCGCTTTCGTCGGCCTCCAACGCGTCATGTATGCGGGTTAAAGGCTGATTGGGGGCATAATTGGGGGTACAGGTGATCCACATATCATAAATTAAATATAAATATCAATCGTTTATACCATTGGTTCGTTACCTTACATAGCACCAGCTCTCAAAATATGGAAATATCTCATGATAAGTATTGCTTGTGGTCATGCCAGTTACGCAGGTGTCTAAATCAAAGCATACATGTCGAAGACACCGGTAACGATCTCGGCGAAAAAATTGAGCTCTATATCTGCCATTTCGTAGGTGTAGCTGTCATCGCCTCCTAATGGTTCTGCCATTGTTGTTGATGTGAAGGTGAAGTTATTGGCGCTGAGATCAGCGATGTTCTGTCCCACGATCGTGAGGGTATTACCGCCGCCAAAGTTGAAGATCGTATTCGCGCCTGCATCTGTCGCCACCGCCATAATTTCCGCGAATGTGTCAAAGGCCGGGTCTGTGAAGAGGATGTCGATGACTTCATTGATCGTGAGGCCCTGGATAACATCTGCTGCGTCCTGTGCGGTGTTATAAGCAAAACTATCAACACCTGCGCCGCCGTTCAGACTGTCATTGCCAAGGCCGCCCGTAAGGAAGTCATTACCGCCATTACCCAGTATCGTGTCATTACCGTCAGAACCTGTCAGGTTATCATCATGGCCAGACCCAAAGATACGTTCGATACTTGTGTAAGTGTCGCCCGCAGCATCGCCGCCTGTGCCGCCCGTTTGCATATTCACAGTGACACCTGAGCTTGAGGCTAGGTATGAGACTGTATCCGTCCCTGTGCCGCCGTCATGGCTATCCGAGCCACTATCTCCGAAGAAGAAGTCATTACCCGCGCCGCCTATCATAATGTCATCACCCGCTTGGCCGAAGATGGTATCTACGCCGTCACCACCATTAATGGTGTCATTACCGTCGCCGCCGAGTAAGCGGTCATTACCGCCCGCACCGTTTAGCTTATCGTTACCGTCATTACCTGTTAAGCGGTTCGCGCCACTATCGCCTGTAATATCGTCATCAAAGTCAGAGCCAAAGACCCATTCAATGCCGCTATAGCTATCACCAGCCGCTTCGCCGCCTGTCCCGCCTGTGGCTAAGTCAAGCGTTACGCCAGCAGTGGCTACAGTGAACATGGCAATATCAATGCCTGTGCCTCCAATGAGCGTGTCAGCGCCCTCTCCACCAAAGAGACGGTCATTACCACCTGACCCGTCGAGAATATCGTCACCTTTAAAGCCGCGCAGTTCATTGGTTCCGCTAGAGCCTGTCATAACGTCGTTAAAGTCAGAACCGTAAATCGCTTCTAGGCCAAAGTAAGTGTCACCAGCCGCGTCGCCGACAGTCCCGCCTGTCGCAAGATTGACCATAATAGCAGAAGTGGCCGCTCTATAGTTGGCAATATCAAAGCCTGTACCGCCGTTCAGTTGGTCCGCGCCCGCTGAGCCGTAAAGCTGATCATTACCCGCTTGGCCGCGCTGAATATCATTACCGTCGCCGCCATAGACACGATCAATACCACCTCCTGCATTGATGGTGTCATTGCCGTCCTCGCCGTAGAAGAATTCATTAGCATCAGAGCCTGTGATGGTGTCGTTGAAGTTTGACGCATAATAACGCTCAATACCGTTAAAGGTATCACCTGCCGCATCGCCGACTGTGCCGCCGCTAACGACATCGAAGGCCACACGAGATGCCGCGCCGCGATAATCAACAGAGTCAAAGCCCAAGCCGCCATCTAGAATGTCCGCGCCCGAACCGCCAATCAAACGATCCGCACCTTCCTCACCAATGAGAATATCATCACCTAGACCGCCATCCAAAATGTCATTGCCTACGCCGCCTATTAATGTGTCGTTCCCTTCAACACCACTTACAGTATCATTCCCATCTTCACCTGATAGCGTATTGTCTCCAGTATCACCCGTTAGTATATCATTGAAGTCGGAGCCGATGAGGCTTTCAAAATTGGACAAAATATCGCCTTCCGCATGCCCACCCTCGGCTGAACTATTAAGTGTGATTATGACGCGTTCATCTGACCCAACATAACTAGCTGTGTCTTTTCCCGCAGCCCCATCCAAGGTGTCAGCGCCTTCCAAGCCGCGTAATACATCATCGCCAGGAGACCCTAAGATGATATCGTCCAAATCCGAACCATCTTGATCAATACCATTAGATGAACCACTTGTCGTGATAACCGTATTGCCATCAACAATTGAGATTACAATTTCGTCAAATGATATATCACCTTCTAGTTTAATCGTGACATCAAATAGGCCATCACCATCAGTATCAATATCCAAAATGGCAGACCCTTGTGAATACATGAAGCTGTCACGTGTCAAACCAATACCAACAATTTCGAGACTATCTTCATCGGTAAAATCATTGACACGCAGACCATCTAGCTCTCCGCTCGTTCCCACTATTGAATCCACGCCCGCCCCCAATGAAGCCGTATCGAACCCTCCTCCTGGAGCGACTGTATCATCACCTAAGCCAAGATTAAATATTTCAGAAACTACGCCGCCAATTATGTCGTCTATAATTTCAGTGCCAGCAATAATAATCGGATTATCCACAATTGTACTTATTAAGGCATCCGTTATCTGCTCGCCAGTTTCGTTGATACGTCTTAATAGTGAAGCTCCAAGCTCAACGGTATCTCTTAAGGCGTCGGCTGAAAGGCCCATTAAGTCATCAAACTGGGAAGATGTCCAATCCTTGACGGCCTCCCAGTGAGAAGCGGTCCAATCACCTAATGTTTCCCAGGCTTCAATCGTCCAATTTTGAGCATCATCCCATTGGCCAGACGTCCAATCTTTAACAGCATCCCAAGTGGTCGCCGTCCAATTCTTCGCTTTATCCCATTGCTCGGATGTCCAAGATGAGACAGCCGCGGCCGTGGCGACCCCCCATTCGGCAGCGGATACCCACATTTCCACATTAAATCGAGCGAAGGCAAGAAAGGTTTCTGCTGTCCAAGTCAAAATGAGATCAGTCATTTCAAATGTCCACTCAGAAACAGCTTCCCCCGCGGCTATAGCGATGTTGAAGGCAGCCAATGTAATATCGGCAATCGTACTAATTAGTTCTATTGCCTGCCCTATTATAGAACGCGCTGCTTCGGCCGTAGCTCGCGTTAATAGAGCTGCCGCTGTACCAGCTCCTAGAACAGGGTTTATTTTGCCTACAACATTATTCACGGCGACCAAAAATGAAAAATACTCAGAATCAAATCCATAATTTGATATTAAGTGGCTATAGGTTCCCGCACCCAAATCACTAGTTGATAGCAGCCCCCTATCAACGGGATCATTTTCTATTGGCCTCTGCTCAAATACATTAAAATCAGAACCGTAAAGTTCATCATCTGACCAATGGCTGGCATGAGCAAAATAAACATGGAAAAGTGCAGAAATAGTAGATGAAGAAGTTATAGTATCAAGATCATAAATACTAACTTGACCTGGCACGTATCCATCACCAACCATTGAAACAACATCACCAGAAGAAATATTATGTTCGACATTTCCAACATAAGCCGCATCTATTCTGGATAAATCAACATCAGAAATTCCCGGAGAATTGAATGTAGTCAAAGAACCGATCAGAATTTGTTGTTCAGACGCAAAAGCAGTCAAGAGTTGCGCCTGTGCACCGCCTAAACTATGCCCTGTGATGTGGATTCCCTCTTCATTATTATCAAGAATCCATTGACGCAAGCTGTTAGGATCTGTTTGATTCCAGGCTGCAACAAATTGATCATAGCCAACTCCACCCGGGTCTAGATCAGCTAATATATCTGAAAATGATGCTGTACCGCGGACAGCAAGAACAGATTGGCCTGTATCACTCACTAATGCGACAGCTAAAAATCCTTCAAAGTCAAATATCTTTTCTACTAAATACCCCGTGTCATTGCCGAGAGCATCTAGGACAGCATAATTTTCATAAATAGGATTTTCATCTCGTAAAAGAGCGTCTAGTTCAGCTCGTTGAAGATAAGCCGTTTGACGTGCAAAAAACTCAATTAAGAGCTTGCTAGGAACCTCTTTTGGATCAGCTGGTAATTCAACTTCAGTGAAGTCAAAATCATCTAGCGAGAGTAGTTGCGGGTCGATACCGAGAAATCGAATAGACACATCTGTTGGTAAATGCATGTAGTGAGTCTCAGGTAAATCCGGATCATATGCATTTTGGAACTCTGTTAAAGCAGATGAGACTTCAGAGACACTAAATGCAAATACATTTACGAGATCAATTCCAATCTCAAAATCTGAAATTGTTTCCAGACCACCAAATCTTTGAATAACAAATAGATCTGCACCCGTGCCCCCATAAATCGTATCATTACCCGCGCCGCCAAAGATCGTATCAAGACCGTCTTCGCCCCAAAGCACGTCATTGCCGTCGCCGCCCTCAATATAATCATCACCATCACCGCCATAGAGTTGATCATCGCCCTCGCCACCATAAATCTGGTCATTGCCGCCACGCGTGTAGATTATATCACTACCGCCAAGACCACGGATAATATCATCGCCATCACCGTTTTCAGTGTAAACATAATCATTGCCGTCAGTCGCCGTAATGTCATAGCTCTCAAACGCATTAATATT
>NZ_AUAC01000002.1 GCF_000428525.1 Hellea balneolensis DSM 19091 | reverse complement strand
TTATCTTGCTCTCCTAATCGTTTCTCTCGTTTGCGTGCACATCATCGGTATCTCCTGTGTTTCTCGTAGATGTATCTAATTAATTTGTCAGCTCTTCTTTGAAGATCAGGTGCGCCGTGCTCTCCTGCGCACTTCCCGGCGGCCAAAGCGCTCGTCTTTCGGCGCTGTGTCTCTCCGCAAGGGTGCAATCCGGCTTCGGTTAAATGGGGCAACAGTACAGGCTAAACGTCGTGGTCCATGCCAAGCGGCATGCTCACAAGCAAGATATCGGGCTTCCCATAATTCAAAGTCTACACCATCTCCTCACATCCGCTTTCGCGGTGTCTCACAAAATCATTTAAGTCAGTTGTTTCTTTCAATGCGTCTCCTTTATGTCACCATCAACGGGTCATCAAAGAAGGTTCCGTCCCGCCACATCGCATGCATGATAACCGCCAGCTTACGCGCCACAGCAACAAGGGCTTTCTTATGCCCGCGTCTTTTTTCAATCGATAAGCCCCAGTTCTTGAGCGCCAAGCGGCCCTTATAACGCGACAGCATGGCGCTTGCCGCCGTATACAGCGCCCTGCGGACATCACTATCGCCTGCCTTTGAGATGCGGCCTTTAATGTCTATTGAACTCCCGGACTGCCAACATTTTGTCGTCAGGCCAAAATAGGCCCCGACATCGCGTGAGCGTTTGAACCGGGCCGGGTCATCCACCCCCGCCATAAAGGACAAAGCCGTCACAGGCCCGACGCCGGGTATCTCCATAAAACGGCGCGTTAGCTCCGTCTCGCGCGTGATCTTGACCACTTGCGTGTCCAGTTTTTTGAACTGCTCCCAAAGCCCGGCGCGCGCATCCAGCATCGTGCCGATGAGGTCGCGCGTAAAGGGCTCATCATCTGTCAACTCGCGAATGCGCTTGTCAAAGCCCGCACGGCCTGTCCCCTTTATACGGATGCCAAACGCCTTGAGCGAGTGCCGGATGGCGTTTTCAATATCGAGGAACTTACGTTTGAGGTTGCGGCGGTGAGTCAAAAGTAGCCGCAGACGGTATGTGCCTTCCGCCTTCATATGCGCCCGTTTAAACCAACCCGTACGCATAATATGGGCCAGACCCAAAGCATCCGCCGCATCCGTTTTATTGCGCTGCGCCGACATCGCCGCCCGCGCATGACGCGCCTCAACACAGATCACAGGCAAGCCAAGGGCGAGTAATTCGGACTGCAGCCAAGGGGACAAAGCCCCCGCCTCGTGCCCTGCACGGCGCAGCGTTCTGCGGTAAGGTTTAAGACTATTTGCTATCACTTGCGGGTCGGTCGGCACTTCCGTTTGAAGCAAGACCGTTCCGTCAACATCGACAACACATAATGCCGTGTCTTCAACACCAACATCTAATCCGACAAAATAATCCATTACTCACCCTCCTTTGAAAAAGGAGAATGTGGACTATCAAGGCCGTTTGGTAAAATTGGGGGTGAGGTTTCGGAAGGCAGAGCGATTACTCCGGCTAATCCTGCGCAAAAAGCTCTGTTTACCATTTTTCTATGCCTCATTTTTGGGTGCAGTTATTGGATTTATTCCCTCCATTTTTGATACGCGTTTCAAAGCTGTGATGGGCGACGGTGATTATGGCTTTATGATTTTCATCTGGTTTATGTGCATTTTCATCATTTGGTTTGCACGTAAAATGCTCTCCAGAGGCATTATACGTTAGGGCTGTTGACCTTAAATCGCGCCGCGCGTAAGTGAGATGCTCACTAAGCAGATGCGGAGTTTTTCATGTCAGACAATTATGATGTCATTATTATTGGCGGCGGCCCAGGCGGCTATAATTGCGCCATTAGGTGCGGCCAATTGGGGCTAAAAGTTCTGTGTGTAGAGACTCATACAAAATTGGGCGGGACATGTTTGAATGTTGGCTGCATCCCTTCCAAAGCCCTGCTTCATGCCACTGAGATGCTTGAAACCTCACAAAAAGACTTTGAAGGCATGGGCCTAACAGGTGAGGTTGGTTTTGATCTAAAAAAGATGATGGCGGCCAAAGACAAAACAGTCAGCGGTCTTACATCGGGCGTTGAGTTTTTATTCAAAAAGAACAAAGTCGAACATATGCAAGGCTTCGGTAAGATTATTGACGCGACCACTGTTGATGTTGATGGCAAAAAACTAACCACAAAAAACATTGTTATCGCAACGGGCTCAGAAGTTGCAACACTTCCGAATGTTGAGATCAATGAGAAGACGATTGTCTCATCAACAGGCGCCCTTGAGCTTTCCTCTGTTCCGAAGAAAATGTGCGTTATTGGCGGCGGGGTTATTGGTCTTGAATTGGGCTCTGTTTGGAGGCGGTTGGGCTCAGACGTAACTGTTATAGAATATCTGGATCACATTATGCCGGGCATGGACGGTGAAGTGCAGAAGCAAGCGCTGCGGGTTTTCAAGAAACAAAAAATGAAATTTGAACTTGGCCGTAAAGTCACCGGCGTCGAGAAATCCGGAAAGAGCTTAACTGTAAAAACTGAGGCAAGTGCTGGCGGTAAAGAAAAAGATATCGAAACGGATGTTGTACTGGTTTGTATTGGACGCCGTCCTTATACTGCGGGATTAGGCCTTGAAGCAGTGGGTGTCGAGACAGATAAGCGCGGCTTTGTTTTGACGGATCACTTTAAAACAAATATTTCTGGAATTTATGCGGTTGGGGATTGCACCCATGGACCAATGCTTGCCCATAAAGCTGAAGATGAAGGCGTAGCTGCCGCAGAAATTATTGCAGGTAAAGCAGGCCATGTGAATTACGATGCGATTCCGGGCGTGGTTTACACCTATCCGGAGATCGCCAGTGTTGGAAAGACTGAAGAAGAGCTGAAAGAGGCTGGTATTCCATTTAAAAAGGGTAAGTTTTCTTTCACTGCCAATGGACGGGCACGTGCCAATCATCAAACAGACGGTTTTGTTAAAATCTTGGCGCATGAAGAAACAGATGAAATCCTTGGCGCGCATATGATTGGCGCGCATGTTGGTGACTTGATTGCCGAAGTTACATTGGCGATGGAATTTAAGGCCGCTTCAGAGGATATCGCCAGAACTTGCCATGCTCATCCGACAATCACCGAAGCGGTTCGCCAAGCGGCTATGGATGTCGAGGGATGGACAATGCAAAGCTAAGGTTTTGCCAGTAACAAAATCATAAGCCGCCATGCACAAATGTGCTTTGGCGGCTTTATTGTTTCATGCTAACCTTTGAAAAAAGATCGGGGATATCATGAAATTCGCACTCACACTTTCGGCCATGCTGCTTATGGGCTGTTCAGCCGCCACATCACCCACGCCGGAGCCTAAGCCTATGCCAAAATTTGACAAGGCCGCGATGGATACATTGCTCAGCACGGCGGTAGAAAATGGAGACGTTATTGGGACATCTGCGCTAGTCTTTAATGAGGGCCAAACGGTATACACAGGTACATTTGGCCTGAGGGACCGGGAACGTAAAACGCCTGTCACACTCGATACGGTATGGCGCATATATTCCATGACGAAACCCGTTACGTCCGTCGTTATTATGGATTTGCAGGAAGAGGGGAAGTTAAAGCTCTCTGACCCGGTCTCTGAATATATTCCAGAGCTTGGAAATATGCAGATCGCTAAAATGGGCGAGGACGGAACGCCCTCCTTTGAACCCCAAGCGCGGCCTATAACGATTGAAGATCTTCTGCTGCACCGTTCAGGTCTGGGCTACGGTATTTTTGGACCCGTAAACCCGGTTGCGGCCGCTTATGAAAAGGCGGGATTGTTCACACCAGAAGAAACCCTTGAAACAAAAATGACCAAGTTGTCTCAGCTGCCCCTTATGTTCCAGCCCGGAGAGGCGTGGTATTATAGCTATTCAATTGATGTGCTGGGCCGCATTGCAGAAGTGATTGAAGGCAAGACCTTGGGCGAGATTATGGAGGCTCGAATCTTCTCTCCGCTAGGTATGAACGAGACCGGATTTGGCGTAAGGCCAGACCAGAAAGCCCATTTCGTGTCTAATTATTTTATTGCGGAAGATGGCTCGTTTGCTTTGGCTGAAGATGGCCAGACAAGCCCTTATTTAAATCCCGATAATAAGTTCCAAAGCGGGGGCGGCGGTCTGGTCTCCACATTGGGCGATTATGCTCGGTTTGCGCAAATGATGCTCGAGGGCGGCGTCTATAACGGTCACCGTGTTTTGGATGAGGCGACAGTCGAGCTGATGATGCAGGACCATATGGGGCAAGATAAGCCTTATTTACTGCCGTGGATAGGTCCGGCGCAAATGTCTGGATTTGGTTATGGCGGTTCAATAGAAATCGCCGATACGCCCGAGAAGTTGGCCAAAAGCGGTAAAGCTAAAGGGCAATGGGGATGGAGCGGCGCTGCGCGAACAGTCTTTTATGTTGATCGCCCCAATAACGCCTTTGGCATTATCATGCTGCAATTCTTTAGTGCTGAAGACCCACAGATTCATGACGACTTCCGCGCTTTGGCTTATGAGCAGACCAAAGACACTGCGCCGTAAGTCTTTTTAGCCGAGATTTAGGAGCCGAAAAAAAAGCCGGTTCATATTTCGCTTATTTTAACCCCTACCAGCTAAGAATATTGGCTGAATAAGGGGAATATGATGTTCAACGCCGTAAAAATTCGTGACGGACACGATAATTTTTTCACGCCGCTCCGGCTGATATTCGCGTCTTTGGTCGTGATTGGACATGCTTATGTCATCGCTTTAGGCGGTACGGAACATGAGCCTCACGTGTTTTATCATTACACTTTTAGCTATATTGCGGTGAATATGTTCTTCATTGCTTCGGGCTTTTTGGTAACGAAATCCATGCTCTTTCGAGGAGATAGTGCGAGTTTTATATCCGCGCGAGGGCTTCGAATTTATCCGGCACTCATCGTTCACATGCTGTTTTTGATGCTAATTATCGGGCCTTTCGTGACCAATCTTCCTCTTAAAGAGTTCTTTTCATCACCTGATTGGTATTTGCAGCCTTTGAAAGTTCTGACATTTATTGACACAGATATGAATATGCCCGGAATTTTCTCAACAAATTCAGAGCAAATAGGATCTGGCGCCTTATGGACACTTCGTTATGAATTTTTGGCCTATATCGGGACATGGCTGTTATTCTTAATCGGTGGCTTGCGTCATAAATGGATGATTGCAGCGCAATTTGTCCTGCCTTGCTTGGCTTGGGTGATAGGAAAACATTTTGGAATTTTTGAAAAACTTCCTGCCACAGTCGAAAGTCTTGGGCGTTTTGGGATCGCTTATGGTCTCGGCGCTGCGCTTTATGCTTACCGCGAGAAAATTTCATTCCATATATTGCTCATACCCGTCTTTCTTGGACTGACATGGCTCACGCGAAATAATGTTGCCGTGCTGGAAATATTTATGAATCTTATGTTGGCCTGGGGCGTTATGATTGCAGCTTATATGAAAGCTCCAAAGCTTGAATGGACACAAAAGCTATCAGATGTCTCATATGGAATTTACATCTACCATTGGGCCATATTGCAGAGCCTATATTATTTCTTCCCGGATCTAACGGTATGGCCCCTCATTATTATTGGCTATGTGATTACCTTGGGTCTATCTCAAGCCTCATGGCATATCGTTGAAAAGCCCACATTGCGCCTGAAAGGCCCCATGGCGAAGTTTCTGCAGAGCCTCATGAATAAGGTCGGCCTGCGGCGTAAATCACCCAAGCCTATGCCACGCCTTGGCTCGTAAATCTTAAGTCTGAGCCTTAGAGCCTAGAAATGAATGGTGCGGTCATAGGCATCCAGCACCGCTTCATGCATCATTTCTGATAAGGTTGGATGCGGGAAGACCGTCTCCATCAGCTCATGCTCTGTCGTTTCCAGCTTTTGCGCCACAGTATAGCCTTGAATAAGTTCCGTGACTTCTGCGCCGATCATATGCGCGCCTAGCAGCTCGCCTGTTTTGGCATCAAAGACCGTTTTGACCAAACCTTCAGGCTCGCCTAGCGCAATGGCTTTGCCGTTGCCGATAAAGGGGAAGCGCCCGACTTTGATGTCATAGCCGGCCTCTTTGGCCTGGGCTTCAGTGTAGCCCACGCTTGCGACTTGAGGATGACAATAAGTGCACCCCGGAATGGCATTGGCATCGAGTGGATGCGGATTACCGCCCGCAATTTTTTCAATGCATATAATGCCTTCATGCGAGGCTTTATGCGCCAGCCAGGGCGGCGTTGTGACATCACCAATCGCATAAAGCCCATTAACGCCGGTAAAGCTATACTCGTCAACGGTGATATGTGTGCGGTCGATTTTTACGCCGAGCGCTTCAAGGCCCATATCTTCAGTATTGCCGACAATCCCTATGGCGAGGATAACGCGGTCAAATTCAGCCGTTTCGGATTTACCTTTATGTGTCAGCGTAGCCGTAACGCCTTTGGCGTGGGTTTTAACGCTGGCTTGCGTTTCTGTGCGAATTGTGACGCCGCGCTTTTCAAAAGCTTTGCGCGCCATTTTGGAAATCTCTTCGTCTTCGGCTGGAAGGATGCGGTCTACCATTTCTACAACCGTGACATCAGATCCAAAAGCGTCGTAAAATGAAGCGAACTCCATGCCGATTGCGCCGGAGCCAATGACAAGGAGCTTTTTCGGCATCGTGTCTGGCACCATGGCTTCGCGGGCTGTCCAGATGAACTTTCCATCCACCTCTAATCCTGCTTGCGGGATTTGCCGTGCGCGTGCGCCAGAGGCGAGGATAACATGCTTCGCTGTGTAGTCTTTGTCTTGAACACTAACGGTTGGCGCGTCCTTGCCGGCTTTCAACGTTGCAAAGCCTGCAATGACAGTAACTTTGTTCTTCTTCATTAAGTGTTTAATGCCGCCTGAGAGTTGCCCGGCGATATTGCGTGAGCGTTTGACAATGGCCTTTAAGTCAAATTGCGGAGACGCCGAAAGGCCATAATCGGCTGCATGTTGCATATTATGATAAACTTCAGCCGAACGGAGCAGGGCTTTGGTTGGGATACAGCCCCAGTTCAGGCAAACACCGCCTAAATCCTCTTTTTCTACAATCGCGGTTTTAAAACCTAATTGGCTGGCGCGAATAGCGGTAACATAACCGCCAGGGCCGGAGCCAATTACAATAACGTCAAAAGATGTTTCGGACATGAAGTAACCTGTCGTGATGCAAAGAATATTCTTACGTATCTATACAGATTTCAGCTCAGCTTTGAACCGCTATTTTGGCAGGAAGGCTATGCTAATTATAATGTCATAGCGACACAACGCAAAGCGTTGACGCTACCCATGCGTGAGTGTGTCGCCAAAAGGCAACTTTTACTTAAGACACGATATTCAGCTATGGGTTCCGCTAGCGCTTCGCGCTGACGCGGAATGACGACCTTAGCTACTGCATATCTTCGGGCAGTTGATCCGGGGCTATCATCGCTTCAATGACTTGCAAGCGCATGACGTCGCGCAGGGCATCGACTTCTAGCGAGTCTAAAATACCGAACGCCTCTTGAGCATTGCCGTCCTTGGCATGCGCGACGGCCATACGGTTACGCGCTGTGTCGCGTAATTCGACTTGCTCGATCTCTGTCATAGCGCGGCTGGCAACTTTATAGTCCCCATGCTCTAAGCCGTAAGAGACAATATCCAAATAAGCGCGATCGCGCAGCTCTGGCATTTCAATCTTCGCAGCTTCAGCCATGACGATGTTAACCGTGCCTGAAATATCCTTGGCTTTAGCTTTTTTCAAAAGCGTGTGACCCGAGGTATCCTCAGTGATGCCTAGCTCTTTGATATCTTCAGAGCTCATACCGCCCATGCCGTCTTTGGAGGTAAAGACGCGTATGCGCATGTCTTTGTCAGTTTCATCAAGGTTCGTTTCTGACTTAACTGTCTTTTTAACGATTTTCATGATTTTTCCGTCACCCATATCAATGGTTTCGGTTTCAATTCTGGTTTTACCATCCTCATTTTGAATGATTTTGACTTCGACGTTTTTCGTCTCGCCATCAGGGCCCTCACCTATGAAAATCGCATTGTCCTTTTTGACGATCTCTTCAATGATGATTTTTTTGTCATCGCCGGTCGCCGTATCATCTTTGACCCAAATATTCTCGGTCTCCATGACGCGCTCTTCAAAGCCCTCAGCTTCGGCCACTTCAATTTGCGTTTCTGTCAAGGCGTTATCTGTATCTTCGATGATATATGACGCCGTGTCCGAAGCCGTACTTTTTTCAGCCTTTGTTTCACCACTGTCCTCGGATTGGGTCTTTTCAGTTCTGAGATATTTATCGAGCCAGTTTTTTTTGGGCTCCTCTTTGACTTCAGCTTTCTTCGTCGCAGATTGTGATATCATTGGCGCTTTAGCGGAAATAGTTTTGCCTGAGGGCGTCTTGACACTTGGAATATCGGCTGAGCTTTCGGATATGTTATCAGATGTGGAGTCGTGCGGGTGATCATCTTCGCCGCCAACCAAAACATCATCAGCTATTTCAGCGGTTGTGTCAGACCATGTTTCCTCGGCGGCCACACGCGTCTCATAGGAGTTTGCAGCCTCGACCTCTGTGCCAAAATAGACGACTCCGCCGGCCATAAGAGACATAACGGTTCCTGCAATAACAGACTTCATGATCATAGCCATAACTCTCAAAAGCTTTAATACTCTATTAACTATAGATTATGACCAAAAAGGGGCAAGGGTACTCCCCTATAAAGGGAAGACTTTTTACAGTTGCAGGTTATGCGTTGCGGGGCGGTAATAAGCCCCTATACGATTAAAGCATCATAGTAATTGGCGACTCCACATAGCGCTTAAAGTGCTGGAGCCATTTTGCTCCTAAAGCCCCGTCTACAACGCGGTGATCACAGGTGAGGGTGACGGTCATGACGGTGGCCACGGCGAGCGCGCCGTCTTTGACAACTGGACGAGGGCCGCCGGCCCCGACAGAGAGTATCATACCATGCGGTTCATTGATGATAGAGCCAAATTCCTTGATGCCCATCATGCCAAGATTGGAAATGCTGAACGTGCCGCCCTGATATTCTTTCGGCTTAAGTTTTCTATCACGCGCGCGGGCGGCGAGGTCTTTCATCTCGCTTGAGATAGTGGACAAGCCTTTATTCTCCGCTTCGCGCACAATCGGCGTGATTAACCCGCTATCAATCGCCACAGCCACAGCGACATCGGCATGCTTATGCATCGCCACACCATCGGGCGTGTAACTCGCATTGGCTTCGGGCACATGTTTTAGGGCAAGGGCAGACGCGCGGATGAGCATATCATTGACGCTGATTTTCACGCCTTCAGGCGCTTGGGCGTTAAGCTCTTTGCGCATTTTCAACAGCTCATCAATTTCGCAATCAATGGTGAGCGGGAAGTCAGGGACATTGTTGTTGGAATCCGCGAGGCGTTTCGCCACGACTTTCTGAATACCGTTAAGCGGGACGAGGTCGTAAGTGCCCGCCTCGACGCCAAGTTTAGCGAGATAATCCGCACCGCCGCCAAGGACAGGGCCGAGTTCGGTTGAGGTGACTTCGGGGGCTGTGTCTTTAGCGGGCGCATCGGTTTTAGGCGCAGATTTAGCCGCACCGCTCGATTTAGCCGCTTCGATATCGGCTTTGATGATCCGTCCATTCGGGCCGGAGCCTGAGATAGAGGCAAGGTCAATATCTGCATCTTTGGCGAGACGCTTGGCGAGGGGGGAGGCTTTGATACGGTCCGCACCGCTCTTCTCTTCTCCCCGTTCACGGGGGGAAGTGGCCGGAGCATCAGCGGAGGTCGATGGGGGGCTGTCAGAGTCTTGATCCGACCCATCGTTCTTAGTCGAGGGTGACCCCCCATCCCCCCCTTCGGGGGTACTTCCCCCCGCTTGCGGGGAGAAGGAGCCGCCCGCCTCATACCCGTCTAGCGCACTCGCATCCTCATCCTCTTCGAGCAATATCGCAATCGGCGTATTGACCTTCACGCCTTCGCTCCCGGCCTCGACGAGCAGTTTGGCGACGGTGCCTTCTTCGACGGCTTCGACTTCCATCGTCGCTTTATCGGTCTCAATCTCGGCTAAGAGGTCACCGGAATTGACAGTATCGCCTTCTTTGACAAGCCATTTAGACAAAGTGCCTTCTTCCATGGTCGGAGACAGGGCAGGCATGAGGATTTCAATGGGCATAGGGAACCTCTGTTATTGTAGGTAGGTCTGTATCAATTACGTTTAGTAGTTCTTCATCGGCACAAATCATAAAATGTCTTTGGTGTTCTTTTGATGCATCAAATACGACTTCAGTTTTTGCCCAGTTATTTATTATCGGAGAATTCAAAACTTCATACACATTGGGTTGGAGAAAGGGTTCAAAATTTTTCTTTGCATTGAAAATACCAAGATGATCTGACTCTTGAGAGGAGAAGATTACACCTCTCCCCCAGTTAAAGTTAATTTCAAAAGAGCGAAAATTGTTCTTTTTATCTTTACCTAAAACAATCGCTTTGGCGGTTCCTTCTACTTGTTCCCATTCAAGATTGGTTATGTCCTGAATGACGACTCGATCAGGAATATCGAGTATTTTAATGATCTCAGAGTGAGACCAATCAAACATAACAAACCTTCTTAGCCGCTTTCACCACATCCTCGGTTCCCGGCAAGCTCAGCGCTTCCAAATTCGCGGCATATGGCAGGGGCACATCCACTTGGAAGACACGTTCCGGCGGGGCGTCTAGGTAATCGAAAGCTTCGGCGACAACGCGGGCGGCGATTTCTGAGCCTATGCCGCTTTGGCCCCAGCCTTCTTCGGCACAGACCAAGCGGTTGGTTTTCTTTACGGACTCTATAACCGTATCACTGTCCAGCGGGCGGATTGTACGTAGGTCGATGACTTCAGCGTCAATGCCTTCAGCGGCGAGCTGTTCAGCGGCCTCTAAGCAACGCCCGACCATGCGGCTATGGGCGACGAGGGTGACATCCGCGCCTTCGCGGCGGACTTTCGCTTTACCAATCGGGATAAGGAAATCATCCATATCGGGCACCTCAAAGGTCTCGCCGTAAAGCAATTCATGCTCGAGGAAGACAACAGGGTTCGGGTCGCGAATGGCGGCTTTCAGCAGGCCTTTGGCATCGGCGGCGTCATAAGGCGCAACGACTTTCAGACCCGGTACATTGGCATACCAACTGGAATAATCATGGCTATGCTGCGCGCCGACGCGAGAGGCCGCGCCGTTTGGCCCGCGGAATACGATAGGACAGCGCATTTGACCGCCTGACATATAAAGCGTCTTAGCGGCAGAGTTGATGATGTGGTCAATCGCCTGCATGGCGAAGTTGAAGGTCATAAATTCGACAATCGGACGGAGACCCCCCATGGCCGCGCCGACACCGATACCGGCAAAACCATATTCTGTAATCGGCGTATCAATGACGCGTTTGGAGCCAAATTCCTGCAAGAGCTCGCGGGTGACTTTGTATGCCCCTTGATATTCAGCAACTTCTTCGCCCATGACAAAGACTTTTTCGTCGCGGCGCATTTCCTCGGCCATAGCATCACGGAGCGCATCGCGGACGGTGGTGTCGACCATTTTGATATTGGTCGGTATGGCAGGATCACTTGGTACGTCCTTCGAGACGGTCGCTTTCGCGCCCTCCTCAGGATGAGGGGCAGTCGTTTGAGGTTTTGGAGAAGTGGGTACTGTTTGTGTCTCCTCATCCTGAGGAGCCGCGACAGCGGCGTCTCGAAGGACGCTTTCGTCTTCGCCGTCCTCAAGCAATTGCAAAATCACTGTGCCGACTTTGACGTTATCCGTGCCGGCTTCAACCGTGATTTTTCCAACAACACCCTCATCGATGGACTCGACTTCCATCGTCGCTTTATCGGTTTCAATCTCCGCCAGAATATCGCCGGACGAAATCGTATCGCCCTCTTTAACGAGCCATTTCGACAGTGTGCCTTCCTCCATGGTCGGAGAAAGCGCGGGCATTTTAATATCAATAGCCATTAGGTTAAAAGCTCCCAGAGGATCATAAGTATTCCGGCGATGGAGACAAACCACGCCAATGTGCGTACCCAAGGTACGCCCAGCCAATATGTCGGGGCAAAGACAACACGCCCCCAGAAAAACAGAGCCGCGCCAAGGGCGGTTAAATCTGAAAAACTATTTGTGACGGCGGCGACTAAAACCAGCGGCGCAAACATGCACATGCTTTCAACGAAATTAGCTTGTGCGCGTTTTGTACGGCCATGTAGCGGCGTCAGCCCGTCTTTGGGCATGTTATCACGAGGTCCAACAAGTTCAGACAAACTGGCTTTTTTTGATAATGTTGCCGCGATAGCTTGCGCCAAAATCATGACGAAAAAGAGCGCTACGCTCCAGACGAGATATTTAAGTTCAATAGCCATTATGCACAGTCCTTTTTGGGGAAATTGGTTTTGACGGGAGCACCGCTATCAGAAAACGGCGTTTGAAAATCAAAGGCCTCAGGCGAGGGGCCATGGGCGCGGATAGCATCGAGTTTAGTCTTGGCTTCATCCATGGACGGGATATGGCCGTCTTCGACCCACCATAGAACCATATGATTGCGGCTCATGGGGTTAAACCAATCATTCTTGCCCTGCATAACTTTGGCATGTGCCGTTTTGTAAATGAAATGAAACAAGCTTTCGATATCGGCCCAAACAGACATGTTCACGAGGGTGTAATCATTCTGCCCCTCCATGCGTAGCGACAACGCTCCATCCGTTTCGTCATCATCGGTCAGGCGCCAGATAAATCCTGGCGAACGATCTGCCATAGCGTTGATGATATCCACGCGGCCGGTAAAGCCGTCCATGCGGGCGTCCTCGGTGCCATATTTGGCTTCAGCGATATTTAGCTGCGCCAGTTGCATTAGGCGGCATCAACCGGAAGCAGCACATCCGTATAAAGCTCAGACGGATCTGGCTCGGGGCTGGTCTGGGCAAATTCGGCGGCGTCTGCGACAATGGCTTTGATCTCTTTATCAATGGCTTTCAGCTCGGCCTCATCGACCCATTTTTCGTCCAAGAGGTGAGCTTTTGCCATATCAATGGGGTCGCGTTCGCTGCGCGTTTTAGTCACTTCATCGCGGGAGCGGTATTTAGCAGGATCAGACATAGAATGGCCACGATAGCGATATGTTTTCATTTCCAAAATCATCGGACCTTTGCCGTCGCGGGCATGTTTGATCGCTTTTTTGGCAGCGTCGCGCACTTCGAGGACATTCATGCCGTCCACTTGCAGGCCTTCTATTTCAAAGCTTGAGCCGCGTTTAAACAGCTCTGTTTCGGCGGAGCTTCGCTGGACCGATGTGCCCATAGCATATTGGTTGTTTTCAATCACGAACACGACGGGAAGGTCCCAAAGCTTGGCCATGTTAAAGGCTTCATAGACTTGGCCTTGATTGGACGCGCCGTCGCCAAAGAAGGCGAGGGAGACATTACCATTTTCGGTATATTTATTTGCGAGGGCGAGGCCAGCACCAATCGGCACTTGCGCGCCGACAATACCGTGACCGCCATAAAAGTGCTTCTCGGTAGAGAACATGTGCATGGAGCCACCCTTACCGCGTGAATAGCCGCCGCTGCGTCCCGTCAGTTCAGCCATAACGCCACGTGATTCCATGCCGCAAGCGAGCATATGGCCATGGTCGCGATAGCCTGTAATCATTTGGTCGCCCTCAATCATGCCGGCACGCGCCCCGACGACAACGGCTTCTTGGCCGATATAAAGGTGACAGAAACCTGCGATTTGGCCCATGCCGTAAAGCTGTCCGGCTTTTTCTTCAAAGCGGCGAATGAGCAGCATATCGCGATAATATTTGAGAAGTTCTTCTTTATCCGTCTTAAGCTTCTTTGCCGTTTTTTTCTTGGCCGCCATAGTCACACTCGCTCATAATATTACGCATGTGAATTAAGCCACAATGCTCAAGGAATATTGACTGTCTTATGAGTGTTTTTAAGGGGTTGGGTCAAGCCAAATCGTCTTTTCATTCGGACGCGAAACAAAAAGCATTTCTCTTGATTTTCTGTCAAGCATATCCAAATCAAGCTGGGAAGCCTTAAGGCTATCTGCATGGGCTTCGAGAGCCTCTCGCCGTGCTGTCACGGCTTCAAGTTTAATCTTATTTCGTTCAATATCATTTTCATAATCAACCCAACGCATTAAGCCTTGTGAGCCTGAAAAAGCATGAAAAGCCAGATAGATATAAAGCGTAATGAGCGCGAAAAACGGCCATTTATTGCGTATTTTCTTTAGGCGTTCCATGAGCCATCTATGCGCGGTTTATGGTTAGGATTGCGTTAATAATTTACGAAAAGCGGGCGGCCTCAGCAATGCGGCTCAGCCCCGCTTTGCCCTCAGGTGTAGGGAGTAACATATAAACATGAGCCAAGCCTTCGGCCAAATCGAGAGCCGGCGTGAGGCCAGCCGCGCGCATTTTCTCAACCGAACTCATAATATCAGGATGCAGCAGATCTTTATCGGCGGTGAAGACCCATGTCGGAGGTAGGGACGCTAGATCGCCGAAAATGGGGCTAATCAGCGGATCCTCCAGGCTTAGCTCTCCCGCATGGCGCTCTGCAGCGAGGTGAACTTTGCTGCCGTCTAGTAATTGCTCTTCATCATGCTGCACCATATCTGGATGCACCATGCGCAGGTCTATCCAGGGCGAGAGCATAACAAGTTTATCTGCCGGCGTCTTAGATTTAATGAGGCTTTGGGCCAGAACCATGGCGGCATTGGCCCCCGCAGAATCCCCCATCAGGACAACTTTGGACGGGTTTAGCTGCTTTATTGTTTCGTCATAATGGGCGCGGATCCAATCATGTGTTCCTGGGGCATCAATATTTGGAAAGAGAGGATAGTCCGGCGCGGTGAGGGTAGCCCCGGCTTGCTGCGCAATCTTGCCCATCATAGGGAAATAAAAATACGAGAACCCAGCCACAAAGCCGCCGCCGTGAATATAATATATTAGCGTATCATTGCCCGCATAGCTCCAGACAGGCTGCCCGCGAAATTCCGTGCGGTCAATATTATAGCGCTTGCGCTGCCCTTTCGTCGGAGCGGCGGTATTGCCTTTGCCGCGCTCAAATTGCTTGGCTAGTATTTTTCGCCCGCCAATAAGCCTTAGAATATTGATAAATGTTCTGTGTCTAAAGCTTATGGTGGTCAAAATCAGATCTCCTAAGCGCCGTAACCTTTAGGCATGACAGCGCGTCCGGCATATTCCGCCATTTCGCCGAGCTGCTCTTCAATGCGAAGGAGCTGATTATATTTAGCTAAGCGGTCAGACCGGGCGAGGGAGCCTGTTTTAATCTGTCCGCAATTTGTTGCCACGGCCAAATCTGCAATCGTTGTATCAGAGGTTTCGCCTGATCGGTGGCTCATGACAGCCGTAAAGCCCGCGCGGTGCGCCATATCAACAGCGTCCAAAGTTTCAGAGAGCGTTCCAATCTGATTGACTTTGACAAGGATAGAATTCGCCGCCTTAGTCTCAATACCCGTTTTCAGGCGCTTGGGGTTCGTTACGAATAAATCATCCCCGACAAGCTGGCATGTGCCGCCAATCTTCGCGTTCAGCGTAACCCAACCATCCCAATCGTCCTCAGACATGCCGTCTTCGATAGAGATAATCGGATAATTTGCAGCTAAGTCAGCGAGGTAATCCACCATCTGGTCTGAGGTCAAGGATTTGCCTTCGCCTTTGAGGTTATACATTTTACCATCGTAAAACTCAGTCGCGGCCACATCCATGGCAAGGAAAACATCTTCGCCGGGGTTATAGCCCGCCGCTTCGACAGCGCTCATGATGTAATCCAAAGCGTGCTTAGACCCGTCAAGGTTCGGCGCAAAACCGCCTTCATCGCCAACATTCGTATTGTGACCATCAGCCTTCAATTTAGCTTTCAGCGCATGGAAGATTTCCGCGCCGCAGCGTAGGGCCTCAGAGAAGTTTTTCGCGCCGACGGGCATGATCATAAATTCCTGCACATCAATGGGGTTATCCGCATGTTCGCCGCCATTGATGATATTCATCATCGGCACAGGCAGTACGCGGGCATTCGCGCCGCCAACATAACGGTAAAGAGGGGTCTCCATAGAGGCCGCAACAGCTTTGGCCAAGGCGAGCGAAACGCCGAGCATGGCATTGGCGCCTAATTTGCCCTTATTCTCTGTTCCGTCCAGCGCAATCAGAATAGCGTCGATACCGCGCTGGTTTTCCGCGTCGAGGCCGAAAAGCTCATCAGCGATAATCGTGTTGACATTAGAGACGGCTTTTAACACGCCTTTGCCCAGATAGCGGGATTTATCACCATCGCGCAATTCGACGGCTTCGTGCTTACCTGTTGACGCACCAGAAGGCACCGCTGCACGCCCAAAAGCCCCATCGGAGAGGCTAATATCGACTTCTAATGTAGGATTTCCGCGACTATCCAGGATTTCCCTGGCGAAAATTTCTTCAATCTCGACCATGGGTGGGTCCTCCGGTAATAGTGTAATTAAGCGCTAGTCTTTAGGCGTTAAAACCTGACGACCACGATACATACCTGATTTCAGGTCGATGTGGTGTTGACGACGCAGCTCTCCGCTATCCTTGTCTTCGACATAGTTGACAGCCGTTAGCTTATCATGCGCGCGGCGCATGCCGCGGCGTGAATTGGAAATTTTACTCTTTGGGACAGCCATCGGGGCCTCCATAAATCAATAATAAAGCGAACCCACAAGGCATGAGTCCGCTGACGTGGCGGCCTAGTAGCGGAAAGCGAAGCAGGTTTCAAGAGAATATGTGCGTCTTTGGGGCGGGAATTGGGTTGGTAATTATTCACCTGTTCGAAAAGTGTTTATCCATTCCTGCGCTCTATTACGGGCCTCATTTACCTCTTTTTCAGAAAGGTCACTTTTAAATCTAAAATTGGAACCTGTATCAAACCCATTTGCAATGAAAGCCCATTTTAAGGCCTCCACTTCATCACGCTTTATCATGGAGCCATCTTTATATCGTTGCGCCAGAGCTCTATGAGCGTGAAGGGAATCATTATCAGAACTAAGACGGTACAATTCCATAATGCGAGCATCTGATATATCCGGGAAAAGCTCGGGGTTTCTAAAGTAAATGTCAGCTAATAAAAAAATACCTTCCTTTTTGTCTTCTGATGTTTTCAGATATTTAGCTGCTTTTTTTAGATCTGTTTCTTGTAATGCATAATGCCGCCCTAATTCAAAGTTTGCTTTTTTGTGGCCCTGCTCTGCGGCTTTTTCTAACCATTCCAAAGCGTCCTCAGGTGTATTGTAGATTTGGCCTTTCTGCAAAAATTTACCCAACTTATATTGCGCCGAAACATCTCCTGTTTTGGCTTCAGCCTCTAAGGTGTTTTGCCGGGACACAGCTCTGGACTCAGGAGATATAATTGCAGGTTGGCACGGGACATCAGATCCCGTCCAATCCATGTCATAGGTTGCCGGGACGGGCTTTTGATTTCCCCAGGGAATCATTACTTTGTTCGGATTATATTCGATTATTGCCATAGAGTTATCAAAATTGCTGATACGCTCATTATCATGTGTCGCCTTTTGAGTGGTGATTTCCTGGTCCTCGACACGTGAAGACCTGACCATACGAATCGAACGATCATCATGACGTTCCATCATGCGGTAATATCTACGTCCAAAAATTTCATTTTGGTATGTTGTATTATAACCCCAATTTTTTAACTTTGTTGCATCAGGTAACCTCACCGTCGTGACGTGACAGCTGTAACTTCGTTTAGAGTAAAAAGGGATATCTCCATATTCTCCTTCAGAACGCTGACGTCTTGATGGCGGGCTAAATCCACCGCCCGGTAATGTGAGCGTATATATGCCCCTAGATTTCTTCTCCCAATCAACGGGACCAGTTCCTTTTATTGTAAGAATGCTTGCTTGGCTGTCAGTGTCATATCGATATGTTACATCTTCAACGACATTCCAGGCGTCTGAACCTGTCAGGGCATTTTTGTAACCAGTTTTTAACTGCTCGGCTGTGAGCGCGGAATATTGCATATACTCTGCAAGTCCTTCGACACCTCGCTTTACCATAATGCGTTTTTTTCGGGCAGGTTTGTCAAATCCCTCTCGAGCATCATATTCGGTAATTCCCATGTCATGCGGGAGCTCAAAAGCTGCATTTTCTACGCTTTGAAGGGTTTCACCTTTTGATGAGAGTGGGAGTATCCAGCGATAAGGAATTATGGGGTTTAAACTAGGCTCAATGATCGCTGGTAAGGTTGGGTCGAGCCAGTAGTTTTGCCCGTCAATTTGAGCACGTAAGATGACATGATCAAAAAGTAAGGGGTTTGGCAAGCGCGCATCAAACCCGTCATCTGTTCCGGAATTATTCACTAATATCAATTCCGCCTCGATATTTAATTCGCGTAGCAACGCCAGTAGCAAAGCGGCTTTTCCTTTACAGTCCCCATAGCGGCGCTTCCACGTTTCTTCAGCAGTTGCAGCCCGAATATTTCCGCCATTTAAGCCAACATAAATATAACGCACTTGTTGTTGAACTAATTTGAGAGCTGATTTTATACGATCTATGTCTTGGGGATTGTTTTTTGCTATTCGTTTTACCTCATCAATTAGGTTTGAGCTTTGCGAAAATTTAGAAGCGTCATCATAAAAAGTGTGAAATTTTTTCGAAACTGCAGGCCAAGTCTCAAAATCACTATACTCAAGAATTCTCTGCCAACTATAGCGCAATGGGGCCTCTTTTGCAGGGGTTATAATCTCTGCATTGTTAAGTGTAATGGAAATGCTGTTAGCCGTTTTCGTAAGAGAGTCCTTAAGGTCATCTGTTGTTTGAAGATTTGGCTTTTGCCCTTCATCCCAAATGATACTGGCTTTGTAAGCGCCGGATTGTATTGCGGCGGCCAGTGATATCATACCGTAACTTTTATCGCCCAAGGTGAGATCGTGAGACGGAGTTGTGTAAGCCCATTCCAGTTCATCGCCCACGCGCAAGTCCGGTACGCGCAATATCGCCGTCAGAAATCCGTTCAACATGGACTGTTCAAGTTGGTCTTCTTGGCGGACAACTTCGAAACTATTATCCTTCAGAACATCTATGACCTCTCCGTCTCTGTGGACTAAAAGCTTATGTAGAACAGGGCTGCCGGTTTCAGGGTTCCAAACCAGAGATAAGTTTCCAACTTCAAGAGCGCGGGAGTCCAATAGGGATATGCGTTGGTTTGTATAGGTGGATTGCCCTTTTTTGTTTAAATGAACGGCCGTATCGTTACGCCTTAGAAAAATAAGCCCCGTTTGATTTTCGGGCTTGGGTAATAATTCGGACGCATCTGCCCAATCAGGTTCGGGGCCGCGCTGAACAGTATCTGATTTTACGGGTTCAGTTGTGACTTGGGCCGTGTTATTGACTGCCTCAGAGACATCCTCTTTGCTTTGCCCATTGCAGCCCACAATGAAAAGCAGAGGCGCCAAAGATATTAAACTAACAGCCCGCATAGATTCACACTCCCACTGTATGATGCAATTAAACTACTTTCGCGCAAGTCATTTATGGGTGTTTAGGGGGAGAACGTGAATATGCCCCACATTTAAACCCCCTTATAAATAAGTTATTCAATCGCAAGAAAAATAGAGAGAGCAGATCTTAACCTAATGACGCCGCATTTTTTAATTTATATGCCGTCACTAGATTTATCGATTTTGGATTTAAGCGCATGCATGGGTGCGGAAAGCGCTATTTCGTGACGGACTGCGAAGGCTTCGTGATTGGTCTCAATTTGTTTTAGAACATATAGGTAATTGACCATGACACCAAATGAGTTAGCTCGTCCGCGATCTGACGTATCAGCTAAGACGTGAATATTTTCAATTCTGGCGCCATTGCCCAGATGAAAGCGTGCCACACTATTTTGCAGGCGATGTGAATTCGGTTGACGCGCCGTTAAATAAGCTATTGCCGCAGATCGGAGGCTTTTTTTCACATGTTTATGTTGATCAACATTTTCATACCAGTCAGTTCTTTTCAGGAACGTCAGATCGCTCTGAGAGACACCAAATCTGGCCGCACGATCATTCTCGACAAGCCAATCTTTAAACCCGGGTATCGGGGACAGAGTCACAAATTTTTTAAGTTCAGGATGTGTCTGCTGCAGATTGGCGACAACTTGCTTTATCAAGAAATTTCCAAAGTAAATCCCCTTTAGGCCGAACAAACAATTATTGATCGAATAAAAAGTTGCGACCTTGGCTTTGTCCAGGTCCAAAATCGGGCGCTCAGGTGCTAGGATATCCTGAATGGAACCGGGAATATCTTTGCAAAGCGCGACTTCTACAAAAATTAAGGGTGTATCCGCGAGATTAGGATGGAAGAATGCATAGCAAAGCCGGTCAGGTGGATCCAGCCGCCGTTTAAGGTCATCCCAACTTGTAATTTCGTGAACCGCCTCATAGGCAATAAGCCTTTCTAGAACAACAGCAGGGCTGTTCCAACTTATCGGTTCCATCGTCAAAAACCCGCGATTGAACCAAGTCTTGAACAAGTAGAGAAAATCCATGTCCACCGGCTTTAATTCCGGACTTACTTTTAAAAACTTCAGTAAGTCAGTGCGCATATTTACTAAAGCCATAGTGCCGCCGGGCGCCATATTCATTCGCTTGAATAAGTCTTGGCGTTTAGGCTCCATGACCTGCATTAAATTTTTCAAATTATCATGGCTTGGAGTCTCGCTATATTTTTTTGAGACTTCGACAAGCTTATCTTTAGGTCTGCCAAATTCAGTCAGCAGAAATTCGAAAAACTCTAATCTCTCAGCCTGTGAGCATTGATTATAAGTCTTGTGTACGTTGAGAGCGGTTTTAATGCCCGAGGCCTGACCGCGGGCGGATAATAAAGAAATGCAATCTCTTTTTAAGCTTTTCAAAGGCGTCTGGCCTTTTGGGGTTTTACCAATCGCGCGCGTGGCAATATTACGGCCTTTGCCAACAAGACCTTGAAAGTAGGTTTTTGAAAGAGTCATAATTAAACCCCATAGCAAGTTTTATGAACTTAGCGATTATCATCAACATAAGTATTTTCGATATGAGGCTCTGAAGACTTCTCATCAGAATCCGTAACTTAGGGCGGCAATTAACCGTGTGTCTTTGTTATCCAGATATTGCGTGCCGTTGACGGCAATTTGTCTATCGCGGTGATCTAGGGCGACAGTGGCGGCGACCCCGCGGGCGATATCGCGGCGCAGTGTTATAATACCGGCTGTTTCGTCTTGGCCTTCAATGCGTCCATATTGCCCTTCGGCAGATAGGCCCCACGCGCCCGCTTTTGTAGATACCCCTGCCGAGGTGAACCAGCGGTCGGCGTCTTCGATTTTCTCAAAACCTGCCCCGACGTCGAATCTGGAACTGCCATAGACATATTCTGCAACGCCGCTGACAGATTTGGTGTCCAGCTCAGTTGTGCCGTCTGCGGCAAGTAATTGACCTTGATTATGACGAGCGGTGAAACGGTAATCGCGCACGCCGATGGGACGCTGGAAACTGACGCCTACATCATAATTCGCGTCTTCATCCACAACGCCGCTAATTATGGCCGGGCCAAAACGTCCGCGATAACCGCCGCTCCACCGGTTCAGTTCGCCTAGTGCGCCATTTCCGGATAATTGCGTTATGCCAATGTTGCGCGCGCGCCGCGTTTCCTCAAAGACAAGATCAGAGACATTACCGCCAAAAATGGTTCCCCATGATCCGCCCGCAAAAGCGGCGACGTTATCAGAATAGGCATTATTGTTCGCCCCGATATTATTATAACTCCCGCCATAGACGGCGCCGACTGTAATGCGGTTAGGAAGTTGACGTTCTACGCTGACTTGGTGATTTACGACGGGGTTTTCATTGACGATGTCCTCAGTTCTGAAACTATATCCAACTGGTGCATCTAATCTTCCGCGCAAAACAAGCGTTGTCCCGGCAACATCGAAGGCGACAGGCGCTTCAAAGAGAGAATTGAGGTCATAATTTACATCGACAGGCCTGTAATTTTGTTGCCCGCTATAATTTTGCTGAGCTCGTCCAGCGCCATAGGCGCCTGAAGTGTAGCCCGCCCCCTGATAGCCATAGCCTGGATGGTATCCATTATATCCTGGGTGAGCATTTTGATAGCCATTGTTTTGATAACCATTGTAATGAGATTGCCCATATTGGTTTTGACAAGCTGTTGTCATCAATGTGCATAAAATGACTGTTGGTAGAATTTTCATTTTTATGTGGGACATCTTAGCAGCACCGCGGAAATGTGTTTGTAAAGGCGTGCTGCGCGATGGCCCGGCCCGCTCGCATAGCTTGTGTATGGTCGGCCATCCAGTGAACGCCGCCATAAATTCGGCTGAGACCATTTTCTTCAGCTATCTGGGTTAGGCTTGTCCAGTTACGGCGAACCCCGCGCAGTTGAGGCCAGAGGACACTATCGGGAGATATGCCTGAAAGGTTTATGCGATCACTGCCATAGAAAGCGGCGGTTAATTCTGCACCTGCCGCCCCAAATGTTGAGTGCCCAGACGTATAGGCCGGAAATTCAGGGGTTGGGATATAGCTTTGCCAATTGGGATGGCATTCTATGCGCGGATCACGGGAGCCAAGCTTGTTCATACGAGAGCGAATGGCCGTTTCAGGTCTTAATATATCATGTGCATATTTACTATCCCACGCTGCGATAGACGCATCACACTGTGTCATGCCCAAAAGGGCGAAGGCACGGGCTCTATCCACAAAGTTCATCGGTTTATGTTGCAGCACCTGAGCCGCGAGGTAGAGAAAATGTCCGGGCGGGGTAATACCCCAAGGTCCATCCTCCCAGAATAAGGCGATCTGGGCTTGATCTGGTGTACGCAGCGCACTTTGCGCCCCGCCAATACGGCGGATATGGTCAAACTCTTGCGCAAATTCGGGGCTCATAGGATCATGAAAATCCGGAACGCGGAACTGAGCTGAATGGGTCATTGTCCAGGGTTTTATCTTACCATGCCCCGGAAATAAGGAACGGGAATAGGTATCAAAGGCGGGGCCAGGCTTGGCGGAATAAAAAGGTCCTGTCGGGGACCAGCCCAAAATATCTTTACGGCGCGGATATCGCCTCAAGAAGTAATTGACTTTGCTAGGTTCTGAACCGTCATTGGTTCGCATTTTAACGACTTTAAGGCCGACATGTCGTCCCCATTTTGCGCCGCGTGTTTTGGCGGCTCCGTTTGGAATTTTTGCAAAAAAGCTATTTCGCTCACCCAAAAAGGGTTGCTGAAAGGCTTCGGACGCCGCTGTCGTAAAAGCGGCGGCATAGGCGGCATCTAAATCAGCGCCCACGGGGCCATATCCGATCCCATAAGGCTCGGCATAATTACGCGTAATGCCATTTACGGCTAAAAACCCGGCGACTAGTGGCAATGCAAAATTATAGGCCGCGCGGGGCGGCGGCACGCGTTGATCGCGTGTTTGCTGTAAAATGACATCTAGCCAATGAAAAACAGTATTATTATTTTGGGGGGCCAAAACCTGTGTAAGGTAGGAACTGCTGCTGCCCATGGGCGCGACACACCCTGCCAAGCCCGTTGCGGCGAGGCCTGTTGCAGCCAAGCCGCCCATTAAGTTTCTTCTTGATATCGTCATTATGCTAGCCGCTTTATGTTTCGGCATCGTGGTAAATGATTATGGCTAAGCTCTTGTAAAGAAACGTGGTTAACGCACGTTAATTCCGTGCGCGTGACTTAAATTAGAAATGGCGAATAAAAGCTATCGCAGATAAGCGCTTTGGCGAGACTTTTAAAAAGATCTGAAATCGATCAATCAAAGTCCCGAACCTTACCGCGAAGCTTTTTGACTTCGCCGCGTTCCGCTTTTTTCTTTAGCCGCCTCTTAGTGCTCCCAAAGGTTGGGCGCGTTGGGCGTCTATAGGTTTTTTGTTTTAAAGCCTCTTTGAGCAAGGCTTGCAGGCGGTCGAGCGCTTCTTGTTTATTGCGCTCTTGTGTTCGGTGGTTTTGAGCCTTGATAACAATAACGCCGTCTTTGGTGATGCGTTTGTCACGAAATGACATCACACGTTCTTTATTACCTTCCAACAAGGACGAGGCGTTTATGTCATAACGCAAATGAATGGCAGAGCTGACCTTATTCACATTTTGCCCGCCGGGGCCTTGGGCGCGAATGGCCGTCATCTCAATCTCATCCAGGGGGACAGTTATGCGGGGGGTAATCCGAAGCATGTCCTATTGTGCAGGATTTCGCGCGCGACGTCACGCTTTTAGAAATTATTTGTGCGCAGCGCCCTTTAAAGACTAAGGTTATAAAAACAGATAAACGGGATTCCATATGACCTTTCTTCGCGCTCTTGCCCTCAGTACTGCTTTAAGCGTTTCACTGGCCGCCTGCCAAAATGAGGCGGCGACCCCGGATAAGAGCTCTGCTGAGGTCTTTCGGGTGGACACCATCCCCCATGCGCAATTGCCCGGTAATGTCGTCCCGCAGGAATATCGCGTGGATATGAAAATGGATCCGGATGCGGTGGGCTTTAGCGGCGTGGTTGAGATTGATGTCGAAATTCTAAAGCCGACGGATAAGATTTGGCTGCATGGCAAGACTATGACGGTTAGGTCTGCGACAGCGATGATTGGCGACGAGCAAATGCCGTTGGTCTTTACTGAACTCCCCGCGGCGGACGCGCCGTCGGGTATCGCCCATCTGACATCCGAGACTGTTTTGCCAGCAGGTAAAGCCACGTTCCGCATGGCCTATGAGACGCCCTATAACCAAGCGCTGAATTCGGCCTATCAAGTCAAGCGCGGCGGCGAGGGCTATATCGTCACGCAGTTTGAACCGCTGGGCGCGCGGGAGGCGTTTCCGAGTTTTGATGAACCGAAATATAAAGTACCGTTCACGCTGTCCATTACGGCGCCGGAGTCGGATTTTGTTTACTCAAACACACCTGAGGTGAGTAACGAAACCACAGAGGAGGGGTGGATTAAACATCAATTCGCTAAAACCCGTCCATTACCGACTTACCTCATCGCCTTTGGTGCCGGGCCTTATGATGTGAATGACTTTGGCGATATTCCGCCCAATAGCATTCGTAAAACCCCATTGGCGCAGCGCGGATTTACGGCCAAAGGGCAGGGCGATGAGATTTCTTACGGCCTTGCCGGAACCGAGCCTATCCTGACGGCACTCGAAGAATATTTTGGTACGCCTTATCCTTATGAAAAGCTCGATATCATCGCCGCGCCGGAATATGCCTTTGGCGCGATGGAAAATCCGGGCGCGATTGTGTATCGGGAATATCTGATGTTGCTAAATGAAGACTCCCCGCTCTCGCAAAAGCGCGCCTATAATCGCGTCCACTCGCATGAGCTTGCCCATCAATGGTTCGGTAACCTCGTCACCCCTGTTTGGTGGGAAGATATCTGGCTCAACGAAGCCTTCGCGACATGGATGGGCAATAAGGCCATTGATATCGCTTATCCTGACGCCAATTATGACCGCGTGACGCTCAACGCCTCGCTTGGCGCGATGAATATCGATACGCTCTCCACCACGCGCCGTGTTCGCGAACCGCTTTTGCGGTCTGAAAATGTGATGGATCAATTTGACGGCATTACCTATCGCAAAGGCGGCGGGACATTGGATATGTTTGAAAGCTATGTCGGCGAGGAAAAATTCCGTGACGGCGTGCGCCTGCATATGGAGCGTTACAAAGACGGCGTGGCGACAGGCGATAACTTCTTTCAAAGCATTGCCGACGGATCAGGCAATCCGGACGTTGTTGACGCGATGAAGAGCTTTGTGGATCAGCCGGGCGTGCCTTTGGTGAAGGTGGAGGTGGACTGCCAGGACGGTGATATGAACACACTGGTGAAAGTTTCGCAGTCACGTTATGTGCCATTAGGGTCGAAAACCAAGCAAGGGCAAACCTGGCAAATCCCTGTTTGTGCCTCAACTCGACAAGGCGAAGCGACAGCTAAAACATGCTCGCTCGTCAAAAAAACATCAGAAACAATTGAAGTTCCCAATCGTGATAAAACATGCGCGCCATATATTGTGCCAAATGAAAATGGGTCGGGTTATTATCGGTTTACAATGGACACGCAAGCTTGGCACAACCTCATCTCGAACCTCGATAAGCTCAACACACGCGAAGCGCTCTCAGCCCAAGACAGCCTCGTCTCGGCATTCCGCGCGGGCGAAGTAGATAGCGCCGTTTTCCTCAAAGGCTTAGAAGCTTTCGCCAAGCACCCTGAATATGATGTCGCATCAGGTGCAGGCGCGCTACTCGGATTTATGGATAGTGAGCTAGACGCCGAAGACGATGTCGCGCGTTTGGTGCGGGATATGTTCGCCGAGCGCTATGCCGCTAATGTTGGAAAAGATACGGTTGAGGGTAATTTGCTCGTGCCGACACTCGCCTCCCGCCTCGTATATCTAGGACAAGACAAGAAACTCACCGCCGAAATGGCGGCCAAAGGCGCGGCCTATCTCGGCCTAAAGGGTAAGGCTAATAAGAAAGCCGTCGCGCCCAATTTGGCGGGCCTCGCGCTCGCCCAAGCCATGAAAGCCCATAGCGAAAAAGCTTACGCCCCGTTGCTGGAGATGGCGAGCAACGGCTCGGCCTTTGAAAAAGGCGCCGCCCTCGGTGCGCTCTCTTCAACAAATGACAAAACCATCGCGGCAAATCTCCGTGACTTGGCTTTGGCCGAGGACAGCCCCCTCACAGGCCGCCAAGCTAACTCACTCGTGGGCGGCCTTATCCGCTCTGATATGCATGGCGAAGACACATGGGAATGGTTGAAGGATAATTTTGCGACATTCGTGGAAAGAAAAGTTCCTGACGTGCGCCTCGGCGGTATGCCCGGCTTTGCCCGTGGCTGTTCGCTTGAGCGCCGCGACGAAGCTAAAGCTTTCTTTGAAAGCCAAGCCGACATTATCCCAGGCTATGAACGTAGCCTCGCGCAAACGCTGGAACGCATTGAGCTTTGTGCCGCGCTGAAAGAGGCCAAGGCGGACGAACTGACAGCGGCGTTGAAAGCACGATAATCCATGAGCAAAGCCGAGATTAAATTCCCGCTCAAAAGCGAAACCCTGCTCACCACCATCGATGCGTGGTGGGCGGCTTTTGCTGATTATGAAGGCGAATTAAATGCGGCCTTCACGACTGGCAAAGAGATAGAGCCTTCTATCGTAGATTTCATGGCAGAGATTAAAAAGGTTAGCCCTGATATGTGTTGGGAGTTTTCAAAAGGCGAGCATAAACCGCACCGTTTCACAATCGCGCCCGAACGCAACTACCCGCTTGAACCAGTCGCAAAATTGCTCAAAGAGCAGGCGCCTGAGTTAGAGTTTTTCGAGATCGGCGTGGACAGGGACGCGACCCCTTGGGAGTGGATGCAAGGCGAGGCGGATTCGCGTTTCACTTGGGATAGCCACGAAAACATCTATGTCAGCCATACGATAGGGCGGCAGAATTTTATCGATCTGACCTTCTACATTCCCGCAGATAAAGCGGATGCCAAACAAGAGGCGAACTCATTTCTGCTCGCGGAATTGGCCCTTGGCGAAAAGGTTGTGGCCGATTGGATTGGCTATGTCGATGTTGAGGTCTTGAAGACGACAGGGTTGTTCAAAAAGAAAGCCGCAGAACCGCCAGCCAATGCCTATCCCATCAAAGATATCCGCGCCCGTATCGCGGCGGAAATTGCGCGCTTTAAGAATACATTGCCGAAAGAACCCTTTCGCAGACGGGTCGAGGCGATGGAATGGTCTATATTTAAGATGACCGAAAATGATTCCCAGACCAATTATCTTGGTGACATATATGTTGCGAGCATTTGTGATGCCGATTTGTTTTCGGCGCTTTATAATGGGCGTAGCCGTTTCAATAGTCAGAGGTTTTCTGGTTTAGGAGAGAGTTTTGTTCTTGTTAAAATCAATGGGGCTTCATCAAATCTGGGTTTGAATCAATTGTCCTCACGCAGTGAAATCGAAGACGCTTTGACAGAGTCTTTTCAGGCGATATCATCCGGCGCCGTAGTGGGTGGTGGTATGGGGCAAGAAAACGCTTATATTTTCCTAGCCCTTGAAGATGAAGCTACTGATTTAGATACCGTCATCGACACTCTACGAACCCAAAAACTCGGCGAGAAAACATGGGTATTTTTCTGCGACTCTCGCCGTCAATGCGAATGGGTGGGACTCTGGGATGATACGCCCGCGCCTGAGCTCTCCATTAGATGATCCGCATTGGTGTATTGGGCGCAGCCCGCATCGCGCCTAAGGCGATTATTGCGCCAGTCTCTAAGCGCGGCGATTGCAAAATTACGGCCGTGGGATGTCGTAGCCGCGAAAAAGGATTGCAGTTTACCGTCGATAATCAACTCATTGCCGAAGTGATGGGTTATAAAGAGCTTTGCACTCATCCCGATATTGATTTGGTCTATATCGCCCTGCCGCCTAGCGCCCATTTACAATGGGCCGGTCTTGCGATGGAACACGGCAAAGCGGTGCTATGCGAAAAGCCGGCGGCGATGGGCGCGGCGGATGCGAAGGTCATATCCGAGACCAGCCTGCGCACGGGGAAGCCCTTTATGGAGGCTTTCCATTATTATTTTCATCCTGCTTTTCAATCATTTTACAAAGACACCAACCGCCTTATGAACTCCGGCATGCCATTGATTTTTGAAGGGCATTTTAGCGCGAGCATCCCAAAGCGTTCCGGAGAGCTGCGCTATAAGCCCGAACTGGGCGGCGGCGCTTTGATGGATTTGGGGTGCTATCCGCTCCATGCCTTTCGCCAAATATTCGGCCCTCTAGATGTCATCGATATCGAGGCCGATATTCAGGGCGGTGTAGATGTCTCGCTTACGGCACATTTGTCAGGTGAAAATGCGGCAGGGAAAATCTATTGCAATATGACGGAAGGCGCGGAACGGGCTGATTATCTACGGGTCTCCGAAGGCGCTGGACGTGCCTCAGAGCTTGAGAGCTTCGTCGCGCCTTATCGAGGCTATAGCTTACGCGCGACACAAGACGGGGAGTTTACCGAAAGGCAGATTGGCGAGACAGATACGACCACATATGACTATCAACTCGCGCATTTTATTGAGGTTATATCGGGGCAAAGACCGCGCTTAACTGTCTCTGATATGCTTGATCAAGCGAAGACGATTGAAGCCATATATCAAAAAGCGGGATTGCGCTAAGCTCTCATGTGATAGCCGCAGGGCATAGCCCACTTGCAACCATGCTCAACCCCTATAATAGACATATTAGAATATGCACACATCAGTTCATTAGAGATTGTCATGTGCCTAAAGGGGATTGATTTATGGACACGATGATGCCGCTTTTCATCACGGCTGCAGGGCTGGCTGTGCTCCTATTACTGGTTCTTCGGCTAAAAATTCCGGCATTTCTTGCCCTCATTGGCATGAGCCTTTTGATTGGTATGGCTGTTGGCATGGCGCCTATAGACGTGATCAGCTCAATGCAAAAAGGTATGGGCGGCACGCTCGGTTTTGTGGCGATAGTCGTGGGACTCGGCGCAATGTTTGGCGCGTTGCTCGAAGCTGCGGGCGGGGTAACAGCTGTATCCGAATCCTTGCTGAAACGTTTTGGTGATGAACGTGCGCCATGGGCTTTGGGACTTGTTGGGTTTTTAATCGCTATTCCAGTGTTCTTTGACGTGGCCTTTATCATTCTTGTGCCTGTTATTCACAAGCTCTCGCAAAAATCGGGTAAAGCGCTCTTGGTTTATGCTTTGCCTCTACTCGCAGGGCTCGCTGTGACGCATGCCTTTATCCCGCCTACGCCCGGGCCAATTGCGGTGGCGGATTTGCTAGGCGCAGATTTGGGATGGGTTATATTGCTCGGCGCAGCCGCGGGACTACCGGCGATGATATTAGCCGGGCCTGTGCTCGCCCGGTTTTATAAAAATACAGCCGTCTCAACTGAACCTGAAACGCCAATAGCCGCAGAGACACCTATCAACTTCTGGCATGCGATATTCGCAATTCTATTGCCACTTTTTTTAATCATAGGCAGTACAGTTGCAGGTCAAGTCTTGGCAGATGGCCGCTTGAAATCTACACTTCAAGTTCTGGGTCACCCCTTTACAGCGCTTATTATTGCTGTGGGCTATGCTTATATCGCCTTTGGCGTCTCGCGCTCTATTCCGCTGGATAAGCTTCAAGATATTATGAACCGGGCTTTACTACCGGCAGGTATTGTTATTCTTATTACCGGAGCGGGCGGTGTGTTAAAACAAGTACTTATCGACTCCGGCGTTGGCGCACAACTCGCCGCCGTAATGACGGCTAATTCCATTCCGCTCTTGCTATTTGCCTTTTTGGTTTCTGCGATTGTCCGCGTGGCGCAAGGCTCGGCAACCGTGGCTATGTTGACGGGGGCGGGGTTGACTGCACCTTTATTGGTGGGGGCTGATTTATCGGCGCCTGACAAAGCCATATTGGTCATCGCGATAGCGTCGGGGGCAAGCTTGCTCTCCCATGTTAATGATAGCGGCTTCTGGCTCGTGAACCGCTATCTGGGCCAGACCGAAGCTGAGACTCTTAAGTCCTGGACTGTTGCCTCGACTGTTGTCGGCGTCAGCGGATTTGTCGTGGCGTGTTTGCTAAGCTTGGTGTTCTGATTGAATAATATCGCAAACTTTTTGTGTGATAACGTCAACAGGCCGAAATATATCCAAGGTGATAGCGTCTTGCGGATTATCCAAAGCTTTAAATTGAGAGCTCAATAATTCGGGTTTAAAGAAATGTCCTTTCCGCGCTGCAAGGCGCTGCGCGATTTTTTCTTGGTCTCCGTGAAGGTGGATGAAGTGGCATTGATTATTTAATCCTGATTGCAAGCGGTCACGCACAACTTTGGACAGGGCAGAACAAGCCAAAATCATTATTGCGGATTTCTCCTCTGTGACCTTACAGGCTTGGATGATGGCATCCACCCAAGGCAAACGGTCTGCATTAGTTAAGGCGGTTCCGGTTCTCATTTTTTCAACATTAGCCGTAGGATGAAAATCATCGCCTTCTAAAAAAGGGATATTGAGCTGCTTTGCCGCCGCGCCTCCAACCGTGCTTTTCCCGCATCCTGCGACGCCCATTAAAATATATACTGTCATGGACAGCTTTAAAGCCGAGGCCGTTCAGAATGACAACGGCTTAATGAGGCTAACAAACCTCGTAATCTATCAGCGTCACGTCCGTAGAGAGATAACCCTCTTTTACAGGCTCTATCTTCGTCAAATCCGTTGAAAGGTATTTTTTATTATCGTCACAGAATATGGTGACGACTTTAGCATTACCGCCCATTTTTTGCTGAACTTTCAGCGCGGCGATGAGGTTCGCGCCCGACGAAATACCCACAGCCAAACCGAGCTCTGCGCTGAGTTTTTGTGCCATAATAATGCCGTCACCATCATTGACACACACAACATCATCAAGCGTTTTGAGGCAGACAATATCCGGGATAAATTCATCTGAAACGCCTTGTATGCGGTGCTTGCCGACTTTGTGACCCGTGGTTAGGGTTGGGCTTTCAGCGGGTTCCATCGGGTGGATTTTGACAGTTGCGTTATAGGCTTTAAGGGCGCGAGCCACGCCCATTACAGTTCCGCCCGTGCCAACACCCGCCACAAAGGCTTCGGGAACGCACCCTAATTGATGCATGATCTCCGGGCCCGTAGAGCCGCAATGGGCGTTACAATTATCCTCATTGGAAAATTGACGCGGCAGGAAGACATCATTTCGGGTTCGCGCCAAGTCCTCGGCCATTTGAATAGAGCCAACAAAGCCGCCTTGGGCGTGGCTGACAAGACGCACATCCGCGCCATAGCTTTTCATGAGCGAGATACGTTCCTGGCTCATCCAATCAGGCATATAAATGCGAACGGGATGACCGAGAGCGCGGCCCAAAGCGCAAAAAGCAATGCCTGCATTTCCGCTGGTTGCTTCGACAATAAGGTCGCCTTTGCGCAAGGCCCCGCTTTCATAGGCGCTACGAAGCACTTCGAGTGCCATACGGTCTTTGATAGAGCCAGATAGATTGAAATACTCAAGCTTGGCATAGAGGCTCACGCGGCGGCCTTGATAGTCCAAGTTGAGTTTTATGAGCGGCGTATTCCCGACAAGGCGGTCAATAGTTTTAAACATGGGCGGCAGAGAGGCCTCGCCTTGTACAGAAATTTGAGTGTCTAAAATTGAAACCATAACATATCCTTTTTTTATATAAATATGCGGGTAGCCGTCTAAAATCTTCTCAATTTTTGACTATTCTGACTATTATTTCATAAAAATATTCGATATAATTCCGCTATGAGTAAAAATATTGATGATAATGATGTTAAGATTTTAAATATCTTACAAGTCGATGCGACCCGATCTCTTGAGTCTATCGCAGAGGAAATCGGCGTGTCGCTCAATACCTGTTGGCGAAGAGTTCAACGGCTTGAGGCGGAAGGTGTTTTGGAACGCCGTGTGGCGCTGATTGACAATGAGAAGGTGGGATTGCCGCTGACGGTCTTTGTCTCCGTCCGCACGGATGACCACTCAAAGGCCTGGGCGGACAGGTTTTCAGACGCTGTCAACCAGATGCCGGAAATTGTCGAATTTTATCGCCTGGCAGGGGATGTGGATTACATTCTGAAAATAATGGTGGGGAGTGTGTCTGATTATGACCGGGTCTATCAAAGGCTAATTAGTAAAGTTAAACTGTCAAATGTTTCCGCCAGTTTCGCAATGGAAAAGATGAAATTCACGACAGAGTTGCCACTGGGGCGATAGTGCGACTATCGGCCAATTATCTCGTAATTGGCCGATGTCACGTTATGTCCGGGCCTAAACCTCTGTTAATATAGTGGAGAGTGGCAGGCGTGATTTTGTTAGAGCTGCATTATAGTCTTCTTGCGGATCATGATAGCCCACACAGACGATTGCCAAGCTGTTAAACCCTTTTTCGCGAAGGCCGAATTCCTCATCCAATACGGCTGTGTCAATGCCTTCCATCGGCGTTGTATCGAGACCGAGCGCGGCGGCACCCAACATAAACTGCCCCATATTTAGATAAACTTGCTTATCCATCCAATGCTGGGCGTCTTTCATGCCTTGCTGATGGATGTTGAAAAACATCTTTCTGGCGCCATCCATTCCAGTCTTGCGTTCGGTTTTAATGTCATCAGACTCCGCGTCAAAGCGGCCATCTTTTTCTTCTTGATCAAGAATTTCAGCGAAAAAATCTTCGCTTACAGCTAGCTTGGACGCAAAAACAACAACATGTGAGGCGTTGTGAATAGAAGGCGAATTAAACGGAAATTTCTCTTCCGTGGACTTCGCGACGCGCGCTTTGCCTTCAGGGGTGGACGCCACGATGAAATGCCAAGGCTGTAAATTTGTACTGGATGGGCTCAAGCGTAATAATTCTTTGAGCTTATCAGCTGTCTCATCCGGAATTGTTTTGGACGCGTCATAGGCTTTGGTTGTGTGACGCTTGCGGGCGTAATGTAAAATATCATGGTCCATTGTCATGTCTCCTTTGGGGCGTGAGTTAAATTAATCAAGTGTATTTTGAATGGCTTGAACGAGTTTAGAAATTTTCTGCTCATTCATTCCGTCAGGATGAGGTGCGGCAAAGCGCTGGCTGTCATTGTCAAAATAATCACCGCTATGGCCTTCAAATTCATCTGAAAGAGCCGCCTTTACCAAAATATCTGCGCCAATGCTGACATCGTTATCAGATCCACCCCATCCTTCTTTGACCATATTTGTGTTGAGCAGTGAGCCTGGATTTACGGCAGAAAATAAAGGGCCATTTGAGTGCTCGCATGCCATATGGCGTGTCCACATTGTAATGGCGAGTTTACTTTGGGCATAGGCGGGCATGTCGCCGAGCTTTGTATCTCCGGACAGAGCGCTCAGATCTACAGGCGCTTGCGCCGCTGATGAAAGGTTCACGACACGGCCCGTCTCAGGAATAATCGGCATTAGGCGATGCGTAAGGATATATGGCGCAAAGAGATTAACCGCAAAACGCAAATCGAGTCCTTCATCAGTGCGCGGGTGGGCGGTTTTGTAAACCCCTGCATTATTGATCAAAATATCAATGCGGTTATGTTTGTCCAATGTGGATTTTGCCATATTTTCAACATTGGCCATATTTGAGAAGTCAGCTTTGTAGGACTCTATATTGCCTGCGCCGCTTACCGCGGCGAGCGTCTCTTTAACATTCTCCAGCTTCTCCGCATTGCGGCCATGTATCAAAAGCCCATGACCTTGCGCGGCAAGCAACTTAGCGGTCTCAAGACCAATGCCGTCTGTCGCGCCCGTAATAAGAATTGTTTTTAAGGTCATGCAGAGCTCTCATTTTCAGTGTTCAAATGTTTAAATGCGTGACACCTAAATAAGTTCCACTATATTTATTGCAAGTACGCACAAATTTAAACTATACATACAAAATGGATACTAAGAAAACATCGCGCTTTGAAAATTATGACTGTTCTGGCGGCTGTCCCGTAGAAGCGACCCTGGAGGTCATCGGCGGAAAGTGGAAGGGTGTGATTTTATTCCACCTTCTTGGCGAAACAAAAAGGTTTGGTGAATTGCAAAGGGCAGTTGGATCTGTAACGCAGCGTATGCTCACGAAACAATTGCGAGAATTAGAGCGTGAGGGTCTTGTTCACCGCAAAGTCTATCCTGTTGTTCCGCCCAAGGTGGAGTATAGCCTGACAGAAAAGGGCCAAACCCTGAAGCCTATCATCACTTTGCTACAAAGTTGGGGGCAAGAGCATCTTCTGGAACGATAGCTTTGGCGCTAAGTTTTAAGCCTCAAAAGCATAGCCAGCTGATCTGACCGTGCGGATGGGGTCGGTCTTGCCATTTTTCTTAAGGGCTTTACGCAGCCGCCCGACATGGACATCTACGGTGCGAGCTTCGACATAGACATCGCGGCCCCACACAGCATCAAGCAATTGTTCGCGGGAAAATACGCGTCCCGGATTGCGAATAAAATAATCCAAGAGTCGAAATTCTGTGGGTCCAAGATGTATCGGTGTATCCCCGCATTTGACGCGAAAGGCCTTGGTGTCAATCTCTATATCGCCTTGACGAATAACATCCTGAAGCAGGCTAGGCTTAGCACGGCGGAGTAGGGCGCGCGTGCGGGCAAAGAGTTCGGGAATAGAAAAGGGCTTAACAATGTAATCATCAGCGCCGTAATCCAACCCTGTGATACGATCGGTTTCATCACCGCGCGCGGTTAGCATGATAATCGGCGTTGTTTGTGTTTCTTCACGGCGGCGCAAACGGCGGCAAGCCTCAACCCCAGAGAGCTTTGGCAACATCCAGTCCATTAATATGATATCGGGCGTACGTTCAGCCGCCAAAAGAAGAGCCTCCTCGCCATCTCTGGCAATGCCAACCTCATAGCCTTCTTTTTCAAAATTATATTCGAGCAAAGTTGCAAGCGAATCTTCATCTTCGACAATTAGGACATAAGGTTGCATGGGGTTCTATCCATTGGGTTATAAAGAGCGTTGGCCTTCAAGTGAGGCGTCATTGACAAGCTGTTTGCCGTGAACGGTGAAATAGACCGATTCACAAATATTAGTGGCATGGTCGCCTATCCGCTCTAAATTTTTGGCGACAAAGAGAAAGCTGGCACAGGCCGTAATAGTTCTCGGGTCGCCCATCATATAGGTCAGCAATTCGCGGAAAATGGCATTATACATTTCATCGACATCTTCATCTGCGATCCATATTTGAAGCGCCTTTTCCGCATCCTCCCTCAGAAGAGCATCCAAGGCCCCTGAAAGCTGCGTTTTGACAAGCTTACCAATACGGCTCACGCCTTTGGCAAGATCAATTTTATCTTCTTTATTGATGGAAATGGCCCGGCGGGCGATGCCTTCTGCCAAATCGCCAACACGTTCCAAGTCATTAGCGCAGCGTATAGCGCCTATAGTGCGGCGTAAATCTGTGGCCATAGGGTGACGCAGGGCCATGAGGCGCAATGCGTCCTCGTCAATTTGTTCTTGGAGCAAGTTAGCGCGTTTATCCATTTCAACGACTTTTTCCGCCAAGTCTGAGTCGCGTTTCTTGATTGAACGTACTGAGTCGGCTGTCATGGTTTCAACCAGACCTCCAAGCTCGGACAGCATTGTTGTCAGTTGATTAAGGTCGTCATCATATCCGGATACAATGTGATCTACTAATTTTTGCATTTTCTGTCATTCCTTGCCTAAGGACTGAAGCTGAAAGAGTCAGTCAGTTATCCTTAAGATGCACGATAACATATCTTGTGTAATTATGACAGACTTATGACAGTGATATGACAGTTCAAATAATTATGCAAAGCTCTGCCTGCCGTGATACGCAACGTGATCACTGCGGCGCGGACGGAAGAATGACGGTGAATTCTGTGCCTTCGCCTCTGGCACTTTGAATTAAAAGTCCGCCGCGATGGCGTCTTGTAATATGTTTAACAATGGCCAAACCAAGCCCTGTACCTTTGTCTTGAGAGCTAAGGTCGCCCGCGATCCGATAGAAACGCTCCCCAATGCGGGGGATGTGTTCTCTTGAAAAGCCGGGACCTTGATCCCTGATCGTCATAATATAATGAGGCCTTTCGGGCGTTGAAACAGGCACAATTCGGCGGGTTGAGGCAAGGCCTGAAAAAGAGCTGCCTGTAAAAGCTTGCCCCGGTGTCCATTTCTCTGTGTAATCAATAGAGAGCGTTATTCGGGTGCCATCCGCCGAAATTTTGAGGGCGTTGTCGAGTAAATTTAAAGCAAGCTGAATCAATTCATCTTGATGCCCAACAACCAAGCATTTCTTTTTTGATTTTAGCTTCATCTTTATGCGGCGTTTATCCGCATATATTTCTTCAGCTTCAATCGCGGCTTTCGCAGCCAAGTGCAGATCAGCAGTCTCATTAGGCGCAATATGTTCGACCTGCTCTATACGGCGCAGTGATAAAAGATCATTGATGAGGCGCTGCATTCGCTCGGCCTGACTTTGCATAATGCCTAAGAATTTTTCGCGGGCCTCAGGATCATCTTTGGCGTGACCTTGAAGTGTTTCGATATAGCCTAAAAGAGAGGCTACGGGTGTCTTTAATTCATGAGAGGCATTGGCCAAAAAATCTGCGCGCTGACTATCAACCAAATTATATTCGGTGACATCGTAGAAAAACAAAAGCGCCATGGGGCGGGGAGGGTCAAAAACATCCGGCGTAAAGGGCGATGCTGTAACGCGGATGTAACTGTCTGTCGGATTTTCAACATGATAAATAACAGCATCCGTTTTGTCGCCTTTCAATGCGTCTTGCACCACGGCTCTGACAGTTGGTTCACGGATATAGGTCGAGAGCGGGCGTCCAAGGTTTGTAATTTGAAGAAGTTTTTGCGCGGCCGGATTGGCATAAATCACTCGCTCGCGCTGATCGATGATTGCTACAGCATCGGTGATATTGTCTGCCATATTGGCTTGCGCCGCAAGATAGTCCTGCTCAGCCTTAAATGGGGACGTCCCAGACCCTCGCTCCGAGGGCGTTTTATCGTCTGAAAATCCGTAAGCTATCAGGATTGATGCCATGAGAGCTGCGAGGGTCAATGTTCCGCCAAGGGGTACACTAAACAAAAAGCTTAGTCCTAGTAGGCTGATGAGACTGACAGTCAAAACAACTGTTAAGTCCTGTACGGACAGGCGTCTATTTGTGGGCTCAGGATTCATGGATAATAGAGGTTGTCTTACGCATTTAGGTCAATCAATGAGGTCAGGGTCTTCTCTCACCATAAGCCCATTAATTGGACCTCTTGCAAGTAAAATGATACAAGCGGCTTGCTTTATTTGCTGTCAAAAATTTAAAGTTTTCGCCATTCTATAAACGGATTTATGAATTTAATTCGTATATGTTTAAGCAGAGAGCTGCTTTTTTGGTTTTTATTGTTTTTCAATAAATATTGATTGACTTTCGCTAAGGCGCTGTTATTTAAGAATGCAAGGAGACATGAATAATGCGTTTTACGATTCTTTTGTCGGCAAGCGTGATCGGACTGTCAGGGTGTGCCAGCCTAAACAGCCTGTCAAAGATCAAGCCAGAGCCGACTCCCGTTGCCGCACAACAGGTAACACCTACAGCGCCCATTTGGGACGAAGCTGCGCCCGAAGACCTGCCCACGACAGATTGGGTTGGGAGCTTTTCTGACGCCACATTGACCCAATTGGTGAGCGAGGCCTTGGATGCGAATACGAATATTCGCTCCGCCGCCGCGCGTGTCGATGCCGCCATGCAGCGCGCGAGGATTGCTAAAGCTGATAAGCTTCCGGCTGTAAATGCTTCGAGTAGCTACACGCGTACGCAAACCAATTTGCCTTTCCAAACCCCGACAAATATCGATCTTGGCGTCACAGCTACATGGGAAGCTGACCTATGGGGTCGGATCAAGGATGGTGTTAATGCCAGCAATTTCGAGCTTGGCGCAACACAAGCGGATTATGCCGGCGCCAGGCTCTCGATTGCCGGTCAAGTCACGCAGGCTTGGTTTGATCTTATTGAGGCCCGGCTTTTAACTGAATTATCAGAGCGCGATGTTGATACACAGGAGCGGGCCCTTCGCTTGACCCAACGCAGATTTGAGGGCGGCGTTACAGGCTCATCAGATGTCCGCCTCGCGAGATCATCAGTTGCCAATGCCCAAGCTCTGCAAGCGTCTCGCGAACAACGTTTGTCATCCATTACGCGTCAGTTGGAAGTTTTGCTGCGCCGCTATCCTGCAGAGGAAATTCAAGCTGCGGCAGATCTGCCGGTGCTGCCTCCGCTATCCGGGGCAGGAACGCCGGGATATGTATTGCGCAAACGTCCTGACATTCTGGCTCTTGAGCAACGCTTAAAAGCACAGGGCCTTCAAATCGATATTGCGCGTAAGAACCTGCTGCCGACATTATCCCTTCGCGGTACAACAAGTTTGGGCGCTACAAGCTTTGAGGAACTTTTTGACATTGATGCCTTGGTTCTTCGATTAGTCGCCAGTGCAGCTATGCCGATTTTCCAAGGGGGGCGCTTGAAGGCCAATGTTGCGCAACAAGAAGCGCTCCTGCGTCAACAGCTTGAGAGCTATGCTGGAGCTGCTTTGACGGCCTATCTCGAAGTTGAAAACGCGCTTGATGGTGAGCAGCGCCTCTATGAGCGTGAGCTGGCCCTCAGGACCTCTCTTGATGAAGCCCGCGAGGCTGAAAACCGTTTGGAGTTGCGTTATACCGAAGGTCTTGCAACAATCCTGCAACTGCTTGATGCGCAATCACGCCGTCTTTCAGCGGAAGGACAGCTGATCGGGGCCCGAAAAGAACGCTTGGCCAACCGTGTGCGTATGCACATTGCTCTTGGCGGCGGCTTAGAAACTGATGGCGTATTTGCCTCATATAATGCGGCGAGTGCTGCGCCTTAAAATGGAAAAATAATTTATGTCTTCTGACACTCACACATTGCCGCAAAAAAATAAAAGCGGATTTATGAGAAAATTTTTGATGATTTTCATCCCCATCGCCATCGTGTTGGGTTTCTTTGTTTTGACCAGTATTATTATTGCGCTCAACAAAAAGCCTGAGGAAAAGAAGCGCTCTTTCAACACGCTTGCGGTTATTGCAGATTATGCTGTGCAGGATGATGTCCAGCTTTCAGTCACGACGCAAGGTGAAGCGAGGCCGCGCACTGAAATTGATTTAGTGCCCGAAGTTGGGGGTAAAATTGTTTATGTGTCTCCGAATTTTATTGAGGGCGGTATAATTCGCAAAGGTGAAACGCTTATTCGCGTCGAAGATTCTGATTACAAAGTGAACGTCATTCGCGCTAAAGCCAATATTGCGCAAGCTGAACAAGTCCTTATCCGTGAAAAAGCAGAAGGCGAAATAGCGCGCCAAGACTATGAAGAATTGGGACGGGGTGAAGCCAGCGCATTAGCTTTGCGTCAGCCGCAGCAAGCTCAAGCAGAAGCCTCACTCATGGCGGCTCAGGCCGAACTTGAAACAGCAGAGCTGCAATTAAAACGCACAGCTGTTCGTGCTCCTTTTGATGGCCGCGTTCGTACGAAAAGTTCAGATCTTGGGCAATTCGTTTCCCCAGGTAGAGCCCTTGGCCGTATATTTTCGACTGATATTGTTGAGGTGCGGCTGCCTTTGACGGATGCTGATTTGTCCAAAATTGATTTGCCGATTGCCTTTGTAGCAAAAGATCGCGCTTCCGCCCCCGACGTCACGTTAAGCGCTGTGATCGGAGGGAAAACACAGTTCTGGAATGGTAAAATCATGCGGACAGACCCAACATATGATACGCAAACACGAGCGTTGTTTGCAATTGCCGAAGTTTTTGATCCATATGGAGATGGGTCCTCTGAAAACGGCGTGCCTTTGCCGCCAGGACTTTTCGTTGATGCAGTGGTTAAAGGAAAGACATTTGAGAATGTTATTGTTCTCCCCCGCGACGGACTTCGCCCTGAAGATGAGGTTTATGTTGTAAATGATAAAGGTAAGGTCGATGTGCGTGTCGCCGATGTTTTGGATACGGATGCGGATAAGGCTTTCCTGTTTAGCGGCGTTGAAGCTGGAGAGTTGGTTGTCTTATCTCCGATGGAAAAATCACGCGTCTCCATGACGTTAAAAGTTCTAGATGCGGAAGATCCGACAAAAATACTCGTCGATCCGCCAGAGCCCGAATGGATGAAAAAGATGAAAGAGGCCGAGAAAGACGGGAAGAAGAAAAAACGCCGTTGGGGTAAAAAAGACGGCACGTCAGACGAGAAGATTGACGAGCCGTCAGCCAAAAAGAGTGATAAGAAAAAAAGTAATGAAGCGGATACAGGGGATGGCAGTGCCGCGACATCGGAGAGTGAGCAATGAGATCTTTAATCACATGGTTTGTTAAAAACCCGGTCGCAGCCAATCTAATGATGTTCGTCATGTTTGTGACGGGCATTTTTGGCTATATGAATTTAGAGCGTGAATTTATTCCGCAAACGACATTTAATGGCATAACAATTTCCATGTCTTGGCCAGGGGCTAGCCCGCGAGATGTCGCTGAGCAGCTTGTCGTCCGAGCTGAAGAAGCCGTCGATGGTCTGGACGGTGTGGATTATATTGAATCCACTGCTAGTGAAGGCTCCGGTACTATTAATGTGCGCACCAAACTGGGCGTTGATTATGAAAAATTATTGGATGAAGTGAAATCCCGTGTTGACGGTATCCGTAACTTACCCCCTGACAGTTTCCGTCCGCAGGTTTTTCGGTGGGATGCCCGTCCCGATATAATGTATCTTGCGCTTTACGGCCAGAAGGACCGGCTGACCTTACAGCGCGAAGCAAATGAATTACGTCTGGAGCTGACCAAACTTACTGGATTACAGCTTACGGAACAAATTTCAAAGATACCCGAGCAAGTCACGATTGAGGTCTCCGAGGATGCGCTTAAGCGTTATGGTCTGACCTTTACTCAAGTCGCGCAGGCTATTTCTGGGACATCTGTGAACCAATCTGCCGGCACGGTAGAAACCTCGGGCGGTAATTTGCAATTACGGGCACGAAATCTGGCTGATAACAAAGCGGATTTTGAGAAAATTATTGTTCGCCAAACAGCTCAGGGCGGTACAGTGCGTGTGGGTGATATTGCGAAAGTCATTGACGGTTTTGATGATGATAAATTCGCCGCGACATTCCGCGGACAGCCTGCCGCTATTTTCCGTGTTTCCAGCCCAGATAAAATGGATATTACAAGTTCCGGTGAAGCCATCCGGAAGTTTGAGAAAGAAATCAACGAGAAACTTCCTCCAGATTTGAACTTCGGTATATGGTTTGACGGCTCTACAATGTTTGATAGCCGTATGGATCTTATCGGCGGGAATGCTCTCTCCGGTATGGTCTTAGTGTTAATTACCCTCATGCTGTTTTTGCGTCCCGCAGTGGCCGTGTGGGTGACCGTGGGTATTGCGGCTGCATTTGTCGGATCATTGGCTATTGCCGGAGCGATTGGTGTCACGCTGAATATGATTTCGCTCTTTGCGTTCCTATTGGTGATCGGGATTGTTGTGGATGACGCCATTGTCGTCGGCGAGTCAGCTTATTTCCATGTTGAAAATGGAATTTCAGGAGAGCGCGGCGCTATAGCCGGTGCCAATATGGTCGCTAAGCCTGTCTTTTTTGCGGTTATCACAACCATCATGATGTTCATTCCGTTCTTGTTAATGACGGGGCCCTTCGCGTCTATTCTGGCGCAAATTAGCTTGGTTGTTATTGCCGTGCTGTGTTTCTCGCTTTTGGAAGCTTTCTTCATTCTCCCGGCTCATTTACGCCATTTGAAGCCTATTGATCATGACGAACAAGGGCGTCTTATGCGGTTTCAGTCAAAATTGGCGGGGTCACTTGTCAGCTTTGCGCAGCATAAATTTCGTCCTGTCATCGCGACGCTTATAAATTACAGATATATCACACTCTCAACCTTTGTTGGTATGATGATAATGGCTTTCATGTTGCTCGGCGCAGGTATTGCGCCGCGCGCTTTCCTGCCTGAGGTCGAAGCGGATATGATTCAATTTTCTGCGCGTTTTCCGGAAGGGACAACATTCGAACGCCGCGAACAAGTTCGCCAGCAGGTCGAGGCCGGAATTAAAATGCTCAATGAAAACGGACAGGAAGACTTCGGCGTCGAAGAAGGCGTGAATGTTATTGCTAATCCCGGAACAATTACCGAAAGCCGCGGCGTTGAGGGCTTTCTTGGTCTTACTGTCACGTCGGAACGAAATAATGCATCGACCAAAGCCATCGCAGATAAGCTCGAAGAATATGTCGGGCCTATTCCGGATGCCTATCGCGTTAATTACGGAACCACCGAAGGCGGAGGCGAAAATGGTGGTGGTCTCTACTATGGTATAACGTCCTCTGATCCCGAAGCACTCAAAGTTGCGCTGCTAGAACTTAAAGAGGAAATCGAAGGCTTTAGCGCTGTAACACGTGCTTGGGACAGTCTTGAAAGCTCTGCTAGCGAAGTGCGGTTCAATATGAAGCCAGGCGCGGAGACATTGGGTATCACCTTGGCAGATGTCACGCGCCAAGTGCGCGAAGCGTTTTATGGCCGTGAGGTTCAACGTCTTCCGCGTAATGGCGAAGACGTTCGCGTAATGGTACGTTATCCAACAGCGGCCCGCGAAAGTATTGACAGTTTGAAAGAGCTTCGCATTCGAAGTGCTAACGGGGTTGAAGTCCCGCTTTACTCCGTGGCCGAAGTTGAATTCGCCGAAGGCGTCGGACGTATTCGCCGCCGTGACCGTAAGCAAGTGAACTATACAGGAGCACGTGTGCGCGGAGATCAACAAGAAGTTGGCAAACTCAAGAAAGACTTAAACGAGAATTTCTTCCCGCAATGGGAATTACGACATCCGCTCGTCTCGCGCATTCAGGTTGGGGATGATGAAATCCAAACGACTTTCGTCAGAGAGTTAATGATTTCAGGTTTTGCGATTTTAATTTCCATGTATATTTTGCTCGCAATTGCCTTCCGCTCTTATGCGCTGCCGCTCTTGATTATGATCGCGATTCCCTTTGCCTTTATTGGTATGATTTTTGGTAATCTTGTGACGGGCGTGCCTTTCGGTATCTTCAGCCTTTTTGGCTTCTTTGCTGCCTCTGGCGTTGCCGTAAATGATAACTTGGTTCTCATTGATTACGTCAACAGATTACGCGACAAGGGGGTAGGAGCTTATCAAGCTATGCTCGACTCTTGCGTCGCGCGTTTCCGCCCAATTTTATTGACATCGGTGACGACCTTCATCGGCATAACGCCAATCCTGTTTGAGACGTCCACCCAAGCTGAGTTCCTCAAACCCATGGTTGTTGCGTTGGCCTTTGGTGTCTTGTTTGATTTCTTCCTGACTCTCATGTTGGTGCCGGCCATGTATGGTATCGGTGTTGATATTCGCCGCTTCTTCCGCGGATTATGGCGTGGAGAAAAACAGCCAGGCCTCGGGTCAACATATGATCCGAAAATGGCTTTGGCTTTGGACGATATGGAACTCGATGAGGATATCATTGATGATATCCCGCCATCAGTTGCCACGCCCGCACCTGCAGAGTAACTAGAACTTACATTTATAACCTAAAAGGGATGCATAGCATGACACTTAAAAATATCCTCGCGCCAAGCCTGCTGGCGCTGAGCTTGAGCCTCGCCGCGTGTAATAATAACGGAACAGATACATCGTCCTCTGAAAAATCTGAGGCGGTCAAAACCGAAGCTTTATCAACTCAACCTGTTTTGGGAACTTTTGGTGTTGCCACAGAATATATGGATACCTCTGTTAAGCCTGGAGACAATTTCTTTAAATATGTGAATGGCGCTTGGTTAGACAAAACAGAAATCCCGGCCGATAAGTCCTCTTATGGAGCCTTTACAGCGCTGCGCGATTTGTCAGATGAGCGCGTCAAAGTCATCATCGAAGAAGCCGCCGCAAAAGATGCCGCTCCTGGTTCTGAGGAACAGAAAATTGGTGACTTCTATGCCGCCTTTATGGATATGGACGCGATTAATGCCGCGGGCTTAACCCCGATCGCGGCTGATCTTGAAAAAATTGCCGCTGTAACAACCAAAGAAGAAGCTGCCACAATCATGGGCGACCCGTCGATGGGTGTCCGCGCTCCTGTTGGAGGCTGGGTCGATGTCGACGTTAAAGATGTTGAAAATTATATATTTTATATCACTCAATCTGGGCTAGGTATGCCTAATCGCGATTATTATCTGGATGAGGGTGAGAAATCTGATGAGCTTCGCGCGGCCTATATCCAATATCTCCGGGCTATGCTCGAAGCCGCGGGGGATGAAAACCCACTTGGAAGTGCCCGTAAGGTCATGGCTTTTGAAACGTCTATGGCACGTGTGCATTGGACAAATACAAAACGTCGTAATCGTAGCCTGACTTATAATAAAATGCGTCTTGAGCGTCTTACGAGCTATGCAAAAGGCTTTCCTTGGACTGAAATGCTGGCGTCTTCGGGCTTGTCCGATCAAACGCATTTTGTTGTACGCGAGAATGATGCCATTCGCGGCTTGGCTCGTATTTTTGATCGCGCTGATTTGGACGTTATCAAAGCTTATATGAAAGCGCATTATGTCGGAAGCATGGCCTCCTATCTTCCCAGCGAAATTGATGAAGCCCGCTTTGCGTTTTACGGGAAAGCCCTTCGCGGTACCGAGGTTCAGCAAGACCGCTGGAAGCGCGCTGTAAGTCAGATTGATGGTACGATGGGCGAAATGGTTGGTAAGGTTTATGTAGAGAAACACTTCCCGCTTGTTGCGAAACGAGAAATGGATAAGCTGATTGAGAACCTGCGAGCAGCCTTTAAAGACGGTATCGATAATCTTGAATGGATGGACGATGCGACAAAAGTAGAAGCTCAAGATAAGCTCGCGAAGTTTAATCCGAAAATCGGTTATCCGGACGAATGGACAGATTATTCTGCCCTTGAGGTGGATCGCAATGATTTGATCGGAACGATTAAATCCGCCAATATTTGGTCCTGGAACGATAATATTGGAAAGCTTGGCGGTCCAATTGATCGGGGTGAGTGGGGTATGAACCCGCAAACAGTGAACGCTTATTACCGCGCATCTCTGAATGAGATTGTCTTCCCTGCAGCTATCCTGCAAGCGCCATTCTTTGACCCGGCCGCAGACCCGGCTGTGAATTACGGCGGTATCGGCGCGGTAATTGGCCATGAAATGGGGCATGGGTTTGATGATCAGGGCCGCAAGACAGACGGGAACGGTGTACAACGTGACTGGTGGACCGAAGAAGATGGGAAAGCTTTTGAAGAGCTGTCCGGAGCTTTGGGCGATCAGTATAGCGAATTTGAGCCGCTGCCGGGAGAGAATCTGAATGGTAAACTGACTATGGGTGAGAATATCGGTGATTTGACGGGTATCACTATGGCCTACGCAGCTTATAAGCGCTCGCTTAATGGTCAAGAAGCGCCTGTCATTGACGGCATGACCGGAGATCAGCGTTTCTTCTTGGCTTATGGCCAAATCTGGCAGCGTAAGTTCCGCGAGGAAGCTATGCGGGCCCAGATTAAAAACGGGCCGCACAGTCCGGGTGAATTCAGAGCCAATGGTATCGTGCGAAACTTTGATGCTTGGTATGACGCCTTTAATGTTCAGCCTGGTGACGCGCTTTATTTGCCGCCTGAAAAACGCGTCAAAATCTGGTAAAGTCTGAAAACCCCGTTGTTTCAGCGGGGTTTTTTCTTGAGAGTACGTCCAATAACTTTGGATAAGCATGAGGTGTATTATCGCCTTAAACGCGTTTTTGAGGGGAAAAGCCTCGCTTTGCGTTGCGAATGAAGCTTTATTGGGGAGTAATTGTAAAAACGGAGACAGGATGACCGTATCATCACGCCATAATGGCCTGATTATGCCAAGCCTCGTTTGGCTTGCGGCCTTGGCGGCTGCTTTTTTAGGCGCGTATTTAAAGGGGCTTGATATAAATGCGATCTGGCCAATGGCCGCGATTGCTTCTGTGCCGGCTTTAATATCCCTTCTGTTTTCGCCGATTTTACGCCGGGAATGGGCGCAGCTTATCGTTATCTTTGCGTGGTTGTCTCTTGCCATAGTCGCCTGTATTTCCATTGCCTATATTCCGATGGCCGTATTATTTCTCTGTGCGCCTGCTGCGGCAGCCTTGTTTGAAAAAGAAAAAGTCGTCGAAGCGATGGTGATGGCCGCCATCTTTGCGGCGTTGTTATGGTATGCGGGACAACAAGGTTATATTCCCGAAAGCCTAACAAGTGAGACCCAAACTTTATGGGGTAAGCAGGCCGGCTTGATCGCAACCATCGGTCTGATGATAACAACAATGTTTGCTGCCGCGCGAAGCAAAAACGCGAGCATAGCCGAGACTCCCGCTCTTCCCCCGCATCTCTCTGTTGAATCAGAAGCTTTGCTGAATGCCATTGACGGCGCCGCATTACGTTTTGATGGACATAACCGTCTTGTGTCATCCAATATCCAAGCTAGCCAGTTATTCGGATTTGCCCAAGGGTTATCTCAAATGCCTTTGGGGTCTTTAATGTCTCATGACTCTGAAACGCAGAAAAATATTGAGGACTTAATCGCGCAAGCCCGCTTAACGCAAAGATCGCAAAACAAGCGACTTCAAACCCGTTTCGACACGGATACACTCTCCTTTCTGGACGCTGTGGCCACTCCGATAAATCCATCCGAAGTTCTCCTACATTTGCGCGACGTAACTTCAGAAGAAAACCGCGTCGAGTCGATATTAAGATCAAATGCTTCGGTGCAGCAGGATAAGGATGATATGACATTATTTTTCGCCGGTGTCAGTCATGAACTACGTACGCCTCTGAATGCAATTATTGGATTTTCAGACATGATGCGATCGCGTCTATTTGGGCCTCTGCCCGGAAAATATGCGGAATATGCCGATCTGATACATGATAGCGGTCAGCATATGCTCGACTTGATTGGTGATGTGCTTGACTTGTCCAAAGTCGAAGCTGGTAAATATGAGCTGCATTATGATCACTTTGATGCAGCGGATGTTATACGCTCTTCTGTGAAAATGATCCGCCCCGCGGCAGACCAAGCTGAGGTCGTGTTAAGCGTTGGGATTGATGATAATGACCCTCTCTTGCTCGAAGCTGATCGCAAAGCATTGCGCCAAATTCTGCTGAACCTTTTATCCAATGCCATTAAGTTTTCGCATAAGGGCGGCCATGTTATTGTCGCGGCAAAAATTGCGGGCGACACGCTTAGCCTGTCTGTTCAGGATAAGGGCGTGGGTATGAGCGCAGAAGATGTCGCCTCTTTGGGACAGCCTTATCAGCAAGCCGCGAGCGCAGCTATGGTTGAAGATCGCGGGACAGGCTTAGGCTTTGCTCTTGTAAAATCTCTAGCTGAACTTCATGGCGGACGTTTCGCTGTGGCCAGCCAATTAGGTGAGGGAACAACCGTTGATATCTTCCTGCCTGTTGAGCGTGCAGCCCCTTAATTAAGATTTTAGATACAGCTCTCCTGCGGGTCGAGTCGGCTTTTTTAAACGAAAGCCGCGAAACGCATGAAAGCCTTGATAAAGGGCATTCTGCGGGAGCCGCGCCTGAGGCACGCCTGGGAATACTATAAACACAGGAAACGACTCCCGCAGCGGTGATTTTATCTGCGCGTAAAGGAACGTCGCAGAGGTTGGCATCTCAGCGGTCGTAACTCCGCCGCGCCCTACCTCACCGTCCCGCCTTAACAAACCTACGCGATTGTCTGCCCAAAAGCGGGAACGCCCCACTATAGCTTGGGGGAAAGAGGGTAAGGATTTATCTCTTAAATTAAACCTTAAGGCTCTGAAAGCCTTGAGCTTTGCATCACACAAAACAAGAATTGATAATGTGAAGGGCCGTCCTGACAGCGGCACACATAAAAAAGAGACTTATCTGCGTCTCTTAGCGCCGCGGCTCGGCTTGGCCAATCCCAAAAGCAGGAAGAAAAAGGCAGCAGCGGCCATAAGCATGATGATGAGGGCGCTAAGCTGCTCTTCCTCATGGCGCGATTGTGCTTCAGAGGTTGTGAATGTTTCGAACTTTGACTTTAAACTCTCGCCCCAAGTTTCGCTTTTTGCATATGAGGATTGCTCGGCATCTTTGGATATCAGATTAGTCCAAGCCTTACTGAGATTCGTGCTCGCATTTGCGGCCCACGCCTTAAACGCAGAGGGTTTCGATGCTGGCTTAATTTCGGAAAACCCGCGAAGTTCCGGCACTGCAGGAGTTTTAGCCTTAGAGGAAATTTCAGGCGCTATGACAACTTGCTGAGTTGAAACCGTCTCTTTTTTCGCCCCGCCCAAAAGAGACGCTGCGCTGAATTTTAGCTCGTTAAATTTGGCCCCTATCGCGCTTATGTCAATCTTATCCAATGTTGGCCAGTCAAAACTAGGGACTTCAAATCCGCCGATTTTAGTCCCTTTCGTCTTTGGTAAGACGAAGCCCGGCACAGACATGGCAGTTTGCGCCATGATGACTTTTTTATTATCCCAACGCGCAACACTGCCTTCCATCTTGTTCCAGGCTGTAGGCTGTATCAATTGAGAGGCGACATTTGAAAAAGATCGTCCCGGGACATTTGTAATGACGCCCACAACCCTACCGGTGCCAAGGGGCGAAGGATAAAGCGCGGCGACACCGCCATTACGGATACGGCTGGCGGCAGCTTGGCTCTGTGCATAAAGTTCTAAAGCGCCGTCAACATCGCTCGCCGCAAACCGATCAATAGAGGCCACGCGGCTTGTTCCGCTGAGGCTCTGACCTTTAAGCGCCGATTGAAGGCCCTTTGGCGCGGCATCTCTGATACGTCTGTTCAACGCTGTGTTGGGCCCGACGATCAGAACGTTTTTATCACTATCAATGGCCGTTAAATTTGCGGCCCTAAGGACATTAGCTTCAGTCCAGCCATGACCGGAGGATTGGGCAATTTTTGCCATTATCTTTAGAGAAGCATTATAATCCCGTAATGATTTTGAAGGAAGTATGACGACAGTATTGGCGCCTTTTTCAATAGAAAAAGGCCCGCCTGTTGCCATGAAGCTGCTTAGCTCAGCCACAGGTGAAGACGCTGTTTTGTTAATGGACAATTTAGAGCCATCGCCCAAATAAAAGCCCGGAAGATCTTGGGTGAAATTACAAGCAGCTCCAGGCTTAACGGCCAATTCAGGCGTCAATGAGAGCTGATTGCCGGTGCCTTGCAGGCTACCCTCGGGAATTTTAAAGGCAACGGATTTGCGAGATTTATTGAGAGGCGCATAGCCCAAGGAATTTCCATTAAGCGAGACTGATAGGCGAGAATTTTCAGACACAACTTTATTCTTCGCCAAGCGAAGAAGAAGTTCGCCAGAGCTGACTGAAGGATCGCTAACATCAAAGGTTAGTGTTTGAGGTCTTGGCCCCCAGCTATTTTCAAAAAAACCTTCGTTGAAATTTGAGAGTTTTTCAGTGCCATCTACGCGCGGATTCGGGGTATCCAGATAAGGCTGCATCGCCATCTCACCTAAGCTGGTGGTTTCGCGGTGAGCATTAGGTAAGCGGTAGGTCGCAAAGGCTTTTGCCGTCTTCATGACCTCAGTATTTGTATCGCCTGTTATGACCACTTTCATTGGATAGCCCTCATGAATGAGAAGGCGCGGGCCGCTTCCGTTTAAGATTTTTTTATCAGTAACCCATCCGCTTAATTGATCGCGGCGGCCCAAAATGATGTCAAATGAACTTGCGCCTGAATTTGTTTTAAACTCGGGAAGCTCCGTCATGCGAAGACCGATACCTTGAGCGGCGAGAAGCTGTAACTTGGACGTGTCCTGACCTCTTGCCAAAATGCGGACTGACTTAGGGGCTGTCATAGGATTGCGCAATCGTGCATCTACTTCCCGGATATCAAAATTACGCACTTTGGCGCGGGCTTTGATAATGACAAGGCTGTTTTTGAAATCCAATCGCCACCCGCCATGTTGCGGTAATAGGCATTCTTCGCCTGCCGGAACATCATAGGTAAAACGGATTTTATTATTACGCGGACGAATGCGGGCAGGGTCTAGCTTGATGCGCGCGTCAAAACCCTGGCCGCGCGTAATAACGGGCGTCGGTTTTCCATTGTTAAATTGTACCATTAAAGGCGTGCGCCGACTGACTTTACCCATAGGATCTGCTGATAGCAGTAGCTCAACGCCATCCGTCCAATCTGTGTCACTGGCATCAAAGGTGAATTCAAGACTGGGATTACGCCAATCCAAGATACGGGCTTCAAGCCCGTCAACATTGCTGAGACTAGTTTTATAAACAATGCTGCGGCCTTGCGGGGTGTGAACGGCTGCATTTGCCGTGACAGGTATAGCCAAAGCGCCTAAGAACAGAGCTGAAATGACCGCTTTCAGCGCGGAATTCTTATTATTGTGGGACATTGTCCGTGACCTTATGTTTAACATAAGGTTTGCGGAGCAAGAAAAGTGCCAAACAGGGCATTGATGTTAAATGAACTGAGATAGGCTCCTATAAGGACATGCTGCAATTATGACGCCAACTCTAAAAGCCGGATTTTGGACATCCGCTCTTATCCGCCGCGCCGAAACGGCAGGGGCTTTTGCGGCCGTTGTCAGGCAAGGGGACAAGGATGCCGGCGCCTGCCTTGTGAAGGTTAGGTTATTAGATGGCCAAGCCGCTTTATACCGTCCCATTCGTAATATGGCCGGCGAGCGGGTTTGGCTGCCTAAGGGTCCTGAAAATGAAGCCGAAATTGATCTTTATATCAATAACCGCGTTGATGATGATCCGGATATTTGGGTCATTGAAATTGAAGATCGCAAAGGGCGTCATTTCCTAACGGAGCCTATCGACGCTTAGCGCAATTGCCGCCATAATCTTGCGCCGAGCAGGATAGAGGCCGTGATTAATCCTGCCATCAGGCCATACCAGACACCATTGGCGCCAATCTCGGTTTTGAGGGCCAGAACATAGGCAACGGGGAAGCCGACGAGCCAATAGCTAATCCCTGTAAAGACCATTGGCCAATTAACGTCCTTAAGGCCCCGCAAAAGTTGATTGGCCGCGACTTGAAGCGCGTCAAAAAACATGAACGCTGTTGCGATGGGTAAAAAGCCTATAACGAGGGCAATCACCTCAGCATTTTCAGCTTTTTCCAAATTAAGATAAAGCGAGGCTGTGACTTCGGGGAAGAACCCAACTGGAATAGCCAAAACCATAATCGCGATAACCGAGGCCACGAGGGTCGTGCTAGCTGCGCGGCGTGTGGCGGGTTTATCGCCTGCGCCCTTGGCGAGTCCAATCCGCACGGCCCCTGCCATTGACATACCCCAAGGCAACATAAAGGCGAGAGCGGCCACATTCAGCGCGATTTGGTAGGCTGCTTGCTCCATGACGCCAATGACGCCCATAATTAAGACGGCTGCATTGAAAAGCATGCCTTCAAACCATGTAGTTACGCTAATGGGCGCGCCCAAAATAATAACCTCTTTGAATCGGGTCCAATCAGCTTTCCAGAAATTCTTGAATATCTGAAAACTATTCGCGCGTTTGTCTAAGCGAATATAGAGTACGAAAAGTAAAAAGCCGAAAATATAGGACAAAGAGGATGCGATGCCCGCGCCTAAAAGCTCAAGCCGCGGCGCGCCAAAGTGCCCGAAAATAAAGATATAATTCAGCAAGGCATTCATGGCCGTAACCGTCATGACCAGCACAAAGGGAATCTTTGTCTTTTCAAGCGCCGCCAAGAAATTACGCAAAGCCATTGTCGCCATGGCAAAAGCCAAGCCCGGCCCTAACGCCAAGACATAGACGCCAGCTTTTTTCGAGACTTCAGGGTCTTGGCCCAAAGCAAGCGCAAGAGGTTCAGTAAATGTAAGAAGCCCAATAATGAAGGGCGTCATCATAAAGACAATCCACAATGTCATCCGCACAGAGCGGCGGGCATCTCTGGTGTCATTTTGATCGGCGCCAAGGGCTTGCGAGACCAATGGCGAGACGGCCATAACTGGGCCTGAGCCAATCATCCAAAGCGCAAAATATATCACGGTTCCGATGGCGGCAGCGGCTAAGTCTTCGGGGCTAATACGGCCAATCATTAAGATGTCGATGGTGAAGACAAAAAACTGGGCGAGTTGTGCAGCCGCCATGGGAATGCCAATCCATAATAGAGCGCGCATTTCGCCCCACCATGTTTGCGGTAAATCCGCTTTTTGCGGCATTTGATCTGTCAGTGTCTCAGACATTTGCGCCTGTTAAGGAGAAAAGCCTGAAAGATAAAGACAATTCGAAAAGCAGAACAAAGTGTCAGTGTCACAAAGCTGTCATAAAAAATGTAAAAAACTGTCAAACGACTCTGTCATAGGGCTGTCGAGAGCTCGAAAACGTTGTTAAAACCAAGGCCGAAAACGGCCCATCGTGTTAAGACGTTAGAACGATGACATATATTTTGAAAGGCAGCGTGGCTGCTTCACTTATGGCTGCAATGCTGGCAACATCTGAAATTAGTCATGCGCAAGATTTTACGATAGATTTTGGTGGGCGTCACATGCTCGATTATGCATTTGCCGATATTAGTGGCCCTGACAGCAAAATACGGGATGAAGAAATCCGCCGGTTGAGAGGTAAGGTCTCGGGAAAGCTAGGGTCTAAATGGTCTTATAAAGTTGAGACAACAATAGATACGGAATCTGATGGTTTTAATCTCATTCTCGAAGATGCCTATGTTCAGTTTAAACCCGGTATTGGAAACTGGGCTTTTATTTTTGGGCAAGACAACACAACCGTTTCTATGTTGGAGCAAGAGTCCTCACTGCATAGCGGCACTTATGAAAGAGCAGCTTTTACCGATGCTTTCGGGTTTTCCCGCCGGCTTGGCGTCGTGGCCAAAACAAAAGGCTATAAAGGTAATAAGTTTACGCGTCCGAAAGTAGACAAGCCATTTGGTCAAGGAGGCTTAGGAGCTTTGTCATTCATTGCGCATTATGACAATCTTGACCTTCAGGATGCTGTTTATACTGGCAAGCTTGACACATTTGCGTTGGGAGCAGATTGGTGGCCTACGAGTAAAACCCGATTGGGCGTTAACTATTTCAACGCAGATGCCGAAAATGGATCTGCCGATAAAGGCGAGGGCATTGTTGCTCGCGCACAATTTGAATTTTAATTACTTATGCGATCAAAGGTGAATGCTATGATTATGAAAACACTTATATTGGGAACAGCCAGTGCGGCTTTCCTTATGGCTTGCGGCGGTGGCGACACGGCGGCTGTTAAAGAGAAAACAAGCGAAGCCGTCAATGAAACAGCGGAAAAAATGACTGGCGGCGATATTCGTGTGGTCGGGTCTTCGACTGTCTATCCGTTCTCAACAAAAGTGGCTCAAGAGTTTAAAAACAAAACAGGTTACAATGTAGTTGTTGAATCTACAGGTTCAGGCGGTGGCCACAAATTATTCTGCTCAGGTGCAGATGCGACAACGCCTGATATTACAAATTCATCGCGTCGCCAGAAGAAGTCTGAATTTGATAATTGCGTGAAAAACAATGTCGGCGATGTTGTTGAGGTAAAAATCGGCTTTGACGGCATTGTGCTAGCGAATGCTGTTGATGCCGCCGTCATGAATATGAGCCTCAAAGATGTTTACATGGCCTTCGCCAAAGAGATCCCAACATCCGACACTGATTGCACCATGCAGGAAAACCCATACACTATGTGGTCTGAGATTAACCCCGAGCTTCCAAGTGTTAAAATCGAGGCCTACGGCCCGCCCCCGACATCCGGAACGCGTGACGCTTTTGTCGAGATTGCGATGGAGGGCGGTGCAAAATCCGTTGCCTGTATGGCTGAGCTTCTTAAAGCAGATAAAAAAGCCTTCGCTAATAATGCGCATACGCTGCGTGAAGATGGCAAATGGATTGATGCGGGCGAGAATGACAATGCGCTCGTGCAGACATTGGTAAATACCCCAACGGCTGTAGGTGTCTTTGGATATTCTTTCCTCGACCAAAATGCTGATAAGATTAAAGGGGCAAATATTGACGGCACAGCCCCTGAGTTTGAGAACATCGCTGCCGGTGATTACCATGTTGCGCGCTCGCTATATTTCTACATTAAGAAAAGTCATGTCGATATGACGCCGGGCCTTCAGGAATTCGCGCTTGAGTTCACATCTGACGCTGCTGTTGGGCCGGGCGGATATCTTGAAGAAATCGGTCTAGTACCACTTCCTGATGCAGATCGTGCCGCTGTTCGCGCGACTGTCGAGAACATGACGCCTTACAGTCAGTAAGCCCTAAATTGGCATAAAATTTAATCAACAGGCGGCGTCCACGGTTATCTGGACGCCGCTTTTTCTATGTCGTAAAGCTTTCACAAATCTGTATTAGAGACAGATAAAATATTAGGGACATAGGCGGATTCGGTGGGTCAAATCTCAATCTATATGATGCTGCTTATTGCAGTGCTGACGATAGGCGGTTTTGTTTATAATCGCAGCTCGGCCTTGGGTAAGTTTCGCGCGGCAAGGGCTGCTGCCGGCGGTAAAATGGCGCCTTTAGCCTGGCACTCCCAAGCTAGCTATCATGGCTATTTTACCGCTTGGTTGGTGGCTCTCTCAACTCTCGCTGTTTTTATAGTCGGACGTGTTATTAACGGTCAGGGCATGGTGTTTAACGGGCTCTGGCTCGCGGCTATTATTCTTACGGGACTTGCGGTTACGATTATTACAGGCCGCAAAGTCAGCGGCACATTCAGAGCCCGAACCTATGTTGAGCGGTTCATTCACGGATTGCTGATTTGCTTATCCGTCATTGCTGTTCTGACCACACTCGGCATCATTGCCTCGCTCTTGTTTGAAAGCTTACGTTTCTTCCGCGAAGTGCCTTTCATGGATTTCCTTTTCGGGCTTCAATGGTCTCCGCAAACAGCGATGCGGGCTGACCAAGTCGGGCAAAGCGGCTCCTTTGGAGCTATTCCGGTCTTTGCGGGTACATTTTTGATTATGCTTGTCGCGATGGCGATTGCAGGACCTGTCGGATTGATGATCGCCATATACCTAACTGAATATGCCTCTGCAGGGGTGCGTAAATGGGTGAAGCCTGCCATTGAAATTCTTGCGGGTGTTCCAACAGTCGTTTACGGTTTCTTTGCTCTGCTGACATTTGCGCCCTTTGTGCGAAGTTTTGCTGAGACCCTCGGATTTTCTGTTCCTACCCAAAGTGCGATTGCGGCGGGTGTGGTGATGGGCGTTATGATTATTCCCTTTGTGTCTTCTCTGTCCAGTGACGTCATCAATTCCGTGCCGCAAACCTTGCGTGATGGATCTTATGCCTTGGGCGCAACGGAGTCAGAGACGATGAAGCAGGTCGTCTTTACCGCCGCGCTACCGGGCATTATTGGAGCCTTTATGCTCGCTATCTCCCGCGCGATTGGCGAGACCATGATTGTCTACATGGCGGCGGGTAAAGCAGCTAACCTGACGGCTAACCCGTTTGAAGCTGTGACCACTGTAACGGTCCAAATCGTAGCCTTGCTCACGGGCGACTCTGACTTTGATAGTGCCAAAACCTTAGTAGCCTTTGCTTTGGGCTTAGTGCTTTTTGTTATTACGCTGATTTTAAATGTTGTCGCGCTGACTGTTGTGCGGCGCTATAGGGCGAAATATTAAATGACTGATACAAGCTTTACCTCCGAAGCCGCTCTGAAACGCCTTAAGAAACGCCGCGGCAAAGAATGGCGGTTCCGTATCTGGGGGCGCGCCGCAATTGGCTTTGCGCTTGCTGCCTTGGCATGGCTTTTAATCAGTATCGTTGGCACCGGCTATACGGCATTTCAGCAGAATTTTATGACCCTTGAATTTGAGCTCAGCGAATCTGTGCTTGCGCCTGACGGCACTCGCGATCCTGAAAAGCTGCGAGGCGCAAATTATCGCCGGATAGTGCAAACAACCATGTATGAGCTTTTTCCAGAGGTTACGGACCGCAAAGCCAAACAGGAATTATTTGGTCTTACTTCGGCCTCCGGCGCGACGAATAAATTACGGCAGATGGTGTATAACAACCCCGAGCTTATTGGGCAGACCATTAACGTTACAGTTCCGGCTTCTGACCAAATTGACCAATTACTCAAGGGCTACATCAAACGCGATACAGATGAGAGCCGCCGTAAGGTCTCCGACCAACAAATTGCTTGGGCCGACACGCTTAAAGAGCGGGGCGTCATTAAGAAGAAATTTAACCGCATCCTCTTTATGAATCCTGACAGCCGGGATCCTGAACTCGCGGGTATCGCGAGTGCAGTGATCGGCTCTGTGATGATCTTAGTCGTCGCTTTTGTTCTGGCGTTCCCGATTGGTGTGGGCGCGGCGATTTATCTGGATGAATTTGCGCCGAAGAATAAATTTACGGATTTCATTGAGATCAACATCAATAATCTAGCGGCCGTGCCCTCTATTGTTTTCGGTTTGTTAGGTCTGGCTGTGTTTTTGAATTTTATGGGTATGCCGCGCTCAATTCCTTTAGTGGGCGGTATGGTGTTAGCTTTGCGTGTTTTTCCGACCATTACGATTGCAACGCGGTCAGCTTTACAAGGCGTTAGCCCCTCAATTGTTGATGGCGCGCTCAGTCTTGGCGCATCACATACTCAAGCGGTGTTCCAGCAAAAGCTTCCACTCGCGGGACCCGGCATTTTAACGGGCTCAATTATTGGTATGGCACAAGCCTTGGGCGAAACCGCGCCGCTGTTGATGATTGGTATGGTCGCCTTTGTGACTGAGGTGCCGAACTCAATCACAGAGCCGGCCACGGCGCTTCCCGTTCAAATCTTCCTCTGGTCAGACAGTGCGGAACGGGCTTGGGCAGAACGGACATCAGCCGCTATTATCGTATTGCTTGTTGTTCTGATTACGATGAACGGCTTTGCCATATGGCTGCGCAACCGCTTGGAACAAAGACGCTAAGCTGCGCCAGAAGAGATTTTGATATGACTGAGACAATTAAAACCAAATTTACCTGCCGCGATGTGCGTGTTCATTATGGTGATTTCGAAGCCCTGCATGGTATTGATATTGATATTCCTGATCGCGGCGTGACGGCGTTTATCGGGCCATCAGGTTGCGGGAAATCTACTTTCTTGCGCACTTTTAACCGTATGAATGACACGATTGATGGATGCCGCGTCAGCGGGAAAATTCTCATGGATGGCGAAGATATTTACGATAAAAATTTAGACCCTGTTTTATTGCGTGCACAAGTCGGGATGGTGTTCCAAAAGCCCAACCCCTTTCCAAAGTCTATCTATGATAATGTGGCTTACGGGCCGCGTATTCATGGGATGACCTCATCCAGGGCAGAGCTTGATAATTTGGTTGAAAAATCCCTTCGCCGCGCAGGATTGTGGGATGAGGTCAAAGACCGCCTCAAGCTCTCTGGCACAGGCTTATCGGGCGGACAGCAGCAACGCTTGGTCATCGCGCGGGCTATTGCGGTTGATCCTGAAGTTATTCTTATGGACGAACCGGCCTCGGCGCTTGACCCGATTGCGACTGCTAAGCTCGAAGCTCTGATTGACGAGCTTAAAGAGCGTTATTGTATTATTATCGTGACCCACTCCATGGCTCAGGCCGCGCGTGTGTCTGATAAGACAGCTTTTTTCTATATGGGTGATTTAATCGAATTTGATAATACGGATAAGATTTTCACAAATCCTGGCAATAACCGGACCCAAGACTATATTACAGGCCGCACTGGTTAGTGTTTAAGCATCTTGCGCATAGGTGAGGGAGAGGAAGACATCTTCCAGATCCGGCTCCTCTGTGCGCAAATCCAGAATAGATAATCCTGCAGATTTAACTTGCGCCAACAGTCCTGAAATCGAATCTGTGCCGCTACGATAGGTGATCGCGATTTGGCCAGTCTCCGATATGTTAGCTTCAAGACCGCTCAGCTCTTGGGGAAGGGCCTTAATCGGTTCTGTCGGGGTAATCACCAAGGTGCGTTTATCAAGACGCGACATTAGGCTTGTCTTGCTTTCATTAGCGACGATTTCACCGTGATGCATGATCGCGATTTGATCGCAAAGCGACTCTGCTTCTTCGAGATAATGCGTTGTCAAAATAATCGTTGTGCCGCGCGCATGTAGCTCTTGGACATAATCCCAAAGTTGTCGGCGCAGCTCAATATCAACGCCCGCTGTAGGCTCATCCAGAATAAGAACAGGCGGATTATGGACGAGAGCTTTGGCAATCAATAAGCGCCGTTTCATGCCGCCCGACAACTGCCGCACATAGGCATCGCGCTTATCCAAAAGGCCAAGCGCAGATAATATTTCTTCGCTGCGGCGTTTGGCTTTGGGAACGCCGTAATAGCCCGCTTGCAGTTCCAACGCTTGAAAGGGCGTGAAAAAGACATCCATCGCAATTTCTTGGGGAACGATACCGATAGAGGCGCGGGCTTGGCGGGTTTGGCTTTGAACATCATAGCCGCAAATTTTCACCTCACCGTCTCCTTTATTCACCAAGCCGGCAAGAATATTGATCAGTGTGGATTTTCCTGCACCATTCGGTCCGAGAAGCCCGAAAATAGATCCGCGCGGAATAGTCAAATCCACACCTTTGAGCGCATGTTTTGCAGGCGCTTTTTTGCTCTTGGCATAGGTCTTTGTAAGGTTTTTAATTTCAATGGCGGGGGCGTGTGTCATAAGCCGTCCTTAGCTTATCTTTCCATATCTTGGAAAGCTAATTCGAGGCCCGTTTGCCATGGTTCCAAAAGGTAATTGAAATCCCGCTCAAAGGCGGAAATATCTAATGCAGAATTTACGGGACGTTTGGCGGGCCGGGGAAAATGCGCTTCGCCCACGCGCTCTATGTCTGGGACTATCTTGGCGCGTTTAAAGATGGCTTCGGCGAAGTCAGCCCAGCTAATAACGGGGCCGCTATTGCTGACATGGTGAATCATGGGCTTGGACGGAATGCCCTCCAGCGCTGCGAGGCAGGCTTCGGCCAAATGCCCGGCATAGGTTGGGCGGCCAAATTGCGTACTGACGAGGTTTAGCTGTGTCTCGGTTTTGGCGAGATGCAGCATGGTTGTAAAAAAGTTTTTACCTTCCGCGTCATAGACCCAGCTCGTTCGCAATATCACACTTCTGCCATCCGCAGCTATGACGGCGCGTTCTCCTGCAGCCTTACTCCGGCCATAGGCATTCAGCGGTGCGCGTTTATCCGCAGGATCGTAAAGGCCTGATTTTGCTCCATCGAATACATAATCTGTGGAGACATGTATGAAAGGTATATTGGCCGCCTTGCAAGCAAGCGCCATCATGCCCGGTGCTTTGGCGTTGAGCCGGTTGGCATCTGCCTCTCGCTGTTCCGCGCCATCTACATTTGTAAATCCACTGGCATTTATAACGGCCTTGGGCGCGTGATGACGGATAAATCCAGCTATGTTACGAGTCTCCGTAAGAAGATTGAATTCGTCTTTACCGTGACAGCTATGTACCTGGCCGCGTGCGGTGAGTGACCGTTTTAACGCGCGGGCCAGTTGCCCATTTTTGCCAAAGATCAATATACTCATATGAGGCCCAGGCGCTCTCCGACGCCGCTGCGCTTAAGTAGCGGCTCCCACCAATTGCGGTTCTCGAGGTACCAGCGAACAGTTGCGGCAAAGCCTTCATCCGCGGATATTGTTGGTTCCCACCCCAATTCGCTTTTTATCTTAGAGGCATTAACCGCATAACGCCTATCATGGCCGGGTCTGTCTGTAACAAATGAAATGAGATCAGAATATTGCCCTGAGCGACGAGGCCGCTCAGCATCCATAATTGCACAGATTGTATGTACTATATCGATGTTACGCCGTTCATTATTCCCACCAATATTATAGGTCTCGCCAAGCCCACCTTTATCCAAAACAGCGAAAAGAGCTTTGGCGTGATCTCCGACATAGAGCCAGTCGCGGATATTTTCGCCCTTGCCGTAAACGGGGATAGGCTGTTCTGCGAGGCAGGATAATATAATAACCGGAATGAGCTTTTCCGGGAATTGAAACGGCCCGTAATTGTTAGAGCAATTTGTGATCAATACTGGCAAGCCGTAAGTGCGGCCCCAAGCGCGAACCAAATGATCACTGGCGGCTTTACTGGCGGAATAGGGCGAGCTTGGCGCGTAAGGCGTTGTCTCTGTAAAGGCTGGATCTGAGGCTGAAAGGTCGCCATAAACCTCATCGGTTGAGACATGTAAAAATTTCACACCATGATCTCGCGCCGCCTCAAGCATATTAAATGTGCCGTTTATATTGGTGCTGATAAAGTCGGCTGCGCCCTCTATAGAACGGTCTACATGGGATTCGGCGGCCATATGGATGACGGCGTCTGGCTTGAATGTCTCGAAGACATTCTTAAGCGCTGTACCGTCTCTGATGTCCAGATGTTTAAAGGTGTAATGTGGGCTGTTCTCAATGGCCGCTAGGTTTGCCGCGTTTGCAGCATAGGTCAGAGCGTCAATATTAACGACGTCACGGCCTTGTGCGATGGCTTGGCGGATAAGTTCCGACCCGATAAAGCCGCAGCCACCTGTCACAATTAGTGTCATGAGAAAGGGCTTTCAAAAGCGGCAAAAGCTTCGCCGGATTGATCGCGCTTGGAAATAACGGGCGCATCAAGTCCCCAATCAATCCCCAGTTGGGGGTCATTCCATATCACAGACCCTTCACTTTGAGGGGCGTAATAGTTCGTTACTTTATACATGACTTCGCAATGTGCTGAACGGGTAACATAGCCATGTAGAAAACTGGGGGGGACCCAGAGCTGCGCGCGTGTCGTATCGGATAAGTCTACGGAGAGGTGCTGACCATATGTTGGGGAGCTTTTTCGGGCATCTACAATGACGTCCATAATTCTCCCGCCTTGGCAAGAGACTAATTTACCTTGGGCATGAGGAGGGGCTTGGTAGTGCAGACCGCGTAACGTTCCAATCTGGTCGGAAACAGACAAGTTATCCTGAACAAATTCAGCCTTGGCTCCTGTTACCTCCTCAAAGATATTTGCCTTGAAGGTTTCCGCAAAAAAACCGCGGCTATCTCCATGTTTTTCGGGTGTGAAAAGCACAGGTCCTTGAATTGAAAAAGTCTCGATTTTCATACTCTGCTTTTGACCGTAAACAAAGATATGTGCAAGCTGTCCCTTGCGTAAAATTCATGCAGACATTGAGCGGCTTATGTCATATCAAAAGGCTATGAAAAGACTATTCCCATATTCGGCGTTCATAATTGCGGCGCTGACATTATTTTTCATGACGCCGCTGGCATATGGGCAAACTAATGAAGCGCAACTCACCGAGGCTCCGGATTTTACGACCAGTAGTCTGGAAGCGGAAATAGAGGCAATTGCGAATGTTGACCAGCTCACGGAGGAGCAACAAGATCAAGTTAAGTCTTACCTTGAAACGGCTATTACATCTTTATCAAGCGCAGCTAAAAATCTTGAGAACCGTGCTCGATTTCAAACCGAATTGGAGAACTCACCTGAAACAGTGATGGAACTTCGGAACTCGGTTGCAGAAATTCAGCAGGTGCTTACGCGTGAGCCGGAAAAAATCCCTGAGCCTATGCGGGAAGAAACGCTTCTGAAGCTTGAACAGGATTTAATTGCAAAGGAAACTGATTTAAGAGCGTTGCGCTCAGAGCTTGAAGGGTATGAAACCGGACTTCAAAACCTCGCCGCGCGGCAGCTCTCGGCGCCGAAAGAGTTGAATGAAGCCCGCTCTAAGATTGGGGAAATCACCACGACCCTTAATGCTTTGGGTGAGGGTGATTTAGACGTCGTTGCGCGTGCGAACCGTAAAAGTCTTCAGGCCCGTAGATATTTTCGCCGCACTCAAATCTCCGCTTTGGAGCAAGAGATTGCAGGTCTGTCCAAGCGCCAGGAAATCGTCTCCTTGCGAAGCACTTTGGCCGACCTTAATCTTCAAAAACTGACTTCCGAAGTGCAATATTTGTCTGAGAAAACAGGACAAAGGCGCCTTAATGAAGCGGCTCAGTTAGAGGAAGATGCTCGAATGCGCTTGGGCGCTTATGCGGACATGCATCCCGTTGTTGTTGAGCTAGCCGAGCGGAATATTCAACTTACGGAAGAGATTGTTCAGCTAGCTTCCGGCGCGGCAGATATTTCGAAACGCACAGCGGCGACCCGTTCAAGGCTAGATATTGTTGAGAGTGATCTGCGCGTCGCCGAAGAGCTGATTGACAATGGAGATTTGGACAGGCGTGCCGGAGCCACATTAAGACGGCTGTCCAATCAATTAACGCCCGCAAATGTTCTCAAAGCGAATATCAGAAAGACTCGGGATTTACGTGTTGACGTTACGCAAGAGGGCTTGATCGCGCAAGAAAGCTTAAGAGAAATTCCATTTGGGCGTGTTGATACGGAGGCTCTTTTAACAGATGCGCGTATCTTGAGGCCTGACCTTGAAGATTTCACAGCCGCAGAAAAAGAAGCTCTACAAAATTTAAAAATCGAGCGCCGCGAGCTTTTACAGCGCGTCATCACCGCGGCTTCATCCCGCAGATCCGAGATTGCAAATTTAGCTCAACAGCAGGAGGCCTTACTCGAAAGTTCTAATAAACTTGAAGTTATGCTCGATGAAAAATTACTCTGGGTGCCCAGTGTGCCGGCAATAGATTTTGAGTGGCCGGCTAAGGTGGGCAAAGGCGTTTTCACCGTCTTTTCACCTCGAAACATCGCGCTGACATTTGATGTCTTTATGTCTCAGCTCCAAAGATATGGGTTCTTAGCCTTTATGTTCTTTCTAGCCATTTTTTCCTGCATATATGTTAGGAAAAGCCTTTGGGAGGATATTTTGGACCGCGCCCAAAAAGTCGGCCGGGTACAAAAAGATAACTACTGGCATACGCCCTCTGTAATCTTATCCTGCATTGTCATAGCATTGCCTTTCCCATTATTGTTCATGATGCTTTGGTTGATTTTTGAATCAAGTTCGTCTCCTGAGCCCTTTATAGCAGGGCTTGCGAACACGTTTTTATATGTGTCTTTGTTTTCATTGTTTTTACTGACTTGGCGGGCCTGGGACCGTGATAAATCTTTATTTGCGGCGCATTATAAGCTGCCAGCCGGGTTTCGGAAAAGCGTCAATAAGGAATTCAGATGGTTTATTCCTCTGGCTGGGTTATTTACGGGTCTGATTATTTTGACGAGCTCAAGTACTGACCCCGATGTTTATGAGGGGTTCAGCGTATTTGCATTTGTCGTTACCGCTATAGCGTTATCTTACTTTGGTTTTAAAGTACTGTGGAACCGCCGTGATGTTCTGTCATCTCAATTTTCGGAAGACAGTTTCTTTAGAAAACATAGAAACCCACTGACATTTATTGTCGTCGCACTCCCGATGATGGCCGGTGGCTTGGCCCTTTATGGATATTATGACACGGCCAGTCAGCTTTTGGGACGGCTGTTTTTCTCGGCTTGGCTTTTCCTGCTCACTTATGTTGTGCAAGGCCTTATTAAACGGACGGTTCTGGTCGCGCAGAGACAATTGGCCTTCCGTCAGGCCATAGAAAAGCGTGATGCCGCCGCCAAGGCGCGCGCAGAAAAATTAGAGGCAGAAGAACGCGGGGAAGAGGTGGCGCCGCCGCCACCTGTCGATACGAGCGAAATTGATATTAAAGCGATTAGCCGCCAATCCTCTCAATTACTCAATACAGTTGTCGTCTTGGTTTTTGCGGCCCTGATGTGGGTGATCTGGTCTGACCTTCTGCCGGCATTGTCTATATTCAATGAAGTTAAGATCGGCTCTTACGCAGGACAAGTTTTAGATGATACAGGCGTGATGAAAGATGTTGCTGTTCCAATCACGCTTTGGAATCTTATTCAATTCTTTGTGATTTTGGGACTTACCTTCATAGCCGCGAAAAACCTGCCGGGCTTTTTGGAAATTTTTGTACTTAACAGAGCGGGTATAGAAGCAGGCTCGCGCTATGCCATTACCACAATACTGGGCTATATTATAATAGCCGTTGGCGTTGTTATTGGCTTTGATAAATTAGGTTTGCAATGGTCGCAATTGCGATGGATCGTAACGGGCCTATCGGTTGGTATTGGTCTGGGCCTACAAAAAATTATCGCGAACTTTGTCTCCGGTCTCATCATCCTATTTGAACGCCCGGTCCGTATTGGAGATTATGTGACTATTGGTGAGCAAAGCGGCACAGTTTCGCGGATTCAAATTCGCGCGACGACTTTGGCTGATCTTGAAAATCGCGAGATCCTAATCCCTAATGAGGCGCTTATCAGTGAGCGCGTGACGAACTGGACATTGTCCAATTCCGTTACACGAGTGACTGTCTATGTCGGTATTGCTTATGGCTCTGATACAGATAGAGCGCGAGAGCTTATGTTAGAAGCGCTCAAAAAGAATAACAAAGTTCTGGAAACTCCTGCACCACAAGTCTTATTCGTAGGGTTTGGTGATAGTTCTCTTGATTTTGAGCTTCGCGTCTTTTTGCGACATTTCGAAGACCGTGTTTCAGTTCGGCATATGGTTCATACCGATATCAATAAAGTTCTTGATGCGGCGGGCATTTCGATTCCGTTCCCGCAGCGTGATTTGAATATTGTTAGCCAGAATATGCCCCTGGATATCAATTCGGCTTCTCCGAGCCCTTCCAAGCCGCGTAAAAAGCCTCAAAGCTAAGCTCAGTCTCCCAATCATGTGCATTTATTGAGCTAACTGTCATTTTCTTTGGAACAGTTTGTTCTTGTAATGCGTTACATATATAGTTGTCGAAGAATTGGGGAAAAATGCAATCTTTACAGAGACGTATGCCGCCGGAGGCCCGCCGTAAGCAGCTGATTTCTGCCGCTATGAGGTGTTACGGGGAACTAGGTGTCGAGCGCGCGGGGCATGGTGACATCGCCAAGTTGGCAGGGGTTTCAACGGCAACGGTGTTTAACTATTTCGGAACGCGTGAAGCCCTGACGGAAACAGTCTTTCAATCTATTTACGATACATTTGCAGATGTTTTTCCTGTAGATACTTACTCTAAATCATATCCCAAAGACCCGCTTAAAGATCTGGCATCAACCTATATAGATTTTGTCGAAGACCACCCAGATATCTTAAAAGTTGTTTTAAATTGGTCCTCCTCTTTCGGGCAAAGCGTAAGGCCGCAATATTTAAAATTTCAAGATTGGATATTGTCTGGCGTTCAAAAAAGCCTTCATGCGGCGGAAAATGACCTTTCAGAATCGCGGATTATCTTGGCCGCGGCCTATAGCTATGCGCGCATGAAGCTCGACAATACGCCCGAAGATGTCCTTCAACGTTTCGTCGTGAGAACAATAAAAGCCATGAGTTAGGCTTTCCAGATTGCTGTGCGTGCGGGAGCTAAGATGTGGTCGCCATGGATGAAGTCAACGCTTTTTGCAAAGCGCGAGAGATCAATATCATTGGCGCCGTAATTGAACGCAAAGACGGCAGAGTCTGTGCGGCGTAATCTTAGGTCTTTGGGAAGCCAAAACGTCTCGATATTTTGTTGGTTTAAAACCTGCCGTAACAATGCGCGTAACCACTTTGGCTCGGGCCAAGTGGCTAAATAATCATAATCTTCTGTTTCAACAAAAGCAGGCAATCCGTCTTCAAAACGGGCTTTAACATTTTCAGACTCATCAATGAAATCACGCCAAATTTTACTGCGGTAGAATTGCTCATCCATCTCTATTTCCAATAGCGAACCCTCTCTTAGGGACTCTGAACGCCTGTGATGAATGGCGGATAATGGGCTTTGCTCAGGGATTTGATAATCCGCTGTTTTTGTTCCGCTGCGGGGGCCGAAGAATAATTTTGTCCCGGCTTGTTTTGCGCGGCTTAGCAGGGTGATTGGCATCACGGGAAGGCTGGGCGCGATGGCCAAATTATAGCCTGTCAGCTCTTGATGGGGACTAATAATATCAACAGACAGCCCCATGCGGCGAAGCGTTGTATAAAACTCAAAACAGATTTTTTCATAATGCCAACCCGTACCTTGGGGCTGAATGTCAAACATCCATTTGGCTTCATAATCAAATATGAGCGCGACTTCGGCGCGGTGGGGTTTAAGCTCACCGAGCTTTTCCAAAACCTCATGCGCGGCTTTGGCCTCGACTCCACCTTGGGCGAGATGATTATTGGAATCATAAAGACCCGCATGGTTTTGTTCCTGTGCGAAAGGAGCCTGCCGCCAGCGAAAATAAGAACAATATTCTGCGCCATGCGCCGCTGCTTCCAAGGCCCACAACCCGACCATGCCGTCTCGCGGGGCAGGGTTATTAGGCGCCCAATTCACAGGACCAGGTTGTTGTTCCATCACGCCCCAACGGCCCTTGGAACAGGCGCGGTAAAGATCGTGGTGAAAGGCGGCAAAGTCGGGATGACCGCTGCGCATCCATCGGAGTTTTTGCGCGTCCGTCCACCATTCTTGGTCCATGAAACCTAGGGGGTAACTATCCCATGTCGTGATATCTAAATCCGCGCCCAGTTTGTAATGATCGAAAGCTGTGAAATGTCCCATGACATTATGTGTAATATCAGCTTTGGTGTGTTCGCGGATAATATCAGTCTGTTCTTTGTTAAAGCTGATGACTTGGTCAGAGCTGAAGCGTTGAAAGTCGAGACGATGCGCAGGATTGGCTTCAGTGACCGTGCGGTCGGTGAATTGGATTTGGCCAAAATCTTGATACTCTTGCGACCAAAACACAGTGCCCCAAGCGGCATTTAAAACGCCTATAGTTTTATATTTCGCCTCCAGCCATTTTTGAAACGCTTTTTCAGCCCAAGGCGAATAGCTCTCAACTGTGTCGTGGCAGCCATACTCATTATCGGTCTGCCAAGATGTAATGGCGGGATTGGCCACATAGCGTTTTAAAACGGCCTCAGTAATACGGCGGCTCTCTGCGCGGTAGGTCTGTGACGAAAAACAGTAATGGCGGCGTGAGCCAAAGCGTCGGGGTTGCCCGTCTGCAGTATAAGCGAGCATGTCAGGAGTTTCATCTACTAACCATTTGGGCGGCGTGGCGGTTGGTGTGGACATAGTAATTTGAAGCCCTGCGGAGGCTAGGACATCTATGGCTTTATCAAGCCAATCCCACTTAAAATTATCGCGCGATGGCTCTATGCGCGACCACGCAAATTCGCCGATACGCACATGGGTGATACCCATCTCGACCATGCGCGCCGCATCGCCTTCCCACATCTCTTGGGGCCAATGTTCGGGATAATAGCAAGTACCTAATTTCATATCGCGCTTTTCAAAGCGATGGGCCTCTGCGTCAATCTTTTTGTTTGAGTAGGCGGCATTTTCGGGCATAGCGCTAGGATGAAATATCTTGCTCTAATACCGTTATTATTTGCCGTGTCTGCCTGGGGGCAGGACGCTGGGGATGAATGGATTATCGGCTCGGCAGATATACGTTTAAATGAAGTTTTCGTTGAAGGTATTTATGATAGCCAAAAGGACGAGCAAGACATAGCGGGTGCCATTGACATTGTTGATCGTGAGTCTTTGGAGACCATCTCGCTAGTCCATCCTGCTGAAGCTTTAAACCGTGTCGCAGGTCTCAACATTCACCGCGGAAGCGGACAAGAACATCTGACCGCTATTCGTTCCCCTGTTTTGACGGGCGGAGCGGGGGCAGGCTCATTCCTTTATCTCGAAGATGGCGTGCCTTTACGCGCAGCAGGTTTTGCCAATGTAAATGGATTATTTGAAGCAGGGACAGAGTTTGCAAATAAGCTAGAAATTTTCAAAGGCCCAGGGCCAGCCTTTTATGGCTCCAATGCTGTCCATGGTCTCATCAATGTGCAATCGGCTGATGTGAATAGCGTAAACCGTGTGAAGGTGATGGGAAGCAATGACGGCCTCTTATCTGCTCAAGCCGCAATGACTCAGAGCAATATTAGAGCCTCTCTGTCTCTCGTCTCCGATAATGGTTTCCGCGAGGATAGCGGCTTTGATCAACAAAAATTTCAGCTCAAATATCAAAATGACTTCGGGCCTTGGTCTGTGGAGTGGCTCTCCTCTTTGAACAACCTTAATCAAGAGACTGCTGGCTTTATCCAAGGCGATGACGCTTTCCGTGATGATAACATTCGTTTCACCAACCCCAATCCCGAAGCTTTCCGAGATGGTAAAAGTTATCGCACCCAAGTCCGGTTTGAGCGGGATTTGGACGATGGGAAAACACTCGCGCTAACGCCCTATGCTCGCCGCGCGGAATTACGCTTCCTACGCCACTTTGTACCCGGGCAAGCGCTCGAGAAAAATGGGCATAGCTCTGTCGGTCTGCAAAGTGCCTATTATGATGACAGCTTCAATATCGGTGCAGACGCAGAATATACCAAGGGCTTCCTTTACGAGTTTCAGGAGAACCCAAGCCGCTTTTCTTTCGTCCAAGGTCTGCATTATGATTATGAGGTTGAGAGTTTTGTCGGGGCAATCTATGCGCAGAAAGATATTCGTCTCGCTGATAATGTGATCCTCGATATTGGCGCTCGCGCGGAATATACGGATTATAATTACGACAACAACGCCAGTGATGGCCGCTCGGGCCGCTTCATTCGTGTCGCTGATCGTAGCGATGATTTCCTGACAATCACGCCCAAAGCCTCTTTGCGATATTATTTGGATAACGGAAATATGATCTATGCCCGCGCCGCCAGAGGGTCCCGCGCTCCGCAAGTCACGGACTTATATTCGGTGCAATTAACTCAAGTCGCGGGTGAAGCCGATGTCGAAACTCTGGACAGTCTGGAAGCGGGTTTTAAGGGAGGCTTCAGAAATTTCGATGTTGAGCTTGCAGCCTTCACCATGTGGAAAGACAATTTCTTTTTCCGCAATGCCAATGGCTTTAATGTCGTCAATGGCAAGACGCGCCATAACGGGGTTGAGCTAAGTTTTACGGGAGATATCACCGATTGGCTCTCCGTCTCGGGCGATGGTACGCTCGCTAAGCACACATATAATTTCACGGAAACAGTGGGCTCAGCCGCGAATAATATTACGGCGGGGGATCGGGTGGATACAGCGCCGGATACACTGGCTCACATACGGGCAACCGCGCGCCCAATAGATAAGCTTGAAGCAGAAATCGAATGGCGCCATGTCGGGAGCTATTTCACCAATCCTGGCAATACAGAGAAATATCCAGGGCATGATATCTTCGTGCTCAGAGGCCGCTATGATGTGAGCGACGCCATCACGTTTTTTGGACGCGTCGATAATCTTTTTGACATGCGATACGCGGATCGCGCGGATTTCGCCTTTGGGAATGAGCGTTATTTTCCAGGTCGTCCAAGGACCATGTTTTTCGGCTTGTCGTCAGAGTTTTAAACGCTTATCGACGCGCTATGAATATCCCGGACATAAAACTCGCCCAAGTCGTTGATCGTTTTGAACAGATTGAAGCTCGCATGGGCGCGACAACAGATAGCGATGAAATCGTACAGCTTGGAAAAGACTATGCCGAGTTAAGGCCAGTTGTCGAAGGCGTCCGTGCCTTGCAATCCGTGCGAGGTGAAATGGAAGACCTGCAAGCCATGCTAGACGATCCTGAAATGGGGGCAATGGCGAAAGAGGAACTTCAAACTTTAAAGGATAAGCTACCGGGGCTTGAAAAAGATGTTTCGCTGCTACTCTTGCCCAAGGACAAAGATGATAATGCCTCGGTCGTGCTCGAAATTCGCGCCGGAACTGGCGGCGATGAAGCGGCTATTTTTGCGGGGGATTTATTCTCTATGTATTCCCGCTATGCACAGCTCCAAGGCTGGAAAGTCGAAGTCGAAAGTGACTCGCCCGCTGATATGGGCGGCTTTAAAGAAATTATTGCCTCTGTATCCGGCGCAGGGGTTTACGGTAAGCTAAAATTTGAGATGGGTGTTCACCGCGTGCAGCGGGTGCCTGTCACAGAAACCCAGGGGCGCATTCATACCTCTGCCGCAACAGTTGCCGTTCTGCCGGAACCCGAAGATATCGATATCGGCTTCTCTATGACTGATGTGCGTGTTGATACGATGCGCGCCTCAGGAGCCGGGGGACAGCACGTTAATAAGACCGACTCCGCTGTGCGTATGACACATGTCCCGACTGGGGTCGTGGTTGTCTGTGACGCTAAATCCCAGCATATGAACCGCGCCAATGCTGAGCGCCTTTTAAAGATGAAGCTCTATGATATTGAAAAACAGCGGGTGGACTCCGAGCGCGCAGATGAGCGTAAAGATCAAGTCGGCTCCGGTGACCGTTCGGCGCGTATTCGGACCTATAATTATCCGCAGGGCCGGCTCACGGATCACCGCATAAACCTCACGCTTTATAAGCTCGATAAAATCGTAGCCGGCGATGAACTTGGCGATGTGATTGACGCCCTTATCAGCGAGGACCAAGCCAACCGCCTCGCGGCAATGGAAGCCGAAGCTTAGGATATGGACTATGTAAAGATTGCGCTTTGCTGGCTTCTCGCGCTTTTTTTCTTCTTTGCTGGCATTATGCATTTTGTTGAGGTTGATAGCTTTGTAGCTATTGTACCGCCGCTCTTACCGTTTCCACGCTTAATTGTCTGGGTGACCGGCATTATGGAAATGGCTTTTGCACTTGGCCTTGTCTTGCCAAAATATCGTAAATTGGCCGGGTTCTGGCTCGCGCCATTTCTTCTCGCTGTCCTGCCAGCTAATATTTATATGGCGATGTATAATATTCCGATGAGCGATAGTGTTGCCAGCTTAACAGCGCTTTGGATAAGAGTGGCGCTGCAATTTCCACTGATTGCTTTAATATTATGGGCCAGCGGTAATTTCAGACAGTCGAAGGTCAAGACCTGAATATATCGTTTTTCAATAAGAAATTGACATCAATCACGCTCTTTGTTATCGAAAAACAATAAGGAGACAATTATGCAAAAACATATTTTATTGAACGCTTTGAAAGCTGCGAGTGCCATCGCAATTCTTTTGGCGTCGACATCAATCGTATCGGCGCATGAGGTTGATGACAAAGACCGTATTGAAGAAACCCATGATATTATCGGCTTTGATAAGATCCGCATCACTGGCGTTTACGAATTAGAGGTTCAGGTTGGAGAAGACTTTTCGGTTTTCACTTCAGGTAAACATAAAGATGTCGAAGGCATGAAAGTTTACCGCAAAGGCAAAACGCTTGTTCTGGCGCAGGATGAAGATAGACAGGATAAGAGTATCAACCTGAATGGCCGAAAGAATAAAAATAATAGCGGCATTCGCGCTGTTATTTCGCTTCCGTCTTTGGAAGGTGTCGATATTACGGGAATCGGCTCAGGTGAGATTAAGGGCATTGATAGTAAAGATTTCGATATTGAAGTAGCCGGTATAAGCGATATGGAACTATCAGGGTCATGCGGACAGCTTGATGTTGATATGGCGGGACTCGGTGAATTGCGCGCCGAAGACCTTGAATGCGAAAATGTCGATGTGGATTTGGCAGGTATGGGCGAAATTTCGGTTTATGCCTCAGAGTCCGTGAGCGCTGACGCGGCAGGTATGGGAAGTATTGAGGTTTACGGTAATCCTAAAGACATTGAGAAAAGTAAGAGCTTTATGGCTTCCGTCAAAATCAAATAATGTTATGAGCCCTTATGGCTACAGATAAAAAACCTCTTAATAAAGCATCCTTAATAACGGCCGCCCTTGTGGCGGCTTTACCTTTCATTGCAGACCTTATTGTTTTCGGCACGACTGGCCGCGCGGATCGCATATTTGATGCGCCAGGCCTGCTTCTATTTAACGCCGGATTTGCAGCCGCGCCTTTCATATTGATTGGCTTGGTTATGGTCGCTCGAAAGTCCGTTACTCGCGCCTTATGGGTAGGGGCGGCCCTAAGCGCCTTTATTTGGCTGGCTTATGCCTTATCGGGTCGTCATTATCATCTGTCAGCCGAGGGCGGAAATGCCAATATCGCCATATTTATGGTTCTGATGATCTGGCCATTCCTCGTTACAATCATAATGGGAATTATCGGAAAATATGAACCCGATAAGATATCTAATTAAGGCTTAGTGCCAATATGTTGTGGATGAAGGGTGAGCTTATCCACAATATGCGTTGGCGGCTCTTGCGGCTATAACGTCAGTCTGTCTTAAGATTTCCAAAAAAGTGGGTTGGGAGACTATGATGGGACTTCAAGGTATAGCTACGACAAATGGCGCGAGCGTTATTTTTATAGAGCAAACTTGCGACAATGATCAGCTATTGGTCAGTCTCAGTAAAAATGGGACAGAGTGGCTATCGCCCGTCGGTTGGACAGATCAACAAAAAGTAACTCTGCTTGATTGCCGCCCAAATGGAAAAACAACTGAAATCGATATCCCTGCAGAATTTGCCGCAACAATTTCATCAGGCGATGTTTTGGTACTACGGTGTTCTGAACTGGACTTTGAAAAAGAAATTATTTGGGAAGCGTCAGAAATTGAAACGCGTCTTGCGAGTGAAACAGCCAAAGTTTCGGCAAGTTCAAAGGGCGGATTGTTGTCCCGATTTAAAAGTCCTAAAATAGACATTGCTGAAGAAACACGTACTGAAGCTGAAGTCAGAGCTGAAGAGGCGGAGCGCGCGGCTCAGAACTTCAAAGCAAAAATGGAAGCGGCTACCGCCGCCAAAGAAGACGCACAGCGCAAAGCTTTAGAGGCCGCCCGCGAAGCGGAAGCCGCGTTAAAAATGGAAGCAGACCGCATCGCCGAGATGGAACGTGCAGCAAAAGCTTTTGAAGAAGCCGAACGTTTAAAACAGGACGAACTGCGCCGCGTAGAAGAAGAGCGCCGCGCCGAAGAAGCGCGGTTGGCCGAAGAAGCCCGCCGTATCGAAGAGGCCCGCAAACGCGAAATCGCTGCCAAAAAAGAAGCCGAACGTAAAGCTGCACTTGAGCGTTACGAAGCGGCCTTGGATATTACGCGCAATGAAGAATTGCGTTTGAAAGACCGGCTTAAAGACCTGGAAAAGCAAGCCGCGTCAGGCGCTGAAAATCTTGCGGTTCAGACCGAAGATTTAGACGTTCGCCGTGCCAATGCAGACGTCATTGAAGGTAAGCTTGTTAAGCGTTTTGATAGCTATGAAAAAAGCGCCACTAAGCTTGATAAGCTGACGGCTGATTTATCAGCTTTGCAAGCCGAATCTGAAGTTCTGAGTGATAACCGTAAAACCGTGTCAGAGCGCCTCTCAGTCGCTGATAGGGCCTATCATGAGGCCCAAAAAGAAGCTGAGGCGGCTATGGCTTTCGCGCAAAAATGCCGTGAAGAGCTGGATGAGGTGCGCCAAGAGGAGGAAGCCCTTTCAGGCAAACTGTCAGCTATGTCTGAAGGTCTGTCTAAGAACAGTCACCTTGTAGCTGAGGCGTCCGAGAAATCCTATAAGCTAAAATCAAATTATGATCTGTCACAAACGGAGCTTGACCAAGCTAAAATCGAAATAGAGGCGCTTGAGCAGGCTCTGGTGGTTCAAGCCGAAAAAGATCATGCACTTCGCCTTGAAATTGAAGCCACGCAGCAGGCTGTCGAAGACAGTCAAGCCCGAGAAGCGGCGCACAGAAGCGCCATTGACCACTTGGAAGCCGGGGGAATGCCTGATGACATTGCGGAGCTCGATCTTAAAGCCAAGCCATTCGCAACATCCAAGATGCCAAATATAACAGATACCGATGTGTCTCATAAAGCGATTGTGAGCTCAGGGCGTAAAAGTAAGAGGTTTGGACGCGGGCGAAGAAGCCGTTTTTCTCGAGAAAAAGACGCTGAAATCAGTGTTGATGTCGAAGAGGTTGTGCTTAGCAAAGTTGAAGAGAAATCGGATGCCGTTTTATTAGCCGGCATTGATGAAAGCCCAAGCTTTATACGTCGTCATGGTTCAAGTTTTATGGCTCTAGGCGCTATTATTGGCGGCATCGCAATTTTGGGCGGTGGGCTCGCCTTAACTAAATCATCTCCGGCCAAATTGCAGGTGAAATCAAGCGCATCCACACCCACGAAAGTGGCAAGCGCTGTGACGCAAGTTGAAAAGCCCGTTACCAAAGAGCTTCCAGCGGTAGAAATAGCTCAAGACACTCCAGCAACAAAGCCTGAGGCGGCACCCATTGAGACACCTCCGAAGGTTGGGGTTGAAGCTAGCTCAAATAAACCTGTTCTGGAGGAGATATCTGCTGAAGCTGCAATACCGGAAATTTCAGCTGAGACCGATTTATCCGTTGAAAAACTTGCAAGTGTTGTGGATCCGGTTGGATTTGCCTTTGAACTGCCTGATATGCGGCCTCAAGAGACGGTAAAAGCAAAGGTCGAAACACCTGCATCAAAAGTAGTCCCTAAAAAACTGGCAGTTAAGACCAACAGCACTGAGAACCTGACTCCGACGAAAACGGCCACGCGGAAGGCGGTTAAATTGGCACCGCCAAGGGCCGCCTCTGTTAATTATCCTGAACTGACAGCAGATGTTCAAATGCGTCTTTCTGATTTAGGCTTTTACAGCGGTCCATTTGACGGGCTTCAAAATGGACAGACTCAAGAAGCCATCAAAGAGTTCAAATCGCTTTTTGGTATGGCAGATACAAGTTCCAAGATCACAGGTTCGCTTTTGACAGAGCTAAAAAAGGTCAAACGTGAGCAGGATATAGCCCAGAAAGAAGCGGAAGCCCAAGCTCAAGCATTGTTAAATGTTCAGTCCGTAACCCGGGTGGCGGAAATGGTTCCCGCTCTTGAGTTTTATGATACGCAGACTGCGGTTCCTGCGCAGCCTATCATTACAGACACGCTGCCAGCGAGTGAGCCTTTACCGTCATACATCGTCACAGAGCCAAGCCCTGTAAAGGTTGCGAGTGTTCCCGCAGTTAAAGTCGCCGCGCCGACACCGGTTATGAAGGATGTCATTATTGAAGCTAAAATGACCCGAAATGCGAGTGCAGTTTACCCAAGTAAAGCATCACGACGTGATTATTATGCCAATGTCGCGATTGTGGTGGGTTATGATGTCGGAACTGATGGACGGGTGACGAATGTGAACATTCTTTCAAATGATCATAGCGGGCTTCATAATGAAGCGTTTGAAAAGGAAGCTTTACGGGCGATAGAGAAAATGCGTTATGAGCCCAAAACTGTAAATGGCGAAGCCGTCATTTCAAGAGCGCGGCAAAAGCGCATTGTTTTTCGCGGAGAATAAGCCGTATAAACGCATATGACATCAACGTTAGAGATCGCTCTTTTCCCTTGCCTATCAGATAATTATGGATTGCTGATCCATGACCCTGAGAGCGGCGAAACAGCTGCCATTGATACGCCAGAAGCCGCCAAAATAGAGGCGGCTTGTGCTGAGCGAGGCTGGACACTTACGCAAATCTGGAACACGCATCATCACCCTGATCACGTGGGCGGAAATTTGTCACTTAAACAAGCGCATGGCCTCTCAATAACCGGTCCCGACCAAATAGAAGGCCGTATTCCTGGATTGGATAAAGGCGTGTCGGGCGGCGATGTTTTTTCCTTTGGCGCTCATGAGGTTCAAGTTATTTTCACGCCTGGCCATACGGTCGATCACATTATTTATTATGTTCCCGCCGCTAGCGCAGCTTTTGTCGGTGATACAATATTCGCGCTTGGCTGTGGCCGTCTCTTTGAAGGGAGTCCTGAAGATATGTTCGGCTCCATGGCCGCCATTGCTGAGCTGCCAGATGAGACAAAACTCTATTGCGCCCATGAATATACGCTCTCAAATGCACGCTTTGCAGTAACTGTAGAGCCTGATAATCAAGCTTTGCTTGATTATGTGAAATACGCCAAGGAGCTGCGAGAGCAAGGCAAGCCCACAGTTCCCACTTGCGTTGCAGCAGAAAAAGCGGCTAATCCGTTCATGCGGGCGGCTTCGGCGAAGCGCCTCGGTGAAATCCGGGCGGCTAAGGATAATTTTTAGCGTTGAGTGTGCAATTGACCGCCCTCGAACCCGTTGAGCACAAGACCATCGGATTACTACTGCTAGGGGGCATACATCATATTCTCCATCTAATTCCGATCGCGGCGGAGCTTGAAAAAAATCAGCAGTTTTCTGTCATAATATTTGTTACCTCCGCCGAAGAATATGATGTCTGTGATAAAGTGCTACAGGCTTTGGGCTCCACGCGAACACGGATTGAGCTTTTAAAAATTGGATCTATTGCAAAACGGATTTCACCCAAGCTTGGTATTCTTTTTCGGCATCTAAAGATATGGAAAAATTTAGACGCCCTTATTGTGGCGGAACGCACCTCCACAATGTTGAGGCATGTGTCAAAACGTTTGCCGACATTCATTCATATTCCGCATGGGGCCGGTGATCGGGCCAAAAGTTATGATAAACGTATAAGGCATTTTGATCATGTATTGGTGGCAGGGGTCAAAGATAAGCGCCGCATGATTGAACGGGGTCTGGCGCAAGAGGATAATTGCCATGTGACAGGCTACATCAAGCCTCATGCTGTAAAGCGAATGTTTCCGGCGGCGCCTAAAATTTTCGACAATAATCAAAGAACCGTCTTGTATAATCCGCATTTTGATGAGGCCTTATCTTCTTGGACTAAATTCGGGCGTGAATTGCTAAGTGCCTTTGCAGAACATGGGGATATGAATTTTATTTTTGCGCCGCATATTCGCTTATTCAAAACAAAGAGCATGGCCGAGCGGAAGGAGATTGAGGCTTTTTCTAAATTTGAAAATATACATATCGACCTAGGAAGCGAGCGCTCTACAGATATGAGCTATACGCGTGCTGCCAATATCTACATTGGAGATGTGAGCAGCCAGGTCTATGAATTTTTATCTGAGCCTAAGCCCTGCATATTTCTCGACGAAGCAAGAACAGATTGGCAGAATAATCCTGATTATGCGCATTGGGGCTATGGGCCTGTTTGCAATACTGTGGAGGACATCATGGTGGCGCTCGATAAAGTTGAAGCAACATTATCAGATTATGCAAAAGCTCAAATCGATGGATGCTTGGCTGCTAAAGGGGAGCCAGACTGGGATCCAATTAAAAGAGCAGCTGACGCCGTCACTGCTATCATAACTACAGCTTAGCTGCGCTTTATTTATACAAACGACCTCAGACATCCATTGGAGGGAGTTGGGTATCTGAGGCCTTGCGGTTGGTCTGTTACATAACCCCGCTAAGGCTGCGGGGTTATGTTCCATGTTTTGCCTTTCGGCAAAACAAGCTAGGCTGCATTCTCAAACTGGTTCATGGTGTTGTGTTCACCGCCTGCTTTGAGGGCGCGTTCGCCGCCTGTCATTTCTTTGAAATCATCGCCGAGATTTGAGCCGACCTCATGTTGATGTTTGACAGCAGAGACGTTGGTGCGAATTTCTTCACGCTGAATATTTTTGACATAAGCGAGCATTTTCTGGTCACCGAAATAGCCTTCTGACAAGTCATTCATAACCTTAGCCGTGCCGTGGAAGGTGGGCAGGGTGATAAGGTTATGGAAGACACCGGCTTCGCGCGCGATATCCGTCTGGAAGGCTTGAAGGCGTGCATCGGCTTCAAGTCCGAGCGCATCTTCGTCATAAGCGGCGGACATCAACTGCGTATTATCAGGATAATCTCCGGCTTTAACCTTTCCGCTTTCAATCCAATCTTCCCGCACTTGCTTTCGCAGATTCAGCGTCCAGTTAAAGCTTGGGCTATTATTGTAGGTGAGCTTGGCATGCGGTGCTTTTTCGCGAATGCGGGCGACCATAGACGCGATTTGCGCCACATTCGGCGTAGCTGTTTCAATCCAGAGAAGATCAGCTCCGCCATCATTCAGGCTTGAAATGCAATCCTCCACAACGCGGTCCTCGCCCGTATTGTCTTTGAATTTATACAAGCCATTGGGCAAACGGACGGGTTTGCGAAGTTCGTCGTCAATATACAGCGCAACATCGCCTTCGGTCAGAGGGTTCATATCCGTAACAGCCTCAGTCTCGAGCCATTTTGTGTATTCATAGGCGGCATCACCGACTTCATTAGACACAGGAATTTTCTGTGTCAGGCCAGCGCCAAGGCTGTCGGTCCGCGCAACAATAACGCCGTCATCTACGCCAAGCTCTTCAAAGGCCATGCGGCAAGCCCTTAGTTTTTCGACAAAGTCCTCGCGCGGAACTGTGACTTTGCCGTCTTGGTGACCGCATTGTTTCGCGTCAGAGACCTGGTTTTCAATTTGCAGACAACACGCGCCCGCTTTGATCATTTCCTTGGCCAACAGGTAAGTTGCGTGGACGTTACCAAAGCCCGCATCAATGTCTGCGATAATCGGGCGGACATAGGTTTCATGGGCGTCAATTTTCGCGATGATGGCGTCTTTTTCGGCTTGTGTGCCTGCTGCCTTTAGCTCCGCAAAGAGATCATTAAGCTCGACTTCATCGGCTTGGCGCAAAGATGTGTAAATCTCTTGAATAAGGTCCACCACAGATGTTTTCTCATGCATAGATTGATCAGGCAGATGGCCAAAACGGTTACGCAAACCTGCAACCATCCAACCGGAGAGATAAACATACGAACCATCTAACGTACCTTTTTGCCGCTTAATCGCGCGCATCATTTGCATAGCGTGGAAGCCGGACCAACAGCCAAGGGACTGTGTGAATTTGCTCGTATCATTATCATAACGCGCCATATCTTTGCGCATTTCAGTTGCCATAGCTTTGGCGATGTCCAGATGAGTTTCAAAAGTATTTTGTGTTTTGAGCTGAGCCAAATCCTCTAGCGTGATTCCAGCAGGGGCTCCATTAGGGTAGCGCTGCTGTAAAGTTTCAAGTGTTTGCGAGTATGTCATTAGTTAGTCTCCAATATGTCGTAAGCAGGAATTGTGAGGAAGTCGGGGAGCACTTGGGCTGTAGCCGTTTCCGTAAAAATTTGCGCAGCTTCGGGGAAGCGGCCTTCAGCAAAAGCGTCAGGACCATATTCTGAGGTCAAAGCTTTTAATTCCTCAGTGAAGAGCCGTTCATAGAGACGCTGCGTGAGTGTTTCCGTAAAGCCGCCTTCCATCTGAACAGTCGCGCCATGGGCGAGCCATTGCCAGATTTGCGAGCGGGAAATTTCCGCCGTTGCTGCATCTTCCATCAGGTTATGGATAGGCACAGCGCCGCGTCCACAAAGCCAAGCCGCGATATAGCGAATGCCGACTTCGATATTTGTGCGAACGCCGGCTTCTGTGACTGTGCCGCTATGCGGCGCGAGCATATCTTCATCGGTTATGCGCGGGGATTGGCGCTTCTTATGAATCTGGTGCTTGGACGGCATTTCCGCGTCAAAGACTTCCATTGCTGCAGGAACCAAAGCCGGGTGCGCCACCCATGTGCCGTCATGACCTAATCTGGCCTCACGCAATTTATCATTGCGTACCTTTTCAAAGGCGGCCGCATTAGCCGCTTCATCGCCTTTGACAGGGATCTGAGCGGCCATGCCGCCCATCGCATGGGCCCGGCGTTTATGACAGACCTCGACCAAGCGGGACGCATAGGCTGAGAGGAAATCACGGTCCATGCCGACTTGAGCGCGATCAGGCAGCAGGAATTGTTTATGATTGCGCAGAGTTTTAATATAGCTGAAAATATAATCCCAACGTCCACAATTCAGCCCTGTAATGTGATTCCGCAGAACATAAAGAATTTCCTCCATCTGGAAAGCTGCAGGAAGCGTTTCAATCAGAACAGTGGATTTGATGGTTCCGTTAGGAATATCGAGTACCGCTTGAGAGAAGTTAAAAACGTCATTCCATAGACGGGCTTCCTGATAGGCTTCAATTTTTGGCAGATAGTAAAACGGACCGCGCTCATCCGCGGCAAGTAACTTACCATTATGGAAAATATGCAGACCAAAATCGACGAGACTGGCGCTCATGGGCTGTCCGTCCACTGTGATGTTCTTTTCTTCAAGATGCCAACCGCGGGGACGCACGAGCATAGTCGCGGTCTCCGCGCCGAGCGCATAAGACTTCTTCTGAGTCTCAAGCGCTAGCTCTCCCCGAGCATAGTCACGCATATTGATCTGTCCTTCGATCATATTTGCGAATGTGGGGCTACTGGCATCTTCAAAGTCACACATGAACATTTTCGCACCAGAGTTTAGCGCGTTGATCATCATTTTACGGTCAACGGGGCCCGTAATTTCTACGCGGCGATCCTGCAAAGCAGCGGGGCAGGGTGCAACTTCCCAGACAGAGTTGCGCACATGTTGTGTTTCAAGCGGCTGTGTGGGCAATTCGCCATCATCAAAACGCTCTTGCTGTAATTTACGGTTTTCGAGCAGGATGCGGCGTTGCGGTCCGAAACGGCGTTCAAGCTCCGCAAGAAACAGTAAAGCATCAGGCGTGAGAACCTCGTCATACCGTTCCGCGGTCTTGCCCGTCACCTTGGCAAGGACGCGGTGGCGCGGGATGGGTTGATTCATATTTTCAGCGGGTGCGTTCATAGCGACCTCCTAACTTAAGTTTGTGGTCACACGATATTTACAAATACCAATATAAGTCTATAAGTAATTGTAAATTATAGGTATTTCTGTAATATTTGTGAAGTAATATGTGTTGTGTTTGTAAATGTTGTAAAATATGAGTGAATTCTATGGCCGCTAAAGACGAAAAACTACTGATCGGGCCGCGAATTACGCGCTTTCGTAAAACGCTGGGCCTGACTCAAGCGCGTATGGCGGAAGACTTAGGGATTTCAACCTCTTACTTGAACCTGATGGAACGAAACCAGCGCGCCTTGTCGGCTAAAGTCCTTCTGAAAATGGCGGAAATTTATGATTTTGATATTGCGGATTTCACAGGAGCAGGTGACGCGCATTTAGTGGCTGAGGTCTTTGATGCGATGCGTGATCCTCTCTTTAAAGGAGAGACATTGTCCAAGAATGAAGCCGAAGACCTTGTCAATGTCAGCCCAAATGCGGCACGGGCGCTGTTAAAACTTTACGGCAAGCACCGTGATATGGCGCTGAGAGCCAGCGAAAACGCACCGGATCGTGATCGGGTGGAATTATTGGAGCAGTCCTCACAGGCCGTCGAATCGGTACGTCGTTTCATACATTCTCAAAAGAATTATTTTCCGGCGCTAGATGTCGCCGCCGAAACCCTCGCCAAAGAAATCGGATATAGTAAGCCTCTTATTGCCGCCGCCCTCACAGACCGCTTGAAAGATAAGCACGGCATTACAGTGCGTGTTGTGCCTGTGGAAATCATGCCGCAAATGCTTCGTTATTTTGACCGTCATTCAAAACGCATCAATCTGTCAGAGCTCCTTCCACAATCGGGACGCCGCTTTCAACTCGCCTTTCAAATTGGTATGCTTGAGCACCGGGCTTTGATTGATGAAATAGTGGCCTCGGCTAATCTGTCGGGCCGCGAAGCTGAAGGGTTATGCCGGACCAATCTTGCCAATTATTTTGCCGCCGCAGTTCTGATGCCTTATGGGCGTTTCCTGAAAGAGGCCGAAGGCAGTAAATATGATATTGATTTGCTCTGCCATCGTTTCGGGACAAGTTTCGAGCAAACGGCGCATCGCCTGACCACCCTGCAAAAACCCGACGCGCGAGGTATTCCCTTTTTCTTTGTCCGGATAGATGTGGCGGGGAATGTGTCCAAACGGTTTAGCGCCGGACGTTTTCATTTCAGTCAATTTGGTGGAGCATGCCCGCTTTGGAATATTCATGAGTGTTTTCAAACGCCGGGCAAGACAGTTACGCAGATGATACAGCTCCCCGATGAGACGACATATTTTTCCATCGCAAAAATGGTCAGCCGTAGTGACGGGACCTATAATGCGCCCGCGCAAAAGCTGGCTATCGGGCTAGGCTGTGATATCGCTTATGCGCCGCGCCTCGTTTACGCGCAGCAATATAATCTTCAGACACCGAAGCCTACTCCGATTGGAATTAATTGTTATCTCTGCGAACGCCCCCATTGCCGACAACGCGCCCACGCCCCGCTCAATAAAACCCTAAGCTTTGATGAGCGTAGAAGAGGCGTGAGCCTCTATAGTTTTGATGAGGGGTAAGGGCGAGCATTCTCAGAGTGGTGTTGGTTTGGCTACCAACGCCGCTTCTTCTCGAATTTGTCATCTACTGTATCATTCGAGTAACGACCCTCAACTTGAGTCCAATAATATCTGTCCGTCATCATTGATTTTACACGCCAATCCGGTGTGGCGGCTGACAAAGCTGTTCCAGTTTTGACTCTTTTAAGAGGATTCCAATAACAGAACCATCTGAAACATTCACGCGCCCCTAATTTTACTTCATCTGGTGGCGAGTATTTTATAGTTTGCAAATATTGGAAAGGCGCAGAGACATGCTTGTCTCTTATATCTTTGAAAGTCTTAAATGGAACATCTGAAATGTACCATGGCTTCATGTCTTGATGAGCGCCAAGATTTCTTATTCGCTGCATACTCTGATCATCAAAAGTGAGAACTCCGACAACTTGTCCTGCGGCTACGGTGATTGAGTTCTGATAAACCTCGAAAATAACGCCTCTGTCTCTTAATTTTTCTGCAGCAGCAGCGCCTTTTTCCCCTGTTGTTGAGAAACGCCAAAAAGGTTTGAATTGATTTGAGTAAAATGGGTCTAATAAGGCAATTCTGTCTGGTTCAAGATTAGCAGGGATCCTGCGTGAACGGGCGTCATTGCTGATCCTCTCAGCGGTCGAAACCACGAGTTGATTTCCTAATGAATGGCCCACCAACCTTATGTTATTTCCCCTATAGCCTTTCATGGCTTTTCTATAAGAATCGTAAAAAAGGTCAGTTACGGTCTTACCAACAAGCTCACTGGGAAGTTCGTGTTTGTTAAATTCGCAATATTGGCCATTCAGACTATATTTGCAGTATTTACCGCCAACTTTTTCCTTAAAGCGCATCCCGTATATGCCCTTGTCAGACCAAATTTTGCTTTCAGCTTCAAGTACGCTGTCATCGGCAAATTCCCGCCAATAGAAAGCCCCGACATTCCATCCTCTTTTATGCCATTCTCGGGCTAAGTCGTCATCAAACCCGTGCTGAGTGTCGTGTTCTCTATAATTAAACCGTTCATACTTATCGTCCTTAATGAAATTGTTCTGTTGACCGTGGACGAAAATCATAGTGGGTTTGTTGGGGTGAAAATAACTTGAATCAGGATGCGAATCTGCACGCCTGAAATCGTTCATGGTTTTAAACCAATACATGCCATATTGCGGGGCTTCCGGCTTTTGGGCTTCTGCATTTAACGGAATGAGCAGGGCTGCTCCCAAAAAAATAAATAAGCGTAATATATAATTAATCAGCATAATTTTCCCCTTTGTTGTATAGTTTCATAGGGGACGGACATGTGTGTTCGTAAGTCCTGCCATTTGACACCCCTGTCATTTGATAAGGGTGTTGAGCGATCGAAACTTTATACTGATTTTTGAGACATGTATGTGTATGCTTGCATGATGCGCCCACACCTAAGACAACTGAAAGAGGACATTTTGTCTTGCTCTGCAAGAGACAGCGAAAGGTTAATGGGCTTATATCAACGTTACCTGGTTGAGTTAATCGGAGGGTTTCAAGTTATATGGCTGGCGGCTTACCGCGGCCAGTTTGGGCGCAAATTCTGGCACACAAAGATCATGAATGATTGGAAAATATTCGATATGATCTATCCTGTTGGGACTGATATTGATCAGGTGGAGGCGGCAAAAAAGTTCTATAAAAAAGCACATGAGACGGGCACATTGGGGCCTCAATTCATGCTGTCAATAAATAGTGCGGGAAAGACGCGTGCACTCTTATTGACCGATGCTATATCCAGAGAAGAGTGGCGCGAGCACTGGATGGGAAAGATAATGGAAAAACATGGCGTTGGCGAGCGTATGGTCGGGGCCTATACATTATCGGATACAGCTGAGAGTTATTTTATGATTGACCGCGCGCCCGGAGAGGCTCCTTTCGGGGAAAAAGACCGCGCACTTTTATACGATGCCTTGGTCGATTTTCCGAGAGTGCATTATTGGCTGTTTTTAAACCGAGGCTTAGTTGAACCGGCCAAAAAACCTTTATCCCCCCGTGAACAATCAGTTCTTCAATATTTATTAGGACCAAAATCCAAAGCTGAAATAGCTGAATGTTTAGGCCTCACAACAGGGACTGTTCAGAATTATATTATCGATATTTATAAAATATTTGATGTGAGTAGCCGATATGAGCTCGTTCAGCTTTGGTTGGATGAGGTTCCCAGGATCACCTCACCCTAGTGATAAGCTTTACCAATTGACCCAATCGCTTTGATTGCTTAATTGAGTGGACTTAAACTGATACTGGAAAGATTTTATGTCAAATCTTCAAATGAATGCTGATGACGTCACAATCGTCACCACGCGCCGTGTGGCTTGTGATGGCGGCGGCGGGGCTTTGGGGCACCCTAAGACTTGGCTAGATATGGGGCAGGATAACCAAGTGCGCTGTAAATATTGTGACCGTGTTTTTGCTTTGGCGGCGGACGCCGTGGATGTTGGGCACCACTAGGCGCCGGGATCGAAACGGTATCGGCGGACGACACCGACAGCGGCTTGCGGCTTTCCATCCACGGTTTGAGGATTAAACCGTGTGCGCATAGCTGCCCGTTCCGCGGCTCTGATAAAGTCTTTTTCATAGCGTTCGGCTTGAACCTCGACAAGCTCGGTCATGGCGACCCTGCCTTTTTCATCAATATTTAGCTTTAAGACGACCAGAGCGTCAACTTTGCGCCGCATCGCTTTGCGTGGATAACGAGGTTTGACGTTCCGGCGAGCTGAAGGCGGCACAATGTTGCGTTTAACCGTCGTTATGGTTTTTGGGGGCTGCGGGGCGGGGCGCGTAATGGGCGGCGGGGCCGCAGGTCTGGGGCCGCCCGCTAGCTGCGTATCCGGAACAGTCACAGGAATAGGGCTTTTTAAATCCTTAAGCTTACGGCTTGGAATGTTCGCGCTATCTTCCATTTGCATCAGGTCTTTGCGAAGGGCGCTGATGTCATCATCACGTCCCCCTAAAAGTGCACCGCCCCATTTGGCCTCAAAATTATCTAAAGCGGTTATTTTTTCATCTTGGGAGATGCGGGGCGCAAAGACGATATCATTAACCTCCTGCCAACGCTGCGTTTCATGCAAGTTAATGACGTCGAGCTGTGCTTCGACAGCCCGCTTATAATGACTCTCTGGATATGTTGTTAAAAAATCCTGTAATCGCGCACGGCGCATAGGCGCGGCCAATTCAGAAACGGCTCTGCGGTAAGTTGTTTGTTCAGCGCGTAAAAAGCTATCATCCTCAGTTTTGGTCTCAGGGCCAGAATTCGTCCAATATATCAGCGCGCCAATAAGTGCTAAGCAGGTGACCGCTACGGCCCAAATAACCATACGCTTATCGCCGCGCTCCAGCGCGTCTAGCTCATCTTGTGGATCGTCAATTGACTGATACACTTGTGGTTAGCCCTCCCGAATGTTGGATATATCTATTTTAAAGACTTTAAAGAGAGATTTATACGGCAAAATTAGGGCCGCCTATTGAATAAAGGCAGCCACAGGGTCAAAAAGGCGAAACACTGAGGATTCTTCATGTCTGTTACGGCTCCTGTCGATAAAAATTCCCACGTCGTCTTGGTTGACGGCTCCGGCTATATTTTTCGTGCTTATCATGCTCTGCCGCCATTGACGCGCAAAAGTGATGGCCTGCCAATTGGCGCAGTGGCCGGGTTTTCCAATATGCTCTTCAAATTACTGCGCGGCCAAACGGATGCGGCGCGCCCAACACATTTTGCAGTGATATTCGATAAGGGCAGCTATACCTTCCGCAATGATATTTATGACCTTTACAAAGCCAATCGCAGCGAGACACCCGAAGACTTAATCCCGCAATTCCCGCTGACCCGTGACGCCACAAGAGCTTTTGGCGCGGCGGCCATTGAGATGGAAGGTTTCGAAGCTGATGACTTGATTGCGACCTATGCCAAAGAAGCCGAAGCCAAGGGCGCAAGAGTGACAATTATCAGTTCGGATAAAGACCTTATGCAGCTTGTCTCTGATAAGGTGACCATGCTTGATACAATGAAGAATAAGTCCATCGGTATTCCGCAAGTGATTGAGAAATTTGGGATGGGGCCGGAGCGGGTGATTGAAATCCAAGCGCTGGCAGGAGACTCTGTTGATAATATTCCAGGCGTTCCAGGAATTGGCGTTAAGACGGCTGTGGTTCTGCTTGAACAATTTGGCGATCTTGAAACGCTGCTGCAGCGTTGTGATGAAATCCCGCAAAAGGGCCGCCGCGAAAAGATGATGGCCAATATCGACAATGCGCGGGTGTCCTTAGAGCTCGTGACTCTGAAAACGGATGTCGACCTTGAAACGCCCCTTGAGGATTTGGCAGTCTCTGATCCCGATATTGAGGTGCTGTTTGACTTCCTTGAAGAGATGCAGTTTCGTACACTCACCAACCGTGTCCGCGCGGCCTTGGGTGAGGGCGAAACTGACGGCATTCGAAAGGATGATACTAAGCCCGATTTTGAGCCGCCTGCAGAAAAGACTCTGCCTGATAATGTGACATTTGATAAATCTAAATATGAATGCGTGCAGACCACAGACCGTTTGGAGCATTGGATAAAACGCGGCTTTGAAGTTCCGGCGATTGCTGTGGATTTGGAAACGGATAGCCTCGACAGCGCCGCGGCGAATTTGGTCGGCGTCTGTTTGGCCGTAGCGGATAATGAAGCCTGCTACATTCCGTTGGGCCATGTCGGCGGCGGAGATATGTTTGGGGATGATAGACCTGAGCAAATTGATATGGACACAGCGCTTGAGATGTTAAGGCCGCTTTTGGAATCCGAAGCTGTGATGAAAGTGGGGCAGAATTTTAAGTATGATTTGGGCGTGTTTCAGCGCTACAGCTTAAACCCTACTCCTTATGATGATACGATGTTGATTTCCTATGCCCTTGCGGGCGGGCTTCATGGGCACGGCATGGATTTTCTGGCCGAGACGCATTTCGGGCATATGCCGATTGCCTTTAAAGAGATTGCAGGAACGGGGAAAAAGCAAAAGACATTTGATCAGATCAGCCTTGAAGAGGCGACACCCTATGCTGCCGAAGATGCTGATGTCACATTACGGCTCTGGAAATTTCTCAAGCCTAAACTCGTGGCTGAAAAAGTCACAACCGTTTACGAAACTCTGGAGCGTCCATTGCCGTCTGTGATCGCAAAAATGGAAAATCATGGTATTAAAGTTGACCGCGCAGAACTGGCGCGGCTGTCAGGCATGTTCGCACAAAAGATGGCTGGGCTTGAGGCCGAAGCCTATGAGCTGGCCGATACGCAATTTAATCTCGGCTCGCCGAAACAGCTTGGCGAAATTCTCTTCGACCAAATGGGATTAGAGGGCGGCAAGAAAACCAAAACGGGCGCATGGCAGACAGGCGCGGGTGTTCTGGAAGATTTAGCAGCGAAGGGCGAAAAACTCCCGCAAGTCATTTTGGATTGGCGCGGCTATTCGAAATTAAAGTCAACCTATACGGATGCGCTGGTGCAGCAAATTAATGAGCGCACAGGACGCGTCCATACGAGCTTCTCTCTGGCGGCGACCACAACGGGGCGGCTCTCTTCTTCTGATCCGAACCTACAGAATATCCCGATACGGACAGAAGAAGGCCGTAAAATTCGTGATGCTTTTATTGCTGAGGCGGGGCATGTATTGGTCGCAGCGGACTATTCACAAATTGAATTGCGCTTGCTCGCCCATGTTGCGGACTTGCCGACGATGAAACAGGCCTTTGCGGATGGTGTTGATATTCACGCACTCACGGCGTCAGAGATGTTTGGCGTGCCCCTCGCCGAGATGACACCCAAAGTGCGCCGCCAAGCCAAGGCGATTAATTTTGGGATTATTTACGGCATCTCCGCTTTTGGTCTCGCTAATAATCTTGGCATTTCCCGCACGGAAGCCAGCGAATATATCAAAAGCTATTTCGAGAAATTCCCCGGCATCAAAGCTTATATGGACGCGGCCAAATCCGAAGCTCATGAATATGGCTATGTCAAAACGCTCTTTGGCCGTAAGTGCCATATCAAAGGGATTAAAGATCGCAATCAAGCGGTGCGCGGTTTCGCCGAACGCCAAGCTATCAACGCGCCCATCCAAGGCGCGGCTGCCGACATTATGCGCCGCGCCATGATAAGAATGCCGGAGGCGATTAAAGCGGTCGAGGGCGCGCGGATGCTCCTTCAGGTTCACGATGAATTGGTCTTTGAAGTGCCGGAAGATAAGGCGGATGACTTAATGGCGGTCGTGATACCCACAATGGAAAATGCGGCGATGCCTGCGGTGAATATCAGTGTGCCGCTCGTCGTTGAAGCGCTGGCGGCTAAGAACTGGAATGATGCGCATTAATTATAAATTATCATATGTGATATGTGTTTACACATATCACATTGAAAACCGCTTGTAAATTAAAAAATATTTTGCAAACTATTGATTTATAATGTTTTTAAAATATTAAAATAACATTGTTGTTAAGATAATATATTTACAACGTGTATATTGAATTATCTTCATTAGTTTGCGAATTCTGGCTCATGAAAACCTTAAACCAATATTTTAGAAGCGCCGTTAAAGAGAAGGAAGAGTTCTTAAAGCAGCAGACAGCAGAACTTACTGAGTTGAAAAAGCTAACCCGCATAAGCTCAAAGCTTTCAGTCGGTTGGAACAGCACTATTAATTATAAAAATGCTTCCAAAGCTGTGAAGGTAGCGGAAATTTTAGTCGCCTTTCGAGAAAGAGTAGGGTCGATTAAATCTTATAACGAGATTACAGATGTTAGGTTGACTACAAAACAACTATGGAGGCTTACTCATCACCCAAACATAACTGGAACCTTAGGGCCAAGTACAAAGTTTCGTAGTTACCTTACTTGGATGAAGTCGCAAGATTTGTTGATGTTTGATGAATCAGGCAGGACTTGGATTCTAACGCCTAAAGCTATTATTAGGTTGGGTCATGTTTGAAGAATCGAAGAAGCCTAACCCTCATCTTTACGTTCAAAGGCTAGATAATGAGTCCAGACTTAATATTGAGCTAGAAGAAATGGCATTTCATCAGAACAAGGATATTCTTAAGGATATTAGAGCTCTAAAAGCCAAACTTACCGCGTTAGAAGATAAGGTCTTAGATTTGGTATCGTAGTAATTTATTTTGCATGAAATCTTTCATCATGTAGAGACTAGAAAAATTTAGAAGGAACTCAAATAAATGACCTCTCTCGTTCTCGTCCGGCATGGACAATCACAATGGAATCTTGAAAACCGCTTTACGGGCTGGGTTGATGTTGGCTTAACGGCTGAAGGTGTGCGTGAGGCTAAAAAGGCCGGTAAACTTGTTGCTAAAGCGGGTATTGAATTTGACGCGGCTTTCACAAGTTATCAGCGCCGCGCGATTAAAACGCTTTGGCTCTCTCTCGAGGCCGCCGAGCAATTTCATATTCCTGTGACTAAGGACTGGCGTCTCAATGAGCGTCACTATGGCGGTCTGACAGGCCTTAATAAACAAGAGACGCGCGATAAGCACGGCGATGAGCAAGTCCATATCTGGCGCCGCAGCTTTGATACACCGCCGCCGCAAATTGACATGGAGAATGAATTTCATCCGAGTAAAGATTCTAAATATGCCCAGATAGACCCGACAGAGCTTCCTACGGGGGAGAGCTTGAAAATCACATGCGAGCGTGTATTGCCCTATTTTAAAGGCCAAATAGTCCCCTTCATCCGTGCCAATAATAACATTATTATTTCTGCCCATGGAAATAGTCTTCGCGCGATTTTGAAAGAGCTTTTTGACGTCGCCGATAAAGACATTCCAGGCTTTGAATTTCCAACAGGAAACCCGCTTTTGATTGAGTTTGAAGACGGAACACTCGACATAAAGTCAGCGAAATATCTCGATAAAAAACGCGCCAAAGATCTGCCGGAGATAGGCACTGTTTAAGTCCCATGAATATTGGATGAGGAAGGCTCTAGCGCTCTCTTGGGAGCAAAAAGGGCGCACGGGTGAGAACCCCGCTGTAGGCTGCGTGATTGTAAAAGATGGAAAAATTGTCGGGCAAGGCGTGACCTCTGATGGCGGGCGGCCTCATGGCGAAACCAATGCCCTCCAAGTAGCTGGGCGGCAAGCAAAGGGCGCAAGCGTCTATGTGGCATTAGAGCCTTGTTCCCATTACGGCCAGACCGCGCCTTGCGCCAATGCGCTTATAGAGGCGGGTATCGCGCAATGCGTCATCGCCGTCATAGATCCTGACCCGCGCGTGCATTGGCGCGGCGCGGCTCTTCTTCAAGAGGCCGGCATAGATACCATCATCGGTGTCTGTGAGGACGACGCGTTTCAGGTCAATGCCGACTTCTTCGCGAGGCATTCCAAATGATGGGCATTTTGTCTTTCAAACCGAGGACTATGTTAATTTTCACTTAAGCTTTTGGTATTTTTAAATATTCAATTGGCGGCCAAATTATCTTTCATTTCCGATGCCATGATAGCGTTTGATTAACCTTTTAGGAAAAATGGCCCAAATCACTTTCAAATGCCTGTCACCCTTAATACTTCATAAACCATAAATCTCTAAAGCAGAGCTATGACGACAAAAGCCATAGAAATGCTGATTGAACCCGGTGCAGAGAAACTCATCACGCAGATGGGGCGGCGTATGAAGACTAAGGCGCGGTCCAAAGTCATTGACCGTGCGGTCACCCATATACGCAGTGATTTTCACGCCTCCGATGTGACGGGTTGGTTTTCAGAAGTCCGCTTTGCACCGCAGCGCCGCACAACCGTTAGGCTCAGCCCTGATAATGCAGATTATCTCAATTCCATCGCGCAAACCGTCGGTCAAGGACGCCCTGCCGTCTTGCTAGACCTCGTCTATTTCGCCGCCGCAAATTTGTCCGGCGAGGACTTGGAAAGCCTGGCTTAGAGGTGGAGCTGCTTTCGAGATCTATTGTCGCGATTTTTGGGCTCTGGATGATGGGCGTGAGTGTTTTAATCTTAGTCAAGCCCAAAATGATGTTGGGCGCGCTTCGAAGGATGGCGAGCACTAACCTTATAAATTATACAGAGCTAAGCCTTAGGTTAGTGGTTGGACTGGGCGTTGTCGGACTTGCGCCTTTGACGCCCAATGTAAAACTGACGCAGATATGCGGCGGCTTTCTTATCATCACAGCGATTATACTCATGCTCATCCCGCGCCATTGGCATCACGCCTATGCGGTTTGGTGGGCGGATAAGCTCAAACCTTGGCATGTTCAAATCGCCGCGCCAATATCTTTTGTGGTGGGGGCAGCCGCGATGTGGATAGCCATTTTCAGCTAAAGACAGGTTTGACAATCGAGACTGTTTAAAACAGGGTCAGCTATTCTGACAGTTGAGGGGAGACGTGGTGTTGCGCAAATGGGGATTATTACTGAGCTCAATTTTACTTGCGCTTATCTTTGCGTCTATGGCGATCATCCCGCCTGCACCACAATCTGGAACGATAGCGGCAGACAGGTTTTCATCTGCGCGGGCTATGACAGATTTACGCATTATAGCGGCTAAGCCGCATCCGACGGGGTCTGATGAAAATGCGAAAGTCCGCGAGTATTTATCCATGCGGCTCGACTCTTTAGGTCTGAAAGTCAACCTTGGTGAGGGGGAATTGGGGGAGCGGGCGCTGAAACGCCTGAATAAATGGAGCGGTGAGAACAAAAGTGAACAAGCCATTTTTAACGTGATAGGAATCTTGCCCGGAACTGATGTCTCTAAACCCGCAGTGCTCCTAATGGCGCATCATGATACGGTCTGGGACTCGCCCGGCGCGGCTGATGATACGGTTGGAATTGTCAGCATATTGGAGATTGTCAGAGCCTTAAAAGAAAGCGGGCCCCATGAGCGCGGCCTAATCGTATTATTTACGGATGGTGAAGAAGTTGGGTTGTCAGGGGCGCGGCATTTTTTCAGCTCAAACCCGCTGCGAGATAAAGTGGGCGCGGTTATAAATTTTGAAGCCCGGGGCGGCGGCGGGACCGCTAATTTGTTCCAAACGTCCAAACAAAACGGCGCGGCGATGCGTGTTTTTGCAAAGGCCGTGAAACAGCCTAGCGCGTCCTCGCTTTCGACATTCGTCTATAATGTTTTGCCAAATGACACTGACTTAACGCCAGCTTTGGAGGGGGATTATACTGCATATAATATCGCTAATATTGGCGGCGCGGAATATTACCATTCGCCTAAGATAGAGGTTGAGGCGCTTGATGAGCGCACCTTGCAGCACATGGGTTCGCAAGGGTTGGATTTAACCCGGGCCTTATTAGCTGCAGACACTCTGCCGGATAAGAAACCAGATGCGACATTCTTTGATGTGTTTGGGCTCGCTACAATTATCTATGCGCCCTTTTGGGGGTGGATTTTTTTAGGCCTGGCAGGGCTATGTTATGGTCTGTCTTTGAAAGGTGAAATCCGCACCAAAGAGATATTATCGGGAGCTGTTAAGATGTTGATTTTCTTTGGGCTTGGCGGGGGTCTGCTTTACGGGCTGAATGTAATGTCGGGTTCTGGCGCGGGCGCAAATTATTATGACCGCTTAGCGGCTATTAGAAAATTAGAAGGGCTAGCGGTATTCTTTTGCGCCGCAGCTTTCTTTGCCGTTTTCGGACCGAAAGCCTTGACAGTAAATGCCCGTTTGGGCGCAGCTTTGCCGCTCTTTTTATTAGGTATTGTCGGGCAAGCCTTCGCGCCAACGGCGACATATTTTATCAGCTTGCCGCTTATGCTATGCGGATTTAAATCTTTAATGATGCAGCGCTGGCCGAGCCATATTGGGACAAAATTAGCGGTGGTCATTTTGACCGCCGGAGTCGCTGGATATATGATAGCTCTTGGACATTTGCTTATGCTCGGCATAGGACCTGATTTATTATCAGTGTCCATATTGCCCGCGGCCCTCGCGGCTTTAGTTATCTTGCCTCTCTATGAGGGGGTTAAGAAAAAGACCGCTTATTTTCTTGCCATGACTGCTTTGCTAGTATCAGCCGCGATAGCTCTCTGGGTAAGACTAGATCCGATTGCGGCCACCATTCCGCTATATTGAAGCGACTGCTGCAAAAATAGGTATGATCTATGCGAGAGCTAATCTTCTCATGACTCTAAGCGTCACTAGACTACACTTGTTGCTGATGTGAGGAAGATGATGACATTAAATTCAAAGATTGGACAAAGCGGTTGGCATGATTTGATGAGAGCTTTTGGTTTTTCAGAGAATAATGAAACCTATGATAAGCTCATAAAAGCATATACTGAAAAGCATCGTGCTTATCATACGCTCGAGCATATAAATGCGTGTTTTAGGCATTTAACTCGTGTTACTGAGCAAGCTATAAACCCTCATGAAATAGAATTGGCGCTCTGGTTTCATGACGCCGTTTATAAACCTTTCTCAAAAACAAATGAAGAAGACAGTGCTGATATGGCCGCTTCATTCCTTGTGAAAAATCAGGCTACCCAGGATGTCATCTCCAGAATATCTGATCTCATTCTGATAACAAAAGAGCATTTAGCGCCAGAAACGCAGGACGGTAAACTGATGCTTGATATAGATTTGAGCGTTTTAGGAACGGCCCCTGCTATTTACGAGAAATTCGAAAAGGATGTGCGCAAGGAATATAAGCGCGTACCGTCTTTTATTTTCAAAAAAAAGCGTAAGGAAATTCTGGAGGGCTTTTTTGAGCGCAAAATGATATATCGAACAGATTATTTCAATGAGCAGCTAGAAGATCAAGCTAAGAAGAATCTCGCTCGGGCTGTTCGTCAGCTTTAATCCGGCATGCTCTCCCGAAGGGGGCCTTCTTGCGGCATCCCTATCGCGTGGAAGCCGCCATCGACGTGATGGGTTTCGCCTGTGCAGGAGAGGCCAAGGTCTGAGAGCAGATAAAGCGCCGCGCCCGCGACGCCCATCGGGTCGGTATTATCTTGCATCGCGCTGGCGGCTTTGTTGAAGCGGAACATATGGCGGCCTGAGCCAATACCCGCGGCCGCGAGTGTTTTAATCGGACCTGCTGAGATTGCATTGACGCGGATTTGGCGCGGGCCAAGATCAGCGGCCATGTAGCGCATGCTAGCCTCAAGCGCGGCTTTGGCGACGCCCATCACGTTGTAATTAGGGATGACGCGTTCTGAGCCTAGATAGGTGAGTGTGACCATTGCGCCGCCATCATTCATGATCTCGCTGGCGCGGCGACCTGCATCGACAAAACTATAGGCGGAGATATCAAGCGCGGATTTAAAGCCCTCGCGCGTTGTATTATCGATAAAACTTCCCGCGAGTTGGTCTTTACCCGCAAAGGCAATGGCGTGAACGAGGAAATCAATTGTGCCCCATTTTTCCTTCAGAGTCGCAAAGGTGCTGTCCATCGTTGCGTCATTGGTCACGTCACATTCGCAAAGAATGTCAGAGCCAACAGATTCCGCGAGAGGCTTCACGCGGCGGAGCAGGGCATCACCTTGATAGGTAAAGGCTAGCTCTGCGCCTTGGGCGGCAAGTTGACGGGCAATGGCCCAAGCGATGGAATTCTTATTTGCAACACCCATGATAAGGCCGCGTTTCCCGGCCATCAATTGACCGGTTGGAAAGTTTTGCTCTGCCATGACTTTATCCTTATTTAGACTGTTTGTGTTTTACACTTTAGTGAAAATGACACTGCCATTCGTTCCGCCAAAACCGAAACTATTTGACATGATTGACGTCAATTCAGTCTCGACCATTTCGCGGGCAATGTTTACCGTCGGAAGCTCTGGGTCGAGTTCTGTAATATTGATAGAGGGGGCGACGAAACCGCGATCCATCATGATAAGGCTGTAAATCGCTTCTTGCACACCCGCCGCGCCGAGGCTGTGACCTGTCAGGCATTTGGTGGCAGAGATATAAGGCCCGTCCTCGCCAAAGACGCGGTGAATGGCGCTGGTTTCGGCCACATCGCCGACAGGTGTGGAGGTCGCATGTGGGTTGATATAATCGACCTTGGTAACGCCGCGTGTAGCCGCATCTTCGAGGGCCATGCGCATGGCACGTTCAGCACCTTCGCCTGAAGGGGCCACCATATCATAGCCATCTGATGTCGCGGCATAGCCTGTAATCTCGGCATAGATTTTAGCGCCGCGCGCAACGGCGTGCTCATACTCTTCGAGGACCACCATGCCTGCGCCGCCTGCAATGACAAAACCGTCGCGCGTTGCGTCAAAGGCGCGAGAGGCTGTTTCAGGCGTGTCATTATACTTGCTGCTCATGGCGCCCATGGCGTCAAAAAGCGAGCTCATCGCCCATTCAACTTCTTCGCCGCCGCCAGCAAACATAACATCTTGCTTTCCCCATTGGATTTGCTCACAGGCCGCGCCAATACAATGGAGCGATGTGGTGCAAGCTGAGGTGATTGAATAGTTCACGCCTTTAATTTTGAAATGGGTCGCCAGAGTTGCAGAGACAGTCGACGACATGGCTTTGGGCACCGCGAAAGGCCCGATACGTTTTGGCGAATTATTCTTACGCGTAATATCTGCTGCACGCACAATCTCTATCGCAGAGGGGCCACCAGAACCTGCAATGATACCTGTGCGATCACTTGAGACTTGCTCTTCAGTTAGCTTTGCATCCTCAATGGCGTCATGCATCGCGAGGGCTGACCACTGAGCGGCATCTGCCATAAAGCGTAAGGAGCGCTTGCCGATGGCCTCTTTCGCGCGATCAGCTGTATCAGCGGGACGGCCTGAGACCTGACTGCGAAAGCCTAGTTCCGCCATTTTTTCGTCTTTGGTGATACCCGATTTACCGGCTTTTAAGTTTGCGGCAACTTCATCTTGGCTATTGCCAATGCACGAAACAATTCCGATTCCGGTGACAACAACGCGGCGCATTAGGCAACTCCCTCAGTCGTATTTTCTGGTATGAATAGCCCGACGCGCAGGTCTTTGGCTTTGTAAATTAACTCATCATCGGCATACATGCGGCCATCAGCAATGCCGAGGACAAGACGGCGGCGAATGACGCGCTTTAACTCAATCTCGTAACGGACTTTTTTAATATCCGGCGTTACTTGGCCTGTAAATTTCACCTCGCCTACACCGAGTGCCCGGCCCCGTCCTGGTGAACCTGACCAGCCGAGCCAAAATCCGACGAGTTGCCACATGGCGTCTAATCCCAAACAGCCCGGCATGACAGGGTCACCTTTGAAATGACACTCAAAAAACCAGAGATCAGGGTTCACATCCAATTCAGCGATGAGCTGCCCTTTACCATGTTCTCCGCCATCATCATCCATATGCGTAATCCGGTCGAGCATCAGCATGGGCGGCAAGGGCAGTTTGGCGTTACCTGGCCCAAACAGGCTCTTCTCACCGCTGACGATCAGGTCGTCATAATCATAGGAGGATTGTATTTTTTTCATGCTCAAAGGGCCCATAATGTTTTGAGCCTATGTGATAGAGGATAGAACTATAACTTCAAGCCAGAATAGCGGGGTAAGGCCATTTAAGCCTTATGATTTTGCGGGGCTTGCGACTTGATAACTTGAAATCAAATCCAATGCAGGAGCCCAATCGGGACGCAAGACCAAGGCTTGTTTTAAATCCTTGTAAGCGCCCTTATAATTCTTGAGCCGGTCATGCGCTATGGCACGGTTATAAAGGGCTTCCGGCATCTTGTCCGTGCCGAGCTCTATGGCCATATTAATCGCATTCAAAGCCTCTTGATAATTGGATGAATAAATTAAACTCGCGGCATGATTGATATAGGCCTCGGCCAATTTGGGACGCATTTCAATAGCCTGCGCATAGTGGGCTTGGGCTTCTGAGTAATCGCCCTTGCGCATGAGCAGCACGCCGAGATTTACATGGGTCGCGGCCAAGTCTTTATTCGAGAGCGGTTCGGTTAGGGCCATGCGGCAAGTCTTTATCGTGCCGATACGTCCCGGATTTCCGGCTTTTGTGCTCATATAACAATCCCGCGCCGCGCCGCCGCCTTGAACAACGATCTGCGCAGAGGCTGAAGCTGTCATAGTGATCGAAAAGACTGAGGCGAGGAGGAATTTAGAAATATTGGTCATGTAAAATGTATAGCACGAAATATCAAAAACACCTAATGCACGATCATCACCTTATCTTTATGGCCATTTCACTATAGGTGGCATGGAGCTTAATATCGTCTTGATATTCCCGCCCGTCTTAAGCCCGAATGTCGTGCCGCGATCCCATAATAGATTAAACTCGACATAGCGTCCCCGCTGTATGAGTTGCTCTTCGCGGTCGAGCTCTGTCCACGGCTCATCCATGCGGCGGCGGGCGATGGCCGCATAGGTCTTTTTGAAATGTCGTCCGACATCCTGGGTAAAGGCAAAGTCGGCCTCCCAATCGCCACTATTGAAGCGGTCATAGAAAATGCCGCCTACGCCTCGCGCTTCATCGCGGTGATGCAGGTGGAAATAATCGTCACAGCCTTGTTTAAATGCGTCGTAATCCGCCACCGCATGTTTATCACAAGCCGCTTTCATGCCGGCGTGAAAGGCAATGGCGTCGGGCGAAGTTTGCATGCGGTCTTTGGCCTGGGTCGGGGTCAGATCGCCGCCGCCGCCAAACCAATCTTTGGTGGTCACGATATAGCGGGTGTTAAAATGCACGCAGGGCACATGGGGGTTGTGCATATGCGCAATGAGCGAAATGCCTGCCGCCCAGAATCGCGGATCGTCTTTTGCGCCGGGGACACGCTCACGAATCTCGCCCTCAAACTCACCTTTAACGACAGAAATATGCACGCCGCATTTTTCAAAGAACCGCCCGCGTAGCATGCCGCCCGTGCCTCCGCCGCCGTTCTCAACTTTGCGCTCCCAAGGCTCAAATATGAATGTGCCTGGTTCGCCAGGGTAAAGCTCGGCCGGAGCCTCACGCTCCAAAGCCTCAAACTCCATGCAAATATCGTCACGAAGGGATTTAAACCAAGCGGCGGTAGCTTCTTTGCGAGTATCAAACATGGACGTCGGTCTTTATGTTTAGTTTCTCTTCTCCCCATTTATGGGGGGAAGTGGCCGGAGCGCAGCGGAGGTCGATGGGGGGGAACTTGCGTTTTAGAACTCGAATTTCGATATTATCGTTACAGCCCCCCACCCCCTTCGCTAACGCTAGGGGACTTCCCCCCGCGTGCGGGGAGAAGAGGGCGCGTGTCTTATTTTTTACCCGCATCTTTCATCCTTTTCATTTCCATTGCTTTTCGTCAAACCGCTTCAAGCATTTCATCAATATCTTCAAAGACATCACTATTTGTAAAGCGAATGACAGTCCAACCTTTTGACGATAGGAAAGCTGTCCTCGCAGTATCATAAGCTTTTTCGGCGTCAGTGCTATGCGTTGCGCCATCTATCTCTATGGCGAGTTTGAGCGTTCGTTCCGCGAAGTCGAGAATATAAGGCGGGACAGGATGTTGACGTCTGAATTTCAAGCCATCTTCGCGGCGTCCGCGTAATTCGCGCCATATCAGGCTCTCAGGATCTGTTTCGGATTTTCGTAACGCCCGCGCTCTGGATATGGCTAATTTGCGTTTCCCGCTCATGGCAAACCCTCCGTCTGCCGCAAGGCTTCAAAGGCGGCTATCGCGACAGACGTTGCGAGGTTAAAACTTCTTGCCCCTTTTGCTATCGGAATAATGACTCTTTCATCTGCCGCTTGATGCACCGTTTCTGGCACACCGGCGCTTTCGCGTCCAAAGAGCAAGCGATCATGAGGTTCAAACTTAAATTCGGTAAGTGGTGTTGCGCCTCGCGTTGTAAACAATACTAATCGCCCCGATTCGCTGCCGGATTCGAAGTTTTCCCAACTGTTGTGGCGCTTTAATGTCTCCGGCGCGCCGTAATCCATGGCGGTACGGCGGAGCGCCTTGGCCGTTAGCGGAAAGCCGCAAGGTTCTATCACCTCAAGATCAATGCCAAAACAAGCACAAGAGCGCATAGCTGCGCCCAGGTTTCCGGCCATATCGGGCTGATAGAGAATAATTTTCATAATATTTATCAATCTGCGGCAACTCTCACATTGCGGCGTTTTAACGCGAATAAACGGTGGAAATTGCCACTACATATATATAGAACGCACGGCAGAACAACTATGTCTTTTGAGAACACAAAAGACGCGATCCGAAGAGGAGAGGACAGATTATGTCCGACACGCAAGTCACAGACGCCCATGGCGAAGCTATCGATGACGATAAGCGCGATTTTATTTTTATTGCGACAGGCGCGGCTGCGGCTGCGGGAGCTGTCTCATTAGGATGGCCACTTGTCGCTCAAATGGGCAAAGCTGCTGATACTTTGGCTGCGGGTTCAATTGAAATTAATCTCGCAAATGTTGCCGAAGGGCAGCAGCTAAAAATGCTTTGGCGCGGTGTCCCTGTCTTTGTGCGTCACCGTACACCTGCTGAAATAGCTGAGGCAGAGAATACAGACATTTCAAAATGCCCAGACCCGCAAACAGATAATGAGCGATTGGTCGCCAAGCCAGACGGCACGATTGACCCGCGTTTCCTTGTAATGGTTGGTGTTTGTACGCATTTCGGCTGTATTCCGGTTGGCGAAGCGGGTGATTATGATGGCTGGTATTGTCCGTGCCATGGCTCGCATTATGATACATCTGGTCGCATCCGTAAGGGGCCTGCACCTAAGAATATGACGATTCCCGATTACGAATATATTTCAGACACAGTGATTAAGGTAGGTTAGTAATGAGCGGACATCCTTCTACATACGAACCCAAATACGCCGCGACGAAGTGGCTTGACCATCGTCTGCCAATCATTCGCATGGGTGCGGATTTTATGACGTTTCCGTCACCGCGTAATTTGAACTATTGGTATACTTTTGGCGGCATTCTAACGCTCTGCCTCGTCTCACAAATTATCACAGGCATCATTTTAGCAATGCATTATGTGCCGCATACGGAACTGGCGTTCGAGTCTGTTCAGCGTATTCGTCGTGATGTGCCTTTCGGATGGTTGCTACAGCCTATGCATGCGGTCGGTGCATCCATGTTCTTCTTCGCCGTTTATGTGCACATGTTCCGGGGGCTTTATTATGGGTCTTATAAGGCTCCGCGAGAGGTCCTGTGGATTATCGGCTGTTTGATTTACCTCGTCATGATGGCCACAGGCTTCTTAGGTTACACACTTCCATGGGGGCAAATGTCTTTCTGGGGCGCAACCGTTATTACGGGCTTCTTTGGCGCTGTTCCTGTTGTGGGGGAGAGCTTACAGCAGTGGTTATTGGGGGGCTATGCTGTTGATAATGCGACGCTAAACCGTTTCTTTGCACTGCATTACTTGTTGCCATTCGTGATTGCCGCTCTTGTTGGCGTCCATGTCTGGGCATTACATCATGTCGGACAAAATAACCCAATTGGCATTACGCCTAAAACCAAGAAAGACACGCTAAGTTTCCACCCTTATTACACAGTTAAAGACGCTTTTGCGGTTGTTGTCTTCCTTCTAATATTTGCGTTCTTCCTCTTCTATCAGCCAGATGCATTGGGTCACGCGGATAACTATATCGAAGCTGACGCACTTAAAACACCACCGCATATTGTGCCTGAATGGTATTTCTTGCCCTTCTATGCGATTTTGCGGGCTGTGCCGGATAAGCTTGCAGGTATTCTATTAATGCTCGGCGCGATTGCCGTGCTCTTCGTATTGCCATGGCTTGATACTTCTAAAGTGCGCTCTATGCGCTTCCGTCCTGTAGCGCGCGGCTTCTTCTGGATTTTCCTATTCTTCTGCTTCATTCTCGGATGGTGCGGCGCGGAGACACCTGACAACATGGTGCCCTTCCTGAGTGTTGGCGATAAAGGTTTGAACTTTACATGGTTATCACGGATCGCGACCTTCTATTACTTTGCTTATTTCGTCATAATCCTGCCGATACTTGGACTGGTTGAAAAACCAAAAGACAGACCGGAGTCCATTACAAAAGCTATCCTTGGGGATAGCTCGCATGGCGCTGCGGTTCCGGCAGAATAGGAGAGGGATCATGGCATTAAAAATGAAAACAGCTATCCTGACCGGAGCAGTGACGCTTGTTGCTGCGATTTCCGGGCTCGCTTATGCCGCTGGCGGCGGCGGAACCGGCGACTATAAAATGGAGCATAAGCACTGGCACTTTAAAGGCGCTTTTGGAACTTATGACAAAGCGGCCGCACAACGTGGATATCAAGTATACCGCGAAGTCTGTGCCTCTTGTCACGCCCTAAAGCACCTTTCCTTTCGTCATCTTGGTGATAAAGGCGCGCCTTTCTACAATGAAGATTTTCCTAATCCCAATGACAACCCACTCGTAAAGAATTTTGCGGCAGATTGGACGATAGAGGATATCGATACCGAAACAGGTGATGTTATTGAACGCTCCGGTATTCCCGCTGATAAATTCCCCCCAATTTACCCAAATGAAGCGGCAGCGCGTGCCGGTAATGGCGGCGGCCTACCACCAGATCTTTCTGTAATTGTTGCAGCGCGCGGCGGCGGAGCAGATTACCTTTATAACCTGATGCTGGCTTATGACTCGCCGAAGCCCGATGATGTCGAATTAACCCCAGGTCTTTATTATAACCCCGTTATGGATGGCGGTAAGATTTCAATGGCCGCCCCTTTATCGGACGGGCTTGTCGAATATGCCCCGATGATGGTTAAAAATGATGCGGGTGAAATGGTCGAAGTGGCTGCGCCGGAAGCGACCGTTGAGCAAATGGCGGCTGACGTTACGGAATTTCTAGCTTGGTCATCTGATCCGAAATTAGAACAGCGCAAAAGCGCCGGATTTATGACGATGTTATATCTATTGATCCTGGCTGTGCTCTTATGGTTCTCTTATAAACGCGTCTGGAAAGATGTAGAGCATTAGGTGCTCAATACACGAAAAAGTTAAAACCGCCCGCTTTTAAACGGGCGGTTTTTTTGTAGGATGTTATCAAAATAATCTGCGGAGGTTTAAATGTCAGACTGGGTATTAGGGATTATTGGCGGCTCTGGCCTTTACGAAATTGAACGCCTTGAAAACCCTGAATGGATTTCAATTGAAACGCCTTGGGGCATGCCCTCTGATGATATCCTCTTTGCTGAGCTAGACGGGATAAAGCTCCGCTTCCTTCCGCGTCATGGCCGGGGACACCCTTTGACGCCAAGCGATGTCAATTACCGTGCCAATATTGACGCTATGAAACGGGCGGGCTGCACGGACCTTCTTTCTCTCTCCGCTGTGGGCTCCCTGAAAGAAGATTACCCGCCAGGTGATTTTGTTATTGTCGATCAATTCATTGACCGCACATTTAAGCGCGAAAAAAGCTTCTTCGGCAAAGGCATGGTCGCCCATGTTTCTGTCGCTGACCCTGTTTGCGCGCGTCTCGCAAGCTTTGCCGCTAAAGCCGCCAATGCCGCAGGCACCACCGTCCATCAAGGCGGAACATATCTCGCTATGGAAGGCCCGCAATTCTCAACCAAAGCCGAGAGCCATATGTATCGTAGCTGGGGCTGTGACGTGATCGGCATGACCAATATGCCAGAAGCCAAACTCGCCCGCGAAGCCGAACTGCCCTATGCCACCGTCGCTATGGTCACAGACTTTGACTGCTGGCACGAAGGCCACGGCAATGTAGATGTCGCCGCCGTGATTGCGGTATTAATGGAGAACGCGAATAAAGCGTCAAACACTGTGCGCGAAATGGTCAAAATTTTAAAAGCCCAAGGCCCGCGTGAAAACGGGCCCCAAGGCATAGAAACCAATCTCGATGTCGCCATGATTACAGCTCCTGAAGTGCGCGATCCGAGGGTCCTAGCTAAATTGGACGCTGTCGCGGGGCGGGTTTTAAAGCAACAGCAGGCCAAATAGAGCGCATACAAAATCAGGCATTGGCAGGATTAAAAACATCGCCGCGTGACATGCCGGATTTCATAAGTTCTATTGTGCCTACTTGGCCAACTCACGTACGTTCAGGTCGACCTAAGCTTAATTGGATTATTTCGCCATCGATATGTTTCACGCGCAGATAATTGTCTTCTACCACAACGCATTCAGGTGTGCAGCGGTCTCGGAACCCATGAATAGTAGTGCCGGCGCGCTTATAATAATTAAGTCGGGTATTGCCGATATGAAAAGAGCCTTTACCTTCATACATAGATATATTGCTTACAAGACCAGAGACTTCTTCCACGGATCCATCTTGATAAGCATTTGTAATCTCATGATGGTAAGCATTGATATTCAGGAGTATTAGGAAAGATGCAAATAATGAAAAAGCTAAAAATAATATACCTTCTTTTTTAAGCGCAAACTTTCTACCAATGTAAGGCTTAAAGAGCCAAGCTGTATATTTTGTCTTGAAGGTATGAATTAGTAAGATAGCTCCGAGGGCAATGACTAACACAAAAAGCGTTGAACGATATATTGTTAAGATATCAAGCCGATTATATATTGTGTCGAATATCACCCTAACTCCGCCACTTCAAAACCTTCACCTTCACAGGGTTCTTAAAGTCCCGCCCTTCATCTCTACTCTTCGTCCATTCGCGCTTTATCGCGTGATACCATTTGGCTTGGGTGTCTGAGTCTTCGATGAGCAGGAGTGTCGGGTCGTGTTTTAGGCCCATTTGTTGGAGGTCCACCATGTCGGCGTCTTGGCGCAGGAATTTTTGCGCGAAGGGTTTTAGGAGTGGCGCGAGGAACTTAATCAGCCACATATCGGTGAAAAATATCTGCCGAATATGGGTGTGATTTTCATTTATGGGCGTGACGGCGGTGAAAGAAAGCAGTGTCTTTTTCCCGACTTTTATCTCTTCTGTCCGAATGCCGGGGAGCTGAAAGGTGATTTCCGTGATGGGTTTTCCGCCGAGGAGCTTATAGGCAAAACTGTTTGATGATGGCGTATGGGCGGCCATGGCAAAGCCCCGCTCGCGCGGTTCAAAGCGCTTCGCTTTTTCATGCATGGATTTTTGCGACCGCCACCACCACTGCCGGTGCACATAAGGCCCGTGAGCAGGGTCCATCAGGCCTATCACAGCATGGTCCACATGACAGTTCAGAATGAGGTCATCATCCATGGTGGCTTTGCTAGTCGCAAAAGGAAAAGACGGCGGGTCAATGGGCGGGGGGCCTACAAAGCGTTTATCGCTGGCGATATAGACCCAAATCAGCTGATCCTCTTCACGTACGGGAAAAGTTCGGACTTTAATTTTTTCCGTTTCCATGGCTTGGTCAGAGGTGAGGGCAGGAATCTCTTTGCAGGCCCCATCCTCTATCCCGAAGCGCCAGCCATGATAGGGACATTCAACGGTTCCGCCTTTGATACAGCCCTCTGAGAAAGGCGCGGCGCGGTGGGGACAAATATCGCGTATAGCGAAAAGAGTGCCGTTTTCTTGGCGGCCCAGCGTGATAGGCTCGCCCGCAATTTCGCGGCGCACCATTTTGCCGCGCTTCACGTCAGGTGATAGTCCTGCAAAATACCAAATATCGAAAACAAAATCGGCGGAAGGTTTCATAATTTCCCGCCTTGTTTTTTAAAATCACTGCGGGGTAGGTTGAGCTTAAATTTCAGACTCAGCCCTCGCACGGTGAAGGCGGCTATTGCGCCTATAGTAAGGGACGCACCTTCTGAAAGGCCGGAAGATATCGCGATATAAAAACCGGCTGCGCCGATTATGGCTGCGGTGGCATAGATTTCCTCGCGCAGTAATAGCGGCGCTTCATTACAGACCACGTCGCGCAACAACCCGCCCGCTGTGGCGGTCATGGCTCCCATAAGGGTACAAATCATAAAACCATGGCCAAGGCTCGCGGCTTTAGACCCGCCGACCACAGCAAAGAGAGCAAGCCCCATGGCATCGACCCAAACGAGCGCTTTGATACGCGCCCAAAAATGCGGCCCAAAAAACGCGGCTAATCCGGCTAAGGTGGCGAGGGAGAGCGATATAGGGTCATCGAGCCAAAAGACGGGCTGCCCCAATAATAAATCGCGTAAGGTGCCGCCGCCAATGGCGGGCAGCCAGGCAATGATGATAATACCAAGAATATCAAATTTCTGCCGCACAGCCATTAACCCGCCCGAAAGCGCAAAGACAAAAACGCCCGTCCAATCAAATAGATTTAATATGAGCTCACCCGTCATGGGCTTGCCATAGCTAAAACTTGCGCCGCTGTCAGGCCATTTTCGCGAAGTGAGTGAAGACTTGTATCAAGGCCCCGTTTAGAGAGTTTCTCGCCATCCTCACGGGTGAGGAGTTCATGGTGATGATATATGGGTGTTGGCCACCCCATGAGGTGCTGGATGAGAACATGAAGCGGGGTCTCTTCGAATAAATCCATGCCGCGCACGACATGGGTAATACCTTGGAGGTGATCATCATGAGTCACGGCGATATGGTAGCTCACGCCTATATCTTTGCGCGCAATGATGGGGTCGGGACGACCCGATGCAGCCCATAGATTTAACGCAAATTTTGCATCAATGGCCTTATTTTTTTTCTCAAGGCCTGTTTCATCAAATACAAGTGAGTGATCTCTCATCAACTCTAGAGATTTCGAGAGATTTAAACGCATAGCATAAGGCAGAGAGGGTTTTGGATGGGGTGTGTTGTCGCCGACTGTAAACTGCGCAAGATAATCTGACGGCCGCAGTGTATTTTCAAGCTCTGAGCGCTGACCCGCTTTTAACTTGCTCCTTGTGAGCGTGCAGGGATAGGCCAAGCACCGCTCCAAGAGCGAGGCAACGACCTTTGCATAATCCATGTAATGACGACTTTGCACGCGCACGGGAATAGGCCAATCAAAGCCAAGCCAGTTCAAGTCTTGATATATGCCTAGCTTGAAATCCTGTTTGCAGCGCGTATGGTCGATATCTTCAATACGAAGAAGGCATTGACCATTTTCCGTGGCTGCAAAGCCAAAGGCCTCTTTTGCGGCGAGCGCATGCCCTAAATGCAGCCGTCCCGTCGGCGAAGGCGCGAAACGGGTACGCATGTCTATTACCTGCGCATCATGCCGCCGAGGATACCGCGTATAATTTTGCGGCCTTGGCTGCGTAGGAGTTGACGCCCGACAAGTTTAACCTCGTGCATGATGTGATCTGTTGCTGTTTTTTGGCGGCGCCCCGAACTGCGGCGCGAGGATGTTGAGGCTTTCTTTTTCCGCGGAGCCGTTTTTTTCTTAACGGTTTTGGCATCAGCTTCTTTTGATTTCTTCGCCTCTTCTTTTATCTTTTCGGTTTTCTCGAATAACATCTCATAGGCGGATTCACGGTCAATCATGGTGTCGTAAATATCGCCTACAGGGCTATGGCTCATTACCGCTTTGCGTTCCGTTTTTGTGGCGGGACCAAGGCGGGAAGCTGGCGGGCGGATTAGCGTGCGACCCACAATGCCCGGCACGCCTTTTTCATCCAAGAGCGAGACAAGCGCTTCACCCACTCCCAAATCGGTAATGACTTCTTCTGTGTCTAGATTTGGATTTTCGCGGAAAGAACTTGCCGCTGCGCGAATGGCTTTTTGTTCTTTGGGCGTATAGGCGCGCAAGGCGTGTTGAATACGGTTGCCAAGCTGTCCTAAAACACTGTCGGGTATATCCATTGGGTTTTGCGTGACGAAATAGATGCCGACGCCTTTTGAGCGGATAAGCCGTGCGACCTGTTCAATCTTTTCCACCAGAGCTTTGGGCGCATCATCAAAGAGCAAATGCGCTTCGTCAAAAAAGAAGACCATTTTTGGCTTATCAGGATTTCCAACTTCTGGCAGCTCCTCGAAAAGTTCTGAGAGCAGCCAAAGCAAAAATGTCGAATAGAGGTCAGGTGAGTTTATGAGCTCATCCGCCGCAAGGATAGAAACCATGCCTTTACCCGTCTTTTTATCAACCCGCATCAGGTCAGATAGCTTAAGGGCGGGTTCGCCGAAAAACTCTTCTGCACCGGCGCGTTTTAGCTTCAGCAGGCTTCGGCGAATAGCCGCGACGGATTGAGATGTCACATTGCCGTATTCGCGGCTGACCTCCTCTTTATTTTCCGACATGTGGTTGAGCACTGCATTTAAGTCTTTCATATCGAGCAGCAGCATCTCTTCATCTTCGGCAAGCTCGAAAGCAATGGTCAGGATGCCTTCTTGTGTCTCGTTCAAATCCATCAGCCTCGCTAATAAGGTCGGGCCCATTTCCATAATCGTTGTACGAACGGGGTGGCCTTGTTTGCCGTAAAGATCCCAGAATATGGCGGGCATAGCCTCATACTCATATCCGCTGCCGAGCATACCTGCATAATCATTGCCGATAAGCCCGATTTTTTGCGCCCGCGCGACGAGCTTGTCATGGAGCTTATGATCCTCTGAGCCCGCTTGGCTAAGACCCGAGAGATCGCCCTTCACGTCAGCGGCAAAAACAGGAATGCCGGCCTTGGAAAACCCTTCCGTCAAGATTTGAAGCGTGACGGTTTTACCAGTTCCGGTCGCGCCGGCGATAAGGCCGTGCCGGTTGGCGAGCTTGAATAAAAGCTCTTGCTGCTTTCCGTCAGTGTCCGTGCCGACAAAGATTGAGTTGCTCATGAGGTCTCCGAAAGTTCATGCATCCTATTCGGCTTTGTTATGAGCTATCGACCCTGAATGCAATATTGACGCGCTGCGCGAAACGGGGCCATATACGCCTATGGATACAACAATTCGCTCTTGTCTTTTAGTGCTCACATTTATCGCGGTTACCGCCTCGTTTTATTATATGCGGGATTTGATTACGCCCTTTGCGCTTGCCATATTTATCTGGCTCATCATTGATACATTTGCGCGGTGGATGGACGGGTTGTCGTCCAAATTCCCTTACTGGTTGGCCCTGACGGTGGCAATTTTAACCGTGGTGGCCTCTATCGTCGGGATTATATTAATCATTGCGGATACTGCGGAAAGCGTGGTTGGCCAAGCGCCGCGATATGGCAAACGCCTTGATGAAATATTCCATTGGGTTGGCGGGTTGATTGGTAATGAGGATCTCAGCATTGATAGCTTTATTGCCTCGCTAGAGCTTGAGGACAAAATGCGGTCGGGCCTTGCAGGTTTTGCGGGATCTGTGCAGGGCGTATTGTCCAATCTGGCAACCATCGCAATTTACGTGGCGTTTCTTTTTGCTGCGCAATCGTCATTTCCCAAAAAGATGGATGATCTATTCCCTGATAAATCAGGCCGTTCACAAGCCGCGAAAGTCTTTGCGCGTATTCGCACCTCTATCGAAAAATATATCGGCGTTCAGACGATTATCAGTCTTATGCAGACCGTGATTTCCTATGCGATTATGGCGGCCCTCGGCTTAGAGAATGCTCTGTTTTGGGCGCTTGTTATATTTATACTAAATTATATTCCGATTGTCGGCGGGTTAGCCGCCGTCGCCTTGCCTGTGGCTTTCGGGCTTGTGCAGTTCGAAACGCTAACACCGATCATTATTTTAGCCGGAGGATTATTCGGCGCGCAATTTATCATTGGTAATACGATACAGCCCAAAATGATGGGCGATAGTATGAACCTGTCGGCGCTTGTGGTCGTGTTGTCTCTCACGCTTTGGTATGCCCTTTGGGGCGGCGTAGGCGCTTTTCTCTCTGCACCACTCACGGTGATTATTATGATTATTCTGGCGCAATTCCCGACAACACGCTGGATTGCTGTTTTGCTCTCAGCCGATGGTCAACCTGACATGGATGATACGGGTAAGAAGAAAAAAGCCGCTACGCCGTCTATGTAGGCTCTTGAACTTTGAACAGTTTGTCCTGCCACATCAAAGCTCGGCCTGAGACAAACCAAATTATCAGCGCGATGAGAATACCTAAATAGGCATCAACCGCATAGTGCCACGCCAAATGTACAGAGCCGATCATAATACAGATTAAGAAAGCCATCATCACATGGCCAAAACCTTTATTGATGCGGTAAGCCGCGAGCATGAATAGGGTGCTAGTCGCGTTATGCAAGCTTGGCATGGCGGATATGCCTGACAGGCCGCCATTGGACGGGTTGAGGTAACCTGCACGTAGCATATCTTGCGCGCCCAAGGCTAAGACTTCATGACTTTCATTGATGCTGCCTAGAAATGCCATTTGCGAGGCATAAGGATTTGTAGGGGCATTGACGAGATCGTAAAAAGCGGGTCCCATTGACGAGAAAAGCGTTGCTAAAACGGTGCCGCCAATAATCCAGCACCAGATGAAACTGAGTAGAAATTGACGCTCCCACCCCTGATCTGATTTCGTCCAGCCCGAGCATAGCCAAAACCCAAACATGACAAAGAACCACAGATTATAAATAAAATTGAGCATAAGAGTTGGCGCGTTTGAGCCAAATAAAGGTTGTAAAAGCCGCCAAGGGTCCTGTCCGAAATGCAAGAGGCGGTCCATTTCCATAAAGGCGATGTCCCATCCATAAGGGTTGAGAAGCGGAATAACGGATTTCATTTCAGTAAAGGCCATAAAACCCAGCATCATGACTCCGATAGCCGGAATCGCTTTGGCCCAGCGCGGAGGGCTTAGGATCAAAGGTCTATAAAATTCGATAAAGGCGCGGGTCAAATGTTTTGGCTTTTTTACGATCGCCATATAAAAAAAGACGGCAATAAGTGAGGCCATGAAGGTAAGCGGCACCATGAAGACAAATATCATTTCAAGATACGGCCAAGCGGAAAACCCAAAGTCTTTACCCAAAGACGTCGTTATAATTACGGCTATGATAAAATAAATAATGCAGCTCATGATCAAAAAGGCATGTGTGCGAAGCTGTTGTCTTAAGAGCCTTGCAAAGCTGTGCGGCTTACTCTCAAGCGGCAGAAAAGAAGACGAAATGTGGTCGGCCATGAAACCTCAATGATAATCGAAGTGGCGACATAGCAAATCACCGTTAAAATTCACTTTATGCCTAACCTCACGACACTTTAGAGCCTCACGTCACTGTGATGCATGTGTTTATAGCCTATTCAGCTTTGGTGTCATAAAGAGGCGTCATGAAAAAATTACTCCTGATACCTTTTGCCTTGTTTCTGACAACGTCCGCTTTTGCAGGGGACAGCACACAGCCCAATTCTGTTGTTGAGCTCTTTACGTCGCAAGGATGCTCTTCATGTCCACCGGCCAATAAATTTGTTGGTAAGCTTGCTGATGAGGGTGATAAGTTAGTTCTGAGTTACGGCGTAACTTATTGGGATTATTTGGGCTGGAAAGACACGTTTGGTGATCCGAAGTTTACGCAGCGTCAACGCGAATATGGCAAAGCTCTAGGCGCGGCTAATGTGTACACGCCACAAATCGTCTTAAACGGGTCCGCGCATAGTCCGCGGTACTCCCGCAAAGATGTAAATACGATGCCCCTTCCGGATACAAAACCAACAGCGTTCATAACATCCGGCGATAAAGGCCTTATCGTGACAGCGGATGCAGAGGCGAACGCCAAGCTCGTGATCGTGTCCTACATGCCGGGCGAGCAGGCTGTCCCGGTTAAAAGAGGAGAAAATGGCGGGCGGACTCTAAAAATATCAAATGTTGTAACTGATGTGACCCCCGTAAATTGGAATGGCGGTGTCTCAAGAACCAAGATTATGCCGCAAAAGGGCCAAGCCTATGCCGCCCTGTTCCATGATTATGAAACAGCCAAGATTATAACAGCGGCAGTTTACCTCCCTTAAGGCCTTATTCCTAAGTCATTTAGAAGAAAAACTGCCATTGCCCCTATAGGGGCAAGGGCGTAAACGCATCTATATGAGCGGAATTTTATATGTAGCCTTAGGCGGCGCGTTGGGGGCAAGTGCACGGCATGTGCTGGGTGTAGGCACGCTAAAAGCCTTTGGCCCCGGCTATCCCCATGGAACGATGGCAGCAAATGTAATTGGCGGGTTTTTGATGGGTATTTTGGCCGGATGGTTAGCCTTAAAAGTCAGCGGCCATACAAATCTAAGACTATTTTTAGGTGTTGGACTATTGGGCGGATTTACCACTTTCAGCGCTTTTTCTTTAGATGCTGTGTTGATGTATGAGAAGAAAGCCTATGGCGCGTTACTAGGCTATGTGGGCGGTTCTGTTATTCTTTCTATTGGCGCTTTGATGATGGGCCTCATCTTAGCTCGTAAAGTTTTTGGCTCTTCGGCAGGTGTGATGTGAGCGGTGTACAGAAAATCACGGTCGAAGATACTGATGCGGGGTCCCGGCTTGATCGTTGGTTTAAGCGGCAGTTTCCGCATATTGCCCATGGTAAGGTTGAAAAATTGTTGCGCACAGGACAGCTCCGTGTGGATGGGAAACGGGCCAAAGGCAATGTTCGTATAGAGGGCGGCCAAATTATACGTATTCCGCCTCTTCCCGAGCCGACAGAGATCAAAAAAACAGCCCCCGTGAATGAGCGTGATGCAGCCTATATGCGCTCTATGATCATTTATGAGGACGCGGATATTGTTGCGCTCAATAAACCTCACGGTATTGCTGTCCAAGGCGGCACAGGTACAACGCGCCACATTGATGGTTTGCTACCAGCCTTGGGAGAGGGGTGCCGATTGGTCCACCGCTTGGATAGAGACACCTCAGGCGTTTTAGTAATTGCAAAAAATGTTCGCTCAGCCAAATGGGCGGGCCGCGCATTCCAAAGTCGCCGCGCCGAGAAAGTTTATTGGGGCGTGAGTAATGGCGTTCCCAAGCCTTCGGGCGGCGAGATTAAAGGTTATATGGCCAAAGGGCGGCTTGATAACCGCTTTGGTAATAAGCACGAAGGCAAAGAAGTTATGGAAGCGGTGCGTCACGGCGCTCCAGGTGCTAAGCATGCCAAAACTCTCTATCAATGCGTGGCGAAAGCGGGACAACGTGCCGCTTGGGTTGTGATGCAGCCACTGACAGGTCGGACGCACCAATTGCGTCTTCATATGCAGCTCCTCGGGGCGCCAATAGCGGGTGATCCGAAATATATGACGGACAGACCGTTACCGGGCGGGCTTGAGAATATGTTGCATCTCCATGCCCGGTCTTTGACCTTGCCGCGTGAGGGTCAACACCCGCTTTATATTGAAGCGCCTGTCCCCCCGCATATGGCACAAGCATTTGAGGTCATGGGCTTTCATGAGGCCGTCCCAGTAGTGGACTGGGATGAGCTCGGCTGATGGATTTACGGAGAATAAAATACATTTATGAGCTTTATGAAAATAAGGCGTATGTTGATGCTGAAATTGGCATCAGAAATTTGTTGAAAGAAGCGCCAAACAACACCGATGTTTTAAGATTAGGGGCCCTTACAGCCCTGAGTTTGAACCAAGTAGTTACAGCTCATGCCCGTTTAATGGAAGCAATGAAAATTTGCCCGATAACGGCAGAAATGGCCAATACGTTAGGTAATATTTTAAAAGCGGCTGGAGAGTGGTCTCAAGCTGAGGAGGCTTACAGGCAAGCGATAGATTTAGATCAGACATATGAACCTGTTAGGGCTAACTTAATTGATTTATTGATTGCATCGGGTCAGGCAAAGCGTGCCTACATGGAAATAAACCAACAGTTAAATGCCTACGGTGCCTCTGATTTTTTGAATTTGGCGAGTGCCAATGCGCTAATCTTATTGGGACGCTACAATGAAGCTTTAGCATGCGCCAATAAGCTAAGCAAAGTTTTTAGCGCTGAAAAATTAGCGAAGTTAAAAGTGCAATTATATTTCCATCTGGAAAGATATGAAGACATGCGAAAGTCGCTTGATATGCTTCCTGCTGATAGCCCATATGCTGAAGAGAGTGTTGCTCTGGCGGTAAATGCTTATGCAATGCAAGATGATTGGAAAACGGCTCAAGACATTATCAATTCCGTTTGCATGAAACCAAACGTCTTACCAAGTGTTTTAGTTAAATCTACTCACTTATTAAGTCGCGGAGGACATATTGCTGAAGCTGAAAAGATCCAACATTTAGGGCAGTCTCGTTTCTCGGAACACGTCGATATTCTCGCTGCAAAAGCTAAACAGCTTATGGAGAGAGGGCAACCTCAGGAGAGTTGTGAAGGTTACAAGGAGGCCTTAGCGCTGCGCCCAGGCGATTATAAAATCATGATACAATATGCGCAGGCCTGTCTTTTGGCAGATAGATTAGATGAGTGTGCAAGCCTAATTCAAGGGGCTTTGCAGCAGGCCCCAAATAGCCAGTTACTTTTTGCTCTGGCAGCAACATTGCAGCGCAAGAGAGGCGTAAGCTACCAAACGCTATATAATTATGATCAATTTATTCAGATTTATGATCTAACGCCGCCTAAGGGGTATAAAAACATTAGTAGTTTTAATGACGCTCTCAAAGATTGCTTGGAACAATATCACGGTTTTAAATCCGAGCCATTAAATCAATCGCTGAGAATAGGCATTCAAACTGATACTGATTTAGCGATTATTGATGACCCTGTACTAAAGTCTTTTTTTGAAGTGATTGATGCGCCGATAGTCAATTACATAAAAAAAATAGGATATGAGCCTAATCACCCTTTAAAACGCCGTAACACTCATCAGTACCGCATAAATGGAGCTTGGTCTGTCAAGCTTTCCGAAAAAGGCCATCACGTAAACCATGTTCATCCAATGGGGTGGATAAGTTCATCCTATTATGTTGATGTTCCGGATGTTGTGCAGGACTCTCAGGATAAAGAAGGTTGGATAAAATTCGGCGAGCCTGATATTCCCGGATTAAATCTGAGGGCTGAGAGATATGTCGAACCAAAAGGCGGTCGCCTCGTGCTCTTTCCTTCTTATATGTGGCACGGTACTGTCCCTTTCACAGGCAGCCAAACGCGCTTAACTTTGCCTTTTGATGTACTGCCGGCTTGATGGCTAAAAAGGCGGCGAAACGATTTTATAAAAATGTCTCAACGGCAGAAGGTGAGGGCGGATGGTTGATTCAATTGGATGGCCGTACGCTAAAGAGCCCCGGAAAACTCACGCTTCTAGTTCCCACAGAAAAATGCGCCAAGCTGATTGCCGCTGAATGGGACGCGCAAGACGAGTATATCAAGCCTGAAACCATGCCGGTGACGCGGCTGTTAAATGTGGCCGTTGAACAGACGCCTGACAACCGCGAGGCTTTAATAGCGGAAGCGAGGAAATATGCAGGGACCGACGCGCTCTGTTACCGCGAAGGCGAGGTGCGGCTTTACAAAGAACATCAAGCCGTGAAATGGGATCCCGTATTGGCGTGGGCCGCAGAGCAGGGCGTGGCCCTTAAAACGACAGAAAGCCTGATTGCGATTGAACAAGATAAGCAGGCTCTGAACTCTATTGCAGATTTTGCGCGGAGCTTGCCTGACATGCAGCTCACGCTGTTTGTGCATTTGGTGGCAGTTTATGGCTCGGCTATTTTGGCTATGGCTGTTTTGAAATCCTACCTCAAAGGAGAGGAGGCTTTCGAGCTTTCCCGCTTGGCTGAGATTTGGCAGATCAAATATTGGGGTGAGGATGAAGAGGCGAAAGAGCGCACAGATGGCATTCGTCATGAAATCAACGCCTTATGCGAATTATTGGAGGATTAGATGACAGACCCTGTGATTGTGAAAGAAAGAGACGGCGGAAAATATACGCAAGACGTCAACACGCCACGTCATCATTTTTATGCAGACGAACCTGCCTCATACGGTAGCGCTGATTTAGGGCCTGCACCCTATGAGCTGCTCTGCGCCTCTCTCGGCGCTTGCACATCAATTACGCTACGCATGTATGTAGAGCGCAAAGACTGGAACGTGGAGAACATCTCCGTGAAAGTAACACATGAAAAATTACACCTTAGCGACTTACCGCCGAAAGATATTTTCAAAAGAGAGATCACGATAAAAGGCAATGTCGATGAAAAACAGCGTGCCAGAATTATAGAGATCGCAAATAAGTGCCCTGTTCATAGAACGCTGGAAGCCAGTAGCGAGATTGAAACACGGGAAGTATAAATTATGGACGGCTCACTCTTACAATCCGTTTTTGTGTTTCTGGCCGCGGCCTGTCTGCTGGTACCGATTTCCAAACTGTCAGGCCTGGGGTCCGTTATTGGCTATCTTATTGCCGGCGTTATTATCGGCCCATTTGTCCTCGGATTTATTTCTGAACCGGAAACAATTTTGCATTTCTCGGAATTTGGCGTCGTCATGATGCTGTTCCTCATAGGTCTTGAATTGCAACCCAAACATCTCTGGGAGATGCGGGGTAAACTTTTGGGTCTCGGCGGTCTGCAAGTCGGATTAACAACAGTTTTGGTCACCTTTGCAGCACTGGCATTGGGCCGCCCAACGGGTGAAGCCATCGTCATTGGTATGGCCTTGGCGCTGTCTTCCACAGCGATTGCCCTGCAAATTATGCAGGACCGGAAGATCATGAAAGACACGGTGGGGCGTTCCGGGTTTTCCGTGCTATTATTTCAAGATGTTATCGTCATTGCGATGATTGCGGCCCTGCCTTTTCTCGCAACCATGAGCGGATTTGAAGTCGTTGATGACGGTCACGGCAAAGATCATCACGGGCCACAGGGGCTCTGGCTCGCTGCGAGCATGTTTGCTGTTTTTGCCGGGATGATATTGGCAGGACGGTTTGTCTTAAGACCGCTTTTTAAACTCATCGCCAAAAGCCAAGTCCGAGAAACCTTTACAGCCATGGCGCTCTTATTGGTGATTGGGGCAGCCTTACTGATGGAGTGGCTCGGGCTTTCCGCCGCTTTGGGCGCTTTCATCGCCGGCGTAGTCTTGGCGGATTCTGATTACCGCCATCAGCTTGAGCGGGATATTGAACCTTTTAAAGCATTGTTGCTGGGCTTGTTTTTTATCTCTGTCGGTATGTCGCTTGATTTTAACGCCTTGGGGCAAAACCCGCTTGGAATTATGGGATTGGTCATTGGTCTTATGGCGCTGAAATTCGCTGTGTTGTTCATTATAGGAACGATTTTTAAGCTTGAAATGTCGGGCCGCCTGCTCTTTTCTACCTTACTCTGTCAGGCGGGGGAATTTGGCTTTGTGCTCTTTTCCTTTGCTTTGGTGCAAGGCGCCGTTAGGCCCGAAACAGCAACGGTTTTAAATGCGGTTATTGCTATCTCTATGGCGCTGACGCCGCTCTTGATCCTCGGCTATGATAAATTTGTGTTGCCGCGTTTTGGAACCGCCAAGAAAACTGGGGAGACCCCTGAAAACAACCATCATAAGGTTCTGGTCTTGGGCTTCGGCCGTGTGGGGCAAGTGGCTGCGCGACTCCTGCACACCCAAAAAATCGAGACGACGATTATCGACCTGGATGGTGAGCATATTGAGTTTGTCAGAAAATTTGGCCACCGTGTTTTTTATGGGGATGCCTCGGATATAGACTTGCTTCGAAAGGCCGGCGCACATGAGGCGGATGTTATCATCATCGCGATTGACGATACTGAAAAAGCGACCGAAGCGGCGCATGAAATTATGCAGCATTTCCCTCAGGCCAAAGTTATTGCGCGGGCCCGTAATCGGGGTCACCTCTTTGACCTGCTTGCCGAGGAGGTTGATTTTGCAGAACGCGAAACCATTCGCGGCGCACTTGCCATGGGGCAAAAGGCTTTGGAATATTTGGATTATGCGCCCGAAAAAGCGAAACGCTTAGCAGATGACTTTCTCGCATTTGATTTTAAAATGGCTCAAGAGGCTTTCGAGATGCGCGGCGATTTGGATGCCTTGGCAAGTCATGTACAAACGGGACATCAGCGGCTGATGGATACGCTTAATGCGGATGCCGCGCAATATGGCACTCAGGACTATTCGGAAGAGGACGAGGATGACGGCGTAGCCGCGCATCGTGAAGATTAAGCCGAGATAGAGACTGCGGCATTGCGCGTCTTGCACAGCGCTATGTGAGAGGCTTTAACGCCCACATGATCATATCGCCTTATAAAATGCTACTCTCCCCCGCAGGGCGGATGGGCCGTAAAGATTTTTGGATCGCTATGATCCTTTTCACCGCGCTTGTTATTTTGTTTAATTTCGGTTTGCAGCGCCTGGGGACAGATTCCACTCTAGCGTTTTTAATCTCATTACCATTTCCCTTTTTAGTCCTGCACATGACTTATTGTATTTATGGAAAACGCCTTCACGATATGGGCCGCAGCTTCTGGCCTTTGACCAGTATGATAGTAAGCCTAATACTCGTGGCTATCGTTGTTATGTTAGCTTTTGGAGGATCTGAATATGTTTCTGAATTTGCGCAATATGACCGTAAAGAAGATATAGATCCCGCTGTGCAGAATGAAATTATTGAGCGTTATCAAGCTGAAATGTCAAAGAGCCCTGCGACGGTCAGCAATGTAATGATGGGCATTATTGCTACCTTTACGTTATGGTGCGGGCTCTCAAAATCTGAGGCCAAGGATAATAAATATGGCCCGTTAATCGCGTAGCTTTATAGACGCTTTCTACAAAATTGACCGATTTCACTTGATTTTTATGTAAAACCCGTCACTCTCTTATCGTAAAACAACAAGAGGGAGAGCCACATGGGCAATTTACTATTTTCACCAAATGGACGGATCGGGCCGTCAGAGTTCACAAAAGGCATTATGATTATTGCAGTCATATCAGCCGTTATCAGTCTTTTACCCTTGGTCAGTATGAGCTTGGCTATGATCGGCGGATTGGTTTCGCTCATTTTGCTTATTCCATTTTTCATGCTCAATATTAAGCGGGCCCATGATGCCGGTAAATCAGGATGGATGTCTTTATTACATCTTCTGATTTACATCATACTCGCTGTAATCTTGAGTTTTGTCGTAGGTGCGGTTTTCGCAGGGTCTGTTGATCCCGAAGCTGTGCAAGCTGCAGCGGAAGAAGCCGCAGCAGCAGGTGATATCGCCGGCGTTATGAATGCAGCTGCGGGCGCAGCGAAAGCTCAGGCTATTCCAAGTGCGATTGGCGGTTTAGTTATAAGTTATATTTTTGCCATGGTCGTCAACATGATTAACAAAGCAGACGATCATGATAACCAATATGGTCCAGTTTAGAGCTAATTAAATTTATCTTTGAAAACCTGCTCTTGAAGCGGGTTTTTTTATGCGCTTATTTCCGTAGGGGCGAAGATTTTTTCGAAATTGGATTTAAGCGCTTTATCCAAATCATCCATCGAAACGGTCTTTCCCAAATCCTGCAAGCTTGTTACCCCGTGCTCTTGAATGCCGCAGGGTATTATGCCACCAAAATGAGAGAGGTCAGGATTAAGATTGATGCTTATGCCGTGAAAGCTCACCCATTTTTTCAAGCGTACACCAATGGCAGCAATCTTGGCTTCGCGGCCATCGGGCAGGACAACCCAGACGCCAACGCGTCCGCAGCGCCGTTCAGCTGTGACATCAAATTCCGCGAGCGTATCTATAATCCATTGCTCTAGTCCGCGGACAAAGGCGGCGACATCGCGTCCTCGTGTGCGCAGGTCGAGCATAACATAGCCCACGCGCTGCCCAGGGCCATGATAAGTATATTGTCCGCCGCGCCCGCTTTCAAAAACATCAAAGCGATCAGGCTCAACAAGATCGGTCTTTTTCGCGCTAGTGCCCGCAGAGTAAAGCGGGGGGTGCTCTAAAAGCCAAATCTGTTCTGCGGCGTCCTGCGCCGCAATTGCCTTAGCCCGGTTTTCCATATAGGCCGCCGCTTCGGGATAAGCTTCGAGAGCGTCAGAGATCCGCCACTCAACCCTATCAGACGCATATATTTTAGATGTCTTTGACATAGGTGTTATCTGCGCATTCATGGTGTTAAAATCAAGCTTATCAAAAATGCAAATTCACGCTTCACAAAGTCAGTTTTGATAGCTATAGACCGCGAACCTCAAGTGCGGCTGTGGCGGAATTGGTAGACGCGCAGCGTTGAGGTCGCTGTCCGGTAACACGGGTGGAAGTTCGAGTCTTCTCAGCCGCACCATTAGCTTATATTGATGACGGTGATCCGTCTCTAAGCGGTTGATACTATTAAGTTTAATGTTTCTCTTGAAATTTGGCATTGGGCCAAGTGGGTACAATTGTGAGTACAGTTTTCGGGTACAAACCGTAAGCCAAACTCGCATTGCTGAGAGGATCAAGCGCAATGCATGGCCGTCATATTAAAAAGCGTGGTCAAAGGTGGCATTATTATAGAAACCGCCCCAAGCAATATGAAGATGTGGAATCGCGTTCTGTCATCACGTTTTCGCTCAGAACGAATAATGTTTCAGAGGCAAAACTTAAAGCCGCCCAAATCTCCCAAGATTTGGAGAAACAATGGGAGGCAGCAAAGTCGAGAGGTGTATCACTCAAAAGCCAATCTGATGTTAAACAATACGCTGGCGTTATTGCTACTAACCAAGCGCACGGCTTTCGTACCGCTCAGGTAAATCAGTTATCAGAAGCTGATTTATTGAACCGCTTAAGGTTTTTAATATCCAGCCAAGTCACTCAAAATGAAGAAAAAGCTGTCTTAGGTTTGATTGAAAAACCTAAACTCTCAATGGGGCAGGCGTTCGAAAAGTTTTGGCAACATGTTGAAGATGAGTGGACAGGTCTTAGTCCAGATCAAAAACGCTGCAAAAGAAATGTCTATTTAAAATCGGTTCGACACTTTGAAGAGGCTGTTGGTTCTGTAGCACTTTACGAAATCACGAGAACTCATGCGATTGAATTTCGGGCTTGGTGGATGAAACGTAAAAAGGAAAATAGTTTGAAAAGTTGCACTGCCAATCGTGAGATAGACTCAATCAGGCGGTTAATTCGGGTGATTTATGACATTGATGGATATGAAGGAAAAAATCCATTTGATCGCGTCCGATTGAAGAAAGACGTGAAGGTACGTCGGTCTCCAATTTCAAGTGAAACTATAGAGCAAAAAATTCTAGCAGAGGGGAAACTTGACGGGCTACATACTGATTTCCAATTGTTGGTAAAACTTCTAATCAACACAGGTATGAGGCCCATTGAGGCCATTGGTCTTGAGCTTGCAGATTTTGTACTCGACCATGAAATTTCATATGTTCATGTTCGCCAAAACAGCGTTCGTGTTCTTAAAACTCCTCACTCGGAAAGACGTATTCCCCTGCTTGGGGTTTCTCTCGATGCCGCTAAAGAACTGAAACAACAAGGCGGTTGGGGCAAACGTTTGGGAAAGAACATGTATGCGACGACTATTATCAATAGACACTTTAGAGCGAACAATACTTTCAAAAAAGAGAAACAATCCTTTTATTCTTTGCGACACTGGTTCCAAGATCAATTGACCCAAAGAAATGTGATTGATCGCATCCAGTGCCAGCTTATGGGGCATAAGTTCAACCGCCCAACTTATGGCGACGGAGCCCCGTTAGAGATGCTGAGAGACATAATTGCAGAGTTCGCCTTATAGAACTTAAGTGGCCAAGCTTATAAGGCGATCTCTTGTGGATTGATTTGTCGTTTGCGCGGCTATGATCTTAATTAATCGCTGATGTATATGCAGCAAGAGCTGAGTTTCTCTAGCGTTAGCGCCTTGTAAAAGACGCCCCAAAAGCATTTCCATATCTTCAAACTCTTGGGGCGTCACATAGCTTACACTATGGCTAATGTTGGATGTGAGCGGCATTATAGCCCAAGATGAATATCTAGGTTAGCCAACCGAATTAACACACCATCTTTTTGGTACTCATAAGGCTTTAGCCAAACGTCCTTCAAATTATACCACTGACCATCACGATAAAGAGCGGACGGATGTTGCCCCAGGTGTCGCAGATAGAGTTTCTGGTTCATCCGTGACACGGATAAATGACGGTTCGATACTGATGCTGCACCCCGTCCTAAATTATTTCGTCCAAGATAAATGGACTGCCCGTCCTTTAAGCCAAAGCTATATTTCGTTCCGAGACTCGGAATACGAATTTTGAATATCATTGTTTCATTAGACGATGCCTGATTAGGTATTTGGATGTAGTCCTGACAGAAGGGACATCGAGTTTGCTTGTTCCCGCTGATAAATGCCTGTCCACAATTATGGATGTAGATCGTCTGTAGGCTTTGTCTAAACCCATGACGCCATTGCTGAGCGGTAGGACGGTTGATGGGATCAATATCAAAGGCTGCATCAAACAAAGCAGGTAGAATATCTCCCATTGCCTCTACTGGCGTCTCACCAGTTTGTATGGGCCGCACACGCTCAGGCCATTGTCCTGTCGTCATGACCTTGGCGAGCTCTTTCGGGTTTGCTGCCAAGCCGTCGCTAGGGTGACGGCGCAATAAGATCATGTTGAAGAGTACCGCATAGGCAAAACGATCACTCTCAATTGTGGGTGGATGACTGCGCAGCCTAATCTCTGGTGCCGTCATCATGGATTGCCCTGCCATAGTTGCTTTAGGAACTTTAGCTTCCAATGAAGCAAAGTTATCAAAATCAATTAGGCTGGCCGAACCATCATCCGAAACAATAACGTTGGAGGGAGCAATATCGCCATGAGCAATCCCCTGTTCCTCTAATATAGCCCATTGGCAGGTTATGTGATGGCAGAGTTCAACCAGTTCAGGAAAGCTGCGCGGTCGATCTGACTCAACGTCCTGACCTTTTGCGAACGGAGCAATATTCACTATCTGGCCGCTCTTCTCAGCCGTAGCAATTGGCCCCGCTAGATAGGGACTATGAGATGCCAGATTTAACTCGACTAGCTTACGGGCTCGAATATCGTTCTTACCCGCTTTAGCTTGCGACTTTATCACCAGCTCTATAGCAGAATTGCTATAGAGTTTCGCTTTCTGAGCAAAGCCTTGTCCGCCTTGCCCAAGTTTTGGATCAGTGATGACGGCACGTATCCCGTCAATAGTGACTTGCTTACCCATGACGCACCTCCATGGATGAAACAGGCATTGTGCCTACAGCCGTAGTTTCAGGTTCTAAGACTTCATGAAAATGAGCCAATATTAGTGTCATATTGTCGTGATGAAGATATGCGTTGGTGTCAGGGTCACGCGCCACTTCGATTTGCTCCAACAGTTTATCGGCAACAGGGACATCTGTCTTCGTTTTCAATATTTGGGCATAATCTGCACGGTGCGCAGCGAACTCTTCATAAGGCAGTAAATCGCTGGCTACATCACTCATAAGCATAAGCGTTGTGCCTTTTTCCAAGCGTATCGATCCTGTGCGCGCAGGAACAGCGCAACCTTGGCCGATATAGGCCGCAATAATATTACTAGGCTGTCCCTGAATATTATGTGGGGTCTGGATATGATTGACCATACCGTCAGGCCATACCGCCGAAAGTGTACCGTCGCCCAAAGTGGCATAGTGAAGCTTGTCGCCTTTCACATGGGCAATGATGGCTGTAGTAATGCCAGCAAGCTCATGTTCCTTTGCGAAGACTCTGGCGTCTTCAATAGCAATTTCGAGAGCGTCTGTCGGATCACCGCCTTCAGGATATATAGCCTGTAATATCGTTATGATATTTTGAACGGCGGTTTCAGCGGCTTCTTTCCCGCCATCAACACCTCCCGCGCCGTCGCAAACTACCATAAAGACTTCATCTTCACTGACGCGCCAAAAATCATAGGCGTCTTGGTTTTCTGTACGGACTTTACCCATGCGAGATGAGCCGTTTACGCGCCATTTGAGTTTCGGTGTTGGTGTGACTTGCTCTGCATTACCTTTAGGCACTTTACGACCTATAGAGTTAAGGCGGCGGCTTTTCTTAGGTTTCGGGTATGATGGTAGGATCATTTTGAACATCCTTGCTTGAAGGTAGAGAGAGGCGAGAGAGGTGCTTAAAAGACCGCTAAGAAGAGCCAGTTCCCATGACCATGCCGCGACATCCAACAAGGCATAGAGGGGCGCAATTTTTCCCTCTGTTTCGTGAGGGGAGGTATTGGCCCAAGCTTCTGGCGGTATAGCGAGAGTTAGTGCCAGTCCTGAGGCCAGCATAAGTGCGCGGTCTTTGAATCCCCGAAACATCTCGCGGCCCTTGATTAAGAGGCGCGCTCTCGGATCAAGCGCACGGTTTTGGCTGGCGAGGATTTTATCCAGTTCGGTATTTTGGACGGGATAACGTTTATTGACATCATGGCAGTCAAAGCCTGAACGCTTTACAGCCTCAATGTGAGATTTTGAAATTTTATATTTTTTAAGAGTCATAGCGTGTGTCCTTTCGTGTTCACACGCTTCAAAATTCACAGATTATACTTCAGGTCATTGGACGGACTACCGTCGAAATACGACGGTGAACCGTTCCTAGGGAGATCACTAGATCGAGAATAAGGAAAAGATGTCATCACAAACCAATGGAGAAAATCATGACATCTATATTTAATACCACACAGGCTACGGCCCCTCTTGCACAGCCTATTTCCAATTATGGTAATGAGCACACCCAAACGGCCCCTTTAGAAACAGAAGCGCTTGGCTCTGACTTCCCTGATTTGAAAGTCAGTAAGCCTCTGAAAATAGCCACTGGGATTTCATCCAATACAAAACAACATGTTGTTTTCGTAGCGGATACTTCATCATCAATGTCAGGCCATAAAATTGGCGAATTAAATATTGGACTAAACGCTTTGTATGGAGAACTTGCCGCTCCTCAAAACAAAGATGGTTTCATGGGGAGCCTCATTCAGTTTAGCTCTGGAGCAAAGCGCCTAATTTTTGCGGAGTCTTTCCTGACACTTACCGCCCCCACTTTGACTGTTGGTGGAGGCACAAATTTCGATAAGGCCCTTACGGAGACGATTAAAACGGTACAAGAGTTTGCCAGTCTTCCTAATACGGATGGATGGCAATATATGCGTCCCCAAGTACTGTTCTTGTCAGATGGGCATTCTGCTGTATCCAGTCAGAACATTCAATTATTGCAAGAATACGCTGATGTAACGGCCATTGCTTATGGCGCAGATGCCAACTCTGGTACGCTTTCGAAAATCGCGTCGGATGGCCGTGTTCATGTTATTGGTACAAACGGGGGCGAATTGCGCAAGTTCCTCGCCGATGTTGGTCAAACATTGAGCCAACATTTAAGTTCAGCCCGATAATTATTGTTTGTATCAAAAATTTAGGGCTACCGACGGTTAACCGTCGGTAGCTTTCTAATGCCTTTCGAAATAACTTAACTTGAACACGGGAACACAGGAGCATGAAATGAGTAAGCCAGACCTGATTGATTTAATGAAAATTGAAGAAATGAACGACGAGCTTAAGAGACTTAAAAACTCTTGTGACCCTCTTGATAAGAAAAAAACTGAAGAGCTGAAACTTTTGTTGAAGCCCCATGATGCATCACACAAACAGTCAATTGATTTTCGGTCTATGCTAGTCACGCTTTTCTATTCGGGCGCATATGGTCAGTCCGTTACACGAAGAGAGGATATTGCAAAGTTGATATACGTTGAACAGTCTCCAACTCCTCGCCCATACACGAATACGTTGCATACATCTAAAAGAACGGACTCAAATAAAAAAGGTAAGAATAGAATCGGGAATATATATGATAAAGAACGAAAAATTTCCGAAGTAGAAGGGCGGCATTTTCATTATTATTTTGCGAAGCTTTATGGTTCAGACTGGGGAAGGGTCATTTCTTGGAAGGATTTAGTTACCAAGAATTTCTCTGCCAATTATAATAAAGCTCTTAGAGCAGGTTTGAAAATTAGAGCCTCGATACCGAGTATTCACGCTATTCAATCTTTGTTCGAAGAACACAATCACAAACATACGACCTTAGAGGCGCAATTGGTTGCTAAGAGCACAAAAAGAGCCGCATATGATTCCGCAGAACCCATGCCTGAATATTTCTACCCCGCTGATATGTGGCCGACACTTAAGCCTGATAATTTATTCGTATTGGATTACGTTAGGATAAATTCCGAAAAGAAAAATGTTTTCTTATTTGAAAGCTATGATCAAAAAGTAGCGGAAATTTCAAAAAATTCGGAAGATCATTATGCACTGTATCCTTTCAACAATATTGTCACTGATGAGGTCGAGATCGAGTTAACTCCAAGGAAAGGGCCGACATTTAAAATTTCTACGCTTCGCGGACGATTTCATTTTCATGTTATCGAATATCCATTAGGCTGGGACTTCCAAGATAAATTTGGAGTCGATCCAAATAAAAAGAAATGGTCAATGGAAGAATCAAATGAATTTTTAAACTCATTTGGTAATGTGATTTTGACTGAGCTTGATAAAATTACGTTATCAACATTTTCTTACAGAGTTGATTTCTGAAAATGAAGGTTGTCAAAACTTATAAATTCGACAGCCTCTCAAATTCTGCTGAAAGATTGTTTTGATGGCATTAGGCAAAGTTATTGTCTCCAAACTTGCTTTCAAGGTTTTCAAATGTCGGTAGAGCGGTTGATTTCGTATTCAGGTAAGCCCCGACTTCTCCAACGCGCGTCATATTTAGATGACCGTTTTGTAGCAATCCGAGTTTTCCCCAACTTAGGTCACCGCGCCCAGTATTGTCATTTGTCTTAGCATCTCCATCAATGTGTGTAGCCTGTAGACGCCATTTAAAGCTCTGTAGATCACTTTCGCTTGGGAACTCGGATGAAAGTACCGTTCCAACCCCCATAAAGGCTCCATAGAGTTGTTCAGCTCTGGCGGCTTGCTCTGCATCCAATCGGATTTCACTATACCCCTGAGCGGCTAAATCAGACTTTCCAAATATCTCACGAGTTGCGCCTTGAAAATCCCGTTCGGCAAGAACGCCTCCAACCATCGCGGCTTTAATTAGGCGGTTGAGGAAAGCGGGATCATCATCGAGGCTATAGGGAACACTAAGCGTTCTGCCGCCAACTTCAGCCTTTGCAACAAACTCTTTAGGATGTTTCAGATCAGGGTAAACCGTGTAATCACCAAGCGGCATTCCATTCTTTTCAGTGAAATGTTCAACCCTATTGGTTTTCGGATTTACGAATTGACCTGTTTCTCGCGCCATTTCAGAGGCGGCAATTAAGTCTGTGCTGTTTCTTATTACGCCAAGCCCTTGCACATGAAGTTTAGTCTTAGTGGCTTCAGAGAGATTATCAGACGCATCAACTTTGATTAAAAGGTCAGCGAAGGTTGTCGCATTGTCACCACCATTAAAATTCAGATCAATCGTCGCAACTAAGCTCTGAAAGACTTTGGCTTCCTTAGGGTCTTCGACTAAACCCTCCATGCGATCCAAAGATAGTGATACACCTTCTAGCCAAGAGATTTGTTCAGCCTTAACATCTGCAGACAAATCAGTTTCGGACAGTTTTTCTTTGAGTAAGCTTTGAGCAAAAGCCAGTTGATCGCGCCCCGTTTTACCTTGAGACGCAAGCTCTATTTCATGCCTTAAACCTTTAATCACTGTGTCAAGCTGCTCTCCTTCAGATTCTTTCTGTTCGATGGTTTCAGCGTTTGCAGTCCGTCGATCTGATTTAGCGGTAATTTCAGCTTGGTTAAGACAATCATCCAGCTCGAATTCTGCTTCAAACTCATCTTCTAAAAGTGACGGGTTTTCTTTTAAGGCTTTGCTCAGAATGCTAAGCGCAATCGGTAAATGCTCAGGGCTTTTACAATTGACCGCTAAATACTCAACGGATGTTTGAGGAATATCAGAAAATTGGGCAGTAACGTCATTGTTCAGGCTAACTCGCTCCTGCGTTGTTACAAGAGACAACCCATCCATTTGTTCTTTGGCAGAAACATCTGAAGTAACTATAGGTTCGTGAGCGCTTTCAGAAAAACTCATGATTTCTGCTTATTATACCAGAGATCACACTATTTTGCCAATTTATGCTAACCTACCGAATAGGGTCTTCACTAAAGGCTTCATCACGAACTTCACTTAACACCTTAACTATTGTGCGCTTGTTCTCATTATCAGCCTCTTTCTGATCAATGGTTTCAGAATCTTGCTCCAGACCTCTGTCTAACGCCGTGATTTCAGCTTGGCGCATAGCTTTAAGCTCGGTGTAGCAAGCCCGCTTCACATCCTTTTGCACCTCTGTTTCGCTAGAGAGTGCTCGACATCGAGCTTTCACTTGGTCAGCCGTTTCAACAACAGCCGCTACTTTTTGAATTTCAGCTTTCGAATTATCTTCGGCATTTGCTTCATTGCATCCAGCCAGAGCTAGACCTGCCGCAACCGCGATGACGCCTTGTCGAAGTTTTCCCATGATTAAAGGGTTAAGTACCATTGACGCTACCTATTTTGGAGTTTCTGTCAAATTTGAGATTAAGTGGCTCAAAGTATTGAACCCGTTCCGCACAGTCTCTCGCCGTATCTTGAGCTAAGTCCACATAGTGAATGGTGCTCTGTAGATTGGAGTGTCCAAGAAGCTTCTGAACAACGGCGTAGTCGTAATTTGCCATTTCCAAAATGGCTCTTACCCGCGTCTTGCGGAGTGTTTTGCTTGAATAACGCTTGGGGTCTAATCCAATCGCTTCGACCCAGCCTTTGATCAATAGCCTAAGCATTATATCACTGATAGGAGCATTGTGACTTCCTCGGCGGCGCAACCTAGTGAATAGATAATCAGATTCCAATTTTTCTGAAGTATCGATCCAGTGCTGTACGGCTTGTTGCGTTGGGCGCGTCAGATAGATTTCTACTGATCGCTTTGTTTTAGTTTGCGTAAGATGGAATTGAGCTTGGACGCGACCATTGGGGTCAGCAACGTCGCGCACCCGGAGTTTGAGCAAGTCGCTCACTCGTAATAGGCTGTCTATACCAAGCATGAAAAGCGCGAGATCGCGCCAACGGCTTTGCCGCATCAGCATTTTTTGAATTTCTACGGTTTCATCTTTGGACAGCGCAAGTTTTTTTCCAGCATTAACCGGATGCTCGGATTTCAGAGACAACTCACTGTCACTTTTAACAGAAGCAGAAGCTATAAGGCCCTTAGAATACGGCTTTTCGGTGTTTATGGCTGTGATGTTAGGGAGAAATTAGTGTCGCTAGATTGCATTGACACAACGGAGTCTACTTCGGTTTTTGTTAAAAGCAATACTATCACTTTGCTGTAAAGCGCTAGCAGAGATATGAACAGTAACCGCTTTGTTATAGACTTTAACCCCGCATGTCTGATGATTGGCGGGATCGAAAAGTAACAGTAAAAGTAGCCCGTCAAATTTTAGGAATTTCAGGGAAGCCATATTCTGACAAACAGCTAAAAAAGATTATTCATAGCTTATATCAAATGGCTGAATTTTTCATTCGCAGCTGATTGAAGAAAATTGAAAACACTTGAACCTATTCTCTGTTTAACGGTGAATTTAGTTTTTCTCCAAATCGACTTTGATACTGTGCGCGCCCTCTCTGAGTTTCAGGTTCGCCTACTGATTTACGCAACTCCGGCATTCGTTCGAGTGCTATAAGTGCCAATTCGACAGTGCGGGAAAGCGGTTTGTCAGAATTTTCCCAGGAACTTATTGTGCCCCTGGACTTTATTCCAAGTTCAATTTGTAATTTTTTCTGACTATAGCCATTACGCTCTCGCCATTCAGTGAGGTCAGAGCCAATCATCTCTTTGAAAACCTATATTTCCAGAATGTTGTCGTTTTTCGAACGATTTTTAGCCCAAACCCCTTAATGGTATTCGTTGTAACGGTTTCAACGCCAGTCACTTCATAACCTAAATCAGTCAAATGTTCTGAAATTTGAACGTCTGATTTTCGGACACTTTTACCCAGTTCACTCATAATTTGCTCCTTTACGCCAATATTCGGCGATATTAGAAGCACAATGGTTAATGTTGGTTAAATTTATCTGAATACTAAGTATAGCTTTCATTAACATGAAAATCAAGATGACTTATTCTTTGAATAGCAACTGATAAGCTGGGGGTATGACTATTTCTGTATGTATCTTGACGGTGACAACACTTTTGATTGGCTTAAAAATGCTCATTATATCAAGCACCTAATACTAGCTTAGAACTTACGCCAAATATTTCTTCACGACTTTAAAAAGCCAACCCCAACCGGAAACAATACATTTGATCTTGAAAGGAAGGAAGGCGACGAAGCACAATACAGATAAAATTATAGTAATTTGCGGCAAATAATTTGATAGATCACTCATGAAAGTGGCCCTCCAAAAGTCCGCGCGACATTACTCGCTAACGGAACGTTCACAGAAACCAGTATTCACAAGCCGAATATTAGCTAGCGCGTTTGCGCAGTCTTCGTCGATACTTGAACGTTACTCTCGAAGAACATGCTACCTTCGATAAGAGTCGTAACTTCACTGAGCTAATGACTATACAGTTTGAAACGTACTCCCCATGCTGTACAGTATCAGCGTTACACATATATACCGTGATGAGTTCATTTTCAAGAGGGCGTCAGTCTTTAGCGAGGCCGTTAAAAAACAGACCTTCAGACATAGGTTTCAATTCGATTAGGGGAGCTGCCGTTAGCCCAAGAAAATCAAACGAAGGGATTGTCGGCAAGGTTAACTATAAACTGCTGAAATTGGTTGATTGATGCCTGGTTCAAATGCTTGTTTTTCGAGAGATCATCCAAAGTGGCCTCTAAAACTTCAGGACGTAACTTATGTGACCCAGAAGAAGAGGAATGAGCATCAAGTGCGATCAGCCATGCATTCACAAATTCGTCAAGATTAGTTCGGCTTTTGAGGCTCATATGCATAGGCGCGTGATAGAGATCTATTTTTTCCGAACTGGACATTGACCATTCTGAAACAGCAAATATGTTGCCGATGCTAAATTCTCGACTGCCGTCCAATGCTGACATGCCTTCAATATCGACACGCCAAGCTGAGTTTTCGTATAAAACACCAAGGGGATATTGAGGGCCTGATTGATAATTATTCACAGCATAAGAACTCGGATCAAGTGGATCTAGAAGAACATCCCCATACTCGTCGAGATCACTGTGAAGCGCGTCAAACCACTCATCAATGCCCGGAGATCCTGCAACTGGCATGAGTAAATCACGAACGCCGATGTACAAATCACGAATGGATCTAAACCCTCGCGAAGTATCGAGTGAAAAGCGATTGTTTAGAGAATTGGTTAAACCCTCTTTGACCTCTTGAAATGGCTTTGAATCACTTATCGGTGAACGAAACCAAGGCATGAGGGCTTTGCCAATAGTGCCGCCTGTGACAGATCCAGCAGCAGCGGCCCCAAGGAGCGGAGCGCCGACAAGTCCGGATGCACCCCCAATGATACCACCCACAAGGGCTCCGGCGGCTACAGGTGCGACCGAGATGATAGCAATCGTTCCCATGACAATGGAGAGGTTTTTTATACCGACTTGAGAAAGCGTAACCCGACGATAGAATTTAGGATCTTCTGAATTAAGCGTAACGTTGTCTCGCAAGAGCTGAACCGCAGACGCGTCAATAAGATTGGGATGCTTTAGAAGAGCGTTAGATGCAGTGACAATATCGGCTGCTAGCTGACGGGTCTGACCGGGCGTTCGATTTTCTTGATCGGCGAGCGATGAAATGCGGCTTCCCAAGGGCGTACTTTGGATAAAAGGCGCGTGAAGACGTATAACCTGTTCAAGAGTTGAGGCTTCTGAAAGGCTCAGCTCTGGATACTCATTCGTAGGGTTTTCGCCCATATCGCGAGACAATCGAAAACGTGTCTCTAGATCCAGTCCAGCTACATAAGTTGGGAGTTCAGACAGATCTGTTGTATCAACGTCAACAAGCTCAGAGTAGGTCGACAATGACGCCCATAAATCCGGGAATTTATTGCGTAATGTCGCGCAAGATTGCTGAGCATTGCGAACAGATTGGCGGAGAACCGCATGAAGATCATGTGTGAGCTGCGAGAAGGTAACATGAGCTACGTCTGGTACAACACGCCCCTCATCATAACGCCAACGTGGGCCGAGGTCTTGATCCGGAGGGCTTAATGTCGTTTTGCTGGGACTCAGGTCTAAAAAATCATCAGGCGGCTCCTCCTCGCCATAGTCGCCGGGGCGCTCAACCGAATCCCATTCATAAATGCCGTCTTCTTGGACACGATCAACAGCACGTTCAATAAGTTCTGCAGAATAGAGATCACCAAATTCATCCCAGATTTGTTCACTGGCATCATATGGACCACCGAAGGTATATAAGTAACCTCCTTCTCGGGTATTATAAGTGAGCCGATTTACTGGGTCTTGAAAGTTGGAGTGAAACCAGTTGGTCATCAGAGAAATCGCAACTTCGTTCGAAGTCTCTAATGCCTCTTCCGCTGAATCTATTTTTTCCGAGGTCAAGCCAGACGCAAACCTGGCCCAACATGTGACAAATGATTCTATCCAATCATCTTTATATTTCGGAACTGCATTGTCATGGATTACGCGTAAAAAAGCATCTCGGTATTCACCGGAAGGAATAGAGTTTTTGTTTCCCCAAGCCTTTACAGTATTGATATCTATGAGGCCGTATTCCTCGTATACATCAATCAACTCAACAATATTTTGATAAGTCCAGCCAGCGACCTTTCGCATGTAGCTAAATAAGCCAGATGGAGTGTAAGCTTCTATTTCATCCGGCGGACTAGCTATTATCCGGTATTCCATTGATGATTTCCTGACTTTCTGATTATTTGGATTAATAGGGGTATTAAAGTCAATTGTAATTACTAACGCTGCGAACCTGAGGTTACTTTACCCAGATCCAAATCTCTCTAATTAACAGTCCGAAAATCACATCCTAAGCCCCTCAATGATTTAAGTATCGGGTCAAATGTCAGCTATCTCAAATAGTGAGTAACCGTTAAATGTTCATCTTCAACATAGTTCCATGGCAGGAGTTTGTCGAGGTCTGAGATTTTGGTGTCTTGGATATTTGCCAGAGCATGTGTCACGCCGCCTGCCTCTACAAACAAACAGATGCCCTGAGAACGGATCCAGTTTTAACTGGCTTTCACACAAGGCCGCGAGAGAGTTAAACCCTCTAAGCATAAGAGCTGGAGAATAACTTTTAACATGCTGAATCGGGGTATTCAACTCTGCCTAGCCAATTTCGTAGAACTCATTAATCTTGCGGGTTTAATGAGTTTTCTGTTGTTATGATCTTTAGAGTTTTTGATCCCCTTGTAAGTGCTACATAAAGCTCTTTTTTAGAGAGAGCTGCGGCATCCAATACAATTGCATGATCAAATTGCTGCCCTTTCACTAGTAAAGTGGTGCTAACGCATTTTGGATGTCTAGTTGGGCGACCATAATGCCTAAACTCTCTATGAAACTCATGAGCACAATCAATCAAACTTAACTCGCTAACTTTATGCTTTTTCAAAATTGCCTGAAGGCGGTTAAGAAGGTCTCGGCGGTAGACCTTTGGCTCATCAAGAGATCTTATTTCTGTAAAAATATCATCTAGATTAGCGCTCGTTGGAGTTTCAATAAAATTGTTTAACGATGAAACCAGTTGAACATTCGGAGTATTAGCTCTTATGGTACTGTGCTCTCCTCGTTTTGCTCCTGCTGGAAGGTTACCGTTCACTGCAGTCATTACCTTTTTTAACAAAACTATAGTGCTTAGTAATTTTTCTGATGACGACTCTTTTGATTCTAATTCAGATATAAATTCAAATATTGCTTTCCCTTCCACCTGTTCAATTGAGTGAAATTTTCCACTCACGTTTTTAGCCAAAGAATGGCAACCATTTATGAAATGACCAGCATGTATTGCTACAGCTGTATCACCTCGTGGTAATGCAAAATATCGACAAGTGTTTTGCTGTATTCGGCCCAATTGATCAGGTGTAGTAGCAATTACGTCAACGCATTCAGGTGCGTTATTCAGAGGTATCGGGGTGTTTTGTAATATATTCTCTCTAACAGACTGAAGCCAAGTTGCTAACGCAGGGTTGTCATCTTTAAGCCACCTGTGTGGAGTATTGAGCACGCCAATTGCCTCTAAATTATTTTCCACATCATTTTGCCAATCAACGATCTGCTGGCCTTGAAACTCAAAAATTCCTTGTAATGGATCACCTAAAACCCGTGTGGGGAGGTATTCGGATAAGTCTAGGACTATCGAATGTTGAAGGGTTTGGCAGTCTTGATACTCATCGACTAGTAAACCAGCGTATGAGGCTGATAAAATTTTACGAATAAATGTCTTATTTAAAAGTAACCTAGTCGAATTGTATAACTCTAACCACTCAGCGTTTGTCTGAGGTTGGGGATTTGTAAACCCGGATGTGTTTGGGTACGATAAACAAAGTTTTAAAGCCCAGCCTGCAAGCGTGTTTACATAATAGTTCTTACTTGGAACTTTGAGTTTTTTAAGACTGGTTGTTATTGCATTTACGCCCGCATAAGTGTGGGTTAAAATTAGTTGTCGTCCCTCAGAATGAAGAACCGCTTCACATATAGCATGGGTTTTCCCGTAACCTGCTGGAGCAGTAACGTATCCACAGCCTTCAAAATTTGCTATGCGGCTAGCAACATCATTCATCTGATATCCAGTGACGTAATTGACTGACTTTAACACTTAAATCACTATTGACCATTTCCTCTGACTTTACATATGGAAAAATCAATATTGCCCAAGCTTCTCCTCTATCTGTACGTTTAAACCATTCTGATAATTTCGCAGCCTTTCCGATAGCATTTCTTAAGTCTTGAGCATCTTCCCAACTTTCGATATTTGTATCAATTACCCTACCAATTGCAGATCCAACATTGGCAACAATTGCATTATTACCCAAGGTCTGTGCAAGCCGTAGAGATTCCACCACTCCCTCCCAAGGAAGGTCGTTAAAGACACGTTGTTCAAGACAGAACGAATCCGCCCAAACTATGACTTTTGTTCCGCTAGTAGATAAGGTGTTTCTAGTTGCTTTTGAAAAATTACTCTCATCATCTGCATCAGCAAAAACACAAGAATTGTATTGCATCAGATTTAAATCTTTGACGATTCCTTCGATTTTAGATGCCCCTCTAGCGTCTAAAAATGTTACACCATGATAGGAGCAACTTAACTCTTTTTCTTTGACCCAAGATTGATCCAACCCTCTTAAGAAGCCAACCTCTGTGGCACCTTCACAAACTATTACTTTTGAAGCCAAGAACGCTTCAGCAGCAAGCCTAATATTTCCCTGCAGGTTATTTTTAATATGCTCTTGAGCTGCAGGAATTATTTTAGTCTCTGCAGTGCTCGCGTGAACTACAAATAAGTTTTCGACTCCGAGCTCGCGCAAGACAACGGGAGAATGGGTTGTCATTATAAATTGACCCACAGCGTCATCCGCCAGTGTTTTTAAAAGTCTCGCAATTCTATTTGGCTCCAGTCCAACTTCAATCTCATCAAACAGAGTTATATGATGCCCCTCTTTAACTTTTCCTTGCAAGCTTCCGATCAACATTCTTTTAGAACCTAGTCCGAGTTGATGAATAGGGACATTGCCATCATGGAGGCCGAGTCCTCCCTGTCGAAGCTGAATTGCTGCGAGATCTAAATGAGCTTGGTAGCCAGTATTTACTTGTATGCCCAGTTCGCGTGCTGCAGCTTCTGCAACACCTGCAGCTTCGTCTAGGTTAGCAATTTGGTCTCGCTGTCCACACAGTGCTTCCTTTGCTGCTCGTCCTGCTATTGCTAAAGGCGATGTAACAACCTGCTTCTCAGTAATTCGGTCTAAAACTGAATAACGGCTCCATGTAAGATGGATATCTCTATCATGTCCGACTAGACTTACATTAGCTTTTGTTCTGTCAGCAGTTTTGAAATCACGTCCTTCATCATGATCTTCTCGTACAACACTCCATTTAGGCTCTAAGTCCGCGCCTACAGAGAACCTCACCTTAAGTGCCAGTTCCCAACCTTCATCATCTTTAGGTTCAGTAGAGTATTCATTAGTGGCGATGTTCCATCCACTAAGGTTATCACCAAAATCAAACCTACTGATAAACTCTTCGGGTAAATTTCCTATGGTAGCGAAAATCTGAATTGGTTGAGAAGGATCACAATTGTGAAAATCGTTGTCAGTTATTTTAGGATTCCAATATGGCGAAAAAACTAAACTAATTGCTTCTAGTATTGTTGATTTGTTCGAATCTCCTGAACCGATCAAACATATCTGAGGAATATCCGGGATGGACCAATTTAGAGATTTTACACCTCGGTAGTTTGCTATTTTGAGATTTCGTAATTTCATTCGATTTTATCCCATTTTAGGAAGAAAAGTGCTTCAAGCAATCTTCCTGCGTAGCCAATCAATCCATAAGTGTATTACAGGTAGGCCAAACCTCAGTCTACCAAAGACCTAATGTGCCGAATTAGGGTTTTCGACTCTAGGGACGCCACCTCCACCATTTTCGTAGAACCCTTGCGTCTTGCTATAAAAGGCGCAATGAGTAGCGTTTTCTAAGACTACAAGTATCGATTAAAATGAAGCTTACTTTTCAAACTGAACATATTTCAATCAAGCAACTTGCTGATACTGAATTACCGACGTTAACAGTTATGACCGGGCTGAACGGTGCTGGGAAAACACATTTACTTCAAGCGATAGATAATGGCTCTATCACCGTTCAGGGTTCAACCCCTGCACAAGTAAAGTACTACAATTTGCTAAACTTCCGTATGAAGTCGCCAAAGGCGTTAAATGCGCAACAGTTAGCCGCTCAAACCCTTGCTGGTTGGCAAATTTTAACTGGTGTTAGTGGAAATCCAAAAGTGAATTGGTTGAGGACGATGCATCAATATTTCTCCAAAGTTTTTGGAGCTACAGATATTAAGACAGCTTACCCTGACGATGATGGATTTCTAGAGCATAGCTTTTGGCATAAATATGAAGGTGAGGATGAAGAGTTTCTTTCGAGAAAGAAGCAATATGAATCTTTAGTACGTCATCATTTATTTGAGAATCTAAATTTCAAGAAAAATGGCTATCATCAGTCAATCTCTAGGGCCCTCAAGAAGTGTCAGAAACCAATTCACTTAATTGTTGAAAGTGAATTTAGAGAACACTTCTCTCCGCACTCATCCGGTAATGATTACCTATCAGCGTCTCTTAGCGTTGTTTTTACAAAATACAAAGTGAAACAATTTTTATGGGCTCATAGGCAATGGGGTGCAGGCGGTGTCAGTTTGCCAATTGAAAGTTTTTATCAAAAATTTGAGGAAGAAAACCTCCAACCATGGGTCGTTATAAATGAAATAATGGAAGGAATTCATCAACAAGGTGGAGGACAGGATGTTTTCAACTTTGAAATCACGAACCCTCAAACTGATGTTTTAACTTTGGAAAGCTACCAAGGTTATATCTTTCAACCGCAGCTTTTAGACAAAGTTCATGGTCAAGCGCGAGCGTTTGAGGCGCTTTCTTCTGGAGAGCAGACATTATTAGCTTTAGCACTCTCGATCTATCAATCTGCGGATAACTTTGAATTACCAAAAGTATTGCTACTTGATGAGATTGACGCTTCGCTTCACCCATCAATGACGAAAGCACTACTGGGTACTTTAGAGTCTGTTTTTGTTGCACGTGGAATCGAGGTAATTCTCGCCACCCATTCTCCTTCTACAATAGCCTTAGCTTCTGAAGAAACCATTTACGTCGTCAATAAAGGAAATGTGGCTACTAAGATTAGCAAACACAGCCGGGCTCAAGCGATGAGTTTAATTTCAGAAGGCTACATTACTTTAGACCAAGGTATCTCATTATTTAAGGAGATGTCAGGTCATGACACATGCATTATTACTGAAGGGCATAATACAAACATAATTCAGCAAGTGCTAAACTTAAGTGGCATTTCTAACGTTCAAGTGCTTGATGGCTTAGAATCCATCACATGTTGTAATAAAATGCGTGCCTTGTTTGATTTTCTTTCAGAGTTACCTCACGAACAGAAAGTTATTTTTGTCTGGGACTGTGATTACAAAAAGTCATTTGTTAATACTGACACAACTTTTGGATTCAGAATTCCAGACAATAAATCAAATAAAATTGTCACTCGAGGTATTGAAAATGCGTTTCCCGAAAGTGTTTTTGAAGGCTTCACCGTTAAAATAACCAAAAATGTTGATGGAACGGAGACTCACTTTGAGGAGTTTAATAAAAATAAAAAGGGAGAATTTGCACAGGCTATGGCGTCAAATACTGACATAAGTAATTTTTCTTCTTTTGCAGGGCTAATTGAAATTATTACTGAAATTCAGTCTGATTAAACTTACTAAAGGCCTTAACGTGCCGAATTAGGGTGTTCGACTCTAGGGACGCCACCTCCACCAACCGTCCTTTCTTAGTCTCCGATCCGGTTAAAAACCGGAAGGGGAGCGCTAATCGGGGTGTTCGACTTTCCATTTCTGACCAAGTGGGAGGTTTTTCGAAAAGAAAGCCCCATGCTTTGACCGTAGACGCCTTTGACTGGGGGTTCATTAGCCATTTTTCAGGGTGTTCCACCGCCTCTTTGATCTTCTGAAAATAGGTCTCAATTTGCACATCATTATTCACAAATTCAGAGAGCTGTTTAACGGCTGAATTTATATTGTCTTCCAGCTCTTCGTACTCTTGCTCAAGGGCTGTTTGGACAATATCAGATGCACAGCGTGATATTTTCCCTACCAGTTGAGTTTGACGTTTTCGAAGGGCTTCAATATGCGCTTTTGTTTGCTGTTTGACGATTTCATCAGCCTTGTGATGTTTGATCCAAACATCACGAACAACTTCTTTCAATACGCCCAATAATTTCTTCTTGAACCTTATGTTTCGAACAGTCTTAGCAACCGTATCTTCGAACACCTTGGCGTTGACCCCGAAGTATTTATGATCGCGGCTGCAATGGTAATACCCAAATAGCCCCCCAGATTTTCCACGGCTTTTTGAAGCTTTAAAAGGTTTATTGCATTCAGGGCAGCAGATTACATGTCTCAATAGAAAATCACCTGTCTCGGCTGTGCTGATTTGTTTTCCAACATTCTCTTCAATCACGAGATCATTATCGACCTCAGTGATTTTTATGCGCCCACGATTGGCTCGATTGAAAACATCAATGGATACCAGACGCGGACATTCTCGTGGCAACCAGATGGCTTTTCGCTTTGTCCACTTTCCAATACGAATGCCGCAATAGACGGGGCGTCTGATATATTTCTGAAGTTGCTTAGGTGTGAGTTTAACACGCCCGCCTTCTCCAACGACTTCCCTCGTGACCTTATCATACCGCCTAAACGGACGGCTCTCATACCCCGCATTATTAAGTCTTTCACAAATTGTTGTATCTGAGAGATGCCCTTCAGCCCGAAGGGTATACATCATCTCGATGTGAACAGCTTCGGTTTCATCTTTGACCATGATGGTACGTTTGCGCCCATCAGATGTGACAGTCTTTTCATTTTGAAAGCCGTAGTCAGCGGATTTGTATTGAAAACCCTTTTGCGCGCTTTCGATTTGCCCGCCAATACAGCGTGTCAGAATTTGAGTGGCTTCTGCATTAGCCTGTTCTGCCATAATGGTTTCAGTGAGACGGCTTGGGGAGCGGGTAGACCACTCATATGAAAACCCCGTATGAGCCAGCGTGTTTACTGGCTGTTGAATGATACCGGATGCATCAACAAGTTCAACGCCAAGAGACCGGAGTTGCTTTTGCAGATAGAGGTAAACCTCTGCGCCTGCTCGTGTAAAGCGGTCAATCTGGCTAACAATGAGAGCAGAAATTTCACCCTCATTTTTAGCGAGGTACTCTATGATCTCTTCCAGCACTTCTCGGTCAGCTTTCCGACCGCTATAGTGCTCTACAAAATAACGGACGATGGCGTACTCATTGCGCTCAGCAAAATAGTCAATTGTCCGTTTTTGGACATTGATTCCTTGTCCTTCTTGATATTGCCTATCTGATGACACGCGTAATAAACTGATAGCAAGTTTCATGGTGATTTGGGATTAAAAATTTAGTCGCTTACCGGTTCAGAGCCTTGAAGTGACGTCTGACATTATTCCACAAAAGTAGTTGCGGATTTGGAAATGAAATACGAGGCACGCTCATATCACTGACGCTTAGTGAGCTACGCATATCTTCAATCTGGCTTAGGGATAAACATAAACGGCTTTGGGGTTGTTTCATGTCTAATAAGATTATTTGTGAAACTTCTTATGGTCAAACTTCGCGGTCAAAACCGCCTTGTCTGGTTTGGTTTTTCTGTTCGAGAGTCTTTTTTTGTAATTGCGCCCTTTCAAATAAAAGCGTTTCAGTACGGCCCGCTTCTTGTCTTATGTTTTGATCTTTATTCACCTGCTTCTTCAAAAGGGTGTGTTTCGTTCGGTTATAACTCAAATGATAACCTGTTAAGTAATTTTCCTGATAGCCTTGAGCTATCAGGCATAAGGCTAATTTGGGATGTGGTCGTGAACGCTTACCTTCAAGCGCGTCTTGATAACCATCTTGAACGCCCACTTTAAATCCCACTTGCTCAAACATTATACAAGCCGTTCTGGGGCATTGTTTTCCATGTCACGGCGCTCCTCTCGTCCGCTCAATAAGAGCAATCGATCTGACTTTGCTCGATCATATCCCTCTTCATAAGCGACCAAATAAATATGCAGGCATGTTTGATCTGAAATTGAAGCTGCGCGCTTCGGATTTGGGTCGAAGGCTGTCCCTTTTAAACCGTGTTTATAACCTTCATAATATCCTTCTCGTTTCGCTACGATATGTGTCATCTTGCATCTCTTCCTTATAATTGAATAAGCACCGGAGGGACTTTGGCCGCAGAGGCGGGCATTTGAATAGGGACGGATCTCCGTCGCTTCATCGTGCTTTGTTCATAAAACCGTTTGGTTTTCAGCTTGATGGGCAGATGATTGGATTGCAGCATTAAGGCTTGCTTTTGCTTCATGCGGATAATCTCATTAGCAGGCATAAGCGGCGCTTTTTTATTGCGCCCTAAACGTGCCTCTAGATTTCGGGCGGTGTCGAGCGCCATGCCAGGTAGGTAAATTTCTGTACCGATAGACTCCAGAATGGTCTTGGCATTGATCGCGCCATACCGCGCTTCAATCTGTGCCAGTGATTGCAGGAACATCGCAAAACTGACTTTGTATTTGCGCGCTGTCGCAGCATAGGTTTCAAAGTGATTGACGCGTAGATGGCCAAACTCTTCTAAGAACAGCCAGACAGGCCTTCCAGTGTTGCTATGATTGGTCAGCAAGGCTCTGAACAGGTCAGTAAAGAACAGGTTTAATATAAAAGAATAGAACGGCATTTGTGTCTGATTGACCAAGATGAAAAGGGCGGTGGGCCTATTTCGTAAATCAGAGAACTGAATGGTATTCGTCGCTGTGACCGCCGCGATTTCTGGAATGCCTAGTGGATCAAGCGCCACATCGGCACTCATCAAAACCGATTGTATGGTTTTGAGATTTCCCTGAACAAAAGCTTGGTAACTGGAAAAAGTTGCTGGATCAGATTGGGTGGCTCCCAACACAAAATTATCAATCTTACCGAGCTGCCCTTTTGGCGCGGTATGCGCGTCAAAGCTCGTGATGAGATGGCGTAGATTAGCAAGGTTGCGATATTGCGGGTCAGGTTGATTATGTAAGCACTGCGCTAAAATACGAATAAGCTTCTCTGCCGATTGTTCCCAAAAAGGGTCGCCCGATCCGCCGCCTTGTTTTGTATTGGCGGTTGAGACGAGTATCTTAGCAAGTTCGGCAATATCTTTGGGAGACTGGCAATTCGCTAGAGGGTTATAGGTTTCAGACTGCGTAAGATTGATGAGATTGAGGCATTTTATTTGGTAGCCTTGGCTTTTCAAATAGCCTGCCGTGTTTTGATAAACTTCACCTGATGTGTCGGTAATGACAAAGCTGGGTTTATGCTTTGGGAGATTCAAGAGGTTTGGAATCATGAAGGTCGAGGTCTTGCCGCGCCCCATTCCACCTTGGATCAAAAGACTCTCATAGGTGGCTTTTTCTGAGAGACGTTGCGTGTGACCATCGACGAGAAAGCCGTCTTGATGGCCGCCGAGTAAACGCCATTGTTTCCAGCCGCTCATAAAGCCGCTAACTTGCGCGCCTTGGCCTGTCAGCCATGTGACTAACCCAAACAGACTTTTACAAAGCCCAGAGACAAGGTTCATGAGCCCCGTGAGAACAACACCCGCAAAACTCGTGGCGAGTTTGCAACTGCCTTGCTTCAAGGATTTCAAAGAGCCCACTCCAAACAGGAAAATCATTAAAACCAAAAGCGGCGATCCTGCCATGAGGGCAGGCAAAAGCGGCACGAGAACTAAAAGCGCCAGTCCGCCTATAAAAATTGTTTTGAGAGGTTTCATCGATCACGCCCCTCATCAAGGCCGCGATCAAAGTCAGACAACTCTCGCGCCGCACTGCGCTCCAATTGCTCTCTGGCTTTAAGCAAGGCTTGGGCACGGCTATCGGCTGGTGTATGTGTTTCTGGTTTTTCTTTGGGCGTGAGGTCGGGCTTAGGTCTAGATTTGGAAGACGCGATTTGATTTTCTTTTGGTCTCACTAGCGGTTCTGATTGTTGTGCCTGTGACCGTTGTACGATGTGAGCAAAGGTCTGATCCAATCCCAATGTTTTCAAACGATAGCGTTTGCGGGTCTCGATGTTCTCAACGCCCCATTGCTTACCGCGTTGGTAGAGACGAAATCCTGCTCGGTTTAAATCTGCTTTCAACGCGTCAACATGCGCGCGGTACTTAAATAGAGTTTTGAGCGTAGTCCCTACGGATTGTTTTTGAGAGAGTTGTCCTGTGCGGCGAACCATCTCTCCTTCGCTGGCTTTAGTTTTAACATGGTTTGACGAAGGTTTGTTGTAGACGCGGTGTTCAACCAATTCTGGAAAATGAACTTCCTTGTAAGACTCTAACTCTCTTTGGATGCGAGCATAGCTCTTACGATCCAGACGTTTGCGTGTTTGTGATCCAAACTCATTTGCTGAGATCATTAAATGAATATGCGGGTTTGTCGTGTCAAAATGGACACGTCCCCATGTGAGTTGATGGGGCGCACGCTTTTCGCAATACTCATGCGCGAGCGCCTGCAAGATTTGCATTTGTCTGTCCTTCGGCAAATGCGGTTGCGGTTCTAGGACGATGATTTCGTGATACAGCGCATTCCCGTTTTTACGTGGCGGAAGATGTCTATAATTATCTAAAAACAGACCTGAGACGACCTTCTGGTTATCACCAGTGTAATAAAGATTACGCGCAAAACAGCGCTGACTCCCGCCAGACCCGTCTTGCCCAATATACCCTGCTAATTGGGAAAAGGTTGGGGCTTTGCGCGACATGGATTTAACAATCATGGGACGGCTTTGATAAGGACTCTGGACGCGAAGAATGTGGTGAATGTGAAGGCGTAAGCGTTTTAACGTCGGTCTCGAACTGACAGAGACGATGTTCTAAACGCTCAAATGTAGACAAAAGGCTTTGTCCAATCGCGTCATCACTGTTGGCATAAAGCGTCCCATCCCTATGGGCCTTGATGTGACCAAGGCGTACCGCTTGGTTGAGGTTATTGCCGATACGCCGCAACTCAGCCACAAGCTCTGTCTGTACGGTCAGGACATCAGCGGACGCTAGCTGTCGTCCTGAAAGATAGGCACACGCACAAGCATAGATGTGCCCCCATACGGTGCGGCCCTGTTCTGCGGCCAATGTCTCCCACTGAGCATAGTCTCGGGGATCAATCGTTCCAAACACCCGCTTAATATGGCGCTTGTAATTCTGCCAATAATCACGGCGGTATTGCGTGAGCTTTACGGCATCTTCACGCTCTGCTGATTGCTGTTCAGGACTGGCAGCAAATAGACGCCTCCCACTGACATTCGGGAGCGAGGCATCTTTGAGCGAAGAGGGTTTGCGAGGGCGCGGTGTTTTTTCCATGTGACGAGTTCCAGTTTAAGAATGGGATTTTACGTCACAAGTTTTGTGCAAAAACATCCCTTGCTCATAGAGACGGTTATCCGTCGTCAATGCCAGCGTTTCAAAAGGCTTTGCCGCAAAGGGGTTCAAAGGGGCTTGCCCCTTGCAAGTTGCATGTCGCCAAATAAGAGCTGTGCTCGACATTTGTGCTGACATGCAAACTTGCGCCCCCGAAATCGGGGGCTGTCTCAGCTTTGCTGCTTAAACGCGGCGTCTCGCTCTGCGAGTTAAATGGCATTGCCAAAAAACCTGCTGTGCAGGTCGTTTGGCGTTTTGAGATATTGAAAGGGGCGTACACTCCAGAAAATTTAATATTCCTCTGGCAACATGAGCGTCATAACTCTTTTACTGACAGCCGCATCGCTCGGATCAGGCGAACGATATTGTAGAGTAAGGTCGTACACGTCGATCTTAAACCAGACACGCACGCCGTCTATAGTGACTTCGCCGAAGTCGTGTTCGCCGTAGGGGTCATTGTCTGGAGTGAAAGCACTGAAGCTCTGAATGGCAGGCATAAGCTGGTTGAGGGTTTTATCCTCCAAGGCTCGAACGCCTTGCGTGGCGACGATGGTGCCGCCTGTAAAGGTCGTACGAAGACGGTCATTTAGGGTGCGGCAAAGTTCGGTTTGACGGTCTTGCGAGTCCAGATTTGTGGCATCTGAATTGGGAGTGTTTGAAAGGCTCATAGTAAAAGGGGTTAAAGGATAAGAGCAATGTGGGCAGAGCTGATAGCCGAGGTGAAGCGTCCAGCAGAAATCCCGCTTGCGGGTTCAAATGCTTGATGATGAACGGCTCAGCTAAAACCAGACATTAGCTTATATTTAAGCCGTTTTATGCGTGTTACCCAAATACTTTCACGGATTGCACAAGATTTGGATTTGCACAAAACCTGCTTTTACTTTGCCAATTTATGAGCCGCTTTAGCCTATGAACAGTACGCGTTGTTTTAAGCGTTTCTATTTTTAAAACCTGTAACTTCCTCTTCATGCCTGCTCCTGAAAAGAAGCCCTCTAATGTATACCTTGCCCCCGCTCACTTAAACCACATACGGGCAACAATCGACTGGCAAGGTCTGTTTAACGGGCTGGGGTTGAGGCAAGACGTTCGTAAATCCAAGCCCAATGATTGGTGGGCTTTCTCGCCATTCAAGGAAGAAAAAACCGCCAGTTTCCATATGGGCGCGGGAGGCATTTGGTATGACTTCTCCGCCGGACAAGGCGGAGGTCCCATTGAGCTCATACAGCAGATGAATGGATGGAATTGCTATGAAGCGGCGCATTACATCTTGGAGCAGGGTTGGGCATCCAATGTAGCCACAATACATGAGACGGAAAAGACAGTTCGAAAAAAGGTGAAAGCGGCTCAAAACGCGCCGCAGAACGAACCGATACGACAAGATCTTTTACCCCTCTGTCGTTATCATGAATATTTGGAAAGTCGCGGCATATCAGAGGACACCTGCAAAGCGCTAGGTATTGGTTACCTAGCTCAAGGTCGCTCCCCGTTACGCGGACGTGTAGTTTTTCAGATAAGAGATGCACGAATAAGCCCTAAAACAGGTCAGCGAGAACAAGTTATCCTGTCTCATATGGGCCGCGCCATCGATAATCACAAAAAGTACAAATATCTCTTCTATGAGGGGTTTCGGAAATCAAATGAGCTTTACGGCCAAGACATCATTTGGACTGACGCAGAAGCAAAACGGCAAATTCAAGACACAGGATATATTGTTTTGACGGAAGGGCCGTTTGATGTGGCTAAAGCCTATGAAGCAGGTTTGCGGAACGTCGTTGGAAGTTTTGGCGCTCACTTGTCTGATCATCAAGTAAGTGCATTGAAAAATATATGCGAGCATTTTGAAATCAATGATATCAAAATCGTCTACGATAGAGACAGTGCAGGACAAAAAGCCACGCTCAAAACAATTAAAACGATAGAAAATATGAATTTAAAAGCGAGTGCATTCGACTGGTGCATAAGCTTTGCAAGTGAGGATAAAGCGCCCGTTGTTTTACCAGATAAAATAACTGACCTAGCGGGATTTAATCCAAAACAGATTGTTTGGCTTCGTAAGTGTGGATTGCTTTAATTTGGAAAAATGGAAGAAATTTGGTATAATTAACCATCATAACTCTCAAACATGGCCAAGCCCAAAAATAACCCGTACGAATGTTTACCTCAGATTGACCTTGTAGCAACCCAAGTCCCTGACGGGATGGTAGCTCATACAGAATACGGAATTACCAAGAATTTAGCTGAAGCTGAAGCAATCGCTGTCAGTTTGAAAACCGACGGAATTATCAATTCATATGAGTTTAAGGCGGCATCCGAAGTTGGTTTAGAATGGAGAACAGTAGACGGACAAAAACTACCTCAAAGCGCCAAGTGGTCAGAAGGTGCTTTCATTCTTCTTTCCAATCTGACTGGAGATGAGAGAGTAGGCAAACATGGTCAAGTTTTGACCCGTGCGGGGCAGTCACAGGAAAGGATCAATGCAGATTTTAGAGACTTAACCTTGACGTCTAAAGTAAATTCAAAAGAATGGCTTGATCATCTAGAAAAATGCCACAAAATCTGGGAATGTATAAAGAACGGGGATACAGACTTTATGACTTAGGGCGACCAATTGACTCTTTCATTTTTCTAACATTTAGCTAACAATTACGTAATCAAATCAACAAGAGTTAATGGGGAGGATTTTGAGTGAAAAAAGATAACCTTAATCCTCGTGCCGCTACTGACTCAGGTGATATAAGGCAAAATGAAGTGGAAGTCGGTGATTTTCATTTATTGGCGGTAGGCATAAATCTATACGACCATGTCGGATGGAATGATCTAAAATCTGCCAATAATGACGTGGCGGCACTGTGCGCCCTCATGGAGTTACGCTATGGTTTTAAAGAAGAAAACATAGTTTTAATTCCAGAGGCTGAAGCAACTAAAGGCGCTATTTTTTCGGCTTTGCGAAATTTCTCTCCATTAAGAAAATCAACTAGGAAGCTTGGGCCAAATGACTCATTGCTGATATGGTTGGCAGGGCATGGAGAGAAAGATGTCTATGAGCCCGAAGAGGAAGAAAATGATATAAATGGAAATTTGAAAAGGTTAAGCTACTTCATTCCAAAAAATGCTCCTCCTGAGTATTGTGGAGAAACATGGATTAATTACACAGACTTTGTTTCGCACCTTGAACCAATACGTGCGCGTCATATCTTGGTTGTTTCAGATAGTTGTTTTTCTGCGGGCATTTTTGAACGAAATAAAAATAATTTAGGGGCTGACGACTCAACTGTAGAGGCGGCTAAAGGAGAAATGCGTTTTGCAAGCCGCCGAGCGCTCACCAGCGACGCTGACATGAGAACAGTTATTGATTGGGGCGCATACCAAAATCATTCTGTCTTTGCATACCCCGCACTTAATTTCTTGACACGAAATCGACAATCACATTTATCTTCAAGCGGTTTTGCTTGGAATATTAAGAAAGATATGTCGTCGAAACACCAGAGTTTTCAGCGACCACGTGAAGGAAAACTAGATATTGATGGCAATAAGGGTGGGCAATTTGCTTTTATTCTGGAATCTTCGATTTATGAGTTTTCTGAAAGTGAGTTTAAGGAACGAAAGAGTCACTATCTGAACATTGTAGCCACTCCAGTTGTCGAGAGGCAAATAAAAGAGACTGAAAAGCCAAAAGTGGCTTTGAACAAAAAACCTAAGAAAGACGCTAACGCTGAATTTAAGAAAATTCTTCGGAGTCCTTCAGTTGATCTGCTTCAAGAGTTTATTTTCGAATTTCCAACTAACGAAAACTCTCCAGAAGCTTACTATCAAATAGGCCTTTTATCATGTGCGAATAAGAAATTTGTCGAAGGGCATAATGCTTTTCTTAAGGCCGCGACAAGAAGCCATTCCCGTGCGATGATGGCAATTGGACATCAATACAAGGATGGGCATGGCGTTATTGAGAATCCCGAAGCGGCGTGGGAGTGGTATTCTAAGGCCGCTGAGCACGGAGATTTAGATGCAAAGCATCTGTTAGAGCTTGCAGAGAAGAAAAGGTCTGAGGAGGCCAAGGATCAGCTCAAATCTGAGTTTGAGGAAACCCCAATCACGAAGGCTCAAGAAACAAACGAACATTCTTCTGAAAACCATCTTCTTGAAGGTAATGATAAGAAAGTCTCGGATGAAACTGAGGCGGCAGAATTCACTAATGATAAACAGGTAGCAAAAGTTAGTAAGCGATCTAAAAAGAACCTTGCATACATTTTTAGTGCAATAGTTTTAACAGGTATTTTAACGACTCCATTAGTTCGAGATAACATTCAAAAACGTGAATTTCAGACGGCTAAACAGCAAGCTATTTCACTGAACACCATCGCAGGGTTTGAAAGCTTAGAAGAGTTTTTCCCCGAACATGCTGAATATGTGAAAACTGAAATTTTGAGGCTAAATTCGGAAGAGACTGACCGTAAAGATAAGGAGGCTTACGAGAGTGCTGCATCAGAGAATACTTTGGCTTCATACAAACACTACCTAGGTAATAATCCTGACGGAAGTTTTCGTTCCGAAGTTGAAGTAAAAATTCTTGAACTTACCGAAACTGCAAATAGAGCAAAAGCTCAAGCTCAAATTGAGAAGGATAATGCTGATTGGCTTAAAGCTCAAAACGCGAACACAGTAAGAAGTATGGATAAGTATTTGGCTAATCATCCAAGTGGCCAATTTGTCAGCGAAGCAAAAGCAAAACGCGTCATATTGTTAGATGATGAAGATTTTGATCGGATAAAAAATATTGAAAATATGGCGTCGCTGTCTGCACATGTCGATAGATTTTCGTATTGCACTCATTTCGGGTCTCTGGATGATCGAGCATTTGCTTTAGCGGTGCAACGGGATACAAGTTTTTCTTACAAAGAATATGAGAGATATTTCAAGTCGGGCAGATATTTGGGTAAATCCAAATTAGCAAGTTCCATGGCATTAGAGCGCGAACTTTTCGAAAGTGCTGTTCGTAGCTTGGAGCGAAAAACCAGTAAGGTCGATCTAACCGTAGTAAAATCTTACATCAAAGAATATAGAAATGGAAAATATCGAGGTGAATTGGAAAGCAAGACACACGATGCTGTTCAGGTCGGACTTGAAAAAGGGTATGAACAAAATGTAGCAGCGGCATTTGAATATGCTAACTGGTTTTATGATTTTGAATATATTGATGAAATTAATTTAAAATACGTTTCTCTCTATGGCATAGACAATTTCTGGAATAGTTTCGGTGAGCAAAAGATAGAGTCGATAGTATTAGCGGCAAGAAATGGTGACCCAAAAGCTCAAAATAAGTTAGGAACTTCCGTTAACTCCAACAGAGTTCCAGCAAGTTTGAATGTTGAAGGTTCTGCGTATGATTGGTGGATTAAAGCTGCAAACCAAAATGACTCCGATGCTCAAGTGAATATTGGAAACTATCTGCTAGGAAATGCTAAAAATCGGAACGATGAGCTAATAGCTGCTGAGTGGTATGTAAAAGCATATCAGTCAATTGTGATGGATTCTAGAAGGAGCAGCGCTAACTATTACGCAGGACTTCGTGCTGCAAAAATATATATAAAGGACTCTTCAACAATTTCTAAGGGAACTGCGATATTGGATAAAATTGCTTTATTGAATGATAATAGAGGCAAAACGGCAAGGGTTATTTTATCCCAACTGATACTCAATAACATGTATAGGAATGGTGATTATGATCAAGCAGCAAACTGGCTTGAAGAAGCATTACTTATCCGTGACGTGGAATATGATAATTCAAACGTCGATATTTTAGATAATATAGCTCGTTATAGCTTGGCGAAGATATATCTAATTGGTTTGGGGGGGCAGAAGAATGTTCAAATTGGTAATGTTAGATTGGCTGAGATCAAAAAAATTGATGGCACGGGAAAAGAGCTAAGTGCTGAACTCTCGGGCACCGCTACAAGGCTCTTGAAAGTGACCATTGGGGAAACCCGTTATTGAACTAGCATGTATGATTAATACATATTGAGGGACAAGAGAACGCAAAGATGTAATGAGCTTTTAGGACGGATTGCCGTCCCTTTAATCCGAGTACAAAAGTGAGTACAGCATACTCATGAGTTTTGAACCACATCACAGTTATTGTATTGAATTTCTTAGATATTTTTGCTAAATAATGAGCAAGTGAAAACAAATTCTTTAGCGCCTCGGCAGCACCAGTTTATGCCTTTAGATCCGACCTGCCATTGTAGAATTTCTCGCAATGTGGACATATTAAATGTGTGTGTCTCTACTTTCATTGTCTAGAAAGGCCAAAAGAAAAACATAACTGCTGCGTGACGAGAGGAATTTATTTAGAATTCGACGCATCGATCCAACTATTAATTGTTTCATCATCAGGCTTCCAGATCAAATCATCATAAAGCTCTATAAGTTTTTCAATATCCAATGGAATAAATTGTATATCGCAATCACGTGCTCCAAGTGCTTGATCCCGGCACTTTATGTATGAGGCCCATTTTGCGTTGGGTACTCGGCGCAGACCGGCGCTTCTATAGCGGAATAGATTGCCTACATTCCATCCCTCAACCGCTTTCTCGGTTAAACTATCTTCAAGGTTTTCATAATCCTTTTCGACAAAAGGAGATAAACGTTCTAAGAATTTAGGTACCTCGCTGGCTAGGCTTATAACATATTCAAATTCGTCATCGGAATTATTCATATAATTTGAGCCAAGTACGTGTGCGCGCACCTTTGTGTTTGAAACAATAATATTGAAATACTGACGGTCTTTTTCTATCAATGCAAATTTATGAGCATTCCACAAGTTGGTGTCATAGATCCAAATGTTGTCTGTAGACTGCAATACTAACCACTTTGAGTTAGGCGAAAAAACGATGTTCATTGGTGAGTCTGGCGGGGCTTCGAGTTGTATAACTTTTCCATTAATTATCTCACGAACCTCTATTCCATTTTTGTCTTGTTCACGAAAAGGGACTGCTATCCAATTCCAATTAGCTGAAACTGCACCAGTGGCACCGAAAGTACGTTCGGCCTTCGACACGAATGTCCAGTGTTTAGAGGGGTTAGCTCTGCCATCCCATACTCTAAAGTCCTGGTCACTTGTCGAGTATACGCCGTAAGAGCTGCTGTATAGCTGACCTACATTCGGATGAGCACCTTTGCCGAGTAATGCTCCTGTGTTTACATCAATATGGCGCATCACCCCATTTCTATCTCCTAACAATATCCCATTGTCATCGGGCATGAAGGCTATAGAGCGAGCTGGTACGTCATCAGATAAAATAATACGTCTCGACGATTTAGGAAATTTTGCGTCTAGTATTTCCAAAGTTACATCAACGTTGTTTTCGGTCCTACCAGAAAATGCAAGCGTATGATTTCTATTGCTCCAAGCGTGTTGATCGACTACCCAGCCGTTCGGATCTAGCCAATGAAAGGTCTTTCTCGCGGGATTCCATATTCCGAGGCGCTTACGATCGAAATAGTTTAAGGCAAGAAAAAGATCATCATGTGACCATAGCGCTGACGAGTAGAAGGATGCTGGATCAAAAGACACTTGTGTGTATGTATCGTCTAGGATTTGTCCAGTGGTATCCATAAGCGCAAGCCCGTCACTTTCGTAAACAGCAGATTTTCCATCACTTCGAACATCCAGTGCCCCATATATACTCCGGAAATACCCAGGTCCAAACTTTGTTCGTTCAGGTTCAATGTTTTCACGTGTATCGTTTAGGAGATCCCACTTAATGAATCCTCCATCTTCAGACCGGACTAAAACATCGGAGACAGTTAAGAACTGAAGAGTGGAAAGTGGTTTCGAAACAATCTTATTCCCTATCTTCTGACCTTTATCATTGTGAAGCTGAAATGTAGGGGCGGCATCAAGTCCGTCACCCGCCCAATTTTTAGATACTGTTCTCCAACCGTCAGGAGTCGGAATAATCCAGGCTTGACTCCCGCTGAATCCGCCTTCGGTTATCGCGCCATCACGCATGTCATAAATGAAAAATCTGTTTTGGTTTTCGTCACTTTCCTTCAATAAGATCAGAGGACTTTTTACGTCTTCGATGACAAGGCCCTCTAAGCGAACTTGATAAGCTAAATCGATTGCCGAGAGTGCTTGGCGGACAACTTTTCGATAGCTTTCATTTGGATTTTGTTTGTATGCCTTCTCGGCTAGCCGATATGAAAGCACAGGATCTTCGCTTAACCAATTTATTGCTGCATTTCGCGTGGTAAGCGCCTGTCTTTCTTGTTCTAATTCAGCAGTTTGTTCTTGGGTGACGCTTAGCTCATTTTGCGCCGAAGAAAGCCTTTTCAATGTATTGTAAAGGTACCCTGATGTTCCCAGTATAGTTGCGGCCAAAACAATCCCTGAAATCAATATTGCAGCGAAGAATCTAAGCCATGATCGTAAGAAAGAGCTAGATCTAACGATTTTTTGAACCACTAGATCGCTAGGAATACCCTGTTTGACCGCTAGTTTTGTATCGGCGACAAAAACAAAGTCGGAAAGATGCTGCCAAATTTTAGGTTCCTCTGGAGCACGTTCGATTGCACGGTCAACATTGACGGGTATTACCCTTGAGAAAGGCCGCAAATTCCATCGTCCTAAGCGAACAATAAGGTAAGCCGAAAACTCTTCAAATACGCTTGATGATTCATAAACATTATCGGTAACCAAAATAACAAAAGTTCTAGCTGAGCATGCGCGTTTGATGAATGTGTCTAATGAAGTCCCGACATCTTCGTCAGATTCATCACGAAAAACCAATAAGCCTTTAGCTTTTAAACGTCGTTCCAACTCTAATGCATATAACAAATTCCCTGTATGTCGATATGAAATGAAAACATCATACCCTCCAATATTAGACGCCGCTCTCCTGATGGTTCGAGACCGAGACGATTCGGAAAGTTCAGTTCTATTCTGTTTCAGGCCATGGCTTTTTGAGAGCCGTTGCGTTCTTGTTTTCAAAAAATTATTCACAGTATTGTGCGCAATCCATGATGACGGATTAGATTTTTAGGCCGTCATCAATTCCCATAAGCTCTAAAAGTGCTTCGCTGTAACCTCTCATGCTTTTTTGTAACTCTTTGAGCTCTGCACGAAATTGTTCCTTTGTTTTTTCATCATATGGGCCATCTTGAGTGATCTTGTGCCACTTAGCCAAGAATGGGCGCATAACGCGGTTCATAACAAATATTCCAAGTTTGGCGGCTTCTCTAGCTTCGGGCCCTCCCTCGCGAATAATGCCTCGCATTTTTTGAAAAAGCCCATGAAGCGAATTTAATGCAGCTTCTTCAACACCTTCGTCATCATGTAATGGTTCTAAAGAAATACGGGTTGCAAGTTCGATGTAAATTTTCCAAGCAACGGAATGGTCGGCATCTTTAAATATAATGTCCTTTCCTCTCCGACCCCGTGAAAGGCTAAAACTTGGAGACACATTTAAAACAAACTGTCCGAGTGTAATCATTTTGTGTTACCTCCATTCAATACTCCCAATAAGTTCTTGGGTTGGTACTCTGTCTTGCCCTCATACCTGCTTACTACTGTGTGATGAAGATCACATGTATTGCGTATCCCATAACGATAAGAAAATCCACCCAACGAATATGGCATCCCAGAAAGCGCCCCCCTTTTGTAGGTGATTTCTTTGGTATCAAACAGACCCTCCGGTTCTCTTTGTCGTCTAATATTTGCAATTTTTGTAGAGTTGAACCCCAGGCATAATTTAGATGCAGCCTCAAGAATCCATTCTAACGAAATGTTGGAGAGGCCGGGGTTATTTGTTCCCCCTCCCACATTCCCATGATCGCCAGCAAACCAAAGTTGCTCGAATGCAGGAGATAATTCCAACTGGTTCTGACTGTTCCTTTTCTCGATTTCATTTTGTTCCCAAAGCTCAACAGGGAACATGTTTCGTATTTCGTCTATCGAGACTGCGTGGCGAGCAGTTTGTATGTTGTCAGTAAGATTGATGTCATGAAACTTATATTTGACGTTATATCTTTTTGACAACTTAAAGGCTTCCGGTAAACCGAGTGCACACACAGTGTCCCAAACACCAAGGTATTTTATCTTTGGGGACATACCGTAATTAAAGCAATTCGATTTTTTTATGTTTTTAAATTCTAGAATGTTTGTGGATCTAGATCTGTATTCCATGATCATAAAGTCTTCATATGACAACGCGTCCCGCTTCAAAAGACCGCAATGCTGCAAAAGTCCGCAAAAACTACGCGCCGTAAATGCACCCCTTGAGAAGCCAAACACAAAAATTTCATCGCCAGTCCGATAATTCAGACAAAGAAATCTATAGGCCTCTCGGATATCATCTTCGAGGCCGGTTCCAAAGGCGCCGCCTAACTTGGACGATAGAGCAGGCCAGACGCCTCGCGCATTGCCTATACCTTCATCATAGTAAACAAGCTGCCCAATACCATGGGCGTCTTCTGTTAAGACCGCACCTGCAGTTAAAGCGACATTCGTTGTGAAGCGTTGGGAAAGATTCTGCCATGTTCCATCAAAACAAAATATAATACGCTTCATTGTATTCACCTTCTTATTCACAGATGTAATGAGAGAAAATCAGTTTAGTAAAATAGCCTCCGCTCGTTTGCATTACAGTTAGTTGACTTTTCTTGCAATGTTAGATCTATTTCCAACAGTCGATCAATTGGCAGTGGAAGTCATGGCAAAGAAGCTTCTGATGGATTTAGATGATAATATCGAAGCCAATCAAGGAGAGAAGAAGTTTTGATAAAGGTAAGCATTTGGGTGGATTGTGGCAAGCTCTGAGCACATTAAACTACTTCATGCTGGGCCAGAAAAATGGAATATCTGGCGGCGTGAGAACCCCGGAATTTTACCTGATTTATCTGGACTCGATCGACCAAAAGATTCACCAACCTACACTGGATATGATTTTTCTAAAACAAGTTTTGCGCGGGCGGCGCTGCATGGATCTGCTTTTATAGATTGTAATTTCTCTAACAGCGATTTCAGGGGCATCCAAGCTCAAGGAACATATTGGCGAAATTCAAATTTCGCTAATGCACATATTTCCGGGGACCTGATTTTATCTTCATTTTATGGCGCAGATTTTACCGGGGCAACCATTGAAAATTGTGGTTTAATAGATGCCGAATTACGTTTTGTTCGGCTTTGCAATACGACATTTTCCGCTTATCTGGGTGATACGCACATAAATTCTTGGAGTATAATCCGTTCCGATTTATCTGGAATTGTAAATGCTGAAGAGGGGATTCATGAGTACCCGTCGAATATTGATATAGCCACCTTGAATCGGACGGCCAAGCAAATAAGAGAAAATAAAAAATGCCCAGATGTATGGGTTAAATTTTTTGATGATGCTGGGGTGCCTAAAGAAATTTTGGATGTTTTTTTATCCTGGTCACTACAACCGGTTACGGGCATGGAAAATGCAAAAGTTGGAAAAAATTACTTTTCGTGTTTCATTAGCTATAGTTGGCAGGATCGCGAATTTGCCAAAAGATTGCATGATGAATTGAATGCGCAAGGTATACATTGTTGGTTAGATAGCCATCAAATTATTCCTGGTGCAAATATTTTGGATGAAATCGATCGTGGCATCCGTAAGTGGGATAAAGTTCTCCTATGTTGTTCTTCGCATGCTTTACAAAGCCCATGGGTTGATAGAGAATTGGATAAAGCGTTTCAAAAAGAGGAAGCGCTTTGGAAGGAAAGGGGCGAGAAAACCCTCGTTGTAATTCCATTGAACTTAGATAATTACATGTTCGAATGGAATGGTTCTAAAGCATCAATCTTAAAGTCACGTCGAGCAGCCGACTTTACGCGTTGGGATAAAGAGAATTCGCAATTCAAAGAAACGTTCAGAGAAATTCTTGACGCTTTGCAAGCTGACAAAAGCCGCCATCGATTCGAACCCTCCGAAAAACTCTAGCCTACATAGGCCTATTTTACCCAATTTCTAGATATGTCTGGGTAGTGCTTTTGCTGAACTGTTTTGGCATTGAATGCCCACGGGCCAGCGCTTTCGGGCCAACTTCGCCAGTCGGTTACTGGCGGCAATATGTGTTTGCATGGATCGACGACTTCGCGCCCTGTAGTATCGAGTGAAAGAAACGGAAATTCATTAATTGCATTTTCCTCAAATTTCGACTGGTTCATCGCTCGCAACTGATCGCAAGCGACGGAAACTTGCTCTTTTACAGAAAGAAAAATGAATGGGTGAATGCGCCAACTATTAGGAATGTCGTCATAAAATTGGGTCACAACATTGGTCGTGTCAGAAATGAACGCAGCTTTTTCGACTGCTCCCCAGTGACCTGCTCCGAACTTTTGCAAAACTATATTGGAATTTGCTCGGTAAAGTTTTGCTGCGTCAGGTAAATCATAGGCTCGAACGAAATATTTATGTTCATGTTCGAGTTCGTCTGCCAGTCGAAGTGATTCCTTGCTTAATACAGGCTCTGGAATAGGTTCACGAACATCCCATAGTTTAACATTATTATAGTCAGTATTATACCCTGACAATAAAAAGCTGCTCGAGTCCAGAAAGTCCAAATTGACATGAGCTTCTACATGTTTTCCGTTTAATTCCAAAAACCGGTAAGCGATCATCGGGGAATTTGAACTTCCGATGTGAATTTGGCCGTCATTTGTGGCAAATGCGTAAATTGATGCATCATTTGATTGTGCTGCGGCGTAGTACCGTTTGGAATTGCTGCTATCTCTCTCAGTTGTAAACTTAAGGAATTGTCCTTCTTCGACGGAATTGACTCGCGCAACAATCAAGTTGTTGTCGCGCAAGCTTAAATCGTTAACTACGATTTTGTTCCGCGAGACACCACTATGATCGGCAAACTCACGACGTTCTCCGTTTTGGAGATTAATTCCAAAAACAGACGTACCAATGTTAGCGATAAGCCAACTACCATGTGTGTCAAAAACTAAGCCATCGACTCTAGAGGACATGCCGATAAGACCTTTTATCTGAGGCGAAAGTTCTTGGATTTTGTTTCCAGAGTAATCCATTAGAAATAATTCACTATCGCCTGTTCCAATAGCAATTAAATCCTTTGTTGGGTGAGCAGCGACAATTGGTGACGGCCGCGTCGAGTCTAAAACTTCGGGGTTCCCACCTTTCACAGGTATCATTATTATTTTACCACTGTAACTGCCACCAAATATCGTGCTACCGTCTCTTGATATTGCCAATGAGCGCACGCCTCCCCAAGGGCCAGACCATTCTCTCTTGGGTTCGGCGCTACCAATTTCCCACAATCTGACGGTGTTGTTGTGTCCTGTTACGAAAAAGCCATCTCGGCTAGAAACTAGGCCATTCGTTGCATTAGGATTGTTCCATTGACCACGTAATCGATTATGCGTGACCGCTGCAATCAACTCATCGCGGGCATTAATGTACTCTGACTTCCCAGAGATACGGTCGAATAATGTGGCCTGTGCGGAAGGGTCCGCAATGAGTGCCATTATCATTGCGTCAGCGTGCCGACGGTCTTCGTTCAAACGGTTGGCTGCTTGTGCATAAACGGTACTTCGCGTTTCTCTTGTCTGAATGTTTCCGACAATAGCCTGCCAAATTCCAATGATCGCAATTGTAGACAACGCTATACCACCTGCGAATAACGCCTGACTACGTCTGCGGACGGATTTTTGTCGAAGTACTTCTCGTTGTTTGATGGCATCGTATTCACAGTCCAACACCCCTGAGATTAATTTAAGTTTGGCATCATCTCGACCAAACTTTCGAACATCTATCGCCAAAGGTTCTGTAAATTTGCCTGTAAAATTGCCGGTTGCATCAAACTGCTTTTTTAAGGCATCAGGAAAGCACTCGTGCATGCCACCGTGCGGTTCGCCGTCGACGATTAAAGCAAACACCCTGTGAGCACGACCACTTGCTTTGAATTCAGTGATTTCTTCGTTAACCCAATTAGATTGCGCAGAATTTATCGAACAAATTGCTACCAATGCATCGGATGTGTGAAGAGCTGATTTAATTTTGGGGCCAATTTCAGCTAATGCACCCAGTTCTTCATCCTCTCGAAAGCAACGGCCGAATCTTTGTGCTGGGCTTTCTTCATCCAGTAAATGTTTCGGAATACGGTATTTCTCAAGAGCTTGATGAAGCCATTTACCCCAAGTTCGATCCTTGTGAGAGTAGGAGATGAAAACTCTATACGTAAAATCTGAAATGTTTGCCCCCAACTCTAAACTGATATGAAGATATTTAGTTATATCAATAGTCGCTGCAATAGAAAACGAAAGCATGGACTTTCCGTCTCTACAATGTGTGTACAAAAGTGAGTACAAATTCCTCTTGAAATTAGACGTAACAAACAACTATTGTATTGATTTATATAGATATTTGTCTTATGTAAAAGGACATAAGGAAACAAACACCTTAGCGTCTCAGCCGCACCAAGATTCATCACCTCTCTGGAATTCTAACCTGATTTGTAAGCATTGTTGAGGGACGGAAATCCGTCATTTACTCCGCCACAAAATTCCCGCCTTGCCATGTAGCTTCGATTTGAACAGGTGGTTCTTCAGCTTCTGTTGCCAAATTCGCTGGCTTTTCGACTTCTTGGACTATGCCATTCTCAACATGAAAAACCCGATTACAGGTCTCAATAGCAGCTGGCCTGTGAGCGACAATGACTTGCGTAATTGGGAGTTTAGCCAAGAGCTGCACAATATTGCGTTCCGACTGAGGATCAAGATTCGCCGTACCTTCATCAAGGAATAATATCTTAGGCCCATTATATAAAGCTCTTGCCAGCAAGACACGCTGCTTTTGTCCGCCTGATAAGATCGACCCCATATCCCCGACAAGGCTCTGAAAGCCCATAGGCATGGCCATGATATCATCATAGACAAAGGCAGCACGGGCACAGTGCTCTACTTTCTCCATATCCATTTCAGGGTCAAAGAAGCTGATATTGTCATAGAGAGAGCCGGAGAGCAGACGATCATCTTGCATAACAACCCCGATTTGGCTTCGAATGGCTCTTACGCCTGTTGAGGCCAGTGAACGGTCATCATAAAGGACTTCCCCTTCAACGGGATTATGCAGACCAATAAGTTGCTTAAGCAGTGTTGTCTTACCCCCACCCGATGGCCCAACCAAAGCAATACGGTCTTTGGGGTTTATGGTTATATTCACGCCATCGAGCACCCAAGGCTCATTATCCCCATAACGGAAGCGGAGTTTCTTGACTTCGATTTTACCCGAAAGCGTCTTGCCCACCATAAGAGGGGCATCAATGCCCTTTTCTTGATCGGCATAAACAATATCTGCTAAGCGTTCGAGATGAAGCCCAACAGTCCGGAATGAGAAGTAGAGCCCAATCAGAGAATTAATCCGCCCTATGAACTGCCCACGATAGGATTGAAATGCGAAGAACATGCCTAGGGTTAGCGATTGATTGATGACGAGCATAGCGCCGAGATAATAAATACCCAGCTCAAGCAGTCCAAAAATAATCCCGCTACCCGCACCCGCGCTTATCCCAAAGCGCTGTAAACGTAGTCCCACATTAACACTATCGGCATAAGCATTTTGCCAATGCGCATGGCGCTCTTGCTCACGCCCAAAGATTTTAACAGCCCGTGCCCCACGTATAGTCTCTAGCATAATCGTCTGAAGGTCAGCATCTTTCTGTATCTGCTCTTCCGTTATCCGGATGACATAAGGAAAGGTTGCAAGGCGCGTAATGAAAGATAGCAAAATAATACCGCAAACAACACCTGCCAGCATAGGTGAGTAGAGGAACATAATCACGCCCATGGCCACAGCCATAATACCGTCGAGCAATACTGTTACGAAAGCCGATGTAAACAGGTTTTGCACAGGCCCCAATGAGCCCATGCGAGACATAATATCCCCGATATGACGCTTCTCAAAAAACTCCGCTTCTAGCCGCATGACATGGCGCAGCATATTAGACCGCATTTGAAAGTTCAGCAGCGTCCCAAAATACATAGAGATGTAAGAGCGAAGCACCCCAATAGCCGTTTGCACAAAGAGAAGCATGGCAAAGCCTGCAATGATGACTTTGAGAAAATTGGCATCCCCTTTGGCAATAGCTTCATCGACAACCAATTGATTCACCAAGGGCGAGAGCACCGCGAAGACCTGTAAGATGACCGTAATAGCTATGATCTGAAGAATCACGGGAATGAACCCCGTCATCTTTGACCATAAGTCCATAATACGGACGCGCTCTTTCTCTTCCTTTTTCTCAAAATTCGGTGTGGGTGTTAACTCCAGCGCAACACCCGTAAAATGCTTGGAGACTTCGGACAACATCAAAACGCGTTTGCCCTTGGCAGGATCATGGATAGTGACTTTCTTACGGCCCGCTTTCTTCAAGACAACAAAATGGTTTAGGCCCCAATGGAGAATACAAGGCATTTTAAGCTGCCTTAAATCTTCCAAATCACATCGCAGACCACGTCCTGATAGACCTAACTGATCCGCAGCCACAGTCAGAGACTTCAAGTTCACACCTTTAAGTGAAACCGTGAACTTACGCCGGAGTTCCGTCAGGCTGGTTTGATAGCCATGATACCCCGCCACCATAGCGAGGCACGCCATGCCGCATTCAGCGGCTTCAGCTTGAAGGATAACAGGCAGTTTATTCCAGCGAAAGAGGTGGAGCTTGTCTGCGCCTTCAACCTTATCCGTCAGCGTCTCTGCCCTGTTTCTGCTCTTACGGGTAGCTGTCATCAGATTACCCTATGCTCGTAAATAGAGTAAGGCGATAAGATAAACGCTATCTATAGTATTAATAAAAAATAACTCCCCTAACTGGAGAATTCTCTTCACGATTGATTGGATATGGTTAACGCTCAACTCACAAAAGAAATTGGGGAAATCATATGCAAAGCTATAATGTTCAGAATAGCTGTTCCAAATATACCAATATACCGCCTCGTAAATCTCGCTCATTATATACTCCTTTATCTTTGCCCTCACATCCGGAGAGACTGTGAATAAGTTTTTTCAAATTCATGTTGACAATAGGAATATAATCCTTATAAAAGAACATAACAAGAACAAATATCATCTATCTCATACTTTATTTGAGAACGTTAGGAGACGAACATGATACGGAATTTAGAAGAGGAAGAGCTTGAGTATGCCTCTGGCGGTTTTAATCTCGGGGAATATACCGGCCTTCCAAATGGACATCGCGTCAATTTTGAGTCGTCTGCATATGCGTTAAGTTTGGGCGCGTCAGTAGGTCAAAGGGCTAACCTTTCTAATCTAGTTGGAATGGCACCACCTGAACCTCAACCGCGGATTGAACCAGCTGAAGTAATGCCTCAAAGCACACCTGAAATAGAGAGCCTGTCTTTGCCAATTTGTCGGGATAGGCGTGGCCGTTATGCTATCTGTCAAACCGATGGCATGAATGAACGTTGGGAAAGCTATCGTCCGCAACAACCCTCTTTCCGCTCACGATTCATCAATCGGTGAGAAACGCAATAAGTATAACAGAATTAGCACAGACTGTGCTGATAAACAGGTTATCTCAATGGTGAGGTAATTTGAAAAGCGAGAGGCTGCGTCACTGTTTCGACGCAAGACACAGCCCCTCATCAACCCGCAAGCGGGTAGCAGGCTAATAACGGTTTTGCCACTCACTTGCAAACATGTTAAGAAAGGAAACAACATGTTACGTGAACTCAATACAAATGAAATGGAAAACGTCTCAGGAGGGAGTGATTTACCGCCAGATGGGTTTGGTGGACTACAATGGGAATGGGACTGGGCTCAGAGGGATCCACTTGTTATGGAGCAAATGCTTGGTGGAGCAGGCAATGAAGGTAGTGGTGGCTTTTATGGTGGTGGTTCGCTCACACTTGGGCTCGGCGTGAATGCCTATTCCTCCGGATCAGGCGAAAATGACTCCGGCCTTGGAGGCGCGACTGTAGGACTTGGCTATAGTATTACAATTGGTCAATCAGATAATACTGACGATGCAGTAACCGATGTTCAAAACGACCCACAAGTCTGCCTAGGTCTGTGTGCTAACCCTGCTCCGGGAGGTGTAACATTAGGAGTAGGTGTTCAAATACCGTTAAGTGCCATCCCGGGAGCCCCAGATGTTAATGGCGGTAAATCTAAATAAAGTATAATTCTAACTATATGGGAAGGTTACCAATGTAAATTTGGTAACCTTTACAAAATGAAACGCATTGCAATAATTTTCCTTACTGTATTTTCTATTGCTGGATGCAATCCTAAAAAAATAGAAACTAAACATAGCGTTAACGGTCAGATTACAAAAGAGTTTGTATCGCAAATTATGGTCGAATATCAGACTAACAAATTCAACACGTTAGTAATTTCTAGTTATGGAGGTTTGGAAGAAGCCGCTATTGAATTAGCGGATTTCATCCATGAAAATAAGATTAAAGTTACCGCAAAGAATGTTTGCATGTCTAGTTGCGCTATGTACATATTACCTTCAGGTAGTAGTTCATACGTTATGGATGACACTCTTGTAGCATTTCATCCAAGTGTCATTTCATTCGAAGAATTCATTGACATGAGTCAAGTGCCAACTTCTAGGCAATCATATCTGAAAAATTCATACGCTTCGATATATCGCTTTCATGAAATCCACTCCATTGACAATACACTCGTTAAAAGAGCTTTAGATGTTTTGACACCTCTATGCGTTAATGATGTCAGTAATCCGATGAATCTTAGACTCCAGTATAGTTTTTGGATTCCAGATAAAAAAAATTTGGAAAAACATGGATACATTTTTTTAGGTTATTGGCCTGAAAATCGTCAAGAAGCCGAAGCCTTAGTATCCTTACGTATAAAGCCAGGCGTAGAGTGGGTATTTGGACAAGGCGAAAAAAAAATAGAAAATAATGAAATCACTAAATTAGCATTTAGAAGCATATGTAATGAATAAAGATAGATATGAAGCTTACATTTAGAAGAAATGATTTTCTTTTCAGGGATATTTTTTCGTCTTTACTAATTCTGTTATGTATTTATTCTATTTACAGAGATGAATTTTTTAAAGATGAGGGCTTTTCCAACGCTATTTTTTTAATTTGGAACATACTGATTTCTGGTATCGTATTCACACTTTTCTACTTATATATTACACGAGTATGCAAAAATAAGCCTCTCAAATACCTCCTATCTATATTTTTCTACTTGGCTTGTTTCATATTTCTTATTAACGCCTTTTTTACTAGTTAAGCTAAATTTATGTCACTCTTTCGTAAAGAAGCCTTAGAATACAAACGCCGTAAACTGCATGGCGAGGTTATCCTTGTACAGCCTGTTGGCTTTTTAATCATGACGGTTGTATTCTTCGCTGTCACCCTTGGCTTGGTTGGCTTCCTTCTAAACGGTGAATATAAACGCAAAGAAACCGTTGTGGGTTATCTAGCCCCTGCCAATGGCCTATCGATTATACGAGCGGATCAGGGCGGTCGCCTGACACAAGTCTTCGTCAATGAAGGCGATTATGTCGAAGCAGGTGCCCCGCTGTTTGAAAGCCGTGTGGATGTTGAAACTGAGGGCGGCTTTATTGGTGAGCGCCGTCTTGAAAGCACAGACGTTCGTCTCTCTGAGCTTCGCGAGCAGTTAATAAATACACAAAAGCGCTTTGCTGGAGATAGAGCCCGCCTAACCTCACAAGCCTTGAATTATGAGCGTGAACTAGACGGCTTATTGAGGCGTCGAGTATTACAAAATCAAGCGGTTGAACTAGCTGCCGCTCAATTTGAAAAGATAGAACGCTTAACGGCTCAAGAAGTCACCTCACAACTTGAGCTGGATAATGCTCGCTCTAATGATATTAATCAGCGTCTCGCACTGGAAAGCATTGATCAGCAAATCGTATCGCGTGAAGGCACGCTCTCTGAAGTCCGCTTTGCTATTTCAGGCCTTAAAGCCAATGAAGACCGAGAACTCTCACAAACCCGAGTACAAATTAGTCAATTAGAGGAAAGCCGTGCCAGCCTTGAAGCTTCTTCAAGCTATATGGTACGCAGTCCCATTGCAGGAACAGTAACAGCCTTGCAGGGCATGGCAGGGCAAACCGTACCGCCAAATGCTCCGCTTGTGATGATTATTCCTGAAGGTTCCGGCTTACAAGCTACACTTCTAGCTCCAACACGCTCAGCTGGCTTCCTAAAAGCAGGCCAAGATGTGAACCTACTCGTAGATGCATTCCCATATCAAAAGTTTGGCGTCCAGCACGGCATAATCAAAGAGATATCAGCAACGCCTTACCGTCCCGGAGAACTCGACGCCCCTATCCCCTATGAACAAGCCGTCTACCGCGTTGTTGTTGACCTCAACAAACAAACCGTCTCAGCATATGGCAATGAAGTCGACCTTAAAGCAGGCATGACCCTACAAGGTGACCTCATCACAGACCGTCGCACCCTCATGCAATGGATGCTAGACCCGCTCATGACAATGAAACGGAGTTGATAGGGCTAAGACAAAGCAGGCAAGAAGCTAATTTCCGTTTCTAAAATGTGAGTACAAAAGTGAGTACAATTTATGCATGATTTTAAAACTGGATGATAACTATTCCATTGATTTATATAGATATTTACGGTATAGGACAGGTGAGAAGGAATAAACATCCTAGCCTCTCAGCCGCACCACATTCCTGACATTGCAAAGAGCGTAAGCCTTTGAAAAGTCTCGGAAAACCCCTCTTTCCTTTACTTTCCATACGAAAAGTCGCGCGATTTGCCTAACGTCTTGCCTTACAATTGGGCAGATAAAGCCTTGGCAGGAGATGGCTATATGAGGTCGGTTCAGCGTCCAGATCAGTATCTAAAACTACGCAATGACATATGGTATTATATGCGCCGCGTCTCAAAAGCGGCTCGCCATATAGATAAGCGTGTTCTGATTTACCGAACTCTTGAATCGGATAGCCGGAAAGTCGCGCGGCAACGCCGTGATAGATATCCGTCTCGGTAATCGTGACCAAATTGAACGGTGAAAAGATTATGGAACGCATGATAGCGCTTGACCCAATTCATGTCCTTCTATCACCAAAGCTCCAAAGGGAAAAATAAGCCAAGCCTTAGAGCTATATTTAAGTGAGATTGCTCTGGAGGAGCAGATAGGCAAATCACATGAATGGCTCAAGAATTATTCCAAAGTCAAACGCCGTACCGTTGCAAGCTTCATCAAGCTCAATGGAGTTATATTAGCTAGGCCGCGATGAGGCTCGAAATGTTTACCGCTATTGGGCAGACCGCGTTCAGCCCAAGGGCGACCAAAAGCCTATGAGCGGGAGCAGTGCTAATCGAGACTTGGGCAACTTGCGCAAATTATATCGCCGATATTTTGAACATATCGGGGATGAGAACCGCCAAAACCCATTTCTCAATTTACGCTTTGCCTCGCCAAAGCTACAGCAAGTGCAGCCATTTAGTGATGATTGGGTTAGGTCTAAAATTCTCGCGTCTAATATGTTCAAAGGCCTAAACCGAGAGGCAGCTTTGCTTTGTTTGGCCATGATAGAAACAGGATGCAGACCGAACGACTTTGCCAATATCGAGCCTGAGAACATCCGTTTAGACGATGAAATTCCCTATATCCGTATCAGATCAAGCTCCAAGCAGCCGTTAAAATCGACAGCGTCGGTGCGCGAAATTCCGCTTATAGGGGTATCGCTTGAAGCAATGAAATGCGCGCCAAATGGCTTCCCGCACTATCAAGACAGAGGCTATCTTCTGTCCCAAACGCTCCTTAAAGGTTTTAAAGTCATAGAGCTTTTGCCGACAACGAGCCACCGAATTTACAGTTTCAGAAACAGTTTTGAAAAGCGTATGCTGGAGGGCGGTCTTGATTGGGGGCTACGCTGCACCCTTATGGGACACCGCAACCCCCGCCCTGAATATCGCGATGGAGGCTCGCTGAAATACCGCAGAGATGAGATGATGAAGATTGTGCATCCCGTAACTCAGAAGCTTAAAAAGACCTTTCCTTTCAATGATTTTGCGTAATGTTAACTATTTATCAAATTTGCTCAGTTGATGCTGGTAATCTGCCGGTTTTGGAAAATCGCCCGATTCTGCTTGAAAGGCTTTCAGATATTCTTCGCTAATATTGCTGAAGCCCTTAATTACAGTATTAAAATATTTTTCCCTACGCGTTACCTGCATGTATGCTTGTAGCTCTTTTATGAGCGCCTGCAGTGCCAACATAGGTCCACACCTTCGAGCCTGTCCGACCCCTTCCAACGCGGCTATATGAAAGCCTTAGAAACGGAAGGGTTCAATGCCTCCGCCGAAAAGCTTGAGGGCATGACGGGCAAGGCGCATGTTGCAGCGCAGACGTGGCGATTGATTGAAGGCACAGTCGCGCAGAAATACGAACTCCCTCACGGCCCCCACGCGATGATTGAGACGCAACGCGCTTTCTACCTCGTCCCGTAGGAGAGCCATTACGCGCAAAAGTGGGGCAAGCGCATCAAAGGTCGTGAGCTTAGCGGCGGCAGTATTGATTGAGATAAAGGGCGGACGAGAGGGATTGGACGGTGAGTTTAACTGAAGGGATAAAATGCAGCTTAGTTTGAAGCTTACCGAGTGAATTCGTTAAATTGATTTAGAGTCGTTTATGGGGCTAACAGTAATATGAGATATTGGGGAGTTACTCTTACCTTGGCATAGGGATTTAGAAATGGCACCATCTTAAATAAGATGGGAAGCGCGTCATGAGTAAAGATAAGAAACTGAAAAACGTTCACGCTATTCCAGCTTATGTCGCTGAGAATAATTTTGGAGATTATGTTACTGTAGCTGCAAGAATTCTGCGTAATATATATCAATATATCGTGAATGAAAACCAGTCCGAAATATCCAACGGAATCTTGACATTTGAAATTACTGAAAACCAAACTTGGTTGGAGATATTAAGGTTGCCATCTGACCGGCGAAGCTTAGCAAGCATAATTATAAACCATAGCGGAGTTCGCGCGCTAATATTGGATAGCCGACCAGCAAATATCCATCATGAATTGGCAAGTGAAGCCATCGACGAATTGATAAACCTGTTTAATCTTAGTCGAGAAGAGTTAAATCAACTTGCCGCCCGCACAAGTTCGCAAGGGGACATTGGTAATGACCTCATGCAAATCCTTAATAGTGCGATTGTACCTATCGCGCTCGGCCTGCATGAATTTTTTGATGCGTTGTTAGGATTTAGGTTTGAAGGGTTTAATATTTCTGCGCCTGAGGAGGAGCTTGAAATCGGTTCAGCTCGCGTTGCATTGTCGATAAACCCTAAAGACGTAATAAAAAGAACTAAGCGTTTTGGCCTGCGCTTTCATTTCGCACAGATTTATTTCCCCAATATACTTTTAGTTGACCGAGGTTGGAATGTTGCGCCAGTTCCGATTGAAAAGCTGAGACTTAAAGTATTGACAGATATTAGTCAGCCAGTTGCCACAAGATCATCTCGTCCATTTGATCATTCTGTCTTAAGGGGTCGCGCCTTAAAGCTAGCCTTAGAGCTTAACCCCAGAGAAGCTCTGGCAATGCCTTATGATTTTTCTGAGGTGCCCAGGTATGCCAAACGGCAAGTTGAAGAGGATGTTGCAGAGGCGGTGGCTAACGTCATTGATCCATTTTTAAATGATGGGTTAGAGGCTCTGGCTACTGTCTTGGAAAATATTTTACCTGAAAAGCTTGTGCAGTATTTTGGGGCTCAGACTTATGATGTTACGCGTCTTAAGAAGCGCACAGGGAACAATATTCATGCGGAAAGTGGAAATCCGAAAGCTATTTACCCAGAGATAAAGACAAGCTGGAAAGCCGGAAAGTTGCGCTTGGAGAGTCTTGTCCCGCATCCTGGTGGCGAGGGTCAGTTTGATCGTGGACCTATTGAGGGATTCACCCCTGACGCTCAATTACTTCGTCCGCCGCCACGCCCATATGACACGATTGAGTCTGCACAGGAAGATGTCTTTGACATGTGGAATGCAACGACACCTGATTGGCCAGAATTTCCTTTCGACCGAAAATTTCCAGGGCGTGTTCGTTTAGCCAGCAATGCTGTTGGCCCTACAATTTTCGCTCGCCATATTATTCGAGATGCCGATATTATAAAGAGGTTGAAAGTTGGAGACGACTTCATGGTAAATATTAGGGACCTTGCGGATATTGCCTTAGATTTTCAGGGCAGGATAACGCCCGTCAAACAATTTGCGGATAAACCAGCGCTTTTAGTCAGGGGTCTCAGATGTGAATTCAACCTTGATGGAAAAGTGTCAGATGTGTCAATCGATGCTCGCATTCGATTGCGCCCCGTATTGCTTTCGCATGGCTCAGTTAAAAACATGTCGCCAACATTGCGGCGTGAGCTCGCGGAAAGATATAGTGAAAAATCAAGCCTTACCGAACTTGTTGAAGATGTTCACTTTAGAAACTTTGTGTTTTTACATCAGTCATATTTGCCGAGTGAAATTGAGATTTTTCTATCGTCAAATATCCCAGACGCAGTGCCCAAATCTGATGTTAGAAAGTTTTGTGAAAAGTGGGCGCGTGCCATCCCCGCCATTCCGTTGATGCTAGACCCTTGGTTTTCTGTGCATCCAAGTTCCGTAGCGCTGAAGACCTCCAGGCAAAGTCGATCACAAGGTGAGGTGTTGCCTCTCATAAAAATGCCTGACCCCCTCGGTTTCCATTCAGCCGCTAAACAACTTGCCCTATCAGAGGGGGTTTTAAATTTATTTGGTGAATGGATAATCGATACACAACCTTTGGACTCAACTCAAAACATAGTATCAACTTTTAAAAATGTAAGCGTCAGAAACGGGTGGCTTGTGATGGATCGAAATCAATCTATTTTAGATGCTTTTTAGTATAGAGAGACGAAGGTTTAATTTTCCAAAACCGTATCAATAATGACTTTTGGATGCGTTAAAATGAGGAGTTCTCCGCCGTCTTTTGCGCTGACAATATTTAATTTAATACCGGCTTCCAAAAGACTATTCGCGCGATCAAATCTTGTATTTTGATCCTTCTCTCCAATGATAAGAGACATGGGTACTTTTATTTTTCTTATCTTTTCTTCTGAATTTGGTACCAAATGTTTCCAGCCCGCGGCATATGGTCTGTAGGCGTTGGGTTCGCCAAATTTGAGGCCGTGGCATAGGTTTTTCATATAGGCTGGATTATCAAGCGTCGCTTTGTCAACAGGGGCACTCGCGAAGGTTTGCCTTAGGAATTTTTCAGGACCATCTCGAAGATAAAAGGCATATCCTGCTCGGGCAACAAATTCGACCATCCATGGCGCGCTTAACATCAGCGTTGAAATGAATCTGTGCAAAGGCGGCATATTGCTTTGCTGCTCTTGGGTCGCAAAAGGCAGAATGGGGGATATTGTGGTGAGACTCTGAACTTTTTCGGGGTACAGATCCGTAAACTCTAAAGCGAACATGCCTCCTAGCGTTTGGGACAATATTTTTGCCGAAGGGATGTTTAAATGCTCCAAAAGGTCTGAAAAATCTTTAGCTGTCTGCGTAGGGTGCTTGACGCCTTTGGGGTAACCCGAAGATCTACGGTAATAGGGCCGCGCAGGTAGAATGATTTTTAGCCCCTTTTGAGTCGCATAATGGGTTAGTTCTGTAGGCCATAAATCACCGAATAACTCATTATGAAAAAACAGGCACGGTATCCCATTAGGATGACCGAATACAGCATAATCCAATTTTCTTCCGTCGGGTAATTTTAAGAGGTGCCAATGCTCTTCTCTTGGATAAGGTGGTTCAAAAGTTTTATTTCCATCTGCATTAACTAAAGTTTTTCCAACCGAGTTTTCGTCAAATGTGAGAGAGGCCAGGCTGACAGCAAGGCGGATAAATTGAAGCTGACTATTCGTGCTGGTCTTGGCGTAAATATCTCGAATTTGTGTTCTGACAGTCGTGATTGAGGTTTGCCGCCGGTTCGCAATGTCATTTACAGAAACACCATCCGAGATGAGGCGGAACACTTCTATCTCTGAATTTGTCAGGTTAAACGTTTTCTTGAGCAGCGGCGTCATATGATCAGGCCATCTGATATTGATGGCTTGAATCAAAAGGCAATGCGTGTTGCCGTCCAGTTTCCAAGGTGTCAGGCAAACAAAATATGTTTGTTCTGGGTTTTCTCGTTCTAGTTCAATCAGGTCTATAAAATTTGACGTAGGCTCAAAATGTTGGACCGAAATTTTGTTTAGATATGCTTTAAGGTCATTTTGACTTTTTTCGGTAAAATTATATTGAAATGGGACGTCGTCTCTGGTCAGAGAGAAGACTGATTTCGCAATATCATTAATTTCCAAAACCTGTCCGTGGCTGTCTAGGGCGACCATTGGATGGTTCGCACGATTGACAGAATGTCTAAGGGACTGGGATTTAGAGGTTTCTTTATCGATAAAAAGATCAGCAACCTCGATGGCTTTTAAGACATCATCTTCTTTCAGAGCCCTTCTTATTCCGTCGTCACCCTCTGAAAGATCGAGATAAGAATTAAATATATGTGCAAACTCATAAAAACGGTCAGGGGACAGCGCGATCGAAAAAAGCTCATTCGAAAAATTTCTATCCGTCTTTGTCATTAGGTTCCCAATTATTTGCGCCGCGAGTCACTCTACCGTCTCCTACGTGTGATTTCATCCTCAAATTTAAGTATGGAGGGTCAATTTCCTGTGACAATGTCAAGTTTAACCTAATAAAAGTTAGACATTTTGACAGTACTCGTAAATAGGTGAAGTCGAGGGGGCTTCATGGACATTATTAGTAACAAACGTTTTGTTCAACGATCTCAAGACCTATCTAGGTTACAAGTCATCATTTATGGCATGCCCATGCTGCCTCTGGCGATGGGGTTTTCAATCCTCATTATGTTCATGCCGAGCTATTACGGCCTGAATATGGGCCTTGGCTTGGGAGTGGTGGGGCTAGTATTTGCGGTGGGGCGCATTTTTGATTTCATCACTGATCCGATTATCGGCGTTGCCACAGATAAAACGCAGAGCCGTTTTGGCGCGCGAAAACCTTGGATTACGCTCGGTTTATGTCTCTTTTGCTTGGCGACATATCTCTTGTTCTTGCCGCCGGAATCGCCAAGCCTCGCTTACCTGTTCTTCGCAGCATGTCTCTATTTTTTAGGATTCACAATAAGCGACATTCCCTTGGCCGCCATGGGGCTCGAAATATCTGATGACCTAAATGAACGGACGCGGCTGGCGGCGAGTAAATCAGTCTTTTTTGTTTCTGGCGGCATTGCAGGTGCAGCTATCCCCGCAATCTGGAATGATAATCTTGAGCAGGCCTTTGGATATTCTGTGACGGCAATCGTCATCGCGACACTCGTTATTTTACCGCTCTTTTCATACTTCATGCCGTCCGAGGCAAAAAGTAGAATTCAGGATAAATCTTCTATTTTAGAGCAGTATGCCCGCTTATTGCGCGATAAAAATGTGCGGCGCATAATTGCTGTGTTTTTCACATTGATGATAGGGGCCTCGATGTCAGGCTCACTAAGTCTTTTATATGTCAGCTATATTTTAGAACGCCCCGATATCATTGGCATTGCCTGGATGGCCAGTGGCTTGGGTATTTTTTGCGGCCTTCCAATTTGGTATAGATTTTCAAAAAAAAGAGGCAAATTGAAAGCCTGGCGTTTAGCCATACTCCTTGGCATAGGGTTTGGGTGGCCGTTATTGATATTAAGCGAAGGTGATGAAGCTATTTTAGTCGTCATCAGTTTTTGCTTAGGGATTTGCGCAGCGTGCCAAACGATTATGCCGATTTCAATGTTGGCCGATCACGTTTCTGCTACGCAGCAAAGCGGGAAAGCAGGGCAAGCAGGCGGCATTACAGGGCTGAAAAATGCCATGTCTAAGTTTTCTGTTATTCTGCCGCTGATGATTGCATTCCCGATATTGAGCGCATTGGGTCTGGAAAAAACAGCCCCGGAAATCGCGGCGACGGAGGTTTCATTGGATGGCCCGCAGAGACTGGCGCTCATTACATTCTATGCCGGGGTGCCGCTATTATTGCGCGCCTTTGCCTATATGCTGACCCGTCGTCTCTGGACGACGTCAGAAAATAAAGTGCCATCCGCCCTATAAAAGAAATTTCTTTTTATACCTAAATGTGAGTATGCGCATTTTTTCTCCGCCCTGTAGCGTTCCTACAAAGCTAGCGATTTAGCTTTGGACTGTAAGGGTGCTGCAGGTCCTTAGGACGTTTCACCCTGACTAAAGTGATAATATGGCCGCTCATATGGGATGGGCGGTCTGACATCATCATTGTGAGGGGACTGTCATGTCAGCAATTAAATTAAACAATTTGAAAAAATATCTTTTATCGGGCGCCGCCTTGGCCTTGACGGCGGGCGGGCCTCATGCGGCCTTTGCCAATGATGTCAGTGCCTCTGACCTTGCCGCAATGCAGGCTCAAATTGAGGCGTTGCGCCAACAGGTGCAAACCTTGAAATCTGCGGCGCAAGTGAATCAACGTAGTGCAGCGACAGGATTTGGCTCTATTTCTCTAGATAATGGTAATCCATTTGCGGGAAATAATCGGAATAGCGGAAATGGTTGTAATGCTGGAGATGAAAGCTTTTATTCTCTTCAATGTGGATATCAGGCAGACGCAAGTGATGATGACTCAACTGCAATTGGTGCCAGAGCAGTGGCAAATAATAGAGGCTCTGTCGCCTTAGGCTCTTTCGCATTCGCAGATGTAAATGGAACTGTGGCGTTGGGGTCCAGTACCGATGCTACCGCTCTTGGCGCTATTGCAATTGGAAGCGGGACGAATGGCACAGTTTCAAATCTATTATCAAGTGTTTCGGGGGCTAAAGCGACAGGCATAGCTTCAATTGCGATCGGTAGTGCGGTTGTCGATAATACAGCTACCACACTATTTTCATCAGCACGTGCTACAGATGATTTCACTATTAGTTTTGGGACAAGTTCAGAAGCTACCGCTGAAGGTGCTATCGCTTTTGGGCACAATTCTGAAGCGCTTGGACGTTACTCCACAGCTATGGGCTTTCAAGCCGAGGCGGATAATCGCTCTGCTGTGGCAGTGGGCTCGGAAAGCTTTGCCGATTCCAGCGGCTCTGTGGCCATTGGCGGCGGTAAGCCTGTCGGAACAGGTGTGTTAGCCGAAGACGGGGCCACGGCCTCTGGCGACGGCGCGATAGCGATTGGCGGCGTTGTAACAGACTCTGCCCTCGCAACACTTGCTGTCGCTGCGGAAGCTGATGGCACAGGCGCAATCGCAATCGGTAGTGCCTCTGTTGCCAATACAACGGGGGCCGTAGCCTTGGGCCGTAATGCAAATGCCTTCACGACTTTCACAACAGCGATAGGCGGCGACGCCGAAGCCACTGCTGACCGCGCTGTGGCTCTTGGGAATAACAGTAAAGCAACGGGCGTGCGTTCAACGAGTGTCGGGACCTCGGCGGATGCTACAGGTTTAAGGGCATCGGCTTTCGGGAATGACGCGCAGGCCGCAAGTTCATCCTCTGCTTTTGGTGCTGGCGCTGAGGCTATTGGAGGAAATTCAACAGCAATTGGTGCTTTCGCAGAAGCAACAATGAGCAATAGTGTTGCTGTCGGTAACAGTGCAGATGCATTAGGAAGTTCGTCAACGGCCATTGGGGTTGCGTCCGATGCAATAGCTAGCAGGGCGACAGCTTTGGGACATACCTCTGTTGCCAATGCTAGCGACTCCACCGCTATTGGAGCATCTTCGGATGCAACAGCTGCTAGAGCAACAGCTGTTGGTTTTAGTGCTCAAGCGACGGGCCAAGAAGCAGTAGCTTTGGGCACTGGCAGTGATGCGAGTGGTGGCTTTTCAACAGCCTTGGGCAGCTCTTCATCTGCAGTATTTAATGCTACAGCTATTGGGCATTCAGCTGTGGCCTCAGGAACTTTTTCAACAGCTATTGGCCGAAGCACAAATGCGACAATGAGAAATGCCTCGGCTTTGGGTGCGCAGGCACAAGCCACTGCAGAGGGGGCAACCGCTTTGGGAGCAGGGTTAGCCAGCACTTCGGCAAACGCGTCGGGAGATGGGTCCGTAGCCATTGGCGGCGCTAATGGATCTATTATAGGTGCAAATGCGAGCGGGGCAGGCGCGATTGCGATGGGTGGCAATTCAGGGGCTTCAGGACTTAATTCCGTCGCGATGGGTGTTGCGACTGTGGCTAATCAGAATTTCGCTATTGCCATCGGTAACTCTGCGGACGCCACAGGTATCGGGTCAACAGCCATTGGCTCGGCTTCTAACGCCTCTGCGACCAATAGTTTTGCGTTAGGCGCAAATAGTGTGGCTTCAGGCCTGCAATCCACAGCTTTAGGGCGTCAGGCGGATGCCGGCGGCGCGCAAGCTGCGGCCATTGGTTTCCAAGCTAACGCATCGGGGAATTTCGGCTTTGCTTTGGGGCCGCGCTCTGACGCTGGCGGTGCAAATGCGGTGTCACTCGGATTGGATAGTGAAGCCACGGGAACCAATAGCTTCGCCATGGGCGTAAATGCCTCTTCAACACATGCCAATGCCATGGCGATAGGCGCCAATACGGCGACGACATTGGCGAACCAAATATCACTAGGTAGCTCGACGAATATCTATACCTTAGCTGGGATTACCTCAGCGGCCTCACTGGCCAATCAGGGAGCTGTCACAGGCGTCATCACAACGGATGCCAATGGGAATTTGGCCTCTGACGGAGGGGCGCTGCAAACCTCTCTGGATGATCATGAGACGCGGATTACAGCGCTTGAAGGCACGGCGGCACAAGGGCTGAAAGATACAGCGGCAACCATGGGAGAGCAAGCGAAAGCCGTAGCACCACATGTGAATAGCGCGGTTCAGTCTGAACTTTTAGCGGCTGAGGGTGCGCCGACGCAAGAGAAGGCTGCATCTCCATCCGGCACAATCAAGACTGATGCATCCTTGGGTCGTTCCTTAAGCTCATCCATATCCAGCACGGCATCCCTACCGATGTCTTCGCCGGATAATGCTGTCATTGGTACAAATATGATGATGGAAGACCCGCAAACAGCGACGAATACGACAAATATCGCAACAAATGCTGGGAATATCGCCACGAATGCGACGAATATCTCCCTCAATGCGGAGCGTATTAATGTCAATTCCACACGCATTGCGTCAAATGCCAATAATATCACAGCCAATGCGGCTGCGATTGACCTGAACCGTCAAAGTATCAGTAGTAATACGGATAACATCCTGCGCAATATTGACGATATTGACGACATTAAAGGCGGATTAGCGACTGTGGCGGCGCTGCCGACCGTGGTGCTGCCCCAAGGATCAACACTCGGTATGTCCGGCGGTTTTGGCTTTTATGGTGGCAAAACAGGTTTTGGTATCGGCATCGCCGCGCGGGCGAATGATAATATCGCTTTCGGCGCATCCCTCGGCGGCGGTGATGGGGAAACCTCCGGCAAAGTCAGCGTGACGTGGAATAATTAGGTCAAATTAGCCAATAAAATGCAGCGCATACTCAATTCTGAGTATGCGCGAAAATTCTCACTGCGATAGAAATTTTCAAAAAATTGGCTGCACAGGCAGTCGAAATCGGGGCGCTCAACAGAGCTTCCCCCTGTCTTGGAGGGACGCATGTATAAGTTACGGGATAATCTAGATTTTTTTGATGCGCTTGATTTGGATGTGAGCGGGGTTGCGGTTCCACTACGACTTGAAGGTATCGCTGAGAATGACTTTGTCTTTGCGCCGCAATCTCCTACGACACCCCTTGAGATGACGGCTAACGCGCCTGTGACTCCGACACTTTGGCAAAGCGTTATTCCTCTGCCTGGTCCTTTTGAAGCACCAGGAAATTTTGGGGCTCAATTTGACAGTGTATTCTTGAGTAATGGAAATATTCTCATGTATCGCGAAGTTGTTGACCCCGGACAACCAACGGATTTATATGGTTTTATCATGAATAGTTTTGGCAATGTTGTGGTTGCTGATAGCTTGATTCAGGCTGACATTGGGCGTCCCGTTAATGTTGAAATAACATTAAATGGTGGGTTTGTCGTGGTTGAACCCGGGACTACGCCTACGCTAATATTTTTTGATGCGTCAGGCATTCAGACATCGACCTTAAATCTAGGCACGGGGCCGCTTGCCTCTAACGGAGACGTTCTCTTAAGTCGTAATGACGCTGGCGTGTTGTTCATTACGAGTAGACTGGAAGACCCGAATGTCGTGGATGGAGATAATAGTACTTATGGTTGGACTGTAGATGCTTCAAATGTCGTTACAGGGCCTTTTGTCGTGGCGGATGATGGAAATGTACTAGGGGGTGCCAATACGGAAAACCCATTTTCGTATGATATTGTTGATGTAAATTTCGGGCGTTTTGCTGTTCTTGTAAACGAAAGAGACTCTTTTGGTTTAGCGTTGCGGGAAACTCTGCATATCGAAGTCATTAACACAAATGGTACAAATCATCAGTCTATAGAATTGACGGCGGCTTCAGATGGAGCCGTAGGCCTTGCAGGTGCTTCGATTGCTTATGTAGGGGGCAATACGGTTGCCGTCACATACCGCGAATCTAGTAGTCAGGGCGGTGATGGTTTATGGCATATTGGATTTGCGAATGTCGAAACGGGCGTATTGGGATCAAACTCACTCTTGCCCGTGGGAAGCGCAACATCTGCTTTATCGTCGGTAGAGATTACCGCCTTAGAAGACACAGCTGGTTTCCCAACAGGTGAGTATTTATTGAGTTTCATTTCCAACATTGGTGGCAATGATCAACTTCATATTCAACGTTATAGCGCCGCAAGTACAGCTCTTGGGGCTGAAATCATTTTAGATACCTCTAACACGGATCCTGATTATCGTATTGAACACATTGATGTCTCACGTTTTGCTGTCATCTATGATGATTTTAATGGCGATAACCAATATGCCATTTACTCCTACGCCTCCGAAGGCAATATCGGCGATACGGGTGCCTATATTGGGAGCGCCGGTGATGAGACGTTAAATAATCTGAACCTATCGGATGAATATTACCTCGGCAGCGGGAATGACGTCGTAACCGAATCCTCTAACAACGTTACAATCGTAGATTTAGGAGTGGGTGATGATAGCTTTATTGCGGCAGCCCCTTCATCCAATCCGGGGCTAATTGTTGAAGGCGGTAGCGGTATTGATAGTTTTAGCTTTTCTACGTCCTTTTTTACCGAGCAAGTTATTGTCGACCTCGCAACAGATGGACATCTCTTTTTCGCGATTAACCCCAGTAATTTTTATGTTCTGTCGGGAATAGAAAATATTGAAGGCAGTGACGGCGATGACGATATTCGCGGTGATAGTAGTAATAATGTTTTCCTCGGAAATTCAGGGGATGACTTGATCTCTGGCCGTGGCGGTAATGACAGCATTGTGGGCGGAAATGGAGACGATATCCTTTTTGGAGGTGATGGGACTGATAATATAGGCGGTGGTAATGATGATGACATTATTATCGGCGGCCGAGGAAATGACATTCTTGCCGGCGGAGCTGGTGATGACACATTTTACCAATGGAACCATGAGCCCGGAGGCTTTACCGATACCATAGATGGCGGCGCAGACACAGATACGCTGCGGATGCAGGTCTATGACGCAAATGGCGCGCAAGGTATTTCAGGCACAGCTTATAGCTATGTTCTGACGGGCACATCAGGCGTTGTGACAGGCGGGGGTGAGACCTTAAACCTAAACAATATTGAAATTATTTATGACGGTAATGGCGCGGCAGATTATTCCGGTAGTAGCGGAGCAGATACATTTTTCGGTCTTGGCGGGAATGATGTTATTTTCGGCAATGGCGGAGATGATTATATTGATGGTGGTGATGGTGATGATATTATTAGCGGCGGTACGGGAGGCGGAGATACGCTCATCGGCGGCAATGGCATTGATACGGCTGATTATACTTACACGAACGGAAACCTTACCGTCAGCCTTTTACAAGGAACGGCTTTTGTAACGGCTAATGGCTCGGGAGCAGAAACGCTCACAGGGATTGAAAATCTAGTTTTGGGCAATGGTGATGACATTGTTGAAGGCGATGACAGTGATAATGTACTAGATGGTGGTAATGGCGATAATATGATTTCCGGCTTTGACGGGAATGATACGCTGATTGGCGGTACAGGGGCTGACACACTTTTGGGCGGTCTTGGTGATGATATCTTAAGCGGTAATCTGGGCACAGACATCCTCAATGGCGGAGCTGGTATAGATACGGGCGATTTCAGCTATTCTACAATTGATTTGACCATCGATTTGGAAAATGGAACGGCTTACGGCACAGCATTCGGGCCAGGCGGAGAGCAGCTCATTTCAATTGAGAACATTGTTGGCGGTTCGGGCGATGATATGATTATCGGTGATTCTCAGACAAATAATCTTGATGGCGGGGCAGGCGATGATAGCTTTAGCTATAGTGACGGTGATGATCATTATAATGGCGGCGTAGGGGTTGATACGTTGAATTTATCAAGCTTTGATATTCAAGCCTCAAACGACAGCTCAGGTTTTAGGATTAATACAGCCATACCTGAAATTACGGCACGATCTTCGTCTTCTGGATTCACTATCAATCAAACATTTAGCAATATTGAACGCTTCATTGGCACAGATTTAGCTGACTCCTTTTTGTCAATTGTAATGTCGGGTTTTCATTTTGACGGTGGAGGAAACGGACTGTTAGGTGATAGTTTGAGTTTAGACAGTAATGCCATGGGCGCCACAGTTGATGTCGTCAATCAACTTGCCTTCATCACATCATTGGGGGCCGGGCAAGGGTCTGTGACTTTTGAAAATATTGAGACTTTCGGAACCTCACTTGGCGACGATATATTGCTAGCCGATGATGGTGTTATAGCGCTGGATACAGCAGTGTTTTTTAGTGGGGGGGCGGGCAATGACACACTGATTGGTGGCAGTGGTGATGACATTTTATCTGCTAGTACAGGTAATGACACAATCCGCGGAGGTCTCGGCGCAGACAATATTACGGCTGGAGCTGGAGACGATACGATTATATATCAAAACGCTGATGAAATTTCTACGGATGAAGTGATATTTGGCGAAGAAGGCACCGACCGTATCGTTGTAGAGCTTGGTGACGGAGAGGAAATCGATTTTCGGGACTTGAGTAGATTAGTTTCTATTGAAGAGCTACAATTTGAAAGTTCCGACCAAAATGGAGAAACTTTCGTCGTCTTTAGTGCAGATCATTTTTTTGCGGATCAATTTGGCGGTGTTGGCCTTGCAAACAATCTCAGTGTTATTGGGACAAGTTCTAAAAATGCTGGCGCGAATGACTTTCTGTCATTCATCATGGATGTTGAAACCACGCTTAACCTTTCATCTTTGACCTTTATAGATTGGGATGGCGGAAACGAAATTAGCATTAGAGGCGATGAAGATGCTGAAGTCATAGGTGGAACGTCCCAAGACGATGTGATTAGCAGTTTTGGCGGGAACGATTTTATTGAAGGGTTTGCTGGTGATGATGTTCTTGATGGTGGAGATGGGAGCGACAATCTAGACGGCGGGGCTGGCGATGATACGCTTATCGGAGGAACTGGCGATGATTTCCTCTTAGGCAATTCTGGTGATGATAACTATAATGGCGGCGACGGGGTCGACACCGTCCTGCTTAACCACAGTAGCGAAAATTGGAGTATTGACTTGGCGGCGGGCACAGCAAGTTCAGCCAATGAAACGGAAACCCTTATAAGTATAGAAAGCATTATCGGGTCCATCGGAAATGATGTAATTCTAGGCGATGCGAATGATAATACGCTAGATGGGAATTCAGGAAATGATATCATTACAGGTGGGTTAGGCGCTGATCTATTGAATGGCGATTCGGGTGATGACAGCTTCATTTATATGAGTAGCGCCGAAAATGCCGTCGGCGAAAGCATAGATGGCGGCACAGGATTAGACCGTATTATTGTCGAGCTAAATAATGGCAGCGAAATCGATTTTTCTTATACCGTCATCAACTTAATTGAAATTCTCGAATTTGCCGCGGTCGGGCAAAGCGGCGTTGAAAACAGCGTAAATATTGACGCGTCACAAATTGGCGGAATGGCTTTCTCTGATAGCCTGCAAATCATCGGTAGCCAGACACCTGCTATCGCGATTGATTTGTTTAGTATCTTCATGGCGGGCGAAACATTGCTTGATATTTCAAGCTTTACATTCTCCAATTGGGGCGGTGATAGCCAAGAACTGACCATTATTGGTAATGGCAATGATGAAACTATAATCGGCTCAGGCGCCGCTGATCTCATCAATGGGAATGCCGGTAATGACAATCTGACGGGCGGCGCGGGTGATGACGTGATTAATGGCGGTAGCGGAACCGATATGGCGAGCTTTAGCGGAGATTGGGCGGATTATACAATCACAGCCATCGCGGGTGGATTCACCATCTCTGATAATGTCGGCACAGATGGGACAGACACCGTTCTTGGGTTTGAGACCTTTGTCTTTGCAGATCAGACACTCACCGAGGCAAATCTTTTAACGGGCGGCGCAGGCAATACTATTATTAACGGCACAGCTGGTAATGATATTCTTCTGGGCACGGTTGATAATGACACCATAAATGGATTAGCGGGTAATGACCGTCTCAACGGCGCGGAGGGTGATGACATCCTCAATGGCGGCGAGGGGGCAGATACACTGCTCGGCAGTGCTGGGGCTGACGCTAATAATGGTGGGGATGGCTTTGATAGCGTTGATTACCGCGCAGCAACGTCACGCGTCGCTTTTAATGTCGATACAGGCGGCACAGTCGGCGACGCCGCAGGGGATAGTTTTAATGGCGTAGAGCGTTTTTATGCTTCCGACTCCAACGACACCATTACAGGATCCGATGCCAATGAGTTCTTCTTTGGTGAAGGCGGTAATGACACCATCAATGCGGGCGGCGGCATAGACCGCGTCTATGGCGGTGACGGGAATGATATTCAGCGCGGGGATGCAGGCAATGATCAACTTTACGGCTCTGCCGGCGCTGACCAGCTCAATGGCGGTATAGGCTTTGATATTGCCAATTACACAGGCGCAGCCTCTGCGGTCATCGTAAACATTGCCACAGGCGGGACCGGCGGTGACGCGGCAGGCGATACTTATTTCGGTTTAGAGGCGATTTACGGCTCTGACTTTAATGACAGCCTGACAGGTAATAATAGCTCCAATGAGCTGCGCGGCTTTGACGGCGATGACGTACTTGACGGTTCAGGGGGCGGAGACCGCCTCTTTGGCGGCGCGGGCGCAGATACGCTCATTGGCGGCACAGGTATTGATATTGCGGTCTATACGGATGTTGATGCTGGCGTCACGCTTGACCTAGCTACAGGCGGGACGGGCGGTGAAGCGGCAGGTGATATCTTTAACGGCATTGAGTGGGTCTTTGGCTCAGACTTTGATGATGATATTATCGGTGATGGCGGTAATAACCGCCTCACAGGGAATGACGGTAACGATACCCTAAATGGAGCGGGCGGTAATGACCGCCTCCTTGGCGGCGATGGTGATGACACGATTAGCGGCGGTGACGGCGTTGATACGATCTTTGGCCAAGCGGGTGACGACATCATGAGCGGCGGCGCAGGGAATGACTTCTTCTTTGGTGATAGCGGTGCTGATAGCCATGATGGCGGCACGGGAACTGATACGGTGTCTTACCTCGCTTCATCATCAGGCGTGACTGTTAATATTCAAACAGGCGGCACTGGCGGCGATGCTGCGGGCGATACTTACATCAGTATTGAACGTATCTTTGGCTCTGGCCAAGCCGATAGTCTAACGGGCTCGGATGGTAATGATACGCTAATTGGTAATGGCGGGAATGACTTCCTGACAGGAGGTTTGGGTAATGACAGCCTCAATGGCGGCGCTGGTGTCGATAGTTTTGCTTATAATACGATGCAGGATGATGCGGATGTTATCCAAGGCTTCACAACAAATGAAGTCATCGACATTCTTTACACAGATCCGGCCTTTGACAGCTTTGCTGAGATTATGGCGGTGGCCACAGATGCGGGCGCGAATACGCTGATCAACTTTGGCAGCGGAAACACCCTGACCATTGTTGGGCAGAACATTGCCGATCTAAGCGAAAGTAACTTCACCTTTACAGAACTCGTCATGGCCGAGACTTTAGGAGATGGGGAAGTCTTTGTTGGAGAAGCATTAGAGCCAGATGTATTCACGCAAGATATGGCGATGGTTGAGATGCATGCGCTGATTTAGATTTTCTTTTTGAGTTACAAATTTGCAAAATTCAACAATACACATTTTCTATTAATCTCGGAAGATTGCATTACAATTGTCTAACTTGTTGCCTCAAAAATGACTTGCGAGGCATTTTATGTTATTGTATTTATTGCCTTAATGGAAAGCGCTAAGCCCTCTCAGCCGCACCATTTTCCTTTTGCACGTAAATAATTATACAGCGTTCAGCTATTATGTCCATTTAGGTGGACGTTTTTCTATGAAGGCTTCTATACCTTCTTTGGCATCATGTCTGAGCATGTTTTTGACCATTACCTCTGATGTGTAAGCGTAGGCTTCTGCCAGGTTCAGCTCTTTTTGGGCATAAAAAGCTGCTTTGCCTGTTGCGAGCGTTAGGGATGATTTTGCCGCGATTTTTTCGGCCAGTTCTGAGACGGTTGCGCGCAGCTCATCTTGAGTCACGGCGCGGTTGATCAAGCCTATTTCTGCGGCTTTCTCTGCTGAGACTCTATCTCCGGTCAAGAGCATCTCCATGGCCTGTTTAGAGCCTATATTTCTGGAAAGTGCAACCATAGGAGTTGAGCAGAAGAGCCCGATGTCAACGCCCGGCGTGCTAAAGACCGCTGTATCAGAAGCTATGGCAAGGTCACAACTCCCCACTAATTGACATCCTGCGGCTGTGGCGGTGCCCTCGACCTCCGCTATGACGGGCTTAGAACAATTTACAACGTTTTGCATAAGCTCAGAACAGAGCTGCATGAGTTTTGAGAAAAAAGTCTGTCCTTCATCAGGGTCGTTTCGATGCTGCGTGATCTCTTTTAAATCATGACCTGAGCAGAATGCGGGGCCATCTGAGGCGATAATGATAACGCGAATGGCGGGTGCCTGATCCGCCTCGATAATGGCGCGACTCAACGCTATCAACATGGCTTCAGATAAAGCATTGCGCCGACGATTGTCATTTAATATTAGCCGCAGAACGCCGTGAGGGCCCAATTCGGATTGTAGAATATCAGTCTTTTGGGGCATCAATTTGGTCTCACATTCCTGGAATTTGATAAGATTATTGAAATGACATTCGGTTGAAAAAAAATTGGGCCGTCTGCATGTTTGAGCATTCTATACGGCTTACCCTTTTATAGAATCTTTAAATAGAAGTGTCGTTAAATGCCTCATACGGATAATTTTTAGTGATACGCATGATAAGATAAATTAATTCCAACCCCACAATTGGCGAATTACTGTGACATTTATATCGCAATATAAAGTTTTTCACAGCTATTTCTTATAATTTGAGGCCAACTACATCACCTCAACATTTGTAATTTCTAATAATGTTGTTACACAACGCCCTTACAAAAAAGACTCCGCGCCTGGAGTTGATACAAAGGGAATCCAATGCAAAAAAAAAATTTATTAGGCTGTAGTGCGATAAGTCTCATTGTGGCCGGTAGTTTGGCGGCTCCAGCTTACGCCCAACTTGAAGACGAAGTTATTGTCACGGCGACGAAAAGAGCCGAGACAGCTCAAGATGTTCCGATTGCTGTTGCGGCTTTGGGGGAAAGCACACTTGAAGAACTCCGCGTTGATGTCTTTACAGATTACCTTGTACAGCTTCCTGGCGTTACGGCCGGCGGGGCAGGTCCAGGTAATAATACAATTTATATTCGCGGCTTGGCTTCGACGACTCCAGCGACTTCGATTGCGGGCGTTGCAGGTCTTGCGCCAAACGTTGCCTTTTACCTGGACGAGCAGCCACTTGTTCAGCCCGGTCGTAACCTAGATGTTTACGCGGCTGACCTAGAGCGCGTTGAAGTGCTCTCCGGCCCTCAAGGTACGCTATTCGGGGCCAGCTCTCAGGCTGGTACCGTTCGTATGATTACGAATAAGCCTAAGATCGGCGTTGAAGAGGCGAATTTCACAGTCGGAACGTCCTTCACCAAAGGCGGAGATGCCAGCTTTAAAGGTGAAGCTGTCTATAACGTACCTGTCAGTGATAATTTAGCGCTTCGCGCCGTTGTTTATGGTGATCGCCAAGGCGGCTGGACCGATGCTGTGGCTGGACAACTTGATGTGACTTCTGCTGCACGTTACCGTTCTGCTGACGCTGTTCGGGATAATGGTACATTGGTTGGCTCTCGCGCAGGTTTTGATGCGGGTGCAGATACATCAGGTATCAACGCAATCCCGGCGATTGCGATTGAGGAAAAGAACCAAAATGATGCAACTTATTTTGGGTTCCGGACATCAGCCCTCTTCCAAGCGACGGATGATTGGTCGCTTTTGGTGGGTTATGCTCATCAACAACTGCAAACAGACGGTATTTTCTTGGCTAACCCAGATTTGGGAAGCCACAAAATTCAGACATACGAGCAGAGCGAGCTTGATGATGAATATGATAACCTAAGCTGGACACTCAAAGGCCGCTTAGGCGCTCTAGAAGCCGTATATACAGGAGCTTACACGGATCGTAAGGCAGAACAACGTATCGATTACTCTGAATATGTTTACGTATCCCAATATCTTCCTTATTATATCTGTGATTACTCTACTTATTCATCCGCTTATTCAGATGCAGAGCCAACAGGGACATGTCAGGCGCCGAATCTTTATGGCGATGTAGAGTCTAATCTTGAAGTCCAAACACATGAGCTTCGCTTTAACACGCCTGCTGAGAAACGCATAAGAGCGACTGTTGGTGGTTTTTACAGCGACACAGTTTTGGAAGAGCTTGTTGACTTTAACTATCCCGGCAACAAATTTATATTCGATGCGGATGGTGACGGACAGCCCGATGGTTACCCGCTCAATTTCCGCTTCCCGGGACCCGGTTTTAGTTCTGATGATACGGCTTTCCCCGAAGATACAATTTTCAGGAATGATGTGAGACGGACTGACAAGCAGCTCGGCGTATTTGGTGAAGGTAGCTTTGATCTGACGGATCAATTCTCTATCACGCTTGGCGCCCGTTATTATGATAACTCTGTCGATCTTGAGGGTACGGCCAACTCATCTTTCTGTAACTTGTTCTCACAAGAAGACAGAAATGCCTTTGGTACAGACATTAACGATCTTTATGATGGAGACGGGTCTTATACCTTCACACGCGATTGTAATCCAGATAACCAAATTACGTTTACATTGGCTGACAGTGTCGATGATATTCGCAATGCGCTTCCGGCAAACCGTCAAGGACAAGCGCAGCGTATCTTCAACGAATTGCGCGCGCCTGATAAAGCAGAAGCAGATGGCCTCATCAAAAAGGCGACTCTGACATATACGCCAAATGAAGAAATGCTTTTCTACGGAACATATTCCGAAGGCTATCGTCCGGGACTTCTGAACCGTCCTGGAGGCGCTGTTTCAGGTAACTTTACAGTTCCATTTGAGCTTGAAACAGATGATGTGACGAACTTTGAACTCGGTTGGAAAACACGCCTGATGGATAATCAGCTACAGTTTAACGGGTCTGCATTCTTCGTTGATATTGAGAATTTGCAAGCGACAATTTTTGATACATCAATTGTCAACCTGTTCTTTAATGCCAATGTGGGTGACGCTGAAATTAAAGGCGTTGAAGGCGAGATCACATATGCGCCGTTTAGCATGGAAGGCCTCACAATCACAGGCGCTTACAGTTTCTTAGACACTGAAATCACGAAAGTGGATATTCCGACTGATGATGTGCGTGAAGGTGACTCCCTCTCATTTGCGCCGAAATACCAGTTCAATGTCCGCGCCCGTTATGAATGGGATACAGCAAGTGGCCTGACAGCACACGTTATGCCGCAACTGGTTCACTCTGCGAAATCCTTCTCAGATATTATTGTGAAGAATCGCGATGAGATCCAAGGCTGGACAAAACTAAGTGTCTCAGCAGGTCTTACGGCTGATGCCTGGACCGGCGAAATCTTTGTTGATAATATCTTGGATGCAGATATTGAGCTTAACCGTCAGCACATCAATGATGTGTCTCGTGTTAGCTATGCTCGCCCGCTAAATGCAGGTGCGCGTCTCTCTGTGAAATTCAGATAGATATTTCTGATTATCGACACCGGTAACACTCTATGATTATAACTAAGCGCGTCCCATAACAGGGGCGCGCTTTTTCATATCAGGCTATTATGACCGACACTCAAGACGCCCATATGGCAATACAGACTCTGATGCAGCAAGGCCGCTTTGCACAGGCCGTGGCGCAGTCAGATAAATTGCTCAAGGACTCTCCAAAAGACATTGAGGGCCTTTATATGAAAGCGGTATCTGCACGCTATTTGAAAGACTATTCCCTTGCAGAAAAGACCTTGGCGGAGTTGAAAACTATTCAGCCAAATTTCGGACGTGCGCTGCAAGAAGAGGGGCATCTTTCGCGAGACCAAGGTTTATTCGATGCGGCTTTGTCAGCCTATCAAAAAGCGTGCCGCGCTAATCCGGCACTGATGGCCAGTTGGAAATCGCAGGCTGATATTTTATCCCGCAAGGGTTTGAGACAAGAAGCTTATAAAGCCAATTTCCAGGCTGAGCATTTATCGAAATTACCACAGGAATTATTGACAGTTACGCATCTTATCCACGAAGGTAAATTACTCAAAGCCGAAGAATTATGCCGTTTCTTTCTTCAGAAAAAACCGCACCATATTGAAGCCATGCGTTTGCTGGCAGATATTGGCTCAAGGTTCGGTGTCTTTAATGATGCCGATTTTTTATTGGAAAGCGCGATTGAATTTGCACCTGATAATATTCAGCTTCATCTAGATTATATTCAAATTCTGCGAAAACGCCAAAAGTTCGCCGCAGCCTTAGAGCAAGCGGAAGGCTTATATAAACGTGACCCTGAAAATCCTGTGTTCCAATCCCATCTTGCGATTGAGAGTATGCAAACGGGTGACCATGAACGTGCCTTTGCTCTATTCGAAGATGTGTTGGAGAGAATTCCAAATGATCCGGTAACGCTGACCTCACGTGGTCATGCCTTTAAGACTTTTGGCAAACATGATGATGCGGTGGAAAGTTACCGCGCCGCTTATCGCGCCAAAGCCGATCACGGTGATGCTTACTTTGGTCTCGCGAACCTTAAAACATATGAGTTTACAGACGGCGAAGTGGATCAAATGAGAACTTTGACAGAGCGCACAGGCACAGGTTTCATGGATCGCGTAAATTTGTTCTTCTCACTTGGGAAAGCTTTAGAAGACCGCAAAGATTACGCCGCGGCTTTTGAGCAATATAAGCAAGGCAATGATCTGAAATCTTTTGAATCGCGTTATAAAGCTGCTGACATGACGGAAGAGTTAGAGGGTCAAGCGAGGATTTGCACAGCTGAGCTTTTTGAAAAGCAAGGCGGAAAGGGCTTTGCTGCGCCGGATCCGATTTTTATCGTAGGCTTACCCCGCGCCGGCTCAACCCTATTAGAGCAAATAATCGCATCCCACAGCCAGGTTGATGGTACGCTCGAGCTGCCCAATATCCTCTCGCTGTCATATCATCTACGTGGACGGGAACGGGCTAAAATCAATGGGCGCTATCCAGGCATCTTGCATGATCTGACAGAAGACCAGCTTAAGACTTTTGGGGAGCGTTTCATTGAGGATACGCGCATACACCGCAAAGACGCGCCGTTCTTTATCGATAAAATGCCGAATAACTTTCGTCATATCGGCTTGATTAAGTTGATACTGCCAAATGCAAAAATCATTGATGCCCGGCGGCATCCCATGGCGTGTTGTTTCTCCGGTTTCAAACAGCACTTTGCAGAGGGGCAGGAATTTACATATGGCCTTGAGAATGTCGGGACTTATTACAAAGACTATGTTGCATTGATGGACCATTGGGATTCGGTTTTACCGGGCGAAATTTTGCGTGTTCAATATGAAGATGTTGTGGGTGATACTGAAAACCAAGTGCGCCGCATATTGGATTACCTTGGACTGCCATTCGAACAATCTTGTTTGGAATTTCATAAGACCAAACGCTCCGTACGTACCGCAAGCTCAGAGCAGGTAAGGCAGCCGATTTTTAAATCGGGTCTTGAGCAATGGCGCAATTTTGAACCATGGCTTGACCCTCTGAAAGAGGCGTTGGGCCCTGAAATATTGACCCGCTACCCGATTGAGCCCTGCTAATGGCCTATAGCAAAAATAATAAGCTTGAAAAAGTCTATGCGGCTCGAAGTCATGAGGAACGCCGCGATGCGTATGATGATTGGTCAACGACATATGATCAGGATGTAACATCCTTTGGTATTCAGCTGCCCTATGTCGGCGCGAGCGTTTTTGCGCGCTATGTTAAGATGGGCGAGAGCCGTATTTTAGATGCGGGTTGCGGGACTGGCATGCATAGTCTTCCACTCAAGCTGATGGGCTATACTAATTTCCACGGAATAGATTTATCAAGCGGTATGTTAGAGATAGCGAAGTCACGGCACATTTATGATAGTCTTAAGCAAATGGCTTTGGGAGAAAGGCTTGATTTTGCGGATGATGAATTTGACGTGACCTATTCCATTGGTTGCCTCGCCCCGGGTAATGCCCCGCCTCATAGCTTGGACGAATTTGTAAGGGTCACGAAACCGGGCGGTCTCATTATATGGTCAACCCATGCTCACATTAACGAACAGACTCAACTTTTTCATAAGCATAGAGACGCATTGACCCGCGCAAGAGACTGGGAAATAGAATTTGAAACGGCCCCCTTTGTGTCTATGCCAAATGGGGATCAAAATATAAAACATGCGGTCTATGTTTACCGCGTTAATTAGGGGAAAATCATGAGTCATCAGACTATGAGTGTTGAGGCTATCCGGAGCTTGGCTGAAGGCACATTGATGAAATTCGGCGCGGATGAAACTAATGCCAAAGCTGTTGCGGATGTCGTGACGATGGCAGAACGTGACGGCTGTGTGTCGCACGGTTTGTTTCGTCTTCCGGGATATGTGGCGACGCTAAAAAGCGGTAAAGTGAACGGAAAGGCAAAGCCGACAGTCACAAAGCTTGCGGGTGCCGTTGTGCAAGTGAACGGCCATAATTCATTCGCCCCGACGGCATTAGAGGCGGGGCGGCCCGCTTTGATTGAGGCCGCCAAGACATGCGGAATTGCCGTTATGCCGCTGATCGGCGTGCATCACTTTGCGGCTCTGTGGACCGAGTTGGAACCCATTTGTGAGGCCGGATTGGCGGCCTTTGCTTGCACGTCTTATAAGCCGTCAGTCATTCCTGCGGGGGGTAAGAAGGCTCTCTTCGGCACAAACCCGATTGCTTTTGGTTGGCCGCGACCAGGCAAGTCGCCCATGATATTTGATATGGCGACAGCTGTTATGGCGCGCGGAGAAGTTGGCTTAGCAGCCCGCGATGGTCATACTCTCCCGGAAGGCGTAGGTGTGGATGCGGATGGCAATCCCACAACAGACCCCAATGAGATCTTAAAAGGGGCTCTGATGACGTTTGGAGGATATAAAGGGTCGTCTTTGTCAATGATGGTTGAGCTTCTGGCTGGCGCGATGGTGGGTGAAAGCTTTAGCTTTGAAGCGGCGGCACGCGACAATAATGATGGCGGCCCGCCACAAGGCGGTGAGTTCCTAATGGCGATTGACCCGACCCTTGTGCGCGGAAATGATGGCTGGAATGATCATGCGGAAGGCTTTTTTGATAAAATATATGAGCAAGACGGCACGCGACTTCCCGGGGACCGCCGTATCTCAAACCGAGCCAAGCATGACAAAGAGGGCGTAGAGGTCTCGCAAATCATTCTCGACAAGATAAGCGCCCTTTAACATTTAACATAAGAACAGCCTGACCTAACGGTGAGCTCAAAGGATAAATTATGACTGATATTTATGGCCAGCTTATAAATGGCGAATGGGATAATAGCGGCCCGCAAAGTGCCAATATCAATCCGTCTGACGTGAGCGATACGATTGGTCACTTGGCGAGTGCGACGGCCTCGCAAGTCGAAGATGCGATTTCGGCGGCGCGCGCCGCGCAACCAGGGTGGGAAGCGGTTAAGCTCGAAGAAAAGAAGAATATCCTACATGCCATTGGCCAAGAGCTTATCGACCGCTGTGATGAAATTGGTCAGACATTATCCCGAGAAGAGGGCAAACCTTTTGGCGAAGGCCGCGGCGAAACATTCCGGGCGGGTGAGTTTTATCAATATTATGCGGCAGAATGTCTTCGTCAAATTGGCGAGAGCGCGGCATCTGTGCGTCCGGGTATCAATATAGATATTTCCCGCGAAGCTATTGGCGTTGCTGGCCTTATTACGCCATGGAATTTTCCGATCGCTATTGCGGCGTGGAAAATGGGTCCTGCTTTGGCTTATGGAAACACGGTTGTCTTAAAGCCTTCTGAGGTGACGCCAGCTACTGCTCATATTTTAGCCGAAGTGCTTAATAAGCATTTACCCAAAGGTGTTTTCAATATGGTGCAGGGCGGCGGAGACGTTGGCGCGGCATTATCTTCGGGTAAAATTGATGCGGTGTCTTTTACGGGCTCTGTGCCCACAGGCCGCAAAATTGCCCAAGCCGCCATACAGAATATGGCGCGTGTTCAATGTGAAATGGGTAGTAAAAACCCTATTGTTGTCATGGATAATGCGGATATGGATATCGCAATCGCGCAATCTATTCATGGCGCTTTCGGCGCGTCGGGACAAAAATGCACAGCCTCTTCACGCTTAATCGTGCACGAAGCTATCCATGATGAATTTGTTGCAAAGCTTGCTGCAGCCGCTGAGGCTAAAAAGGTTGGCCATGCGCTGGAAGAAGGCACGGAATTGGGGCCTGTCGTTTCAGAAACGCAGATGGATAAAATTTTGGGCTATATGGATCTTGCCAGAGAAGAAGGCGGGGAGCTTGTGACAGGCGGAAATCGTCTGGATCGCGAAACTGAAGGGTATTATCTGGCGCCTACCATATTTACGGGCACAACAAATGATATGCGTGTAAATCGTGAAGAAATTTTCGGACCTATGACCTGTGTGCAAAAAATCAGCACTTATGAAGAAGGCCTGGCAATTGCTAATGATACGGATTTTGGTCTTGCCGCCTCTATCATGACGAGCAATCTCAAGCAGGCAGAACATTTCAAACGCAATGCCAAATATGGCAGCGTCTTGGTCAATCTCGCAACAGCTGGCCTGGATTACCATGTCCCATTTGGTGGACGTAACAGCTCGTCATATGGCCCGCGCGAGCAAGGTGAGCATGCTAAAGATTTCTACACAATTATGAAAACGGCTTACACAAACCCCGGTTAAATCCATGCTGATTATTGATGCTCTACAATATGTAAATTGGACGCGTGCCTTATTTGAAGAGGCTAAGGCGGGCGGCGTGAATGCTATCCACGTAACAATTGCTTATTGGGAAAATACGAGGGATGCGCTTGAAAATATCGGCGACTGGCGACAGCGTTTTCGCGATCATGAAGACATTATCATGCCCGTGCATAAGGCCTCTGATATTTTAGACGCTCAAAAACTTGGTAAAATTGGGATCATATTCGGCTTTCAAAATTGCTCGCCTATAGAAGATGATTTGCGCATGGTCGAAACGCTTTACGATCAAGGCGTTCGTATCATGCAGCTAACTTATAATAATCAAAGCCTTCTTGCGACAGGGTGCTATGAAGAGGGAGATAGTGGTGTTACGCGCTTTGGCCGCGAAGTCATAAAGGAAATGAACCGCGTCGGCATGGTGATTGATATGTCACACAGCGCGGAGCATTCTACGCTCCAAACCATCGAGCTCTCACAACGTCCTATCGCGATTACTCATGCAAATCCATCGCGCTGGCATGAGGCGCTGCGTAATAAGTCAGATGATGTTTTGAAAGCTCTTGGGCAGAGCGGCGGTATGCTCGGCTTTTCGATGTATCCGTTTCACCTCAATGATGGTCCAGACTGTAGCCTTGATGATTTTTGCGGCATGATTATGGATACAGCAGAGCTAATGGGGATTGATAATATCGGGATCGGCTCTGACCTGTGCCAAAATTGGGGCTATGAGACTTTGGAATGGATGCGCTCTGGGAAATGGACATTTAAACCTGATTACGGCGAAGGCAGCGCTTCGAACGCGGATTGGCCGCGTCAGCCTGATTGGTTTGAAAGTTCTAAAGACTTTGGAAATATTGCTGAAGGCCTGTCGGATAAAGGTATGGCCCAAAGAGATATTGAAAAAGTCATGGGCGGTAATTGGTACCGCTTTTTTGAAGCGTCTTTTGAGCCGCTCTAATGGTCATGGCAGAGCCGCATATCTGTGATGAGAGGCTGGATTACCGTCCTGCGAATGTCGTCATGGATATCAACCGGCTCGGAACGCTTTATCCCTATCCCCTAAGTTTTATGCGCTCACTTGTGCGTCGTATCTTGCGCGAAAAATGGGATATAAAGCGCTCTCATATTGATTTATGTAATGAGGGTTATGGCGAAGTGATTTACAGCATCACGACGCCAAACGACCTTTTCAGCTATGTTGTTTTCTCTAAAAATTTGGATCCAAATATCCGCAGCGACCGCGTTATTGCCGAAGATTGGGATATGACGGTCACGCTCTGTCAGGGCGAAGTGGATGCAGAGCGGCTCGATTTTTTGCGGCAAAATGTTCCCCTCCAGGAGAAAGGCCGGATGGATAGCCGCTGCATCGTCCTCTCCCGTGCTAATAAATCTGCCCGCAATTTTAATTATGTCGTGGACCGACTTTCATCAGGACTACAGCCTGATCTGGATGTAATGGCCAAGGTCGGCTATCTCTACCGCACCACTGCTGTTTACGGGTCCGGTAAATTTGGAATGGCTGATTGGGATAAAGTCAAAACGCAATACCCTGATTTTGCTAGCCCCTTCGCGGCCGAGATGTTTTCCTGCTTCCTCATCCGTGACTTCAGCCTATTCCAAGCGGACCGTGTCGCTGCAAACCGGACAGCTGATAAAGCTGTAAAAATGACTGATGCGATAAGACGCTATGTCGGTATTGGTAATGCGACAGGACTGGGTATGGCGCCATATCTTATCAACCATCCCTTGCTGGTGAATAACTGGATTGAAGTGAGAGAAACCGCTTTAGCGCGTATTCAGCGTGACGGGGCTATATGCGATGTTAAGCGCGGGGACTTTTTGTGCTTAGCCCAGAAAGCCATGCAGCATCTTGATGAAATTTCGACGGATAATGCGGATCAAAATACGATAAACAGCAAAGCTAAAGCTGATATGTCGATTTTGGTGGATTGGTTTGAAGATGTGCAAATCTCAGCGTGGTATCAGCTCACTGAATATGCTGAATCTCATTTAAGTGTCGAAGCGCAGGAACTTCTCAATGTGCTGCTACTGGAGCTTTATCCAGATTTAATGACTGATTTAGAAGATAGCCTGTCTCTTGATGAGGTCTATGCGTTACAGGCGGATATGCCTGTTGGAGATTTAAAGGCACTCATAGAAACACATTATGATTGGGCGCTGAATATTGATTATACTGATCCAAAAACACAGGGCATTTTTTGGTACAGGTCTGAGGAAAAAATGGAGCCGCGACTTGGACAACGCTTTGAAGAACCGGGAGCCGCAAATGAAATGCTCTTGGGCATAGGCTGGTATGTATGCGAAAGCTATCGTGATTTATGCACCTTTATTGAAGATCGGGGACGGGAGACAACTACGGCGCGTTTCGTTTTTGAAAACCCTCAACACAGATATATTACGCGCCGTATGCAAACCATGGCGAAAACGCGTTACGGCGAGATACGGATCAATGCGATAGACCTGGACGTACTGCCGATACATTTATTGCGCTGTAAGCTCTCATTTTTTGGTGTGGGCAAGTTTGATCCCCGTTCACGCATGTGGGTAAGGAATACCATGTTTCAGGGTGCGCCTCTTATCTCTGATATTGGCGAAAGTACTGCCGATACCTGGTGTTTTCCAATCCGCCCCGCCGTTAGCGGATGACGGATAAGGCCGATTTATACCTTTCGCTAAATGAGCTAAGAGCGCTTATGCGGCGCACTTACGAAGCGCTCTATCACCATGGTTATGATTTTGCGGTAATGGCCCGCTCATGTCTCTGGCTCGAAGCACATGGTTTGGACGGTATTGGCCTCATTATACGCAGCCTACCGGATTTGGAAACACCTGCTCGTGAAATCAAACTTTCAGAGCCTACTTATAACCATTTTCTGCTAGAGGGCTATGGACGCTGCTTAATTCCCTTTGTAAATGCCTCGGCTGATCTCGCCATTGCCGGTGCCCAGACAAACGGCTTTGGCCGCATAGATTTTTTGAATATATTTGGCCGCTTAAATATTTTTGCAGCGCTTAAAAAATCCGCACGATTTAACTTATATGCGGCGGCTATCTGGTATGATGCCACAGAGGGCCGAACTCATATTTTATGGCTTAAATCGTCAAAAGACCTACCGGATTATTACATACTAAATGAAGTGCATCACGGCCCTTGGGGAGAGTCAGGTCTAAGTTTTTTGTGCTCAACAACAGCAGATGTTATCACGAAGGCAGTGAGTGCAATTCTACCAGAGGGCCATGCTCCTTATAAGACGGGTAGACAATTTTCTCAGGCATATTCTGCTGCCTTGGACAGCGGAATTGCTGTTTCACATCAGACATACGCGCAATTAAATAAAATTGCGGATAGGTTGCTCGTGCCCTCAACTGATGCTTCACGGCGGGGTGCGGGAGAGTAATCCCCACAGTCTTAATTCAAGGGCTGTTTTATAACATTAATAGAGCTAATAACTGTTTGGCGGAATTGACGCATTCCTGCACGGTGGATAGGGGCTAAAACATAAGAAAATATAAGGTAGACGCCATGAGCGACATTCAAAAAACAGCGAAAGCCGTCATTATTGGCGGGGGTGTTGTAGGCGTTTCAACGCTTTATCACCTGGTAAAAAAAGGCTGGTCTGATTGTGTTTTATTTGAGCGTAAAGAGCTGACATCGGGCTCAACCTGGCATGCTGCAGGCCTATTGCCGCTCTTTAATATGAGCTATTCTGTGGGGCAGCTACATAAATACTCTGTTGAGCTTTACAAATCTCTTCAGGCTGAAACTGGCCAAGATGTCGGTATTCGTCCTGTCTCTAATATTCGCCTTGCCACAAACCAAGACCGCATGGATGAGTATCACCAATATGCGGGTGTTGCGCAGACAATTGGCGTGCAGGTGGATTTCCTCACAGCGGAAGAGGTTGTGGAGATTTGGCCTTTTGCGAAGAAAGATGGCATTGTCGGCGCTATTCGTCATCCAGAAGATGGCTATGTGCAGCCAGCAGACCTAACGCAAGCTTTTGCAATTGGCGCGCGGGCCGGCGGCGGTAAAATCCACCGGAACACCACTGTTCTAGCCATTGAACAACTCTCTGATGATCGCTGGAAAGTGACCACGGATAAGGGTGAAATTATTGCTGAGCATGTCATTTCTTGCACGGGCTCATTCGCGCGCAAAACAGGCGAAATGATTGGTCTCGATATCCCTGTTGTACCCGTCGAGCATCAATACATCGTCACAGAGTCCCACCCTGATATTGTGCAGCGCCGAAAAGACGGTTTGCCCGAACTCGGCGTGCTGCGCGAATCAGACGGTAGTTGGTATATGCGCGAAGAAGCGGGCGGTCTTATTTTGGGGCCTTATGAGCATGGCGCGCCGGCCTGTTATCTCGACGGCCCTGATGCTCAGTCTGAATATGAGCTGTTCCAAGAGGATATTGACCGCCTTATGCCGCATATTGAGAGCGCCATTAACCGGGTCCCAATATTTGAGGATTTGGGCATTAAGAAAGTTTACAATGGCGCGATCGCTTATACGCCTGATGGGAACCCGATTGTTGGCCCGGCTTGGGATAAGAAAAACTTCTGGCTGAATGAAGGTCATAGCTTTGGTATCACAGCCGCTGGCGGAGCGGGGTGGCAACTCGCCGAGTGGATTGTCGAAGGAGAGCCCACCGTGGATATGCTCGGTGTCGATCCGCGGCGTTTCGGCCCCTATGCGACTAAGAGTTATCTCATTGAGAAAAATGAAGAGGCTTATGCCGATGTCTTCACCATTCACTATCCGGATGAAGAGCGCATGGCGGCACGTCCATTGCGAACGTCTCCTTGCTATGACCGCATGAAAGAAAAGGGCGCCGTCTTTGGACAGCTCTTTGGGTGGGAGCGCCCGAATTGGTTTGCGCCTGAGGGCGTTGAGCAAAAAGATGATTGGTCGTTCCGACGCTCTTCCTATTTTGAACATGTCGGGAATGAATGTAAAAATGTAGCTGAGAATGTTGGCCTCCTTGATATGACGGCTTTTGCCAAATGCCGTATCGAAGGGAAGGGCGCCGCGAAGTGGCTCAACACAATGCTTGCGCAGAAAATGCCCGTACGTCCTGGGAAATTGGCTTTGGCTCACGGCTTGACGTCAAAGGGCGGGGTTCATTCTGAATTTACAGTTCAGCGTGAAAGTAAGACGAGTTTCTATCTCGTCTCTGCGGGCGCTAACCATCGTCTGGATCACGATTGGCTTCGTAAGCATCTGCCGGGTGACGGGTCGGTGCATATGACTGACTTGACCAATTCCATGGGTGTCTTTGTTGTAGCAGGGCCAAAGGCGCGGGACCTCTTACAGCCTATCACGGGATCCAATCTTTCTAATGAAGACTTCCCATGGCTGACAGGGCAAGAGACGTATGTCGGACATGCGCCTGTTAAGCTTCTGCGGGTGAACTTTGTTGGTGAACTTGGCTGGGAAATCCACCACCCTATTGAATATCAAAACCATATATTTGATGCGCTGTTTAAACATGGCGAGAAACACGGACTCAAGCCCTTTGGTATTCGCGCCATGAACTCCATGCGACTTGAAAAGTCTTACCGTTTGGTTGGAACAGAAATGTCGATTGAGTATGCGGCTTATGAATCTGGGCTTCACCGTTTTGTGAACATGAATAAGAAAGAAAATTTCTTAGGTAAAGACGCTCTTTTGGCGTGGGAGAAAAAGGGTTTCGAGAATGCCTTTGTAACACTGGGCGTGAGTGATGTTGATGATGCAGACGTTATTGGCAATAATCCTATTTATCATGATGGTAAAGTCATTGGGCGCGCGACAGGCGGCGGCTATGGATGGCGTATGCAAACGTCTTTGGCGCTTGCGATGGTGCATCCCTCAGTCTCAGAAATTGGAACCAAGCTAGAGATTGAAATTCTTGGTAAACGGTATAAGTGCCAAGTCCTCGAAGACAGCCCGCATGATCCTACAAATGAGAAGCTGAGATCGTAAGTGAAATATTCTGCCATAAGCCTATTCGCGAATGCGCTATCGGGTCATAAAAAATGGCCTGTTCAATTTCCGGATAAGGAACCCAAAAAAGAATATGATGCCATCATTGTTGGTGGCGGTGGGCATGGTCTTGGCGCGGCTTATTATCTGGCCAAGCGTTACGGCATTACCAATGTCGCGGTTCTTGAAAAAGGGTGGATTGGCGGCGGCAATACGGGGCGCAACACAACCATTATCCGTTCGAATTATTTGTTTGATGAAAGCGCGGCTATGTATGACCATGCCGTCGATCTTTGGGATGGCTTGGGACAAGAGTTGAACTATAATTTGATGTTCTCAAAGCGGGGCGTGCTCATGCTCGCTCATAATGTGCATGATGTGCAGAGCTTTCAGCGCCATGTTCATGCCAACCGCCTAAACGGTGTTGATAATAAGTGGCTTAGCCCTGAAGAGTGCAAAGCCTTTTGCCCTCCGCTCGATATTTCGCCGCATCGCCGTTATCCCGTGATGGGCGGAGCTTTACAGATGAGGGCGGGTACCGCGCGTCATGACAGTGTGGCCTGGGGCTATGCAAGAGCCGCGTCAAAGCTTGGCGTGGATATTATTCAAAACTGCAAGGTCATAGGCATCCGCCGCGATCCGGACGGAGCTGTAGAAGGCGTTGAGACTGAAAAGGGCTATATCGCCTCTAAAAAAATCGGTGTCTCTGCTGCGGGAAATACCTCTGTAGTTATGGAGATGGCAGGTCTGCGCTTTCCGCTTGAAAGCTATCCCTTGCAAGCTTTGGTCTCTGAACCTGTTAAGCCCGTTATGCCCTGTGTTGTGATGTCAAATGCAGTCCATGCCTATATAAGTCAGTCTGATAAAGGTGAGCTTGTGATTGGCGCGGGAACAGATCAATATACGAGTTATAGTCAGCGTGGACCTCTGCACCTTCAAGAGCATAATGTCGCCGCGATTTGCGAAATTTTCCCAATTTTTAAACGCCAGCGTATGCTGCGCTCTTGGGGCGGGATTGTTGACGTCACGCCAGATCGTTCCCCGATTGTCGGCAAGACCCCTGTAAAAGGGCTTTACGTCAATTGCGGTTGGGGAACAGGCGGGTTCAAAGCCACACCAGGTGCGGCGGATATGCTAGCCTATACTGTGGCCCATGACGCGCCGCATAAAATAAACGCGCCATTCAATCTAGATCGTTTTGTTGGGGGTCGCCTTATTGACGAAGCCGCCGCCGCAGCAGTTGCGCATTAAAGGATAAAAGATGTTTGAAATTCATTGTCCTTATTGCAATGAGAAGCGGTCTGAGATCGAATTCGCTTATGCGGGTGAGGCGCATTACGTGCGCCCGACAGCACAAGAACAAACCGAAATGTCAGATGAGGACTGGTCACGCTATATGTTTATTCGCGACAATATTCGCGGCGAGCATGCTGAGCGTTGGTGGCATAATTCCGGATGCAATATGTTTTTTAATGCCATTCGCGACACGGTCACCGATAAATTTGTGATGACATATAAAATGGGTCAACCTCGCCGAACAGAAACACAGATCGAGGCGGCTCGCAAGAATAACGCTGAACAAAAGGCAAAGTCATGAGCCTCTTTCGCAAAACAGGGCGAGGCGTTGTTGATGACTCCAAGGTGATTAATTTCACCTTTGACGGCAAAGCCTATCAAGGGCTGGAGGGCGACACGGTAGCTTCAGCTTTGCTAGCCAATGGCAATCATCTGATGGGCCGCAGTTTTAAATATCACCGCCCACGCGGCGTATTAGGAGCGGGCTGGGAAGAACCAAATGCGCTTATAGCTGTGGACAGAGGTAAGGGACGCGTCACGCCGAATGTTCGCGCGACAACGCAAGAGATATATGAGGGGCTGAAAGCTGAGAGTCAGAACCGCTCGCCGAATTTGAAATTCGACATGGGGGCTTTCAATAATGCCTTTTCTATGTTTTTCCCCGCAGGGTTTTACAACAAGACCTTCATGTGGCCGAAGAGCTTTTGGGATAAGGTTTATGAGCCCTTTATTCGAAATATGGCGGGCCTTGGCCCCGCGCCTGATGCTGACGATCCTGATGTTTATGCGAGTACATATGGGCATTGCGAGACGCTGATTATCGGTGCAGGCCCTGCCGGGATAGCGGCGGCGCTTTCGGCATCTAAAAGCGGGGAGCGTATCATATTAGTTGATGAGAATGCTCATATGGGCGGAAGCTTACGCTCGACTCCTAACATCGAAATTGGTGGTAAACCCGCAAGCAAATGGCTGGAAGCCTCACTTAAGGCTTTAACCAAGGCTGAGAATGTGACGCTGATGACGCGCACAACCGCGACAGGCTATTATCACGATAATTTCGTCGCGCTGGCCGAGCGCGTAAAGCACCATATTCCAAATGCAAAAATTGGGAAGGTGCGCGAGGCACTACATCGTATTCGCGCAGGGAAAGTTATTCTTGCGCAAGGTGGTATTGAACGTCCCCTTGTCTTTAACGGTAATGATCGACCGGGTATAATGCTCGCCTCTGCGGCTCAGACTTATCTGGGCCAATATGGCGTTGCGGTGGGTAATGAGGTGGCCGTGTTTACCAGTCATGATAGCGCCTATCAGGCTGCTTTTGATGTGGCTGATGCGAACACTCGAATTGCCGCTATTATTGATGTGCGCAGTACTATTCGGGATGATCTTATCATGGGCGCGACACAGCGCGGCATAAAAATCATAAAGTCCGCAGCAATCACAAAAACTTTTGGTAAGCTCCGCGTTAACGCTTGTGAGGTTTATGAGCCTGAGAGTGGAAAGAAAACGAAAATAAATTGCGACGCTATATTGATGTGTGGTGGCTGGACGCCGAGTCTTCATCTCTGGTCTCATTCAAAGGGCGGAATTAAATGGGACGCTGATCTCGCTGCCTATATTCCTGATATGCCAAATGAGAATGCTGTCTGTATTGGCGCATGTAATGGTGATTTTGGTGTCGCAGCTGCCTTAAGTGCAGGACATAAAGCAGGCGGGGGACGTAAGGCCTATAAAACGAACGAAATTGAGTTTGGATCAGGCGTCGTCCTGAGCAGTCTTCCGAGCTATCTGGATAGCTCTAAACAAAAAGCCTTTGTCGATTTCCAAAATGATGTGACCGAAAAAGATATTAAACTCGCTGTTAGCGAGGGCTTTAAATCTATCGAACATGTCAAGCGATACACGACGAATGGTATGGCGACTGACCAAGGTAAAACTTCCAATCTCAACGCTTTAGAAATCGCGTCTAAGGCAGTCGGTAAGCCGATTGAAAAAGTGGGCCTGACGACGTTTCGTCCGCCCTATACGCCGACAACATTTGGAACCTTCACAGGTTACCGTGATAATGAATTATTTGATCCCACGCGCAAGACACCGATTGACCCTTGGGCCGAAGCAAACGGAGCAGCTTTTGAGCCGGTCGGCCATTGGCGGCGAGCTTGGTATTTTCCAAAGGATGGCGAGGATATGCACGCCGCCGTCGCGCGGGAATGCAAAGCGACGCGCGAAAGCCTCGGGATTTTTGATGCCTCTACTTTAGGTAAGATTGAGGTTGTGGGCCCTGATGCGGCTAAATTTATGAATCTGATGTACACGAATCCATGGAGCAAGCTTCCAGCTCTTGGATGTCGTTATGGGCTGATGTGCCGAGAAGACGGTTATATATATGATGACGGTGTGGTTGGCCGCATGGCCGAAGATCGTTTTCATGTGACAACAACAACGGGCGGAGCGCCGCGTGTCTATCGCCATATGGAAGATTATCTCCAGACAGAGTTTCCTGAGCTTGATGTTTGGTTGACCTCGACGACGGAGCAGTGGGCTGTCATTGCGATTAACGGGCCTAACGCGCGAAAGCTCATTGAACCTTTCGTTGAAGGCATTGATCTGTCTCCTGAGGCTTTCCCGCATATGACATTGCGCGAAGGGAAGATTTGCGGTGTGCCCACGCGCCTCTTCCGCGTAAGCTTTACGGGCGAGCTTGGATTTGAAATCAATATTCCTGCTCATTATGGGCGTTTGGTTTGGGAAAATCTGTTCGAAGCGGGACAGCAATATAATATCTGTCCATACGGCACGGAAACCATGCATGTGCTGCGTGCGGAAAAAGGTTTCATTATTGTCGGGCAAGATACTGACGGAACAGTCACGGCACATGATGCAGGCATGTCTTGGGCAGTCTCTAAAAAGAAAAGAGATTTTGTCGGTAAACGATCACTCGCGCGCCCTGATTTGGTCGCGAAGGGACGAAAACAGCTCATCGGGCTTTTAACTGAAAATCCGAATGAGGTACTAGAAGAGGGCGCGCAAATTGTTGACGATCCCAATCAAGCTATTCCAATGGATATGCTAGGCCATGTGACGTCAAGCTATTGGAGTGAGCCTTTGGGCCGTTCAATTGCAATGGCGGTGGTGCGGGATGGTTTTGACCGTATGGACGAGACACTGAGTATTCCGATGCCGGGCAAAGTCATAAAGGCCAAAGTGGTAAAGCCGGTCTTTTATGATCCAAAGGGTGAGAGATTAAATGTCGTTTGATCAAGCCATTGATATCCCTGAAATTTTTGATGCAGATGATCTTCGTGTCACTCTGCTCAAGGAGAAAGCGCGCTATAGTTTGCGTCTCAAATCCCAAGATGTGACAGCCATTAAGAAAGCTAGTGGGTTAAAGCTTCCGGCCAAAATTATGGGATCCACACGGACTAAAGATATCATATGCGCCAAGCTCGGACCCGATGAATGGATCGTTATTGCTGATCCGACGCAAAAGGTAAAACTCGATAAGACTTTAGCAAAAGTCTCAAAAGAGTTTACCTGCAGCATTACGGAGATTTCGCACCGCAATGTTGGGTTTGAGATTTCAGGATCAGAGGCCGCACAGCTTATCAATGTGGGGTGTCCTATGGATTTGTCGTTAGATAAATTTCCCGTAGGAAAAGCCGTGCGCACCTTATTTGAGAGCGCCTCAATCCTGCTTATCCGCACTGACGAGCACAGCTTTCATCTTGAATGTTGGCGATCCTTTGGCCCTTACTTAAGGGACTTTTTCGCTAGGGTGATTAGCACGCGTTAATTAAGCTTTTGGCTTGGAGGCATTTTTAAACTGCCGTATAGCCGCCATCAACGGACAGAATAGTTCCTGTAATATGTCGTTCTTGGGCTAGAAATAATATAGCGCGGGCGACTTCTTGAGGTTCTGCGACACTTCCGATGGGAATACTGTCCTCATTACGCTCGACAACAGTCTCGGCTTGCTTTGGGTCGCTGTGTTTTGAAAACAACATGGGCGAGTTTATCGCGCCGGGAGCGACAGCATTGACTGTAATCTTGCGGGGGGCCAATTCAAGCGCCATTGATCGCGTCAATTGATCCAATGCGCCTTTGGAGGCGCAATAGGCGGCAAGTCCAGCAGCTCCGACCTGTCCGCAAGTTGAAGAAACGTTGATAATCGCGCCACCATCCATATTTTGACGCGCAAATTCACGGCTGAAATAAAACGGGCCGTTTACATTTACATCCATCACAAATTGCCAATCATCATCCTGCGTATCCCGAGCATCGCCGCGATGAATAGCCCCGGCATTATTGATAAGTATGTCAACTTTTCCGGCTTGCTTAAAAGCTCCAATGGCCGTTTGAGAATCTCTGACATCACCTGCAAAATAGGCATGGCCTGTGCTTTTTAGCTTGGCCTCCGTTCGCCCTACCAAAAATATCTTAGCGCCTTTTTCTGAAAATAGGCGAGCACATTCCAGCCCTACGCCGCTGCCACCTCCTGTGATGAGCACAGTTTTACCATCTAAACTTCGAGGATCGCCGGCCATCGTAATCCTATAATTTGGGAAGGGGGAGTTTTGCCATGCGGCCCCCCGCAACAATAATTTCCTGACCTGTTATGAAGCCAGCTTGCGGGCTTGCTAAATACAGGGCGGTATTGGCGATATCCTCTGGCAAGCCCAAGCGGCCAACGGGGTGAAGACTTTTAATTTCATCATCCACTTTCGCGCGGTTAGGATATTGATTGAGAAATTTTTCATTAAAAGGCGTATTGATCCAACCTGGCGCAATGGCGTTGCAACGAATACCGTGCGGCCCATATTCCAAGGCTGTGTTATGCGTGAAACTCGCAACAGCGCCTTTAGATGCGCCGTAAACACTGTGCTGTGGATTAGCACCCAAGCCTTCAATTGAGCTTATATTCACGATGGCAGGGCTTTCAGAAATTCCATTTGTCATAATCGAGAAGGCATGTTTTGTCATGAGAAAGACGCCTTTGACATTGATGTCCATCACGCGGTCCCATTGCTCTGTGGACATATCTTGAATGGGAACTTCGATACAGATCCCTGCATTATTGACAAGGACATCAAGCCGTCCAAAGTCTGACTCTATATGCGCCATTAAGCTTTTTACGCTAAATTCATCTGCGACATTAGTTTCGTGGAATATAAAATCACTATTTGTAGGTGGCTGTATATCAGCAATTATGACTTGCGCGCCTTCTGCGGCAAAGCCTTCGGCAATAGCCAAGCCTATATTTTGCGACCCCCCTGTGACGACAACGACTCTAGGCATAAGGGATGATCTTACTTTTTTGAGAGCCCAGACCTGCTATGGTGGGTTCCATAATATCGCCGGGTTTCATATAGAGTTGCGGTTTCATACCATATCCCACGCCGGGCGGCGTTCCCGTGAACATGATATCTCCAGCTTCCCAGCGAACATATTGCGAGATGTTTGAAACAAGTTCTGCAATGGTAAAAACCATATCACCCGTATTACTACTCTGGCGCCTTTCGCCGTTTATTTTGATCGAAATATCGAGATCATTCGGGTTTGGCACGTCTTCTTTGGTGACAAGCCAGGGGCCTATCGGTTTGAGCGTATCTGCGCTCTTACCCTTCGTCCATTGAGTGCCGCGTTCGAGTTGAAATTGCCGTTCTGAGACATCATTCCCTACGCAGTACCCCGCGACATGATCCATCGCGTCTTCGGCGGAAATATAGCTACCGCCTTTGCCCAGAACCACGACAAGCTCCGCTTCCCAATCTAGCTCGGTTGCGCCGCGCGGGATAATCACATCATCATAGGGGCCGTTAATGGCTGTTCGTGACGTTAGCATAAACATCGGTTCGCTGGGTGTTTCAAGCCCAGCTTCTTGGGCATGTTTGCCATAAGTAAGAGCGCAGCCAATAATTTTGCCGACATTCCCTATAGGCGGACCAAGGCGTGTTGAAGGATCAATAACAGGTAAGCCGGAAACATCTATTCCCGCCAGTAGTGTTTCGGCGGCACCTACAGTCTCTCCAGTCCAGTCGCTGACAAACGATGAAATATCTCGCCAAATATTTTCGCAGTCTATAACCCCGGGGTTTTCATTGCCCTTGGTTCCGAACCGAATAAGTTTCATATATTTTTCCCAATCAGTTGTGCAGCGCGTTCTGGCGTTAAAATATGTTTAGCGCGAGCCTTTTTAAAAACATCCAGAGTTTGCGCAATACCATCCCGCATAGACCTGTAAGGTACGACTTTAAGCAGAGCGTCCAAACGGCCATCATCCGGTGCGTGGGGGAAAGGCAGGGGGGCGCCTGTTAAGTGAATATCAGCGCCCTCAATTTGTTGTTTTATATCTATGAGCACATCCGCAATGTCCGCTTCAGTACCTTGCATGTCAAAGACTAAAGCATCTTCTATATCTAGTGAAATACCGGCAACAAATCTATCTGCCGCGTCTTCAACATGCACAAAGGCAACGGGCCCTGAAAAGGGTATAGTATAGCTTTGCTCAAACAGGGCGGCCAATATGGCCATGGTCGGCGCGGCGCTCATGCCTTGATCACGGCCTGGGCCGTAAATAACGCCAGGTCTTATGCAAAGACTGGGGACCTGCCAGTCCTGCCAATAGACCGCAGCCATTTGTTCACCGCAAACCTTATGTGCGCCGTAAAGCGTTGCCAAAAAGTCATTATCCCCCATGGCCGGGGACGCAATCGAGCTGGCATAAGTTATCCGCTTTATACCGAATTTTCTTGCCGCTTCAAAGATATGTGTGGTGCCGACGACATTGACTTTCACGCTTGTAATTGGATCCGCTTTGCAAAAAGGGACTTGCAGCGCCGCTAAATGGATGATGGCCGAGACATTATGTTTTTCAATCACGGTACAAAGACGTTCATAATCCGTAATATCACCCACTTCCCAGGTTACAGAGGCGGCATCGTCCATAATCAAATCAAGACGTTCACGATTATCCGTTAGATCAAAGACAATAGGTCTCGCGCCTTGCTCCATTAGTTTTTTAACGGCCCATGCCCCGATGCAACCTGCGGCTCCAGTTACGAGGACTGATTTGTTTGCAAGATCTGCCATTAGCTGCGCGGCCCCGCCATAGAGTTTCTGAATTTGAGAAGAGGCGCTAATGCGTCATCAAGCTGTTTGGTGAGGGCTTCAGGATCATCATGCAGACTTACTGACTTAACAAGCTCCTCAAGCCTTGCTGAGGCTCGCCATGCTTCATGGCGCGTTAATTCAGCGGGTAAGCCCGGATCATCCCAACCCAGCATATTAACAGAATTAGTGGCATCATCAGCCGTGGACGGCGTAACCACAAATGAAGGTATCATTGTAATGCGTTCCGCTTTTTGCTTGAGTCGGCAGGCGCGGTGAAAAATCATATTGCCTTGTTGCATGAATCCATAGCCCGCAGCTGGAAAAGGGACTGTGATCGTGCGGTCTGGCGGGAGTTCAGTATCAAGCCCTTCCTCTCCTTCAATGCCTAGTAATCTCTGCCCTTCCATTTTAGTGCCGTGAAAATATTGAAACTCCCCACCTTCAAGCAGTTGTGGATCGGATATCATCATCACAATATCAAAAGCGACGGAGTCAACGTGCCATGTGTCCACGGCTTTACGGATATCTTTAGGGGCATAATTCACGCCGCAAGCTACAGCCGGAACAGAGTGCCTTGCCAAGTGAACCCCTGCCATATTCGATAGATAGTCTGCAAGTTCTGGGCTATCACAAAAATCTTTGATAAATTGCGATCTATATCCGGCGCCGCGCACATAAGACCCAAGCCTGTTAAGGCCGGTCCCAATACTTACATTGCGGTTATCATACATGGTCATGCAGATTTCATGCATGGCCGCCACACCTTCGCGAGATAATATTCTAAAGGCAGTTGAAACACCAAAATCAGATGGGCAGGCTTTAACCTCTACTTCTGAATATCCAAGCTCGCCCAGAGTTGTGATCTTTTCAACAGGGCCCAAGGCAAGATGTTTGCTTGCCTCAAAAACCGGCTCTTTGCCTAGCTTGATATAGCTTGGTGGGCGTTGGTCTGGAAAAGGCAGTGTTGCAGTCATATGGCTAACTTACTTATTAAAAATATTCTGTCTTTGTTTCGCTGCGCATTCATAAGGTCAATGATTGAATTTCTATCATTAGCGAGCTTAATACTTGCATTTAAAACCGTGATTTAACAGCTCTCTTCTGTGTCTTTGCCCTTTTACCGTGGAAATCATTTGATGCGGCTCTGTGAGTCCCTCATAGATGTGCAAAAATAAAGGGAAGACATGTCCAATATCGACGAGAACGCTGCCAATGAAAGCCTCAGTCTAAAGACGGCCAGTTCCGGTTTTTATGCCGGCTTTAATCCCGTTGTTGCGATGGGGTCTAAAGCTCTGATTGGTCTTTTAATAGTCTGGGCAGGCCTGTTCCCTTCCGAAGCGGGTGCTGTGTTATTGAAAATCCAAAACTGGACGACTTCGGCGTTTGGCGGGTGGTATGTTTGGGTCACGGCTTTTTACGCGATCGTGTCTTTGGGAATAGCTTTCTGGCCCAAATCAGGCCGTATCAAGCTCGGTAAGCCAGATGAAAAGCCAGAGTTTTCCCGCTTCTCTTGGTTCTCAATGATGTTTGGCGCGGGGATTGGCGTGGGTATGCTTACCTATTCCACCGCAGAACCTATTTTTCATTTTGCCAATAATCCGGATGTTATTAAAGGTCTATCAGATGGGCAGAGTGCAAACAATGTGCGTAATGCCTATAAATGGGCAATGCTGCATTACGGCATAACCCCGTGGGCGTGTTACGGCATTGTCGGTATGGCGCTAGGTTATTTTGCTTATAATCGCAATCTACCTCTTTCTTTTCGCTCGTCCTTAAAACCGCTTTTCGGTAAAAAAATGGAAGGCGGGCTCGGCAATATAGTGGATATAGTCGCAATCCTCGCAACAGTTATCGGCGTGAGCGTTACGATTGGTTATGGCGTGTCTCAATTCGCGTCAGGTGTTTTTAACATAACAGGTTTTGAATGGATCAGCGCAGAGAACGGCAAGCCGACGCTGACGGCTCAGCTTTTAGCGCTACTTTTGATAATTGGCGCCTCTATATTCTCAGCAATTTCCGGCGTCGATAAAGGCATCAAATGGCTGTCCAATATCAATATGGGATTATCCTTTTTCTTACTTGCCTTCTTCGCTGTTTTCGGAGCTACGGTTTTTGCTTTTAAGCAGTTTTTTGTAACGCTCTGGGATTATTTCCTTGCGCTTCCAGCAATGTCTTTCACAGTTTGGCCCGAGGGTGAGCTCGCGAATTGGCAAGGGGCTTGGACAATTTTTTACTGGGCGTGGTGGATTGCCTTTGCGCCATTCGTGGGCTTCTTCCTAGCGCGGGTTTCGCGCGGACGGACGATACGCGAATATGTCTTAGGCGCAATGTTCGTGCCCGCGGCCATGGGGCTCGTCTGGTTTACATTGGTCGGCGGCACAGCGATTGATCTTGAACTGTCAGGCATTGCGCAAGGCAGTATTGTCAATGCTGATATTTCAGCCCAACTTTTCCAAACTATAAACCTTATCCTCACGCCGCTTATGGCCAAGATAATGTCTTTTGTGATTGTGATTTTACTGTTGACCTATCTCGTGACCTCAGCGGACTCGGCTATTCTTGTGATAAACACAATTACCTCTGCCGGAAACCGTGCGCGAGCTCATACGAAGCATATCATTATTTGGGGCGTAATTTATATTGCAGTTGTTGCGGCCTTACTCACGGCAGGTGGTATGGATGCATTGCGATCAGCGATGATCGTCGGGGCCTTACCCTTCTCAGTCGTCACAGCCCTGATGGCCATCTCCTTGATGAAAGCTTTGCTTGCGGTGCCTAAAGATAAAGCCTGAGTTTTGAGCTAAGCATAACTTAGCTTACTTGAATGGTAGCTTGCAAATCGTGGCCTCGCGGTCCCCATTTGGTGTTTTGACGGTCACGACATTTCCGATATCCCAATGCTCTCGCGTCACCATGCCGATAGCGACATTGGTGTTAAAATCAGGTGACCACGCGGCAGATGTGACTTGCCCGATTTCTGACGTACCGTTGGTGATCGTCCATGAGTCCGGGCAGGGAGGGACTGAGTCCCCCGAAATAGATAATCCGCGAATTTGCCGCTTAGGCCCGTTTTCTTGTTCTCTGCGTAAGGCCTCAGCGCCTATACAACCCGCCGCAGCAGGGCCTTTGCAAAACCGCCCTAATCCTGCCTCGTAAGGCGTATTTTCGATTGTCATGTCATTTCCATAAGACAGGAGCCCGCCTTCAATACGCTCAATCAAGTTCGGGCAACCAGCTCTGACATTCAGATCTTCCCCAGCTTCGAACAAAGCATCCCAAATCGCTTCGCCCTGATCTGACCCGTCAACATAGATTTCAAATCCGCCTTGAACCGAGTAACCTGAGCGCGCAATTGTATGCTCTTTCCCATTGAAAGAAATTTTGCGGTGCCGGAAAAACCTAAGATCAGGCACATCATCACCGAAAACCCGCGCCACCAGATCATCGGCTTTAGGCCCCTGTATGGCTAGGGGCGAGACATCCGGCTCGTGGATGGTCACGTTTAGGCCTTTCCCAGCCGCAAGGCCTTTTACCCAATAAATGAGGTCTGAATCCGCAATTGAAATCCACCAGCGATTTTCATCATGCTTCACCGCGACCGGGTCGTTAAGCATGCCGCCATTTTCATCCACAACAGGAATATAATAGCACTGGTCATCTTTCATCTTGGTAAGATCACGAGGGGTGAGCATCTGAATGAGTCTGGCAGCATCAGGGCCATTTAGTTCGACTTGCCGTTCAACGGCGACATCCCAGACTTGGACATGATTTTTAAGGTGATGATAATCAGCCTCGACACTGTCAAATACGGTAGGCAAAAGCATATGGTTATAGACGGTATAACCTTTGACACCATGAGCTGTATTTTTATCAGTCCAAGGTGTACGGCGCAGACGGCGCGAAATCGATAGAACAGGTTGCATAGAGTAATCCCCTTAAAAACTCTAATTTCCGCCTACAGGAAAATAATATTTTCTGTCACCAAAAATTTTCGCTTTACTGTTTTCTAATATTTAGAATTAGAACGGCGTAATATATCTGGTTTCAACTAAAATTACAGGTTTTAACTCCACGGAAAGGGACTGTTTGAGTTTGGGTGTAATTCGCCTTCTTCATAGCGGGCAAATCTGAAGGGTTTTAGAAGTTCTGACGTTTCCCCCATTATGTGTTCAGCCACCAGTTTCCCGACGCCGATCATCTTGTAACCATGGTTACTATCCGCCAGAATATAAGCATTCTCGCAAAATTCATCAAAAACGGGGAAGCTATCTGGTGTGAAGCACCCCACACCGCCTGACGGCTCCTTGTGATATGACCCCATCAAACCTTCAAAGCGTTTATGGCAATGGGCCAGAGCTGAAACCCACATATGGGCAAATTCAGGTGAGCTAACCCATTCTGGTGAGGCCGGGCCATAAGGATCGAGTTGCAGCTCATCCACTGGTGTTGTGACGGGGTAAGGCATTGCGCCGCCTTGGACGCCGCCAAAATGAAAGTCGGGTTTGTAATAAAGCCCCCAAATTTTATTCTGCTCAATTACAGACCCATCTACAGTCGAATAGAGCGTGGCATCTGTATCGACATGCATGACCGGGGGTTGTTTGCCCTCATTTGTCTTAAACATATCCGGATCAACATTCAGCACGCCTTCCTCAAGTTGCCAGAAGGTCCACATATCTATGCCATCATGTGTTTGGCCGTCTTTGCCTTTAATGCTGACAGTTTTGGGCAGTTCGAGCATATTCCAAAAATCACGTACCCACGGTCCTGCGCCAATGACAACATAATCGCACTCAATATTACCTTTCGACGTTTCAACGGCGCGGATAGCCGATGAGGCGACATTGGCACGTTTAAACCCTGTGACCTCAATGCCTGATATGATGCGAACACCTTCGGCCTCGGCTTTACCTGCTAATCCATACATGGATTTTGTATTATTCGCATATCCGCCTTTTTTTTCATGCAGGACAGAGGTGATATTTTGGGCCTGCCAATCCGCATAGATGTCTTTCATATAGCTATCGCAATCAGCTTCGCCTTCTATGAGCACCGAGTCATATCCGATGGCGCGCTGCTGTTCATAGATCTCGCTAATATCCTCATGCATGGATTCGCAGGAAATCTGCATATAGCCCACAGGATGATAGGAATAGGTCTCGGGGTCTGACTCCCAAACATCAACAGAATGTGCCATTAACTCACGCATAGCGGGTTGGTAGTAATTATTACGCACGACGCCGCAAGCAATGCCCGACGCGCCGGAAGCTATTCCGCTTTTATCCAAAATTACAATGTCTTCACCGCTACCTTTGCCCGCAGCTTTTAACTCCAAGGCCAGGTGATAAGCTGTAGACAATCCGTGAATGCCGGCTCCAATAATGACATATTTCGAAGATGCGGGGATTCCCATCTGACGCTCCTATTCGTTTATATATCGGTAGGCGTCTTGCTTTTCAGGAACAATAAAAGATGCTGCTATTCAACTATATTTATCCGCAAGCATTATGAATTATGATTATTCTGAGCCAATTATACCCAAAAATGGTATGTTTAAGGGGCTTTACTTAATTCTTACTAATGGTAATGGCGTTTTTATAAATATAGTTTGGGGGTTTGGGATATGAAAATTCCAAATAACTTTGACCTTAGGTCTTTGCAGGTTTTCGTCATTACAGCGGACCAAGGGGGTATGACCCAAAGCGCGAAAGTATTGCGCATGACCCAATCCGCGGTCTCCCAAATCATTGCAGGACTCGAAGACGCTGTCGGCGTCAAGCTTTTTGATCGTTCTGTTCGGCCAATAGTACTCACCTCTGCGGGGCGTATATTATTAGAGCGCGGACGGCAAATTCTGCGAGATACCAAAGAGGCTTTTCGGGAAACTCGGACATTAGAGCGCCGCCGATTAGCGTCTCTCACAGTTGCTATGACAGATAGCATGTCGGCGGTTCTAGGCTCTCACCTCTATGAAACAATGAATGAAGTCTCAAGCTATTGGAGGTTCTGGAGCGGTTTATCACCCTATCACCGCGAAGAATTTCTGACTCATAATATCGACCTTATCATAACGACGAGTGATGTGATGGAAGATGTTAGTGGGCTTAACCGTTATAAGGTTTTTCAAGAACCTTATGTTCTCATTTTCCCCAAGACGCATAAAGGTTCGACGAAACTCGAAGATGGGGAAAGAGATTTGCCATTTCTTAGATTTTCAATCCGCTCTGCGATGGGCCTTAGGATTGAACGGCAGCTTAACCGGCTCCGTCTGAAATTCCCTGATATTGCGGAATTTGACAGGGCCCCCGCACATACTCTGGCGGTTGCTAAGGGATTAGGTTGGGGCGTTACAACGCCTTTATGTCTACTCGAAAACCCTGAGTTGATACCGCATGTGGATATTCAACCCATTCAGCGCGGAAGCTTTAGTCGTCATTTTGACCTGCTATCTCGCGAGGATAATCTTGGAGATATACCAGAAAAAATTGCGATTGAATCAAGGCGTATTCTAAAAAAACACTGTCTTCCCAAGCTCTATGACCAAGTGCCTTGGCTTGAAGACATGATCTCTTTAAATGAGGATTAGAGAGTTTAATGCGGCTAATACTGGGTTATGGTTTTTTCTAATTGGTCAACACATACTCTTGCCACATGAGGCCTGACGCTTTTAGGGTTTTAGTATGAGCTTACAAAACGTCATAAAACCATTGGCTACCGCTCGCGGGCTCCCCAATGAGCACTATATTTCTGCGGATATGTATGCGCGAGAGCGTGAGGTGCTTTTCTTTAAAAATTGGTCGGCTGTTGCCTTTGAGAGCGACGTGAAAATACCTGGTGATGCGTTTCCTGTAGACTTTATGGGGGTTCCGCTTTTGCTCGTGCGGGCCAAGGATGGCGCGGTAAATGTCTTCCAGAATACGTGTCGCCACCGCGGTATGATATTAGTTGATGAGCCCACCCATCTAAAAGGCCCCATAAGATGTCCCTATCACAGTTGGTGCTATTCTCATGAAGGTAAATTGGTTCGAACGCCTTATGTGGGTGGAGTTGAGATAGATACGCATGAGGCCATAAAGCCTGCCGAGCTTAGCCTCTTCGCAATTAAAAGCCATATTTGGCACGGCGTTGTTTTCGTGAACATCTCTGGGGATGCGGCGCCTTTTGAGGAGGTCCATAAAGATCTTTTAAAGCGGTGGTCGGAATTTCAGCAGCCCTATCACCTTGGCGGTACGGCCAGCCGTTTTGATATGAAGGTGTCTGCGAATTGGAAGCTAGCAATTGAGAATTTTTGCGAGTCTTATCATCTGCCTTGGGTGCACCCTGAACTCAATGAAATATCGCCGATTAGTGTTCATTATCCGATCGATGATAGCTCGGGCTATGCAGGGCAGGGTAGCCGCAACTATAATCAACTTGTCGGCAAAGACGACAGGCGCTTTCCTGATTTTAAAAACTTATCACCCATATGGGAAAAGCAGGCTGAATATGTTTCATTTTTCCCGAATGTCCTCATGGGTGTTCACCGCGATCACACTTATGCCACCATTTTAATGCCACAAAGCTCTGAAGAAACATTTGAACGCGGCGCCTTATTTTATGCTGATAAGCATATTGATACGCCGCAATGGCAAGACCTACTCAAGGAAAATACACGTATTTGGCAAGATGTGTTTTCAGAGGATATCGGTGTTGTCGAGGGCATGCAAAAAGGCCGTAATGGTCCGATGTTTGATGGCGGTAAGTTTTCGCCTGTGATGGACGGCCCAACGCATGTTTTTCATAAGTGGGTCGCCCGTCAGATGCAGTCAAATGAATAGCTAATATTTCTAACTCTAATGATGCATTGCGCCTCTTGTTTTGTTAGAACTATCAGCAATAGGACGCATTATGGTTACTCTGCTTAATACCGTAGAAGATAAGTTTGCGCGTGAGGCTTGCCGCGCTCATGGCGATCAGGCTGATGAGCTGCTAGAAATATTGCACGATGTGCAGCATGAGAAAGGTCATCTCAGTGACAGTGCTTTGAGAACCATTGCCCAGGCCCTGAATATCTCACGCGCAGAAATCCATGGTGTTGTCAGTTTTTATCATGACTATAAGCGCGAGCCTGGCGCGAAACTCACCCTCCATATCTGCCGCGCCGAAGCTTGCAAGGCTGTTGGCGCAGATACGCTCATAACAGAGGCTGAAACTTTACTTGACGTAAAACTAGATGAAGGCGGGGCTGAGGTTGCTTTAGCTGCAGCCTATTGCCTTGGAAATTGTGCTTTGGGGCCCGCTATCATGGTCAATGACAAACTTTATGGCCGCGTTGATAGAGCTAAAATCAACGCCATCACCGCGAAACATATGGCGCAAATATCATGAGCGTAAAAATTTATATCCCGCGCGACTCCGCTGCCTTGTCTGTCGGGGCTTATGATGTGGCCGAAGAAATTAAGGCGCAGGGTGGAAATGATGTGGAGATTATCGCGACGGGCTCACGCGGCATGTTATGGCTTGAGCCCTTGGTTGAAGTTGAAACAGATGCCGGCCGCGTTGCTTATGGCCCCGTTCAGCCCGAAGATGTAAAAAGCCTTTTCGATGCTGGTTTTTTGAACGGCGGAGACCATAAGCTGTCGCACGGCCTGACCGAGGTTATCCCTTACTTTGCCAAACAAGACCGCCTGACCTTTGCACGTGTAGGCGTAATAGACCGCCTCAGCCTCGCAGACTATGAGGTGCATGGCGGATTAAAAGGATTGAAAAAGGCGCTTTCAATGCCGCCTGAAAGTATCGTGGAAGAAGTTCTCGAGTCAGGACTACGCGGGCGCGGCGGTGCAGGTTTCCCAACAGGCATAAAATGGAAAACTGCGCATGCGCAAACATCTGAGCAAAAATATATTTGCGCAAATGCTGATGAAGGCGATAGCGGAACCTTTGCCGACCGCATGCTTATGGAAGGCGACCCGTTTTCTCTTATTGAAGGTATGATTATTGGCGGCCGTGCTATTGGCGCCGAGACGGGATATGTCTATATCCGTTCAGAATACCCACATGCCATTCGGGTCATGCGCCGCGCAGTTAAAGCTATGGAAGATGCAGGATGGCTAGGCCAAAATATTGGTGGATCTGATACCCATTTTGATCTTCACATCCGTGTTGGCGCAGGAGCTTATATTTGCGGAGAAGAGAGCTCGATGCTGGAAAGTATTGAGGGTAAGCGCGGACAAGTTAAAGTCAAACCTCCCATCCCCGCGATTTCAGGTCTGTTTAACAAGCCCACTATTGTGAATAATGTTCTGACCCTTGCCACCGTGCCTTTTATTTTATCTGAAGGCGCGAAAACATATGCGGATTACGGACAGGGTCGGTCACGCGGAACACAACCTTTTCAGCTCGCAGGTGACGTGGCGCAAGGCGGGCTCATAGAAATGGCATTTGGCGTGACGATTGATGAAATCGTCAACGAGTTTGGCGGAGGCACACGTTCAGGGCGCCCTGTAAAAGCCGTTCAAATTGGTGGTCCCTTAGGCGGTTACCTCACACCTGGGCAGTTTGAGACGAGCCTTGGTTATGAAAGCCTTGCTGAAGCGGGAGGCATGATCGGACATGGCGGCATTGTCGTTTATAATGATACGACAAGCATGATGAAAATGGCGCGTTATGCGATGGAGTTTTGTGAGCTTGAATCTTGCGGTAAGTGTACGCCTTGCCGCATTGGCTCTGTTCGCGGGAAAGAAACGCTCGATAAAATTGCTGCGGGTGAAGATGTCGCCGCTAATCTAGATGTGCTAGAAGACTTATGCGACTTAATGGAAGAGGCTTCTCTTTGCGCGATGGGCGGCTTAACGCCTATGCCAGTGCGCACAGCAATGAAGGCTTTTCCAGAAGAATTTACGGGCCCTCTAGAAAAGGCTGCGGAGTAAGATAATGGCATTATTGCAGGAAACAGATTACGGTACGCCGCAGGTGAAATCGGATAAAACTGTCACCGTAGAAATTGACGGACATAATATCTCTGTCCCGGAAGGCACTTCTGTGATGCGCGCAGCTGCAGAAGCCGGTATTCCTATTCCTAAGCTCTGCGCCACAGATAGCCTCAACGCTTTTGGGTCTTGCCGATTATGTGTCTGTAAGGTCGAAGGCAAACGCGGCACGCCGGCCTCCTGCACGACCCTTGTTGAAGAGGGCATGAAAGTTACAACACAGGATGAGCATCTTGCGAAAATTCGCAAAGGCGTCATGGAACTCTACATCTCTGACCATCCGCTGGATTGCTTAACCTGTTCCGATAACGGCGATTGTGAATTACAGGATATGGCAGGAGCTGTTGGCTTGCGTGAAGTGCGTTACGGTCATGAAGGCGAAAATCATACGGATGCCCCAACAGACGACTCTAATCCTTATTTCAGCTTTGATGAGAGCAAATGTATTGTCTGTTCGCGCTGCGTCAGAGCCTGTGATGAGGTGCAAGGAACACTCGCTTTAACCGTTGAAGGCCGCGGCTTTAATTCAAAAATTTCTGCCTCTATGGGCGAGAATTTCATGGAGTCCGAATGCGTGTCTTGCGGGGCTTGTGTGCAGGCCTGCCCAACGGCGACGCTTCAGGAAAAATCCGTTATTGAGCACGGCGTGCCAGACCGCACCGTTTTAACGACCTGTGCTTATTGCGGGGTCGGCTGTTCTTTCAAGGCCGAGCTGAAAGGCGATCAAGTTATCCGTATGGTGCCTTATAAAGACGGCAAAGCTAATCACGGTCATAGCTGCGTAAAGGGACGTTTTGCCTTTGGCTATGCGACCCATAAAGACCGCATCACAACACCCATGATCCGCGAAAATATCACAGACCCATGGCGCGAAGTGTCCTGGGAAGAGGCTTATAGTTTCTCAGCGGAGCGGTTAAAGGCCGCCCAAAAAGACTATGGCATTAAAGCCATTGGAGGCATCACATCCAGCCGTTGCACTAATGAGGAAGTCTGGTTGGTTCAGCGTCTTATTCGGCAGGGCTTTGGCAATAATAATGTCGATACATGTGCGCGTGTTTGTCACTCGCCGACGGGTTATGGTCTTAAGCAAACTTTTGGTGAGAGCGCAGGCACTCAGAACTTCGACTCCGTTATGGAAGCGGATTGCATCATGGTTATCGGCTCGAACCCGACGGATGCCCATCCGGTCTTTGGGTCACAAATGAAACGCCGCCTGCGGCAAGGCGCGAAGCTAATTGTTGTGGATCCGCGCGGTATTGATCTCGTGCGTTCTCCTCACATTAAGGCAGATTATCATTTACAGCTTCAGCCTGGAACCAATGTCGCTTTGATTAACGGCCTAGCCCATGTGGCGGCTAAAGAGGGATTGCTCGATGAAGAGTTCATTAAAACGCGCACAGATACGGCGAGTTATAAAGAATGGAAAACGGCTATTTTGGACGAGGTGAACTCGCCAGAAAAAGTATCTGACATTACTGGCGTACCTGCAAAGGACATTATTGGCGCGGCGCGTTTATTTGCGGCTCATAAGAACTCTGCCATTTATTACGGACTGGGCGTAACGGAACATAGTCAGGGCTCAACCATGGTTATGGGCATGGCGAATTTTGCGATGGCGACAGGTAATATCGGACGCCCCGGCGTTGGGGTAAACCCCATGCGCGGGCAAAATAACGTACAAGGGTCCTGCGATATGGGGAGTTTCCCGCATGAGCTCTCAGGCTATCGCCCCGTTGGCGATGATGTCGCGCGGGGACTATTTGAAACAAAATGGGGCACAAAGCTTGATAACAAGCCGGGATATCGTATTCCGAATATGTTCGATGAAGCTTGCGCCGGAACGTATAAAGGCATGTATATTCAGGGTGAAGATGTAGCTCAGTCCGATCCGAATATTCAACATGTCGAGGCCGCTCTTAAAGCGCTAGATATCCTGATTGTACAGGATTTATTCCTGAATGAAACTGCGCGCTTTGCCCACGTCTTTCTACCGGGAACAAGCTTTCTTGAAAAAGACGGCACATTTATCAATGCTGAGCGCCGCATTAACCGAGTCCGTCCCGTCATGAAACCTGCAACGGGTAAGCATGAATGGGAAGTCACTCAGGATTTGGGCCGCGCTTTGGGTATTGATATGGGCTTTAACTCAGCGTCTGAAATTCTCGACGAAATCGCAGACCTAACGCCGCAATTTGCCAATGTAAGCTTTAAAGTATTGGACGAGGCGGGAAGCCTCCAATGGCCCGTCAATGATGAACATCCTGACGGAGCGGAAGTCATGCATGTCGGAGAATTTGTACGCGGTAAGGGACAATTCGTGCCAACTGAATATCAGCCAACACCTGAGCGCACGAACCGGAAGTTCCCGCTTATCCTGACGACGGGACGTATTTTATCCCAATATAATGTGGGCGCGCAAACTCGTAGAACTGAAAATAATCAATGGTGGGATGAAGACGTTCTTGAAATCCATCCCTCTGATGCTGAGGCGCAAGGCGTGAGGGATGGCCAGTGGGTCTCGCTCAAATCTCGTAAAGGTGAAATCACGCTTCGCGCGAAGCTATCAGACCGCATGGCGCCTGGCGTTGTTTACACGACTTTCCATCACCCTGATACAGGCGCAAATGTCGTTACAACAGATAATGTGGATTGGGCCACAAGCTGTCCTGAATATAAGGTCACAGCCGTTGCGGTTGCGCCGGCAAACCATAAATCTGATTGGCAGATGAATTATGAAGAAGAGCTCTCCGAATATCGGAAGATTTCTGAACCGGCTGAGTAAATGGTTTTCCCCGTAAAAGTTCACGGGGAACATCTTGCAGTCTCGCATTCCGTAAAGGCAGGGGACCAAGACTGGTTCATACCCGAAGAAGTCCCGATAGCCTTGGTCTTTAATCGGCGGAACTACGCTGTGATGATGGGAACGCCTCATGACTTAACAGATTTTGGTCTAGGCTTCGCCTTAACCGAAGAGGTTATTAAAACACCTAATGACGTCCTTTCCCTTGATATTTACATATCTGAAAAGGGGGCTGATCTAAGATTTAAGATCAAAAAGCACGCGCTTGAAAGACTTGATATCACGCAGCGTCGCCGTAACTTAGTTGGCTCGGCCAGCTGCGGATTATGCGGGCTTGAGAATGCCGATACACTTTTCAAGGTTTTGCCAAAGATCGCGCAAACCCCGATAGATTTATCGAAAGAGGCCATGGCCAAAGCGATGACATCCCTAAGGCAGCTACAACCTCTCAACGCTCAAACACATAGTGTCCATGCGGCGGCTTGGGTGACGCAGCAAGGCGATATTGAACTCAGCCGCGAAGATGTCGGTAGGCATAATGCGCTTGATAAGCTTTTAGGGGCGATGGCCCAAAAGAACACCAATGTAACAGAAGGTTTTGTCTTGATGTCGAGCCGCTGTTCTTATGAAATCGTGGAGAAAGCCGCCCGGCGCGGCGTTCAGGCGATACTCTCTATGTCTGGCCCGACAGCTTTTGCAACGCGTAAGGCGACAGAGGCAAATATGGCCCTTTATGCGCGCTTTGAAAATCAAGGCGTTAAAATAAGCGGATAACAATAAAGGTTTAAGTTATAGAGTTATGCGCCTTTTCTGGCTTGCTAAATTTTGAAAGCCGCCATAAGGCGAAATAAGAATTAAATGCGCGGCTTTAGACCGCCTAACAGGATGTAAGGCAATGCGGGCTGTTCTGAGCTCTATTGGGGCGCTGTTAATTTCAGCCGCAATCCTGCTTGCGGGCGGAGGTTTGCTCTCCACATTGATCGCTATTCGCGCGGAAGCCGAGGGCTTTCCTCTTGTCGCAATTGGGCTTTTAACTTCGGCATATTTTGCAGGCTTTATTGGAGGCTGTATTGGAACGCCTTATTTGGTTAAACGTGTTGGCCATGTCAGGGTTTTCGCCGCATTATCAGCTTTGACGGCGGCGGCCACACTGACTCATGTTTTGCTAATCAATGTCCCGACATGGCTGATTTTGCGGGTCATTACGGGTTTCAGCTTTGCTGGGCTGTATATGCTGATTGAGAGCTGGATCAACGAACAAGCCCCGAATGAAAAAAGAGGGCAGGTCTTAGCCGTTTACCGTATGGTTGACTTAGGCGCAGTGACAGCCGGGCAGTTCATGCTGACTTTAGCAGACCCCAAAGATTTCGTTTTGTTTTCAATCGTAGCGATTTGTATTTCGATGGCGATATTTCCTATTTCAGTCTCAACCTCCAAAGCGCCTGTAGCGGTTTCGCAAACTTCGCTTAACTTGAAAAAACTCATCAAAACCTCTCCGCTTGCGGTTGCCGGGTGTTTTGCTGTGGGCTTGTCTAATGGCTCTTTCTGGGGTGTTGCGCCTGTCTTTGTAAAGCAGCTCGGCCATCCGATAATTGTTGTTTCGACATTTATGAGCCTCGCCATTGCCGCTGGGGCCTTTTTGCAATGGCCGGTCGGAGTTCTTTCGGATAAATTTGGGCGCCGTATAATGATTATTGTCATGTCAGTTCTCAGCGTAGGGGCGGGCGTCTTTCTTTGGCAATATGCACCTAAATCTCAAATGATGCTGCTCCTAGGCGGAGCCCTTTACGGCGCATTTGCCATGCAGCTCTTTGGTCTTTCGGCAGCTTTGGCAAATGACTATGCTGAGCCTCATGAATTCGTTGCGATTAGCGGCGGTTTGTTTCTAATCTACGGAATTGGCTCTGTTGTAGGTCCTTCTATTGCGCCAGTTATCATGTCGCTATACACCGCTTCGGCCATGTTTGCTTTTACGGCTGCTGTGCATGCCGGATTGGTGGTTTATGCTCTTTACCGTACATCTCAACGTAAACCAGCAGAAGGCGGAGATTACGTCAATGTCGCGCGTCCGCGTTCCATGATGCTGATTTTGCGAACGGATCCACGTAACCTTCTAAAGCGGAAGAAAAAGTTATAAGCGCTCTTGGTGCGGTGAGTGACCGAATTGTGCTTTATAACAGCGTGAGAAATTTGAGGCTGAGTTAAATCCGCTTGCAAGTCCGATTTCCATGACTGACATGCCAGTTTGGCGCAGAAAATGCCGCGCCCGCTCAAGCCGTAAATTGAGGTAATATTTTCCCGGGGAGGTATTGAGCTGCGCTTTAAACAAGCGCTCTAACTGCCGCAATGATAGCTCTACTTTCTGAGCTAGCCTGACTAAAGATAGTGGCTCTTCTATATAAGCTTCCATATAGCCAATAGCTGCGAGGAGTTTGGGGTGATTGAGTCCAGTGCGGTGATCAATTGCCATGCGCTGATTATGATGAGGTTCTCGCACAAAATTATGCAGGAGTTGCTCAGCCACGTTTTGCGCCAGAGCATCACCATGATCAAGCCTTATAGAGTGTATCATCATGTCAATTGGGGCCGTCCCGCCCGAACATGTGTAACGTTTGCGATCAATTTCGAACAAGGTCGCTGTGATCTCAAGTGCCGGGTAAAGCTCTTTGAAAGTTTCAATATTCTCCCAATGTATGGTGCAGCGATGTCCTGTCAAAACGCCCGCATAAGCTAAGGCTTCTGAGCCTGTGCACACAGACCCAATCGGCATGCCTTTTCGATTAAACCGTCTTATTTCTGCACTTAATTGAGGCGTTAAAAAACGGCGGGGGCGCAAGCCTGCACAGATAAATATCACATCACAATCCGTGATATCAGAAGATGCATTATCGGGTGTTATTGTCACCTGATTGCTGGCTTTCACGGGCTGCCCGTCAAGGCTCAGGGCTTGCCAGTCATAAAGAGGTTTTCGGCTGAGGCGATTGGCAGTGCGCAAAGGTTCAATACAGGCCGTAAAGGCCATCATTGAAAAATCAGGTATCAGAATGAAACCGATTTTCTGGCTTCGATTATGTGGTCCTTGGCCAAACATTAATGTGAAACAAACTCTGTATAGCTGTGTTTGGGCGATGGGTTAGTGAGCATGATACAACAGCCGTTCTTCATAGGGATAGGGCGTTAGGTTTTCATATCCATCCTCGGTTATCAGGATTTGATTTTCAAGTTTCACGCCGTCAATGCCGCCGACTTTACCTATATAAGCCTCAACGCATAATGTCATACCAGGCTGTAATTCACCTTCAAATGCTCCTTCTATGAAGTGGTCTTCATAATAAATACTGGGATACTCATCGCATAATCCGACACCATGCATTTTCACACAATATTTTTGATCTTGAAACGCTTCAGGTAAAACATGACCTTTAAATGTGAGTTCATTAAATGAAATGCCCGGTTTTAGTAGGGTTGTATTTTCGTTGATGTGATCATAGGCTATTTGGTAACAATCTTTCTGCTCGGCTGTTCCGTTGCCATCGCCTACCAACCAGGTGCGCGACATGTCACAGCACATTCCGTAAAGCCCGATCAAGTCAGTATCAAAAGCCAAGAGCTCTCCGTCTTTTATGATCCGAGGGCCAGCTTCCTGCATCCAAGGATTTGTTCGGGGGCCGGAAGAAAGAATGCGCGTTTCTATCCATTCTCCGCCGCGCGCAATATTTTCATGGTGAAGCACCGCCCAAAGCTCAACTTCAGCAAGTCCCGGCTCTAAAGCTTCATGCATCTTCTTAACGGCAAGTTCGCAGGCTGCAGCCGCGCATTTCATGGCTTTTATCTCATCGGGGCCTTTGATTAGGCGCGCCTGTTCCATGATGGGTTGTCCCGGAACATAGTAGATATTTTTATCCTGAAAGCTTTGGGAGATAGCTATATCCATACGATCAATAGCGATGCGGCCTTCACAGCCATGTTGCGCCATCACATCTTTTATTTCTTGCGCGAACTTTGAGCCTTGAGAAGCTTCTTCTGCGCCATGTTCAAAATAGAAGGCTCCGGCCCCACTGCGTACTTCGTTTATTAAAGGCAGGTGCTTGGTCATATGCTCGCAATGCACAAAATCCCACAGCACAATATAACCCTCTGAGCTAATGAAGGCGGCGCGGGCGAGATTATGCAGGGTCCAGACTTGCATATTCATCGAATCTGTGGCGTAGCGAATATTGATAGGGTCAAATAATAACATCCCTCCAAGGCGGTGTTTTCGAAGTTCTGCCATGATGCGGCCTCTGCGATAGTGACGCATTTTCGCAAGATCAGGCAGAGATAACCCTAGTTCCGCTAGTTCTGTCATCGCTCGCAAGGTCGGGCCTATTTCGGGGCTATCAAATGAAGCGCGGCGGGCTTCTATATCCGCTTGAAATTGAGGTCCGATTTTACGGCGTAACTCTGATGGCGGTCTTGTCAAAGGCGTTTGCGAAAATCTCATAGCAAAGCAGATACAGCAATTGGCCATGGAGGCGTATAGCTGCTGTCTTGAATGAGAGAACCATTCAAATTTATTATTCCATTCATAAGTGCAGGTGCGATTTCAGGTGCTAAAGGCCTGTATGAGGAAAAATCGGCTACGTCGTTTTTTGTAAACTATTTGACGTTTATTGAAAAGTTATATGCTTTTTTTTCTCTAGTTTTAAATAAAATTACGATAGGCTTTCAGGCATGACACAACAGAACCTCCCGGCACCTGGTGCAGCAGATATTGATATTGCGCGCGCCGCTAAAATGAAGAGTCTCTTGCCTTTGGCGGAAGAAAAGCTTGGCATTCCCGCTGAAGCCCTCGTGCCTTATGGCCATTACAAAGCAAAGCTATCTTTAGATTATATTGACAGCCTAAAAGATAAGCCAAACGGGAAATTAGTGCTTGTAACAGCAGTAACGCCAACACCAGCTGGCGAGGGTAAAACGACAACCTCTGTTGGCCTGAATGACGGACTTAACCGTATCGGCGTTAAGTCTATGGTCTGCCTTAGAGAGCCTTCTTTGGGTCCTTGCTTTGGTATGAAGGGTGGGGCTGCGGGAGGCGGACGTGCTCAGGTTCTACCAATGGAAGATATTAATCTTCATTTCAACGGGGATTTTCACGCCATTACGTCTGCGCATTCTCTGATTTCAGCGATGCTGGATAATCACATGCAGTGGGGCAATGAGCTAGATATTGACCCGCGCCGTATCACGTGGCGCCGCGTCGTTGATATGAATGACCGCGCGCTTCGCCATATCGTGATGGGGCTTGGCGGTCCAACTCAGGGTATTGTTCGCGAAGGCGGGTTTGACATTACAGTCGCGTCAGAGATTATGGCGATTTTCTGTCTGGCGACGGATCTGAAAGATCTTCAAAAGCGCATTGGCGACATCATTGTGGCGAAGACGTCAAAGAAAAAACCCGTGACGGTGCGAGATATTGGCGCTGATGGCGCTGTTACTGTTCTGCTCAAAGATGCGTTTCAGCCAAATCTTGTGCAATCGATTGAGCATAATATGGCCTTTATACATGGCGGGCCTTTCGCCAATATCGCTCATGGCTGTAACTCAGTTGTGGCGACACAAACTGCGCTTAAGATGACAGATGTTGTTGTCACAGAAGCAGGATTTGGCGCTGATTTGGGCGCAGAGAAATTTCTCGATATTAAATGCCGTCAATCAGGTCTTCGTCCTGATGCCGTTGTTCTCGTTTGCACAATTCGAGCTATGAAGATGCAAGGCGGGGTTCCGAAAAATGAGTTAGGGCCACAAAACATTGAAGCTGTCCGTGAGGGTTGCGTCAATGTCGAGCGTCATATCCAAAACCTGAAGAAATTTGGTCTGACGCCTGTGGTATCAATCAATCACTTTATCCATGATACAGATGAGGAAATCGCCGTAGTCAAAGAAATTTGCGATCAAGAAAATGTTCCCATGGTGATAGCGCGTCATTGGGCCGAAGGCGGCGCGGGGGCTGAAGATCTTGCAAAAGCCGTTCAGGCAGAGCTTGAAAAACCCAAGCCATCTGTCACTCTGATGTATGATGATACTGACAAGCTTGCAGTTAAAGTCGAAAAAGTCGCAAAGGAAATCTACCGCGCTGAAAGTGTTGTGATTAGCGCTGCAGCCAAAACAACATTCCGCCAGGTTGAAAAAATGGGATTCGGTCACTTACCGATTTGTATTGCCAAGACACAATCCAGTTTTTCGACAGACCCTAAAAAACTAGGGGCAACATCAGGCCATACCGTCGAAGTTCGTGAGGCCACACTAAACGCAGGTGCGGGTTTCGTCGTGGCTATTTGTGGAACGATTATGCGCATGCCTGGTCTGCCGCGCCATCCCGCTGCATTGGATATTGGTCTTGATGAAGACGGACAAATCGTCGGCCTTGCATGATGAGATTCGGTAAAGGAGATTATTTATGAGCGATCAAGATGAAGAGATTATCCTAAAGGATTTGGACGACACTGAGCTCGTGGCTCAAATGATGGATGATCTCTATGATGGGATGATTCCAGAGGTCACAGAGGGCACGCAAATCCTGCTCGACCGCGGTTGGGATGCGAATATGGTTCTCAATGATGCTTTGGTTGAGGGGATGCGTATTGTCGGCGTTGACTTTAGAGACGGTATTCTTTTTGTGCCGGAGGTTCTACAAAGCGCCAATGCGATGAAGGGCGGGATGAACCTGCTGCGTCCTATCCTTGCGGCCAGTGAAAATAACTCTAGCGTTGGGAAATACGTTATCGGGACGGTTAAAGGTGATATTCACGATATCGGCAAAAACCTTGTCGGGATGATGCTTGAAGGCGCCGGTTTCGAGGTCATTGATTTGGGTATTAATACGCCAGTCGAAGAATATCTTGCCGCTATAGATGAACATGAGCCAAATATCCTAGGCATGTCAGCGCTTCTAACAACAACTATGCCTTACATGGGCGTTGTTATTGAAGAGCTGGATAAACGTGGTATTCTCAAAGAGTTACCTGTTATGGTGGGCGGCGCGCCGCTTAATCAAGAATTTGCAGATGCCATTAATGCCCACACTTATGGCCGCGATGCGGCGATGAGTTCTGAACTCGCCAAAGCCATTATGGGTAAGAACAGATAGTCCGTTGTGAGATCCGGCTCCCAACATAAGACACTTATTCTGGCTTGCGGTGCATTGGCCAAGGAGCTTGTTCATTTGTTAGGGCAAGTGAGCCAAGAAGCAGAGCTAAAATGTTTGCCGGCAGGTTATCACAATCATCCTGAAAAGATCGTTCCTGGTCTTAAAGCAATTTTGGACGAATGCGCAGCGCGGTACAACACTATTCTGATTGGCTATGGTGATTGCGGTACAGGCGGCGGTTTGGATAGGTTACTTAAAAGCTATCCAAATGCGACGCGTCTACCGGGCGCGCATTGCTATGCATTCTACTCCGGACTAAATAATTTCGATCATATGATGGAAGCAGAGTTAGGGACATTTTTCTTGACCGATTATTTGGTGCGTCATTTCGAGACTTTGATTATCAAGGGCATGGGCATAGACAGATACCCTAATCTGATTGACACTTATTTCGAGCATTATAAGAAATTGACTTATTTGGCGCAGACCGAGGATGAGGACTTGCAAGTTCAAGCCCAAGAGGCTGCCCATAAATTAGGCCTGTCTTATAACTATCATTTCACAGGTTATGGTGAGCTTGAGGCGGCTATCACATCATTTGGCTTAGAGGTCAAAAATCAAGAAAGCATGAGCCATGTATAAGGTGCGTCTTTGGTCTGTGCGTCGTTCACGCTTTATGGAAGGGCTCTATAATACTGTGAACCCAGCTATTATTGCCGTGTTAAAGGGCGTCACAAAAGTCTTTGGCAAAAAGTTAGATAAACCCATCACGGCGGCAGAAGCGGGACTGAAAGGTTTTCTGTTCGATTGCCAGATGTGCGGAAATTGCGCTTTATCCAAAACAGGCATGAGCTGTCCGATGAATTGCCCCAAAACTATTCGTAATGGACCCTGTGGAGGTGTTCGCCCTAATGGTATGTGCGAAGTCAAACCTGAGATGCGCTGTGTTTGGGTCGCGGCTTGGGATGGTGCCTCGCGAATGAAAGACGGAGATGCTATCAAATCCATCGATTTTGCAGTTGATCACCGTGAAAAAGGAACATCCACTTGGCTTAAATTAGCGCGTGAAGAACTCGCTGAGGACACCAAATGATAGAAGAAATTCCAAATGTTGAAACGCTTGGAACTAATCCTGGCGATCCGCTTCCGCAGCTTCCGGGGCATGTGTCGCATGGCCGCTTTGAGCGCGTTTTAAGAGCAGGGCATTTTGCTGTCACAACAGAGATTGCTCCGCCTGATTCAGCTGACCCTGATGAAGTCCTCACGCGGGCCTCTTTGTTTGATGGGTATGTTGACGCCATTAATGCGACGGATGGATCGGGCGCGCATTGTCATATGTCCAGTCTTGCTGTTTGCGCTATTCTTACGCGTGCGGGGTATTCTCCAATATTACAAATATCCTGTCGCGACAGAAATAGAATTGCGATTCAAGGTGATACATTGGGCGCTGCGGCATTGGGAGTTTGTAATGCTTTATGCCTTTCAGGTGATGATGTTGGTGCTGGCGATCATCCTGAGGCGAAACCCGTTTTTGATTTTGATAGTGTGTCGCTGACGCGAACCTTAAGAGTGTTACGTGATGAGTCGCGTTTTCTAAGTGGACGTAAACTTGATCTCGCGCCTAAATTATTTATCGGCTCGTCTATTAATCCTTTTGTGCCGCCTATCCCGAACAGAGTCGATCAACTCGCTAAAAAGATTGAGGCAGGAGCAGAATATATTCAATCACAATATTGTTTTGATATGGATATCCTTAAGGAGTTTATGAAGAAAGCCGTCGATATGGGGCTAACTGAGAAAGCCTATATTCTTATTGGCGTGGGTGTTTTACCTTCAGCCAGAACCGCAAAATGGATGCGCGCAAATGTACCGGGCGTCCATATTCCCGATGCGATCATTAAACGCCTCGAAGGCGCAGATAAGCCTTTGCGGGAAGGACGCAACATCTGCGTCGAAATCATGCAGCAGCTCAAAGAGACATCTGGCGTAAGCGGTGTTCACGTCATGGCTTACCGCCAAGAAAAATGGGTCAAAGATGTTGTAAAACGTTCAGGCGTTTTAGATGGACGCGTGCCATGGGCACCGGAAACAGCAGAGATTAATTAGGATTATAAAATGGCACGAACGATATTAGCGTCAGCGACCAAAGAACATGTGATCGGTTTTGATCAACCTTTCACGATGATTGGAGAGCGCATAAACCCGACGGGACGAAAGCTGTTTTCCAAAGAACTTAAAGAGTTTAACTATTGGCGCGTGAAGAAAGAGGCGCTCGCTCAAGTCGAAGCCGGCGCTCAAATTCTGGACGTCAATGTAGGTGTGCCTTTGGCTGATGAACCACTTATCATGTCAGAAGTTATTCCTTTGATTCAAAGCTTAACGGATGTACCTCTGTGTATTGATAGCTCCGTGATGGATGCTTTGGAAGCAGGCCTCAAAGTTTACAAAGGACGCCCGCTGCTAAACTCAACTACTGCGGAAGAAGAAGTGATGGAACGTATTTTGCCGCTTGTCGCAAAATACGATTGCGCCGTCGTCGCCATTTCAAATGATGATACAGGGATTTCAGAAGATCCTGATGTTCGCTTCGAAGTGGCCAAACGCATCGTCAACCGCGCGGCGGATTTCGGCATTAAACCCGAAGACGTGGTGGTTGATCCTTTGGTAATGCCAATTGGCGCAGTAAATAGTGCAGGCACAGATGTGTTTAAATTGGTTGGGCGTTTACGGTCCGAATTGGGCGTAAATACGACCTGTGGTGCATCTAATGTCGCCTTTGGTTTGCCAGAACGCCATGCAATTAATAATGCATTTTTACCCATGCTGGCTGCAACAGGCATGACATCAGCTATTGTTAATCCTCTTCATGAGGGCTTAGTGCCAGCTGTCAGAGCCGCAGACGTTTTAAACGGTGTTGACCCGAGCTGCGCGAACTGGATTAAAAATTATCGTCCTGCTCCTGCAGAAGGGACAGGCGAAGGCGCTCGCCGCGGTAGAGGAGGCCGTCGTCGCCGCGGTTAAGACATATACGGGTAAATGCCTTTGCGGCGCGGTTTCTTTTAGCGCTGAGGGACTGTCGGATATTTGGTATTGTCATTGTAAGCAATGCCAACATCTGACGGGCCTCTATATCGCGGCTGCTGGAGTGAAGCGGGATCATCTGACCATCAGTGGCGATGTGAATTGGCTCCCTATTTCCGAGGCCTCCAAATCTGGGCATTGCGGCTCATGCGGCAGTTATATGTTTTGGGATGAAGCGGCCCGCGATACTGTAAGTGTATTGGCAGGAAACCTAGATGATACTGAGGGCCTGTCCGTTAAAGGTCATATCTTTGTAAAAGATAAGGGGCCTTATTACGAAATCACTGACGGCTTGCCGCAATTTGAGGGGTTTCCGCCCCAAGGCACGCGCGGGGAAACATTATAATTAGCGCAGAAAAGACACGCGCTTATAGGGAGAAAAGATATGGCTAGACGCGCTAGATCAGGAGGCCGTGCCGGCCGTGCCGCTGCGAGAGGGGCTGAGGCTCCGCCTCGCGACCCTTATATTAAACGCAATATTCCAACTTATTCTGTCCTCAACGATACAGATCTTGCACAGCTTGAGCATAATGCGGATACGCTCCTCGAAGAGGTCGGACTTGAAATCCAAGAAGACCCCGAGTCTATTGATTACTTTGTCAAAGCGGGCGCAAAAGCGGATGGTGACCGCGTGCGCTTTCCAAGGGGTATGTGCCGCGAAATTATTCAAGCGACGGCTCCGAAAGAGTTTACCCAATTTGCGCGTAACCCCGCTAATAATGTTCAAATTGGAGGTAATAATACAGTTCTTGTTCCGGCTTACGGGCCGCCTTTTGTCTATTCAAAAGAGGGCGGGCGGCGTTACGCCAATATTGAAGATTTCCGCAATTTTGTGAAACTCGCCTATATGTCGCCTAATCTGCATCACAGCGGCGGGACGGTGTGTGAGCCCGTAGATTTGCCCGTGAACAAGCGTCATTTTGATATGAATTACAGTCATATCAAATATTCAGACAAAGCTTTTATGGGGTCTGTGACCCAGCCTGAGCGCGCGATCGATACAATTGATATGGCCAAGATTGTTTTTGGTGACGATTTCGTTGAAGAGAATTGCGTTTTGGTCAACCTCATCAACGCGAATTCACCCATGACATGGGACCGCGTTATGTTAGGCGCGCTGAAGAACTACGCACGATCAGGGCAATGCGCCATGCCAAGCCCTTTTGTGGTTTCAGGCGCGATGTCGCCAGTCACAGCCGCAGGTGTTGCGGCGCAAAGTTTGGCCGAAGGCTTAGCGGGTATGGCGCTGACGCAACTGGTTCGTCCTGGAGCGCCCGTGATCTACGGAAACTTTGTGACGTCTATGTCAATGCAAACAGGCGCGCCGACATTCGGGACACCAGAAGCGTCGCTGATTATCAATATGAGCGCTGCCTTGGCCCGGCGTTTGGGCGTGCCTTTCCGGTCTGCGGGCGGGTTTAATGCGTCCAAGATCCCTGACGCTCAAGCTGGTTATGAGGCCGCGAATTCCTTACAAACAGGCCTAATGGCAGGCGTGAACTTTATGCTACATACGGCGGGTTGGCTTGAGGGCGGTCTGGCTATGGGCTATGAGAAATTTATCATGGATGCTGACCAAGCTGGTATGATGGCGAAATTTGCGAAAGGCGTAGATATGTCAGCTAATGGTCAAGCCATGGACGCGATTGCCGAAGTCGGACCGGGACAGCATTTCCTAGGCTGTGAACATACCCAAAAGAATTTCAAAACAGCGTTTTATCAGTCCAATGTGTCAGACAATAGTAGCTTTGAGCAATGGGTCGAAGACGGCAGTCTGTCAGCTGAGGATCGCGCTGAGAAAGTTTATAAAACCATGTTGAATGAATATGTCGCGCCGGAGCTTGACCCTGATATTGATGCGCGTCTTTTAAAATACATGGAAGAGCGTAAGGCCAGCTTCCCTGATAGTAATATTAGCTAAGCACGTTTTCTGCGGTGTGAATGAGAGATTCTAAGAATGACCCTGCCGAGCTTCGCGGGGTCAAAAGCTGAATTTCAGTCTCGCTATATTTTATGACAATGACAGCGATATGATGCGCTGATGTACGGCTTGTAAAGCCCTCTGGAGCTTGCCGTAAATTAAGCGGAATAAAGCGCTCAAGCACATCATATAGAGCTGTGCTTTTGGAGGTCTTTGCCTTTATGTCAATTGAGGCCCAACCATCGCTTTGCAGCGTTGTATAAGCAGATGGGCCCATCTTCTTGGCGATATCTTTATCAGCATTTATATTCTCGCCCTCAAGCAAGATTAAATACTGTTCGAGGGAAGACCAGATCGCATAGCCGCCTTTAACGGCCATGAGCTGTGAAGGCTCAGGCGGGGCCTTGCCAAATGTCTTTTTAAAGGCGGTTTTAAAAGCGCTCTCTTCTTCACGGGCAATAGCCAAAGAGATAAGTTCCCCAATATAATGCTCTTCTATCGTCAAGCCAGGCCAGTGTTTTGAGAAACTCTCAAGGGGCAGAGTGGGTGATAATTTAGGCACGCAGACGCTCTCCCTTTGGATCAAAGAAATGCGGGCTTACAACTGTTACATCAACATGACTATTTCCCATAAGATGGCTGGCTTGAATAACTTCCCCAAGACGATTTTGTCCATTTTTGAGAAAACCTAATCCAATATAAGTCTTTAACATGGGGGACCATGCGACTGAACTCATATAGCCATGATCCGTTTCAGGGGAGGGGGCTGTTCCCTTGGGAATAAAGTGAGCCCCATTTGTTAATTTGTCTTTCGGGTTCACTGGAATAAAGCCGACCATTTGCAATGCCTCTTCAGAAACCAGTCCTTCACGCTGTGATAATACTTTTCCGATGCAGTCTTTCTTTTTAGAGACGAAGCCGCCAAGCCCTAGGGCATTGGCTGTCGTTGTTCCGTTTAATTCATTACCGGCGGCATGACCTTTCTCAATTCGCATAACACCGAGTGCTTCTGTGCCGTAGAGAACGGCGTCAAATGCTTCGCCTTGATGCATCATTTCGCGGATAAGCGTGTCGCCGTAACGGGCAGGAACGGAGATTTCATAAGCGAGTTCCCCTGAGAAAGAAAGACGGAAGAGACGCGCTCGTATGCCGCCGCAAATCGTAATTTCACCGCAAGCCATATAAGGGAAAGCTTCATTCGAAATATCAAATTTTGGATCAACGATTTTTTCTAGAAGTTTGCGCGAATTTGGACCGGCCACGGAGTATTGCGCCCATTGATCTGTCGTCGAAATTAGATGAACATCCATATCGGGATAAAGGCATTGCCGCACATATTCTAGATGCCTGAAGACGGGGCCCGCTTTGGCCGTGGTTGTCGTCATTACAAAATGCGTCTCTGAGAGCCGCGCTGTTGTGCCGTCATCCATGGCTATTCCGTCCTCGCGCAACATCAATCCGTAACGACATTTGCCGACTTTAAGAGTAGAGAATGTATTGACGTAAACCTTATTAAGAAACTTTCCTGCATCACGGCCCTGCACATCAATCTTACCGAGGGTCGTAACGTCACAAATACCAACAGAGTTGCGCGTCATGAGGACTTCACGATCAACGCTGTCGCGCCACCCTTTTTCACCTTCGCGGGCAAGCCATTGCGAACGTTTCCAATAACCTGCCTCAATAAAAGTTGCGCTATTTTCAGCGACATATTTATGGGAGGGCGTCAGCCTTGTTGGTTTGAAGTGTTGCCCGCGATGCGTCCCTGCAAAAGCGCCTATTGGAACAGGTGTATAGGGAGGCCGAAAAATCGTGGTCCCCGTTTCAGGAATACTCTGCCCGATGGCGTCCGCCAAGACGGCTAAGCCGACAACATTAGAGGTTTTGCCTTGATCTGTTGCCATACCTAATGTGGTGTAGCGTTTAACATGCTCAACAGACGAAAAGCCTTCTTGGTGCGCGAGGGTAATATCTTTGGCTGTCACATCATTTTGGAAATCGACCCAAGCCCGCTTTGTACCTTTGACATGCCAAAAAGCAGAAATCTTGACAGGCGCGTCTTCCGTTTGCGGAAGTTCTGATGCTTTCACCCCTAGCTTTTCACAGATGTCATTGGCGTCCATAAAGGCGCCATGGGTTGAGAACTTTCCATTGGCTGCCCCGATAACAGACATGTCAGATGGAAGCGTATGTGTATCTGGCACGAAACAGCTCAGGGCTTCATCCCATTTCGGGCGGCCTCGCTTATGGCAGGTCAAATGCACGTTAGGATTCCAGCCACCAGATACAGCCAGATGGTTGGCAGCAACATTTTCACCTGTGTTGAGCGTGACGGAACGCACGCCCTTTCGGCCCCCAACATCCATGACATAGTCGCCGTTGCGCGTGTCGAAAATATGCGCGGCATCTGTCCGTAATCCGTCATCATTATTCGTCAGAAGAGCCGTGTTTTCCAATTCAATGCCGAAGCGGTTTTTATAGCTCCGCACAGCACTCGCAAGCATGACGCCAGGACGGTCATTATTCGCAAAGGCGATAGGACGCTCAGTCGCTCCCGCCGCTAATATGGATGAGTTGGCATAGATGCGCCAAAGTATATGACGGGGCTTCGCGATGCCTATCTTATCCGTCGTGGTTTCAAGGCCACCATAAATGCCGTGATCATAAACCCCATAAATGGCGGTGCGAGGCATCAGGCGAACATTGGGGAGTGACTCTAGAGTTTTAAGTGTTTGCTCGACCCATGTCAGAGCAGGGGCGGCGTCAATCTCATAAGTTTCAGAGAGTAATCGTCCGCCCATGCGAAAATCATCATCCGCTAAAATAATATGCTTTCCTCCCAGACCAAGATTTAAAGCTGATTGCAGGCCAGCGGGCCCGGCCCCAATGATTAGAACATCGCAATGTAAAAACCCTTTATCATAACTGTCAGGGTCAACGGCTTTAGAGAGCGTTCCAAGTCCAGCTGCGCGGCGAATAACAGGCTCATAGAGCTTTTCCCAAAAAGCTTTGGGCCACATAAATGTCTTGTAGTAAAATCCTGACGCCAGAAAAGGATGCATAAAGTCATTAATGGCAAGCGCATCAAAATTAAGAGTCCCCATATGATTTTGGCTTCTAGCGTCTAGTCCCTCAAATAATTTAATGGTCGTTGCGCGGCGATTAGGCTCGCAGGTTCCCGCGCCATGAATTTCTACAAGCGCATTTGGCTCTTCGCTGCCTGCGCCCATAATGCCGCGTGGACGATGATATTTAAAGCTCCGGCCTACAATGCGAACCTTATTCCTAAGCAGGGCTGAGGCCAGCGTATCGCCTTCAAACCCTTGATAGGCCTTGCCATTAAAGGTGAAATTTAAAGTCTTTGTTGTATCAATGAGGCTCATTTTTGAGCCCTCGCAACATCACGCGCTAATTCAACTTTTGTTATGTCATGGGTCAGCGTGTTGCGTGTGACGACTAACCAAGATCTATCGCCTTGCTCGTGATACCAAAGTTCTCTGTGTTCACCCATCGGGTTGTCTCTTAAATATTGATAGCTGTAAAAGTCATCTGCCGCCGTTTCCGATTTAGGGTTGGGACGGTTCATAAGCGATGCATCGCCCAAATAGACAAATTCGGAGGCATCGCGAGGGCCAAGAAGAGGGTGGTGAATAATCATCAGTGAAGATTAGGCTGAGCGCCCTGCCCCTTTTCATCGATCATATAACCCCGTGCAAAACGATCCAGACGATAAGCTTTTGCTGTCTCGTGATAACTATCAGTTGCAAGCAAATGAGCAAAACTATAGCCGCTGGCCGGGGTCGCTTTGAAGCCGCCATAACACCAGCCGCCATTAAAATAGAGACCGTCAATATGGGTCTTATCTATAATGGGTGAGCCGTCCATAGACATATCCATAATACCGCCCCACATTCGAAGCATTCTGGCTTTTCCGATCATGGGCATTACGCTCATGCCGCCTTCGCAGACATCTTCGACAACGGGTAAGTTTCCGCGCTGTGCATAGGAATTATAGCCGTCAATATCCCCGCCAAAAACAAGACCGCCTTTATCGGATTGGCTGACATAAAAGTGACCTGCGCCATAAGTGATAACACCATCAAGCAAAGGTTTCAGGCCTTCACTGACAAAGGCTTGTAGGACGTGGCTTTCGATAGGTAGGCGCATGCCCGCCATGGCCATGACGCGCCCCGAATTTCCAGCAACAGCAACGCCGACTTTCTTTGCGCCGATGCGGCCGCGCGTTGTTTGGACGCCGTGGCACCGTCCTTCTTTGATATCAAATCCTGTCACTTCGCAATTTTCAATAATATCGACGCCTCTTTTATCAGCGGCATGAGCATAACCCCAAGCCACAGCATCATGACGGACCGTCCCGCCGCGCGGCTGTAAAAGCCCTCCGCGTATAGGAAAACGGGCATCGTCAAAATTAAGGAATGGGTACATTTTTCGCACGCCTTCTGCCGTAAGGAGTTGAGCGTCAGCGCCGTTTAAAAGCATGGCATTACCGCGCCGTATGTAGGCGTCGCGCTGAGGGTCTGTATGATAGAGGTTTAAAACGCCGCGCTGACTAACCATTGCATTATAATTGACGTCTTGCTCAAGCCCTTCCCAGAGCTTTAGTGAAAATTCGTAAAAGGCTTCATTTTCATGGAGCATATAATTTGAGCGGATTATGGTTGTATTCCGTCCAACATTTCCGCCGCCTATCCACCCTTTTTCCAATACGGCTATGCGTTTTTGATCAAATTTTGAGGCGAGATAATGGGCAGTGGCCAGTCCGTGTCCACCGCCGCCAACAATAACGATGTCATATTCAGGCAAAGGCTCAGCTTTGTGCCATACAGGTTTCCAGCCTTTATGACCCGTTATGGCCTCTTTTAAAATGCGAAATGCAGAATAACCCATTAGGAGAGCTTAACGATAATGGGCATCGCCTCAATCCGTGTTCCCACTAATAAGACTTATTAAGCCTTATAAATAAGGGATATCAATATTGGCATTGACGGCGTTTGGCTCTAAACGCCTGTTATGACAAATTCTTCTTATTTTAAGCCGGCCACAATTGCTTTGCATACGGGTTACACACCTGAAAGCGACTATGGCTCGCGTGCCGTTCCCATTTATCAAACCACCTCATACGCTTTTGACAGCGTTGAGAGTGCGTCGAGCCTGTTTAATGTTGAACAGGGCGGACATATTTACTCGCGAATCTCAAACCCGACGGTTGCTGTATTGGAGCAGAGATTGGCGGCACTGGAAGGCGGAGCGGGGGCGATATGTACGGCGTCTGGGATGTCGGCTTTATTTGCCACTTTTATTTCACTTTGCTCGGCAGGAGATCACATTGTGTCTTCAGAGCAGATATATGGCTCAACAGCGACCACGCTACGTTACACACTTAAGCGGTTTGGTATCACTACGGATTTCATCGATATCAATGATAGCAAAGCCCTTAAGGCCGCAATTAAACCTAATACGAAAATGGTCTTTTGCGAGTCGATTTCTAATCCTGGAATGCAGGTCTCGAACCTGCCCGAAATTTCCAAGGTGGCGAATGCGGCTGGTGTGCCTGTGGTGATAGACGCAACCTTTGCCACGCCCGCTCTGAACCGTCCTTTGGAACATGGCGCAAATATTGTGGTGCATTCTATCACCAAATGGATTGGCGGCCACGGGGCAGCTATTGGCGGCTGTATAATTGATGGCGGTAATTTTGATTGGGATAATGGCCGTTTCCCAGAAATGACAGAGCCTTATGCGCCGTTTCACGGAATGAAATTTTGGGAAGAATTTGGCCCCACAGCATTTGTAATGAAAATCCGTAGCGAAGCGATGAGGGATTTAGGCGCGGCCTTATCCCCACATAATGCTTTTCTGATTTTGCAAGGCGTAGAAACACTAGAATTGCGAATGCAAAAACATGTCGCCAATACGGCGATTTTGCGTGATTGGCTATCTGAACAGAAAGGCGTGACATGGGTAAGGCATCCTGAAATTGAAGCTGAGCCTCATGTGGCCGAGATGTTCCCGAAAGGCGCAGGATCTATGCTTTGCTTTGGCGTGACAGGGGGGCGCGAGGGCGGGGCGGCCTTTATTAACACAGTCTCCTTGGCGTCACATTTAGCTAATGTCGGTGATAGCCGCACATTAGTGCTGCACCCTGCCAGTACAACACATTCACGCCTGACCAAAGACGCGATGGAAGCGGCGGGCATCCCCGAAGATTTGATACGGGTTTCCGTAGGCTTAGAGGACTTTGCGGATATCAAAGCGGATTTTGCAAAAGGCCTTAAGGCCGCTTTACGGGCAGCGGGCTAATGGAAGTTACACTTAATAACGCGCCGGTTTATGTGGCGACAGGCGGCAAAGATTTCGACCCGAATTTACCAACTGTGTTGTTTTTGCACGGTAGCGGAGGTGATCATAGAACATGGGCGTTGCAAACGCGATGGTTTGCTTATCACGGCTATAGTGTTCTGGCGCCGGATCTTCCGGGACATAGTCTTTCGGGCGGCAAGGCTTTTACTTACATAGAGCAAAGCGGGCCATGGTTGGCAGAGTTTCTCGAAAAAACGGGCGTTAAACAAGCGCATATTGTTGGGCATAGCCAAGGGTTTTTAAGCGCTTTGGAGCTTTATAAAACAAAGCCTGATATGTGCACGTCCGTCTGCGCGATTGGGACGGCGGCCGCTATCCCCGTCAATCAAGCTTTGATTGACACCGCAAAGGAAAGTTCGGCCAAGGCCGCGCATATGATGTGCAATTGGGGATTTGGTCCCAGCGCGCATCAAGGCATCAGTTCCGTTCCGGGTATGCAGCCTATTGCGATTTCGCGCGCCATTATGAGCCAAAACCCACTTGCAGCTGACCTACAGGCTTGTGCAGATTATACAGGCGGTGACGATGTCGCGGCCAAGATTGATGTACCGCGCCATTGTATTCTGGCGAGCGCTGATAAAATGACGCCGCTGAGATCAGGCAAAGGCTTGGCCGAAAAAATGGGTGTTACTCCAACGGTCATTCAAGATTATGGCCATATGTTGCCACTCGAAGCGCCAAGACAAACTTTGGACGCACTTCGTAATTTTATTCAATCTGTTCAAGTTGAAAGCATTTAATATGAGTATTAAAAAAGTGGCCGTAATTGGCGCCGGAACAATGGGGGCAGGGATTGCCGGGCAAGCGGCAAATGCAGGGTGTGAGGTATTATTACTAGATTTGCCAAGCGAAGGTTCAGACGTAAATGCCTTAGCGCAAAAGGGTCTAGACCGCATTTCTAACCCTGCTGACCCTGGAATATTACATCCTGATATTGCGAGCCAGATCACCGTCGGAAATATCCGCGATGATTTTAACCGCTTGTCCGAATGTGACTGGATCGCCGAAGCTATTTTAGAACGTCTGGACCTTAAGAAAGGCCTTTATAAAAAGCTGGATGAGGTCTGCAAAGAGACAGCTATAGTCTCGTCCAACACATCAACCATACCCATTAAGTTATTGGTTGAAGATATGCCGCTTGCGTTCAGGAAACGCTTTGCGATTACTCACTTCTTCAACCCCGTTCGCTTTATGCCTTTGCTCGAACTCGTATCGGGTGAAGATACCGACCCTGAAATTATGCAAAAGCTTAATGAGTTTTGTGACAAAGATTTAGGCAAAGGTGTTGTAGTCTGCCGTGATACGCCGGGCTTTCTAGGCAATCGCGTTGGCTGTTATGCCATTCAAGCCGCGCTGCATACCGCCAATAATATGGGATTGTCTCCGCAAGAGGCCGACGCTGTTTTCGGACGTCCCATGGGCATTCCAAAAACAGGCGTCTTCGGCCTTTATGATCTCATTGGTATTGATTTGATGTCTGATGTCGCCAGCAGCCTTGTGTCTATCTTACCTGAAGGTGATGCGTTCCACGACGTTGGAAATAAATTGCCGCTCATGGAAAATATGATTGCCAATGGGCAGCGCGGACGCAAAACGGGGGCGGGATTCTACCGTATGCATCAAGGCGAAAAGCAAGTGATGGATTTACAGAGCGGAGAATACGCTCCGCTTAAAAAGATAGATATTCCCGTTGCGATGAAAGCGGAGAAAGAAGGCATTATCCATATGCTAGATGACGGCTCCAAGTACGGAGATTATGCTTGGCAAGTCATGTCTAATATTCTTGTTTATGCCGCTGGCCTTGTGCCTGAGGTTGGGGATAATGGTGTCGCTGTCGATGACGCTATGAAGATGGGGTATAATTGGATCAAAGGTCCTTTTGAATTGATTGACGAGATCGGTGCTGATTATTTAATTGCGCGCCTTGAATCTGAGCAGCGCGAAGTCCCAAAATTTCTACGAGAAGCGGCTGGGTCGTCCTTTTACGATGGCTTGAAAGCTCGGACACATGGCGGCGGATGGCAAGAAATTAAGCGCGCCGAAGGAACTTTAAGGTTTAATGATCGCCGAAAGACATTAACGGCATCCGGCTCTAATAGTGATGCAAGTTGGTATGAGATTGATGGTATCGCTCTGGTGGAGTTTCACTCCAAGGCTAACGCATTAGGCGCTGAATCAATGACTATCCTCGAGGCGGCTTTAGACGCTGTATCTGCCAATAATTTGAAAGGCCTCATCGTTCACAATGATGCCCAGCATTTTTCATGTGGCGTGAATTTGAACGTCGTGCGCTCTTTCTTTGAAGCTGAGAATTGGGACGGCCTTGATAAATTCTTAGCTCACTTCCAAAACACCGTTCATAGAATGGCGATCGCTGACTTCCCTGTCGTTGTTGCGCCTGTAGGCTTGTCCTTAGGAGGCGGGTTCGAAGTTGTGCTGCACGGTAAGCAGGTTATCTGTCATGCTAATTCCAATATGGGTCTTGTTGAATCCGGTGTGGGCGTAATCCCGGCAGGCGGCGGGTGTAAGGAAACACTTTACAGATGGATTGATAAAAAAGACGGCGACGTCGCGGCGGGCGCTTGGGAAGCTTTCATGTCACTTGGCTATGGTAAGACTGCAAGCTCGCCTTTGATAGCCGAAGAGATGGCGATGCTAAGAGAGAATGACCGCTTCGAGAATAATCGGGACCGCCTTTTGGGCGAAGCCATTGCGGCTGTTGAAAGCGGCGCGGAGCAAGCCGCTTTTACGCGCGATCCAATTGCCATGGCTGGACGGGACGAATTTGCTAAGATGGTCAAATGGGCCGAGGATATGCATGCCAAAGGCAAATTGTTTAAACACGATGTTTTCGTTTCAACACAAATTGCAGAGATCGTGACGGGCGGTGATATTGACCCTGGAACCCTATGGTCAGAGCAAGACCTATACGATGCGGAACGCCGCGCCTTTCTAAGGCTTGCGAAAACGCCGGAAACACAGGAGCGCATTCGAACACTTCTCGATAATGGTAAAGCAGTGAGGAATTGATGCCACAAGCTTATGACGATCTTCCCAAAACGGGCGCTAATTTTGTCCCATTAACGCCGCTGTCCTTTCTGGAGCGCACGGCTGATATTTACCCTGACCGTGAGGCCCTTGTCTATAATGACAGGCGGTATAATTGGCAGCAAGTTCGAGCGAGGTGCAGACGAGTCGCCTCCGGCCTGAATAAGCGCGGTATTGGCATGAATGATACGGTTTCTGTTCTGGCCTATAATACGCCTGAGATGTTTGAGCTTCAATTTGCCGTAGGAATGGCCGGGGCTGTACTTAACACAATTAACACACGCCTTGATGCAGCAACGATTGCTTACATTATTGATCACGCGGAAACGAAGTTATTTATTCTCGACCGTGAATTATGGCCCGTTGTTAGCGATGCTCTTGAGCAATGTCATGTATCGCCAGAGCTTGTCTTTATTGATGATAGTTCAGCCGCCGTGAAGCCTAACCTTCCAGATGACGTCGTGACTTATGAAGATCTAATAGCCCAGGGTGACCCTGACTATCGGGGCGAAACGCTGGCGGATGAATGGCAGGCCTTTTCTTTGAACTACACATCGGGCACAACTGGCCGTCCCAAAGGTGTTGTTTATCATCATCGCGGCGCGTATCTGATGGCTATGGGAACTGTCCCGTCTTGGGGACTTCCGCAGCATCCGCAATATCTTTACATCGTGCCCATGTTTCATTGCAATGGCTGGGGTCATGCTTGGACGATGACTTTACTTGCGGGAACGACAATCTGTCTTCGCGCCATCACCCCAAAGGCCGTGTTTGATTTAATCGAGCAGCATGATGTCACGCATTTTGGCGGCGCGCCTATCGTTCTAAACATGCTTGCAAATACGCCGGATGAAGAAAAGCCAAAGCTTGAAAGGCCCATTCAAGTCATGACGGCAGGCGCTCCGCCGCCGGCCAGTGTTTTAGAAGCCATGGCTAATATGAATTTTAATGTGCTACATGTTTACGGTTTGACGGAAACTTACGGCCATGTTCTGCAGGCCGCGCCGCAATCTGCGTGGAACGAGAGGTCCATAAAGGAGCAATCCGAGTTAAAGTCACGTCAAGGGGTTCGCTTTGCCAATACCGAAGCGGCAGATGTTTTGGACGAAGAGGGTAATTCTGTGCCCCATGATGGAAAGACGATGGGCGAGATTGTTATCCGCAGCAATGTTGTGATGAAAGGATATTTAAAAGATAAAGCGGCAACGGCTGAGGCTTTTAAGGATGATTGGTTTGTATCCGGTGATCTGGGCGTTATTTATCCGGATGGCTATATTCAGCTCAGAGATCGCGCAAAGGATATCATCATATCGGGCGGAGAAAATATATCCTCTGTCGAAGTTGAGAACACTTTATATAAACACCCCGCTGTAGATGTTGCGGCGGTTGTGGCTATGCCAGATCAAAAATGGGGTGAAGTCCCTTGCGCTTTTGTCGAGCTGAAAAGTGAGGCCACAGAAGCCGAACTCATCGATTTTTGCGGAGACAATATGGCAAGGTTTAAACGCCCCAAAAAAGTTGTCTTTGGCGAGTTACCTAAAACCGCAACAGGTAAAATTCAGAAAAAAGAGCTAAGGGATCGCGCGCTTAAGCTTTAATAAAAGCCTCATCCCAAGCTGGGCGGCGAAACACTTCTTCAAGCATAGGGCGGAAATGCTCTAAGTTTTCAGTTGGGTAATTGGGGTCAAATGAAGTTTGGTCCCAATCGCGGCAAAATTTTTCAGCGGCCTCAAAATAGGGGCTGTCTTTATATTTTTGACGTTCTTCGGGGTTAAGTCCGACCTTGTCGGCATAATATTTATACTGAAAAATACCGTGATGCTGTACCGTCCAAGAGCATTCCTCGCGGACATAAGGTTTGACAATCGCTGCGGCTAGGCTGTCATGATTATGGGGGGCGAGATCATCCCCCAAATCATGAATGAGCGCGCAGACAATCCAATCCACATCCGCGCCGTTCCGTTCTGCTCTCGTAGCAGTTTGAAGGCTGTGCTCGAGACGATCAATCTTATAACCTGATAAAGAGTTTTTAAGACCTGAAAGCCGCTTCATAATTCTGTTGGGGAGGTCATGTGCGAAGTCGGCTTCATGTTTAGCCAAAAACGCATAGTCGTCACGAGTGCCATCCTGCATTTTTGTAAAAGAAACGGTTTTCATCTAATCCTCACGTATCACAGACGTAACATTACGACCATTTGCTAGCATACGAAAGAGGCTAGCCGGACCGTCATGGTCAATATAACAGCCTTGCAAGTGGCGGTGCCCTTGCGCTCCGTTAAAAGCGGTTCGCCCATGCAACAAGCGATAATTATCCATCATCAACAGTGTACCCGATCTGAAAGGAAAACTAATTTGGAAGTCTTCGCTATTACTCATTTTATGAAGCCTGCTGCGTCCCGCATAAAAATGTGTGAGTGTCTCAATATCCAAAGCCGGAACGTAGTCCAACCGTGATGAGAGGCGAATATGCCGAATAATACCATCGTGATCTCTTTCAATTATAGGTCCGTGGTGTTCTAATATCGCGGATGGACCTTCATAGCGAAAGCGGACATCGACTTTTTCCAAGATATCAGCTTGCTGCGCATTTTCTTTCCGTAAGGCTTGCGCGATTGCCATGCCGTCGACCAATGTGGAAAGCCCGCCTGACACTTCATTTCTAAGACAATGCAGAAACTGAATACCCGGTACGGGCTTGCGATAAGGATTGTCCGTATGAGACGCTAAGGCTACATCTGTATAGGCGAGGTCTGAGGGGTTAGGTTTGGTTTCAACGTTGAAAAGCTCGCCGAAGTTAGTTTCTCTTAGGTATCCGAAACGTCTTGAAAGCCGTTTTAGACTATCCGTTTCAACAGGCGTGTTTTGAAAAATACAAAAGCCATATGTAAAATACGCATCCAGCGCTTTTCCAAATATATTTGCCTCATAAAGGTCAGGCCAATTAAACTCCGGCAGGTCTTTGAGATTAGCCGTCCAGCTTTTTGGTTTAGGCAAGCTTTCTGAATTTTCCTGCCAGGATATTTCTTTCAAAACCTCCGATAATGTGAGTTTTAATATCGGCCCGTCACTAAATTCAAGCTTTAGGCTTTCCTCATTTTGATCACCAATTTTATATATGCGTAAGTCCTGCGGTAGTTCGGCATGTTCGTAAAGACGTTGATGACTGATGGGGTCGAATATAGCAGGCCCGCTTACGCGCTCTCTGACCCAGAGAGGGTGCAAAATAATAGAAGTCCTATCACTTTGAAGTTTAAGTCCGCCGGACTCTTCATCAAGGGTAACATGGGTCATATAGCATGGCTCGCGAATAGACTATGACAATCATGAATTAGTCTAAAAAACTCTAATAATCTATAATTAGAAATCTGGGCGTTAGCTCTCGCGGGGCTTGTGTCTTTTGATAAGCCCGCTAGAAAAGCCTATGTCTTACGGTTCCCATGCTTATATTCCTGATCCGCGTAATGAAGGGGTCTTGTTCAACGTCAATGGTCAGTTATTGCCGCGTGATAAAGCGGTGGTGAATGTTTTTGACTCTGGTTTTATGCTGGGTGATGGAGTCTGGGAAGGGCTTCGGGTTCATGGCGGGAAAATCGCTTTTTTGAAGGATCATCTTGATCGTCTATGGGAAGGAGCCGCAGCGCTCGATATTGATATTGGGCTTAGCCAAGAACAGCTAACGGGCCGCCTTTATGAAACCCTTAGCGCGAACGATATGACAGAGGATGTACATATCCGCTTGATGTTGACGCGAGGTCTTCGCAGTACACCTTACCAAGACCCCCGTGTTGTGATTTCGGGCTCAACGATTGTTATCGCGCCTGAATTTAAAAAAGCGAATCCCAAAACAGCAGAAAACGCGCTCTCCCTTTACACAGTCTCAGTGCGGCGCGGGCGCGCTGATGTGCAGGACCCAGGGCTCAATTCTCACTCTAAAATAAATTGTATCACCGCTTGTATCCAAGCGATAAAAGCGGGCGCTGATGAAGGGCTTATGCTTGACCCGCAAGGCTTTGTCGCGACTTGTAATTCAACGCATTTCTTCATTGTTCGGGGCGGTGAGGTTTGGACGTCCAGCGGGGACTATTGCTTGGGCGGTATCACGCGGCGGAAAATTATTGATCTCTGCAAAGCCAATAACATTCCCGTTTTCGAGAAAAATTTCAGCCTTATGAAATGTTACAGCGCAGATGAAGCCTTTACGACGGGGACATTTGCAGGGCTCGCCCCCGTGGGGGAGATTGACGGGCGTAAGGTTGGCTTGGGTAAACGCGGCCCAATGGTGGAGCGCTTACAAGGGCTTTATCTGGACCTCATCCATAGGGAAGTCTCTGCGTGACAATCATCGCCATGTGGTCGGGGCCGCGTAATTTATCAACGGCGATGATGCGCAGTTTTGGTTCGCGAGACGATTGCAGCGTTATGGATGAACCTTTTTTTGCCCCTTATCTAAAAATCAGCGGAAAGCCGCACCCAGGACGAGAAGAGACTTTGGAACGCCATGAATGCGACCCGCAAAAAGTCAGCGAAATGTGCATGGCAAAAGGCGGTCCACGCTATAGTTTTCAAAAACATATGCCGCATCATATGCTAGACGGTTTTCCAATGGAGTGGGCACACGAAGCGAAGCATTTTTTTCTGATCAGAGATCCTGCTCGTGTCATCGCGTCTTATGTAAAGGGACGGGATAGTTTTGATATTGAGGATTTGGGCTTCGCGCCGCAACGGCGTTTATGGGAAACATTAGGCCGCCCCCCCGTGATTGACTCGCTTGATATTTTGCTGTGGCCAAGAACCATGTTGAGCCAGCTTTGTCATGCTATAGGTGTCCCTTTTGATAATGCGATGCTGTCATGGGAGAAAGGTTCGCGCCCAGAGGACGGGGCTTGGGCCCCTTATTGGTACGGATCAGTAGAAAATTCGACAGGGTTTACAGCTCCGCCTGATACACGCCCCGTTGTGCCGCCAAAATATCAGGATATGCTCAAAGCCTGTGAGGCGGATTATGCCATAATGGAGGCCCGAAAACTCACGCTCAAACTCGCCTAATGGGCGCAACACATGGATAATTGGTACGTCTCATGATATGCAGCACGTCATTGGAGTTAGTTATGCGCAATACAGCTATGTCGTTAATGGTTTTTGCCATGTTGGTTCCTGGAACGGCGATGGCCTGTCATCACGGGCAAGCCAGTTCAATAAATGTGAGCTGTGAGCAAGGCGTTCGCGTCTATCGCGCCGCACCAATGCCAGCTCCGGTAGCGCCTGTAGTTATCGTTAAAAAAAGTAATACTGATTTGGCGCAGCAGCGCGCAGCACTTCAAAGTGAACGCCTGGCGGCTCAGGCCGACCGCTTGGATGCCTTGGAAAGCCGTCTGGAACAGAGCCAGCGTCCTAAACGCCGCCGCAATGTTTATTCCGCGCCTGTTGGCGCCTTCGGGGCTGCACCATTTATAAATCGCCGAAGAGGTTTTAAAAGTCGCCGCAACTCGGGTATAAAAGTGCGTTATAATCGCCGTATTCGCAGTTAGGAACAGGCTGGACAATTTGGGTCTTGGGGCAAGGAAATTGTTCTTGCTTGAGCTTTCAGCCCGTCAAATAGCCATATTTTGCCGATCAACGGTTCTCCTGCACCCGTAATTATTTTGATAACTTCAAGCGCCATCATCGACCCAATAACGCCGGCCAAAGCTCCGACAACCCCGACTTGCGAGCAGGTCTCGGCATTGGGCGGAATTTGCGGAACAAAGCAACGATAACATGGCCCTTTTTTGTTGGAGAGAAATGCGCTGACTTGGCCCTCAAAGCGGCCTAATGCACCTGAAACCAACGGGATGCCTAGCGTAAGAGCTGCTTCATTGATGGCAAAGCGTGTTTCAAAATGATCGACACCGTCCAGAATAACATCATGCCCTTTTAGTAGTTCCTCTGCATTTCGTTTGTTCAATCGCCCCACATAGCCAATTGCCTTAACATCTGGATTTAGATCGTCCAATGTGTCCGCCATGACGGTGGACTTTTCCATACCGATATCAGTCGTTACAAACTGAACTTGGCGTTGGAGATTAGAAGCTTCCACAACATCATCGTCAATAATCGTAAGATGCCCGACTCCCGCCGCAGCTAAATAGAGTCCGGCAGGGCCGCCTAGCCCGCCAGCGCCAATAATTGCGACCTTGGCCGCGAGCAAGGCCTGTTGTCCTGCACCGCCAATTTCTTTCAGCACAAGGTGGCGGGCGTAACGATTAACGTAATCAGGGGTCACTTAGTCAAAAAGCGGCGTAGAAAGATAACGCTCCGCGAAGCTTGGTATGATTGTAACGACTCGCTTGCCTTTCATTTCAGGCCTGGCCCCGACGAGCAGGCTTGCGGCGACGGCTGCACCTGAGCTTATACCAATAGGTACGCCGTCTTCCGCCGCGACATGTTTTGCGGTGCCAAAGGCAGCGTCATTATCAATTGTCACGACATCGTCTATAAGATCCGTACTTAAGACATCAGGGAGGAAACCTGCCCCTATACCCTGTATTTTATGAGGGCCTTTTTCGCCTTTTGAAATCATTGGAGAGCCTACAGGTTCAACAGCAATGATTTGGCAGTCAGGGTTTTTCTCTTTGAGGAATTTCCCTGCGCCTGAGAGTGTGCCGCCCGTACCTACACCTGCGATGAAAGCATCAACTTGACCGTTGCAATCATTCCAGATTTCAGGACCAGTCGTTTTATAATGAATAGCAGGATTAGCAGGATTGACGAACTGTCCGGCTTGCACTGCGCCGGCTGTATTCGCGCATATCTCATCAGCTTTGGCGATGGCACCGGGGATGCCGCCTGCTGCCTCAGTAAGGACTAGCTCAGCCCCTAAGAGTTTCATCATTTTCCGGCGCTCAATACTCATTTGCTCCGGCATGACAAGGATGGCTTTATAGCCTTTTGCCGCCGCCGCGAAAGCTACACCTATACCCGTATTACCAGATGTTGGTTCAACAATTGTACCGCCGGGTTTGAGTTTGCCGGAAGCTTCTAGGTCTTCAATCATGGCAATGCCAATACGGTCTTTAACCGACGCGATAGGGTTGAAAAACTCAAGCTTGTAACACAGATCAGCTGGGACGCCCTCTGTGATGCGAGGGAAGCGCACAAGCGGCGTATTGCCCATTGTTTGCATGATATTGTCGTAAATTTTACCACGAAGCAGATCGGTCATAAGAGTCTCCTAAAGTTCGGTTCTTATGTCCCATAATTCGGGGAAGAGAACAACATCGAGCATTGCTTTTAAATAATTAACGCCTGAACTGCCGCCGCTGCCACGTTTAAAGCCGATGACTCGTTGAACAGTCGTGACGTGATTAAACCGCCAACGGCGAAAATAATCCTCAAAATCAACGAGCTTTTCAGCCAGTTCAAAAAGCCCCCAATAGTTTTTGGGGTGTTGATAGACTGTCAGCCAAGCGTCCCGAACGCTCTTATTTTGGTGGTAAGGCAGAGTTACGTCTCGTGTTAAATGATCAGAGTCAATTTCAAAACTGTTGCGGGATAAAAGAGCAATTGCTTCATCATAGAGGCTGGGAGCCTTAAGAGCTGACTCCAAGCGGGCATAGGTCTGCGTGTCTTTGTGAGTCTCAAGATGACGGGCGGCTTTATTGCCTGCCAAAAATTCGATTTCTCTATATTGCCAACTTTGAAAACCGGATGCCGCGCCAAAGGCATCGCGGAAAGTGGTATATTCATCGGGAGTTAGAGTTCTCAGTACATCCCAGGCAGCATTTAATTGCTCGAAAATACGAGAGACGCGGGCGAGCATTTTCATGGCGGATGATAAGTCGTCTTGGCTAATGGCATGTTTCGCAGAGATCAGTTCGTGTACGGCCAGTTTCATCCATAACTCGGATGTCTGGTGCTGAATTATAAAGAGCAGCTCGTCATGTTTGTCCGTTAAGGGGTGTTGGGAGTCAAGAATACGCTCTAAGTTCAGGTAGCTCCCGTAAGAAAATTTTGACGTTCCGCTCACCAATTCCTCATTATTTCTCGTGCTAAACGTCCTGACACGGTAAGGTCTTTTTCCTGCCAACCCCCATGGGAAGAAGCTCCGGGCTTAAGCATTGAGGCTGTTTCATCTTTATCGCTGACCGCCCAGTTCAGGTGGGTTAAGCCGTGTTTTTTGGCAAACTTCATCCACTCAATGGAAGACTCTATATCAATATACCCATCACCGCTATAGGTCACGCTGCCCCATTCTGAGATAATGAGCGGCAGACCTTTTTTAATAGCATATTCAGCCTTTTCCCTGACAAATTCCTTATGCGTGGCGGCGTAAAAATGCAGAGCGTAAAGAATATTCTTTTGCCCTCTAATAGGGTCGTCAGCGGCTTTATCAACTTCGGTTGCCCAGCTCTGCGTTCCCACAATGATAAGATTATCAGGATCAACCTGCCGGATAGTTTTAATCATAACTTCCGCATAGGGTTTTATCACCCATTTCCAATCTGTTGTGTCCAGCGGCTCATTGTAAATTTCATAAATAATGTTGGGGTTATGACCATATCTTTTGGCAATGTGTGTAAAGAAGGCTTGCGCTTCCTTAACGTCATTTTCTGCTTGATGAGAATGCCAATCGACAATGACATAAAGCCCGTTATCAATGGCGGCTTCAATGACGGTTTGAGCGCGTTTCAGATTCCCGCGCCGGTCTTTGAGGATGCTTCCATCATTTTGCGCGCCAACTGCGACTCGCACGATTCCCGCTCTCCAGTCTTTCGCAAAAGTTTCTACCGCGCCTCGCGTATAGAAACGGTCTTGGCCCCACCCCGTATTGCTCCAGAAAAAGCTCGGCCCTGCTAGCGATGTCACAGCTCCGTTTTTATCGATGACATGCTTGCCGGAAATGCGTAAATCGCCATGCTTTTGGACGGGTGTCTGGGCTTGGGCAGAACAGGCGGTTAGGCAGAAAGCGAGCAGCGTAAAAACAAAAAAACGAATATAGCGCATATTTACTGTGTTCCTGTACTCCCAAAGCCGCCCGCACCGCGCACAGTCTCTGATAATTCTGTCACAGCCTCAAAATCTGGCTGCGTTATGGGTGCGATGACCATTTGTGCGATGCGTTCACCGCGATTGATTGTGAAAGCAGTATCGCCGTGATTAATCAGTAAAACTTTCACTTCACCTCGATAATCTGCATCAATCGTGCCAGGTGTGTTCAGGCATGTGATACCGTGCTTATACGCAAGGCCTGAACGTGGCCGGATTTGCGCTTCATATCCTGCGGGGAGGGCCATAGCCATACCAGTCGGGACAAGAGCGCGAGCGCCAGGTTGCAAAACCACCGGGGCGTGTTCCGGGACAGCGGCGCGAATATCTGCGCCCGCTGCTAATACTGTTTCATATTTAGGAAGTTCAAGGTCGCCAAAATGTGCGAGCTGTTTAATTTCTACGGTGAGTGACATGGACAGGCCTTATTTTACGTCTTCGGGCTCCTCTGGCGTTTCGGCCTCTGTAGAAGCCTCTGTCTTGTCCTCAGATTCGGACGCCATGTCATTGCTGCTCATATCTTCTTCTGTGGATTCTTCTTTGATTATGTCCTCTGTTAAGGTTTCTACTTCTGAGGTTTTCTCCTCTGAGGGCTTTTCTACTAATAGATCTTGGCTTGTCTCTTCTGCCGATTTCGCCAACATAGCTTTTTCTTTTTCTGCCAGATCATTAGGCTGTAAGTTAAAGACCTCAAGCCGGTCTTTCATTTTCGCCTCTGTTTCGCCCGCTAGGTCTGGTCCTTTATAGTCGGTGCGAAATTCGCCGTCTTTAAAGTAGATGGTGGTCAGGCCCGTTTGTGTACTGTCAAAATTTTGGGAAATCATAAAAGGCGTGCCTGTGGCGATTATTGGGAAATCACGTAATGATGGAACAACGCTTTTCCGCTCACACATCACTGCGCGAATGGGAAGGCCGTCAATCTCCCTTAGCACTTCGGTTTCGTCGTCATAGATGCTGGCAATGAAATCTGCGGCAGGGCGAAAGCTCGCGACTTCAGCTGTGCCTTCAACGCCTTCTTGCTCAATTTTTTCCATCAAGACGACTTCGCAGCCAGCAATGTTATCTGCAAAAGCAGGTGAGGCGATAGAGAGAAGTACTGCTGTCATTAAAATTCTCATGCAAAATGCTCCGCAATCTTAGCAGCCAAACGTTTGGCGCTGTCTTGTTTGGACAGGCGAGGCCATTCGTCGGCACCGTCTTCCGTTACAAGGATCATCTTATTATGATCCCCGCCCATGACGTCGCCTGATACATCATTCGCGACAATCCAGTCACATGTTTTACGCAGTCGTTTCGCAGTGGCGTGTTTAATGACGTCATTGGTCTCGGCGGCAAAGCCGACGACGAGTGAGGGACGATTTTCAGCGGTACTAAGTGTTTTCAGGATGTCAGGATTTTCCTCCAAGATGAGCGGTGCAGGAGAATCACCGTTTTTCTTGATTTTTTTGGCGCCGCATTCTGCAGGTCGCCAATCCGCAACGGCTGCGACAGAGACAAAGACATCTGAAGGTAGGGCTGCTTTGCAGGCGGCCAGCATTTCAACTGCAGTCTCGATTTTCACCAAATTTACATTGGCTGGAGGTCTGATGGATACGGGGCCTGAAATAAGCGTTACATCCGCGCCTAAATCGGCAAGAGCGCCCGCAATGGCATAGCCTTGCTTGCCGGAACTGTGATTGGACAGATAGCGCACTGGATCAATCGGTTCACGCGTTGGGCCAGCGGTGACGAGGGCGGATTTGCCGTTCAGCGGTTTTGGGCCTTTCAGGCCGTCCAAAGTCGTCACACCTCTAAGTGCGGCCTCAATCGCATCCGCAATCTCTTCGGGTTCCGCCATACGGCCTTCCCCAAATTCCCCGCAGGCCATCGCGCCGGCATCCGGGCCAATGAATAGCGCACCATCTTTTTTAAGCGTCTCAATATTGCGCTGTGTCGCCGCGGCCTCCCACATGCGCACATTCATGGCGGGCGCATAAAGCACGCGCTTATCCGTGGCGAGAAGGGTTGTGGTAGCGAGATCATTGGCAATGCCATGGGCGGCTTTAGCCATGATATCGGCGGTGGCGGGCGCAACGACAACAAGGTCAGCAGAGCGCGAGAGTTCAATATGCCCCATCTCGGCTTCGTCGGTCAGGTCCCATAAATCAGAATAAACGTTATCACCCGATAAGGCGCCCGCAGATAAAGGCGTTACAAATTCCGTCCCGCCCCGCGTGATAATAACCCGAGAGGCAATCCCGCGCTTAGCCAGCACACGAATAAGGAAGAGCGATTTATAAGCAGCAATGCCGCCACCGATAATTAAGAGTATGCGTTTGTTCAAAACGGTACCTAAAGCTGCGTTGCGGCCCATACGCCGCCTAGAGCTAATACCGCGCCTGTGCCGGCATAAGCAATAGGTTTCCATGGTGAGGGCTTAGTCGTGGTTTGCGTATTTAGGGGGCCTTTGGAGAGGTCCACTTCGCCGTCTGCCCAAGCCTTCGCCAGTGCGGCGATGTTTTCCGTCGCATCGGGCAGGCGCTCTAGGGTACGGCGGGCTTTATCTAATCCTGTGAGGAGATCATTCACGCGGCCTTCCACGCCAAGCTCGCGGCGCATGGAGGCTTCGACAATTGGGCGGCTAATTTCCCACATATCGAAATTCGGATCGAGGCGTCGGCAAACACCTTCGGTCTGCATCATAGTTTTTTGTAGCATGATTAATTGCGGCTGCATTTCCATGTCAAAGATTTCGGTGATCTCGAAAAGCTGCACAAGGACTTTGGTCATGGCGACATTCTCAGCTGTCTGGCCAAAGATAGGTTCGCCCACGGAACGTAAGGCGCTGGCGAAATCTTCAATAGTATGATGGGCAGGAACATAGCCTGCTTCGAAATGGACTTCGGCAATACGCTGATAATCGCGCATTAAAAAGCCATAGAGAATTTCCGCGTGGAAGCGTTGTTCTTTGGGGGCCAGGCGGCCCAGAATGCCAAAATCAATGAGCCACAAGGTGCCATCATCACTAACAATCATATTGCCTTCATGCATATCTGCGTGAAAGACCCCATAATCAAAAGAGCATGCAAGAAAACTCTGCATCACTTTGCGGGCAATTTCTGTGCGTTCGGTCTGAGGTCGGCTTAGGATGGAGTCGTCCGATAGCGCCGTGCCGTCAATCCATTGCGTGACCATGACGTTTTTTCCGCCGAGGCTCCAATGGATGTCCGGGACTTTATACAAGCCCGTATCAGCGGCCGCTTCGGAGAGTTCGGAACAGGCGGCGGCCTCAAGGCGTAGATCAAGTTCCAACATCACGGCGCGGTCTGCGGTTTCTACAAATTTCTTGGGGCCGAGACGTTTGGAGTCTGGCACGAAAAACTCGGCTAAAGCAGAGACCATTTTCAGCACATCCATGTCATTTCGCATGCGCCGCTGAATATTGGGCCGAAGGATTTTAACGGCGACCGTTTCGCCAGTTTTCAGCTCGCCTTTATGAACCTGCGCCACAGAGGCTGCGGCGATGGGCTCCGATAGGCTTGTCATTTTTTCTTGCCACGGCACACCCCATTCGGCTTTCAGCGCCTCTTCAGCCTTGGCCATAGGAAAGGGCGGGACTTTATCCTTTAAGCGCGAAAGGCCTTTGACAAAGACAGGGTCAAGCATGTCGCCGCGAGTAGAGAGGATTTGCCCGAATTTGATATAAGCGGGTCCAAGCTTTTCCAGCGCATTGGCAAAGCGTTCCCCGGGATTTGTAGCCCGACCTCTAATCGCAAAAATTCGAGAGACACCGCCCAAAAGCTTTACGGGAAACGGAACAACGCCCGCATATTCACGCGGGACTAAGGCGTCGTGGCGGGTCAGTACCCACCCCGTGCGCAGCATACGCAAAAATGTCGAAATGCGTTTCATCATAGCGGCCTTATAGGGGCCTAAGCTTTAAGGGTATATGGATAAATGCGCACAGGACCTATGTTATATTAGCAGAGGCATAATTTTCCTCCTGAATAAGCATAATTCACTTTGACATTCTTTCGAGAAACGAAAAGGCTCCTTATGCATTAGATAATGACCAATAAACGTGAGGCAAAAGAGATATGGCTATTCAAACCCAAAACCCGGCGACTGAAGAGATTATAAAAACATTTGAACCTCACAGTGATGCCCAGGTTGATCTGGCTATTGCGAAGTCTGTTGTCGCCCATCAAGAACTGCGCAACTGGCCGATTGAGGAGCGCGCAAAACATATGCGGGCCGCCGCAAAAATTCTTCGCGACGAGGCTGAAGGCCTTGCTAAAATCATCACATTGGAAATGGGGAAAACATATCTTGCGGCCATAGCAGAGGTTAAAAAATGCGCAGTTGGTGCAGAGTATTACGCGGACAAAGCTTCTGAGCATCTCTCCGATGAAATTGTAAAGACAGAGGCTAAAAAATCTTATCGAAAATATTTGCCCCTAGGGCCGGTACTTGCGGTTATGCCTTGGAATTATCCCATATGGCAGGTCATACGCTTTGCGGCTCCTGCATTGATGGCGGGAAATACAGGCCTTTTGAAACATGCCTCGAACGTCCCACAATGTGCGCTTTATATTGAAGACATATTTAAACGCGCCGGCTTCCCTGACGGGGCTTTTCAAACATTACTTGTCGGCGGAGCAAAGGTAGAGCGCATTTTGCGTGATGAGCGGGTAAGAGCGGCGACGCTGACAGGTTCTGAACCGGCGGGCGCATCTGTTGCCTCTATTTGCGGTGAGGAAATTAAGCCCACGGTCTTGGAATTGGGCGGCTCTGACGCTTTCATCATTATGCCCTCAGCGGATATCGAAAAGGCTGTTGAAACTGGGACAACGGCGCGCACACAAAATAATGGTCAGAGCTGTATCGCCGCGAAACGTTTTTTTGTTCACACCGATATTTATGAGGATGTCAAAGCCCGTATGAAAGCTAGCTTTGAAGCGCTCAAAGTCGGCGATCCGATGAAGAAAGATACGGATATAGGCCCGCTCGTGAATAAAGGCAGCTATGAAGAGATTTCAGCTCAGGTTGACAATGCTCTAAAAGACGGCGCTATTCGCGTTACGGGGGCTGAAAAACGTGGCGGTAAAGGGTTCTTTTTCACGCCAGGAATACTCGAAAACATTTCAAAGGACTCGAAGGCTTATCATGAAGAAATTTTCGGGCCCGTCGCGCTTTTATTTAAAGTCCAAAATTTGGACGAAGCTATCACCATTGCGAATAGCTCGCCATTTGGTTTGAGCTCCGCCATTTTTACAAATGAGGCTGACGAGCAAGAAAAAGCCATAAACGAGCTTGAAGCAGGCGGGACCTTTGTAAATGCGATGTCGGGCTCTAATCCGCATTTGCCCTTTGGTGGCATCAAGCGCTCTGGTTATGGCCGGGAATTAGCGGCAGAAGGCATTCGTGCGTTTTGTAACATAAAGACAGTTTATATCGCTTAGGCATTTGCTTTAAAATCAGCATAAGCTGCAGATAGGCCGTCGGGTAGATTAATTTTTGGCGACCAATTCATGGCCTGTAATTTTGCGCCGCTCATTAATTTGCGCGGGGTACCGTCTGGTTTTGACGTGTCAAAGTGGAGTTCGCCCTCAAAACCGACAACCTTGCAAATAGTTGTCGCCAATTCCGCGATGGTCATATCAGTTCCGCTCCCGATATTGATAGTCTCAGAGTCAGAATAATTCTTCATGACATGGACAAGCGCGTCGGCACAATCATCGGCATTGAGAAATTCTCGCCGCGGGGTTCCGCTGCCCCAAACTGAAAGCGATTTTGCCTCACTGATTTTAGCTTCATGAGCGCGGCGTATTAGTCCCGGAATAACATGGGAATTTTCTGGGTGGTAATTATCCCCCGGCCCATAAAGGTTTGTCGGCATGGCCGAAATAAAGTCAGCGCCATATTCACGCCGATATGTCTCGCACAAATAAATGCCTGAAATTTTGGCCATCGCATAGGCTGCATTTGTCGGCTCTAATGGCCCTGTCATCAAGCTGTCTTCGCTGATAGGTTGAGGGGCCATCTTTGGATAAATACAAGAGGAGCCGAGAAAGAGGAGTTTTTCAACGCCCGCTTGCCAAGACGCCTCAATCACATTCGCCGCCATCATCAAATTGTCATAGAGAAATTGCGCTGGATAGGTGTTATTGGCGTGTATCCCGCCTACTTTAGCTGCCGCCATGAACACGGCTTCGGGTTTGTTCTTGGCAATCCAGTTCTGCGTTGCCGACTGGTTTCTGAGATCCAAATTTCTTGAAGAGACAGTGAGTATATCAGAAGGGTTTTCGGCATCCAATCGTCTTATAATGGCGCTACCCACCATGCCATTTCCGCCTGCAACCCAGACTTTTTTTCCAGCAAGACTATAGCTCATTTAGCGGCCTCTTTTTTCGCCTCGGCCATGTCATGTTCCATCATCTCTCTCACAAGATTATCAAAATGCGTCGTGGCTTCCCAGCCCAGGACGCGTTTGGCCTTTGATGGGTCCGCTAATAAGAGCTCGACTTCAGCGGGGCGGAAATAGCGCGGGTCAATTCTGACTACTGTCTTACCGCTAGTGTTATCAATACCGACTTCATCTGTGCCTTCACCTGACCATTCGATAGTCATATCTACATGTTTGAAAGCGCTCTGGACGAAGTCACGCACGCTGTGAAGCTCGCCCGTGCCAAGCACGAAATCATCGGCTGTGTCCTGCTGAACAATTCGCCACATGCCTTCAACATAATCGCGGGCATGCCCCCAATCGCGCTTGGCATCCAGATTGCCCAGATAGAGCACATTTTCGAGACCCTGTTTAATGCGAGAGGCGGCGCGGGTAATTTTTCGCGTGACAAAAGTCTCCCCGCGCATCGGGCTTTCATGATTAAATAAAATACCGTTCGAGGCATGAATACCGTAAGCTTCGCGGTAATTAACTGTAATCCAATACGCATAAAGCTTTGCTGCGCCGTATGGACTACGGGGATAAAAAGGCGTTGTCTCAGATTGAGGTGTTTCAACGACTTTACCGTAAAGCTCAGATGTAGAGGCTTGGTAAAATTTTGATGTTTTCTCCAATCCCAAAATGCGGATGGCTTCCAGGATTCGTAGCGTGCCCACGGCGTCTGAATTAGCCGTATATTCAGGCGTCTCAAAACTGACTTGGACATGGCTTTGCGCGCCCAGATTATAGATTTCATCCGGCTGCGTTTCTTGGACTATACGGATTAAATTTGTACTATCCGTCAGGTCGCCATAATGAAGAAAGAATTTTGCGCCGTCCACATGCGGATCAACGTAGAGAGGGTCAATACGAGAGGTGTTAAAGCTTGACGCTCTACGCTTCACGCCATGTACGATATAGCCTTTTTCCAGCAATAGCCGCGCGAGATAGGCGCCGTCTTGACCGGTTACGCCTGTAATGAGTGCTGTTTTTGTCATATTATCAAGCGAGTCCTAAATGCATTTCAGGTAGTTTTGCGGTAAAATGTGACGCATGTCACATCTAATGGTATAAATCCAGATGTAGTCACGAGGTTGAAACTGTATAAAAACTGGCAGGAACTGTAAAAGGTCAGCACGATAGCATTGATTTTTTAACAATTTTTTGTCATGAAACATACCGCATTATCGTCTTTCAGGGGTGAAAAACATAATGTGGACATATTTGGTTCATACCAAATATGACACTTATTTTATTGCAAAGCACAAGAAATTGTGTGGGTGGGACCCAAGATGAGTATGAAAAAACAGTTCTTTGGAACGGACGGAATCCGCGGCCGTGCAAATGTCGGGAAAATGACACCTGACAATGTCATGCGGTTTGGTATGGCTGCGGGAAAATATTTTTTGAATGGCGATAATAAACGTCATTCCGTCGTGATTGGAAAAGATACGCGGCTATCCGGTTATATGATCGAACCTGCTCTGGTAGCTGGTTTTGCGTCTGTTGGTATGGATGTCAAGTTATGCGGGCCCATCCCAACATCGGGTGTCGCGCTCATGACGACGCGCCTCCGTGCTGATTTGGGCGTAATGATCACCGCCTCCCATAATGAGTTTTCTGATAATGGTATTAAGCTCTTCGGTCCTGACGGGCGTAAGCTGTCAGACGAAGCTGAACTTCGAATAGAATCCTTTATGGATCAGAAGTGGAAAGAGGGTCTTGCCGTCTCGGAAAAGCTAGGCCGTGTTCGCCGATATGAGGATTTTCAAGCAAGATATATAGAAATTGTCAAATCGACCTTCCCGAAAAACATGCGCCTTGAGGGTCTTAAAATTGTAATCGATTGCGCCAATGGCGCAGCTTATAAGACGGCTCCAGACACGCTTTGGGAGCTAGGCGCAGATGAAGTTATTCCCATAGGCGTTGAGCCGAATGGCATGAACATCAATGCAGAATGCGGCTCAACCTGCACAGATACACTCTCGCAGAAAGTTTTGGAATCAGGCGCAGATATTGGTATTGCTTTAGATGGTGATGCTGACCGCCTTATTATGTGCGATGAAAAGGGTCAGGTTATAGATGGCGATCAATTGCTAGCGCTTATCGGCACAGGATGGCAGGCCAATGGGCAGCTTTCAAAGCCAGGTATTGTCGCGACCGTGATGTCAAATTTGGGCCTTGAGCGCTTTATACAAGATCAGAATCTCACATTTATTAGAACGGCTGTGGGGGACAGGCATGTCGCCGCACGTATGCGTCTTGACGGATATAACGTCGGAGGTGAACAATCGGGCCATCTTTTAATGACGGATTTTTCGCCGACAGGTGACGGTACAGTGGCTGCGCTTCAAGTTTTGGCGGAAATTATTCGCAGCGGTAAGCCCGCTAGTGAGGTTCTCAAATTATTTGATCCCGTTCCGCAGTTACTTAAAAATGTACGCTACTCAGGTGCTTCGCCCATGGATCACCCTGATGTCTTATCTGCTATTGAAGATGCACAATCTATGTTTGGTAATTCAGGCCGAGTTTTGGTGCGGGCGTCAGGCACGGAGCCGCTCATTCGCGTTATGACTGAGGGTGACGACGGTGCGCAAGTTGAGAAAATTACTAATGATTTAGCCAAATTTATCGAAAATATTGCAGCATAGGCTGTTATTCATTCAACGACAGCCCTTTCTCTTGCATTCTAAGCTTTTCATGACTCAGTCTTTTGGCTAAGCCAAGACGGAACTCATGAGGGAAGTGGTGTTGACTGAAACACTCGATATCAACTTAATTGTCACAGCGGGCGCTGTTTTATTAGCTGTGCTAGCCTCTCTCTTTGCCTTCCGTGCGCGTATGGACGGGAATGGGGCAGCCGCAGGCTGGAAACAAAAATGTGCGGAACTGGATCAGCAGATCGGGCAATTAGACTCCGTCTTTGGCGCTTATCCTGGCCTTATCTTGGTATGGGAAGAAGCAAAGCCTGACGTGCAATCAGATTGGGGGAAGCCACGCGTTTATGGCTCGCCGGCAGCCTTGGCTTCAATGATGCGCTTTGCGGAAGCCGGTAAACCCAAAGAAATGGCAGAGCGGGTGCTTAACGGTTTGGCGGATTTGAATACCATTAGCGAGTCAGATGAAACCGAGTCCTTGCGAACAAATATTGCAAACTTGCGCAGTAAAGGTGAGCCATTTTCCATTACAATCGTCCTGCCCGAGGGTAATGTTATTGAGGCTGACGGTCGTGTTGCCGGGCGTCAAGTCGTGCTTTGGCTCGAAGATGCCTCTATTCGGGGGGAGGATGAACGCACAGCTATTTCAAGATTTGAGAATAACCGCATCACAGCGGAAGTTGACCCTGTAGCTTTTATTGAGATGATGAGCCGTGCGCCATTCCCGCTCTGGCGTATGACCGGGGCTGGACGCATTAACTGGGTAAATGATGCTTATGTCGATGCTGTTGGGGCGAAAAATGTGCGCGATGTATTGGATAAACAAACCCATCTAGATGATCAGGCCTCACTTCAGGCAAAACGAGTTTTAACGACGAATGAGCGCGTTGAAGATATGCGCAATATCGTTTTGGGCGGGCAGAATAAATCAACATCAGTGACGCTCTTTCCTGTGTCAGGCGGCGTTGCAGGCATAGCTATGGATGCCACAGAAGCTGAGTCTTTGCGGGAAACTTTGACACGTCATATTCGGGCCCATGACGAAATGCTAAATGCAATGGATGAGGCTATTGTTATTTTTGGTGCTGATAAACGCATGAGTTTCCATAATAAAGCTTTTGCGTCTTTATTCGATATTGATGCGGGGTGGTTCAAAGACAGACCTGCCCATAGTGACTGGCTTGATCATATGCGCGAGCGCGATTCGCTTCCGGCGCAATCAGATTATGCTGAGTGGAAGCGAGGTGAATTAGCTCTTTATACTGAGTGGCCCGAAGAGATGCCGGATGAGCTTTGGGCGCTCCCAGATAGCCGCACATTGCGTCTCGTGCGAATGCGTGACCCTCATGGAGGGATATCTTTGCTCTTCTCGGATATGACGGACTCAATGATGCTGAAGAGTCAGCTTGGCACGCTTATCAATGTGCAAAAGGCGACCTTGGATAAGCTCTCCGAGGGTATCACAGTGTTTGGAACAGATGGCCGATTAAAAATCCATAATGCTGCTTTTGCTCGGATGTGGAATTTGGAAGAAGATAGTCTTAAAGATAATCCGCGTTTCTCTAAAATTATCGAAGCCAGTTTACCGCTTCATCATGATACAGAGTTCTGGAAGTCCCTAAAAGCGCGGGCGACCGATCCCAATCCAGAAGTACGGCGCCATGTGGACGGCGAGATCACGCTCTCTGATAACAGAATGCTGACATGGTTATCGCGTCCTCTTCCTGATGGCGCAACGCTTGTCGCATGGGATGATGTGACGAACTCAAGGCGCGCCGAAGCAGCGCTAATTGAACGGGCTGAAGCTCTTGAGGAGGCTGACCGAATGAAATCAGAATTTGTTGGTCATGTGAGCTATCAATTGCGCACGCCTCTGACAACGATTTCAGGCTACTCCGACTTCCTCCAAAATGGCGGGGCGGGGGAAATGAATGACAAGCAGAGCGAGTATGTTTTTGCCATTCAAAGCGCGTCAGAGGATTTGGCAAAAACGATTGATGATATTCTCGACATTGCCGCGATAGAAGCCAATGTTTTGGATCTCGAATTAGGAGATGTTGATATTTACGGTGTTCTGGAACACTCGCTCGATTATGTCGCGACCAAGGCTGAAGACACGCGCATTAGTTTGGATTTAAAATGCGATAAGGGTGTTGGCATCATCCGTGCGGATGAAACACGCTTAAAGCAAGTTGTTTATAACTTACTCTCAAATGCACTTCGCTTTACCAAACCAGGGGGCCGTATTGAGCTCGGCGGCAGAGCGGCAGAGGGCGGAGGCGTTATGATTTGGGTGAAAGATGACGGCGTAGGCATTCCAACTGAACGCCAACCACAAGTCTTCGGTTCTTTTGAAAGTAGCCGGGGCGGCGCAGGACTAGGGTTAGCCCTAGTGCAGCGTTTTGTTGAACGCCACGGCGGATGGGTCGAGCTCGAATCTGAAGAAAATGAGGGCACTCACGTGACAGTTTATCTGCCAAAAGAAGCGCCGACAGACGCAGGGCACCCAGAATTATTTGATAAGATCGCGTAAAGCCTACTGACTCTCAGGCGTACTAACTGTGATGCCGTCAAGCTCGTCATTCATCAAAATTTGGCAAGACAAGCGGGAATTATCCTGAACGTCTTCTGCAAAGTCCAACATAGAATCTTCCATATCGTCCTTGGCTTTGAGCTTTTCTGTCCAACCTTCAGCCACATAGACGTGGCAGGTTGCGCAAGCGCAAGCGCCGCCGCAATCCGCGTCAATGCCGGGTATCATGTTTTGAACGGCTGCCTCCATTATGGACGTTCCGTTTTTGGTTTCTACTTCACGTGAAGTACCTTGGGCATCAACAAAATTGATTTTTGGCATAGTCAGTTTCCTGTAAATCGTTCCATTTGTTATGTAAGGGCTTGCGATGATTTTGCAAGCGCGTATCAATGCGGCATATGCAAAGCTTTTCCATAATAGGTGAGTCCCAAATGCTGCGATTTGGGGCGCGGCTTATCGCACAACTTTCCGCGGGACAGGTGGTTTGCCTGACAGGAGATTTGGGAGCGGGTAAAACAACTTTGGTACGCGGCATGATACAATCTTTGCTGGGCCCAATAGATGTGCCGTCACCTACTTATACCCTGGTCCAGACATATGAGGGTCCTGAATTTGAACTTTGGCATTGTGATGTGTATCGCCTAGAAAAACCCGAAGACGGATATGAGCTAGGCCTCATTGAGGCTTTTGAAGACGCGCTCTGCTTGATCGAATGGCCGGATAAAATTGAGCCGCTTATTCCTGAAGATGCCCTGCATATAAATATCGCATTTGAGGGAGAAGGGCGTAAGCTGACTATGACGGGATTTAAAGGCATTACATGAGCCGAAAAGTTGACATAGATGCGTTTCTTCAAGGGGCCAATTGGGGCGCGGCTCATCGCATAGCTGTGCCCGGTGATGCGTCAACGCGGCGTTATGAACGGCTGACATTAGGAAAAGATAAATCTGTTCTTATGGATGCGCCCAAAGGCGTTGAAGCTCCTAGCGAACCCGAGGGCGCGAGCGTGAAGGACAGGGTGTCCCTAGGCTATAATGCGCTTGCGCGATTGGCGGGACCGAATCCCGAAGCTTTTACCTGCATTGCAAATGAGCTTTCAAAAAGAGGGTTTTCGTCTCCGAAAATTATTGCGGCTGACATGGATAAAGGTTTCATCTTACTCGAAGATTTGGGTGACGGCCTCTATGCTGAAATCATTGCAAAAGATGGGGCTATGGAACAGCTCCTCTACGAAGCGGCGATAGATACGCTTGCCGCCATTTACCGCTCAACCTTTCCGTCCCAAATGAACTTTCAAGACATAGCATGGCGTGTGCGGGAATATGATGCAGCGGCTTTGCAAGCCGAAGCTGATCTGTTTCTCGACTGGTATGCCAAGGATTTTGGGTACGATATTCAAGGCCATTTAAGGGATGAATGGCATAGAATTTGGTCAGACTTATTTGAGTGCCTGAGCTCACATGCGCCAGGATTAGCCCTGCGGGATTTTCATGCCGAGAATATATTCTGGCTACCCGAGCGCCAAGCGGTGTCCCGTGTGGGGCTTATTGACTTTCAAGACGCTCTTTTTGCGCATCCCTCCTATGATTTGGTAAGCCTGATTGAAGATGCAAGGCGGGACGTCTCACCTGATTTGGCAGAGCCGCTGATTGAACGGTTTTGTGAGAAAGCCGGTATCAAATACGATGATAGTTTCAAAACGGCTTATGCTGCTATGGGCGCGCAGCGTAATGCTAAAATTCTGGGTATATTTGTGCGTCTTGCGCAGCGTGATGGGAAGCCACATTACCGCGACCTTATTCCGCGTGTTGCAGCTCATTTTCAAGGCAACCTCGAGGACCTAAAATGTGCTGAGTTGAAAAGTTGGATTTCAACGCATTTACCTAAGGCTTTGACATGATAAAAACAGCCATGGTGATGGCGGCGGGCCATGGAACGCGTATGCGCCCACTTACAAATGACCGTTCAAAAGCCATGGTTGAAGTCGGGGGCAAGCCTTTGATTGAACACATGCTGGATAGGCTGGAGGAGGTGGATGTTGAACGGGCAGTGGTTAATGTTCACGCACATGCAGATCATTTAGAAGCCCACCTAAAGAGTCGCAAACCCGGACTTGAAATTATTATTTCCGATGAACGTGAAGCGCTTTTGGAAACAGGCGGCGGTGTTGTGAAGGCTCTACCTCTCTTGGGAATAAGTCCGGTTTTTATCTGTAACATTGATGCTATTTGGCAGCCTTTCGAACCCGTCTTGGAAAGGCTGATTGAAGCGTGGGAGCCCGGCGTCATGGATGAGCTGTTACTCTGTGCAAGAGCGGACTGGGCATTGGGCTATGCTGGCAAAGGTGATTTTAATATCCATAGTGACGCCAGATTGACACGGCGGGACGGAGACAGTGCAGATCACGTTTACGCCGGCGTTCAAATCTTCAAACCTGACTTGGCTAAGCCGTTTAAAGAAGAGCGTTTCTCCCGCAATAAAATTTGGGATGAGACTCTGAAACGCCAAAAATTATTTGGCGTCGAATTGCCCGGATATTGGATGCATGTCGGCGACCCCCGCGCCGTCATGGCGGCAGAAGCTGTGTTGAAAGAAGCTCATGGATAAGCCGTCCGTTTTTAATATGCCATCGGGTGCAGCTTTTCTGCCGTCACTCGCCAAGGGCTTGCGCGAAATTTATAGCGAGCGTTTAAACGATGCGCTTATCCTTCTGCCAACACGCCGCGCTGTTCGGGCGCTGGGCGAGGCCTTTGTCGGCGAGAGCGGGGCCAGCCTTTTACCGCGCATGCGGCCTTTGGCGGATATCAATCCCGAAGAGCCTCCTTTCGAACCTGGTGAGCTTGCAGGTCTTGTCAAACCTGCCATTGATCCAATGCAGCGCCGCTTTGAAATGGCGCGTCTTATTTTTCACTATCACAAAGCGATATCGGAGTTGCCCCTCGACCCTGCGGGGGCTTTGGCACTCGCCGACCCTCTTATAGCTATCCTTGATGATGCCGCGATGGAAGAAGCGGATATTTCCAAAATAACAGACCTGAAAGAAATTCAAGAGTTTGCGGCAGAGCATTTCAAATATGCGATCACCCTTTACGAAATCGTGCAGGATTATTGGCCCAAACGCCTTGCGCCCAATGAACTCGATTTGATGGAACCTATGCAGCGCCGCGTAGCTCTCTTGAATGCACTGACAGATATTTGGGAGGTCACCCCGCCTGATTATCCAGTGATTGTGGCGGGCTCGACAGGGACATTAGGGGCCTCAGCACGATTGATGAAATGTGTGGCTTATATGGATGACGGTATGATTGTGCTTCCCGGTCTTAATAATACTGTGCCGGATGACGCTTGGAAGGATGTAGGGCCGCAACATCCGCAAAACTCGCTTAAAAATCTGATTGAGATTATAGGTGTTGAACGGGGTGAGGTGAAAAACTGGCCCTATCTTGAGGGTCATACCCCCAAAGAGTTGGATGCCCGCCGCCGTGTCATATCGGAAAGTCTTGTTCCCATAGAAGCAACAGGGGATTGGCCAAGCCGCATCGCGAATATTAAAAAAGGGGCCGCGAAAGGGACGGAGCCCTTTTCCGAAGCCCTAAAAGGCTTATCGATTATCGAGGCGGATAATGACGAAGAGGAGGCTCTTGCGATCGCGACAATCCTGCGCGAGACCCTAGAGCCAGATAGCGGCATAGGAACCGCCGCCTTGGTCACGCCCGATCCGGCATTAGCCCGGCGCGTAAAATCAAGGCTGAGGCGCTGGAATGTCGAAGTGGATTACTCACAAGGCGAACCCTTGGAAGAGACACCTTTAGGCGGTTTTCTGACAGCGATTATGGATCTCGTACAAGATCCCGAAAACGCGCATATGATATCTGTTCTGTGTAAACATCCCTTAAGCACGGCAGGGCTTACACCAGGACAGTTAAAAACAGAATGGAGCTCGCACGAATATCACATGAGAGCTGACAGAGATCCGCCATCTTTGGCGTCATTTAAGGCGTTTTCGCGGGTGGAAAACATGTTTAAGCCTCTTAGAGATCTTAGTGAAAGTTCTGCGAGTGATTGGGCAAAAGGTCTGGTGGAAACAGCAGAGGCTTTGGCCGCAACTGATGAAACCCCTGGCGCGCCGCGTCTATGGGTCGAGGATGCCGGAGAAAAAGCGGCAAGCTTGATCGAGGATTTAATGGTCCATGGGGATACGCTTCCTATTATCGACGCGGAAGCTTTTGCAAAGCTTCTTGGCGCATTGATGCGAAGCCGCGTCGTGCGGCCCCGTTATGGAACAGATCCTAGATTGGCAATTTTAGGTCCTCTCGAAGCTCGTATGCTAGATTATGACAAAGTAATATTAGGCGGATTAAATGAAGGTATATGGCCGTCCGCGCCTTCTATTGAGCCGTTCTTATCGCGGGGTATGCGTAAGACCTTAGGGTTGTCCCTACCTGAACGGCGTTTTGGTTTATCTGCGCATGACTTTGCCGAATTATCCGCTAATGCAGATGTTATCTTAACGCGGTCCAAGCGCTCTGATGATGGCCCCAAAGTTGCCTCTCGATGGCTTTGGCGTCTGCAAACATTAATGAAAGGAGCCTTGGGCGAGGCGGCAGCTATGAGCGGCCTTTCCGATGCAGATAAATATCTTCGTTGGGCCCGCAATATGGACTATGTGGCACCTAAAGACGTAGAGATTGCCAAGCGCCCTGAGCCGCGTCCACCCGTTGATGCGCGTTGGCCGAAAGCGCGCAAGCTGTCTATCACTCAAATAAAAACATGGATACGTGATCCCTATTCCATTTATGCACGGCATGTACTTGGGCTGACCCCACTTGCGGATTTACAGGCCCCGCTTGATGTGCGTGATTATGGTAATGCCATTCACACGGGGCTTGAAAATTTCACAAATGATTATCCAAAAGAGCTTCCAAAGGATGCTGAGATAAGGTTGATAGATTATTTTAAAGCCGCTTTTGCGGCGTGTAATTATCCTGATTATGAGATCGTGAAAGAGCGAGCGCGGTTGGAAAAAATTTCAACGCAGATCATTGAGTGGATGAGAGAGCGCCGGGCCCAAGGCTGGGCCATGCGAAAAACCGAAGCCCGCATAGATTACATATTAGAGCCGCAAAAATTTACCTTAACCGGATATGCGGACCTCATTGAAAAAGGCCCGCTAGGATATGCTGTCACAGATTATAAAACTGGCGCGCCTTCGACCTTGAAAGTCGTCCAAGCCGGGTTTGACCCTCAGCTGCCTCTTACGGCATATATCCTGGCGCAAGGCGGGGTCAAAGGGCAGGGCGCGGATAAAGTTGATGCGCTGAATTATGTCCGCATAAAGGGCTCAGGCAATAGTCATGATTTGGTCCATCCATTGACGCCCCCTGCCAAAGACGGGTGGCCCGCAACTGACTATGCCGCCGAGGCGCATAAAGCTTTAACGGAATTGATCGCGGCCTTCGATCAGCTTGAAACACCTTATTCGTCTCAACCCCGGGCGCAATACACCCATGATTATGGGGATTATGATCATCTCGCGCGGCGCGATGAATGGGCCAGGTTGGGCAGTGCTTCTGGCGAAGGCGGCAGTGATGGATAGTCCTGAATATATCGCAGCCGTTAAGGCCCAAGGCCAAGCGGCGAATCCTTCTTCAACACGTTTGGCTTCTGCTAATGCCGGGTCAGGCAAAACTCGTGTTTTGGTAAACCGTGTTTCCCGCATATTATTGGGCGGAGCTGCGCCTGAAACTATTCTGTGCCTGACATATACAAAAGCTGCGGCGTCGGAAATGCAAAGCCGTCTTTTCGAAACTTTGGGTGAGTGGTCTATTTTAGAGGACGCAAAATTACGTATCGAACTAAATGAATTGGTAGGAACGGAGCAGCATAACTTCTCTCTTAAAAAAGCACGTCAGCTCTTTGCTAAAGCCCTTGAAACCCCAGAAGGCCTCAAGGTCCAAACCATTCATGCCTTTTGCGAACGTATATTATCGCGTTTTCCCATTGAAGCCGGAATTTTACCGGGTTTTGAGCCACTCGATGAGGCAGAGACAGCCGCCATTTTAGCAGAGGTTCGCGAACGGGTTTATCAATCTGCAGCAGATGAGTCCGACGGTGAGCTGTCCCGAGCTTTACGCATTCTGACAAGCCACATGGCGGATATGACAATTGAGGGATTGTTTAAGTGGATGTCTCATTCCGGCGATAAGATAGAGCGCTGGGAAGCAAGCGGCGGTGTTGCGCCTCTTGCGAAGATAATGAGCATTGCTGAAGATGCCCGAGAAGAGGCTATATTAGCGAACGCCTGGAACGACACACCTCACGATCAAATCCGGCAAATTGCCGGAGCTTTGCTTGAAAGCCCGTCTGTGGGTGATCGCAAAAAAGCAGATGTAATTCTGCGGGCTTTGGATATGAATGATGCGGTGAAGGCTTTCACGCTATATGTCTCGGCCTTTTTAACGTCCGATATGTCAGCGCCTCTGAAGAATATTATTACAAAAAAAGGGGCGCCATCTGCCGTGGCCATGTTCGGCCATAAATCAGATGATCCGACTCAAGAGCTCGCGCGGATAATGCTAGCTTGGGAGCAAGCCCGCGCTGCAAATTGTCTGTCCATGACGCGGGCCGTTTTCACAATGGCGAAAGCCTTTACGGTAGACTTTAAGCGGGCGAAAAATACACGCCGCGGCCTTGATTTTAACGATCAGGTTCTTTTGGTGCGCAATCTTTTAAGCCGTAGTGAGGTGTCGGATTGGGTGCGCTATAAATTAGATGGCGGCATCGAACATATTTTGTTGGATGAAGCCCAAGATACGGCGCCCGCGCAATGGGATATTATAGATGCACTTGCCGAAGAATTTGTTCAAGAGCAGCGAGACGTGCCGCAAAATCGGACGCTATTTGCCGTGGGCGATGAGAAGCAATCCATCTATTCATTCCAAGGGGCTGAGCCGGAACAGTTTCTCAAGAAGATACAGAAATATACGGGCGGCGAAGCAGCACTCTCGCCGCATATGCGTATGTCATTTCGGTCAGCCCCTGAAATTTTGAGTTTTGTGGATCAGGTCTTTGTTGATGATAAAGCCATTCAGCGTATGTTTGATGCAGCGGATTATCCGCCTGCTTCAGACCTTGTCCGCCACACAGCCCATAGGGAAGATGGGGGCCAAGTCGATCTTTGGCCGCCCGTTGAAAAACCCGAAGCGGAGGATGATAAAGCGCCTTGGGATACAACACCTGTTGATGCTCTACGCGAAGGGGATGCACGCGAGCAGTTAGCGCTGGAAATTGCGAAACAAATTCAGACCTGGATAAACACTAAAGAGCCAATTTTTGATAGAAAATTAGGGCATACACGCCCAATGCAGGCGGGTGATATTCTTATTCTCGTGAGACAGCGTAACGATTTTTTTGATGCTGTTATTCGCAATCTGAAAGGCTGCGGCGTCGCTGTTGCAGGCGCTGACAGGCTTAAACTCAAAGACTCTATTGCCGTCAAAGATATGCTCTCTTTGGCAAAGTTCACCTTGTTGCAAAAAGATGACTTGTCTTTGGCTGAAGTTCTCAAAAGTCCTTTATTTAATTACTCCGTTGAGGCGCTGTTCGAAGTGTCTTCGCGCAGAGAAAGCTCGCTGTGGGAAGCCGTCAATTCGCGCCGTCCCGACACAGCTGAGATACTGACTCAGATATTATCTCATGCCCGCCGCTATGCGCCTTATGAGTTTTTCACCCGCGTCCTGGATATGACGGGCCCGAGCGGGACAAGTATGATACGACAAATCTACAAACGCTTGGGATTAGAAAGTAAAGACGCCATCGAAGCCTTTCTTGCAAGGGCGTTGTCGCATCAGCGTTTAGGGTCCCCATCATTGGCGCATTTTGTGCGAAGTTTCGCCGCCGATGATCAAGAATTGAAGCGGGAAATGGATAGTGGTTCCGGTGAAGTTCGCGTGATGACAGTTCATGGTTCCAAAGGCTTAGAAGCGCCTGTCGTGTTCCTTCCGGATACAACGCAACTCCCGACAAAGGCTGGTCCCGTCATTCGCCTTGATGCCGGATTTGCTATTCCTACTAGTTCCAAGAGCATGCCGACTGCACTTATGCCTTATAAAGAGGCCATGAAAGCAAAGAGGGAGCAGGAATATTTACGTCTTCTCTATGTGGCTATGACCCGCGCGGAATCCCGTCTTATTATTTGCGGATATAAACATGGGCGCGGCAAAGGCTCAATTAGTAAGAAAAGCTGGTATGAGGATATGGCGCGTGCTTTTGAGGGCCTGCAGACGTGTAAAATAAAGACTCCATTTGGTGACGGACTGTCTTTTGGCCGAGGAGCAGAGCCAATAAGCGCCAAAAAGGTGGTTGATAAAGAAAGCAATGATGATTTGCCGTCCTGGATATATGCGCCAGCTAATCCTGCTAAAGCGCCTCGCCGCCAAGTTACGCCCTCGCATCTCCTCGCCCCGCCGCCACATAGAGATATGCCTGTGCGCTCGCCATTGACACAAGCTACAGAGACACGCTTCATGCGTGGTAACCTCATTCACAAACTTCTTGAAATTTTGCCTGAGTTTGACCCTATCAGACGGCAGGATATCGCGGAAAAAATGCTCTCAACCTACAAGGCGCTGAGCCTCGAGCAAAAAGATCACATTATATCCGAGGTTTTTGCGGTTCTAAATGCACCGGAATTTGCTGAAATTTTTGCTCCGGGTAGCCGCGCTGAAATTTCGCTTGCGGGTACTGCTAAAGGTCTCCCTGCAGAGCTTTATCTCAATGCTCAAATTGACCGTATTAGCGTAACACAGGATAAAGTCTTTATTGTCGATTATAAATCCAACCGCCCGCCGCCTCTCTCTCAAAACGGTGTGGCTGACATATATTGGGGGCAAATGGCGGCGTATCGCGAACTCGCGAAAGAGATTTATCCGCAGCACGACATAATATGTGCTCTGCTTTGGACGGATGGGCCGCGCCTTATGATTTTGGAAGATAGTCGCCTTGACGCGGCCTTGACGCAGATAGCTGCGCTTCCTACCTAAGTCTCAAGAAAGAATCTATTAAGGAGCCTAACATGGCCACTGTAAAAGTCTCAGACGCAAGCTTTAAAGCGGATGTCATAGAATCGGAAACACCTGTCCTCGTTGATTTTTGGGCAGAATGGTGCGGGCCATGTAAGCAGATTGGTCCGGCCCTTGAGGATATTTCCGAAGAAATGGGTGATAAAATCAAAATCGCTAAGGTCAATATAGATGACGACCCGGAAACGCCGGCCAAGTTTCACGTGCGCGGAATTCCAACACTCATGATTTTTAAAGGCGGACAAGTCGTAGCAACAAAAGTCGGCGCGATGACAAAAACCAAACTTGCCGAATGGGTGGGTGAGCACACAGATAGCGGCAACGCCGACGTCGCGTAAATGCTAATTAAATTATGACAAAGCCCTGCCTCGAGTGGGGTTTTTTATTCCGGGAAATTATTCTGATTATCTGGATCAATATGGACAGCAACAATTATTTCCTTTGTTCCCGGGGTTTTACTGCCAATAGGCAGTAAATTTATGTCAATAGGGTTTGGATAAATATCTAATAATGATCCATCGATTGCGTCAATTGTTGTTAAGGGAACTGCAAAAAAAACGGTTAGAGTAGCTGAAGTAAAAACAGCTCCGGCTGTTGTAAATGGAAGCGCAGATCCACCTGCTGTCAGAAAGTAACCTGTTGCTCCTGCAGAACCGCCTGCGACAGTTCCAACAGCAGCCTTTTTTGCTGTTTTTGTCATAGCTTGAGAGCGAACTGTGACATGAACGGGGATAAAACCTGTTTTTTCAATTTTAGCAATAAAAGTAGATCTACGTGGAACTATAATTTCACAAGGTGTCGCTGGACAGCCATAAGTAACTTTTTCGAGGTTAGGGTCTTTGCGACGAGCTTTCTCACTTTGAGCTGTTTCTTCGGTGGTTGTTACGACCGCGCCTTCAGGACTTGTCTTGACGATAAAGGGTTGTTGCGTGCCTCTTACGATAGTTGCACAACTTGCTTGCATTAAAATTAAGCCAAGTAATGATATCTGTGATAAGAGCGTTTTCATTTACCAGAAGTTTTGTTTTTCTGCCTACGCTTCTCGAGTATTTTTTCTACTTTTGGGTCGGGTTCAAAAGTTTTTCCCTTAGGGGGTAATACTAAAAATATTGGATTGGGATTAAGGTTCTGCATAGCGCCTGAAGCCGCATCAACGCCTATACTAATAAGACCAACACCCCCGGCTACTGTCGCTGCCGCAGCTGCGGTACCGGCTACTGCCGCGCCCCCCGTCATAAAACCGCCTGAGGCTAAGGCGGCAGTTATAGCTCCGACGCCAGCCCCTGCGAGAACGCCTGTTCCCGCTGACCCTGCAAGGTTGGCGTTTAGGCTCTCCTTGTGTAAGCTATGATCAATGCCAAGTTTAACAGGCTCATACCCTTCCGCTGAAATTGTCATAATAAATTCTGAACGGCGTGACATTTCAAATTCGCAAGGCGTAGCCGGACAACCATGATAAACGGGTTCAGCCGCTGGATTATTTTTCCGTAATTTTCGGCTTTGTTTTGTCTCAATGTCTGTTGCGACAACAGCGCCTGGGGGCTGTGTGTCCACAACCATATCTACATTCGGTCCGCGCGCGAGTGTGGCACAGCCACTTAGGAAAAAGCCTATAACAATTAAAGTTAATAAGTGTCGTGACATAAAATACTCTCCCGCCACAGACATGAAAGAGTTTAGAAGTGTTCTCAAATCAGCTTACGTTTCAGAGAATTACAGCAGAACTAGAGTTTCAGAACTTCACCAGCAAGGTAAAGCGACCCGCAAATCAATATACGCGGGGGTACGATGGGTTCGGCGCTCGTCTGACGTGAAAGAGCTTCGCCTGTATTTATGGCTCTTTGAACAGCGTCGATAATATTTCCCGCAACTTGCCCTAACATGCCGCGAGATTTCGCTATTTCGATCAGGGTTTCAGGCGCGAGTGATGGATGACCCGGAATATCAACGCCAATTACCGCGCTGGCGAGGCCTTCAAAAGCATCCAGAAAGCCGCCTATATCCTTATTGGCCAATATGCCTGTGATTAGGATAAGCGGCCGGGGTGTTTTAGCTTCAAGTTCGGCAATCGCATTTGCCACGGCGCGGGCTGCATGAGGATTATGCCCGCCGTCTAGCCATAATTCTCCACCACTCTCAGCAACCATATCCGCCAGGCCACCTGTGGTCAGGTTTTGCATTCGCGCGGGCCAAGACACAGTTTGCAGACCCTCTTCAATGGCTTTTTCGGGAATTTGCATCTGCTTGGCGATTGCAATCGCAGTTCCCGCATTCATCACTTGATGATCTCCTAGGAGCGCCGGCAAAGGTAGATCAAGAAGCTGGCCGTCATCTTCAAAAACAAGCCGTCCATGTTGGCGGTAAGCCCGAAATGCTTCGCCCCAAAACTTTGCATCTGCGCGAGCTTTATTTGCTTCAGCGTCTAAGACAGCTCGCACTAAATCTGATTGAGGCCCAATAATAACAGGCGTATGCGCCTTCATAATACCAGCTTTTTCACGGGCAATCCCGGCGAGGTCACGGCCCAAAAATTCAGCATGATCCATGTCTATGGGCGTGATACCGCAGCAGGCTGGCGTGATGACATTTGTGGCATCATATCGTCCGCCAAGGCCGACTTCGATAATACATATATCGGCAGGGCTTTCAGAAAAGGCTAAAAAAGCTGCTGCAGTCGTGGCCTCAAAAAATGACAAAGGTTCACCTGCATTTGCGCTGCGAACCCGCGAAAGCACATCGACAAGCGTGTCGTCTGATATTTCTTCTGAACCGACAACGATACGTTCTCTGAAATGTACAAGATGCGGGGAAGTATAAACATGAGCCTTTAGCCCCGCCGCTTCTGCAAAGGCCCGTAAATAGGCTACGGTTGAGCCTTTTCCGTTAGTTCCCGCGATGTGAATGGTGGGCGGAAGTTTATATTGTGGATTTCCAAGCGCTTTCAGAACCCGCTCAATACGTTCAAGACCCAGATCAATTTTCTTGGGATGAAGTGCTTTTAAAGTCTCGAGTGCGTCTTGAACCGTTTCACGCATCTTCTAGTAATTTTTCGTAATCTGTCTTTAGAAGAACTGACAGAATTTGCGCTAAGGTCTGACGCATATCTTTCCGAGCAACAACGCGGTCTATCATGCCTTTTTCTTCAAGAAACTCTGCACGCTGAAATCCTTCTGGTAGTTTTTCTCGGATGGTTTCCTCAATCACGCGCGGGCCTGCAAAACAAATAAGTGCGCCGGGTTCAGCCAGGTGAATATCACCCAACATAGCGTAACTCGCGGTTACGCCGCCTGTTGTTGGATCGCAAAGCACAACGATATAGGGCAGGCCGGCTTCTCGGAGTTCTTGAACAGCGATAGTTGTACGAGGCATTTGCATAAGGCTGAGCGCGCCTTCTTGCATTCTAGCGCCTCCGGCGGCCGTGAAGACGATTAAGGGCAGTTTATTCGCTACCGCATATTCAGCGGCTTGGATAAAGCCTTCACCGGCGGCCATACCTAGAGAGCCGCCCATAAAAGAGAAATTTTGAACTAATATCACAGTTTCTATGCCATGGATTTTTCCAACGCCTATATTCATAGCATCTTGATCACCGGTCTTGGCGCGCGCCTTTTTCAGCCTGTCCGTATATTTTTGATCGTCTTTAAATTTAAGAGGGTCTTTGGCAACAGCAGGAATGTCGACATTTTTATATTCACTTTTATCAAAGGTGTAATCCATGCGCATTTTCGGACCAATACGTAAGTGGTGACCTGCGGGTGTAACATGGAGGAGGCCAGGTAAATCTGCCGAAAAAACCATCTCATTTGATTTAGGACATTTCATCCAGAGGTTATCCGGCGTGTCTTTTTTAGAGAAGATGTCTTTGACGCCGGGCGGCGTTAATTTTGTGAGCCAATTCATAAGCGGCTTTTGCCCGAATTCGGAGGGAGGGGCAACAGATTAGATGCAGTCAGCGTAGCTTTCACAAGAGGGCTAGTTTAATTTATCCGCCTTCGGAACCGAAATTAAGAACACGCGTTAATGTGTTGTTACTTATAAAAAAAAGGAAAATAACATGGGACTGGAAAGTTTACTTATATTCTTACTTATCGGTGGTGTCGCAGGGTGGTTAGCTTCGCTCATTGTACGGGGTGCGGGTTTTGGCCTGATCGGTGATATTATCGTCGGTATCATCGGCGCGGTTATAGCTGGATACGTGCTGCCGGCTGTCGGCACCTCAATCGGCGGCGGTATCATCGGATCGATTATTCACGCGACCATAGGAGCAGTTATATTGCTGTTACTGATTAAGCTTATCAAACGCGCTTGATAAATATGCAGAACAACTATTGAGCAGATTGCATAATCGCCTCGATAACATCAGGACGATCTTTAAAGACAAGCTTCATGCGGGCAATATCCGCTTGGAGCTTTTCTGTTTGTCCCAGCACTTTTCGGGCACGAAGCAGCCTTTGCCACCCTTGAGGATCATTTGGCTCTTCTTCCAAGCGCATCGCTAACCCCTCAACCATGGCTGTAATCATTTCCGTACGCTCTTCAGGACTCATTTGCTGAGCGGCTTGCACCTGTTCAGCTGACGGGCCTCGCGGGGCCTCGTAAGGTTTTAGCGCGCCGTCTTTGAGCAAGTCAGAGCGCCCGATAAGCGCATAAGTGCCGAGCGAGCTAGCTAAGAAGGCGGCAAAGAGAATGCTCATATAAATTTTAGAAGAGTGCCCGCCCCGTAAAAGCGGCGCTGTAAGCCATAACAGCACGATGAGTGTTATTATCGTCAGGAAAATCCAAATCATCGCTCATCCTCACGACGTCCCGAATTTACGAAAAACCATCCTAATCCCGCCAACAGCAATATGAAGGGTGTAAGCCACAAAATATAAGTATTTCTCTGTACCGGGGGCTTTAACAAGACATAGTCCCCATATCGTTCTCTCATATATGAAATCACTTCTGTATTGCTGTCGCCGTCTCTAAGGCGGTCCCTTACGAGTTCTCTCATATCCATGGCAAGGGGGGCGTCAGACTCATCGATGGATTGGTTTTGGCAGACAACGCAACGCAGTGAACGCCCGACCTCTTTAGCGCGCATCTCAATTTCCGCTTCTGAGGGTTGCCCGATAGCGCCTGTTGAAAAACTGAGGACCATAAACATAAAGAGCAGCCAGCGCATCACTCTGCCTTCAGTGTTTCGACCAACGGGAGCAAAGTCTCTTGCCAGACTTTGGGCGTAATAACGCCGACATGTTTGTAACGAATATGACCCGATTTATCCGTTATAAAGCTCTCAGGCGCGCCGGAAACCCCGAGTTTAATTGCAAGGACACTCTCATTATCGAAGATAATTTGACGATAGGGATTGCCGCCTTTTTCTAGCCAAGCCTTTGCCTTTGGGCGTGTATCTCGCCAATCGACTCCAATGAGATTGACATCACCGCGTTTTGAAATTTCCATTAATACTGGATGCTCAACATTACAGGCCACACACCAAGATCCGAAAACATTAATCAGCGAGACCTTACCTTTAAACATCTCTTGGGTGAGGGTTTCAGTTTCATCATAAAGCTCTGATAACGTGAATTTCGGGACAGGTTTATTGAGCAACTCGGAGGGCAATAATTTAGGGTCCTTCGTGAGGCCAACCGCAAAGGCTAAACCCATCAATAAGAACAGTGCTATAGGAATTAGGGCGCGCATTAGATGACGTCCTCACGAAATCTCAATCGCCTGTCAAACAGCGAGATGAAGCCCGCAAGTGACATCAAAAAGGCCCCGATCCAAATCCAGGTGACGTAAGGATGATAATTGGCGCGAACGATCCAGCCATCTTGAGAATTCCCTTCACTGATAGCCGTGAAGATTGTGGGGCCCAAAGTAAAGTGAAACCCAGCTTCCGTTGTCACCATATTTCTAACCGGGTAAAATCTCTGTTCTGTGCTGAGAGTTTTGATAGCTTTTCCATTTTTCTCGACATTTACTTTGGCGTTGAGATATTGGTAATTCTCTCGCTGTCCAGGGGCGACTTTGTCGAGTGTAAAGCTATATCCAGCGACATTGAGACTCTCTCCGATTTTCAGGCGTCCAATATCATCTTCGGCCCAGACTGACATTGCGACAGCGCCAGCCGTGAAAATAGCGACGCCCAGATGCGCCAAAACAAAACCATATGTTCCCGCGGCTTGCCGGGAGAGGTTTTTGAAATTCTGTGTTTTCTTCGCAAAAGCCAAAATAGTACCGATAGCCAGATAAGCTGCAATTGCCAGTCCTATACCGCCCAACACTGATTTCCCAAAAAATGCGACCAATATGATAATAAGAATAGTAATCGGAAGAGCAAATATGGAGAGGCGTTTAAGACTACTTAGCGTATCTTTACGCCATTTCAGCAGAGGGGCCGCGCCCATAAATAAAAGCAGAATTAACATGATGGGTGCAAATGTCAGGTCAAAATAGGGCTTTCCTACGCTTATTTTATCGCCCGTAATCGCGTCCATGAAAAGAGGATAAAAAGTGCCAAGAAAAACTGTGGCGCAAGCTGTGATAAGCAAAAGGTTGTTCAGAATGAGGCCGCCTTCACGGGAGATAGGCTCGAACTCTCCTGTCCCTTTTAGCGTTTTTGCTTTCAGGGCATAAAGCGTTAGCGCCGCCCCGGTAGCTAGCATTAGCAACAGCAATATGAATACACCCCGCTCTGGGTCAGTGGCGAAAGAATGCACTGAAACCAGCACGCCTGAGCGCACAACAAATGTTCCCACAAGGCTTAGGGAAAACGTACTGATACCTAATAAAATTGTCCAATTGGCAAGCTTATGCCGCGTACCCAGTACCATAATCGAATGAAGTAATGCCGTCCCGGCAAGCCAAGGCATGAAGCTAACATTTTCTACGGGGTCCCACATCCACCAACCGCCCCAGCCTAGTTCGTAATAAGCCCAAAGCGACCCAAGCATAATACCTAGGGTCAGAAAGCTCCAAGCGGCTAAGACCCATGGCCTAAGCCATTGCGCCCACAGCGAGTCTACTTTTCCCTCCAATAGTGCGGCAACAGAAAAAGAGAACGCGACTGAAAATCCGACGTATCCCATGTAAAGCATAGGCGGATGGATCGCGAGGCCGGGGTCTTGCAGCAAGGGGTTTAAACCTAGCCCATCTGCAGGAACAGGGTTGAGCCGTTCAAAAGGGTTTGACGTAAAAAGAATGAATGCTAAAAATCCGAAAGCGAGAAGGCCTTGAACGCCAATAGCCCGCGCCTTCAGTGTTTTAGGCAGATGGCTCCCAAAAACAGGAATAAGGGCAGCATATAGCGCTAGCATGAGCGTCCAGAGCAAGATGGAGCCTTCATGATTGCCCCAAACGCCGGATATTTTATATAAAAATGGTTTCATGGAATGGGAGTGCGAAGCGGCCAATTTTACGCTGAAATCAGATGTTATAAATGTCGCTGTAAGTGCTATGAATGACAGCAAAATGAGGACGAAAAGGACTTGCGTCGCGCGGTCGCCAAACAGCATCAATTTTTCAGCATTTTTATGCGCCCCAAAAAGTGGGAGTGAGCCTTGCGCTAGCGCTGTGAATAGCGCCAGAATTAGCAGGTAATGTCCGAACTCGGCAATCATGACTAGGCCATAGCCTTGATTTCAGTGACTCGCAATCACTGCTGTGTCGCACTTGCACCGCTTGGGCAAGTCTCTAAAAGAAAGCCATGACATCTTCTGTACGCAAAGGTATTATATTGGCTGGGGGTACGGGCACACGGTTGCATCCGTCCACTATTGCGATCTCTAAGCAGCTCATGCCGGTTTATGATAAGCCTATGATCTACTATCCGCTTTCTGTGCTTATGGAAGCGGGCATCAATGAGATCATGATTATTACGACGCCGCATGATCAAGCGGCGTTCAAAACGCTATTGGGTGACGGGGTTAAATGGGGGCTTTCGCTGACCTATGCCGTTCAAGATGCGCCGCGCGGTATTGCGGAAGCTTTGATCATTGCAGAAGAGTTTTTGTGCGGAGGCCCATCCGTTCTGATTTTGGGTGACAATCTCTTTTTTGGCGAAACATTTTCGCAAGGCTTAGAGGCCGCAATGTCTCGTACCCAAGGCGCCAGTGTTTTTGGCTATCGTGTTAATGATCCTCAGCGTTACGGCGTGGTTGAATTTGATGAGAGCGGTAAAGTGCTTTCGATTGAAGAAAAGCCCATCGCGCCGAAGTCAAATTATGCGGTGACGGGTCTGTATTTTTATGACTCCCATGCCCCGGCCTATGCAAAGGAAATCAAACCTTCAGAACGTCAGGAACTGGAAATTACCGCCTTAAACCAAGTTTACTTGTCCAAAGGCGATTTGCATGTAGAACTCTTAGGCGGCGGGACAACGTGGCTTGATACAGGCACGCATAAATCTCTGTTTGAGGCGGCGCAATTTGTAAATGTTGTGCAGTCCCGTCAAGGCATTCGAATTTGTTGTCCTGAGGTCCTTGCTTATCAAAAAGGCTGGATTTCCAGAGATGCTCTCATAAGACAAGCAGAAAAACTTAAGAAAAGCGGTTACGGGAATTACCTTATGGATGTAGCTGGGCTGTTATAGGCTCGTTATTTACCCAAGCCCATTATAGAGCATAGGTACGACATAGCCGCGTATCCAGCTTAAGCCTAAGACGACCACTAAAAACGCCATATCCAATCCGCCTAGCGGAGGTATGACCTTGCGAATAGGATCCAATATAGGATCGCAAATACGGCGAATGACTCCGTATATTTGCGCCATAGCGGGATTTCGTAGATTGATAATGTTGAAGGCAATCAACCATGAAAAAATCATATAGGCGACAAATATCCAAAACAGCAGACCCAAAAGAGGGGCTAGCAGATATACTATAAGGGATTGCATCAATGTCATAACTCTCTCCGTCATCCGCTCTCTAAGCGGTAAATTCTGTAAGGGCAATACGGCTTATGTCTGAAATAAGGCAGTTTTCCGTCAAAGCCTTGCCACATTGGTCCGCTATCTCTTTATGCATCAAACAAATGCAAAGGGTTGAGACATGCAAACAATGAGCTTAGTAAGAGACAAGACTTATTCACCAAGACGCGCTGGGGAGCGAACAATGGCTAAAATTTATCTTGTCGATGATGATGAAAACATCCTGACATCCGTCTCTATGTTTCTCGAAGCCGAAGGCTATGAAGTTCGCAAATTTCATGATGGCGTGACAGCTCTTGAGGCGCTCAAGAAATCACCGCCGGATTTAGCCGTTTTTGACGTAAAGATGCCGCGTATGGACGGTCTCGAGCTTCTCCGGCGTCTGCGCCAGACATCAAATTTACCCGTTATTTTTCTGACGTCTAAGGATGATGAATTTGACGAAGCCATTGGTTTTAATATGGGCGCGGATGATTATATTACCAAGCCTTTTAGTCAGCGCCTTTTAGGCGAGCGTATTAAAGCCGTTCTCCGCCGGGCTTCGCTGACGTCTATTGAGATGCCTGTGCCGCAAGAAGGCGATGATAAGGTCATTCGTCGCGGTCAACTCTTACTGGATCCCAATCGTCATGCGTGTTCATGGAATGGTGAACCTGTGCGCTTGACGGTGACAGAGTTTTTAATCTTGGAAAGCCTCGCAAAACGTCCGGGTTACGTTAAGTCTCGCGACCAACTTATGGACGCAGCTTATGACGATCAGGTCTATGTGGATGACCGCACAATTGACTCTCATATCAAACGGCTTCGTAAAAAGTTCCGCAAGACGGATAAGAGCTTCGATGGTATAGAGACCCTCTATGGTGTCGGATACAAATACAAAGAAGCATAAGCCGCGCGTGAGTAAAGCGCCCTCCGGCAGGGTAAAAATCCGTGATAGACGCTTGGGCGCGCGGCGCTCACTGCTGACATCACGGCTTACGCGTAATATTTTCTTTTCTAACCTCATTGGCCTGATCATTTTAGTCGGCGGCTCTTTGGCGATGGAGCGCTTTCAGAACGGGCTTATAGAAGCCAAAATTGAAAATCTGGAATCATTAGCCTCAACAATTACGACGGTTATGGGAGAAGATGCGACAGGTTATGGCTCTGCTGCGAGGCTTGATATTCAGAATGCACGGCAAGTTTTGCGCGGCGTCTCTGTACCGGACCGCTGGAGAGTTCGGCTGCACGACCGGGCCGGTCAAATACTTGTTGACACAGAGTCTTTGGACGACACGATTGATGTCGGCATTTTGGACCCCATTGTGACGGAAATTCCGGAACTGCCCCGGCAAGAGGTGTTCAAGGAAAAAGTAACATTCTGGATAAGCGACAAAGCCCATAACCTGCCATGGCGGAAACGCCGCCGAGACAGTCTGCGCAGGGATTTAAAGGCTGATATTCGCACTGCCTTGCAGGGCGACTCAATGTTTGGTCAACGTTATGATGATGAAGACAAGTTAATTGTAACCGTCAGCTTGCCGGTGAAACGCGTTCAACAAGTCTTGGGCGTGGTTACAGTCGAAAGCTCTGATGTTGACAGCATTGTTAACGCTGAGCGCAAGGCTTTAGCGCCTATCATTGGTCTGGCTTTTCTGGCCACCCTCCTATCTTCAATGGCTCTAACTCTGTTTATCACGCTACCTATGCGCAAGCTTGCGAGAGCTGCTGAGCTCGTCACGCGATCAAGCCGAAAGCGCGGCGCTATACCCGACCTTTCAAATAGGCGCGATGAAATTGGAGACTTATCCTCGGTCATGCGTGAAATGACCGAAGGCCTTTATGCCCGTATCGATGATATTGCTAATTTTGCGGCGGATGTGGCGCATGAGATTAAGAACCCTCTGACCTCTCTGCGCTCCGCCTCTGATACCTTGCGCGTGGCCAAAACCGATGAGCAGCGCGAGAAACTTATTTCGATTATTCAGCAGGATGTCTCGCGTATGGACCGCTTGATAACGGATATTTCCAAAGCCTCTAAGGTTGACGCTAACCTTGCGCGCGATACGGCGCAAACATTGGACGTTGTCGAAATCATCGAAAATATAGTTGATTTTTATGCGCAAACTTCAAGTGGAGATGGGCCGCAAGTCAAAAATATTACAACCATTTCTGGAGAAGACCCAATCTTCATTCGTGCTTTTGAAAGCCCCTTTGCACAGGTGCTTAGGAATCTGATTGATAATGCTTTGACCTTTTCCCCTGCGGATGGAGAAGTCAGAGTTCAAGCCACCTTATCGCAGCGCGGCGATAGAGAAAATGTCGTCATCACTGTTGATGATGACGGGCCGGGTATACCCAAAGATAATCTCGACGCCGTCTTTGATCGTTTTTACACCGAACGGCCCAAAGGCGCGCAATTCGGCTCTCACTCCGGCTTAGGCTTGGCGATTTGCCGCCAGATTATGACAGCTCATAAAGGGCGTATCCATGCAGAAAACCGAATGTCTACCGATGGCGATAATATTCTTGGTGCACGCTTTGTTGTTGAAATTCCGCGTCAAACAAAAGGTGGAGGCCCGCAAATATCAAAACGTAAGCAAAAGAAAATAGATGCGAAAAAGGCCGCATAAAAGGCTTCCCATTCCATACAAATCTTGATTAACTATGTATTCGGGTAAAATCGCCCACGGGTATAAAAGGTTTGTCCATGATTGGACTTGTAATTGTAACGCACGGACAGCTCGCCACTGAATTAAAGCGGGCTGCAGAGCATGTTGTGGGACCGCAAGAAAATTTAGAGACTGTCTGTATAGGTCCTGATGATGACATGGAACGCCGCCGCGATGATATTCGCGCCGCGGTAAAGCGGCTAGATGCTAAAAATGGCGTTATCTTGCTTACTGATATGTTTGGCGGCACGCCTTCAAATCTTGCGATTTCGATGCTGAGCGAAGGCAAGGTCGAAGTCCTTGCCGGTGTTAATTTACCCATGCTGATTAAACTCGCCGAAGCCCGTCAAACAGCCTCGCTTGATGAGGCCGCTGAAAAAGCCAAAGAGGCAGGTCAACGTTACATCGCGATTGCATCAAAAATTCTAGCAGGCGTCACTTGAGCAACACGGCAACAGCAACCGTTAGGCTTATCAATAAGCGCGGACTTCATGCGCGGGCCTCCAATAAATTTATGGAATGCGTGATGCGCTTTGATGCCCAGGTTTTGGTGCGAAGCCATAATGATGTGTGCGCGGAAACGGTAGTTGCAGACTCCGTGATGGAGCTCCTATTGCTCGGCTCAGCTTGCGGTGAAGAGATCACTATTTCTGCGACGGGCCAAGAGGCCGAGCCGGCCATAAGCGCTTTAGTGGATTTGGTTGAAGGTCGTTTCGGAGAAAGCGAATGAAGTTTTCTTGCCTATGTCTAATTGTTTTAATCCTGAGCGGCTGCGCAACCAAGGATGTTTTCAAGCCCAAGAGTCAATATCCGCCTGACCCTTGGGTAAAGGGCTATTCCAATCCTGATGATTGTTTGGGCGGTGAAAAACTCGCGGCCAGAAGATTTGATTTGCCGGCTTATCCGAGAAGGTCTTTTAATTCGGGCCGCCAAGGGTGGACGATTATCAGGCTTGATGTCTCCGAAAGTGGGGATACTGAAAATGTGGATGTTGAGCGCTCAGTACCCGACGGATTATTTGATAGCGCGTCACTCTCTGCCGTAAGGAAATGGCAATTTGAGCCGCCGAAAGACGGCGCACTCAAAAAATGCCGCGTCCTCTTAAGGTACAGAGCCGGAGAGGTGACCTTAGGTGGTTAGGTGCTTTTGAACTGTTATTAAACCCTTCTTAAGTGTTCGATTTAAGAGGATTTAAAGGGTTATTGTGATAACCACTACTTATGATGCGTGACGTGAAAATTATACCTGTAATAATGTCTGGCGGGGCAGGAAGTCGGCTATGGCCGGCCTCAAGACAAGCAATGCCTAAACAATTGCTGCCACTCGTGACTGAACAAACAATGGTGCAGGAAACGGCTGAGAGGTTGAGCGGCGACCTTTTCCATCCGCCTGTATTTATCTGCAATGCCGCACATGCAGAGCCTATTCGTACGCAAATGGCCGCGATCGATATGGCGATAGGTGCGATTATCGTTGAACCTATGGGCCGCAATACAGCGCCATGCGCGGTTATTGCAGCGCTTCACGCCAAGATTAGCGATCCTAAGGCACTTATCTTGCTCGCGCCTGCCGACCACCATGTGACTAAGCCGGATGCTTTTCGCCGTTCCGTTGCGGCGGCTATGACGGCGGCTAAGAATGGCAATCTTGTGACATTTGGGATTACCCCAGATGGGCCTGAGACGGGCTATGGCTATATTGAACAAGGCGACCCGCTTTCGCCCGGCGCCTTTGAAGTCAATGCTTTTAAAGAAAAGCCGGACCGCGAAACAGCGCAAAGCTATTTGGATAAAGGCGGCTATTTTTGGAATGCAGGTATATTCCTCTTCTCGCCTGAAACGCTTTTAACGGAAATGCGGAAATTTCATCCCGAAATCGTCAAACAGGCGAGCTTGGCTTACGGCCATGCGGGATTAGTCTCGGGCCAAGTCAATTTGGATGAAGAGAGTTTCGCGGCCTGTCCGTCAGAGTCCATTGACTATGCCGTAATGGAACCGACGGATAAAGCCGCAATTGTTCCGGCAAATATAGGGTGGAATGATATTGGGTCTTTCACCTCACTACATGCTCTTAAAAAAGGCGAAGAGGGTAATGCAGTCAAAGGGGATGTTATCGCCTATAATACGCAAAATAGCCTCATTGAAACAGATGGGCCACTGGTCACAACGGTTGGCATTGATGGCTTGGCCGTGATCGTTAAAGATGGATCGATCCTTGTGGCGAAGTTAGACGCCGCGCAGGATGTTAAGAAAATTGTCGAAACGCTGAAAGCCGAAAAGCGCAACGACAAACTCTAATTATTTAGAAGATCCAAACCAGCGGCGCATAAATTTACGAAACCCTGAGCGCTTTTCGTTCAGCTCTTGACCTGCTTTTCCGGCATGTCCGCGTACGGTATCTGCAACCTCGTCCAACTCATCGCCAATTTTATCCGTAATCGGATCGACATTTTTCTTTTTCCAGCGGCGGATTGTTCGCCATATCCAAAACAGAATAAGGAAGACAAAGAATAAAAAGACAATGTTAAACCAGGGAATGAGGAAGACATCCGGGCCGCTGACTTGTTTGACCTTGGTTGCATTGGGGAAGATAGAAAATAATCTGATGCGCCAGCCGTAATGTGTGACCGCGACCCAAGTGTCGTCTTTATTGGCAAGATTTTGGGCTTTTGCGGAAAGATCGCTACTGTCAAATTTCAAGTAAAACGGGAATGACCAACCTGTATCTTCATTCCGGTAAACGCGCGTTTTATCATTTTTATTGACCGTATAGATAAAGCGCACATCGCGTGTTTCCTGTTGGTCTGTGCCCGCATCCGGGCGATCCCAAAAGGGTGAGCCTTTACTGATATCCATGCGTTTTACGTCGGTATTAACGACCTGCACAATATCGCGTTGCGGCAGATAGTAATGAATGAGAACGACCGTAATCAGCGCGAGCAAGAATATGAATATGCGTTTAATCGTTTTCATAGTATCGTCCTTTACGAATATTGCGCCAGATAGCCGAGAAGTAAAATCACGGCGAGAGGAAAGAGATAAACGCCAATAAATAATTTGGGTTTTAATGAGCGCTCATATTTTTGCATACCGTTGGCGATAAATTCGTCTTCAGGTGTTTCAGTTTTAGCCGTTGTGTAATCGAGCTTTAGGCGTTGCCGTTTACGCAGACGCGAGACGGTCGACATGGCGAGATAAATAATTGTCAGGACAAATAGAATTAGAACGATATTGCGAACCCAGATAATCATCTCTTGCGGCCCTTTTTATTTTTACCTCTATATTTCTTTTTATCCCACTCTAATTCTTCTCGCAGGCCTCGGCCTTTACGGCGTGGGTGACGTTTTCTGTTATCGTCATCATCATCATGGGGTTTCACATAGACGACACCGTCTTTAATCAGCGGCACACCCCAAGGGCTTTTTATCTCGCGCTTCTTTTTCGTCTCGCTGTAATCCTCAGCGCTGTAGAGTGTTTCAGGCTCTTCCATTGTAGGTTCTTCACCAAATAGAGCTTCCCGCGCACCAACTTTATCCATGGCATATTCTGCGGCGAGGAATTTGGAGACATAGTCTTTTTTCGGCTCGGACCAACTCCGATAGGCGGCATAGAATAGCGGCTTGTGACAAATAAAGAGTTGCCGAAAATCCATGCGCGAGAGGTCAGAGAGCAGCATATTGACGAGGTCTCTGTCTTCATGCTGGCTAGAGCGCAAGGCATAGAAAAAGGCGGGATGCTCAGGGCCGATCTTTGGTACGCCCCCGCCCAGGCTCGCCCAGCGATACACATCCATCAATCCGCTAAATTCTGGCGGCATCTCATTGGCATAGCGCCGTTCAAGCATACGCATATTGCGCCGCGTCACGCCTTTCAGGTCGTGGCCCAAATTAGCCGCTGTTGTAATCGTGATGAAATCTATCTTTTGTTTGATAATCGCCGCCGTGCTCTCATTGGGGCGCTGCACAATTAATTCTGACAAGCCTTCATCGCGCAGAAATTTGGCAATCTCTTCGCGGTTTTCAAAGGTAAGAATATTCTCGATGGAGAGCCCGTCCAGACCGTCAATCATCTCCCGTGCAATGACGGTCGGCGTCTGGGTATCGCGAAAGACATAGACCCCGCCAAAATGAGATGTGTAATAATTGCCCTGCGTATAGCTCTGCGTTTTCAGCTCCACGGGATTACGCTGAATATTGCCGGTGCGTTTGGCAAGTTCTATCATTTCCGCAATCAACACATCATCCCACCACGCATCGTCCTCGGTCATAAAGCGTTCAATATGCCCGCCCAAAAGGTTGGCTTCGGCGACATGTTCTTGGATGGTGTCGGCCTCAATGTCGATTTGGTTGATATGCAAAAGGTCTTGCGGGTCATCCATCGCAAAGACGGAATTCATCAACTCCCCCGCCACAGCTTCACGCGCGGTCAGGGCAAAGAGCTGGTTCTCATTCTTTTCAATATAATGCCGCAGAATAGAGCGCGAGGTCGAGAATTGCGAGTTCAGCAAAGGCGCCGTTTTCTGATCCGTCGAGAGCAGAATAAACATCTGATTACAGCCTTTGGGATTCAGGTATAAGTCATCGCCAAACTCATGGCCGATTTCAGGGGAGTAACCCGCAATATCAATATGAAACTCGGTGAGTTCGGTGGTCTTGCCAATAAGGTGATCAAGCGCGCGATTATAGCGCTCGACCAAGGCCACCGACTTAACCTCGACAAGATTGCCAAACATGAGCCCATTTTTGACGAGCCGCATCATGAGGGTAGTTCCTCGATAGGGATAAAGCTAATCAATTCTGGCGCTAGAGGTTTCTCGATGTAGAAATCAAACTCACGATTTATGTCATATCTTTTTTCGGGGTCGAGATAATTTGCAAGAATAGCTTCGCTTGCGCTATATGCTTGTTTAATCATTTCGATTGGAACAGTTGCTTCGATTACTTTTGCATTGCCAATTTGTTGCAATTTAGTTTTTAAAGTCTCATCGTGAATCCAAAAATATGCGACTTCTCCCCCCCAGTGATTAAGCAAAAGTTCTACACGTCCATCATTAAAAGGAAATTTCTTTGAAACGAACCAAAATTTACCTTCTCTGGATTTTCTCTGTTGCTCATTCTGTAAAGGAGAGTTTTCAGTTATTGATTTTTTTTCTGAGGCAGACAACATTCCCGATTCAACTAATGTTGTTAAACGTGTTTCCAGAAAGTTTGATGACGATGGAATGATACCCTCAATTTTTATAATATTACGCTCATTTTCAGTTAATCGCGTAAAGTGCCAACCAAAAATAGACTGTTTTTTGACCATGCTAAGAAGTTTAGTTTCTAAAAAATTTGAATATTCTGAAGAGTATTTATTTCTCATGCATAAATAGTCGAGATTACCTTTTAAACGTGATTGTAACGCTTCAGCCTCTGAGTCCTGGTATGCGAAAAATAATTCGCTGTTCTCATTCATCAACCCTACAAGAGCATCTGGGTAAGAGTCAGGATTATTGATATCTATAGCCGCAACAGACACCTTTACTTCTTACCCTTCAAATACCGCTTCTTAGCTTTTTCTTGCCGTCCAAAGTCGCGCACCATATTCTCAATCGCGACTTCATCTGACTTATCAGCATAACGAAACTCTGAGTCCGCATATCTGTTGATTTCCTGCATGACCATATCGACTGTGATGGGGACGGAGAGGTCGGCAATCATATCTTTCTTTGTGTCATAATCTTTGAGCAGGAAGAGGTCAGGTTTTTCCATCCATTCATCGGGGAGTTCGAAATCCATGGCGCGGACTTTAATGGCGTCTGTGATGTTTTTAATCGCGCGGCCTGTAAAGCGCTCATCGACATTTTGGATGTTATTTAAATAAGTTCCGATTTTTGCGAGCGTATCTAGCTTGCCGATTTTTTTGGTTGTCTGTTCATAAACTTTTATCAGCCCGTCTTCTTGCGGCTTACTATGGGCTTCGAAACTACGGGCCACAGCTTTTTTAATTTGCTGCGTTTCAAACAGCTTATGATCTCCGACAGGAATGTTATGGTTCTTGCCCATTAAGATGTGCAGAATATCAATATAGTCTTCGCGCGTTTGCGGCCCATCAACTAAGAACCTCGCGCCCGCGCGTTGGCGCAGCGCATCATCGACATTTTCAGGATAGTTAGAAAACATCCCAAAGGTACAATTGCCGCGCACAACGGTATTCGCGCCTGCAAAGCTTTCCATCAACACGGCGGTAATCTCAAGCTGCCCCGCAGAGCTTTGGCGGTCACCGCGTTTGCCCGCAAGTTGGTCAATATCATCAATCGTGCCAAAGCCGATGACATTGGGGTCAATCAGATTATTAAAAAAGGCCTTGGCATTTTGCGCCGATTTACCCTGATAACTATCAATGCTTTCCGTAGACAGGTTTTGATAACGAAAGGGGTATCCCGCATTCTGGCAATAATCATGTATGAGGCCTGCCATCATCTGAATAAGGATGGTCTTACCTGTGCCCGGCTTACCGTCGCCCATAAAAGTGAAGATGAACCCGCCTAAATCCACAAAGGGGTTGAGCTTACGATCAAAATCATAAGCCATAATCATTTTTGCGAGCTTCATCGCTTGATATTTAGCGATGTGGTTGCCGACAATTTCATTGGGTTTTTTGAAACTCATGGTCAGTTTCGTACTGCTCCCACGGCCCGACGGCGTAAAACCATTGATGTTAAAGTCATCATCCTCGACGCGGTAATTAACCGAGGTGAAAGCCTCAAGGCGCGCCATGTTGGAGGCGCGAAGACCGACTTTTTCCATGAGCTGTTCGAGGAAAGCCGTCACCGTTGGGATAAGCTTATCTTCGCTGGTCGCGAAAATAGCGAGGTCTTGGTCAAGTTCCCAAAGCGCGCCCGTCAGCGCGAGATGAGAATTATCCGTCAGCACTTCTTCGACTTCACCGACTTCGACGTTTACGTCCGAGGCATCAGTATGGGCGTTGGCGAGCAGGAAGCTCGCCATATTGGCAAAGACATGAAGGCTTATGACGGATGAGGCCGCGAGCAGTTCCGTAAACTCAGACTTACGCGAGGCGGCCAAGCTGCCTTCAAGGTTATCTTTGAGGAGTTGGGAGAGCCCCGTATGATCGGCAAATTGATCGGCGACCACCATTGAAGTGGCGAGGGCGCGGCGCAGGCTATGCAGGACATTGGCCTGCATTGGGCTCATCAGGATTTCACTGTCATCATTTTCCTGTACGCGGTTAATGATATGCACGCCTTCGGCGCGAGCCGTTGATTTAGTGACAAGGCCCGGTGTGGTTGAGCGGAACCGGCGTCGCGTGCCTATGCCGGGCGATTTTTCTTTGGCGGGAGCTGCGCCTGATTTGGGCTTGGCTAAACGCGGTGTATGATCAAAACCATCCAGTAAGCTTTCGGCCGCCGTATATTTCTCGCGGATGAGCTCTTCTTTAATTTCCATCAAGTCGTTTGACATGGGCGTCCTATTTGTAACGTGTTATTATTTGTAGCTCAGGATTTTATTATTTCCGCCGACGACATATTTTCGTACGCCATCGAAATCGGCTTTATTTTTTTCTTCCAGCACTTGGTAAGCGCGGTGGGGCAGGATGAGTGAGCGGCGAATTTCGGTTGCGCCGCTATCGGCCATTTTGAAATCCATTTTATTAAGTGCATAAACCTGCCGTTCTGCATGTTTGAAGATGCCAACTTTTTCTTTGGTGGTGGTCTCAGCGACGAGACTTTCAACCGTCCAAGCCAGAGCCCAGTCAAGACCCGGTTCTCCATCGGCTCCGGCCAGAACATTGCGAAGCGGCCCATGTTGCTCTGTAAAGCTATGACTGTGCATTGGGCCAAGATGAAAACGCCGCAAAAGCTTGGGATGCAGATCGTTAAAGTCCTGGTCGAATCCCTTGGCAATGGTGAGGAGTTTCAGGCTCGACACGGCTTGCGCCATAAGATGACTTTGCACACGCGGCCAGCGGCGCTCATCATGGGGCAGGGCGCGGTGTGAGGTGTCTTCGAGTTCCATCATATAGATAGATGGTAAATTGGTCTGGCTGTCATAGCTCGCCCAGTGGACGAGGTAATTCCGGCGGCCCGCTTTCATGTCTTTACCCACCCAAATAATCTGCGGGTGGTTTTGCGAGAGAAATAGATCTTTCTCAGCTAAATATTCATAATAAATACGCTGGCTCAGGGCATATTGTAATTGGCTCGGCGCAGATTGCTCCGTCAGGATATGCGTGATCATATCTTTCTTCAGGCGTTCTTGGCTCGGTAGAGATTTTAAATGCTTCTTTGCCTGCGTCGCATCGGATGCCATTTGCATCAGTTCGCGGAATATTGGAAAGCCGCTCTCAGTCTTATCAATGCTAAAATTCAGATCCGCCTGCTTTTGCACGCGGTGCGCCATTAAGAACTTATAAGACAGAGCCGTGAAGGTGTTAGATAGCGCCTCTAAATATTCCTTGAGCATCTTGGCCTCAGGCGAGGTGATGAGGAGTTCTGATTTAGACAGATCCACCACCTCGGTAAGATGTACTATGATGCGTTCAAATTTTGCAAAATAGCGCCGGGTGGCTTTGGCGCTATCAAGGACTTTGTGGTCGAAAGTTAAGTCCACCTAAGTTACCCTAACCCAGCGAGCCTTCGCCGTAAGCATTCTTGTCATGCATTTCGACAATCTTCTCGAAACGGCGGGCAAAGCGTTCATCGGCTTTGACTTTCTCCTCAAGCACTTTGCGGGCAAAGACGATATGATCTTCATGGGATTCCATCATTTCCGCCATACGCGTATTGGTCGCCGCGCCGATCGCGGCCATGGCAACTTGCGCTTCTTTATCCGTGGCGACGCCAATCTCATTGATTTGGTGGGCCACATCTTGCTGTTGCGCAGTCTTTAATGATTTGGACAGAGCATCATAAAGGACAACACGTTGTTTGGTGTCTGTTTGTAGCTTATTGAGTAGCACCATCTGCGTCGCCATTTGGTTCTGTAGTGAATCCAGCCACGTTTTGCCTTTCTCGACATAGCGCTCTAGCGTCTGCGAGCCGCCTAATTTGACTTGTTCTAATTGGACAAGCTCGTTGTAACGGGCGTTTACCGTCGCCAATTCTGACTCTAGCTTGGAGCGGTCATTCGCGTTTGTCGCAACAGCCAGCTTGCCTTCAAGCTCAATCACCTGCGGGTCGAGAGCTTTAAGCTCGTCGCGTATTATCGTGAGCTCTTCAAGAGTCGTTCCGCGTTCGGCCAACGTATTTTGCAGATTGGTTTCCACCTGATTTTTATGGCGGCCGAGTTCGTCGAGTTGATCCTGCAACATGGCGCCAATCGTATTGGATTTGCCAATAAGATCCTGCAGCTTGTCCTCAATAGAGGCGACACGGATACGTTCTTGGCGCATCATTTCAGAACGCTTTTTTGAAAATATTCCCACGAATTTTTCCCACCCCGTTTTTGACCGCATAGAGTCAAAATCTTTGGAGAACCCTGCCGTGACATCATCCAAGCCTAAAATAAGCTCGGCGATATTGGCATTCATCATATCAGAATGCGCGTGAACATCCTCAAGTGATGCATTTTCGATGTCTAATGTAATATCAGTTCCTTGCGCCATTTTACTGCGCGCGGTCTCAATCTTACCGGATAATTCTGTAATTTTAGATTGCGCTTCGGCAACCTCTTTTCGAGACTTCGCGATCTGAGCTTCGAAACTGGACATATATCGTCTCCCCTATTTGTGTCCAATATACATAGGGAGTTTTGGACGATTTACAATTGTGATTCGTCCGATTTTCACGAAAATCGGATAGGGGGCAATAATTGAGAGTTCAAATCATAACCCGTGGATTCATTATGTTGTCGGGGTCGAGTGCCTGCTTTATCGACCGCATCATTGCCATTTTCACAGGGTCGGCGCGCTTTGCGAGATCCGTTTTTTTCATGATGCCGATGCCGTGTTCGGCAGAAATAGACCCGCCAAACTCGCCGACAATATCAAAAACGATTTCAGAGACGGATTGCCATTGATTGAGAAACTCTTCTTTATCCATGCCGACAGGCTGGGCGATATTGTAATGAATATTGCCGTCGCCAAAATGCCCAAAGCCAACAGGGCGGGAGCCAGGAATCTGAGCTTCCATTGCGGCATCGGCTTTTTTGAAAAAGGCGGGAATCGTATTGAGCGGGACGGTGATGTCGAACTTGATTGAGCCGCCTAAGAACTTTTGTCCTGCCGACATGTTCTCGCGCAGGGACATAATTTGCGCGGCTTGGGTTTCGTTTTGCGCAATGACGGCATCGCGGATGAGGTCTTTTTCAAACGCAGAGCTTAAGAGCTTCTCCGCTAATGCTGATCCTTCGGCCTCGGTTTCAAAGTCCCAATCAATGATGACATACCAAGTGTAAGACGTTTCAAACGGGTCTCTCTGGTCGGGGATGTTACTTACGACAGCGTTGAACCCAATCTGGGGCATCACTTCAAACATGCCGAGCCGTCCGCTTGCACGGCAATGCTCCAGCAGGTCGAGCGCTTTGGCGGGACTTTCCACGGTCGTGATGACGCGCTGTGTGTAGCTGGCTTTTGGGAAGAGTTTCAGGCTTGCTGCCGTGATAATGCCAAGCGTGCCTTCTGCACCGAGGAATAGGCGCGATAAATCATAGCCCGTATTATCTTTTCGAAGGCTCGTCAGGCCATTGTATATCTCCCCGCTGGCTAGTACGGCTTCAACACCGAAAACTAAGTCTTTGGTCGTGCCATATTTCAGAACATGGTTCCCGCCCGCATTAGTCGAAAGATTGCCGCCAATGGTGCAAGAGCCTTGCGAGGCGAGGAAGAGCGGAAATTTCCTGTTGGCTTTATCGGCGGCGTCATGCACAGATTGCAGAGTCGCGCCTGCTTCGGCGGTCATAGCATTATTGACAGCGTCCACAGCGCGAATGGTGGTCATTTTTTTAAGGGAGAATAGAACCTCGCCTTGGGGTGTTTGCCCGCCCACCAATCCTGTATTGCCGCCTTGCGGAACAATCTTGAGCCCATGCGCCGCGCAGACTTTCACCGCCTCTGAGACTTCTGCCGTTGAGCGTGGGGTGAGCATGAGTGGTGTTTTGCCAAAATATTTATCCCGCCATTCCACAAGGTGCGGCGCGATAATATCCGCGTCCTGCGTCCACGCCGCAGCGGGCAAGGCGGATTTCAGGGCCTTAAGTCCGTCTAGCATTCTACCACTCTATATCGAAAGCGGCCAGAGCAGCCGCATTTAAGGCCCCCTCGCGAAGACATTTAATTGCACCATCTTGAACCATAAGAATAGTGGACGGAATTTTCTCACGGCTCGGCCCCGTATCGAGTACGGCATCCACATCTAAGTCCGACTGAGCAGTAGTTGCGGCAGGCTCGCCGGACTTATTGGCGCTGGTCAGGGCGAGGGGCTGTTTAAAATGTTCGCGCCAAGCAATGTCGGGACAGCGCAGAGCTATGGTGTTGCCTTGGTAACAGCGACTATCTAGTTTTTTGTTTTCCACAGGTAGGACGAGCGTCAAAGGTCCAGGCCAAAACTCATTGGCAAGCTGCAATGCTGTTTTGTCAAATTTTGCAAGAGTTTTGGCAGTCTTTATGTCTCGCACACAAACGGCTAAGGGTTTATCAAAGTCACGGCCTTTAATGGCATAAACGCGGTCAATGGCTCGGGAATTATCTGCGAGGCAGGCAACACCATAAACGGTTTCAGTGGGTAGGACACAAACTCCGCATTCACTTATCACAGTTATGATTTTAGACAAAGACGTCATTGCGCTTCGTTAAATTCCGTCTCAATGCGAAGGGCCACTTCATCGCCGATCCCGAACGAAACAAGGTGCCCCATATTAAAGTCTGAGCGCAGGAATTTGGTTGATGCGGAAAAGCCGAGTGTCTTTCCGGGATTGCCGAAGGATTTACCCGCGCCGTTAAATGTCACGTCCAATGTCACAGGCTTGGTTACGCCTTTTAGGGTGAGATCGCCTGTTATGAGTCCCATTGCTTCGCCCGTCAGTTTAATACCGGTCGAAACAAAACGAATTTCAGGGAATGTATTGGCATCAAAATAATTACCGCTTGCCGCGAGCTCCTCGTCAAATTTAGGTAATCCGGTTGAAACACTCTTGGGGTCAATACGGATATCGACTGTGCTATTCTGCGGTGCTGCGGAGTCAAAATCCAGCACTCCTGAAATATCATCAAATCGTGCCGTGTAATTGGACAATCCCGCATGAGAGAGCGACCACGTTACGCTGGCATGAGTGGGGTCGAGTATATAATTACCAGTTGGCGCCGCCGCAGGTTCGAGAACAGGCGGTGTGGCACAAGCGGATAAAAGCCCAAAGGCGAGAGAAACTGTAAGTGCACGCATCATGGCTCTATTATAGTTACGCAAATGACAGAATGAAACACTTGATAATGCGGCCATATCGCGGCATTGGCGGGTTATGACGAATGACACATCTATTGAGACCGACGCGAGCGAGACTGAAAAACCCTCTATAGGCCAACGTATTCTGGCTGAAGTAAAATTTTTTGCGGGCTTGGCTGTTGTTATGCTGGCCTTTCTGACATTTGTTTGGGGGCATTATAAAATACCGTCAGAGTCGATGCAGCCCACTCTTGAAGTAGGCGATCATCTTTATGTGTCGAAATTTGCCTATGGATATTCACGCCACTCAGCTCCGTTTAACCTGCATAAATTGCCCTTTCTCAAAGACGGCAAAATATTCAGCAAATTACCCAAGCGAGGCGATGTTGCTGTTTTTCGCAATCCGAAATCTGGTATTGTTATGATTAAGCGCGTGGTTGGGCTGCCGGGTGACACGATCCGCATGCATCGCGGTAGGTTGTTTATAAATGACGTTTTAGTTCCCCGCGAAAATATTGATAACTTTCTATACAGACAACATTTGGGCAGCGTTGTCGGGGTGGATGTGTTCGAAGAAACGCTTCCCGATATGGACGGCACAAATATAATCTACGAGCAAACAGATGGCGGTAATCTTGATACGACTGAAAAGTTTCTTGTGCCCCAAGGACACGTCTTTTTCATGGGGGATAACAGAGATAACTCCACCGACAGCCGTGCGAACTTAGGGCCAGGATACGTGCCGCTCGATCACCTTATTGGTCGGGCCGACCTTATGATGTTCTCGTTTAAACGCTGTAAGGACGAAGAGAACATGTATTGCCCGCCTTTCCGGGCGATGAAGAAGCTTTAATTCGGGTTCTCTGCCGAAATTTTTATATCCACTACGACTTTTGTACTGACCCATTCATCTGTTGCCCATGAGCCAGCGCCTACATTCCATAGAGTGCGGTCCAGCGTAAGCTCGGCGTCCATTTCAGCTTTTGAGCCTGTAATATCGAGCGTGAAAGGCAGGGTAAGGGGCTGCGAAGTGTCTTTCATGGAAAGGGTTCCGCGCGCTTCGTAACGCTTATCGCCTGTCTTGATGAAATCGTCCGACCTAAATACCGCTTTTGGGATGCTTTTTACATTAAACCAATCTGTCCCGATAAGTGTGCTATCGCGTTCTTCGTCACCTGTGCTGATAGACGACACATCAATTTCGGCCACCACACTGGCCGCGTCGATAGCGTCTTCGTTAAAATTAATCAGCACATCATAGTTTTCAAATTCGCCTGTAAAGCCTTTGCCTTGCTGGGTGGCTGTGAACTTAATATGGCTGTCAGCCTTTACGACAATCCAGTTTCCAATCGGTTTCATGTCAAGAGCTGGGCTAGAGATTGTGGGCTGTGAAGATGACGTGGGTTCTGCCGCTTGGCTGCAGGCCGAGACCGTGAGGAATGTGGCCGTAATAGGTAATGCAAAATATCTCATAATAATATCCTTTACTTCATTATACGCATGAAAAGGAAAATTGCAGAAATTTTTTACACTGCTGCATCCAAATGAATAAGTTGTAACGTCTTAAGGGTATAATCAGATGAAAAGGAGACGATTATGTCAGATGAAATTGTAGGTGTTGTTTTATTCGCAAGTATACCGGCGGCGATTTGGGCTGTTAGTGCTTATCGGCACAAAACCCAAAAAGCCGCAACTGAAGTGATGAAAGCAATGGTTGATAAAGGAGAGGCTCTGACGCCTGAAACTATTCGGGCTTTGGGTATTCGGCCTAAACGTAAGCATGGTGATTTGCGCACAGGCTTGATTTTGATTGCCTTGGCTATTGCAACAATAATCCTAGGAAGTGCCATTCCTGAGAAAGAGGCCCAGCAAGTCTTTGGCGGCTTCGCCATGTTCCCCCTCTTGGTTGGCTTGGCTTATATTGGTCTTTGGACATTCATCAGCCGCAAGAATCCTGAAGATTAAACGATCACGTCTGGGGACACATTTGAACCGCTCATTCGCGCCCATCAGGGCGCGATACGGGCCTTCCTGCGGCGGCTCACGAGAGAGACCGCTTTGGCAGATGACTTGGCGCAAATATGTTTCATGAAAGCTTATGAGCAGCGACACGGCTTAAGAGAGAGCAAGGCTGCAAAGTCATGGCTTTTTCAAATTGCTTATCGCAGTTTTATCGATCACCAACGCAAAGAGGCGAGGCGGCGCGGCTTGGCTAAAAGTCATATCGATGAGGATCCCTTAGAGGCGCCTGCGGGACTCAAAATGGATATTGAGGCGGCCATGAATAGCCTTCCCACTGAATGCCGCGCTGTTGTGATACTTTGTTTATCCTATGGCATGAGCCATAGCGAGGCTGCATTGGCTACGGATTTGCCGCTTGGCACGGTGAAATCTCACGTCTCGCGAGGTAAAGACAAACTCAGGACTTTCCTTAGCGCCTATGAAAAGGTACATTAATGATGATGCAAGATCCAAATGATAACCTCTTCAAAGATGTATTGGCCAATTATACTGCGCCTGTCCCAGAGGATGGGTTTACGCAAAACCTAATGGCTCAAATTGAAGTGAAGTCTAAGCGTCAAGAGCGCATTCGCCGCGTGTCCATTTATGGGGCGTCATTTGCCGGCGGGCTTATTGCGGCTAGTCAGTTTCCGGCTCTTTTAAATATGATAGCAAAAATACAAGTCGCGATTCCGTCATGGCCTCAAGCAGAAGCACTCCCCTTTTCAGTATGGAGTATTGCGGGTCTTGTCCTTTTAAGCTTTGTTCTTTGGGCGGCCTTTGATAGGAAAGCTTCTGATATTTTCTAATCGGAGCCGATATGCCAAACACCTATGCCGACAAATTCATTGCCGAGGGCGGGGCAAAATTTGAATTGTCAAAATGCCCTACAGAGGTTGATATCTTCTCAGGTAAGTCCTCCGCCCGCGCGGCGATTAAGGATCATGCCAAAGCGATACAGCCTTTGGCGCATAAGCTTTATGGTGAAGCTGACCGGTCATTACTCATCGTTTTGCAAGGAATGGACACCTCGGGTAAGGACGGCACCACGGCGGCTATACTGCACCGCACGCCGCCGCTTAATGTAAAGGTCGCAAGCTTTAAAGCGCCCACCAAACGTGAACTTGCTCAAGACTACCTCTGGCGCATTCATAATGTCTGCCCCGGTAAAGGTGAAATTACAGTCTTTAACCGCAGTCATTATGAAGATGTTCTGGTTGTCAAAGTTAGAAACTTTGCCCCCGCCGCGAAAATTGAGCAGCGCTATGAGCAAATCAATAATTTTGAGCGGCACCTGACGGAAAATGGCACAAGGATTTTAAAATTCATGCTGCATATTAGTCATGAAACGCAAGGTGAGCGGTTGAGGGAGCGCTTGGAAGAGCCGCACAAGCGGTGGAAGTTTAATCCTGGTGACCTTGAGGATCGCAAATTATGGCCTGATTTTATGCAGGCTTATGAGACCATGGTGCAGCGCACCAGTACTGATCACGCGCCTTGGCATATCATTCCCTCAGACAGTCGTTCAACGCGCGGGGCTATTATCAGCGGTATTGTTAAAGACACACTGGAGCAGATGAACCCGGAATACCCTGACCCAGGTTACCGTCCGAGTGATTTTAAGATTGACTGATAAGTCTTTAAAAATAAGGCGCCGGTCTTTTGCCATGTGGCTCGGCAATTTTGTTCGTTTAGCTTTACTCATATTTCTCGCTGTGAACCTTTATGCAGTGGCTTTGCGCTTTTTTCCTGTTCCGACAACTATATTGATGATGCAGCGCGGCCTTAGCGGGGAAGATATAAAGCGTGACTGGACACGGTTGGAGGACATCTCGCCTTTTGTAGTTGAAGCCGTGATGGGCGGCGAAGATAGCCGTTTTTGTGAACATGAAGGTATTGACTGGGAGGCTATTGAACAAGCTTTTGAGGACAATCAAGAAGGCGGGCGGCGGCGCGGCGGCTCAACCATTACGCAGCAAACGGCGAAAAATGTCTTCTTCTGGAATGGAGGTGGTTATGTTCGCAAAGCAGGTGAAGCGTGGTTCGCTAGCTTGATTGATTTCGCTTGGGGTAAGCCGCGCGTTATGGAGGTTTATCTAAATGTTGCCGAATGGGGGGACGGAGTTTTTGGTATTGAAGCCGCTGCTCAAGCCCGTTTCGGTAAATCGGCAAATAAATTATCACAACAAGAAGCGGCCCTGTTGGCAGCTGTGCTTCCCAGTCCTAATAAGTGGCGATTGGACCCGCCGACAAAATTCGTGAGGGGGCGGGCAGGAACTTTGCGAAAACGAATGGCGGTAATTCGGAACTCAAATTACGCGTCATGCGTTGTTGAACTGAGGCCTATTGAAATAGCGCCAGAAAGCTCCGCGCCGCAAACACCCAATGCCGAAGCTGATACGGCCCCGGCACCAGCACCAGAAACAAAGGTGACATTGGAGGAGGTTTTAGACGCGGCAAAGCAAAGCCTCCCGCAAGATTCTGCCAAAGAGAAGGACGATATTGATATGACCAAGACTGATATGACTGACACATCGCTTCAAAGCCAAACGCCCCAACCGCAACTTCTGGGACAGACACCGCCTGTTGAAATCCCGCCCATTGACCCGGCAACCATACCAAAGACACCGAATGAAATAGCGCCTGACGTAACTCCCGAAGCGCCGCGTGATATTCCGCAAGAAATCCCTGTGCAGAACCCGCCCGCAGAGATACCTCAACGTATCGACACGCCGCGCGTGCCGCCCGAAGATTAATGAACAGCCAAAATAGCTTCGGCTAGTCTGGGAATGTTGCTGGCATTCGCGCCGGCAATGTTAATACGGCCGGACGGCATCAAATAGACAGCATGCTCATCGCGCAGTCGTTCCGTATGCTCAGGACTGAGCGGTAAAGTCGAAAACATCCCATTTTGGTTTTTGATAGCCGCCGCCATAGCCTCGCCGCCTTGAACATTCAGGGCTTCGGAAAGAAGTTGGCGCAGACCTAGCACACGCTCTCTCATTTCGGCCAATTCTTCGACCCAGATTTTGCGTAAGGACTCGTCACGTAAAATGCGCGTCACAAGCGCGGCGCCATGATCTGGCGGCATTGAAATCAATTTCCGCTGAATAGCGCCAAACTGACTTTTTAGTACTTTTGCTTTTTCGGATGATTGCGTGATCGCGGCAATCAAGCCTGTCCGTTCTCTATACAGGGCGAAATTTTTTGAACAACTAGCCGCGAGCAGAACTTCCGGGCATGTCTGAACGACCTTGCGAAGCCCATAAGTATCTTCTTTCATACCGCGCCCCAAGCCGAAATAAGCTAGATCGATAAAAGGAAACAAACCGCGTTCTTCCATAAAGGGCGCGAGGCGGTCCCACTGCTCTGGTGATAAATCAGCGCCTGTCGGGTTATGGCAACAGCCATGAAGTAAAATGATATCCCCGCGTTTGGCATGTCCATCCAAGTAGGTGAGCATATCCTCAAAATCTACGCCCAGCGTCTCTCTGTTATAATAAGGGTAGCTACCCATGCGCATTCCTGCGTCAGAGATCAACGGAATATGATTGGCCCATGTCGGTGTTGAGGCCCAAACAGTCGCATTGGGGGCGGCGACTTTTAAAAGCTCTGCGCCGAGACGTAAGGCTCCTGACCCGCCCGCCGTTTGCGCCGCGCCGATACGGCCTTCTTTGAGGGCTTGGCTGTCAGCGCCTAGCATAAGCTCAAGCATATCCTTACAAAAATCTTGGTTCCCTACTGTGCCGACATAGGTTTTGGTCGTCTCTTCCCGGTTCCACATTTCCTCCGCGAGCTTGACGGATTTAAGGATAGTCGTAATTCCGCTTGAGTCCTTATAGACACCAACGCCGAGATCAATTTTCTCAGGCCGCGTGTCAGCTTTACATTTTTCCATAACAACCATAATCGGATCATTCGGACGGGGAGCAACTGACTCAAACATAATAGCCTCAAAAGGTATGAATTTCAGGGCCACGCGTTAGCGGAATTAACGGGGGTTGGAAAGCCTCAATTCGTGCATGGTTTACTTTTGCCGCGTGCCCAGATACGGACTGTTTTATAGTTATAAAGGATTAGATATGCTTTTCGCCATTCCTGCCATAGGGCTGCCTGTCATAGGTTTTTTCCTTTATACCCACAAAGTCTTGGGCGGTGAAAATCTCTCTAAATATGATCGTGATGAGGCTCCCACATTTGAAGTCCCCGAAAACCCAGAAGGCATAGACCGCCTAAACGCTTATCTGAATGAGGCGTTTGGTATGCACGGGCAGTCCGCCACGGCGTCCACGGGATGGTCTGCCAAGCGTGAGCGTTTTGATGCAGCAGGACTTGCAAGGGACCATGATTGTGAATTTCGCAAAGATAGTTTTGAAGCTAATGGCGTAACCATTGACGGGGCCTGGACATTGGTCGAGGGCGCTGACCCAGATAGGCGTATCCTGTATCTTCACGGGGGAGCCATGACAGTTGGCAGCGATATTAGCCATAGACCTTTGACCTATAATATAGCGAAGCGCACAGGCTGTGCGGTCTTTGCTGCGAATTACCGCTTGATGCCGGAAAACTCTCGACAAGCGACGATTGATGATAGCCGCGCAGCTTATGCTTGGATTTTGGAAAACGGTCCAGACGGGGCTGCTCCCGCGCAAGCTGTCGGTGTTGCGGGTGATTCTGCAGGCGGAAACCTGACACTGATGGTGAGCCATTGGACGCGTAAGGCGGGCCTTAAAAGACCGGATGCTATTGTCGCTCTATCGCCCAACACTGATTCAACGATTTCCAGCCCGTCAATGAAAGAGAATTTACATACGGATCTGATGCTGACGCCACTATTGAAAGATGTGCTGAAAGCGCCCCGAACATTATTACTATGGGGATTGCGTAAGGCTTACGGGTTCAATCCTTCCAACCCTGTGATCTCTCCAATTTTTGATGATCTTTCCGATTTGCCGCCAACCCTCCTACAGGCCAGCAGCTCTGAAATGCTTTTTGATGATAGTGTGCGTTACGCGGCTAAAGCCAACTTGCAGGGGTCTGATGTTAAGTTTCAGAGCTGGAATAACTTACCGCATGTCTGGCAAATTTTTGATGATTATCTGAAAGAGGCACACGACGCCTTGGACGAAATTGGAGTATTTTTCCGTGAAAATGGATTAGATGGAAAATAAATAAGTAAATTAAAACAATATCTTAATGTGTTTATTTTGCCTTCAAAGCTTTTCTGAATGGAAAATGAAAGCTAATATCAGAGAGAGTTCAGACCTTCTTAGCTAAACCTGTTTTATCGGTCGGGCATATTCCCTTCCGGAGCCAAAACAGGAGAAACACCATGGCAAAATTAAATGCTAAAAAAACTCTCGCTGCTGTAGCTCTGGCTGCGGCGACATTCGCTACTCCAGCTCTCGCACATGCGGGGAATTATTCAACGACCTCATATAATGATGACTGCCGCACAAACACCCAAGACCAAGCTGTTGCCGGTGCTATTGGTGCCGTATTAGGCGGTGTTCTGGGGTCTCAAGTATCCGGTAATGGGGCGCGCACAGAAGGCTCTGTCTTGGGCGCGGTTCTAGGCGGCGCTGCAGGCGCTGCGATTGCTGACGGCAACAATGATTGCGATAAAATTCGCAGTCGTTCTACATATCGCGCAACAACGACAAGCCGAAATTATAATAGAGCTCCCGTTGTGACAACGGTGCGTCACGATAATCGCGGATATAATCGAGGTTACAGAACGACGACGCGCAGTTACGATCGTGGAGTCCGCAGCTATGATCGTGGTTACAGAAATGACCCTGTTGATCGTATTAATCGTCGCATGGATTATCTTCGTAAGCAGAGGGCTGAACTCAAGCGTGAGCAGAGCTATTATGGTTACAGCCGCAGAATTGATCGCCGTTTATATGATATTTCATGTGAATTGGACGAATTAAAGAAGCGTAAGCGCCGCGTCAAAAAGGTCGAACGCCGCCGCGCGGAACGTCACTATCACTAATATAATCTCTGATAGAGTGCATATGATGTAAGCTAATATTTAAAGGCCCGGCTCTGTTCGGGTTTTTTGCTATCTATGGTTAGTGTAAAAATAGCTCGCCTAAAAGGCGAGTGCTTTTGTTTTAAGATGCCGAGAATGTTAGAAATTCCTTAACTGGCGTGAGGCTTGCATGAAAATTGCGATAAGCGCCAAGCCCATGGGGGTAAGCGGGTGTTTGACCTATATTCGGCGGAGGAGCCAAAAATGAAATTTCTTATGACAACGGCGGCTATTGCCGCCATGGCCTTAGTGCCGCAAGCCGCGCAAGCACAGCTTTTTGGCGGCTTGGATAATGGAACGCTTTTGGGCGGCACAGTTGGTGCCGGTCTTGGCGGTGCAATCGGGTCAAACCTTGCTGGTTCTGGTCAGCGCGATGAGGGCACGGCGATAGGGGCTGTTGTTGGCGGACTTGCTGGGGCCGCTTATGCCAATAGCCGCAGTAACTATTATGGTAACCCTTATGCGGGTCAATTTAATCCTGGATTTAACGGTAGAAACCTTATCGGTGCCGGTGTCGGTGCAGGTCTTGGCGGCGTTATCGGCTCTAACCTTGCCGGAACAGGTGTTCAGCAAGAGGGTACAGCAATTGGGGCTTTGTTGGGCGGCGCCGCGGGTTATGCCTTGGCAAATCGCGGATCTTCACGCTACGGGAATCTTGGTCCGCAAGGAGGATTTGGTCCCGGCCCGATTGGCGGCAGTTTTGGTCCTGTAGGCCCCGGATTTAACGGCGGCCCTGTTCCGGTCGGTCCGGGTTTCTCCGGCGGCCCGGCATTCGGAGCGCCCAGTTTTGGAGCTCCGGCTTTCGGCGCGCCTTCTTTCGGAGCTCCGGGTTTCGGCGGCCCTGCTATGCCTAGTGCGCCTATCATGAGCGGTCCTCAGTTCATTAATTCAGGACAATTTATTTCAGGCCCGATTATCCCTGTAACACGCTATGTTCAGCCTGCGCCGCAGCCTATCATAATGTCTCAACCCCGCACGGTTTATACAGCACCTGTCTCAACGAGTGTAACATATGCTGCGCCGAATATGAGACTTGCGGGACCACCTATTCGTCCGACTGTTATTCGCCGCACCATCACGGTAGAGCCAGCCCCAACCGTGCGTGCCCAGCGCGTCGTAGCTGAACCTGCAAATTGCCCTTCAGGGACAACTTTGCAAAGTGATGGGTCTTGCCTTGAGCAAACAATTACTTACGCCACGCCGGAACCTGCCTACACACCTCCGGCGCCGGTTATCGCAGACCCCTATGTCGCGCCTCAAATGGCCGATTGTCCGGCAGGAACTACACAGCAATCAGACGGAACATGCATGGAGCAAAGCGTGACTTATTCAGCGCCGGCTCCAACTTACACGGCTCCCGCTCCGACATATGCAGCCCCGCAAATGGCGGGATGTCCCTCGGGAACAACAGCGCAATCTGATGGAACGTGCCTGTCTTCAGCTGTCACGAGCTATGCGCCGTCTTACAACAATTCGTCTTCGGTCACGACCTCGTACCGTGCACCAACGGTATATTCTGAGCCGACGCAGATGTATCAGGCTCCGAGTAGCCAGTCACATTCCGGTGGTGAGTATTGTTATGCAGGCGGTTCCAAGCGCTATGATAGCTTGGGCAGGGAGATCAAAAAGGGTGATCATGATCACTGCCGTAACCACTAAACGTGGTTAATAATTCCTTAAAAGCGGCCTTTTGAGCCGCTTTTTTTGTGTTTTAGCCACTGAGTCTAGTTTTTGCTTTTCAGGAACCATTCAGCTACGCAAGGGTACAGAGAGAACATAGCATCGGGGAACGGTGCGCTTTAACATAGGAGTTTCCCATGAATTTCAAACTCGGATTTGCCATTGCAGCCGTTATCACAGTTGCAGCCGCGCCTGTCGCCTCTGCGCATGATAACGGATACAACCATTCACATCAAAGCCGCTCCAACGGTGATCAACAGCTAGTCGGCGGTGCTGTCGGGGCTGTTCTAGGCGGTGTTTTGGGCTCACAGGTCGCAGGTAGCGGCGCACGTACCGAAGGCTCTGTCTTAGGTGCCGTCATTGGCGGCGTAGCAGGAGCCGCGATCGCAGGTAACGGAAATGATGGCCGCCGTCACTATGGCGGAAACGGCTACTACAATAGCAATACCGGCTATTATGGCGGTCATAATAGCGGGCACAGCCACAGTTATGGTCACAGCTATCCAAGGACCTACACGACAACGACGTATAGTCGTCCTGTTTATCACAGTTATCCAAGCACATATTATGGGAATAGCGGATATTATTCTCGTCCGCGCACAAGCCTAAGCATCAATATTGGTTCAGGTGGATATTATGGCGGCCGTGGCTACTACACACGTCCCCACTATACGCGGCCGCGTCACCGCGCATATAGACGCGTTCATCATCGCCGCAGACACTAATTTATATAAATAATTCAAACCCCGCTCTTCTTGCGTTTTGTAAAACGCTAGGGCGGGGTTTTTTATTTGCGGGCGACATATTTGTCTCTATAGAGCTAATAGGAATCTAAAAGAGTGTCATAAATATGTTTAAGCGTCTTTCTATTTTTTGTAGTTTTCTGGCGCTTAGTGCCTGTGAGACTATTCCTGTTACACCAGAAGATGTTTCCTTGATCAATAATCAAGAAAAGTCGGTTATACTTGCATCTTACTATTCGGAAAAAGAAGACGTTTGTTATCATGGTTATTTGAATCTGATGAATGTTGATACGCGTAAAGTTTATAGCTTGGGAAGTTTCAGAGGGTCGAATATTGTTAAGCCAACGCCTGGACGAATAGCAGTAGCGCCCGGTACTTATAGAATAGCTTCAGGCACCTGCGTTGGTTATCAAGTTTCTGCAAATCTGCCCTTAATTCAAACGTGGTTTGAAGACTTCGAAATAAATCCCGGGGAGGTCGTCAATATTGGTCGTCTGAAACCTGTTGATTTTGACTTAAAATCTTTACCTAAAAGTCAGCTTGGACGCGCCGTAAATGTGCTCTTTTCATTGGGTAGCCGTGCGAATGAGACTACATATGTTACTTATAGCTTTGACGCTGAAAATGAGTCTTATGTCAAAGCCCTTTTGGACAAAAAGTATCCAGAAATTCAAACGAAACATGTCACGCGATTGCCTAAATTGAGGTTCAGCGAAGATGAGTTTAAAGCAGTCTTAATAAAAGCTCATGAAGCAAATTCGGATGGTGAAATGCCGACCTCAGAACAGGCGCGTGAACGTGTTGCTGCGGGACTTAGCGAATTTATGGAACAGCGAAAGTAATCTAATTCTTGCGGGCGTGCAGCAAATATTCCGTGTTTCCCGACCCGCCCTTTATCGGAGATGTACAGGTCGCGGTCACATGCCAGCCTTGCGCTGTCACCCAAGCGGAGACATCAGATAAGGCTTGAAGTGCCAGGCTTTCTGATTTGACGAGGCCGCCGCGTCCAATACCCGCTTTGCCGACTTCAAATTGTGGTTTGACGAGGGTGATAAGATCAGCTGATGTTGCCGCGAGGGTGAGGGGTGTTTCCAAAACTTTCATCGCGGAAATAAAACTGGCATCACAGACGATAAGCTGTGGAGTGATGTCAAAATGTTCCGCGGTCAATTCCCTCGCATCCTGCCCTTCCATAGAGATGATTTCAGCAACGTCGTGCAAGCTCGCATGAAGCTGTCCGTGCCCGACATCGACCGCATAAACCCGCGCCGCGCCTTTTTGACGAAGCACATCCGAAAACCCGCCCGTAGAGGCCCCGACATCCAAACAAATTTTGTTCTCAACTGAGACTTTGAATTCTTTCAATGCATAAGCGAGTTTCAGCCCACCGCGAGAGACCCAAGGGTGCTCGGCTTTGGCGCTTATGTCGTTAAGGTCAGAGAGTTTTTCAGACGCCTTCTTCAGGCGTTTGCCATCCACTTTGACGAGACCAGCTTTAATGGCGGCCTGCGCCCGCGCGCGGGATTCGTAATAGCCGTTGGAGACGAGATAGAGGTCAGCTCTCATGGCAGAGGCGGACTGGACCACCCAAGTAACAGTGATGCGCCATGTTTCGTCTTTCCTAGGGTATCTAGTCTGAGACCCATAGTTGTCGCAAACGCTTCTAAATCTTCTTTCCACAGAGCTTCGGGATGAAAAGATTGCACAATCATTGCGGCAGCGTGGGCATCAAAATTCTTGGCCTCAATAATCGCGGAGGCGGTACGATGTAGTAATTGGTATCGTAAATGTTCTATGTCTGCAGACAGACCCAATAATGTTTTCAAATATTCAATTCGTATTTTTTTACCGTCCGAAGCGTTTACTAACCACTCTCCTACTGTAGGGCCAAAAGGTTCAGCAACTTTGGCTTCAATCGCGCAGACAATTAGGCCTTCAGTTGATTTTACGAGGGCGAAAACATCGGTTTGACTTTCTCTTCGGCCACCCGGCAGTGGCGTTTTCCATTCAGGTATGGCTAGAAGAAGCTCTGGACTATTCAATCCTGACTTATTGAGGATACCCTCTATATCTGAAGGCAGACCTTTGGACTTTTCCCAATGGACAGCTGCAGATTTTGCAGAATAGCCATCGCGCCACTGTTTTTCTGGGTCAGCTAGAAACCTTTGCCAATCTTTGGGGGCGTCCGTCGGAATAAAAACTTGGCCCTTCACTTTAAGCTAAATTCGCCCGTGTCGCTAATTCTTGTCCTAGCGCTTTAAACACAGTCTCGACAATCGCGTCCGCATCCAGTCCCGCCTGTTTATACATTTCCGCAGGGGTATCTTGATCGATGAACGTATCCGGTAGTGTCATGGTGCGGATTTTCAGGCCGTTATCCAGGCGTCCATTTTTGGCCAGATTATGCAATACGAATGCGCCAAATCCGCCAACCGAGCCTTCCTCGATGGTAATCAGGACTTCATGCTCATCGGCGAGGCGGCAGACGAGTTCGCTATCAAGCGGCTTGGCAAAACGCGCATCAGCGACAGTAGCAGAGAGGCCGAGTGTTTCGAGCTGTTCCGCCGCCATCATCGCTTCGCCGAGGCGCGTGCCATAGGATAGAAGCGCGATACGCGTGCCTTCGCGCAAAATACGGCCTTTGCCGATATTCAGCACTTCAGGGTTTTCAGGAATGTCTATGCCCGTCGCTTCGCCTCGCGCGTAGCGGAAACCTAACGGCCCTTCATTATAGGCGACGGATGTGGCGACCATGCGGGCGAGGTCGGCTTCGTCTGCGGCGGCCATCAGCACCATATTGGGCAGGCAGCCGAGATAGGCGATATCAAAGGCACCTGCATGGGTCGGGCCGTCTGCACCGACAAGACCTGCGCGGTCCATCGCGAAACGCACGGGCAGGTTCTGTATACAAACGTCATGGACAACTTGGTCATAACCGCGTTGCAGAAATGTGGAGTAAATCGCGCAGAAGGGTTTAAATCCATCCGCCGCTAATCCTGCCGCGAAAGTTACGGCGTGTTGTTCGGCAATGCCGACATCAAACATGCGGTCCGGGAAGGCTTTACCGAAAATATTCATCCCCGTTCCGCCCGGCATAGCGGCGGTGATTCCTACAATTTTGTCATCCGTTTCAGCTTGTTTGACCAGTTGATGGCCAAAGACAGAGGTATAGCTTGGCGCATTTGGAATGGACTTACTCTGCTCGCCTGTGACGACATTGAATTTGGACACGCCGTGATATTTATCAGCGGAATTTTCGGCAGGGGCATAGCCTTTGCCTTTTTGCGTGACCACGTGGATTAAGACGGGGCCGTCTTTCATCTTTTTCACGTTCTCAAGGACAGGGATGAGCGCGTCGAGATCGTGCCCATCGACAGGCCCGACATAGTAAAAGCCGAGCTCTTCAAACCAAGTGCCGCCCATAAACATGCCGCGCGTATATTCTTCGGCTTTTCGGGCTGTGGATTTAATTGGGCGAGGGGCATCTTTGACCATAGCTTTGCCTGCGCCGCGTAGTTTTTGATATCCGCCAGAGCTAACCATTTTCGCCAGCATATGACTCATGGCACCAACTGGGGGCGCGATGGACATATCATTATCATTGAGGATAACAATTTGGCGGGAGTCTGTCGCCCCGGCATTATTCATAGCCTCATAGGCCATCCCGGCTGTGATGGAGCCATCGCCGATGACGGAGATCACGTGACCATCGCGCCCATCCAAATCACGCGCTGTGGCAAAGCCCATCCCCGCAGAAATAGAGGTTGAGCTATGAGCGGCCCCGAAGGGATCATATTCGCTCTCGGCGCGTTTAGTAAATCCAGAAAGCCCGCCGCCTTTACGAATTGTGCGCATGCGCTCGCGACGACCCGTCAAAACCTTGTGCGGATAACATTGATGGCCGACATCCCAGATAAGCTTATCTTCAGGCGTGTTAAAGACGTGATGGATCGCCACGGTCAGTTCAACGACACCCAGACCTGCGCCTAAATGGCCGCCTGTCACGGAAACAGCGTCGATAACCTCCGTGCGGACTTCATCGGCAAGCTGCTTAATCTGCTCGCGCGAAAAATCCCGCATATCAGCAGGGAATTTGACTGTGTCTAAAAGGGGCGTGTCCACCATGCGTTTATCTCTTTTTATTCCGCCCCCTTAATGGGAACGGTTTAGCACAAAATCTACTGTATCACAGAGGGTTTGTGCAGAATTTCCAAAAGGTTCAAGGTGACTCTTTGCCCTTTTGCCCAATTCAGCGGCTTTTTCTCTTGCGCCTTCAAGGCCGAGAATTGACACAAATGTGGCTTTCCCAAGGTTTTCGTCTTTTCCGACGGCTTTGCCGAGCGTTTCGGCGACGCCTTCAACGTCAAGGATGTCGTCTTTGATCTGAAACGCGAGACCCATATCCTGAGCGTAATCTTCCAAAGCAAAGAATTGAGCTCCGCTCGCGCCTGCCAGTATTGCTCCTGCTTTCACAGCATATTCAATTAACGCGCCTGTCTTGAGGTCTTGAAGCTGCGTAATAAGCTCTTCATCTCGGTCGGATTCTGAGACCGATATATCAATCACTTGTCCGCCAATCATGCCATGGGTACCGCCTGCTTGTGCGAGGCCGAATACTAAATCAAGACGTTTCGCGGGGTTGGGGTGGACGTCCTCCCGTGTGAGGAGTTCAAAGCTGTGTGTTAGCAATCCATCGCCTGCAAGAACCGCTAGGGCTTCGTCATAGGCTTTGTGTACTGTCGGCTTACCTCTCCGCAGATCGTCATCATCCATGCAGGGAAGGTCATCATGGACGAGAGAATAGACATGGAGGCATTCAAGGGCCGCCGCCGCGATGCAAACACCTTTATCTGAGTAGCCGAGCATCCGCGCGGTCTCGATCATTAGGAATGGCCGCAAACGTTTTCCACCGCCAAGAGTCGCGTAGCGCATAGCTTCCATAATGACCGATTGGTGGCCTGAGGGGACAGGGAGAACAGCGGCGAGTGTGGCTTCCATCTGCTCCGCGACAGAGGCGAGGCGCGTTGGGAAGTCATCCGACATAGTAGCGATTGAACTAGCCAGCATCAAAAGGCGCCGTGCCGTTTGCATTGCCATTACCGTCCAGAACAATTTTCTCGACCTTTAACTGAGCATCTTTCAGCTTGCCTTCGCAATGCGCTTTCAGCTTCGCCCCACGCTCATAGATGGAAATGCTTTCTTCAAGCGGAGCTTCGCCGCGTTCTAGTTTTGCGACAATGCCTTCAAGCTCTTTCAGCGCGTCTTCAAAACTCATATCCTTAATGGCGTCTGCCATATTACTCTCCATATCCGGTGGGGCGTTCAAAACGGCGATGGCTCCAATGCAAATCGCCATTTTGGCTAACACATTTCCAGCCGCGTTTTTTTAGCGAACCCTTTAGCATGCGGTTAAACCATCCATGTGCAGAGACGTAAACAATTTTTCCGCCTTTTGCATGACTCGCCAACACATCGCACATTGCATTCGCGCGGGCGCGGGCATCGCCGTGGCTTTCCATACCATCAGGCCATCCCCAGTACCAAACAATACGTGACCATGTCCCCCAAGTTTTGGGACGGAATTTCATTTGACCTAGATGCGGGGGTGGCAGCGCCGCTTCGATTAAGTCATCATAAACGAAATCAGGATTACGCCCCGAAGCAAGCTCAGCTGATTCTCTTGCTCTTCGTAATGAGCTTGAAATCACCACATCGGCTTTTTCGGCCCAAGCGCGCAGTTTTTTAGGAATTTTTTGTTTCTCAGCCAATCCGCCAATGTCGTATTGTTTCCACCAGTCGCGATATTCGCGCCATGTCAGTTGAACCTTACGGGACAAAGCCGGTTTTCCGTGGCGGGCAATTATGATTGTATCAACGCTCATGTAATGCGGCTTTTGCCCTTAAACGGCCTTCAGAGTCTATAGGCTTTATTTTAACAGCTTTATGACTATATCGGTATTATGACGCCATTTCCTTTTGAAGCCGCACATCCTGTTTATCCCGCTGGAACAATCGTGATGATCCGTGTTTTTGGCGGTATTAAGCATTACGGCATCTGCACAGGCTACGGCACAATTATTCATACGTCGCGCCGCTTTGGACGTGTGGCAGAGTCGGATTTTGATATCTTTTGTCACGGTCGCCGCGCTGTGGTCGTGCCGCACAGTTCGCCCATTGATGGAAGCGCGCTCGTTGCGCGGGCTCGCTCCCGTAAGGGACAGCGCTACAACGTTCTGAACAATAATTGTGAGCATTTCGTGACGTGGGTTGTCGAAGGAAAGGGACGAAGCGCGCAGCTCGGCCCTGTCGATGCGCGGCGACTTTCCAAGGATTAGACATTTGAGCCAAAACAGCTTTACGCAATATGTCGCTCGGGAAGTATAAATTTACACTCTGATAACTATGTCATTTAGCGAAGCTTTAAATGGTTAATGCTAGTTAATTGGAAGGCGGGTTAATTTTATCTCGCATTCACATATGTATCTAGGGTTCATCTATGCCTTCCATTTGGCGCAAATATCTAGGCAATACACGCGGTCACTTTGCCGTTCAGTTTGCCCTGTTGGGGCTACCTTTGGTCGTTGCAACTACATTTGTAACGGATTATTCCAAAGCCGAAACTGAGAAAGTTAATGTAAAATCGGCGCTAGACGCGGCAGTTGTGGCGGCTGTTAATAATAACTCACTCTCACTGCCTCAGAAAGAGGCTTATGCCAGAACACATTTTATCGAAAATTACGATGGTAAAATTGACTTTGAACTAACCCCTAAAGCCGAGAATAACCGTGTTGAAATGTCAGCCTTTGGTGTTTCTCCTGTTTCTGTCGCTGAGACGCTTGGGATTAACGGCATTGAACTTTTTGAAAAAAGCGCTGCTGTACAAACCTCTGAAAATGTTATTTGCGCCTTATCGCTTGCCACCGATAAAGCTGACGCCATTACGTTTAAAGGTAATTCGACCTTTACTGCGCCAACCTGTTCTGTGCATGCAAATTCAATTAGCCCTGATGCAATGCGGGTTGTCGGCAATGCGCAAGCCAGAGCCAAGAATTTTTGTGCAGTCGGCGGTGGCCGCGGACTTTTCCAACCATATGTTAAGAGCGACTGCGCCGTAGTGGATGATCCCTATAAATATGTACAAGCGCCCGAAGCCGGACCCTGCAAAGTTGAAGCAAATATAAGGGACATACGAGCAGAAATATTGGCCGCCGAAGAGCAAATAGACAGTGCCGCCTCTGCCCTTTTGGCGCGCTTTGGCGGAAATCCTGCAGATGGTGCAGGAACAGCCCAATGGCTAGCTAGCTTATTTGAAAATGTTACAGGCAGCAACCGAACATTACAGCCGGGCACTTATTGCGGAGGCCTCACAGTGGATGGACGAAATGTCCGTTTTGCGCCGGGAAATCATATCATATTAGGTGGGCCGCTTGTTTTTAAAAACGGAGCGCAAGCGATAGGAGAGGACGTTACTTTTGTTATGAAAGGTCTTCCGTCAGTTCTTCGAATTGAAAGCGGCGCAAATGTAAATATCAAGGCGCCTTCAACTGGCGAACTAGCAGGACTAGCCTTTTTCCAAGATGTTCAAAGAGAGCTTGGCGTCGAGGGCATTTTTCCGAATGGTGAGAACCTTCTCAGCAGCGGCGGTTCTTTAAACGTAACGGGGACAGTCTATTTCCCAACGCAATCTGTGAAAGTTGTAAGTGATTCTGTGTTCGGGGCTGAAGCACCCGCAACATCATTCGTAGCTTATGATCTTAGTTTTGCCGGTAATGCCGATATCCGCGTGGCCGTGGATCATCAAGAAGCGGGCCTGCCGCCGATCATGCCGCGTACCGAAGATGGCGCGCGCCTCGTTGAGTAAAGAACTACCCTGCTTCTTCTTTAAGCATTTCAAGCTCTAGCCATTCTTCTTCACAAGTTTCGAGTTTCGTTTTCACTGCGTCTAAATCTGATATGGCTTTGTTAAACTTATCAGGATCGGATGAGAAGAGATTCGCATCCACCAGAATAGCTTCAATTTTTTTTATGTCCGCTTCATGCTTAGCCATTTCTCCGGGCAGTTGTTCCAAACGGAATTTATGTTTGTAAGACAGTTTGCCCTTTTGCGGAGCCGCCGCTGCAGTGTCATTTTTCGATTTGTGTCTTTGTTCCTTCTCAGCCTTTTTGCGCTGTTGAACACCATGGCCGCGCTGGTTGATCATGTCGGTATAACCGCCCGCATAGCTCTGCCATTTGGCATCGCCTTCAAAACCGATAGTGCGCGTGACGGTGCGGTCAAGGAAATCTCTGTCATGAGAGACCACAACAACAGTGCCGTTATAATCCGCGACAAGTTCTTGCAAGAGATCCAAGGTTTCTAAGTCTAAATCATTGGTCGGTTCATCTAGTACAAGGAAGTTACTCGGCAGACGCAGCCCTCTCGCGAGCTGTAATCGCCCGCGTTCTCCGCCTGACAGTGCGTGAAGGGGTGTTCGCGCTTGTTCGGGAAGAAACAAAAAATCTTTCATATATCGAATGACGTGAACAGAGCGGTCGCCGACTATGACTTTATCACCGCCATTATCGGTCATGGCTTCGGATAATGTCCATTCAGGATTAAGGCTTTCACGTTTTTGATCCACGACAAGAGGCTCGAGATTAACGCCGAGGTCAATGCGCCCGCTATCGGGTTCTATCTCGCCCATCATAAGCTTTAACAAAGTGGTCTTGCCCGACCCGTTAGGGCCAACAATGCCGATACGTTCTCCGCGAGTGATTTTGATGGAAAAATCATCGATAATCACCTTGCCATCATACGCTTTGCTGACATTTTCAAGCTTAGCTACGGACTTACCAGATTTTTGGCCTTCCGTGACAGAGATATTCGCGCCTCCAACAACTTGTTTCTGATCGCGCACTTGCTGACGCAGCGCCCCTAAATCTTTGAGGCGTTTGACATTACGCTTGCGGCGGCCGGAAACCCCGTGAATAACCCAGTGCTGTTCTCTGTGAATTTTGCGCTCCAGCTTATGACGGTCGAGTTCTTCCTGCTCTAGAAATGCATCACGCCAATCCTCGAAATGAGCAAAGCTCTTTTCAAGCAAGCGGGTCTCACCCCTATCCATCCATAATGTTTTTCGAGATAAATTTTCCAGGAACCTTCGGTCATGTGAGATTAACAATATGGCTGAGCTCATTTGCTTTAGCTCACCCTCAAGCCATTCAATGGCGGGTAGGTCTAAATGGTTTGTCGGCTCATCCAGCATTAAAATATCAGGCGAGGGGGCTAAAGTTCGAGCCAAGGCTGCGCGGCGCTGCTCTCCGCCCGACATAACGGCCGGATCTTCATCCCCAGTAAGGCCCAAGGCATCTAGCAAATAAGGAATGCGAAATCCGTCATCTGCGCCGACCAGGCCGGCTTCGATATAAGCGCGTGATGTCTTAAAAACTGAGAGATCAGGCTCTTGCGGCAGATAGCGCATGGTTATGCCTGGTTTCAGAAAGCGCTCGCCTTTATCCTGCTCCACCATTCCTGCTGCAATTTTCAGCAAAGTCGATTTACCAGATCCATTTCGACCAACTAAGCAAAGGCGCTCACGCGGCATCACGGTGAGCTCAGCTCCCTCTAATAATGGAGTCGTGCCAAATGTCAGATGGATATCTGATAATGTCAAAAGAGGCGGAGCCATACTATCTTTCTTAAAACTACCGCGCCCCTATCCCGTATTAAGAGAGCAAGTTCAAGCTATTGCCTCTCCTAGAATTTGTATTTCTCAATATGACCGAGAGGATAGTAAAGGCAGTCATATTGAGAGCTAATTATCATGAAGGATAATGTGGGTATAGCGCTTGCATATTTCTGCCTTCCTTACACAAGAAATAAGGTATAGCGCTGTAGTCGGAGCTAAGGATTTCATGAAAAATAAGTTTGAAGGAAAAACCGGGCGTGCTGTTCCGTCGAGGCGTTTATCGCGTCTTGCCGGATTGGGCGGCATGGCGGTCAATATTGCCGGCGGTATGGCTGCTGGTGGTGTAAAGCAGCTCGCATCCGGCAAGCGGCCCAAAGTCTCAGATCTGTTCATGACGCCGTCTAATGCGCGAAAACTCACTCGTCAGCTCTCAAGTATGCGCGGCGCGGCTATGAAAATCGGCCAGATGATTTCTATGGATAGCGGCGACTTCTTGCCAAGAGAGTTTGCCGATATTTTAGCGCGTCTTCGCGCAGATGCGCAGCACATGCCGCGGGCGCAGCTCAATAAGGTCTTGAAAGCAGAATGGGGTGAGGGCTGGCAAATGAACTTTGCAGAGTTTGATTATCGTCCAATTGCGGCGGCCTCTATCGGGCAGGTTCATAAAGCCAAAATAAAAGGCGGGGATTATGTGGCGATTAAAGTGCAATATCCTGGCGTAAGAGACAGTATCGATAGCGATGTTAAAAATGTTGCGGGGCTTTTGAAAATGTCCGGCATGGTTCCGGCTTCACTGGATATAAATCCGATAATAGAAGAAGGCCGACAGCAACTTCATCAAGAAGCTGATTATGTCAGAGAAGCCGATTATCTTTGCCGTTTTGGCGAGCTTTTGTCAGGCGAGGATAGCTTTGAGGTTCCAGGCTTTTATCCCGAATTCTCTACGGATAAGATATTGACTATGTCCTTTAGTGACAGCCGCCCGATTGAGGATATGGCCGATGCACCGCAAGGCACCCGCGACAAAATTATGCGGCGGCTTATGGATTTGACGTTACGTGAATTATTTGCATTCAAGCTTATGCAAACCGATCCCAATTTTGCCAATTATCGATATGATATGAAAACTGACCAGTTAGTGCTTTTGGATTTTGGGGCTAGCCGCCAAATTGATGACACCTTGAGCGGTGATTATAAACGTCTTTTGCGAACCCTTTTATCGGGCACGGCAAAGGACACTTTTGACGCTGCCACTGAAATGGGGTTGTTGCCCGCGAACATGAAACCGAAAGAGGCTAATGCGGTTGTAGAGATCATTGATCTTGCCATGGCGCCTCTGGGCCAAGATGGCCCGTTTGATTTTGGGGGTAATGGCCTTGCGGCAGATCTGCGGGATAAGGCCATGAGCCTGGCGGGAAATCGAGAGCTTTGGCATGTTCCGCCCGCCCATATGGTCTTTACGCAACGTAAACTCGGGGGTGTCTATATGCTAGCCTCACGGTTGAAAGCGCGGGTTAATGTGCGGGAATTGCTGGAAACCTATGTTGCGGAATAAAGAATTTGGGATCATTTGAGGGCCTAAACTTAATCATGGGCTTAACATGACTCTCTATCCACATAGCTGAACAATATGTTAATGGCGCTTTCAGCTTGGCCTAAGTTTTGCTATTGTATAAAGCATCATGACATATTTTTCCCATATTCGCGCGGGCCTGATTTCGACAGCTTTGCTCCTGACCACAGCTCTTGCGAGCCCTGCCTTTGCGGAAAGCCTGCCTGAAATTTCTCCGCGTCAAATCGCAAGTGATGTGGAAGTAAGATATAATCCGCAATCAGGCGTAAAGGAATATATAGCGCCAAGCTTTGACCCATTTGAAGAGGATCGCAGTATGGCCGGTACGGCAAGTCTGCGGTCTGTCTCCAATGCGACCACGATTGACGGTCAGTCTGTGCGCGGCGGGGCCTTATTGGATATGACTTTCTATTATAACTCTGCCAGTAACGACCCCTATGATACACGCGGGTATGAAGATGCTGTTTATCTTTCAGGTGAATATGCACCAGTCACGCTGCGTAATAACCGAATTCTCGAATGTAATGAGCAGGTTCAAGACGTGGTCTATTACCATGAGGATTATTATCGCCCGTCACTTTATGTGAATTTATTCCGGCCTTATCGCCACTATCGCGGTCATTACCGTTATGACCGATTTGGAGACCGGGGCTTTGGCCGTGCTTATGGCTATTCCCGTGGGTATCGCGGTTATCGTGGTCGCAATGGATATCGTGGACGGCTAGACAGGCATGATCGCCGTAGCAACCGCAATCGCCGCGGGAGTACGACAGATCAAATTATAGATCGATCCGTTGATCGCGCCCGCCGCACTGTTACGCAGCGAGAAGAACGTGCCGCTACGGGTCGCCGCATGGACAGAACGCCTTCTGCAAGACGGGATAGCCGCAATGAAAATCGCCGGGAAACCCGCAGAAATCCAAGCCGCGACCGTATTGATACACGGTTCGGAGGCCGCGATGGCTTCTTAGGTGGCCCGCGCCGCTTTGGCAGTAATTCCGGTGCCGCCGGACGGAGGTCAACGTCTTCAAGTGCTCCCGCGCCTCGTGCAACGACCTCACGAGCTTCCACGCCCCGCGTGCGTAATGAAAGCCTTGCAGGAGCTTCCGCAAGACGAGCCGCGCCTCGCGAAGACAGAGCTGTTCGCCGGGAACGTGCACCAAGGGCCATTCCGCGCCAAGCCGCGCCCCGGGCAGCAGCACCTGCACCCAGAGCGCAACGTGCTGCACCAGCGCCTCGGCCGCAAAGAGCAGCCCCAGCCCCGCGTCCTCAGCGAGCAGAGCGCAGCAGACCTGCACGCCTCGATCGTGCTGTGCGTCGCGCCCGTGAAATTAAATCCAGTAATGCACCAAGACGCGGATTGGGCCGCAAGGGGGCTAAGCTAAAAATGATGGGTTTCTTACCAATGGCCTCGTCTTGGTCGCGTAACGTTGTGCGCAATGTTGATACGCAATGCGCGCGTGAGGAAATGCTCACAGTTCACATTCCTCAGGACCGCTTGGATGCCTCTCGCTTTGATGGCTTAACCGTTTTGGTCTTGGATCGTACAGGTCAGGAAATACCGGTCTATGTGCCGCCTAATTATATTGAAGGCTTCCGCCAAGCCGTGAGCGGACGTGTGACGCCAGATGTATCTTATCAGGCCCCGCGCCAGACGTCTCCAGTTACGCGCGAGCCTATCTATCAAGAACAGCGCCCTTACAGTATCGAGTCAGCACCCTGTCCTGCCGGTACAACGAAGCAAAATGACGGAACATGCCTTCAAGGCGGCTCTGTCACACTGGGCGGATATCCGACCCGCTAGGCTTCATTGTATAATATTGGCACAGATATTGTGCCAATATGCGTAATCTTAGGAAGCTTATGTCTGAGTGCCGCGCGTTATGGCCATATAAGGCATAAAAAACTGGCACGCATTCTGCAACATCATATTCGAATGCAGAGGACCACTTCCTTACTTCCTCCTCATTCCCACGTTGCGGCTTAATGCTCCCACTGAGAGCCGCTACTATGTTAGTTTAAAAAACCTCGCTCTATTCAGGGCGGGGTTTTTTGTTATTCGCCAAAGCCGCCGCTTGACCCTGAAAACAAGCCCTATATGTTGCGAAAAAATTACATCAGGTATTCTCATGCTCACAGCTATTAAACGCGAAACGAAATATATTCTGGGCCTGCTACGCATGCTCAAATCCATCAAAGATGTGGACGCGGAAAGTGACCGCCTGATTGCGGATGAGCTTGAAAAACGAGTCGATAAATTCGGGCCAAACCTTGCCTTTATTGAGGATGAAAAACGCCTGACATATGATGATATGGAAAGCTATGCCAATAAGGTTGCCGCATGGGCTTTATCCGAAGGCTGTAAAAAGGGTGATACGGTCGCAGTTTTTGTCCGAAACCGGGCTGAATATGTCCCGCTTTGGTTTGGACTGTCAAAAGTCGGCGTTATACCGGCGCTGCTCAATTTTCAGCTGACAGGCTCTGCGCTTGCGCATTGCATCAATATTTCAGAAGCAAAAATTGTCCTCATAGATCATGAAATGGCAGAGCAATATGAGTCTGCCAAAGGCGATATCAAGTTAAAGCTCAAGGCCTTTAGTGCTTATGGCGATATGGAAGGTTATCCGAGCTTTGATGTAGCTATGTCTAAAGAAGCTCCAAACCGTCCCGCAAAATCCATGCGCGAAGGTATCAAGGCTGGTGATCAATGCATGAAGATGTTTACCTCCGGCACGACTGGTCTGCCGAAGGCGGCGAAGGTCACACATGTCCGGGCACAAAATTATATGCGCGGTATGGGGGCAGGGGCTAAAGCCGGACCTAAAGACCGTATGATGATGGTTCTACCTATGTATCACGCCACAGGCGGGCTTGTTGGCATGGGCACAGTTATTACGTATGGCGGCGCGCTGATTGTTAGGCCTAAGTTCTCTGCGACAAAGTTTTGGGATGACGCTGTCAAATATGAGGCGACCATGTTCACCTATGTTGGAGAGCTTTGCCGCTTCCTACTGACTACGCCGACACATCCGTTAGAGCGTGAGCATAAGATCCGTTGGATGCTAGGGAATGGCTTACGTCCCGAAGTATGGGAAGGCTTTGTCGGACGCTTTAACATTCCTCACGTCATTGAATTTTATGGCGCGACTGAGGGGAATGCCAGTCTTATAAATTTAGACGGCCCTGTTGGCGCGGTAGGGCGCGTTCCGAATTATTTAAAGTTCAAATTTAATCTCGATATCATTCGCTACGATGTTGACAGTAACTTAAATCCACGCGGATCGGACGGATTTTGTATTCGCGCGGATGATAATGAGGTTGGCGAGCTTATTGCCGAAATTCGGAATGACGATGCACGCTTTCGCTTTGAAGGCTATGAGACCAAAGAAGCCACGCAAAAGAAAATCCTGCGTGATGTTTTTACCAAAGATGATGCATGGTTTCGGACGGGCGATCTTTTGAAGAAAGATAAGCTCGGCTATTTCTACTTTATGGACCGTGTTGGCGATACTTATCGTTGGAAAGCTGAGAATGTGGCAACAGGAGAGGTCGCGGCGGCTCTGTCTAAATTTGGCGGGATAACGCAAGCCAATGTTTACGGCGTCGAAGTCCCAGGCTATGACGGACGTGCAGGCATGGGCGCCATAGTGGCCGAAGGTGCGCCGGATATGAAAGCGCTTAAAGCCCACATCGAAGCCAACCTGCCGCACTATGCACGGCCCGTATTCCTGCGGTTATCAAAAGAATCTGACACGACAAGCACGTTCAAATTTAAGAAAACAAATTTGGTCAAAGCAGGGTTTGATCCCGCCAATATTTCTGAACCGCTTTTCTATGCTAATCCTGCAAGCGGGGCGTATGAAAAAATTACGCCAGCTGTTTTCAAAAAAATATGCTCAGGCGAGATTAGATTATAGTTAAGCCTGAAGACATTTTAGATTTTTGGTTTGTCCAGTCAGGGCCCAAGCGTTGGTTTAAAAAATCTGATGCTTTTGACGCAGAAATTCGCCTGAGGTTTGAAGATACAACACTCTCTCTTGCGACCAACATTGCGGAATGGGATACACAGCCCGAGAGCTCTTTGGCGCTAATAATCGCGCTAGATCAATTTCCTCGCAATATGTATCGCGCCACTAAAGCTGCTTTTGCCTTTGATGAGGCCGCGCTGCAGCACGCAAAGGTGATGACGGATAGAGGATGGGATTTGAAAATAGATCAATCCCGCCGTGCTTTCGTTTATATGCCTTTCATGCATGCCGAAAATATGACGGCGCAAAATGAGTCTGTCCGTTTAATAGATATGCGGCTAGAGGATGCCAATACTCTGCACCACGCCAAGGAGCACCGCAAAGTCATAGAGCGCTTTGGCCGTTTTCCGCACCGCAATGCTATATTGGGGCGCGAAAGCACTGCAGAGGAAATAGCTTTTTTAAAGAGCGGCGGCTATGCCCCCTAAGCGTGATGAGTTGACGTTTCGCTGATAACGCCCCACATCGGATTCGCAATTAAGGCTAAGAGTATGAGAAAATCACAAAAATACACGCGTGAATTTGCGGATGAAATCAGCTCAAAAATGCGGGCTCAACTTGAAAAATGGAAGTTTGAACCATCTCAAATTGCCGATATTCATGGCAACTTGCGACGTATGACAAACCAGTTCGATACGCCCGGACCTGAGATGCGAAAAATTCATGACTTTAATGTCCCGAATGAAGACTTTCCTGTGCCTGTCCGCCTTTATGTCCCCCACAATGCGAGTGAAGAGCCAGGGCCGACTTTCATCTATTTTCATGGCGGCGGTTTTGTAACAGGCTCGATAGAGAGTCATGAAGGCATAACGCGCCGTATCGCCTCCGGAACTGGTTACCGCGTTTTGTCTGTGGAATATCGCTTGGCTCCTCAATTTGCCTATCCAGCCGGGCCGGATGATTGCGAGATTGTATTGAATTGGGCCATAGAGGGTTATGGGCAAGATGAGTGGGGCATTGACCGTCATAACATATCGATTGGTGGGGACAGCGCGGGAGGTAATATGGCCGCTTATCTGGCGCAGAAATACCGCGACAAATTAAAAGCTCAAATTTTGTTCTATCCACTTATGCAGCTCGTTGATTTCAAACCCCCAAAGCCAGGGCCGCAAGATTGGCTGCAACTTGGATTTATGGCGCTCAAATTTATTGATGAACACTATGTCAATGGGTCTGACCCTCAGGAGACGCGTTTATCTCCCTTATTTGAGAAAAATCTCAAACAATTACCGCCAGCCTATATTTTGACCTGCGGTTTGGATCCTCTGCGTGATGAAGGAAAGCTCTATGCTGATAAGTTATCTTCAAATGGTGTCCCCACTGAATATTGGCACGAAAAAATGATGCCGCATGGCTTTTTAAATTTTGCGAAGATGTTCCCAAAGGGACGGAAAATACCGCTAGATGCCGCTGATTTTCTGCGTAAACATATGGAAGTTGCCTAAACTCTTATGGCTTATGACCCTGCGCCTAAAATTTATGAGCTAGGAGAGGATTTTTACGATCCTGTTCAAGCGGCGAATTTTCCCAATACCAAACTGCGTTATCGAGACGATAAATCAGCAGCTGCTGTGGGGCTTGACTTAAGCAATACTGAATGGGTTGAACATTTTGGTCGGTTTAAGCCCTTAGTTGATAACCTTAAAGAGCCTCTCGCGCTTTGCTATCACGGACATCAGTTTCAGCATTATAACCCGGACCTTGGCGATGGGCGCGGATTTTTATTTGCGCAACTTCGCGGGCCTGACGGAAGACTTATGGATTTGGGCACCAAAGGGTCAGGACAAACGCCGTGGTCACGGGCAGGGGACGGACGGCTGACATTACTCGGCGGCGTACGCGAAGTTATGGCGACGCGCTATCTTGAGCATCTTGGCGTCAATACGTCGAAGACCTTTTCGCTCATTGAAACGGGTGAAGATTTGCACCGCAATGATGAACCGTCTCCAACCCGTTCAGCCGTTATGGTTAGGCTTTCACACTCTCATATCCGCTTCGGGACATTTCAGCGTCAGGCGTTTTTTAATGACACGAATAATCTGGAAAAACTGACGGATTATTGTCTGCGGCATTACCATAGCGACGCAGAAGGCCCTGATGGCCTGCTGAGAGCGGCGGCGGTTAAGTCAGCCGATATGGTCGCCTCATGGATGGCGGCAGGCTTTGTTCATGGCGTGATGAATACAGATAATATGAACATCACCGGAGAGAGCTTTGATTACGGGCCATACCGTTTCTTACCAACACTTCGCTCAGATTACACAGCGGCCTATTTTGATCATAACAATCTCTACGCTTTCGCGAAACAACCCGAGATTATGTATTGGAATTTGGGACAACTTGCGCAAAGCCTTTCACCTATTTGCGAAGATGAAAAACTTTTGGCGGCGCTAGAAGACTTCGCGCCAGCTTATCGTGATTCACTTCGAGCTCACATGTTCAGGCGTTTTGCAATTGAGCCTAAAAATGCAGAAGATGATATTGAGTTCATCATGCAAACCTTTCGATTTTTAGAAAATAGTCAATGCTCATGGCCGCAATTTTGGCATGATTGGCAGGGCGGCGCGGGACAGTTGGTGCGCGCCAAGGCCTCGCCAAACTCTGAATTTTATACGGGAGAGGCTTTCGCGGACTGGCTCACGGCCTATGGGCAATATGAGCCTGCGGGCAAAGCGCCCGATGGGGATGTGCCTGTGAGCTTGCTTTATGATGAAATTGGCGAATTATGGAAACCGATTGATGAGCAGGATGATTGGGCGGCCTTTGAGGATAAATTACGAACTTTCCAAAGAGCCTAATCTTCACAAATTTATGAGTCGTATTAAGCGTTTTAGCGCTTATAATACGTCAACGGAGGACATTATGAAATTATCACACCTAACGACATCTATTCTCGCGGGAGGTCTGCTTATGGGATGCGCCCAAGCCGAAAATGCTGCCGAAACGGTAGCCGCGAAAACCAGTGAGGCTGCACAAAAGACAACGGATAAAATGAAAGAGACGGTCAAAGACGCTGCAGAAACAGCTAAGGCGATGAAGCCTTCTGCACCCGGCGTAGATATCAGCGCAGCTCCGTCCGGCACCTACACGGCTGAAAGTACCCATGCCTATATTGCATTTTCTTATTCGCATCAGGGCTATTCAAACCCTATACTGCGCTGGGGAAAATTTGACGGGACTCTGGAGTTGGACAGCGAAAATCCCGAAAACTCCACACTAGACATCAGTATTCCAGCGGCTTCAATTGATAGCGGCGTTCCCGCTTTTGATGAGCATTTAATTAGCGCTGATTTTTTTGACGCGGAAAACCATCCAACAATTACATTTAAAAGCACGGATATGGATCAAATCGTAACGGGAACCGGGCGCGTTACGGGTGATCTTACAATAAAAGGGGTTACAAAACCCATTACACTTGATGTAAAATTGAACAAAGTCGGCAAGCATTTCAGAAGCGGGAAGGACATGTTTGGCATTTCCGCAACAGGCAACCTTAAACGGTCTGAGCACGGCGTAGATAAATACGCGCCTATGGGTGATGATGTGAAGCTCATGATTGAAGTCGAATTTCAAAAGGCCGATTAAGTGACAGCTGATACAATGCGTTATTCAAAAGTTGCGATAGGCCTGCATTGGCTTATCGCGCTTATGATTATCGGGCTTATCATATTTGGGATATTGATGACAAATCCTGATACGCCCAACCGCTTTGCGCTATATCAGCTTCATAAAAGCTTCGGGATTTGTGTCTTGATACTGTCCGTTCTGCGATTGATATGGCGCTTGGGGCATAAGCCGCCGGCATTACCTCAGGGTATGAAGGCGTGGGAAGTCGCAGCGGCAAAACTTACCCATGTCGCCTTTTATGTGATTATGATTGGGATGCCTTTATTGGGCTGGGCGATGATTTCATCAAGTGAGACTGTCATTCCGACAAAGATATTTAACACACTTCCATGGCCCGATATTCCAGGGTTACCCCGTGATAAGGCCATATCTGATATTTTCAAAAATCTGCATCACTGGATAGGCAAAGGCACTATCGTGCTGATTTTGCTTCACGTTGGCGCAGCCTTAAAGCATCATATCGTGAATAAAGATAATGTGCTGGCCAGGATGCTTCCTTTTCTCAGGAAAAGCCGCCTTTAATTCAAGCGGCCACCCATAATGCTTGGTTTTTAAAAGTCAGGCGTAATTCTGACATCACAATTTGTAGCAGTTATGCCCCTTTGGCTTGACGTGAGCTGTATTCTTCGCAATTAACAACACTAATAATAAGTTAACGCCCGTATAGGGTTTAAGAACGCAGAGTAATATTATGAGACAATTTGGCTTGGACACAGTCTATGCGGGTTTAACAATCGACCGTGAAGGGGAAGTTGCGACTTTCGATTTCAGTCCAGCTCAAATAGACACAGCCTCGATGTCCATTTTTGATATTGCGACTCAGGGTTATGGACATGACAAAGCGCTCTCAGCTTATGTCTCACTCGCCTACGACGCTATGCTTGAAAATATAACAGAGCGTGGCTCGATTGACATTGAGACGGACGATACGCTCTTCTGCTGTGCCTGCGCGGCGTGTTCAGGAGAGCAAGAAGCAGGCCCCGTTATAATTGACGGCTTTGCGACCCTTGCAAGCTTGATGCAATCTGATCTGGGCGATACGACATCCGAAACTTATCTCGGTGACATCCTTGAAGATGTTTACGGCATAGATACCGCCGACGCAGCACAATATCTTTTCAACCCGGTAACTGGTGAATTTGTCCTTGTTGAAGGTTTCGACGGAACTTTGACAAAAGGTGCAACACTCCAATTGCAAGACGATGGGACGGGTATCGTAAATGCGGGCGGCGCTAGCACAACGGCAACAGCTGCTACGACAGGTGATCAACGCATTGATGCTGTTATTAATGGCGATTATTGGTCCGGTAATTCTATTTCCTATGCCTTCTCTTTATCTGCGGCGCCATATAATTATGCGGGAACAGGCAATGAGGCCATGCCAGATAACTTCAATGATGTTATTTCTGCTATGCAAGAGGCGTCAGCTCACTTTGCTCTAAGTTCTACTGAGGGCGTCGCGGCTGCTGTCGGTTTCTCTGTTGAGGGCTTTACAAATCTAGATATTAACTTCCTTGGTAATGTCGATAGCACGACGGCAGAAATCCGTTTTGCGGAAACATCTGACCCAGGGACAGGTACAGCTCGGGTAGCGGACTTCCCAGGCGGTCAGGTTACGTCCAGCCCCAATGATGATGGAGATATATGGTTCGGCACGGCGAATAACTTCCGCATTGCTGAAGCAGGTAACTATCAGTGGATGACAATGATCCATGAAATTGGCCATGCATTGGGTCTTAAGCATGGTCACCAAAATTATAATTTCGGTGTCCTTCCATCTGAGACCGACTCTACTGAATATTCGATTATGACGTACCGAAGCTATATCGGGCAAAACCCGAATGGCGGCGCGACCAACGAACAATGGGGATTTCCTCAGACATTCATGATGTATGATATTGCGACCTTGCAATATTTCTATGGTGCAGATTTTACCGTCAATTCAGGAGACACAGTCTATACTTGGACACCGGGGTCAGGGGATACCGTTATTGACGGAAACGTCGCCATCAGCCCAGGTGGAAACCGTATTTACGCCACGATTTGGGATGGTGACGGTGTCGATACATATGACCTTTCAGCCTACGCGACGGGCGTGTCTGTTGATTTGTCGCCCGGCGGATTTTCAGTCTTTTCAGCCGCGCAGCAAGCCTCCATTGGCGGCGGAAATTTTGCGCGCGGTAACATCTTTAACGCTTTGCAATATCAAGGTGACGCGCGCTCTCTGATCGAGAATGCTATTGGCGGTGCGGGAGATGATACATTTGTTGGTAACGCCGCGGATAACAGCTTCACAGGTGGCGCAGGTGCAGATACGGCTGATTATTCAGCTATTACGGACGATTTAAGTGTTTCTTTAGAGGCTACTGGCGGTGCGTCCAGTACAGAAGCCGGTACCGATCTTTTCGACAGTATTGAAAACTTCAATAGCGGTAGCGGGAATGACAATATAGGCGGCTCACTTGAGGACAATGTCATCAAAGGCGGTGCCGGCAACGATACAATATCAGGGATGGATGGAAATGATACCCTTTGGGGTGAAGTTGGCGATGATATGCTCTTTGGCGGTATGGGCGATGATATCCTACGCGGCGGTAATAATCTAGGGTTTTCGGGGCCGGGCTTTGGGGACGGAATGATTACGCGTGCTGCAGGCGCCGGAAACGATTCTATTGCTAATGCGCTCAATATTGATGATGAGTATTCTCAAGCCCCGAATGCCGATGTTTTGGATGCTGAAACCATACCCTATGTCAGTGTTTCGGCAACGGGCGATGGAACCGCCCATTTTTACGCCTTTACGACCTATAGTGACGGTGACGCTGTTACGCTTGATATTGACTATGGTGATACGGGCGGTGTCGGTAGCTTTAACAGTTATCTTGAACTCTACGATGCGAATGGAAATCTGCTCGCATCAAATGACTTCTTTCCTTTCGTAGGTGGTGCGGGTGGTTCCACGTCCAATGATGATGCTATAATCAATGCCACGATTGCGGCCGCAGGGACATATTATATCGCTGTCATGGAAAGCGGTGGTGGCGGAGTGCCAGTGGATGCCACCTATCAGCTTCAAGTCTCTGTGCAGAACCAAACAATGACAGACCCTGATACAGGGGATGACACACTAATGGGCGGCATGGGCGATGATATGCTCTTTGGCGGCGCTGGAACAGATTACGCGCAGTTTTCCGGTGTTCAAGCCAATTACACCGTTACGGACAATATGGACGGGACCTACCTTGTTATCGACAATGTCGGAACTGACGGAACGGATACGCTAGATAATATAGAGTTCTTGATTTTCTCTGACGTGACGGTTGATATCGTAACTGCAGCGGCCCCTGGCGGGGGCGGTCCTGTCTTTACCGAAGGTAATGACAACGAAGTCGGCACGGCAGGCGATGATGTTCTCAATGGTCTAGGCGGTAATGATATTATTGACGGTCTTGGCGGGGACGACACGATCAATGGCGGCGACGGCGCTGACCGCTTAATAGGCGGTGAGGGTGCGGACGCGCTAAACGGCGATGCTGGTTTTGACAGTGTTGATTATCGCGGCGCAACGTCTCGTGTGGCGTTTAATGTAGATACAGGCGGAACAGTTGGTGAGGCGAATGGGGATACCTTCTCAGGTATTGAGCGTTATTATCTTTCCGATTTCAACGATACCGTTACGGGTTCGAACGCAAATGAGTTCTTCTATGGCGAAGACGGGAATGACACGATCAACGCAGGAGGGGGTATTGACCGCCTCTATGGCGGCAACGGGAATGATATTCAGCGCGGCCAAGATGGCAATGACCAGCTTTATGGTTCGGTGGGTGCGGACCAACTTAATGGCGGTGCAGGATTCGATATCGCGAATTACTCGCTTGCGACTGCGGCTGTCATTGTGAACATGCTTTCTGGCGGCACAGGTGGTGACGCTGCGGGCGACACTTATTTTGGGATTGAAGCTGTTTATGGCTCCAATTTTGATGATAGCCTCACGGGTAATAATAGTGCCAATGAACTACGCGGTGGTGATGGCGATGACGCGCTCTTTGGTCTTGGCGGAAACGACCGCTTCTTTGGCGGTGAAGGCGCCGACAGTTTTGATGGTGGTACGGGTATTGATATTGTGAATTATACGCTCGCTACAGGCTTTGTTTGGGTTAACCTGACGACTGGCGGTACATTTAACGAAACTTCTGGCGATAGCTATACATCTATTGAGTGGGTTTTTGGTTCCAACTTTGGCGATAGAATCACTGGTGATGCAGCAAATAATCGTCTTGAGGGTCGTGACGGGGACGATGACCTTGACGGGGGAGCAGGTAATGACCGTCTGCTTGGCGGTGATGGTAATGACTTTATCCAAGGTGGTGACGGTATTGATACAATCTTCGGCGGTAATGGCGATGACATGATGTTAGGCGGAGATGGAAATGATTTTTTCTTTGGCGGTGCAGGTGCAGACTCGCATGATGGAGATGCAGGTATCGATACAGTCTCTTATTTGGCGTCTTCTATGGGTTTGACTGTAAACATGTCAGGTATGGGTTCGGCCTCCACAGGCGATGCCGCTGGTGATGAATTCTTTGGTATTGAACGGATATTTGGGTCAGGTTTTGATGACACTCTTATAGGGGGAGCGGACGCGGTTACTCTATTTGGTAATGGCGGTAATGATTACCTGCAAGGCGGCGATGAAAACGACACCTTGATTGGCGGGGCTGGAGTTGACAGTTATGGATATGATGTCAATGGTCCGTCAGCTGACGTTATAATCGGCTTCACAACCAATGAAGTCATTTATCTTCTTGGGAATACACCAGACTTTGACACATGGGCGGAAGTTCAAGCTGTTGGTACAGACGCAGGGTCTAATGTTATTTTTGACTTCGGTTTCGGAAGTACACTCACAATCGTTGGTCATAGTCTGGCCGACCTTGATGCGTCCAACTTCGACTTTGGCGGCGCCCCATCCGCACCACCTCCTGCAAGTCAAGCGCCTGCAGACACAAACGCTTTCGCAGCAGACCCCGCAGACGTCTTCGATATGGATGCGCTGATCTAGGGTTCATCACATCAACACATAGAAGCCGGGCTTTAAGCTCGGCTTTTTTGTGCCTCTCGGCGTTCTCACAAAATTCTCACTTGCCAATTTCTTGTAAAAATCTACATCAAGTCCATGGGCATATTGGGTCACTTTAAAGGGGTAAGGGTAAAAAAGGGCGTCGCCCATTTCCCGCACACGGGCGCGGAAATTCCGCTCAATGCAACCTTTTTCAAAAGCGCCATTCCTATTGTTCTGTTCAATAGCTATCTCTTGTTGAAGAAGTATGCACGAACATATACCGGCCAACCCGTTATCGCGACCTTGGCTTTTCACCCGCAACCATCTGGGCCGTGGTATAATGCTTGGCTTGCAGCTCGTATGGCAGGGATCGACATCATAAAAGACCCGTATTCAGCTGATATTGTCTTTGTCTTTGACGATAAAACAGAATCTAATATGGGCGAAGTATTGGACTCTTCGCTCAAAGCTAAAGCTATTAATCTGCATATTGAGGACATTTCCAAAACGCATGTGGCCAAAACTTTTGCGCAGGTTTTTGGCTATGACATTGAAATTGACCCACTCACATATAAGGGCAAGGCCGTTCAAAAGTCAGACATAAACGGCACGCATGATGGTATTGTCATTGACTGTCCGCTCAGCCCCGACGCCGTAAAGCCCGGCTGCGCTTATCAAAGACTGGTGGACAGCACCTTTTCCGATAGAGGTTCAGAAGATCTGCGCATGGCCTATATTGGCGGTGAAATTCCTGTGGTGTTTCACAAATATAAAGCGTTGGATAAGCGTTTTGGGACGGATTACGCCCATGTCGATATCTGGAACGCGGATCAGGCCTTTTCAGAAGATGAGCAGCGCAAACTCATAGAATTTTGCGAAGCAATGGGGCTGGATTTCGGAGCTGTTGACGTCATGCGGGACAAGCATGACGGGCGCATCTATGTGGTGGATGTCAATAAGACCTGTATGCCCGTGCTCAGTCTTAGTCAAAAAGAGCAACGTCGTGCGTTTCGCTTGATTGCAGATGCCCTGACCAATCTTATAGAACGGGTTAAGGCGTAGATTTATTTTTTTGTGCCGCCTTGTGCTGCAATCCCTTGCGCTGAACCTTACAGACGAGTTCATTTATTTGATTAAAGGCGCGATGCTCAAACGTCACAATGCCTTGGGTCGGGCGGGACTTGCTCTCCCGCAAAGCGATAATCTCCGTTTCTACGCGAATAGTATCGCCGGGGAAGAGCGGTTTGGGGAAGACCGCTTCATCAATGGACAAATTCGCCACTGCCGTACCGAGCGTTGTGTCCCCGACAGAAATACCCACGACCAATCCCATAGTGAACATAGAGTTTATAAGCACGCCGCCAAATTCCGTCTCATTTTTGCAATACTCGGCGTCCAGATGAAGCTGCGCGGGGTTATGCGTCATGGTCGTAAAGAGCAGATTATCTGTCTCTGTCAAAGTGCGGCGAAGCGCATGTTTAAAGACTTGCCCGACTTCTAATTCATCAAACCACTTACCACTAACTATTGTATTTGGCATTAGGCTGTCTCCCCAAAGAGCTCGCGGCCAATCAGCCAACGGCGAATTTCCGATGTTCCTGCGCCAATTTCCATCAGCTTTGCATCACGCCATAAGCGTCCCGTCGGGTAGTCATTGATATAACCATTCCCGCCTAGCATTTGAATCGCATCAGAGGCCATCAGCGTCGCTTTCTCGGCGGCATAGAGGATGCATCCCGCCGCGTCCTTACGGGTCGTCTCGCCGCGATCACAAGCGGCGGCCACGGCATAGACATAAGACCGCGCGGTGGAGAGCGTGACATACATATCGGCGAGCTTACCCTGCATCAATTGGAACTCTCCAATGGATTTGCCAAATTGTTTTCGCTCATGAATATAGGGCAGCACAACATCCAAACAGGCCTGCATGATGCCAACGGAAAGTCCCGACAGCACGACCCGCTCATAATCCAAACCGCTCATCAAAATCTCTGCACCTTGCCCAATTTCGCCAACGACATTTTCATCTGAGACAAAGCAATCTTCAAAGACCAGTTCACAAGTATCAGAGCCGCGCATGCCCAGCTTGTCGAGCTTTTGCGCGGTCGAGAACCCTTCCATTTCAGGGGTGATGATAAAGGCGGTAATGCCTTTAGACCTGCCCGACGGGTCGGTCTTGGCATAGACTAAAAGCGTGTTCGCTTCGGGCGCATTTGTAATCCACATTTTATTGCCGTTGAGCAAATAACCGCCCTGCGCCGCATCTGCGCGAAGCTTCATGGAAACCACATCAGAGCCCGCATTGGGTTCACTCATAGCAAGGGAGCCGACATGCTCACCGCTCATAAGTTTCGGGAGGTATTTCGCCTTTTGCTCGGCATTCCCCCAACGGCGGAGTTGATTGATACAAAGGTTAGAATGCGCGCCATATGACAGCCCAACAGAACCGCTCGCGCGGCTAACCTCTTCAATCGCAATCGTATGCTCCAAATAGCCCAAGCCCGTCCCGCCATCCTCGATGGGGACGGTAATGCCGTGCAAACCAAGTTCACCCATCATCGGCCAGAGGTGGCGGGGAAATTGATTGCTCGAGTCAATCTCGGCGGCAATCGGCGCAATATGTTCTTGGGCGAAGCCATGAACCGTCTCGCGGATCATTTGCGTCGTGTCTGAGTGCCCAAATTGAAGGGTAGGGTATGTCGTGGTCATTATTTCTTTCCTTTATTTTCCTTCTCCCATGGGGAGAAGGTGTCGCGAAGCGACGGATGAGGGGTCAGATGTAAAAGTTGCAGTCCGAAAGCTACGTCAAATTCGGACCCCTCACCCACCCTTCGGGCACCCTCTCCCTATGGGAGAGGGAGTCTGTTTAACTACTTCTCTTTCTCTATCGGCTCCAACGCCAACAACATCTCGCCGTCACTCACCAGCGCATCAACCGCCGCGCTGACCTCGGCGACAACCCCGTCGCGCGGCGTCTCAAGCGTCATTTCCATTTTCATCGCTTCCATAATGATAAGCGGCTCACCCGCTTTAACAGCATCGCCAGCCTTGGCATTCACAGCGATAATTTTACCGGGCATGGGCGCGGTGAGGGCGTTAGAGGATGCAGAACTCAATTCTAATGGCGGAGATTTCGTGAGTTTAAGCGTTACCCCTTCAACGGCACGCACACCATTTTGATCTATTCCACTCCAACAGACTGCCTCTTCACTAGCATAAATTAAATCATCTAAAGTCGTTGCATCTTCCAAGTGGCTTTCGCGGAGTTTTAATCCGTTAATTAAATAGGTCCAATTATGCGGTGTCTGGGTGACTTTAACCTCATATGGTCTTCCATCGACATAGTATCCCAATACGGTTTCTGCAGAAGAATTAAGACGCCAAGAAATTTTGTATTTATGATCGTTAGACCTAAAGCCGCCATAGGCCTTATAACTATCATAAAGCTTGTCTAAATCTCTGACGGTCGCTCCCATAACAACATCTAAGTCCCGCTGTTCTTGTCTGGACTCGATAGTCTCAATGATTGAAACATGATTTTCTGCGAGAAAAACAGTTGATACATTACCTGCTAAAAACTCGTCAATCTGACAAACACGGTAAAGATAAGCCGCGTTAGTTTTAATAGGCTCGACGGTTAGTGAATATAGGTGAACAGCGAGTTCCCCTATGGCTTTCTTGCGTTCATCACAATGTGTAATTACTTTTGCAATCATTGGGTCATAAAACTGACTTACGCGTGCAGTTCTATTAGCATCAACTCTGTCATAGCTTTCATAGGCACTATCGACGCGATTATCTGTACCTAGATATAGCGTATTAATGCGCCCCACACTCGGCAAAAAGTCATTAGCAGGGTCTTCCGCATAGAGCCGTGCCTCAACGGCATGGCCTTCCATCTTAATCTCGCCCTGCTTCGGCAGCTTCTCACCCTGCGCCACACGTATCTGCAGCTCCACCAAATCCAGCCCTGTAATCATCTCCGTTACGGGATGCTCGACCTGCAATCTTGTATTCATTTCCATGAACCAGAAGCCGTCTTTGCGGAGTTTACCTGAGCCGTCCACGATGAATTCCACCGTGCCTGCGCCGACATAATCCACGGCTTTGGCGGCTTTGACGGCCGCCTCTGTCATGGCTTTGCGCACCGCCTCGGTCATGCCGGGGGCGGGAGCTTCTTCTATGACTTTTTGGTGGCGACGTTGGAGGGAACAATCGCGCTCAAACATATGCACGACATTGCCATGTGTATCGCCAAAGACCTGCACCTCGATATGGCGCGGGCTTTGGATGTATTTTTCAATCAAAACGTCGTCATTGCCGAAACTAGATTTGGCTTCGCGTTGGCAGGAGGCGAGCATCGCATCGAAATCCGCTTCCGCTTCGACCTTGCGCATCCCCTTACCGCCCCCGCCGGCTACGGCTTTGATAAGGACAGGATAACCAATCATTCCCGCTTTAGCTTTAAGGAGCTTCGCGTCTTGGTCTTTGCCGTGATAGCCGGGGGTAATCGGCACGCCTGCTTCGTCCATCAATTTCTTGGCCGCATCTTTCAGGCCCATGGCTTCCATGCTCTCCGCGCTCGGCCCGATAAAGGTGATGCCTGCTTTTTCGCAAGCCCGTACAAAGTCAGGGTTTTCCGAGAGGAAGCCATAACCGGGATGGATGGCGTCCGCCCCAGTCTCGGTGGCGGCGGCTATGATTTTATCAACAACGAGATAGCTCTCAATTGCAGGGGACGCGCCGATATGCACCGCTTCATCCGCCATGCGCACATGAAGCGCCTTGCGGTCAGCATCGGAATAAACCGCGACAGTAGCAATGCCCATTTTCCGTGCAGTCTTTATCACGCGGCAAGCAATTTCGCCCCGATTGGCGATGAGAATTTTTGTAATCTGTTTTGTCATCATTACATCCTAAACACGCCAAATTTAGTTTCCTCTACAGGCGCATTGGCCGCCATGGCCAACCCTAACCCAAGCACTCGCCGAGTATCTGTTGGCGCGATAATGCCGTCATCCCAAATTCTAGCGCTCGCGAAATAAGGATGGCCCTCTTTTTCAAAACGCTCAATGATGGGTTTCTTAAAGGCCTCGCGCTCCGCGTCCGTCCATGTCGCGGCGTTACGGTTGACCGTCGCGAGCACATCCGCCGCTTGCTCGCCGCCCATGACGGCGATGCGCGCATTGGGCCACATAAACATGAGGCGCGGATTATAGGCGCGGCCGCACATGCCGTAATTGCCCGCCCCGTAAGAACCGCCCACGATGATGGTGAATTTCGGCACTTTCGCGCAAGCCACAGCATGCACCATCTTAGCGCCATTCTTAGCAATGCCGCCCGCTTCGGCTTTGGAGCCGACCATAAAGCCTGTGATGTTTTGGAGGAAGACGAGCGGGATATTGCGCTGTCCGCAAAGCTCGACGAAATGCGCGCCTTTCAGGGCGGCTTCGGAAAACAGCACGCCATTATTGCCGAGGATGCCGACTTGATAACCGTGAATTTTTGCAAAGCCGCAAATCAGCGTATTACCATATTCTTTCTTAAACTCATGAAAGCGAGAGCCGTCGGTGATACGCGCAATAATCTCGCGGCAATCATAGGGTTGGCGCGCATCATGCGGGACGATACCGTTAAGCTCGTCCTCGTCATAGGCGGGGGGCTCGCTATCATCGGGGAGGTAAGCGTAATTCGCCTTGCCGAGCGTCGCGACGCTATCTCGCGCAATTTGCAGGGCATGGGCATCATTACTGGCAAGGTGGTCGACGACGCCAGAAGTCTTGGCGTGGAGCAAACCTCCGCCCAAGCTCTCGGCGTCAATGTCTTCACCCGTCGCGGATTTCACGAGGGGCGGGCCAGCGAGGAATATGGTACCTTGATTGGCGACGATGATGGACTCGTCCGCCATAGCGGGGACATAGGCACCGCCCGCTGTGCAACTGCCCATTACGACAGCGATTTGCGGGATGCCTTCGGCGCTCATATTGGCTTGGTTATAGAAGCAGCTCCCGAAATCATCTTTGCCCGGGAAAATTTCAGCTTGGTTGGGTAGGTTCGCGCCGCCGCTATCAACGAGGTAGAGGCAGGGGAGCTTGTTTTGCCGCGCAATCTCTTGCGCGCGAGACTGTTTTTGGCACGTGATGGGGTAATAGGTGCCGCCTTTGACCGTGGCGTCATTGCAGATAATCATGACTTCACGCCCGGCCACGCGGCCAATACCAGTAATCATGCCCGCGCTAGGGACTTCGTCATTATACATGCCGTAAGCGGCCATTTGCGAGAGTTCAAGGAAGGGCGTGCCGGGGTCGAGCAGGCGCTCTACTCGCTCGCGAGGGAGGAGTTTGCCACGTCCGATATGGCGTTCTCGCGAGCGCTCAGACCCGCCAAGCGCAATTTTGCCAACCTTCTCACGCAAATCCGCGACAAGCGATTCCATCGCCTCCGCATTGTTACGAAAGGCAGGGCTGTCAGGATTTATCTTGCTAATCATTTTTGGCATAGACGTCGCGCTCTTGATAATTTCGACTATTAATACATAAATTTGACTCTTGAGTCAAATTTATTAGAATGCTACACACCACAATTATGACAGCCTTGCTAAAAGATACCTTCGATAGAAAAAAGCAATTTGCGTCAAAGCGGCAGGCCGTAATTGTTGAAGCGGGCCAAGCCTTTCGCCGCCGCGGATATCACAACGCCTCTATGACCGAGATTGCCGCTAATCTGGGCCTCACAAAAGCTGCGCTCTATTATTATGTCCGCAACAAAGAAGAGGTGCTCTATGAATGTCATCTCATGGCTTATGATGCGATGGACCGGATATTAAAGGCTAAGTATAACGGCGTGACAGCTCTGGATAAACTTGAAGCGCTTTTTGTGGAATTTGTGAAAATGCTGACGGCCTCTGGTGTTTCGCTTTTGACGGATGTGAATAGTTTGGGCGCAGAGAATAAAGCTGATGTTTTAGCGCGGCGCGGTAAGATTGAACGCAAAATTATCCGTCTCGTGAGAGAGGGTCAAAAAGATGGCTCTATCCGCGACGGGGATGCCAGATTACATGTCTTCTTCTTTATGGGGGCGCTGAACTGGCTTAACGCATGGTATGATGCGTCGGGCCGCCTAAATGGGGAAGATATTGCCGCGCATTTTGCGCTACAGATGCGTGCGGGAATTGGGAGCTAAGAATGGGAAAAGTTTATCAAACAGCTGTTAAAGCTCTGGAGGGTTTGTGCCGCGATGGTATGACCGTTATGAGCAGCGGCTTTGGCCTTTGTGGTATTCCGGAAAACCTTATTGCCGCCTTACATGATAGCGGCGCAAAAAATCTGACAGCTATTTCTAATAATTGCGGCGTCGATGGTTTTGGCCTCGGTCAGCTTTTAGATACGCGGCAGATCAGCAAGATGCTCTCCTCCTATGTCGGGGAAAATAAAGAATTTGAACGTCAATATCTGGGCGGGGAGTTAGAGTTGGAATTTAACCCCCAAGGAACCTTGGCTGAACGCATTCGCGCCGGCGGGTCCGGTATCCCGGCCTTTTATACAAAGACAGGCGTCGGCACCGTCATCGCGGAGGGCAAAGAGCATAAGGATTTTGATGGAGAGACATATCTTATGGAAACTGGCCTCAAAGCCGACCTTTCCATTATCAAAGCGTGGAAAGGCGATGCGGAAGGTAACCTGATTTTCAAAGCCACATCGCGAACCTTCAGCCCCGCTATGGCGATGGCCGGACAAGTCACAGTTGCTGAAGTGGATGAACTCGTACCTGTTGGCACGCTAGACCCGAATTTCATCCATACGCCGGGTATTTTTGTGCAGCGCATTGTCGAAGCAGAGTGTGAGAAACGAATTGAAAAACTGACGACGCGGGAGAAAGTATAATGGCTTGGACGCGCGATGAAATGGCGGCTCGTGCAGCGCAGGAGCTTGAAGATGGGTTCTATGTGAATCTTGGCATTGGGATTCCGACCCTTGTGGCCAACCACATTCCGGATGGGATGAATGTGACTCTGCAATCTGAAAACGGGATGCTCGGCATGGGGCCTTTCCCTTATCCCGGAGAGGAAGACGCTGACCTGATCAATGCGGGAAAGCAAACCATCACCACACTGCCGAAATCCAGTTTCTTTGACAGCGCGACAAGCTTTGCCATGATACGTGGCGGTCATATCGATTTGACAATTCTGGGCGCGATGGAAGTCTCTGAACATGGTGACATTGCCAATTGGATGATTCCCGGCAAGATGGTCAAAGGTATGGGCGGTGCAATGGATTTGGTTGCCGGCGTAAAGCGCTGTATTGCACTTTTTGATCATACCAATAAACGCGGAGAGAGTAAGTTTCTCAAGGAATGCTCTTTGCCGTTGACGGGTCAGAACTGCATCCAAATGATTATAACAGATTTGGGCGTCTTTGATCGTGGCCAAGATAAAGCGCGGTTCCGCCTGACAGAAATGGCGCCGGGTGTGACACTTGATGAAATTAAAGCTAAAACTGAAGCCGATATTATTTTTGAATAGGAATAAATTATGTCTGACCCCGTTGTTATTGTAGGTCTCGCTCGCACCCCCATGGGAGCCTTCCAAGGTGCCTTTAGTTCTGTCTCTGCGCCGCATCTTGGCGCCGCTGCGATTAAAGCCGCTTTGGATGAGTCCGGTGTTGCGGCTGACAAGGTTGAACAAACCGTGATGGGCTGCGTACTGCCTGCGGGTCAAGGTCAAGCGCCTGCGCGTCAAGCCGCGATCTATGCCGGGCTTGGAGAGCACTGCGAAGCCACGACCGTGAACAAGATGTGCGGTAGCGGCATGCAAGCCGCGATTATGGCGCATGATGCGATTAAAGCGGGGTCTGTCAATATCGCCGTAGCTGGGGGTATGGAAAACATGACCCGCGCGCCATACCTCATGCCAAGCGCCAGAAATGGTGCCCGTATGGGGGACGCCAAGATGATCGATTCTATGATGTTTGACGGGCTGACTGATGCCTATGAAGGTGGAGCCATGGGGGTCTTCGCCGATATGATCGCCAAGGAATATCAATTCACGCGAGAGCAACAAGACGCCTATGCCATCGAATCTGTGCGCCGCGCTAAAGCGGCGCAAGATGCGGGTGACTTTGACCGCGAGGTTACACCTGTCACAGTCAAAACCCGCAAAGGTCACACTGTCGTGGCTGAAGATGAGGGCCCGAAAAATGCCCGCCCTGAAAAAATCCCAAGCCTTCGTGCTGTCTTTACCAAAGATGGCACTGTAACGGCGGCCAATGCCAGCTCTATCAATGATGGCGCTGCGGCCCTTGTCATGATGACAAAGTCCCAAGCCGATAAAGCGGGGCATAAGATCCTCGCGGAAATCGTTTCCCATGCGGCCCATGCCCATGCCCCGGCTTATTTCACAACGGCCCCCGTCCATGCGATGAAGAAAGCCCTTAAGAAAGCTGACTGGAATGCAGCTGATGTTGACTTGTGGGAAATCAACGAAGCCTTTGCCGTTGTCCCCATGATTGCGATGCAAGAACTTGGTCTTGATCATGAGCAAGTCAACGTCAATGGCGGCGGCTGTGTTCTGGGTCACCCTATTGGTGCGTCGGGCGCGAGAATTATGGCTACGTTGATAGCCGCAATGGAAAAGAGGGACGCCAAAACGGGTGTGGCGAGCCTTTGCATTGGCGGCGGTGAAGCCACAGCGATCTGCCTAAAACGCGCTTAAGCGATGGCGCTCATTGCGCATTAAACGCATCGAAAGCCTCTTTAACTTTCATAAGCACAGAAATGGTCGTGAGGACATCTTCGCGCGATATATCAGGACGGTGCTCATTTGAAAGTTGTATGCCTTCGGTCATGATTTTCTCCCTGAGGGTGATACCTTCGGGCGTTATGAAGACATATCTTTTACGATCATCACCAGAGCCCTTGCGCCGGGTCACCAATCCAGCCTTCTCCATTTTTTGAATCACCTGAGACGCGACGCTCTCGCTCATACTGGCTTGCTCTGCAATGTCACTTTGTGTGTTGCCATCTTCCTCCCAGAGCAATCTTAAAATATAGAATTGCGAGACTGGTAAATTCATCGTGGTCAGATAACGCGCCAAAGCGGTTTCAAATCCGCGAAAAGCGCCCCTGATATGATAAGGAAGTGAGTTTTCAGGATTATTGACCATCGTCATACTGCCTGCTCATAGGGATCTCCTTAGACATTCGTTTAGACCCCTTATTCTATCTGTTTCTACGATACAGCCTCTGTGAATAATACTATTATATGTCTTTATACTTACTGTTGGGCAACAGTTATTCATGTCACGTTCATAAAAAACTATTATCTCGTTGTGTCGTGATTTGCTTGGGGGTAAATCATTGGAAATCATTTTGTGGGATGATTTATTACATCAACATTGCGCCCCGTTGATGTGGTAAGGCCCGGTGTCATTCGTGACATCGGGTTTTCTTTTTCTGGGCTTATTCGTTACCTTTCCATGCGCTTTTTGCGGCTGCCCATCATGTGGCAGCTCAGAGTTTACTCACCAAACTCATCCTGCCCGAAGGGCTTGCGGATTGGGTTGGTGGGCGGCAATCCGCCACTAAAAAGTGGACGTCCGCGGGGGGGCATGCACTGAGGCACACCTGGGAAACTAATAAACACAGGGATGACCCCCGCGGCGGTGTTTTTATCTGCGCGTAAAACGCCCGCAGAGACCCGGCCTTTTCGTGCTCGTTTAGCACGCCGCCTTGGCCACACCGTCTCGCAGGGCAGTAAGTAACGTCTTACCTGTCCAATGTGTCTTTTGGTGAAACAAAAAACACAAACCCCGCGAAAACATATTTCAGATCAAGCCATAAGGCTCCTTTTGTCAAAAACATCAGGGCCTATCCCTGACCTGTGTAAACCCAAGCCAACGTCTCGGCCCGCATTTACAAGATTGAATATAGGGGCAGGTGAGGGGACCAAGGATACGATTGTTTGGGAGTGCAGTACGAGCGGAGATTTTTGGGTGATTTAGCGAGGATTTGGAATGTTGCAAGGTGACGGAGGGCGAACGGAAAGCCTCTATTTGCCTATAAGGCACTTCACTGTTACCCCTAGAGCTATGCGCGAAGTCGAATGGAAATCCCGAAAACACGTCTCGACCCTGCGGCGCAATCTAACGACGGCTGAAGCCAAACTTTGGCAAGATTTACGCAGTCGCCGCTTGCAAGGCTATAAATTCAGACGCCAACACCCTATAGAAGACTATGTCGCTGACTTCGTTTGCCTCAGCGTAAAGCTCGTCATTGAAATTGACGGAGCCACCCACAGCACCAATGAAGAACTAGCTTATGATGCACAGCGCACAGAAGTGTTGGAGGGTTTAGGATGGCGAGTCATAAGGTTCACAAATGATGAAGTTTACGGTGATGTGGACGGCGTCATTGAAGCCATATGGGACGCGTTAAAGAACCAAGTTTAAGAAACGCACTCGCTCGCCCCACTCACGGGGGAGCTGTCACGCAGTGACTGAGGGGGGAGCGCATCACACCAAACCCATTGATTTTTGCTCCTTCCAGAAATAACGGCTTAAGCGGGCAAAGGTATTCTATCAAAGGTCGCCACCTGCCGCTCCCCCCATCCCCCACTGCGTGGGTACTTCCCCCGTAAACGGGGGAAGGAGGCATCCCTAATTTGAAACTTGGTCGTCCTGTCCCAGCGTTTTAGGGAAACGCTTTCCTAACCAGCAGCATCTAACCCTTCACTCCACTCACCTTTACTCGCGAGGCCATTCATCTTCGCTCTATGGTTAAACGCCGCTTGGGCCGCATCATAATTCTCTGCTTTGCCTTTCCAGGCGAAGAGGGCGCTTTGTTGTAGGGCGCGGCCGTAGGAGTAGGTGAGTTTCCATGGGAAGCCGCCGATTTTATTCATCATGTCGAGGTTGCGGGTGGCTTCTTCATTGTCTTGGCCGCCTGATAGGAAGGCTATGCCTGGCACGGCGGCGGGGACGGTATCTTTGAGGACTTTAATGGTGCGCTCGGCGATTTCTTCGCGAGAGGGCTGGAGCGTGCATTTTTTACCCGCGACAACCATATTGGGTTTTAGGATTGTGCCTTCAAGTTTGACACCTTGCTCGTAAAGCTCGGTAAAGAGGGAGTTGAGCACATTCTCTGTGACTTCGTGACATCGCGCGACATTGTGATGGCCGCCCATCAGGACTTCAGGCTCAACAATGGGTACGATGCCCGCTTCTTGGCAGAGCGCCGCGTAACGTCCGAGCGCATGGGTGTTGGCTTTGATGCCGCCAATGGTCGGGGTCATGCCGACATATTGATCAGGGTGAGAGATTTCGATGACAGCGCGCCATTTCGCAAAGCGTGCGCCGAGCTCGTAATACTCTTTAAGGCGGTCTCGCAGACCATCTAGGCCTTCGGTGATGGTCTCGCCGGGGCGCCCCGCAAGCGGTTTTGCGCCTGTATCGACTTTGATGCCGGGGATCGCGCCGCTATCTTGGATCAGCTTGACCAGTGATGTGCCGTCCGCCGCGTCTTGGCGGATGGTCTCGTCAAAGAGAATAACGCCCGAGATGTGGTTTTCCATAGCGGGCTGTGTACGAAAGAGCATTTCGCGCCAATCGCGGCGCTTTTCAAAGGTGCTTTCCGTGCCAATAGAGTCGAACCGCTTGCCAATTGTTCCGGTGGACTCATCCGCTGCGAGGATGCCCTTGCCGGGCTCGACCATTTTAACGGCAATGTCGTTGAGGGCTTGAATATCCATGACTGTTCCTACTTCTGCTTCTTCTTTAAAATCTCGACACCAGGCAATGGCTTGCCTTCCATCCATTCGAGGAAAGCGCCGCCCGCTGTGCTAATGAATGTGAAATCATCAGCCGCGCCCGCATGTTTCAGGGCCGCGACCGTATCACCGCCGCCCGCCACAGAGACAAGCTTACCTTTTTTCGTCAGCTTAGCCGCATATTTGGCCGCCTCGACAGTGGAGGTATCAAAGGGGGTGAGTTCAAATGCCCCTAATGGCCCGTTCCAGATGAGGGTCTTGGCAGCGTCCATCGCGTCCATGAGCTCTTCTACACTGGCGCTGCCGCAATCTAATATCATCTCTTTGGCTTTGACATCATCCAGTCCGCATTGACGGTGGTCAGCATTGGCTTTGAAGTCTTTGGCAACCACAACATCGGTGGGCAGGATGATTTTGCACTTTTCCTTTTTAGCATTTTTCATAATCTCAAGCGCTGTGTCTTTGAAATCAGTTTCACAAAGAGAGGCGCCGACCTTGTGGCCCTGCGCATAGAGAAATGTATTGGCCATGCCGCCGCCAATGGCGAGGATGTCGAGCTTGGAGACGAGGTTTTTCAGTAGGTCAATCTTGGTTGAGACTTTCGCCCCGCCGACGACGCCCATGACAGGGGATTTCGGGTTAATGAGGGCTTGAGAAATATGATCGAGCTCGCGCTCCATGGCGAGGCCTGCAAAAGAGGGGAGGATCTCTCCGATAACGGCGGAAGACGCGTGATTGCGGTGCGCCGCTGAGAATGCGTCTTGGATGAAAATATCGCCAAGCGCGGCAAACTCTTGGGCGAGCTCTTTATCGCCTTCGGTTTCGCCTTTGTGAAAGCGGGTGTTTTCCATCAGCATGACGCCGCCAGGCTCCAACACAGTCACCACTTGAGTGTTTAAGTTTGGGCTGAACATAACTTCACTGTCCAAGGCCTCGGCTAGAGCCGGTACGATGAAGCGCAGCGACAGGGCCTCATCCGGCTTACCTTTGGGGCGTCCGAAATGTGACAGGAGAATGGTCTTTGCGCCAGACTTTTGTAGATGCTTGATCGTCGGCAAAGCTGCTTGTAAGCGCGTGTCATCAGAGATGGAACCGTCTTTGTTGCGCGGCACGTTAAAGTCCACACGGACAATGACGGTCTTACCTTTGAGGCGGGTTCCTTTGAGGCGGTTAAAGTCCATTTATTTATCCTTTAGATGTTTGCCCATTTCGCGGGAGACATCGATCATACGGTTGGCAAAACCCCATTCATTATCATACCAGGCAATGACCTTAACCAGATGACCATCTAAGACTTTGGTTAGCGGGCTTGCAAAGGTCGCGGAGTTCGGGTCATGGTTCAAATCAGATGAAACGAGCGCGTTTTCACTATAACATATCACGCCTTTCATCTCGCCTTTTGCCGCCGCTTTCATGGCGGCGTTGAGGTCTTCGGCGGTTGTTTGCATTTCGGGTTGGAAGGCGAGGTCGATCATTGAGACATTGGCCGTTGGCACGCGTACGGCAGAGCCTGAAAGTTTCCCTTCAAGCTCTGGCAAGACAAGGCTGACGGCTTTGGCTGCCCCTGTGCTGGTGGGGATCATGTTAAGCCCCGCAGCGCGAGCGCGGTAAAGGTCTTTATGGGAATTATCGAGGATGCGTTGGTCTTGGGTATAGCTGTGAACGGTTGTCATAAAGCCCCTGCGAATACCGACGGCGTTCATGATGACTTTGGCAATCGGCGCGAGGCAATTGGTTGTGCAGGACGCGCAAGATACGACGATATCATCGGGGCCTAAATCTTTGTGGTTTACGCCGTAAACAATCGTCTTATCCACATTCTGTCCGGGGGCAGAGATCAAAACAGCTTTTGCACCCGCCTCAAGATGAGGCTGTACAGTTTCTTTAGAGCGGAAAATACCTGTACATTCCATGACGACATCAACATCTAAATCACCCCAGGCTATCTTGGATGGGTCGCGCTCATGAGTCATGCGAACCTTGCCGCGTCCATACTCTATCCAGCCATCACCTTCAGTAACTGTAACGCCAAACCGGCCGTGAACAGAATCGTAGCGCAATAAATGAGCGGACGTTGCGGCGGCTCCGGGCGAGTTAATCGCGACAAGCTCTACATCTTGAATGTCATATTCTGAGAGGGCGCGGGCAACGAGGCGGCCAATGCGGCCAAAGCCGTTAATGCCAATGCGAATAGCCATTCAAATGCTCCTGCTACAGCGTAGCTTTAGTCATGTTAATAAGCCCGCCCGCAATGGCGGAGGGGCTATTTCAAGTCAACAGATTATAGCTTGTTGAACCGCAATTATTGCGCCATTCTATGGGGATTAGGTAAAGATTCGGGAAACAAAATGAATGACAGCGCTGACATAAAAACGGCCGCTGACAGATTGCAGTCTGCATTGCAATCATTAGAGGGCGCGCTAACTCCACTGCTAGACAAAGTGAGTCGTTTGGAAGTCCAAGCGAAAGAGGTCGAGACAATGGGCGCGGACCGAACGGCCCTAGCGGCTAAGCTTGATGAGAGCAAAGCCAAAGAGGAAGCCTTTAGCGCGCGGGAGAAAGAGTTTAATGCTTTGGCCGATGAAACCACGCAAGAGCTTGATCGCGTTATAAGCCAAGTTCGTAATGCGTTAGGGGAGGCTTAGCCATGGCCAAAGTCAGTCTTAACATAAATGGCCGAAAATATGCTTTGGGCTGTGATGACGGAGAAGAAGAGCGCCTCATGCGCCTTGGTCAAAAACTGGATGACCGAGTCAATAATATGGCGAACCAATTCGGCCAAATCGGAGACCTGCGGCTTCTTGTTATGGCCGGAATTACGATGCTGGACGAGCTAGAGGATATGGATAAATCCGTCGATAATGAAGTTGATAAGCGTATCGGAAATTTGCGCAAAGAAACAACCGCCGCGACGCAATTGGCAGAACGTACAGAACTCAAAGCCGCTGATAGTCTCTTAGATGCTGCTATGCGCATCGAGCGCTTAGCAGAACGTTTATCGGATAAGGGATAGTCTAGGTGCTATCATTGCACTTCAAGGCGGCGGGATAGCAAACTTTATATGCTTGCTAATTGCTTGCGCAGCCCCCACATAAAACCAGACGGTTACTGCGGGTTTCGTGAGAGGCACTAATCCAGCGGACCTTAATTAACTCCTCGGGAGTTGGCTCTGTGCAGACCGTGGTCTGTTTAATTCCGACACCCACTTGAACCTTAGGTTCACGAGGATTCTTAAGCCTCCACGGACCAAGTGGGGCCGTCACTTTTGCTCCTTCTAGCTCATAAAATTTATGAATTCGCGCGTAGCCAAGCTTAGATCCGCATTCGAAATCCACACCAAATAGATGGGAAGCTTTTTTGGGTCATGCCAGTCTGGTAAAATTCGAATTAAACGCTGTGCTTCCAAATCTCTTTTGACAAGGTGATAAGGCAAGGCGCCTAAACCTAAGCCAGCGGCACAAAGCGCTCGGACAGACTGAGCTGAACTACCTTTAGCAATAACGGTTCCCCAAATATTTTCGCTTACCAATTTCTCTTTATGCAGCACCATATAATCAGGGACTAATGAGAAACTTACAAAGTCCCAATCAGAGACATCTTGAGGCGTTTGAGGTCTTGTTTTTTTGTTAGCATAGGAGGGCGCGCAAACAAGAATGCGTTCATCCTCTCCTATACGTTTGGATTTTAGATCTGAGTCTTTAAAATGCCCCATGCGTATAGCCACATCATGGCCTTCATTGATAAGGCTTTGTTGATGATCGGTTGACATTAAGTTCAATCGAATGCCCGTATGGTTTTTGACAAAGTCAGAAATTCTGTCGATAATCGGGTTTGTTGATAAGGTATCCGGCATTGCGACACGAAGTTCAGTAAGGTGGATGTTGGCTTGGCTTGCAAATTGTCCCAATCCGTCGTTAGCAGCGCTTATCATAGCCTTAGCCGCAGGATAAAAAGCTTTGCCATCTTGAGTGAGCCTTATTCTGCGCGTCGAGCGGTATAGTAGTGGCGCGCCAATTTGTTCCTCTAATTTTTTTACATGAAGACTGACAATAGCCGGGGAAATAGCCAATTTCTTAGCCGCGCCTCTGAAGGAACCTTCGTCAACAACAGCGGCAAAAATAGCCATTGATTTCAATTTATCTATCATGGAGTCTCGTTGTTTAATATTCTGAATAGTATTGTTAATTAAATGATATATATTTTATTCGTCTCCATCGCTAGTAGAATGTCAATTCAACAGAGGAGCTGAAGATGAACACAATTTTTAAATCCATTTTCTTAGCAGGGACTATGTCCGCCATCGCAGCATGCACAGCTATACCCGATACGAACCCCGATATATCTTCAAAAGAGGTGTCAATGACAACAAATACTGAAAAAGCTATTGCACTTCTCAATAGTTTTAATACTGGCGATCAAACACCAATTGCCTACATCAACCCAAACAAATATATTCAACATAATCTTGACGTTGCGGATGGATTGGCGGGGTTTGGTGCCATCATGCAAAACGCGCCGCCACAGGGTTTCAGCGCAAAAATACACAGGGCCTTTGCGGATGGGGATTATGTTGTGACTCATACCGAATATGATTTTTTCGGCCCCAAAGCAGGTTTTGATGTCTTCCGTTTTGAAAATGGTCTCATCGTAGAACATTGGGATAATTTGGCTGATATTACGCCGCCAAATCCAAGCGGTCACACCCAGTTTGATGGCCCCACAGTCATTACTGACCTTGAGAAGACTGATACGAATAAGAAGGTCGTTACAGACTTTATCAATAATGTCTTACTGGGCGGCCAAATGGATAAAATCACCAATTACATAAACCCAACACAATATATACAGCATAATTCCGCTGTTGCAGATGGCCTTGACGGTTTTGGGGCGGCGATGAAATATTTCGCGGATAATGGTCTGGTTATGCAATATGACACGCTTCACAAGGTCTTAGGCCAAGGAAACTTTGTTCTCTCAATGAGTGAAGGGAAGTTTGGCAAAGGTGACCATGTTGCATTTTATGACCTCTTTCGTCTCGAAGATGGCCTGATCGTTGAGCATTGGGACGTCATTCAACCCATCCCACCAAAATCTGATTGGAAAAATCAGAATGGTAAATTTTAAGACCTCATAATAAAATCAGGAGAGATAAATATGAAATCGATTAGTAAATTAACTATCATGAGCGTTGCAGCATTCGGGCTTATTGCCTGCGGGGCTTCAAGCTCTGACTCAGAGAGCTCGGCATCAGTCGTCAAAGCGGCGACTAGTTTGCCAGCAAATTATGCGCAAAGCCAAAAGACCTTAAAGATCGCACAATCATTCTTGGAGGCTGCAGGTTCAGGTGATATGGCGACAATGAGCAATTTGATGGCCGATGATTTTGTCTGGCATAATGAAGGGGACAGCTCAGTGCCTTGGATTGGAAACTGGGAAGGCAAAGAGACGGTTTTAAACAAATTTTTGCCTAGTTTTGGCGGCGGGTTGAAAACAACAAGTTGGACAACAGATTATAGTTTTTCGAATGGCGACCAAGCTGTTTTCATGGGTACAATGAGCGCTGTAGCCAATAACTCAGGTGTGAATACAGGAAAGTTCAGTTGGGCCGTTAGAGTCAATGTAGATGAAGGTAAGGTCAAAAGTTGGAATTGGTTTGAAGACAGCTTTGCAGTGTCTCAAGCCTATCACGGATCAAAGTAACATAATCCTTATCTTATTAGTTATTTTGTAAAGCTTCCTTTTGGAGGCTTTATTTTTGACAATTTCTCATTTTGCTTCGCCCTATATGCTTAGTCTTTTGTTATATCTAATGCAGAGCCATGTCTCTTTTCTTTTAGGCTCTATTGGAGGCTTCATGTAGCTAACTGTTGGAAATTATTATTTCCATTATGGAGCTTTGCGTGGCATCTGTCTTTTTGGGCACGTCGTTTTGAGGGGACATAACGTGAAAAAGCTGATTATAATTATTTTAGTAGGGTTTGTTATTTTGGCCGGAGCGCGGCAGCTTCTTCTCCCAAAAATGGTCGAGAGAGGCTATGAGAAGTTGACTCTCGAGAATGTAGGCGTGGACAGAGCGGCTGAGCTCGCCGACGGCCTCCATGTTTATATTTGCGGGGCGGGCTCGCCTTTGCCTGACCCCAAACGCAGCGGCCCTTGCATCGGTGTTCTGGCTGGAGATCAGGCATTCATTTTTGATACCGGTACGGGCGGGGCCCGAAATCTTGGGCCTATGGGCTTCCCAGTGGGGCGCATCGAGACCATATTCCTTACGCATTTACATTCAGATCATTTGGACGGATTAGGTGAAATGTTGTTGGGACGTTGGATCAATGGCGGCCGCTCTGAACCTACACCCGTGAGGGGGCCGCATGGAACAGCCAAAATTGTTGATGGCTTTAACATGGCCTATCAACTAGACAGCACTTACCGCACAGCGCATCACGGCGAGGTGATTGCAAACCCGTCAGGTTTTGGCGGCAAGGGCTCAGAGATAGAGATGACCGACGACAGCGTGACTGTTTTTGAACAAGGCGGCGTGAAAATAACGGCCTTTCGCGTCAGCCATGAGCCAGTTTCACCGGCTTTTGGATATCGCGTAGATTACAAAGATAGATCGATTTCGATTTCGGGTGATACCGCTTATGACCTCAATGTAGCTAAGGCTTCAGAAGGCGTTGATGTTTTGTTGCATGAGGCGTTGAACATGGAGATGGTAAAAACCTTGGAGAATAGCGCCAAGGCTAATGGCGCGGATCGTTTGGCACAAATTTTCAATGATATTCGAGATTATCACACTTCGCCTGTTGATGCCGCTAAGACTGCGAAAGCGGCGCAGGCTCAAGCGCTCGTACTTTATCACATCGTGCCTATGTTACCTAATGATGCTCTGATCCCCCTCTTCGTGAAGGGAGCTGATGCGCATTTTGACCGGAGAATTACCGTTAGTGAAGACGGGACAATTATTCGTCTTCCATCGGCTTCTGAAGATATTATTTACGAATACGGGCTTTGATAGTTTTCTTTATGAGCGTCCGCCGATCCAGCCTTCGCCGCTGAGAACTTCTTCATAATACTCAGGGTTTGCGATCATGCGTTCGGATTGATCAAAATAGATCTCTAAGTTTTTACGTTCAAATTCTGATTGAGGATTGTCTTTCACTGAGAGCCTCAAATTTTTGATCTGTTTTGTAAGAATTTCGCGGTGACCTTTCCTATTGGCCTCAGCGCTTAGTTCCGTGAGTATCGTCAGCATTTTAAGGGCTGCATTGCGGTCTGCCGCGATATAGGGTCGGCTTTGGTCACAAATAACGCTCACAAAGCGTTCAAACGAAACCGGATGGGCGATAACCCTTAAATCACCCTTTTCGTCTCTGCGGTAAGGAGAGGGGATTTTCACAAGCATCATGGTTTTCAAGGCACTATGAAACCAGTTGATACAATTGATTGCGGTGAAAGGATCATTGATGCCGGGCGACAGGGCGCGAACTAATATTTCAACGAGCTCGTCAGCAAGGAAGAGGATGTTTTGGTGGGCCGTGCGCTGCTGTCCCATTGCGAAGCTATTTCGGGGTGTTTCAAGGTTCTTGTTGGCCTCACCTGATTGGTTACCCTTTTTCAGCCAGATACGCATAAGGGCATTGCCCTTAATCGCGAAGTCTCCGGGACGATAATAAAGCCGCACAATGGCATCATTATCGTGGGCCCAATTTAGAATAGCCTCTTCATTGACGGCTTGTATGTAGCCTTCCGCTTTTGCATGCAGATCAAAGCTCTCATAGTTTTTAAAAAGCGATGAGTCTATTTCTGGGGCTGTTGTGTTTTCTTCATCACCAATATCGTCTGGAAACATCTTCTTTATATCGTTGCGGAGTTTGCGCCCAACCTTACCTGTGATATTTCCAACGTTGAGTGTTTCGGGAATGTGATGGATGAAATATATCATCACGCCGACACTGAACATTGTCATCAACATGGCCACTAAAAGTGATACATTCGGAACAAATTCCGAAACTGCGTTCTCAACGCCGTTTGAATCACCTGTTCGAGCCACTCGTAGGATCAACAAACAATAGACGAATGTCGAGGTAAAGGTACCAAGCGTTACTTGATTGGCACGGTCACGCATGAAGTTACCGATGAGGCGCGGCCCATATTGCCCGGCTGCAGACGTTACAGCGACCATTGTGATAGAAAATGTCACGGCGGCGACGGTCATCATTGATCCGGCAATGGTTGTGAGGATGGCCCGCGCGCCATCTGCCTTATTAGAATAAAACCAACCCAATTTTTCAGATATTTCGAATTCCAGCGTTTTGTCTATGTGGCTGGTTAGTACCGCCAGAAGAATAGCTCCCAGAGCCATTAATCCTGGAATGAAATAATAACTGCTTTGAAGATCATTCCAAAATTTGATGAGGCGCGCATTCATACCTATAGCTATGTCATCAACCGCCTAAAGGTTCCATCCTTTACAAGTTTAATTTAGGGCCGCACGATTTCAAACCAATATTCTGGGTCTTCTATGAGGTCGAAAAACGCTTTTATTTTCAGCGGATTTCCGCTCATTGTAACTGCGCCTTCTTTGCGTAATTCTGCCACCGATTTTTGTTTCAGGTTAAGCGCATCCAATCCTGAGCGGGTTATATTCAGCGTCGGAATATCGTCTTTGGTAGTATCCATGCGGTGATGCAGGGCGCCGCCTGATAGGAATAGATGCGCTTTCTGATCGGTGTCCGTGATTACAAAGTTCAGTTCCAAATCTTTCTTGGCGGCTTTCTTACCATCAATTTTTACTGCGAGTAAGTCGAAGTATAAGTTCATTGGAATTGATCTTATCATATCTGGGCTGGCCGTATTCGGGCGTGGCAAATCCATCACCCCTTGGGTCAATTCTTGAGCGCCTGTGAGATAAAAATTCCGCCAAGATCCAGACTCGGATTGATAAGCAAGCTGTCTATAGACTTGCGCTAATAAATTTCGGGCCGTTTCATTTTCGGGCTCGGCAAAGATAAGATGATTTAACGCTGTGGCCGCAAAGCGAAATTCACCCGCTTCGTAATCAGCCTCGGCTTTCTCAAGCAATGCCTTAGCGCCGCCCACATAGTCCACAAATTTCTTTGCTTCTTTTGTGGGGGGCAATGGATTAAGATTTGCGGGATTGCCGTCAAAATACCCAAAATAAAGTTGATACTGAGCTTTGGAGTTGTGACTTAGCGTCCCGTAATAACCACGATTTGCAAAACTTGAGGCAAGACTGTCCGGCAACTCAAGCCGTTCAGGAATTTCGTGCATGGTATAGCCCTCATTTGCCAATCGGACAGTTTGATCATGAATGTAGCGGTAAAGGTCGCGCTGCCCGATCCAAAGCTCGTTGACGTCTTCTTTGCCCCAGACCGGCCAGTGATGGCTGCCAAAGCTGACATCTGTTTTATCCGCATATTTTTGAATGGCTTGATCAATATAAACTGACCATACTTTGCCGTCCCGCACTTTGGCACCGCGCGGAGTGTAGAGATTATGAAGCGTATGATTGATAATTTCTGCCTGACAAAAGGCGCGTTGTTCGGGCATGTAAAACATAAATTCAGTCGGAGCTTCGGCCCCAAGCGTGAGCATGAACTCAATTGGAATGCCATCTACCTCAAAGCTCTCAAAATCCTGAGTAATTTCACGGGTAGGATAGAGAAGTCCAGGCTCTCCGCTTGATATGGCTTGGCCGAGCCCAACACCTACTTGGCCTTGGGGATTGCGCGGGAGAAGACCGCCAAACATATAGCTCGCGCGGCGGCTCATGGCGTTGCCTGCCAAGATATTCTCGCTGACTGTTTCTAGAACGAAGCCCTCTGGTGTAATGATCTCAAAATCTGCCGCTTCAATCTGCTCTTCAGTAAATAGACCGCGTATGCCGCCATAATGGTCAATGTGACTATGGGTGATAAGTACGGCGCTTACGGGTTTCTCGCCCAGTTCACGATCAACTAAGGCTTTAGCGCGAATAGCGGCTTCTTTACTTATGAGCGGATCGACGACAATCCAACCTGTGTCCCCTTGTATGAAGGTAATGTTGGACAGATCAAAGCTTCGAACTTGGTAGATGCCTTTACTGACCTCGAAGAGCCCATGTTTGGCCAGTAATTTACTCTGCCGCCAGAGACTTGGATTAACGGTATCAGGGGCCTTGCCTGTTATGAAGTCATACTGGGTCGGGTCATAGGCGGCAATGCCATCATCAAAGCTTGCAATAAAACCTCTTTCGGCTCGGTCAAAGTCGCGGCGGTCTGAAAAATCGAGTGCTTTGACAGAATTCTTATTTGCGGCAATCGTTGCGGGGTGAACCTTGGCTTTTAAGGCTTCATTTTGTTGCATTATGGAGTGCTGCGTAGCATCTAATTTTTTGGGTGCTTCGACAGCACAAGCGCTCAATAGAAGTGATACTCCAAATCCAAACACTAATTTTTTCATCATCATTACCCAACATTATAGTTTTAGATGGCATATCTTCCATAGGCTTCGACGTCGAGAAATTTGTTTCCCTTCTAACGCTTTGCGTGGCACTTAGGCGGCATGGATATCAAGACACAGAAAACTCGTGCGCGGCTTCAAGCCAAAAAGACGAGAGCCGCAGCTAATCATAGTTTTGGTCAAGTACAGATTTTGGAGCATGTACCCGCGGATATTTTCAAAGGGCATGTCATTGGCGGCTATTGGCCTTTGCCAGGGGAGTTGGATATTCGTCCGCTTTTAGAGGCGTGTTATGGACAGGGGCATAAGCTGGCCTTGCCCTGTACGCCGCGAAAAGGGAAGCCTCTGACATTTCGCGCGTGGTCGCCGTCAGATGTATTGAAAGCCGGGCCTTATGGGACACGGGAGCCTTTTCCCGAGAAACCCGAAATGCAGCCTTCGCTTGTTCTCGTACCGTTATTGGCCTTTACGAAGCACGGAGAACGACTTGGCTATGGCGGCGGGTTTTATGATCGTACATTGGCGCGGCTGAAAGAACATGGCGAGGTTTTTGCTTGCGGTATAGCTTATGCTGGGCAAGAAGCGGCGAGCCTGCCTGTAGATGAATATGATTATCTTCTCGACGGCATTTTGACTGACCAATATTTTAAGGCTATTAATTAGATGAGATTTGCTTTTTTTGGAGACGTTGTCGGACGAGCTGGACGGCAAGCGGCAGTCAAGCATTTGCCGCGCCTACGCTCTGATTTGAAACTGGATGCCGTTGTGATAAATGCAGAGAATGCTGCGGGTGGATTTGGTATCACGCGCGCCACGGCGGATGAACTCTTTGAGGCAGGCGCAGACGTGCTAACCCTCGGTAATCATAGTTTTGATAACCCGCAAGGTATTAGCGTGATAGAAAATGAACAGCGCCTCTTGCGTCCTTGTAACTACCCGCCCAACACAGCTACGGGGCGCGGGGCAGGGCTTTATGATATTGGCGGGTTTCAGCTCTTAGTCATTAATGTTCTAGGACGTGTCTTTATGGACGCGCTTGATGATCCCTTCCACGCCGTTGAACGGGAATTATCAGCCGCGCCTTTGGGCGACGTGGCCGATGCTGTCATAGTTGACATCCACGCTGAAGCGACGTCTGAGAAACAAGCTATGGGACATTTTTGCGATGGACGCGCCAGTCTGGTTGTAGGCACGCATCAACATGTTCCAACAGCTGATACGCGTATTCTTGTATCCGGCACAGCCTACCAAACAGATGCAGGCATGTGCGGCGATTATAATTCTGTTATCGGCATGGAAAAAGAAGAACCGCTTCACCGTTTCACAACGCGGATGCGAGGCGGCCGCTTTACCCCTGCATCGGGTGAGGGAACGCTTTGCGGAGTATTTGTAGAGACGGACAATAAAACAGGCCTTGCCGTTAGGGCTGAACCCATCCGAGTTGGCGGGAAAATGCTTTCGCCTCATGTCCCTCAACTCTAGGCACAGGCCCACTGCCAATTAAGGCCTTTTAATTTGAGTTGAGCGCTTGCGCATAATACTTGCCTCTCATGAGACACCTATTTACAGCCCTCACTCTTATCTTAATCTCAGTTCCCGCAGCTCAAGCGCAGAGCCTAAAATCACTCATTGAGCAGAGAGCCGCTGTCACGCGCCCGGCGCCGCCATTACTCAACCCTTATAATTACACGCTTGATATCGTGATGTCAGAGAAAGAGGGAAGAGATGGGGCTGAGCCTTTTTCCGCCAGATTACGGATAGACCCGTCTGCGGTGCCTGATAGCCGTGTTGCGATCATTTCAACATCCGAAGAGGATTATCCAGATGAGTTTAGATCCTTTCTGAAAGAGACCCGCGATTTAGAAAAAAGTACTGAGGATATTTCAAAGGAATTTTGGTGTGAAGATGATGATGGTGCCTTGCTGACCAATTCCGAGCAAATCGAAGATAATTTTACCATCTTGTCTGAAACGGAAACTCAAGCTGTTATAAAGCCCAATCTTGCTCTTATGGCGAAGATTATGATGGAGGGCGATGCGGATGAGGATATGTCAAAATCCGAGCGCAAGATGATGAAGAAAATGATGGAGCGCTTAGACGGCGAATTTATCATATCTAAACCAGACCTAACGTTAAGGTCCATGCAGATATGGCTTACTCGCCCCTTGACCATGGCCGTTGTTGCTAAAATCAAAGAGATGGAAATTACACAGAGCTGCGCTATTGCGCCGAATGGTTTTGCTTATACCGACACTATGACTATGCGCGTAAAAGCTAAAGCTTTAGGCATCGGTATGGAGCAAAATATGGATATCCGGATATCGGAACTGACTTTGCGCTAGATCTGGGAACGTCTCGCTGTTTTATGCGTAAGCTATGTGAACAGAGAGAGGCTTACTCATGAAATACTATCTATTACTCCTTTCCGCCTTGGGTCTTGTGGGCTGCGGTGGCAGCGGTGTTGGTGAGGTCGCTGAAATCAACAATGATTGGACGGGTAATGAGATCAAAATTGAATCCTTTGAGGACGAAGACATAAAAGGCGTCACTTGCCATATGGCGCATTTTGACAGAGGTGTTATTGACCGCCTGTCTAAAGGGGATTGGTTTGAAAATCCTTCAAACGGATCTATCTCTTGCGGGATAACAGGGCCTGTCACGATTGGAGATATCAGCCTAAAAAAAGGCGGCGAGGAAGTCTTTAAGCAGCGCCAGAGTATAGTCTTCAAGAAACTTGCCGTTCGACGTGTTTATGACGCCGAGGCCGAGACATTGATTTATCTGGTTTACAGCAAAAAGATTGTTGATGGCTCAGCCAAGATGAGCTTGGCCACAGTGCCTCTTCACGGCGCAGATGTAACGTGGACATCACGCTAAAGCCGTTTTAACAGGGTCGCTTAACAGGAGGCTATCTGTGACATTTTCTATTTCTGATAACCTATCGCGCGTCGCGCCTTCGGCCACTATGGCGGTAACGCAAGCCGCCCGCGAGATGAAGGCATCGGGTATAGATGTAATAGGGTTGGGCGCAGGAGAACCCGACTTTGATACGCCAGATCACATTAAACAGGCTGCGATAGAGGCCATTCACTCCGGTAAAACAAATTACACAAATGTTGATGGTATCCCTGAGTTGAAATCAGCCATTATAGATAAATTTAAGCGTGATAATTCGCTTGCTTATAAGACCTCACAAATAAATGTCTCGCCGGGCGGCAAACCCGTGATTTTTAATGCCTTTATGGCAACTTTGAATAAAGGTGATGAGGTTATCGTGCCCGCGCCCTGTTGGGTTTCTTATCCAGAAATGGTTAAATTATGCGGCGGAACACCAATAGTTATCCCTTGTGATATGGATAGTGGGTTTAAATTGACGGCTGAACAATTAGAGTCCGTCATAAACCCGCAGACGCGCTGGCTGATCCTGAATTCCCCGTCCAACCCGACAGGATCAGCTTATAGTGCGGCAGACCTGAAGGTACTCTCTGAGGTGCTTTTAAAGCATCCAAAAGTCATGGTCCTAACAGACGATATGTACGAACATCTTGTCTATGATGGATTTCAATTTGCGACAATAGCGCAGGTAGAACCTGCTCTCTATGAACGAACACTCACAATGAACGGACTGTCCAAAGCTTACGCTATGACGGGGTGGCGTATCGGCTATGCGGGCGGGCCAGAATGGATGATAAAAGCTATGGCCAAAGTCATGAGCCAGTCCACGTCCAACCCCAGCTCTATATCGCAATGGGCCGGAGTTACAGCGCTAAACGGGCCGCATGAATTTATTGAGGAGCGAAATATAGCTTTTACGGCTAGACGTAATGCTGTTGTGACAGGACTTAATGCGGCTGAGGGTATTAGTTGTGCTAAGCCTGATGGAGCATTCTATGTTTATCCAAATTGTGCCGGTTTAATAGGCCGCAGATCTGCAGGTGGGCAGCTCATTAGCAATGACATTGAATTTGCTTCTGCACTTTTGAAGGAGGCGCATGTCGCTGTTGTCCCGGGTGGGGCGTTTCATGGGTCACCTAACTTCAGAATTTCCTACGCAACATCGATGGAACAACTAAAAGAAGCTTGCAGCCGCATTCAAGAGTTTTGCTCTAGGGTAAAATAGGCAGAAACTATTTAAGTCATAGAAATATTCGAATTTACCTATCATTATGATCTGTCTATGTAAAAACTAAATTCTTAGGAGACTAAAAATGGACATTGATATTGGCATTAAAAAAGAAGACCGCAAAAAATCTGCTGACGCTATTTCGCGGCTTCTGGCTGACACCTATACGCTTTATTTGAAAACTCATGGATATCATTGGAACGTGGAGGGGCCTCATTTTCAGCAGTTACATACTCAATTCATGGATCAATATACTGAAATGTGGACGGCTGTTGACGAGTTAGCTGAGCGGGTTCGCGCACTCGGATATTATGCTCCAGCCTCTTATTCTGAAATGTCGAAACTTTCGACTATCAAAGAAGAATCTGGCGAGCCTGATTGGGAAGCTATGGTCAAAAATTTAGCAAAGGGACACGAACAAGTCGCTAAAACAGCGCGGGATGTACTTCGCATTGCAGAGGACGCGGGTGATGATGCAACGGCGGATGTTATTGCACCGCGTGTTACGCTTCACGAAAAAACAGCTTGGATGCTGCGCGCAACTGCAAGCTAGGTAAATTAATCAACTGAACAGGAATGAATTTAAAACATGGTCAAGCTGATAAAGCTTGATCCTCAGCCTTGTATTCAGCGCCTGTCCAATAAGCGATTTTTTCGAGTAATTCGGACTGTTTAACAGGTTTTGTGAGATAGTCACACATTCCAGCTTCCAGACACTCATTACGGTCATTTTTCAAGGCGTGTCCGGTCAAAGCAATGATCGGTGTAGGCACCAATTCATGGGTGTGTTCAAAAGCTTGTATTTCTTTTGTGGCTTGATGTCCGTCCATTATCGGCATGGAAACATCCATGATAATGACAGGGAAGCGGTTCGGATCCGTTTTGTAAAGCTCAAGGGCTTCTTGGCCATTATTAGCAAATATTGGTATGTAGTCTGTTTCAGAGAGCATAAGCCTGACGACATCTTGATTAAGTGCAAAGTCCTCTGCGACTAAAATTTCGGTTTTAGAAGGTAAAGGTTTTGAAGGCGTTTGCGAACCTTCATCTTCGTCCACGATGAACCGATTTGGGCTTTTCGCTGAAGACAGGACGTGAACAATAGCGTCATAGAGACGGGACTCACGTGCAGGCTTGACCAAATATTTATTGATCCCGATGGATTGTAATTGCTGACTTGAAATAGGCTGATCACAGGATGACAACATAACAATGGGTATGTTTGGCAGTTCGGTCATATTCGTAATGACTTGTGCAAATTCACGCCCATTCATACCTGGCATGAGGAAGTCGAGCAGTATTAAATCATAATATTCTCCTCGTGAGGCCATGTCTTTGATGTGATTAAGTGCTTCAACGCCATCTTCTACGCTGTCTGATTTTATGTCCCAACTTGCTAATTGTTCAGTTAAGACGGATCTGTTTGCCTTTATATCGTCAATAATAAGCGCGCGCTTGCCTGATAACGTCGATGTATCATAGATGACAGCATCGGCTTGTTCATCGATTTGTAAGGGTATTCGCGCTGTAAATGTAGACCCTTTTCCAAGAGTTGACTGGACACTTATTCTTCCGCCCATCATTTCTACAATTGCTCTGGATATAGACAATCCGAGGCCTGTGCCGCCATATACGCGGGTTGTACTACTGTCGGCCTGTGTGAACTTATGGAATACCTTTTTAAGCTTTTCTGGTTCAATGCCGATACCTGTATCTGAAATACTAATCGTAACCAGAGCTGCACGGTTTTTAAACTCACTGATGTCAATATCTGCAATGACGTGGCCGTTTTCTGTAAATTTGATCGCATTACCCATGAGGTTGGTAATAACCTGACGCAATCGGCCTCCGTCGCCAATAAAGTTAGATTTAAATCTAGCGGAATAATTGACAATAATTTCTAAGCCTTTGTCTTGCGCATGAGAGGCGAGCATCGAAGCAACATCGTTGACGGCATCTTTAAGGTCAAAGGGCATGGGATCCATTTCAAGTGCGCCGGCCTCGATTTTTGAAAAATCCAGAATGTCATTTATGATTGTTAAAAGAGCTGTTGCTGAGTTATTTATAACATTCACAAATTCTCTTTGACGGTCATCAATACTGGAATTTGCTAGCAGTTCGGCCATCCCTAAAATACCATTCATAGGTGTTCTGATTTCGTGGCTCATATTCGCTAAGAATTCTGATTTCGCATGAGAAGCTGCAACGGCTTCATCTTTGGCCCGCAATAGTTCGGCTTCATGCCGTCTTTCTTTTTCAGTATTTACAACGAAAGCGCGGATTTTGATGGGCTTACCATTAATATCGCGAACAATATCTCCAACTGTTTTACCCCAAACATATGAGCCACTGCGTGTCAAAGCCCGCGCGGCATATTGGAATTTATCTTTGTTAGCCGCCGCATTTTTTAGCGCCTTTGTGGCTGCATCGCGGTCCTCAGGATGTATCAGCGCAAACATGCCGCCTTTTTTGAGCATATCGATGTGATCTTTCGGCAAAACGGACTTAAAGGTCGAGCTGAGCTCATAAGATTTTGTCACAAGATCAGCGATCCAATATCCCGCACCGCCTAGGTCCAAAGCTTCATTTAACAGGCGGTCTTTTTCTGTTAGTTCGGTGATATCCTGCGCCATTGAAACGGTATGGCCAGTTGGCAGAGATTTGCGAACAAATTTATAAGTAGCACCATTCCCTAGTGTCATAATAGACGGAGCATTATTCTCTTGAGTACTTAATCGCTGCTCTAAATCTTGATGAGATAATTTATTCTGTTCAATCAGTTCAGGTGTTAGCATGCCGTTATCGAGCATGAGTTGATGACATTTAGACAAGGGGTCGCCTATATGTAGATCTTTGGTGCTTAGATTTAGATCCCGATAAACTGCGTCGCTGATAAATTTGTAATCGAGATTTTTATCAAAAATACTTACGCCAACGTCTAACGCGCTACACAGCATTTTGAGATACTCTATCTCTTGGCCTTGGGTAATTTTGTCACGATAAGAGCCTGAATCTGCAAACTCTACTGTCTCAATATCCGGCTCTATATTGTGTTCTTGGTTTTGATTTTCAGGACTCACGGGCGCTCACAGCATTATTGTTTATTCTTCCCACGAGGCTAATTAGGGGGTTTGGGTTAATAAATAACGAAAAAAACCGGGCTCTCGGAATAATCCGGGCCCGGTTAAAGTCTTCGCAAAATATTCGGGGAGAATTATTCGCGGTATCAAAAGACAGGAAACTAAAAGGGGAGGACGCTGCCTGTCTTGTGAACTCTAAATAGGCCCATGGCACGCGGATAAGAAGAGATAGAACAGCAGGGTGGCTATGCATATATGCATAGCTCTAGATTTACTCGGATACGTGTAGAGCCTAGTCCTCAGACTGCCAGTTCTTCGTCACCCGCATTAGAAATTCTCTGAATACCTTCGCTTTGACTGAGCCGCGAAGCTCAGTGGGGTAAACAAAAAACACGTCAAAGGGGTCACCTTTAACTTGGGGCAATACTCTGACGAGGCGCCGGGAAAGGGCTGTCATATAATCGGGTATTCCGGCGAGGCCTATACCAGCCTCAGTCGCACGCATAATGCCGTGAAGGTTATTTACACATAATACTGGCTCGCGCGCGGGGCCGGCACGGCCTTCCTTCAGGACCCAATTTGCGCTGTGAAGTCGTGTTGGGATCAACTCACCAAATGCAATGATTTTATGATTATCCAGGTCTTCAGCGGAAATAGGTGCGCCATATTTTGCCAGGTAAGCGTGAGACGCATATAGGCTTTGTGAAATTGTACCCAGTTTGCGTTCAATCACGTCACCTTGCGTTGAAGGCCAGGGCCGAAGCGCACAATCAACTTCAAAGGTTGAGAGATCATGTTCTTCATCCTCTAAAATAAGCTGGACATCTATTTCAGGGTAAGCTTCGATGAATTCAGGCAGGACGGATGTCAGCCAATTTGCGCCGAGTGAAATTGGTGTTGAGACGCGAAGTGTGCCTTGCGGCTTATTTCGGCTGTCAATGACTGAGGCTTGGGCGAGCGCAACCTTATGGGCCATATCATGGGCTGTATTATATAATATGCGCCCCTGTTCAGTGAGAGTAAGACCTCTGGCATGGCGGTGAAAAAGAGGCGTATCGAGACTGTCCTCAAGCGCTGTGATTTGACGCGAGACTGCGGATTGGGAAATTTTCAACAATTCAGCCGCCGCGGTGAGAGACCCTGTCTCTGCTGCGGCATGAAAAGTTTTGAGCTTATCCCAATCAAGTGTGTCCATCAGCCAAGCACTATTCCGCGGCTTCCGCCAATGCGGCTTGCTCCGTCAAAAAGCGTTCGGATTCAAGCGCGCCCATACAGCCTAGTCCTGCCGCTGTTACGGCTTGGCGATATGTTTCGTCAGACACATCGCCCGTTGCAAAAATACCGGGCACATTTGTCGCCGTACTGTCAGGAGCTGTTGTAATATATCCGCCTTCATTCATGTCCACATGACCCTTAAACACTTCGGTGGCAGGTTTATGTCCGATTGCAATAAAGACACCATGCGTTTCGCGGTCATAGACGTCGCCTGACTTAACGTTTTTCAAGCGAACCCCTGTTACGCCTAACGGAGTCTCATCACCGAGAATTTCTTCCAGTGTTGTGTCCCAAAGCACTTCGACTTTGTCGTGATTTAAAAGGCGGTGCTGTAGGATTTTCTCCGCGCGAAGACTATCCCTACGGTGAACTAGCGTCACGCGTGAGGCAAAATTGGTCAGAAAAAGCGCTTCCTCGACCGCTGTATTTCCGCCGCCGACAACCACGACTTCTTTATTGCGATAGAAGAAACCATCACAGGTGGCGCAAGCTGAGACGCCAAAGCCTTGGTATTTATCTTCAGATGGCAGGCCGAGCCATTTCGCTTGAGCCCCCGTTGCGATAATGACTGCATCAGATGTATACGTCTTGCCACTATCCCCTTTCATCTGGAAAGGACGGACTGAGAAATCCACATCAATAATTGTATCCTCATAGAAACTCGTCCCAAATTTCAGGGCATGTTCCTTGAATTTTTCCATAAGCTCCGGGCCTTGAATCTCGGGAAAGCCCGGATAGTTCTCGACCTCAGTCGTGATTGTCAACTGCCCGCCGGGTTGAAGTCCTGCAATAATAGCGGGTTCAAGCATGGCGCGCGCGGCATAGACAGCGGCTGTATAACCCGCTGGCCCTGAACCGATAATGATAACTTTGTGGTGAATAGTGTCAGACATGAAGGTTCTCGTAAATTTTTCGTCTCTCACACATAGGGATAGCCATACAGATTCGCAACAAGCCGTGAACACAACATTGTGTATGATATAAAGCTGGGTTAAGAACTGTTATGAAATATTTATCGCTCCTCTCATCTATTATTCTAGCCGCCTGTTCAGCCTCGACATCTGCTGATACCGCCCAATTGCAACCTGCCAAATCTGAGACTGTGGAAGCAATAGCTACATATGAAGCGCCGCCCACGACAGGGCGTTACTTTAGCTATGTGCCCACGCCGTCTATTTTAATTTTCTCTGAAACGCGGGATTGGCGTCATGAGGAGGGTATTGTCGGCGCAGATCTTGCCATAATGAAGGCTGCAAAAGATATGGGCCTTGGGTATTTTACGACAGAGCATAGTGCAATTTTCAACGCGGAAGAGCTCGCTAAATTTGATGTTGTCGTTTTTAATAACATGACAGGTGATGCCTTAACGCCCGTGCAGGAAGCGGCTTTTGAAACGTGGTTGGCGCAAGGAAAAGGCGCGGTTTTAATTCACGGGGCGGGCGATGCCTCTCATCAGGATTGGAGCTTTTATCACAATGAGATGTTAGGCGCGACCTTCGTCAGCCATCCAATGGCCCCGCAATTTCAAGAGGCCAGAGTCGAAGTCTTAAATACATCTCATCCCGTCATGCAAGGCATAGGCAAAGAGTTCATGGCTATCGATGAATGGTATACATTTGAAGCGCCTCCAGGAGATGACTTCATTGTTTTGGCCGGATTGGATGAGAGCACCTATAGTCCTGTAAATACTGTCTATGGCGATCGTTCTGATTTGCGGATGGGCCCCAAGCCATCCGATCATCCAATTATCTGGGCCAGATGCTTGGGTGATAATCAATCAAGGATCGTCTATACGGCCCAAGGTCATCGTCATGAGACTTATGAGGCTAAAGAGGCGACACTGATTTTACAAAATGCTTTAAATTGGACCGCAAGAAAGACTGATAGTGAAGGGCGCGGCTGCGTTAATTGATGGCGGCTGTACGGGCCTCATAATGCGCCCATAAACGCTCTGCTATGCGCTGCGTTTCTTTGAGTGGCGTGTAGGGTTCTGCCGTCAAAGTGCCGTCATAAGGGCGTATATTACACCGGGCCTCCAAACTCTGATATAAGTGTTTAAATTTTCCGGCTTTCCCGTGCATGGGTAGCGTTAAAACTATTTTTCCCGTACTGGCCGCTTCAGTCAGCATATTCGTACTATCCTCAGTCACAAGCAGAATTTCAGCCCCTCCCAGAAAAGCAAAATAAGGGTTAGGGCCATCGCCAAAATACCCCCAAACATTATCATGATCTGATGCGAGCTTTCTATAGTCTTTAATCGCCCAATCAGGCGTTCTGCGAGAGGTCGTAATCATTAAAGAGTAGCCCTGCGTAATAATTTTGTCCGCAGCTTCCATATGAATTCTATGAACCTCTTTATCCAGATTATGCGTTTTGGAGACTCCGCCAATCAGCATAGCGGCCCGCGGCATTGGGAGCTTATTCAGCTCTTTTTTAAAGCTAAGGGTTTGACCGGCAATCTCGGCTTTCGTGACGCGGTTAGGCGAACCTAGCATCGTTTCAACATTGGGGCCGGATATATTGTCGTGCTTAGGTGCTATGACTAAATCAAAGCGGTCCGTGTCCATGCGCGGGTCTTGCACATAGATGGCAAATGTTTCGGGGTCCTGTTTTTTTAGCGCAAGTAGCGGCGCGATGGCTTGGCGACCACAGCCAATGGCGATTTGAGGCGGAATACCTGTCAGGCCGTAATCAGAAGGCTTGGATTTCATCGCAAATTGAAGGGTGGGTGAGGCCGCTTTGAAAGCTGCGCCGTTTTCAATTTTATGCGTGACAATATCGAGTGGATGAATCTGTCCCGCTGCTTCCGCTAGCCCCAATGCTTGATTTTCTATCCCGCGCCGTCCGTCACTTATGACGAAACAGGTAAGGGCGTCATCGGTCATTTACTTGTAGGTGACTTCCAGGATTTCATAGCCCTTGGAGCCGCCCGGCGCGATCACTTCGAACGTGTCTCCAATTTCCTTGGAAATCATGGCACGTGCAATCGGGGAGGTAATGGAGACTTTGCCGTCCTTGACGCTAGCTTCATCTTCACCCACGATTTGGTAAGTGCTTTCCTCATCCGTATCCTCATTAACGATTTTAACAATCGCGCCGAATTTCACAGTATCTCCATCCATTTTTGACGTATCGATGATTTGGGCCAATGATAATTTGGACTCTAATTCTTGAATACGGCCTTCGATAAAGCCCTGCTTCTCTTTGGCGGCATGATATTCCGCGTTCTCAGACAGATCGCCATGCTCACGCGCTACGGAAATGGCGTTGATGATGTAAGGCCGTTCGACGGACTTTAAGTTTTTCAATTCAGCTTCAAGAGCGGCATGGCCGCCAACTGTCATCGGATATTTTTGCATGGTTCATGTTCCAAAATTCTTAAGCCGCGAAGAGATAAGGATATTTCATACATAATCAACCCTTAATGGAAAATGAAAAACGGCAGGGGTGCCACCCTGCCGTTTAGAATGTCCATTGCTCATTCACGAAAGGAGACGATAAAAAAGTAAGGACTCTTGAATGTTGCAAAATTGTGACACAAGAGTCAAGTCTGGGAAAGTGTCTAAGACATGTGTTGTTCCATAAGCCTACACGAAACAGTTTTTTAATAAAAATATGATAACATAAAACTTCGTGATTAATGGGGTTGATTATGTTGCGATCATTCAAAAGCGATGAAAAAGGTAATGTCGCTATTCTATTTTCCGTAGTCCTGATGGTGTTATTGGGCGGTGTGGGTTTAGCCGTGGATGTCTCTCAGATGCTGTCAAACCAGCAGAAAGTTGCTGACATTGCAGATAGCACTGCATTAGCGGCAGCGCTTGTTGCGCGAGAGACAAATGGCGTAAGAATGGAAAAATCAAAAGAGCACTTTGATGAAAATGTTTTGCAAAAAGGAAACAAAATTGAAGTTCGAGATAATGTCAGTATTGTTTTCGACGACAGTGCCAAAGAAGTTACAGTTACTGTCGCGGCTAAGACAGACTACTTTCTTATGCATATTTTCGGGCATAAGGAGACCGACGTTACAGCTTCATCTACCGTTGGCTACGCGATTGATTATGTTCCGCCTATATCGATCGCATTTGCGTTCGATACGTCTGGATCTATGGGTCTGACGACAACCGATGGTCAGATTAAAATTGAAGCTTTGGAACAGGCCACAGGAGATCTATTTCAAGCTATGTTCGACGCTTCTGAAAACCCAACTCTTCTTAGTGCGGCTTTGACGACGTCATTTTCGACTTATAACACCGATATTATCATAAATGATACGGATCGCCCAGGTTATCAGCATATTTTGAATACGATGAGTTCTGATCCGCTTTTTGTAGCGTTCGGAGGCACTAATTCAACGCCATCAGTACGCTTCGCAATAAATGAACTTATTGCCAAGGATACCACCAAGACAGATGATAAATGGTCGGGTCATTTAATCTTTATGACAGATGGAGATAATAACGATCCTCAATCCGACATTGATACCATTGATTTCTGCGAGGACGCAAAAGATAGGGGCTATACTATATATACGGTAGCCTTTGCAGCTCCAAAAAAGGGTGAAGATCTGTTAGAAGACTGTGCATCTGAAAAGAAACTCGCTTTCAAAAGTAAAAATGCGAAAAAACTTAAAGAGAATTTCGAGGTTATAGGCCAACAACTCGGAGAAGCGACCGTAAGGATCAAGCGCTAATTTTACCCCGCTGCAATGCTCTGTAAACTCTCCACATCGTAATCGCCTTTGGCGAGTTCTTTAATCGCCTCGACACTGGCGCGGGCGGCGGCGGCTGTTGTGAAATAGGGAATTTTCTGCGTGAGGGCTGTGCGGCGAAGGCTGAAACTGTCTTTGAGCGATTGCTTGCCGCTCGTGGTGTTAAAGACCAAGGCGACCTCACCATTCTTCATTGCATCAATGATGTTGGGGCGGCCTTCGTGATATTTTTTGACATATTCTACCTCCAAGCCCTGCGCGCGGAGATATTTTGTTGTCCCGCCTGTGGCTAAGATTGAGAAGCCGAGATCAATCAGCTCTTTTGCGAGCTTTGCCATAATGGGTTTATGGGCCTCTCTTACAGAGATGAAGACCTTTCCGCTCTCAGGAAGTGTCACTCCGCCACCAAGCTGGCTCTTGGCAAAGGCCATACCAAAACTTTCAGCCAGGCCCATAACCTCGCCTGTTGAGCGCATTTCGGGGCCAAGCACCGTGTCCACGCCGGGGAAGCGCGCAAAAGGGAAGACGGCCTCTTTGACAGCGATATGTTTCTGCGGTTTCACGGACAAATCAAATTCAGACAGCTTCATCCCGGCCATAACTTTGGCGGCAATATTAGCGATAGGCTGCCCAATGGCTTTGGCCACAAAGGGGACGGTGCGTGACGCCCTCGGATTAACTTCGATCAGGTAAACAATATCATCCTTAACCGCAAATTGGGTGTTCATAAGGCCGACAACGCCGAGTTCTAATGCGAGGAGTTTGGCTTGGCGGCCAAGCTCAGCCACGATGTCCTCAGAAAGCGTATAGGGCGGCAGAGAACAGGCCGAGTCTCCGGAATGCACACCGGCTTCTTCGATGTGTTCCATGATGCCGGCAACATAGACTTCTTCGCCGTCACATATAACGTCCACATCCACTTCGATTGCGTCTCGCAAATATTGATCAATCAGGAGCGGGGATTTACCTGAGACTTTGACAGCCTCGTTGATATAGCGGTTAAGCTCTGTATCGTTATCTACAATTTCCATGCCGCGTCCGCCCAGAACATTAGACGGGCGAAGAACGAGCGGATAGCCAACAGTCTTAGAGGCTTGGGCGGATTCTTTGGCATTACGTGCAATGGCATTATTTGGTTGTTTTAAGCCCAGCTTCTCAACCAAAGCCTTAAAACGTTCGCGGTCTTCGGCACGGTCGAGTGCGTCGCGCTTTGTACCAAGCAGCGGAATGCCGTTAGCTTCCAGCGCCTCGGCGAGTTTTAGCGGTGTTTGACCGCCAAATTGAACGATGACTCCCTTAAGGTTGCCAGACTGTTTCTCAGTCATGATGAGTTCAAGCACATCTTCTTCTGTCAACGGTTCAAAATACAAACGGTCAGAGGTGTCATAATCCGTAGAGACTGTCTCAGGATTACAATTGACCATAATACTCTCAATATCGATATCATCCAGCGCATAAGCCGCGTGGCAGCAGCAATAGTCAAATTCAATACCTTGGCCGATACGGTTCGGCCCGCCGCCGAGGATAATCACTTTATCACGGCTTGAGACCCGCGATTCGCACTCAACTTTTCCGCCAAAACTTGGCACTTCATAGGTGGAATACATATAAGGTGTTTTGGCTTGGAACTCCGCCGCGCAGGTATCAACGCGTTTATAGACAGGCCGAATGCCAGATGCGTGACGTGCTTTGCGCACGGCAGCTTCAGTTTTTCCAGTCAATTCTGCTATGCGGGCATCTGCAAAACCATCGGATTTAATAGCCCGCCATTCAGCTTCGTTTTTAGGGAGACCGTTCTCTTTCAGCCAGTCTTCAGCTTTTACGAGGTCACGAATTTGGCGCAGGAACCAGGGGTCAATACCTGTATATTGGAAAATCTTTTTAAGTTTAAAGCCTTGGCGGAAAGCTTGCGCGATCACTAAAAGCCGGTCGGGCGCAAGGATGGAAAGCCGTGCTTTCATGGCATTTTTAAGCTCGTCCTCAGACATGGTGCCTTCTGGATCGAGAATAATATCGTTTAATCCTGTCAGGTCAGTTTCAAGAGAGCGTAGGGCTTTTTGCAGGCTTTCTGAAAATGTGCGTCCAATGGCCATGGCTTCTCCCACAGAGCGCATAGCGGTCGTTAATACAGGTTCTGCACCCGGGAATTTTTCAAAAGCAAAGCGCGGGATTTTTGTGACGACATAGTCAATCGTCGGTTCAAAGGCGGCAGGTGTTGCGCCTGTGATATCATTGTCCAGCTCGTCCAATGTGTAACCTACGGCGAGTTTCGCTGCGATCTTAGCAATAGGAAAACCTGTAGCTTTGGACGCCAGAGCCGATGAACGGGATACACGCGGGTTCTTTTCAATGACGACCATGCGGCCATCTTTGGGGTTCATCCCGAATTGCACATTAGAGCCGCCCGTCTCCACACCAATTTCGCGCAGCACGGCAATAGAGGCGTCCCGCATGACTTGATATTCTTTATCCGTCAGTGTGAGGGCAGGGGCAACAGTGATGGAGTCGCCAGTATGCACACCCATAGGGTCAATATTCTCAATTGCGCAGATGATAATGCAGTTATCAGCTTTGTCGCGAACAACCTCCATCTCATATTCTTTCCATCCTAAGAGGCTCTCATCGACAAGAACCTCATTCGTAGGAGAGGCGGCCAAACCTGAGCGGACAATTTCTTCGAACTCTTCTTGATTATAGGCGACGCCGCCGCCTGTTCCGCCCATCGTAAAGGCGGGGCGGATAATGGCGGGTAGCCCAGTTTCAGGGAGTTTACGCACGGCCTCAGCCACACCCTCAGCGATATTGGCCTCGCCATTCTCGTCTACCGGAGCTGTGATAATTGTGGCGCGCGGGTTTTCAAGGCCGATTTTCGTCATGGCCGCAGCAAAGCGCTCACGGCTCTCAGCTTTGTCAATCACATCCGCTTTGGCGCCAATCATCTCGACGCCGTATTTTTCAAGAACGCCCATTTGCTCAAGGGCTAAGGCCGTATTGAGCGCTGTCTGCCCGCCCATTGTCGGTAGCAGAGCATCAGGTTTTTCAATCGCGATAATTTTTTCGACGATTTCGGGGGTTATCGGCTCAACATAGGTCGCATCAGCCATGCCAGGATCAGTCATAATTGTGGCGGGGTTGGAATTTACGAGGATGACGCGGTAGCCTTCATCTTTCAGGGCTTTACACGCTTGGACCCCTGAATAGTCAAATTCGCAGGCTTGCCCAATAACAATAGGCCCCGCCCCGATAATAAGAATTGATTGGATATCGGTTCTTTTTGGCATGCGAAAGGGCCTCAAATAGCTGCGAAACATGTTCGAATCTGGCCAGAAAAGCCAAATTGTCCCCCCCTATAGTTTTGGAGATGAAAATGCAACTATTCCCACTCAAAGAATCTGTGTTATGCTTAAAGAAAATTCCAGAGGGTGAAACATGGTTTATCGTACGATGAATAGACGTACAGGGGGAATACGAAGACGGCGTGGGGGCTTTCGCTGGCAACTCATGTTGGTGTTTGCTGTGGGCGCTGCGATTTATTATTTCGCCAATCAAAAAACAGTGCCTTACACAGGTCGTAAGCAGCTAAGAACTATGAAACCTGCGGCTGAAATGCAGTTAGGACTACAAAGTTATCAGCAAATCCTAAGTGATAATCGCCAAAACCTCGTGACAAGCGGACCCGTGCTTGACGCTGTTCGTGAAATTGGTGTGCGCATTGCAAGAGCTGCGTCAGACTCTGATCCGGGCTTTGACTGGCAATTCAATGTTATTGAGTCAGAGCAAGCTAATGCCTTTGCGCTGCCGGGGGGCTATACTGCCGTTTATACGGGGCTTATTCCTATTGCCGAAAATGAAGACGGTCTGGCTGTTGTTATGGGCCACGAAGTCGCGCACGCATTGGCTCATCATGGCGCAGAGCGTATGGCGCAGCAAAATATGCAGCGTATTGTCGGTGCAGGTGTGTCGATGGGTGCAGGGGGGATGGATATCGGGGCCCAGCGCGCGGTTATGGGCGTCTTTGGCGGTATCAGCCAATATGGCTTTGCATTGCCGTTTTCGCGCAAACATGAATCCGAGGCGGATTATATTGGTCTCGTGCTGATGGCGCGGGCCTGTTATGACCCCCGTGAAGCGCCAAAGCTTTGGGAGCGTATGGGCGCGGCTGGCGGCGCAACGCCTCCAGAATTTCAATCCACTCACCCATCACCTGAAACGCGCGTCAATGATTTCAAAAACCGGATGCCTGAGGCGATAGAGATTTATAATAAATCCTGTCCGAATAAAATCAGATAACACATAAAGGGATTTCTATGACAGATCGCGTCCTCGTTACAGGAGTATCCGGCTTTATCGGCTCGCATGTTGCAGAGCGATTGCTTGCCAAAGGCTATGCCGTTCGGGGGACGGTACGCAACAAGGTCAAAGGGCAAAAGATTGTCGATGCGCTAGAGGCGAATGGCGCTGATGTCTCGCGGCTAGAACTTGTCGAAGCTGATCTCGGCGCAGATACGGGTTGGGCAGATGCCGTAAAAGATTGCCGCTATATTCAGCATATCGCCTCTCCCTTGCCACATGAGGCCCCCAAAGAGCGTGAGGCTTTGGTCCCCGAGGCACGTGCCGGAGCACAACGTGTCTTGGAGCGCGGCTTTTCTGCGGGGGCAGAACGCATTGTACTGACCTCGTCAATAGCCGCGATGATGGGGCAACCGGGTAAGGGCGCTAAAATGATTTTGACCGAGGATGATTGGTCGGATCCGGATTGGAAACCCATGACGTCCTATCCTATTTCTAAAACGCGCGCGGAAAAATCTGCTTGGGCTTATGTAGAGGCGCAAGGCCTTAAAGAAAAACTTACTACGATTTGTCCCGGGGTCGTATTCGGACCTGATACCTATGGTAATGCAGGGGCGTCGCTTGGTCTGCTAAAGGCTATGATGATTGGAAAGTTTCCCCGCGTACCCAAAGTGGGCGTGCCTTTGATAGATGTGCGCGATTGCGCCGCCATTCATGTGGCTGCGATGACTTCAAAAGAGGCGGGAGGACGCAGATTATTTGCTACAGGAGAATCGCTTTGGTTCAAAGATATTGCAGCTACTTTAAGGGCTGAATATCCTGACTTAAAAGGCTTGCCAAAAGGCGAGATGCCGAGCTTTGTATTGCGGATAATCGCGTTGTTTGACGACTCTGTTAAAGCTCTGCTTGCGGAGCTTGGAACTTTCCACGAGGCGGATGCTGCCTATGTCAGCACGATGACGCATGTTCTGCCGCGACCCGCGAGGGAGGCTATCTTAGCGGGTTCTGAGAGCTTGATTGCCAGCGGATCTGTGCGGCTTAACTAGATAACAGCTAGTTTTGTCATGATAATTCTTGACAAAAGGTGATATTATACTTTAAGATGTAGTCCGAAAGGATTATGCCATGACTGATCGTGACTATAAACAAACTGCCACACCTGCAAAACAGGCAAAAGAATCTGCTGTGCCTTTTGCACATGAACGCCAAAAATTTGCCACGCAGATGGATGCGGATTTGCTCCGCCGATTGCGAGAATATGCTAAATCGGAAGGCCGTCAGATTCAATCTGTCCTCGAAGAAGCGGTCGAGATGATGCTCAAAGAGAAACAAGGCTATGTCATGCGGCCTGAGGTTAAGGCGGCTCAAGACCGGATTCTCAAGAAATATGCAAAAACCTTTGAAGCCCTCGCAAAATGAGCCGATGGTATCCGGAGATTGATGATGTTCTGGCCTTGCACGATATGCAGTTACGATTATTCGGCGGTGCGCCAGGTATTCGCGATATGGGTCAACTTGAATCCGCGCTTTTTAGACCGCAAACAGGATACTATAAAGATATAATCGAAGAAGCCGCCGCGCTGTGGGAAAGTTTTATGCAAAACCATCCTTTTGTTGATGGGAATAAAAGGACGGCGCTTAACGTCACGCTTCTGTTTCTTGACGTAAACGGGATTGAGTGTAGCGCCACGGATGATCAGACGACAGATTTTATTTATGGCCTGTTTGATGCGAATGATGTCACTTTCAAAAATCTCGACGCATGGTTGCGCGAAAATACCCGCGTAATCTAAAGCGCGTCAGCAAATCTCTCAAACAGATAGAAACTATCCTGCGGGCCGGGGCTGGCTTCAGGGTGGTGTTGGACGGAGAAGACGGGTTTGCCTTTCAGGCGGATGCCGCAATTAGAGCCGTCAAACAGGCTAACATGGGTTTCCTCAACCGTGTCGGGCAGACTTTTCTGATCCACTGCAAAGCCGTGATTCATCGAGACAATTTCGACTTTATTGGTCGTGTAGTCTTTAACAGGATGGTTCGCGCCGTGATGGCCTTGTTCCATTTTCACTGTCTTCGCGCCGAGGGCCAGAGCCAGCATTTGATGGCCGAGGCAGATACCGAGAACAGGCTTATCTGCCGCGACCAACTTTTGTATCACTGGTATCGCATATTCGCCCGTTGCCGCAGGGTCACCCGGGCCATTGGATAGGACTACGCCGTCAGGATTAAGGGCGAGGATATCATCAGCCGCTGTGGTTGGCGGCACGACTGTAACTTTCATACCTGCGGTGACGAGATTTCTTAGAATGTTCCGTTTCACGCCGTAATCAATGACCACAACCGACTTGATGCCGTCTTTATTTTCATACCCTTCAGGCCAAACCCAGCGAGCCTCGCGCCAGTCGAAACTTTCTTCTGTTGCCACAGCTTTGGCTAGGTCCGCGCCGACCAGACCATTCCAACCGCGCGCTTTGGCGGCGAGGGCATCTATATCGAACTTCCCGTCAGGCGCATGAGTAATCACGCCATTGGGCATACCATTATCACGGATAAAGGCGGTGAGCGCGCGTGTATCGATACCTGACAGCCCGATAATGCCGCGCGTTTTCAGCCAATCACCAAGTTCATTTTCAGAACGCCAGCTAGAGGAGGGTGTAATGGGCGCTTTAAATATCGCGCCACGCGCCGCATTCTCAGCGCGTTTTGTAGAAGCCTCCTCGTCTTCGCTATTCGTGCCAGTATTGCCGATATGCGGAAAGGTGAAGCATATAATCTGGTCTGTATAGGAGGGGTCTGTCAGAATTTCCTGATAGCCCGTCATGGCTGTATTAAAGCAAACCTCGCCAACAGCCTCGCCAATTGCACCGCAGCCTTGACCGTAAAAGACATCTCCTGTGGCTAAAATCAGTGCACCAGTGGCGAGCTGTGTTTCTTTGGCATTAAGGCCTTGATTTTCGGTTTTCACAGTCATAAATCCCCGTCCTCGCTCTCTAAATAAGCCGGTTGGATAGCTGAACGGTCTTTTAGCGAGGGCAATAAAGGATACAAGAGGCAAATAGCACAGAGTCTTGGCAATAGGCCTTTTTTCCGTCTATAGACGTCTAATTCCTTACCGACAGTCCCGGGGGTGACTGTTTGTTTCGGGCCAATAGCGTATAATCGCTGCGGCCATAACTTATGGGACGAACATATGGCCTTACGTGATTCTATCATGGAGAGCACAAAAACAGCGATGAAGGCCGGAGACAAAATCCGTGTTTCGACACTGCGATTAGTCTCTGCCGCTATCAAAGATCGTGACATCGCCGCCCGCGCAGAAGATCGCTGTAAAGGGATTGAGGACAGCGAAATCCTCAGCCTACTCCAAAAAATGGTCAAACAGCGCGAGGAAAGCGCCAAAACCTATGAAGATAATGGCCGCCCTGAACTCGCGGAGCGTGAGCGAACTGAAATTGAAATCGTCCGAGAATTCATGCCTCAACCGCTCTCAGAAGAGGATATGAAGGCCGCTGTAGCCAAAGTCATCGAAGAGAGCGGCGCGACAGGCTTGAAAGATATGGGCAAAGTCATGGGCCGCTTAAAGAGCGATTATGCGGGACGTTTGGATATGGGTAAGGTCGGCGCGGTCGTTAAAGGGCATTTGTGTAGCTAGGGCACCTATCTTTCACGTCTAAAGTGTGTTATGTGATGCGCTCACTTAAGCGGGGGCGTTTATGGCACAATATTGGAAGTTACGGACGATCAATAATAAAGATCACCGCGTTCATGTGGCCGAACGGCTAAAAGCCCTGCGTGAGCAATTAAAGTCCGAAGTTAGTGACCAGACCGATGAACATGACCTACGGCTTGCGACATGGAACTTAATGCATTTTGGAGGTAGTGGTGCGTCATGGCGAAATACTGACGCTATGCTCTACATTGCGGAAATTATAGATCATTTCGATTTGGTTGCGGTACAAGAAGTCAAAACTGACATGACTCAACTCGAAGATTTGGTGGACGACTATCTGGGTGATGAATGGGATTATATCGTTACGGATAGTTCAGGTGACGGACTGGGTAATAGTGAGCGTATGGCCTTCCTATACCGGAAAGGCAAAGTTCGTTTCTCGCGCCTCGCAGGGGAGATTGTGTTGCCGGATGGTCAGACCATTGTCGGCGCAGCAAAGCTAGACCACGTTGATGTCTTTGACCGCCATCAACAATTTGCGCGTTCTCCTTTTTTAGTTGGTTTTCAATGCGGTTGGTTTCAATTTAAACTCTGCACCGTGCATATTTATTTCGGCGATGATCCCAAGAAACCTGACGATATGACCGAGGCTGACTTTGATGAGATTAAAGGCACTTATATGGATCTGCGCCGCGCGGAAATTGCCGAACTCGCCAAATTTTTCAAAAAGCGGCAAGATAAAGAGCGCCGCGAGGAAAAGAAAAGACTGCGCGATAAGGGCTGGGATACGGTTCCGAGCGCGGCTAATTACATACTCCTCGGTGATTTCAATATTGTTTCACCCGAGCACGAGACGATGAAGGCCTTGCTCGATAACGGTTTCAAAGTCCCTGATAATATTAAAGACCTGCCAACGACCTTGGGCAAAACTGTGGGTTATTACGACCAAATCGCGCACCGCTTAAAAGATGAGCGTATAGAGCATCGCGTCAGTAATGCTTTTAACTTTAGAAAATCTGTCTTCCGCCCCGAAGATGCCGACCATTATATTGATGTGGTCAAAGACGGTTATGTAAATGGCAAAATAAAGAAAAAGACCCGCAGTCGAGATCAAATGCGGGCCTATTTCAATCGTTATCGGTTTAAAAACCAGATGTCAGATCATCAGCTGCTATGGTCGTCCTTCAAAGTCGATTTGGCAGAAGATTATCTCGACACTATCCAAGAAGAAGCACTTACCAGTTAGGAGCTGGTCAGCTTTATCTTACCCTTCTCAACATTCACTTTAATCTTTGCGCCATCCTGCACACGTCCCGCCAAAATCTCCCTCGCCAGCTCATCCTGCACATTTTTCTGAATGACGCGTTTGAGCGGACGTGCACCATAAGACGGATCATAGCCTTGCTCGCCAATCCATGTGCGGGCGGCATCTGTGAGCTCTAGGACGATTTGCTTGTCTTTCAGCCAGCCTTGCAGGCGTTTCATCTGAATATCGACAATCGCGCCCATATGTTCGGGCTTTAGCCGCTCGAACAGCAGGATTTCGTCGAGGCGGTTTAAGAACTCAGGGCGGAAATGCGCGTTGACTTCGGCCATCACGCCGACCCGCGCCGCATTGACATTATCACCATCCGCGAGGTTGAGCAGATGCTGCGCCCCGATATTAGATGTCATAATGATGAGCGTATTACGAAAATCCACGGTGCGGCCTTGGCCGTCTGTCAGGCGGCCATCATCGAGCACTTGCAGCAACACATTAAACACATCTGGATGCGCTTTTTCGATCTCGTCAAAGAGTACGACTTGATAGGGGCGGCGGCGGACAGCCTCGGTCAGCGCCCCGCCTTCATCATAGCCGACATAACCAGGAGGAGCCCCGATGAGGCGAGCCACGGAATGTTTCTCCATATATTCGGACATGTCCATGCGGGTGATGGCGCTATCATCATCAAACATAAATGAGGCGAGGGCTTTGGTCAGCTCAGTCTTACCCACACCTGTTGGCCCGAGGAACATGAAGCTGCCAATGGGCCGCGCAGGATCGCGCAGACCTGCGCGTGCGCGGCGAACGGCATCGGACACAGCGGTCACGGCCTTTTCCTGCCCGACCACACGCGCACCTAAAACCTCCTCCATAGAGAGGAGCTTTTCGCGCTCACCTTCGAGCATTTTCTCAACAGGCACGCCTGTCCAGCGCGAGACGACGGCGGCGATAGTTTCCGAGGTGACGGTTTCGGACGCCAAAGAGGAGGCGTCATCATTGGCGTCTTCCAACTTTTCCATCTGCTCTTCCATGGCGGGGATATCTTCATGCTGAAGCTTTCCAGCGAGGGCATAATCCCCGCGCCGCACCGCATCTTGGAGTTCAAAACGGGCTTGTTCGAGCTTTTCTTTGACGTCCGTTGCGCCTGCGAGCTTGGCTTTTTCTGCTTGCCATTCCGCCGTCATTTCAGAAGACTGACCTTCCAGATCTTCAATCTCGGCATTGCGCTTTTTCAGGCGCTCTTTGGAGGCTTTGTCTTTTTCCTTTTTCAGGGCTTCGACTTCGATTTTTAGCTGCACGAGGCGACGGTCAATTTCGTCGAGGGCTTCGGGTTTACTATCCACTTGCATACGCAGGCGGCTGGCCGCTTCGTCCATTAAATCGATAGCTTTATCGGGCAGAAAACGATCGGTGATATAACGGTTAGAGAGCTGCGCGGCAGACACAATCGCGCCGTCGGAAATCCGAATGCCGTGATGGACTTCGTATTTTTCCTTTAACCCGCGCAAGATAGACACCGTGTCTTCGACGGTGGGTTCGGTGACAAAAACGGTCAGGAAACGGCGGGCCAAGGCCGCGTCTTTTTCCAAATGCTTGCGATATTCATCCAATGTGGTTGCGCCGACACAGTGAAGCTCACCCCGCGCAAGGGCAGGCTTAAGCAGGTTGGCGGCATCCATCGCGCCGTCGCCTTTACCCGCCCCGACAAGGGTGTGGATTTCGTCAATAAAGAGAATAATTTCGCCATTAGCGGTCTCAATTTCTTTCAGCACCGCTTTCAAGCGTTCCTCAAATTCGCCGCGATATTTCGCGCCCGCAATTAACGCGCCCATATCCAGTGCAAGCAAGCGTTTACCCTTGATAGACTCCGGTACATCACCCGACACAATTCGGTTGGCGAGACCTTCGGCAATGGCGGTTTTACCCACGCCCGGTTCCCCGATGAGGAGCGGGTTATTCTTGGAGCGGCGTGAGAGCACCTGCATAGTGCGGCGGATTTCCTCATCCCGTCCAATGACAGGGTCGAGCTTACCCGCTCGCGCCGCCTCGGTCAGGTCACGCGCATATTTGGACAGCGCCTCATATTGATCCTCGGCAGAATCAGAGGTGACAGGGCCTTCCGTACGCACGGACTTAATGGCGTCGGTGAGGCGGAACTCGTCGAGGCCAATGCTGCTCAGAACAGCTTTCAATTCTTTATCCGCGTTCAAAACAGTCGCCAGCAGCAAGCGCTCAGTCGTGACAAAGGCGTCACCTGCGGCCTTGGCGGATTTCTCCACATTGGCAAATGTCTTGGCCGCAGAGGTAGAGAGCGTTAAGCCCGATCCGCCCTCAACTTTAGGAAGCTTACCGAGCGCCGTCTCAAGCGTCCCGTCTAGCGCCGCAATATTCGCGCCCGCCATCTGCATCAATTTCACAGGCAAGCCGCCATCTTCCGCCGTCAAGCCTGACATAATATGCAGGGATGTCAGCTGTTGATGGTCACGCGTGACCGCCTCGGATTGCGCGCCTTGAATAACGCTGCGCGCGCGTTGCGTATAAGATTGAATATCCAAGATATCCCTCCTAGAATTTTAATCAGAGCTAGTTTTGCTCAAGGTCAAAACCCCAGATAGGAATTTATTCCCCGTGTTCAAGGGGGCAAGGCTGCACAGGAATTTATCTACAGGCGCGACTTGGGGTTTAATCTATCCGCGCCGCGAAAATGCTGAGCGGCAGAGAGATGGTAATCTTTTGATCGTCAAAACGCTTTAAAAAATCATCTCTAAGTTTTTTAAGCCCTTCTGCATGACAATCCTCTCGTGCACGAAGATGGGCCGACCAACTTTGCGCGAAATCTGCGAGTTGCAGTGCAGTCCATTCATAGTCAGCATTTAGGTTGGGTGTCTCAATTTCAGTTAAGGGACAATTTAAATTTTCTGCATCATAACCGGCCATGCAAATGCGGTTACCTCTCGCCCAATAAGGGTCAATGAGATCAAAGACAGGTGTCAGAAAATCTCGCATAATATCAGTCGCAGCAATAGGGAGTTGATAGGTCCATGCGCAAAATAAGCCGCCAGACTTTGCCACCCGCATCACTTCTTCCCAAAACTGTTGATTTGCGAACCAGTGCACAGCTGTTGCCGCAGTAATAGCGTCTGCCCAATTACCCGGTAAGCCACTTTCATGCGCCTCCGCCGCAGAATACTCAATGTTCGGATGAGCTGGTGTTGCTTGAATTTGAGCGTCTGAAATGTCAGTGGCATGTACCCGTTCAAAATAGTTTGCAAGGCTTAGTGTGGCTTGACCTGACCCGCATCCTACATCCCAGACAGTTTGCCTGTCGGGGCTGTTTTTAACGACCCAATCATAAAGGGAAGATGGATAGCCGGGTCGGCCTTTGGCATAGGTAGCGGACTGCTTCCCAAAACTCGTTGCATTACTCATACAGGTTCATAACAAAACTATGCCATTACGGGAAGTGATTGCTCCGGGTAGCAGCTATGCACAAGACTTTATCCACAGGCGCGACTCGCTAATCGCCATCTTAACCCCTACATAGGGCCTATGCGGTTTGGTGAAAATTTCATGGACGAGATTAAGACCCGCGTTCGAGTGTCGGACGTGGTGGGTCGCCATGTGAAATTAAAGCGTCAGGGCCGTGAATTTGCGGGGCTCTCGCCTTTTACGAATGAAAAGACGCCAAGCTTTTTCGTCAATGATGAGAAGGGCTTTTATCACTGCTTTTCCAGCGGCAAACATGGCGACGCAATTTCCTTTTTTATGGAAGTCGAAGGCCTGTCTTTCCCCGAAGCGGTGGAGCGCCTCGCCGAGATGGCGGGCGTTGAAATGCCTAAGGCCGACCCGAAGGCGGAAGAGCGGGCCAAGCGGAATAAAAAAACCATAAGCTGGATGGAACAGGCACAGATTTTCTTTGAAAAATCGCTCTACCGCGATGTCGGCGGCGCGGCGAGAGACTATCTTAAAGGGCGCGGCCTGACCAAGACAGCGGCGGAAAATTTCGGCATGGGCTTTGCGCCCAATCATTTTAGCGCCTTGAAAGATGAGCTGATGCAGCAAGGGGCCTCAGCTAAGATGCTGATTGAGGCGGGGCTTATTGTGGAGCCCGAAGATAAAGGCCGCGAGCCTTGGGATCGTTTCCGTGACCGCATCATCTTCCCTATCCATGATGCCCGAGGGCGTTTGGTGGCGTTTGGCGGTCGGGCGATGGATAAGGAGGCTAAGGCGAAATATCTGAACTCGCCCGAAACGCCGATATTCCAAAAGGGTCAGCTGCTCTATAATTATCACCGTGCGCGTAAGGCGATTTCCAACCCGCAAAACGGGGCGCGGGGTATGATTGTCGCCGAAGGCTATATGGACGTGATTGCGCTCTCCCGCGCAGGGTTTGAACATGCTGTAGCGCCGATGGGCACCGCGTTGACGGAGGACCAGCTCGCACTCCTCTGGCGGGCGGGGCCTGAACCTATTCTCTGTTTTGATGGCGATAAAGCGGGGCAACGCGCGGCGTTTCGCTCCGTAGAACGCGCTTTGCCGCTTATCCGCCCGGGTCAAACTTTGCGTTTCGCCATGCTGCCGGATGGGCAAGACCCTGATGATCTGATCAAAGCCAAAGGGCGAGGGGCGATGGAAGAGGTGCTGAACCGCGCAATTCCGCTCGTGGATATGGTGTGGGAGCGCGAGCTGCAAGCCGAACCGCTTAATTCGCCTGAGGCCAAAGCTGGGCTAAAGTCTCGCATCTTTGCGGCGCTTAAAGAGATTCAGCATGACGATGTAAGGTCACAATATCAGACTGTCCTACTTGATCGTTTCGATGCTGAATTTGGGCGGCAAAGAAAACCTTATGGCGGCAATAATTGGAACAAGGCACCCGTTCGCAAGGCGTCACCTGCGCTTAAAGCGACGATGCAGTCCGGCGCGATAGAAGCCGCACGTGAAAAACGCTTGATTGGAGCGATTTTGGAGTGGCCGGGGCTCTTAGAACGTGTGGATGAGACACTTTTTGAGCTGCAATTGGCTTCGCCTCAAGCCGCGCAAATGCAACGCGCACTGCTCTCTTATTGGCGAGTCACAAAAGCGGTTGAAAAGTCGGCGCTGAATGCCCATATAACTGCCGAAGGTTTGGAAACACTTCACCGCGAATTCGCGCGTGACCGTCTGTTGATCAGGGCGGCCATGGGCGGCACAGACGCGCAGCTGGATACACGCACGGCACTCTGGATGAAAGAGGCCGACGCCCTGACCGGGCAAGACCAGACTGGCGACGGCAGCGATGAGGCCAGAACTTTGATGGCAGACGCCATCCGCAGTGATAATAGCGACGCGTTAAAGCGCCGCATGCGGGCCTCGCGAGGGGACCGGAAGTAGATTCAGGCCTTCTGCCTCGCAGATATTTCTTTAGGGAAATATTAGCTATAGGCAGTGGGCTAAACGTATTTTTAAAGGGTTGGGCTTAGATCTGTCCTTTAGCCGGAGTAATACATATGGCCAAAGCCGCCACTAAGACGACTGCAAAAACGACAGCCGCAAAGAAACCGACAAAACGTAAAACTGCAAAACAGAAAGCCGAAGAGCTTGCTGAAGCAGAACGGGAGCTTGCGCTGAAAGAAGCCGAAGCCGCCAAGCCGCGCGTTTTAACGCACAAGCTTGATATGACGCATATCGAGACCAAGCGCATGCTGGCGGTTGCGCGAAAGTCCGGTTTGTTGACCACGGAAGAGCTTGGTAAGCACATTAAGATTGACGGTATTTCTGCAGAGGATATCGAAGTTGCATTGGCGCAGCTTTCTGACCTTGGTATTTCAGTGATCGAAGAGGTTGAGGAAGAAACCCTCGGCTCCAAAACCCTCGCGCGCAAGGAAACAGCGGCCGTTAAGGGCGGGAATTCCAAAGAAGAACTTGACCGTACAGACGACCCGGTTCGCATGTATCTGCGCGAAATGGGCGTTGTTGAACTGCTCTCACGTGAGGGCGAAATCGCGATTGCCAAACGGATTGAGGCCGGCCGCGATACGATGATCAAAGGGCTTTGCGAGTCTGCGCTAACCTTTGAAGCGATTATGGTCTGGCGCGAAGAACTCGAAGAAGGCCGTATTCTGCTTCGCGATATTATTGATCTGGACACGACATATAACCGTGCCATCGGTAATATCCAAGAAGACCGTTCTCAAGCGGCTGTTCGCCGCGAGAAAATTGAAAAAGGTGAGCTTGAAGCGACCGAGGAAGATCTCGCGCAAAAATTCGATAATGGTAAAACCAAAATCGAAATTAACCGCAATTATAAAGAGGGCGAGAAGCCCATTGATGATGATGAGGATGAAGAAGAGGATAAAACAAACCTCTCTATGGCCAATATGGAAGCGGCGCTCCGCGAAGACATCATGGCCAAGCTCGACCGGATTTCTCAAGATTTCGGGCGGTTCCAAAAACTCCAGCAAATGCTTATCCGTGCACGCCTGAACGGAAAAAAGCTGCGCAAACCGCAAGCCGAAGAATATGATCAAATCCAAACGGAAATTATTGAAGAGATTAAAGCGCTCCATCTGAATAATGCCCGTATCGATGCGCTAATTGACCAGCTCTATGCGATTAATAAGCGCTTTATAAGCCTTGAAGGCCGCCTCATGCGTTTGGCCGATGGTAATGGTGTTCCGCGTGTTGAATTCCTTCATAGCTATTTAGGGTCTGAACTGAACCCGAATTGGCTCGAAGAAATGGCCGATACGTCAGACGCTTGGAATCGTTTTGCCAAGCGCGAGAAGGTTTCTATCGAGAAAATTCGTGCAGAAATTGGGGAACTTGCTCAAGAAACGGGTGTGCCAGTCGATGAGTTTCGCCGTATTGTTCAAACCGTACAAAAGGGTGAGCGCGAAGCGCGTCAGGCCAAAAAAGAAATGGTCGAAGCGAATTTGCGCCTCGTGATTTCAATCGCCAAGAAATATACGAATCGCGGCCTGCAATTCCTTGATCTCATTCAAGAAGGCAATATTGGCCTCATGAAAGCGGTAGATAAATTTGAATATCGCCGCGGTTATAAATTTTCGACCTATGCGACGTGGTGGATTCGCCAAGCGATTACGCGCTCTATCGCAGACCAGGCCCGTACTATTCGTATTCCAGTGCATATGATTGAGACGATCAACAAGATTGTCCGCACATCGCGCCAAATCCTCCACGAAATTGGCCGAGAGCCGACACCAGAAGAGCTCTCCGCGAAACTTTCCATGCCGCTTGAAAAAGTGCGTAAGGTCATGAAAATCGCCAAAGAGCCTATCTCACTCGAAACGCCGATTGGTGATGAGGAAGATAGCCAACTTGGTGACTTTATCGAAGATAATAACGCTATTTTGCCGATTGATGCGGCCATACAATCCAACCTGCGCGAGACAACTACGCGCGTCCTCGCGTCACTCACGCCGCGCGAAGAACGTGTCCTGCGCATGCGCTTTGGTATCGGTATGAATACGGACCACACGCTCGAAGAAGTCGGTCAGCAGTTTTCGGTTACGCGGGAACGGATTAGGCAGATTGAAGCGAAGGCCCTGCGCAAGCTCAAGCACCCAAGCCGGAGTAGAAAGCTGCGGAGCTTCTTGGATCAGTAAATGGTTTTTGGGTTTAAAGGGAAAAAAGATATCAAATCAGAAGTTGATGTTGGAATTCCTTTATCAAAATTAAAGCCCGTTGAAGGACTAAGACATATGGATTGGGGAGCGCCAGCCCCATTAATTCTTGCTAGTGAACATAAGCTTTCTATTGCCTACTATCTTGAATCGGAAGGTGATTGGGATGGCGAAATTACACGTCTTAGAAATCCAAAAGCAGATATTGATGAAATGGCAGTTTTCTATGTCACTGGATTAAGTTCATTTAGCCAAAGAGTTACTTCGCAACCAGACCATCTATGTCCATTTTTCAATTACTCACTAAATGAATATCCTCCAAATGAATATCCATCACATGGAGTTTGGAAGGTTGAAGGGCCTCTAAAACAGTCTACTTTGGAAAATCAATTTGCGTTTCCAAAAGATATTAGATTGATTTTTTCGTTTCATGATACTGCCATCGACTGTTTTTGTAGCAAATTTGAATATGAAGTTATCGTCTCATCGGGGGCGAATGTTCTTGAAAAAATGGGATCTTTTATTTTTCCTGAATAGTAACTTAAACACAACTGTAACTAAATGAGGGCCAACTCATCGCCACTCCCCTAAAAGAAACCCAGCTCTATGCCCCCGTGAAAGCCTATTTCACGGCGCTGGGTTATGAGGTTAAGGGCGAGGTTGGCGCGGCGGATTTGGTGGCTGTTCCTCGTGGCGCTTCAGAAGAATGTGAGCCTGTTATTGTAGAGCTTAAGACGGGCTTTACACTCTCACTCTTTCATCAGGCGATTAATCGTCAATCTATGTCAGATCAGGTTTATATTGCTGTGCCGCGCAAAACGGGGAAAGCGGCGATGGTGGCTATTCGGCGCAATAAGATGCTCTGTCGCCGCCTTGGGATTGGTCTTATCACGGTCAAGCTGCCTGAGGGCAAAGTCGTCGTGCATTGCGAGCCTGCGCCTTTTGTGCCGCGCAAAATCAAGAAACGAAAAATCAAATTACTCTCTGAATTTGAGCGGCGTCATGGCGATCCGAATGAGGGCGGGATGACCTCTGTCGGCCAGATGACATCTTATCGCCAAGGCGCGCTGCGCTGTGCGAAAGTTCTGCATGATGAGGGCGCGTGTAAGGGCTCTTATGTCAAGAAAATGGCAGGGGTTGAGACCGCGACAACCCTCATGCGGAATAACCATTATGGCTGGTTTGAGCGGATTGAGAGCGGGATTTATGGCCTGACCCGCGAAGGGGCTAAGGCGCTCGAAGACAATGCCGAAGCTGTGAAGTCAATGATGGGCTAACCCGCACCCGCTTGGGCAATAAAGTTCTGCAATTTCATCACGGCCGGCATAGCATTATTGCGCAGGCGTTTCATGATGGCGCGTTTCTCTGTTTCATCTGCACCAATTTCTGACACCATTTTCGAGAAGCCATCGAGGCGATTATTGAGCAGCCAATTGCTAATTTCGGAATTCTGGCTCCATTTATATTGGTTCATCATATTAGCGGCCGTCATTTTCATATAATCCATATCGGCATTGGGCAGAGGCACGACGCCGCAAACATCATTCTTCTTAGTGTTATCATCGGGGAACGTTGCTTCAACATGAGCAATAAGGCTGGCGCTAAATATTGGTTGATATGAGCGCACCATTTGAGGCGTGATAACATCGCTGTCAAAGATGAGGGTCGGTTTCAGATCGGCTTTCAAAGCGCTGGCCGAGCAATCAATATGCACCGTTCCGGGCGTGCTTGGCACCGATCCCTTCTTGAGCGTAATTAGATGAGGCTCTATTTTTGTAACATGGCCAAGCCTTACAATATTCTTTATTTGGCGAAGCGCGATAAGCTCCGCTTGGCTTATGGTTGCCCCGTGGAACATTTCAGGGCGGACATTTTTGTCGATGCGTACAAAATAGCCAGAAGCTTCGAGACGGTCGAACATATCTTCCACGGATTCGGCATTAGCGATGGATTCGAATTGCGCCGCTTGCGCGCCCATGGTCGAGCTGAAAAATTCTGCAGTCGGTTGGGTGTTTTGGCGGTCGAGCAGCCAGGCATCACGCGAGATCACCCATTGAATTTTATCTGGATTAACGCCCATTTCCAAAAGCCAGAGCAGGGCGTCTATGCCCGTCTTTCCGCCGCCAATGACGTTAAACATATCTGGTGCTTGGGTAAGTTTGGGTAAATCATTAAGCGGCATGAAGGTCACGCCCTCTGTAATCTCAAAATTAGGCGTATGGGTTGAAGGCACATGCGTCTTTAAATAAGTACAATCGACAAGCTTTTTATAGCTGACTTCAAAGGTCTCGCCGCTCAGCTTGTTCTTGAATTTGCCGCCGCCCTTATAATCGCACATCGGGAAATATTGCACGCGGCCTGAGGGCAGGAATTGATGGCGCATCACATCGTCATAATAGCGCAAAACATCTTGCCCGGATGCCAGATCATTTAGTCCTTTGTTCAATCCGACTTGATCCTTCAATCCTTGGCTCAATTCCCGCGAACTGACGCCATAAAAAGTTGAAGGTTGATGCAAGGTCACAAAAGGATAAGCCACATTCCAATGCCCCCCGGGCTTGGCGAACCTATCAACGATGATAATATTGGCCTTTGTTTCCGTCAACAGCGTGTCGGCAAAGGCCATGCCCATGGCCCCGCTTCCGATAATAAGGTAGTCGGAGGAGAGTGATTTACTCATAGAAATACCTTCTTATTCATACAATGGATTATTTACCGTCTTCATTGAGCATAATTGGTTCACCATAACCCAAATCTGAAAGTCCTGCGGCTTGACTATCGGCATCGCCTACGACCAAATAATTCATAGCATCGGGGCGAAAATATTTGGCGGCTAAGGATTTAAAATCCTCCAAGGTCATGGCTTCAATTGCTTTGGCGTTTTGAGCGCGGTAATCATCAGCGTAACCATAGGCACTGACCTCACCAAGCATGCTGAGCTTGTCAGATAAAGTTTCATTTTTGAGAGCCTGACCGCGTAGTAACGCCCCTTTCATGATATCGAGTTCTTCCTGCGTAAAGTCTTTACCGTAATTGCCAACAATATCTCGTATAAGTTCAATCGAGTCTTTGGTAACATTAGTACGAACTGACGAGCGGACGTTAAAGGTTCCGCGATCCTCAGAGCCGTTAAAGCTCGAACGGATTCCGTAAGTATATCCTTTTTCGACGCGCAATTTCGACATCAATTTAGATGTATAGATGGCGCCTAGAGGGAAGTTTATGGCTTCCGCTAGCGGATAATCTTCATCAGTCGCCGTGAGGGACGGGCGTTCAATACGCAAAACTGATTGCTTGGCGCCCGGTACATCGTAAAAATATATCCTTGACTCTGTCACAGGGCGCGCAAGGCCCGGTATCGTTTTTGTGCCGCTCCCTGAAGCTGCGGTGCCATCCCCAAATAATCTCTTTACATCACCCGGTGCATAGTCGCCAACGATACGCAGTTTGGCATCACTCAGTTGGTAATAGTTACTGTGGAAGGTTTTCAAATCGTCAAGTGTGACGCCTTCTAGTTTTTCTTTGGGACCGTAATTAGTGTAATGATAAATGTTATCCGCCGGGTAATTTAGCTTCGCATTTTCGCGAGCGGATATAGCGTTGGGATTGCCTTCGGCTTGTGTGATATTTTGTAGCGTCTTGGCTTTAAGAAGTGCGAACTCTTCTGCATCCCAGCGCGGTTCATTGAGCATTTCCATGACGAGGCTGACTGTCTCTTCGAAATTGCGTTTTAGGGTCGTGCCGCTGACAAAGGTTCCGCTATTGCCACTGGAAACTGATATAGAGGAGCCCAAGGATTTAATAGCATCTTCCATTTCGGCCGTGGTCTTATTGACCGTGCCCTTTTCAAGCATGTCTGCCGTTAAAGCAGCGATGGCAGGTTTTTCTACAGAGCCATATTGGCGTCCGGCGTCAAGCCGCAGAGAGAAGTTAATAAGAGGGGTTTCGTTAGATTGAATGCCATATACTTGCAGACCATTGCCAAATGTATCGCGCCAAATGACAGCGCTGGGTAGATCATAGGCCTCGCCAAAACCGGGCTCAATCGTGCGGTCAAAGGATGAAGGTGTTGTTTCGCTAAGAATGCGCGCCGCCGGATCAAAGTCAGGTGCAGCGCCTTCACCTGCCACGATTTTTTCTTCGACGACATTGGCTTTTACGGCGCCCTCTAAGGCAAGTTCAGGTTGACCCATGGGTGTAAAGCTAACGGCAATACTCGGCTTATCTTTGATGTAGTTGTTGTAGACTCGCATAACCTCATCAGTTGTTACAGCTTGGATGCTTGCAATGTCTTTTTTGTAGAAGCCGGGGTTGTCGGTATAGACATTATACTCGGCCAGTTGAATGGCTTTGCCTAAGGCGCTCTGAACATTACCGTAAAAATCAACTTCTATCCCTGCTTTAATGCGGTTCAAATCTTCTTGTGAAATGCCGTTTTCCTCAAAGCGCGCAAAGCCTTTGGCTAGGGATGGCATCAAGCCGTCAATATCTTCGCCCTCATTGGGAGAGATAAAAAGATAAAGTTCACCAGCAATTTCTTTGGTATAGTTAAAGCCAGAAACATCTGATGTGACTTTGTCCTCGTCAACCATGACTTCATTCAGCGGAGCGCGCTTTCCTTCTGTTAGGTAACTGAGCAAAATATCAAGCGCGTAAGCATCCGGGTGATATTGCTCAACGGCAGGCCAGGTGAGAGAAAGCTGCGGGACCGTAGCGAAATTATCTTCATGATAAAAATTCAGGCTCTCAGAGAGTGATCCCGGCTTAGCATCATAAGGGGGGATATCGTCTCCGCCCGGAATTTCGCCAAAATATTTTTCAACCATGGCTTTGGCTTCCGATTTATCGAAATCGCCGGAAATTGTGACAGTCACATTATTAGGAACATACCATTTTTTATAAAAATCTTTTACATCTTGAAGCGTGGCTGCATCCAGATCTGCCAAAGACCCAATGACCTGCCAATTATAGGGATGTCCTTCAGGATAAAGGGCTTTGGACACGATGTAGAGGTTATGGCCATAAGGCTGATTATCCACGCGTTGCCGTTTTTCATTTTTGACAACTTGTTTTTCATTATCCACGACATCCTGAGAAACAGTGTTGATAAACCAACCGAGCTTATCGGCTTCCGCCCATATGATTTTTTCAAGTGCGTCTTTCGGGACAGCTTGGAAATATTGGGTCATGTCATTCGTGGTGAACCCATTTGTACCTTCGCCGCCAATACGCGTATTCATTTCATCGAGACCGCCATAGCCAAGGTTTTCTGAGTCCAAGAAAAGAAGGTGTTCAAATAAATGCGCAAAGCCCGTACGCCCCGGCGTCTCGCGGCCTGAACCGACATGGGCAGCTAAGTTAATCGCGACGACTGGATCAGATCGATCAATGTGAAAAATAACGTCCAATCCATTATCCAGCGTAAATTTCTCATAGCTAATATCAAGTGCTGCTTCGGCCCTTAGCGTTGATGTGGCCGTATCGTTACTTTTAGAAGATTCTCCGTTATTGTCTGAGCAAGCTATAACTGCGAGCGCACTCGCGGCTAAAGAAAGATTACGGATGAAAGAGGACATAGTGGCACCTATCTATTTTTTACTATCCGTAATGTGAAACAGATAGGGCCTTTTGTCTATGGCAGACTGGACCAGGATCTAGATATCAAAGCGCCCAAGCTTTGTATCCTTACGAACGTCATTGGCCTTAAAAACGCGGCCATTCATGACAGCATAGACGCCTTTGCCTAATGTTTGCGCGGCTATGATAGCCCCGCCGAGATTAAATCCCGCATCTGATTTTCCGAGGGATTGAGGGCGCATGGCCCCCGTGAGAACCAAAGTTTTATCGCCAACTTTGCCGTCCAGATATTTTGCCGTCAGCTCCATCGTGCCTGTGCCGTGGGTGAGAATAATACGGTCTTGGGGCGCGTCTAGAACAGCCTGTAAAATCAGGGCGCGGTCTTCATCTGTCATATCGAGGCTGTCTTTTTGCATTAAGACTTTCAATCGCGGGTGATCTGTGCGTCCAGTCTTAAGAATATTGGACACACGGCTTTTACCTCCGCCGCCAAAGACGAGGCTTTCGGTAACAGTGTCATGCACCTTATCCAAGGTGCCGCCAGTTATGAGGATAAGAATGTCCATGGCCGAAAGCTTATCGCTTAGTCAATTATATCATAGCTCATATTGACGGTGACGCTTATGGTTTGCTCACCAGCAGACACAGGCGTTGAAGCGCCGGCTGAGCGTGCCTCCATAGCATAAGCGACGGGGCGCGGGTTGAAATTGCCGCCGCTTTCCGAGAGTGATTTTAGCTTTCCAAGCTTGACGCCAGCTGCAGCTGCCATGCTTTCGGCCTTTTCGCGCGCCTCAAGGATGGCTTCTTCCCGGGCTTTATCACGTGCGGCTTTGGAGTCTTTAATCGAGAACTGCACACCATTTATATTATTCACGCCGGCTTTGACTAAAGCATCAAGCATAGCGCCGACACTGTCTAAATCATACGTCTTGGCAGAGACCGTATTACGGGCCTCATAGCCGTCAATTCTGGGGGCTTGGCGGTTTTGGTAATTATATTTGGGCTGTAATGAGAGCTGTGACGTCGTGATATATTTTTTCTCTATTCCGGCGGCTTCAAGCTCTTCAAAAACGCGGGTCATTTTAGTGGCATTGCCAAACATAGCTTCGCGCGCCGTTTTGCCTTGAGTGACTACGCCGGCTGAAACTGTCGCCATATCAGGGGCCATATTTGATGTGCCTGTGGCCGAGACTTGAATTTTAGCCATAGGGGCCTCTCCTGTGGTGATATATGTAGGCGCGCCTGAATTGCAGCTTGCAAGTGCTAAAACGCTTAATGTGTATATCAGAATTTTTTTCATAACAGGCTCCTTAAACCAACCCATATCATGCAGGGTCTTTCGGGACAATGCGAATGAGACCTTCTTGTGCCGTGGAGGCGATAAGCTCGCCTTTTTGCGTGTAAAAACTTCCGCGTCCAAAATCACGTGCGCGGGCCGCGCGAGGGCTGTCGATGTGATAATAGATCCATTGATTGACCCGAATTTCAGAATGAAACCACATGGCGTGATCAAGGCTTGCGCCTATCATGCGGTGGGTCTCACGGTTCCACATATGCGGCATCATACCGACGGACATCAGGGCTTTGTCTGAAATAAAGGCAAGGAGCGTGCGGTGCGTAATTGGGTCATCGCCAATCGCATCATTGAACTTAAACCAAAAGCCAAATTCAGGATCATATTCACCGGGTTTGACCACCTTGCGTAAATCCGGCGTACGAATATCAATGACATCCTGCTTAAAAAGCAAACTTCTGCGTTTGAGGGTCTCGACCGAAATGGCAGGGTCTTTTTCTGCCAAAGCTTTGACATGCTCAATATCAGGTAAGATGTTTTCTGGCCCGTTAATCCCCCTTGGCATATCGATTTGATGGCTAAGTCCACCTTCCATAATTTGAAAAGAAATAGACGCGTTGAAAATAGCTTTACCGCGCTGTTTGGCCACTACGCGGCGCGTTGAAAAACTGCGCCCGTCTCGAATGGGGTCAACTTCATATATAATAGGGCGCGTTAAATCCCCTGGACGCAGAAAATAAGCATGGAGCGAATGTGGTCGGCGTTCCGGATCAACCGTACGCACAGCAGCATTAAGGGCTTGTCCGAGAACCTGTCCGCCAAAAACGCGGGGCAGGCCCATTTGCAGAGCTTCACCGCTAAAGAGTAGAGAGTCGATTTCCTCGACATGCATTTTGGACAAGAATTCTTCGAGCGTAAACATAAGGCCGATATTCCTGTTTTGCCGCTCAAATACAAGCCTCACTTTTGCATGGACGTCTTGCAGCCTGTTTGCAACAAAGCGGTATGACAGAAAATTGGAAATCAGAACTGGATGAACTCGCAAAGCGGCAAAAGCTCGCCCTGAAAATGGGCGGGGCTGCGAAGCTGAAACGCCAAAAAGACCGGGGTAAGCTTAACGTAAGAGAGCGCATGGACATGTTACTTGATCAAGGCTCTTTTCGGGAAATAGGGAAAATTGCGGGTAAAGGGACGTATGATTCCAAAGGTGATCTTGAAGACTTTGCACCGAGTAATTTTATCTTCGGGCGCGGGGATATTGCAGGCCGTCCTGTTGTTGCGACAGCAGATGATTTCACTGTGCGCGGAGGCGCAGCGGATGCGGCCATCCACCGTAAATTTACACAAGCCGAACAGATGGCCCATGAATTACGTCTGCCGCTTATTCGTATGATTGACGGCACGGGCGGAGGAGGGTCGGTGAAGATGATTGAAGATATGGGCTTTACCTATGTGCCATTTGTGCCGGGCTGGGATCATGTTGTGAAAAACCTTGATACCGTGCCAGTCGTGGCATTGGCTCTTGGGCCTACGGCAGGGCTTGGCGCAGCGCGGGCTGTGGCCAGTCATTACTCAGTTATGGTCAAAGGTCTTTCGCAGATATTCACAGCAGGACCTCAGGTCGTGGCGGCGCTTGGCGAGACACAGAATAAAGAAAGCCTGGGCGGTTCTATCATTCATACCCGTAACGGCGTCATAGACGATGAGGCTAAAGATGAGGCTGAAGCTTTTTCTATGGCCAAGCAATTTCTGTCATTTTTGCCGAGCTATATCGGAGCAGACCTAACACGGACTGAAAATAACGACCCGGTGGACCGCGCTGAAGAAACGCTTTTGTCCATCGTTCCGCGCGATAAGTCCAAGGCCTATAATATGCGCCGGATTGTTCAGAGCGTGGCTGATAAAGGCAGTGTTTTTGAAATGGGCCGGCGTTGGGGGCGCGGCGTCATTACAGCATTTGCAAGATTTGATGGCTGGCCTGTCGCGGTACTAGCGTCTGATCCAACATTTCTGGGCGGCTCCTGGACGGCGGATACGGCGGAAAAAGCCAAGCGCTTCACATCCTTGGCTGAGCAATTCGGGATGCCTGTTATCCATCTGGTTGATAACCCCGGTTTTATGATCGGACTTGAGGCTGAACGCACAGCCACCATAAGGCGCGGCGTGGAGACAATGAATGCGATCTATAAGTCCACCGTGCCTTGGGCAAATGTAATTATCCGCAAAGCCTATGGGGTCGCGGGCGCCGCGATGTCTGATCACACGCGGTTCCAATACCGTTTTGCTTGGCCAAGCGGGGATTGGGGAAGCCTACCGATAGAAGGCGGCGTCGAAGTCGCTTATCAAGCTGAGCTTAAAGCCTCGAAAAACCCGGAAAAGAAACTCACTGAGATCAAAGGCAGGCTCGCCAAGGTTACATCACCGTTCCGAACGGCGGAGCATTTCGCGGTTGAAGACATTATTGATCCGCGCATAACACGAAAACTGCTCTGCGAATTTGTAAATTTGGCGATGCGATGAAAATGGTAGGGGGAGAGAGACTTGAACTCCCGACCAACCCGTTATGAGCGGGTGGCTCTAACCAACTGAGCTATCCCCCCATTGGTATGAGCGCGTCTATAGCGCGAGTTAAGGATGAGGCAAAGCCTGAATTTACACTAAGTCAGAACTTTTTTCACGGCACTGTCCCATCCTTTTAACAAGGTTTGCCTTTTGCTGGCCTCTATTGCCGGCTTAAAATGTTTATCGCGTTGCCAATTGGCTTTTACGTCTTCGAGCGAACTGTAGAGCCCAGCTTGAAGGCCTGCGAGATAGGCCGCGCCAAGAGCCGTGGTTTCCAAAACTTTTGGACGATCAACGGGAATGTCTAATACGCCCGCAAGATGTTGTACCATCCAGCTATTATAAACCATGCCGCCATCAACGCGCAAAGAGGTCGGGGTGACGCCGTCATCGCTCATCGCTTTAAACAGATCATAAGTTTGATAGCAGACAGATTCGACAGTAGCGCGGGCGATTTCGGCACGGCCCGTATCGCGAGTGAGGCCAAAGATGGCTCCCCTCGCATCAGGATCCCAATGCGGCGCACCCAGACCCGTAAAGGCAGGAACCAGATAAACGCCTTTATTGGATTCAAGGCCTTCGCACATGGCTTCGGTTTCAGCAGCATCTTTGATGATTTGAATACCATCGCGTAGCCATTGCACAGCGGCACCCGCAATGAAAATCGATCCTTCAAGGGCATAAGTCGTTTTGCCGTTTAAGCGGTAACAGACAGTAGAGAGTAAGCGGTTTCTTGAAGTTATGCACTCATCTCCAGTATTTAAGATCACAAAGCAGCCCGTACCATATGTGCTTTTTATGTCGCCTTTGGCAAAGCAGCTCTGACCAATTGCGGCGGCTTGCTGATCACCCGCTACACCCAAAATCGGAATCGGTTCACCAAGAATATCGCCATCGATGGCGCCGTAATTATCCGCGCAGTCTTTCACCTCAGGTAGGACGCTAGCGGGTACATTAAAGAGGCGTAAGAGATCTTGGTCCCAGTCTTGTCTGTGAATATTGAAAAGATTGGTGCGGCTTGCATTTGTCGCATCCGTCGCGTGGGTCTTGCCGCCCGTTAAGCGCCAGATGAGAAAACTATCTACGGTGCCAAAAGCTAGCTCACCATTTTTGGCGCGGGTCCTCGCGCCTTCGACATGATCTAAAATCCACGCCGCTTTAGTTGCGCTGAAATAGGGATCCAACAGCAGACCTGTTTTCGCAGTTAAATCTGCCTCATTATAATTTGCCTTTATATCACGGCAGGTTTCAGCTGTTCGGCGATCTTGCCAGACGATCGCATTATAAATGGCTTTCCCTGTTTTTCGCTCCCAGACGAGGGCGGTTTCGCGTTGATTGGTAATGCCGAGCCCGACTATTTCGGCTTTTTCGTCACGCGCATAACGATAGGCTTTGCGCAGCGTTTTGAGAGTTGTCTCCCAAATCGCCTCGGGGTCGTGTTCGACCCATCCATCTGCGGGATAGATTTGCGGAAACTCTTCTTGGGCGGTAAATAACACATCGCCTTGAGGAGAAAAAACAAGCGTCCGCGAGCTTGTGGTGCCTTGATCGATAGAAAGAATAACATTTGTCATATTGCTTTTTAAGCGTGAGTAGTGGATAGCGTCAATTCCTAAAATGTTCGAAAACGAAAATGAGCGTATTATGGCGGATTATGATCTTCTAATTATTGGCGGCGGGATTAACGGGACAGCTATCGCGCGCGATGCGGCGGGACGGGGCCTGAAAGTTTTGCTCTGCGAGCGGGATGATCTTGCAAATCATACGAGCTCAAGCTCCACCAAGCTCATTCATGGTGGCTTACGTTACCTCGAATATTACGAATTTAAACTCGTGCGCCATGCCCTGATCGAGCGGGAAGTGCTCCTGCGTGCAGCCCCACATATTATTTGGCCCATGCGCTTTGTACTACCATATGATAAAGGTCTCCGCCCGAAATGGATGTTGCGGGCTGGGCTGTTCTTGTATGATAGCCTTGGTGGGCGGGAGAAACTGCCTGGGACAAAGACTGTGAAATTAAACAAGCCGCCTCACCAAGGCGTGCTCGAGTCGCGATTAACGCAAGGCTTTGAATATTCAGATTGCTGGGTCGAAGATGCAAGGCTTGTTGTACTAAATGCCCTGGACGCCGCCAATCGTGGGGCTGACATCCGCACACGCACCGAAGTGCTTAGCATTGAAGCCGATGGAAGTGGATATAAAGCCGAAATAAAAACAAATGGCACAACAGCAACAGTGACGGCCAAAGGGTGCATCAACTCAGCCGGGCCGTGGGTGGATGAAGTGCTGAAGAAAATTCAGCGAACCAAAAATGATAAATCAGTCCGCCTTGTTAAAGGCAGTCATATTGTGACCAAGCGCCTCTTTGAGGGCGATCATGCTTATATTTTCCAGAACGCTGATAACCGTATCATTTTTGCTATTCCTTATGAGCGGGACTACACACTTATCGGGACAACGGATAAGCCTTATGACCCGTCGGAAGGCAAGGTGAAGATCAGTCAGGAAGAGATTGATTACCTTTGCGGCGCGGCGAGTGAGTATTTTGAAAATGATATCACGCCAGAAGATGTAACCTGGACCTATAGCGGCGTGCGTCCGCTTTATGATGATAAATCCGAGGATGCATCCGCTGTCACGCGAGATTATGTTTTGGAGCTTGATGAATTTACCAAAGATGCCCCTTTCATGTCGATCTATGGCGGTAAAATCACGACGTCCCGAAAACTTGCAGAGCATGTTATGGAACAGCTTCACCCTTTTTATGACTATAAAAAGAAGGGCTGGACAGAAACGGCGGGCTTGCCCGGCGGCGATATTGCAGATGCAGATTTTGACGCCTTTTATGAGAAGATGCGCAAACGATACCGGGCTATGGAGGCAAAGGTTCTTCTTAGGCTTTGTCATGGTTATGGGACGCGCGTCACGCTTATTTTGGGCGATGGCGATACGGCCCCGGAATTGGGTCAGCATTTCGGGCAAGGGCTTTATGAGGCTGAAGCACGCTATCTCATCAACCACGAATGGGCGACATCAGCGGATGATATTATATGGCGCAGAACAAAGCTTGGTGTTCATTTGTCGACGTCCGAAAAAGACGCATTTACGGAATGGTTTAATTCGTTAAACAGCTAACCTATGGAAGGTTGGCCTATACCGCTTGGACAAACGCTCGTGACGTATATTGCGTTTACCGCAATTATTATTGCCCGCTATTTTTTGATTGTTTGGCCTATCCATTGGGCGCTGTGGAAGCGGCCGGCTTATAAAGTTAGGGCGCGGCGTTTGTCAAAACGTGAGCCGACGGCTTTGACAATCCGCAATGAAATCAAGCTCTCAACTATCTCCGCCTTTATCTATGCCGCGCCCGCTGCCATTGTTTTGGAAATGTGGAAAGCCGGCAGTACGTCGATGTATGCGGGAATGCCCGAAGGTGTTGGCGGATGGGGTTGGATTTTCGTCAGCGCCTTTATCTATCTCTTCGCGCAGGACACATGGTTTTATTGGACGCACCGCATCATGCATCACCGCAAATTATTTAAATGGACACACGAAGGCCATCACCGCTCCGTCCAGCCTACCCCTTGGGCGAGCTTTTCTTTTGACGCGATAGAGGCCATCAGCGCGGCTTGGCTCCTCCCTGTCATGGCACTCTTCATTCCTATCCATGTTGGCACAGCGTTAGCGCTCCTGATGATTATGACGATAAATGCGGTCTTCAATCACGCGGGTTGGGAAGTCTATCCAGACAAATGGGTGAAAGGGTGGTGGGGCCGACATATTATCACGGCCAGCCACCACAATCTCCACCACACGAAATTCAAAGGGAATTATGGGCTGTATTTTAGGTTCTGGGATAAGGTATGCGGAACGGATAAGGGGTTGGTTTAAGCCCTCTTTCCTTATGTCCGCTCATCCCTGCGCAGGCAGGGGTAGGGACATATCCAATTTAGTGCGGCAAATATGAGGCGGCTTTCCAATAGGTATTCGAGCCTCATGATAGGCCTTTGCACGTAAATCGTCGAATAAATCACCCTCTGGCAGAGGCCAAGTGGGACAGGCCATAATATCGAGCCATTCGGGATTGGAAGATTCGATAAGATTTAATTTCCAGTCTCGTTTCCATTTCTTAATACGGCGCTCACGTTTAAAGGCTGCATCACGGGATTCATGTTCTTCATACAAGAGTAAGTACTGGCAATGATGCTTTGCTGCATAACCGGGAAATATTTTGTAACGATGTTGTTCCATGCGCTGTACGAGGTCTTCTGTGTGACCTGTGTAGAGCTTCCCCTTGTAGCGGTTCGTAATGATATAGGTATAGAACATTATGTGAACATAACTAAGTGTGAACTCAAAATCAACTAAGTCCTAATCCCTGCCTGCGCAGGGATGAGCGGAAAGGAGGGAAGGTGGTTGGTATTTAACTGAGCCTTGTCAGGACAAACTAACCTCAAACCCCGCTCACCCCTGCGTAGGCAGGGGTAGTGACATAGGCTTATCTAGGATAAGGTTTGTAGTGCGGACATTTGGCGCGTTTGAGTTCTCATTTACTTAATATGTAGAAACGACCCAAACGCGCTTGCCGGTTATAAGCTCTAAATCTGATGCTAGTTTGTAAGCTAAGTCCTCAAAAGAAGACTCTGAAACATGAATGATAGCTTTCTCGATTGGCAAATCATCTTTGTTTTCTTTCAAAAACGTTTTGATTTTGGGGATATTATATATTTTCTCGTTCAGAATTAATTCGTTTTCATTTGAGAGCTCAATATAAATTACATCATTTTTTTGAGGTGGTTCTAGTTGTTTTGCCGAATTGAAACTTTCATTTACTCGCGCCTTATCATCAATCTCTTTGGATGTTTTCTGTTCACATCCGCTGAATAGAAAGCAGAGACTAATTAAGACTATAACGTTACTAATCTTCACTCTGTCCCTTTCAACCGCTGCATCTCATCCCTCAACCGCGCAGCTTCCTCAAATTCTAAATTCTCGGCGGCTTCGAACATACGCTTCTCTAAATCTGCCAGAACCGTAATAATGTTATCTCCGCCGACAAATTCGGCTTGGTCTTCTGCGGCTTCGAGATATTTCTTTTTGAGCTGGCCGCTTGGGGTGTAGCGGTCGGCATTGTCTTTGATTTTTTGCGCGTCTTCGCTATCGCCGACCATATCGGCGACGCCGCGTAGGACGGTTTTGGGTGTTATGCCGTGTAGTTCATTATGCGCGACTTGGCGGGCGCGGCGGCGATCTGTTTCATCCATCGCGCGCTGCATGGAACCTGTGACACGGTCAGCATAGAGCACGACATTGGCTTCGCTGTTCCGCGCGGCGCGGCCAATGGTTTGGACTAATGAGGTTTCGCTGCGCAGGAAGCCTTCCTTATCGGCATCCAAAATGCCAACAAAAGCACATTCTGGAATATCGAGACCTTCGCGAAGCAAGTTAATTCCGATCAGCACATCAAATTTTCCGAGCCGTAGATCGCGGATAATGTCGATACGTTCCAGCGTGTCGATATCACTATGCATGTAACGCACGCGAATGCCTTGATCATGCATATATTCTGTAAGGTCTTCCGCCATTTTCTTTGTGAGAGTGGTGACGAGCGAGCGATACCCTCGCGCCGCGACATTACGCACTTCGTCAATGACATCATCAACTTGGCTCGCGCCATCTAATGATACAGGTCGAATTTCTACGGGTGGATCGATAAGCCCGGTAGGCCGAATGACTTGCTCTACGAAGACGCCGCCTGTGCGCTCCATTTCCCAATTACCGGGTGTCGCTGAGACATGCACGGTTTGGGGCCGCATCGCATCCCATTCCTCAAATTTCAGCGGACGGTTATCAATACAGCTGGGCAAACGAAAGCCATGTTCAGATAGCGTACCTTTACGGTTTGCATCACCTTTGCTCATCGCGCCAATTTGTGGGACTGTGACATGGCTTTCATCGGTAAAGAGGAGCGCATTTTCGGGGAGGTATTCGAAAAGTGTGGGCGGCGGCTCGCCGGGTTTACGGCCTGTAAGGTAACGCGAATAGTTTTCAATGCCCGTGCAAAATCCCTGCGCGGCCATCATTTCTAAATCAAATTCTGTGCGCTGGGCGATGCGTTGGGCTTCGAGTAATTTTCCTTCAGATTCAAACTGAGCCAATCGCTGTTTCAATTCTGCTTTAATGCCTTTCATGGCGGATTGAACCGTTGGACGCGGGGTCACATAATGTGAATTGGCATAAACCCGTACCGACTCTATATCCCTGATGCGCTTTCCTGTGAGTGGATCAAAGGCGGTTATGGTATCGATTTCATCACCGAAGAAATCAAAGCGCCACGCCGTGTCATCATAATGGGCCGGGAAGAGTTCAACTGTGTCGCCGCGCACACGAAATGTTCCGCGCTGAAAAGCTAAGTCATTACGCGAATATTGTAGTTGCACGAGTTGCGCCATCAATTCGCGTGGGTCGATATTTTGGCCTTTATGCAGATCAATTGTCATGGCTGTATAGGTTTCAACAGAACCAATACCGTAAATACAGGACACTGAAGCCACGATGATACAATCATCCCGTTCTAATATAGCGCGCGTAGCCGCATGGCGCAGGCGGTCAATTTGTTCATTTACCGAGCTGTCTTTTTCGATAAATGTATCGGTGCGCGGAACATAGGCTTCGGGCTGATAATAATCATAATAAGAGACGAAATATTCTACCGCATTATCGGGGAAAAAGCTTTTAAACTCAGAGTAAAGTTGCGCCGCGAGTGTTTTATTGGGCGCCATGATCAAGGCAGGGCGCTGGGTCTGTTCGATTACTTTCGCCATGGTAAAGGTCTTACCTGACCCCGTCACGCCGAGCAGAACTTGGTCGCGGTCTATAGAATTGAGCCCTTCGCAAAGCTCTTTAATCGCCGCGGGTTGATCGCCTTTGGGTTCAAATTCGCTGACGAGACGAAAACGTTTACCACCTTCCGATTTCTCAGGCCGCTCTGGTCGATGGGGTTGCCACATCGACATGTTTTTATTGGGATGGATTTGGGTGACATTCGCCATGGTATTAAACTATGTATGGTCAGGAATGAATACAAGCAATATGATAATATGAAGCTTAAATGGAAGGGGATTTTGATGACAACTGGAAGCACGCGCCTTGGGGCTGTAAAAATGCTCTTGGAAGATGAGGCTGGCCGTCGCGTTAGAGAAAACTGGGAGTCAATTTTTTCAGATAAAAGCCTAACCCCTGAAACTCAGACAGCTGAATTTGAACAGCATTTATATGACTTGCTAATAACTGAAATGGAGGAGGGTTACCGCCGTAAAGAAGTCTTACAAAAAGAAAAACGAAAAAGAACGGGGCGTTCAAGCGGTTATATCCCGCCGCAAATGCGAGTGTCCCCGGATATTGGCCGTTTTATTTTTGCCTGCTTTAAATGGCACGGATTTTCAGAAGGCCAAACAACCGCTAATGTCGAGGTCAAAGGACTGGAAGACCTTGCCGAGGCGTTTAATTTTAAAATTGATCCGATGGAAAATAAACGCCAATTCATATCTGGTGATGAACGTAAAACGGCCATCGAAAAGGAAGAGAGTGCGTCTTATAACCTTCGTATTTGGGGATTGATTATCGGTGGACTATTTATCACATTTGCTATTGTCATCAGGTATCTCATGCGAAGAAATGGGATGTAAAACGATTATTTTACCCTCGCCAAACGCACAGGCTTAAAGCTGCGGCGATGTATGGGGGATGGGCCTAGCGTTTTGACAGCTTCGATATGGGCCTTGGTGGGGTAACCTTTATGTCCTGCCAATCCATATCCGGGATAACGCGCATCCGCCTCAACCATCAGTCTGTCCCGCGTGACTTTGGCCACTATGGACGCCGCTGCGATAGAGAGGCTGCGCGAGTCGCCTTTCACGATAGCTTGCGCCTTACACGGCAAATCGGGGAGTTTATTTCCATCAATTAAGGCCATGTCGGGCAGGGATGGGAGCGCTAAAACCGCCCGCTGCATCGCGATAAGGGTTGCGCCCAATATATTGACGCGATCAATTTCCTCAGGCTCTGAAATACCTATGCCAATAAGTGCATTTTTCTCTATCGCGTTCAGCAAGAGTTCACGTTGTTTGGGGGATAAGGCCTTACTGTCATTCAGACCTTCCGGGATTCTGGCTGGCGTCAATAAGACCGCAGCGGCCACAACAGGGCCAGCCAGCGGACCGCGTCCGGCTTCGTCAACGCCGCAAACCGGGCCGAAACATTGGCGCTCGAAAGAAAAATCGGGAGTGAATTTTGACATCTTAATCCTGTGGCCCGAATCCTGCATTTTTAATGCTATTAGGGCTTTTTAGGGCAAACCCGGTCTGATAAAAGACCGTAAATGGAAATATTGGAGTGAACCATGGGTAAATTACGTTTGGCAGCTACCGCTGCCGCATTGACCGTCGCAGCTTTTGCGGCTCCGGCCTTCGCGCAGGTCTCATCTGCGGCTGATTGCGATTATGAAGGTGGAGAAGTCTTTAACGTGCAGGGCGCAACTGTTTGCCTCGTACAAATCCGTCCGGAAGAGTATCGTGACAACGAAGCTTATGATGGGCAACAACTCGGCGTCAGCGAATGTAATGGCGATACATTGTCTAACGGCACATTTTGTAAAATTACATTAGTGCCGGCTCCGCCAAAGCCTGAAGCTACAATGCCTGTTGAACCAGTTGAGGTCGAAGGCACTGAAGCTGTCATGGACGGTGCGGATGCTATGATGGAAGAGTCTAATTAACCTTTCACATATTTGTTTACGAAAACCCGGCTTTAAGGCCGGGTTTTTTATTGCCCTGTCGTTATGTGCGGGGTCTAAGGGAGCATGTTGTGCGTTATCATACCCACGCGAAACGCGGCCGATGACCTCTCTAATGTTCTTGCGCAGTTGGATGGGGCGAACCGCATTGTTGTGGCCGATGGCGGCTCAACAGACGACACTCTAAAAGTCGCTGTAAAAAGGGCAGTCATTGCGGCTGGCGCAAAAGGGCGGGGTCAACAACTGGCCTTGGGGGCGCGGTATTGCGCAGATGCAGATTGGCTCCTTTTTCTTCATGCCGATAACCGTCTTCCCGATAGTTGGGAGCAAGATGTTGAGCACCATATCGCAAAGCACCCAAATGCTGTCGGTTACTTTAGATACCGCGCAAATGCTAAAGGCTTCTGGCCGCGCTTTATGAGTTTCTGGGTCGGCATGCGCTGCCAATGGTGGGGCTTGCCTTACGGCGATCAAGGGCTTCTGATTTCAAAAAAAATGTACGATGCGGTCGGCGGATATCCTGAGCAAAGTTTGTTTGAAGACGTTGCAATTATTGACGCTATAAAGAAAAAATTCACCCGCACGGCTCTACGGCCCCTCAAGAGTCATATCCATGTTGATATCTCTAAATATACACAAGATGGTATATGGGTGAGAGGGCGTAAGAATTTAAAGCTCCTCAAGGCTTATCGGCAAGGTGAGTCCGCCGAAGCTTTGGCACAACGTTATCGGAACGGTTCATGAGACCTCGCCTTTATATTTTTGCGAAAGCGCCTGCCATGGGCAAAGCTAAAACACGCTTGGCAGCAGATATTGGCAAGGTTCATGCGCATCGCCTTTACCGCGCTATGCTCTCCAAGGTTATACGGCAAGTGCAAGACCCGCGTTGGGACACGATTGTCATGGCAACACCCAAACGCGCTATTGGGAAGGTGCCTGAATGGGACGGCGTGCCTCAACACCCTCAGGCTAGCGGTTCTCTTTCGCCAAGACTCTTAGCGGCTTTCAACGGGCGAGGCCCTGTCGTTGTGATTGGAACCGATTGTCCGCAAGTGATGTCATCAGATATAGCGGATGGGTTTGATGCCCTCAAAAAACACTCAGCCGTTTTTGGTCCTGCGGATGATGGTGGATTTTGGCTCATGGGTATGAATGGGCCTGTAAAACCAACTATTTTCGATAATGTGCGTTGGTCACATGAAGATACACTCAGCGATGTTGAGGCGAATATTGACGGATCTGTTAAACACTTACGGACCTTAATTGACGTTGATGATCTTAAGGCTTTGCGGGCGCTTCGTTCTCTTTCTCCGCGGCAGCTTTAAGGGCGTCTTTCTCCGCATTGACCTTCTTGGCTATCATGGCGAGGGTTCGGTCAATTAAGCGCAAATCTGAGCCTTTGCCATGGCCGGGCACGATAGTTTGCGTTTCAGGGTATGTCGCTTTCACCCAGTTTAAGGTCGCGGGCCACGCTTTAATGTCAGCATCCTCCAGATTGCCGAGCGCAGTCGCCTCAGCCCCCTTTACAGCGCAGCCACTATATAGAATCTTTTCGGAGGACACATAAACAATAAGGTTTTCTTGCGCGTGAGCTGCACCGGGATAAGCGATTTCCACGGGGCCAACTTTGGTTCTGGATTTGGCGTCTTTCAGCGCGGCGACGGATGTATTGGGAACGGGATACCCCGCATTGGCGGCTTTGACGGGAGTAAGGGGGTGGGTAAACACTTCGGCACCAGCAAACTCCATGAGGTCCACACCTGAAATTTTATCCAAGTGGTGATGCGTGATAATGAGTTTTGTAACAGGCTTTCCAATCTCTGATTTAATAGTTTCCAGAAGAGATTCTGTAGCCTTTTCACCCCAGGCCGTATCAACCATGATTAGGTTGTCACCATCTTCTACAATTAAACCGTTAGACGGTATGGGTTTGCGTCCAGGAACCGTATAATTTGACGTGTGGACCCAGACGCCTTCCGCAATTTTTTGTAGCGCGATAGGATAGTTGTTAGATAATGAACTCGGCGTTTCGGGCGTCTCAGGGGCCTCATTACAAGCTGATACTGACAAAATGGCAGCGAGTAAAAAAGGGGTCAAGCGTCTCATCACATATCTCCATGAGGTTACGAGCTTATATAGTTTTATCTCTCCGCGGCTTGCAAGATTTAAGCCTTAAAAAGATGAAACCTTTCTGGTCATTGAGGGTTGAATAGGAGATAAAAACAAAAAGGAAAAATCATGCCAGATATTAAAGCCTATGCCGCGATGGAAGCGGGAGCAGACCTACAGCCCTATGAGTATGACCCCGGAGATCTCGCGCATAATCAAGTTGAAATAGCGGTAGAGGCCTGCGGGGTTTGTCATTCCGATTTGTCTATGATTGATAATGATTGGCGCGCTAGCTCATATCCCCTCATTGCTGGTCATGAAGCTGTAGGAAAAATTACGGCCAGTGGTAGTCATGTGAAGAATTTAAAAGTCGGGCAAATGGTCGGAGTCGGCTGGAATTCCGAAAGCTGCTTGCATTGCTCGCCCTGCTTGTCGGGCAGTCATCAGCGCTGCACAAAAGGCGTTACAACTATTCGCGGCCATGGCGGATTTGCGGACCGAATGCGTGTGCAGGATATTTGGGCCGTACCCCTTCCTGACGGAATGGATGCCCGATCTGCAGGGCCGCTCTTTTGCGGGGGTATTACGGTCTTTGCGCCTATGATGGATCATGATCTGAAACCGACTGACCGCATTGGTATTGTCGGGATTGGCGGGCTTGGGCATCTGGCCGTTCAATTTGCTAGAGCTTGGGGCTGCGAAGTCACGGCGTTTACGACCAGTATGGATAAAGAGGCGGAGCTTAGAGAGTTAGGCGCGCATCATGTCGTGAACTCGAAAGATCAAGATGCGCTCAAGGCTCTGCGGGGCAATTTTGATATGGTGCTTTCGACGGTCAATGTGACCTTACCATGGCACCGCTATATGAGCGCTCTTGCGCCCGAGGGCCGGTTGATAACCGTCGGTATGGTTGGTGAACCCATGGGCATATCTGCGGGGCAGTTGATAGCGGGCGGAAAATCCGTTGGTGGTTCTGATACGGGCGCGCCGCACATGGTGTCTAAAATGTTGGAATTTTGTGTGCGTCACAACATCAAACCGATGGTCGATTATTTTCCCATGAGCGATATAAATAAAGCCATAGCTCATCTTAAAGAAGGAAAAGCCCGTTACAGGGTGATCCTTGAGAATTAAGCTTTGAAGTATACGGTTTCTCTGAAAGTGACGATCGTATCATTCGCTTTATAAACCGGAGAGAGCATCTCAACAATAAGAGGCGCTAAATCCGAGGGGTTAGGCAAAGCCTTCGGGTCTTCGCCTGGCATGGCCTTGGCGCGCATGGCCGTGCGTGTCGCGCCAGGATTTAACAAATTGACCTTTAGGTTTGTGACCTCCGCTTCTTTAGCATAGCAAGAGACAAATGCTTCCAGGGCGGCCTTGGAGGCAGCATAAGCCCCCCAATAGGCGCGGTGCGTTTGCGCGACACCAGACGTTAAAAACACCGCGCGGCCAGCATCTGCGGCCCGAAGAAGTGGGTCTAAGGATCTGATGAAGCGGTAATTGGCCGTCAGGTTAATCGTCATCACATCTTCCCATGTTTTGGGCGTGGTGTGCGGGGCAGGGGTGATTTCACCTAGCGTGCCGGCATTGGCTAAAAAGCCGTCAAGCTTGCCCCATCGTTCGTGAATGATTTTGCCGAGCTGATCTATACCGTCGCCATTTTTCAAATCCATAGGCACAAGAGTGCACTCGCCGCCCTCAGCTTTGATAGCATCATCAAGGTCTTCAAGCCCGCCTTGGGTGCGAGCTGTTGCAATGATATGAGATCCTGCTTTTGCGAGGGCGAGGGCGGCCTGATAGCCAATGCCGCGTGAAGCGCCTGTCACTAATGTGACGCGTCCGTCTAAAGCTTTGTTTGACATTTTGCCTAAGCCACTTCCACAAGGAATGAGAGTTGTTTGGACCCATCCAGTAGTTTTCTGTCCCGATCAATGAGTGGTGTCGGATATTCGCCTGTAAAGCAATGATCCGTATATTGTGGACAGTCCTCTGAACGATAGTCCTCGCCCATGGCCCAATAAAGGCCTTCAACTGAGAGGAAGCCGAGGCTGTCCACTTCGAGCATTTCTGTCATGGCTTTAAGCGAATAATTCGCCGCAATAAGTTTTTCCTTTGTCGGCATATCAATGCCGTAATGATCAGGGTGTTTTATGGGCGGGGAGGCGGAGCGGAAGTGAACTTCTTTTGCGCCGGCGGCTTTAATCATGCGTACAATTTTTGTGGAAGTCGTTCCGCGTACAATTGAGTCGTCAACGAGCAATACACGCTTGCCTTCAATCATGGCGCGGTTAGCGGAGTGTTTAAGCCGCACGCCCATATCTCGAATTTGCTGTGTGGGCTGTATAAAGGTTCGTCCGACATAGTGATTGCGGATAATGCCAAGCTCGAAAGGAATACCTGTTTCTTGGGAAAAGCCGAGGGCTGCGGGTACACCGCTATCGGGAACAGGAATAATAACATCCACCTCGGCAGGTGTTTCTTGTGCAAGGCGCTGTCCCATGCGTTTACGCACCTCATAAACGGACTTGCCGCTAACGATACTGTCAGGCCGTGCGAAATAAACAAATTCAAAAATGCAAGGCCGCGATTCTGCTTTCGGGAAGGCGCGGAATGAGCGAATACCATCTACATTAATGGCGACGACTTCGCCCGGTTCAACCTCGCGCACAAACTCCGCAGAAATCATATCAAGCGCAACGGTCTCGGAGGCCAGAACATAGCTGTCGCCCAAGCGGCCAATTAGTAGAGGCCGAATGCCGAGGCGGTCTCTTGCACCGACGAGTGTATCCTTCGTCATGCCCACAAAGGCATAACCGCCCTCAACTTGGCGAATGGCCGAAATAAAGCGGTCAATAAATTCGCCACTTTTAGCCCGCGCTATCAGGTGCAAGACGACTTCGGTATCGGATGTACTTTGGAACAATGCGCCCGCTTCGTTTAGCTGATCCCGGATCGTATAGGCATTGGTAATGTGACCATTATGCGCAAGAGCAAATCCGCCAGTATGAAGCTCAGCATAGAGGGGCTGCACGTTCCTTAAGGTTTTTTGCCCGCCAGCAGTGGAGTATCGATTATGTCCAATGGAGACGAAACCTGGAAGGCGTTCAGATGGGTCGTCCCCTGTAAAATTATCGCCCACTAATCCAAAGTGCCGTTCCGTGTGGAATGTGTCTCCGTCACTTGTGGCAATACCGCAAGCCTCTTGGCCGCGATGTTGTAAGGCATGTAGGCCGAGCGCTGTCATTGAGGCTGCATTTTCAATCCCAAAAATTCCAAAGACGCCGCATTCTTCTTTAATTTTATCTTCATCAGGGTCAAATTCGCAGACAGGGTTTTGGATATTATCGGTCATCACTTTAACTCCTCACCAATCTGGTTCACAGCGCCTTCAACATCACCTTCTCTTAAGCGATCAGCATATGAGCGCGCTTTGGCGTAGGGCAAGGCTTGTATGCCCGTCCCGATTTTTGCCAATAGAGGGTAAAAGGTCGAGCCTTCTAGCATAGCTGGCAACTTAGCAGGCGGAGCTTCCATTTGCTCGCGCATGCCGCGCGGCATTTTTTCTAGCATTTCTGGTGAAAACTGTTCCTGATTTTCAGCCATGTAATCCTTAAACTCCTGTGCTTCCTGTGACTCGCGATATTGCGAAGTTAAGAGCAAAACACCCAGAGCGGCGACCACTAGCCCGCGCGCAACCCCAAAACCTGCGCCAAAGAGTCTGTCTATAAGACCGATCTCTTTGCCCTTAAGTTTTTTGACAATTCCGCTGAGCAAGAACACCATAATCATGTAAGCAAGCGCGAAAACGCCAAGGCCAAGAGCTCCATCAGCAAGCCATGAAGGCGATATTAAATCCTGCGCGGCAAAGCGATACCGCCCATAAGCGAAAAGCGCGACCGACGCAGCGATAAAAAGTGCTAATATAGACGTGAGCTCACGCATCAAGCCGCGGTTTGCCGCATAAAGCAAAGAAATCAAAAGTATCAGAAGAACGACAATATCAAAGCCGTTAAAGTCCCAAGGGCCTATACTCATATGTGGCGCTCACCATTTTAGGCGGCTTTTACGGAAGACCCCCAAGCAGAATCGTCTTCCAAGCCGCGTTCTGAGCTGGCTTCTACACGGCTAATCAAGTCAGGCAAAGCCTTGATTGCAACGATTGGCAGGGCAAAATTATCATTTTTAGTAGATTTTTTTGATGGAGTTGCCGTGATCGCTGTCTTGAAGCCAAGTTTCGCAGCTTCTTTCAAGCGGGCATCTGAGCGCCCGACCGGACGGACATCACCTGACAGGCTGATTTCGCCGAAAACAACGCTATCTTTAGGTAAAGGGACGTCAAAAGCAGAAGAGGCTATCGCTGCGGCCACAGCCAAGTCTGCTGCGGGCTCATTGATGCGCAATCCGCCCGCTACATTTAGGTACACGTCTTTACCAGCGAAGCTGACGCCGCAACGCGCTTCTAGCACAGCAAGAACCATGGCGAGGCGCCCGCTATCCCATCCGACAACAGCGCGGCGCGGCGTTCCAAAAGCTGCTGGGGCCACAAGGGCCTGTATCTCGGTCAAGACGGGGCGCGTGCCTTCCAGCCCAGCAAAAACAGCCGCGCCGGATGATGCTTCGCCGCGGCCATCGAGAAAGAGGGCAGAGGGGTTAGGCACTTCGGAGAGGCCTGTATCGCGCATCTCAAAAACGCCAATTTCATCTGTTGGACCAAACCGGTTTTTATGCGCCCTTAGGATTCGGAATTGATGCGCGCGATCACCTTCAAAATAAAGCACGGCATCTACCATATGTTCAACAACACGAGGCCCTGCGATTTGCCCGTCTTTGGTCACATGGCCCACAAGAATAACACAGGCCCCGCGCTTTTTAGCAAAGCGGGTGAGTTCTTGAGCGCAAGCTCTGACTTGCGCCACAGTTCCTGGGGCGGCGCCAAGCTGATCTGTCCAAAGTGTTTGTATAGAGTCTATGATAACCACATCGGGACGTTCCGCCATTAAGCCGTCTAATATCGGCCCAAGGGATGTCTCTGAAGCCAGTGATACGGGGGCATCCGAGACGCCCAAACGTTTTGCACGGCGGCGGACTTGCCCCGCTGATTCCTCGCCTGAAATATAAGCTGTCTTGAGGCCGGACTTCGCAAGCTTCCCGACCGCTTGCAGAAGTAATGTGGATTTACCAATACCCGGATCTCCGCCAACAAGAAGCGCAGATCCCGGCACTAAGCCTCCGCCCGTGACGCGGTCAAGTTCTGCAATATTTGTTTTAAGGCGAGGGACATCTGCGCTTTCGCCGCCAAGGTCGATAAAATCTATGCCTCTACCTTTTTTGCCACCTTTACGCGGAGAATTTGAATGCTGGCTTGTAATTTCTTCGACAAGGACATTCCATTCACCGCAACTATCACAGCGTCCGGCCCATTTAGAATGCACAGACCCGCAGGATTGACATACAAAGCAAGATGAAGGTTTGGGCATGTATGTCTCCGTTTCGTAAGTATATTATCTTTCGAGGTCTGTATGTCAACAAATGTTTATGCTTTGTTCCGTTTCGGCTCCGATCTGAATGCAGATATGTCTTAAATATCTCAGACAGAATGTTAGATATTCAATAGGCCTTAGCGAATTTAACTTGAACGGAACACGTCATAAGATTCTTTAATTGTAATGTCTAAAATTAGGCGTAGGCGAGTTAAGTGACATGCATAAACTACGTTTATACTATAAGAGCGCGAAAAAAATAGAATTGAATGTGGGCTTTTCTTTAAACAAAACTGCTTTCCGGTTGTGAATTGCTTTTTGTTGCGTCCGCAGAATGACAATGGATTTTAATGTGAATGCGGATACCACCAAAGCCTCTTTTTTAGACTACCAGATACGATCTCTGTATCTGGAAACGGAACGTAAGTTGCCATGCTTATTAGATGATAGCGGATGCAACTTATCTGAATTTTATATATTGCGTGCACATTGGGACAAAGGATCTTTGAGTTTTACAGAACTATCGGCTCACGCTGATCTAAGTGATGAAAGTGCCACTAAAGCAATTGCGTCGCTCATCCAAAAAGGCCTCTTGGCAGACATTAAAGGCAAAGGCATTAACCCGTTATCTTCCTTTAAGCTGACGCCTTTGGGTTCAAAGACACGTCAGAATACCATGGCCAAATATGACCGGTTTATAGCTGAGTTATATGCAGGATTATCAGAGCAAGATATAGAACACGCACTTCGCGTCATGATGACACTACATCAAAACTTGCAACTAGATTCTGTCCAGACGGGTGAAAACAGCACCGTTACGTCTATATTTTAATATATAAGCGCCAAATTTGTTTAATTGACACTTGCACTTCAAAGCAAAACGCCTCAATAAATTTACTGTGGGACTAAATAGAATACTCATTCAAGTCGTTCTAAGTTGTAAGTTAGAACGAAACGGGCTCATAAATCACTAAATGTCGGGCCCGGTGTTACGGTAATCAAGCTGTGACCGGAGGGGACGTTATGACAGTGTACGCTTCACTAGATCAGGCGCTGGACACAATTGAGAAATCGTCAACGGAAGGCGATATCTGGACCACGCTATTCAGTTATTTAAAACTGTGCCGTGCGAGAGCTGTGCAGTATCACCACTTGCCATCGGCTGGAGCGGCTGATTTTGCGAAAAAGTCGTCCTTGAAACATTTCTTTGACACAACCGACGATGACATCAAAGAGACCATGAATAACCTCTTTTCTAAGCTATCCCCTGAAAAAATCGCCTTAGGGGCAATGAAAGATCATCAGTGGAGTTTTGCGAATGGCACACTCACGCCAGTGGTGCAAACTAGGGTTATAGCCCCCAAAGCTGATCAGCTTAGTGGAATTAGCTTTACTGTTCACGGCCCATTGGGACGCTCAGGGTATTTTACATTGGTGAGCGGTATTGGAGGAGAGGATTTCAGCGACGATGAAATTCGCCTTATGAAATGGGTATGTCAAAACACGCATCAAGCGCTTTGCAAAATCAAGGTTCGGGCTCTTCAGGAGAGCATAAGCCTGACTGAGCGCGAAATAGAGATTCTATCTTGGATAGCGCGCGGTAAAAGTAATAGCGTCATCGCTGAAATCCTGGGGATTTCGCCGCACACAGTAAATACTTATGTCCGCCGCATTTTTCTTAAGACAGGCACGAATGATAGAACTTCGGCCTGTTTGTATGGAATCAGTAATGGTTTGGTCAGCCTTTAATATTATCTGCTTTGACGGCTAATCTTAATACTGACGTCACCTGATCGAGCTACTCTCATTCATCTACATAGGCCAAGTTATTTTAGAACGCTCAGTTATGTGTATTGATGATTCTCCAAGCAATTGGAATGTTCTTCTTATGCATATAGTTTCGATAGATTATTGTCGCCCACAGGTCTTGAAAAATTAACAATCACAAAGAAATTTGTGACCATGCCTAGGATAACTTGGAAAGGCCTTCACAGCAGCTTTATCCCACAGTATCGCTGATTGTGGAGGCCTTTTTTCAATTCAATCCTAAAGCATAATTAAGCTTCGCTAGAATTAAATCTAAGGAATAGCGCCTTATTGCCTGGTTTCTTTTCAGCCAGGCTATCGCTATCGCATCCAATAGGCTTTAAAGCCAGTCACAATGCCTGGCTATTTACTAATTCTGTTTTTCGTAATTGCTGTCTTCTATGCCGCTGTAGGGTTTGGCGGAGGCTCTACCTATAATGCCCTTTTGGTTCTGAACGGGACTGATTACCGTGTCTTGCCGGCCATTGCTTTGGCTTGCAATATCATCGTGGTTTCAGGCGGGTTATGGAGATTTTCTAAAGCGGGGCTTGTTGCGCCCAAAGCCCTCTTGCCGTTTATGTTGGCTTCTGTACCTGCAGCTTGGATTGGCGGTAGATTGCCTATTTCAGAAACGCTCTTCATAGCTCTATTGGGCGTGTCTTTATTGTTAAGTGGTCTGAGGTTGTTGTGGCAGCGGGATGTCGTAGTTGCGCCTGATGAGAAACTCTCTACCACATTAGTAATATCGCTTCTGTCAGGGGGGGGTATTGGTTTAATTTCTGGGCTTGTCGGTATTGGCGGCGGAATATTTCTTGCCCCAGTTCTTTACGCGCTACGCTGGGACACACCTCGCAAAATCGCGGCAGCCTGTAGTCTTTTTATTCTAGTCAATTCAATATCAGGCCTGACGGGTCAGATCATGAAGCTCTCAGGCCATGACCTCCTAGGTCTTGCTGCGCCTTATTGGCCATTGCTTATCGCCGTCTTTTTAGGTGGCCAAATAGGATCTTGGATGGCTTCACAACGTCTTGAGCCTCTTATCCTTAAACGGCTTACAGCTATACTAATTTTATACGTCGCCATGCGTTTAATCTTGAAATGGATGAATATAGTTATGTTTTAGATCTGCCGCCGACTTAACTATGCGGTGATAAGAGCGTGGTCATAATCGTCTAAATCCTATAGACACGGCTCATGAGAGTTATAATCGCAGGCGCAGGTATTGGCGGACTTACAGCTGCATTATGCTGTCTTCATTTTGGCCATGAGGTGATTATTTTTGAGCAAGCCTCAGAGCTCAGCGAAGTTGGTGCCGGGATACAGCTCCCGCCAAATGCTATGAAGGTTTTTAAGGCCTTGAGTATAGATGCGCTTATCAGCCAAACCGCTTTCAGGCCTGAAGCTCTAGAAGCACGCATGGGCGAGAGCGGGCGCCGCATTTTTAACGTTCCCCTAGATGAAAAATCTCTTGAAAGATGGGGGGCATCCTATCTTCACATCCACCGCGCTGATTATGTTACCGCCCTGAAGACGGCCTTAATCGCGCGTTCCCCAAAGAGCCTGAAGTTAGGAGTCGGCATTGAGGATTATAAACTTAGCAAGAAGGGCGTTACCATTCAGCTCTCAGATGGCCGCAAGGTAACTGCGGATGTCTTGATAGCAGCGGATGGAATTAAATCAAAGATCCGCGCGAAGATGTTGAGGCCTGACACGCCCAGATTTACGGGAAATATCGCGTGGCGGGCTGTCGTGCCCCTTGAGGCATTGGGAGAAAACGCGCCCGCCTCAACGGCATGCGTTTGGATGGGGCGGAAGCGCCATGCCGTAACCTACCGCATTCGCAGTGGAGAATTGGTGAATTTTGTTGGCGTTGTTGAGACAGATAAATGGTCAGATGAAAGCTGGTTACAGAAAGGGAATAAAGAGGAGGCTCTTAGTGATTTTTCGGGCTGGGACCCCATAATAAAGTCGATTTTGAAATGCGCTTCGCCCGACTCATTTTACCGCTGGGCGCTATTTGATCGTGACCCTTTAAGCTGTTGGGTTGACGGTTCTGCCGCTTTGCTGGGCGATGCCGCACATCCTATGTTACCTTTTATGGCACAAGGCGCGGCCATGGCGGTTGAAGATGGTTGGGTCATCGCGCGCGAGCTCTCGAAAAATGGAAGGTCTGTTCAGGCCTCTTTGAAAGCTTATGAAAATTTACGCTTACCGCGAACGCAAAAAGCGCAACAGGCCTCGCGAAGCAATATGAATACTTTTCATCAAGCCACTGTTCTCAGGCAAATAGCAACCTATTCTCCCATGTGGCTCGCGGGGCATATATTGCCGAACCTTATAAAAAAACGCCTTGATTGGCTTTACAGCTTCGATGTCACTAAGTCGCCATTGTGAAGGGTTTGAACTATTGCTGGGTATCGAATTCAGACTGATTTTTCGATTGTTTCTGGGAAAGATAGCTGTTGCCCTGTCATCATTCTCTCTCATTAACGTGATGGCGCGTCGCATTGACGATAATATGAATTTCTGCAATATAATTCTCATGAAAAAATCAATTTTAGCATCTTCAATACTTCTAGCGTCACTCGCATTGAGCGGCGCGGCAAATGCTTGTGATATGCATGGCGGCGGATTTGGATTTGGCATGCGTAATGCGCCTTGGCAAACTTACACGCCAAAAGTGTCAACGACCGACCCTGCTCTGATGCAAGATGACAAGCTAAGTAAGTTAGCTACTGATAAAGTCCCGTTGATTAAACCTAGGCCGAGTTTTTCTAATGCTGCAAATCTAGCCGCTATGAAAGCCAAGGCAAAACTCGCGAGTAAAGACCGAGGCGAGTCATCCGCTGACAAGCCTGAAATGAAAAAGACTGCTTCTAAACGCGGATAGTTAATCCATCAGAGAGTGAACGCTTCAAGGCTATAAGCGCGGGGATGAGACCCAAGACAGCCGCTGACACTGTTACGAAGATTACGACCCCTATATCAAATTGACCTGGCCAAAGCCGCAATGCACTTATACTGAAACGCGCTTCCAGCAATGGCCGGAAAACCCACAGCACCCCATAGAGTATTGTAAGGCCTAATGCACTGCCGATAAAGGCTAGAAGAGCCGCTTCGCTTACTAAAAGTCCGATGATATGCTGACCTCGCGCGCCCATAGCGCGCAAGATAGCCATTTCGCGGCGACGTTCATTTAATGAGGTCAATATTGAGGTCAATATCCCGATGAGGCCTACCGCAATTACGAACCCGGATACAAGCGCCAGAGCTCTTTCGACAACAGACATCACATTCCAGAGTTGGCTTAATGCGACCCCGGGAATAACGGCCTGCAAGGGTTCGGCTTCATATGTATTAAGGTCTCGTTGTAGCCCTAGGCTTCGCACGCGTGATGTCGCACCAACCAACATGGCCGTAACATTTTCAGGGGTTAGTTTTTTTTCGCGCAATTGGTCTGGTGTATTTAGTCGGCTCATCGGGGTAGGCGTCCCGCTTCGCCATCCCATATGAATTGCTTCAATGGCCCCCAAACTTACGAAAACAGATCTGTCAACTGGCGTACCCGTTGGGCTCAAAATACCTGTGACGGTAAATGGCAGATTATCATGATTGACAAAGCTCGTTCCGCCTAGCCCATGCGCAAGGGTAATTTTCGAATTCAATTCATAGTCTAACTCACGGGCAACTTGCGCACCGAGAACAACATCGAACAGATCCGTGAAAACCTGTCCTTCACGAAATGATAGCGATTGAGAGTCTGCGAATTTGTAATGCTTGAAGTAATCCGGCGTTGTCCCAACAACACGAAATCCGCGATGTGAGTCGCCCAATGTGATTGGCACAACCCAGGCCACATCTCTGCGCGCTTTAATCTCTTCATAAGTTTCCCAGGTAACATTATTTGTTGGGTCTCCGATCTGGAAGACAGAATAGAGTACAAGATTTATTGGGCTAGACCGTGCGCCCACAATGACATCTGTATCACTTATAGTGCGTTCAAAACTGGTTCGCGCGCCTTGGCGTAAATTCTCGACAGCTACAAATAACAGAACCGCCGCCGCAATCGAAACCACGGTTAAAATTGCCGTTATTTTGCGCGCCCATAAAGACCGCATGGCGAGTGAAAGAACAGCCATATTCTTCATGCAGCCACTCTCTGGTTTAATTCTGTCAATGATACAGCGCGGTCAAAGTGGGAGGCCAAGGTCTGATCATGGCTTACGAATAAAAGGCTACTGCCAAATTTTTCGCGGCTTTGATTAAGTAGCTCAATAAAACGATCACGATTATCATGATCAAGAGCTGAGGTCGGCTCATCCGCGATGATCAAATCAGGCCCGCCAATAAGCGCACGTGCTACGGCGACGCGTTGTTGTTGCCCGACACTAAGCTCTCCAACCTTACGCTTTAGGTCTTCATCTGTAAGGCCAAGCCCGCTGGTAAGTGCTTCAGCTTCGGCTTCGACAGAATGACTTGACCTTAAGGCGCGATTACGCCGACTAGCTGAAAAGCGGCAGGGCAATATGCAGTTTTGAATAACACCTATATAAGGCAAGAGATTAAATTGTTGGAATATGATACCCAGATGGTCTGCTCGAATTTTATCGCGTTGCCCGGAGGAAATTTCCGTGAGTTCCTTACCGCAGATTGAAATTTTACCCGATTGTGGTGTGAGAACACCTCCAATAAGTCCGAGCAAAGTGCTTTTTCCGGAACCGCTTGGTCCTCTCAAAAAGACGCTTTCTCCAGCCTTAATTTCGAAATGCGGGATATCAATAAGGTTCGGGCCCAGCGAATAGCCAAATTGCAAATCTGTCAGGGTTAGAACTGAATCAGTACTCATAAGGTTCGAGTTTTGATAAGGTAAGTTCATAAGCACTATTGCCCAAATCAGACCCGAACTGACCTGTTTTCATCGTGCCTTCAACCCAAACAGGCTCGTTTATATTAGCGACTTTTGTCGCCGGTGACGATTTAACGAATACGATTTGATTAGGCGGCGGCGGCGGTGTATGTAGGCAGGCTCCGAAATATGGCACCAACAAGAATTCTTCATACTCGAAATTCGCATTAAAATCTAGCGGTACAACATATCCCGGAAGGCGTATTTTTGCGCCGTTTAAATCATCAACAACATTGTATGTGCCAATTTGATCCATCGTATCCTGAGCGCTACCTTCATCAATCATGCTCATGAGATCCCCTGTCTCTTTGGCGGCTTGTGAGAGTGTCAATTGCTCACGAAATTTGCGTTCCTGCTCTTCATAAAATTCAGAGTAAAGTTCCGCCAGTCGCGCATCTTCGCCCTCTGGCATAAGATCTTCCCAAACTAATAACTCCGCGTTGGATTGAACTGACTGAGAGGTCTCTTGATTTTGCGCCGTTTCGGTTTGCGAGGCTGAATTAGTGGCGGGTTTTTCACCACATGCTCCAAAGGATAATGCCACTAAGAGGCATGGAATAATCAGTTTTGAGGCTGTCATCGTGATAAATCCATTTCCGTGCTTTTAGGTGTCAAGTTGACCTGTTTTTGAGTCGAAGGACCCAGATAAGTAACATCTATATCACTCAAGTCTTCAAAAAACCGAAATATATTTATGTTCACATTTGAAAGAGAAGAAGGGGTCATACAGACGAACTCATAGTTAAGTAGAACATCCTTATGGGTGTCTTCGTCATGAAATTCATGATCACTGTGTTCATCCTCCTCAGCGTGATCTTCATGATCACTATGCTCTTTATCATGATCATGGTCTTCTTCCTGGTGATGATCGTCATGAGTTGTATTATGTTCGTGCTCGTTAAAGAGTTTTACAGCCATATCTTCTGATGTTGTTTTACAACCTGCCTCATCATTAAACTCAAAGAGTTCTGCGCCTCGGCTAAGCTGTGACTCTGCCCGCTTTACAGTTTTACGCTGTGCGTCTGACTCTGGTGAGTGTTCGAACCCTAAAATGTTATAAAGTGGGGATTCGAATTCAATCGTCACTGTGCCGTCTTCCAAGACGATGCCAAGTTCTGCATCACCATGCGCATGTTTGTCGGCTGAGCGGGTCACGCGAGCCGCACCGTCATTGATAGTTTTCTTAGCCGCAGTGTCAGTCTCATCTGTTGTGTTGCGCTCTAGGTTGTCATCGCTCTTCACGGATATAGGGTCTTGATGGAGGTGATCTGTAGAAACAGTATCATTGCTCTCGGAACAAGCCGCAAATAAACCCGCTATTAAAATTTGAGTGATTTTAAAAAAGGGCAATTGTTTCATGTTTCCAACCTAATAAAACTCTCATGGTGTTATTAAATTACAGTTTTGACGCCAGATGACAAGACGCTCGTTTTTCAATTTAAAAAGGGAGAATATTGATACATGCACAGCAGATTAATCGATTGGTACTGCCGCTATTGAATAAGTTTAGAGGTCTAAAGTATAGATGAAATTACTTGAGAGTATTCGATGTCCACCCTTAAAAGATGAGAACGACCTATAACTTGCTCGAAAAATGGCTCCGCAAGCAGGACTCGAACCTGCGACAAGCTGATTAACAGTCAGCTGCTCTACCAACTGAGCTATTGCGGAATAGACCATTCTAGGTAGGCGCGCCTCATAACAGAGTTTTGGTCGTGGCTACAAGCCTAATTTCGTTCTTTTTCACAAAAATGTTAGCGGCGTTAAGGGGCTGCGATTTCGCAAGAAAAAAGGGAGCTACAAGAGCTCCCGAAGGTATTAGGTGAATGGTGGGTGTCTTCTAGAGGAGACATCACTTATATTAACGAATAGGGTAAATTAATCGTTAATATCCGTGCTTTAATTTGAAATCTGTTAAGGAATGCGTTTAGATTGCCGTAAAAGGAGCAAAATATGCGCGAAATTACAACATATGCAGAGTTTTGGACCCATTATTTGCGCGAGCATAGCCATCCGGCAACGCGGGGTTGGCATTATCTCGGAACCGCATTGGCGCTACTAACCCTACTCCTGGTCATATTAAAAGGCGCTTGGCTGTTTTTGCCATTGGCTTTTGTTTGCGGCTATTTTTTTGCCTGGGTCAGTCACGGTATAATTGAGAAAAACAAACCTGCGACATTCACTTATCCGCTTTGGTCACTTTGCTCTGATTTTAAAATGCTATTCTGTTTCCTGACTGGACGAATGGGGACCGAGCTTGAAAAAGCGGGCGTGACCCGCCGCGCATGATACCTCATAAATCCTGGAATGGCCTCCAAGCCCTTAGGCTAAATAATTACGTCGCCCGCGTTATGCCTGGGTCATGCGCTTCTTTAGGGCGGCTCCCAAAGGGCCCGCGCGCAAGTGAAGGGGCCTGCCTTATGACAGTCGGTACCCGAATTGATGTCGATATTCGACAACCCGCCGTGGATGCAGGTGGAAATCTCATCACGCGCCGCAAAGACTGGGCCTTTAAGCGCGGAGAGCATGTCAAAAGTGGTAAGGCGCAGACGGTTGGGGGTGTATTGAACGGATTTAAGCCTGACGGCACGCTGCAAGACGGCATTTATTACGGCTTTATCGCCACGACCGAGAAGCCTGACGAAAGAGGGCTTGTCCTGGAAGAGAGCGTGCATCTCTACCTCTCAAAATACTTTATTGGCGGCGGCGTAGGATCATCTGCGACAGGTGTTGGTGTTAATAAACGCCCCAGAAACATCCGCTATTTCCGTCCGCATCCGGCGTGTTGGAGGGTGCAGGGCGGGAAGCTTGTACCCTGGCTTGCCTTGGGCGAGGGCCATACCGTTAAAATGTTTTATCAATTTGCGGATTGGCAGCCCTATAAATCAGCCCGCATAGGCGGCGTAAAATTTCGGGCGAATGGGCACAAATTCTATGATCCTAATAATGCTGTGGTTCTGGAACCCGGCATGCTTCATGGCCGAGATGATGGCACGCCGCATGAGCAATGGCTCAGTTTTTCAGGCGTGTTGCCGCAGACGCATAAAAATATGGTTCTGCAGATCGAATATGACGGGCAGGGCGAAATTTACAACAGTTGCAGCAAGCTACGCGGGCAATTAGTGGCGGTCGCAAACGGGCCTGGAGTTGCTAGGTTCGAAACCATGACCGGTAGCGATATTACGGGGCGGGGAATAAAACTCACCCTGCTAGGACCTGTAAGTGTCAAACGTGTCTATATGCTAAGCTGCACCTCGCAACAGCCGATGTAAGTGAGTAGATGATTGCTTTCTACTTTCTAAACCGCGCTTCCGCCCACCGTTAGGTTTTCGACATATAGGCTAGGCTGCCCCACGCCTACGGGGACGCCTTGGCCGGCTTTGCCGCAAACGCCTATGCCGGGGTCGAGTTTCATGTCATTTCCAATGTGCTTGATTTGATTGAGCACTGTGGGGCCATCGCCTATGAGGGTGACGCCTTTTAGGGGCTCCTCTACTTTGCCGCCGCGGACTCTATAGGCTTCTGTGCATTGGAAGACGAATTTACCGCTGGTAATATCGACTTGTCCGCCGCCAAAATTCGTGGCGTAGATCCCGTCTTTCAATCCCGAAAGCATCTCTTCTGGGTCAGCCTCTCCGCCTAGCATAAATGTATTGGTCATGCGGGGCATGGGCGTATGCGCGAAGGATTCTCTCCGGCCATTGCCTGTTGCGTCCACGCCTAGCAAGCGCGCATTCATGCGATCTTGCATAAACCCGACCAAGATACCGTCTTCAATCAAAGTCGTGCGGGAGGTCGGGGTGCCCTCATCATCAATCGTCAGGGAGCCGCGCAGCGCGGGAAGAGTACCGTCATCCACGATTGTGACGCCTTTGCTGGCCACCCGCTCGCCAAGCATGCCTGCAAAAGCCGAAGTGCCTTTGCGAATGAAATCACCCTCAAGCCCGTGGCCCATGGCTTCGTGGAGAAGAACGCCGGGCCAGCCGGGGCCAAGAACAACATCCATCTGGCCAGCCGGAGCAGGGACAGACTCAAGATTGACCTTGGCGCCGCGCAGGGCTTCTTGGGCCAATGGTTTCCAAAAAGCGGGATCCACATAGCTATCATAGCTTTGCCGTCCGCCTGCACCCGCATAGCCATTTTCGCGGCGTCCGTCTTTTTCAGCAGTGATAGAGATGTTAAGGCGGACGAGGGGACGAATGTCATCATAGCGGTCGCCGCCCGCCCTCATAATCGACACTGCACGGCGATTCCCGCTCATTGTGACGCTGACCTGCACGACGCTTGGGTCGAGGGAACGGCAATAGGCGTCTATCTCTTGGAGCAGTTCAACCTTCACGCCAAAACTCGGTGAGGCGATGGGATCAATATCTGGGTATAGCTGTGTATTTGTTCGGCGTGGGGCGGGGGCGGCAGTGCCGTTATGCCCATCTTTGGCCATCACTACAGCCTTTGCCGCGCGTGATAGCGCACCGGGCGTAAGTTCCGTGCTTTGAGCAAAGCCGCTCATTTCGCCGGCGACGCAACGCAGCCCAAACCCGCGTGATGTATCAAAGCTGGCTGTTTTTAATCGGCCATCATCAAATGTGAGCGACTCTGATGCTGAGCGCTCAATGAAGAGTTCACCGTCATCAGCTTTGTGCATGACCTGATCGATCTCATCTTGAGCGATTTCAGGGGTTAGGTCGCAGTCTTGGAAGACAAAGTCTGTCATATCAAAGGGCTTTTTTATAATTGAGCACTTTATCTAGGGATGTTGCCGCGATAGACAAGGCATATTCTGCGACAATCCGCGCGGCATTTGCACTGCCATTTGAGCGTATGTTGTTTATAAACCGATGAAAATGGCGGGGTGAGTCTGTCATAAATTTAGCAATGAGATGTCATATGCGTCTAAAACGCCTTATTCTAGCTAGCTCCACTGCATTTTTTGCAATGTCGTGCGCGGCATTCGCGGCAAAACCCACAGAGGGTGGTTATTGGCTCCAAGAGGCCGCAACGCCTGTTATGGAAGAGTTGATTTGGCTTCATAACTTTGTGAGCTGGATTATTTTGGGAATCACGCTCTTTGTCATGGTGCTTATGGGCTACATCATGTTCCGTTTTTCTGCCAAGCGAAACCCGGTGCCATCGAAAACAACACATCACGTCGGACTCGAAGTCGCTTGGACTCTTATCCCTGTTATAATTTTGCTTGTGATGGTTGTCCCGTCCATGCGTCTTTTATACTTTCAAGACAAATTGCCTGAAACTGAAATGACGGTAAAAGTCGTCGGAAACACATGGAACTGGGAATATGTTTATCCCGATTTCGAAAATGTAGAGAGCTTTATTTCCAACCCGCTTGAAAAAGAAGAGGCTGAGGCCGCAGGTGTACCATATTTATTGGCGACTGACGCTCCGCTCGTTGTGCCAGTCGATACTAAAGTCAAAGTACTCGTGACATCGTCAAATAATTTGCACAGCTTTGCGATGCCGGCTTTTGGCGTCAAAATGGATGCTGTGCCTGGACGTATTAACGAAACGTGGTTTGAGGTCCTTCCAGGCAAGGAAGGCACATATTACGGGCAGTGCTCGGAAATTTGCGGTATTAAACATTATAAAATGCCGATTGAAATTAAAGTCGTCAGTAAAGACGCGTTCAAACAATGGGTCGCCAATGACGGCGCATTCACAACTACAGTAGCTTCTGTTGGCGGCGGTATGACCGCGGCGCAGGAATAGGAGAAAGAGCATGGTAGCGATTCCTCATGGAGACGATCACGGTGCCTATGGCGACGATAAGCCGGGCTTCTTTGCACGTTGGTTTTATTCGACAAACCATAAAGATATCGGAACACTTTATCTGATTTTTGGTATCATTTCTGGCCTGATTGGTGGCTATTTGTCATTCATGATGCGCATGGAACTCGCCGCGCCAGGTATCAGCGTTTTTAATTCTGAACACGATTACTTGGTCTTTGCCTCTATGCATGGCCTTATCATGATTTTCTTTATGGTGATGCCCGCTTTGATTGGCGGTTTCGGGAACTGGTTCGTGCCGATTATGATTGGCGCGCCGGATATGGCATTCCCGCGTATGAATAACCTTTCATTCTGGTTGCTTCCAACGGCTCTTATCTGCCTTTTGATTAGTTTCTTAGTCCCTGGATCTGCTTCGGGGGATGGCTTTGGCGGCGGTTGGGTGATGTATCCGCCGCTCTCGACAAGCGGCTCGCCGGGACCTGCCTTTGATTTCATCATCATCGGCCTCTTAGCGGCAGGTTTCTCGTCAATTTTCGGCGCGATCAATTTCATTACGACAATCTTGAACATGCGTGCCCCTGGCATGACAATGCATAAGATGCCGCTCTTTGCTTGGGCTGTTTTGGTCACAGCATTCTTGCTTCTTCTTGCGCTCCCTGTTCTGGCGGCATCGCTCTTTATGCTCTTCACAGACCGTATTGATGGCGGTACAGGCTTCTTCGATCCAGCCATGGGCGGTGACCCTGAAATGTTCCAGCATTTATTCTGGTTCTTCGGCCATCCTGAAGTTTACATCATGATCTTACCTGCCTTTGGTATTGTCTCTCACGTTGTTTCAACCTTCTCTAAGAAGCCAGTCTTTGGCTATCTCGGCATGGCCTATGCGATGGTCGCGATTGGTGTTGTTGGCTTCGTCGTATGGGCTCACCATATGTATACAGTGGGCATGGATGTTGACCTAAAAGCATACTTCCTTGCGGCCACACTCGTAATTGCCGTGCCAACAGGCGTGAAAATCTTCTCATGGCTGGCCACGATGTGGGGCGGGTCCATCACCTACACAATTCCGATGCAGTGGGCACTCGCCTTTATCTTCCTCTTTGTGGTTGGCGGCGTAACAGGTGTTATGCTTGCTAATGCGGGTGTAGATGTGGCGCTTCATGACACATATTATGTTGTGGCTCACTTCCATTACGTGCTGTCTATGGGCGCTGTCTTTGGTATCTTCTGCGGCTTCTATTACTGGTTCGGTAAAATGTCCGGCTATCTCTATAATAAGTGGTTGGCGGCAGCTCACTTCTGGCTGTTCTTCATCGGCGTTAATGTGATCTTCTTCCCGCAGCACTTCCTCGGGCTGAACTCTATGCCGCGCCGTTATATTGACTATCCTGCTGAATTTGAACTTTGGAACCAAGTCTCCTCAGCCGGCGCACTCATCACCCTTGCAGGTGTGGCCGCTTTCTTTGTGATGCTTATCGAAGCCTTCATTCGTAAGCGCCCGGCCTCTGACAGCTATTGGGGCGAAGGCGCAACTACGCTTGAGTGGACATTGCCGTCACCACCGCCTTATCACCAATTCAATACGCTACCGCGTATCGAAGATACTGATGAGCATTAGTGGACAGCGCTTCACATAACACTGATATAAAGGCTGCATCCTCGGGTGCAGCCTTTAATCCATCCGGTCTTAGTCTTGCTGAGCCGTCGGATTTCTTCGCGCTGATGAAACCGCGTGTCATGAGCCTTGTGGTGTTTACAGCATGGGCGGGCCTTGTTCTCGCGCCAGGCGTAATGCCGCTTTGGGCCGCCATTGCCTCCATCATTTGTATCGCCGCAGGGGCGGGGGCCTCAGGCGCGCTAAATATGTGGTATGATGCAGATATTGACGCGCAGATGTCGCGCACCAAAAAACGGCCAATTCCTCAAGGCAAGATGAGCCCCCGCGCCGCTCTAGGTTTTGGCACGGTTATCAGCGTCGCCTCAGTTTGGATGCTTTATATTGCCTCCAATGTAGTTGCTGCGGCATTGCTTGCTTTCACGATTTTCTTTTATCTTGTCATTTACACCATGTGGCTGAAACGCTCCACGCCGCAAAATATTGTTATTGGCGGCGCGGCAGGGGCCTTTCCGCCTATGATCGGCTGGGCGGCTGTGACAGGCGATATCACGGTCAATTCCGTCCTGCTCTTTATGGTTATCTTTATCTGGACGCCGCCTCATTTCTGGGCGCTAGCGCTTTATAAGACAGGCGATTACGGCAAAGTTGGGATTCCAATGATGCCCAATGTAAAGGGACCGAAATCGACGCGTAATCAGATTATGGCCTATTCGGTTCTTCTCGCGGTCATAGCTATTGCCCCCATATTTACAGGATTGGCAGGGAACCTCTACGCCGCCTTCGCCGTGCTACTCAATATCGGCTTTCTTGCTCTAGCTTTCAAAGTCTGGAAATCCCGCGCAGGAGAAATCGCGGAAAGTGCTGACGAAGCTTCGCTCTATGAAGTCAAATCTGGTGATCGCGCCGCGCGTAACCTCTTCGCCTATTCAATCATCTATCTCTTCGCGACATTCGGGGTTCTGGCAGCTGAGGCCTTGTTAGCCGCCTAACCTGCATCCCGCGCAATGTAATCATCGATAATGCGGCCAAGCACTGTCATAGGCACACTGCCGCCCAGCACCACGGCGTCATTAAAGCGGCGGAAGTCATAATTCTCGCCGAGTTCGGCCTTAGCTTTATCGCGTAGGTTATTTATCGCCGAATGTCCGACTTTATAGCCCAAAGCCTGTCCCGGCCAGGCGCAGTAACGGTCAATCTCGCCGCGCACTTCATCGGGGTTAGAACCGTTATTAGTCACAAACCACTGAATGGCTTCCTCGCGAGTCCATCTCTTCGCATGTAGCCCCGTATCCACCACAAGACGGCAGGCGCGGAAGGCCAGTGATTGCAGATAACCCAAACGCCCCACAGGGAAGTCATCATAAACGCCTAGCTCATCCGCGATTTGCTGCGCATAAAGCGCCCAACCTTCCGAATAGGCATTAAACGCCAAGAGCGATCGAATAAGCGGTTGCTTGAATGTATATTCGCCCTGCCAGACATGGCCCGGAATAGCTTCGTGATAGGTCAGATCAGCAAGGGTGAATTTATTATGCAGATCGGTGGAGCGCAGGTTAATCCAGAAATGCCCCGGCTTGGTTCCGTCGATTGAGCCCGCCCCGCCATAAGCGCCCGGCGCGCCCGCTTCGACCTCGGGAGCAATGCGCGTGACCTCCAAGAATCCCGGCACAAGCGTCTCAAAGGCTTGCGGCATACGCCCACGAATATCTTCCACGGCGTCATTGATAAAATCCATAATTTCAGCGCGGCCGGGATCTCCGTCTTTGAATTTATAACGCTCATCCGCGCCAAGCGCTGTCATCCGCGCGCCCACCGTGCCCTGCGTATAGCCAATAGATTGTAAGATAGGCTCCATACGGGCTTGTAAGCTTGCGAGCTCATCTAGGCCCATTTGGTGCACCTCATCGGGCGTCATAGTTGTCGTCGTGCCCGCGCGAAGCGCCCAATCATAATAGGAGTCACCTTGCGGTTTGGCCCAAACTCCTGCATCCGAATTGGCTTTGGGCGCGAGGGCTTCATGCACGGCGACCTGGCGGTCAATAGCGGGGCCGATTTTCTCGGTAGCAATGGCCGCGGCTTTATCCGCATATTTCCCGTCCAGCCTAGAGGAGAGAGAGCCGACAATACCCCAACTCTCTGGCGCCTTAGCGCGTGCGCCGCGTAACTGCCCTAAAGTTTTTTCCATCAAAAAGTCAGGCAGGATAACGCCTTGATCGCCCGCGATACGGGTGCGCTCTGTCTCTCCGTCGAGCTGCGCGGCATAGGCGGACATACGCTCTAAATAGCTATCTGCATCCTCAGCTGTATTAAGACTGTGGGAACTATCCATAAAACTCGGAATTTCGACAAAAGCTCCGGTGTTTTGCGCCACCGTATAAGGACTGTTACGATAAGACCAGTTGGAATTGAGCAAAGCCATATCACCATAAGGCTGGTCAAACCCTTTGGCCGAACTGTCAAAAACAGACCGCACCACCTCAACATTCAGCGCCGCATCAGCGGGCAGGGAAGAGAGGTCAATCTTATTAAGCTTAGTAAGCATATCCCGCACATCGCTTTCAATTTTGGCTTGCCCCTCTGGCGAGCGGTCCGTCAGGCGAGATTTCAGCCCCGCATATTTGCCCTTATCAATCCCTGCGCTCGACGCACTCTCAGGATAGGCATTCAGCATAAGGTCCGTGGCTTGGCCGAGCAAAGCCTGGGCAGAAAGCGCTGCAGCTGAAGGCGCCGCTATGTTCTCAGCACATCCGGAAATGCCAATAGCGGTGCTCGCGGCTGCGGCGGCAGATGTTTGAAGAAGTGTACGACGGGAAACAGTCATGGCGGGCGTCCTTATTATGAAGAGACTAGATGCCACGGGTTTAGGAGATTGGCAAATGGGGGGCGATTTATTCTCATTGGGGACATTAGCCGATAGGCAGTTGTCGCCCAAAATAGGACGCTCGTTCATGTTGATTTTTCATATTGGGATATGGATACTTATTATGATATAAGTCGAGTATGATAAGAAGTTTACTAATATCATTGTTAATGATTTTTGCCATTAGCGATGCATTTGCTAATGAATCGAGCCTTAAATTTAGTAAGCAACTTAAAGAAATTATCAACCTTCTTCAAAACGATTCACGTGACGAGGCTCTCAATCAGTTGCAGCTTCAAGAGAGCGATTTGGTCTCGTCTGTCCGTGAATCGAAAGATTCAGAAGCCTACATGCTATTGGGTAATGTATATTTCTTCGCCGAAATGGACTCGAAGGCGATGGAAGCGTTCAAATCGGCTTTGCAATTTGACGCCTCTCTGTCAGATGCTCATTTTTTTATTGGTCGCATTCACGGATATGCCAATAATCTTGAAGATGCAGAAAAGTCTTTTCAGGATGCCATATCGCTAAATAATAGTGAGGAGAAATATTTCATAGAGCTAGGGCTAAATTTTGAAAAGAGGGGCGATAAAACTTCTGCGTCATCAGCTTACAAAACCGCGCTAGCTCTCAATGGAAAAAACCATTTTGTAAATTCTAATTTAGCGACAATTTATGCCACGGAAGGCGATACTGATAATGCAGTAAAGCACTATCTAGCGGCTATCGAGCAAGAACCAAATGATTTAACAAATCATTATAATTTGGGCCAACTTTATCAGAATGCCAAACAACATGAATTAGCCCTTAAGCAGTTTGAAAAGGTCGTCAAACTGGACCCAAACGAATGGCAAGCTATCCAAAAGCTTGTGCAAGAGAATGAGGCGTTGAACAATTTTTCTGCTCGAGATTCCGCTATTGAGAGTATTTATGAGCTTTGGCGTGAGAATGAAAATAAGGAATTGCGAGAGCAAAATTTTTTTATAAGAGAGCAAAGTGAGTTAGAAAACGGAAAACTCTTTGTCTTAGAATACTTTGAACTTAGTGGCGAACGAGCGAGAAAATTTGTTTTCAAACTACAGGACGAGCAGACAGGGGATATTTTGTTTGATGTGTCGCTTGGCTCCTACGACAGCACAACTGCAGTCTCAAGAGCTTTAGGCGAAATAGGAGCCGATGAAAGAATCTATCACCTCGACGGATATAGCCCGAATGGCTCTCACTACACATATGCATTTTTTGACGCCATGCCAACTTATGAGGTGGTTAAAGAGATGGCGCTAAAGAAGCTGGCAAATGAAAACAAATCAATCTCCAGCACAATTCCTTCTAAAGAGTGATTAACAGCAATTTGAGCGTCGTAAAATCGCCTCACTTAAGACACTCGCTGACGTCCGCTTAGCCCCCACACCGCCCAAAGCCACTGCTGTGGCCTTATTCGACTAAAATCGATTCCCCCTCTGGCGCGAACAGAATCGATTTTTGGGCTTTTCCCACCGTCTTCTAAGCCCCCCTAAACAGTCCTCATCAAACCCAATCCTAATATTGTGAGCTCCCATCCCTAAACAATTTCAGACTCTTACGCAAAAACACAGAGATAAATCCTCGCTCTTCCATTTAGCCCTATGTTTATAAGTGTTGAAGTTCAGGGATTGGCTCTGGACGTTTTGAAAGGAACTATATCTGAACTGAAACATGTTCTCTTAGGATTTGGACAGGTAAGACGTCACTTGCTATTTTGAGAGACGATGAGATTGAGCATCACGGTATGACATCCGTGACTGTGCCGGATCTTTGTGAGGCGTTAGGCCCAAGCCGTGCCGTCAGATAGCGACAGCTATCATACCGCGGTAACTCGGCGATTAAGAGGCCCTCACACAAAAATCATCGCCGCGAGGTTTATGCCTTGTAAAATTATTAAAATCTTTGGTGTCCATCAGGGCATCGACCTCGCAGACGTCCAAATTTAGGGCAACGCAATTTTTAATTGGCTTGGCAATTTGTCGTCCTAGTCCTCCAAGGATGGCGGTTGACTTATCTATGTATAAGCGACATTCCGCCCTATGTGATTGGCTATACACTGTCCTATCTGATACGTATAAAGTAAGACGTTCAATAATATGGCAGAGCTATGACAGAATATCGTGATAAACCGACTGAGTTTCATGCGCCCACGCCAGCGGAGCTTAAGGCGCGGAATAAACGCAATATTGCCATTGCTGTCGCTTTGGCCGTCTTTATGATTTTTGTCTTTGTGACGATGGTTTCTAGAGGGATCATTCCTGATGTCCACTCATCGTAAAACCGTTCTTATATTGACGGGCGTAGGCCTGTCTATGCTCGCGCTTGGGTTCGCGTCCAAGCCGCTCTACGATACGTTTTGTAAAGTTACGGGTTATGGCGGAACGACGCGGGTGGCTGAGGACAATTTATCCGAAGTATTAGACCGCAAAGTCCAGGTAAGTTTTGATGCGAATGTCAATGGCTTGCCGTGGAAATTTGCGCCCGAGCAGCGCGCTATGACTGTGCAGCTTGGCCAAACGGGGCTCGCCTACTACAAAGTCAAAAATGAGAGCGATAAGCCAATGGTGGGAACGGCAACATTTAATGTAACGCCGATAAAAGCCGCGCCGTTTTTCATCAAAACAGAGTGCTTCTGCTTTACCGAACAGCGCGTAGAACCAGGACAGGAAATATCTATGCCTGTGCTGTATTTTGTGGATCCGCAATTGGATGAAGATAAGCGTCTTGAGGATGTCACGGATATTACGCTGTCTTATACCTTTTTCGAGGTCGAAAATCCGACAGAGCCTCAAGCAATTTCGTCCGTGACACCCAAAGGCGCAAGAAAAGCGCCGGATGCGACGCCTTAAGGTCTGTATTGTGGTATTTTTGGGTGTGCGACCTTGCGCCGCGAGGTCATAATCGGGCACTTTCCGATGTTGCAGGGACGGACTGGCTTGTTTATAGCCAATGAGAAATATCAGATGACGACTCGTCATCCACTGACTCTTGTGAGGGACTTATGGCCGGACACGCCGTCGAACATGACTATCATCTAATACCGCCTAGCCCGTGGCCGTTCTTATCCGGTGTGGCCTGTTTGGTTTGGGGCCTAGGTATGGTTACATTCTTTGCGGGTCTTGTGGACCGCACAGGCGAAGCCCCCATGATGGAATGGTTTTTCGGTAATGGTCTGGATACGCTTAAATCCTCTATCGTTGGCGACGGTTCTGTTTCTGGGGGGTGGTTCTTCCTCTTAATCGGTTCACTCTTCGCCGCATATGTCATGTATGGTTGGTGGAAAGATGTTGCCGCTGAATCCGAAGCGGGTGATCATACCCCTGTGGTTGATATTGGCCTTCGCTACGGCATGATCATGTTCATCATGCAGGAAGCCATGTTCTTTGTCGGTTGGTTCTGGATGTTCTTTGAATTGGGTCTTTTCCATAAAGTCCGCGCAACGTGGAATCCCGATATTCTAGAAAATGCCTCTGAATATGCCACCTCTATGGCGCCTGGTGTGACCTCCGTGGATGCTTGGCATTTACCGCTGATGAATACGCTTATTCTTTTACTTTCTGGTACCACCATTACATGGGCTCACCATGCCTTAATGCATGGCGACCGAAAGGGCGCGAAATGGGGACTGTTCCTGACGATCGCTTTGGGCATTCTTTTCACATTCGTCCAGATGTACGAATATGCTGAACTTTATCACTACAGCGCAGAAGGCGGCCATCCTTGGATTGGCGCGGATGCTTATGGCTCTGCCTTCTTTATGGCGACAGGTTTCCACGGTCTTCATGTGTTGATCGGGACGATCTTCTTGGTCGTGTGTTACGCGCGTCTTCTGAGAGGCGGCTTTAGACCTGAGAAGCATTTTGGCTTCGAAGCGGCGGCTTGGTATTGGCATTTTGTTGATGTTGTCTGGCTCTTCCTTTTTGCCTTTGTGTATGTGGTCTTTGCCCTCAATGGCGGCGGTGCGCATTAACAAAACAAAGCGCTTGGCGCGGAGATATATCGCGGCCAGGATAAGACCGCGTGATATAGGTCTTTAATGAAACTACACTTTAAACCCATGCCGTGGTTGACGGTGAGTGTTGCAATTTGTTTGGCAATACTGATCAGCCTCGGCACGTGGCAATATCAACGTTTGCAATGGAAAACGGCGTATTTAGCGGATGTCGATGCGGCCGTAAGCGCTCCGCCTCTGATGTCTTGGGCGCAGCTTCGGTCCGAGATTGAGCAGGATAAACCGGTGGATTTTCGCCGCGCTGATATTCCGGCTCAGGCCGTTATAGGTGCTCCGGCCTATTTCGTTTATCAGCCCCGCAAAGGCGGTATTTATTGGCGCTATTTTCAGCAAGTCACAGAAGAGGGCCGCCGGTTCTTTGCTGCAACTGAGTCGGTACCGGATGCAGACAAAACCAGTTTTGAGACCCCGAACCAAACAGCTCAGATGAGATTGACGGGCTATGTGCGTAAAAATGAGCCGATGGGGTTTGTTGAAAGCCTCGTCAAATCAAAAGCTTCACCTGCTCAAAACAGATATTTCAAGTTTGACCAAACGGATGCTTGGGGCAGGGACGGCGCTGCGACAGATTATTATATTGATGTCGTATCGGTAAACGGCGCAGCCTCTGATTTACCTGTTAAACGTCCTGAAATCAGAAATAACCATCTGGATTATATGCTGACATGGTATAGTTTTGCGGTAATCCTTTTGATTATCTATTTTATTCTACACTACCGGGCAGGGCGCTTAAAATTTTCATGAGTAAAGCCGATACCAATACGGTGCTAACTGGGATCGCGGCGGGAGGGTCTGTTATCTTGCGTCATCCGCGTTGGTCTGATTACGAGGCTTGGAAAGAGCTGCGTAAAGAGAATAAAGCCTATTTGACGCCGTGGGAGCCGGAATGGGATGCGCGGCACCTCACACGCCTGACCTACCGCTCAAGATTGGCGAAGTTTAAAAAGATGGTCGCTAATGATGAGGCTTATCCTTTTCATATCTTTCGCGCCTCGGATGACCGCCTTATTGGCGCCTGTAACATTACGCATATTCAGCGTCAGGTGGCGCAGACAGCTCAGCTCGGCTATTGGGTCGGGGAGCATTATGCCAGGCAGGGCTTTGCACGCGCTTCTGTTTCCGCGGCAGTCAAGTTTTGCTTTGAAACGTTGGGGCTACACCGCGTCGAAGCAGGGGTTCAAGCTGACAATGCCGCCTCAATAAAAGTTTTGACTGCCATGGGATTTATTCGCGAAGGCACAGCCAGAGGCTATCTAAAAATAAATGGCCGGTGGGAAGATCACGATATCTATGCCAAGCTGAGCAGTGACTAATCGTTTGTGACGAAAGACCTAATGCTCTCCAGTATTTCAGGCGCAATAGGTAGGTCAGGATTTTTATAAGTCATCATGTTGCCGATACGGTTGGCCGGCGAATCCTTTAGGACGTGGTTCATGCCGTCAATAATGACGAGCTCTCCGCCTGTTGAAGCGGCTAAAAGTTCTGCGTCAGTTTCTTTGACTTGAATATCATGTGATCCTTGAACGATGAGCGTCGGCTTGGCCGCCTCTTTCGCGACTTGGGCCGGATCTTTGGCCATCACAGATATCAGAAAGTCTTGCACAGCCGGATAAAATAGCGGCTTTAGCGCCGGATGCATATTTTCAGTATCAACATGCTCTCCGCCCTCCAAAGTTTCAATGGCAGCAAAGGCAGGTTTTATAATTATAATATTTGCCGGATTTGCTTTAAGTTGCTCCCGCAGGATGTCTCCAAAAGGGCGTCCAGGTGCTGAAACAAGGATTAGGCCGCACACATTGATATTCTCAATTGCTGCCGCAGACACCATGATACCGCCCTCGGAATGGCCTAGCATGTAAACACATGACCGTCCCGTCTGTGTGATTATGGTTTCGGCCCAATCTTTGTAATCCTGAGCATAAATATCGACAGTCACGGCGTTTGCGTCGCCTGCACCGCTGCTGGAAAACATACCCCGCTTATCTACGCGAACCGTTGAAATGCCTTTTGCCGCAAGTCCCTCTGCGAGTAATTTATAACTATTGGCTGTCACGTCCATTGGATTATTGCCGTCTAAATCCGTCGGGCCTGAACCAGGAACAATCAGCACCACAGGGCTTAGGTTACCGGCATCAATCCAGAGGCCGTTTAAATCGCCTGATGATATTGGGCGATCCGTGAATACAGCTTTATGTGTTGGTTTAGGCAGCGCCAGGGTTTCTTCTTTCACGGTTGGTTGATGGTTGATTTCACTACCTCCGCATGCACTGACTAGTAATCCGGAAAGAATTGAAATGATAAGATGCTGTGTTTTCATTTTGAGGCTCAATTTCAATTATATGGGCTTGGTCTGAATGGATATTTAAGCGCGTATTAGGATTTTCGTAGATTAAAGTTTAAGACAACACGTGTATCTGTGTCTGTCTGGACGGTTCCATAATGGGGTTCATTATCAAAAATTATCATTTGATTAGCAAGAGAGGGCACAACTGTGCCGCCGATCACCGTTTCCCCATTACATGTGTTTATATGAAAGACAGCTGTTCTAAATTTATCGGACACACCTGAGTCAAGTGGTATATCAACATGAATAGGGTGATGAATTTTCTTGCCTTGATTTGTATACAATACGGCTCTTATTCTGCTCACCCCCATAAAGTCCTCTTTCAATAAGAGTTGATGAATGATTCCGCGAACAGGTTCGAAATAACGTTGATTTATAACTTTCCCGTCGTCCATAAATGTATGTGCAAACATAAAATGTTGTTCAGTAGAGACGACACGGTCTGTGAAGAACCATGGAATTACATTTGTCATGAAAAGTTTTTGGATCTCAGTAAAGTGGGCTTTCGGAAGGAAATCCTTATAGATATCTGCCATTATTGTCTTTCATATTCAGTACATATCATGCCGACCCACCATGCCGGGACAGCATTTCAGGCTTTATCCCAAGACTGGCCAGAGCTTTTGTCCATTTGCCATTAAGGTTGGGATCGAAAATTAATGTTTCATCCGCATCGGCGACAATCCACGCATTATCTTGAAGCTCGCGTTCAACTTGGCCAGCGCCCCAGCCGGAATAACCGACGGCGAGCATAGCCTTTGTCGGAGCATTGTCTTGCACAAGGGCTTCCAGCACATCTTTGGTAGACGTCAGGTGTAGTGTATCTGTTAGCTTAAGGCTAGTCTCGGTCTTGAAATAATCAGAACTGTGCAGAACAAACCCACGATCTATGTCAACTGGGCCGCCTTCAAGCACAGGTGTATCAGCGACTTTGACGTCACCTTCAATACCAATATTTGAGAGCATATCTGAGAGCTGAAATGCATTACCGGATTTCACGACTTGCTTGTTAATAACAAGCCCCATAGCGCCGCTACTATCATGGCTGCACACATATATGACTGCATCTTTAAAGCGTGGATCTCCCATTTGGGGTGTCGCAATAAGCAAGCGGTTTGTGAGTTCCATAGCGTGTGAATCGGTCATATTAAAACAATAGTATCACATCAAAATCGTTCCGCCTAATCTTGCAAAAATGTCACACTCTCCCCATATTGATTTAAACAAGAAACATGATTGAGGAGAGACCATGTCTATTAAAAAAGGGGATAAAGTCCCTGCGGCGACCTTTATGACAATGGGAGCAGACGGCCCTGAGCCTGTCGATACAGATAGCCTTTTTAACGGCAAACGCGTGGCTCTTTTTGCTGTGCCAGGTGCTTTCACGCCAACCTGTTCAGCGAAGCATTTACCGGGTTTTAAAGAGCAAGCAGAAAACTTCAAAGCCAAAGGCATTGATACGATTGCTTGTACATCGGTTAATGATGTCTTTGTGATGGGCGCTTGGGCGAAAGACCAAGGCGTCACAGATGAAATGATGATGCTCGCCGACGGAAATGGCGACTTTGCCAAAGCTATTGGTCTTGAACTTGATGGTAGCGGTTTCGGCATGGGCGGACGCTCACAGCGCTATGCCATGGTTGTCGATAACGGCACAGTTGAGAATATTTTCGTAGAGCAGGGCGGTGAGTTCAAGGTTTCATCGGCTGATTACGTCTTGGAGAATCTCTAGCGCAGGCCAAAAAACACATATAAATTCCAAATCAGAAAAGGGGATATAAAATGGAAATAGGAAGTTACTTACCGATTATATTGGTTGTCTTGGCGCTAGTCGTCATATTGAATGCGATCAAGGCTGTTCCGCAAGGTATGGAATACACAGTTGAGCAATTTGGGCGTTACACGAAAACACTCAAACCCGGCCTCTCATTCATTATCCCGTTTTTTGAAAAAGTGGGATATAAAATGAACATGCGCGAGCGCGTGATTGATATTCCGTCGCAAGATGTGATTACCAAAGACAATGCGATGGTCACGGCTGACGCGGTTGTCTTTATCCAAGTCGTTGATGCGCGGATGGCGGCCTATGAGGTCAATAATCTCGACAATGCAATTAAGAACCTTTGCTTGACGAATGTGCGTACGGTTGTCGGCTCAATGGATTTGGACGAAACATTATCAAAGCGTGATGAAATCAACGCGCGTCTCTTGGCGGTGATTGACCAAGCGACAGACCCATGGGGCACTAAGGTGACGCGGATTGAGATTAAAGATCTCTCGCCGCCGGCTGATATTACCCAAGCCATGAATAAGCAGATGAAAGCTGAGCGTGAAAAGCGGGCTGATATCTTAATGGCAGAAGGCCACAAGCAATCGCAGATTTTGAAAGCTGAAGGCGAAAAAGAAGCCGCGATCCGTGAGGCCGAAGGGCGTAAAGATGCGGCTTTCTTGGATGCTGAAGGACGTGAGCGTGAAGCCGAAGCGGAAGCCCGCGCAACCGCGATGGTGTCGGCTGCGATTGCCAAAGGTGACGTGAATGCTGTGAATTACTTTATAGCGCAGGATTATGTAAAAGCCTTTGGCGAACTTGCTAAATCATCGAACCAGAAAACCGTTATTGTTCCGGCTGAACTTTCAGGACTTGCGGCGACAGTTGGCGGGATAAGCGGATTGCTCGATGCCGGCGCGAAAAAGAACCTTAAGAAATAGGAGAGCTGTATGAATAATGATGCAAACCTCTTAGTTCAAATGCTGGAGTCCATGACGGGAACAAAATGGCTTATCTTGGGTGTGCTCTTGCTCGTCCTCGAAGTCATCACGGGAACGACATATATTCTCTGGCCCGCCGTTGCGGCTCTGATTGTTGGCGTTATCGTCTTCATATTGCCGCTCGGATGGGAAATGCAATTTTTGCTTTTCTTTATTCTCTCAGCCGTTTTGCTTGTTGCGGGACACAAATATGTACGCCCCAAAATGAAAGGCGGAGAGCCTTCAGACCTTAATGATCGTGCGCGTTCTATGATTGGTATGCGTGTTAAAGCCGTCGCAGATTTTGAGACTGGCATGGGCCGTGTTCAAGTTGGGGATACCCAATGGCGCGCGAGCATCACTGATGGCAATCCTTCATCCGGAACAGAGCTTCGCGTTGTCTCTGTAAAAGGAACAACGCTGCAGGTGGAAGCGCTTTAGTGCCAATTCTTCTGGAGTCTATTGATAGCCGCGGCAGCTTTCGGCTGCTGCGCGATAGAGAAGAACAGTTTCAGCTCAAATACCAAAATTGGTTTTCTAGCAAGGCCATGACGACATTTAATGATCAGCAGATCATGATGCTCCCAAAAAACTTCTGGATGAGTAAGTTTGATATTTTTAAAGATGGCGTCGATGTCGGCGATATCATCTTTAACTGGATGGGCCATGTCATTATTCGGCTGACCCGTGCCGATGGCAGCGGTGAAGACGAGTTTCTCCTAAAACATCGCGGAATCATGAGTACACAATATGAATTGCTAACAGAGAAAAATGAGCACCTACTGACCCTTAAGGCAGGCTTTAACTGGAAGAAATTCAAATATAATTACGAGGTTATCCGCGAGGGGCACGATTATCCGGATATTGTCTTGGATGAACTGCTAATCTATTGCGGTTTCGCAGCCAACCTGCACATGACAAATAGCGGTATGGGTTAGTGTGTCTTGAAACGGCGCGTCTGCAACTTCGTCATTGGCGAGAGGCAGATAGAGATGAGTTCGCGGCTCTTCATGCAGACCTAGAAGTTAATGCTGATTTAGGAGGTCCCTTTAGTCGTCAAAAAAGCGATAAGAAATTCGCACGTTATATTAACGCTCAAACAAAACAGGGTTATAGCCGCTGGGTTGTTGACAGCTTAAACGGTGACTTCCTCGGATATGCGGGAATTATGCGGATTTCAGAGAGCCATCCATTGGGGCTGCATAATGAAATCGGTTGGCGTTTTCACAGAGCGGCATGGGGCAAGGGTTATGCGAGCGAAGCAGCAAAGGCGGCTCTGGATGATGGCTTTAAGCGCTTAGGCTTAGAGCACATCTTATCTTATACATCCCTAAATAATCGACGCTCACAAGCCGTCATGGAACGTATTGGAATGGCTCGTGCTGAAGAAAAAGACTTTACAGCGCAATATGAGGGTTTTGGCGCATGGCAGGGAATAGTTTGAGAGTATTATAACGTGTCTTGAACCCCCTGCGACCCCGCCTATAAGCGGATATGGAAACAGACCGTTTCAGTGCCTTTCGCCATAGCTCTTTCTCCCGTTATTTCGGAGCACGCTTTCTGACGGCTATGGCCACCCAAATCACCTCCGTTGCTGTGGGGTGGCAGATTTATGACGAAACCGGCAATGCTGCGCTTTTGGGCTGGATCGGTTTAGTGCAATTCTTACCCGCCGTTTTACTGGTGCTTTTTACGGGGCTAGCATCGGATCGTTTCGGGCGGCGATTGATAATGGGGCTTTCCATTCTGCTCGAAATGAGCTGCGCTGTTATGATTTTTTATCTGGCGGTCACCCTCCAATTCGACCCTGTAATCGTGTTGATAATTTTAACTGTATTTGGTGTTGCGCGGGCCTTTCTGACGCCTGCCTCAAGCTCATTAGTTGTCAATGTCGTACCTAAAGATGACTTTGCCAATGCAATCGGGTGGATAACGTCTTCGTGGCAGCTTGCATCAATATTTGGTCCTGTTGCGGGCGGGTTGCTTTACGGTATTTCAGGGCCAACGGCCTATGCGGCTGCAGCCATTATTTTTGGTATTGCAGCAATTTTGATATTCTCAATCTCTAAAACGGCGCAAGCGCTTGAAACGGCGGCGACATCACTCGAGACGATTTTGGGCGGATTTAAATATATCTGGAACCAAAAGATTGTATTGGGCGCAATATCTCTGGATTTATTTGCGGTGCTGCTCGGCGGTGCCGTTGCCTTGATGCCGATTTATGCAAAGGATATTTTAGAGCTTGGGCCAACAGGGTTAGGACTTTTAAGGGCCGCTCCCGGAATTGGCGCTGTGATCATGATTGGATATTTGACGGCTTTTCCAATCAAAGATCATGCGGGGATTATCTTGTTTATAACGGTAGCTCTTTTTGGCCTCGCGACAGCCGTCTTTGGTGTCTCTACCTCGGCATGGTTATCGGTTATAGCGCTTATGCTGGTCGGGGCTTTCGACATGATATCGGTTTATATTCGTGAAATCCTGTTACAGCTTTGGACACCCGACAAGGTGAGGGGGCGGGTCAATGCTGTAAACGCAATTTTCTTAGGGGCCTCAAATGAGTTGGGGGAGTTTCGAGCGGGTTTCATGGCCGCTGCTTATGGCGCTGTCTTAACTGTTACGGGCGGGGGTGTTGCGGCTATGGGAATCGCTGCAGCTTGGGCAAAGATGTTCCCAAGTCTACGCACAGCTCGATATTTAGAAGCTCCGGATAAATTTGAGAGTTAATCTCTGACGGGCATACCCGCACGCGCGAGTTTATCTGCGCGCTCATTGCCCTCCACACCGGCATGGCCTTTGACCCATTTCCAAGTCACATTATGTATAGCGTTTAGAGCGTCGAGCTCTTTCCATAAGTCCACATTTACAACGGGCTTTTTATCAGATTTTTTCCAACCGCGTTTCTTCCAGCCGTGAATCCATTCTGTGATACCCTTCATAACGTAAGTGCTGTCCGTCCATAGGGTTACATTACCCCTATATTTCTCATTTATAGCTTCGAGTGCTTTGATGGCTGCCATCATTTCCATGCGGTTGTTGGTTGTATCATGCTCGCCGCCCTTTAGTGTTTTTTCCTTATCACCAAATTGCATCAACACGCCCCAACCGCCAGGGCCAGGATTGCCTGAACAGGCCCCGTCCGTATAAATCACAAGTTCCGCTTTTTTAGGCAACGTCGAGTAGCTTTCTGGGCAGCCGAAATATAACCTTTTCTTTAGTCACTTCGACTTCTTGCATGTCGATCTCATATTTTGATTTAAGGGCCGCGAGAACGCCGTCCGTGAGATATTCCGGCGCACTGGCTCCGGCGGAAAGGCCGATGACTTTCGCTTGGTCTACAATGTCCCAATTAATGCTGTCTGCGCTAGAAATTAACATGGCGTTGTCCGCGCCCGCTTTATCACCAACTTCGACAAGTCGTTTAGAATTAGACGACGTCTGAGACCCAATGACCAAAAGAAGATCACACCGCTCAGCGATAGCTTTCACAGCCATTTGGCGGTTCGTTGTCGCGTAGCAAATATCCTCTTTATAAGGCAGAGCGATGTTGGGAAAACGCGTCTTTAAGATATCGATCATGGCGGATGTATCATCAACGGATAGTGTGGTTTGCGTCACAAGGGCTAAGTTTTCAGGATCTTCAGCCGTGAATTTATGCGCGTCTTCTTCGGTTTCGATCAAGCTCATTCGGCCGACCGGAAGTTGTCCCATTGTGCCCACCACTTCGGGATGACCTTCATGACCGATTAAGAGAATATGATGCCCAGCAGCGGCATGTTTTTCGGCTTCGACATGGACTTTAGAGACAAGCGGACACGTTGCGTCAAGATAATTCATCTCTCTGGCCTGAGCGGCTGCCGGAACAGATTTCGGAACGCCATGGGCCGAAAAGACGACGGGGCGGTCATCGGGGCAGTCTTCGAGTTCCTCAACAAAAACAGCGCCCATACCCACCAAACGATCAACTACATGACGGTTATGGACTATTTCATGACGCACATAGACGGGCGCACCATATTTTGCGATGGACTTTTCTACGATCTGAATAGCGCGGTCAACGCCGGCACAAAAGCCGCGCGGGGCGGCTAAAAGCACTGTTTTTGACGTGCGTTTGGCTGACATTAAATTCTCCTCATACCGCATAGAGAGCCGATGTTCGGCGTTGCGGCGGTCTTTATACTTGTCTAAGACCTAGCAGACTCGTTTCCGCCAAGCTATAGCAGGGTGGAGAGAAATAATGACCAAATTTGGGACAAATAGATGCGGTTTACAAAATTAGTGATGGTAACGGCTTTGGTGGCGGCCACTGCAATTGCGGGATGTCGAAGTACTCAGGAAGTCCTTCAAATTGGCGCAGCGGCTGAAGCCAATCCGGGGCCATGCCCCCGCGCTTTTGCGCTTTATGACGCTTCGCGTATCGTTGAGTTTCGTGGTGATCAAGAGCGCTTTGCCAATGTCGGGTTCACGGGTGAGTTTCAAAAAGTGCGTAGTCTTTGCCGCTATTATAGTGCGCAGCCGATAGAAGGCGACCTTGAGATGGATATTAGCTTTGGCCGCGGCCCTGCCGCTTCCGGTCAAAGCACGGCTACATATGAATACTTCGTCGCTGTGACGCGCAAAAATATTGGTGTGATCAACAAAGAAACTTTCCCCATTCAAGTGACATTTCCGGCAGGGGCGGATCGCGTTACGCTAACGGAGCGCGTTGATAAAATCGTTATACCTCGCGCCAAAGAAGGCACTTCGGGCGAAAACTTTGAAATTATTGTTGGATTTGAACTCACCGAAGCTCAGCGCAACTTCAATGCTGAAGGTAAGCGCTTCCGCGTTTCTGCTGGGCAAAATTAGAGCGTCTTTATGTCGTCAATATTAGATAGGCTTGACGCGGCTTTTCGCGAAACCTTTACGGCTATGGATTTTCCTGCCCAAATTGCGGGTGTGCAAGAAAGCACACGCGGAGATGCTCCGTTTCAATGTAATGGAGCGATGGGCGCTGCGGGTATAGCCAAAAAGCGGGGTGAGAAACTCAACCCTCGTGATATTGCAGCAAGAGCGATCGAACGTTTGCAAGACCATCCTTTAATTGAAAAAATGGATATTGGTGGACCGGGGTTTATTAACATTTACCCAAGTCAAACTGCCATTTCCTTGCGCGCGGCTGAGCTTGTTGCAGATAAAAAAATGGGTATCGCGCAGCCAGATTCACTCTCTATTATTGTAGATTATGGCGGCGCAAATGTGGCTAAGCCTATGCATGTAGGACATCTGAGATCTGCCGTTATTGGCGAGGCGATTAAGCGCCTTTTACGGGTCCAGGGCCACAATGTTTTGGGTGATGTCCATATGGGCGATTGGGGCCTTCAAATGGGTCACTTGATTTCCGAATTGGAGATCGAACAGCCTAACTTACCTTATTTTGACGCCGATAAAACTGAGGATTTCCCGACTAAGTCACCTGTCACGATGGATGATTTAGCAAGGTTATATCCTCAAGCCAGTAACGCGGCCAAAAGTGATAAAGGTCGTATGGAGCGCTCACGCGTGGCAACCGCTGAATTACAGGCAGGCCGTGCAGGGTATATGGCGCTGCTTGGGCATTTCATAGACGTGTCTGTTGCCGCATTGAAAGTCGGTTATGGGAATTTAGGTGTGGAGTTTGATTTGTGGAAGGGGGAAGCCTGTGTTGATCCTCTTATCCCTGATATGATTCAAGAGCTGAAAGCCAAAGGCATTACAGAGGAAGATGACGGGGCCCTTATTATTCGGGTTGAAGAAGAAGGCGAGAAGAAAGAGATACCGCCCGTTATGCTTCTCGCGAGTTCAGGCGCCGTGCTCTATCACACCACCGATCTGGCGACTTTAGTTGACCGTAAAGCCGAAAATAATCCTGACTTGATTGTTTATGTTGTCGATCAGCGCCAAGCGCTCCACTTTGAACAAGTCTTCCGCGCGGCCGTTAAGGCAGATTGGTATAAAGCAGAGCAGCTTTATCACGTTGGTTTTGGAACCATGAATGGTAAAGACGGAAAGCCCTTTAAAACGCGCGAAGGCGGTGTTTTGCGCTTAGAGGATTTGCTGGATATCATGAATGAAGCGGCCATGAAGCGGCTAGACGAATCCGGTATTGGCGCAGATTTTGATGAGGCTGAACGGTCGGAAATTGCGCGTAAAGTTGGGTTGGCCGCCCTGAAATTTGCGGATTTGCAAAACCAACGCCTGACAAATTACGTTTTTGATCCTGAACGCTTTACCGCTTTTGAAGGCAAAACAGGGCCTTATCTGCTTTATGCAGTCGTGCGTATTAAATCCATTCTGCGTAAGGCTGAAGCGCAAGGCGCGAAAGCAGGGGACATAAATGTCGTCGCCCCAGCAGAACAGCAATTAGTCTTGGCATTGGATGGATTTGGCCGGGCAGTGTCGATATCTGCTGAAAAATATTCTCCACATATATTGTGCGATCATATATACAAAGTAGCGCAGGCTTTTTCACGATTTTACTCAGAGTGTCCAATCCTTGTGGACGGCACCCCTGCGGACGTCAAAGCGTCGCGTTTGACCTTAGCGATGTTGACGTTACGCCAACTCGAAATGGGCTTGAATATACTCGGCATAGAGGCCCCTGATAGGATGTAGCCAATGGAATTGTTAAGCAATTCTCATACCGCCCCTAAATTTGCGGCGCCCGACCCCCGGGGCTCTGGCTGAATGGTATCAGCAACATCTGGGCTTTCCGAAAAAGGCCGTTTTTGAGGGCGGTGATTATGCAATTGTGCGGCGCGGAGATTTAACGCTGCATTTTTGGAAATGCCGAGATCGTCATATCGCTGAAAACACAGCGTGTTACACAGAAGTCCGGTCCCTTGAGGCCTTGGACGCGCTTCACGCTGAATTTATTTCTAACGCGCAAAATGACGGCTTCGCCCCCGGCCGTGTTGAGGACGTCCCTAAAACACAAACAGGCCATGATATGCGAGAATTTCATGTCTGGGACCCGTCCGGAAACCTGATAGGTTTCGGCGCGCAGATATAATGTTTCGCTTTAGCCTTGCTTAAAGGCTTGGTTTAATTTTTGCTGTTGCGAATGAACCGTTTGTTGCTGGGCATCGACAGTTTGTTGCTGGCGTTGAAGAGTTTGCTGATGCCTTTGCACGGCCTGAGTTTGAGGTTGTTGTACGGGCACGGCTTGGCGCTGTGTCGTTTGCGCCGGTATTGCCGGTGCTTTACCCCCAAATTGCAAGACGGGCACATTAATACGCTCCTGCCCCTCATAAGCGCGCAGGCCTTTGGCTGCGTCCAGGCATTCGGCATACATATCCAATATTGCGCTTATATTACGCTCACCCCAGACTCCTTGGCCTTTTAGCTTGCTTAATAGGTCAAATGCGACCTCGGCTTCGGATTTGCCCGACCCTAATGCGGTTAATTCGGGAGCATCTGTATCTGACATAGTCAATTCCTTTATTTTATCCACGGCCTAGCAGAGAAGTATGAAAAAATGATGAGTGGAGTTGATTGACTTTTTTTCGGACTCGCGTCATGCGACAAGTAAGACTTTCTAATGGGAGAGAGCTTTTAGGATTGTGAAAACAATCATATAGGCCACCGAAGGCGCAACCGCCCCGGAAACGCTCAGGTCAAAGGACCATTTGAAAGGTAAAATGCTGGAAAGCGGGCTATAATGGTGAAAGGCCCCGCCGACGGAGTAAATCTCTCAGGCCCATCAGGACAGCAGGCGGCACAGGACGCGAGAGCGTAAACGTGCATATGTCTGACTTACTAAAGACGAAACTCCACGCCAAACATGTCGCCCTTGGCGCGAAGATGGTGCCCTTTGCAGGCTATGATATGCCCGTACATTATCCCTTGGGGGTGATGAAAGAGCATCTACATACGCGCGATAAAGCGGGGCTCTTTGACGTCTCCCATATGGGGCAATGTTTTATATTTGCTGATGACGAGACATTTGAAACGGCAGCCAAAGCGCTGGAGCGCTTAGTGCCCGCTGATATTCAATCGCTGAAGCCCGGGCAAATTCGCTATTCGCAATTTCTCAATGATGAGGGCGGTATTTTAGATGATTTGATGATCACCCGCTTGGGCTTCGAAGGCCATACGCATAAGCTTTATCTCGTCGTTAATGCAGGCTGTAAGGCGGATGATTTTATGCATCTGGCGACTTATATGCCGCCGGGCATTACGATTGATGTGGCTGATGACACGCTCTCGCTCATCGCGCTGCAAGGCCCGAAAGCCGTGGATGTACTCGCAAGGCTTAATCCTGCCGTGAAAGATATGGTCTTTATGACCTCGCTTGATATTCCTTTGACGCCTACCATGTGGTGCCATGTCTCCCGCTCCGGCTATACGGGGGAAGACGGTTATGAAATTTCCGTCAAGCATGATGATGTTGTCGAACTGACGGAGATGATACTCTCAAATGAAGAGGTTGAGATGATTGGCCTCGGTGCGCGTGATAGCCTCCGCCTCGAAGCTGGATTATGCCTTTATGGTCACGATATTGATACCAGTGTTTCGCCTATTGAAGCGGGGCTGTTCTGGTCTATCCAGAAACACCGCCGCAGCGCAGAGGCAGGATATAAAGGCGTAGAACGCATCGTGTCTGACATCGCGGATAAATCCACCAAACGCCTCGTTGGAATTCAGCCCGAAGGCCGCGCCCCCGCACGCGAGCATACCGAGATTCAGGATATGGATGGCAATACCATTGGCGAGATTACCAGCGGCGGCTTTGGACCGACTGCGGGTGGGCCTGTTGCTATGGGTTATGTCGCGAGAAAATTTACCAAAGCGGGGACGCCTGTTCAGCTCATCGTGCGCGGCAAAGCCCGCGCCGCCACAGTCGCGAAAATGCCATTCGCGCCGCATAATTATTACAGAGGATAGAGGAGGACATCATGTCAATATATTTCACAGAAGATCATGAATGGATAAAAGTTGACGGAGATAAAGGAACGGTCGGGATCAGTCCTTATGCTGCCAAACAACTCGGCGATGTCGTCTACGTTGAATTACCGGAAATCGGCCGTGACATGGCCAAGGGCGACGAAGCTGCGGTTGTCGAATCTGTCAAGGCTGCCTCTGAAGTCTACTCCCCGGTCGGCGGCGAGGTCACCGAGGTCAACGAAAAACTTGAAGACGCCCCAGAGACAGTGAACGCTTCTGCGGATGGCGACGGCTGGTTCCTGAAGATGACAATCGCGGATAGTAGTGAGCTTGAGAGCTTGATGGATGAGGCGAAATATAAAGAATATTGCGACGGGCTTTAGGTTTTAAGGTTTTGTCCCCCGCCTTGAGCGGGGGTCTCCATCAATTTGGTACTCCCTCTTGGGAGATCCCCGCTCAGGGCGGGGAACACAAAACGAAAGATAAATTAAATGCGTTACCTCCCTTTAAATGCGAATGACCGCGCGGCTATGCTCGATGTCGTAGGCGTTAAATCTATCGATGCACTGTTCGAGGATGTGCCGAAATCGGCGCGATTGGACAGCCTCATCGATTTGCCCCTGCATCAATCCGAAGCGGCGGTTGAGGGGCATATGTCGCGTTTATCAAGCAAATCCGTCAGCGCGTCTTCCGTGCCATTTTTCTGCGGGGCCGGGGCTTATAAGCATCATATCCCTTCGACCGTGGATCATCTCATTCAGCGCTCAGAATTTCTGACGGCCTATACGCCCTATCAGCCCGAAATCAGCCAAGGCACGCTGCAAACGCTGTTTGAATTCCAAACACAAGTCGCGCTTTTGACAGGCATGGATGTCGCCAATGCATCCATGTATGACGGCTCGACTGCTTGCGCCGAAGCCGTGGTTATGGCACACCGAGTGGCCCGCGGTAAGAAACCAAAAGCTATTCTCGCGCCGGGCCTTCACCCGCATTATGCAGCCGCAACGCAAACCTTAGCGTCGACTTTGAGTATTAACGTGACCGAAGTCGCCCCCGCTATCGGCCAAGACCAAAGCGTTATTGATATGATTACGGATGAAATGTCTTGCGTCGTTGTCCAATCGCCCAATGTCTTTGGCGAGATTGTCGACCTCGCGCCGATTGCCGAGAAAGCCCATGCGCATAAGGCGCTGTTGATTGCGGTCTTTACTGAACCTGTTGCGCTTGGCCTGATTAAATCCCCTGGCGAACAAGGCGCGGATATTGTGGTTGGCGAAGGACAGGGGTTAGGCGTGGGCCTAAACTTTGGGGGGCCGCATGTCGGGCTCTTTGCTTGCCGACAAAAACTTGTGAGGCAAATGCCGGGTCGGGTCTGCGGCGAGACTGTGGATGCCAATGGCGAGCGCGGTTATGTGCTGACCCTGTCCACGCGCGAGCAACATATTCGCCGCGAAAAAGCGACCTCGAATATCTGTACTAATAGTGGTCTTTGCTGTCTGGCCTTCACCATCCATATGAGCCTACTCGGTGATGCGGGTCTGAAACGTCTCGCGACACTGAACCATGAAAACGCCTGTCACATGGCCGACATTATTGACGGCATTGACGGCGCAGAGGTGCTCAACGAAACCTTCTTTAATGAGTTCACGGTGAAGCTCTCAAAACGCGCAAGCGAAGTCGTGCAAGCGCTCGCCGACAAAGACATTCTCGGCGGTGTTCCGTTCTCGCGCATTAGCGGGGGACAGCATGAAGACTTGCTCCTCGTTTGCGCTACAGAAGTCGTCAGTGACGATGATATCCACGCCTTTGGTCATGCTCTTGAGGAGGTTTTGTCATGAAAACACTTAATCGTTTGACGGATGTGTATCCTTACTCTCGCGATAATGCGGAAACACTAATTAAAGCTACGAAAGACTTTTTGGAGGCTAATAGAGGTTACAAAATCTTGGCTAATTCTTTTGTGAAGCCTGGAGATGAATTAAAATTTACAGTCTATGTTGAAGATTTATTGGTTGGTGAATTAACAGATGAAATCGACAATATAATCACAAAGAGCTTTCCCGAGTTACTGCCTGTTGAATGGGATGCTTATTTGGAGGCAAAATCATGAAAACCGAAGGACGCCCCACTAGCCCCGTCGCGGCTAACTCCAATGACGTGAAAACCGTCTCCGGCTCTAAAGCCTTGGAGCAAGGCACCAAGCTTATCTTTGAAACGGGCACGCCGCGGCGGACGGGGATTGATTTCCCTGCTGCCAAAGGCCGCGCTTCACGTCTTGGCGCGAATAATGAGCGCCAAGGCGAGATTGGTCTGCCGGGCCTGTCAGAGCCTGAAACAATGCGCCATTATGTGCGTTTGTCGCAAAAAAATTACGCCATTGACCTTGGCGTTTATCCGCTCGGCTCTTGCACAATGAAGCATAATCCGCGCCTGAATGAAAAGGTCGCGCGTATGCCCGGCTTTGCTGACGTGCATCCTTTGCAGCCTGTCTCAACTGTGCAAGGCGCATTGGAGCTGATGTATGAGCTGTCCGATTGGATTTGCAAATTGACGGGTATGCCTGCCGTCGCTCTAACGCCTAAAGCAGGGGCCCATGGTGAGCTTTGCGGGATGATGGCGATACGGGCGCGTTTGGACGCCGATGGGCAATCACAACGCCGCCGCGTCTTAGTGCCTGAATCGGCCCACGGTACCAATCCTGCGACAGCCGTGCAGTGCGGCTTTACCGTCGATGAAATCCCCGCTTCAGGTGATGGCCGCGTGAATATTGAATCGCTTAAAGAGAAAATCAAAAGCGACCCTAATAGCGTCGCGGGTATCATGCTGACCAACCCCAATACTTGCGGCTTGTTTGAGCGTGATATTATCGAAATTGCGGACCTCATCCACGCGGCCGGGGGTTACTTTTATTGTGACGGTGCCAATTTCAATGCGCTTGTTGGCCGCGTGCGTCCGGGTGATTTGGGCGTGGATGCTATGCATTTGAATCTACATAAAACTTTCTCAACGCCGCATGGCGGTGGCGGCCCAGGTTCTGGTCCGACAGTTCTGTCCAATGCGCTGAAAGATCACGCACCTGTGCCTTATGTCACGAAAACGGAGCAGGGCTATGCGCTAGTCGAGCATAAAGACGAGGTCAGCTTTGGCCGTATGTGCGCCTTCCACGGACAGATGGGCATGTATAGCCGCGCGCTAACCTATATGATGAGCCACGGCGCAGATGGGTTGAAGCAAGCCACGGAAGACGCCGTGCTCAACGCAAATTATGTGCAGGCGTCGCTCTCTGATGTCATGAGCCCTGCCTTTGGCGGTATCTGCATGCATGAGGCTCTTTTCGACGATAGTTTTCTGAAGGACACAGGCGTGGATACGCTCGATTTTGCTAAGGCGATGATTGATGAGGGCTACCATCCGATGACCATGTATTTCCCGCTTGTTGTGCATGGCGCGATGCTGATTGAACCAACTGAATCTGAGTCAAAAGGCGAGCTTGACCGCTTTATCGGTTCTATGCGGCATTTGGCTGAGCGGGCGAGATCAGGCGATGTGGAGAGCTTTAAGCAAGCTCCGGTCTATGCGCCCATGCGCCGCCTGGATGAAACACAAGCGGCTCGTAAACCTGTCCTGCGATGGACATCTCCGAGTGAAACGGCGGAAGCGGCGGAGTAATTCTTAGGTCAAAGTTCAAGGGTCCTATAAACGTAAAAAAGCCGCTTCTAAAGAGCGGCTTTTTAAATTGTAGAATATGAATAAGGGCTAATTTAAAACTTTGCCCATCTGCGCGATACCGTCTTTCACAAGTTTCGCATGATCCTCAGATGTTGTGCCTGACCGGATGAGCTTTTCAGCTGCGTTAAGCGCCATTTCCGCAGCTTTGGCTTTTACTTCTGCCATGGCTTGCGCTTCTGCTGTTGCAATTTTAGCTTCAGCTTGTTCCGCGCGCCGTTCAAGACGTTCAGCCAAATCTTTACGGGCGTTTGTTGCCATGATTTCTGCATCATGACGCGCCTGTTTAACGATGCTGTCAGCTTGTTCTTCGGCTTCTTTCTGCTTGCGCTGATAAGAGGCCAAGAGAGCTTGAGCTTCTTCGCGAAGAGATCTGGCTTCATCAAGTTCCGCGCGAATTTTATCAGCACGTGCATCAAGAGATCCTGCTATCTTTTTGTGAATACCAAAATAGCCAAGCACGAGCAGAAAAAGAACAAGGGCAAAGAAAACCCATATCGTAGGACTGTTGAGGGCAAAATCAAAATACATAGTCTTGCTCCTAATTCAGCGCTTTTTTGACAGTCGCCAATGTTGGTTTTTTGCCTGTTAAAGCTTCGATAGTCGCTTGAGCTGCCTCGGAGGCCACGGACTCAATATTGGCGAGGGCTTTGGCCCGAACGCCTCGAATGCGGGTCTCCGCAGCTTCAGCCGCTTTCGACGCCTCAGCATCTGCGGCATCCATTTCAACCTTAATTTCAGCATCTACGGATTGGCGCGTGGTCTCGGCAACGTTATGGGCCTTGGCTTTAGCATCGGCTAGAGCACGCTCATAAGATTTTTCAGCTTCTTCGGCCTCTTTTTGCATGCGGGAAGCCGCATCCAAATCATCAGCAATACGTGAACTGCGTTCCTCTATCGTTTGGCCTATACGCGGCAAAAAGATACGGGACAGTAGGAAATACAATATGCCGAATGTTAGCAAGAGCCAGAAAACTTGGGTTGCAAAATAGTCTGGGTTGAAGGGCGGAAAGACTTTCTCCGCCGCATTCTCGCCGCCCGCAGGTGCAGCGGCGAGTTTCAGACCCATGAGTGTCATCGCGTTAATCATTGCGATACCTTCGTTAGTTTCGCCGTCTTAGACAACGAAAAGGAGTAGAATAGCGACGAGCAATGAGAAGATGCCCATAGCTTCTGTAACAGCGAAGCCGAAGATGAGGTTTGAGAACTGACCTTGGGCAGCGGACGGGTTGCGAAGAGCGCCCGACAGATACTGACCAAAGAGGTTACCCACACCGATACCGGCACCCGCCATACCAAAACAGGCAAGACCTGCGCCGATGTATTTTGCTGCTTCTGCTTCCATGATAATCTCCTAAGAAAAGCGTTTATTATTGCAGTTAGTGTCCCGGATGCAAGGCATCCGAAAGATAGATACATGTCAAAAGCGCAAAGACATAGGCTTGCACAAAGGACACAAGAAACTCGAGTGGAGTTAGGGCGAAGGTCATTAGGAAAGGTAAGATACCTGCCAATGAGCCGCCGACAACGCCGAATGCGCCGACAAGCATGATACAAAAGCCAGCAAAGACCTTTAGCATGATGTGACCCGCCATCATATTTGCCCAAAGACGGACGGAATGGCTTAAGGGGCGCGAGATAAAGGATATAATTTCAAGTAGGCATACAAATGGTTTGATCGCAATCGGAACTCCTGCTGGCCAGAAGAGCTTTAGGAAGCTTAAGCCATTTTTCCAAACGCCATACACGATCACGATAGCAAAAACCATGAGAGCCAAAACGGCTGTCACAACGATATGGCTTGTTGTCGTGAAGAAAAAAGGCACCATGCCGAGCATGTTGGCGAAAAGGATAAAGATGAAGAGCGTGAAGACAAACGGAAAGAACTTCATTCCGTCCTTTCCAGCAGAGGAGCGCAGCATATCTGCGATAAATTCATAAGAGACTTCAGCAATTGATTGTGCGCGTCCGGGTATGAGAGATTTTTTTGTCGAGAGCAGTAACCAGAGTGAAACAGTGGCCACGCAGATAACCATCATCAAAGATGAGTTGGTGAAGCTGATATCGAAATTACCGATTTTCAGCTCAGCCAGTTTCTTAATTTCGAACTGACCAATAGGGTCTAGACCTGCAGCGATCATCTTTAATCCTCGTCTGGTTCCGGCGGCAAATCTGTGCCTGAACCATCCATTCCTTCTTTCGCGGCGCGAACAACGTTTAGAACGCCTGCGCCGAATCCTAATAGTAGCCCAGCTATCATTCCCCAAGGTCCGCTATCAGTGAGTTTATCGACACCATAGCCGAGAAAAGCACCAACTATAACAGCCGCAGAAAATTCGCTGGCATATTTTAAGCCCGCTCCGATGCCTGACCTGTCATTTTGGAACACCTTCGGCTCGTGGGATTTTTTGGTCGCTTCGAGCTTGTCGCTAAAAGTTTTCAAATCATCTGCATCAGAGTTTGAGGAATTTCCATTCGGGTTAGACATAATTACCAGCTCAAGCCCTCTAAAGATTCCCAGTTTTGAAAACTCTCCGAAAGCGCGCGGAACCTAGCTATTAGGGGGGTAGAAGTCAACACTCGTCACGGATTGGCTAAGATATTGAAATATATATGATTTTCCTGTTTTTCATCAAGTGCGACAATCTGTGCATATATCCGTATGAAAATCTGCTGATGTGGCTTATTTGCGCTAGATAATATCCGTCCAACGGCGACTCATCAGGTTAGCTGAATTGATAATCCCGACCATAGAATAAGTTTGCGGGAAATTTCCCCATAACTCATCTGTTTTTGGGTCCACATCCTCTGATAACAAGCCCAGATGATTTCTCTGATTGAGAATAGAGGTGAACATGTCTTTGGCCTCGTCAGTGCGTCCAATACGGTACAAGGCGTCAATGTGCCAGAAGGTGCAGGCTGTGAACGCGGTTTCAGGCCGCCCGAAATCATCTTCCGTCTTGTAGCGATAAATATGATTGCCTTCACGTAGATCGCGATCAACAGCTTCAACAGTACCAACATATCGGGGATCGCTCGCGGGCAGAAACCCAATTTCAGCCATGAGCAGCACAGAGGCATCCAAAGTGTCTCCATTATATGACGCTGTAAAAGCATTCATGTCGATGTTGAACGCATTGTCCAATACAGTTTTGTGAATTATCTGCGCCCGTTCCGCCCAATAGAGCGCACGGTCCTCTAGCCCTAAATGCTTAGCGATTTTGCTTAAGCGGTCACAGGCGGCCCAACACATAATAGCGGATGAGGTATGAACATGGGCAATGGTACGAAATTCCCAAATGCCGGCATCAGGCGTATCGTGCATCGCATAAGCACGCTCTCCGACAGGCTCTAACTGCTCAAATTCTGCAATACCGGGTTTGGTCAGAAGACGCTCATCAAAAAAGGCTTGTGTAATCGCCAGAACAACCTGTCCATAAACATCGTGTTGAATATGTTCCGCAGCTTGATTGCCTTTACGCACGGGGCCGTAACCGCGATATCCGGGTAAGCTTTCTACAATTTCTTCGGATAATTCTGCTTCAAGCCCAATGCCGAAAAGCGGCTGAATATGACCGCCTTTGGACATCGCCACAATATTACGAACATAACGCATATAGTGCTCAAGCGTCCCCATAGAGGCAAGGCGGTTAAGGGCGGTGACAGAAAAATAGGCATCACGAATCCAACAATAGCGGTAATCCCAATTACGCATTGACCCTTGATGTTCAGGCACAGAGGTTGTGAGCGCCGCAACCACACCGCCCGTCTCTTCATAAACACAAAGTTTCAAAGTAATGGCCGCGCGAATAACAGCTTCCTGCCAATCCGGAGGGATCGCTAGACTCCGAACCCAACCCTGCCAATAAGTCTTAGTGCGTTCATACCAATCTGCAGCAAGGTGATCGATATTCTCCGCCACAGTTTCGTCCGGGCCGCAAATAAAGCTAATATCACGGTCAATAATGAAGCTGGTTTCAGAGAGCAGGTAAGAGACGGGCGCATTCGTCGTGATACGAAACCCTAAATTATCGTGGCGATAGCTTATGTGATTAACGCCGCGAATAGGTGTGGGGGGGTTTTCCCCCCAATCAGCTTGGGGCGAGATATCAATACGAATTCGGGGAGCCCCAGAGATAACTTTGAACTGCCGCACGAATGAAGTCGGACGGAATGTACGCCCCCGCTTTTCAAAATGTGGAGCGAAGTCTATAATCTCGAGCGCGCTGCCATCCTCTGAGATTAGCTTTGTGCGCAGTATCGCAGTATTAGGTTCATAGGATTGCTCACGGCTTTTCAGGTCTTCCATCCAAACACCAAAACTACCTTTGCCGCCTAAAAGTGAGTCAAATATCGGGTCTCCATCCAACCGAGGAAGACATAGCCATTGGTAACGCGCTTGTGCATCAATCAGGCCAGCAATAGTGGAATTGCCGATGATGCCGAGGTCAAGTGTGCTCATAAGGCACTCCTTAGTAGTAAATATACATCAGAAATTTCAGGGGCGCGGTAATTCGCGCAACTTTCGCCGTCTCCAACTTTCACGGCTATACCGCCCATGTTTTGTACGGCTTGAAAAGCATCTTCATCCGTGGTGTCATCACCAATCATAACTGGAATGCGTCCACTAAAACTCCGGCGGGTCATTTGGTTTTGTATGAAGTAACCTTTATTGGCGGCTAGAGGTTTGGCTTCTATGATCTTATTGCCGTGCTGAATTTTATAACCAGAGAAACGCTTCAAGATTGTTTCTACACTATTTAAGATATCATCTTCATATTGCGGCGCAGCTCGAAAATGGATGGCGGCCACAGGTCCTTTTTTCTCGACCCAGACACCTTCCATATGAGAAATGAAACGCTCAAGAGATGTGAGTAACCCGCTAGGCAGTGCCGGTAAATCGGTTGGCACAATTTTATGCGGCGGGGCGACGTATAGTCCATGATTTCCACTACGCCAAAGTGCAGCCGGAACGCGTGTGCTCAAATCGCGCAAGTCACGTCCACTTATTATAGCAACTGCGCTGCTAAGATGCTCTGAAAGACTAACTAGAAGATCTGTTTGCATGTCGGATAGGGTGACCGAGTCGGGATCATCACATATCGGAGCCAAAGTTCCGTCGAAATCAAGAAATAAGGCATGTCTTTCTGTAAGCAGAATATCTGAGGAAGGCTTAGGTCGCATTTTACTTAGTCGCAGCAATTTCAGAGGTGATGGTTTTAACAGGTGCAAAAAAACGTTTTCGCCACCAGACAATATCCTCTTCGCAAATATTTTTATAAAGGGCAGCCCAGCGTGTTTTTCGCTCGTCAATAGGCATTTTCAAAGCTTGGCTTATAGCGTCGGCGACACTGTCAGTATCATGAGGATTTACGATCAAGGCGTCGTTCATTTGTTCGGACGCACCAGCAAATTGAGAAAGAACTAGCACGCCGGGATCGTTTGGGTCCTGCGCGGCAATAAATTCCTTAGCCACTAGATTCATACCGTCTTGCAAGGGGGTTACCAGACAAACATCCGCCATTTTGTAGAGCCCTGCAATTTCCTCCCGCGAGTAGCTACGGGCCAGATAGCGGATAGGAATCCAGTCCAAGTCACCATAATCACCATTTATTCGTCCTGCGAGCTGATCCAAGGTTTCCCGTAGATGCGCATATTCATCTACAATAGATCTTGAAGGCGGCGCTATCTGAGTGAAAGAGACATTGCCATGCGTTTTAGGGTAGCTGTCAAACAGTCGGCCAACCGCTTCAAATCGTTGTGGCAGGCCTTTGGAATAATCCATGCGGTCAACGCCTATAATGAGCTGCCGTCCTCCTAAAAAGCGGTTCAGACTTTCTGCGGCATCCTTGGCCATTTTAGAGTTTGCCGTCTCAGAAAATTCAGGCGCGTTCATACCAATCGGACAATGGCGGATCGTAATGATACGGTCGCCGACTTTCATCTGCTCGTCACTTATGACTTCTCCGTTATGATCTTCAGATAGAAAACGTTTGAAATTACGCACGTCATTGTCAGTTTGAAGTCCTATAACATCATAGTCACATAATGCGCGGCCAATGATATCGTGTTGCGGGAGGGCACGGAAAATTTCAGGCGCTGGAAATGGGATATGTAAGAAAAAACCGGTCTTTGCTTCAAGATTTTTTTGCCTGAAATAACTGGCTAAGAGAAAGAAGTGATAATCATGCACCCAGATGAAATCGTCTTTACCGGATATGCCGCTTATAATTTCAGCGAATTTTTCATTTATCTCGCAATAGGCTTCGTAGAATTTATTATCTAAAACAGCCAAGTCTAATCGGTTGTGAAGAAGCGGCCATAGAACACTGTTGGAATAGCCAAGGTAAAACTCCTCATATTGTATTTTGGACATATCACAGAGGGCGAATTCAACGCCATCATCCAGCTTTGTCTGAAGTTTATTTCCTGCATAGTCTTTAACACGGCCGCTCCAACCTACCCAAACCCCCTTTGTTTCAACAAGCGTATCCCAGAGTGCAACAGCGAGTCCGCCAGCACGTGCATTCGGATCCACGGCTGTGCGATTGGAAACAGCAATTAAGCGGCCTTTTTTCGGATCGAATAGCGGTGTCTCTGGCATGATATTACCATAAGAGATGTCTAATAAAACGCCAGTAAAAGCCAGAATTATGGATAAGTTGCTAGTAAAGCACATATATTGTGCGGTGATACTCTACGTTTTGAGCTCTGAGAGGGTAAAGCGATAATTATTCGGCTGCGACCAATTTTTCTGCGGCGCCCAATTCAATTGACAGAAGTTGGGAAACGCCTTGCTCTGCCATTGTAACACCAAACAGTCGGTCCATCCGGCTCATGGTGACAGCGTTATGGGTTATGGTAATGAACTTCGTATTAGTTTGTTCTGTCATTGTATCAAGAAGATTACAATAACGCGCAACATTGGCGTCATCTAGGGGCGCGTCAACTTCGTCGAGTACGCATATCGGTGCTGGGTTTGATAGGAAGACTGCAAAGATAAGCGCTGTGGCCGTCAAAGCCTGCTCACCGCCTGACATAAGGGACATAGAACCAAGCTTTTTACCGGGAGGGCTGACCATAACTTCAAGGCCGGCTTCGAGCGGGTCATCCGACTCTGTTAGCGCTAGGGAGGCTTCACCGCCGCCAAAAAGTGTTGTGAAGAGACGTCCAAAATGACCATTTACGATATCAAAGGCGTTAAGAAGACGTTGGCGACCTTCGGAATTCAGCTCGTCAATGCCCTCGCGCAAACGCGCTATCGCCGCTTCGAGGTCTTGGCGCTCATCATTCATGGCTGATAGGCGCTCTTCTTGTTCGGCTGCCTCTTCATCAGCGCGAAGATTCACGCCGCCCATCTTTTCACGCTCTTTCGATAGGCGTTCCAATTTGCGTTCGATATCATGCTCTGAAAGCCCGCTCTCAGCAGAAAGCTCTCCGAGGTGTGATTTTAGCTCGGACGGTTCGCACTGAAGAGTTTCATTTATACGGGCTTTGGTTTCTCCAATTCGCTCCTCTGCAGCTGTTAACCTTGCTTGCGCGGCGGCCCGAGCCTCACGTGATTCTCCTGCCGCAGTTTCCGCTTCTCTTGCTGCATGGTCGGCTTCGCGGAAGGCGCTTTCAGCTTGGGCGAGAACATCAGCGGCTGTGCTGCGGCGGTTTTCCGCTATTTCCAACTCGCGGAATAATTTATTACGGCGTTCTTCAAACTGATCAGGGCCATCAGTTGCTGCTGTCAGAGATAGCTTAGCGGCGTCTTGACGGCCCTGTAGAGAGGTTACTCTGGATGTGGCTGTTTCTGAACGACGGGTCCAGTCTGCTCGCTCTTTTTCAACAGATGCCAAACGTTGCGCTCTTGCTTCAGCTTCATTTTTTAAGCTTCGATATTGCCCTGTGGCTTCGTCGGCGCGGGCGCGGGCTTCGCTAAGTTTCTCAGAAAGCTCTTCTTGTTGAGCCGATACATCTTCGCCGCCGGCCAATTCATCATTGAGCTTTAGGGAGGTCTCACGCTGAGCTGTAAGTTCTTTGATCTCGCGTTCAAGCCGCTCTAGGCGCTCTTCTAAAGACCGCTTTTGTGCAGACTCCCGGGCGACATCTGTTTCATATTGGGCGAGGGCGGCTTGAGCGGCGCGATCGCGGCGCTCTAAATCAGGAAGGGCTTGGCGCGCAGTTCGAGCCGCTTCATTAGCGGCATTTCGAGCTTCGCGGGCTGTTTCAAATGCGCCTTGGTTTTTTGCGACTTCAGCTTCAGCGAGTTTAATCTCAGCGGCCAATTCGGTGAGGCGGGTTTGCTGCTTTAATTTTATCGCCGCTGAAGTTTCTGCCCCTGCCGCGATTTCAAATCCATCCCAGCGTGCGACATGACCATCTGTCGTGACAAGGCGCTGTCCTGGGCCAAGAGTGCGGGCAAGTGTGACAATGTAATTGGCGTCCACAACACCGATTTGGGAGAGCCGCGCGGCTAATTCCTTAGGCGCTTTAACAAAATCTGCGAGAGGTTTAGCCCCGACAGGTAAGTTTTGAGGCGGAGCCTCCGCGCCAGTCCAGCGCAGCTGTGCCTCCCCGCCAATAGCGGCATCAAGGTCTTCACCCAAAGCAGCAGCTAGAGCTTGCTCATATCCTTTTTTGACATCAAGAGCTGAAAGGGCTGGAGTCCAATCGGCATTTTCTCCGCGAGATACAACGCGTTCTAGGGCCGATTGTTCAGCTGTTAGAGTGGAGAGCGCCTGTTTGGCATCTGACAAGGCTTCTCTTGCACTTTGATCGTGTGTCTCAGCTTCAGCTTTATTGGCAGCAAGGTTTTGTTCTTTCTCTCTCGCAGCCTCAAGCGCGGTAAGAGCCTCCGTTGCGCCAGCTGCAAACAGGTTACCCGTGGAACCGCCGCTTTTTTGCATAGATGCTAATTTATCTCCTGTATCAGCCTCTTCAGATGTCAGGCGTTCGAGACGATGTTCTATCTGGGATAATTCACGGGCTGCGGAATCGCGCCGGGCATTTTGGTCCGCGGCGCGGCGTGTAAGTTCATTGTAGTCTGTCTCAAGAGAGGAGCGCGATGCAATCGCGGCTTCTGCTTCATCCGCCGCTGCGTCCAGAGCAGCACTGGTGTCTTTTACGGCCTTTAACTTTTCAAACTCTTCGGTCAGCCGGGCTTCAGCCGCGGCGGCATCTTCAACAATCCCTGTCTCGCGGGCCAGGTCAGCGGCAAGTTGTTCAATTTGGTTTTCAAGTTTGCGAATTTCCGTATTTGCCGCATGCTCGTCTTGTTCTAGCGCATCTTTTGCGGCGTTTAAGCGTCCAAGCACAGCCGCGGCAATGATTTGCTCTTCGCGTTTTGGTTCAAGTAAACCGTTTAGCTCGGCGGCTTTCCGAGTTAACTCAGAGGCCTTTGTTGCAGTATCTGCGACTTGGCTTTCACAAGCCTTAAGTGCGTCTTGAGCGCCTGATAATGTATCAAGCGCAGAGACCCAACGTTTTAACCATAGAAGTGCTTTATATTCGTGGATTTCACCCGCGAGCCTTTTATATCTCGCGGCTTGGCGGGATTGGCGGCGCAAAGATAAGAGCTGGCTCTCAATTTGTCCTAAAATATCATCGAGGCGTGAAAGGTTTGTTTCTGCAGCCCGTAAACGTAATTCGGCTTCGTGACGGCGCGTATGTAACCCTGAAATTCCGGCGGCTTCCTCAAGAATACGGCGGCGATTGGACGGCTTGGCCGCAATAAGTTCATTGATCTGGCCTTGACGGACAAGAGCAGGGGAATTTGCACCTGTACTTGCATCTGCAAAAAGAAGCTGAACATCTTTGGCTCTTACGGTCTTATTATTGACCTTATAGGTAGAGCCTTTGCCTTTGGTGATGATACGTGTGATTTCCAAGGTCTCTTCATCATTGAACATAGGCGGCGCGATACGTGCGGAGTTATCGATCGTCAGCGTAACATGAGCTTGATTTCGGCCGGGGCGCTGCTTTGTTCCTGAAAAGATAACATCTTCCATGGCTGAGCCGCGCATAGCCTTGGCTGAGTTTGCGCCCATAACCCAACGAATGGCTTCGAGCAGGTTAGATTTGCCGCAACCATTAGGGCCGACAATACCCGTTAGGCCCGGCTGAATAATAAAATCAGTAGGCTCGACAAAGGATTTAAATCCAGTCAGCTTTATTTGATTGAATGCCAGCGAACCCATCGTGATTACTCAGCTTTAGTCTCAGGCGCTTCGGCGTCAGTTTCTGCCGTTCTGTCAGGGATAGGTTCTCCAAGGAGAGGTAGGATTACGTCTTCAATGGTCTCTAATGTATAGACTTTTTCTTTCTTGCCATTGATGAAAAAAGCTGGTGTTGCGGTAACGCCCATATCCACGCCCGTTTGCATCTTGGCTTTATATTGGTCACGCAGTTCTTGATTTTGCATGCAAGTCACGAATTCATCTTCTGAAAGCCCTGCGGACTTCGCGATTCCAATATAGGCATCGCGCGCTTTCCCTTGTTGACCCATTTTCATGATCTGATTGAAACGCTTGAATTGAAAAGCAATATTCTTGAAGTAGTTTTCGTCAGCGGCACAGAGGGCAATCATGAAGCCTGCATCCGCATATTCAGGTACGCCTGTAACATATTCGCGAAACACATAGCGCACTTTACCTGTATCGACATATTTTTTCTTGAATTCAGGATAAACTTGATTGTGCCAACCTGCGCATGCACCGCAAGCGACCGAGGCATATTCAACGACTGTCACAGGCGCGTCAGGGCTACCTGTGACATGGTCATTGGGAACAAGATATTCAGAATTGCTGCCGGTTGCGGAGGTCGGCTTGGCTGAGTCTCCGCCGCTACACGCAGTTAGTGTCAAGGCTGCTAGGCCGACTATAAGGGCACGTTTAAGCGAATCGATTTTAAAATAATCAGTCATATCAAATACTCTCAATTTCCAATAAGATAGCAAGGGCGCGTTAAGTGTTTGTTAATATCTTAAGGCGGTTTAAATAGAGCAAAGATGTGGATAAAAAAGCCTCTTATGCAGTGCTATTACGCCCTTCATTGAAAAGCGGCTCTGCGCTTCTCTGTCATATGGATAAAATGCGATATCTATGCCAGGCGTAGTTTATGACAACAAATACGATAGATTTTGGCTTTGAAGAGGTTCCTGTTGAGGAGAAACAATCACGCGTGCGCGGTGTTTTCGACTCGGTCGCGCAAAATTATGACCTGATGAATGATGCCATGTCGTTGGGCATCCACCGCGTTTGGAAAAACCTTACGATTACCAAGTTAAACCCTCAACCTGGTGAAGTGCTGATTGATGTCGCGGGCGGGACAGGAGATCTTGCACGCCGCTTTATAAAGAAAGCTGATGAGGTGCGTCTTCGCAGGGGCGGGGATTCAGTTAGAGCTTACATATGTGATATAAATGCTGAGATGTTATTAGCAGGAATTGATCCTAAAAAAGATGATGGCATGGACTTGAATCGAGTGTGCGGTAATGCACAATGCTTACCGTTTCCTGATAATTATGCAGACGCTATAACAATAGCCTTTGGCATTCGAAATGTAACCGATCGCGACATGGCTCTGCGTGATTTTCTTAGAGTCCTAAAGCCTGGCGGGCGTCTCTTTGTGTTAGAATTCTCTACACCACCAGAGAAAGTGTTGCGCAGCATATATGATGCCTATTCATTCAATGTCATACCCAAGCTTGGCGGTTTACTTGCGGGCGATGCGCCGAGTTATCAATATTTGGTTGAGTCTATTCGTAAGTTTCCTCGGCAAGATACATTTACAGACATGATAAAAGACGCCGGGTTTGCCCGCGTCAGCTATCATGATTTCACAGGCGGTATTGCCGCCCTGCATTGGGGTTGGAAAGTTTAAATCCTTTCCAACGATTGGGACTGGTAGGTTTAAAGCTTAGCGGCGCGAGTTTTTGGCTTTACGCGCGGCATATTTAGCATCGCGGCGAGCTTTTGCAGCACGTTCCATTTCGATTTTGGCTTTTTGTGCAGCTTCTTGAGCGAGTTTATGTTTACGCTCTTTTTCAGCCTTCTCTTCAGCAGCTTTTTTAAGCTTGGCTTTGCGCGCAACCTCTTTTTCGGCTTCACGTTTGGCGCGTTCTTCATTGCGCTTAGCACGCTCTTCCATGAGTTTCGCTTTTTCCTCAGGGTCCAGCTCTTTTGCTTTCGCGCGTTTGAGCATAGCTAACTTAGCTTCTTTTTGCTCTTTCAAGCGATCGTTGAATGTAGAACCCGTAAAACTCATAAAGATAAATCCTCAATAAAATAATGGCTGCCGCGATATGGCTCAGCTCGATATGAGCGCTATATCGCGGTTAACGTTTGAGAAATCAAGGGTTAGCTCTGTGAAAAACTTTCTCAGAAGCAAGTCTGGTTTAGAAACGTCCAGAAACCGTAAAGCGGGCATTGAGCGGTGCGCCAACGGTGGCTTGATGGGTGCTGTGCGAGGACGGGAAATAAACTGTGTCCGTCAGATTTTCGATATTTACTTGTATACGCATATCATCGTTCACATCATAATATGCCGCCGCATCTAAACGTGTAAAAGAGGGAAGCGTCGGATGACTAGAGGATGGTGCGCCTATATCCAAATCGCTAATGAACGCTTCGTCCTGATAGGTTGCGCCTAGACCGAGTCCAAACCGGTCTGTGACTTGGAAATTTGACCAGATTGAAAATGTGTTTTCAGGTAACTCTCGCGGTAACTCTTGGGCCACACCTATATCATTAAAATCTGTTTTGCCTTTTAGATTGGCATACCCTGCTCTGACATATAGACGCTCTGTAAATTGTCCTTCGAGTTGAAGTTCAAATCCATCAACTTCCAAGCCGCGTCTTTCAAGATCTTCTGGTGCTCCGTCAATAGCAGCATCGATCGTTTGCTCATTTTGAAAATAAGCGGCTGTGAAGCTAAGGCCTGAAACAATATCCCACTTTAGACCTGCCTCCAAGCTTTCAAAGACATCTGGTTCAAAAAGTTGTGTGGTATTGCTGACAGATGCAAATTGTCCGCCGGAGCGCGGCAAGAAACTTTGGCTAAAACTGCCGTAAAAAGAGACGTTCTCTTGGGGTTTTAAAACAAGTCCTAGGCGAGGGGAAATCTCTTCATCTTTACGTCCGCGCTGTTCACTGGTTTTGAGGTCATCGACTTCGAAGTCAAAGCTATCAAAGCGAGCTCCGATAACGATATCTAGCTTATCAGACAAAGCAATCTCATCTTGGATAAAGGCTGAAAAGACTTTTACGTCAGCTTCAGTGTTGTCATTTACATTACCGAATCCGACTGTGAACGCGTTGCCGTCGGAGTCAACACCACTGCCGCCGAAAAAGTTTAAAGGACGCGCAATAATAAAGTCTTCACGGTCATCACCAGCGCCATCTGCGCCAAAAGGAAACTCTGGGTTAAAGCGATCATTATTATTTGATGTGTCTCTATATTCGAGGCCCGTCACAATTGTATGCTCGATTCTGCCCGTGGCGAATTCGCCGATGAGGTTTCCGGAGAGGTTAAAGCTCTTGCGTTGTGTTGTGTCCACGTAACCATCAAGGCGCACGACACCGCTTGTTCCATCAGCCGTCAATGAACGAAGGTCTTGCGCATAAAAATTCTGATATAATTTATCAAAATCGCTATAGCTCGCATTGAAGACACCTTTGAGATTGTTTGAAAACTCTTGTGTGAGTGTCGCCCGCAGGACGTGAGCTTTGTTCTGAGCAGTATTAAGCTCGGGATCGCCAAAGACTATATCTTTAAAGGCTTTGACGGGCTCGCCGTCACCTCCTGTCAGATCATTTACCGGGATGCCTCGGTCAATAAAGCGTTGATTGTCGATATATTCATATGAGAGATCGACGATTGTTTGTGGGGAAAGTTCGAAACGGGCTGTCGGGTTTATCGCGAAGCGATCTCCATCATAAAAATCGCGATGATTGTTCAAATTCTCATACATCCCATTGATGCGGATTGCAGAGTTATCGCTAGTCGCAAAATTACTGTCCAGTTCAAGACCAAAGGCGCCGAATGTATCTAGCGAAGCTTTATAGCCTGTGAATTGTTCTCCTAACTGTCCCTTTTTCGTCACGCGGTTTACGAGGCCACCCGTTCCGCCACGACCGAAAAGAAGGGCATTCGCACCGCGTAAGATTTCGACCTGTTCAATATTATATAGTCCGCGGTAATATTGAACGTCATCCCGCACGCCATCTACAAAGAAATCAGCTGTCGATCTGACACCGCGAAAAACAACAGCGTCTCGGTGGCCTTCGCCTTGTGTATTTGTAACGCCCGGGATGTAGTTGATGATATCACCAACGCTATCAAAGCCCTGATTCGTGATTTGGTCAGCCGTCACAATGGATAAGGATTGCGGTACATCGATAATCGGGGTTGGACTTTTAAGAGCGTTAATTTGATCAACATAGAGATACTTACCCGTGACGACGATTTCGTCCTGTGATTGGGATTGTGCCGATGCATTCACGGCTGTGACGAGGCCTATCGCAGAGCCTAAAAGGAGTTTCAGAAATGTGGATGTGTTCGTCGTGATAGCCATTTACTTCGGTGCCCTTCGGAGTTTTTGTAAGTTGCAATTCAATTTGAGAATAATTCTTAATTACAAGATTGTTAGTGTTCTTGCGAGTGAGTTGCAAGTGAAAAGTGTCTGTTTTTCTAAGGATAATAAATATAAAAAGTTATTACTTGTGAATCATTCTCAATTATGAAAACACTGCATATGAGAATGAGTCGCAATTATAGGAATTAGCAATGCACCCCTTTGTAGAGAATAAATGTATCACCGATCTCGGTTTTGGAAGTGGGTTTGCTTTATGGGGATTTCGCGCGATTGCATCGGGTAAGACAGGGTGTTGTCATTTTACAGCGGGATTTAACCGCGCTTTCTCAATGGATAATGATGCTCTTAAATCCCAACATGGCGGTACAGCTGGACGGCTGGCCATGAACGCTCTTAAAAGTTTTTCCTATCAGTTAGGTGTATTAGGCACGCGAAAGATCACATTGTCTTCTCCCGGAACCTTTCGTGTTACGGCTGATGAGCTTTCTATCGTCGCGGCATTAGCGGCAGCGCAAGAGGGGAGAGATGATCTTTGTCATTTACACCTGACATGGTTATTGGCTCAGCATGATACGGTTTACGCCCGCCATGCGGCTGTGACTTATGGTATTATTTGCGCCCAAGCGGATATAAATATTGAAAGCCTTGCATCCGAAGGTGTCAGGCCTCCCTCAAAACAGTCTCATCCGATAAAAGCACAACAAGTTATTGGAGCTTTATATTGAGCCATAAAAAACCGTCCAAAAGGACGGTTTAGTAATTTTTCGGGACAAGGATGAACATCTATCCTTCTTTTTGCTCTGGATATGAGATGGTTGGCGCGAGGTTCTTTAAAACCTCTCTGGCATTGAATGCATTATCTTTATTGGCAGGTTTCGCACCGCGTCCAAACTTGACTTCAGCTGTTGCGCGATATTTGGTAATTTCGCGCACGTCATAATCGTCAAAGAACGGATCATATCCAAAGGACGGTCCAAACCCAAATCCTCTCTGCCCGAAACCCCTGCGTCCATAGCCACGTCCGCGAGGGCCATAAAAACCACCAAATCGAGAAAACGCATAGCCGCGGCTCCATCCATAACGGGGGCGATAAAAGCTATAGCCAAAGTAAGGGTCATAAAGTCCGCGGCTTATACCCGGACTAGCTCGAAGGCGTGTCTTTTGTTCAGTTTCGCGCTCAGCTAGGGTGAAATGGTCAAACCCACGTTCTGTAGCAATCTCGGCCGCGCGGTAGAGAAGATAATTCTCAACAGTTTCACGTTCCGTCAGGGAATTTCCACCAAATGTCACGCGGGCGCGATCATTTTCTATCATCGTTTGACTAAACCCGTCAAATCCGCCGGCTTTTGAAGCGGGTTGATAAGGGGTTGAGGTGGCGCATGCCGCAAGAATTGCAGCGGAAGCGGCCATTAAGAGGTGACGTAATTTCATCTGGGTGTCTCCTATATTACGAACTTCAATAGCGCGCAGTCCCTGAACGCACGATGAAAATCTAATTCATTTAAGGGTATTTTACAATATTAGGCGCTGCACAAAGGCGTGATGACAACGCTATCGTTTGTGTAAATTTCGTAATGAAATCAGGGCCCAAGCCGTTAAGAGGGTGACTGTAATTAAAGTTGGCGCGCTATAAATGACAGCCATATCACTGACAAAGAACAGCGCAAGACTCAAGCAAATCCAAGGTAGAAGCAACAGGATTGCCCATAATAGTGGTTTCTTTTCAGCCCCTTTTTTATAGGCCTTCCACGCAATCAGACCTGTGAGAGTTGCTGGAATATAGGCAAATGCGCCTACCCCAAAGCAAAGTAGAAAAGCGGATAGAATGCCCCAAATATGCGTATCATTTTCCAGAAAACTGAAGAAAAAAACCGTAGAATATATGAAGACTGTTATTGCGGCCATACTGGCTAGAACTGTAGCAATCGCATCTGCCAAGGTGCCACGTGCGGGACTTCGCTGTTGATGTGCTGTTTCTATTATGGGGGCAATAGGTTCCATGTCTCTGCTTAATCCCATCGAGTTTAACAGCTTATGAATTCACCCGTGCGAGTTCCGCCGTAGTCCATCAAGACTTCATCGCGCGATATGTCTTAATAAGGCCGATGGCTGACAGACTTAGATAAATACCAATTATTGTGCCTTTGGTACTATTTGAAAATGTTGATGCCTCAAAAGCGGGGCGTAGTAATTCCAGTATGATTATGGGGGCGAAAACTAAGACCAAATTTGAACCCCTCATGGGAACCTCCGACTACAATCAGAGAGCCTTGCAAGAGATGTGCCTTGTTGGCATTAAAAAGCCCCGCACAAGGCGAGGCTTAGAGTTACTTGTATCATCATAACCACGAGAGCCCGCCGCTTCGCGGCGAGTGGGTTATGTTGATATTAGTGCGCAATAACTGCCAATAGAAGCAACGCGATGATATTTGTAATCTTGATCATCGGGTTGACGGCCGGGCCGGCTGTGTCCTTATAAGGATCGCCAACTGTATCACCAGTTACGGAGGCTTTGTGAGCTTCAGAACCTTTACCGCCATGGTGACCGTCTTCGATATACTTCTTGGCATTATCCCAAGCGCCGCCACCCGCTGTCATAGACAGAGCCACGAAGAGACCTGTCACGATAACGCCGAGAAGCATCGCGCCGAGAGCTGACACTGCCGCCGCGTTACCTGCTGTGAATTTCACAGCGAAGAACAGCACAATAGGCGCGAGGATGGGCAGAAGTGATGGCTTGATCATTTCTTTAATCGCTGCACCCGTCAGAAGGTCAACCGCTTTGGCGTAATCTGGACGAGATGTTCCCGCCATGATGCCGGGATCCGCTTTGAACTGACGGCGGACTTCTTCCACAATTGCACCTGCCGCACGGCCAACAGATTGCATAGCCCATGCGCCAAAGAGATATGGGAGCATGCCGCCAATGAAGAGACCGACGATAACGTAAGGGTCGGTCAGGCTAAAGGTTAGCGCGCCAAGACCGTCAAAGAATGAGCCAGGTTTTGCGATGGAGGCAAAATACTCAACGTCTTTGTAATAAGCCGCAAAAAGCACAAGCGCGCCGAGACCCGCTGATGCAATCGCGTAACCTTTGGTCACAGCTTTTGTGGTGTTACCAACCGCGTCGAGAGCGTCTGTTGTATTGCGGACTTCAGATGGCAGTTCAGCCATTTCCGCAATGCCGCCCGCATTATCAGTCACAGGACCGAAAGCGTCGAGCGCAACAATCATACCGGCAACGCCAAGCATGGCCGTCACAGCAATCGCGATGCCGTAAAGACCCGCAAGGCTGAATGTCGCGATAATACCGAATACAATGATGAGAACAGGAACAGCTGTCGCTTCCATAGAGACCGCAAGGCCTTGAATAACATTTGTGCCGTGCCCAGATTCAGAGGCTGCAGCAACAGATTGAACAGGCTTATATTTTGTCCCTGTATAATATTCGGTTACAACAACAATCGCGCCTGTAATCATAAGTCCGATAAGCGAGCAGATAAAGAGCGCTTTACCTGTCATGCCTGTATCTTCAATAGCGCCGAAGCCAACCATGTGATGCGTGACAGCACCAATCGCGAGAGCAGACAGAACACCCGTTGCGATGAGGCCTTTATAAAGAGCGCCCATAACATTGGTTGACCCTTTGCCGAGGCGGACAAAGTAAGTGCCGATGATGGATGTGATAATACACACAGCGGCAATCGCCATTGGATACAGCGCAAGTGAACCCACTGCGCCAAACATGATAGAGCCAAGAACCATTGTGGCCGCGATAGTCACGACATAGGTCTCAAATAGGTCAGCCGCCATACCTGCACAGTCACCAACATTGTCGCCAACATTGTCAGCGATAGTAGCTGGGTTACGCGGATCATCCTCTGGGATGCCTGCTTCGACTTTACCAACCAAGTCACCGCCAACGTCAGCACCTTTGGTAAAGATACCACCTCCGAGACGCGCAAAGACTGAAATCAAAGACGCGCCGAGTGACAGAGACACAAGCCCGTCAATGATTTCGCGAGAATCCGCGCCCATAACTTGGGTTAGGATGAGGTAATAGCCAGCTAAGCCGAGCAGGGCGAAACCTGCGACCAGCATTCCTGTAATAGCGCCGGCTTTAAAAGCGACGTTAAGGCCTTTGCCAAGGCTTTCGCGTGAGGCTTCAGTTGTCCGTACATTGGCTTGGACTGATACGAGCATGCCGACATAGCCCGCAATGCCCGAGAGTACCGCACCTAGCACAAAGCCGACAGGGGCAATGGCATTACGGAAAAGTACTAAGAGCAGGATGGTGACCACGACGCCAACAATGGCAATGGTCTTGTATTGCTTGTTTAGATAGGCTTTCGCGCCTTCTTGAATCGCGCCTGCGATTTCGTTCATGCGTTCATTGCCGGTTGAAGCCTTCATCAGGCTGGCACGGGTGATGATCCCGTAAAGCACGGCTATCAAGCCTGCTGCTATGATAAGATAAAGAGTCATTTGTGATCTCTCCTCATAATTTGAGCCGCTTACCTCCTTTTAAAGAGGTATGGGCTTCGGTGTTATGAAGTTGGCCGCATCTCTATCGGACGCGCTTCCCCTCGCTTAAGTGAAGTTGGCCGTATAGTCCTCCCAGACATACGCTTCCCCTCGCGGTTAATAGGATGTTGATAGCGGATTTACGAGTTTAATCAAGAGGCAGAGTTGATAGCAAAATACCCGCTTGATTTCTTATCAAACGGGTATTTTTAATTTGAGTAATTTAGACTGAGGATTTTAAATCGCGGCTTTGATGCCTTGGTTTATAAGTTGACCTGCTTTTTCTCTGGACTCCCATCCCAAAATTTTGACCCATTTATCGGGTTCAAGGTCTTTGTAGTGTGCGAAGAAGTGCGGAATACGGTCTTGCAGTACTTGGGGCAGATCAGTGTAGTCCTGAATCTGGTCATAATATTGCGTAAGCTTATTATGTGGAACCGCCACAATTTTTTCGTCTATTCCAGCTTCGTCTTCCATCATAAGAACGCCGACGGGGCGGGCCCGAATGACAGCCCCCGGCACAAGGGCGCGATTACCAACAACTAAAACATCAGTTGGGTCTCCGTCATCTGATAATGTGTGCGGGATGAAACCATAATTACAGGGATAACGCATGGAAGTGTAGAGGAACCGGTCCACAAACATAGCTCCAGATTCTTTATCAAGTTCATATTTTATGGGCTCTCCGCCAAGGGGAACCTCAATAATGACATTGACGTCATAGGGAGGGTTTTCACCGACAGAAATTTTGGACATATCCATGTGTTTATCTCATATATTTTAAGTCGGGCGCGTCTTAGCGCGGCTGATTGCGAATGCAAGGCTTAATGGCTGCTCGTGGACCAAATAGCCCATAATCCTGAAGCAATCATGACCAAGCCTATAAAAATGTTAAAAGCCCGTGCTTGTCTTTCATTATTGAGCCAGCGCCTGATTTTTTGCGCGCCATAAGCATATGCGCCTAAGCCCAGTAACTCAGTCGCTGTTACAGTGACAAACATAATAAAAACTTGTTGAGGAATAGAATAGGACGGATCAAAATAATTGGGTAGTAACAGGCCAAAATAGACAAGCGGCATTGGACTTGAGAGCTGCAAGGCAAGACCTCTTGAATATAGCTTCCCCCGAGGCGGCGCCTCTGCGGCCTGAGCATTGGGGTCGTGGAGGGGGCCGAACATCGCAGACAGGGCTAAATAAAGAATCACCAAAACGCCTGCGACTTTGAGTGCTAAAAAAGCCTTGGGAAAAGTTGTAGCAAGGGCCGCCGCGCCTGAGGCTGCTAGCAATAACCAAATCACATTTGCGCTGGCAATTCCGAGTGCAGGTAACATGGCCGGCCTGAAGCCGTAGCGAAAAGACGACGCCATCACGAGCATAACTGCGGGGCCGGGGGTAAGACCGCCAATACCAAACAGAGCGACTAGCGCCAGCCAGAGTTCCAAAGACATAACGCCCCTTAAAAAGCTTAGCAGATATGTGCAATCCTTTTATGGCATGCTTTAAATTTTATGCTATCGGCAGAGTATGAATGCCGCGGATACACCAGATAAACCCTTAGAGGATATCCTCAAAAGAGCGCGAGAAGCCGCAGGTGGGGAAAAAGTTGACTTAGTGGATTTGGTCAAAGCCTTTGGCGATCGTGCTTTTGGCCCTGTCATGATACTTTGCAGTTTATTCCTTATGACGCCCATAGGAGCAATCCCGGGTTTACCTGCAGCTTTTGGCTTGGTTGTTATCATTTTTGCTTTGCAGCTTTTGTTTAGACGGCCACATCCTTGGATGCCGTCAATATTGCGAAAAGTTAAAATTTCAGACTCTGCGCTAGAGAAAACTCAGGATAAAGTGTCTCCCTTTTTGCGCAAAATTGATAGCGTGATCAGGCCAAGACTACCTTGGGTTACTAGCGGGCCTATGCAAGCATTTACGGCCTTGCTCGCGATTATTCTGGCCGCGACTTTACTTCCTTTGGGAATGGTACCTTTTGGTGTTGTTGCACCCGCTTTTATTATTGGTTTATTGGGATTGGGCATCACGGCTCGTGATGGAGTTTTGATTATAATGGGTTTTTTGCTGAGCGTTGGTGTAGCGTTTGGCGTAACGAACCTCATCATGTCTGGCTTCTAGGGTCTGTGGAAAATTAAGGTTAAGATTAAGATATGAGGCAAAATCACATAATTTTAGAAGAAAATTCGAAGGCGTGCGTCCGCACGGCGAGGCTTTTCGACGACGAAATAGGTGATTTTGTCCATACCGCGAAGCGGCGCGGCGCTTTTGAACGACTTCTGCGTTGCAAATCCTCGGTGGTGCAAACACCACCTTGCGGTCTGCGCCTCAAATTCGTTCAAAATCGCGCCCGTCTTAACTCAACCTTAATTGTCCACAGACCCTAGTATCTCAAGATTGCGAACCGCTTGTTCATTGTATCGCGGACTGACCTCTATAGATTTTTCCAAAAGAATTCTGGCCAAGAGATACTCCTCACGTTGAAGCGCGATAAATCCAGCATCACTCAGGATAAGTCCGGCCTGTGCGGAGGCGAGATTCTTCAGAGCCCGATTATACTTACCCTGCATTAGCAGTGAAAAGCGGTGATTATTCTCAAACTGAACCTGATTTGGATTAGCTATACGAGCTCTATGAAAGTAGGCTTCTGCGATTTTATATTTTTTTTGAGCTAAATATGACATCCCAATATTGTTATTAAGACCTGCCAAGGAAAAACCTGCTAAATGCGCTTCTCCGTATGCCGTTTTGCTCTCATCCCATCGGTTTTGTGAATCATAAAACTGCCCTAAAGCATTCCACAATCTGTGATCATTAGGCGTAATTTTTATGGCTTGTTTTAATCTCGCTTCAGGGTTTTCTAATGTTCCTGCGGCGGTCTCAGCTAAAACTAACCCAGCAAATTGTTCAAGGGCCTGACCAGGTTTTAAGTCATATTTTGAGAGCCGTATAAAAGCTTTTACAGCGATATCATTTTTTCCAATTTTCAAAGCTGAGCGTGCTAAGCCAAAAAGAACATCTATGTTATCCGGATCATGCAAGAAAACTGCTGAGTAACTTTGATAACTTTCTTCGAATTGTCCATTTTCATAAAAGTTCCGAGCTTCAATTAAGGGGGCAAGCAGATCAAAAACGCTATTAGACGAACGCTCTATTGGCGAAATTTCTGGCGTAGGGACATCGGTTGCCTCTTCTGCAAATGCGCTACAGGAGAGGCTGGCTACAAAAACGAGAATTAGAAACAGACTTCGCTTCATATCTAACTCAATGTCTCAGCCAAACGAATGCCTGCAGGCAGTAACAGCATGACCATTAGGGTCGGAAAAATAAAGACTATCAGAGGAATTGTTAGTTTTGCGGATAGTGCCATGGCTTTCTCTTCGGCAAGCAACATGCGTTTTGTGCGCATATCATCTGAGAACGTACGTAGCGCCGCTCCCATTGATGAACCCATCTCTTCAGCTTGTCTTAGCATTATGGCGAGTGCCTTCGCTTCCTCTAAACCTATCCGTTCTGCAAAGTTCATCATCGCTTTATGACGCTCTCGACCCGCTCGTAACTCGAGGTTCATAATTTCAAGATTAACTTTCAAGGCCGGATATCTTCCGCCGAGTTCATTACTCACGCGCATAAGTGCTGCGTCCAACCCAAGACCTGCTTCAATACAGGCGACCATAAGGTCGGTCATATCTGGAAAGCCTTCTTTGCATCTCAGTGTGCGGCGCTTTTGTTTCCAGCGGATAAACATATTTGGTCCGAGAAGACCTGATACCGCCAAGGTCGAAGCTAAAAGAATAATCTTCTTCGCTCCCATATTCTCCCAAACAAGGCTCCAACAAAGCAGTAATATGAGTTGCGGGCCGAAGAGCGATATCACTCTTATTGCATAGAATGTTTTCACAGCTGCTTCATCGTAATACCCGGCCTTGGCAAGTTCTGAGCGGATTCGTGTTATTTCTTCAGCTCCGGGTAAAGTTAAATGGTCGCCCATGCGGGAGAGCCATTTTCTTTTTGGTTTGAGACCAATGTTTTCAATGTCAGCGTCATTGCTGCTTACAAGACGCTTATTCAGCTGTCGATTATGATTAAATGCGTTACGCGCAGCAAGAAACATTAAGCCAATGGATATAGCCAAGAAACTTAAGGCGACGATAATTGTGAGAGAATTTGTAAAACTAAGCATGGCGCGACTAAATTCTGAAATTTATCATTTTGCGCATGACAAGATTACCGATAGTCATCCAGATCGCCACACCAATAAAAGCAGGCTTTATAAGGTCGCTATCAGATACGTCGCCGTAAAAGTCAGGAGATGTAAATTTGATCAACATAAATAGAGCGATAGGCGCAATGTTGAGGATCATTGCAGACATTCGGCCCTCTGCGGAGCAAGCCTTAATACGGAGGCGCATTTTTTGTCTGTCTCGGGTGGTTTTTGCGTTGGCACGCAATAGTTCTGCAAGGTTACCACCCGTGCGTTCTTGAAGGCGTATCATTGCAGAGAAAAGTTCAAAATCATCATGGCCTATACGGTCTGAAAGGCGCTGTATTGCGGTACTTACTTTTGATCCAAATGAGACTTCATCACTGGCAATACCGAATTCAGACCCTATAGGGTCTGACATTTCTCGTGCTACAAGAGCCATCGCAACAGGTACGGGATGCCCTGCTGAAAGAGATCGAACAATAACGTCTAAGGCCTCAGGTAATTGGCTAACTGCCTTATTACGGCGACGTTTGACCAAAAATTTTAGACCTAGAATTGGTATGATTAGTCCTGAAATCGCGCCTATTCCTACCCAAATTAAAGTTCCTTTAAGGAGAAATAGCATGAGGCCCAAACTGACCGCCATTCCAGCCAATATGTAATAGATGTTATTGGCACCCAAGCGAAGGCCTGACTGCAAGACTAAATTATTGAGCCAGATAAGGGCTCCTTTTAAGTCTCCTGACTCCGTAAGGCTGCGTGATTTTCTGATTTTTGCGACCACATCCGCTTGTGTTTCTTCTGTCTGCATGCGGCGAAGCCTGTCGTTCGCCATTTTGACTTTAACAGCCGCTTGACGCCCAGCCCCCATGAAGGCTTGTAGAGCTAAAAAGCCTCCACAAAACACCATAAGATAAATGAGCCATATTGGGTAAGTGTTCACGACTAACCCACACGTTCTTTGATCGTTTTTTCCGTAATTTTACCAGCGGGTAAAACTTTAGGTTCGAACAGACCTTCAGGTAAAGGAATATCCCGGGTTTTGATCTCTTCAAGGCAACGTGGCCGAATACCGGTCGACCGGAACTCCCCAATGACTTCGTGCTTTGGACCCGTTCCAGTACGCGTGTAATTGAAAATTTCCTGCATTTGAATAATTGCGCCTTCCATACCCGTAATTTCAGATATGGACGTTATTTTGCGCTGTCCGTCAGACAATCGCACGGCTTGCACAATAATGCCAACCGCTGATGCGATTTGTCCGGCGACAGCTTCGGGCGTAATTTTCATATCGCCCATCGCAACCATCTGCTCTAGCCTTGTAATCGCATCGCGTGGGGTATTGGCATGAAGGGTCGCCATTGACCCCTCGTGACCCGTATTCATGGCTTGGAGCATGTCAAAAGCTTCCTCGCCACGAACTTCACCAAGAATTACGCGGTCAGGACGCATGCGCAATGCGTTCTTTACTAGTCCGCGCTGACGAATTTCGCCTTTGCCCTCAATATTCGGAGGGCGTGTTTCCATGCGTGCGACATGAGGCTGTTGCAATTGGAGTTCGGCGGCGTCTTCAATCGTAATCAATCTTTCTTTGTGAGAAATTGATTGTGATAATGCGTTTAAAAGTGTCGTTTTTCCCGAACCTGTACCACCTGAAATGAGAATTGTTACGCGTGCTTTACACGCTGCCCATAAAAATTGAGCCACAACATCCGGGATTGCATTGAATTCTACAAGTTTGTCGAGCGTTAAAGGAGACTTTGAAAATTTCCGAATAGAAACAAGAGGACCGTCTACAGCCACAGGTGCAATCGCAACATTAACGCGGGAGCCGTCGAGCAACCGGGCATCACAAAGCGGCTGGCTTTCGTCCACGCGCCGCCCGACTGTAGAAACAATTCGGTTAATAATACGCAAGAGGTGGGCTTCGTCGGCAAAGCGAACTTTTGAAAGCTCTAACTCGCCGCGCCGTTCAATATAAACCTGCTCATGGGTGTTTATCAAAATATCAGAAATGGTTTCATCCTGAAGTATGGGTTCAAGGGGGCCCAAGCCAGTCATTTCGTCGAATATGCCGGAGGCTAAATCATCAATTTCGCTTGAGTTTAGTTTTAGCTTATCCTCATGCACCATCTCTTTTACAACAGCATGAACTTTTTCGCGCAAAACAGGTGTTTCCATGCCGTCAAGCGCAGCCAAGTCAATTTCATCAATTAAGCGGCTATGCATTTTTATTTTAATATCCAGCCACTCATCTTCTTTTGAAGATGCTTTGCTGGGCGCAGTGGATTCTTTGATCGGTTCAACAGTTTTGACAGCTGAGATCAGATCTTGAGGTGAGCTTTGGGCTACCGTCTTTAGCGGTGCTGAAACAGGTGTTTCAGATGGCGTTACATTACTTAAAATATTTGAAAATCGACCCATGCGTTCGACTTAACAAATGGGCAATAATTCCGCGTTTAAAAATACGATTAAAGAGAGGTTTACGCGGCGGAGCGTTTGCTTTTAATTTGCTCTGGCTGAAGCAATTTATAAACTTTGCGGCTGTCTTTCACGTAACGACTTTCCGGACGCACAACACCTGCTGGTTCGCCGCAATTAATCGCGTCTCGCAGTGTATCAGTGTCAATACAAATTGTTGCTGTGATGTCTCTATTTAAAGCCGTTTCAGCATCTTTCTGACGCAAGGCATTTCGGAAAGATCGGCGCTCAAATTTATTGATTATGACTTCTGCACGAATATGTTCACCGAGTTTTTCTTCTACAGCATTCATTCTCATCCGCGCCAAATGCAAAGCAGGTATCGTCAGCTCCGTAAGAATAATAAACCTGTCAGACGCGCCTATAGCTGCGATATTCCAAGGTCTCCAATAACGCGGAACATCGATCACAATGTGGTCATACATCTGAGAAACGATATCCAATAAAGAGACGATGGTTGACGGGTTTACCATATCATTTCCGCCCAAGCTGTTGGGCGTTGCAATGAGATCAATACCTGAAGAATGGGTTGAAGTTAAAGCTGAAACGAAGGCCCGGTCAATACCATCCGTGGAGACTGTTAAATCGGACACAGACATATTCGGCGCAAGATCTAGATGATGCGAACAGGCTCCGCCTTCAAAATCTAAATCAATAAGACATATACGCGGTTCTTTTGTGCGTTCTTTTCGGTTTGTGTTTTTCTGACTTTCCATCGCAATATTATGCGCAATTTGAACGCATAGGCTAGTTGCGCCAACACCGCCTGCCGCGCCCATAATGGATATGCAGTGCACGTGATTTTCAGTCTCAGGGATGTCAAGCATGTCATTATTGACCATAATTGATGCTGTCATAACCACTCCTAAGCGCCCGTATTCGGGTTTTCGCCCCGGATAATAACTGGCCCTATTTTACATTTTGCGAAGGATTTAAAAAATGTCGAAATGGTCATTATTAGCCTTCCTTCTGATGGGTTTCTTTGAATTAATCTGTTGTTGTTATGGGTGTGGGCTCGGGCGTTTCGCCATTGCGGTAGCTCTCGCGCGCTTTAGCCCGCTTGGTTGCATCTGCAGGGATATAAGTATCGGCTTTTTGCCTCGCTGTCGGGGCTACAGCTTGAGCAGCTATATTTTGTCGTACGGCCACGCCAAACTCTGAAGACCCACTTTGAAGGGCTGGCTGCGTTGTCGCGCAAGCGGATAGACTGGCAAGACAGGTTATTGTCAAAATTGATTTCATCTTATTTTCCTATTCTTGTGCATATCCATAGCTTCCCGATAGACCGCCTTGCTCTGCAACTGGCCCCTCCAAAGCTCCACTTAAAAAACTCTCCACATCGCCTGGAATAGAGAGGCTGTCGAGTGGTGACGCGAGCTTTGAAATATCAGAGGCCGGTTGCACGAGGCGTGGGGTAACAATGATAACGAGTTCAGTTTCCGCTTTCTGGTAACGTGTAGAGCGAAAGAGCGAACCTAATACAGGGATGTCCCCAATCCACGGCGTTTGGGTTTTACGATTACTGCTCTCATTTTGCAAAAGACCTGCGATAGCAAAACTTTGTGAGTTTCTGAGTTCAATTGTTGTATTCGCGCGGCGCACACGTAGGGCAGGGACTTGAATATCTCCGACGCGTACAGAGTTTGTATTATCGAGTTGGCTGACTTCTGGAGCGACTTTCAAGTTGATAATTCCGTCATCTAAAACCGTTGGTGTAAAGGCGAGTCCCACACCAAATTGACGAAACTCGATAGTTATCCGGCCTTGGTCGGCTTGAACAGGTATTGGAAATTCACCGCCAGCAAGAAAGCTAGCTGTTTCACCAGACATTGAGACGAGGTTTGGCTCGGCCATGGTGCGAATTACACCTTTTTCTTCCAAGGCCTCAATAGACGTGTCCAATGTAGTGCGCCCAAAGGTGTTTCGCAAAACACCAGATAAAACGGGATTGGCTAAGGCTGAACCATTTTGAAACGCGAAATCGCCAGCGCGTTGCGTTAAGAGCCCAATGCCTAGTTCTTTTACAGCATCGCGAGTGGCTTCGACAAACCTGACCTCAAGCATAACTTGGTGAGAATCCTTAATTGATAATCCATTTGTAACGCGGTCAGGGGCGTAAGCTTGCGCAATTTTTTCAGCTTGCCGCGCAACGGAGTCAGTGGACACATTGCCCGACAAATATACGCCGCCCGCCATGTTGCGAACTTCGATTTTGTCATTTGGAAATGTTTCGAAAAGCGATTTTTTAAGCCCTGCCATATCAAACCCGACTGTGACATCGACAATATCGACCAAGCGTTTATCCGCATCATATAACATGACATTTGTCTTGCCGCGGGCTTTGCCCATGACCTGAAAAGACTTATCGGTTAAGACCACAACGTCGGCAATCTCAGCATTCGCGACGCGAACTTCTTTGAAAGCCGACTCAGTCCGCATGAGCACCATATCATCTTTGACGACTTTAGCGGCCACCCGCGTTTTTGATGAACTACTATCGACCCAGGATTTGGCATTTGCGGGCGCGGCTATCATTGCGGCGGCACTTAGTGCAAAACAAACCGTGTTTATGAGGTTGCGTTTCATCTTATCCACCAGCCATTTCTAATTTTGTATCCTCTCGCAAGACAGATACTTCGTCCCGTGTTTCGCCTCTAATGATTGTGACTTGTGCCACATTGGGTCTCTCGGCTTTGGAGGTAACGATTTTGGGTTTGCCTAGCTGCCGCTTTATTGATTTGGCAGGCACTTTTCCAAGTTGAGACGCTTTAACTGTAAGTGAGGATTCAAGAGCCGTTTCCCCAGCTGAGCGAAGTGTCAATGATAACGTGCCGCTTTCCAGTGCCAAATGTAAACTCTGTGCGTCGGCAGTTTTTACTTCAACTGTAACAGTTCGAGCAACATCTGCCGTGCTTGAGTTTTCATTCAAGTTTTGGTCAATGCCTAAGACTTTTATATTCTGTAACAAAACGTCAGCTATAAGGTCGGGTTGATCACCTTGTCTTTGAGTGTTTTGTGGATTGTCGCGAGTGAATATTACATCAACGAAGTCGCCGGGGACTATAAATCCTGCGACTCCGCTTACATCATCGACACGGATGGCTGCGGCGCGGTAACCCTCTGAAATTCGTGCTGAGAGAGAGCTTTTGCCGCCTGGTCCGCTTATTTTATAATTCATGAGAGGTTCGTTCAAACGCATCTGGTTCAGAACGACTGTGCGTTTTGTGATATCTGTAAAAATTTCATTGATTGAAGTATATGAACCTTGAGGAACAGCATCTTCCGGATATTCAACGACACGCAAGGAGTCCTCAGTTAAGGTATCGCCAAAATTCAAATCATTCGCTGCGATGACAACTGGGAACGTATTTTGTACTTTTGGCGCCGATGTCATAGATATTGGACGGCTGTCTCGAAATTCACTTTCAATAGCCTCATTGATCCAGCCGCGGGCTAAGATGACGGCCATTACGCCAAATGCAGCGGACGCTCCGAGTGTTACAACAGTATTGAGGCGCATGCCTATTCCTTCATCTAAGTCTTCTCCCGGAGGACGTTATTCATGCTATTAGGGTAAGGGTTCAAAATTTCTGTCAAGAAACAGCGTTTAGATATAGCTTAAATGAAGGCTTAATAATAGGTGAATGAGCATTAACTAAATTGCTTTAAAAAAATACAGCTCTCTTAGATTTCTATTAAGCATAGACATGTATGATGTTAGCAAGTTCAACTAACTCCGACGGAGAATCTTATGCGTCATCTTACACTTGCAATAATCGCTGCAACGTCACTTTTGGCTTCTGCCTCAGCTTCGGCTCTTACTGCTAAGCAAATTGTCGAAAAAGAAGTCGTGGTACAAATGCCTGACGGAACAGAAAATATAACGCGAGGTCCTGCTGAAATGGTCGTCCCCGGTGAGCGAATTGTCTACACGCTTAACTTCACAAATGATGATGCAGCCCCCGCTTCAGATCTTGTTCTGACAATGCCTGTACCGAGCGAAATTAAATTTATGGATGGTAGTGCCGATAAGGCAGGCGCAAAGACTGTGTACTCTGTAGATGGCGGTCAGTCCTTTGCTGAACGTTCCGTTCTTCGCAAGGTTGGCGCAGATGGCAATGTAAGGTTCGCAGCTGACGAAGATATCACGCATATAAGATGGACAGTGACAGGGCCCATTGAGGTAGGCGAAACAGGAAACCTCTCTTTCAAGGGTATTTTGAAATAAAAATACTAAGCTATATAGTTATGAGTCTGGAACCCGCCGATTGGCGGGTTTTTTGTTTTTGGTTATAAGTCTAGTATTGATATTCAATATTTTCTTGAGCCAATAATAAATCTAACCGCAGCGAAAAACCTATGGGCTAAAGGCCTAAATTCTTTTGAATTTTCAAGTTGTTTTGCCGTAACGTTAAGTTCGAAAACAGCTAATAAAACATAAATGTAACAAGCTGATATATATTTAAGTCGTTGTATTTGTTATATAAAATATTATTTTATAGTTTTAATAACAACAAATTTAAGGCCTTTATTAACTACGCCTCTAAGCACTGATTTAACCAACAGATGCTAGAAGACATCCATTAACTAACATAGGAAGTGGGTTATATAATGACTAAAACAACAATCTTGAAAGGGCTGCTGGGAGCAACCGCTCTTACAGTCTTCACGGCAGGTAGTGCACACGCACAATTAACGCCAGCCGGAACAAATGTGCAAAACACATTTACTCTAACATATGATGTGGGCGGCGTAACGCAGCCTGTCATCGACACAAGCGATCCAGCTGATCCGAATGGACCAACTGAATTTACAGTTGACCGTTTAATCGACCTTACAGTTGCTTCAAATGGTGACAATACAACAGCACCGGGTTCTACAGACGAAGAACTCGTCTTCTCTGTCACAAACGATGGTAACGATACGCAAGCTTATGCTTTGAGCGTAGTTGAAGAAGGCGGAGACGACTTTGATACCGATGATCCGGCAGGCGCAACACCTGTTCTTGTCTATTATATAGACGATGGTGACGGGGTTTATGAGCCGGGCGCAGGAGATGGCGCGCCGATCACTTATGATCCGGCCAATCCGCCAGAGCTTGGACCTGATGAAGTCCTTTGGGTCGTTGTCACGCAGGATATTCCTGTTGGTTCAACAGATGGCACAACTGCCGATCTTACGCTCGTTGCTGACACATTAGAGCCATCTACATCACCAAATGCAGGTGACCCTGTCACAGGTGACGGCGATGGTAATACACTGACAGGCGCGGCTGAAAATGTCCTCGCAGACGGTTCAGGAACAGCCAATGAAGGCGCAAATGCAGGTGACCACTCTGCAACAGGGACTTACATTGTTGCTGCAGCGGACGTAAACGCGTCCAAAGCTGTAACAGTTCATTCTGAAGACGGAACAGGTTGTTCAGTCATTCCAGGATCAGCTTCAGGCGGATATAGTATCCCTGGAGCATGTGTCGAGTATGTGATTACTGTTGAAAACACAGGGTCTGCAGGTGCAACTGATATCGTCATTAATGACGTATTGGCTGACGAGCTGGATTTTGCAGGCGCTGTCTTTGGCGGTGACTTCACAGGTGGATCTTTCTCATCTCCGGCTCTTCCGGCGGCGAACACAGATTGTACAGGCGGTGCTTGTGTTATCAATCTGACCGGCGCGTCGCTTCCGGCACCCGTGGCACCTGCTGTTTCGACAACAGGTACTGTGACAATTCGTGCGTTTGTTAAATAACGCATAAATCAACACACATTTGGTCTGCCGCCTTTTAGGGCGGCAGACCTCGCTAAGAAAAGCAGCTTTTGCGAGCTGGCTCATTCTTCATGGCTGTGGATAGGTAATTGAACCCAACATTTAAACATAACTTTGGCGCGATAGCTCTTGCCGCGACTGCATGGATTGCAGGAAGCGAAGGTGCTCAGGCTCAGGACTTCGGTGCGGAAGTCGTCAATATCGCCTCCGTCAGCTATGATACAAATGGTGTATCTGAGCGGGTTGTAACAAACCGTGCTGTCTTTACTGTTCGTCCTGCGCCAACCCCTGCTGTTATTGAGTTCTTCCGTAACTCCCCCACAGCACCATCACCCATTCTTCGCAATATTAACGGGTCTGATTTCAGCCCATCTGGAGACCTGACGGGTGAATATACGAGTGTAGGTGACCCTGTGACTACAGGCGGTGACCTTGTAAAACTAAATGATGAAATCCCGCTTATTCCTGCAACGACTTACCTAGCTGGTGAGCTCATGTTCGTGCGCGTCACAGATATGGGGCAGAACCTTAATTCCGGCGCTATTGATACACTTAATATCACAATAACTTCTGATATTGGGGATGTTATTGTCCTACGTCTATATGAGTCGGATCCTAACTCCGGCGAATTTTGGGCTTACGTTCCCTCGACGCTTGGAACTGCTGCGCCTAATGATAATGAGTTAAGTGTTGGCGCGAACACACAGCTTACAGCGACTTATATTGATACATTTGATGCGACCGACGTGACTGTCGATACCGCTATCGTAAATCCCCTAAACCGTGTCTTTAGTTCAGTCTCGGGTGAATTTATCGATGGCGCGAAAGTCACGCTAATAGATTTGGGAACAAATACTGATGCCAATGTTCGCGGTGTGGATGGTTTTTCGTCCTTTCCGGCTGAAGTCATCAGCGGCAGTGAAGTACAAGATGGCGGCGGACTGACATATGAAATGGGAACAGGTGAGTTCCGCTACCCAATCGTTGACTCTGGCAACTATGCCATTTTGGTTGACCCACCGGAAGGATATCGTTTCTCGTCAGTGCTCCCGCCGGAAAGTTTTACACAATATGCAGATGGCAGTTTTGTTATAACTGACGCCTCATATGGCGAGAACTTTAGTCTGGGTGAGGCCGGCCCTCTACGGTTTGATATCCCGCTCGACCCCGACACAGATTTGGTTGTCAACAAAACGGCAGACCGTAGCTTTGGTGATGTTGGCGATTTCGTAAATTATACTGTAACAATTGAGAACCGTGGCCAGGTTGCAGCCCCAGTAATGCTTTATGATACATTGCCAGTTGGGTTCCGCTATGTGCCGGGAACATCTCGAGTGGTCCAGAACACAATTTCAGATCCTGAAGTTTCGGCTAATGCAACGCTTTTGACATTCCCAATGGGCCTTGTTGAGCCCGGTGAGACACTCTCCCTTGATTATGCTCTAGAAATTGGTCCGGGCGCTCCTATGGGTGACGCCGTAAATGAGGCTGTAATCGTTGACCGAAACGGAGACCAACTTTCAAATATCGCCCGTGCAGGGATTAGATTGCGTGAAGACCTCATTCGTTCACGTTCGACAATAGTAGGCCGCATCTCCGAGCAAAGCTGTGATGGCGATGAAGATTGGGCGCGTGAAATTAAAAGAGGCGTCGGTGTGGAAGGCGTTCGTCTTTACATGGAAACAGGCGCATATGTCGTTTCTGACCCAGACGGCCTGTTCCATTTTGAGGGCGTCAGTAAAGGTACTCACGTCGTCCAAGTCGATGAAGAAACTTTGCCGCAAGGCTTTGAGTTGATGAAATGCGAAGAAAACACGCGCTATGCTGGTGCCGTGAACTCAAAATTCATTGATGTTCAAGGCGGCGGTATCTGGCGGGCTAACTTCTATCTAAAACAGACAGGTCAGCGCGAAACCCTCATTGAGGATGAAGTCTTTAACGACGCTAAAGAATATAAAGATTACGATGTTACGTGGCTTGAGGAGCAAAATGGCGATATTGATTGGGTTTATCCTGATACAAATCGTACGCCGTCAAAACCGTCAACGAACATTGGTATTAAACACGGTGCTGATCATGTCGTAAAACTGACCGTAAATGGCAATCTCGTCTCAGACATGAATTTTGCTGGCAAAGATGGCAATTCTGACCGGAGCGTTATGATCAGCCGTTGGCGCGGTGTGGACCTTCTTGAAGGCCGCAATGAAATTATCGCGACCGTCAGAGATAAGAATGGCACAGTTTTAAAAACGCTGCGCGAAGAGATTTCTTTTGTAAAAACTATCGCACGCGCCATTCCCATGCCTGACCAATCGACCTTGGTGGCTGATGGCCGCACCGTCCCAGTTGTTGCTATTCGCATGGAAGACGAAGCAGGGCGCCCCGTTCATGCGGGCCGCATCACAACTATCGATGTTGAGCCGCCTTACAGGCTTTACGATGAAACAGGTGAAAATCGCCTCATTGAGCAGACCCAGGATCTTATAGCGCCGTTGTCAGCGCGTCAGGACTTTTCAATTGGCGCGGATGGCGTCCTTAAGGTCAAGTTAGAGCCCACACTGCGAACAGGTAAAGTCACTGTCATCGCCACGCTCGATAATGGCCGCAAAGTTCCGATCTATATGTATATGGAACCTGAAAAGCGCGACTGGATTCTTGTTGGTTTGGCAGAAGGCTCATTAGGATACGATAATATAAGCGGCAATGCCGTTGCGCTTGGCGAGACTGAGGGCAAAGATGTTATCAAAGATGGCCGTTTGGCCTTCTTTGCCAAAGGTATGATCAAGGGCAACTGGCTCATGACTATGTCTGTCGATACATCAAAACATAAAGAGACCGGAAATATTGACGGAGACTTCTTAGGCGAGATTGACCCAAATGCTTATTATACGCTTTATGGCGACAGGTCTTACCAAGAATTTGAGGGCGTTAGCCGTTACCCTGTTTATGTAAAGCTTGAGAAGCGTCAGGCTTACGCCATGTTTGGCGATTATGACACCAACATCACTGAAGGTCGTCTGACGTCTTATAACCGCCGTCTTTCCGGCCTAAAAGCTGAATATCTTGGCGATAATCTGCAAGTCTTAGGGTTTGCGGCAGAGACAAACCAAGGCTTTGCAAAAGATGAAATTGCGGCAGATGGCACGAGCGGAACCTATCAACTTTCCAGTCAGCGTATCCTCGCGCAATCTGAAGAGATTGTTGTTGAGACTCGCGACCGTTTCCGCCCAGATGTCATTTTAGAGCGCAAAGTTATGGTGCGTTACCTTGATTACACGCTTGATTACACGCTTGATTATTACACCGGTCAATTGATCTTCCGCCTACCCGTAGATGTATCTGACGCAGAGTTTAACCCCAATGTCATTGTCGTGGATTACGAAACGGCTGAAGACGCGGAACGTAACATTACATTTGGTGGCCGCGTACAAGCACAAGTTCTGAACGATAAGGTTCAAATCGGATCTACATTCGTGCATGAAGACGGTTCAAGTCTGCAAGGCGGCATTGAGCAAAACCAAGTTGGCGTGGATGTGATTGCACAAATCACAGATAATACTCAGCTTCGCGCCGAATATGCGATCACAGAAAACAAAGGGTCCTCAAATGACGGGACAGCCTCTGCGATTTTGGCGGAAGTCATCCATACGTCTGAAAACTTCTCCGGCGAAGCTTATTACCGAGAAGAAGAGGCGGGTTACGGTGTTGGACAATTGAATTCAAACACAGCAGGCGTTCGCCGTTATGGGGCCAAGGGTAGCTATAAGTTTGATGAGTTTGAAGATGAGGACACAGGTCGCCGCGGGAACCGCAGCGTTGAGGCTCAGGCTTTCCGCGAAGAAAACCTGACATCAGGAAACTCGCGCAACACGGCTGAGGTCGTAGCGACCCACCAAGGTGAACTATTGACGTTAAGCGGGGGCTTTAGAGCCAGTAAGGATGAGATCGTCGGCTCTGAGGATCGTCAGTCTCTACTTGCGATTGGCCGTGCTGCCGTTCGCGTACCCAAACTTGATGCAACCATTCAGGTCAGTCATGAGCAACCTCTTGGCGGCAAAGATGAAGTCAGTGCTTATCCGCAGCGCACAACAATTGGCGTAGATAAAAACTTAAAAGACAAAGCCACTTTGTCAGTGCGCCATGAAATGCTCAATGGAGCAGATACAAAAAGCAATAACACGATTGTTGGCGTTGCAGTGACACCTTGGAAGGGCACCACTGTCTCGGCCAATTCCGATCTTTTGACAAATGATGGCGGACGCCGCTTAGGCGCAACCATTGGCTTGGATCAACAAGTCCAGATCAATGAGAACTGGTCGGCTTCAGGTGGTTTGCGAAACCGCAATGTCATCGACCAAAAAGGAAGCTTTATTGAAATAGCTCCCGACGCCGCTGTGTCCCCGCTTGAAGTGAATGAGGATTTCACTTCTGCATATGTCGGTGCAGCCTATCGCGATGACGTTATGAGCGGCTCTGCACGAGTTGAGGGCCGCAAGTCTTCGATTGGCGACACATATACGGCGACCGCCGGTGTTGCACGGGAGCTCTCTGAAGAATTGTCTCTCGCAGGTTCTGCAAGAGCGCTCTTTACGAATCCTGATGATCAATCACAAAATACAAGTCAATTAGACGTTCGGATCGGTGGTGCGTGGCGTCCTCGTAATGAAGACACAATTATCTTTGATCGCTTCGATATTAGTCATGATAAAAATGCGCGCGGGGAGACTGAAACTAAAGTCGTCAATAACTTGGCTGTTAATCAGATGATCACGGACCGCCTTCAAGCCACGGCTAATTATGGCGTGAAACATGTCAGCACAGAACTTGCTGGAAAGAAATTGAAAAGCTGGAACCATCTCGTGGGCGGCGAAGCGCGTTTTGATGTAACCGAGAAAATCGATATTGGTGTTCGCGGTAGTTATATGACCTCTAAGGGCACAAACACGTCACAATATAGTTTTGGTCCTTCGATAGGCGTTAGCCCAGCTAAGAATATTTGGGTGTCGGCAGGCTATAACATTGAAGGTTTTAAGGATGATGATTTTGAGGCGGCTGAGTATTCTCGAAAAGGGGCTTATCTGCAGATGCGCCTCAAATTTGACCAGAATACAGCAAGCGGTTTATTGCGCCGGATCTCGCCAAATAATGTGCAGCCTTACACGCCTAAGCAGGTTTACACAGTTCAAAAAGAGGCGGCTCCTAAAAACGTAAAGCAGAGCTTGCTTTGTTCTGATGGCCAAACACAGGTTTTCAATTTAAGTGCTTGTCCAGTTGTTCCGATGCCAGCACCAGTGGAAATCGTACCGGCTGAGGTGGTCGCGCCTAAAACAGAGCTAACAGCATATGTGTGTGATGATGGTGCTACGAAGGTTTTTGACTTGGCTGAATGTCCTGTAGCCACTCCTGAGCCTGTGATTATGACAAAAGCAGCTGAGATCGCTCGTCCAAATTTAAATATGTGCGGAACTTCCAATGTCGCAATTTTTAGCATCCCGGCTAATGAGGCGCCTAAGCAGGTTACGCGTTTAGGCACGATGCCCGAATTTGGAAATTCTCACGGCTTAACGCCAACAGCTTTCTTTGAAAAACTTCAAGCCCGCTACGCCGATAATGAAACGGACCGTAAGTATTTGGATTATCTCTTTACGTCTATGGGCTACGAAAATGGATTTGCTGATGCGGATGCCTCTTTATTTTCCGAAGACATCCTGCCTGTAGGAACGTCCGGCTTGCTTGGATTGGGAAAACAACATCACTTTGAATATTCTGTATTGCCATCTCAACAAGAAGATCGTGAGGCCTTCCGTATCCTATCAGCCAATGGTAGTGTCGTGCACTTCATGAAAACATGCGGGAATTATTTCTACGGATGTGAGGGATAGGCACTCTCAGCATGTCGTTTCGGAGCTGAAACGATATCCGACTGCCGCATTCACCATTTTTATAGGTTACAGCTGTTCTGGCTTGTTGGAATCACGCGTTTATGGTTCGTTAACTTATTGATTCGTCCCATGGGGGGGCGTTATCGCAAGTCATCAGCCTTCCGGGGGGAACTATGAACTTCTTTAAGCGCGAAAAAATAACAGCAGAACGACCAAAAGAAATAGGGTTATCACCCGTATACACGCCCTCAGCCTCACTAACCGGCAAAACGGCCTCAGCAGATGACATTACGCAAGCGCGTGAGTCGGTTGACTTTATAGTTGGTGAACTCAAAGCAAATGCAGAGCAGCAGCAGCTTGCGGCCAAACGGATGAGCTCTCTCAATAAAACGATTGCAAAAATGGAAACGGGTCTTCGCCACGTTGCAAGGCTTGAAACTGAAACAGCAAAATTGAGCAATGATCTCGAAGCGACAGCAAAGAAATTAGAGCAAAAGACTGAGTGGGCTTCAGAGCAAGAGAACAAGCTTATCAATTTAGAGCGTCAGCACAATGACATGCGCCAAAAATTAGAAAACACAAAAGCCGATATCGCTCAGCGCAAAGACCGAGAGGTTGCAGACCGTGAGAAGTTGATTAAGCAAGGTCGTGATATTGAAACACTCTCAAGTCAACTGACACAGAAAGATGAAAAGCTCGCGACTATCCAAATGACGAACCAGAACCTTCAAGACGAAGTTGCGCAACAAGCTGGTAGTCTTTCAACGCAAAATCACCGCGTTATTGAACTGTCAAAAAGTGTTGAAGAGTTATCCAACCGCTTAGATACAAAGACCAAAGCGGCTGATAGTGCGGAAGTAGAGCTTAAAAACTTGCGGCTTGATTTCAACGAGATGAAAGCAAAATATTTCGAGTCTAATAGTGCCCTTGAAAATGCTAGATATGATCTTAAAGCGCAAAAGAATGTATATGAGGACACACTTAAGCGGCGCGATGATGAAACACTCGCCTTAAAGAGCCGTATTGATCAGCTTAATACGCAAGTACGTATTAAAGATAATATGTCTTCGCATTTTGATGAAGAGATCATAACTCTTCGTAATCAACTTGAGTCTGAACGCGAGAGAAACGACCGAAATGAAACACGTTTCCGCGGTAAAGCTGATGAAGTCGAGCGCAATGCCCGTGCATTAGCGCGTTCGAAAGTCGAGTTTGAAAACTTAAACGCCAAATTCACGGCAGCTATGGAAGACATTGACACGCTTCGCAAAATCAATTTGGTGCAGAAGCAAAAGCTCGAGCGCTATGCAGCCATTGGCGGCGTAAGTGTCGGGTCAAGTATGGTAGCGGCAGACGCGGCGCGTGCGGATGCAGCCTCAAAATATCCTGTTTTACCAAAAGAAGAAAAAGTAGCGACGCCGCGCTTAAAGGCTATCAAATAAAATTATTTTAGCGCATTGCATTTTTGTGCGGGCAAGCGAATGATCTGATGAACTTCAATTTTTGTTGGATCAGCTATTCCGTTAAGTGAGGAAATGTCACTCACTGATGAACAGTTTTCACGGGCGATACGATATAAAGTATCGCCCCTTTTTATGGAATAATAATAACCGTCAGCCGCTATTACGCTTGTAGAGGCTTTAACTATTTTTGCTTTTTGCAGCGGCGCAACTTTAGGAGCTGGCGATGTTGCATAAGTGGAGTTTTGCCGGATGTAAGTTGGGGAGGCTACTGTTTGAACATTCGTGTAAGCTCGAACAAGTTGGGCGGCTTTTGAGTTTTGACTCTCAAAGTAATCACGGCAATTAACTTCAACATCCGCTATTATATTTGATGAGCGCCCGGCTTCTTCTAGGATAAGCACGCGCGCCATGTCATTTTTCATATTTCGATCAGCCGCGCGCTGGCGCATATTGTCATTCTCGCAAACCATGGCAGCTTCGGCTTTTTGAACTTTTGGTGCTTCATAGCGGGCGGTTTGGACCACCGCAGGGGTAGTCACGGATTTAACCTTCTTGGCTTTCTTGCGTTCAATTTTCACGGTTGGAATATTATCTGACACGGTCGAGCAAGCAGCGAGACCACTCGAAGCCAAGATTATAAATGAAGATACAATAAGCCCACAACGCAACATACTTAGCCCTATAAATAGGGCCTTATACTTGCAGTTTATGGTTTACGAAGGGTTAAACCAATATCCAAAGCGTAAGATTTAGAGAATTGTCTGCCCGGTTTTTTCCCAATCTTTCATGAAGGCCGCGAGACCTTTATCGGTCAGGGCATGATTGGAGAGCCCTTTGATTACATTTGGAGGGGCCGTCATGACATCTGCGCCTACTAACGCACAGTCTTTGACATGATTGGCATTACGAATTGAGGCCGCGAGTATTTCAGTCTCAAAGCCGTAATTATCATAAATGATGCGGATATCTTGAATCAGCTCCATCCCATCTAGCGAGAGGTCATCCAGACGTCCGATAAAGGGCGAAATATATGTTGCGCCGCATTTAGCTGCGAGCAGAGCTTGGTTAGGAGAAAAGCAAAGCGTGACATTTGTGGGCGTGCCTTCGCGAGATAAGATACTGCAAGCTTTCAAGCCATCCATTGTGAGGGGCAGTTTCACGCAGACATTTGATGCGATTTTGCGAAGGGCGCGTCCTTCCTCAATCATCTTATCAGCTTCCATCGCGACAACTTCGGCGCTGACATGACCTTCAGTAATTTTGCATATTTCAGCAATGACCTCTTTAAAGTCGCGGCCGGACTTTGCAATTATGGATGGGTTAGTCGTTACGCCGTCAACAAGGCCAATATCATTTAGCTCGGTAATGGCGTCGAGATCTGCACTATCAACAAAAAACTTCATGGGAGGCTCCAAAAGGGGGACGATTCTAGTTGAATGTCTGCTATCACGAATTATGGCCGCACAAAATGCCCAAATCCTTTTTCCTGTGAATGTTCCAGGTGCATTTGATTATCGCATTCCACATGGCGTGAACATTAAGCGTGGCGACTTCGTATTTGCCCCAATCGGCAAGCAAATGAAGCTTGGCGTTGTCTTTGATATATTAGAGGATGACGGAGGCCGTACACTCAAAGATATTGCCCAAGTCAAAGCGACACAGCCTCTTTCGGTAGAGATGCTCAGATTTATCGAATGGACAGCTCGATATAATTGTGTCTCGCCTGGCCTTGTTTTGCGGATGGTTGTGCGAAGTTATAAAGCGCTTGATCCTAGTCCCATGGTCACGCAATTTTCGCCAAGCGAATCTTTGCCTTCTAAAATGACGGCATCCCGGCAATCTATTCTAGAGCATGGAGGGCCTTTTCCTGCGCGCGCCTCAGAAATTTCAGAACGGGCTGGGGTGAGCTCGGGCGTTGTGAGAGGGTTTGAAGCTGCAGGCGGATTGATCGCTCAAAACCTGCCTGTCGATGGCCCCTTTGGCGTGCCAAATTCAGAGCATGGCGGGATTGCTCTCACATTCGCGCAAAGGCGTGCCTCTGACGAACTCATCGCGCAAGTCGCTAAGCGTGATTATAATGTTAGTCTGCTTGATGGTGTGACGGGGTCGGGTAAAACAGAAGTCTACTTTGAAGCTGTTGCCGAAGCTCTGAAAAAAGGAGGACAAGCGCTCATTCTCGTGCCAGAAATTGCGCTTACGCAAGCAGGTATGTCGCGTTTTGAAGCGCGTTTTGGCGTGGCACCGGCGCCTTGGCATTCACAACTTGGAGACGCTTCGCGGCGGCGGGTTTGGCGCGAAGTAGCTCAGGGGAGGGCACAGTTAGTCGTAGGGGCGCGGTCAGCGCTTTATCTACCATTCCCAAATTTGCGTCTGATCGTAGTCGATGAGGAGCATGACACGTCTTACAAGCAAGAAGAGGGCGTCATCTATAATGCCCGTGATATGGCGGTTGTGAGGGCTAAAATCGCCAAGCACTCAGTTGTGTTGGCCTCGGCCACACCCTCTCTTGAGAGTTTGGTCAATGCGCGAACAGGCCGATATGCCCATGTAATTTTGCCAGAGCGTCCGGGCGTAGTAACGCTTCCCGAAATCGACCTGGTAGATTTGAAGGATCACCCACCTGAGAAGGGGGACTTTATCTCTGCGCCTTTAATAGAGGCGACGAATGCCGTCTTGGCCCGCGGCGAGCAGGCCATGCTTTATCTCAACCGCCGGGGCTACGCCCCGCTTATTATCTGCCGCAATTGCGGGCAGAAACTCAAAAGTCCCGACACTGATAGTTGGTTAGTAGAGCACCGTGCAACAGGCCGCGCGATGTGTCATCAGACAGGCTTTTCTATGCGCATGCCTACCGCGTGTCTCGAATGCAAAGCTGAGGACAGCCTAAACGCTGTTGGCCCTGGTGTTGAACGCGTAGCTGAAGAAGCCGCAAAGCATTTCCCGGATGCTAAAATCGAAATTTTCTCCTCTGATACAGCTGGTAACCCCGCCGAAATCGCCGCCCGTATGACACGGATGGAGCAGGGCGATATTGATATCCTTGTCGGAACGCAAATGGTTGTTAAAGGGCATAACTTTCCCAAGCTGACTTTTGTCGGTGTTGTCGATGGCGACTTGGCACTCGCAGGCGGTGATCCTCGCGCAGGGGAGCGGACTTACCAAACCTTGGTGCAGGTCGCGGGCCGAGCAGGTAGGGCGGATAAGCCGGGCCATGCCCTTATTCAGACGCATCAACCTGATCACGAAGCTCTGGCGGCATTAGCCGCAGGCGACCGCGAGCGCTTTATATCAGCAGAACTGGGCCTGCGCGAGGCATTGCTATTGCCGCCTTTCGGGAAATTAGCCGGGGTTATTATATCAGGTGAAGATTTGAAAAAAACCGAGGCTCTCGCCAAAAAATTTGTATCATTGGCACCCAGAGCCGATGGTGTTGAGATATTAGGCCCAAGCGAGCCGCCTATAGGCCGCATCCGAGGCCGCTATCGCCGCCGCCTACTTGTTCAAGCCGAAATGACTGTAAACCTCCCCAAATATATGAAAACATGGCGTGCAAGGGTAAAACCACCCTCAAAATACAAACTCCAAATCGATATAGATCCACAGAGTTTTATGTGAGTTTGAGATAATGCAATGCAATTTTTGTTAGTGCGACATATGATAGCCATTTTAGGTGGTGGTCGAGGTGCATTTTTGCAACACCTAGGCATAATTTTATGAGCTTTTGATGTAAGATGTTGCAGTTCGTTAAGATTTCTCTTATCGGAAAAGCCAGACACTATGAATTTAGTGCAAAATAATGCAAAACTTTACTCCTCGAAGGGATATCCGAATGAAGTTCAATAAAGATAAGTTGTTATTGTCCACGATGCTTGTCGCATCTGCCATGACACTAGCCCCAGCCACCGCCCATGCTCAGGACTCCGATGATGAAGAAATCATCGTTACGGGTTCACGTATTGCGAAGAAAGATTTTATATCAAACTCGCCTGTTGCAACAGTCGACGCTATTCAATTTGAGCGCACAGGTGCAATTAACGTTGAGAACTTGCTTAACACGCTTCCGCAAACAGTACCAGGTCTTGACAGAACATCTAACAACCCTGGTAACGGTACAGCAACTGTTGATCTCCGTGGTTTAGGTCCGAACCGTACTCTCGTCCTCGTAAATGGACGTCGCGCTATGCCAAACGGTCAGGCTGGTATCGTTGATATCAATACGATTGCTCCTGCAATGATTAAAAATGTTGAAGTTCTTACTGGTGGTGCATCATCGGTTTATGGTGCTGATGCTGTTGCGGGTGTTGTTAACTTCATTCTTAAAGATGATTTTGAGGGTGTTGAAGCTAACGTTGGTTACTCATCTACTCAAAAAGGCGATGCAGAAACAATTAACGCTAATGTAACACTTGGTGCCAACACATCTGATGGCCGCGGTAATGCGACAGTCAACGTTGGTTGGACGGATCGTAGTGCACTGTTCCAAGGTGATCGTGATTTCTCAGAAACGGCGTTCTTTGATAATATTGATAACACAGGCCTAGAACCTGGCGGTTCATCAGGCGTACCGGGAACTTCTATATTCGCTGGTGGTCTTGGTTCGTTCTCTGATAGCTTTGGTGTTGTTTTTGAGCCAAATGGAGCGGCACGTCCGTTCGTAACAAGCGGTGATGTTAACGACTTTTATAACTATGCGCCTGTTAACTTTATTCAATTGCCTCAAGAACGCTTCACAATAAGTGGCTCAGCGCATTATGAAATTAGTGATCATTTTGAAATCTATGGTGAAGGTCGTTTCGCTAATAACACTGTGTCTTCGCAGCTTGCTCCGACTCCGATTTTCCAAACACCTGCAAATGGTTTCTCGCTTGATGGAAACCCTTTTATCCCCGTTGAAACTCAGCGTGTTTTGTCTGATGCAATAGGATCTGGTGTAGATACAGATGGAGATGGGATCGATGATACAGCAAGTGCCCTTCTTCGTCGCCGTCTCGTCGAAGTTGGTCCACGTTTCAACTCAGATTCACGCAACACATTCCAGATTGTGACGGGGCTTCGTGGCGATTTGTTTGAAAGTGGTTGGAATTATGACTTGTCTTATTCAGAAGGTCGTACGCAATCTTCTACATTCCAGAATGGTAACGTAAACCGTGGACGCTTCGACCAAGCCCTGCTTCTCGCTGATGCTGACGGTGACGGAAATGTTGATCTTGATGCTAATGGTAACCCGAGCTGTGCTGATCCGTCTGCAAACGGTTCTACGGTAGGATGTTCTCCGTTAAACCTTTTTGGTGCCGGTAACATTTCAGCTGAGGCGGCTGCATTCCTTCAAACAGCAGCGTCTACGACTGACGAGACTGTGCAGCGTGTTTTACAAGCTAACTTTTCAGGTGATTTAGGGAATTTGAAGATTTCTGAAGATCCGATTGGCGTTGCTGTTGGTGCTGAATATATCGAAAATGGATTTGTATTCCGTCCGTCACAAGATGTCGCCGCGAGTACAATCGCAGGCTTCAACGGTGCAGCGGCGCTACAAGGTGATTATGATGTATACTCAGCATATGGTGAGGCTTCAATTCCTGTTGGTTTTGGCATCACACTTGACGTTGCGGGCCGTGTCTCTGATTTCAGCACCGCCGGAACACATTACAACTATAAAATTGGTGGTGACTGGGCGATAAACGACCAAATTCGTATTCGTGGTAACTATAACACAGCGGTTCGTGCTCCTAATATTGGTGAGCTTTTCTCACCAGTTAATGAGGGTTTCCCTGGTGGTCAGGACCCATGTTCTGCTGCATATGCAAGTCAGTTCGGCGCTATTGACAGTACGGCAGTCTCGATTTGTCAGGCAACTGGAGCTCCGGCAGGTGTGATTGGTACGGCTGCTCTTGATACGGCTTCAGGACAAGTTCGCGCTCTTAGCGGTGGTAACGATGCTTTGAATGTTGAGAAAGCAGACACCTTTACAATTGGTGCCGTTCTGAACCCAAGCTTTATTGAGGGATTGACTCTTTCTGTTGACTACTTCGATATCTCGATTGAAGACGCTATCGGAGCAATTGGTGCCCAGACAATCCTAAATAATTGTTACATCACTGCGGACACACGTGGTGCGGGAAGTAATTTCTGTGGCGCTGTAGTTCGTCGTGCAGATGGAACAATCTTGTCTGTATCAACACAATCAGCTAACTTGTCTGCATTAGACAATGAAGGTATCGACATTGCTGCACAATACAGCTTCGATACATCTGATCTTGGTTTTGATATAGGACAACTCTCTTTGAACTATCTTGGTACTTATACTATCGCTAACGATTTCCAAGTTTCCGCAGATGCGCCTGTTCTAGGCTGTGCTGGCTACTTTAGTGGTTGTGGCGAACCAGATCCGACATATCGTCACCGCGTAACGGCTGGTCTTGCTAAGAATGAGTGGAATGGTCAGCTTACATGGCAGTTAATCGGCTCTGTAAGAAACGGAAACGAAGTTGATGGTGAGTATACAGCACCTGGTAACTTTGTTGATGAAATCGGAACGAAGCATTACTTCAATGGTTCTGTCTCTCGTTCATTCAATGATAATTTGACCCTAACATTAGGTGCCAACAATCTCTTGAACTCAGGACCACCCGTAATTGGTGATAATGATGAACAGGCGAACACATATCCTGCTACATATGATGTCTTTGGACGTACATTCTTTGCAAACGCGAAGATCAACTTCTAAAAACAAACTTGAATTCACTAAGGAACCGACCCTATTTGGGGTCGGTTTTTTTATGGAAATTTGATGTGTGTCTTAAATGACACTTGATATAGCATTTAACTTTAAAAAAGAGTTTTTACTCGCGAATCAAATTCATTAAATTGCTAAGGCTTAGAAGCGCGAATAACCCAGGCCGCCGGTTTTGTATTTGAATTAAAATGCAGTGTTTTTAATTCCTCAAAGTCTAATTTCGAAGGGCCGTATTCTGCGGCAAGCTTTTCTTTCAAGTCTGAAATATCCTGAGATGAAAGCGCAGCTTTTGTCATGCTTAACATGCGGCCCTTATATGCTTCTAATTCTTCTTTCATGCCCTCGAACCAATTCAGCGCATCTGTTTCTGAATAATTTGTATGATGTGTTATAAGGCGATGCGAAGATTCTAGAAGGTGATAAGCAAACCTCATGAATTCGTTCTTTGTTTTTTCAGCCTCTAATTCTGGGTATGACTTAAGCCATTCCATAATAGGTTGTGCAGTATCGTTAAGTTTTTGGGTGAGCTCATAAAATGCTTCACCATTAGTTTTTTCGGATGGTTCTTTAAGTGCTGTGAAGACCTGCTGCGATCTTTCTATAAACCCACTTTCTTTAATCAAATTGATTTGCTTTAAGGAAGCAAGGCACCCTTCCATAATTACGCCATCTGTTGTGTGCGCAATTATAACAATTTTGCCTCCAAACCTTAATGTTCGATATATTTCTTTGAAAGCTTTGAAAAGGCTATCTTTGTCACCCGCATACTCAATTCCGAATTGACTCACTGCCAAATCATATGCCTCTGATTCCAGACCTGTCAGGTTGACAGGAGCACATATTGTCTTGGCACCTGCAATTTTTTGACTCATCACCTCTAAGGCTTTTTCCGAAACATCTAAGCCTGACAAATCTGAAAACCCAAGATTATTTGCGTGTTCCAAAACCGACCCTGCGCCGCAGGCAAAGTCTATTACCTTGGTTGATTTAACTTCATTTGAGAATACTTTGGTCCAGAATTTTTTTAATTCGTGATTGCGCTCAATGCCGACTTCAATAAGTGCATTGCCGCTTTGTTGAGAAGCACGGCCTTGCCAATAATTATCCCAATTTTTTGCATTTGTATTCGTCACAAAAGACACATCCTATTTTGTGATTGTGAAGTTGTTCACCATATCTCTCAAGCAGATGTTTTACTAAAGTAAATCTATATGATGTTTGCCGAGGAATATGTTATTTGATACGCCTTACGCGTATCATTTTTGACCTTGCTTTATCAGTGGAAAGTTTCATTAAAAAACTTCCAAATGCAGCGGTTTTTATTCTGGCTTCAATAGTGCCCTTTTTCGGTATGTAACCGTAATTTGAATCTAGGGATTGCCATATTTGACCATTTTCCATAACTACTGTTAACTTTCTCCCTGAAGTTTTAATTGATTTTACGGTTAGTAAAACGTTCTTAGTTTCATCAGAGGGGTTCGCTGAGCCTAACAAGTCGATTTTTGGAAGCGAAAGCCCAAAAGATTTTCTCTTAAAATCTTTGGCGGATTTTTCATCAAAAACGACAAGTGATTTTGACTCAGTGGCATCTTTAAGTTTTAAAATTTCAGCATCTTGGCAGGTAAGTCGTTCCGCATCTAATATGATATCAGTGCAATTAAAAAGGGCAGACAGACTCTCGTTAGCTGTACTCGACATTTCATCATTCTGAGCAAAAGAGACTGAGGGAGCACAAAAAAGTGACGCCAAAACCACAGTAATGCAGGTTGTTTTTAGATTACGTTTCATGACTACCTCTATTTATATCATAATGATAAGATGTTTTTGTTTACTTTGAAAGTCTGCAACAGTTTAACATGCATAACTATTCGAAACTGTAAAGTTATTCATAGCTATAGTGTTGTGGTATGACGGGCTTTTTTGGTTCGAAATCACCTTGCCACATTGCCGCAGTCTATTGAGGCTTGGCTTTTGAAAATGCGCGTGTTAAAGCCCGCGGGAATTGGCGGAAATAGACCTGTGTCTGCTTTCGCTTTCTGCATGTTTAAGCGGCTATTTTTCAAAATTAGTCTGCGCAAATACGGGCTCTATATAGTGTCAAAACCAGACGTCATTACCGGTGAAGCGCCAAAGCGTTATGCGCAGGCCCTGCTTGAGCTTGCGGAAGGGGCTAAATCTCTGAAAACAGTCGAAAAAGACGTGAAAACCCTTAAGAGCATTTTCGCAAAAACAGACGATATGGACCGCATGGTCAGCAGCCCTGTGATTTCTCTGGAAGACAAAGTTGCAGCGCTTACGGCGGTTGCGACAAAGGCTAAAGTCAGCAAGCTTTCGACTCAGTTCATCGGCACGGTGGCGCAGAATCGCCGTGCCCATGAAATTCCGGCAATGCTCGCCTCATTTGAAGGTATGGTCGCGCGACGTAAAGGCTCTCAGGTCGCGAGGGTCACAAGTGCGAAAAAGCTCACAGCGGCGCAGTTGGCCTCGCTGAAATCAAATTTAAAGAAAAATCTCGGCCGTCCGGTCGATGTTGAAACAAGTGTCGATCCTGACCTGCTCGGTGGCTTCATCGTGCGTATCGGGTCCCGACTTTATGATAGCTCCCTCAAGACCAAACTTGAGGATCTTAAAATAGCGCTCAAAGAAGCATAGAAGGAACATCTCATGGATATTCGTGCTGCGGAAATTTCCAATATTCTCAAGAAGCAGATCAAAGGCTTTGGCACCGAAGCCAAGGTCTCCGATGTCGGCCAGGTTTTGTCCGTTGGTGACGGTATCGCCCGTATTTACGGTCTCGACAATGTCGGCGCTGGTGAAATGGTTGAATTCCCGGGCGGCATCAAAGGCATGGCGCTGAACCTTGAGAGCGATAATGTCGGTGCCGTTATCTTTGGTGATGACCGCGGCATTAAAGAAGGCGACACCGTTAAGCGTCTTGGTGAAATCGTTGACGTGCCTGTTGGCAAAGGTCTTCTGGGCCGCGTTGTAAACCCGCTGGGCGAGCCGATTGACGGGAAGGGGCCGATTAAGTCCTCTGAGCGCCGCCGCGTTGACGTGAAAGCGCCAGGCATCATGCCGCGTAAAGGCGTTCACGAGCCTGTGCAGACCGGTATCAAAGCGATTGATGCGCTTATCCCTGTAGGCCGTGGTCAGCGTGAGCTTATCATTGGTGACCGCCAAACAGGTAAAACAGCCGTCGCCGTTGATGCGATCCTGAACCAAAAAGCGGCTTTCGACGAAGATCGTGAAAACGACAAATTATACTGTATTTATGTTGTTGTCGGCCAAAAGCGCTCAACTGTGGCGCAGCTTGTTAAGACACTCGAAGAAAATGGCGCGATGGACTATTCCATCATTGTCGCCGCGACAGCTTCAGAACCTGCGCCTCTTCAGTTCTTAGCCCCGTTTGCAGGTTGCGCAATGGGTGAGTACTTCCGCGACAATGGCATGCACGGCCTGATCATATATGATGACTTGTCTAAGCAAGCTGTGGCTTATCGCCAAATGTCACTGTTGTTGCGTCGTCCTCCGGGCCGCGAAGCTTATCCAGGTGATGTTTTCTATCTTCACTCTCGTTTGCTCGAACGCGCGGCGAAACTCAATGAAGAGAATGGCAGCGGATCGCTAACAGCGCTTCCGATTATTGAAACCCAAGGCAATGACGTGTCGGCCTTTATTCCGACCAACGTTATTTCGATTACAGATGGCCAAATTTTCTTGGAAACTGATTTGTTCTTCCAGGGTATTCGTCCTGCTCTAAACGTTGGCCTCTCAGTGTCACGTGTTGGGTCATCTGCTCAAATTAAAGCGATGAAACAGGTTGCGGGCCCGATTAAAGGAGAATTGGCTCAATATCGCGAAATGGCGGCCTTTGCGCAGTTCGGTTCAGATCTTGACGCATCAACACAAGCACTTCTAGCGCGTGGTGAGCGCCTCACAGAACTTCTTAAGCAACCACAATTCTCTCCGCTACAAGTGGAAGAGCAAGTAGCCGTTATCTATGCCGGTACGCGCGGCTATCTTGATGGCGTAGACGTCAAAGCGGTTCAGAAATATGAGAAAGAATTTCTCGCGCATCTTCACGCCGATCACAGCTCTATCCTCTCTGACATCGCGTCTGAAAAGAAGTTGACAGACGACATTGAAGGCCGCTTGAAATCTGCGCTGGATAATTTCACGAAGAATTTCGCGGCTTAAGGATTTAGACCGATGGCGTCTTTAAAAGAGCTCCAGAACAGGATCAAAAGCGTTAAAAATACGCAGAAGATCACCAAAGCCATGCAGATGGTGGCAGCGGCTAAATTGCGTAAGGCGCAAGAAGCAGCTGAAAAGTCACGTCCTTATTCCGACCGTATTGGCGCGGTGATTCAGAACCTCGCCAATTCAATGTCAGGCGCGGGTGATGCGCCTGAGCTCTTGGTGGGTAATGGCAAGTCCGACACAGTCTTACTCGTAGTAGCAACTGCAGATCGTGGTCTTTGCGGCGGTTTTAATACCAATATCGTCCGTAAAGCGCGTGAAGAAATTGTAGCGCTCGAAAAAGCCGGTAAGACAGTCAAACTCTTCCTGATCGGGAAGAAGGGCTATGATCAGCTGAACCGACTTTATGATGATCAGGTTGTTGAATATATCTCGCTCAAAGAAGAGCGTAAGCTTCACGCGGGTATCGCGCAACGCATTGGTGAGCAAATCACAGGCATGTTTGAGCGCGGCGAATTTGACGTTTGCAAGCTGGTCTTTTCAGAATTTGAAAATGTTATGACGCAAAATGCCGTCTCTCGCACGCTTATTCCTGCCATTGCAGGTATGGGCGTCGAAGACGATACGCCGGGCGAACACGCTGCTGATAAAGTTTTTGCACCAGACTTAAATGGCGCGATTTACACTTATGAGCCAGATGAGGCGGGTATTCTGCGAGTGCTCCTTCCGCGCAATATCAATACTCAAGTCTTCACCGCTCTGCTTGAAAATCAAGCAGGCGAGATGGGTTCTAAAATGACAGCGATGGATAACGCCACACGAAATGCTGGCGATATGATTGATAAGCTAACACTCACATTTAACAGAACACGTCAGGCGCAGATTACATCTGAACTGATTGAAATTATTTCAGGCGCGGAAGCGCTTTAGTGCGCAGGGTAATGGTAATAGTGGCATTAACTTCAATCATATCCGGTTGCTCAGACGCAGGCATCAATTACGAAACGCCTGAATATACATTTGAGAAGCCTAATCAAAAACCTGTGAGCGGGTGCGATATGATTAATCGTAGGGAATATGCCAAGTCTAGGTTGAGAATGGAAGCAATTCACCTGAATAAGCGAACTGTATATTATAAGTCCAAAAGCGTTCTGGCCGCTGTTGATGGTGCGAGTTGTTCCTTAAAGAAATGCTCCGTAATTTTCAATGAGCCTGTCATGGCTCACCTTTGGGACTTAAGTGGCTCGTACTATATTAAAACTGAAACTAAAACTCGGATAGATATGAATAACCGAGAAATAACTTGTAAAGCGGCCTAAGGGCCAAGAAGCTAGAGGAAAACACCCATGGCTAAAGCAGCAGTAAAAAAGAAGGCTCCTGTCAAAAAGACAGTCGCCAAAAAGCCAGCCGCCAAGCGCGCGCCAGCAAAGAAAAAAGTCGTTGCCTCAAAAGCAACAGGCCGTATCAGCCAAGTCATCGGCGCGGTTGTTGATGTGGAATTTGAGGGCGCATTGCCATCAATCCTAAACGCGCTGGAAACAGATAACCAAGGCAATCGTCTGGTTCTCGAAGTCGCTCAGCATTTGGGACAAAACACAGTTCGTACCATCGCGATGGACGCCACAGAAGGCCTCGTGCGCGGACAGGCTGTGACTGACCTTAAAGCGCCGATCACAGTACCTGTTGGTCCTGAAACACTTGGCCGTATCATGAACGTCATTGGTGAGCCGATTGACGAGCGCGGCCCACTTAAGACCAAAGCGTCAGCCTCTATCCATAAAGAAGCTCCGCCCTTCGTCGATCAGTCCACAGAAACTGAAGTTCTCGCGACAGGTATTAAAGTTATCGACCTTCTTTGCCCCTATTCAAAAGGTGGTAAAATTGGCCTCTTTGGCGGTGCCGGTGTTGGAAAAACAGTTCTCATCATGGAACTCATCAACAATATCGCTAAGCTTTTCGGGGGTTACTCTGTTTTCGCGGGTGTCGGTGAGCGGACACGTGAAGGCAATGACCTTTACCACGAAATGATCGAATCCAACGTGATCAATCTTGAGGGTGAATCTCGTGCGACCCTCGTTTATGGACAAATGAATGAGCCTCCTGGAGCCCGTGCGCGTGTGGCTTTGACAGGTCTGTCACAAGCTGAATATTTCCGTGATGAAGAAGGTAAGGACGTGTTATTCTTCGTCGATAACATCTTCCGCTTCACACAAGCGGGTTCCGAAGTGTCAGCGCTTCTTGGCCGAATTCCGTCTGCTGTGGGTTATCAGCCTACATTGGCGACAGAAATGGGCGCTATGCAGGAACGTATTACCTCAACAAATAAAGGCTCTATTACCTCTGTTCAGGCGATTTACGTGCCAGCCGATGACTTGACGGATCCAGCGCCAGCGACATCATTTGCCCATTTGGACGCGACAACAGTTCTGAACCGCGCGATTTCCGAAAAAGGTATTTACCCTGCGGTTGACCCGCTTGACTCCACATCTCGTATCCTCGAGCCACGCACTGTTGGTGTCGAGCATTACGAAGTGGCGCGTCAGGTGCAAGAAATCCTACAGCGTTATAAGTCACTCCAAGACATCATCGCCATTCTCGGTATGGATGAGCTTTCTGAAGAGGACAAAACGACTGTTGCGCGTGCGCGCAAAGTTGAGAAGTTCCTTTCGCAGCCATTCGACGTTGCTGAAATCTTCACGGGTTCTCCAGGCATTCAGGTGCCGCTCGAAGACACTGTCCGCTCCTTTAAAGGCCTTGTCGAAGGTGAATATGACCACCTGCCAGAACAAGCCTTCTACATGGTCGGCGGTATTGAAGATGTGATTGAAAAAGCCGCCAAAATGGCAGCTGAGGCAGCTTAATTGGTTAGTACACTTGATATCAAGGACTGTATCAATGATATATGTCCTTGGTCGGGTGATGCGGTTAGTGCAGATGCGCTAACGATTTATAACGGAAATGTTGTTGGCTTCTGTAATACAGGCTGTCGCGACAAGTTTGAAAAAGCGACGAAGCTTTTTGAAAAGAGTTTAGGAGCCTCTCATGGCTGATAAATTACAGTTTTCACTCGTGTCTCCCGAAGTTGAACTCTTCACGGGTGAAGTTGATCAAGTTGATATTCCGGGTTCAGAAGGTGATTTAGGTATTTTGCCAAACCACAGCCCGCTTATGGCGGCTATACGCACAGGCGCAATTACGGTCTATGCTGATGGTGCCGAGACACAATATTTCGTTCAAGGCGGTTTTGCAGATGTGACACCTGCTGGCCTAACAGTATTGGCGGAAAGGGCGGCTTTATTATCTGAGGTGACGCCAGATGCGCTGCAAGGTGACATTGACGCTGCAACACAAGCCCTTGAAAGCTTAGAAGGCGAAGCGGCTCTAGCGATGCAACAAAATCTAGACGGCCTTAAAGCCGTAGCAGGCGCTTAGAAATGAGCACAGCAACCGTCATCGCGGTTGCTTCAGACTCCAATCATAATTTTTCTAAAATAACTCGACCCGTAATCACTTTGATTGCGGATTTTGGTGTTGAGGGTGACGCGCATGGCGGTAAAACCGTGCAGCATCTTTCTGACAAAAAGAAAAACCCAAAAGCTCTAAATCTACGCCAAGTCCATCTTATGCATGCTGAGCTATTTGATGAACTCGGTGAGCAGGGTATTAATGTACTCGCGGGTCAAATGGGTGAGAATATTGTGACGCGCGGTATTGATGTTTTGAATTTACCTCATGGCGCGGAATTTCATTTCCCGAGCGGTGCGATTATTCAAATTACAGGTCTGCGGAGTCCCTGCAAGAAGCTCAATACTATTCACCCTGACCTTCTAAAAGCGGTTGTTGAAAAGCGAGCTGATGGCAGCGTGAATAAGAAGACAGGTGTTATGTCAATAGTCCTTGCCGGAGGCGGGGTTTATGAAGGCGATAACATTAAAGTTGTTCTGCCCCAAGGTGCACATAAACCTCTGGAATGTGTTTGATTATTCTTTCGGTGCGCTATCGATTTTCGCATGAGGTTGTTTTGAGTCTATTTTCGGACGATATTTATTTTTGTCTCTATAAACAATGTCCCACCAGCGCGGAAATGTTTCTCTTTCAATAACTCTCGAAATATCAATCATAGTTTCTTCTTCAGCATAAAGAAAATCCATGAAGGATACTGATAGAAATCTTGCAAATTTTTTATCACCCATGTTGTCATCAAGAACAGCAGTGAAAGCTGTGGAAGAGTATCGACGATGCAAGTCTTCAAGTCCTTTAAGAGAAGTGTAAGCAGAGACAATTTTTTTAGCATCATTAAGCGGTATATCTGATAGAACAGCACGCTGAATTCCTATCTCGTATGCAGCTGTTTGAATTTGTGGGGGGCGAGTGCCTCGAAATTTTTTCTGCTGGAATTCACCCATGTCACCCTCATCTTTTAAAATCGCTTGGATGTCCGGATATAGGTCCAAATGGTAATTGCGAGCTGTCATTACCCTTTCATAATTTTCACGCAGTTCATCTTGAATGGAGACCAAGCTTTTTTCTATGAATGTATTTTGTTTAACAGTGAGTCGCCATTCATTCAGAAGAAAGGCTAAAAGTACTCCAAAAGTTACGGCGAAAATCTCAAAGAAAGTTTTCTTCCAACTAATTGTGTTAGAATTTTGTTCTGATTTCAACGAAGTTTCCTGAGGCATTGCTAATTATAAACTCCGAATTTGTAAAATAACAAGAGACTCTCTATTTAAGTCAGATCTAGCCACTATCATTTTCAGCCCTATATCTAGCCTGTCTATCAACTTTATTAGTGATCAAGAGAAATGTAACAAAAGCGATGGTTGCTAATAATGACGCCATCAAGAATGGCGCACCAGGAATATAAGGAATTGTGACCTTCGTGAAAATATGCTCAGCTATTCGCACAATATTGCCTGGAAACGTCTCAAGGCCATTTGCTAATTTATTGTCCTCACTACCGAAGTACCAAAACATACCTGCCATTAAGAAAGGGCCAATCATTAATGCGAGCCCTTGAGCGGCCCCAATAGCGCCTTGAAGTTCACCTTGTTCAGACTCAGATACGCGGCTGCTCATCATATTCGTTAGGGCAGGGCCGTAGAGACCTGCAAAGGCTGCAAAGGGACCAGCGGCGTAGATAATCCACCCCTTATCAGCGCTGCCCATCATTGTGTATGCAATAATAGCGGAGACCATTCCAATTGTTCCGGCCCAGAAAAGGCCAACTTTAGGAATAATAATGCGTATAAGTCCGCCTTGCACAATCATACTGGCTATCCCAAATGCCCCGAGTGAATAGCCAATATCTCCTGGCGTCCATCCAAGGCCCTCTTGCGTTGAGAAGGCAAATGTTGTCGGATAAACAGTGTGAGCTGTTGCCAATAGAAACAATACAAAGATAAGGCTCTTGACCCCTTTAATACGGCCTAACGATTTCAACGACCCGAGCGGGTTCGCGCGCCGCCAATCAAAAGGACGGCGTTTATCTTTAGAGAGTGTTTCGGGAAGAAATATTATCCCGTAAACCACATTGAGCAGTGATAGGATACCCGCAGCTATGAAAGGGGCGCGCGGCCCAAGGCTATCTCCAATAAGTCCGCCAACTACGGGGCCGAGCATAAAGCCGACACCAAAGGAGGCCCCGACTAGACCAAAGTTCTGTGCGCGTGTCTCAGGAGGGCTTATATCCGCGATATAAGCGTTTGCAGTGGAAAATGTGGCACCGAATGCACCAGCAATTATCCGTCCTAAAAAGAGAAAGGCGACGGTCGGTGCGAAACCCATAATAAAATAATCTATACCCAAACCAAAGAGCGATAATAGCATGATAGGTCTGCGTCCAAACCGATCAGATAGGCCGCCGACAATCGGCATGCAGATAAATTGGAAGAGCGCAAAGACAAAAGTCAGCCACATACCATAAAGCGCGGCTTCATTATTCGGAAGGTTCGTGAGTTCCTTAAGCAAATCCGGCAAAACCGGGATCATAATGCCAAAGCCGATTGAGTTGATCATCACAGTGATCAAAACAAAGAGCATTGCATTTTTGCCATTTTTGGGGAGCTCAGCCATAGCTTCGCTTACGCTATCTTATGGGCCGCGCAAAGTGTTCAAATTCGGATACTAGCCGTTCATAGACTTTACGTTTAAAAGGAACAATCAGAGACGGGGCTTCGGAAAGCTCTGCCCATTTCCATTTTGAAAACTCTTGGGGGCCATGCGACTTAAGGTCAATTGTCTTTTCATTACCATGAAAGCGAAATGCATACCATTTTTGGCGTTGCCCCGACCACCCCTTGGTCGCTTTTGCACCTCGATATTCAAGCGGAAAATCATAAAAAAGCCAATCTTGAACCTCTCCAAGGGGGGTCACATCGTGAAGGCGTATACCTGTTTCTTCCCATAATTCCCGTGCCGCTGCGGTCTCAGTAGCTTCGCCTTTATCAATGCCTCCTTGGGGCATTTGCCATGTGTGCGGGCCTTTTTCACCAAAGCGTTTGCCAAGCCAGACTTGGCCCTGCGAATTAAAAACGGCAATACCCACAGCAGGGCGGTAGTTTGAAATCTTTGTTGTTGGCCGCGGCATTAACGTAATGCACTCGACGCAGGTGCAAGTGTAAGCCCTTGGGCTCCCAAACCAAGGGTCCATCTATTAACGGCTGTGATGGTTTCAGGATAAGCAAAACCGACACCTATGGTGCCATTTGCGGATTTGGCTTGTGTTGCTAGACGGGAAAGTTCGCTTTCTATCAAGGCCGTATTCTGCTGCGGGTCAATAATGTTATATCCTCGGGCAAATGGTAGCTTCGCACTTGTTGAAAGAGCCGACAAGCTTGGGGCATTTATAGAACCGTCAAAGACAAAGCCTAACCCAGACTTTGAAATCTTATCCAATATAGGCGCCGCTACATCCATACGGGTTAGGAAAATGTCACCATTATAATTTGTAACGCCAAAATATCCTTGGGCACGTGATAATAGCCAGTCCAGATTGCGGATATTCGAGGCGCTGTTGCGGCTCGCCATCAAAGCCCTGTCCGCGCCGGGTTCTGCTGGGTTGAATTCAGCCGACTCCATTGGAAGCTCAATGAGAACTTCATGTCCTTTGGCGCGAGCTTGATTGATCCAGTTTTGTAATCCGGGTGCGTGGGCCGCAAAGGCAAGGGTCACTTCGGCCGGCAGCTCATTAATGGCTTGGCGTGTCAGGCTGCGATTAACGCCTAAGCCGCCAATAATTAACGAAACAGAGCGTTGGCTAGATATTGCATTGTAAGGTCTTTTATAGGCTGACAGAGGAGTTATTCCTGTAGAGCTAATTGCGGGTATGCGGCCATAAGTGCCGGGTGTTGTAAGTCCTGAAATAGGGGCCGGAACCAGAGGAGACCTATCGCCATTAATGGGCGCACCATCAATGGTGATTGTGCGAAGTCCTGTTCTAGATGGATTTTGAGGCGTAGCTGAAATGGGCGCCGTGTTTTGGGAAAAAGAGCTTCCTACAGGGTTCCCTAATGCATCAACAGAAGGGGTGATAATCGCCGTTGGATTTACATTTTCGGGAACTTCACCGGCCAAGAGATCAGGAAGTGTATCACTCTCACCACCAAGCGTATCAGATGAGGGTGGAAGCGGCATAGGTGTAATAGAAACTGTGCCTTTCACTTTTGCATCATTGGCGTTTCCGACAAAGCTCGTTAGAAAGTAACCCAGTGCGATAATGACCGTAAGAAAAGAGATTACGAGCAAAGCATGCTTCTTGCGTGAAGGAAGGGGCTCCATCACACGACGTCTTGTATTAGGCGAAAAACCACTCATGGTTTCGCGTCTAAGGCAATTCGGTCTGCAGGTCTATGGGGCGATGTATTGCTTTAAGGAAATTTATAACGTGCTGATTGTTCGGCCAACAATGTCTTATGTTTCGAGGTTTTTAAAACTTCTATAGCTTTTTCTAGTTGGAAGTCTTTTGTCTCGGCCCAATCTTCTGGCGGGTAAATTACCTCGTCGTGATCTTCTTCGTAATCTGTATCATCCGGATTTAAAAGCGAGTTAGGTAGGCTGTCTTCGCGGAAGCGTTTGCGAATTTCGCCCGTATCTGGCGCAACAGCCACCAACATGTCTGGCATAATACCACGGCCTTGAATAGAGGAGCCAGAAGGCGTGTAGTAGCGTTGAGTCGTCATGCGAAGCGCGCCGCCATGTTTGACGAGCGGTATAACGGATTGAACAGATCCTTTGCCGAAAGTCCGTCGTCCAATAACAACAGCGCGGCCTCGGTCTTGCAAAGCTCCTGCGAGAATTTCAGCAGCTGATGCCGAGCCGGAATTCACTAAGACCACTATAGGCATGTTTGGATATAGTTCAGTCGGTTCTGCATGATAGCGTTCCGTGTCCTCGGCTGTGCGGCCTCGGGAGGACAGCACTTCTCCGCCATCTAAAAACAAGCCTGATACACTTACGGACTGATCCAGAAGTCCGCCGCGATTACTGCGCACATCAATAACAAGGCCTGGCAACTTGCCGCCTAAGTCTCTTTCAAGAGACTTTAGGGCTTTTGTCAAATCTTCTGTTAGTCGTGTGTTGTTGAAGGTTTCGATGAAAACATAACCAAGGCCGCTTTCGATGCGGTGACGTACCGCGCGTCCGCGCACAACCTCTCGGACAACAACAACATCACGCGGAGCCATATTTGGGCTCAAGACCGTTACAGTGATGGGATCCCCTGCCAAACCTCTCATGCCCTTGACGGCGTCATCCAAAGTTTTACCCCTTGTCTTCTCACCGGCAACAGCGGTTATATAATCTCCGCCTCTGATGCCTGCCGCATAAGCGGGGCCGTCCTCTATCGCGTGATTGACTTTTACAAGTCCCGCCTCAGATGTAACTTCGATGCCTAATCCGCCATATTCCCGTTTGACAGCTTCGCGCTGTTCTTCAAATTCAGCCGGTGGACTATATGATGAATGCGGGTCAAGTGCAGATAACGCGCCGTTGAGGGCGGCTTCTATAAGCTCTTTATCACTGACATCTTCAACGTAATTATCCCGTACCCGCGCAAAAATATCAGCGAAAAGCTCCAACTTTTCAAGAGCGGCTTTATCTTCTTCGGGCTGGCTTTTGGCAGACAGGGTCGGTGACCATAAGGCAAAGCCCGAAGCCAGAAGTGCAATTGTTATGCCGCGCTTCAAATATGATGTCAGAGCTGAATTCATTTAACCTTTAACCTGCCTCGGCGAGTTTTTGCGAATAATTTCCATTCTTCAAAAGCTCAATAGCCTTTTGCAGTTGGTAATCATCTTCAATTTCAAAGCCTTCGGGTGGGTAATCCATTACGATTTCAGCTTTTGTGTCTTCAGAAGCGTCCTCACCATCCTCATTTTCGTTGGGGATTGTGTTTGGTAAATCTGCCTCGCGGCGCATCTTTTGCTCTTTTCCATCATCAGGGACAGCCGAGACATAAATGTCAGGGTCGATACCAGTACCCTGTATGGAACGACCAGAAGGTGTATAATAGCGTTGCGTCGTGAGACGAAGAGCTCCATCTCGGCCTCCGCGCAAAGGAATAACGGATTGGACAGAGCCCTTACCAAATGAAGTCATGCCCATAACCAAGCCGCGGCCACGATCCTGTACCGCACCTGCCACAATTTCAGAGGCTGAGGCAGAGGCGCCGTCAATCAAAACGATAAGAGGAATGCCTTTAGCCAGTTCGCCGCGCTCGCCATTATAGCGCTCTGTGTCAGATGACGTGCGGCCACGCGTTGAGACGACTTCGCCGCCATCCAGAAAAGCTGAACTCACTTTGATAGATTGATCAAGTAACCCGCCGGGATTGCCGCGTAAGTCGAGAACTATACCAGGGATTTTTCCGCCAATTTCTTTTTTAAGGCCGGCCACAGCTTCGGCTAGGCCTTCACTGGCTTTTTCATTGAACTGTGAAATTCTGATATAGCCGATGCCGTCCTTGATTTCATATTTGACGACTTGGCGTTTGATGACTTCACGTACCATAGTGATTTCAAGCGGCTCTTCATTTTCTCTGGCCACAGTAATTGTGATGGGCTCGCCAGGCTTACCCCTCATACGCTTCACTGCATCATTCAGGGAGACACCCATAATCGTTTCGCCCTCGATTTCAGTAATGTAATCGCCAGCTTTAACACCAGCCCGTTTCGCGGGCGTATCGTCAATAGGCGCGATAACTTTTACAAAGCCCTCTTCTGTCGTAACTTCCATGCCAAGGCCGCCATATTCACCGGATGTTGAGACTTGTAGGTCTCTAAAATCATCAGGGCTGACATAGGAGGAGTGAGGGTCAAGAGATTGCAACATGCCGTTAATCGCATCTTCTATAAGTTCACCGTCATTGACATCGACAACATAGTCACTGCGTACTCGTGCCAGAACATCAGCAAATAATTCTAATTGTTGGAAGGTTTCGTCATATGAGGGGCGCTCAACAGCGATGGCTGTTTGGTTTGAGCTGGAAAAGGCAAAGAGCGAGATTGCAGCAATTGTGCCTAAGGTGGGAAGTACATATTTCATTCGGCTCTCCGGTCCATTCCATTTCCCCGTATTGGGTCTGATATTTTACTATCGCGGCTTTTACAGGCTTACTAGCTTAAAAATGTATAAATCCAGCGGCAAGTAACATCTTCTCACAGCAGCGTTGCAAACTTTGTTCCTAACCATAAGCTTTTCCCAACCAAGGTTTTGGATTTATAGTGCCGCCATTCTTTCTAAGTTCTATATATAGCTTGTTGCTGTCTTTTGCATTAAAAGGCATTAAGCCTAACGGCTCCCCAATACGTACATTTTCTCCTGTTTCGACATAAGTCTCTCCCATCCCTGTCATGAGGATAAAATAACCATCACCCACGTTTAAAATCACAACATTATCGTAGTTTTTAAACGCGCCCGCAAATTCGATTCGTCCAGCATAGGGTGCAATGACCGACGCCTTTGAACGGGCTGCGACTGTCATACCTTTTTCTCCGCTTCCGTAATTTCGGGTCATGCGCCCTGGCACTGGGGCCCGTAGTGTCCCTTTTGCACTTGCAAATCTTTTCACGCCTTTGGGTAATTTTACTGGCTTGGTTGAAATGGATTTTTTGGGTTTAGTCGCGTTTTTTCCCGGTTTAATTCGGGGGCCGATATTTGCTGTAGCGGCTTCGAAAGATTCTATGAGCTCTCGCAGGGATTTAGCCTCAGAGGCTAATTTGGAGACTTCTTGCAAAGCAGCCTCTCTGTCTTTTGTGACAGACTCTTTGAGATCAGATTTTTGTCCGACCAGTTTATTAATATTAGAGCGGCGCTTCTTAAGTCTTGTCTCGTTAGCGGATAACTTGGTTCGTTTGTCCTTGATATCTTCACGGAGTGTCTGAGAGATTTCTAGTTGTGATGTTAATAGTTCAGCGCGTTTTCTTAAATCCGCACTCAGTGATGACATCAGGCGTGCCGCTCTCGCGGCTTCGGCAGCATCTTTAGGTTGGCTTGCCAAGGCTGGAGGAGGGTTGCTCTCAATACGTTGGAGCGCTGCCAGTAATTGTGTCAGCTTTTGCCTGTCGCCATAGATAGCCTGATTTAAAGCGGCGGCATCTGTGTCCAGTTCCGAGAGTTGGGATTCTAATGAGCGCCCTTGACGCTCATATTTTTCCGCTTCTGTGGCCGTGCGAACAAGATCTTTCTTTAATTTTGAAAGTTCAGCAGCGATAGTCTTTTGTTTCTTGGTAAGCTCAGCTTCTTTTTTTCGGGCGTCCTCTTCCGCCTTTGTGAGGCTTTCAAGTTTTTGCGGATCAGCCGTCTGTGCATGGGGATGAGCTGTAGCCAATCCCAGAATCAGAGCTATGAATAGAGCGCGCATGTAAAGACTCTAAAACAGCTTTAATCGCGGTGATAGGGGGTACGGGCCAAAATTGACAGTGCGCGGTAAATCTGTTCTGCTGCCATCAGGCGTACCATTTTATGTGGCCAGGTCTGCGGGCCAAAGGCCCATTTCGTAGCGCCAGAAGGGATAGCAGAAGGTTCGAACCCGTCCGCACCGCCTATGGTCAATATCAGTTGAGGGATAGCTTCATTGCGCCAGTTTTCAAAGCGCTCGGAGATTTGACGCGATGTTGGTGTTTTTCCGCGCTCGTCAAAGATAATCAATTTGGCTCCTGCGGGACTGTCTTTTAAAAGCATCTGCGTTTCGCGCTCGCGGGATTTTGCATTTCTTAAATCGACTTGCTGTTCTTCAATCCCTAGAAATCCGGTGCCGCGCGCTAATCCCTGTGCCCGGCGCATATAGTCATCAATCATCTCACGTTCGGGACCGGAGCGGATAATACCGCCTGCACGCAGAATAATTTTCACTTAGCTGTCGGAGTCTTCAGGGGCCATTTCAGCAATGCCCTGCAAACCCTCGGGCAGGGGGACTGACCAAATTTTCTCTAAATTGTAAAAAACGCGAACTTCAGGACGGAAGAGATGGATAATAACATCACCCGCATCAACCAACACCCAGTCACAGCTCTCCAAGCCTTCCACGCCTATATCTTTTAAGCCGCGTTCTTTAAGAGACCGCAATACGTAATCGGCTAAGGCGCCTACATGGCGATTTGAACGCCCCGACGTCACGATCATATAATCCGCAACAGAGGATTTTCCGCGAATATCAATTTCTATTGTATCTTGGGCGGAATGTTCATCAAGCACGGCCAAGACATGATCTGACAGGGCGCGGGAGTCTTGTGCGTCTTCGGGTGAGGGCATGCTCACAGGTGCTGCTTCAGTCAGTTTCATCTCCTATGGGGCTAACGATTACTCTTTATCACGTTTTTCGCGAATAGGCCATGTCTTTGCGAATAGCCGTAGAAGATAGGTTATTTAGCGGCGGCGTGAGGAATGTCCATAGCGGGGGCTGTAAATACTGCAATATATGTGACCGTTCTTCGGGAAGGCGCTTATCTGCAAAAAAACGGGCCGTTTTTGATAAGCGCGGTTTTACACCATCACCCGGTCTTGCAATCACTGCTATTGGGACACGCGCAGCAATTTCCTGCCAGTTTTTCCATTTTGGGAATTGAGAAAAATTATCCGCTCCCATCAAAAAAACGAAGCGCGTGCGAGGATGGCGCGTCTGAGCCATACGGATCATATCTATGGTATATTGAGTTCCAAAATCTCTCTCCATATGACTAATATCCATACGGTTATTTAAACCTAATGCTTCAACAGTTTGGACGCGGCTGTCATAGCTTGGCTGTTTTGGCTTTAATGGGTTTTGCGGACTTACCATCCACCAGACTCTGTCAAGAGCGAGTTCCCTAAGACCGCACTGAGCGACATGTAGATGCCCCGCGTGAGCGGGGTTAAAAGACCCGCCAAAAAGTCCTACCGAAAGACCGTCATAAAGCATTATAGGGGCCGAACCTGTCCGTCACCTTCGACGCAATATTTATAGGTTGTCAAATGCTGCGCCCCGACAGGTCCGCGGGCATGTAACCGTCCTGTCGCGATTCCGATTTCAGCGCCAAATCCAAATTGGCCACCATCCGCAAATTGAGTTGAGGTGTTATGCATACAAATTGCGCTATCGACATCTTTGAGAAAACGGGCGGCAGCGTCTTTGTCTTCTGTCACGATACTATCTGTATGACCGCTCCCATAATGGGCAATATGGGTGAGGGCCATATCTATATTTTTAACGATCCGAATATTTAGAACTGGTGCAAGATGTTCCGTAAAATAGTCATTATCTGCAGCAGGTTTAATCTCGGGGTGTAATAACTGACTGGCCTTATCGCCTCGTAATTCGCAACCTTTTTTCAACAAAGCCCCAGCTAATTTCGGGAGCGCCGTTGAAGCTATGGCACCATCCAAAAGCATCGTCTCAGTAGAGCCGCAAACGCCAGTTCTGCGCAGTTTTGCGTTTAATATGATCGCCTCAGCTTTCTGTAAATCAGCACCCTGATGAATATAGGTATGACACAATCCTTCGAGATGGGCGAGAACAGGTATGCGGGCATCTGATTGAACGCGCGAAATCAGACTTTTACCGCCGCGCGGAATAATTAAATCGACGCTTCCATTTAAGCCGCCCAAAAGATGCCCTACAGCCGCACGGTCCGTTGTCGCGATAAGCTGTATCGCAGTTGCAGGTAATCCTGCGGCGTCCAATCCTTTTATCAGGGCTAGGTGTATGGCGCGGCTTGATTGGGCGCTCTCAGACCCGCCCCGCAGAATACAGGCATTACCGGATTTCACGCAAAGCGCTCCGGCATCAGCGGTCACATTGGGCCTGCTTTCATATATCATACCGATAACGCCAATGGGCACCCGGACCTTGGAGAACTTTAGGCCATTGGGCTGTGTCCATGTTTCATCAACAGAGCCGACAGGATCGGGCAGGGCGGCTATCTCTTCGAGGCCTATGGCCATAGCTTCGATACGGCTTTCATTTAACTTTAATCGGTCGAGAAAAGAGCCAGATATACCTTTACGTTCTGCGGCTTCCATATCTTGTGTATTTGCACCCAGAATATCAGATTGCGCCATCCGAATTTCTGCAGCCATATTTTTTAAGGCCTGAGTTTTTTGATCTGTTGAGGCGAGACGCAAACTTGCGGCGGCTTCGCGGGCATTATGGCCAAGCTGCTCCATATAAGCTGTCAGGTCATTTTCGGGGGTTTGTGTTTGGGTGTGCATTACATCATTACCAAATTATCGCGGTGAATAAGCGCCGCGCCATTATCATATCCTAATATAGATGAAATATCGCGTGAGTTTAAACCTAGTATTTTTGAGGCGTCCGCCGCATCATATGAGACTAAGCCTCGCGCGATTTCCATTCCAATTTCATCACAAACAGCGACAGCATCACCTTTATTGAAGTTACCTGACAGCGTTTTTACACCGGCTGCAAGTAAGCTTTTTCCTTCGCGAAGAGCACTTGCGGCTCCTGCATCAACTGTCAATCTACCGCTTGGCTGTAGAGCTCCACCAATCCATTGCTGGCGTGCCTTTTTAGGATTGCTTCCTGCTGAAAACCAAGAGCATCTCTCGCCTTCTTGTAAACGTCTCAAAGGGCTTTCATCGCGTCCGTCCATGATACACATGCGGCAGCCAGCTTGCATGGCGATCTTAGCGGCTGCCAGCTTAGTTGCCATCCCACCTGACCCCATTGCAGCGTCACTATTGGCACCGCCCCCCATCGCCATAATCTCATCCGTAAGCAGAGTGATTTCCGACAGGTGTTTAGCTTTCTTATCGGTGCGGGGGTCTGCCGTATAGAGACCATCAATGTCAGATAATAAAATAAGCGTATCCGCGCCTAACATCTGAGCCGTACGTGCCGCGAGACGGTCATTATCACCATAGCGGATTTCATCTGTCGCGACGGTGTCATTTTCATTGATAATTGGCACGGCTCCTAATGTAAGGATTGTTTGTAGTGTTGATCGCGCATTGAGCCATCGCCGCCTGTCTTCGGTGTCATTTAAAGTTAGTAAGGCTTGTGCTGTGACGATCTTATGCTCGCCAAGCGCATGTTCATAAGCACGGGTTAGTAGTGATTGTCCTGCCGCGGCACAGGCCTGTTTTTCTGCCAGTGATAACTTTCGACCCAAAAGACTCAGCCGCGCTCGCCCCAATGCAATGGCCCCTGAAGATACGATGACAACATCTTTACCGTTGGTTTTTAAGGCCGAGATATCTTGGCTGAGGCTGCTGAGCCAATCGCGTCTTAAGGTTCCTGTTTTGCTATCAATCAGAATAGCAGAGCCAATTTTAACGACGAGGCGTTTTGCTGTCTCTAAGGTTGCCATCCGACAGTCTCTTCAATTTCGCCTTTGGCAATGGCGGCTTTGCGTTCCTTTTCCGCGCGCATGGCTTCTTCTTTATCACGTCTTGTCTTCACGTGTTCATAGACCTGAAACAAAACGGGTTTTAGGCCTTGATTTGCAACAGAAGAAATAAGGAATGGTTTTACACTACAGGCAGCTTCCAGTTCCGTTTGAACAAGTTCAATCGTGTCACCATCCAAAGCATCGCATTTTGTGAGTACAACGATTTCTGGTTTGTCTTCTATCCCGCCATTATAGTCGATCAATTCTTTTCGAATTGTTTTGTAATTCCCGATAGGATCGTCGGCAGAAGCATCAACGAGGTGCAGAACAGCTGCACAGCGTTCAACATGCCCCAGAAAACGGTGTCCTAATCCCGCGCCTTCACTCGCACCTTCAATCAAGCCGGGAAGGTCTGCTAAAACAAAGCGTTCAGCTGTTCCTAATTCCACAACACCCAAATGTGGATGCAGCGTCGTGAATGGATAATCGGCCGTCTTTGGAGACGCCGCAGTCACCGTTGAGAGAAAAGTTGATTTCCCTGCATTAGGTAACCCGACAAGGCCCGCATCCGCTAATAGCTTCAATCGAAGCCATATCCAACGCTCCTCTCCGGGTTCGCCTGGGTTTGCTGTGCGGGGGGCTTGGTTTGTAGAGGATTTAAAACGAGCATTTCCCCAACCTCCATTTCCGCCCTGAGCGAGGAGAGCGCGTTGCCCGTCCTCGGTTAAGTCGATTAAAATTTCGCCATTCTCGGCATCCACAATCTGGGTGCCAACAGGCACTGTGATTTCGACATTTTCGCCCGCAGCGCCAGCTCGGTCTCTTCCCATCCCGTGAACGCCTGTGCCAGCTTTAAAGTGTTGTTTAAACCGATAATCAATAAGAGTATTTAAGCTGCGCGTTGCTGTGACCCAAACATCTCCGCCTTTACCGCCATCGCCACCATTGGGACCGCCAAAGGCTATATATTTCTCACGCCGGAATGAGACGCAGCCTGCACCGCCATTTCCGGATTTGATAAATATTTTGGCTTGGTCGAGAAATTTCATGAACTTGCTTTATATTTTAAGCACTCATGACCAGTTTTAGGTCTGACTGCAAGGGTAGGGCACGTTCTGCGGTTTGAAAATCAAGCCGAAAACTTATACTTCGTGCTTTTTTCATACGGCCCATTGAAAAATACATTTCTTCTTCGCCTGTGGGCTTAAAGCCAAGTTTCTCTAAAACACGCAGACTGGCTGGGTTATCGGCAAAAGCTCCAGCCATAAGGGCTTTCACGCCGAGGGTTTTCCGCGCTTCCGTTATTATAGCCTTGGCTGCCTCTGTTGAGTAGCCTCGGCCCCAATAAGGTTTTCCGATCCAATACCCTAATTCAAGCGCTGCATCAGGGGCGCTACGGAAAAGATCCATCACGCCTATAAGCTCTCCACCATCTATTGTAATGGCATAAGGATAGGCTAGGCCGCGCTGTTTTTGACGACGCAGAGACATAATTTTAAACTCAGCTGAATAGAGAGGTATAGGGTGAGGGAGAGAGCCCGTCATTTTGGCAATGTCGTAATCACCTGCAAGCGTTGAAAAGGCTTGTGCGTCTTCCAATTGTAGCTCTCGAAGAACCAGGCTTTTTGTTTCAATTTTATCTCTCATATTCGCCTCCATCTAATGGGCGGCAGGGCTGTAATTATCCCAATAAAAAAGGGAAAGCGGCGAACCGATTTCCCTGCATTTATCGGGTCGCCTTGATTAAGGGGCGACCATTTATTTGATGGTCGCTATTCTGCGGCTTTCGCCATCGGCTCTACAGAGACGAAGGTGCGCTGATTGCGTTTTGTTGTGAACTCTACGCGGCCTTCAGTAAGAGCGAATAACGTATGATCTTTACCCATACCAACATTCGTGCCGGGATAATATTTGGTGCCGCGCTGACGAATGATGATGTTACCAGGGATGACAGCTTGGCCGCCTGATTTTTTCACGCCAAGACGACGGCCCGCACTATCGCGACCGTTATTGGATGAACCACCTGCTTTTTTATGTGCCATGAGAGTCTCCCGGGCCTTACAATTATGCTTTGATGGACGTGATTTTCACGACCGTTTCGTTTTGACGATGACCGCGCTTGCGGCGGTAAGTCTGGCGACGTTTTTTCTTGAATACCAGAACTTTAGCAGCTTTGCGCTGCTCTAAAACTTCAGCTTCAACCTTAGCACCTTTAAGGAGAGGCTCTCCGACTTTGATATCGCCGTCTTTACCCGCAAGCAAAACGTCGTCAAATGAGACTTTTTTTCCGGCTTCAGCGTCGAGTTTTTCAACGATAATAATATCGTCTTTAGCAACTTTATACTGCTTACCGCCTGTCTTTATGACTGCAAACATGATCTTAATCCTTAAATTGAACGGCTTAACTGAAGTCGCGCCGTCCCTAAAATAATCGAGGCCGCACTGTCCTTAAGACTCACGGCCATTTTGTGGCTCTATATACAGGCGCTTGGCCCGGTGTCAACGCGGTTTTCCGTAATAAGGAAAGCTGACTGACTGAGGTTTATCCCCAAAAGAAAAGCCCCGCTACGAAAGCGGGGCTGATCAAACTTTATAGGTTTAGGCTTAGCCGCGAGTTGCGCGGCCAATGACGCGGCCAGCCGCATCAATGATGTTACCATTCGCATCGACGCGTCCAATTACAACACCTGAGGCGTTAGTCACTGAACCGTCAGCGCGAACTGTAAAGCCGCCTGCGGAAGCTCCGCCTACAGAACCGCCAGACATTGAGCCTGCAGCGCCGCTGATAGCAGAACCGACTGAACCACCGGACATTGAACCTGCTGCACCGCTTACCGCGCCGCCCACAGATGAGCCTGATACGCCGCGCATGATGATCTGGCCTGCTGAGTTCACAACATTGCCTGAGGCATCAACACGGCCAATCATAGCACCGGACGCATCGCGGACAGAACCGTCTGCTCCGACTGTGTAACCACTAGCCGCACCGCCGCTTATCGCGCCTGATGAGAAGCCAGTTGAACCGCTAACAGACGTACCGGTTGTGAAGCCGGTCGATCCACCGGAAACAGTTCCGCCAGACGTAAAGCCGCCAGTAGTCACGCCTGATGTACCAGAGACCATTGAGCGCCAGTTTACACCAAGGGCTTCAACTGTTGTTAGCGTTAGGCCGCCTGTTGAAAGACCTTTTTGTGTCTGGAATTGCTCAACCGCTGCGTAAGTAGCACGGCCTAAGCGTCCGTCTATGGCACCTGTATAGTAACCCTGAGTTTTCAGAGCCCGCTGGATAGCGGAGATAACAGTGCTGTTCGCGTTCGCTTCGCAGAGAACCTGACGCCACTCAGCACGCTCAGGAGAGGTCTGTGTGCGACGTTCGATTGTGCCGTACTGAGCCGGAATGACGCGTGTCTCTGTCCGGGCTGGTTCAGCCACTCTTTGAACAGTGATAGTGTCATAACGGGCCGGGATTACGCGGCGCTCTACACGAGGTGCTGCATTTGGCACGCGGCGTGTAATCGTTTTCGTCACAGCCGGGATAACGCGCTCTTGCGTTGTGGCTGGTGTCTTAACGACGCGGCGTGTCACTTGCTTCGTCACAGCCGGGATACGACGCTCTTGCGTTGCAGCCGGAGTTTTGATGCGGCGACGTGTTTCCGTTTTCGTCACAGCCGGGATAACCCGCTCTTGTGTCGAGGCTGGTGTGCGCATGACACGGCGTGTCACCTGCTTAGACACAGCCGGGATGACCCGCTCTTGTGTCCGGGCTGGTGTTTTAACGACGCGGCGTGAAACAGTCTTCGTGATTGCCGGGATGGCACGTTCAACAGTTGACGCTGGTGTTTTAACGACGCGGCGTGTTTCTGTTTTCGTGACAGCCGGAATAACGCGCTCTTGTGTACGGGCCGGTGTCTTAACGACCTGACGAGTTACAGGCTTAACAACAGCCGGGATAACGCGCTCAGTAGTTGACGCTGGTGTACGCATGACGCGGCGCTGAACCTGCTTGGACACGGCCGGGATAACCCGCTCTTGTGTACGAGCCGGTGTCTTAACGACGCGGCGAGAGACCGTTTTCGTGACAGCCGGTACCGCACGTTCGATAGTCGCAGCCGGTGTCTTAATGACACGGCGTGTTTCCATCTTAGTAACGGCAGGGATGACGCGCTCTTGTGTTGACGCTGGCGTCTTCACAACACGGCGTGTTTCCTGCTTTGTGATAGCCGGAACAGCACGCTCAACTGAACGGGCCGGTGTCTTAACGACACGGCGTGTCACTTGTTCCGTACGAGCCGGAATAGTGCGTTCTTGTGTTGAAGCCGGAGTTTTAACGACGCGACGAGACACAGTCTTTGTGACCGCAGGAATTGTCCGCTCGACAGTGCGAGCCGGAGTTTTGATGCGGCGACGTGTTTCTTGCTTCGTGATAGCCGGTACAACACGCTCTTGTGTTTGAGCCGGTGTCTTAACAACACGGCGCGTAAGAGTCTTCGTGACGGCCGGTATGACCTTCTCGACTGTTTGTGCCGGAGTTTTAACGATACGACGTGCTTCCATTTTAGTGATAGCCGGAATGACACGTTCTTGTGTTGACGCTGGCGTCTTCACAACACGGCGGGACACTTGCTTCGTTATCGCTGGGACAGTCCGCTCGACAGTAGACGCAGGTGTCTTCACAACGCGGCGTGTTTCCATCTTAGTAACAGCCGGAATAACGCGCTCTTGTGTTTGAGCAGGTGTTTTGACGACGCGGCGGGACACAGTCTTTGTCACAGCCGGAGTAGCACGTTCGATAGTTGACGCGGGTGTTTTAACAACACGGCGTGTTTCCATCTTCGTGATAGCCGGAATGACACGTTCTTGTGTCGCAGCAGGTGTCTTCACAACACGGCGAGACAATGTTTTTGTTACAGCCGGGATAACACGTTCGACAGTTGACGCGGGTGTCTTAATGACACGGCGTGTTTCCATCTTCGTGACAGCCGGAATAACGCGCTCTTGTGTGCGGGCCGGTGTTTTAACAACACGGCGTGTGACCTGCTTTGTAACTGCCGGGATAACGCGCTCAGATGTCGCAGCCGGTGTCTTAACGACGCGGCGAGTTTCCATCTTCGTGATAGCCGGAACAACACGCTCTTGTGTGCGGGCCGGTGTCTTAACGACGCGGCGAGACACAGTCTTCGTAACAGCCGGCGTAGCACGTTCGATTGTGCTTGCTGGTGTCTTGATGACGCGGCGAGTTTCCTGCTTTGTGACAGCTGGGATAGAACGCTCAGTGACACGAGCCGGAGTTTTCACAACACGGCGTGACACTTGCTTCGTTACAGCGGGAACAACACGTTCGACAGTTGACGCGGGTGTCTTAATGACACGGCGTGTTTCCATCTTCGTGATAGCCGGAACAACACGTTCCTGCGTAGCCGCCGGTGTTTTGACAACGCGGCGAGACACAGTTTTTGTCACTGCTGGAACAGCACGTTCAACAGTCGCAGCCGGTGTCTTGATAACACGACGTGTTTCCATCTTAGTGACAGCTGGAATAACACGCTCTTGCGTAGACGCAGGGCGGTCAACAACACGGCGAGTAACTTGCTTCGTTACAGCTGGAATTGTCCGCTCTTGAGTCGCAGCAGGTGTCTTAACAACACGGCGAGTGCGTGTTTTTGTGACAGCCGGAATGACACGTTCCTGTGTGCGAGCCGGTGTCTTAACGACACGGCGAGACACAGTCTTAGTTACAGCGGGGATAACTCTCTCAGCTGTAGACGCAGGTGTCTTAATGCGGCGACGTGTTTCCATCTTGGTGATAGCCGGAATAACGCGCTCTTGCGTTGATGCCGGAGTTTTCACAACGCGGCGTGTAACCTGTTGTGTACGAGCTGGAATAACACGCTCTTGTGTTGAAGCCGGAGTTTTCACAACGCGGCGCGTCTGTGTCTTAGTGACAGCAGGAATGACGCGCTCTTGTGTTGACGCAGGACGGTCAACAACACGGCGAGATACAGTTTTCGTGATGGCCGGAATGACCTTCTCAGCTGTGCGGGCCGGATTTTTGACGCGGCGACGTGTTTCGACTTTTGTGACAGCCGGGATGACACGTTCTTGCGTAGATGCAGGACGGTCAACAACGCGGCGCGTTACAGTTGATGTTTTCGCTGGGATGACACGCTCTTGTGTGCGGGCTGGAGTTTTCACAACACGGCGCGACACTGTTTTCGTGACAGCTGGAATACGGCGTTCAACAACTTTAGCTTCTTCAGCAACAACACGTGTTGAAACTGTGCCCATTCTCTGGCTGAAGTTTCCGCCTTGAGCGTTAGCATTAAGGCCTGAACCACCGCCGCGGCGTCCACCGCCGGCACGATCCGCAGCTGCAGCTGCTGTACGTGAGAGACCGTCACGGTCATCACGGCCATCGCTATTGCTATCGACAAAACCGGAATAACTTCCGCCGCCAAATGAACCTGTAGATCCGCCATCAACAACACGGGCCGGTGTCTTAACGATGCGGCGCGTTACTGTTTGTGTCTGTGCAGGAACAGGGATTTCACGAGTCGTCGCTTCACGGTCAACAACACGCTTCGTGATCTGCTTCGTTACAGCCGGAATAGTACGTTCGACTGTACGGGCCGGAGACACAACAACCTGCTTAGTGATTGTTTTGTATTTCGCAGGGATCAAGACACGACAGAGAATTTCACCTGTCTGTGACACGATTGTTTGTGTGGATTGAACAACTTGCTCAGAGACGCCGTTAAAGACAGTAAACTGGCCTTGTGTGTTCGTATTAATACGACCACCCGCACCAAGTTGACCTGCATTGATAGCTTGGCTACCTGGCTTCCACTCTTCACGAGCAGGTTCAATGAGAACGCGCTCGGAGCGTGTTTCATATTTCGCCGGAATAACGTCAATATCAACACGTGCTGGTTGAACAACAACTGTTTCAGTCACTGTTTTATAAGTCGCAGGAACGACTTCAAGACGTGTGGTGGCTTCTTGAACAACAATTGTCTCTGTAACTGTTTCATAAGTTGCAGGGATGATTCTTAGCTGATTAGCTGCTTCTTGCTGAACGTATGTTTGTTGCTCTGTGCGGAATTTCGCCGGAACAGCAACATATTCGACTGTTTCAGGCTGAACAACGATTGTTTCAGTGACAGTCTCAAAAGTGGCCGGAATAGTCACAAGCTCAGTTGAGGCTTCTTGAACAACGACAGTCTCTGTAACATTTTTAAATGTTGCAGGAATTGTTACGAGCTCAGTTGACGCTTCTTGGACAACAATTGTCTCTTGATAAGTTTCATATTCGGCAGGGATAGATACATATTCCACTGTTTGCGGCTGAACTACGACAGTGTCAGTGACAGTTTTAAATGTAGCAGGAATAGTCACAAGCTCTGTCGTCGCTTCTCTGGCGACAACTGTTTCAGAAACAGTCTCGTAAGTTGCCGGAATAGTGACAAGCTCAGTTGAAGCTTCTTGAACAACAACAGTCTCAGTAACCGTTTCAAAAGTCGCGGGGATTGTTACGAGCTCAGTCGAGGCTTCTTGGACCACAACAGCTTCCTGATATGTTTCGTATTGAGCTGGAACAGAGACGTAATCCACAGATTGCGGCTGAACCACAACAGTCTCAGTGACTGTTTCGAACGTCGCTGGGATTGTGACCATTTCACTAGCTGCTTCTTGAACAACATATGTCTCAGAAACAGTCTCATAAGTTGCCGGGATAGTGACAAGCTCAGTTGAGGCTTCTTGAACAACAACAGTTTCTGTAACAGTTTTGAATGTTGCAGGGATCGTTACAAGCTCAGTTGACGCTTCTTGAACAACAACAGGCTCTTGAATTGTCTCATAAACAGCTGGAACTGTCTCGTAAGTGACAGAAGCAGGCGTTACGACGACAGTTTCAGAGACTGTTTCGAACGTAGCTGGAATTGTCACAAGTTCAGTTGAGGCTTCTTGAACCACAACGGCTTCGGATACTGTTTCATAGACAGCCGGAACAGACTGATACGTTACAGTTTGCGGCGTTACGACAACAGTTTCAGTAACTGTTTCGAATGTTGCCGGGATAGTGACAAGCTCAGTTGAGGCTTCTTGAACAACAACTGTTTCAGTAACTGTTTCATAAACGGCCGGAACAGAGACGTATTCAACGCCAGAAGGCTGAACAACGACTGTTTCAGTCACTGTTTCAAATGTTGCCGGGATAGTGACAAGCTCAGTTGAGGCTTCTTGAACAACGACAGCTTCTTGAACAGTCTCATAAGTCGCTGGAATGCTGACATAGTCAACAGTTTGCGGCGTTACGACAACAGTTTCAGTCACTGTTTCGAATGTTGCAGGGATTGTCACCATTTCGGTCGACGCTTCCTGAACAACAACAGGCTCTTGGATTGTTTCATAAACAGCAGGAACGCTGACATATTCGACAGATTGCGGCTGAACAACAACGGTCTCAGTAACTGTTTCGAATGTCGCCGGAATAGAGACCATCTCTGTTGACGCTTCTTGAACAACAACAGATTCTTGAACTGTTTCATATGTCGCCGGAACGGTCACATATTCAACGCCAGCAGGTTGAACAACGACTGTTTCAGTCACTGTTTCAAATGTTGCCGGGATAGTGACAAGCTCTGTTGATGCTTCTTGAACAACGACAGGCTCTTGGATTGTTTCATATACAGCAGGAACGCTGACATACTCAACAGATGCAGGCTGAACGACGACCGTGTCAGTCACTGTTTCATATGTTGCCGGTATTGTGACAAGCTCAGTTGAGGCTTCCTGAACCACTACAGGTTCTTGGATTGTTTCATATTGCGGAGGAACCACAACATATTCAACGGATTGCGGCTGAACGACAACAGTTTCTGAAACTGTTTCGAATGTTGCCGGTATTGTCACGAGCTCAGTTGACGCTTCCTGTACGACCACTGTATCTGTGTATGTTTCATACTCAGCAGGCACAACTGCATAATCAACAGATGCTGGCTGCACAACGACAACGTCAGTTACTGTTTCGTATGTGGCGGGAATAGTCACAAGCTCGGTTGTTGCGTCTTGAACAACAACAGTTTCAGTTACAGTCCCAAACTCAGCAGGAATAGTCACAAGCTCAGTTGAAGCTTCTTGAACAACAACAGTTTCAGTCACTGTTTCATAAGTCGCTGGGATAGAAATCATTTCTGTTGACGCTTCTTGAACAACAACAGGCTCAGATACTGTTTCGTAAACAGCAGGAACAGTTTCATATGTAGATGAAGCTGGCGTTACGACAACAGTTTCAGAAACACTCTCAAACGTTGCCGGGATAGTGACAAGCTCAGTTGACGCTTCTTGAACCACAACAGTGTCAGTAACTGTCTCAAAAACAGGCGGTGACGTAACAAGCTCAGTTGACGCTTCCTGAACAACAACGTTTTCAGTAACGGTCTCGAATGTTGCCGGAATAGTGACAAGCTCTGTTGAGGCCTCTTGGACCACAACTGTTTCAGAGACTGTTTCATATGTTGCAGGAACAGAAACATATTCGACGCCAGCAGGCTGGACGACGACGGTTTCAGAGACGGTTTCGAAAGTTGCAGGAATTGTTACCAGTTCTGTTGAAGCTTCTTGAACCACAACAGTGTCTGTGACTGTCTCGAACACTGGGGGAATTGTTACGAGCTCAGTCGAGGCTTCTTGCACAACGACTGTGTCTGTATAATTTTCATAAACCGCAGGGACAGTCACATATTCAACCGACTCAGGCTGAACAACAACTGTTTCAGTAACTGTTTCATAAACAGGCGGGATAGAAACGAGTTCTGTTGAGGCCTCTTGAACAACAACAGTTTCAGTCACTGTGCTGAAGCTTGGCTGACCTGAACGTGTACCAGTGCTAGCGCCATAGGAATTAACAGCATTTCTGACGAGTACACTTCCATTTGAACGCATAATGCTACCATTCGCGCCGAGGCTTCCGATTGCAGAACCTGAAGCATTGCGAACAGTTCCGTCTGAAGCGACACGATAAGTTGTTCCGCCTACACGAAGTGACGTGGCGTTGGAGCCTCTGCCGATGAGCGTTAGTGGGTTGACAGCGTTAGCGGCTAAAACGGAACCGTTTGTACCAACGATGTTTCCGTCGCTATCGACAGTACCAATTCTACGGCCGTTTGAGTCTGTGACAGTTCTTGCAGAGTCAATGTTGTATGACGTTCCGCCGACTGTGACAGTAACCGCGCCGCGGCCAGGAACAATACCGCCGCCTGAACCAGCGATGACAAGCTCATAGCTTTCTTCTTGAACAAGAACACGCTCTGTTACGGTTTCCATGCGACCAGGGATCTTAACGATCTCCTCGCCAGCTTGGCGCAGAACAACCTGTTCCGTTGACGTTTCATAAGTTGCCGGCACGATGACACGTGCGAAGCATTCGCCCGGAAGTGGGTTACCTGGCGGTAACTCCTGAGCTATAGTTGGTGCGGCTAATACCGCGGCCGATGCGGCCAATAATAGAGTGCGTTTCATTTTATAAAACCCCCAAACTCTTAGTAACAATTACCTGCGACATGCAGATACCTCATAGCTTAACCAATCCTTGACGGACTGATCAGGCGTTAATCCCCTCTTAATAGGTTGAGAGGGAAATTCAATGGCTAAAATGGTCATAGGCGAAAAGGTCGGAAGTAAGACGCTTCTGCGGCGTGTAACATCTCTCGATCTCCTCTGCTGTCACCATAAGCTTCAATAATTTTTACAGGGTGTGGCGCAAATTCGGCCAAAATACGGCGAACTTTGCCTTCTCCCCAAATATTCCATCCTTTTATCTCGCCAGTATAGCGATTGCCGTCCGTTTCAAGCTCGGTGGCTAGGATGTTGTGAATGTTTTGCGACTCACCCCAAGCCCGCAAATAAGGGGCAATAGATGCGCTGCATATATATAATGACTCTAAGTCGCTTTTTTTGTCGTCCAAACAGCTCTGTGCTTGAGGGCGAATCAAGCTTGGAATAATCTCTTCGGCAAATGATGCTGCGCGCGCATTCAGGCGTTCAACAGGCGCGTTCTTGAAGAACCTGCGGATCACATAGATTTTTGCTTGATTGCGATCCACAATTTTTAGTGCATAGCCAACAAAAACGGGCAGCAATAACAATATGTTAAGGGCCCATTTGGCAACTCCTGCATAGTAACGCAAAAAGAGGCGAAATGTATCATCTGTTGTAATTGTGCCATCAAAATCAAAGACGACAATCTCAACAGGTGAGGGACTCACGGTCATTAAGTTCATTCCTACGTTTTCGGGACGAATCTCCCGATTTTGCGCGTATTGAGCCAAAGATAACAACAATGCAAGAGCTCCCTGCGACTAAGTTAACGGTGGGTTAGTGTAGCGGAACTGAATGCAATATGAATGATGGTTTTAAGCCTAAGTGGACGCCTAGCTAGTATTTACGCAAACTGCAGTATTTATGACAAAAACAGTGCTCTCTTTGACGCATATCGTATAAAAATCTTGCCTGTTGAGGCGAATACCCACAGCTATAAATCGATAGCTTTGAAAATGCGACTTTAGAGGTTCTTATGCTTGGAAAGCACTTATTCATGTCCGCCGCAACGGCAATATTACTTATCTCATGCGGAGAAGCTCCTGGCGAAACATATTTTGAGCATGAGCGTAGCGACCTGACCGCTGAAGCTAAGATTGAGTATGGGCGCCTGCAAAATGGTCTACGTTATGCTGTTATGGCCAATGAGACTCCCTCAAACACAGCGTCATTATTAATGCGCTTTGATACGGGTTCCATAAACGAACCAGATGGCCAGGAAGGACTGGCGCACTTCCTTGAGCATATGGCGTTTAACGGATCCAAAAACATAGCTGAGGGCGAGATGATCAAGCGGCTCGAAAAATACGGGTTAGCTTTTGGCGCGGACACCAATGCCTCTACAAGTTTTGACGAAACGATTTATCAGCTTGAGCTTCCAGAAGTGAATGATGATATTTTGAACGAGACACTCATGATAATGCGGGAAACTGCAAGTAATCTCACGCTTGACCCGGATGCAATTGACCGAGAGCGCGGCGTTATTCTGGCAGAAAAGCGCGCACGCATTAGTCCCGCTTATAAAGCATCGATTGCGTCACTGAAATTTTACTTAGACGGTTCTCCTTATCCAAACCGTATTCCAATTGGAACTGAAGAGGCTATCCGGTCAGTAACGCCTGAGAATTTTCGTGAATTTTATCAAGGATATTACAGACCTGAAGATACTTTCATTGTCTTGGTGGGGGATTTTGAAACTGACTATGCGTCTGAAAAGATAGAAGAGTTTTTCGGCGACTGGGCGTCTGTCGGTGAAAGCAAATCTGACGTCGATATTAAACCGCTCGGCGAGCGTGGTATCGAAGCGGAATATTATGTAGATCCAGAGATTCAAACCTCAATTTCTTTAACTGTGATGGGGCCCCCGGATTTGCGCAAAGATACGGCGGAAAATCGCAAGGCGGCTTTTATTGAGAGTCTGGGTAACAGAATCCTGTCCCGACGACTTGCTAAAATAGCGCGAAGCGATGAGGCGGCTTTTATAAATGCCTCTGCTTCGAGTTCCTCTATTTATGATGTTCGTGGATTATCTTCATTATCTATGAGCACGCAAGCTGAAACATGGGATAAGGCCTTGGCGCAAGGTGAGCAGGCTTTGCGCCAAGCCTATGAGTTTGGATTCTCCCAAGATGAGCTGAGCGAACAAATTGCCAATACGCGCAAAGCATTAGAGGTTGCCGTGCAGACATCTCCGACCCGCCGTACATCTTCTTTGGCGCGTCAGATCATGAGCAGCTTTTCGTCAAATCAAGTGCTGACCGATGCGAAGGCCAATCTGGAGCGCTTTGAAGCTTACGCGGACACTATCACGCCCGAACAAGTGCATCAGGCCTTTAAAGCAAAATGGGAGGGGTTGGACACGGCTCAACTTTATCTCTCCACGAATAGAGTTATCGAAGACGCTGAAAACGTAATGCTAAAGGCACTGGAAGATAGCCGCGCTGTGAAAGTCCAGCCTTTGGCCGAGACGAAGAAGACAGAATTTGCTTACACGGAATTTGGTGTTCCCGGTAAAGTGGTCTCCAGAAAAACAGTTGAGGATATCGAATTTGAGCAAATCATTTTCGAAAATAATGTGCGCTTAAATATAAAGAAGACGCCTTATCAGAAAGACGTCATATCAATTAGCGTCGCGCTCGGTAAGGGAGAGCTTTTTTTTCCAGAAGAATATCCAGGATTTAAGTGGTTTGCCCCGAATATGCTCAGCTTGGCCGGGCTCAAGGCGCATAGCGCTGATGATATTCAGACATTGATGGCTGGGAAAACAGTTGGCGCATCAATTAATTTTGGATCCCGGCGTATGTATATGTCAGGTGCGACTGTACCTGATAATATAAGCGATCAACTCAATCTTATGGCCGCTTATGCCACAGCTCCAGGATATCGCGCTGAAGTTAAGTCACGTTATGATAATTACATACAGTCTTTTTATCCCACGCTAGACAGTACACCCGGAGGGGTGGCCGCACGTGATGTCGAGCGCTTGCTTCGGTCCGGAGACAGACGTTTTGGAATTCCTGATGAAGATGAGTTAATTGAAATTGAGATGTCTGAATTACAAAAATGGCTCGATCCAAAGTTGACATCGGAAGCCGTTGAAATTGGGGTTGTCGGAGATGTTGATGTTGAGGCTGTTATAGACCAAGTGGCTCGAACTTTCGGAGCTCTGCCAAAGTTTAAAGCCGATATTCCATCGCTCGAAAGCGTTGATACAGAGCTGAAATTTGCCAAAGGGTCCCCGCGCCCTATAAAATTGTCTCATGCTGGCGAGGCGGAGACAGCTCTTTTGCGAAGCTATTGGCCTGCGCCCGACGGTACTAATATTACGACCTCAAGACGCGTGAGTATGATTTCAGAAATGTTTCAATTACGGCTGACAGAGGTTATGCGAGAAGAGGAGGGGGCAAGTTATTCACCATCCGCCTTTTCCTACAACCCGCGCATTTATCCCGGCTTTGGCTATATAGGTGCATCTTTAGAGCTAAACCCCAATGATATTGATCGTATCAGTGCGAAAGTTGATGAGATCGCCGCAGAATTCCGTGCGGGAGACTTTGACGCGGCATTATTTGAACGGGCCATAAAGCCCGCACGTGAGCGTATCGAAACAAGCCTTGAGAGTAATGGCTATTGGATGAACATCATTTCTGAGTCTCAATCCGACCCGGAAAGTCTTGAGCGCCACCGCAGCCGGTTCGAGGCGTATCAAAACATGACAGTGGATGATCTAAAACCGCTCGCCAAGACACTCTTTGATCCAAAACAAGCTTACCGCATTCAAGTCTTACCTGAGAGGTAACTTTGTTTCTTGACCTATTGTTATCTTAGATGGGTCGTGAAAACCTAAGATTTAACGGTTTGTTTACCATAATTTAGCTCGGCTGAGTTATTTTCGAACAAAATTCCCCTATTGGCAGAGTGTCTGCAACGCTTCTCGCAAATCCCGAACATGTGGGTTCGGATATTGTGAGGAATAAGACTATGTTAAATGCAACTAAGACACTTAAGACAAAATTAGCCAATACAGCGGCGCAATTTAAAAAAGATGAAAAAGGCAATTTCGCCGTTATGGCAGCTGTCTCGATAGCTATCTTAATCGGCGGATTGGCTGTTTCTGTTGATGCGTCTAACGGTTATTTTGCTAAACAGCGCTTGCAAGATACAACGGATGCGATTGCGCTTATGGCGGCGAAAGGTCAGTTCAAGACGCAAGCTGAGCTTGACCAAGCGGCGAATGAGTATTTGCAGTCAGTTTATCCAGGCTCTGAGGGGGTTAATATCAAACTCGAAGATATCAGACGCGATGGCGATCTTGTTACTGTTGAAGCGAAAAATAAAATCCCAACATATTTTACGGGTATCTTCGGAAAATCCGGTCTTGATATTGGCGCAACATCACAAGCTCTATATGCTGATACGAAGCTTGAGATCGCTTTAGTCCTCGATACAACAGGGTCTATGAGAGGCAATAAAATGGCGACGCTTAAGATTGCGGGTAATAATCTTGTTGACCAACTTGCGTCTAATAATGATCGCGGCAACATCAAAATGTCCGTTGTGCCATTTGCGCAATATGTCAATGTTGGCCCTAATAATGTAAATGCCAATTGGCTTGACGTTATGCCGGCGCGAGGCCAATCCGTAAATGATTGGAATGGCTGCGTTGGGTCGCGTACTGGAAGACTAGAGCAGCGCGTGGATGTTGTTGGTGGTTCTGCGGTTCCTGCGACAACAAATATTAATTGCGGCACGCCTATTTCGTCTCTTACAAATAATCTGAACGAAACAAAGTCAGCCATCTCTGGATTGAATGCTGCGGGGTGGACTTATCTCCCATCAGGTTTGATGTGGGGGTGGAGAACTCTAGACAGCCGCGCACCTTTTCAGGAAGCAGCTGCGAAAAGTGATACCAAAACAGATAAGGTTATGATTGTGATGACAGATGGCGCGAATACGCGTTCCAAGAATGGACAGTTCCACGAAGCTTGGTCACAAGCAAATGCGGATAATACAGCTGAGGATATCTGCTTGAAAATCAAAGACGAAGACATCACAGTTTACACAATTGCTTATGAAGTCGGTGATACAAAGACTGAAAACCTCTTGCGTGATTGTGCCTCTGATACGGATAAGTATTTCGATGCAACAAATTCTGCAGACCTAAAAGCAGCTTTTGATGTCATCGCTGCGAGCCTAACTGAGTTGCGCCTAACAGCTTAGTCAGTTTACAAAATACAATTTTAGCCTCGCTCTTGCGTTTTGAAGAAAACGCTCGGTGCGGGGCTTTTTTGTTCATTGTTAGGACCAATGTCGTCGGAAAACTCTTTAGTGGCCAAATTATAGAGAATCTGTCTATGGAAAGTTATGACAAGGCATCAAAATAGAATTCATCATATATTACTGGGGCTGACATTTGGGGGTGTTTTACTTGCGGCATGTTCGACTCAGGGGGCGTCTCGTTACGGTGATGAGACCGCCGTAAATCATGGAGAAGTTTGCGGCACAGTTATGGTGCCTTGCGGACCGATTCTGCAATATCCTGCCGTTCCTGTTTCATCGCCCATATATTCAGCCCCAGTGCCTTGTTTTCCTGGGGCATGCGAAACGCTGCCTATTCCTACTATTACCAAACCTGTGGAGCCTTCGCCTCCGATCGTCACAGACCCGCCATACGTGCCGCCTGTAATATCCGAGCCTTATCCTACTATGCCCTCAAACCCTGACCCGATCGCTTGTCCAGAAGGTAGTATTTTGGGCTATGGCGGAGATAGTTGTATTCCGATTGCTGTGCCGCGCAAATAGACTCATTAGCTAAGATATGGTGAAGTAGATGACATCTCTAACTTTTCCTGTTAGGGTAGTACTAGAGGCCAGTAATGAAAACGTCTGTTAATCATGACATTATGACGCTCTGGGACGTGACGGGTGATGATGGCACGTCTCGCTTTAGCCTTATATTATTACGGATAATGACGACCGCGTTTTTTATAGGGACTGCATATTTTGTCTTACTTCTGACAGGTTTGTTTGATGTATTCAGTTGGCCCATGCCATTGCAGAAGTTGCAAATGGTTACGGGTATAGTCATTGTGTTTATTTTATTTGGTTTGTGGGGTGCCATCAGCATTCACCCCCTTTGTGGTGCTCCACCGAAGGCATTGAAGCTCGTGGTGCTTTTAGGGTACTTTTTTTGTTCCTAATCGGATTTGATTATCTAGAAACGGTTTCTGATGCTGTGTCTGATTGGGCGGTTAACCCCGTCCTGCTCTCTTTCGGCTTACCACTTATTATAGCAGCGATAGGCTTAATCCCCATCACCCGTACGGCATGGACAATGACGCCGCCGTCCAGCGCAGACTAACCCTTGCAAAACAGGCTTTCCCGTTCCATATCGCGCTCTTGAAATCACCCCTCGACTCAGGAGCGCCCCGTGGCCCGTCAATTCTGTTATCATATGCAAGGTCTGACGAAGAAATTCGGCAATAAGACTATCCTCGATAATGTGCATCTGTCCTTTTATCCTGATGCCAAAATTGGTCTCATCGGGGTCAACGGCGCGGGTAAATCGACCCTGATGAAAGTTATGGCGGGCGTTGATACCGAAGTGACCGGCGAGCATTGGGCCGCTGAAGGCACGCGCGTTGGCTATCTTCCGCAAGAGCCTAAGCTGGATAATGACAAAGACGTTTGGGGAAATGTCATTGAGGGCTGTGAAGATAAGCAGATCTTTGACCGATATAACGAAGTCGCCATGAAAATGGCCGAAGATTATTCTGACGAAATCATGGAAGAGATGACCAAGCTTCAGGACGAAGTTGATGGACGTGATGCGTGGGACATTGACTCCAAAATTGAAATGGCCATGCAGGCGCTGCGCTGCCCGCCCAAAGATAGCCCGGTCAATAATCTCTCAGGCGGTGAGGCGCGACGCGTTGCGCTCTGCCGCTTGCTCTTGTCAAAGCCTGACCTACTACTTCTCGATGAACCGACCAACCATTTGGATGCGGAAACTGTGAATTGGCTAGAGAATTACCTCGTCAAATATTCAGGCGCGATTATCCTCATTACCCATGATCGCTACTTTCTCGATAATATCACAAATTGGACGCTCGAAATTGATCGCGGCAAAGCCTATCCGCATGAAGGCAATTACTCGTCATGGCTAGAAGCTAAAGACAAACGCAACATGCAAGAGGGCCGTGAGAGCGATAGTAAATCCAAAGCGTTGAAACGCGAATTAGAATGGATCCGCTCTAATCCCAAAGCGCGTCAAACCAAATCTAAGGCGCGTTTGTCGGCTTATGAAAAGTTGCGCGATGAAGCGTCTGCCGAGGTTGTGTCTCATGCGGATATACGTATCCCGATGGGTGAGCGTCTTGGAAATGTTGTGGTGGAAGCCAATAATGTGAGTAAAGGTTTCGGTGATAAGCTCTTGATTAAAGATTTGTCATTCCGCTTGCCGCGCGGCGGTATTGTCGGCGTTATCGGCCCGAACGGCGCTGGTAAGACAACGCTGTTTAAGATGATTACAGGTCAAGAACAGCCCGATGAAGGCACGTTTAAAGTCGGCGAAACAGTTGAGCTTGGCTATGTCGATCAGAACCGTGACGCGCTGGATAACAGCCTCAACGTCTGGGAAGCTGTTTCGGATAAATTAGATATTCTTGTTCTGGGCAAACGTGAGGTTCCGTCCCGTGCTTATCTTGGGGCTTTTAACTTTAAAGGCACGGATCAGCAGAAAAATGTCGGACAACTTTCGGGTGGTGAGCGTAACCGCGTCAATCTCGCTAAGATGCTGACGCGTCCCGCCAACTTGCTTTTGCTCGATGAACCGACCAACGATTTGGACCGCGAAACACTGGCCTCACTTGAAGTCGCCCTAGAGAAATTCCCAGGCTGCGCCGTGGTCATTTCCCATGATAGATTCTTCCTCGACCGCGTCGCCACACACATCCTCGCCTATGAAGGCGATAGCCATGTTGAATGGTTTGAAGGTAACTTCGCGGATTATATAGAAGATAAAAAACGCCGCTTAGGTGACGATGCCGACATGCCAAAGAAGCTGAAATTTGTGAAATTTGAGAGATAGTCCTCTTTTATCCTAATGCTGAACATGCCTATAGTGGGCATGTTTCGGATTTTGGTCTTCAGCTTTGCTCTTTGTCTTCTAGCCTGTAGCTCTCAAACTGAGACTGCAAGTGATCGTGCACCCCAGATAGTCATCGACCAATTCGGCTATCTGCCCGAGCTTGAAAAGCGCGCGGTCATTCGTAGCCCTGAAACTGGCTATGATGCGGGTGAAAGCTTCACTCCCAGTTCGCGCTATGCTGTTATCAACACCGCGACAGATGAGGCCGTCTTTGAGGGCGCCCCTGACATTTGGAACGAAGGCCGCGTTCATGAGCAATCAGGCGATAAGATCTGGTGGTTTGATTTTAGCGCCGTATCAGAGGAGGGCACTTACCTCATCCGCGATATGGAGCGCAGAGTGGACAGCCACCCTTTCGACATTGCTCTCGATGTTTATACCCCGGTTCTGAAAGCCGCTTTTAAGACTCTCTATTATCAACGCGCAGGCTTTGAAAAGCGCGCGCCCTATGCCTTGCCGGGTTACGCGGATGGAGCGAGCCATTTGGGGTCGGGGCAAGACCCACAGGCGCGTTTATTCAGCGCCAAAGAGGATGCCAGCACCGAGCGTGATTTGCGCGGCGGATGGTATGATGCGGGAGATTATAATAAATATACGAGCTGGACGGCGAATTACATTCGAACGCTTCTGCATAGCTATATTGAAAATCCTAGCGTCTGGACAGATGATTTTGGTATCCCTGAGAGCGGAAATGGCGTTCCCGATATCCTCGACGAAGTGAAATGGGGCTTGGACTGGCTTGAGCGGATGCAAAATGAAGACGGCTCTACGCTCTCCGTCATGAGCCTGTCCGAAGCCTCGCCGCCTTCCGCCGCTGACGGGCCGAGCTATTACGGGCCGGCTAATACCTCTGCCAGTTACAGTTCCGCAGGCGCTTTTGCGATGGCGGCAGATGTTTATGCGAAAACGCCCACATACCGCGAAGACGCTATGCGCTACAAGTCCCGCGCCGCCCGCGCGTGGAATTGGGCCGAAGCTAACCCCAATGTTGTCTTTAAAAATAACGATGCGGAATATGGGTCGGAAGGCCTCGCAGCAGGGCAGCAGGAAGTGGAGGGCGAGCGCCTGCAAAAGAAAATTCTGATCTCCGCCATTTACATGTTCAAAATCACAGGCGAGCGAAAATATGCGCGGCAAGTGGAGGCGATCTATAAGCAGATCAATCCCATCACGCCTTGGGCCGGAGATGGCTTTGAGGGCGATATCGCGCCAACGCTTCTCTATTTTTCGCGGATGCGAGGCGTGCCGTCCGCGTTCAAAACACGCATTCGCCGTGATTACCAAAACGCACTTACAGGAGAGAATGGAGTGCTTATTAGCGTGAAAGAGAAATCCCATGCCTATGCTGCGCCGATGGGCGGTTATTATTGGGGCTCTAACGCCGCCGCCGCCCGCCGCGGTTCGGTCTTCACCCAAGCTGCCCAAGCCCAAATGCGCGGCGCGTCAGAGGCGGAGTTTAAAAATGCAGGGTTAGGCTATCTCAACTATCTCCACGGCGTTAATCCGCAAGGCCTTGTCTATCTGTCCAATATGGAGCGCTACGGCGCGGAAAGCTCTGTCAGCGAGTTTTATCATAACTGGTTCGTCAATGGCAGCGCCGATTATGACAGCACAAAGACGTCCACCTACGGCCCTGCACCCGGCTTTCTCGTAGGCGGCCCTAATCCTGGTTATGAACGCGCTGAATGTTGTAAGACGACATGCGGAGGATATGGCGCAAAAATGTGTAAACGTCCTGTTTTGTCCCCCCCAACAGGGCAGCCCCCTATGAAATCTTATGCCGAGTTTAATGACGGGTGGCCGATCAATAGCTGGTCCGTCACAGAGAACAGCAATAGCTATCAGACCGCTTATATCAGGCTGCTCTCTAAATATGCGCGATAGCTCTGCATGTGTGATTACGCCGCCTGTCTGAATCATAAGTTACACCACCCCTGCCGCTTGACTCGGCTTTTTTAAATGAAAGCCACTAAACATATCCCACTTTATCCGAATGGATGTGCGCCACATAAAGTGGACGGCCCGCAGGGTGATGCCCTGATGGACACCAAAGTATTTTTTAAAGTTTTACAGAACATCAGCCCTGCGGCAGTGATTTTTCTGTAACGGCATTGTAATCGCGAAGTCATAGCCTGTACGATAGCTGTCGCTACCAGACTACGCCGCTTGGGCATCTTATCTTCGCCTCCACAGAGGCCCGGCACAGTCGGGCGCGTAACACGTAATGCACAACCTCACTGTCCCGCTAATAACAAAGCTACGCGTTTTGCCTGTCCTAGTGTGAATTTGCGTCAGCAAAATCACACGAATTAGCGAGAACAGGTGCAATATAGCACAGATTGAAGGATAATGAGGATTGAGGTTTTTAAATGAGCGATAAGAGCGGGAAAATAGCGGTTTTTAGTAAGGATTGATTTTGGTGTGTAACTCCTCTTAGCGGACATAAGAAGTTTTTAAAACTTTGCCAAATCAGCTCGAAATGAAAACCCTGTTCCGGGTCTTTGCGGTATCAATATCTCGCCTTTAGAAATTTCGAGGGGTTCATTAAATAACGGCGCGAACCAGTCAATATGCTCTACGCTCATACAATTGGCAGCGGACCCTGCGATGGTGAGACTTTCATGGGTGAAAAAATGTGTTGATATGGGAAGGTTGTGAGCGTGCGCCAGAGCCGCAACGCGGCGCATCTCTGTCAGTCCGCCTATACGCTGCAAATCCGGCATGAGAATGTCACAGGCTTTTTTCTCAATCATAGCCTGTATCCCAAAGCGGGTATACTCTGTCTCGCCAGAGGCTATCGGCGTATCCAGGGCGGCCGTGACGCGTGCGTGACCTGCCAGATCATAGGCCGCAACCGGTTCTTCAATCCAAATGAGGTTAAACGGTTCGAGTTCACGGCCTAATCGAATAGCGTCTTTGGGCGTAAGGCCCTGATTGATATCTACAAGTAGCCCTGTCTCTGGACCCACTACATCTCGCACGGCTTGCACCCGCACTATATCGTCGGAAGGCTTCTGCGAGCCCAAACGAATTTTCATGGCGGTGAAACCTTGACCGAGAAAACTTTGAGCCTCGGCTTGTAATTTATCCAGAGAATAAGATAGCCAAAGGCCACTACTGGCATATGTCGAGATTTTCTCGCGGCAGGCACCGAAAATGTGATGAAGGGGTTTCTCTGCAGCCTTGCCAATTAAATCCCAACACGCCGTATCAATCGTTGAGAGCGCGGAAATAGTAACGCCCTTATGTCCTGTTGGATTTATTTCGGCCCATATATCCTCCCATATGGCTGTGACATGATGAGGGTCTTGTCCAACGACTAAACCTTCAAAGCCTCTTACCATTTCGTCAAAGGCTTTGAGCCGAACGCCGTTTAGCGTGAAGAGATAGGCTTCACCTGTTAGGCCTTGATCAGTGCGCAAACGCAGAAGGACACAGCCTACTGAGCGCATATCATGAATAGCCGTTTTTATCGGTCTGGGCAGCGGTAAATTCACCAGCTGTGTTTCTAACTTTGTAATCTTCATGATTGCGCGTCCTTAATAGCCCTGAGGCCGTCTATGGCCTTGTTTAATACATCTTGACGCTCGGGCTCATCAACATGAACCATATATGTAGAAATCATCATTTCGGGAGCATTCTCAACCAAGAACAGTTCCTTCTTTGCCAATTTATCTTCAATTGAAGACTGCAACAAATAAGCGGACCCACCATGAGATTGGATATGCCCTAATCCAACATCGGCCAAGCCTACCGTAATTCGGTGTGTCGCAATACCCGGGAAGAGGCGGCTATGGGCTATGCGAAAACTTTGCCCCCAATCGACGAAAATATATCCGGATACGGCGTCATCCTCTACATGTCTGGGCTTACTAGAGACCAGAACCAATTGTTCATCAGAAAACTTCTCTATGGTAACACCGGGTATCTGTTGCGGCTCGTAAAGAATAGCCACATCAATAGCTCCGTCCCTTAGAAGTTCCATTAAACGGCTACTATAGTCAGATTGTATATGGGTCGCGAGGTCAGGATTGCGGTCTTCCATCCATTGTAACCAAGGTGTAACAACGGAATGCCAATGATTTAACTGAACACCAAGGCCGACGACTGAATTAAAGTCCTCGGATAATGCACTTTCCTGCCGCGCTAATTCCCAGTTTCGGATAAGAGATGTTGCGTGTCTGAAAAATCTCTGCCCGCCAGGTGTTAAGACAGTGCCATTACGCCTGCGCAGGAATAAAATTCGATTAAGTCCATTCTCTAGCGCTTTGATACGCGCACTCATGGCCGATTGCGTAATATTAAGATTACGGGCCGCTTGCTGAAAACTCCCTGTCTGGCTGACCTCTAAAAAGGCTCTTATGTTTTCGATATTCATATTGCATGTAATCCCATTATATCGATTTATTTGATATTAATGTCAAATTATATTCGCTTTATTTAATTAAAGAACTTTGCGATATTCGAGTCAATACGGAGATTTTCATGTCCAAAAGACAAGCAAAGTTGTTGAATGACGATCTTACTTAATAATGATGGGCATTGGCATGCGCGTTGGCGTGCGGCGATAGAGACTCATATGCCAGGCCGTGCCGTCGTTGAGTTTCCAGACATTACAAATCGAGCCTCGATTGACTATGCTTTGATTTGGAAACATCCCCCCGGCGATCTGGAGAAATATCCAAATTTGAAAGCGGTTTTTTCTCTGGGCTCAGGGGTCGATTACCTTGATGCATTCCCAACCCTGCCAGAGGCCCCAATATTTCGCCTTATTGATACAAATATGGCAGAAGATATGGCGCTCTATACGCTCTATTGGACAATCCATTTTCAGCGTTTATTTGGCACTTATCAGACGCAACAAAAACAAGCTAAATGGGCGCGCTATCCAACACCTCTCGCGCCAGATTTTAAAGTTTCCATTTTAGGACTTGGCGCGATTGGCTCACATATCGCAAAGGCGTTAGCTAGAAATGGATTTGACGTTTCGGGCTGGGCCCGTAGCCCTAAAGATATTACTGGCGTAAAGTGCGTCTACGGCAAAGACGCGCTGGAGACAATATTGCCAAAAGCTGATGTACTTATCTGCTGCCTGCCTTTTACAAAAGCGACCTATATGTCGCTTGATCTTGCTGTTTTATCCAAGATGAAAAAGGGGGGAGCTTTTATAAATATTAGTCGCGGCGCTGTTGTTAATGAAGCCGACCTGCTCACTCTTCTTGATAGCGGCCATATTGGCGGCGCAGCACTTGACGTTTTCCACGCAGAACCTCTACCGGAAAACTCACCCTTTTGGAGCCATCCAGATGTCCACGTTACGCCACATATGTCCGGGGCAACTAATCCGGATACGGCGGTGCAAATTATCTCCAAAGAAATAACTGATTTTGAAAACGGCATTATGCCGCCTTACCCCTATATGCGTGAGGCCACATGTTCGCGTGAGGTGAAGGCATGAAAATTAAACGCGTTTCGCTATGGAAGCTGCCACTGATCAGCCATGAACCCTATCATATGGCCGAAGGTAAAAGTTGTGTCAGTACTGATAGTATGATTGCGCGGGTCGAAACCGATACAGGGCTTAGCGGTTGGGGCGAGAACTGCCCTATCCCCCATTACCTGCCAGCCTATGCTAGCGGAGTAGAGGCCGCATTGGATTATATGATGCCACAGATATTAGGTGCTAACCCTATCGGCGCAGAAGCGTTAATGGCGGCTTTGGATCGGTTTTTACTTGGCCATAATTACGCGAAATCTATCCTCGATATGGCGTTTTGGGACTTAACGGCAAAAGCTTCAGGCCAAGCGCTTTATAACTTACTAGGCGGTCGCCGTTCAAAGGCTATGCCAGTCTATCATTCCATTACATGCGTCGAGCCGAATGAGATGGCCGTTATAGCAAAAGATGCCATGGAACGCGGGGTGACCCAATTTCAAGTTAAACTGGGCGCTGATAAAAATTGGGAAGCGGATGTTGCTCGCATGCGCCTTGTTCGAGAAACTGTAGAGACTGCACATTTTGTTTATGCTGACTGGAATTGCGGATCTAGCAAACTGGACGCTATTAGAACGGCGCGGGCAGTAGCAGATATTGATATTATGTTAGAGCAACCTTGCGAAACAATTGCCGACTGCGCGACGGTGAAACGCTCCACAGGGCTGCCGATGAAATTAGACGAAAGCACTAAGACTCCCGCTGATGTACTCGAAGCCTATGAAGCCGACTGTCTCGATGCGACAGCGTTAAAGATTTCAAAATTTGGCGGGCTCTCGGCGGCAAGGAGGGCTCGGGATCTTTGCGTCACGCTTGGCGTAAAAATGTGTGTCGAAGATACATGGGGCGGCGACATTGTTACTGCGGCTGCGCTCCATCTGGCAGCCTCGACAGAGCCTAAGTTTTTACTCAATGTATGTGACCTTTCAAACTATGTCGGGCCAAGACTCGACCCGAATAGCCCATCACGCCATGATGGGTATATAGAACCCAGTGATGCCGTTGGTCTCGGCGTATCACCAAATCTTGATATATTAGGAACACCTCAACGCGTTTGGGAAAATTAGGGAATTTATTTATGAGTAATCTAACACTTGAGCAACAACAGGAACAGGTTCGCATAGACCTTGCCGCCATGTTCCGTCTGACCGCGCATTTCGGATGGGACGACACGGTTTGGAACCATATTACGGCGCGCGTACCGGGCAGTGAACATCATTTCTATATGCATCGTTTCGGCTTACACTATTCGGAAGTATCAGCGTCGAACCTCATCAAGGTAGATGAAGAGGGCAAAGTTATCGAAGGCCCGGAAGATGTGAATACGGCGGGATTTATCATCCACAGCGCCGTTCATCTAAATCACGCTGACAGTAAATTCGTTTTTCACGCACATCCGCCGACAGCCATAGCTGCGACAGCTTTTGAGGAAATACCCTTCCTTGTACAAGACAGCTCCATGCTTTACGGCAAAGTCGGCTATCATGACTGGGAAGGGCTGTCTGTTGATCCCGACGAAAGACACAGAATTGCAGAGCGTCTTGAGGGTAATAGCTGTCTCGTTATGCGCAATCATGGTTTCCTGACGGTCGGAGCGACGGCGGGTGAGTGTTTCATGAATATGTATTATCTTATTCGCATGTGCGAGGTGGCCATTCAGGTCGGGGCCAGCGGGCTCAAAACCTGCAACCAACCCGCCGCTATGTGGCAGAAAGCCTCCGACCAATATGCGGCCTTCCCACCCGGCAAGTATGAATGGCCGGCGCTGAAGCGGCAAATTGACCGACTAGACCCCTCGTATAAGCACTAACTGGAAGGTAGCCATGTCCTCTCTTGCAATCGACCCTCATGACAAACCCTCTGGTCCCAGCGCTTATGCGGCCGCCGAAATCGACCTTCATGAATGTATAGATTTGGTTGAGTTTCCTATTCATGAAATCGGCAATCCCAAGCGCCAAGCCTTAATCAAGCATGCCAGAGAAGGTCTTGAAGCTTTTGGCTGTGCGCATGTGCCAAATTTTCTGACTCCCGCAGCTGTTAAAGCTATGCGAGAGGAAGCGACGCGCATCATAGACAAAGCCCGTCCTGCGGATGCCAAAATCAATCCCTATCTAACAGCAGATGATGAAACCTTAGCCGAAGATCATCCTAAAAGGATTTTCTCTCGCCGAACCAGTTCTTTTATCAATTCAGATGAGCTTGAAGCCGACTCACTTTTGCGGAAAATTTATGACTCGGATATTATGGTGCATTTCATCAGCGAGTGCCTAAATGTTGGGCCTATCTATAGATGGGCAGACCCTTTGGGACGCAACCCCTATAGCGTTATGAAGAATGGAGATTACTTTCCGTGGCACTTTGACGGCAATGATTTTACTGTCAGCCTGTTGGTTCAAGAAGCAGAAACGGGGGGTGACTTTGAATATTGCCCGAATATCCGCACCGCCGCAAATGAGAACTTTGATGATGTGAAGGCTGCCCTCAAAGGGGACCGCTCCCAAGTCAAAGTCCTTAAGCTTAAAGAAGGTGATCTTCAAATTTTTCGAGGCCGTAATTCCCTGCACCGTGTAACGCCGACAGGCGGTAATACCCCCCGGATCATTGCGCTGCCGACTTATGTCACCGACCCTTATCATGTGAACCGTCCGCACCACGCCAAAGCCTTTTATGGCCGCGCTATGCCCATTCATGTCGAACGGGAACGCACACGCCTTGACGGTTTAACAGATTAAAGTAGCGGCCTATGCGCGTTGGGTTTATCGGACTTGGGAATATGGGTAACGGCATGGCGGCGAATTTGCATCGATATTGCACGGCTAATAAGATTAACTTTAGCGTTTTCGATATTAACAAGGACGCTGTTCAGTCCTTCGCCGACGATGGCGCTATGGCCGCAGAGACAATCTCTGAAATTGCCAAACAGTCAGATATAATCTTCACCTCACTTCCAAGCTCAAAACAAGTGAATGAGATAGCCTTGGGTGAAGACGGTTTGTTAAAAAACCTGCCCGAAGGCGCTATATGGTTTGAAACAAGCACAAGCGATTTATCGGAATGGCAAAAGGTTCGCGAGGCCGCGCCTGATTATCTCACCTTAATTGACGCCCCTGTCACAGGCGGAACAGAAGGGGCTGCTGCGGGCACATTGACGATGCTTCTAGGGCTGGATAATCCACTTTCTGATACTCACTCCAACTTACTAAATGCTGTCGCAAAAAAAGTTATAATCATGGGCCCTTCAGGCGCGGGTTATATTACTAAACTCAGTCAGCTTCACCTTAATTACCTTGTGGCGCAAGGCATTGGCGAAGCTCTGATGTTGGGCGCAAAAGGCGGATTAGACCTGACCATATTAAGCGACGTTTTAAGCCATAGCTGTGCGCAAAGTTATGTCGTCGATAATTACATTCCGAAAGTCTTGGACGGCAGCTATGACAACAGCTTTGCTTTAGGGCTTGCCAGAAAAGATATGCGGCTAGTCAAGCAACTCGGAGATCATCTCGATATTGAAATGCCACTGGCAGATAATGTTGTGGCTAGCTATGAAGACGCCGTCTCAAACTATGGCCCTGATGCACCACATCTTTCAATCGTACGACTAATTGAAGACAGAACCGGCAAAAACTTTCGTTCTTAACGCCAATTCCAATGTCTCCTTTGCCCCCAAGCTAAAGTCACCGTCCAATCCCTCGGCTGCGCCCGGCGTCCCAATCAATGCCGCCGCCGCTAAGCACGCGGCCTTTAATGCGCTTGCCCCACTTCTGCGCGTGAGTGCTTTCCCACGGCACGAGGTAGAAAGCCCGCTGCGTCTCAATCATCGCGTGGGGGCCGTGGGGGAGTTCATATTTCTGTGAGACGGTGCCCTCAATCAACCGTCCTGACTGCGCCGCAACATGCGCCTTGCCCGTCATGCTCTCTAGCTTCTCCGTTGCGGCGTTGAACCCTTCCGTCTCTAGGGCTTTCAAATAGCCGCGCTTATAGATGATAGAGGTCTTCTGCTCGTCTTGGCGTAGCTCTGCATAGCCCCGCTCAATGAGCCATGTGCGGCGCTGCTGGAAAGCCGTGTCCAATTCTTTTGCGAAGGCGCTAGATTTTACGCTTATTCCTCCTAGTCCACCTCTACCCCAACTCACCTGTGCGCGGTCAAGCCAAGTCGCACCGGGACTCTCAAGCTGTGCATTCAAGTCTTGGCGCGAAAGTAACTTCACGCCTGACGCGCGGCCTTGTTTCAAATCTAACGAGATAGCCCGTTCTTCAAAATCCTCTGGCACCCGCCACTCCAAGGGATTACCGTCCTTATCCTTGCTCGCGACTTGCACCACAGCCGCTTTTGCGAGTGTGGCAAGCCGCAATCTGTGCGCCCGCATATAGGCCGCACTTCTACTGCCGCTCATAGGCTTGGAGCCGTCCTTTGGGTGGATGCGCTCATGCCAGAATTTACGCACGGTGTGAGCATGTTCGCGGGTAATGCACCGCATATCGATATCGCCGTTTAGATTGACGAAGTTGGAAACAGCGCGGCGCTTAATCTTAGAGAAGTTCTGTATTTGCTCCGGTGATTTACCGGCGAGTTCGTCCGCGACGATCTCGGAGAGATATAAGTCCATTGCCTCGGTGATGGTCGCGGAGGGCGTTTTAACACTCCCAAGCAGAGCAACTGCGTCTAGCTCTTCCTTGCGCTGAGGGCTGTCTTTTAATGGTTCCAAAGCGATTAGGCGGTGCAGTAAATTCGTAACAGTGTTTTGCGAAACCAAGCTTTCCATCGGCTTATAGTTAAACCCTTGAGAGCGTGCTCGATGACTTGCATCGCGATAACTCGCGTGTTTCGAGGAAGATTGAAAACGGCTTGGCGTTATTTCGTTCCAACGTTGGTTGTCTTCGTCGGCGCAAATATCCCGTCGTTGGCGCGCAATCTTGCGGCTATCGGTATCAAGAGAGCGGTATATCACAGTTCTGTCATCAATATGTCTGACCGCTTTGGGAACGCGCCGCACATAGTGCCATGTATCACCGCGTAAACGTAAGTATTGGTCGAGCCGTCTTATCGCTTTCATTTCGCCATCTCCGTGCAGCCCATTGTAAGGCAAAAAGTGAAGCAAATTGCGCGAGTTACCGTATGGAAAGTAAAGGAAAGAGGGATTTCCCGAGACTTTTCAGAGGCTTACGCAACTTACTTTATCAGGGAAATGGTGCCCGAACCTGAACAATAACTAATGTTTCCTTGCGTTTCCTAATGTTCAAAATACTTATATAATACAATAACATATGAAATTACTTGTATGGCGATGTATTTTAGTGTTTCCTACAGTTGCCTTCGAAATGAGGGAGCAAATGAGGGAGCAGTGTAGGGCGAATTTATATGAGTGGTGGTAAGCATAAGTTAAATCGAGCAGTAGTTAAGGCCCTTGATGCACCTGGTCGTTATGGTGATGGGCGTGGTTTATACCTATTGATTGGCAAGACAGGTGTCAAATCTTGGGTCTACCGTTATCAGATATTTGACCGAAGGCGTGATATGGGGTTGGGTCCGGTATCACGAACTAATCATATCGAAGTAGCGCGTACAAATGCCGGAAAGGCCAGATCTCTTGTCAAAAGCGGTATCGATCCACTTGAGCAACGAGATTTAGATGAGGGGCTGGTTGTAGAAAAGCGTGAAGCCAAACTAACCTTTTCAGAAATCATTGTTAAATTCTTTGAATCTAAAGACCAATCAAAATACTTTAGGACTGAGCAAACCAGAAGGCGATGGTACTTTTGCCTGACGACTCATGCTGCTGCGTTGCACAAGCATGAAATAAAGAAAATATCGACGCGCGATGTGTACGAAACCCTGATTCCTATATGGGGAACAAAGACTGAAACGGCTAGCCGAACACGCTTATATACAGAAGCTGTGTTTGCTTGGGCTATCGCGATGCAGTTTCGGGATGGGCCTAACCCTGCAACTTGGCGGGGGAATTTGGATCAACTACTCACGGCTAAGGAGAGGGTGAAACCTTCAAAAAATCATGCTGCATTGCCTTGGCAGGATGTACCTGAGCTGATGAGAAAGCTCCGTACTATGAAAACACCTGCTTCATATCTGACTGAGTTTATAATTTTAACAGCCAGCAGATCTGGTGAGGCGAGGGGGGCTTTATGGGAAGAAGTGAACTTAGAAGATAAAATTTGGTCGATCTCTGCTGAGAGAATGAAGATGAAAAGGCCGCATATTGTTCCTCTAGTGGGGGTCGCAAAATCTATGGTTATAGAAAAATCTGAATTTCAAGATCGAGCATTGGTTTTTCAAAACCCAAGTAACAAAAAGGCATTTAGTTACAATGCGCCAATGGTGACTTTAAGGAAATTAGGGTATGATAACATTACCACTCATGGATTTAGGTCATCATTTAAAACTTGGGCCCTTGAAGCCACAAACTTCCCGACTCAGGCCGTTGAGTTTGCTCTCGCCCATGAAACAAAGAACACTGTAGAGAGAGCTTATATACGCGGTAATAAAATGTTGGATAAGCGTCGTGAAATAATGACTTCTTGGGACAATTTTTGTAGTGGCCGCTCTTAATTTTATAACATCATTACCAATGATGCGCTCTACCCCTGAGCTACCGCGGCTTTTCAATAACTTAGCCCTCAAGGGCATCGACATATATCACCAAAAGCAGTCGCTACAACCATCTGATTCAATAGATTTGTGCCAAATACACTAATTTGGAATCTACAAGCAACAAAAAACAGCTAAATAGGGATAATTTCCAACTAATTTTTGTTCTTTGAAAATGGCAGCTACAGAGGTACTTGAAAACCGTCATATAGAACCTTGTATTGAGTGATGAAATTCTAAAAATGGTTCACCCACACACATTTATAATTTTTCTAGCTCCGATTAGGTATTTTTTTTAACCGCTAATCACTAATTTCAGATTAGGGATATACTAAATTTTCTTTATAGCTCCTGAAAAATTTAAACAAACTTCTTTATCAGCTGTAATCATACCTCTCACAAAGATAATAGACCGACCCGCCCGTAATACCTCACCACTACCCTCCATAAGTTGACCGACCTTTGATCCTGCTAAGAACTCACAATTGAAGGCAACTGTCACGGCTTGATTGTCCTGAATGTGATCTGATGCAATTGCAAAGAGAGAAAAATCTGCAAACGACATAAGGCATCCGCCGTGAGTATAGCCACCGGCATTCATATGTTTTTCAATAGATCGGTATCTTGAGATATAAGATCCGTCTTTTGATTTTTTGAAATAGAACGGACCGACGGTTTCACATTCGAATGTTTCTGAGGGCCAAAAGCTCCAGCCTTTAAACTCACCTTCTGATTCTATTTTTAGTGACATAGGCTTACCCTTTCATTCCTTTATGCAATCAAGTTCTTGCAATGTTGCTGAAACAACTTTCATAGCACTTAGGGCTGCTGGAGCGCCTGCATAGAGACATGTATGAATTATAACTTCTCTAATCTCTTCGGGAGTGCATCCGTTATTGATTGCGCCTCGTGTATGGCCTTTCAACTCATTTGTTTGCCTCATCGCCGTTAGCAAAGCAACATTTAACAAACTACGAGTTTTGTCAGATAGGCCTTCTCGTGTCCAAATATCACCCCATCCATATGTTGTAATGATTTCTTGTAAAGGCTGGTTAAAGGGGTGTGCATTGGTCATGGCATTATCGACATGCGCATCTCCAAGAACTTTTCGTCGTTTCTTTTCACCGTCGGCAAGAAGGTCTGGTAGCGTTTTATGGGAGGGTTTCATACTAGTTCTCCAAGTAAAAGGTCATCAGGCCGCAACTATTTGCCGTTGATATTAATAAGAATATTTGACTGAGACGCCGTAACTTCGCGGTGCACCTCTGAACATGTTATATCCGATAAAGCCAAAACCTGAGACAGCGTAATCAGAATTGCTAAGGTTACGTCCCCAAATGCCGACATCAATGCCACTGTTGAAATGTAGATTGGCACTGCCGTCAATGATTTCATAGCCATGTTGGCGGCGGTCCTCGAGGCCTTCGGCGTCGAGGAAAAAGGCGCTTTGATATTTGCCATTGCCTTGAACCGAGGCGTTAAGGCCGTCGCTCAAAGCCCATTCATAACGAGCAGAGACAACGCCTGAAAATTTAGACGCAAAGGGCAGGGGGTTGCCGTCAAAGGTCGCTGCGTTTTGCGGAACGTTTGGGTTTTCTTCTTGGTTGATTTCTGTATCTAGCCAAGTTGCGCCTGCAAAGAGATCAAGCCCTTCAACCGGAGTCCAGCTTATATCGCCCTCAAGGCCATAGGATGTCGCTTCATCGAGATTGGAAAGCGAGTTAGACGTAAAAGATCCGCCATTTTCTGTCGCGAAAGGCACAAAGATACGCGCCTGCGGACGGTCATAAAATTGATAAAAGCCTGCAAGGTTAAAAGCGACATTCTCTCGCGAAAATTTAATTCCCGCTTCAAGCGCGTCCACAGTTTCTCCGCCAAATAGGCCTTCATCAGAAAAATGCGTTGCATTATTTATAACTTCGCCGTTAAAGCCGCCGCTCTTAAACCCATTTGAATAAGTGGCATAAAGAAGCGTGTTATCCATAAGGGTGTAATTCAAGCCGATATTACCAGAAAAACGTGTATCAGAGATTTTATTACTACCTTTCGCAAGACCAAGACCATCACGATTATTGAGCGCGATAATGCCGTCATCAAAATAATGCCGCCCTTCGCCGCGTCCTTTGATGATTTCATGGGTGAGACGTCCGCCGAGAACGACATCAAGCTGAGGGGCAATCTCGATCGTGTTGTAAGTAAACAAGGCTGCTGTCTTACGGGATTGCGTAATAAGAGATTGTAACGTTGTCGCTGTGCCAGTGGAGGCTGGTGTTGGGCCAGCACGGCCCGGCGCGCCGACATAGCGGCAAGTTCCCAATAATGTGTCGGGGTTTAACACGCCACACCAGATCAGGTACTCTTGGTCAAAGTCTTCGGCTTCTAAATAAAGCCCGCCCATAAGCTCTACTTTATCCGTGTTAAAGCTCAGGCGCAGTTCTTCACTGATTTGCGTAAAGTCTCTGTCATAAGCGAGATTGGCGTTCAGGCTACCGACATTAAAGGGGGCAGGAGTACCGTCAAAGTCAAAGCCATATTGTTGATTATAGCCCGTATAGGCGGTGTGCGAGACAAGGGCGAAATCACCAAAGTCATGAGTAACATTAACTGATGTGCCGTAAAATTCATTATCGGTATCTTGAATGCCATCTGGCCCGATAGAAATTTCATGCTTGTCAACGTCGCGGCTGCTATTGAGCGGCGCTTGATTAATTCCGTTATCTTCAGCGTAATGGGCGTTGAGGAAGACTTCGGTATTGGGCGAAGCTTGAAGGCGGCCAATGGCGCGTAGGCCAAATTCATCACGCTTGCCGCCGGCTTCTTTGGGTGCGGTTACAGTGTCATTCGTGACAACATTGTCCAAAGTCGCGTCTTGATTCAAATAGCGTCCTGAAAGGCGCAAAGAGAAAATATCGCTGACAGGTAAGGTCGCTGCGCCTACTATATTGATACGGTCAAATGTTCCATATTCTGCGCCGATATATCCGGTTTTCGTCTCGCCGGGCAAAACTGAATTAAAGTTGATGGCGCCGCTAGAAGAATTGCGACCATAAAGTGAGCCTTGCGGCCCCTTAAGGACTTCAGCGCGGTCTATATCAAAAAGGAGTGGGCTGGTTTGCACATTGGTCGCTTGATATGTGCCGTCAACATAGACGGCCGCCGCTGTTGGAGTAAGGGCTTGGTGATCGACCGCGCCGATACCACGAATTTGAAAGGCGACTTGACTACCATTGGCCACAGCTGCCTGTAGGCCCGAGACACGCTGGGTAAGGTCTTCTGCACCGTCAAATGTAGAGAGGACATCCCCCTCCACAACGCTAACTCTTAGGCCTAAATCTTGGATATCTTTTTCTATTTTTGTGGCCGTTACAATAATTGCGGAAGTGTCGTCCAGAGCAAAACTTGGCTGACTTAATGCCAGCGATGGAATAGCAAGAATGCCAAAAATTTTAGTCGGTCCGTAGGGCATGGAAAATCTATATTTTCTATTTGGGAGTTGTTCTTGAGAGTGTCTTTAGGCAAGAACATTGAATTTGGAGACCAGAATTCCGTCCTCGTCCACATAGACAAAATCATTGGGAGCAAATTCTACGCCGCCAAATTCGATTATAGTGCTGACAGTTCCATTGCCTAATTTGGCACTTTTCTTTGGCGACGTGCCTAAGCAGCGAATACCTATATCCATCTGGTTCAGCATCGCTACATCACGGACCGCCGCATTTAAAATCACGCCTGCCCAATGATTTTCGAGAGAAAGTCCAGCAATAACATCACCTAAAATTGCTAGTCGTGTGGAACCGCCACCGTCTACAATTAAGACGCGTCCTTTACCCGGCTTTTCCAGTTCAGCTTTTAGGAGAACATTATCTTCATAACACTTAACTGTTTGTACGGGGCCAAAAAAGGCGCGTTTTTTCCCAATTTTTAAAAAGGGGAGATGACAAAATTTTACATCCTGATCATACATATCTACAATATCAGCCGTTTTCATAGCATTCCTATTCTTCCGGAAGGTCATCAAAATATAACCCCTCAATTGGAATGAGTATTTTTTGACCATTCTTACCAAGAGAGACTTTCAATTTTTCAGCAAGATTAGGTTCCACAAATTGTATTGCATTTTTGAGGGTGGTGGCGCGTGTTCTATTTTCAAAGTAGAGATGAGTCAGTGTTCCATTATCATCTCGTTTGACGGCCACAGGTTTGCCAACATGTTTAGCTGTTCTAGTCATTATTTATAGTCTTCTTGAAATGTGGGTAGGTTGAAAAACTTCAGGATAAAGGGTTTTTATGTTGTAATCCGCTGCGTTGAAGCGTGGCGATAAGAACGTCATTTTGATTGTATGCCCGATGTTCAAAAGTGACGATGCCCTGCATAGGCCTGGATTTAGACTCGCGTAATGCTATAATTTCCGTTTCGACATGGATAGTATCACCAGCAAACAGAGGTTTTGGAAAACGAACCTTATCTGTTCCAAGATTGGCAACTGCTGTACCGAGTGTCGTATCCCCAACAGAAATGCCGACAACAAGTCCTAATGTAAAATAGCTATTGATGAGTGGCTTGCCAAATTCAGTTTCTTTTTCGCAATAATCAGAATCTAAATGAAGTTGCGCGGGATTATGGGTCATGCTTGTGAAAAGGATATTGTCAGTCTCCGTTAATGTTCGCCTGATCGCATGTTGAAAGACTTGACCCACTTCCAATTCATCAAACCATTTACCGGCCATTACGCTGTCTCGCCAAAGAGTTCTCGGCCAATAAGCCAGCGGCGGATTTCGGATGTACCTGCACCGATTTCCATTAGTTTAGCATCTCGCCAAAGACGACCTGTTGGGCTTTCATTGATATATCCCATGCCGCCTAACATCTGAATAGCGTCACTTGCCATTAACGTAGATTTTTCGGCAGCATAGAGAATGCAACCCGCCGCATCTTTGCGGGTAGTCTCGCCGCGGTCGCAGGCTGCCGCAACGGCATAAACATAAGACCTAGCCGTAGAGAGCGTAACATACATGTCTGCGAGCTTGCCTTGCATGAGCTGGAATGTTCCAATGGGTTTGCCAAATTGTTTGCGCTCATGAATGAAAGGAAGAACGACATCCAAACACGCTTGCATGATACCTACTGATATGCCTGACAAGACAACACGTTCATAATCAAGGCCGCTCATCAATATCTCGGCACCTTGCCCTACTTCGCCAACAAGGTTCTCCTTAGAGACAAAACAATCTTCAAAAACCAACTCGCAAGTATCAGAGCCGCGCATCCCAAGCTTGTCGAGTTTTTGAGCTGTAGAAAAACCTTCCATATCTGGCGTAATAATGAAGGCTGAGATGCCTTTAGAACCAGCATTTGGGTCGGTCTTGGCATAGACTAAAAGTGTATTGGCTTCTGGCCCGTTTGTAATCCACATCTTATTACCGTTAAGGAGATATCCGCCTTGAGCACTTTCGGCTTTTAGTTTCATTGAGACTACATCTGAACCTGCACTTGGCTCTGACATTGCAAGTGAACCGACATGTTCTCCGCTCATGAGTTTAGGTAAATATTTAGCTCTTTGCTCCGCATTACCCCAGCGCCTAAGTTGGTTGATGCAAAGGTTAGAATGAGCGCCATAAGATAAACCAACAGAGGCAGAAGCACGGCTGATTTCCTCTAGGGCTATTGTGTGCTGAAGATAACCAAGGCCGGTGCCGCCGTCCTTTTCAGGCACTGTGATTCCGTGCAGGCCAAGCTTGCCCATTAAAGGCCATAGGTGACGTGGAAATTTATTATCTGCATCGACAGCTTCAGCTATAGGCGCAATATGTTCTTGTGCAAAGCCGTGTACGGTCTCGCGAATCATTTGCGTTTCTTCTGAATGACCAAATTGAAGTGTTGGGTAAGTTGTCGTCATTATGTGTCTTCTTCTAATGTGAGTAAAATGTCGCCATCTGCAACAAGGTCATTTGGTTTAATGTTAAGCATCTCAATTTTACCGTCACGAGGGGCTTCCAGTGTCATTTCCATTTTCATGGCTTCCATCACAATTAGGGGGTCTCCGGCTTTGACCACATCACCGGCCGCCGCGTTCACAGCGATAATTGAACCAGGCATAGGCGAGGCAATTGAATTGCCGCCGCTTGAATCAAATCTGCCAGACATGGGTGATTGGATGAGGTAGCTCAGGCCATCAACAATGACGACATCCCCCTCAGGTCTTGGATGACAGGAAATATAATCCTTCATTTTTTCGGGCTTTGGAGTGAGGCTTAGCTGGATATCTTCCTCGTCAAAGATTCTATTAAAAGTTGTTCTCGAGGGTTGGTTTAATCTCCATGCCCCACATTCACTAAAACCTGTTCCGTTAGTTGTTGGGGCGAGGGCCGATGAAAGACTTGGAAGGTCATGGCTAAGCGCGTCTTTATAGAAAAGAACGTCTGATTGGTCTTTTATGAAATTGGTCGATACATCGCCTGCGATGAAAACTGGGTGAGCTAGGCAATTGGCAAGAAATCGCGCATTAGTTTTCACTGGATAGACTTGCGTATCACGACATTGATTTTCCAACGTAGCAATGGCGCTATTTCGATCTTGTTCATGCACAATGATTTTAGAAATCATGGGGTCATAAAAAATTGAAACCTCGCCGCCTTCTTCTACGCCAGTGTCAATTCGGTGGTCTTCGGGAAACTTAAGCACGTGAAGTTTGCCTACACTTGGTAGAAAGTCATTGGCTGGGTCTTCGGCGTAAAGACGAGCTTCAAGGGCGTGACCTCTAAGCGTAATCTCGTTTTGCGGCGGCAACTTTTCGCCTTGAGCTACGCGAATTTGCCATTCTACTAAATCAAGCCCTGTAATCATCTCTGTCACTGGGTGCTCGACTTGAAGGCGGGTGTTCATTTCCATGAACCAAAACCCGTCTTCTTTTAGGGCTCCAGATCCATCGACAATAAATTCTACAGTGCCTGCGCCAATATAATTTACGGCCTTGGCAGATTGAATAGCAGCCTCGGTCATAGCCTTACGGACCTTATCGGTCATGCCGGGTGCAGGGGCTTCTTCAATCACTTTTTGATGGCGACGTTGCAGCGAACAATCTCGCTCAAACATATGAACGACATTGCCATGACTATCACCAAAGACTTGGACTTCGATATGACGGGGAGATGTAATATATTTTTCAATTAAAACGCGGTCATCGCCAAAGCTAGACGTCGCTTCACGCTGACAGGAGGCGAGGGAAGCTTCAAAATCAGCATCTTTATCGACTTTTCTCATGCCTTTGCCGCCGCCGCCCGCAACGGCTTTGATGAGGACAGGATACCCAATATTTTTGGCTTCCTTGCGCAAGAGTTGTGGATCTTGGTTTTCGCCGTGATAGCCTGGCGTGATGGGGACATTCGCGGCATCCATGAGCTTCTTCGCCGCATCTTTCAGGCCCATCGATTCCATGCTTTCAGCTTTTGGGCCGATAAAGGTGATGTTGGCGGCTTCGCAAGCGCGAACGAAAGAAGGGTTTTCAGATAGAAAACCATAACCGGGGTGAACAGCATCCGCTTTTGTTGCGTTGCAGGCCTTGATAATTTTGTCAGCTACCAAATAGCTTTCAGCCGCCGGAGGTGGGCCTATGTGAACAGCTTCGTCTGCCATTTTGACATGCACAGCATTTTTGTCTGCATCAGAATAGACGGCCACCGTTGCTATACCCATTTTACGGGCCGTCTTGATAACACGGCAGGCGATTTCGCCGCGATTGGCGATTAGGATTTTTTTGATCTTTTTTGTCATCATTACATCCTAAACACGCCAAACTGGGTCGATTGAACCGGTCCGTTAGCCGCCATAGCCAATCCGAGACCAAGAACCCTTCTCGTGTCGGTTGGCGCGATAATTCCGTCATCCCATATTCTAGCGCTAGCAAAATAGGGATGGCCTTCACGCTCAAAACGTTCACGAATAGGCTGCATGAAAGCTTCGCGTTCATCCGGCGACCAGTTAGGTGCATCACGGTTGACGGTTGCTAAAACGCTCGCGGCTTGTTCACCTCCCATTATGGAAATGCGCGCATTGGGCCACATAAACATCAGGCGCGGATCATAGGCTCGGCCGCACATGCCATAGTTGCCCGCCCCATAAGAACCGCCGACTATGATAGTGAATTTGGGGACTTTAGCACAAGCAACAGCATGGACCATTTTTGCGCCGTGTTTGGCAATACCGCCTGCTTCAGCTTTTGAACCAACCATGAAGCCTGTTATATTTTGTAAGAAAACGAGGGGAATATTTCGTTGGCAGCAAAGCTCAACAAAATGCGCGCCCTTTACGGCGGACTCGGAAAATAATACGCCGTTATTGCCAAGTATGCCAACTCTATGCCCCTCAATTTTAGCAAATCCACACACAAGTGTCTCACCGTAATTTTGTTTAAATTCATCAAAATGAGATCCGTCTACAATACGAGCAATAATTTCACGGCAATCATAAGGTTGGCGAGCATCGTCAGGGACAATGCCGAGCAGTTCGTCTTCATCATATGCAGGTGGCTCTATTGTTTGCGCTTTATAGCTGAGGTTTGCAGGACCAAGCGTCGCCACCGAGTTGCGCGCTATTTGTAAAGCATGGGCATCATTGCTTGCGAGGTGATCAACAACACCGGATGTTTTAGCGTGCAAAGCACCACCGCCCAGGCTTTCCGCGTCGATTTTTTCGCCTGTAGCGGCTTCAACTAGAGGGGGGCCTGCAAGGAAGATTGTACCTTGATTGGCAACGATGATACTTTCATCCGCCATAGCGGGAACATAAGCACCGCCAGCTGTGCAGCTTCCCATGACAACAGCAATCTGTGCTATGCCTTTAGCACTCATATTGGCTTGATTATAAAAACACCGACCGAAGTCGTCTTTTCCCGGGAAAATTTCTGCCTGGTTAGGTAAGTTACCGCCGCCGCTATCGACGAGGTAAATGCAGGGTAGGTGGTTTTTTTCTGCAATTTCCTGAGCTCGTGCCTGCTTTTGGCACGTCATCGGATAATAGGTTCCACCTTTTACAGTTGCATCATTGCAAATGATCATTACTTCGCGGTCTGAGACACGTCCAATCCCTGTTATGAGACCAGCGCTGGGGACTTGGTCGTTATACATGCCATATGCTGCTAGCTGAGACAGCTCCAAAAATGGCGTTCCGGGATCCAGCAGCCGCTCTACTCTCTCGCGAGGCAACAATTTGCCTCTGGCCAAGTGCTTTTCACGGGCGCGAAGGGGGCCACCTTCAGCTATCTTCTCAACTTTTTTTTGTAGGTCTGAAATGAGGGCTTTCATGCTTTTCTCATTCTCACGAAAAGCATCAGTATCAGGTTTTATTTTCGAAATAATCATCTTTTCTTTCACTTAATTAAATTTGAAGTAATAAAATTCTACTCTTGAGTCAAATTTATTCTTGTGATAATGCGTGAGCATGACGAAAACGACACTTATAAGTTCTCCATTTGATAGAGATGTTCAATTTGCGGCGAAGAAGAGAGCTGTAATCGTAAGCGCGGCAAGCGCTTTTAGGCGACGCGGGTACCACAATACATCAATGGTTGATATCGCTGAAACGTTGGGTCTTACTAAAGCGGCGCTCTATTATTACGTAAAGAATAAAGAGGAAATTTTGTATGAGTCGCATCTTATGACCTATGCCTCTATGGATGATGTTCTCCAACTGAAGCCTGCGACTAACCAAACTGCATTGGACTACTTGGCGGGGGTTTTTAGAAGTTTTGTAAACCTTCTCACACAATCTGGTGTTTCCTTATTAACAGATGTCGATAGCCTCAAGGGTGATTGGCAAGCCGAAGTACTTGCTCGCCGGGCAAGGATTGAGCGGCGAATTATTCGTATTGTTAAGTCCGGTCAAATTGATGGGTCCATTCGTAGCGGCGATCCTCGCTTACACGTTTTCTTTTTCATGGGAGCCTTAAACTGGCTCAATGCATGGTTCGACGCCGATGGGCGCCTAGATGGTCAAGATATTGCTGATCATTTTGTTGTGCAGCTGCGAAGTGGAATTTCGGCACTAGGTGAGGGTTAGGTGAGTAAAATTTATAAAACGGCTAGTACTGCTTTAGAGGGCTTAACCCTAAATGGCATGACGGTGATGAGTGGCGGATTTGGTCTTTGCGGTATAGCAGAGAACTTGATTGTGGCCTTGCGCGATAGCGGCGCAAAAGACCTCACGGTGATTTCCAACAATGCGGGCGTTGACGGTTTTGGCCTTGGGCAGCTTTTGGAAACGCGGCAGATTAAAAAAATGGTCAGTTCTTATGTTGGCGAGAATAAAGAATTTGAGCGCCAATATCTGGGCGGAGAGTTAGAGCTTGAATTCAATCCGCAAGGCACTCTCGCTGAACGAATCCGCGCAGGCGGGGCAGGTATTCCGGGGTTTTATACCAAAACAGGTGTCGGCACGCTTATCGCGCAAGGCAAAGAACATAAAGACTTTGAGGGTGAAGCTTATATCATGGAAACAGGGCTAAAGGCAGATCTTTCCATTATTAAAGCTTGGAAGGGAGATGCGGAAGGAAACCTGACTTTCAAAGCCACCGCACGAAACTTCTCCCCCATGATGGCGATGGCTGGTAAGGTGACGGTGGCCGAAGTGGACGAGATTGTCCCCGTCGGCACGCTTTATCCCAACTTTATTCACACGCCCGGTATTTTCGTACAGCGGATTATCGAAGCTGAATGTGAGAAACGTATTGAACAGCTGACGACACGCGAGAGGAGCACATAATGGCTTGGACACGCGATGAAATGGCTGCCCGTGCGGCGCAGGAGCTTGAAGACGGGTTTTATGTTAATCTCGGCATTGGGATTCCGACTTTGGTCGCAAACCATATTCCGGACGGGATGGATGTCACTTTGCAGAGCGAAAATGGTATGCTCGGCATGGGGCCTTTTCCGTATGCGGGTGAAGAGGATGCTGACCTTATTAATGCGGGTAAGCAGACGATTACAACTTTGCCTAAATCAAGCTTTTTTGACAGCGCGACCAGCTTTGCGATGATACGCGGCGGGCATATAGACTTGTCGATTTTGGGCGCGATGGAAGTGGCTGAAAATGGGGACATCGCCAATTGGATGATACCGGGTAAGATGGTCAAAGGCATGGGTGGCGCTATGGATTTGGTCGCAGGGGTGAAGCGCTGTATCGCTTTGTTTGACCATACTAATAAACGAGGTGAGAGTAAGTTTCTCAAAGAATGTACTTTGCCGCTGACAGGTAAAAACTGCATCCACATGGTCATTACAGATTTAGGCGTGTTTGATCGCGGGCATGGTCAAAAGCGCTTTCGATTACGAGAGCTTGCGCCGGATGTGATCGTTGATGAAGTTAAGTCTAAAACCGAAGCCGATATTGTTTTTGAATAGGGGTATATAATGTCTGATCCAGTCGTCATAGTAGGTATGGCCCGCACACCCATGGGCGCTTTTCAAGGAGCGTTTTCAACCGTGTCAGCCCCGAAACTTGGCGCGGTGGCTATTAAGGCCGCCATGGATGAGGCAGGCATGTCTGCCGATAAAGTTGAGCAAACCATAATGGGCTGTGTTTTGCCGGCAGGCCAGGGGCAGGCGCCTGCGCGTCAAGCCGCTATCTATGCGGGGCTTGGTGAGCATGCCGAAGCCACAACCGTCAATAAGATGTGCGGCAGTGGTATGCAGGCAGTTATTATGGCGCACGATGCGATTAAGGCGGGTTCTATTGATGTAGCAGTTGCGGGCGGGATGGAGAATATGACCCGCGCGCCGTATCTGATGCCAAGCGCAAGGGCCGGAGCGCGCATGGGGGATGCTAAGATGATTGATAGCATGATGTATGATGGCTTGACGGATGCCTATGAGGGGGACGCTATGGGTGTCTTTGCTGATATGATTGCAAAAGAATATCAATTTACACGCGAGCAACAGGACGCCTATGCCATAGAATCCGTACGCCGTGCCAAAGCCGCACAAGAGAGCGGTGACTTTGACCGCGAGCTTACGCCTGTTACCGTTAAAGGCCGTAAAGGGGATACCGTTGTGAGCGAGGATGAGGGCCCTAGAAATGCGCGCCCCGAAAAAATTCCAAGCCTGCGGGCTGTCTTTACCAAGGACGGGACTGTTACAGCGGCGAATGCATCCTCCATTAATGACGGCGCGGCGGCGCTTGTTTTGATGCGGAAATCAGAAGCTCAAAAGGGAGGGCATAAAATTCTCGCCGAAATCGTCTCGCACGCAGCCCACGCTCATGCGCCGGCCTATTTCACTACGGCCCCTGTGCATGCAATGAAAAAGGCGCTCAAGAAAGCTAATTGGGAGGCTGCTGATGTCGACCTTTGGGAAATTAATGAAGCCTTTGCCGTAGTCCCTATGATTGCAATGCAAGAACTTGGACTCAATCATGAAAAAGTTAACGTCAATGGTGGCGGCTGTGTACTTGGTCATCCTATCGGGGCCTCAGGAGCTCGGATTATGACAACCCTCATCGCAATGATGGAAAAACGCGATGCCAAAACAGGCGTTGCGAGTCTTTGCATTGGCGGCGGCGAAGCGACGGCGGTTTGCCTTAGGCGCATTTAGTGTATTATCGCAGCCAGCTTTTTGTTCCGGGCAATCGTTCCGATAGATTTGAAAAAGCCTGCAATGCAGGGGCCGATCTGGTTTGTATCGATCTGGAGGATGCAGTCGGGCCTGCTGCTAAGGACAGTGCACGCAATGACGTCTTCTCATGGTTGAAGGAGACACAACACACGCATGTGAGCTTGCGTATTAATCCTGTTGATACTGAAACCGGCCAAAAAGATATAACGGCCCTGTCAGAGGCCAATCTAAACCTTCCTTTCGTAATGGTTCCTAAGGTGGGCTCACTGCAGGACATTGTTGATTTGGATAACAAAATACCCGCTGTATCAGGACCGTTTTTTGCGATTATTGAAAGTGCAAAAGGGTTGGTGAATTGCAGCGATATTTTCAGTCATGCCCGCGTGAAGCTCGGCATGTACGGCGCTGTTGACTATGCCAGTGATGTTAATTGTGATTTGCAGTGGAGTACACATTTATATGGTCGGTCCAAGCTTGTCGCTAGTGCCAATGCTCATGATGTCTTGCTTTTTGATACCCCACATATCGACGTGCATAATTTAGAGGACTGCGAAGCCTCTACACGCAAGGCCAAGTCTGTAGGCATCCTTGCTAGAAGCGCTATTCATCCAGCTCAAATAGACTCTATTCATAGAGCTTTGGAATCATCTGATACTGAAATTAGTTATGCCAAACGCGTGATTGAAGCTTTTGAGGCATCACATGGAAATGTTGTTTTACTAGATGGTAAATTTATTGAAGAGCCCGTTGTAAAAAAAGCTCGTAGAGTTTTGCAATTTAGACAAGATGAGTCTCGTATTTAGAGGTGGTCAAAGCCTAACATTTCATAGTTATATTTCGCAGATAGAAAATATACCTCATATACGGCCCTAAAATAAGGCATTTATTCATGGAAATAAATTCTGATATTCTACTTACTGGCTTGGAAAATGGAATTCTTAGGCTGACTTTAAATGATAGTTCTCGTCGAAATGCACTTTCCAAATCCCTTCTGCAGAAATTGCTTGCTGAGCTAAAGGGAGCTCATGACAACAAAGCTATTAAAGTCGTTTTAATTACAGCGAATGGCCCAGTGTTTAGTGCGGGCCACGATCTAAAAGAAATTACTATTGCCAGAAAGTCTGAAGACGGCGGTTTAGCTTTTTTTCAAGAGCTTATGAATTTATGTGCGTCGGTTATGCAAGCCATTGTTAAAAACTCTAAGCCCGTTATAGCGCAAATTGATGGTGTTGCTACTGCGGCGGGATGTCAGCTCATTGCAAGCTGCGATTTGGCCTATGCCTCTAGGACGTCTCGATTTGCAACACCCGGAGTCAATATCGGCTTATTTTGTTCCACGCCTATGGTCGCTCTCTCTAGAAATGTTACTCATAAGCACGCCATGGAAATGCTCTTAACTGGGGATATGATAAGCGCAGGTCATGCACAAAATATTGGACTTCTAAACCGAGTTGTGGAGAGTGACGACCTGGCTTTAACAACGTCAGAAATTGCTAAAAAGATAATGTCAAAATCAAGCGCGGTTCTGTCAATAGGCAAGGGGGCGTTTTACACTCAAACTGAAATGCCTCTAGCTCAGGCCTATGAGTATTGCTCAAATGTTATGGTTGAAAATATGATGAATGAACATGCACAGGAAGGTGTTTCGGCATTCTTAGAAAAGCGCCCAGCAAATTGGGGGGGGGGGCACTTAATCAGAGTGTGAGTAATGCTCTAGGCTTGGATATACAATCAAGATTTTTTCGAATTGCTGAGAGCCGATATATCATTGACTGTAATGTTTTTTACGAGATCAAGAAAAGACTTCGTTGTTATATTGATGATCAATTCCATATGATCGGCCCACGGTTTATTATATCCGGCGAAAGTAGTCATGCCCTCCATTGATGCAGATAGAAAAAGCGCGAGTGTTTCGCGTTCTTTTGCAGGGAGGTCGGGATTAAGATCTAATATTATTTTATTCAGATAAGTACGAGCGCGACGATATAGGGCTTCTACTCTGTCCGCTACAAAAGAGTCTTGGTTAGCAAGGACCCAAAGTTCTGGAAACAACCGCGTTGTCTTTTTTGTCTTTATATCCTCTAACACAATTGTGATATAAGCCCTTAGCCGATCTTCAGCAGCGATACCATCTTGATCAAGACTTTTGTCAAATTCATCTTCGTAATGGCCGATGATCGCTTCGAGTAATTGTCTGATTAATTCTTGTTTCGATGAAAAGTAATAATTTACATTTCCAACATTCATATCGCAAGCTTTTGCAATATTTCGAAAACTGATAGAGTTGTACCCTTCTTCTATCAATATATTTAAAGTTGCGAACAAAATATGTTCGTAACCATTCTTTCCACGTGAATAGCCCGATTTTTTGCGAGTGATTTTCAGTTCGCCATATAGAGGATGTGTTTCCATTGGGATAAGCTAGCACCGAATAGAAATTAATCTAACAAAAATTCGTGGTGTGTAGTAAATATGTTACAATTATTAAAATAGTACGATTGACCAAAATAATACACTTGACCAAGTTTGGTTATATGTCCTAATTGGTATTGTTAATGATATATAAAGTCAAAAAGGGGACTCTCGTGGAACGTACTAAATTAAATTGGTTAAATGGAGCTGCTGTTATACCCGTGTTGGTAGGGATAGGTTTGTCTAGCCCTGCTTATGCGCAGGTATTTGAGGATGAAATCATCGTCACAGCAACCAAGAGAGCAGAATCTGTGCAAGATGTTGCGATTTCTGTTACGGCGCTGAGTGAGAAGCAAATCAAAGCTTTGGGGTATACAAATGCCCAGCAGATTACCGCTCTAGCTCCGGGTGTGAGCACTGTGCAGCCAAATGGAGAGTCAAATTATTCCGTTGCGATCCGTGGAGCTTCTAATTCGGACTTCACCACTAATGTTGAGAGCCCAGTGGCGCTATATGTGGATGAAACTTATATCAGTCAATCATCAGGCAGCGGATTTCAACTTTTTGATACGGAACGTGTAGAGATTTTGCGTGGGCCGCAAGGGACGCTGTTTGGAAGAAATGCAACGGGCGGGCTAGTTCATTATATTTCAGTCAAGCCTCAAGAGGAATTTGGGGGCTACGTGAATGCGTCATACGGGAGCTACGATCGAATTAAAGTTCAAGGCGCGCTAAACGCCCCTATCAGTGATACAGTTGCTGCACGTGTTTCATTTGCAACTCATCAGGGCGATGGCTATGTCGAAAATAGACTTCGTCCAGACAGAAGTCTGAATAATGCAAATGATGTGGCGGGTCGGGCGCAGTTGAGTTTTAAGCCAACTGATGATTTTGATTTATTGTTGGCGGCTCGTTATGGTTCTCAAGATATTCGGACTGGTTTCTTTGAATATGTCAGTGCCCCACTGCCTACAGGAGCAGGGCAGCCGTCATCACCTAATCCAGCTATCGGTGGATATACGGATCTTGATGGTGATATTTACGCGGGTTCGTATGATTTTCCAGGTCGCAACCAGCTAGAAACCTACAGTTTTACGGCAACAGGTAATTACAGATTCGGTGATAGCTTGGAGTTAACTTCAATCACCGATTATCAATCAACAGACCGAGATTATATTGAGGATTCCGATGCTTCACCATTTAATTTCTTTAATTTTTTTCTTACAACAGACGCTAAGCAGTTCTCACAGGAAATCAGGCTTTCTGGAAGTGCTGATAAGTTTAAATGGGTGGCGGGTGGCTACTATATTAATATAGATATTGATGATCAAAATGGCGGTATAGCGCCGGGCTTCATAGCAAACTTTGTCAATTTGTTGTCAGGACAAAACCCAAGTAATGTCGACTTTGATAATCTGGATGCAGAAGTCGCTAATGCCGGTTTCAATGGTGTAGACAATCCATATACGCAAGAGACGGAATCTTTCTCAATTTTTGGTCAAGTTGATTATGATCTTAGTGATCAACTTACTTTGATTTTGGGCGGACGTTTTATTAGTGAGAGTAAAGACTTTCAGTATAATAATAATGGCGTGTTGTTTGATGAAAATGCAACAAGTGGGCGCGATCCGCGTACTCAGCTAATCGCACCCGATCTTGTACCTTCATTTACAGGAGATCGGTCTGATGAAATGTGGTCATTGAGAGCTGTGCTTAATTATCAAGTGAATGATGATCTATTGCTTTATGGCGGGTATAACCGTGGGGTACGTGGGGGCGGTTTTAATGCGCCTTTATTACCTGGTATTATTGATGCAAGCTTTTATGAATACGAGCCTGAGACTCTCAACGCCTATGAAGCAGGGTTTAAGAAAACTTTTGCCGACGGAAGGGCCAGGTTGAATGCCTCGGCTTATTTCTATGATTACACAGACTATCAAGCCTTCTCTATAATTGGACTTGACACATTTACTCAAAATGCGAACGCTGAAAATTATGGCTTTGAGGCGGAATTGCAGGCTAATCCTGCTGAAGGTTTGGATGTTCTCTTGGGAGTTGGGTACATTAATTCAAACGTTTCTGACGTGGCTGGTGTCAACACAGATGCAATTGCATCCGATGGAAGTTTAATCTCAGCTGCATTCCGCCAGGGTGATATTGTCCCTGTGCAGACACCGGAATGGAACCTGAACGGACTTGTTCGGTATGAAGTTCCTGTAAGTAATGATTATAGCGTAGCGTTTCAAGCGGATGCTGAATATCGTTCTGAGCACGTATTCAACTTATCTGGGGCTGCGAGTTCCATCGAGGATGGATACGCTGTTGTAAATGGTTCCGTGACTTTATCTCCAGAAGAGCAGCCATGGGATTTGGCAGTAGGTGTAAGCAATATATTTGGAGAGGAATATCTTGTTCAAACATTCGATCTGTCGGGAACGTTAGACGCAGGCGGTTTTTTCGGGATGATTGAACAATATTATGGGCGTCCACGGATGTGGAATGTCTCACTTAACGTCGATTTCTAAATTCATTTAGCATAAAAAATACGCTGCAATATGCCAGTGCCTTACTAAATCGACTGAACCCCAGGCTTGGTCTGGGGTATATTTTATTTCTGGTTAAGTGCTCTGATCGCGGTGTTGTTTTCTTGACTACATTTCAGTCAAGTTGAAGGTATTAATTTTATAACATTATACTATTGACCAATTTTGTACATATGTATAAAATTGAAATCAAGTGATGTTAAATATCAGTAGATTCTGGGCGAGAACTAAGTGTTCGCCACTGCATTGAGGGTTAAATATGCGAAAATTCATTCTCGGATTAATGTTAACGACGTCATTAGCTGCATGCGTAGAAGGTGAGCGCCCAAAGTCCAATAGTTCTGCTAGTGACGGAGTTGTGGTTTCCAGTGAGTTTGAAGGTTTGCCGGAGCTTGAAATCGAAGAGGTGGGTTTGGTGCAGGAATTACCGTCCGATTATCCTTCGAATTATATTTTTGCTCATAATATGAATTTCTATTCGATCTTGGATGGGAATATCAATATTATAGATACGGCTGCTGATACACTCGAATTTAAAGGCATGATCAATGCGGCGCAAATGGCTTCGTTCGCTCAGTCAAAGAGCCGGAATGAGCTGTATGTTTCTGAAACTTATTATTCACGCGGCACTCACGGCAAAAAGACCGATGTGCTGACGATTTATGATATGGCGACGTTGAATATAAAAGATGAAATTCTCTTGCCGGGCGGAAAGCGAGGGCAATCAGTTATTCAAAAAGGGTCCTTGCAGCTAATCAATGATGAGAAGCTAGCACTCCTGTGGAACTTTACGCCGGCGTCGTCAATTTCAGTGATTGATATGGTAAGCCGAGAAATTGTCACTGAAATTCCTACTCCTGGATGTGCGTTGACCTTCCCGTTAAGGGGGGCCGCATTTGCGACTTTATGCGGTGACGGCAAGGTCGCATCATTTGTTATTGATGGAGCTGATGTTTCGCGGACAATAAGTGAGTCGTTTAACGACATTGATGATGATGCAATGTTTATGAAGTCGGCCCGTGTGGGAAATACGCAATATTTTCCAACATTTACAGGAAATGTGCGCCCCATTAGTGTCGGCACTGAGCAGGCTATCCCATTGGAAGAATGGTCCTTAGTCACTCCTGCAGAAAGGAAAGATAACTGGAGACCGAGCGGGTGGCAAGTTGTGACGGCTCAGCCAAACGGAAACCTTTTCGTTTTGATGCAAAATAACGGCGAAGAAGGCAGCCATAAAGCAGGGGGCTCCGAAGTCTGGATTTTTGACGTCGAAGCTAAAAAGAAAATTGGCGCCATAAAGCTCGATAAAGGCGGACTATCGATCGAAGCGACTAGGGGGGCTGATGGTCACCTTGTTGTCACAAATTTAGAAATGGGTCTTGAGGTTTATTCTTTTGATGGCAACTTACAGCGGTCGATTATCGTCAATGATACGGCAACGCCCTTTCTTCTTCATGCAGCGAAATAAAAGATCATGATTGATCCGCTCATATTGATGCCAGTGTCTCTAGGGTTCGCTATTTTTTGGGCTTTGTCTGGGCTTCACAAGCTCAATAATTTTCAATGGTTTATACAGGTTTTGACAGGTTATGAGCTTTTTCCAAAGCGCTTGATTGGTTTGATGGCTATGGCTGTACCTGTAATTGAAATTTCAGTAGCTGCAGCTTTAGCTCTGAAATCAAGCATCGGTCTTTTTGGTAGTGTCGCTCTTCTCGCGGTATATACTTTACTTCTCATATTTAACACTTTGCGTGGTCATGAGCTGAGCGATTGTGGTTGTCATTGGGGTGAGGGCTCTGGTGATGGCGGTGGTAAGATGAAGTCTTATATTTATCGTAACCTTCTATTGATGGCAGCTATGATGACGATGCTAATACCGACAGGCTCTCGTCATTTGGGGCTGTTGGATTGGGTAAATGTAGTCTTGGCTCTTGCTTTTTTATCTGTGTCATTCTTGGCGGTTATCTCCCTTTATTCAAATTTTCAAAAAATGAAAGCGACGGGTTATGTTTGAGGCTCTAATCGTATCTCAAGTGCTCTTATGGGGCGCCGTTATTATCATTGGCACGCTATGCCTTGCACTCGCAAGGCAAGTGGGCGTTTTACATGAGCGCATAGCGCCAGCTGGAGCGTTGTCTATGAATGAAACATTAAAGGTGGGGTCAAAAGCCCCTATGGTTCCTGTGCAAACAATTGATGGGGATAGCATAAAAATTGGATCGACAGAAACGAATGGTCGGTCGACTTTATTGTTCTTTCTATCGCCGGATTGTCCGATTTGTAAAAATCTAATGCCAGCGCTGCGCTCTGCTTTAGCAAGGGAAAGTGATTGGGTGGACGGAATTCTAGCTAGTGATGGCGGGCTTGAATCTATCCATCAAGATATTCGTAAATCGCAGAAAATGGATGATACACCTTACGTTCTCTCAGAAGCCTTAGGGCGTGCTTACAGCGTGGCTAAGCTACCATATGCCGTGTTGATAGACGAGAATGGATTGGTGGCGTCAATGGGCATGGTGAATACGCGTGAGCATATTGAGAGCCTATTCGAGGCTAAAGAACACGGCGTGGCTTCTATTCAGGAGTATTTAAATCGCGGTTCTCGCAAACCTCAAGACAAAAAGGCTTAGATATGAAGTTTTTAGATAAACTAACAGAGAAAACCACACGGAAAATTGCGCATAAAAGCTCAAGAAGAGGCTTTTTAACAAAAATTGGAACAGTTGTGGTAGGCACAGCAGTTGTACCGTTGTTGCCCGTCTATCGGGCTCACGCCAATCCAGCGTCAGCATCAAAATACCCGGGAGTTGGAGCGCAATCTACGGGTAACCCACAAGATCCCGGTGATCCAACGAGCTGTGATTATTGGCGGTATTGCGCCATTGATGGATTCTTGTGTTCGTGTTGTGGAGGCTCGGCGAGTAGTTGTCCGCCAGGTACAGAAATGTCGCCAATAACATGGATCGGTACTTGCCAAAACCCTGCAGATAACCGGAATTATATTATTTCTTATAATGATTGTTGTGGCCGTTCCAGTTGTGGGCGTTGTCTATGTAATCGCAATGAGGGGGATCGTCCAATGATCCGCCCACAGTTGAATAATGACATCAATTGGTGCCTTGGAACAGAAAGCCAGATTTATAATTGCTCTACAGCTGTTCTCATTGGAGTGGCACTAGATGGTTAATGCGTACTTACATCGTAAACATGATTGGCCCACATCGGTTGTGCTTATAGTGTGCGTTAGCATTCTTTTATTAGCAGGATGTGGTGATAAAAGCGCGCACAAAGTTAACCCACCGCAAACACCGCCAAAGACCGAACCTATTGTTATCGCTCCGCCGAAACAGTCTACTGCTCCTATAAAAGTCACTAGAAATACCACTCGGGTAGATGGAGCGAAGCTTTATAAGCGTTGTGCAGCTTGCCATTTGCCGACAGGTGAGGGTGTTCCGGGCGCCTTTCCTCCGCTTAAGGGGGAGATTGCCTCATTAATGGATAGTGATTTAGGTAAAGAATATCTTGTGCTTGTGGCTAATTATGGTGTTGCGGGAGAACTCACTGTAAACGGCCAATCCTATAAAGGCGTGATGCCGGCTCAAGGGGGGTTAAATCCTGAGAAAACCAGCGCACTATTAAATTACTTACTAGAAGAGTTCAACGGCTTTCTAAAAGAAGATGAGCGCCTCTATACACCAGAATTTGTTGCAGCAACAAAAACTAAATATGGCCGTATATCAGGCCGTAAAGTCAGGGAACTTAGAGACCCAGCTTTTGAGAGCGTAAGGTGATATGTGTGTCGGTTCAACTACGTCAGGTGTGACCAAAACTGGCTTTGCCCTTATGTTGGTTTTGTTGATTGGCTCTATTGCTTTGGCCAATTCAGACCCCAAGGATCCGTCGTTCATAGAAGTGAATTCAGAGGTATCTTACGGTGAGCTTCGTATTAATAACCCTCGCCTTGCAAAGCAAAACTGGATGCTAAATTGTCAAGGATGCCATAAATCAGGGGCGGTAGGTCTAGGGCCGGATATGCCGAACATGAACGGAAATGTATCTCGATTTTTACAAGTACCTGGCGGGCGAAAGTATTTATCTCAGGTCAACGGAATAACAAATTCCCCGCTTTCAGATGAAGACTTGGCTGATTTAGTAAATTGGATGTTTTTGACATATGACCCTTTGAATATCCCGTCAAAATTTTCAGGTATCACAGCACAAGAGATAGGGGAGTATCGTCAAGCACCTCTGGACCATACGATTTTAGAGCAGCGGGCTGCCCTTATAAAAGCGATGACCATAACGTCTAAAACACATGAATAATTATAACTGAATAAGCGCCCGAAGAGGTGCGTAACTGAAGCAATATAAAGGAAAATGGTATGTTTCAAAAAATGCTAATAAATGGGGAACTGGTTGGAAGTGATTCCAAGATTAATGTTTTAAACCCTGCCACTGAAGAGGTTTTCGCCGCTGTACCTAAAGGTACTAAAGATGATATAAATAATGCTGTTTCAGCTGCAAAAAACGCCTTCCCAGCATGGGCAGCGCGCCCAGAAAGCGAACGGCAAGGCATGGTCAATCAAATGGCCGATGTTATAGCGTCTAATGCCGATATGCTTGCACGCTTAATGACCCAAGAACAGGGGAAACCCCTAGCGGAAGCAATGGGCGAAATGGCATGGGCTGAAGGGTATTTGCGTCATTATGCTACTCTATCAGTATCAGGTCGAACAATCCAAGATGATGATGACTTTAAGATACAAATGCGCCGCGTCCCTCTGGGAGTTGTAGCTGGTATATGTCCTTGGAACTTTCCAGTCCTGGTGCCATTCTGGAAGATCGGCCCGGCACTGATTTCTGGCAATACAATTGTTGTGAAACCAGCACCGACAACGCCAGTCACTATTTTGAAAATTCTTGAGCTTTGCAATGAGTTCATTCCTGCTGGTGTTGTTAATATTGTTACAGATGAGAATGACCTCGGCCCGCTACTTACTGGACATCCGGATGTCGCTAAGGTCAGCTTCACAGGGTCTACGGCGACAGGTAAGAAAATCATGTCTTCCTCTTCTGGAAGCCTCAAGCGAGTGACATTAGAACTTGGCGGAAATGATCCCTCTATCGTCATGCCAGATGTCAATGTACCTGAAACTGCCGCTCAGATTTATGGCGGCGCTTTTCTAAATGCGGGTCAGGTGTGTTTGGCTGTTAAACGGGCTTATGTGCATGAAGACATCTATGATGACATGTGTGATGAACTCGGAAAAATTGCTGATGCGGCAATTGTAGGAGATGGGCTGGAACAAGGGGTCACCATGGGGCCTATTCAAAACAAAGCTCAATATGAACTTGTAAAAAATTTGCTAGAGTCGGCAAAGAAAGACGGAAAAATTGTATCAGGAGGCGTTGTAGAGAATAAATCTGGTTACTTCATCCGCCCTACAATTGTTCGGGATGTCACAGATGGTGACGATATTGTCGATCTTGAACAGTTCGGCCCGGTTTTGCCTGTAATCAAGTACACAGATTTAGATGACGCTGTTTCTCGCGCTAACAATTCTGATTATGGTTTGGGGGCCTCTGTTTGGTCGTCCGATGTGGATAAAGCTGCTGATGTAGCTGTTCAAATTGAGAGCGGTAGTGTCTGGGTTAATCAGCACATTAATATTGGCCCGCACATTCCAATGGCCGGTTTCAAATCTTCCGGCATTGGCGTGGAGCAGTCTGCTGAGGGCCTAGAGGAATACACTCAAGTTCAAGTGCTTAATATAGCTAAATAATTAAGTCGTACAAAAATCCACCCTAGTTGAATTTTCAACTTGGGTGAATTTTTGGTGCACCTTCGAATGATAATGTGAATGGACGTGAAATGACTCAGGCAAGAAATTCTGTCTATAAAAAAGCAATTTATGTTGGCGAAAAAGCAACACTTCTTGATATGACTATTGGTCAAAAACTTGAAGAGATCACAAAGCAAAACCCAAATCATCCAGCTCTCATAATGCCTCAACAAAACATTCATTGGAGCTATGAAAAGTTTAATGCACAGGTAGACAGATTGGCTGCAGGCCTTGTTAGATTGGGTATTGGGATAGGGGACCGTGTGGGAATCTGGTCACCTAACCGAGTTGAATGGGTTTTGACACAATTTGCGACAGCGAAAATTGGCGCAATAATGGTTTGTGTTAATCCCGCATATCGTTTGTTCGAACTTGAATATGTTTTGAATAAAGTTGGATGCAAAGCGCTTATCACAGCAGAGTCTTTTAAAACCAGCATGTACTTAGACATGCTTTTAGAATTGGCGCCAGAGCTAGAAACATCTGTCCTTGGAAAGCTAAATTCTGAAAAACTTCCTCATCTCAAAATTATTATACGCATGGGCGATGCTATAACAAACGGAATGTATAACTTTAATGATGTTCTGGATATGGGAACCCAAGAAGATAAAGATGTGTCCAGAGCTTTGTCTTTAAAACTCTCGCCCGTTGATCATATTAATATCCAATTTACGAGCGGAACAACAGGTACGCCTAAAGGTGCGACGCTCAGCCATAGTAATATTCTAAATAATGCTTATTTCTCAGCTCGGACGATGAATCTTACTGCAAATGATCGTCTTTGTATTCCTGTGCCATTGTATCATTGTTTCGGTATGGTTTTAGGTTCCCTTCTATGTGTCAGCGTCGGAGCAACAATGATTTTTCCTGGCGAGGGTTTTGAAGCAGAGCAGACCCTGAGGGTTGTTTCTGAGGAAAAGTGCACGGCCTTGCACGGCGTGCCAACTATGTTCATAGCCCAGCTTGATTTGCCAAATTTCAAAGACTTTGATGTGGGACCACTTCGAACAGGCATAATCGCGGGTTCCACATGTCCCGTTGAGCTAATGAACCGTCTTATAAATGATATGGAGCTAACAGAAATAGTGATTGGATATGGGCAAACAGAATGTAGTCCGATTAATACAATGACGGCCATAGATGATACTTTTGAGCAACGCGTCTCGACCGTTGGCCGTGCTCATTATAATTGGGAACAAAGAATTCTCCGCGAAGACGGAACCGTTGCCGCTGTAGGAGAGCAGGGAGAAATTTGCTCGCGAGGTTATGGCGTTATGGCGGGGTATTGGAATGAGCCTGAACGTACGGCCGAGACTATAGATAGTGATGGATTTCTTCACAGCGGTGATCTCGGTGAAATGGACCATGATGGCTACGTCAAAGTTACAGGCCGTATTAAAGATATGATTATTCGCGGGGGTGAAAATATATATCCACGTGAAGTCGAAGAATATCTCTATACCCATCCTCAAATCGCAGAAGCACAAGTTTTTGGAATACCGGATGAAAAATATGGGGAACAGGTCTGTGCTTGGGTTCAACTACGTCCTGGTTCCAACTTATCATCTCAAGACATACGCACATTTTGTCAGGGTCAAATTACCCATTTCAAAGTCCCAAAGATTGTAAAAATTGTCACTGAATTTCCGATGACTGTAACAGGAAAGATGCAAAAATTTGTTATGCGCGATCAGATGATAGAGGAACTTGGTTGATTAGAGTCTTCTGATTTCAGATGCATCCCACCCTATCTAAGTCATGGTTACAAAATTCTAGGAAATATTAAGCGTTGACTTTGATGGAGCTACACAAGGATACGCCGTAAAAAAGTGTCCTAATAATCAAAAATTCGTTTCGTTCCCCGACGAAATGGGATCAGTGTGCACTAGGTACGAGTGGATACGATTAACTTGCCCAGACATTGTCTGGGCATTTTTTATTAAACCGTGCAATGCATCGATATATCTTTACAGAAACATAGTCTTCATTATCCCTTCGTAAAAAATCGCCGTATCTCACCAATTAGAATTTGTACGAATGTATAAAAATTACTAGTATTATCTAAAACAGGGTAAGACTATGGCATCCATAGATAGGCTGAAACAAGCCCCGATGGGACGAGGACAGTGGCTCATTGTCATTCTCTGTATAGGTATCCTCGCTTTAGATGGTTATGATGTCCTATCAATCGCATTTGCCGCGCCTGGAATGACGGCAGAGTGGGGCTTAAGTAAGGCGGCGTTAGGGTTTATATTGCCACTTGAATTAGTGGGCATGGCACTAGGGTCAATATTTATTGGGGGATTAACAGATCAATATGGGCGCAGGCCAACAATGTTGTTGGGTTTGATCATATTGACAATAGGTATGGCGATTGCTGGAATATCACCCAATGTATATATCTTAGGCGCGGCTAGAGTTTTTACAGGTATAGGGATCGGGGGATTGCTTGCGACGGCGACAGCAACAACATCAGATTTTTGTAATGATAAGAACCGATCTCTCGCCGTTGTATTAGTCGCGGGCGGCTTTCCTTTAGGAGTCTACTTAGGCGCTACTTTCCTAGCACCATTGTTAAAACAATATGATTGGCGCGTAACGTTCTATCTGGGGGCTGCACTAAGCTTGGCGTTTATTCCGCTCGTCTATGTTTTTGTGCCGGAAACCATTTCTTTTCTTGAACGTAAGCGCCCTAAAGATACATTAAAGCGGATACAGAAAACAATGAAAAGATTGGGTCATCCAGCACCGCAAAACCTTTCTCCCCAAACTGCTGAAGGCTTGATCAAAGTAAACGTAATCCATTTATTTAAACCAGGCATGTTGAATATTACATGTATTCTTATTTTCGCTTATTTTGCCAATATCGCGACTTATTATTACTTCGTAAAATGGTTGCCGACAATTGTTACAGATCTGGGCCATACAGCGTCAGAGGCGACTAAAGTTCTTGGAGTAATTAGCCTGGGCGGCGTGATCGGTTCTATCGGTATGAGCATAGCCGCTAGGTTTCTTCCTATAAAACTTATTATGATCGTTAGTCTCCTTATGGCAGCGATAGGTATATGGTGTTTTCCGCTTTTCACGGAAACGCTTGAGAGTATGAAGTTGGTTGGCTTTGTTACGGGAATATTAATCTTTGCGGCGATATCCGGTTTTTTTGGTCTCTTCGCGACATCCTTCAAATCATCACTATTGGGTTCTGGCGCAGGTTTAGTTCTAGGCATTGGCCGAGGTGGCGCTGTTCTGGGTCCGATGATCCCTGGTTTTCTTTTTACAGCTGGACTAGCATTGCAAAGCGTTGCTCTTATTATGGGGGCAGGTTCCTTTTTCGCGGGCCTAACAGTTTTATTTTTGCGGCAGACCAAGCAGGTTGATAAATCACATTTGTCATAAAAGGAGACAATTGGCTTCTGATCTGACTATAGTTCTTTTAATTTTGTCTTGGTGGCGTACGGGATCCCGTAGTCATCGTTGGGTATTACGAACTCACTTACTTGGTGTATGGAAGTCATGAAGGTCGCTTTGAAGCCTAGCTAAGTTTAAAGTTGTTTCATTAGAATTTTTGCAAACTGAAGTAAAATTTAGCTGATGTGATTATGAGTTTGGGCGCCTCCCTTCGCTATCGCTTCGGGCCACGCTCGCGTGAATGGAGACACGCTTCGCTTTGTCTCCACCCTTTCGGGCTTTGATCATTCCCTCGGCTTCACCTCGGTTGGCGCTCCTCGCTTGCGCTGCGGCGGTAAGCGGCGCGGCGCGCCGGCATTAGATATTTGTTCCCTCCTCAGTCGTCGGGGGTTGGCGGACGGTCAGTCTGGCGACGGGCAGTCCCGCCGCAAGGGCTTAGGATAAAATCTTCAAAGTCTCTCCACATACTCCTACCTAAACCCTTGCGCCGGGCCTTCACTACCCGTCGCCTGTCTGCCCTCCTTGCCGCCAACCCCCGCCGCCTTGCGGGGGGAACGCGCGCGGTGGTTCGCGTGTGTGGCTTGATTTGGAGACTCAGATATGACTTTGCACTTAGTAGATAGACACGACTTGCCGCCTTGCGGCGACACGCCCCCGCTCGTTGGCGGGAGCGATAAACCCGCCGCTAGTCTTGCGCCCCAAGCCAAAGCGGGGAAAGGTAAAACCGACCTTTATCAATCGGTGACGGATTCCATCATTAAGCAACTGGAAGCAGGGGCCGTGCCTTGGGTTCAGCCTTGGGGCCGACCCGATAGCGAAACCCCCTTCGGACTGCCCACCAATGGCGATACGGGAAACGCTTATTCAGGGGTAAATATCTTGCTTTTATGGGGAGCCGCCATTGAAACCAAGCGCACGACGCAGGTCTGGCTGACCTATAAACAGGCCAAAAAATTAGGGGGACAAGTTCGCAAAGGCGAGACAGGGACAACGATTTGTTATGCCAGTTCATTCATTCCGAAAAATGAAAAACTAAGAGCGCAAGAAAACGGCACAGACGCGCAAAGCATTGGCTTTCTGAAAAAATACACCGTGTTTAATGCCGACCAATGCAAAGGCTTGGACGAGGAGTTTTTTAAAGATGTTCAGCCTTTACCAGAGCGTGAAGCCATCCCCGCCGCTGAAAGGTTGATAACCGCAACAGGGGCAGATTTTAGGGTAGGGGGCGATAGAGCCTTTTTTGCGCCGTCACAGGACTTTATCCAAGTCCCACCGCAACAGGCCTTTTATGAGCAAATCAATTATTACCACACCTGTTTTCATGAGCTTGGCTACTGGAGCGGCCATAAATCCCGCCTTGATAGAAACCTCAAAGGTAAAAAAGGCTCAAAGGATTACGCGCGGGAAGAGCTTGTCGCGGAAATGGCCACGGCGTTCATCTGTGCAAGCCTTGGGATTGTCCCAACCGTGCGGCATACCGACTATTTGGCGTCATGGCTTAGAGTCTTGAAAGAGGACAAGCGGGCGATATTTCGCGCCGCGTCAATGGCCTCAAAAGCCGCTGATTATATCCTTCAATTTCAGACCCCGCAAAAGGCAGACGCCGCCGCGCAGATAATGCCCCAATCCCTAAAAATGGAGATTGCGGCATGAGCGCGTTACGGATTTATGTGGCATGTTTGGCGGCTTACAATGAAGGCCACTTGCACGGACGATGGATAGACGCCGCCCTAGGCGAAGCCCATGTTATTGAGCAGACCCAAGCCATGCTAAAAGCCTCACCCATAGAGGCCGCAGAAGAATGGGCAATACATGATTATGAAGGTTTTGAAGGCGCTGAATTATCCGAATATGCCAGTTTCGAAACTGTTGCGGCCATGGCCGAATTTATCACCGAGCATGGCGCTTTAGGCGGCAAATTACTTTCCCATTTTAGCGGCCATATGGCGGACGCGAAAACCGCGCTTGAATATTATTACGGCCAATATGACAGCCTTGAAGATTATGCGCGGAGCCTGACCGAAGAGACGGGAACCCAAATTCCTGACAGCCTGAAAAACTATATCGACTACGCCGCTATGGGCCGCGATATGGACATCAATGGCGATGTGTTCACAGTTGAAACGGCCCATTCTGAAATCCATATTTTCGGGGGGATTTCGTGATGGCCCGTTATCAAGTGCGGCCTAGAGAGGATGGACGTGGCCCTTATCGGTGGAGCCATGTTGTTAAGACTAGAGGCAATTTACGCCAAGGCTCGATTTATCGACAGATGGGCGATGAACTGGACGCCGCAGACGCCGCGCAATTAGTCACCCTTTGCGACAAATCAGGTTTTGACATGCGGAGGGTTGCATGAGTTTCAAAGACACATTTGAGAACTATGTTTGTCTTGGCGATAAGATCACATGCGAGGTTAATGGCTACACAGTCACGGCGCGTATTGCCCATGACGATACGCCAGACCGCCCCGACCAGAGACAAGACGGATTTTGGCCGAGCCTGATTAAAACCGATGCAGGATTTATCGGACGCGACAAAACCCTTGACGATTTTATGCGGGAACAGGCCAAGACCCAAGCCATCATGGACGCATGGAAAGCGGATAAATGGTTTTATTGCGGAGTCATTTTATCGGTCAAAATTGAAGATGTGGAACTGACAGACCATGCCGCAAGCCTGTGGGGCATTGAGGCCAATTATCCCGATAGAGACAATGCGTATTTAAGCGAAGTCGCCAATGAACTTTTAGGCGAAGCCTTGAGTGAAGCGCGGAAAGAACGGACGCGGCGTTGCCGCATACTTTATCTTGAACCGAGCGTGAGCACGGCATGACGCGCCTTAATCGCACAGCCTCGCGCCTCTTAGAGCAAACATATTCCGAGCTTAGAGAGGGATATATTCAGCCCACGCTATTGGCCATATGGGAATCGAGCGGGAGCGGAGACGCCATTGCGGCAGAGGCTATGGTCGGGCTTGAATTGGCCGCGAAGGACGTAGCCAAAACAAAACGTATGACGTTTTCGAGACTCGAAGAGACGGAACCTGATTTGATCAAGCCGATGTTTCAAGCCGCCATAGCCATCACAGAATCCAGGCCCCGAAACAATGCGGGGGCGAAATGACACAACAATCAGAAAAAACAGAAGTCGGTGAGCAGACCCTGATTACAGGGGTGGCTCCCATCACCTTGCGGGAGAAATTGGCCTTGCTATCGGCACAGCCAATGAAAGGCCCCCGCAAATTCGGGCTGTTACAATTACGGCCCCAAAAATCTTGCAATCACGGCTTATTCAATGAGGTCAGTCGTGCGCAAATTGACCTTTTAGACCTCATTGCAACTATGGAGACTAAACCATGAAACTCAAAGAAATCCCATTAGGGAAATTAGCTATCTCAAAATTGAATATGAGAGCCAAGGACAAAAATCCTGACATCTCTGATATTCTTCCATCCATCCGCGAAAATGGTGTGCATCAATCTCTTCTCGTGCGTCCCGAAGGAGACGGTTACGGCGTTGTGGCAGGACGCCGCCGTTATTATGCGCTTTTGGAAGTTGCCACAGAGACAGGTAAAAAACTGAAAGCCCCTTGCGGTATTCTTGATAGTGGTGATGATGCAATCGCGATTGAAGCTTCATTGATTGAAAACCTCGCCCGATTACCCGCCACAGAATTAGAACAATTTGCGGCGTTTAAAGCCTTGAAAGTTACAGGCCGAACCGTGGCTGATATTGCCAACCATTTTGGCGTGACGGAACTTAAGGTCAAACGCATATTGGCTTTGGCGAATCTGAAACCCGCTATTCTCAAAATGTATGAGAATAAGGATATTGATATTCCGTCTATTCGTCTTTTGACAATGGCGAGTAAATCCAAACAGGGGGCATGGCTTAAACTCGCCAAAGACACCGAGCAGGATACCCCGACAGGTCATTGGCTAAAGTCATGGCTCTTAGGGGAGGAGCAAATCCATACCAAACACGCCTTGTTTGATGTGAAAGACTATAAGGGCGCTATCCTAACCGACCTCTTTGGCGAGACAGCCTATTTTGCAGACCCCGATAAATTTTGGGAACTTCAAAACACCAAGATAGCCGAGGCCGTTGCAGAGTATGAGTCCGATGGATGGACGGTTGAGCTCATGGGGCGCGGCAGACGGTTTAATAGTTGGGGTTATACGAAGCGGGCTAATGAGGCAGGTGGTAAAGTCTTTATCGCTATTGGCAATGATGGCGATGTTGAATTTAATGAAGGCTATTTAAGTCATGAGGACGATAAAAAAATCCAAGCTATCCTTACAGGCGAAGATGAAGCCGAGTCAAAAAAGGCTCCAAAAGCTAAACCCGAAATGTCAGGGCCGCTAACCGAATATGTGACCTTACATCGTCATAGCGCCATCCGCGCCGAATTGCTTAAGCATCCCAAAGTCGCGATGCGTTTGACCGTGGCCCATATGCTAGTCGGGTCATATCGGTGGTCTGTTGAAGCCCAAGGGACAAAATCCCGTAAAGAGTCGACAGCTAACAGCGTTGCGGGTTCACATGGCGCGACGATATTCGAAGCCGAGCGCAAGGCCATCTATGAGATTGTTGGGCTAGAGCAATTCATCAGCCCTTATAGCCCCCGCAAGCGTTTGGCTGATGGTGAATTAACGCCCGTTTTTGCCCGTCTCTTGGAACTGGATGACGCTAGCGTCATGCGGGTCATGAGTTTTGCCATGGCTGAAAGCTTGCAGGCTGACGAGGCTGTTGTTGAAGCCCTGACTTACGTCATGCCTGTTGATATGGCCGCCTTGTGGGAACCTGACGAGGCTTTCTTTGACATCTTACGCGATAAGAAAGTTATCAATGCTATGGTCAAAGACATTGCGGGGAAGGGCACTGCCGATAGCGCTATTACTGATACGGGGAAGGCTCAAAAGCAAATCATCCTCAACCGTATCGCAGGGCACGGCGTTGATAAACCCAATCCCGATTGGCGTCCACGTTGGATGCAAATTCCTGCCACCCATTATCTGGATAAAACAACATGCCCACCCGCAGGAGCGGATGCGGCCGTGTCAAAAGTGATGATGAAGGTCATTGAAGCTGATACCAAGATAGCCGCCTAAACACGGCTCTATCTGGCGCGGTTGTCTCCATTCGCGTCAGTCATTCGCCGCCATGCTATGGAGTATGGCGGCTTATGAACCAACTATTGTGAATATTATAGCGGAAGATGCACCTCATAAATACCGTCCTCAGCACAAGTTTTAAAACATGCCGCGTGATTTCCTAATGGGTTCAATTCTAATTTCTTTATTATTTCGGCATTGTCTATCATAGCTCCAATAAAAGCTGTTCCGTGATATGCGCAGAATATAGCATCGATATTATCGCCATCTTTTACATTGGGGTATCGAATAAAGAATTGGTCAGTTGATTTTTGTGAACCCTGAATAAGTTCAGCTGAATTTTGAAATAATGAAATAACTGATTCAAGTTCAGGATTGTCGGATAACTCGTAATTTGTAAGCCATCTCACAATAATAATTCCGTTCCCTGAAAATACCCTACCCGTCTTATCATACCAATGCGCAAGACATTGTTTGACGGCCCAACCATTTAGATGTTCTGTGAAAAGTTCTGGTTTAAACTTTAATTTACTATGGGGTTGCAAAACTCCCTTAGATTCTACCCATTGCGTTCCTCCATTACTAAAGAATGATTCAAAACCATCAATATTATGCAAGCAACCCTTAGTTAACTTACTTAAATAATCGAGTTTTCTTTCATCTGACAAGCCATCATAGAAAACTGGTGATTGCATAACGGCAATGAGCGCAGCAAGTTGATCTTGAGGTCCTGAATTATTATTACATCGTTTACATGCTGGGACTTCCATTCCTTGTAATCGTCGTTTGTCCCAAAACATAATTTTTGGAGGCGCATGTTCAATTGTTTGTGTGACGACACTTCCACCACAAATACAACAGAAAGGGTGATCTTGTTGAAAGGCCTTTAATCTGGTTAGTTTGCGTTTCTTTTCACCCATGGCGTGTCCTTCTTCTAAACTTAGTTGTCATGGATAATGTGAATGGGCTCTGAAAACTCGCCTATCCTTGACGATTAAGTAGGTCTGTCTGGCGGGTTTTACCTAGCAGGATGGGGCATAAATCGGAAAATATCTTTCTTCCACACCCTTACGTTTGCTTTGAATGGCAAGGGCTTCACGGGCGCTGATATTGAGATACTTAGAGGGCGCGGGCATATATTCCTAAACTGTCATTTCACGCGCCATAGTCACAGGGCTGTGAAGACTGCGGCAAAAGCGTCACCAAAGGTAAGATTCGCGGCCAGAGCAATAGGAGCGACCTGAATAAACCCGCGTCATCTTGACAATGAAACGGGTCAGTTCGGGGTGGTTTGGCCTAGCTACGCGGGCTCCAAATCAAGGCGTGAGTCTTATCTTTCACGTCTTTGCATTGGCCGAGATTGGCCCACAGACGAATAGACTTTACGCGCCGAAATATTGAGATGTCGAACATTGCGGAAGTATATTTTTTCCCTGACCTTCCGCCCGTCATATTCCAGGCCGCACCTACTTCGCCCATTGCATCACCAAAGAGGTTTCCATCAAGCTCTTGGGTTTTGGCTTTGCGGGATTCAATTAGAAGCCAAGCAAGATACGCGCATTCAAACCCATAGCGGTGAACACCCTCAGAGTAATCGCCTTCGAGGGCTTTACGTTTCCAACAGGTTTTGATCATGGGGTAAGGCGTCTTAGAAACCATATTGTTGGCACAAAGACCCAATACCCTTTCTGCCCCCTTGGACGTGAGCCGACAGCTAGAGAGCCTTAAACCGCTCCAAAGACACTAATTTCCTTTGGCCTTACGGCCATTCATCGCGATACAAATTAGCGCCTTTTACGGGTGCAAATGCCTAAGGCATTTGGCCTGCATTATGTTGGGTTTTTCGAAGGCGTGATGGCTCTCAATCTGCCTGCTTTTCACTGGGTGTCAGCAAGGGGATTGGCCCTTTGCGACAACAACATGGAGACTACCAATGTCAAAATCTATTGGAAACGTAAAGCTACTCGAAGACGGTAACTATGAGGGCATTCTGGCTATGGGTGTGAATGAGCGCATCCGCATGGTTCAAAATGAAACCCGCAAAGCCAAATCCCAAGAGCCTGATTTCATCATCTTCGGTGATACAATGGGCGAAGTAGGCGCGGCCTGGAATATGACGGGCGAAACGTCAGGAAAAAAATATATTTCCACAACGTTCGAACACCCCAATATCTCGGCGCGTAAAGTCTATGCCAATCTCGGCCAACGCAAAGGCGCAAAAGATAAAACTCACGCCTTGATTTGGAACCCGCGTAGCTAGGCCAAAACACCCCAGACTAACCCGTTTCATTATCAAGATGAAGCGGGTTTTTTCATGTCGTTTTCTCAATTTTTAGATGCATTATTTCTTTGAACACTACCAATAATATGGTAATTATAACTATGGGCGCTCAATATATAAATAACACGACCGAATGGCTGTCTTATGCGTCTTGGACGTGGGAGGTGCTGCGGCGTAATCCTGACTATATGAGCTACTATAAATCCCTCAAAAATAAGGGATTAGAGACGCGGTTTATTGAGAATGAGACGCCGCTTATTATTGCGTCTCAAGGTTATCCCACAGCTAAAAAAGCGGGGCTGTTATTTCCGGCTGACCCTGAACTCGATGCGGGATTAGGGCAGGCCATGTGGCACCCAGACGCGATGAAATCTGCTGTGCGCTTTCATGTCTTGCCGCGTCATGAAATAGACCGCCGCGATAAACCTATCCAGCTTTCGAAATTTCCGGCCCGTCAAACGCATTTTTTAGATGCCAATGGCACCTATCATATACGGCTACTAGGCAAGAATTTTTGGTTTCAAATGCAGTGTGATGGACTGCCCGAAATTGACCCAAATGCCTATATCGGTTTTGAAAATAATCGGGTTGGAGACTACCAAAAAAGGCTCAAAACACAGGGGCAAATTTACGGTATTTATGACGGCTCTATCCCCCTTGATTCAAAACTTCATGTGCCTGCCAGATTAGCCAGTCATCAAAAAGCGATGATTGCTTATGATATTCAGGAAAGCGGCGGGGCATTATCGACCATAGTTTCGGCCTTTTTTGAAGCCGAATTAGTCGTCAAAAATACGGATGATTTCAAGGATTATGACCATCACGCCAAAAATGCTTTGAAGCGCGCAAAAGCCTATATTTATGGGGATTATTTGGAGATTTTAGATAAACAATAATCATTAAAAGTCCTCCAAAATGGGCAGGTAAAATTAAGAGTAAATAAAAAATTCCTAAATTAGCCTTCTCAATCCACCTTAAATATGCACATGATTCGAAATGTTGGAACACGCGCTAAAGGACGGGCCAGCATGTATTTAGTGGGCGAGGTATGGTCATGGAAACGCAGATAGAAGGACATGGTAATAAACGTGTTATCTTGTTGCCGACGAAGAAAAGTCCGTTCTATCTCCCCAAAGAAGCCGCGCGATATTTACGCCTATGCCCGAAGACTTTAGAGAAATATCGTATCGCGGGAATAGGCCCTACGTTTCGGCGGCATGGCGGTAAAATTTGTTATCATGAAGATGACCTTTATGATTGGTCATCAAAACAAGTTGAAGAGATTTGAACATGATAACCCATGTTCAAATTCACTTTGTGAAGGATATCATAAATCATCGTCTCCTTTTTGGGGATCCTGTTGAGATTATAAAACTTGATAGATTTCGGCGTCTGGCGGTCTTTAAACCTCAAAGTATTTTTGGATATATCCGTTGGCGTGCTAATAATTTCGGGACGATAGATTGGAAACTCTATGTCGTTAAATCAGGCACTGAAGGATTAATGACACAGGTGAGGGGGATATCCCCCGCCGTGAAACTTCTGGTCTCTGTCAGTGGCCGTGATCCTATGAAACGCGGATTGGCCGTCATGGATGATATAAAGGCGCAATCTAAAAATGGGCTTATCGGCGTGCCAGAGAGTTATTGGCAGGCCGTGCACACAAGCCTGCTATTGCGTAAACCCGTTCACGAATTGCCTCGACATTACAGAAAAGAGGCGTTGTCTCATGCTCGGTAAATTCATCATTGCAGGCGTAATAACAATGGCGGTTATTGCGACGAGCGCAGAGATTGCCTTTCCGCCTAAGCCGCTCATTTTATATAATCCTAGCCCCTCGGCTCCGATTGGATTTTACAAATTAAACACAGATGTGCCCCCGACATTAGGCGCGCAGGTCGCCGCTTATGCGCCTGAATGGGCCCGAAAAATGGCGGATGAACGGGGCTATTTACCCTATGATTACCCCCTGATTAAACCGGTTATGGCCGTATCAGGAGATGAAGTTTGTTATCATAAATCGGGCGTTCGCGTCCCGAATGGTGCCGTTATTCCCGTACTCGGTCGGGACCATTCGGGGCGCGAAATGCCGGCGCTATCGGGCTGTATTTTTCTGAAATCGGATGAATATTTTATCGCCAGCCCTGATGTGCAGGCAGGATTTGATAGCCGATATTTTGGTCCTGTGAAACTTACGGATATTCTTGGTCAGGTGGAATATCTGGGAAAATCTAAAAAAAAGAAAATGTCGAAAAATGTAGGTTTTATGGGGTTTGAGGGGTGATTTTCTTAGGACAAGATAAAGGGCCCGGCCCATCATGGCCTAAGCCATTGTCTGCACATCTGCTTTTGCGGGACGTAGCCCGCAGCAAGTGGGACGCGGAATATGCGCTATTGCCCATAGCAGCGTGGGTTAAGGCCGGGACAAAGCCCATTTTAGGTGTTTTTGCCTGTTATAGCTGTAGGGCGATGCCGTGAGCACGGAGAACCCCTTCCATATAAAGCTAGGACGTATTTATGCGCCTAATGGAACGGGTAAGTTTGTGAGTTTTGCGGGCCAGGTGAGGCAGGCGGCGATGCGAAGCGCACGCTCATCGGGGCGTACCCGAAAAACAAGCGCGGCCGCTGAGCAATATTTTTCCCGCCGCGTGATTGTAAAAGTCAATCTCGTGAAGATGGGCAAACAGGGCTACGCAACCCAAAAATTGCACCTCGATTATATTCAGCGTGATAGCGCCGCGCGCGAAGGTGATGAGGGGTCGCTTTTTAGCCGTGATGATGTCTTTGCAGATGCCGATGAATTTCAGCAGCGCGGTAAAGATGACCGTCATCAATTTCGGATTATTGTATCGCCAGAAGACGGAAAAGAATTTGAGAGCCTGACGAGCTATACGCGGGGCATCATGCGCCAAATGGAACGTGACTTAGGTACAAAGCTAGATTGGGTGGCCGCCAATCATTATGACACGGCAAATCCGCACACGCATATTGTCATTCGCGGCGTCAAATGTAATGGCAAAACACTTATCATTCCGCGTGAGTATATTTCTTACGGGATGCGTGATGTCGCGGAGGACATTGCTACGCGTGAACTTGGCCCGCTCAACCAAATTGATATTGCCAAGAAACTTGCCCTGCAAGTGAGGCAAGATCGCTTTACGACCCTCGATAGAGATTTGAGCGAGCGCGCCGTTAACAGTATCGTTGATTTATCCAAGATTCCTTTGGACGGAACAGACTGGGCGCAGCGTCTACAAACATGGCGTGTCAAACAGCTAAGCCGTATGGGACTTGCAGAGAAAATAGGCTTTGGAAAATGGCGCTTAGAGGAGGGGTATGAGCGCACCTTGAGGCGGCTTGGAGAGCGCGGCGATATTCTCAAAGCCTATCACAGTTCATTGAGCGCAGCTAAGCTTGAGCGGCATATCATCAATGAGCCGATATATGACGCGCAGAGTGATCGCGCCAAGCCCATCACTGGGAGAGTTGTCAGTAAAGGGATCTTGGATGATGTGAATGACCGCTCTTATCTCGTCGTTGATACGATGTCGGGTGAAGCCGTATTTGTGGAGACGGGGCGCGCGGCTAACATAGCCGATATTAAGCCGGGCATGATTGTTAAAGTGGGACCGCAAAGCTATGCACCTAAACAATCAGATCATACGATTGTAGACATTGCCTCAAGACGCGGCGGTATTTACAGCCCATCCCATCATGAAATGAGCGACCCTTCCGCGCGCGAGGAGTTCATAAAAGCCCATGTGAGGCGGCTTGAAGCTATGCGCCGTAAAGGTCATGCCGAGCGCAATAAAGACGGCTCATGGCAGATACCGAAAGATTATCTGCGGCGCGCCAGTGCTTATGAAAAAGCGAATGGCTTCGGCAACCCCGTAAAGCTCGATATTCTCTCACATATGGCTCTTGAAGATTTACCAAGAGCTGTCGGTAAGACCTGGCTCGATAGTGAGCTGATGTCGGGCGCCTCGCATACGGCCCATGGATTTGCCGAAGAGGTTGAAGCGGTGAAGGTTCAGCGGCGGCAGTTTTTGATGACTGAAAAGCTGCTTAGCAAAGACGGTGTTGTGACGGATGCAACGCTTAAATCGTTGGAGAAAATTGATCTCGATACGCTCGGTGATAAGCTGAGTTCCGAGTTGGGTAAAGCGTATAATCCTGCGCCGCAACAAGGCCGTATCTCCGGCACATATCGAGAGGCGATTCAGAGGCCGAGCGGTAAATATGCCGTGGTTGAAAAGTCTAAAGAATTTTCACTGGTGCCGTGGCGCGAAACGATGGACCGTAATTTAGGTAAATCCATATCTGGCGTTATCAAAGGTCAGACAATCTCTTGGACACTGACCAAGGGCATTGGGCGGAGCATTACTTAACAGGAGGACGGACTATGAAACTACCATCAGGGAACACTACTTTTCTTATTTTAGGAGTAGCGATGATGCTGTCCGCATGCGCCAAGACATCTCAAATTGCTAGTGAGGAAAATTTTAAAAAGGCGCTTAATGCTCATTTTTCTAAAATGAAAGAATGTTCTGGCGTTGGCACGGGTGTGGATGATGAGGGATATGTTGGAGTCTTCCATGCTGAAGGAAGGGACTGGACGGCGAAAGACCGCGAACGATTTGAAGTACTTGAAAAATTGGGTGTGCTTGAGGTTACGAGGTTTCAGAAGTCAGAGAAAAGCACTCTTAATCCTGGCAGCACAAATGCTGTTGATTACGTGGGCTATACGTTTTCGGCTATGGGTGCTCAATATGTTAGACCCGCAGAACTTGATGCAGGCAATGTTCAAGCTGGTATTCCACAGTTGTGTTATGGAACTAAGCAAATCGTTGATGTGCTTAATTTTACAGAACCAGTGGCTGTATCCGGAGTGAAAGCATCCAATGTGAAGTTTACATACAAACTTGTCGATATTGCTCCATGGGCAGATAGTCCTTCTTTAAAAGCCAGTGCGAATAACACATTAGAAGGCAGTGAAGATTTGGTGCTGACTAAGAATGGCTGGAAGCATCACTTGGTTGTTAAGTAGCTTAGTTAACTGATGGGGGCAAAGGAGACATTGGCACGGTTTCGCTTGCTCGCTAATCAGAACAACATTTTAAAAGGGCTGCACGTGCTTTGAATGCTGGTTTGTGGTTCTTTAGTTTTGTCATTTTGATCTCCTAGTTTGAGAACAGACAACACAAATTTATAGCTTAAGTCACTGTCCAAATATTGGAGGGCACCTCAATTAGCGATTATGGGGTTGATGTAAGAACAATCAATCAGGATCACCTCACTATGAAGAGTAGTATATTCAAAATGAAATACCTTGAGTCTCAGTTATTTCATAACGCCCGTTTGAATGTCTTTTAAATGTTAGGGCTTTATGACTCTCACCTTGTCCAATAGTGCAACCTGCGTTGAATTTAGTAAGCCCATTAGATATGTCAGCGACATCAAAACTGTAAAATTTACGATTATCACAAACATGATCAGCAACAACGTTTGCCACTTCACTCGCGGGAATTGCATTTGAGTAAAAATAGCCTTCAATAGTTATAAAATCTACAACAACAGTAATCTTGTTGTTTTCCTTAGGGGGAGAAAGGTGTTCACTTGTAATACATGAGGATAGCCCGAATGTTCCTAAAAAAAGGAGGATTTTAAAGTATTTCATATTATTGTCTCAGTTAGCGTTGGTAAAGCTTAGCGTATTCTTCGACAACGGGCATTGCTGTGATAAAATCCACAACGATTCTTAGAGTTCTCTTTGCCCTACGAAACTTTAGTAGGCGTTAAACTCTATTCCAAAGGGGAAAATATTCAAGTCCTTAAACCATTTTCGCACTCAATTTAATATTTTATCATACCATCCCTAGGCATATTTGCCACTGAGCTAATGTCTGCAATGAGGATAATTTTCCGGTTTCGATAGTTACGCCAAACCACCTTGAAACCCTTCCGTTTCATGTTCTGTTGTCGCTGATACACAGATGTCACCTTTGCAATTCCATTGCTTGCATCTGAGCCTGTTTTCAAATTCATCCACGAACAACATGCGTATGTGTGACTTGTGAAAATAGATGCAGGGCATTTCATACCAAGTAAAGCCGCATGATTTACATCGTGCTTCAAGCCTATCGCCGCTATCAAAATCCAATATCTGCAATTGCCGTTTCCAAGTCACCAGAAATCCTCCGCGCGAGGGATGCGGGTGAAACTAATCTTGCCGCCGAGATTTCCGCCGGGCGGTAATTTCCACGGCCCCATTGTCACCAATGATTTACCGTAACGACTATTGAGACCATCCATAGCGGTTGTTATATTTTCCCATTTGGTGCGCTCGGGGTCATCATTGATAAGCATATCAAGCTGGCGCGTATCAGATGTTGTAAGATCGCCAAGGGTGACACCAACACGCACAATTTTTACGTCGCGTCGGAGTTTAGCTCTGGCCTCTGCCCATAAAACATCAAGAGCTTTGAGAACGGCTTGATCGTCATTGGCCATATGGAGCTTATGCTTGGTAGACCATCCTGCCTCTTTCATGCCTGACAATCTCAGGCTCAGCCACATATAAAGGGTGGAGGCATAATATCCTTCTCGGCGCATACGGCGCGCGGCTTTAACAAGCAGAAGCCTCGAACAATCGCGGGCGTCTTTAAAGTTTCGAAGGTCTGGCGGCAAGACGCGGCCATGACCAAACATGCCGCGCTCAGATTTTTGAGCCTGAACTTCATAGCCGTGTAGAGCATAACAAAGGCGCTCACCGGTAACATTACCCCATAGTTTGCGCATTTGTTTTGGCTGTGTGGCAAGCAAGTCTTTCATGTTGTAAATACCAGCTTTGAACAGTCGTTTCTCCATATTGCCGCCAATGCCTGGAATGTCGTCAAAGGGAAGATCGAGTAACGGCCCCGGCATCATATGCGGATGCCATATGGTCACCCCGTTAGGCTTATCCATTTTGCACGCAATTTTAGCTAGATGTCGATTAGCGGCAAAACCAATGGAACAAGTGATGAATGGCCCGACGCCTTCTGTGATACGGGATTTTATTTTTGAAGCCACGCCTTCAGGGTCAGCAATGTTGCCTTTATCGAGTACGCAGCACAGCTTATCGATGGACTTCACGGCCTCAACGGGCAACACGCTATTGATCTCGGCCAGCAGAGCATTGTGAGCACGGCGGTAAAGATCGGGGCTTTGGCATTGCAAGATAAGTTCAGGGCATATTTTCTTGGCATCACGAAATCTCATGACGTTTTTAACGCCGCGGGCTTTGGCTTCCTTTGAACAGGCAATGACAACCGTATGCACAGTTCCATCAAAAGGAACGATGCCGACAGGCTTGCCGCGCAGGGCAGGGCGCGCCTGTTGCTTAACAGAGGCAAAGAATCCGTCAAAGTCGAGATAGAGCCTTTCTATTGTATCTGGTTTTCGCATGTTTCGTCCATAAGTAGCGCGACGAACGAAAAAGAACAAAATAGGAACATTAGTCAATGGAAAATTAGGAATTTAGTCCTTTTATACGTGGATAAGCTGAAAATATTAGACAGTGAGAGGGGCCTAACCTTACGGAAACGCGGCGGGGTTGACGATAAAAGCAAATCACCTGACAGCGTGAGAAGGTCGGTAATGAAGCAATCGTGGCTACGGTCGATATTTTCTAACCGCAAAAATCTGTAAAATAGAAAAACAGGGAATAATGGGGAAAAATGGGGAATAATGCCCCTTAATTCACTCCATTTAGAATCTAGACGGAGATCCCAGTTTTCTGACAGCCTTAGTCCAACTCGAAAGGACTATGGCTATGTCGCCACAAAGCATTCTCATTGGACAAATCATCGTTGTATTCACGACAATCATTCTGACCACTTGGTATGCAACGCAATGGGTCGCGCTTCAGTTTGAGTATGATGCTTATCTGGGAAACGGCTTATTCTCCGTCGGCAAACACACTATCTATTCACCCTGGAGTTTGTTTCCGTGGTGGTATCAGTTTGATGCTTATGCGCCTCACATATTTGCCAAAGGCGGACAGATTGCGGCAGGCGGCGGGTTCATCGGAACAGTGTTTGCTATCATCGGCTCGGTAGCACGCGGACGCTCTGCTAAGAAGCTCAATACATTCGGTTCCTCGCGTTGGGCGACTAGTAAGCAAATTCAGCGTGCAGGCTTAATGGGGGTTGCAGGTGTTTTCCTGGGCCGCACTAAACACGACTATATCCGCCATGAAGGTCCGGAACACGTCATGGCGATTGCGCCGACACGTTCCGGTAAAGGTGTGGGTCTTGTCATTCCGACGCTCCTGTCATGGACTGATAGCGCTGTTATTCACGACATCAAAGGCGAGAACTGGCAGCTCACGTCAGGATGGCGGTCAACATTCTCTCATTGCTTATTGTTTGATCCGACCAATGCTGCATCTGCAAAATATAACCCCTTGCTGGAGGTCCGCAAAGGCGAGTGTGAAGTCCGTGATGTTCAAAATATAGCAGATATTCTGGTTGACCCGGAAGGTATGCTGGAGCGCCGCAACCATTGGGAAAAGACGGCGCACAGTCTCTTAGTCGGCACTATTCTCCATATTCTTTACGCCGAGCCAGAGAAAACATTAGCTCGCGTCGCGTCATTTCTTTCTGACCCCAACCGCTCTTTTGAAAAGACACTCGTAGTCATGATGAAAACTAATCATCTTGGGAATGCAGAGAAAGAAGGCGTACATCCAGTTGTTTCGCAAGCCGCGCGTGAGCTGCTCAATAAATCAGACAATGAGCGTTCAGGTGTTTTGTCAACTGCGATGAGTTTTTTAGCGCTTTACCGTGATCCCACAGTGGCCGAAGTCACCTCAAAGTGTGACTGGCGGATTTCTGACCTTATGAATGCGGATAAGCCTGTCTCGCTTTATCTGGTCATACCGCCGTCAGATATCTCCCGTACTAAGCCGCTTGTCCGCTTGATCTTAAATCAGATTGGCCGCCGCTTAACGGAAGAATTGGTTGTTAGCGGTGAAGCCAAACCGAAGCGCCAACTTCTATTGATGCTGGATGAGTTTCCGGCTCTTGGACGGCTTGATTTCTTTGAGAGCTCATTAGCGTTCATGGCGGGGTATGGACTGCGGGCTTTTCTAATATCTCAATCCTTAAACCAGATTGAAAAAGCTTACGGACCTAATAATTCTATTCTTGATAACTGCCATGTGCGGGTTGCGTTTGCGACGAATGATGAGCGAACAGCTAAACGTCTCTCAGATGCTATCGGCAGTACCACAGAAATGCGGGCCATGCGTAACTATGCCGGTCATCGCCTCGCGCCGTGGTTATCGCACGTCATGGTGTCTCGCCAAGAAACAGCGCGCCAGCTCATCACGCCGGGCGAGATCATGCAGCTCCCCGCCAATGAACAGCTTATTCTTCTGTCAGGGTTTGCCCCCATTAAAGCCAATAAAGTCCGCTATTACGCAGATAAGAATTTCACAGGCCGTGTCACAGCGCCTCCAACTCCCCCCTTCGGTAATGGTGATCTTTCCCCTGATAGCCCTTGCATGTGGGGCGCGCGGACACGGCTTGTGGATGACCGCCTTTATTCAGCTATCGATGAAGAGGAGCAGGCCAAGATAGCGGCGCGCCTCAACGCAAAAAAAGACGAAGGCGGTAAAGACCAAAATCCCGAGCTTGTTGGGCGTGATACGCCAACCATCAGAAAAACGGACAAAGACAAGCCTGCAGATATTGAAGCGGCTGATCCGGTTCTGGCTTCTGTTAAAATTGGTCAATTTGTGCGCGAGCCAAACACATTGCAGCGCGCGCACGGCCTTACGCAAACAACAGATCAAGACTTAGGAATTTAATTATGGCTGATAATCTCACAGCTCGCGTTCGGGCCCGTATTTCTCCTCAAAATGCAATGTTCTTAGCTGATAGAGCGCGCACCTCAGAGAAATCTAAATCACGTCTTATCAATGACGCGCTTTCAGCCAGTTTTAGCTATGAAATTGATGATGAGCGGGACGGTAAAATTCTAGACCGCCTAGATATGATGATGCGCCACAATCATCGTCATTCACGTGATCTCAACCTTCAAATGGAAAGCTTTGCGCTTTTCCTGCATTTCTTCTTTACGCTCTCGCCGGAAATCCCCGTGACTGATGAAGATGCGCGCGCCTCACGCGGCGTTACGCTTCTCAATCAATATCTGGACCAGCTTGGCTCTAAGATGAAAGGCGGCGGCAAGACGTTCAAACATGCGCTGTCAGATATTCTTATTTCCGATGATGACTTTTTTAGAATGGATGAGCTGAAGCTTCTCAAAACCCTCAAATCCCAGCGGATTACATCGGGGGCTAATGATGTCTAGCACCCAAAACCCCGTTACATCAGAACGTACATTAGCCATGCTGCGCACCGCCCTTGGTGATGACATTGTGACCGCTCTGGACGATGCCAAAGTTATCGAGATCATGGTCAATCCTGACGGTAAGCTTTGGCTTGATAAAATCGGCACAGGGATGAGTGATACGAAAGTGATTATCACGCCCGAGCAAGCCGAGCGCGTTGTCCGTCTTGTCGGCACTCATATCAATCAAGATGTCACAACAGAAAACCCTATTGTTAGCGCCGAACTTCCCGGCAATGGGGAGCGCTTCGAAGGTCTATTACCGCCTGTAGTCTCCGAGGCTGCTTTTACCATCCGTAAAGGGGCGGTTTCAGTATTTAGATTATCAGATTATGTCAAAGCAGGCACGATGACTCAGACGCAAGCCGAGGCGTTAACTTACGCGGTTGAAGCCCGTCAAAACATTGTCATAGCAGGCGGAACATCATCAGGCAAAACAACTCTGGCAAATGCCTTGTTAGCTGTTGTCGCCGAGACGGGCGACCGCGTTGTAATTCTCGAAGACACAAGAGAGCTGCAATGCGAGGCGGAAGATACCATTGCGCTGCGCACCCACGGTAAGAACGTGAAGCTATCAGATCTTGTGCGTTCAACCCTCAGATTGCGGCCAGACAGGATTATTGTCGGTGAGGTGAGGGGGCCGGAAGCCGTCGACATGCTCAAGGCGTGGAACACAGGCCATCCCGGCGGCATTGCGACGGTCCATGCCAATTCGGCCAAGGCGGGACTTTCCCGCATCGAGCAACTCATTCTTGAAGGCGTGCAAACGGTTCCGCGCACTCTGATAGCGGAGGCGATTGACGTAATTGTCTTCATTTCCGGACGGGGCTGTAAACGGCGTATCGAAACCATTGCGCGCCTGATTGATGTGAAGGGTGAGAGCTATCAGCTCGAACCTCTCAGAGCTCCATCCCCCATTTTGAACCTCACTTATCAAGGAGATCACCATGCAAGCACCACTTGCCATTAATATACAATCACGCCTGTTGCTTGGGTTTGTTATCATTGCAGCAGTTTTCATGCTGTTCCCGCATACGGCGCACGCGGCAGGATCGGCCATGCCGTGGGAAGCGCCGCTGACCAAAATACTTCAATCTATTGAAGGGCCGGTGGCGAAGATCTTCGGGACGGTTGTTATCATCATGACCGGGCTTGGACTTGCCTTTGGTGATGCAGGCGGCGGCGTTCGCAAGCTCATCCAAATTGTCTTTGGATTGTCAATCGCCTTTACCGCGACAAGTTTCTTCCTGAGCTTCTTCAAGTTCTCCGGCGGAGCAATGATTTAATGAGCGAGGGTCTTCCAGAAGGCTTTGCCATCCCGCTTCATCGGTCATTGACTGAGCCTATTCTTATGGGCGGAGCGCCGCGCACAGCAGCGATCATGAACGGGACAATAGCGGCAGCCTTCGGACTTGGGCTTCAGCTCTGGGCGCTCGGCATCATTTACTACGTCGTGTCCCATACGCTCTGCGTCTTTCTGGCTAATCGTGATCCGCAATTCATGGACGTGCTGGTCCGCCATATCAAACATAAGGCTTATCTCGCATGTTAAACCTCACTGAATATAGAAAGCGTCCGAACTGTCTTGCAGATTACCTGCCGTGGTCAGCGCTTATCGCGCCCGGCGTGGTTCTTAATAAAGATGGCAGCTTTCAGCGCACGGCGAAGTTTCGCGGGCCTGATTTGGAAAGCTGCACCGAAGAAGAATTAGTCGCTACATGTGCCCGTATCAATAATGCGCTGCGCCGCTTTAGCTCGGGTTGGGCCCTTTATTTTGAAGCCGCCCGCATTGAGGCCCATGACTATCCGCGTTCAGAGTTCACCGATGCCGCGGCGTGGATAGTCGATCAAGAGCGCTGCGGACAATTTGATGAGAACTCCGAACTGTTTGAGAGCGTCTATTATCTAACTTTTCAATTTATGCCGCCAGCCGACCGATCTTCAAAAGCTGAAAGCCTGCTGATTGAAACGCCTAAAGACGAAACGCCATTATCCGCGCAAGACCACCTGCATAGTTTTCAGTCGGAAACGGATAGATGTCTGGACCTTCTCAAGAACCAAATGCCGCTAGGGGCATGGCTGACCGACAATGAAACCCTGACTTACTTACATTCAACTGTATCTCCCATGCGCCACGCCGTTGTCACTCCCGATGTTCCAGCCTATATTGACGCTGTGATTGGCGGGACCGACCTTGTCGGGGGGCTTGTGCCGCGCCTTGCTAATCATTCCATCCATATTTTGACCATTCGCGGCTTTCCCAATGAGACGACACCGGGGATACTTGATGAGCTGAATAAGCTTGGTTTTTCCTATCGCTGGATGACGCGGTTTCTGCCACTCGGAAAATCTGACGCGGTAAAAACAATCACCAAAATACGCCGTCAGTGGTTTGCCAAGCGGAAATCAGTCCTCGCGCTTCTCAAAGAAGCCTTGCTCAATGAACAATCTGTCTTGGTTGATAGTGATGCCGATAATAAAGCGGCGGATGCTGATGCAGCCCTGCAAGACCTTGGCGGTGATTATGTTTCTTATGGTTATCTCACAACATCTATATGCGTCATGCATCCAGACGCCGCGACGGCAGAGGCTCGGCTTCATGCTATTGAACGCATTATCAATGGCAAAGGCTTTGTCACCATCCACGAGACTGTCAATGCAGTCGATGCCTGGCTCGGCACGCATCCCGGTAATGCTTACGCTAATATTAGAACGCCGCTTGTTTCCACCCTGAACCTTGCTCACCTCATGCCGTTATCAGCAGTGTGGGCGGGGCCGGTGGAAAACAAGCATTTCGAGGATGCACCGCTTCTATACGCAACAACAGAAGGTCATACGCCGTTTAGACTTGTTACCCATCAAGGCGATGTAGGACATATGCTTATTGTCGGGCCGACAGGGGCAGGTAAATCGGTCCTGCTCAATCTGTTATCATTGCAATTCAAACGGTATCAAGGCGCGCAGGTATTCACCTTCGATAAAGGCGCGTCATCGCGGGCCATGATTGAAGCCTTGCAAGGTGATTTCTATGACCTCGCTTCAACGGAATCCGAGCTAGTATTCCAACCGCTTAAAAATATTGATGATGAGGCCGAATTGTCTTGGGCCCTCGAATGGACGCTTGGACTACTTGCCAATGAATCCGTCGAGATTACGCCCGATGTCAAAGAGGTGGTGTGGTCAGCGCTTCAAAACCTTAGCAGTGCCCCCATCGACCAAAGAACGCTGACCGGATTATCAGCCCTACTGCAATCAAAGGACCTGCGGCAAGCGCTTAAGCCTTTCACGTTAGATGGCGCCTTTGGTTACTTACTGGACGGGAGTAAAGATACGCTCACGCTAAATTCTACGCTCGCCTTTGAGATGGAAACGCTGATGCACAGCAAAGCGCTTGTCGCGCCTGTCCTGACCTATCTCTTCCATAAATTAGAATCCCGCTTTGATGGCAGACCAACATTTTTGATACTGGATGAAGCTTGGGTGTTCCTTGATGATCCAATGTTTGCAGGCCGCATCCGTGAATGGCTCAAAGTGCTGCGTAAGAAAAATGTCTCGGTGATATTTGCGACACAATCATTATCCGACATAGCAGACTCGCCTATTGCGCCAGCTATCATTGAAAGCTGTCCGTCACGTATATTCCTGCCCAATGACAGGGCTATGGAGCCGCAACAGCAGACACATTATGACAGCTTTGGCCTGAATAAACGTCAAATCCAAATCATAGCCTCCGCTACGCCTAAGCGGGATTATTACTTTCAGTCGCGCGCGGGCAACCGCCTGTTTGATTTACAGCTTGGCCCTGTAGCTATGGCCTTTTGCGGTGTCGGGACGGAGGCAGGACATAAAGACCTCGATCATGTTCTGGATAGTCACGGCCCTGATAATTTTGCCGTGAACTGGCTCGACTTTAAGGGTCTGAATTGGGCCGCCGATCTTATCCGCACTGCATTTGACATAGAAGAAGAGGAGGATTTGCCGTGGCTCGACGTAGCAGAATAATACCGTTGGCATTGGCAGCCATTATTGGACTTTCCCATGCGCCAATTGCGAGCGCACAATTTGGCGGCATCGTCTATGACCCTGCCAATTTTAAGCAAAATTTCTATACGGCTGTCAGAAGCCATACGCAGATCATCCGGCAGGCCGCTCAGCTACGCAATGAAGCGCAAATGTTGATTAATCAGGCTAAGCATCTCTCAAAGCTTGATGTGAATGCGGCCGCTGAGCTCAATCGTATCTTGAGCGAGATCGCTTATCTAAATGCCCAGGCTGAAAACGTAGCTTATGAGGTGAGCCGCACTCGCCAGCTCGTAAAAGAACAATATCCAGAAACCTATAAAGGCATGACGGAAGATGATTTTTATGTTCGCGCTGAAGAGAACTGGCAGATGTCCCGGAGCGCTTATAACGACGCAATGGTTATGCAGTCCAAGATGGTCGAAAGTTTGGAAGATGACCGCGTTGTTTTAAACAATCTGACTAATAAGAGTCATGGGGCTACGGGCGCACTCCAAGCCACACAGTCAACAAATCAACTCATTGCGTTGCTTATCAAGCAATCCATGCAAGCTCAGCAAATGCAGGTGACGCAATATCGTGCCGACAGTGTTGAGCAAGCACGTCGATTAGCCAGTGAGAAGGAAGCGCGCGAACGCCTCAAGAATTTTGTTGGGTCTGACTCTGCTTACAAAGGGACGCCATAATGGAAGATCTTGGCGTCATTGATAAGTTTGTTGAGACGTTCAGTCGATACATTGATAGCGGCTTTGGGTTGCTTGGCGGCGAAGTTCAATACCTGACGGCTATCATCATTGGTATCGATATTACGCTTGCCGGACTTTATTGGGCCATGGGGTCTGACACATCCGTTATCGGGAAGTTTCTCAAGAAGGTTATGTATGTTGGTGTTTTTGCGCTCATCATTACAAACTTCTCGGGTCTATCTCAAATTATCTTTAAGAGCTTTGGGGGATTGGGACTTCAAGCAACGACAACAACCCTGACACATGAGCAACTATTAAAACCGGGCTTTATAGCAAATACGGGATTCAAGGCTGCCCATCCGCTTCTTATAGAAATCGGAAACCTCACAGGCCCGATTGATTTCTTCACCAACATTGTTCTTATCAGCGTACTTGCCTTGGCTTGGGTGATTACGATATTTGCTTTCTTCTTTCTTGCGATACAGCTTTTTGTCACTGTTATTGAGTTTAAGCTGACAACACTAGCAGGCTTTATCCTCATCCCATTTGCGCTCTGGAATAAGACATCATTCCTTGCTGAAAAAGTGCTGGGTAATGTCGTGGCCTCGGGCATCAAGCTCATGGTTCTAGCTATTATTGTCGGTATTGGCTCAACCATGTTTGGCGAGATAACCTCAGCCTTTCAGCCGGTCACTGATCCGGTCACGGGTGTCGTCACAACAGCTTCTGTTGGACTTGCAGATGCAGCAGCCGTAATTTTAGCGTCAATGGCTTTACTTGCCTTGGGATTGTTCGGTCCCGGCATCGCAACGGGTCTTGTCTCTGGAGCGCCGCAGTTAGGGGCTGGCGCTGCTGTCGGCACAATGGCCGCTGTTGGTGCGGGAGCACTCGCAGGCGGGGCCGTAGCAGGCGCAGTAGGCAAAGGGGGCATGAAGGCTGCAACGTCATCCGTTAAAGCAGGCGCCTCTATGACAGGCGGCACAAAGCTCGCCTTTGCGCTTGGTAAAATGTCCGTGGGGAATGAAGGGCACAAAGGCAACATTGCTGGAGCCGCAGCCGTTGCTCAAGCGGGCGCTATGTCTGTTGCCAAAAAAGTAGGCGGTAAAGCTCTAGCCGCAGGCGGAGCAATATCGACAGCGCATGGCAATGGCGCGCGCGGCGCTATGCGGGCACTGTCCAAAGGTATGAAGCCCGCCACCCCAAGTACAGCCACGGCAGGCGGCCCAAAGGCGCAGCCCGATTGGGCCAAGAAAATGAAAAAGCAACAACACACTCGCAATGCAGGCCGACACGCAGCTCACGCTATGCGCGGTAATGGCGGCGGCAGTGCGAGCGGCCCATCATTAAATCCAGACGGTTAGAGGAGAATATTATGTGGAAATGGAAACGCAATCAGAGCAAATATGGCAATACGCCCGTGCCGGAAACGCCTTATCAAAAGGCTAAGCAGGTCGTTGATAACCGGTTAGGGTCAGCTCTCGTGCGGGGAAAAAACTGGCGCGTAGCTTGTTTTGCTTCCTTCGGTCTTTCTGCGCTATTGGCAAGCGGCATGATTTATCAAGGCGCGCAAGCCAGTGTCCAAGTCCATGTTGTTGAAATCGACGCGGATGGCGGTATAAAGTCTGTGAACCCGCTACAGGGCAAGTTCGAGCCCAGCGACGCGCAAATTGCTAATCAGCTTGCGCGGTTTATAACCAATGTTCGCTCTGTCTCGATTGATCCCGTCGTCCTACGTGATAATTGGCTTGAGGCCTACGGTTTCGCCACTGATCAAGCGTCAATCACGCTTAATGATTACGCCCGCGATAATGACCCGTTCTCAGCAGTCGGCGAGCGCAGCGTTACCGTTGATGTTATCAGCATTGTGCGCTCATCAGGCGATAGTTTTGAAATTCGCTGGCGCGAGACTGAATTTGCGCGCGGGGCTAAAATGAGCGCCCAGACATATACGGCCTCGCTCTCGATTATCACCCAAGCGCCCAGGGACGCGCAGACACTACACCGCAATCCACTTGGCCTCTACGTACATAATCTCAACTGGTCGAAAGACCTCACAACAGCCGTAGGAGCACAATAATGAGACAGCTATCATTCGTAAAAACCGTATCCGTTTTGGCTATCACTATAAGCCTGACGGGGTGTGCCAGTCTTCAATCCGCCTTTGAAGATGTGAAGGCAGAATTTAAGTCACCCGGCACTGTGACTAAGCCTGATGAAATGTCCCGCGCCGTATATGTGGCCGAAGTTGGGTCTGGGGCTGATGAAGAAACAGAGTTTGAGGCGTATATCGACCCTGCGGTGCATTATCCAGATATGGTGATGCCAAGTCTCATCATGGAAGGCCAAATGAAGCCCAAGCCTGTCAATGTTGAGTTCTTTGATCAGCCAAGCATGACGGGGTTTCAGGCGGTCAGCTATGCGAATGAAAACGCAATCGTAAAGCCCACATCCGAGAACTATCTGAATGCCATACAGCTTTATCCCTATACGCCGGGGTCATTGTATCAAGTCTATGCGTCTCCCTCACAGGTCACGGATATAGCGTTGCAACGCGGCGAAGCGCTGACATCGGTATCAGCGGGCGATACGGAGCGCTGGACGGTCGGAGATACAGTGTCCGGGTCAGGCGCTAATGAGCAGGTGCATATTCTGGTAAAGCCCATGGCGGCCAAATTATCGACCAATGCCGTTATCACGACGACCAAGCGCACTTACTATCTCGACCTCAAATCTTTTGCCGATACCTACATGGCGGCGGTATCGTGGCGCTATCCCCATGAAGCGCTTAAGCAAATCAAGAAGGTCGTTCCGAAACAGCCGCGTTTCAGACAGGCGACTTTTGAAAAGGCGGATTTAGACTTTAAGCAAGAGAACCTTCGCTTTGATTATACCATCAAGGGCGACAACCCCAATTGGCGGCCTACGCGCGTCTTCGATGATGGCAAGAAGGTCTTTATCGAGTTCCCGAAAAGCTTGGCGGTCTCGGAAGCGCCGCCATTATTCGTGACAGACCGAAAGGGCAAGAAAAGCAAGCTCGTCAATTACCGCGTCAATGGTGAGTATTATGTCGTTGATCGTCTCTTTGATTTTGCCGAGTTACGCCTTGGCGAAAAGAAGCAACAGGTCGTTCGCATTGAGCGCCAGCTGTGAGCGATATTCCTCCAGATCTCACAATCAGGGCGTGGCCAAGGGCAGTTCGCCGTTTTAGTCGCAAGGCTCTGATCGGTGGGAGCATAGGGTTAGGCACAATTATGTTCGCAGCACTAGCCGTTGCGCTTCAATCTCCGGATTATGACGAGGCGAAGAGCGATGAGCTATACAATGTCACACATAAACCCATGGCAGCAGGCTTAGAGCTATTGCCCAAGTCATATGGCGAGATGAAACCAAGGCTTGGGCCGCCATTACCGGGTGACCTTGGCGCGGCCTATATGAGCGCTGATCTTGAGTCTGTGCCTGTAGAGCCTGACGCAGGCTCTAAGCCGCCGCAAAAGCTGGCCTCATATTCAGCGCCGAGAACAGCCAAACCGGCTTATCAGCCAATCCCCGTTCAGCCTGTGCCACAGAATGAGGGCAGTGCCAGTCTCTTTTTTGAATTAAGCGGGCGCGGTATCAATAGGCAAGCAGCGCAAATCGCGAGCGTTAGCGGCCCATATATACCGCCGCCCGAATATCCGAGCTTTAATCCACCGCCATCCGGTTTTGATTCAAGTCCGATAAGTTCTGACCCAAATGGACAGGGCACTAAACAGGCGTTCATAGACCGCGAGACTGACTATATTTACAATAGTCACGGCCTTGTATCACCGCGCTCACCCTATCAGGTCATGGCGGGCAATCTGATCCCGGCGTCACTGGTCACAGGGCTTAACTCGGATTTACCGGGACAAGTTATCGGCCAAGTCACCGAGAACGTCTTTGATACCGTAACAGGACAGCATCTGCTTATCCCGCAAGGATCTCGCCTGATGGGGCGCTATGATAGCGTCATTGCTTTCGGGCAGAGCAGGGCACTTGTTGCCTGGACGCGGCTTATTCTTCCCAACGGCGATAGTATTCAGCTTGATAACCTGCCTGGCTCAGACGCCCAAGGCTTTGCAGGTCTCAAAGATAAGGTGGACCGTCATACATGGCAGTTCATCAAAGGTGCGGCTTTGTCGTCGCTACTCTCAATAGGCTCTGAGCTTGCCAGTGATGACGGTGATCGGTTGACGCGTGCTTTGCAGAATGCCGGCCAAGACACCGCAAATATTGCGGGGCAGCGCATCATTGACCGAAACCTCAATGTGCAGCCCACACTCAAAATACGGCAGGGATGGCGGTTTAACGTCATTGTCAGCCGCGATCTCATTCTTAAACCTTACGGAGGATAGTTATGGCTGACGCCAAACCCAAATTGAAATTACCAAAATTGCAGCAACACAAACCTGTCAAAGTCCCTGTGACGCTACCTTATGACGTCAATCAAGATCTGGAGGCTTATGCCGCCATTTATGAAAATACTTACGGGGAGAAACAGCCCGTAAACGCTCTCATACCGTCCATGCTTGCCAGCTTTCTAGCTAGCGATACTGGATTTAAGAAGGCTAAGCGCGAGCTAGCTTAACTGTTTCGATTAACGCCAATTTTGAAAGGACTTCGATATGGCAAATATAGGTACATTTAAACCAATGGAAAAAGGCGGCTATCAAGGCACGATAGTCACCATGATGACGAGCCGAAAGGTACGCATTGTTCCCAATGAAAAGAAGAAATCCGAAAATAGTCCAGATTACTTCGTCAAATCCGGCCGTTGTGATCTCGGTGTTGGATGGAATGAAACATCCGAGCCAGATGATGATAAAGAACCGGTGGATTACGTCAGCATCAAGTTTGACGGCCCAGAAATGGATAAACCGTTTAATGCTGCGCTCTTTGACCGTGAAGACGGGGCTGATCTCGTTTGGTCACGGCCTAAGACTCAGTAACATAAAGGGCAGGTGAGGGCGCATCTAAATTGTGCGCCCTTAATCTGATTGAGAGATATGACCGACCAATTATTGACGTCCAAGGATGTGCAGGCAATTACAGGAATAAAGAGCAGGGCTACACTATGGAAAAAGTCGCGAAATTTAGAGGACCGTTTTCCCTTGCCATATCAAGATGGTACGCGTTTTACGCGATGGAAACTATCTGAAATCCAGAAATGGATCGATGAATTGGAGCTTGCTGACTCGTAATACTCTGCAGTATTTGATTAGGGGTAATTGACAGAGCTCGTAAGAGCTCTTTTTTTTATAACCAGATACGGTTGGATAGTAGATTCGAATTTGAAATGAGGGAGCGAATGAGGGAGCATTTATCCAAAATAATTAAATGCATATATAAAACAATGACTTATGAGGGGTAAATGGTGCCCGAACCTGGATTTGAACCAGGGACACACGGATTTTCAATCCGTTGCTCTACCAACTGAGCTATTCGGGCGTTCAAATGTGAGTCAGACTTACAAGTGAAGCGGCTATATAGGGAAAGCTCGGCGAGCTGTCTATGCTGTTTTTGACCTAATTTACTGCTATTTACAGGCGCGGCCCTATTCTCAGAATGGCTATGGTTTCAGCCGGGGGATATGGCCGCTTATTTAGACTCTTTTACGGTATGCGGCGGCGTTTCCTGAGGATCCGGTCTCTAATCCACATCTAGCTTTGACTGCGCTCTAGCTTTGAAAACAATGTCATGCCATTCATTTATGCAAAGAATCAGGCGGCAAATACCGCCCTCTACAGGTGATAAAATGTCAGAACTTTCTAAATCGGAATACGATCATAAGCAGATGAGTAACGCTATTGCGGCGCTTTCTATGGACGCTGTGCAAGCGGCGAATTCAGGCCATCCGGGTATGCCCATGGGGATGGCTGACGCTGCAACGGTTTTGTTTTCTAAGTTTCTAAAGTTTAATCCGTCCGATCCAAATTGGCCGGATCGTGACCGCTTTATCCTCTCGGCGGGGCATGGCTCTATGCTGATATATTCTCTTTTGCACCTGACAGGCTATAAAGCCATGACAATGGAGCAGATTAAAAACTTTCGTCAGCTCGGCTCCATTACGGCGGGCCATCCCGAATATGGTCATGTGCCAGGCGTCGAGACAACAACAGGTCCCCTTGGTCAAGGCATAGCCAATGGTGTTGGCTTTGCTCTGGCCGAGCGCCAGATGAATGCGCGTTATGGCGATGATATTGTAGATCATTATACCTATGTCATTGCGGGTGATGGCTGCCTCATGGAGGGCATTTCCCAAGAAGCGATTTCTCTTGCAGGACATCTGAAACTGAACAAACTTATTGTGATGTGGGATGATAATAATATCACAATTGATGGGAGTGTCGAAATTTCTGACAGCTCTGATCAAAAAAAGCGTTTTGAAGCTTGCGGATGGAATGTGATTAAAGTGGATGGCCACGACGCTCGCAAAGTTGGCAATGCGCTGCGCCGTGCAAAAAAATCTGACAAACCGACCTTAATCGCTTGCAAGACGACTATCGGTAAAGGCGCGCCTACCAAGGCGGGCACCTCTAAAGTGCATGGCGCCCCTTTGGGGGATGAAGAAATTGCGGGAACTCGTAAAGCACTAGGCTGGGATCACGGCCCGTTTGAAATTCCTGAGGATGTTTATAAAATGTGGAAGCGTCCCGGACGTAAGGGCCGCCGTGAGCATAAAGAGTGGAAAGAACGTTTGGCTGCCTCAAGCAAGGCGAATGACTTTAACCGCGCTATGAAAGGTGAGCTGAACATCGGGTGGAAAGATGCGATGCAAGCTTATAAGAATGAACTTGTTGCAAACCCGTCTAAACTCGCGACGCGTGTCGCCTCTAAAAATGCTTTGGTAGTCTTAACCGAACAGGTAACAGACATGGTTTCTGGATCTGCTGATCTGGAAGGGTCCAATAAGACCCGCACGCCCGCAACATCCTCAGAAATTCAAGCCGATAATTATGGCGGCCGTTATGTCAATTACGGTATTCGTGAACATATCATGGGGGCTGCGATGAATGGCATGGCGCTTCATGGCGGCATCATTCCATACTCAGGTACTTTTCTTGTTTTTGCTGATTATTGTCGGCCCGCGATACGTCTCTCAGCTTTAATGGGCGTGCGAGTTATATATGTGATGACTCATGACAGTATTGGAGTTGGCGAAGATGGTCCGACCCATCAACCCGTCGAACATGTAGCTTCGCTTCGCGCTATTCCAAACCTGTATGTTTTCCGTCCGGCAGACGCCATTGAAACGGCAGAATGCTGGGAGCTATCAGTTGAACGCGCAGATGGCCCATCACTCCATGCCTTAACCCGCCAAGGCCTTCCGCCCGTTAGAACGTCTGCGGATAAGAATATGTGTGCGCGCGGCGGTTATGTCCTTAAAGCGGGTGAGGGGGCTGATGATATCGTTTTGCTCGCCAGCGGCTCCGAAGTACACCTCGCCGTTGAGGCTCATAAAGAACTTTCCGCGCAAGGCATCTCCGCTCGCGTCGTCTCTGTCCCGTGTATGGATTTATTCCTCGATCAGGACGAAAAATACATCCGTTCTGTGATTGGGAAAGACCTCCCGAAAATCGCCATTGAAGCGGGTATCCGCCAAGGCTGGGACGGGCTTATCGGACGTCAAGGTGGCTTTGTCGGCATGAATAGTTTTGGGGCCTCTGCACCGGGAGCAGCCTTGTTCGAGCATTTTGGGATTACGACTGACGCTGTAGTGGCTAAGGCCAAAGAGATGTTAGGCAAGTAGATTGCCATGAAAGAGCTTCCAGGAGATGTATTTGTTACAGGGCAGCTTTTAGCGGTCCAAATGCAAGCCTTGGCCGAGCAAGGCGTTATGAGCTTCATCAATAACCGCCCCGATATGGAAGGGCCTATGCAGCCTCTCTCGGAAGATTTGGAAAAAACTGCGCAGGAACTGGGCGTAGATTACCATCATATCCCTATGGCAGGCGGACTAACCCCTGGTTTGATAGAGGCGTCTCAAACCGCTTTTGATAATCTGCCCCGACCCATTGTCGCGTTTTGCGCAAGCGGGATGCGAAGCGCTGCGCTCTGGGCTTTTGCCCATGTCGATAAACTCGGCGTGGACGGCGTAATGGAGGCTATTTGTGCGGCGGGGTATAATCTGGAGCAGATACGCGGACCTTTGGAGGCCCGCGCTAAGGGTTAGTCTCTAGCAGCTTGGCCGTTCCACCCGCTGACAAGGTAAGGGTGTAGGAACTGGATAGGGCACAGGAACTACCGGCCTGACCACATCAATCCGGCGCGTACGCGTTTCTGGTACCATGGTCGTGCGTTCTTTCTGTACTGTGACAGGACGCATGACTTTATGTTCTTTATATTCTGTTGTTGGCCGCATGACTGTATGTGTGCTTGTCTGCGTTTCAGGTACCATCGTCGTGACATATTGTGTTTCCGTGTGCGGCACCATTTCAGTATGTTCGACCATTTTCGTCTGAGGTTCGGTCGTGGTAAATTGCTCGACGTCGTCATATGACTCCATCTCTGTGTAAGTTTCAATTTCGGTATGAGGCTGCATTTCGATGAACTCCTTCATCACGGTCACAGGTTTCATAACCTTAACTTCTTTCATGACAGTCACTTCACGGGTTTTCGTGACTGGGCGCTGCTTGACCACTTTTCGCTCTTTGGTTACTTCAACCATTGTCGTCTGAGGTTTCATCGTTTTCACGGGCTTCATAACAGTAACATCTTTGGCGGTTCTGACTTCTTTCATCACCGTCTTGGTTTTTGTGACCAATTCGGGTTTTTGCACCGTAACGGCTTTGGTTTCGACATGCTCTTTCATGACGGTCACGTTCTCAAGTGTTGTCACAGGTCGCATATGTGTCTCGGTCACATAGACAGGCTCTGTTACGGACGAACCGGCCGAGGGAGAGCAGCCCCCGCAATTATTTGCGTTTGCCGGCATTGCCGCAGAGAAAGTCAACCCCAATAGGACAGCACCACTTTGTAATAAGTATTTCATAATAATCACCATTTTCCACAATCGCAGTCTTTGCTACGTGCAATGCTTGTGCCAAACCATGCGGAGGTTGACAAGAAAACGGTGCAGTAATGTGCAGTTGAGCCATTCTAGGTTAGTCATTGAATGACAATATATATTCTTGCGCCGCTAAATAATCTCAGTAACACTCAAAAGGCAAATGGAGGAAACAATGGGCCTGATGAAATTTAAAAGCTGTGCCGCCGCACTTACGGGTATAAGTTTATTAGCATTGACATCCTGCTCTGCTACGTCAGCAGACACTGAAAGCTCTTCTGATGTTGCTGCTAGCACTACGAATAAAATAGCTCCAAAGTTACGGACGCTCACTGAGCAGAACCTCATCGATATTCTTATTGGCTCTTGCATCCAATCCACGCGCAATTGCGATCCCAGCCCCTTTATCACAGAGGTCAAAGCCGCTCTTGCAGAGGGTAAAGTGTTTCGTACCATTACTGTGGGCAATGTCCCCGAAGACGGAATGGTTGTCGCGGTGCAAGGCATTGGCGGCGGAGGGCCGTGGCAGAATGTTATTGACCGCACTACAGAGCAGGGCCTTGAGAAAATAGACGACCCACGCCGCGCAACGGTGGACCTCTTCGAAGAGTTTACAGGGAAAGACGTTGCCGCGCTTGTGCGCTCTGAAGCGGCAGGCGCAACCGCGACGGCACTTCTGCTCGGCGCAGATATGGGCATCCCCACATTAGATGGCGGCATTACGGGCCGCGCCGTGCCAGAGGTGCAGCAATCTATTCCGTGGATAAACGGCATGGCCTCTGTGCCTACGGCCATCATCACTCCATGGGGCGATCAGATTGTTATTAAGCACGCCATTGATGAATACCGCGTTGAAGATCTTAGCCGCGCCATTGCCGTCGCCAGCGGCGGGGATGCGTGGATTACGATGACGCCCATGTCTGGCGAACAATTGGACCGCGGTATTTTGAAAGGCAATCTCTCCGAGGCGGAAACTTATGGCCGCACGGTGCGAGAAGCACGCGAGGCGGGTAAAGACCCGATTGACGCCATGGTCAAAGTCTCAGGCGGCTATAAACTCTTTGAGGGCGTTGTGACCAAAGCTGTTACCAAAGGTGAGCGCGGTTTTAACTGGGTCGAAGCCGAGTTTGAAGGTGTGGACGAATTTAAAGGCCGTAGTTATCGTGTCTATGTGAAAAATGAAAATATCGTGGGCTGGCTCGACGGAGAGCTCAACGCCATGGCACCAGATTACATCTATAACCTAGACCCCGATACAGGCGAGTCGACTTTGGGCGTCGGCTATGGCGGCTATGTCGTCGGTGAAAAAGTTGCCATGATAGGCGTAAAAGCGCCTGCGCCATGGCGAAGCAAAAAAGGCATCGAACTCATAGGCCCTCGTCACTTCGGATTTGATTTCGACTACATCCCTATTGAAAATATCCACGGTGATAAATAGGCGTTACGATTCCGGTATAAAGGACAGTATCACTATAGGCCTGATAGAACTTGTTTTCGCCAGAAACGCAGACGAAATCAGGCATAACTCACGCGCGATATCTCGAAGACCGTACTGGATTTCGTTTCACTCTATCCGACCTACGCCACCGCAAGATGAAGTCCTGAAAATCCTCTAAGGGTACGTTAGCTCAGCGGCAATAAGCGCCCAAAGAAGGCCACCCAAGAAATTCTAACAATCCGCTTTAGCGAACATAGTATTTCAGAATGACGTATGATGTTCAGTAAAAAATTTGAGGATTTACAATTGCGGATATATGCTTGCTACGAAGGAGATGAGTATAAAGGGGAACTTTCTCCATTTCACCCGTTGAATGGCGAGATGGACGAAGCAAGTTTGTTGAACTTTTTAAAAGAGCTCCACGACTATGGCGGAGATGAAGACGACAACCAAAATGCTGAAACTCCAGCCGCTCTAGTAAAAAGCCTGCTAGCGCGAGAGGACCAAGTTGTAGCTGGCGGACTTGTGATAATTGGTAAAGGATTTCGCCTGATCCCAGGTTGTTGTTGTGGATTAGAGGGTTGGGTCGAATGGAAAGACCTTAAAAAAGGCAGTCATAGCCCTTGGTTCGGACATGATCCTTTTCCTGGAGTAGATACGAGGGGGGATAAAGCAATTCTTCATAACGGCTTGAACGTTGAGCAGGAAAGCTATGAGCTTAGTTACGAAGAATTGTCCAAAATGGTAGAGCAAGTTTCGTTTACCTTGTCGCAGTTTCTTGGGCGACTACAAGTTTTTCTTAATAATATTGATTGCAAAAATTCAGAAAGATTGACTCAAAAAATCGCAGAGTGGTTTCATATAACGCCTTTATCAAGTTAGCCGAACCGAATTGATTAGGGCACATATCGTCCACTAATGCTGACTAACTGAGCGGCTTAAATTCGCCTATTAAGGACACTCAGCGTTTAGTGGTTTCATCCTCTAAGCAGACTTTAGCTCAAATCTGTGTTTAGACTGGAACAGCGGCAATAGCAGACCTTGATCACTCTATGTTTTCATCCTGAGTTTCAACATACTCGAGAATCCCAAGCGGCGGTCTTTTCAGCATTTTCTTAGAAATCTTTCTTGGAGTTTATCGAACAGTAATCCGTTTTCAATATATCTAAATTTGGCCCCGACCGAATGTTATTTCGAGAGCACTTACGCTGCAGTACCAAATAATTATCGCTCATTTTTTTCTCAGACTCTCGTGCAAGCAAAATATAATCACTACCATGACGCGCCCCGATTTGGACTGCCCAAAGATCGTAATTCACTTTTTTGCTATCTACATTCGTTAGCTCAACAAAAAACGAAGGCTTGTGTTCTGCAGTTTCTAACTCGTTGCGTTCATAAGCCTCATACACATTTACCCAACAATGAAACACGCCATAGTTTTGAAAACGATACCACATATGATCACCATCAGAATCCGTAAATCGCCAATCACCAAATTTAGATCGATTTACGCAACCAAATTCGTCTTCATTTGTGAAATGTTGAGGCCAAACATTGTCATCAGAGGCTGACCACAGCGGCACATCAGAATGAATGAGATCATCATATAACTCATCATCTGAAGCTTGGGCCGTGCAAAATACGGTTAGCATTAGAGATAAAAACAATAATCGAAATCAACCCATTGTAGGTTAAATAGACCTTAGTTTGGATTTTTACAACCTCAGGCGTCCTAAAATAGCCTAGCTAAAATCAATTGGGTTATTTCCGCTTTCGGGGGTTTCATTAAATCAAATTTTAAAGCTTCTAACGTCCTGTGTGGATGGCTCCCACTTTGCAAGGGTTCATTCGAATGATTTTGACCTAAGTTAGGTACGGCCCTGTGTCCGGCCTGTTAGCGCGGTTTAGACCGCTGGCCCTAATGGTTTCCGCGAACAAGGTTCCATTCCGCAATTCGGACTATTGATGTCCGGGACATTAGACGGTTTATCCTCGCTCCCGGTCTAACCGGTTCGCCATCACTCTCATCGTCCTTGTAAACTGATTGCACCTACTCCTTTGTTAGTCTAGTTTTATTACGCTTTATGCCGCCGTTCTCGGTGCGTAAGGTTGATTCTTCGTCAGCACCGCCCAGATGATATGGGCCGTGCTATTCGCCATTGCTACTGTCGCGAGCCTTATTGGTTTGCGCTCCAATATTGAAAGGGTCCATGGGTCAACGCGTTCAGGATGACTGCGGGCCATTCTGACCCGCGAGGACATACCCACGACGACAAGCTGGCGTAGATACCGATCTCCCATACGCGATATTTTGCCAAGGCGTTCTTTACCGCCGTTGGATTTATTGAGCGGCGTTAGTCCGATCCATGCTGCAAGGTCACGCCCGCTCTTAAACTGATGAGCACTGCCGATGGTCGCAACAATGGCTGACGCATTGTTCGGGCCGATACCTGGTATGGTCTGGAGGAGTTTGATACGCCCATCTGCTTTCGCGACGTCTGCAATGGCCTTGCCAAGCTCTATGATACGAACGTTCAAAGACAGAAGCTGCTGACACAATGACTGGATAACACCTAGCGCCACATCTGGCAGGTCTGGATAAATATCTCGCTTAACATCTTCCGCAAATCGGCGGATATGGTCCAAGCCCTTCGGGATAATCACACCGAACTCGCCGAGAAGGCCGCGTGTCGTGTTCGAGAGTTGTGTCCTTTGCCCAACCATGACTTCACGCGCACGGTGTTGAGACAATAAGGCTTGTTGCTCGGCTGATTTAATCTCGACAAAGCGCATGGTCGGACGTGTCACCGCTTCGCATATGGCTTCTGCATCAGCAGCATCAGACTTGCCACGTTTGACATAAGGCTTCACATAACTCGGCGGCATCAACTTAACCTGATGACCGAGGGCTGTCAGCTCGCGGCCCCAATAATGGGCGCTACTGCAAGCTTCAATACCTATGAGGCAAGGCTCAAGCTTGGCAAAGAACGGCAGTACGCGTGCTCGCCGCAGGGGTTTATTGAAGGCGATACTTCCATCTTCCGTCACACCGTGGACTTGAAAAATGTTCTTGGCTAAGTCTAATCCTATTGTGGTAATACGCATTTGGGTGGCTCCTATGGTTCACAGTTATTGATAACAACTGCATTATGGCGAAGCTAAACGCCGGGGACAGGAGCCATCCACACCATCCGCTAAGTCCCCACGCCTGCCTAAACTCCGCCCCGCACTAACCGTCCCGGTCTTGCCTCTGTCACCGCGTCATTCGCGATAACTTGCTCCCCTTTCACAAAGGTGGCTTTATAGCCTTTGACGGACTGTATGAGGCGTTGGCCGCCTGCGGGAAGGTCTTGGACCATTTCTGGCATGGCGAGGTCTAGGCCGTCATAATCGATGATGTTGATGTCGGCGCGCATGCCAACTTTTAATCTTCCGCGATCTGTGAGGCCGAGATAATCCGCGCCATCCGCTGTGAGCATTTGCACAGCGCGTTTTAGCGCGATTCCGTCGTTGCCTTTGCGAATGCGGTCGCGTGTCCAGTGGGACAGCAGATAAGTCGGGAAACTGGCATCGCAAATTGTGCCGACATGGGCGCCGCCATCAGAGAGTCCCGGCAGCGCTTTGGGGTGTTTCATCATGGTCAGCACATTATCGTAATTCATCTCGTAATAATTATAGACGGGGTAATAGATGAGGGCTTTGCCATCATCTTCAAGCATCATGTCATAGGCTTGTTCCCAGACACTCACGCCATTTTTACGGGCTAGGGCGGCGATAGACGTGGCGTTGGTTTGCTCGTAATCGACTTTACCGGCGTAATCTAATTTGAATTGCTTCTCGGCGATGTGTTCAAAATTTTCAATCATCACATCAACAACGGGCGGGACGGGGCTACCTTCTCCGGACAGCTTTATCGGCGACTCCGAGAGGAGCTGTTTTTTAAACTCTGGGTCTTTTAAAATCGCGACACGCTCGGCCAAGGTTTTCTCGCGAATGGCGAGATAGCTTGGAAAAGCCATAAGCGGATGAAAGGTGCAGTTCAGCCCTGTAAAAGACCCGATAGCACGAGGCGCGACTTGGAAGGAGATATCCAGACCATCGGCATTCATGGCCTCTGTGCGGCGTATGATGTTCTTCCAATCGTCAGGCGCGAAGTCGCGTTCCATAAGCGACATCGAGCCTTTATGGCCGTGACCTGCGCGGTAAAAGGCTTCCATCAAATCGAACTCAGTCTCAAAGCTCTCGCCTTCACGGAGCATGTCAAAATCATTCACGACCTGTAATACGCCGTGATCTAGGCCTTCAAAGGCTTGGGCGATGCCGACAAGCTCGTCCTTGCCTGCCTCAGAGCCGGGCGTCCATTGACCGTCGGAACTTTTGTGGAAATCACTGCGGCCAATGGAAAAGCCGAGCGCGCCTGATTCTAAAGCTTCGCGGGTGAGCTCGCGCATTTTCTTGATATCTGTATCATTAGCGGGTTCATTAAAGACGGCGCGGTCACCCATTGCGTAAACGCGCAAGGGGTCATGGGGCATCATGACAGCGAAATCTATCGTGTGCGGCTTGGCATCAATGGCGTCCATATATTCGGGGAAGGTCTCCCATTGCCAATCCATACCTTCATGCAGGGCGGTTCCGGGGATATCTTCGACGCCCTCCATGAGGCGGATGAGCTTATCGCGGTCTTCGGTGCGGCAAGGCGCAAAGCCCACGCCGCAATTGCCAAGCAGGGCGGTGGTGACGCCGTGATTGACGGAGGGTTTCATTTCCTCATCCCAGCTAATTTGCCCGTCATAATGGGTGTGTAAATCGATAAAGCCGGGGGTTACGATATGGCCTTTAGCGGATATGGTTTGGGCCGCTTCGCCAGCGCAATCCCCGATCTCGATAATGAGTCCGTCTTTAATCCCGATATTGGTTATGACGCCGTCATCGCCATTACCGTCAAACACTAATCCGTCTGTGATTTTGAGATCAAACATGTCTGTCGCTCCATCTGTAAAAGGCTACCAAAGCCGTTCCGCCTATAATATGCCACGCGCCCCAAGCCCCTGCAATAGCGCCTGCACCGCCTAGGCCTTCGAGTTGGGTCAGGAGTATAACAATGCCCAAGCCTGAATTTTGTATACCGACTTCAAGCGTTATGGCGCGGCGCGAGGGGATGTCCGCGCGAGCCAGTCGCGCAAAGATATTTCCCAATAAGAAAGCCAGAAGATTATGAAGGATCACGATCCCGACTAGTCCTAAGCCTAGCGTAATATAGACAGGCGTAAATTTCCAACAGGCCATAATGATGATACCCGCGAGTAAAGCTGCGCCCAATGTCGCCATAGGCTTTTGTAGTTTTTCAGCGGCGGTAGGGCGAAACTTTGCCAATAGCATTCCAGCAATCAGCGGCAGGGCCAATATAATCAATGTCTGCATTAAGAAGCTAACAATGTTCAGGTTTATCTCTGTCAGTAGGTTATTGGTTGGCGGATATAACGAACTCCAAAACAGGATGGAGACTGGCGTTAGAAAGGCCGCAAAGAGGCTTGACGTCGCGGTTAAGGAAACAGAGAGGGCCGTATTCGCCCGCCCGAACAGCGCCAAGATATTGGACACGCTTCCGCCGGGGCAACAGGCGACAAGGATCATGCCCAGAGCCACGCTGGGAATTGGCTTTAGAATAAAGCACAATCCTATTGTCAGAAGCGGCAGGCCAATAATTTGCCCGATCACGCCCGCCAAATAAATCGCGGGTTGTTGTTTAAAAAACCGAAAATGCTCAAGGCGAAGGCTAAGCGCGACGGCGAACATCATAATGGCAATCGCTATAGCGAGCGCGCTCTCCGCTCCGCCGCCCATAGAGAGGCGGAAGTTATCTATTTCGCTAGGACTCATTTTTGAACGGGACGAATATCACCGGCCAATACGACGCCCCAGACCTCTATGTCAGGCCAGTTTTCTGGCGCGGTCGTAAGCGGGTTTGTTTCCAATATCGCAAAATCGGCACGCTTTCCGACTTCAAGCGAGCCTATTTCGTCTTCGAGACCCAGAGACCAAGCCGCGTCGAGTGTGATAGCTTTAAGGGCTTGCTCGCGCGTAATCTTTTCATCTGCATTGCTTACACCGCCTTGGCGCGTTTCGCGGGTCATATGTACGCTAGCCGCCTTAAGCGGTTGGGGCGGGGCGAGCGGCGCGTCTGAATGAACTGTCGTATGAATGCCAGCTTTAATTGCGGAGGCGAGGGGCGTTATGAAATCTGTCTTATCACCAATCGCCTCTTTGTAATCCTCGCCCATATATTTGACGTAGTGAGAGGCTGCGGAAATACCAACGCCAAGCTCGGCGGCGGTTTTTATCTGCTCAGGCGTGAAAAGCCCGCCATGCTCAATGACTAGCCTTTGACCGCCCTCGCCAGGTTTCATTTCTGAAAATGCCTTCAGTGTCGAGTCTTGCGCCGCGTCTCCATTAGAGTGGATATGGATATCCAGGCCCACATCCCAATAACGCCGCATGAGAGATGCCAAGTCTTGCGGTTCTGTCACCCAAAGACCATCCGTGCCTTTGGATTGCCCGCCAATATATCCGGGAGCGGACATTTTCATGGTCTGAGAATAAAAAGCAGCATCAGTGAATAATTTGACTTGCGGCAAGACACGCGGAATGGCGTCTTTATTGCGGGCCATCTCTATGATGCGCAGATTGGCTATATTCTGAAATTCTTGCGTAAAGGCGCGGTGTTCCGGCACGAGGTAGAGGTTATAATTATCCTCAGCAGAATAATGCGCCTTGATGTAGTTGTCTTCCAAGGCGCGGCCAAAAATTCCGTAGCCCATTTCAGCCACACTTGTGACGCCGGAGCGCGCAAAAATCGCTTCATAGCCTTCCCAGCCGCGCTGAATATGCTCGGGCGCCAAGAGGATAGGGCCAACTGTTTGGAAAAGTGCCAAACCCGCATCTTCATATATACGGCCGTTAAGCTCGCCATTATCGTCAAGCCCAACTCCATGAAATTTTTCGGCCAAGGCAGGCGTCAGATTGGCGGCATCTATCGCGGCGCTATTCAAGTAAAAATCATGCCCCGAAAAATGCCAGATGAAAATAGGGCGCGTTTTAGATATTAAGTCAAGATCTTGGCGCGTCAAATCCCCTTGGACGAGATTATGATAGCCATAGAGTATAAGCGGGCCCTCAGCTGCTATGCTTTCAAACTCTGCGATTTTTGCCATAAGCGAGGCTTTGTCAGGTAATCCTTTCACGGTGCCTTTCGGTGTTTCCATATCCCAAGGCGGAATGAAGTCGAGACCATACATCATTGAGCCCAAAACCATATGGATATGAGGATCGATTAAACCCGGCGTGATTGTTTTGCCTTCAAAGCGGTTATCTATATCCGCACCTTTCAGTTGAGCGCTTAAGGGTTTCAGATCGCCAATAGCAACGATGTTGCCCTCGCTGTTCACAGCAATAGCTTCCGCGTTAGGCATGTCCTCATAAACAGTTAGAATATGGTTTGCTGTATATATCGTGATGTCTTTGCCCGGTAAGTTGCTGGAATTCGAACAGGCCGTTAGGAAAGCCAGCCCCGCGCATAATAATAATCTCTTCATTCCCCAAACCTTTTTCATTTTTCTTTAGTCTAGCTTGACTCCGGCTCTAATTCCAAGCTTAAAGCCGCCTGTCAGAGGGTCAGACGATCGCGTTCAGAAATGTGCGAGGAAAGTCCGGGCTCCATTAAGGCAGGATGCCGGTTAACGCCCGGCCGCTGAGTTTTCGGACTTGGTGAGGGAAAGTGCCACAGAAAACAAACAGCTCATTATGAGCAATGGTGAAAAGGTGCGGTAAGAGCGCACCGCCGCAAGGGCAACTAAGCGGGCAAGGTAAACCCCATCCGGAGCAAGACCAAATAGGAACGGCATTATGGTGAGCCTTATCATCGCTGTTCGGGTGTGTCGCTTGAGGGCGTTGGTAACAGCGTTCCCAGAGGAATGATCGTCACGGCGTAAGCCGTACAGAACCCGGCTTATTGGCTCTCTGGCATCAACAATGACCGCTCGCCCCCTTTGGGCGGGCTGTAGTGTCATTGTTGATGGGGTGCGTTTGTGAAATCACTTAAAACTTAAAAGTCAAATCAGCGGGGGCTGTAGTGGGTTTGTGAGTGCTCTATCGCCTTGGTATTTTGTCGAGTTTGAATTTGTGAGTCGCGGTCTTAGGGGCATGGTGTTTTATAAATTCACAAGCTTCGTAAAAATCAGCTGGGTTAATACCTGTGCTAACCATACTAAATGCGGCTGAGCGATTGAAGGTCATGTAAGAAAAATGAACTCTATCATCCTTAAAGTAAATTTTCTTCAAGCCCGTCCATCTCTGCGTTTCACCACGATGGTTTGTGATGCCGTCAGGTGTTAATTCATAAATTGTCACACCATCTCGTAATTGACGGTCAAGCAAGCGGCTTTGAGACCAGAGCAATTTGCCTCCCCAGATGGTACCGAATAAAATAGCAATACCCAAAAATTTTGCATTTGTTGCTTGCGGTTCAAGAGCCGTAACTGTGATTAGTTCATAAGAGATCCAACAGGCACCGAAGAATGCTAATAGAAGGGGTAGGAGCCTCCATTTCGTATTATCAGATTCGCGAACAGTCTTTTCATCAAGCTTCAGCGCTATGATCTCTTTCAATTCAACTACTCCGGTACCGGAAATCCGCGATCCCGCATGAGGGGCGCGATATCCGCGTCGCGGCCTCTGAACGCGCGATAGGCGTCAGCAGGGTCCATCGCATTGCGGGGCTCGAACAGATACTTCACGAGCTTCGCCGCGACATCCGCATCATAATAACCACCAGGTGCTTCCTGAAACGCTTCTGATGCATCCGAGGTTAAAACGTCCGCCCACATATAGCCGTAATAGCCCGCGCTATAGCCTTCGCCTGAGAAGATGTGCCCGAAATGAGTAGAGCGGTGGCGCATAACGATCTCTTCTGGCATGCCCAACTCTTTGAGGGTTTCACGCTCAAAGGCGTCAGGATCAATGCCTGTTGGGTCGGTCGTGTGATAGCGCATATCGACCAGCGCTGAAGCCAGATATTCTGTTGTCGAAAAGCCTTGGTTAAAGGTCGCGGCATCTTTGATTTTTTGTCTTAAGTCTGCAGGCATCGGTTCGCCTGTTTCGTGATGGATGAGATATGTCTCAACCACTTCATCAGTAGAGAGCCAACGCTCTAAGAGCTGTGACTGAAACTCTGTGTAATCGCGCACACCGCCATTCAGAGTCGGGTAAGCGACATTGCTTGAGAGGAAATGGAGCGCGTGACCAAATTCGTGGAAGAAGGTCGTCGCATCATCCCAAGATACCAAGACAGGTTCTCCCGGCGCCGCTTTGACAAAATTTGAATTGTTCGAAGACAGCACATTTGTCACGCCGTCATATGTCGTATGTGATCGATAAGTCGTGGCCCACGCGCCAGAGCGTTTGCCAGGGCGGGCAAAGGGATCAAGATACCAGAGGCCGATATTCTCTCCGCTATCCTTATCTGTTACTTCCCAAACATTTACGTCAGGATGGAAGACAGGAACGGAGCCTTTGGGAACAGGGGCAAAGCTGAAATTGAAAAGTTCACCTGCCACAAAGAACATAGCATCGGTGAGTTTATCGAGCTGTAAATACTGTTTCACCTCATCACTGTCGAGATCATATTTGTCCTTGCGGACTTTCTCGGCGTAGTAGCGGTAATCCCAAGGCGCGATGGTAATGTCTGCGCCTTCCTTATCGGCAATGGCTTGCATATCCGCAACTTCCTCAGCAACACGGCCAATCGCGGCGGGCCAAACAGCTTCCATAAGCTCCAACGCGCGTTCAGGCGTTCCGGCCATGCGGTCTGCGAGACGCCATTGCGCATAATTGTCATATCCAAGCAAAGCAACCCGTTCGTCGCGGAGTTGTAAAATTTCAGCGATAATATCATTATTATCATGCTCATCGCCATTATCACCGCGCGAGTAATAGGTCTCCCAGACTTTCTGGCGCAAATCCCGCTCATCTGAATAGGTGAGGAAGGGGGACATAGAGGAGCGTGTATTTGTAATCGCATATTGCCCGTCTTTGCCATTTGCTGTGGCCGTTGCAGCGGCTGCCTTAATGTAGCCTTCTGAAAGGCCGCTTAATTGGTCTTCATTGATATAAAGGATATAACCTTCTTCATCGGCGAGTACATTATTGCCAAACTTTGTATGCAGGGCTGAGAGCCGCTTATTGATGGCGGCGTAGCGGGCTTTGTCGTCAGCGTTCAATGTTGCGCCATTGCGGGCAAATCCGTCATAGACGAGCTTGATGAGGCGCTGTTGGTCCGGGCGCATGTCCTTTACTGCGTCGCTTTCATAGATCGCTTTGATACGATTAAAAAGTTTTTCGTTCTGCGTGATTTTCGAACTGAACTCCGAGAGCTTTGGAGCCATTTCGCCTTGGATAGCGCGAAATGCGGGTGACGACTTATTTGAACTCCATATGCCCCAATATTCAAACACGCGTCCCAGCTCTTCGCCGGATTTTTCCATCGGCAATATCGTGTTTTCAAAAGTTGGCGCTTCAGGATTATTGGCTATCGCCTCTACCTCTTTGAGGTTTTTCTCCATACCCCACTCAAGCGCGGGCTTGAGGACTGAAAGGTCCATTTTGTCAAACGCGGGGACGCCGCCATAGGGGCCTTTAAACTCAGAGAGCAAAACATTGTCGATAGCGGGCATTTCCACTGATGGCATAATAACCTTTGAGTTTTGTGGGGCGGAGTTTTCAGACATGCTCATATCATTAGGCGCTTTCATGGAGGAGTCAGAGCACGCGATAAGCGTAATAGCGAGAATGGATGTGGCTGTTAGAAGTGTTTTGCGCATGATGAAACCTTTTGTGAATCTTTCCTCTGTATAAGCATATTTTACGGGCTTCCAAGGGCTGCCCCGATTTCGCGCGGCTATGGGTCGAAAATTCAGGCTAAATTCACGGATTTTTCCCAGATTTATGCTTAATAATTACATAAATAGGCATTGTATCCCATATAATCCCATGTTATCCCATATGAATGCGGCGGTATTAGGCACTGGCGTTAAAGGGAAAATCGGGATGTTTTTGTCCACCGTGACGAATAGCTTGGATGCTAAGGGGCGTGTTTCTGTCCCTGCAGATTTCCGCGCGACAATTTCTGAGACGCCGTCCAAATCAGCGTTTGATGGGATTGTGGTCTGGCCCAGCCTTGATGGGGCCTATCTTGAGGGCGGTGGTATTTCGCTTCTAGAGGACTTTCAAAATTCACTAGATGAGCGCGAGCATTACGATGCTGAGCGGTCCGCCCTTCAGTATAAGATTTTTGCGGCTTCGCGGCAGCTCGCCTTTGATGGCGGCGGTCGCGTGTCTCTGCCTAAAGACTTGCATGAATATGCAGGGCTCAACGGTAAGGTTACATTTGTAGGACTGGGCCGAAGGTTTGAAATTTGGAGCCCGAAAGCGCTCGAAGATCGTCAGGAAGGTTTATTGGCGCTTGCGCGGGAAAGCCGCCATCTGCTCAAAACCGTTAAGCCTTCGGGGGCAAGCTCATGAAGCACTACCCCGTAATGCTCCCTGAGGTTTTGGCGGCCTTAGCTCCGCAAGCGGGTGAAGTTTATGTGGACGGCACATTTGGAAATGGGGGTTACAGCGAGGCTTTTCTAAAGGCGGCTGATTGTAACGTGGTCGGACTTGACCGTGATCCAAATGTTCAACCGAGAGCTGGTGAGTTGGCGGGGCTTTATAATGACCGCTTTCGTCTTATTGAGACCCCTTTTTCAAAGATGGATGAAGTTGGGTTGTCAGGTGTTGATGCCGTTGTTCTCGATATAGGGGTCTCTTCCATGCAGCTTGATCAGGCTGAGCGCGGGTTTTCTTTTATGCGTTCTGGGCCTCTGGATATGCGGATGGGGAATACGGGGCCAACGGCAGCGGATGCAGTGAGAGTTTTGCCTCACTCTGATCTCATTCGCATTTTTCAGGTTTACGGCGAAGAGCGCCGTGCGCGCCGCGCTGCGGATTTTATCCTTCGTGCCCGGGAGGAGGGCGATATTGTTACAACTGAAGAACTTGCGGATATTATAGAGCGGGCTTTGGGTCGCTCGGGTAAAAACCATCCTGCGACGCGGGTCTTCCAAGCCTTACGTATTTTTATCAATGATGAATTGGGTGAATTATATCGTGGCTTATGTGCGGCGGAAAAAATTCTTAAGCCAGGCGGTCGCTTGATTGTTGTGACCTTCCATTCTCTCGAAGACCGTATCGTAAAGTCTTTTGTGCGCCGCCGTGCTGGTGATGTCACGGGAGGGTCTCGTTACTCGCCTGAGGTGAAGCATGAAGGTCCTGCGCCAAGTTTCCTTGAGGGTAAGCGTTCGGTCATCAAGCCGTCCAAAACGGAAGTCGCGGAAAATGCCCGCTCGCGCTCAGCGAAGCTCCGTTTTGCTATTCGTACGGAAGCTGTCCCATTCCCTATGGATGATGACTTGCTGCCGCGCGTGTCCAACCTATCTGATTTGGAGGCGCAATTATGAGCGGCGTTTATATCCCGTCTCATATTCGTGCCGCCAGGCGCATGACGGGCTTCATATTGTTTTTGATTGGTGTCGCTCTGACTGTCGGTCTTTATTATGTTAAAACAAGATCGCAAACGGCGCGAAAGCAATCCGCCGCGTTAGAGCGCCAGATCTCGCAAGAGGAAGCTAATCTTAGCGTGCTTCAGGCTGAAATTGCTTATCTGGAAAGTCCGGACCGTCTTAAGCAATTATCACAACGGCATCTGGGCCTTGAGCCGATAAAAGTGAAAAATGTTCTTGCCGTAAAAGATGTTATGGAAGAATTTCCGTTGCGGCCTAAAATTATTGAGCGTGAAGCCTTAAGTGACGGAGGTGAACCATGAGCGTGACGCCGCCTGATCACTTCCCTCAAGCTCGCACAATGACGGTTGCGGATGATGAATTCGCCTCAGTGTCCGAGGGGCGAATTCGTATTCGCATTGGCGCTTTCATATTTATGTTCGTCCTCTTGCTTGTCGTTTTGCGCTTGGCGGAAGTTTCCCTGTTTGGCGATAAGCGCGGCGCTAATCTTCTGCCCAAAGAGATCACGACGACGCGGGCGGATATTAAGGATCGCAATGGTGAAGTTCTCGCTACAACCCTCAGCACTTACTCTCTTTATGCGGAGCCGCGTAAGGTTTGGAATGTTGAAGAGACTGTTCAAAAGTTAATTTCGGTCAGGCCAGAGTTGGACATAAATGTGCTGCGCGAAAGGCTTTCGGCAAAGCGGTCATTCGTGTGGATTGAGCGCGGCTTAACGCCAAAGGAGCGCCAATCTGTTTTCGCTTTGGGTTTGCCGGGTTTGGCCTTTCGTCAAGAACCAAAAAGGGTATATCCGCGCGGTAACCTCGCCTCTCATATTGCCGGGTTTACGGATGTAGATTTGAATGGTTCGGCGGGAGTGGAGCGGGCCTTTAATGACAGGCTTGCTGAGAAAAACGCGCCCTCTTTAGCGCTTTCAGTTGATATGCGTGTTCAATATGCCGTCGCGGATGAGTTGCAAAAAGGGCTTGAGCGTTTTGAGGCTCTTTCAAATGCGGGTGTCGTTTTGAACCTAAAAACTGGCGAAATTGTTTCCATGGTGAGTTTGCCGAATTTTGATCCGAATGATCCTGGCGCAACATTGCCCGAAACTCGCTTTAATCATGCCTCAATGTCCACCTATGACTTGGGTTCAGTCTTTAAACCCCTGACCATGGCAATGGCTTTGGAGGAGGGGGTTTCCAGCTTAACGGAGCCTCACCCGGTGCAAAAGCCTTTCAAAGTGCGTGATAAATTTATTCGCGAGGATCATCCCAGTAAAGTGCCGCTCGCAATGCCTGACATTCTGGCGCAAAGCTCTAATCGCGGTACAGCTATTTTGGCTTTGCGGGTTGGTGCAGAAAAGCAAAAGCAATATCTTAAAGCTCTGGGATTATTTGATCGTGTGCCGTTCGAGCTTGCTGAAAGCGCTAAGCCTCAAGTTCAAAACCGGTGGATTGATCTGACGACCGTGACTGTGTCTTATGGGCATGGTATTTCAGTCACGCCCTTGGGTCTTGCAGCGGCTATTGGGGCGACGCTTAATGATGGTTTATATGTCACGCCGACCCTTATTAAGCGTGATGCAGCTAATGCAGCTACGCCCCGCCGGGTTTTCTCTTCGAGTACATCACGACACACGCGCGATATGATGCGTTATGTGGTGACTCATGGAACGGGTAAAAAGTCCCGTGTGAAAGGCTATGGCGTCATGGGCAAAACTGGCACGGCCGAAAAGCCTGCTATGGGGGGGTATGATGAAAAGCGTTTGGTTACGTCATATGTAGCGGCTTTTCCTTATGAAGATCCGACATATGTTGTCATGATTACTTATGATGAACCTAAGGCCGTCGAGGGGACATATGGATATGCCACGGCGGGTTGGAATGCCGCCCCAACAGCCGGAGCCGTGATTGAGCGTATTGCGCCGATGCTCGGTGTTCAGCGCAGAATTGACCCCATCGCCATGAGTCCTTTTTCGGAAGAAGCCTTGCCATGACATTGCGTGAGTTAGGCTTTGAAAGCGATGCCCCTGTAACGGGCTTGACCTGTGACAGCCGTGAGGTGAAGCCGGGTTATGTCTTTGCAGCCTTGCCTGGCACGGTAACAGATGGCCGAAAATATATTGAAAGCGCTTTGGAAAATGGCGCTGAGGCTATCCTCTCTACGGGAGCTTTAGAGCTGCCTGTTCCTTATTTAAAGAGTTCAGAGCCGCGCCTGAGTTATGCACAAATGGCTGCTAAACTTTACGCAGGGCAACCCCAAACACTTGTCGCAATGACAGGCACAAATGGAAAAAGTTCGACGGTCGAGTTTTTGCGTCAAATATGGGCCTTTGCCGGTAAACAGGCTGCGTGCTTTGGGACCTTGGGGGTCCAGGCACCCAAGGGATATCGTCCCTTAACTCACACTACGCCCGACGCTGTTGCCTTGCACAAAACTTTGTCTGAATTGAAGGATGAGGGCGTGACTCATGCTGCGATGGAGGCGTCGTCTCATGGCTTGGATCAATACCGCCTGGATGCTGTGAAAATCACGGCGGCGGGTTTCACAAACTTAACGCAGGATCATTTTGATTATCATAGTGACGCCGAAGATTACTTTATGGCCAAGGCTCGTCTTTTTGCAGAGCTGACGCCATCGGATGCGCCTGTAGTTATTAACACGAATGACGCATACGGGCAGCGCCTTGCCCAGATGTGCGAAGAGCGCGGACAAGGTGTCATGCAAGTCGGATGGTCTGGTCAGGATATCCGTATTGATGAAGTTATGCCGCGTGCGTCAAGCCAGATTGTGACACTGGTTGTTGAAGGTGAGCGTCATAAAATTGAACTGCCGCTCGCTGGTGAATTTCAGGTCTTAAATGCTGTGTCTGCTTTAGGCTTGGCACTTGTCACAGGCATCGATAAAATCACGGCGCTTAAAGCTCTTGAAAATCTACACGGCGTCGCAGGCCGCATGGAGCGGGCGGGGCAAACCAAAGACGGGGCGCCAATATTTGTGGACTTTGCTCATACCGAAGATGGTCTTGATAAGCTGCTGCGTTCAGTGAGACCTCACACTATGGGCGACGTGATCGTCGTCTTTGGCTGTGGAGGTGATCGTGACCCGGATAAGCGCTCCAAGATGGGACAAGTTGCGGCGAAGTTAGCCGATGGTGTGATCGTGACTGACGACAATCCGCGCAATGAGGATGCGGCAAATATTCGAAAAGCCGTTCTTGTGGGCTGTCCTGATGCAACTGAAATTGGCGACCGGGCCGAGGCCATCCGAGAGGGCATTAAACGCTTGAAACCTCAAGACTGCCTTGTCATTGCTGGAAAAGGGCATGAGCAAGGCCAAATAGTCGGAACCAAAGTCATCCCGTTTTCAGATGTGGATCAGGTCAAGTGGGCGCTCAAGGAGTTGGGTCATGTCTAAGCCGCTTTGGACATCAGGCGACATTACGCGGGCCGTGGGCGGCGAGTCGGCAGAGCCATTTGAAGTAAACGGGATTTCTATCGATACGCGCACAATTCAGGCCGGAGATTTATTTGTACCGTTAAAAGATATGCGAGATGGTCACGATTTTATACCTATGGCTCTGGAGAAAGGCGCCGGCGGAATACTATCTGAAAAGCCCATGGAGGGTGCTGCGGTCATCATCGAAGATAGCTTACAAGCCTTGCGTGATATGGGGCGGACTGGGACTGAACGGTCAGAGGCCTTGCGCATCGCCGTCACGGGAAGCGTTGGGAAAACCAGCGTAAAAGAAGCGCTTGCTGACATGTTTGCCGCTTTCGGACCTACACATAAGTCTCTCAAATCATATAATAATCATTGGGGCGTCCCGCTTACTATGGCGAGAATGCCCATCAACTCCAAATATGGCATTTTTGAAATGGGAATGAACCATGCCGGAGAACTTGCCGATTTATCTAATTTGCTAAGTCCTGAAATAGCACTGATTACAACTGTGGCGCCTGCTCACTTGGCGCATTTCGAAAATGTTGACGCGATTGCTGATGCCAAATCAGAAATCATGGACGGACTTGCCGAAGACGGCATTCTGATTTTGAATGCAGATAATCCTCATACGCCTCAAATACTTAGAAAAGCCAAAGGCAAAAAAGTCATTACATTCGGCCATGACGATAATTGCGATGTAACGATTGTGACCTCGCAAACACATGAGCATGGCAGCAATACGCGCCTTCGTATAAATGCGCAGCAAATTGACGTAACACTGCTAGTGCCAGGAGAGCATTGGATCATGAATGGCGCGGCTTGCATGGCTGTGGCCTATGCTGCAGGTGTCGATCTTCGCAAAGCTGCCAAGGCCCTGCGTGGTGTTAGGGCAGAAAGCGGCCGTGGTGAAATGCACAAGCTTTCATTGGACGGTAAGTCAATAACGGTGATTGATGAAAGCTATAATGCAAATCCGACATCCATGCGGGCGGCCATCAATGTGCTCGGACTCAAGCATGGGCGCCGACTTGCCGTTTTGGGGGATATGGGGGAGTTGGGGAAAGATGAACTTCAATTCCATTCAGATTTAGCAAAACCATTAGAGGCCGCGGCAGTCTCGCGCGTTATTGTAACAGGCGAATGTATGCGGGCGCTCAAAGGGGCCCTGCCTCAATCAATGCGAGGCGCTTGGGCCAAGGATTGGGATGCGGCTTTGCAGGCGCTCAAAGATGAAATTCAAGAGGGCGATGTCGTCTTGGTAAAGGGATCAAACAGTGTCGGCCTTGGTAAGCTGGTAGCGGCATTAAAAAAGGGCACAGCTTAATGTTATACGAAATTTTGGCGAGATATGCAGAGGATTTTCAGGTCTTCAATCTCTTTAATTACATCACTTTCCGCGTTGGCGGAGCTTTGATGACATCAATGATCATTGCCTTCATATTGGGGCCGCGCATGATTGATTTATTGCGCGCCAAGCAAGGTAAAGGACAGCCGATCCGAGAGGATGGGCCGGAAGGACATATTATTAAAAAAGCGGGCACGCCGACAATGGGCGGGCTCTTGATTTTACTATGTGTCATTATTTCGACGTTGCTCTGGGCGGATTTGAAAAACCCGTTTTTATGGACGGTTATGCTGGTCACAGCAGCTTATGGCCTCATTGGCTTTTATGATGATTACTTAAAAGTCTCGCGGCAAAACCCAAAAGGTTTTAGCGGCAAAATAAAAATCATCTTGGAATTCGGGATTGCCGCTGTGGCGTGTTATGTTCTGACAACGGCCTTTCCTCAAACACCAGACGGCTTTGAGACAGGTCTCGCTATACCGTTTTTAAAGGATTTTACGCTCAATCTAGGGGTCTTCTTCATTCCTTTTGGGTGTCTTGTTATTGTAGGCGCGTCCAATGCTGTAAACCTAACGGACGGTTTGGACGGTTTGGCGATTGTTCCCGTGATGATCGCCTGTATGAGCTTGGCCTTTATCGCCTATCTTGTCGGTAATGCAGTATTCTCTGATTATCTTGGCGTTCCCTATGTCCCGGGCTCTGCTGAAATTACGATCTTCTTGGGAGCTATTATAGGCGCCTCATTGGGCTTTCTTTGGTATAATGCACCTCCGGCGATGGTCTTTATGGGTGATACAGGATCACTGGCACTTGGCGGTGCGTTGGGCACCACTGCTGTCGCCATCAAACATGAAATTGTATTGGCCGTTATTGGCGGCTTATTTGTGCTCGAAGCTGTTTCCGTTATTGTGCAGGTGGCTTCATTTAAGCTCACGGGGAAGCGGGTATTCCGCATGGCCCCAATCCACCACCATTTCGAGAAAAAAGGCTGGGCCGAACCCACCATCGTTATACGCTTCTGGATCATTGCAATTATTCTTGCGCTGATCGGTCTTTCCACATTGAAACTTCGGTAACCACATGATCAAAGCCGCCACATTTCAAGGTCAAAAAACCGCTGTCTTCGGATTAGGGCGAACAGGAAACACTGCTGCCCTATCCCTTGCCAGAGGCGGGGCGGATGTCTGGGCATGGGATGATAATGAAGCGGCTCGCAAGGCTGCAAAAGCCCAAGGCGTGAATGTAAAAGACCTGTCCAAAGCCGATTGGTCAGACTTTAATGAGCTTGTGCTCTCACCCGGTGTTCCGCATGAGTTGCCAAAGGCGCATTGGACGGCTGCAAAAGCCAAGACGCACGGCGTTCCGATTATCTGTGACATTGAAATTTTTGCCAGAGAAGTTGCGGCTCGACCCGAACATCAGCGTCCCAAAATTATTACGATTACAGGCACAAATGGAAAATCTACAACAACAGCTTTGATTGGTCATATCCTAAAAGCTTGCGGTAAAGATGCTGAGATCGGCGGAAATATCGGACGCGGTGTACTTGATCTAGATAAGATGCATGCGGGGAAATATTACGTTCTAGAGTTATCTTCTTATCAGCTAGAGCGTACGCAATCCTTACGCGCTAACGCAGCCGTCTTCCTAAATCTCTCACCTGACCATCTTGAGCGGCACGGAACGATGAAGGCTTATGAAGCAGCAAAGCTTCGTATTTTTGATAATCAAACCCATGATGATTCTGCCATTATTGGTGTGGATAATAAAGAAACCAAACGCCTCTTCTCGGAGCTTACAGCTAAAAATGGCCGCCGCATTATTCCCGTGTCTACAAAGAAGTCCTTAGGCCGTGGTATTTCGGTTATGAAAGGTAGGCTCTATTGCAATGTGAGCAGTAAATGTGTGGAGGTGTGTGACCTAACTCACGCCAAAGCCCTGGAAGGTCAGCATAACCATCAAAATGCCGCTGCCGCATATGCTGCTACTCAGTCTCTTGGTTTGGATCCCAAAGCCATAGGCGAGGCGATATTATCTTTTCCAGGACTTGCGCACCGCATGGAAACAATTGGGTCGGCGGGACCTGTGCGTTTTGTCAATGACAGTAAGGCCACAAATGCGGATGCGGCGATGCAAGCTTTGAAGTCCTATGAGAATATTTACTGGATTGCCGGAGGCGTCGCAAAAGCTGGAGGCATTACCCCGCTGGAAAAACATTTCCCGAATATTTCTAAAGCTTACCTCATTGGTGAGTCGTCGCCGGAATTTCATAAAACGCTGACTAAGAAAAACGTCGAACATAAAATCTCAGGCACGCTTGAAAAAGCCGTCCTCTGCGCCACACGTGATGCAATGCAATCCGGCATAGAAAATCCTATAATTTTATTATCTCCGGCTTGCGCAAGTTTTGATCAATTTAAGAATTTTGAAACCAGAGGTGAGGCATTCCGTGAACACGCGAGTCGAATCATTGATTTATTTGAACAAGAGAAAAACAGAATGAGCGCGGCATAGGCTCTGGCCTCCGCTATGGAATTTATCAAGGTATGAGACAAAATCGTATAATTTTAGGAAAAGACTCGAAGGCGTGTGTCAACACGGCGAGGGTCTTTGACGCTACAATAGACGATTTTGACCATACCGCTTTGCAGCGTAACGCTTTTACGCGAGGGCGTCGTCGCAAATGCTCGAAATTGCTAGCAGTTACTTGCGCTTTGCTCCTATCCCTCGCGCAAAATCGTTTCCGTCTTGAAAAATCCATAGCGGAGGCCAGAGCCTAGATGGCATTTACGGCGACACTTTCAACCTCAAGAACAAACCGTTCGCTTATAGGGGAATGGTGGCGAAGCGTTGATCATATTACGCTTGGGTTTTTGGTGTGTCTGATTGGAGCAGGTTTAATCTTAGGCATGGCGGCGTCCCCGGCGGCCAGTGCGCGCTTGGGGATTGAAAACCCTTTTTACTTTCTTTTCCGCCAAGGCTTATTTGTATTTGTAGGTCTTATTGGCGCTTTCATTCTATCTCTAATGACGCCGAGTAATGCACGGCGTATTGGGGTTTTGGCGCTTATAGGCTCTGCGGGGCTTATGGTTTTGTTGCCGTATATTGGGTATGAAGTGAAAGGCTCTGTCAGATGGTTTCGCATTGGGCCCTTTGGCTTGCAACCCTCGGAATTCGCAAAACCCGCCTTTATTGTTTTTGCGGCTTGGATGTTCTCAGTGCGCAAACGTGATGCCAGCGTTCCGGCTGTCGCCATTGTATTTGCTGCTTATCTGGGTCTGATCGCATTGCTGATAAGTCAGCCCGATTTCGGACAGAGTTTTCTCTTAACGCTGTGCTTTGCCGCAGTATTTTTCTTCGCAGGTTTATCGCTTGGCTGGGTCTTATTTATGATGAGTATTTCTATCTTTGGCGCAATTGCGGCTTATATGTCGCTTCCGCATGTCCGCGCACGAGTGGAGAAATTTATGAGCCCCGATAGTTCGGATACCTATCAAACAGATAAGGCCTTGGAGGCCATATCCAATGGCGGGTTTTTTGGGCGCGGTCCGGGTGAAGGCGCCGTGAAATATAGCCTCCCCGATGGGCATACAGATTTCATTTTTGCCGTTACTGTCGAAGAGTTCGGGTTTATGATTTCACTGCTTTTGATTTTTCTGTTAGCCGGTTTTGTCATTCGGTGTTTTCGCAATGCGCTAAAGCTCAATGATTATTTTAGCCAATTAGCAGTCGCGGGACTTGCGACCATGATTGGGATGCAGGTTGTTATCAATCTCTTCGTTAATTTGAATATGGCTCCGTCCAAAGGCATGACATTGCCGTTCATTTCTTATGGCGGATCTTCCATGTTAGCGCTGTGTTTTACGGCCGGACTTATATTATCCTTCACCCGCAAGCGTCCCGGAGCTTACGGCTATGGGCAATAGGCTACTCCTCGCCGCAGGGGGCACAGGCGGTCATATGTTTCCCGCGCAAGCCTTGACGGAAACCCTGAAAGCACAAGGTTGGGACATCGCCATGATGACCGATGCGCGGGGTAAGAAACATGCGGGGCGTATTCCCGCTGATCCAATAATCGAAGTGAAGGCCGCGAGCATAACGCCGCGTAAACCGATTGCCGCCATTCTCGGCACATTCAAACTCGCCAAGGGTGTGATGCAGGCGAGGAGCTTTATCAAAGATTGGAAACCGGATGTTGTTGTTGGGTTTGGCGGCTACCCTGCCTTCCCCGCTATGAGAGCTGCACAGAGCATGGGCGTGCCGACCATAATCCATGAGCAAAATGCAGTTCTGGGGCGCGTCAACCGCGTCTTTGCCACAAAGGCCTTGCATGTAGCGTCAGGGTTTGAGGAATTGCAGCGGCTACCAGAAGGGGCAAGCCATATTTGCACAGGTAACCCATTGCGTGAGCAGGTGCTTAAGGCCGTCCCCAAAAGCTACACGCCTCCCAAAAGCGATATCAACCTTCTTATTGTTGGCGGGAGTTTGGGCGCTAAAATTATAAGTGAAACTATGCCGGCTGCAATTGCTCTATTGCCGCGCGAGATGCGCAAACGCCTGAAGGTCGTGCAGCAGACCCGTCCTGAATATCAAGAGGCCGCCAAAGAAGTTTATAAAGAAGCGGGTGTAGAAGCCATATGCGAGACGTTCTTTTCTGATATAGAAACACACCTCTCCAGAGCACATTACATTGTCGGGCGCGCGGGCGCATCGTCTGTGTCTGAAATGGCGGTGATGGGATTGCCAGCTTTGCTCGTTCCATTGAAAATTGCGATGGATGACCATCAAACGGTCAATGCAAGGGCGTTATCCCGCCTCGATGCCGCCGATATTTTGCCTGAATCAGAGTTTACCCCAGAACAAGTGAAAACTACTCTGGAGGCGAGACTAAATGATTCGAACTGGCTTAAAAGAGCGTCCAAGCAGGCCAAGCTTGCGGGCCGCCCCGACGCCGCAGCAAAATTGGCCGATCTGGTCATATCAGCTGCTAAATAATAAAGGCGCAGCAATGCCCCAACCTGATTTGAAACAACGTGCGCTCGCCACGAAAGTCCCGTTTGATACTGGGCCTATACATTTTGTCGGAATAGGCGGGATTGGTATGTCCGGCATTGCCGAAGTCATGCTGAATTTAGGATATACGGTGCAAGGCTCAGATGGGCGCGAGTCCGCGATTACCAAGCGGCTCGAAAAATTGGGCGCAACAATTTATCTGGGCCAAAAGGCTGAACAGGTTCATGGAGCAGGGGCGATTGTCATGTCTTCTGCCATCAAGGCTGATAACCCTGAACTCGTCGAAGCCCGCGCCCGTTCTATTCCCGTTGTCCGCCGCGCCGAGATGTTGGCCGAGCTGATGCGCCTGAAATGGGCGGTGGCTGTCGGCGGGACACATGGCAAGACCACAACGACAACCATGATTGCGGCGCTGCTCGAAGGCGGCAATCTAGACCCCACCGTAATCAATGGCGGCATTATCAATGCTTACGGCTCAAATGCGAAGCTTGGCATGGGCAAATGGATGGTAGTGGAGGCGGATGAGTCAGACGGCTCATTCCTCAAACTCTTCCCGACAGTCGCCGTCGTGACTAATATCGACCCTGAGCATATGGAGCATTATGGCGACTTTAATGTGCTGCGTTCCGCCTTTGATACCTTTGTCGATAATCTTCCCTTTTATGGTTTTGCGGTTCTCTGTATCGACCACCCTGAAGTTCAAGCCCTCGTTAGCCGCGTTTCTGACCGCCGCGTGATTACTTACGGGTTCAATCCGCAAGCTGACGTTAGGGCAGAAAACCTAAAGCTCGAAACCACGGGCTCGCGCTTTGATGTCGTCTTTCGCGGTGTAGACGGAGTCGAAGACCGCTGGGACGGTCTGTTCCTGCCTATGGCCGGCAAGCATAATACGCAAAATGTACTTTCGGCTATCGCGGTCTCGCGTGAGCTTGGCCTGAGCGAGGCGCAAGTCCGCGCAGGACTCGATAGCTTTGGAGGTGTTAAACGCCGCTTTACCCATGTCGGAGATTGGAACGGCATCACAATTATTGATGATTACGGTCATCATCCGGTTGAAATCTCTGCCGTACTCCAAGCTGCAAGGCAGGTCAGCAAAGGCAAGGTTCACGCTGTCGTGCAGCCGCACCGTTATTCACGCTTGCAGGATTTGTTTGAGGATTTCTCGACCTGTTTTAACGATGCGGACCATGTTTATGTGGCTGATGTCTATGCGGCAGGGGAGACTCCTATCGAGGGTGTCAGCGGCGCAAGTCTGGTTGAAAGCCTTACATCTCATGGCCATCGAAATGTGCAATCTATTTCCAAAGAAACTTTACCCAAGACACTCAAGCCAAATCTCGAAAAAGGGGATTTGATTGTTTGCCTTGGCGCTGGAGATATTACTTACTGGGCAGCAGATTTGGCTGAGAATTTGGATGCTGTATGAGTCTGATTCACAGGCTTCCAACCGTGCGCGGAAAGCTCACTGAGAATGTCCCCCTCGCGCCTTATACATGGCTGCGCGTTGGCGGACCTGCCCAAGTGCTTTTCATGCCGAAGGATGAAGCTGACCTCGCGCACTTTCTCTCCTCTACGCCAGATGACATTCCCGTCACGATTTTAGGTGTGGCATCTAACACCATCATCCGGGATGGCGGCATTAAGGGTGTCGTCGTGCGCCTCGGGCCGGGTTTTGGGAAGATTACGACGGATAGCTTAACACTTCGCACAGGCGCTGCGGCGTTGGACAACAAAGTCGCGAAAGAAGCGGCAAAGGCGGGTATAGCGGGACTGGAGTTTTACGCTGGTATTCCCGGCACTGTTGGCGGGGCGCTTCGCATGAATGCTGGCTGCTATGGCACAGAGACAAAAGATGTTTTGGTTGAGGCTGTTGCCCTTGATCGCACGGGGCGTAGGCAAGTCATGCCGCTCTCTGAATTTGGATATTCTTACCGTGATAGTGAGGCTCCGAATGACCTCATATTTGTTGAGGCCGTCTTTAAAGGCGAGGCGGATGACCCTGCTGCAATAACCGCTCGTATGGCCGAGATTACGGCCCGCCGCGAAGAAAGCCAACCCATTCGCGAAAAGACAGGCGGCTCTACGTTTAAAAATCCGGATCAACTCCAATCGGGTGGCCGCGGAGCTTGGCAAGTTATCGACGCAGCAGGTGGGCGCGGCTTCAAAGTCGGCGGCGCGCAGATGAGCGAAAAGCATTGTAACTTCATGATAAATACAGGCGAGGCGACGGCGGCTGATTTGGAAGAACTGGGCGAGTCGATGATTGCGAAAGTCAAAGAAACGCAAGGGGTGGAATTGGAATGGGAAGTTAAGCGGATTGGGGTGCGGCTGTGAAGGTCGTTGTTACGACTCCCTCTCCTTGGGGAGAGGGTCCGCGAAGCGGGGGTGAGGGGGCGTTGATGAGCGAAGCGAATGCGTTACATAACTCAAGTTATATCCCCTCATCCGCCCTTCGGGCACCTTTTCCCCGAGGAGAAGGATAAGAAGTATGACTAAACACATAGCCGTCTTAAAAGGAGGAATGTCCTCTGAACGTGAAGTGTCACTCGTCTCAGGCGCGGAGTGCGCTAAGGCACTCCGCGCCGAGGGTTATAATGTTACTGAAATAGATGTCGCTCCGAACCTTTGGGAGCAACTTCATGCCGCAGACCCTGACGTGGTCTTTAACGCCCTCCACGGCGACTGGGGTGAGGATGGCCGTGTTCAGGGCGTTCTCGATCTCTTCGGCGCGCCTTATACGCATAGCGGCGTGATGGCCTCTGCTCTAGCCATGGATAAGCACCGCTCCAAAGCCGTTTTGCGCGATGTTGGGATTAATGTGCCTAAGGGCACTTTAGTCTCGCGCCATTCAGCTAGCCAAGACCATCCGATGGAACCGCCTTATGTGTTAAAACCTAATGGGCAAGGCTCAAGTCAGGGCGTCTATATCATCAAAGACGACGCGCATAATCATAGCGATGAAATTGCCGCAAATGCCGATATGGGCGATATGATTATCGCTGAGGAGTATATTGCAGGGCGCGAACTCACGGTGACCGTGATAGATGGCAAAGCGCTGGCCGTGACAGAGATTATCCCGACCTCTGGATGGTATGATTATGAAGCGAAATATGTTGAGGGCGGGTCGCGCCATGTTGTGCCTGCGCAAATCCCTGATGAGGTGACTGAAACGTGCAAAACCTGGGCTTTACTTGCCCATGAGGCCTTAGGCTGTAAGGGCCTAACGCGCTCTGACTTCATTTTTAATGATATTAATGAGGATTTAACAGACGTTGTAAACAAAATCGTAATGCTTGAACTCAATACTCAACCCGGAATGACTCCGACATCGCTTGCCCCTGAACAGGCCGCGTATGACGGAATGACTTTTGGCCAGCTTTGTCGCTGGATTGTTGAGGATGCATCATGGCCGCGGTAAGAAAAGGCAAATCTATACCTAAAGGCTCACATCGTGTAAGCCCCTTAAAACCCGGATTGCGCGGCGCCAGAAATTGGGCGTCAGCCAAAATGCGTGCTGCGAGTCACACGCGCAAGGGGTTTACGCGATTTGCATTATCAATACTTGGAACCCTCTTACTGGTGATATTTTTAGGGTTATGGCTTGGCGGCTTCCTTCCGAACGTGGCGCAGGCAGGTGAAACCTTCAAACGTAATCGTCTCATGTCTATGGGCTTTGTCATAGAGCGCGTTGATGTGATGGGTGAGGGCCGCTTGCGTGAAGAGGATGTGCGCCGCGCCTTAGGAGTCTATAGCGGCGATTATCTCTTTGGCGTCAACATTAAAGAGGCTCAGCAACGTGTCGAAAGTCTATCATGGGTGGACCGTGCTGTCGTGCGCCGCTTGTGGCCTGATCGCATTGTTGTGCAAATTATAGAACGTCAACCTTATGCGCTTTGGCAGCATGAAAGAGACGTTAAAGTGGTCGATATTGAAGGCCGCTCCATCATTGACGCTAAAGTTGAGGCTTTCACCCATTTAAAATTATTCGTGGGCGAGCAAGCCGGAGAACATGCGGCGTCTGTTCAATCTATGATGGCGGAGTTTCCAAATATTGCCCCTCGTGTTGAGAGCTATGTAAATGTCAGTGATCGCAGATGGGACTTGGTTTTAGATGAGGGCGCTTTACGCGTGATGTTGCCGGAAAAAAATATGAAGGGCGCTCTTCAGAATTTGCAGAGACTTCAAGTTCAAACACGAATTTTAGATCGCACAATCAAGACCATTGATATGCGGCTGCATGACCGCCTTACGCTCTCGCCGTCGCCTCCGGAACGCGCCTAACTCTTATGTTTAAGACTGGAGTGAATAAAAAGGCAGAGACAATCGCCGTTCTTGACATTGGGTCAAGCAAAGTCGTGTGCCTTATCGGCCAGAGAGAACCAAATTTTGGGGTCCGATTGATCGGGGCAGGGTTTGGTGTCAGTGCTGGGCTTAGGAATGGCGCTGTGATTGACATGGAAGCGGCTGAAACCGGTATTCGCATTGCTGTTGAAAAAGCTGAACGTGCTGCTGGCGTTACTGTCCAAAGCGTTTGCGTCAATGTTGCGCTTCGCTCCCTGCGCTCTCAACATATGAATGTGCAAACGGCTTTTGCGAGCGGAGAGGTTGCCGACCGCGATTTGAAACGTGTACTAAACTCCTCCTTAGCTGAGCTTGCGCAGCCTGAAGATGCTATTTTGCATGCGATCCCTCTGAACTGGTCTGTTGATGATGAGGCCGGCATACGTGACCCGCGCGGAATGTTTGGCCAGCGCCTTGGCGTGGATATGCATTTTATTTTGGCAGGTGTCGGGCCGCTTAGAAATTTAGCACATTGTATAGAGCGGTGCCATTTGGATATTAGCTCTGTGACAGTCTCGCCCTATGCTGCGGGGATTGGCGTTTTAACTGATGACGAGCGCGATTTGGGCGTAACGGTTATTGATATGGGCGGCGGAATTACTACAGCAGCTGTCTTTCGGGATAATACAATGGTGCATGTTGATGCACTTTCTGTCGGCGGTAAGAACGTAACGAATGATATTGCGCGGGGATTAACAACGCCAGCAGAAGCCGCGGAGCGAATTAAGACAATATATGGCTCTGCGCTCCACGGATCAGATGATAGCGACGTTATGGTGCCATGTCCGCCAATGGGCGCACAGGAAGAATTGCACCATCATCCACGGGATTTACTAACGTCTATCATTCGCTCGCGCATTGAAGAGACTTTTGAGCTCTTGCGGGACCGCATAGCAGAATCCGGGCTTGAGACTTATTCCGGACGCCGCATTGTCTTGACGGGCGGGGGGTGTCAGCTCAATGGCGTGCGCGAATTGGCTGAATATGTCTTTAATAAACGTGTACGGATTGGTCGCCCTCACGGTATTTTGGGGATGCGCGAAACAATGTCAGGGCCAGATTTTGCTGTGGCGACGGGGCTCTTGAAGCATGCCTTTATGGAGTCAGACGAAGCCATTTCGGGGCCGCCAGACCTTTCGGGACAACGTTACCGTCAAAGACGTTATTCCGGCAATACACTTGGCCGTTCTTTGCAGTGGTTAAAAGAAAACTTCTAAAAACCTGCATTGGTCCGCAAATTTTAAGATTAATTAATCACTGTTTAACCGTTTTAGCGGAAGTTGTGTTAACTAATCAATTACCATAATTTGCGGGACTGTTATGCCTATCTCATTATCCTTACCAAAAGCCGTAGAGTTAAAGCCTCGTATTGTCGTCATAGGTGTCGGCGGCGCAGGGGGTAATGCCGTGAATAATATGATCGGCGCAGGCCTTGATGGTGTTGAATTTATCGTCGCCAATACTGACGCTCAAGCGCTTGCCTTGTCCCGCGCAGACCGTAAAGTTCAGCTCGGCGGCGGTATCACGCAAGGCCTCGGTGCCGGTATGCGTCCTGAGATTGGTGAACAATCTGCCGAAGAAAGCCTTGATGAGATATTAGAGCATCTTGACGGCGCGCATATGTTATTTGTTGCGGCTGGTATGGGCGGCGGAACGGGTACAGGTGCTGCGCCTGTGATTGCCCGAGCAGCACGTGAGCGCGGTATTCTAACTGTGGGTATCGTGACCAAGCCGTTCCAGTTCGAAGGCTCGCGCCGCATGAAGTTGGCTGAGCAAGGCATTGAAAACCTTTATACAGCTGTCGATACGATGATCACCATTCCAAATCAAAACCTCTTCCGCGTTGCGACAGAGCAGACGACAATGTCGGATGCTTTCTCTATGGCGGATGAAGTTCTTCACAGCGGCGTTCGCGGCGTGACGGACCTTATGGTTGTGCCGGGTCTTATCAATCTTGACTTTAATGACGTCCGCACTGTTATGGACGAAATGGGCAAAGCTATGATGGGTACAGGCGAAGCCACAGGTGAGCGCCGTGCGATTGAAGCGGCTGAAGCGGCGATCAATAATCCGCTTCTTGATGACGTCTCGCTTAAAGGCGCTAAAGGCGTTCTTATCAATATCACGGGCGGACGAGATTTGACGCTATATGAGGTAGACGAAGCTGCAAGCCTTATCCGCGGCCAAGTCGATGAAGACGCCAATATTATTGTTGGCTCGGCTCTGGATGATGATCTTGACGGTATTGTCCGTGTTTCTGTCGTCGCAACTGGCGTTGACACGGAATATGTCATGGAAGCAAAGCCTGTTCCATCCCGTTATGTCGAGCAAGCTGCGCCCGAAGCCGCTTATGAGGAAGAAGACGAGTTTGCGATTGATGATGAATTTGAATCCGAGATGACTTATGCGCCGCAAACTGTGACGCCCGCGCCCGCGCCTCAACCCCAGCCGGCGGCTCAACAGCCCGCGCCGGCTTATGTTGCGCCAAAGCCATACCCACCGCAAATCCAAGCACCTGAGGCTGCTCCTGCGCAGCAATATGCGCCGCAAGCCGCGCCTCAGCGTCCACCCGCAAGAGAAGCTCAACCTCAAAATGTTGTGAAAAAGCCATTTGGATTTTTTGGACTCAAGAAACAAAAACCGGCGCCTGCGCCTGTCGTAAAGCGCCAAGCACCGCAACAAAGTGGTGACCTTTTCGGTGATAATATGGATGATGAGCTTGAAATTCCAAGCTTCTTGCGTCGCCAAAACCGCTAAGCTTAAAAGACATTAAAAGACAAAGGCGTCCCTTGAGAGAGGGGCGCTTTTTTTGATTGTCAGGGGCTTAGAAGACGTTGGGGGAAAGCCCAAAAATCGATCCAGTGAATCGATTTTAGTCGAATAAGGCCACGGCAGTGGCTTTGGGTGGTGCGAGGGCAAAGGAGACGTAAGAGTAAACCAACTTCACACTCTTTTTTTTTATTCTAAGCACTCTATAGAAAAATTAGCGTTGAAACTACTTTTTATGATACTTTAGTGAGGCGACATCCAGAAACGGCATATGCCTTTTAGGCATTGTTAGGATGTACTCACCTTCAAAGAAAAAATAATTAGTGTATGGAATATTATCGCATATTCGGTTTATTCGACTTTGCTCTTCATATTTTTTGTAGTGCTTATTCCGGTGCTCGGCAATTTTCCTTATTCTTTTCTGATCTTCAAGCTTCCTTTCCTCGTGAGTTAGCTCTGCACGTTTTTTTCTTCGCTTCTGAATTTCCAGACTTCTCTCTTCTTGAGTTAACTTGGAAACGTCTTCATCTTCTGGTGGAGGTTCTGGGATGGTGGCGTAACCTATATTTCTAATTTCCCAGATATCTGGACTAACTTCTCTTTTTTTACAGTGAAGACGTTCTTCCGCCGTTGTGTAAAACTTATCCAAATATTCTTCAGGAGAGTTAGTTTCACCAGTCTCAATGATAAGGGGTGGATATCCATACTCAAACGGTTCACCTATACCTCCTTCTTGCAACAAAGTGAATTTAACACTGCCTTGATCAACATTTACTTTGATCCGCTTAAATTCACATTCCTGATGAAGGAAACTAATGAATTCATCACCATTGAAGATAGGGACAATACTTTGTTTCCATTTGCATGATGGATCCATCATTCGATTTTCAGGTAATACTGAATCGGTCGGAAATTTTATGGTCTCAGAGAATGAATGCTGAGATATATCTCCACTCTTATCATTAGCTTGGCATCCATACAAAACAAGAATAGGTGCAACTATAAATAAACGAAACATAGTAATTCATAACACAGAGTCGTCATAAACCAAATAAAGCGTGAGTGTCCGCTTAATTCTGCGGCTTCAATTGATTTTAATCTGGTTGAACGACGGTTTTGGGCGACTTAAGCCTCTTGCGAGACGTCCGCAATGAGGATCTTTCCACTCTGCTCTACAATTCTTTATTTTTCTTCCCAACCCAAACTCTTACATCTTCGTCACACTCTGAAACACCGTGTAACGGAGCGTTTATTGCTCATTTTTTCGGGCTTGCTAAGTTATAGTTAAGGAAATCCCTGACTATGCCCAATGTAAGACGACAATCTACGCTGAACGGACCTGCTGTTACTGCAGGGATAGAGCTGCATGGCGGTGAGCATACACGCCTAGTTATGCGTCCTGCGCCCACGGGAACGGGTCTGGTCTTCGTACGAACAGACATAACAGATCGCGATAATGCTATTGCTGTGCGTCCGGATGCTGTGACAGGTGTCAAAAACTGCACGACCTTATCCAATGCAGGAGGTGTCAAAGTTTCTACGATTGAGCATTTATTGGCCGCGCTGGCAGCCTCTGGGATTGATAACCTTTACATCGATATTGATGGAGAGGAATTACCTGCTCTGGATGGAAGTTCTGAGCCTTTTCTCAAGCTTATTGAGCAAGTTGGTATTGTGCGCCAAGCTGCGCCACGCCGCTACGTAAGAGTGCTTAAGCCTCTTGAGGTGCGCAATGGCGATAGTTTTGCCCGTATTGAACCTCGCGAACGCTTGGAGCTCGACGTGACAATTGATTTTGAAGACAAAGCGATTGGGAAACAGCGTGTTGAGATTGTTCCAAATGTCCGCGCTTTCCGTGAGCGCTTGGCATCGGCACGAACATTTGCGCGTATGCACGAAGTGGCCGCGTTGCAAGCCGCAGGTCTGTCCAAAGGTGGCTCTCTTGATAATGCGGTGATCGTTGATGGTGATCAGGTCTTGAATCCCGAGGGGCTTCGCTTTGCAGACGAATTTGTGCGTCATAAGGCACTTGATTTGCTTGGCGATCTGTATCTTGGCGGGCCGATATTGGGCCGCGTGACGACCGTTAAAGGCGGGCATGGCTTGAATCATGATCTGCTTATGGCGCTCTATGGCCATGCAGATGCATGGGAGTTCACCTCAGTTGCGACGCGTTCACAAGCCCGCGAACTGGAATCAGTGTCTGCCTAACCGTTTTCTCACTTTCGCCGCGCGATAATCTCCGTTAGTAAGCTTTGAACTTTAACCCATTTGGGAATCGCTATGCGCTATCGCTCTGTTTTAAAACCTGTCTCTGTTGCGGCTCTGGCCCTAACACTATCGGCATGTTCCACGCTTGGTATTGGCGGGAATAAAAATGAGAAACTCGCTTATGTCGAGCGTCCTGCCGAGCAAATCTATAATCAGGGCTTCGACCGGATGGAGCGCGGGGATTGGGACCGCGCCAAGCTTTTTTTCCAAGAAGTCGAACGTCAGCATCCTTTTTCTAAATGGGCGCGCCGCGCCATGTTGATGCAAGCCTACGCGAATTATCGCTCAACAGATTATGAAGAGTCGATTGCGACGGCTCAGCGTTTTATCGGCCTGCACCCAGGCAATGAGAGCACGCCATATGCCTATTACCTGATCGCGATGAATTATTATGACCAAATTTATGATGTTGGCCGTGACCAAGCGACAACTGTGAACGCGGAATCAGCTTTACAGCAAGTCGTTCGCCGCTATCCCGATAGTGATTATGCGCGGGATGCCCGCCTAAAGCTTGAGCTGACACATGATCACTTGGCAGGTAAGGAAATGTCTATCGGACGATATTACCTCAAAGATAATCAGCAGCTCGCCGCGATTGGCCGTTTTAAAAACGTTGTCAAAAACTATGAAACAACGTCGCAAACCGAAGAGGCGCTTCACCGCCTTGTCGAAGCTTATACCTCTTTAGGTATTATCAACGAGGCTAAACTTGTGGGTTCGGTCTTGGGTTATAACTATCCGTCCAGTGAGTGGTATGAGGATAGCTATGAATTGCTAGCTGAATATGGCGTAAACCTTAATGATGAGATCAATAAGCCGCGCCGGCAGGGTTACTGGTCACGGCTTAAAGAACGTCTCTTCTAACTATGGTTTGATGACCTCATGCTAACCGGGCTGTCTATTCGTAATGTTGTTTTGATCGAGGCGCTTGACCTCGAATTTGGTACAGGATTGACGGCACTTACGGGCGAGACAGGCGCGGGTAAATCTATCATTCTTGATGCCCTTGGCATGGCGACGGGCGCGAGATCCGATCGTGGCTTAGTGCGTGCGGGCACAGATAAAGCGCAAGCTATTGCAGGTTTTTCGCTGTCTAATTCGGTCGCAAAACTTCTTGAAGCCCACGACATTGATGTGGACCCCAATGAGGATGTAACGCTGCGGCGAAGCTTAACGAAAGATGGCCGCAGTAAGGCCTTTATCAATGACCAAGCTGTGAGTGCAAAGCTCCTCTCGCAGGTTGGCAGCCTTTTACTCGAAGTCCACGGGCAACATGACGGGCGCGGGCTGCTGGATGCGGGGACACATATACATCTTTTGGACTTGTTTGGAGGGCACCAAACGTTAGCTGCGCGTTGCAGCGCGGCTTATACGAAGCGCCGTGAGACCCAAGCCCAAGTCGAGGCCTTAATGGCGTTGCGGGCGAAGGCGGCTGAAGACCGCGAGTTTTTAGAACACGCTATCGCAGAACTGGATCGCTTGGCTCCGAGTGCGGGTGAGGATGTTCGCCTTTCTGAGGAGCGCCGCTTCTTACAAGGCGCTGAGGGAGCCTTAACAGAACTTACCGCCGCGCAAGATGCGCTGGGCGAAGACGGTGCATTTGAGGCGAGATTAGCGTCGGCCTTAGCCGGGATTGATAGATTGCGTTCAAAATTTGCGGATAACCAAAGTAATGCGGCTAGGGCACTGGAGTCTGCAGCGCAAGCTTTGGAACGCGCGATGCTGGAAACACAAGAGGCGCGTGACGCGGTTGCAGTTGCGGCGCAGAGCTTTGATGTCGAACCCGGACGTCTTGACGAAACAGAAAAGCGGCTTTTTGCGCTTAGAGCGGCCGCACGTAAATATGACTGCGATATAGACGCGCTCATTGAGACGCGGAGTAAATTTGCGGGGGAGCTCTCCGCAATTGAAAATGCTGATATGGACTTATCCAAAGCCAAATCAGCTGCGAATAAAGCCAAAGAGACTTATGACAAAGCCGCCTTCGCACTGAGTAAAGCCCGTGAGAAATCTGCCCAAACCTTAGATAAAGCTGTGATGCGGGAATTACCGCCGCTTAAAATGGAGCGCGCGCAATTTATCACGCATATTGAAACCGGCGATGAGACAGCCTTAGGCGTTGATAAAGTTCGCTTTCAAGTTTCAACAAACCCCGGAACGGCCTTGGGGCCATTGGACAAGATTGCTTCAGGCGGGGAGATGGCACGTTTCGCGCTGGCAATTAAAGTGGCCCTTGCAGGTAAAAATGATGCTGTAATGGTCTTTGACGAAGTGGATCAAGGCGTTGGCGGTGCTGTGGCGGACGCGGTCGGTAAACGCCTTGCTCGCCTGTCAAAATCCGCGCAAGTTTTTGTAGTCACCCATAGTCCGCAGGTCGCGGCGGCGGCGAACCATCAATACCGCATTGAGAAATCTTCAACGGGTTCGACCACTACCACTAATGTTACGCTCGTCGCAGATGATGCCCGAGAAGAAGAAATTGCGCGGATGTTGGCAGGTGAAACCATTACGCAAGAGGCGAGGGCGGCTGCGCGCCAGCTCATGGCTTCATGAGTGAGATTGCCGCAAAAAAACGTATCGCGTTTCTAACGCGTGAAATTAAAGCGGCGGACGCTTTTTACTATCAAGAAGATGCGCCTGTTATGACGGACGCAGCTTATGATGCCCTTAGAAAAGAGCTTATTGCGCTTGAATCGGAGTTTCCGCATCTGGCTTCTAAAGACAGTCCGACACAAACAGTTGGCGCGAAACCCTCAGGCAAATTTGGTAAAATCAAACATAAGGTCGCGATGCTCTCGCTGGATAATGCCTTCACCGATGAGGATGTGTCAGATTTTGTTGCGCGGGTGAAGCGGTTTCTGTCTATGGATGAAACAGCAAAGATGTCTTTCACGGCAGAACCAAAAATAGACGGCCTGTCCGCAGCTTTGCGCTATGAGAAGGGGCGGCTCATTAGAGGGGCCACACGCGGAGACGGCAAAGTCGGTGAGGATGTCACAAAGAACCTCTCCACATTAGCAACTATTCCCAAAACGCTTAAAGGCGAGGGATGGCCAGATGTCCTCGAAGTTCGGGGCGAAGTTTATATTGATCATGCTGACTTTGAGACGATGAATGCCGCGCAAGTGGAAGCTGGGAAGGAGGCTTATAAAAACCCGCGTAATGCGGCCGCAGGATCGCTCCGCCAAATCGATCCAAATATCACCGCGCAACGTCCTTTAAAGTTCTTTGCTTATACGTGGGGCGAGATTAGCGCGCCTATTTCGGATACCCAAATGGGCGCGGTTGAGCGCTTTGCGGCTTGGGGATTTGAGGTCAATGACCAGATGAAACGTCATGACAGTGCCGAGCAAATGATAGCCCATTATCACGAGATTGAAGAGAAGCGGGCAGGGCTTGGCTATGATATTGATGGCGTGGTTTATAAGGTCAATGACCTTTCATTACAGGCGCGTTTGGGCTTTGTCTCGCGCGCGCCACGTTGGGCCATTGCACATAAATTCCCGGCTGAGAAAGCTATAACAAAACTCGAAGCGATTGATGTTCAAGTCGGGCGGACGGGGGCGCTGACTCCTGTGGCAAGGCTAACGCCTATTACGGTGGGCGGCGTGGTTGTGTCTAATGCCACGCTTCACAATGAAGATGAAATTCAGCGCCTCGGCGTAAAACCCGGAGACACGGTTGAGATACAGCGAGCCGGAGATGTTATCCCGCAAGTGCTGCGCGTTGTAGAGGATGGCGGCGGTAAGCTGACCCTTCTCCCGCATCATTGCCCGATATGCGGCGCGCCTGCCGTTCGTGATGTGGATAAAAAAACAGGCCGTATAGATGTCGTGCGCCGCTGCACAAATGGTCTTAGTTGTCCTGCGCAAGCCATTGAAGGGCTTAAACATTTTGTCTCCCGCCGTGCATTTGATATTGATGGGCTCGGCGCAAAACAGGTTGAGCTATTTTATCAAAAAGGATGGGTGAAAGAACCTGCGGATATATTCACTTTGGATTTTGAGCAGATTTCAAAACTTGAAGGTTTTGGTGAAACCTCTGCGAAAAATTTAAAGTCTGCTATTGAAGAACGTAAAGAAATTGACTTTGCCCGAGCCCTCTATGCGCTGGGCATTCGTCATGTCGGACAAGGTAATTCTGATTTGATATCTAAGCATTTTCTCTCATGGGGGAAAATGCAAACAGCTCTGATTGCGGCGAAGGACCATATGGGGGAAGAGTGGGCTGACCTTATTTCCATTGATGGTATGGGTGAAGCCGCCGGCGGGTCCCTTGTTGACTTTTTTAATGTCGAGCAAAATGCAAAAGTCATAGAAAAACTATTAAATCATATTAGCGTCATAGATGCGCAGGCTCCATCCTCCGATAGTCCCGTTTCAGGTAAAACAGTCGTCTTTACCGGCAAGCTCGAGAAATTTTCACGAGATGAAGCGAAAGCCAAAGCACAGAGCTTAGGTGCGAAAGTTTCGGGCAGTGTTTCAGCCAAGACTGATATTCTTGTGGCAGGCCCCGGCGCGGGCTCAAAGCTTAAGAAAGCGACCGAATTAGGAATTCAAACTTATACCGAAGATGAGTGGTTGGATTTAATTCATTGATCTAGATGCTATCGTATTTAGCTGATTGCAGTCTCTTTCATTACGGCATCCCACACTGCTGAGAGGGCGATAAAGTCACAGCTTTCATCCGGGTCACGGTCATTGTTTAAATCCGCAGGGCTGTTTCGCGTTATGATTACGCCAACAGGTTCACCGCTTGCCGCGTCAATAACTGGGCCCCCGCTCATGCCTGTTACAACAGGTTCATCAGGCGTTTGAATATGCGCAATCCATGTTCCAGGATGGCGCTCAAAATAGACTTTACCGCGCCGCTCTTCCAAGCTACGAGCCCCTGCGGGGAAGCCCTTGCATATAACCTGCTGACCGATGACGGGATCTGCGGGCCGTTTGGCGGGAAGGTGGCAGCCCATTATTGCGGCGTCCAACCCGTCCGGCCAAGTGGTGAACTCCCCATTTGCGAAGGGCGGCAATAAGTCGTTGGTTTCTGTGAGGCAGTGACCTGCTGTGATCCAACCGCCCCAATGAGCAAAAAAGCTTGCATAGCATTGAAAGCCGCGCTCATTGTAAAAATGGCGGCGAATATCAAGTCCCTGAACGGGTTTGGACGGGGCAGGGCTCCAAATAGACGGGGCCTCTTGGTTGGGCACCTGCGCTTTCGCAGGCATTTGCATGGGCTGGCCTTTACGGCGGAAGAAAGAAAAAAGACGCATAAGGCGTGATACAAACTCTATGCGCCAAGAGTAAAGCTATGTTACAGCTTTCATATGAAATATGTTGGTCTTTCCATATCAGCTCTTTTGGCGGCTTGCACGACGCAGGCATTGGAGGGAGGAGATAAACCTCCTGCCGTGTCTGAGGTGCAGTCCAAAACCGCGGATATATCTCATGACAATGGCGGCCATGCGCACAAGGTCCATGATGAACCTCGCCCTTATGACGCCACCGCAGATGCTGAACTTGATGTGAACCACACTTTAGTTTCCGCCAAGGAAAACGGCAAATTGGGACTGCTCGTCTTTGGCGCGAATTGGTGTCATGATAGCCGGGCTTTAGCGGCTCATTTTGAAAGGCCTCGTTTCCAAACACTGCTTAAGAAGCACTTTGAAATGACCTATGTAGATGTTGGGCAGAAGAACCGAAATATTGAACTGGCCCAAAGTTTTGGCGTCAAAGATATTGTCGGTACGCCGACCGTTTTTGTGACTAATTCTGACGGAATGGTGCTGAATTTGGATACAGCCCCAACCTGGCGGAATGCAGCGAGCCGCGCGGAAGGTGACGTCTTTGATTATTTTGAAGATTTTACGGCGGATTTTAAGGGGCCTGAATAAATGTTTATCGGGCATTATGGACCCGCCGTTTGGGATACACAGCGGGGGAAAGAAACGCCGCTCGTTACCTTATGGCAGGGCTTTTTGGCTGTTCAATTTATCGATATTATTTGGGCTGTGCTGACAATTTTCGGTATAGAAGGCCCTAGTGTTGCTGCGGACGGAACGCCTGTTTTCCATATTCCTTGGTCGCACTCTCTCTTGACATCATTGATCCTAGCTGGATTTGCAGGGCTGATGTTTCGGTTTTTTAAACCCTCAGCAGGTAGCCGCGGTTTTTGGGTGATTGCTGGTCTAGTGTTTTCGCATTGGATTTTGGACTTGATTGTTCATCGCCCCGATTTACCCCTTTATCCGGGCGGCTCATTGATGCTTGGCTTTGGCTTTTGGAATTTTCCCATAGCCGCTTACGTCCTTGAGATGGGGTTGGTTTTTTCAGGGTTTTTGTTTTGGCAGCGCGTTACGAGCGCTAAAAGCAAACGTTATGATTATGCTTTGTGGGCATTTTTCATCGTGATGGCCGCTTTGCAAGCCTATGTCATTTTGATTCCGGGATTAGCCCTCCAAGCAGGAAATTTTGATGCATCTGTGGGGCCGCGAGGGCCTGCTTTGGGTGTCACGACATTGATTATCTTTTTTGGTATGGCGTCTATTATAAGTTGGATTGAAAAAGGTCGGCCCTCGAAATTCAGTCCACAGAATCTGGGTTAATTTTATTCGGCAGAAACTTTGCATCATTGCGCCGTCCTTTATTTTTAAACCCGCGTCCTGTCATGACTGCATCTTTGCCAAATTTTTCGCGCGCTTTATCGGTAGCGCGTTCAGCTATGCCGCGCTTTATGGCGTTAGGGTCAAGCAGATCGCCGCCATCACCAACCGGAGCTGTAAGTCCTGAAATGCCCGCCCCAATTAAGCGGTAACTCTGCGAGCCGTTGGACTTTGAGACTTCTTTTTCCAGCATAGGTACACAGGTGCGAAAGATAACATCGGCAAGCTGTACGGGTTGCGGTAGAGTGCGGCGCCGTGTGATTGATTCAAATTGCTTTGTCTTGAGCTTAAGTGTCACGACTGTGCCGGCAATATTTTTAGCTTTGCTGCGATCCGCCGTTTTTTGGCAGACCTGCCAGAGCTTGTCTTTCAAGGCTTCGATATCCGAAATGTCCTCATTAAAGGTGGTTTCTGCTGAAACAGATTTTCTAAGGCGCGAACGCTTTACGGGGCGGTTGTCTTCTGCGCGTGCTAATCGGGCGAGATGTAAGCCCATATCGCCAAAACGCTGCGCCATTTTCTTATCCGTCCACCGCCTGACATCAGCTATGGTGTTCAGTCCTTCTTTGTTCAGGCTTCTGGCAAATGAGGGTCCGACCCCATAAATAAACCCCACAGGTTTATCGGCCAGAAAGTTGAGCGCATCCGCGCGGCCCAAAACGGCAAAGCCATTGGGCTTATCTAAATCAGAGGCCGTCTTAGCTAGAAATTTATTATAGGAGAGGCCAACAGAGACAGTCACGCCAACTTCTTTAAGGATATCATTTTGTAGTTTTATAAGGCTTTGACTCGGCTTGCGGCCATGAATACGTTCCGTGCCTGATAAGTCCAGAAAGGCTTCATCAATTGAAAGAGGTTCAACAGCGGGGGTCAGGTCGCGCATCATCTCGCGTATAATGCCGCCGTCCCGCGCGTATTTATCCATATTTCCGCGCACGACAACAGCTTCTGGGCAGAGCTTGAGCGCTTTAAACATGGGCATCGCGGAATGTACGCCATATATACGGGCATGATAACAGGCCGCAGAGACAACACCCCGCCGTCCGCCGCCTACAATAACAGGTTTGTCACGGATATCGGGATTATCCCGCTTCTCCACAGAACAAAAAAATGCATCGCAATCGACATGGGCAATGCTCAGACTTTGGAGTTCAGGGTGTGAAGCCAAGCGCGTTGATCCACAAGAACCGCAACTTTCTGCTTGTGTGAATGCCGCGCAATCACGACATAGTTTTGCCACTTTAAAAGGCATTCTTCTTGTTTCAAGCTCGGGCAGCTTCACTACTCCTTAACAATGTTCTATATATGTTCTATTTCTTAAAACTTGTGAAGTCCTCTTTATGGTTAACTCAACCCTAAAGCCGAGCAAACCTAAAGTTAAGGATATGGTGTCATAAAGAAGCTGTAAAATATAAGAATCGCGGGCAACGTCCTGCAAAATGGTGAATTGGGAATATGTTACAGATTATGCCGAAAAAAGTTCTCATCGTTGAAGACAATGAGCTGAACATGAAACTGTTCGCCGACCTTCTGGAAGCGCATGGATATGAGACGCGCCAGACACGCGAGGGCCTAAAGGCAATTGGTATCGCGCGTAGTTTTAATCCTGACCTTATTCTTATGGATATTCAACTGCCGGAAGTCTCTGGTCTGGAAGTCACCAAGTGGATTAAAGACGACAAAGCTTTGGCTGATATTCCGGTGGTCGCCGTAACTGCCTTTGCTATGAAGGGTGATGAAAAGCGCATTCGAGACGGCGGATGTGAGGCTTATATCGCAAAGCCGATCACAGTAACGTCTTTTCTGGAAACAGTTCGTAAGTTCGTCGAAGCCGCCTAAATGTCCGCCCGTATCCTCGTCGTAGATGATTTGGCGCCGAACCTCCATTTATTGGAGGTTAAGCTGCAGGCTGAGTATTATGACGTTGTAACTGCGAAAAGTGGTCAGGAAGCTTTGGACGTTGCAGGTGAGCAGAAACCTGACCTTATCCTAATGGATGCTATGATGCCTGGCATGAACGGTTTTGAAGCCTGCCAGAAGCTCAAGCAAAACCCAGAGACATGGCATATTCCTGTCATAATGGTGACAGCCCTCGAAGAAACCAAAGACCGTATTGCCGGGCTAGAAGCCGGGGCCGATGATTTTATAACTAAGCCGATTGATGATTTTAATTTGATGGCGCGCGTGAGATCTCTCTTACGCCTGAAAATGGTGACCGATCAACTCATCAGCCATACAGGTCATACCAGTTCAAATTCGAAGCCTTTGCTAGATAGTATCGATGCTAAGAAGGGCAATATCTTACTCATAGAAGACCATAAGCTGCGCTCTGAAAAGATTTCTGCACCGCTAAAAAAGCATCATAATGTTCTTAATGAAGGCGATCCCGTTGAAGCCCTTAAAAAAGCGAAGTCCGGGGTTGACCTTATCATCGTTAGCCTTGTTTCAGATAGCTTTGACGGGCTGCGTGTTTGCGCAAGTTTACGCTTTAATGAAGCCAGTCGAGATATCCCGATTTTAATTATTGGTGACCCCGAAGACGAGCAGCGGCTACTTCGCGCCTATGACATTGGTATCAACGATACTTTGATGCGGCCGATAGAAATTCAAGAGATGCAAGCGCGTGTAAATACTTTACTGCGCCGTAAATTTTACGCGGATAGTTTACGTGAGAATTTCAACGAAAATCTTGAAATGGTTGTATCGGATCCTCTCACAGGGCTTGGTAATCGCCGTTATTTTGAGCGTGCCATAGACCCGTTTTTTGTGGGTTTAAAAGAGAAACAAGAAGTGTTCTCTATCATTGTTTTTGACATTGATCATTTCAAACGCGTGAATGATATTTTAGGCCATGATATGGGCGATCAAATTCTCAAAGAAGTGGCCGCACGCTTGGTCACGAATATGCGTGCCATCGATGTTGTGAGTCGGTATGGCGGCGAAGAATTTATGATTGCTATGCCCAAAACCTCAGAAGAGGAAGCTTTGGTAGCCGCTGATAGGGTTCGAAGTCTTATAGCTGGAACACCTGTTTATGTTGACGGACAAGCGCTGCATATAACGACATCAGCTGGGGTCGCTGAAGTGGAGAGGGGAGAACAACTGCGTGATGTCTTTAGGCGCGCTGACGACGCTCTCTATAAGGCTAAGCAAGGGGGCCGGAACCAAGTGGTGTCCGCGGCGGCGTCACATTCTCAAGCGGCTTAGGTCTTAGATTGCTTTTATAGAAGTCTCTTATAATAGCTGCATTGCGGTTATTTGCCTTCCAACCCCAATCAAAAATATCGCCGATGAGGGGAATGAGGCCAATCAGCCAATCAATTCCCACATTGGCAGTCATTTTTATCAATTGAAGCTTTGGAAGCCCGAGTCTTGCGCCTTGAAGAATGATATAGGCTGACACAGATAGTCCGACTGTGTCTCCGATTCCAGGAATGAAACCAATTATAGTATCAAGCCCTAAAGGACTAGGAATGCCTGGGATATTAAACTGGCTATCCATCAAGCGGGCAAGCGACTCTATGGCTTCTACAGTTTGTTTCTGAGATGTCATAAAAAATTACGGCTATTCAGTTGAAATGTTCCCAAGAGGCATAAAAAAAGCCGCTCAAAAGAACGGCTCTTTCATGTTTTATAGAGGTCAAATTACTTGATTTTACCTTCTTTGAAATCCACGTGTTTACGCGCAACGGGATCATATTTCTTTTTGACCATTTTTTCAGTCATTGTACGTGAATTTTTCTTTGTCACGTAAAAGTAACCTGTACCGGCTGTACTGTTCAGGCGGATTTTGATTGTGGTTGGCTTCGCCATGGCTCCGGGCCCTCTTGTTGAATTCTAAGCGCGCCGATTAGGGCAGATAACAAGCTGTGTCAACACGCCAATTCATCGAGACGGAAATGTGTCCGTCAGAAATTTTCCATATTTTGCATGGGAGTAGAAGATGTGAGCTGGCGGGCGATCATAGGCCATAAATTGCTGTAAAACCTTCAGCATCATTTGCGTGGCGCGTTGTAACTCTAATTTCCAAATTTCATCAAATGTGAACCAGCCAACATTAAGCAACTCTGCGCTATCTTCGATTTTAGGGAGGTCTGGTGTGTCTAAGGCCTTAAGAAAAAACCAAGCATCGAATCGTTTATGGCGATGGGGTGGTGTGATGGCGCGTCCAAAGACTTCAATACCGTCAAGACTGGGTTTTAAGCCGGCCTCACGGAAGGCGTCCCAAGAGGGATCCCGGTGATTACGGATTACCTGGCTTGGCTTTCCTAGCAATAGCGAGGTTTCTTCATAAGTCTCTCTCACAGAGGCGAGAACAACGGCACGAGCTTTTCGAGGTGAGTAAGCAGCCTCCATTATAGCTTGCGTGCGGGGGGATAAATCATCTTCATAGTCGATATAGCTGTCACCTCGATCAACACGGCCACCCGGAAAAACATAAACACTTGGCATAAAGTCATGTTTCGAAGAGCGTTGTCCCATAAGAATGCGCGGGTTTTCTTTGGGGCCGTGCGTTAAAACGATTGTTGAGGCAATTTTTGGGCGAGGGGCACGCGCCAGGGCTTTACGGTTTTCGCGCTCTTTCTTCGTCATGCGGATTTGACCAAGACTTTGCGGGGAGAGGTCTTTCATCTGCGCCGCCGTCCGCGATTCTGTTTAGGCCGTGCGGAGCCTCCGCCATGATGACCGCGTTTAGGCTTTTTGCCGGGTTCTGGCTTTGTCAAAATTTCGAATATTAGTCCGCCTGTTATCGGGGTCGCTTCGACGAGTTTGACTTTTATCTGACGTCCAAAGCGATATGTACCGCCGCTATCCGCTCCAATCAGAGCTTTGCGTTTTTCATCAAAAACAAAATATTCTCGTCCTAAACTGCGTGATGGGATGAGGCCGTCCGCGCCAGTTTCGTCAAGGGTTATAAAGAGGCCAAATTTTGTGACGCCCGTTATTCTGGCGTCAAATGTCGCGCCGACCCGTTTTTCAAGAAAGGCTGCGATATATCTATCCTTCGAATCGCGTTCAGCTTTCATAGCGCGGCGTTCTGTCGTTGAAATATGCTCACTAATTTCTTTCAAGCGTGAGGCTTCTGACGGGCTGGTGCCATCTTCACCAAGATCAAAGGCATTAATCAAAGCGCGGTGGACGACCAGGTCTGCATAGCGGCGGATAGGGGAGGTAAAATGCGCATAATGCGTAAGGTTCAAGCCAAAATGCCCCTTAGGATCAGGGTCATATATGGCTTGGCTTTGGCTGCGTAGAACCGACATGCCGACGGTTTCTGCAAGGCCTTTTTCATCGGCTTGTTTTAATAATGTGTTGAGCCGTTTTGTGCTCGCCCGTTCGCCAAGTGACCATTTCAGGCCCAAGGCCGGAAGGAAATCAGACAAGCCTTGCAGCTTTTCACGAGAGGGCGGCTCATGGACACGGACTATAGTCGTGACGCCTTTACTGCCCAAGGCTTCTGCTGCCGCGACATTAGCTTGGACCATGAATTCTTCGACCAGCTTATGCGCGTCAAAGCGGTCACGAATGGTAATCTCTGTGACCTCGCCTTTATCGTTCACATGCACACGGCGTTCAGGTAGCTCAATGGCAAGAGGCGCGCGTTCATTGCGGGCTTTGCGCAGAGCTTTATAAGCACTGAAAATATCTCTCAAAATATCAACGACTGGCGCTGCAGCCTCTCCGGCATTTCCGGTAAAGGCTTCTTGCGCCTGGGCATAAGTAAGGCGGGCATGAGATCGCATGATTCCGCGGTGAAATTTATGGGATTTCTTTATGCCGTTTTTATCAAAGAACATATTTACCGCCATACATGCGCGGTCTTCATTAGGACGAAGCGAGCAAAGGTCAGAAGAGAGCTCATGTGGGAGCATCGGTTCTACGCGGTCTGGCAAATACACAGAGTTGCCCTTATTACGGGCCGCGCGGTCAAGAGGGCTGTCAGGCGTCACGAAGGCGGCGACATCGGCAATGGCGACCCATACATCCCAGCCGCCATTCTTGGTCGGCGTAGCCGTGATAGCATCATCGAAGTCTTTGGCATCGACAGGGTCAATCGTCACCAGAGGAAGATGCCGTAAGTCCTCGCGATATTTAGATAATTTCGGTAATTTCAGCGCTTTAGCTTCCGCAATCATATCATCAGGAAAGCCGACGGGGATTTCGTGTTGATAGAGTGAAATGAGAGAGGCCGCTTTGCCGCCATTGGCTGAGCCTACGGTTTCAACAATTTCGGCGAGGCGTAAGTCGCCTTGGTTGCGGCGTGTGGATTGGAACCAAACGAGGTCATTATTTTCAGACCCTTCCGGCACTTTGGTCGGTTTATAATCGTGACGTGCTTTTTTATCGACAGGCTGTATGCGCCAACCTCTGCCGCCTTGATACAAAATACCAAGGTTTTTAGTCGGCCCTGCGCCAAGGCGTTTCATCACCTGCGCTATGATGAGGCCCTTGTCTTTTTTGATACGACACAGCGCCCGTCCGCCCACACCGACCGTGGCCGCATTATGGCCTCTAGACTTTTTCGAAATCGGTTCTTCGCGGACGATCACTTTAGGCGACGGGCCGTCTTGTTTCCAGACTTCCGGCTCGCCGACCAAATCACCATGCTCATCCAGACCCGTAACGCGAATGACCATGACGCCAGGTAGGTCATCGGCCTCGCGAAAGGTTTTGTTTTTGGACTTTTTTAAAACGCCTTCATCCACCATTTCACGCAGCAGCTGACGAAGCACCCGGCGATCCTCGCCTTTAACCTTAAGCTGGCGTGCCAAGGCCTTATTATCAAACCTATCAGGTTGGCCGCTGACGGCTTTTAAGATGCTGTCGCGACTTAATTCCATAATTTGATTATAAACCTATTTTTTAGCTGTCGTCTTCTTTGCCGCGGGTTTCTTTTTTGCCGGCGGCTTTTTCTTAGCCGCTGGTTTCTTTTTGGCCGGGGCTTTGCGTTTTTTCTTAGCCGGTCCTTTGGCGATTTTTGCGGCGATATATTCCAGAGCCATTTCCATGGTTACGTCCGCAGGTTCTGTGCCTTTTGGAAGGGTCGCGTTGATTTTTTCATATTTAACGTAAGGACCATAGCGGCCTGACATGATTTGAACAGGTTTTTCGTCCTCTGGATGTTTGCCTAAATCTTTCACGACTGTACCGCCGCTGCGTCCGCGTCCTGGATTTGCAATTTTATCAGCAATGCGTGCGACGGCATCATTCATGCCAATAGTGAACATTTCTTCAGGGTCTTTGATACTTACATAGGTCGTATTGTGCTTAAGGTAAGGACCAAAGCGTCCGAGAGCTGTAATGATTTGGTTGCCATCATCCGGGTGAGAGCCAATTTTACGCGGGAGGTTAATAAGGCGCAGGCCTTTCTCAAGGTCCATTGCATCGTAAGGCCATGTTTTCGGCAGGCCTGTGCGCTTTGGTTTTTTTTCAGTTTCCATTTCGACATAGGGGCCGAAACGTCCTTCTTTAAGAACAATGTCTTTGCCAGTCTCAGGGTGTTGGCCAAGAATTTTATCTTCTGCTGGCGCATTATCTTCGCCGCCAAAGGGACGCGTAAACTTACAGTCAGAATAGTTGGAACAGCCAACAAACGCCCCGAACTTGCCAAGCTTAAGGCTCAATTTGCCGTCTTCACATAACGTGCATTTGCGGGGATCAGAGCCATCTTCTTTGTCAGGGAAGACAAGAGGACGCAAAGCATCATTGAGCGCGTCTAATACATTCGTAATGCGCAGTTCTTTGGTTTCATCAATGGAGGCAGAAAATTCATTCCAAAAATCATTGAGTAGCTTTTTCCAAGCGAGCTCACCTGCTGAAACCTTATCAAGGCGGTCTTCAAGATCGGCTGTGTAGTTATATTGCACATATTTTCCAAAGAAGTTTTCCAAGAAAGCAATCAGCATCCGCCCTTTGTCCACAGGTGTAAAGCGGCGCTTATCAAGCGTCACATATCCGCGGTCTTGCAACACTTTCAGGATTGAGGCGTAAGTCGAGGGACGGCCAATGCCGAGCTCTTCCATACGCTTAACGAGGCTGGCCTCAGAATAGCGCGGCGGCGGCTGCGTGAAATGCTGTTCCGTATTGACCTTAGTCGCCTCAACAGTGTCGCCCTTAACAACAGGGGCTAAAGTCGCGTTTTTGTCCTCACCGTCTTCGTCCGTTTTTGGCTTGGTTTCTTCATAGAGCTTTAGAAAGCCATCAAAGCGAATGACCTGGCCCGTGGCGCGAAGACCAACAGTGTTGTTGCTGTCTGCCATCTCGATCGTGGTGCGCTCAAGCTTGGCTGAAGCCATTTGAGAGGACATGGCGCGTTTCCAAATCAGCTCATATAATTTTTTCATGTCGCCGGAGAGCTTGAGGCTTTCAGGCGTACGGCTAAAACTTGTCGGCCGGATCGCTTCATGAGCCTCTTGCGCATTTTTGGCTTTGGATTTGTAGACACGGTGTTGTCCCGGTAAATAATCATCACCAAATTCTGAACCAATCGTGGCGCGGCATTCACTAATGGCTTCGCCAATCATGGAAATTCCGTCAGTACGCATATAGGTTATAAGGCCAGTTGTTTCGCCGCCAATATCCACACCTTCATAGAGCATTTGTGCGGTGCGCATGGTCTGCGTAGCCGAGAAGCCCAGCTTACGAGACGCTTCTTGCTGTAATGTTGATGTCATGAAGGGCGCCTGAGGATTACGCGTGAGTGGCTTAGCTTCGACGGAAACCACGGAGAGTTTAGCGGCATCGACAGCCGCTTTCGCTTTGGCGGCATCTTCGGCATTTCCTAGAGAGAACTTTGTTAGCTTTTCGCCGTTCAGTGACACAAGGCGTGCAGGGAAATCACCGCCTTTGCTGTTTTTCATCACCGTATCCAAAGACCAGTATTCCTGATTTTCAAATTTTTCGATTTCTGTCTCGCGTTCACATATTAAGCGCAGAGCCACGGACTGTACGCGCCCTGCTGAGCGTGCTCCTGGGAGCTTTCGCCAAAGGACAGGGGAGAGTGTAAAACCGACGAGATAGTCAAGTGCGCGGCGCGCGAGATAAGCTTCAACCAATTCCATGTCGATCTGGCGTGGGTTAGCAATGGCGTCCGTAACAGATTTTTTTGTAATGGCGTTAAAAACAACGCGCTCAATTTCTTTGTCGCCGAGTTTGTTCTTTTTCTTCTTGGAAAGAACATCAAGCAAGTGCCATGAAATGGCTTCGCCTTCTCTATCCGGGTCGGTTGCGAGTATAAGCTTTTCTGACTTCTGAAGAGCCATTTCAATATCTTTGACGCGTTTTTTGGATTGTGTATCCACGGCCCATGTCATCGCAAAATCATTTTCAGGATCTACGGAGCCGTTTTTACTCGGAAGGTCCCGGATGTGACCAAAGCTTGCGAGGACTTTATAGTCTTTGCCCAAGTATTTTTCGATGGTTTTGGCTTTGGCCGGAGATTCGACGATGACAAGATTCATGCGTGTGGTGTCCAAATGTAGCGACGCCGGAGGGCTTTCTGGCCGTCCGGCGGGTCTTTAAAATCAGCGCTCATTTGGGCGATGGACTATAAATTGTCAACACCATCCCTACAGTCTTAAAAATACAGATATCCCTTTTAAAGCGTTCATAAATATATTATACATCTTTTAAGTGTATAATAGGAGAATGCAATGAAGCAGGTAAAAATCACGCAGGACAACATTTCCGTACCATCTGAGAGTGCGCAATCATATATTGTAGAGATGTTGGAAGAGTTGTCAGTCATGGCAAGGGAAACGGGGCTTAGGCAGTTGTCCTCATTACTCAAGGCAACTGCGGCGGCCTCACAAATTGATATGCAATCAGAAACTGACGCCTAAGGCGACACGGCCATCTGCTTCCACGACGGCTTCACCGTTAAGCTCCATTTCCAGCAGAGCAGCTGTGACCAAGGCCGTGGTAAACCCGCTCAGCCGTATGATTTCATCGCGCGGCGTAGGGGTTGGGGATAAGAGTGAGAGCACAGCCACCCGCGCTTTCTCAATATCTTTTTCTGCTGATTTCCAGTCAAACTCAGCCGGCTCATAAGACGCATTGGGCTCCATCATTTGCGGCGGCCTGATATTTTCAAGACAGTTTATGATGTCTTGGGCACTTTCAATCAGCGCCGCACCCTGTTGTATGAGTCTGTTGCAGCCTTTAGTTCTGGGGTCTAGGGGCGAACCAGGCGCGGCCATAACTTCGCGGTTTTGCTCCGTCGCATAGCGCGCCGTAATTAAAGTACCTGATCTCTCAGCGGCTTCAATTACGATGACGCCCATGGACAGGCCTGAAATGATACGGTTTCGGCGCGGAAAATCACGGGCTGTCGCGCGGTATCCCAAGGGGCTTTCAGATATTAAAGCGCCTTGTTCGGCCATGGCTTCGTAAAGCTCTGTATTTTGGCGTGGATAGATATGGTCAACGCCGCCGCCTAAAACAGCTGCTGTACCCGTTTTTAGGGCTCCGCCATGGGCATTAGCATCTATGCCCCTTGCTAGTCCGGAAATGATTGTAAATCCTGCATCCCCAAGCTCGCCCGCGATCTGCCTTGCAAAGCGTTGCCCGATTGCAGATGCATTGCGTGACCCAACAATTGCGGCGCAGGGTTTATGCAATATATCGGTTCGGCCTATGACCGAAATGAGGGGAGGCGGCGGGTCAATGGCTTTGAGGTAAAGCGGATAGTCCGCTTCACAAGCCGCGAGAATTTTCACGCCTCTGCGATCCGCTTCCTCCATCTCCGCTTCGACCTCTTGACACTGTGGCACCACGCTGTCTTTGCGGCGCATGATAGAGGGCAGGGCGTCAATTGCGGCTTCGGCGCTTTTATAACGCGCGAGGAGATCGCGAAAAGCAACAGGGCCCACGCGCAGCGAGCGGGACAGTCTTAACCAGTCGCGTTTCTCGCTAAAGCTAAGTTCCCGAAGCTGCATCAGCCTTTTTTGCCTATGCGGGACTCAGTGCCTTTGATGATGCGCCCGATATTTTCAGCATGGCGGATATATATAATGACCGCCAGTACAGCCGCCATAATTGCGACGTGATAATACCCCATCATAAAGGCAATCAATGGCGAGGCACCTGCTGCCGCCAGAGCCGATAGCGAGGAAATACGTGTGAAAAATGCACAGGCCAGCCAGATGCCGCCTGCGATAAGTCCTAAGGGCCAAGCTGTTGCTAGTAAGCACCCAAAGAATGTGGCCACGCCTTTGCCGCCTTTAAATTTGAGCCAGACAGGAAAGCAGTGCCCGATAAGGGCGGCGGCTCCGGCAAAAAGACCAATGGGCATACCAAAAAAATGATTGAAAATCAGTGCGGCCACGCCAGCTTTGGCCGCGTCGAGTAAGAGCGTGATAAGCGCGATATCCTTTCGGCCTGTGCGCAAAACATTTGTCGCGCCAATATTGCCGGATCCAATATTGCGTATATCGCCTTGCCCTGTCGCGCGGGTGATGAGGAGCCCAAAAGGGATGGAGCCCAAAAGATAACCGCCAAGCAGAGCATATAAAATTGACATAGAGAACATAATAAGAACATATCTGTGTTAGTGTGAGGAGTCAAATACAAGGCGGCCCTTGCAAATCGTCTTGAGATTTCGGCCTGTCATGCGTCTTCCGTCCAGCGGAGTGTTTTTGGAGCGAGAGAGCAGAGCATCACTATTGCAGACCCAAGGTGCATTTGGATTGAAGATTATCAAATCAGCAGGTGCGCCTTTGGCAATACGACCGCTCTCTAATCCTAGTAAGGCAGCAGGGTTGGACGTCACGCTTGCCAAGAACGCCATAAGGTCTAAGCGGCCATCCGCGACTTGCGATAATCCTGCGGCTAATAATATCTCAAGCCCTACCGCGCCTGTCGTGGCCTCAGCATAAGGAAGGCGCTTCTCTCCTGCCGGGCGCGGATCATGGTCAGAGACGATCACATCAATCGTGCCGTCATTTATACCCTCGAGCAACGCCAAACGGTCGCTCTCTTCACGCAAAGGCGGATCAAGTTTGGCGAAGGTTCTGTAATCGCCAATATCGACTTCATTTAGCGACAAGTGATTTATGCTAACTGAGCAAGCGATTTCAAGGTCGCGTGATTTAGCACGGCGCACGACCTCCAAGGCCTCAGCGGAAGAAATCATATCAATCAAAAGCCGTCCGCCGGTAAGCTCCGCCAGAGCGACATCCCGCTCTGCCATTATGCGCTCAGCAGCTGCTGGAGCGCCTGTCAGGCCCAAGCGTGATGACAGATCGCTTTCATGCGCCACGGCTCCTTTTGAGAGTGAGGGCTCTATGGCGCGGTTCGCAATGAGTGCATTGAAGCTCGCAGAATAAGAAAGCAAGCGGCGCATGGTTTGCGCTTCGGCAATGGGGGAGGTGCCGTTTGAAAACATGACGGCGCCCGCTTGCGACATAAGCCCTATTTCCGTTAGCGTTTTTCCGTCTAAGCCTTTCGTCAAAGCCCCTGCCGCATAGACATTCACTGGCGCAGTTTCCGCCCGCCGCGTGATGAAATCAACAAGCGACATATCATCAATGACGGGGTCAGTTTCCGGCATAATTACGATAGAAGTTATGCCGCCCGCTGCGGCAGCTTTTGCAGCCGTGGCAATCGTTTCGCGGTTTTCCCGACCTGGCTCACCCGTTGTAACGCGCATATCGATTAGGCCTGGAGCGCAAATGTGACCGTCTGCGTCGATGATATCGCCTTCCGTTTGGACATGCGGCCCGAAAGCCATGATGCGCCCGTCACGAGTTACGATTGTCCCGAAATCATCATATCCGCTTGCAGGGTCAATGATACGCGCATTTGCGATTGATAACGTGCTCATCGGTTTGCCCCTTTCGATCTGTCTTGGGCTTCTGAAAGGGCGTGAAGGATGCCCATTCGCATAGCTACGCCTGTTTCGACTTGCTGCGTTATCAGGCTGATATCAGGATCGTCGGCAATATCTGAGCTGATCTCCACGCCTCGGTTCATCGGGCCGGGATGCATCACAAGCGCGCCGTCTTTGGCATAGCCGAGCTTTGTGCGGTCCAGTCCGTGAAAATGAAAATATTCGCGTTTGGACGGCACAAAAGCGCCGCTCATCCGCTCAAGTTGAAGCCTTAACATCATAACAACGTCGCAGCCTTTTAAGCCTGTTTTCATTTCATGAAATATATCAACGCCCCAACGATCCGCATCTGTCGGGAGGAGGGTTGGCGGCCCCACAAGACGCACTTCTGCGCCAAGCATATTGAGAAGCTTTACGTTGGACCTTGCCACGCGGGAGTGAAGAATATCGCCGCATATGGCGATACGAAGGCCGTCAATTTGGCCATCAAAAGCTTGGCGTAAAGTGAGCGCGTCCAGTAAAGCTTGAGTGGGATGCTCATGCATTCCGTCCCCCGCATTAACAACCGAGCAAGACACCTTTTGTGAGAGCAGGGCGGGTGCCCCTGAGGACCCATGGCGGACAACCAATATATCTGGATTCATTGCATTGAGCGTCGCAGCTGTGTCCAAAAGTGTTTCCCCCTTCTTGACTGAGCTGCTCGCGATTTGCATGGATATGACATCTGCGCCAAGCCGTTTTCCAGCTAGCTCAAAGCTCTTTTCGGTTCTTGTCGAATTTTCGAAAAATACGTTGATAAGAGTCTTGCCTTTTAGAACAGAGCGGTCAGGGTTTTTCTGGACATTCAAATCCAGATAATGCTCTCCGAGAGACAGTAACGTTTCTATGTCGGGCCTATGGAAATCATCGATGGACAGGCAATGACGTTTCTCAAAGGGGTATCCAAAGGATGACGCATCAGGCGATTTAACGGGGAAGAAGTCATCGGGGGTTAAATGATGATCAAACTCTTTGGCTGTTTTTATAACGTCATTCCAATGTTTTTGAGGAATGGTCCCCGCATCGTACCACCCTTGAATAGTTGTGGCCGCTTTGTCCAAAGCGCGCGCCGCAGGACGAATGCCGCCAAAAATATCATCAATGAGGGGTTTGGAATAGGTCATAAATGCTCTGTACGAAAAATTCGTACAGAGTCAATAGATTTAAGCCCTCAGGCGATCCAAGACGCCTTGCAAAATATAGCTCGCGGCGAGTTTATCGACATTTTCTTTGCGCTTTTTGCGGCTCATATCCGCTTCCAACATGCCGCGTGTCACCGCCATTGTCGAAAGGCGCTCGTCCCAGAGGAATATGGGCAAGTCTTTAAGCCGCAATAAATTCGTGCAAAAATCTCGTACTGATTGCGTGCGTGGCCCGTGCGTGCCGTTCATATTGACAGGCAGGCCGATAATAAGAGCTGAGGCTTGATCGCGTTCATAAACGTCTAAAAGTTTTTTTGCGTCGAGCGTAAATTTCTCACGGCGAATCGTCTCAAGTGGCGTTGCAATAAGGCGCGTGCGGTCACTAATCGCGAGGCCCAGAGTTTTTGTGCCAGGATCCAATCCGAGCAGGGCGCCCGAAGTCTCGCGTAAATCATCTAAGGTTATAATTGCCATTGGCGCGGCTTAGCGGCCTAAGCGAAAAACAGCAAGCCACATAAAAAAGGCCGCCTCAGGGGACGGCCTTTTCAAACTTTATTTAGGACTTAGAATCCCTCATAGCGCACTTGTAATTTGCCTGTTGCCGTGTCCCCTCCAGAGGCTACAGATGCACCAATCGCGAAGTTACGGCTCGCACGGATGGCCAACGTCGCGCCGATCCCGACGTCATCACCATACATACCCACGCCGCCAGCGGCAGACCATTTTGCATCTGGCGATAGATACATATCAGGTAGAGCCGTTACGGCTGCAAGGCCTGAGCTTAATTCGGCAATTTCTTCGCTGTTTCTGACAATCGCTTGTGAGTTATCCAAGATGGACCCCATCGCCAATTCGATACGCTGTGCATTTTGAGAAATGCTCGTAGCATTTGACGCAATACGTTGTGAATTGACGCTTACACGCTGGGAGGTGACAGCTACATTTTGCGCATTAGTTGCAATGTTGCCTGCATTAGTTGCAATATTACTCGAATTTGCTGCGCCTTGCTGTGTCGTGACCTCAAGGTTGGAGCCGTAAAGTTCAGCCGGTGCTGCTTCAGCTACGGAGCGTGCGGGTTGGACAGGTGAAGCTGTTTTAACAGTTGTATAATTTGCACTTGCTTGTGCAGTAGAATGATCTGCGAAAGTTACTGTATCATCTGCAAAGCTTCTCATCTCTTGAGAGACTCCGCCTTCTAGCCCAGTGATTCTGACCTCGTGATCGGCAACTGAAGCTTGAAGAGCACCTCCGTCCGACGCAATATTGCCACTGGCATCTGTCGTCAAAATTCCGACAACAGCACCTTGCTGTCCTCTTGAGGCTGCGGAGGTGACCCCTGCTAGCGTATATGTACTTGTTGCACTACCAAGTATAACTTGGTTTGTGCGCGTTGCCGTAGCATCATTACCTATCGCAACACTATTCGCAAATGTTGCTGAAGCGCCATTACCTATGGCAATGGAGTCAGGAGCTGTGGCTTGCGAGTCAACGCCCATGGCGAGTGAAGCCGGGCCTGAAGCATTAGCATTGCGTCCAAAACTTTGCGCATAATCACCGCTTGCTGTGCTGTCTAAGCCGATAGCCGTAGCACCTGCGCCAGCGGCATTTGCATTTCGGCCAATAGCTTGGGCAAAATTACCTGACGCGTCAGCTCGAAGACCTATGGCCGTAGCGCCAATACCGGATGTGTTGGCATGAACGCCAATCGCTGTGGACAATGACCCTGTAGCATCTGCATTGTTGCCAACGGTAATAGATCCAACACCACTAGAAACAGTGTTTGCTCCCAGAGCTGTAGCGCTCGATCCTGATGCATCCGCATTTACACCGCATTGCAAGCTATCGCTACCATCACCTGCCTGACAAGCATCTCCAACATTCGGGGCATCTACAGGACTCCCGTCAGCGTCCTGAGAGAGCTGTTCCTGAGAGGCGAGTTCGCCTGATTTAATAACAGTGGCCTGTTCTGACATTAAATTAGCGGTGTCTTTCATCTCTTGAGATATGCCGCCTTCCAAGCCCGTAATACGAACTTCGTGATCCGCTACAGACGCCTGAAGCGCGCCGCCATCGGAGGCTAAATTGCCGTTTGCATCTGTCGTTAATAAGCCTGTGACAGCGCCTTGCTGACCGCGTGAAAAGGCTGAGTTGATACCCGTCATCGTGTAGGTGCTTGAGGCGTTCCCCAAAACAATTTGATTGGTTCTTGTTGCAGTTGCGCCATTACCAATGGCAACGCTATTAGCAAATGTGGATGACGCCCCTTTACCGATGGCGATAGAATTGGATGCGCTCGCAGTGGAGTCAACTCCCATCGAGATAGAGGTAGCCCCTGAAGCAACAGCATTTCGTCCCAAGCTTTGCGAATAATCGCCAGACGCCGTGCTATCAAGTCCGATAGCCGTTGACCCCGTACCTGAAGCCGTTGCATTTCTGCCTATAGCGTTTGAAAAATTTCCAGATGCGTCTGCTCGCAAACCAATAGCATTAGCGCCAATACCACCTGCATTTGAATGAACGCCCATTGCTGTTGAAAGAGACCCAACAGCATCTGCATTATTCCCAATAGCGGTTGATCCTACGCCGCTTGCGATTGTGTTTGCGCCTAAAGCTGTAGCGCTTGATCCGGAAGCATCTGAGTTAATTCCGCATTGAACCGTGTCACCTCCGTCGCCAGCATTACATGCTGCGCCTACATTAGGTGCCTCTAAAGGGGATGATGACTTTGCATTAGAGAGATCACCCAGGCTCTCAGCCCCGCGCAAAAACAATCCGGTCGGTGCGTCTGCGGCAATAGCTGGCGCAGTTAGTAATGCTGTAAAAGTGAGTGTTGCTGCTGTGCTTAATAGCAGATGAGAATATTTATGAGACATGGTCAGCCCTTCTTTATGCAGTCTAATGCTGCTTTATAATGAGGAACGATTGGGCATAGCTGTGATAACAAGTTGCCCAAATTCACCCCGACGATGCTTCCTTAGTATTTTGTAAAGCTTAACTCTTAGTAATTTCGCCTTTAGGGATTTGATAATGTTGGTTAACGTGGATTCAGAAAAGCCGCGCCTACAAGGGGTAGGCGCGGCTACGGTTTGAAAGCTCTAAGAGAGCAATAATAGGGTTATGCTCTAGAAGCCTTCATACCGAATTTGTAATTTACCGGTAGCTTCATCACCTGCTGTTGCGGCACTGGCGCCAAAAGCCCAGTTGTCATTTCCGCGGAAGGCAAGTGTTGCGCCGAAACCGACATCATCGCCATAGAAACCGACGCCGCCGGCGGCTGACCATTTGGCATTAGGCGAGAGATACATATCAGGCAGTGAGGCGACAGCTGCAAGACCTGAGCTCAGCTCTGTAATCTCTTCATTGATACGCACGATTTGATCCGCATTGGCTCTGATAGATGTTTCGGCCAAACCTATGCGAGAGGCATTCGCCGAGATATTGCTCGTATTGGAAGCAATAGCTGTACGGTTCTCAGACACACCTGTTGTATTCATTCCAATAGCGTCAGAATTAGTCTGTATGCCTGCACTATTTGTCTGAACACCTTCGGCATTCGTGGCAATATTATCTGTATTTGTAGAAATATTGTCGGAGTTCGTACTGATATTGGTCGAATTTGTGGCTATCGCGGACGAGTTTGTCGCGATGGCGGTTGTATTCGTATCAATATCAGCGCGGTTTTCATCAATATCCATACGATTTTCTGCAATATCCATGGTGTTCTGATCCGTTGTCATAGTTAGTGGTTCATCAACAATAGGGGCCTGAACAACTGTTGCTTTGGGCGCTTCAGACGCAACCGTTGCCATAGTCGAAGCCGCTTGTTGAGCAGTTACAGCTTGGAGTTCCATATTGAAAGATACAGGTGCATTTGAAGCGGTAGGCTGCCCGGCAAAGGGGTCTCCCTCTGTTAGTCGTCTATCCAATTCATTGAGGAATTGTCCGAAACTGGAAATACCGCTGGTTATAAGCCCAAAGTTTGAACCGTAAAACGAATTGTCTGAGGCTAACTCGCCTGCCGCATTTGTCGTTACGAGGCCTGTTGGTGTGCCTTGAACTGATGCAGACGTATTTGAGACAACACCTGGCATGACATAGGTGTAGTTCGCCGCACCTAGCATTATTTGGTTTGCCAATGTCGTCGTGGCCAAGCTACCTAAAGCGAAGGAATTCAAGTGAGAACTATTGGCTTCGTTACCTAAAGCATAAGCAAAGTTTGCAGATGCATTTGCTCTGCGTCCAAAAGCACCACTTCCGATTCCGCTGGCGTTAGAGTCCCAGCCGATAGCTGTTGCCAGAGTGTTACTAGCCGTAGCGCGATTGCCGATAGCTGTACTGGCTATACCAGAGGCAACGCTGGCGGCGCCTAAAGCCGTTGCATTTGAGTTTGTAGACTCAGAACCAGATCCGATAGCAACCGCGTTCTCCATAGTAGCTTCTGCGCCTTGGCGCGTTAGAACACCGCTCGTATCATATGTGGCTCCGCCGATTGCCACAGAAGCATTGCCGGTAGCTTCAGCGCCAATGGTTGCCGCACGACCGCCGCCAATGGCGATGGCTGACTCTTCGGTATTTGCGCTTGCAAATGTACCTGATGCGATAGCGTTGCGGGCAAGTGCTTCTGCCTTATAACCCATTGCAAGGGCCCCCAAACCATTTGTCATGGAGTCTGTGCCTAAGGCTGTTGAAAAAGTACCAGTTGAGTTTGCGCCTTTACCAATCGCATTACTCGCAACACCGTTAGAGGTAGAGCCCCACCCGATGGATGTTGATAGGTTGGCAAGGGCTTTAGCCTGGTTGCCAAAAGAGCTTGACCCTGCATTTGAAGCGATACTTTGCGAGCCAACAGATGTGCTGTTAGCACCTGTTGCTTGTGATAATGACCCTATAGCAATAGCTGCCTGAGCTGTAGACTTTGCACCCGCAAAACCCCCAAATTGACCACCAATCGCGATGCCGCCATCCATTTGAGCCTCTGCCGCCGTGGCTTGTGAGATACCGCCGCCTAATGCAACGCCGCCTTGACCCGCTGCTTGCGAGTTAGCCCCAATCGAATTGGTATAGCGTGCTGTAGCCTCAGCATTTGTACCAAAAGCGTTGGCATTGAGCTGATTGGACAAGCTGTTTGTACCAATAGCATTGGTGCCTGTATCACTGGCTTCTGAATTAAACCCAATAGCCGTTGCTTGTAGTGCCGTCGCATCAGATTGATAGCCAATTGCTGTTGCAAAGTTCGACGTCGCTGCAGAATATTGACCGATTGCTGTGCTTGCTGTGCCCGAGGCTTCTGAAATCGGACCAACAGCTGTGGAAAGATTGCCTGATGCTTCTGATAACACCCCAATCGCGACGGCATTTATGCCGGACGCTTCGGATGTTGAGCCAATTGCTGTCGATCTAAAACCTGATGAGCGGGCTCCGAGCTGCGTGCTGAAACCGCTACCAATGGCAACCGATGAGTCGCCTTGAGCAAAAGCTGCAGTATTGTTGTCTGTACCACCACCAATAGCTGTTGAGCGATCACCAAGTGTAACTGCATATGCACCAATAGCTGTGCTATCTACGGCATCAGCTACAGCGCTACGGCCAAAGGCTGAAGCGTTTTCTAAAAAGGCACCTGAGTCTGCGCCAACTGCTGTTGTTCCAGCTCCATTCACGGCTTGTGCGCGGTACCCAATGGCTGTTGATCTGTCTGCGTCAGCAGCGGCTACGTCACCAATCGCTGTGCTGCGATCTCCGCTGGCATCCGCTCCATCGCCGCACTGCAAAGAGTCGATATTGGTTGCTCCGTCGCGACAGCTATCATCGGGATTTGGCGCGGAAAACGCCGTCACTGAAAATGCGCAGGACAAGGCGAGACCTGCTGCGCTATTGAGTAGTAATTTTGTATTTAAATAAGTCATAAGACGCTCCGATTTACAGAGAACGCTGGCAGCCCCTTGCCCCCAATCGACGTTCTCCAAACAGGACGCGCTATGTCTTCAACAAAAAAAAGCGCCCTGCAATGAGGACGCTCTAAACCCGTGATAACGGGGAAGTATGTGACCACTGTCACGCTCTTAATAATTTATTTACTTCACAACATAGGTCACAATATTTTCAAGATATTCCTGTCGTCCTGAAATCGGGGCCGGGGATGTATTTTCTTCAAGGCAGTAATTGGCCATGTCGTCTAAGGTCGCATTTCCGTCCATCATTTGCTTGCCCATACCTTTGTGCCATTCGGCATATCGGTCGTCCTTAAACGCTTGCAATTTATCATTTTCGATCATCTCGGCGGCGTTCATGAGCGCGCGAGCGAGCAGGTCCATGCCGCCAATATGGGCGTGGAACAGATCTTCGGCATCGCTGGACTGACGGCGGACTTTGGCGTCAAAATTTGCGCCGCCATTTTTAAAGCCACCGCCTTTGAGGATGTAATAGAGCGCCATTGTATTTTCGCGTAAATCATTGGGGAATTGGTCTGTGTCCCAGCCATTTTGAGGGTCGCCGCGGTTAAAGTCGATAGAGCCAAAGATACCAAAGGCATTAGCCATTTCGATTTCATGCTCAAAAGCATTGCCGGCGAGGGTGGCGTGGTTTGGTTCGATATTGACGCCGATTTCGTTTTCGAGGCCGTGTTCTTTAAGGAAGCCATAAACCGTGCCGACATCACGGTCATATTGATGCTTAGTCGGTTCATGCGGCTTGGGCTCAATCCAGAGGTCACCCTTAAACCCAATTTTATGCTTATGCTCGACCGCCATATTTAGGAAACGCCCGAGTTGGTTCATCTCGTGGCCGACGTTAGTATTGAGGATAGTGTCATAACCTTCGCGCCCGCCCCAAAACACATAGCCTGCGCCGCCGAGACGGTGTGTGGCTTCCATGGCGTGTTTAACTTGTAGGGCTGCGAAAGCTGCCACGTCAGGATTGGGGTTCGTGGACGCGCCCGCCATAAAGCGCGGATGCGAGAACATATTGGCCGTGCCCCAAAGCAGCTTTGTTGTGCTAGCGTCCATCTTGGCTTCGATCTTGTCAACGATAGCCGCGAGGTTTTCGACATGCTCTTTCGGGGTGCTCGCGTCTGCCATTATGTCCACATCGTGGAAGCAGAAGAAGGGCTGTCCGAGCTTCTCGAAAAAACTAAAGGCGGCATCTAACTTAGCTTCGGCAGCCGCTTGGTCATTATTGCCTTGGAGCCAAGGCCGTTCAAACGTGCCTGCGCCAAAGATGTCATGCCCATCCCAACAGAAATTATGCCAGTAACAAACAGCAACGCGTAGATGCTCTTCGATGGTTTTGCCGAGCACTTTTTTCTTGGCGTCATAATATTTAAAGGCGAGGGGATTATCGCTGTCGACGCCCTCAAATTTGATCGTATCAATATGGTCGAAATAGCCGCTCATGAGGTAAGCTCCTTGGTGTTTTCGTATAATTTTTGGAAAGTCTGACGCCGCGCCGCATAGTGGTCATGTAGCTCCGCATCGGGGGTGATGGTGTGTTCAATGGCAGGAGGCTGGCAGACATCAGATATTGCTTCGCCTGTTACTGAAAGCCGCGCCAACCGTGCCGCGCCAAAGGCTGGGCCTACCGCCGCGCCGCCGCGATAATGGAGCGGTAGGTCAAAGGCAGCTGAGAGTATCTTGCCCCAATAATGCGACCGTGCCCCGCCGCCAATGACGGACAGCGCTGAAAGCTCAGCCCCCGTATCACGCAGGGCATCAATGCCGTCAGCCAGCGCAAAAGCCACGCCTTCAAGCGCCGCTTGGGCGAGAGTGGTTTGGTTATCCTCATGAGTGAGGCCGAAAAACGCGCCTTTGGCATTGGGGTTATTATGCGGCGTGCGTTCCCCTGACAAGTAAGGCAGAAAGAAAGCACCTTTACCGGGTTGGTTGGCGTCTTCGGCGGCCGCGTAAAGGTCGGCGGGTTGCGCGAAACTTGTCATCTTCGCGACAAAATCCACAGCGCTTGCCGCTGAGAGCATCACGCTCATTTGGTGCCAGAGACCGGGCAGGGCATGGCAGAATGTATGGACTGCGCCTTCGGGGTTGGGGCGGTATTTATCATCGGCGAGGAAAATCACGCCCGACGTGCCGAGGGAGATAAAACCGTCGCCTGGCGATGTCGTGCCGGAGCCGACTGCGCCCGCCGCGTTATCCCCGCCACCTGCGGCCACAGGCACTTGCGGCACGCCCCAATTGATTGCGATATCTTTGCGCAAAATCCCAGTCGCTTCTGAGCCTTCAAAGAGTTTTGGCATATGTTCACGGGTGAGGGCGGTTAGGGCTAAAACTTCATCGGACCAATCGCGTTTCGCGACATCCATCCAGAGCGTCCCCGCACTATCGGACATATCAGAGGCATAATCGCCAGTCATGAGCAGGCGGACATAATCCTTAGGCAACAGCACTTTGGCGGTCTTTACAAAGTTCTCCGCTTCATAAGTGCGCATCCATTCAAGTTTTGGCGCGGTGAAACCCGGCATAGCGAGATTGCCCGTAATGCGGGTGAGTTCCGGCATTTCGGCCATCATGCCGAGGCATTCCACGCCGCTTCGTCCGTCATTCCAGAGGACGGCGGGGCGGATAACCCTGTCGTTCTTATCAAGGCAGGTCGCGCCGTGCATTTGCCCTGACAGGCCAATGGCTTTCACGCCCGAGCGTTTAAATTCATCGAGCTGTTTGACGGCGGCGGTCGTCGCCTCCCACCAATCTTGTGGGTTTTGCTCTGACCACAAGGCTTGCGGTCGATTTACGGTAAGGGGCGCAGTGGCCTGATCGACAATATTTTGCGACTCATCGACCAGAACGGCTTTGACGCCGGAGGTGCCTATATCAAGACCTAGATACATTACGATTGCCCCAATGCATCAAGAAGAAGAAAGCCAACGAATGCAAAGGTAACCAAACCAATATTAAACACGATGATTGTCAAGGCACGGCCATGCCAAGTTTCCCAATTTAAGTATTTGCCCTTCATGTTTATTTCACCGTCAGCGTAACAGACTTCACATTGGCCGAGCTATTGCCAACCATGACATCAAATTCGCCCGGCTCGACCACGCGTTTCATATCCAGGCCATAGAATTGTAGCGCCTCTGTCGTGATCGGTAGGGTGACAGTTTCCGATGCGCCGGGTTCCAAGCTGACACGCTTAAAGCCTTTAAGTTCTTTGACTGGGCGGGTCACGGAGCTAACCTTATCGCGCAGATACATTTGCACGACTTCATCACCAGCCATATCGCCTGTATTGGTGATGGTCACAGAAACATTAGAGCTTCCGTCAATACCAATTGCGGGAGCCGATAGGGTCGGTTCTGATATTTCAAATGTCGTATAACTCATACCTTCGCCAAAGACGTAAAGCGGGGTTTGGTCAACAAAAGCATAGCCGCGGCGCGCCGTCGGTTTGTGATTGTAAAAGGCCGGAATTTGCCCGACGGTACGCGGAATAGAGACCGGCATTTTACCTGACGGGTTCGCATCACCAAAGAGCAGGTCAGCGACAGCTGTACCTGTTTCTTGGCCCAAAATCCAACCATAAAGAATGGCGTCTAACTTGTCTTCGACATTAGTAAGCGCCAGAGGGCGTCCAGAAATAACCACTGAAACCATAGGCTTACCTGTTTCTGCTAATGCGTCGATGAGCTCTTTCTGCTCACCAATAAGAGTGATGTCATCGCGGTCACCCGGATGCGTTTCGGACCAGGCTTCACGGGATGTGGACTCGTCTCCGCCAATGGCAAGGATAATTAAATCCGCGTCTTTCGCGGCCGATACAGCTTTGTAAATATCTGATAGATTTTGATCACGGTCGATCAGGTTTACCTCATCATCCCACCACGAGCGGTTATCTGTGAGTGTCACGCCTTGGGCATGGACAACTTTATCTTCGCCAAGTTTTGTTTTGAGGCCGTCAAGAATTGAGATGGTTTGCCGGGGTTCATCGGAATATCCGCCCAAAACCGTGATGGCTGCGTTAGGTCCGATGACGGCGATTTTATTATACTTCGAAGCGTCTAGCGGAAGAATATCGTTTTTATTCTTCAATAGCACAGCCGCTTTCTTTGCCGCTACAAGCGCCAAATCACGCGCTTCTTGATTACCAGTCAGCGCGTCAGCTTCCTGTGCATCTGAATAAGGCGTTTCAAAAATATTCCCGCGCAGTTTCATTTCTAAAACGCGGCGGACAGCTTGGTTGACATATTTAATATCATATTCGCCCGCTTCGATTTTTTCTTTTAGCGCGTAAAAGGCAATGCCATCAGGCAGTTCCATATCCACGCCAGATTTCAGCGACAGCGCACCCGCTTCGCCAATATCATTCACAATCTTATGACGACCATTGAGTTCGTTAATCGCGAAATAGTCGGCGACAACGACGCCGTCAAAACCCCATTCACCGCGCAGAACATCATTGAGCAGCCACGGATTGGCGTGTGACGGGATGCCGTCAATTTCGTTATAAGACGCCATCACAGAGGCCGCGCCCGCTTCTTTGATCGCCGCTTCAAAAGGCGGGAAGAATTTCTCGCGCAAGACGCGTTCCGAGACTTGGCTTGGCCCGACATTCATGCCGCCTTCGGGCTGACCATGTCCTGTCATATGTTTTAGCGTTGTGAGGACTTTGTCATCAGCGATGGGAAAGTCATCCCCTTGGAAGCCTTTAATCGCTGCAACTCCCATGCGCGAGACGAGATAGGGGTCTTCGCCATAAGTTTCTTCAATCCGGCCCCAGCGCGGGTCAACGGCAATATCGACAACGGGGGAGAGAACGTGATGGGCGCCGCGCACGCGAATTTCGCGGGCTGTGACGGAATAGACGTCTTCGACCAGATCCGTATCAAAGGTCGCGGCGAGAGCGATAGATTGCGGGAAGGCGGTGGCATAGCGGCCTTGGAAACCGTGCAGACCTTCTTCGTGGAACATGGTTGGAATGCCGAGCCGGGTTTCTTCAATATGCCATTTTTGTACGGCGTTGTTTAGCTTAACAGTTTGAGAGGGTGTTCGTGCAGACATGCGGCGCGTGACCGAGGCATCATTGGCATCTCTGTCTTCGCCCTGATCTTCCATTCCGAACGTGTCTTGCGGACGCGCCCAACAGCCCACGCCATGGGGGAAGTTCTCTTTCATCTTTTCGGGATTAAACGATCCATCTTTCTCAAGCACTTTGGCTTTGTCGAACCAAATACAGCTGATTTGAGCAAGTTTCTCATCCAGAGTCATATCGGCCAAAATAGCTTCGACTTTAGGGTTGGAGGAGGCTTGGAACATGCCAGCCTTACTACCCATTGTGGGTTCAGGTGTAGATTGAGTAGCGCTGCCGCAGCCTGCAAGGAGCGAAAGAGCTGCAACAGTTGTGAAAAGATGGCGAATGGACATTGTGACCTCTGATAAAAGAAACGAACCTGGCGCTCTGCGGCGCGGGTGATTTAGTATTTGGGTAGGATTATATGACAACGTTGTCAAATAAAATCTAATATGCTAATCACGCGGCAAGGAGAAGGCTTATGCCGACCATTATTGATGTTGCGCGCGAGGCTGGCGTGTCGTTTAAGACCGTGGCTCGCGTGCTAAACGGCGAAGCCAATGTGCGGGCCGCGACAAAGCAGAAGGTGCTGACTGCGGCCAAAGCGCTAGATTACCGCGTCAATCCTGCGGCGCGGACATTGCGTTCTAAAACAGCGAAACGGTTGGCGCTCTTGATTGATAATCCCTCGGGTAGTTACGAAGAGGCGACGCAAATAGGGGCAATGCTCTCTGTTCAATCTATGGGATTTCAGCTCTTCATTGGCAAAAGCTTGGCTGAGATAGAGAGTTTTGAAGATTTGGTCGGCGTGGTTTTATCGCCACCTATTTCTAATAACATAGCTGTTATCCAAGATTTAGAGCGCCGTGAAGTTCCTTTCGTCCGCATTGGGGCTGAAAAGACGAGTGAGGCCGGGGATAGAATTGGAATTGACGACCGCGCCGCGGCCAAGGAGATGACCGAATATTTGCTTGGCCTAGGCCACCGTAAAATCGGCTTCATTAAAGGTGATCCCGATTATGATGTTTCGCGCCGCCGCTTTGAAGGGTGTCTGGACGCTATGAAAGAAACGGATCTTATCGTAGATGAGGCCTATTGTGTGACGGGCGATTTCTCCTACGAATCAGGATTGCGCGGGGCTGAGCAACTACTGAGCCTTGCTGACCGCCCGACAGCGATCTTTGCCAGCAATGATGAAATGGCATCCGCGGCTTTGGCAACGGCTTATAAGCTTAATATTCGCGTGCCCGATGCGCTCTCCGTTGTAGGTTTTGACGATGCGCCCGTGTCTCGTGCCATCTATCCAAGGCTCACCACCGTGCAGCAATCCACGCAAGATATGGTCGGGGAGGCCGTGCGCATCCTCGCCGACAGGATTTCCCAAAAAGAGGCGCCATTGACGCAGGTTGTGTTGCCACACAAAATCCTAGAAAGAGAATCATCCGCTCCGCCATCCACAAAGTCGGATTAGGTAATTGTTGACAGCGCTGTCAGGATGCGAGATTGGTAGCGATAATAAAAGCGGATATAAATCCGCGTGATTTAAGGGGACAGTTTATGTCAGATAATACAGTAGCCACAGAAGAGAAGGGGAGTATGGGTTTTATCGTCCTGATTTGCCTGGTCGCAACATTGGGCGGATTTCTTTTCGGTTTTGATAGCGGCGTGATTAACGGCACCGTTAAAGGATTGGACGCCGCCTTCGGCGCAACAAATTTCGCAAGCGGTCTAAACGTCGCCTCGATGCTCTTGGGTTGCGCGGCGGGGGCTTTCTTTGCGGGGCGCTTGTCCGATATGTTCGGACGCCGCAATATGATGATGCTCGCGGCTGTCTTTTTTCTGATCTCAGCTTGGGGGTCAGGGATTGCCGATAGCTCAGGAAGTTTCATTTTCTTCCGGATCCTTGGCGGCCTCGCTGTGGGTGCGGCGTCTGTGATGGCCCCGGCTTATATTTCAGAGATTGCGCCAGCGCGATTAAGAGGTGGCTTGGCCTCGCTCCAACAAATTGCAATTGTTGTCGGCTTAACGGTGGCCTTCTTTTCGAATTATTATCTCGCCAATGTTTCAGGCGGCGCCACGGCAGAGTTTCGAGGAACTGAAACATGGCGTTGGATGTTCTGGGTGGAAATTGCCCCGGCCGCTTTATTCTTTGTTCTTTTGTTTTTTATTCCGAAAAGCCCTCGCTTTTCTATGGTCCAAGATGATGAGGCGGGAGCACGTAAGACATTGACAAAACTCTTCGGGGGCATTGTGGCCGAGCGTAAAGTTAATGAAATTAAAGCGTCTTTGGCAAGTGATCATAAACCTCGTTTGTCAGATATATTCTTGGGCGGAAAACTTCGGCCTATTGTATGGGTCGGTATTGGCCTGGCGGTATTCCAGCAGCTTGTAGGTATTAATGTCATATTCTATTATGGCGCGGTGATGTGGGAAGCCGCTGGCTTTACCGAAGCTGACGCGCTTAAGCAGAATGTCTTTATGGGACTAATGTCTATTTTTGCGACATTGCTCACGGTTTTTCTTATCGACAAATTTGGCCGTAAGCCCTTTCTTTTGATCGGCTCTGTCGGAATGGCGATTATGCTAGCCGTGGTGGCGTGGGCCTTTGGGACGGGTAACCTTGTTGACGGTAACCTCGTATTGGATCCTGCTATGGGGAAAACATCTCTTTATGCTGCGATGGCTTATGTGTTCTTCTTTAACATGACATGGGGCCCTGTGATGTGGGTCTTGCTCGGCGAGATGTTCCCGAACCAAATTCGCGGGTCTGCTCTTGCGGTGGCCGGATTTGCGCAGTGGATTGCGAACTTCGTCGTAACGCTGACATTCCCGCTAATGCTCGCAAATATCGGTTTGTCGGCTTCCTTCTTCATTTACGCTGCATTTGCCTTCATTTCGATCTTTTTCGTGAAGATGGCCGTGAAAGAAACCAAAGGTATGGAGCTCGAGGATATGGTCGGTTAAATGCCAATGAGAGTTTTAAAATTCTGGATCGCAGCGTGTGTCGCTGCGGTCTTTTTTTTGGGCTGCTCGCAGGCGAGCGATAACGAAGCAAAGTCATCTCACCTTTTAGGTCGGTATGAGGCCGTTACAAAAAAGATGGCCGTTACTGAGAACTCTGATGTCACACTGACAACGGGTCACAAAATGGGTTGGCCAGGAAGCGGTGTAGCTTTTCGATTTGAAGGTAAGTTCGCGGGAATTTCTATAGAAGATTCAGGCAATGGTATAATGGACGTTCTCGTAAATGGCGAGAAAAGCCAACTGGAATTACAATCAGGGAAGCATTTTTACCCAATTGTAAAGTCTCAAAAACGGTCTGTGTTTGACGTTCGCGTAACGCGGCGGACAGAAATTTTACGATACGGGTTATTTTACAATTGGTTCACCGTTATTCTTGTCTAATGAGGGCGATGAAAGAGTAGTTCCAATTGAGTTTAGCCTATTAGATCGCAAAATCCTCTTCCTCGGCGACTCCATCACGGCGGGGTTTGGTGTTGGCGGCGATACGAAGGACTGCGCCAATACGCCTGCGCTGCATTCCCCCACTGAGAGCTATGCTATGCTCAGCGCGGATATGCTCAGCGCCGAGCCGCAACTGATTGCGATTTCGGGGCGAGGGGTGGTGCATAATTGGGACGCTAATCCTTCGCCCGTAATACCTGCGCAAATCGATTTAGCTTTGCCCGATGCGCCCGGCACTAAATGGGACCACAGCCTTTTCATGCCTGATGTTGTTGTGACGACAGTTGGGACAAATGACTGGTCGGTGATTAATCCGGGAGAAGATAAATTTCGTGCAGGATATCGCGATATGCTAAGTGATTTACGAAGTCGCTTTCCAGATGCGCATATCGTAACCGTGACGGGGCCATTGTTGACTGGTGAAAAAGCAGAGGCGGCGCGAGACGGCATAGACGGCGCAATGGAGGCGTTGAGCGACTCGAATATGTCTACTTTGAATTTATCACTCTTTGACGGCGAACTTAGGTGGAGTTGCAATTATCATCCGGGGCGAAACTCCATGCGCAAAATGGCGAATAAATTATCGGCCCATATTGCCCAAATCAAAGGATGGTCTTTTACGCCCCTTGAGTTGCCTCCGCCTAACGCTATATCGCCGCCCGATTATATGCTGCCAGGCGGTAAGGCTCATTTTCGAGCCCGACTGCCCGAAATAGATGCACAGCCTTTATTAGAAGGGGGCATCATGCTTGCCGGGGACAGCATCACGGAAGGCTGGCTCGGATATGATATAGATTTGGGAGCGGCTGTTTCCAATCATGGAATTGGGTGGGATACAGTGACCGGATTAAAGCTTCGCTTGCCGCAAATGCTAGCACATTCTCCGGATAAGGTTTTTATTCTGATTGGAACGAATGATATAGGTTATGATCGTGACCCTGAGCTTATGGCAGATGAACTGCTAGACATTGTTTCGGCTATCAAAGAGAAGCGGCCAAAGACTGAGATTTACATCCAAAGCCTCTTGCCACGCGAATTATCGGCAATGGCAGCTGTTAAAGAGATAAATCAGCATTATGCCCGTATCGCTTTGCAAAGCGGAGTCAATTATATCGACCTAACGCCCGCTTTTGCGGCCCCTAATGGAACGCTAAAAGCAGATCTTACATATGACGGACTGCACTTGAATCAGACGGGGTACAAAGTTTGGGCAGAAACGCTTAAACCCTATATTAGACCCTAGAATTTGGACTGTAATAAAAACTTCATGGCGCTTTCTTGCAAAAAATATTTACTTTTTTGATGTTTGAAGCTATGCGTGTTCCATAACAGAGAGATATCATGACAACACTAATGAAAATCAAGGAAGCCCTCATCGTTATTGTGGCTTTCTTAGTGGCCCTTTTTTTAGGGCTCTAAGCAGGCTTTAAGCCCCACCCGTCTTATCACTTTACGGCGTCTTTGCCCTATGAGCTCAATAGCCATGGGCAAATTAAAGTGGTCAAACTTTGTAAATCTTACTTATACGCAAAATCGCGGGCCGCACATTGCCTTGCTATGAAGTCTTCATGTCGTGGCATTGATCTTAAGGCCTGAGTTATAATTTTTTCAATAGCGATGAGCTGAGTGTTTACGTCTTTTGACGGCAAGCCTTCGGCGAAAGGGTCATAGCGTTGGGGCGTTATGCCTTGGCCGAGAAATAATGTTGTCCAATTATCTCTAAAGAGCATATCCTCATCATAAGTCACAATTCTGCCTCGCGCTGCAAAAACATTGCGCTTATGGGCTGCTTTTTCTGTTAGCGGAAATTCACGCGTCCAAATTGTTGATGTTGCATATTGTAGGGAATGGTAATCCCATACACGGTCATACGTGCTTGTGGTCTGCCTATTATATTCCTCGCGTTCAATGGGGTCAGACATATTTGGCGGAAAGAGTTTTACAAGGCGTTCAATGTCATGCTGCATGAGGCGGAGCGGAGAGCCCATAAGCGGTTCAACACAGACAGCCGCAAAGCCGATATTCAATACATTTCCGGACCAAGGCTTTGTCAGGCGTCCGCATCTATGTTGCTGCTCTCCGATATCTTTGTCAAAAAAGAAACTTATTTGCGTATCTTGTGTCTGGTGGAAGGCCCTGAATGTCCAGCCTTTAGCATAAGCTGAAATATCGGTTGTAAGTTTCAATCTCTCAGATTGAGGGGCTGACATATTAACGGTATAGCTATTGCAGCCTGTCCACGGAATAAAACTATCCGTGTTATTCTCTAGCGCTTCGCCTGTCGCATTTATGATGAGGTCTGCAGTGTTGCTGACGCTTTTTGATGTCGTGATTTGAACCCCAAAACTTTTCGCTTTCTCCAAGAGCAGATCAGCATAAGCCTTAGGATCAAAATGATAGCCATAGTCAAAATCTGATACGATAGGGCGGCCTTTGGGGTCGGGCGGTAAAAACTTGCCTTCTTTTGCCGCGCGAACAGGAAGAGAATAGGGAATTAAATCTTCAAGTGATTTATAGGTCCCTTGCTGAAGCATCAGGTCGATGAAGTTCACACCCATAATATTCGCGCCGTAATCAACAAAACTATTGATATAGGGCGCAGGGCCCCAGCCCCTATAGTCCTCGCCTAGCTTGAGCCCCGCGGCGCAAGTTTTCGCAAATTCAGCTTCGCCAAGACTGATTTTTTGGTTAAATTGACGAAGGTCGCTATAGCTGCTCATGCACCACTCGGCTTTTACCAAGGGTCCATTGTCAACATAGATGATTTCACTGCGCCCGCGCGGGAGGTGTAAACCCAAATAAGCTGCCGCCATGGCACCTGAGAGGTCTCCGCCTAGAATGACGATGCGTTGACGTGTCATGCGGCGTTGCAATAGCGGCGAATATAATCGTCATGCCGGCTCATGCTAGCGACAGCTTGGGCGACCTCATGTTCCATCTTGCCAAGCTGTTGCGGAAGAGACTCAAGCGGTATGTGATCTGCAACTGGGTCATAAGCCCTAGGGATTATGCCTTGGCCATAATAAACCGCGAGCCATGACGGGTCTTTAAAGGCGCCGAGTTCATAAGAGACAATCCGCCCGCTCGATTTGAAAAGCTCCATTTTATAGGTGAGGCTTTCAGGAAGGTCCATATCCCGGATATGACGCCAGAATGGACTATCGTCCCGCGTGGTTGCCACGTAGTGCAAAAGCAGGAAGTCACGTACGCGCTCAAAATTTAAATCCATTATGCGGTTATATTCGTCTTGATCAATTTGAGGGCAATCCTTCGTAGGGAACATCTCAATGAAATTCGTTATGGCTTCCTGAATGAGGAAAATGCCTGTCGATTCAAGCGGCTCTAAAAAACCGCCTGATAGCCCAATTGCGATACAGTTTTTATGCCAGCTCTTGTTTCTTTGACCAGTTTTAAATCTTAATGTTTTGGGCTCTGTGCGTTGCTCCCCTTCCAAATCGGCCAACATCGATGCAGCCGCTTCGTCGTCACTAATGTGATCGGAACAATAGACATAACCATTGCCGGTTCTGTGTTGCAGCGGAATACGCCATTGCCAGCCCGCAGATTTGGCCGTGGCTGTTGTATAAGGTAGGCTAGGGCCTTCATGCTCACAAGCGGCTGTCACGGCGCGGTCACAGGGGAGAAAATTTGTCCAATCTTTGTACCCTGTTTCTAAAGCTTGTTCTATCAAGAGGCCTCTGAAGCCTGAACAATCAATGAAAATATCTGCCTCTATGCTAGAGCCGTTCTCAAGGTCAACTGACGAAATAAACCCGTCTTCACTACGAAGGTTTACATCGGTTATACGTCCTTCAATTCGCTTTATACCGCGCTTTTCACAAAAGCTTCTGAGAAACTTTGCATAAAGGCTAGCATCAAACTGATAAGCAAAACCGAAGCTTGAGAGAATATTGTTCGGATCAGGGTGCGGAAGCTGAAACTTCCCATGGCGGGCCGCCATGACGGGCAGGGACCATTTATCCATATGAATATCGAGACCTTGCTGTGCGGCACGGCTAACGAAATGGTGGAAACCCACGCGGGCAATGTCCTCACCAAAATTTCCAAAAGGGTGGATATAACTGTCCCCGATTTTACCCCAATCCTTAAATTCAATGCCAAGCTTAAAGGTCGCTTTGGTGGCCTTCATCAATTCAGCTTCATCAATACCCAGTCTTTGGTTGAAAAATCTGATATGCGGAAGTGTCGCCTCGCCCACACCCACCGTGCCAATTGCAGCGGACTCAATCAAGGTTATGGAAAGCCCTTGGCTTTGCAGGGTCGCGCATAATCCGGCAGCTGTCATCCAGCCTGCCGTTCCGCCGCCGACGATAACGACTGATTTGACTCTATCACTGTCCAAAACGTTTAACCCTTATGTTTCTTTTATGAGATTGATGTCACGGCGTGTCCAAAGACGCAATAATTTCCGTTCTGCAAGCGACATTATGGCGTGTGAAATCCGCTAAAATTTGGCTCTCACACTTATTTTAGAAGGCCTGAAAGCCAAAAGATGGCTTAAAGGGCTATAAAGAGAATAAACAATTGACAGCGCTGTCAATATTCTCATTTTGGAAACTTGTATAATTATCGTGTAGTGGTGCGGCCTTGTTTTCGCTATAAGCCATCAAAAATAATGGGGAGTCTTTCATGACGCATTCACATCTTCTAAAAAGTGCAGCCATTTGTAGCTTGGCAATAGCCCTAATTGGGTGCGGGGGACAAAGCGATGTTTCGGCAGCCTCAACGGATACGAAACCTTCGCCGCGTGCTCCGGGGTCTGTTGACCCGTCAATTTGGCCTATGGCGAAGAGCCCGGTCGGGCTCGATGCCGCGATGGAAGCCCGCATTACTGAATTAATGTCTCAAATGACTTTGCGCCATAAAGTCGGGCAAGTCATTCAAGCCGATATTGGTTCTATCACGCCTGAAGACATAAAAACCTATCCGTTAGGGTCAATTCTAAATGGCGGTAACTCGGCACCTAATGGCGATAACCGCTCTCCGGCTTCGGCATGGGTGAAACTGGCGGATGAATATTATGAGGCTTCAAAAGAGGCTTATACAGGTGGCGTTCCTTTCATTCCGATGATTTGGGGAACAGATGCCGTGCATGGTCATAATAATATTCCTGGCGCGACAGTCTTTCCGCACAATATTGGGCTTGGCGCGACGCGCAATCCAAAGCTTTTGGGAAAAATCGGGGCGATTACGGCGCAGGAAATCCGCGTCGGTGCTCAGGAGTGGACTTTTGCGCCCACTATCGCTGTCGTGCGCGATGACCGATGGGGGCGAACCTATGAGGGCTACTCTGAAAATCCCGACGTGACGGCGTCATATGCCGGTGAACTTATCCGCGGTATTCAAGGTCGGCCAGGATCAGAAACATGGCTCAAGGGTAAAAAAGTTATTGCGACAGCCAAACACTTCCTGGGTGATGGCGGCACAAATCAAGGCCGTGACCAAGGTGACAATCTGGACACAGAAGAGCAGCTTCGCGATATTCACGGCGCAGCCTATCCGGTGGCTCTGGATTCAGGCGCTCAATCGGTCATGATTTCATTCTCAAGTTGGCAGGGAACAAAACTCCACGGCCATAAGGGATTGATTACGGATGTGCTGAAAGGGCGTATGGGCTTTGATGGTTTTGTTGTCGGGGACTGGAATGCCCACGGACAGCTCGATAGCTGCACCAATGAAAATTGTCCCGACGCGCTTCATGCCGGGCTGGATATGTATATGGCTCCCGATAGCTGGCGGGGTCTTTTTGACAACACTTTGGCACAGGCCGAAAGTGGAGAGCTTGATTTAGAGCGACTTGATGATGCTGTGCGCCGTATTTTACGGGTAAAGTTGCGTTCAGGCTTGTTCGAAGCTGGAAAGCCATCTTCACGCCCCGGCGCCGCAGAGTATGCCGTTTTGCGTGACCCCGCTTCAAAAGAGGTCGCGCGGCAAGCCGTACGAGAGAGTCAGGTTCTTCTCAAAAACGATGGTGTTTTGCCGATTAACCCTGCGGCCACAGTGTTGGTGGCCGGCGACGGTGCGGATAATATCGGAAAGCAATCCGGCGGTTGGACCTTATCTTGGCAGGGCACGGGCAATAAAAATTCAGATTTCCCGGGAGGTTCCTCTTTCCTAGATGGTATTAAGCGTCATGTCGAAAAAGCGGGCGGTTCCGTTATCCAAGCAGATGCGCAAGGTATCTATATGGGTAACCCAACTGTTGCGATTGTTGTCTTTGGCGAAGAACCTTATGCTGAATTTAAAGGCGATATCGATAATTTGGCTTATAAGCCGGGCGATGACAGCGATTTAGCGCTTTTGAAAAAATATCAAGCGGCGGGTATTCCCACGGTTGCTGTATTCCTCTCAGGGCGCCCGCTCTGGATGAACCGTGAACTAAATGCTTCCAATGCATTTGTGGCCGCATGGCTTCCAGGATCTGAAGGCGGATATGCGGCAGACTTACTGTTCACAGATAAAGACGGTAAAGTCAGTTATGACTTCAAAGGGACGCTCCCTTATTCTTGGCCGCGAACAGCGATCCAAACACCGCTCAACTATGATGATGAGGATTATGACCCGCTCTTCGCCTATGGATATGGCTTGTCATATTCAAAGCCGGGTAAAGTCGGCGCGCTTCCTGAAGAGGCCGGAATTGAGCTTTCTGCAAAGAATGACAGTGAGTTCTTTAAGGCTGGTAAGGCTGTATTCCCTTGGGCGCTCGTGATTGGCGATCCATCCGGGAAGACAACAGTTAAAACAACTAAGGCGGCTTCCCCAGCGGGTGTGGTGTCTATTGTTTCTGCTGATGATGGAGTTCAGGAAAATATCCGGACGCTGAGCTTTGACGGTACTGGTAAGGCGCGTTTTGAAGTTCGCGGTACACCCGTTGATTTATCCCGCCAAAATACAGGTGATATGGCGATATATATGCGATTGCGTCCAGAAGCAGGTGCCGAAAATGCGGACGTCTCATTGACTTTGGATTGCGGCAAAGGCTGCGATCCAGTGCAGCCTCTAGGCAAGATTCTAGGCGCCGTCAAAGCGGGTGAATGGACAGAGGTTTCTGTCAAACTCTCTTGCTTCGCTGAAGGCTCTTCAATGGAATATGTCTCCGCGCCATTTGCTGTTGAAACAGCGGATAAGGTGAGCTTTAGCATATCGGATATAAAACTAGTCGCGAATGAGGGACAAGCCGTTTGTCTTGACTAAGACGTCTTTATCAAATTCATAAAAACCAAGTCTTATTTGGGCTTGGCTTTTTGTTGGTTATGAAGAAGACGCCGCACCTATGAGAGGGGCGGTGGAGTCAATTAAAAGCCTTAGAGGCACACGCGCCATCCGTGATTCCATTTTGCCTTTACCTGTGAACCGCTCAATTGCGGAGGGTTTTGAAAGATATGGCAAGAGATGCTGTGAAACGCCGCCAGCTAAAACCGCGCCTTGCCAAGAACCGCTGGCTAAAACGGTATTGCCGATAAAGTTCATCAAAGCATTTGCTGCAAACTCACATGTATCTTGGGCTGTCATGTCGCCTGACTTTGCGCGCTGCGTAACGTCATTGGCTCTTAGATCAGCAGGGGTAATACCGTTTACAGCTGATATAGCATCATAAACAACTTCCAAGCCTCGGCCTGAGCAAATAAGTTCGAACGAAACATAGCCATATTTGGCATTCAAATATGCTTGAATTTGACGTTCATAATCATCCAGCGGCGCAAAGGGTTGATGTCCGCCTTCTGTTGGCAGAACACTCCATCCTTTGACGGCATCACCGACGAGAAGAGCTTGACCTAGCCCGGTTCCGGCACCGGCAACAGATATAGTCTTTAGAGGGGATAAAGACTCGCCCGGATGTCCTAGTTGAATATTGTGAAAAGCATCATCCGAAAGCTCTGGAATTGACCGCGCCATGGCTGCAAAGTCATTCATGAAAACAAGGCGGTCAAACCCAAAACGTGAGATTAAGTCAGACCGTCTTACGGTCCAGTCTTTATTGGTCAGGCTGACTGAGTCTTTATCCATCGGCCCAGCCAAAGCAAACACGGCTTGGGTTGGGTGATCATGGCCTGTCGTATTCTCTAGGAAACAGGCTAAAGCATCGCTGAATTTCTCGAAATCATTCGCAGGGGCGCGCCATATATGGGAAAGCGAGGGCAGACCAGACGCATGTCGATGTGCGACGGCAAAGCGGATATTCGTCCCGCCAATATCACCTACTAAGATGCGGTTTTGCACTATTTTCCCTTTTACCGATTTATCGGATAGTATTCTTTTTTCTAAGGCTTAAGGCCGCGTGACAGCGCTGTCAATATTGCTTAACGCATTACAGCAGGTGACAATTAAGAGGTGAAGATAAAAGCAGGGTCTTTATTGACCTTTGATTGGCTCTAAGCCATTGTTATTACAGATTTAGGGGGAGCTCGCATTCGCGATATAAAGGGACGATGAAGTCAACAATCACAGATGTGGCCAAACAGGCCGGTGTCTCAATGAAGACAGTTTCGCGCGTGCTCAATAATGAGCCCAATGTCGCCAAAAAAACGCGCGACCGAGTCTTAGCTGTTGCGAAAGAATTGCGTTACACGCCCAATTTGGCAGCCCGTGGTTTGGCGAGTTCTAAGTCCTATTTGCTTGCACTTCTCTATGATAATCCGAGCCCGAATTATATCGCGAATATACAAAAAGGGGCCATAGATGCTTGCCGCGACAGCGGCTATCATCTTGTCATTGAGCCGCTCAATATGAATGCCGCCAATAGAGGAGATGCACTTGAATTGCGTCTTGAGAGGCTTCCTGTTGATGGTATCATACTGACCCCGCCTTTATGCGATGATGTAGATCTCTTAGATATCTTAACCCGTTTGAAAATACCTTATGTGCCCGTAGCCCCTTCGAGAGAGCCAGAAGATGTGACATCTGTAAAAATGGACGATGTGCAAGCCTCTTTCGAAATGACCGAATATATGATACGTAATGGTCATAAGAGGCTTGGCTTCATTAAAGGGCATCCCGAGCACAGCGCCAGCACACTAAGATATTTAGGATTTGTAAAAGCCGTAGAAGCCGCGGGACTTGAAGTCGATTTAGATGCCGTTGTTGATGGTGACTTTTCTTTTAAATCAGGCGTCGTAGCGGCAGAGCGATTATTATCCGCAGAGCAGCGTCCAACAGCTATTTTTGCCAGTAATGATGATATGGCGGCAGCTGTTGTCTCTGTCGCAAGCCGGCTTGGTATTTCCGTTCCAGGCGAGCTCTCCGTAGGGGGCTTTGATGATACACCTCTCGCACAAATTTTGTATCCGCAACTTACAACAATTAAGCAGCCTATCTATGAAATGGGTCATATGGCGGCGAGTTTGTTGATAAAGCCGCCAAAAGCTGAAGAGCGCTTACCTAGCTATTGTCTTGATCATAAACTTATTATACGCGACTCCACTCAGAAAAGCGAGTAGGGTGTAATTGACAGCGCTGTCATTTTCATCTCTAATCACGACTGACAAGGACTTAAGCCGTGACAATATCCAATAAGAAATCTGAGAGTAATGAGTCTTCATCGGGCTCTACATTTGTACCTGTTGAGCCGTTTGAGATTGTTGTCTTTGGCGGCACAGGCGATCTGGCGCGGCGTAAACTTTTGCCGTCGCTTTATCACCGTTACCGCGACGGACAGATTTCAGATGACAGCCGTATAGTAGGGGTCTCTAGGTCCCAACACTCCCGCGCTGAGTATCAAGAACTGATTGAAAAATACTATCATGAATTTGCAAAAGGTGAGGAATTTGATCCAAAGCTTTGGGCGAAATTTATCAAACTGGTTGATTACGTATCAATAGATGTGATGGCCGATAAAGACTGGTCAGCACTCGGGAAAGCGCTTTCTGGCAAGTCTGACCTTATTCGAGTTTTCTACCTCGCTATGCCGCCGCGTATGTTTGCGGATATTTGTGATGGGTTAAAGACGGCAGATTTAGTGCATGAAAAATCTCGTGTCGTTCTCGAAAAGCCTTTAGGAACCGATTATGACTCCGCTCGTGAAATCAATGAAGGTGTCGGCAGAGTTTTCAAAGAAAACAATATCTACCGTATTGATCATTACCTTGGCAAAGAGACAGTTCAAAATCTGTTAGTTCTCCGCTTTGGCAATATTCTGCTTGAACCTCTCTGGTCCAATCAGGCGATTGATCATATTGAAATTACGGCGGCGGAATCCATCGGCGTTGGCGGACGCGGGTCTTATTATGACGGGGCCGGGGCCTTGCGCGATATGGTGCAAAATCATTTGCTACAGCTTTTATGTCTGACGGCTATGGAAGCTCCAAGCTCACTTGATGCAAATGACGTTCGGACAGAGAAGATCAAAGTTCTCAGGGCCTTGCGTCCTATCACCCCTGGGAGTGTGAAACGTAAAACGGTGCGAGGTCAATATGCGCGCGGTAAAGTCGATGGTGAAGCCGTCACTGATTATATGAGCGATGTCGACGTAACAGAAAGCTCAACCGAAACCTATGTAGCAATAAAGGCGGAGGTTGATAATTGGCGCTGGGCGGGTGTTCCGATCTATCTGCGCACAGGAAAAAGAATGTCATCGCGCCGCTCTGAAATTGTGATCCAGTTTAAGTCCGTTCCGCATTCAATATTCGGAGATACGCCGGTTAATCCAAATAAGCTTGTCATTCGTCTACAACCTGACGAAGCGGTTAAGCTTTGGTTTGAGGTTAAAGAGCCAGGCGCGGGCGGCATGAGATTGAAAACGCTTCCGCTTAATTTGAGTTATGCGGATAATTTCACCGTAAGATATCCTGATGCTTATGAGCGCCTCTTGATGGATGTAGTGCGCGGCAATCTGAGCCTATTTATGCGCCGCGACGAAGTCGAGTCGGCTTGGAAATGGGTCGATGGTATTTTGGAAGCTTGGGAGCAATCAGAACAGCGGACTGAGCTCTATGCGGCTGGTAGCGAAGGTCCTGCCGAAGCGGATGATATGCTGTCTGGCTATGGTCATAAATGGTCCGAGGGTTAAGATGTCGAGCAGATTTGCTTATAAGAATTTTACCTCTCGTGAAAAGATGGTGACGAATGCCGCGGATCAAATCGCTAGGGCTGTAAACTCTGCTGTGACGGTAAAGGGACATGCGAGCCTAATGTTGTCAGGCGGATCAAGCCCGAAGCCGGTCTATTTGGCACTGACGCAAATGGATTTGCCTTGGAATAAGGTTACGATTGGGCTCGTGGATGACCGCTGGATTGAGCGTGGAAAGCCGGGGTCAAACGAGACTTTTTTGGATGAGAGCCTTTTTAAGGGAAAAGCGAAAGCCGCGACCTTTATCGGCCTCAAAACGGGTGCGGCGAAGCCGGCAGAAGGCGTGAGTGAGGCTGAAGAAAAACTGGCCTCTATCGCGAAGCCTTTTGATGTGTGCGTGATGGGTATGGGACTCGACGGACATACGGCGTCATGGTTTCCTAATTCCAAAGGACTGGAAGAGGCTTTGGATATTCAGAATCCAAATACTGTCATTGCAATCGACGCGGCGGGATGCCCTGTCGCGGGGGATCATCCTGAGCGTATCACTTTAACACTGTCAGCTGTAATGGCGTCAAAGCAAATCATTCTGATGATACCAGGCGCAGAAAAATCAAATGTGTTTAAAGACAGCGCACATAAGTCGGTCTATGAAGCGCCTGTCAAAGCACTTCGCGCTGCGGGTGAGCGCCTGACTGTAATGACGGATGAGAGCTAAACCGATGTCTATGAATTCCACAATCGAAAAAGTCACAGCCCGCATTCAAAAGCGCTCTGCTGCGTCGCGCAAAGCCTATCTTGCGGCGGTACAATCAAATATTCGGCCCGGACCGCGCCGTAAACGCCTGTCAGAAGGTAACGTTGCCCACGCGACCGCAGCTTGTCCGGTGCTAGAAAAGACGGAACTTTTGGGCGCGAAATGGGCTAATGTTGGAATTGTAACAGCTTATAATGACATGCTGTCTGCGCATCAGCCTTTTGCCACATATCCCGACCTTATCAAACATGCCGCCCGTAGAAACGGGGCAACCGCACAAGTCGCAGGCGGCGTTCCCGCCATGTGTGACGGTGTCACTCAAGGTCAAGATGGCATGGAGCTCTCGCTGTTTTCACGGGATATCATAGCTTATTCCACAGCAATTGCGCTTTCCCATGATATGTTTGACTCCGTCATTCATTTAGGCGTTTGCGATAAAATTGTTCCCGGACTTATGATTGGCGCTCTGCGTTATGGTTATATTCCGCAAATTTTTGCCCCCGCAGGGCCGATGCCGTCGGGCATTCCAAATCCTGAAAAAGCTAAAGTGCGTCAACTCTATGCCGAGGGGAAAGTCGGACGTGATGAACTTTTGAAAGTCGAAGCCGCATCTTATCATGCTCCGGGTACATGTACATTTTATGGGACAGCCAATTCAAATCAAATGCTGATGGAAATCATGGGTATGCAATTGCCTGGAGCCTCTTTCGTTCATCCAAACACACCACTGCGTGATGCGATCACGGCTCAAACAACACGCCGTGCGGTCCAGATGACAAATCTGGGTGATGAATTTACACCCGCGGGTCACATCATTGATGAAAAAGCCATTGTTAATGGCCTTGTCGGATTAATGGCCACGGGCGGATCGACAAATCTAACAATACATATGGCGGCTATTGCGGCGGCAGCTGGGATTATCATCAACTGGGATGATTTCTCGGACATCTCACACGCTGTGCCGCTTATCTGCCGTATTTATCCAAATGGTATTGCGGATGTGAATCACTTCCACGCAGCGGGGGGGATGGCTTATCTTGTGGGCCAGTTAATAGATGCGGGTCTTGTTCATACTGATGTCACGACTGTTGCAGGCGGCGAGGGCTTGATAGAATATACGCGGGAGCCTCTTAAAAACGCACATGCCGAAGCGGACACTGTTTTATTCAAAGAAGGCCCAAAAGAGAGCCTTGATACAGACATTCTGACTTCGGTGGATAAACCTTTCCGTCCTGATGGAGGTTTAAGGCTGTTAGAAGGAAATATCGGACGCTCAGTCATGAAAGTCTCTGCGGTCAAGCGTGAGAACTGGCTCGTCGAAGCCCCTGCGATTGTTATCGATGACCAGAATGCTTTGATTGATATGCATAAAGCCGGGGAGCTTGAGAAAGACTTTGTGGTTGTTTTGCGATTCCAAGGCCCGCGCGCTAATGGCATGCCGGAACTTCATAAACTCACGCCCATTATGGGGTCTTTGCAGGATAAAGGCTTTAAGATTGCAATGGTGACGGATGGCCGCATGTCAGGCGCATCAGGGAAAGTTCCTGCGGCCATACATATGCATCCCGAAGCCCTTGCAGGCGGGAATATCGCCAAGATCCAAAATGGAGATATCGTGCGCGTTGACCCAGCGGCTGAGACTGTAAATGTCGTTTCAGATCCAAATTGGCTTTCAAGGCCATTAGCCGATGCGCCAAAAGTTCAAAACCTTGATGCGCTGGGCATGAATATGTTTGCGCCATTGCGCGGACAAGCCGATAATTCGGAAGCTGGAGCCTCTGTACTGGGCCGTCCTGAGTGGATGGTATAATGAGCACTTCTACGCTAGTCGGAGATGTGGGTGGCACGAATTGCCGCCTTGCTTTGGCTGAGCGTAATTCTCTGGGAACCATAGAGCTTCATCATTCTGAACGCTTTGCGGTTAAAGACTATAAGCATTTTAATGATGTTGTGACGGAATATTTGGAGCATCAAAGCGCAAAGCCACAACGCGCGGCATTTGCCTTTGCCGGACCAAAATTTGATGATGAAATCCGCATGACCAATGTTGATTGGATTGTCTCTGAAGAAAACCTCATCAAAACATTTGGGTTTAAAGAAGCCATCGTTCTGAACGACTTTGTGGCTATGGCCAATGGCGCAACTGTTATTCCTGATGACGGGTTTGACACGCTTATTCCTGGTAAGGTCAATTACAATAAACCAGTCGCCGTTATGGGGCCGGGAACGGGTCTGGGTGTGTCTTGTATCTTGCCGGGACGTCCGCCGCTCATCATCCCGACTGAGGGTGGGCATACGGCTTTCGCACCGCAAAATGATATTGAAATTGAGGTTCTGTCTTACTGGCTTAAGAAACAGGGTTATGTGTCAGCGGAAACGCTAATCTCAGGCCCAGGCTTATTTCGTCTTTACATGGCGCTTTGTGATATTGCCGGAGAGCCCTTAATATGCGTGCGTGAAGACGAAGTTGTGGCCGCTGCAGAGGCCAATCCCAAGTCAATTGCCCGAAAATCAGTTGTGATGTTTTGCGATATTCTAGCGACTTTCGCCGGAAACACGGCTTTTACAATGGGCGCGGTCGGAGGCGTAGTTTTGGCGGGAGGTGTCACGCGTCATATTTCCCCGTTTTTTGAAGAGTCTAATTTTATTCAACGTTTTAGGCAGCGGGGCCATGGCAGCTGGTTTATTCAAGACATTCCTGTTCGCTTGATGAAAGCCCATTTCGTCGCACTTTACGGCGCCGCAGCAATGGTCTTGGAGCATTAGATGAAAACTCCCGCACTCATTTTGTTGACTACTTTATTTTTATCTGGCTGCGAAAAGATCATTGATAAAGGTCTCGAGCAAGTGGTCAAAAAAACACTTTCATTGGGATACGAAACCTATGAAACAGTTGGCTCCGTTGAACTCAATGATGAAAGCTTGATTTCAAAAGACGCCAAAATTGAAAAATTGGGTGGTTCATTTATGTGGTCCGAAGGACCTGTTTGGATCAAAGGCGGTGATTATCTTCTTTTCACCGATGTGCCCGGTAACACGATTCATAAATTTAAAGAGGGGGAGGGCATTACGACATGGATGAGCCCCTCTGGACATCCAGATCCAAAACCTGATTATACGAGTTCACAGGGCGCCAACGGGCTATACCCTTTTGATGATACACATATTATTGTGCCCGATCATGGAAACCGTACGCTCTATAAATTGAATGTGGAAACGCAAGCTAAAACCGTTTTAGCAGAGCGTTTTGAAGGTAAGCGCTTTAACTCACCGAATGATGCGGTCCTTTCCAAGACAGGGATTATCTATTTCACGGATCCGCCTTATGGCCTTTCCGATCAAGATAAGTCTGAGGCGAAAGAGATCAGTTTTAATGGTGTTTATGCCCTCTATCCAGATGGGGCGCTGGCTTTGGTCGATAACAGGCTGACGCGTCCAAATGGTATCGCTCTTTCGCCTGATGAGCGCACGCTTTATGTGGCCAATTCCGACCCCGATGACGCCAAATGGATGGCCTATAATCTCGATGAAAATGGCATGCCTGATGAGCGCAAAGAAATCTTAAATGTCACGGCGGACGTCAAAGCAGGAGAGCCAGGTCTGCCAGATGGAATGACGGTTGATCAAAAAGGAAATCTCTATGCGACAGGGCCGGGCGGCGTCCTTATTCTCTCCCCCGCAGGGGAGCGCTTAGGTCTAATTCGCACGGGTACAGCCATAGCCAACTGCGCATTCGGTGATGACGGGTATACGCTTTATATGACCTCCAATGATTTCCTTGCGCGCGTAAGAACTACTGCAAAGGGACTGCATTTTTAAAAAGCTAAAGGTCTGTCTCTGTCGTATTGAAAATATGGAGACGCACTATGCGATATATTTTTGCCGCTCTTATTTTTGTGCTCAGCTTGACGCTTGGAGGCCAATCCGTGGCTATTGAAAAGCCAGATTACACCGTTGTGATGTCTGAAGGAAAATTTGAAATTCGTGATTATCCTGAAATGTTACTCGCTGAAGTCAAAGTCACGGGTGACCGAGACCAAGCGGCAAACCGAGGGTTTCGTAAATTAGCTGCTTTCATTTTTGGGGATAATCAGCCTAATGCCAAAATCGCTATGACCTCGCCGGTGACCCAAACCCCTCAAGAAACTGTTGAGCCGAAAAGCGAGAGTATTGCTATGACCGCCCCCGTCATGCAAACATCCGACCAGAACGGCCAATGGGTCGTGAATTTTATGATGCCATCTGAATACTCGATGGAAACACTTCCGCGTCCTACGGATGATGAAATTCGCATTTTTAAAACCGAGCCTTACTGCACGGTTAGCATTCGCTTTTCAGGGCGCGGTACGATGAAAAACTTAAAAAAGCAGCGGTCCAGGTTAGACAGATTCGTTAAAGAACAAGGTTTAGTAGTCTCTGGGCTGCCCGAATATGCTTTTTATAATCCGCCTATTGTGCCGCCGATGTTCAGGCGAAACGAAGTCCATTACCGCGTGGCGGTTCCGTCAAATTGAAGGTTTGCCAACCGCGCGTAAAGGCCTTTATTTTTTAAAAGCTCATTGTGCGTTCCTGTTTCAACAACACGGCCTTCATCCATAACGATGATGCGGTCAGCTTTCAGAACAGTCGCCAAGCGGTGAGCGATGACGAGCGTTGTTTTGGACTTGGACATTTCTTCGAAAGCTTGCTGAACTGCGCGTTCGCTCTCCGCGTCCAAAGCGCTTGTCGCTTCATCTAGTAAAAGAACGGGGGCATCACGTAGGATGGCCCGTGCAATTGCAAGACGTTGGCGTTGGCCGCCCGATAAGGTCACAGCCGACTCGCCTAAATCCGTGTCATAACCTTCGGGTAATCTTTCAATAAAATCGTGAGCAAAAGCTGCTTTGGCGGCAGCAACTACATCTGCATCAGATGCACCTTCTCGGCCATAGCGAATATTTTCCATTGCGGACCCTGAGAATAGCGGAGTGTTTTGCTGAACAATCGCAAATTGCCGACGAAGGTCTTGAGGAGAGAGCGCCGTAATCGTGACGTCGTCAATTGTGACAAGACCTGATTGCGTATCATAGAAACGTAAAAGCACTTGAAAAATAGTTGATTTGCCTGCGCCCGACGGCCCGACAAGCGCAACAGTTTCGCCTGGATTTATTTTAAAACTGATATCCCGAAGCGTTTGTTCTGTAGGGCGGGAGGGATAGATGAAATTCACATTTTCAAATTCAATTGCGCCTTCAGCATTCGCAAGCTTAGCAGGGTTTTCAGGTGCCGTAATATCAGGCTCTTCAGCCAAGAGCTCCATAACCCGTTCCGTAGCTCCAGAAGCTCGCAAAAGCTCTGTCCATGTGCCTGTAAGGAACCCAACGCCTGACACAACACTAAAAGCATAAATACCAAAGGCGAAAATATCACCGCTTGTCATGCCGGTATTTCCGCCAGAGGCTCGGAAGTTTTGGACTTCTTGCGCACCATACCAGAAAACACCGACCATGCCTGTCATACCAAGGCCAAATATAATAAGCGTCATGAGGCTTCGTACGCCAATGCGTTTACGATGCGCGATATAAGTATTTTCAACGGCATTGGAGAAATCACGACGTTCTTTCTCCTCACGCGTAAAGGCTTGAACCGTTTGAATGGCGCCTAGACTTTCGCCCGCACGAGAGGACGCTGTTGCCAAATTATCTTGGCTAGAACGGGATAAGGTTCGGATACGTTTTCCGATAATTACCGTCGGCAAGATAATCGCAGGGCCGATACACATCACCAACAAAGTAAGTTTCCAGCTTATGAAAAACATAATGATCAATGAACCGATGCCTGTCGCGATGGACCGAATAGCGAAAGAGACAGAAGAGCCAATCACGCTTTCGATAAGTGTTGTATCTGTTGTGAGCCGCGAGAGAACTTCTCCGGTATGAACCCGCTCAAAGAACTCAGGAGATAGACGTGTTAGCTTATCATAAACTGCTTTGCGAATATCGGCGATAACGCGTTGCCCTAAAATGCTAATAAAATAAAAGCGCAAGGCTCCAAAAACAGCGGCCCCTATGCCAATGAGTATCGCAAATTTAAAATAGGAGCCCATATCGCTTTGATCGCCAACAGCAAATTTGGTGCAGTAATCAGCAACTGTTTTCGTCTCGTCAACAAAACCGCAATCTGTAATGACCTTCACCGCAAGTCCAATAGAGAGCTGCATAGCCGCGGCCAAAACTAAAAAGATAAAAAAGGCAAATACGATAAGCTTATATCGCGCAATAAATGGCCAGAGCTGGCGTAGTGGCTTTACCGTGCGGGCTTTGCCGCGCTTGTCCTTATCTTCCTCTATCGTTGCGGCCAAGGCGGCACCGGAAGAACGGCTCTCATCATAATTATCAACCATAGTCGCGGCTCTTACCGTTGCAATTTGCTTCGCGCAAGGCCACGACATGTGACATGTCCACGCCTGAGTCGATAATTCAGAATACCTTTGGCTTCCCCGGATTTCGGCCTGGTCAAAAAGGTGTCATTGACGCTTTGATGGATGGACAGTCCGTCCTCGCGGTTATGCCGACCGGCGCGGGAAAATCGCTTTGCTATCAAATTCCGGCGCTACTATTTGACCGTCCGACAATTGTTATATCACCCCTCGTTGCCTTGATGGATAACCAAGTCGCAGGGTTACGTATGAACGGTGTTAAGGTCGGGTGCCTTCATTCTGGGCAATCGCGTGAGGAGAATATAGCAGAATGGCAATCGGTGACCCATGGAGGGGCGAAGCTTCTCTATATGTCGCCGGAACGACTTATGACGGGCCGAATGCTCTCAGCGATGAAAGCGCTTAATCCATCTATGTTTGTTGTCGATGAAGCGCATTGTGTGTCGAAATGGGGCCCCGCCTTTAGGCCTGAATATGCAGACTTACAGCGGCTAAAAGACTTATTTCCTGATGCCCGTGTCGCGGCTTTTACCGCAACGGCGGATGAACTAACTCGTGAGGATATCGCGGGCAAACTCTTTGGCGGACAGGGCAAAACGATCGTGCAAGGGTTTGACCGACCCAATTTATCTCTTGCCGTCTCGCCTCTTCGTAACCGCTCGCAGCAATTGCTTGAATTTATGAAAACGACAGAAGGGCAATCGGGGATTGTTTATTGCCTCTCTCGTAAGAACACAGAGAAGTTTGCAGGCGTTTTAGAGGCGGCGGGTTACAAAGCTTTGCCTTATCATGCGGGTATGCCGAGCGAGACGCGTTTTGAAAATCAGGAACGCTTCATGGCCGAAGAGGGCGTTGTCATGGTCGCGACAATTGCCTTTGGCATGGGCATTGATAAACCTGATATTCGATTTGTCTATCACATGAATATCCCTGGAAGCCTTGAAGCCTTTTATCAGGAAATTGGCCGCGCGGGGCGTGACGGACAACCCGCTGTTACGGCGCTACTTTATGGGCTAGATGACATTCGGATGCGACGCCAGTTTATAAGCGATGATGGCTCGGATAGTGACCATCAAATGCGCGAGCACAAACGTCTTGATGCGCTGCTGGGCTATGCGGAAAGCTCAGGGTGCCGGCGTCGGGTGCTCTTGAATTATTTTGGTGAGAGCCAAGGACCTTGCGGGAATTGTGATAACTGTATCAGTCCCCCTGAAATGATTGACGCGACGGAACCTGCTAAAGCGCTCTTCTCAGCTATCTCACAAACGGGCCAGCGTTTTGGTACGACCCATGTTATCGCAGTGGCGCGAGGAGAGACGACTGACCGTATCGTGCAATTCTCACATGACAGTCTGGATGCCTTCGGCAAGGGCCGTGACTATGCAAAACCTTACATGCAAGCGCTTATCCGTCAGGCCGTCGCGTCGGGCATTATCTCAATGGATATTTCTCGCTATGGCGCTCTGACATTGGAGGCTGGGGCGCTCGATATTTTGGCAGGGCAAGCCAAATTTAAGTGCAAAGACCTCGCGACAAGACGTGCAGCTAAATCCTCACGCAAAGCCCGCAAGGCTCTTGAAGAGACCGCTTTGAGTCCCGATGAGCAAAGCTTACTTGCTAAACTCAAGTCACTACGTATGGAGTTTTCGAGAGAAATCGGAAAGCCGGCCTTTGTGGTTTTCTCAGATGCAACATTGATGGATATGGTGTCCAAGACACCGACAACTCGCGAAGAAATGCTGGATGTCTCTGGTGTGGGAGATACAAAGTTTCAGCGCTATGGCGAAGCTTTTCTTGACGCGATTAGGACAGCTTAGCGGCGCATGATGCGGCCGCGTCATATTTTTTAGCCTTGTTTTCAGACAAAATTTCAAACTCAGACTTCAGTTCTTTTGCATAGCGGATTTCCACAATGACGGCGCGGGAGAGAACATCGCCGTCTCCGGCATCGATCTTACGTGTGGCCTCATATATTTTTGCCTTGGAAGTGGTGAGCTTTACCGCACAGTGTTCGGCGGCGCCTGGCATTTGAGCCTTAGTTCCAAATTTGCGGCCATTCAGCTCTCCGCTCCGCTTTATAGCGACATCAAACTGACCCACATCCCCTTTGGAGATAATAGCGAATGGTGCATTGGAGGAGACAAGAAACTTAGTCACGCCGAGTTGTTCTGACGGAAAGGCTACAGCAACCGTTCTCTGGGAAGGTTCATATTTAAAGTCTTTAAGAGCTTTTGCTGCAACGGGAATGGCGGCAATTTCGGCGGCTAGAAGCCCAAAGACAATATATCGTTTTTTGAATGTTATCGCTTTGCGTTTCATTTTGAAGCTCACCTGTTTGGTATAAAGACAGTCTAGAAATCTCCTCTCAAGCGATACAAGAATGATGCCAAGCGGACTGGTCAGAGGCGGCTTTTGACGATATAGGCGCGGCCATGACGATATCAAACAAAGCCCTTATCTTATTTTCAGGCGGACAAGACTCAGCCACATGTCTGGCGTGGGCACTTGAAAATTATGATTATGTTGAAACCGTTGGCTTTAATTATGAGCAGCGCCACGCCATAGAAATGCAATGCCGTAAGGTCGTGCTTGAGAATATTGCTTCTGCTTTTCCAAATTGGGGAACTAAGCTCGGGAAAGATCACATCGTAGATTTATCTGCACTAGGCGCGATTAGTGACACTTCACTCACGCGCGATGTTGAGATCACAATGGATGATGAGGGCCTTCCGAGTACATTTGTACCGGGACGGAATTTGATATTCCTAAATTTTGCCGCTGCTGTGGCCTATCGCCGAGGTATTACCACTTTGATTGGCGGTATGTGCGAAGCGGATTTTTCAGGTTATCCTGATTGCCGCAAAGAGACCTTGGATGCGCAAATGCAAGCTATCTCTCTGGGAATGGATAAAGCTTATACGTTGGAAACACCTTTAATGCATTTATCCAAATCAGGGGCCTGGGCGTTGGCGGAAAAACTTGGTGGTCAATTACTCATCGATATTATTCTTGAGGACAGCCACAGCTGTTACAAGGGCACACGCGGCGTGCGTTTTGACTGGGGCTATGGATGCGGAGAGTGTCCGGCGTGTGAGCTTCGCGCTAAAGGGTGGGCGGATTACAGCGCATGACTTATAGCGTCAAAGAAATCTATTTGACCGTTCAAGGCGAGGGCGCACAGACTGGAATAGCTGCAGTGTTTTTGCGCTTCGCCGGATGTAACTTGTGGAGCGGGCTGACGAAGGACCGCGCTTCGGCTGTCTGTAAGTTTTGCGATACGGATTTCATTGGCACAAACGGGCCTAATGGCGGGAAGTTTAAAACAGCTGCTGATTTAGTCACAGCGGCTGCCAAGCATTGGCCCTCAATTGGCGAGGCTCAACGCGGTCAACCTTGGGTCATTTGCACAGGCGGGGAACCGCTTTTGCAATTGGACACCGCTTTGATCGACGCTTTTCACGCAGTTGGTTTTAAAGTCGCTGTCGAGACGAATGGCACGATCAAAGCGCCCACGGGATTGGACTGGATATGTGTCTCGCCCAAGGCCAATGCCGAACTTGTTCAAACATCAGGGCACGAATTAAAGCTGGTCTATCCGCAAGATGAAAATAAGCCCGAAGATTTTGCGCATCTGGATTTCGAGCATTTCTGCCTACAGCCCCGTGATGACAGTTATATGGGCATAAAAAAAGCGGCCCACGAAAAGGCCGCCTTTGATTATTGTTTAGGCAATCCGCAATGGCGTCTCAGCGTCCAAACCCACAAATATCTGGGTGTGCCCTAGCGGTTTGCAACATAACTAATTGGCGAGTGTTTTGGCGGCCTTGCTGGCAAAACGGCTAAAGGCGCGGTGAGCATCCCCCCATGTACCGCCAAATTTCGCGTCGCGGATATCCGTCTCATAAAATTTATACGACATTGTTCCGAGCGATTGGCCGCCTGAGGCTATTAATTCAGCTTGTAATTCCGCTCCGCCATTTCCAAAGCTTTGGAAGGACAGGCTAGGCTCTACGCTAAGCTGATTAAATGTAGGGCGATTTGGTTTTGCGTCTTCAATAGTTATTCGCAGCACCGTCGGCGCCGTCTGAGAAATCTCAATCCCTTTCTTTTCGAACTTTCTTTCAAGTTTGGATTGTAAGCGCTCTGTAAGGCGCTCAATGTCTTTATCTCCGTAAAATCCATTTCCGGCAAAACCGCTTCTCAAACCCCTCGCGCCGCTTCGATCGCTGAGTTTTTCGGGTAAATTATTCGCGCGATGCGCCATATCTTCACTAACAACGACTTCAATTTTAACAGATGAATTCAAAGGTGAGGTAACTGTTGTGTCAAAGCCGCGGCTTTTCGCAAGCGCGGGTGCGGCGATAGAAAATGAAAGAGCTAAAAGGGATGAAGCCAAGAGTGAACGCATAGTAAGTCTCCTATTATAGAGAATACATAGCATAAAAAAGGCTGCACCTCAATGCAGCCGGGTTGTCACGTCTCTGTGAGGTGATTTATGCGATCGCGTCGACCACCACATTTAAGAGATTACTCGCGCCTTTCAGGGCAGCTAATTCAGCCTCTAATTCTGTAGCTTGTATTGTCCGTGCGGTCGTTATGACTTTGCCGCTGACATCCAAAGCTTGGGTTGTAACGGTAAGAACGCGAGCTGTCGTGTCCAAGGCTTTATCGGTAATTTTTACGGGAACTGTTCCCATATAATAAACACCTTTACCGACGCCGACAGCTGTCTTTCCGGCAAACTTTCCAGTCTCGTAAATGCCTTTACCTGTATATTTTCCTGTGTAGTAAACCGATTTTCCTGCGAGTTCGCCCGTCTTATAGACCGTTTTACCAGCAAATTCCGTTGTTTTATAAACGCCTTTAAAGGGAAGTGCGGCGACTTTTCCGGTCGTTTTAGCGACCTGACATCCAGATAAAGTGACAGCACAAAGGCTTGTGATAACGGTAAGTTTTAAAAAACGCATGAAAGCCTCTATAAGTAGTTCCCGGCACAGTCTTAGACAAATAAGGGAAAAAAAGACTTAAACCTTAGGGTTAAAAGCATCCTAACGTTTCGCCTTGTTAGTAACCTCTTCGGCGTTGTTGATCGCGGCGACCCTGACGATTGATGCGGTCTATCGGGTCTTCTTCGTCCTCGATGATTGGGCGGCGGGGCATTTCAAAGACTTTGACGAGTTCAGAAAAATCCAGAGCGCCGTCATCATTTTTATCACCGGCTTTGAAGACAAAACCCAATGCATGGTCAAATTCACTACGGGTGACACGCTGATCATAATCTTTATCAAAGGCCAAATTACCGGGCGCCGCGTCAAGTGATCCCAAAGCTGCCTCGCGCCAATCCTCAAGCTCAAACAGGCTTAGCGTTTTGGAGACATCTTTATCTGCAGCCTTAAAAGCCGTTGACAGGCCGGATGTAAATTCGGCTTGCGTGACACGGTAATCAGCATTTTTATCAAAACTAGCAAAAAGCATCCCGCCTGCACCAATAGAAGTGATGGGCCCCTTAATGCGTTCACCTCTGCGCTCAAGCTTTTTATTTGGGAGCGTCTCGACGTCAGTCTCTTCATCGAGCACAGGATCGGCGGCTAAAGCTGTCAAGGGAAGGGTAAAAAGAAGAGATGCCGTCAAAATGAGTTTTGTAAATGTCATAATAAATCCCGCTATTTCGCGCCTTCTTAAGGATGTTTTGGCGGGAATACCCGTTAAATACCAGACAGAATATCAGTTCTATTGTCCCTCGCGCAGCCAAGCGCCGCCCATTGCAAATAAGGCCAGAATAAAGAACAGCCAGCCCGGAGCGAGAGGGCTGCGTTTAGATGCGGTTACGGCATAGTCTTCATGCGCGATAAGACCCATCCAATTCTCTGCTGCGGTGCTTCTTCCGGGTTTGACGCGGCGAATATCAGGCGCCGTTCCGCTTAAGGCTTGTGTGTATAGTCCGCCGCCTGTGCCCTCTGCCAGAGGCCGTAGAATCTCTGTTGTCGGGAGCAGCTTTGTATATTCTTTCGGGTTCAAAGCGCCGATAGCAGATATAGTCGAGACTTCACCACTGCTTAATCGATACGCGCCTTGTCCTGCTGATTTTACGCTCCCGCGATAGACACCGTTCGCGGTTTTTGAAAGACGCACTGTTTCTTTGGTATCATCAGGTTTTTCGACCAATACGGTTTGGTTGCGGTCCTCAAGCGTGCGACGTTCAATGGCCAATACACCGCTTTCTGCGCTGGCAGAGAGCTTTTCAGCGTCAAGATCGGGCTCGCCCATCAACCAATGAGCCGTGCGGCGGAACATTTCTGAATAAGGGCCGCCGCCATCAAACCCTTTAGACCAAAGCCAGGCTTGGTCGGACATTAACATCGCCACGCGGCCGTCCCCAATTTTATCAATCACCAATAGAGGGGCCGCGCCGGGGCCCTCCATCAACACGTTGCCACTGATAGGCTTATTATCAATGAGGCGGAACCATTTGCCCCAATTTTGTTCAATCTGTCCTTTAAAGCTTGATGTGATGGGGTGACGGCGGCCTTTTTCATTCAGCTCAGGCCTAAAGGCTTCATTCGTTGTCTCGCCCGTGGGACGTGTAGGCAGCACGGCGGCGAGGGGGGAGCGGTAAATACTTTCCTGCTCCGCGAAGGCCGGACCTGTCGCAACCAACAAAGCGCCGCCGCTCTCAACATATCGCGCAACATTTTGTAGATATACAGGCGAGAGAATAGGGCGCGAGCGCCCACTGCGGCTCGGCGCAAAGCGGCGGCGGAAATGATCAAAAATGATAAGATCAAATTCATCAAGTTTTTCTTCAAAAAGCTGCCGCGTCGGGAAAGCAATCAGTGATAACTCGCTCTGCCGCGCATTGGTATTTTTAACGCGCGGATTTGTCAGAATTGTAAATTGCACCAATTCAACGGCGGGGTCACTTTTCAAAAGGTTACGCCAAGAGCGCCCGCCATTATGCGGCTCACCTGTTACGAGCAAGACACGCATGCGGTCCCGAATGCCTGAAATCTCAGCTACGAAAACATTGTTATTTAAGGTCAGTTCGCCCTCTGCGGCGCGCACTGTAAGCTCAACTGTATTCGGGCCGCGGCGTTCAATCTCTATGGGTATAGAAATGCGGTTACCAATGGTAGCCGGAAAGCGGGCTTTGGTCTCTCCGTTGAGTTTAATTTCAATATTGGCACGCTCGCCCTCAAAACCGGGATCATCGACGCGCAGCTCAAATTCGGCTTGCTCACCTACCAGACCAAATTTCGGCGCAACAATCGCGCTGATGCGGCGATCACGAGCCGTTTCTTCGCCAATGATAAGGCTGTGAAAAGGCACATCTTCGGGCAACAGGTTTTCGGGATTTTCAGGCAAGTCATGCACTTGTCCATCTGTTATCGCGATTACGCCCGCAAGGCGAGATGCAGGCAGGTTGCCTAGGCCATCAATCAAAGAATTGGTAAGCCGTGTGCCATCACTATCAGGGCGGATAAAACTTGTTGTCACATCTATCGAAGGATCAGCTTTCAGCCGTTCCATTAAGGCTTGGTAAGATGCGGTTGAAGCGTCTTTGCGTCCACCCACGCCCATGGATTCTGACTCGTCCTTAATTACCAATACGACGTCTTGGAGTGGAGAGCGCTCTTCAATAACGGTTTGAGGATTTAAGAGCGCGAGTATTAGGAACAGCCCGGCTAAAAGGCGCAGAAAATAACTACGCAGTTTTCCAAGGCCAGCGGCAAGCGCAGCTATGAACATGAGAATACCGAGCGCAATAACCCATCCCATGGGCAAGAGCGGGTCGAACGCAATATTTGGAAGGTTATCAAACATTACGGGGTAGTTTCCCCGTCTTTACCAAGGTCTTGGGGCTCACGTTTCTGGCGGCCAAGGCGTTCAACAAGCGCGGCGGCATGAACCTGGTCTGCTTTGTAATTTCCTGACAGGGCATACATGGCCACATTCACGCCAAAGCGAATAGACATTTCTCGCTGGCGTGGGATGTCTTTTTCAAGCTCGGCAAGATCGTTGCCGTCCTCGTCAATGGCCCACCCTGCGGCCCAGTCATTACTCCCTAAAATTACGGAACTTACGCCGTCTCTCGCGGCGCCGTTATTATCGCGGTCAACCCAGACGGGCCCATTAGCCCAGCGCCCCGGGAAGGTTTGCAACAAATAAAATGACTTCGTCAAGACATGTTCTTCGGGCGCTTGGGTCAGGGCAGGGATGTCCAGATTAGCTGTGATGGCCGCCATGCCGGGATGGGTTTCCCCGCCGCGCAAGACCCGCTCGCCTTCATCTTGTGTGTCAAACACAATGGTTCCTCCGCCCGCCATATAGGCATTTAAATTCGCTGAAGCTTCGTCAGAGAGAGACTGTGCATCTCGCGTCACCGGCCAATATAAAAAGGGATAGAAAATTAAATCATCTTTTTCAGGGTTTACGCCTTTTGCCCCTGCCGGTTCAATTGTTGTCCTCGCCGTTAGTTGCCGTGCGAGACTTTCCATGGCTGTTTCGCTCATCCGGTCGACGCGCCCAATGCCGGTTTTCACATAAGCCAAATGCAGTGCAGTCGCGGCATCAAGGTTTTTATCGGGGGTCTGATCTTGTGCATAAGTTTCGGAGGGAATCATAAGGATAGCGGCTAGAATTAGAGCTGCGGCAGACTTACCAATTTTAGGCTTAAGATATGCCATTCGACCCGAAGCCGAGAGCGCAAATAAAGCGTCCAATGCCAGCATCAAAAGCGCAGCGCCCAATAACCATCCGCCGATGGTGCGGTCTTTGGTTTGTCCATATGTTTCTATACTCATATTGGCGGTGTTTCCGATTGATTTCAAAGCTTCAACATCTTTTACGGTATTTAGCGCTTGTCGTCTCGCCCCTTGGCGATAAAGGCCGGGCAGGGTCTTTGGAGTGATGGTCGTTGTCGCAAAAGCTTCATCTGAAATACTGGAGGCTTCAACGGGCGGGGCCTCCAAGCGGCCAAACCCGTTTAAGACCCGCTCGGGGACCCAATCTCCCGTGCTGTCCTGCGTACGGCCTGGAGTTGCGCGGGCGAGAGGGAGAATACGGCGCAGCATCTCCACATATAACCCGCCCACTGGTAGGTTTGACCAATCGGGCCCTGCGGTCACATGAAAGAGCACAAGCCGCCCCAAGCCTTCGGTAGAGGACGTAACGATAGGGGAGCCATCCTCAAGCCGCGCCCATGTGCGGATATCTGTTTCAGTCCCCGGTTCTGCCATAACTTGTCGGCGCACAGTGATATCATCCGGAATCGAGAGGCCAAAAAAGGGACTTTCGCTGTTAAAGCTCGCAAGGCGCTGCGGGTCTTGCCACGTCAAGGCACCGCCCAAAGCGCGGCCACCTCCGCGCAGGGCTACGGGTAACAGGCTATCAGGTCTTTCGGCGAGTTTTTCACCTGCAAACCGAATAAGAAGACCACCTGTTTTGACGTAATTTTCAACCTCTTCATTTATCGTGCGCGATACGTCGGGCATAATGATGATGCTCGGGGAGAGTGGGAGCAGGTCCTCAATCGTACCTTCAAAAATATCGGCATAGGGCGCGAGAGCCGTCTTGGCATAAAAGGGTTCGGATAATAATGGCGTTGCGCTGTCTTTGGCTGGAGTCACTACGCCTATCAATGGTCGCCCCCAACTGTCATCCAATAGTTTGACGGCTCCTGCTGAGGCCACGCCATTAGCGCGAATTTGACTAACCCGTGAACGCAGTTCACTTGGCAGTATAAATGAGGCCTCCGCGCGGGAGACGCCGGGCGCGAAGTTGATATCTGCCCGTCCGATAACGCGGCCATCCTTACCACTGGCGATAATTTCAGCACTGCGCAGACCGGATGTATTTGTGCGGTGCCAAACAGATTTAAATCCATCCGGTGTTTCGCGTGTCTCGCCAGGAACCAAAACAGACATGTCTGAGAGTGGATCAAGACGGGTGGCTTTGGCGGCAGATCCTAATAGTTTGGCAAGACTATCTGATTGACCAAAGCCTATGCCTGAAGACAGCCAAACGGCATCGCTGCCTGATAAATCTTTTGTTTCTAAGGCTTTAGCGGCTTTCCCGCGCTGCGGCGCAATGGCTTGAGGCCGCAAAGCCTTGACCGCGCGCATCGCATCTTGAGCCGGAACGAATTTGGGCTCAGCGGTGGGCTGCGCAGTTGTTAAGAGTAAGACATCAACATTCTTGCGGCGAGCATCTGAAATCTTGGCTTCGGCCTCGCGAATAACATTGCTCCAATTAGGCGCCGCGTCCCAACCATCATCTATGATAAGTGTGAGCGGGTGCGTCGTTATGCCTTCGGCTTGTTGTAAAATAGGCCGAGCTAAAGCAATGGCAATGATCGCCCCCATGGCGATACGGAATAACAACAGCCACCATGGTGTGCTGTCGGGTGTTTCTTCCTCGGTTACGACATCTTGCAATATACGTAGTGGCGGGAAGGTTTCCTTTTTCGGGCTTGGCGGTGTCACCCGCAATAGCCACCAGATAAGCGGGAGGACTAGCAGTCCTAAAAGCGTCAAAGGCGCTAAAAATGTCAAGCCGCCCAAGGTCATATTTGCGGCCCAGCCATTGCCGTATATAAAGCTGTCAGCGCGGAATTGGCAGGTTTATCTGTGTAGTGGCGAATAACAGGCCATCCTAAGCGAGAGGCTGTGCGGTCTAGCGCCTCGCAATGGGCCGCAAATTTGGCTTGATAATCCTCACGGGCTTTCTCGGCGCGGCCGACTAATATGGGTTCTAACTTTGAAAGGCCTGGAATACGTAATTGCACGCGGCCCTTATAAGGAAACTCGCATTCGGCGGGATCTATGACGTGTAGCAGGATACCTTTTGCAGGACGTCCCGATAGCCGCGCCAGTCTTGAGCGCCATATATCCGGTGGGTCAAGAAAATCCGATGCAATAACAAGCCTTGCAAAAGCCGGGATGTCGGCATCTAAATTGCGAACAGGCCCCTCTGAAAGCGCCAATGTGCGGGATATGCGTTCTTGGCCGACACGTCCTGTGCGGGCGCGTTCGCTTTCACCCATGACGGCGCAGCGTTCTCCGGCCCGCATCAATAGGGATGTCATAGCCATGCACAGAACGGACGCGCGATTTCTCTTTGTCGGCAACTTTTTCGAAGACGCCCACTCCATACCTTCGGATCCGTCCCGCCAGAAATAGACCGTATTTGCGGCCTCCCATTCATTCTCGCGGACATAAACTTGATCGCCCCGCGCAGAACGTCGCCAGTCAATCTGATTGGCAGAATCTGATGGTTGGTAATTTCTGTATTGCCAAAAGGTTTCGCCTTGGCCGGGGCGGCGGCGTCCGTGAACGCCTTGCGCCACAACAGCAGCCACGCGCTCGGCTTCGGCTTGGAGGGCCGGATAACCTGCGGCGAGCTGTTCAGCTCTACGGCGAAGCTCAATCGGTGTGGGCGCGAGGGCAGCCATTCGTTTTTAAGCGATGCTTTCTTTCAGTTTGGCGATGGTCTGAGATATGGATTGACCATCTGCCCTTGCCGCAAATGTGAGTGCCATACGGTGCTGAAGGACGGGCGCAGCGAGGTGCAGTACATCATCAATAGACGGTGATAGGCGGCCATCCATCAAAGCTCGCGCACGTGCGGCCAACATCAAGGCTTGACCAGCCCGCGGGCCTGGGCCCCATGCGACCGTCTCTTTAATATCGTTCAGTGCCGTTTGATCTGGGCGTGCATTTCGGACAAGCGCCAAAATAGCGTCCACGACTTTTTCGCCAACTGGAAGCTGACGGACAAGTTTTTGCATATCCATAAGCTGTTTGGGGGTCATGACTTTTTTGGCTACATTATCCTTCGCGCCTGTTGTCCCGATCAGAATATCCCGTTCTGTGCCTAGCTCAGGAAAACCGACATCAATCTGAAACAAAAAACGGTCAAGCTGCGCTTCGGGGAGGGGGTATGTACCTTCTTGCTCGATAGGGTTCTGAGTAGCCAAGACATGGAAAGGAGCCGGCAAATCATGGCGTTGACCAGCCACAGTGACAAAGCGCTCCTGCATGGCTTGAAGCAAGGCCGATTGTGTCCGTGGTGAAGCCCGGTTGATTTCATCCGCCATTAAGAGCTGACAGAATACAGGTCCCGGAATAAAACGGAAGGAACGCTTGCCTTTGGCTGTTTCCTCTAAAACTTCTGACCCAACAATATCGGCGGGCATAAGGTCCGGCGTGAATTGAATACGTTTTTCATTCAGTCCGAGAACTGTTCCCAGCGTTTCAACAAGAAGCGTTTTCGCCAGTCCCGGCACGCCAACAAGTAATGCGTGTCCACCTGACAACATGGCGGCAATGGAAAGCTCTACCACATTATCCTGCCCTAAGATAACACTTCCGATTTCCGCTTTGGCTTTGGTGAGTTGGTCGGATGCTTTGGCCGCAGCTTTTTCGATATTTGCGGGAACTGTAAGGTTGGTTTGCATGTTCATTAAAGGAATCCGTTATTATCAGTACGTATTGAAAAGTGATGGAATAAGCATAAGGTAATGTCCATGGAAAACACGTTAAATGGCGGTAAGTCGCAGTTCTCTTTGCAGGACTTAATGAAAGCTTTGGCGGATACTGAGGATGGGCAGCGCCCTGTCGAAAAATGGAATCCGGATTATTGCGGCGAGATGGATATGGTCATCAAGGTGGATGGCTCTTGGTGGCATGAGGGCTCGCCTCTCACGCGGCGGGGATTGATTGACCTTTTTGCCTCGATTTTGCGCAAAGATGAGGACGGCGAAACCTATCTTGTGACGCCTGTCGAGAAGATAAAGATTGTGGTTGAACGTGCGCCGTTTGTGGCCGTTCGTGCCGATATCGAAGGCGAGGGGGAGACGCAGCGTATATTCTTTACCACAAATCTTGATGAGGTTGTTGAGGCGGGGCCAGATCACCCTATTCGTGTTGAGACTGACCCTCAGACTTTAGAGCCTGCTCCCTTTATGACGATTAGAGGCCGTTTAGAGGCATCACTCAAGCGTTCTGTATTTTATGAATTGGTTGAGCATGCAGTGGAACGCGATACAGATGAGGGTAAACAACTCGGGATATGGGCTAGTGGCACATTTTTCCCGCTAGGCCCCGCAGGGGCGCATGAAGTATAAGCTGTCATGAGCTTTGATTCTGATCCTATAATTGCCCAACTGCGCAAAGGTCTTTTGCCTATTGAGATTTTTGATGGGGCGGATGCAGTCAAACGTAAGGGACAGCGCGGGGCCTCTGTTTTAATGCCGTTGGTCTTCCGTCATGAGTGGCAGGTGATCCTCACCCAGCGTCCCCAGACGATGCCGCAACATCCCGGCCAGATTGCTTTTCCGGGGGGCAAGCGCGAAGCCGGTGAAACGGCTCTGCAAGCCGCACTTCGCGAAACAGACGAAGAAATTGGCGTAAGCGATCACGACATTACTATTTTAGGCCGCTTGCCATCCTTTAACGCTGTGAGTGAATATCGCGTCACGCCTTTCGTTGGGATTGTTAGTCCCAAGGCGAAAATCATCCCCGATCCGCGCGAAGTGGAGGACGTGTTTGAAACGCCTTTATCTTTTCTGATGGAGCCTAAAAATCATGTGCCGCGCGACGTCTTTTTCGAAGGTAAAAACCACCGTCTGTACGATATGCCTTATAATAGCCCTGATGGGACGCATAGAAACATTTGGGGCATGACCGCGATGATAATGTACCGACTCTATCAACGCAGTTACCAAGCTGTCTTTGAAACGGAGTATTAGAGCCCAAATGTTAAGCAGACGTCATTTCATTACAGGCGCTTTGGCTTTGGGCGGCTGTGCGCCATCTGTTGTGACTAAACCTGCAAAGCGCCTTGCCGTGACAATGGATGATTTTAATATCGGCTTTAATGTTCGCCTGAACCCGCGAGAGCGAAATGAGCGTATCTTGGCCGCTCTTGACGCTCACAATCACAAGGCCGCAGGATTTGTAACCGGACGCTTTATTGACAGCATGTTCGGGGATGAGGTCGTCAAGAGTTGGTCAGATGCAGGGCATTTGATTGGAAACCATACCTATTCGCATTTGAATTCAAGTGATGAAGACGCAGACGTGGTTAAAGCCGATATTTTAAAAAATCATGATTTGCTGTCACAATATTCTGGATATGAGAAGATATTCCGTTTTCCATTTTTAGCGGAAGGCGGGTCTGCCGAGAAGATCGAATTATATCGCAAATTCCTGAGAGCAAATGGCTTCCAAAATGGCGCAGTGACAATTGATACAGTCGATTGGTATATCACAAGTCGCCTTGAGAGCCGTTTAAAGGCTGATAAAAATGCGGACCTTGACCCTTATCGTGATTATTACGTGCAAGCAGTGGTGACCTTGGCCGAGCATTTTCAAGGCTTAACTAAGCAGATTGGCAAAGCTGATATCCCCCATTCTATGCTGATACATCATAATATCTTAAATGGCCTGTTTTTAGATGATGCGCTGAGGGCTTTAAAAGACGCGGGGTGGTCTTTGATTGATGCGAAAGAGGCTTTTTCTCATCCTATTTACAAGCTTGAGCCCAAAATACCTACGCGAAGCCGAAGTCTTTTATCCGTTCTGGCCCAAGAGCAAGGCATAACAGATACGGGTTATCCCGAGGCTTATCGAAATTGGGGTAAAAAAACGATGGACGCTTTGAGGCTCTAGTCTACATAGATACACAATGACCTCGATAGACTCGAAAACAACGCCTTGGCTTACGCATAAAGCCGTCACCGCCATATTTGAGGCGCTGCCTGAGGGTAGCACCCGATTTGTGGGCGGTTGTGTGCGTAATACGCTTATGGGCGTTGAGGTGGGTGACATTGATTTGGCGACGAAGCTTAAGCCCAATGACGTAGCAGCGGCGCTTGATGCGGCTAAAATCAGATATATTCCTACGGGAATTGAGCACGGCACCTTGACCGCCATAATTGAGGGCCACCCTTATGAAATTACAAGTCTGCGTAAAGATGTGGAGACAGATGGCCGCCGCGCCGTCGTTGCCTTCACGCAGGACTGGGCGGAAGATGCGCAGCGCCGCGACCTAACGATCAACGCCCTTTATGCGGATATTAGCGGAGCGGTTTTTGATCCCACAGGCCAAGGCTTGGACGATTTAAAAGCAATGAAATTCCGTTTTGTCGGTAACGCTGAGGACCGCGTGAAAGAGGATTATTTGCGCATCCTACGCTTCTTTAGATTTTTAGCATGGTATGGCGGCAAAGGCAAAGTTGATGCGCAAGCTTTGAAAGCGTGCCGTGAAAACCGCAAAGGTCTTAAAAAACTATCAGCGGAACGGGTTTGGTCGGAGCTTAAGAAAATGCTTTTGGCGCGCGACCCGTCCCGCGCTGTTGGCATCATGCTGACCAATGAGATATTAGACACGCTACTGCCCGAAGCCAGTAACGCCGATGGCCTGACCCGTATGGTTGCGCTGGAACGCCGTGAAGCCATAGAGCCTGACCCGCTTTTACGCTTAATGGCGATGAGCGCAAGAGAGCCGTTGCAAATGGCGCTGCTTTGCAAGCGCCTGAAAATGAGCACAAAAGAGACAAAGCGCTTGCGGGGATGGGCGGATAGTTCAGCCGCGCTTGATCCGCATGCCGAGGAGCGAGAGAAACTAAAGGCGATTTATCTAGCAGGAAAACAGGTTGTCATTGATCGTGCGCGGTTAAGAGCCGCTGGCGAAGATGATGCTTTGTTGAGTTCGCGTTGGATGAGTTTGGCTGACTTGGCCATGGGCTGGACAGCTCCGGAGTTTCCGCTGACCGGAAAAGATCTTAAAAAAGCGGGTGTGGAGCCCGGTCCGCAAATGGGCAAAAAACTTGAAGCCTTAAAAGCGCTGTGGGTGCGGAGCGGTTTTACGGCAGACCGCGAAAAACTTCTCATGGCGCTTCAGCTTCTTAATCGTTAGATTTTATTATGTCTTTGAAACTTTATATCGGAAATTATAATTATTCCTCTTGGTCACTTCGGCCTTGGTTAGTTCTGCGCAAAGCTGAACTTCCCTTTGAAGAACAGGTGATTGATCTGGATATTCCCGGTTATAAAGACAAGCTCTTGGCTCTGACGGATGCGGGCACGGTGCCTGTTCTACAAATCAATGACGATATGCTGCCCGACAGTCTGGCTATATCGGAGTTTTGCGCCAAAGCAGTACCAAATCTTTGGCCAACAGATCCCAAAGAAAAGGCTGAGGCTCAGCGCGTTACAAAATTGATGCATGAGGGATTTCAGGCCTTGCGCAATGAGGCCCCCATGAATTTGCGCCGCCGAACCTCAAAGCCTGTGCCGCAGAACTGCCTAGATGATGCAGCTGAAATGGTGGCCCTTTGGGATGATCTGCTTTCGCGTCATGACGGACCATTTTTGTTTAATGACTGGTCGATCGCGGATGCCTTTTATACCCCTGCCGCGACACGTTTTGCTAGCTATGACTTGCCCAGAACAGCACGGTCAGATACTTATATTTCTGAACTTATGGCAGATCCTGACTTCCAGGATTGGGAAGCCGAAGCCTTCATAGAGACCCATATTTTACCTGAGACAGATAAGGTCAATCAATGAACCTGAAAGATGCCATTCGCACCATTCCTGATTTTCCAAAACCAGGGATCATGTATCGTGATATTACCACGCTACTGACCAATAGGCGCGCCTTGGCGGAAGCGGTGATACAGCTTTCCGAACCCTATAAGCATAAGGACGTTGATAATATTGCAGGTATAGAGGCGAGAGGTTTTACCTTTGGAACCGCTGTGGCCTATGAGCTCGGCGCGGGTTTTGTGCCCGTGCGTAAAAAAGGGAAATTACCATTTGATACCTTTGAGCAAGATTATCAGCTCGAATATGGCGAAGACACACTCGAAATACATGCGGACAGTATTCGCAAGGGCGAGAATGTCGTCATTATCGACGATTTGATAGCAACAGGGGGAACAGCGGAAGCGACAGTCAAACTCATAAAACGCACCGGAGCTAACATAATCGGTGCTGCCTTTGTCATAGATTTGCCGGAGCTTGGCGGAACTAAAAGACTGGAGCGAATGGGTATTCCTGTAACAAGCCTCGTCAAATTTGAGGGACATTAGAATGAGCCGTCCTTTGAGTAGTTACCTTCTCTATTTCGCGCTTTCCTATGTCGGTATGCTTATTCTGTTTGGCGTAATATCAACATTTATATCCTCGGCGGGAAGTTCAGGGGCCGTGATTGCGCCTTTCTTAGCCGCGATGATCATTGGCGAGCTTTTCATAAAAAGGGAACAGCGAGGCCCCGATGAGGCCGAACGTAAAGCTCTGACGTCGAGGAGTTTTCTTATTTTTGCCGTCATAAATATCGCTTTGATTGGGCTGGCTTATTTAGGCGGCGCCTTTGGAGAAATATCACTCGATGGAAACGGGGCCGCGCTTCTAGGCGCAATTCTAGGAGGATTTATCCTTGTTATATTTCTTATCGTCTTTTTTATGATCCGCTGGGCTTATGGCGGAATAACACGTAAGCGTGCTGAAAAGCTCTTGCAAAATCAGAGCAATACTTTCGATTGATTGCCTAAAGTGAACGCTACTTAATCAAGGCGCGAATCTGAATTTCACCCGTTGCGTTAATAGGCAATGTCGCATTGGAAAAACGCACCACACATGCCCCGCCATCACAATCTGTATTGGCGGCTGGCAGAGCCGGTGAGCCAAATGAGCCGCCAGTAAAGCCGGTCGTTGTCGCCGATACAAATCGCACATTTCCAGGCAGCGTATCAGATAAGTCTATGTCTTCTGCTTGAGCCGTGGCTGAGGCATCGTTATTGACTGTAATTCTGTAAAGAACTTCATTGCCAGGCGTCATATAAAGCCCTGCGCTTGCGGGGTCATAGACTTCAACCGTTTTGACAGCTGTCACATTCGCAAGTAGGCGAGGGCACATGGTAAAACTATGCAGAGCCACGATTTGAAAGGCGGGGTTAGGACCCGCAGAAATATCGTTTCCGTAAGCTATAGTCACTCTATTAATAGGCGAAGTGAATGTGACGGTCACATTACCTGTACCATCCGCATTTCCGGCGTTTCCGTTCTGACCAATCGCAGAATTACCTACAATATAGTTTCTTGCGCTAGGCGTTAAGGTTGGGAACACAGTTGTTCCGTTGAGTTCTCCAGTAACGGTTAGCCGATCTGTCCAGCCCCCTTGGTCAACATCAAAGGCAGCAAATTGCAGTTCCTGAACACCTGTCCCTCCATTGATATCTAATGTAACAACTAGCTCTTCTGACGTATTATTATGGTCTGCACCAAAGCCTATACTAAATTCTGCAGGGCTTAGCCCCCCTGAATATGTGTCTTGAGTGACAGGACTGTTCACACCGTTTATTTGCCCGAGGTTAGCGGTGTCTCCTGAAATAGTGAAGGTCAAAGGCACACCTGCGGCAGTGTAGCTATTTGTTATATCACCTGAGTTCCAACCATTTGTCCCTCCGGGTGCGTCCCATGCATGAACGAACTGATCAACAGCCGGGCAGCTCATCGCGGGCGGTGTTGGCGGGGGCTGCACAAAAATTGTTGTGCTGTCATAATCATCTTCTCCGGTGTCATTATTGCCTGGAGTAGAGTCTGAGTCAGTTTGGGACGAAGAGGCGACTTCCGCTGTGACTGTGCCGCTGCTTTGCGAGATAACATCAGCTGTTAGCGTGATTGAGGTTGTTCCCAGTCCCGCTGTCCCCGGAATTGTCCATATGCCAGTGACCTCATTATAGCTTCCCGTTCCAGATGAAGACGTAAAGTCCAGAAATGGCGGCAAGTCGATATCCACTGTAACGCCCGTTGTTGTCGAAGGGCCGCTATTGGTGAGGTTATAGGTCAAGGTAATCGTTTCCCCGGTTTCAGGGAAGCTGTCAGATACTGATGATGAAAGTGATAGATCTGCGCCGGTCGGGTTAGAGAAAATAAGAGAGGCCTCTAAGAAAGTTCCGTTTTCTGTATTAAAGTCATCACACATCGTCAGAACCCAAGTTCCATCTGCATTCTGGCCTGTAAATGCCGAGAGCGGATTGCTAGGTGTAACAGTGTGCTGATAAAGCGGCGCATTTACATTATGAGGACCATCCGCAGAACCGGTGTTAATCGCGACAGATGCGTCGTCATCCATTAAGATATTATAATCATCATCATTGCCGGTATTGGCTGTATCTGATTCAATAAGGGTTACGGTTGTCGCTGTGGGGGCCGGTGATTGCAAGGTGGCAACAATGTCGCCGCGCCATGTATGAGTCGCCAAAAAACCGACATTCAAATCACTTACGGTGCCGATGCCGGTGACGTTAAAGGTTCGCGTCACATTCGTATTGCCGCAACGTGTTGAATCGCCAATGGTCGCATCAGACGTGTTACTGAAGGTTTGAGCCTGCGCAGGGTTTGTGCCAAAAATCAGCGCAATAAGACACGCCGCTATGGCGCTGCAAAATTTGAAAAAACTGCGGTTCATTTTAGATCTCCACGTCAAGACATGCGCATAGTCCGGTTGCGATGCCGTGACGAAGCTCATAAATACTGAAATTTGGTAACAAACATATTAAGGAACACTCTAACTAATCCCTTACCGAAGGGTCGATTTTAAGGCGTCTAGGGGTCAGCACTTGCGGAGCTGTAACGGCGCGAGGCGCAGCGAGGACCGGTTTGGGCGGAGGGAGGGTTCGGCCTGAATTGCCGCGCCGATCAACAGTTACGAAAAAACCGCCTGAATCCTGCCCTGTCATTATGGTTGTCATCCTGGACTGCTCAAAGCTGGCATTAGCTGTCTCTATTTCCCAAATTTCTATACCGCCGCGCTGTGACTTCGGCGCGCCATAAGCGTCCGTAAGCTTATCTCGCATGGTTTTATATTCCGACGAGTCTTGGCCGATATTTAGTTGTAATAAGTCAATGCCTTCGGGTGTGCTCGTGTTCTGGCCTTCAAGCTTTAAATCTCTTTTCAATAAGGCTTTTGCGGCTATGTTTGAGGCATTAGAACTTTTCAATTGGGACGGCGTGTTCAGGCCCTTATTGGCCGGAGCGGATGTAGCGGATGTTTTATTGAGCTCTTCCAAGACAAGCTGAACAGGTGAGGGAGCCTTATTTTGTGCAGCTAACGGCGCACTCACACACATTAGGGCCGCGAAAGAGACCGAAATTATTTTTAAATGACGCATATTGAACCTCATAAAGAGATCGTAATATGCCGTTTAGCTCTTAAGAAATTGCAAATAAGACTGTTTTACGGGATTAGCCATTGACCGTGTCAAACGTTGAATTTGAACAACATTATATCTCCGTCTTTGACGATGTAGTCTTTGCCTTCTTGCCTGACCTTACCGGCCTCTTTCGCGCCGCTTTCACCATTATGTTCGACATAGTCTTCATAGGCCGTGGTTTCGGCCCGGATAAACCCTTTTTCGAAATCGCCGTGAATAACGCCCGCACATTTTGGCGCGGTCCATCCCTTTTGGAAGGTCCAGGCACGGGCCTCTTTCGGGCCGACCGTGAAATAGGTTTGCAGACCGAGCAGGGCATATCCTGCGCGAATGAGGCGATTTAGTCCTGGTTCTTCTAGGCCAATGGCGCCGAGATATTCCGCTTGTTCTTCGTCATCGAGCAGCGCCATTTCAGATTCGATTTGGGCGGATATAATCACCGATTGCGCCCCTTCGGACTCTGCGTGAGCGGTCACTTTGGCAGAAAAATCATTCCCATCCGCCGCGCTCTCTTCATCAACATTAGCAACATAGAGAACGGGTTTAGATGTCAGCAACTGCAGCATTTTCCACGCTTTCTTATCGTCCTCGTCAATCTCGGCGGTGCGTGCGGGCTTACCGTCTTCGAGCACTGCGATTGCGGTCTCTATTAGGCGCATGGTTTGCAGTGCATCCGCATCTTTTTGTTTGATCTTTTTCTCAAGTCCACCCTTGCGCTTTTCAAGGCTTTCCAAATCCGCGAGCATCAGCTCTGTTTCAATCGTCTCAAAATCAGACATAGGATCAATGCGGCCATCAACATGGGTGATGTCTTCGTCCTCAAAGCAGCGCAGCACAGAGATCACTGCGTCGGTTTCGCGGATATTGGCCAAAAACTGATTACCCATGCCTTCGCCTTTGGATGCGCCTTTGACGAGGCCGGCAATATCGACAAAGTTCATCCGAGTCGGGATGATTTGCGCTGACTTTCCAATTTCGGCAATAACATTCAGGCGAGGCTCGGGCATAGCCACATCGCCCACATTCGGCTCAATCGTGCAAAAGGGGTAATTAGCCGCTTGTGCGTTAGCTGTTTTAGTTAAAGCATTGAAAAGTGTTGATTTTCCTACATTGGGCAAGCCCACAATACCGCATTTAAAACCCATGGGATTATCCTTTTATATATTCTGTCACGCGCGTTTGAAAGAGCTCTCCATTACCGTTTGCCAAATGCTCTGCATAGCGGGCCGCGCCATTGCATATGTCATCCCGGATAGCGTGCTCGGCCTTGGCAAAGTCAGACAGCACATAGCTATGTACTTTATCTTTATGGCCGGGATGCCCGATGCCGAGGCGCACGCGGTGAAAGTTCTCTCCGCAATGTTGGCGGATGGAGCGCAAACCATTATGCCCCGCAATCCCGCCGCCTGTCTTCATGCGAAATTTTCCGGGTGCGAGGTCAAGTTCGTCATGGAAGACTGTCACATTATCTAGCGGAATTTTATAAAATGACATGGCCGCTTGAACAGCCTGTCCTGATTCATTCATAAAGGTTGTCGGCTTCAACGAAAGTACTTTTTTGCCGCCAATAATACCAGAACGGCATAACCCTTTAAATTGAGTTTTCTCGGATGGAAAGCTGTGATCATCACCAATCGCATCAATCACCATAAAGCCGATATTATGACGGTTCCCGGCATATTTTGCACCGGGGTTTCCTAATCCTACCCATAAAAGCATATCAGGCTCCGCTTGCTCTGACGTATCAAAGAGGCTGCGAAGCCAGCTAAGCAATTTGCTTAGCCTTCGCCCTCAGCGTCGTCAGACTGAGCTGCTGCAGGAACTTCGTCGGCTGCAACCTCTTCGCCCTCTTCATCCTCAGCTTCAACAGCCGCACGCGATTCTTGCATTGTTGCGATGGTAAAGTCGCGATCCGTAATGGATGGCTTCACATTCTTTGGCAGCTCAATGCTTGAGATATGGATAGAGTCGCCAATTTCCATTTTTGAGATGTCGACTTCGATACTGTCAGGGATTTCGCCCGCAGGACATTTAACTTCGATGGCATAACGAACAACATTAAGCGCGCCGCCTTGCTTCATGCCTGGTGACTCTTCTTCGCCGGTAAAGTTTACGCTGACTTCGACTTCAATGATGGATTTCGCTGTCACACGATAAAAATCAAGATGAACAGGAACGTCTGTGACTGGGTGGAATTGAATATCTTTGGTCAAAGCCTTTTGGCCTTTTCCGTCATGGACAAGCTCAATCATGTTACCAATGAACTGACCAGAGTTAATAGCCTTCAAAACTTCATTATGTTTGATTGAAATTGCAACAGGGCCTTCATCGCCGCCATAAAGAACGCCGGGAACCATGCCATTGCGACGCGCTTCGCGGGCGTTACCTGTGCCTGTATTTTCACGCACATTTACATCAAGAACAACACTCATTTTCTTATACCTTGTTCATAGGCTCTAAAATAATCAGCCGCCCAAAGAGGCGGCAAAAGGGGTGTAGAGCCAAGGGATTCCTATTTGAGGCGCTACTTATGGGAAAACGCCAAGGGATGCAAGGGGGTATAACGCGGTAAATTTACGGAGCAGCAGCACCTTATTGTTCTAAGGTGAGCTATTTAGATGGAGTAGCGGATTGGGTTAGAAACCATTACCGCTAAAACCATTCACTAATAAACGTAATACCTGTAATCCAGCGATGAAAATACCAATAATGACCCATGGGCTCATACCGTCATCTTCAGTCGTACTTACAGTTTTTGTCCCGTCAGGCCGGACACCTGGCGCTTTATTATTACGGATGACATCCAAATCAGACTGTAACCAGTTCAGTTCCGCTTGTGTTTCATAATCTCTTTCTGAGGCCTTATGCCACTCCATTGCTTTGAAGATATAAGTCGCAATAAAGCTTGAGATAAGTGAAGGTTTACGGTTTCTGTTATGCTTCTTCGCGTCGCCGTCATAATAGCCCAAAAGGTCGAGCAGATAGCGCCTGAGTAAGATGTCAAAGTCAATATAATCATCAATAGAAGTCTCACGGGCTTTCTCAATAAGCTGTTCCCAAGCGTTTTTATCATTCCGCAGTATCGGATCATTTAAGATCTCCTGAATTTCAGGATAAAAGCGGGGGTATTCCAGTTGCTTAGCTTCGGTAGGCGCCGCTTCTAACTTGATAACTTCATTACTATTCTCAGGGCGTTGATCTTCATGAAGAAACTCACTCACATCGTCTTGCACTGTTTGATTTTGTGCCGTCTGTGCTTCTTTCTCTAACTCAGCATTATGTAGCTTATGGTACATATCCTGCTTGGCTATTTCCAACGCATCGCGCAGTAACATAAAACCTTCTGGGTCGTCATCTGGGCGCGTGACTTTCAGTTGGGCGGCATAAGCTCGTTTCGCAGATTTTAAATCTGCGGGCGGTTCATCAAGACCCAATACTTCCCAGTAGTCTTGCATTAAAAGACGTCCGCGGCATCAAGCTCATCTAGCCATGTTCTCAGTTCAGAGCGCATCAGCTGGATATCAGTGTCATTTTGCTTTTCTAAGACAGTTTCAAATTGTGTGAGGAGGTGGTTGATGTGGGTCCTTAAATCGCCCAAATGGCTTTCATAAGCGGCTTTGAGCCGCGCCATTAATTCGGCATTCTCTGATTTATCTTTAGGATGAATTTTCAACTTTGCGAGCTCTTTAAAGCGTTTATCGATATCGCTTTGAGACAGACTACCTGGATTGCCTTCAATAACAACACGTTGCGTTTTTTGATCTGAAACAGAGGTGACGAGGACTTCTAAAACGCCTGAAACATCGTAGGTAAATCGAATATCCACCTCTTCATATCCTGTATGGTTGATGGGGACATATTTTGTTATCGTGCCTAGCCTAACATTTTCAATAACACGAGGTGACTCGCCTTGATAAATTGTCAGTTCGAGTTTTTGCTGACCCTTTTGCAACGTCGCGTTCCGCACAACGCGCGAGGCGGGTATAACTGTATTGCGTTCAATAACAGGCTGAAAGTGACCCGTTTCATATGTCGTGGCGCTTGTTTGAACGGCTACGTCGGTTCCCAGTGTAAAGGGGCAGACATCCGTCATAACGATTTCATCAAGGGCTTTGTGCCGGGTCAATAGGCCGGCTTGTACGGCAGAGCCAAGAGCAATGACTTCGTCAGGGTCTAGGCTATGTTCTGGGAAAACCTTTAATAACCGCGTGACAATTTTACGAATAACAGGCATGCGCGTCGCCCCGCCAACCATTACAACACGGTCAATATCCTCCGCGCGCATTCCCGCATCCATTATGGCGCGTTGTATTGGTTTTCGCAGTCTGTCTTGAAGCTTCTTAGTGATTTCCTCAAAGTGTTCACGTTTGAGAGTGAGTGATTTTTCAGATTTCTTATTTTGAAAGCGAACAGTAACATCATCTGATTGACTAAGTTTCATTTTAGCCCTGTTAGCAAGATCTCTTAAAAGGCCTTTCTTTATATCATCAAGTTTATCCGCCTCTTTGCCTAATTGTGCTTCAAATTCTTTTACGATGACATCTGTGAAGTCTTCACCGCCTAAAAAGGCGTCGCCGGCACTTGATCGAACTTCCATTACACCGCTGAATATTTCCAAAATGGAGACATCAAATGTGCCGCCGCCAAGATCAACTACAAGAAATGTGTCTTCTTCTTCTACACTGTTCAAGCCATATGCGAGAGCTGCAGCAGTAGGTTCATTGATAAGACGTTCGACTTTTAGTCCCGCTATTTTTCCGGCGGCATAAGTGGCCTTTCGTTGTACGTCATTAAAGTAGGCAGGAACTGAAATTATTGCCCGTTCTACAGGGCAACCTAAATGCGCTTCAGCATCTGACTTTAGTGATTTTAAAACTAGGGCTGAAAGATCTTCTGCCCGGAAGGACTTCTTACCTAACTTAAATTCACGTTGCGTACCCATATAGCGTTTAAAACGTGCAGCCGTAAGCTTTGGGTGTGATACAAGTCTGTGCCGCGCAGTCTCTCCAACGATAATATCTTTTTTGTCGGAAAGTCCTACAACCGAGGGTGTTAAATATTTACCCGAACCATTTGGGATGAGGACAGAGCCCTCATCCGTAAAAACCGAAATGAGTGAGTTGGTTGTTCCTAAATCAATACCAACAACCGTACCGACATTATCCCCCATTTGTTATGCTCTTCCTATTTCTTTTTAAGGCCAAACCAGTTGCGTTTGGTCTTTTTGGGTTTGGTTTCTTTCACATCCGCAGGGTCTGTGCTGATGGAGGGTTCGGGCGCCGCTGCGGCTTTTCGCGTTGGCGCTTTACGCCGTGCCGGGCTTGCAGCGGCTTCGTCCATCTTTGCAGGTGCAGCTTTGGCCGGAGCTTTTTTCGCAGTTTGTTTCGGGGTCTCAGCTTTTGGGGCGTCTTGTTTCGTAGGAGCCTTTTTGCGAGCTGGCGCCTTTCTCTTGGCCGGCGCTTTTTTAGCTGTGGCCTTGGCCTCTGTTTTTTCCGCTGCAGGAGCCACCTTCTTTTGAGCTGCCGTCTTCTTGGCAGGGGCTTTCTTAACGGGGGCTTTTCTGCGAGCTGGCGCTTTACGCTTAGCCGGGGTTTTGGCCTTCGCCGCAACTGCCTCTTCCGCCTTTTTCTTTGGCGCGGCCTTTTTCGCAGGAGCCTTAGTCTTCGCTTTTGACGTTTCTTCTGTGGGTTCAGTCGGAGCCGCTTTCCCTGGAGCCTTGCGGCGGGCCGGAGCTTTAGACTTCATCTTCGTGACGCTTTCCTTAACCTCGGGCGCTTTGGCCGCACGCTTACGCGTCGCCGCCTTTTTAGCGGGTTCGTCAGATGCCTTTTTCGCAGGAGCCTTACGCCGCGCAGAAGACCGCGCTTTGGGGGCATCGTCTTCAGTTTTCTCAGAAGATTGTGCAGGTTCTGTTTCTTCTTTTTTCGCCTCTTTCGTGGGGGCTTTGCGGCGACCACGTTTCGGTTTGGTCTCCTCAGCCATTTCTACGGCCGCTTGAGGCTTTGCTTTTTTGGCCGGAGCTTTACGGCGTCCACGCTTGGGCTTCTCATCTTGTGCCGTATCTTCTGCGGCTTCTAGGCTCGCCTCTTCTTTTTGTTTACCCGGAGCTTTGCGGCGACCACGACGAGATTTCGGCTTAGCGTCAGTTTCATCGCTTTGATCTGCGTCTGACTCATCAACAGATGTGTTCTCACCTGCCTCATCTTGCGCGGCATTTTCGTCACGGCGTTTACCGCGTCCTCCGCGCCGTCCTCTGCGGCGGCGGCGCTTCTTGCGGCCTTCACCGTCACCGTCATCATCATGCTCGCGAGACTCCGTATTATCTTCGGATTCGTCCTCATCTGCCTCGTCTTTGTCACGTTTCTTAGGACGTTTCTTCTGCTCATGACGCTGCTTGCGGAACTCTTTCTCGATCTCTTCAAGCGGATCGGGGCCATCACCTTTGGATTTCTCAATGACTTCAATCTCATATGAGGGACGGATAAGCTCTTCATCGCCGACAAGTTCAGTGAACAAGCCTGATGTGTCATCCACATGTTGCAGCAAATCGCGTTTTTCATTGAAAATATAAAGCGCGACATCAGAGCTAACTTTGAGGCGCACACGTTTGGCTTTGCCGCGAACGCCTACTTCTTCGACCGCGCGAATGGCCGCGAGAGCAGAGGATTCGATGGTGCGTTTACGGCCCACGCCTTCACAATGTTCACAATGCGCTGTTGAGCCTTCGAGCAGACTGCGGCGGCGGCGCTGACGAGATATTTCCATGAGACCGAATTGTGAAATGCGAGAGGTCTGAACACGGGCGCGGTCACGGGACAGCGCGTTTTTCATGACGCGTTCAACCGCGCGGTTATTTTTATGCTCATCCATGTCGATAAAGTCGATCACGATAAGTCCTGCAAGATCGCGCAATCGCATTTGACGCGCCACTTCTTCGGCGGCTTCGGTATTTGTCTTTAGCGCCGTGCGCTCAACATTGCGCTCTTTGGTCGAGCGGCCTGAGTTGACGTCCACAGAAACAAGCGCTTCGGTAGGGTGGATCACAAGATAGCCACCGGATTTAAGCTGAACGACGGATTTCAAGCTGTCCTCGATCTGGCGCTCGACATTATATCTGAGGAAAAGCGGAATATCGTCTTTGTAAGCTTTCACATTTTTCGCGTGGCTCGGCATCAGCATCTTCATAAAAGCTTTGGCCGTTTTATAAGCGGTGTCGCCTTCTATAAGAACTTCCTCGATCTCTTTATTATAGAGGTCACGGATAGAGCGTTTTACCAGATTGCCTTCCTCATGGATGAGGGCCGGCGCGATGGATTTCAGGGTCGTATCTCGGATTTCATCCCAGAGACGCGACAGATATTCATAATCGCGCTTGATTTCGGCTTTTGTGCGTTTGGCCCCCGCTGTTCGGACGATGACGCCCATGCCTTGCGGGACTTCAAGCTCGCTCATGACGGATTTTAGCCGTTTGCGGTCTGATCCATTGGCTATTTTGCGCGAAATTCCGCCGCCCCGCGCTGTGTTGGGCATAAGCACGCAATAACGTCCTGCAAGTGACAAGTATGTTGTCATCGCCGCGCCTTTATTGCCGCGCTCTTCTTTCACGGCTTGGATCAGCAGAATTTGGCCGCGCTTGATGACTTCTTGGATTTTATAACGGCGGCGCGATTGACGCTTGCGGCGCGAAGATGCGACTTTGACCTGCTCTTCGGCGACTTCCTCATCATTGGCATCGGCGACATCATCGGAGTCAGGATCGACATTTTCATCGGCTTCAAGCTCTTCAGCCTCGCCGTCCTCATGAATGTCGTCTTCGTCTTCGGCGTCTGCTTCCTTTTGCGCGGCTTCTTCAGCTTCGAGTAATGCGAGCTTATCCTCATGCGGGATTTGGTAATAATCCGGGTGGATTTCACTGAACGCCAAAAAGCCGTGGCGATTGCCGCCATATTCTACGAATGCGGCCTGAAGTGAGGGTTCGACGCGCGTGACGCGGGCCAGATAGACGTTGCCTCTTAATTGCCGTTTATTGCGGCTTTCAAAGTCCAGTTCTTCAACGCGGTTGCCATCTACGATAACGACGCGTGTTTCTTCCGGGTGGGAGGCGTCGATAAGCATTTTCTTTGTCATGGTATTCTCCAAAGAGCCTCGGCCTTCCGTCATCTCGCGCAAATGGCGGGGCGGAAAGGGGCTCTGATAAATAAGTGTGTGTATTGGGGTTTACGGCACGCGCAACGGTCCCGGCCTTGGCCGTGTGGGACATCATATATGCGTTAGCAGCGTGCATAGTAACTTTCATTATGTGCCGAAAGACTTAGTATCGATGGCACGTCGTAAAGGAAAACCGCGATTGCGGGCGCATCTTCGCGCTTAGATTCCTCTACGTCTATGTAGTGTGCCCTATTTCAGTGTGTGGCGCAAAGCATTTGTCATCTTATTTAGCACCTAAAAGTAACGCTCTGTTCACCATAATTGGGGCATTACTGCTCTATGCTACGTCATGTCGTGACATTTCTCTTTAGCCTGATGATATGGGCCGGGTTTGCGCCTTTTGCAGTGGCGCAGACTTTGACGAATATTGGCTTTGAATCGCGAAGCGTGATCCTGGAGTTATCCGCCCCCGTTGTGCCCAAAATTTTTACTATAGACGGCGAATCCCCCCGCATTGTTATTGATATCGCTGATGGCGGCATGAATATTGACGGCAAAACCCTCAAAACGGGCGGACACATCATTAAAGGCCGAGGAGCCGTGCGGCGCATACGCCTCGCCGCCAGAGGTCAGGGCTTTCGGGCTGTGGTTGATCTGGAACCCGGAACGCAGATGAAAACACGCTTGGTTGAGGGAAGGGTGATCACGCTGACGCTTAACCAAGCTGTCAAAACGTCCGCCTCTACCGCTCAAGCAAAAGCGCCCCGAAAAGTTAGGCCGCGTTACTTTGAGAACCAAGTGCCATATCCCCGCCTTGCACCGCGCGGGATTGTCAAAGTTTCCCGCAAGCCCGTTATTGTCATTGATCCTGGGCACGGGGGCCGTGACCCCGGCGCTATCGGCCAAAAAGGTACGCAGGAAAAAGATATCACGACAGCCTCGGCAAGAGAATTACAGCGTCAATTACTCGCGACTGGCCGTTATGATGTTATTCTTACGCGGACAAAAGACGTGTATGTCGAGCATGAAGAGCGCTTAAGAATTGCCAGAGCGGGAGGTGCGGATCTATTTATTTCCATACATGCAGACTCGGCAGGAAACAAATCCGCCCGCGGCGCGACAGTTTATACGCTGGCGGACCGGGCCAAGAACCGCTCAAAACGTATCGTCAATTCTCAAAACTGGATTATGGATGTTGATCTGACCGATCAAAGCGACTCTGTTGGTGACATCTTAGTAGACCTTGCGCAACGGAGTACATCCACCCAGTCTGAAAAATTTGCAGATTATCTTGTCGAAGGGTTAGGGAGTTCGACGAGAATGATCAGGAACTCCCACAGACGCGCAGGATATTATGTTTTACTAGCGCCTGATGTGCCTGCTGTGCTTTTAGAGATGGGCTTCCTCTCAAATGTCCGGGATGAAAACCTGCTAAATTCTGCAAATCACCGCAAGAAAGTCTTGAAGTCAGTGACGCGCTCCATCAATAAGTATTTTGATAGTATTGGCTGACGTTTCAGCCTGTTTAACCGTGGCAGAATCATGTCATTTAAACTCATAGTTACGCCGTAATTCTAAGCCAAAGACGATTCATGGATATTGAGACCGAAAAACCAAAAAAAACGCGGAAGCAAAAGCTCATTTCTGCCTTTAAGTGGCTATTTGCCCTTGGAAGTGTCGCGGGTGTCATTGTGGCCGTTGTCCTGTTTGTTTTTGTTGTGCAAGCGACCAAAGATCTGCCGAGTGTCGAGACTTTAGCGGAATATAAACCTCCAGTGATGTCGCGCGTGCATGCGGGTGACGGGAAACTTATTTCTGAGTTTAGAACACAGGCCCGAATCTTTGTGCCCATCGAATCTGTGCCCAAACAATTACAACATGCTTTTGTCGCCGCTGAGGATCAGCGCTTTTATAGCCATAATGGCTTTGACGAAAAAGGTTTCCTACGCGCAATGGTGGCCAATGTCGGTCATGTGATCAAAGGGCGCAGACTTGAGGGCGGCTCCACGCTGACCCAACAAGTCGCCAAAAACTTCCTTGTCGGTGATGAACGAAATGTGACACGTAAAATCCGTGAAGTGGTCATTGCGGGCCGTATCGAAAAAGCGATGGATAAAGATACGATCTTGGAGCTTTACCTGAACGACATTTATTTTGGACGCGGGGCTTATGGCGTGGCTGCAGCGTCGCTGAACTATTTTGGTAAACCGATGAAGGATTTAACTTTGGATCAAATGGCTTATCTAGCCGTCCTTCCCAAAGCGCCTAATAATTACCGTGTTGATGATCCTGTAAAAAAAGAGCGCGCCTTAAATCGCCGCAGTTATGTTCTTACGCGTATGGGTGAGGACGGCTATGCCGATGAAGCAGCTGTCACGGAAGCCAAGACAAAAGATATTGTTGTCGTAGACCGCTTTGAGGGTGATGAATATCTCGCCGCTGAATATTTTGTCGAGGAAGCGCGTAAGCAAATCAAATCCATGTATGGAGATGATGAGCTCTATGAAGGTGGCCTGTCTATTCGAACAACGCTGGATACGCGGTTGCAGCTTGCGGGCCGCAAAGCCCTTCGTGATGGCCTCGAAGCTTTTGACCGCCGCCACGGTTATCGAGGGCCTCTAGCAAGATGGGATAATTTTAGCGACTGGAAGAGCCGCCTTGCAGAATTTGAAGCGCCGAAAGATATCGGAGATTGGCGCGTGGCTCTAGTGCTTGAAGCTGACGCGAAGAGTGCCAAGCTTGGCTTTGCGGATGAGCTTGCGATCCCAGAAGAGGTTGAAGGGGAGGATAAAGTTGAACCCGATACAAACGGGACTCTGAATATTGAAGATATAAAATGGGCCAAGGAAGCTCTAGCAAAAGGGGCTGTTGGTAAAGAGCCCAAGACATTGACGCAGGTCGTTAAAGCCGGAGATATTATCCTGGTTCAGCGCAAGACCCGCGCCAAGTCTGATAAAACAGATGATCGTATTACGGCTTATAATTTGCGCCAAGTGCCCAAAGTGAATGGCGGCTTGATTGCAATGGACCCGCATACGGGCCGCGTTTTATCGCTGGTCGGAGGCTATAGTTTTGAGCAAAGCCAATTTAACCGTGCCACCCAAGCCAAACGACAACCGGGCTCGGCTTTTAAGCCCTTCGTTTATGCTGCGGCATTGGATAATGGCTTCACTCCTGCGAGTCAGGTTCTCGATGCCCCTTTCGTGATTGAGAAGCAGGATGTCGAATGTGAAGAAAATGAACTTGGAACGTTAGAACTTCGCGGTGTTGATGAAGATGGTCAGACTCCGCTTGAAAGAGATGAAGGTGTTGAGGCCGCCGAAGAAGATGAATGCGAGCGTTTTTATAAACCGTCCAACTATAATACAGGTAAGTTTTATGGCCTGAGCACTTTACGGCTTGGGCTTGAAAAGTCTCGTAATGCGATGACTGTCAGGCTTGCCAATGATATCGGCATGACCCCCGTAAATGCCTATGCCCGCCGGTTTGGTATATATGATGAAACCAAGCCAGAACTGGCTTGGGCCTTAGGGGCCGGGGAGACAACGCTTCTTCGCCTTGCGACAGCTTATTCGGCCCTCGCCAATGGAGGTAAGGCCGTAACGCCCGCTATTTTGGACCGCGTTCAAGACGGTCAAGGTAAAACGATTTTTGTGAATGGGGACAAGGTATGTGAGCTCTGTCTTCAAGATGAATATTACGGAGGCCCTCCGCCTGAATTGCCTGATGAACGGGAGGTTATCATTGATCCTGTTACAGCTTATCAAGTGACCTTTATGCTTAAAGGTGTGGTTGATAATGGAACGGGTTTCCGCGCACGCGCTTTGCAACGTCCGATCGCCGGTAAGACAGGAACGACGAATGATTCATATGATACATGGTTTATGGGCTTCTCTCCTGACTTGGTCGCAGGTGTCTATGTCGGAATGGACACACCAGAACAAATGGGTATTGAAACGGGCAGCTCTGCCGCGTCGCCTATATTCACTAATTTCATGGCTGAAGCGTTGAAAGATGCGCCCAAGGTACCTTTCCGTATCCCAGAGGGTGTCACGCTTTCACCTGTGAATCGTAATACAGGTGAGCCTTCTTATATTGGTGCGCCTGACTTTATTCTCGAAGCCTTCCGCCCGGGAACTGAACCTACAGTTGGTGAGTTGAAGTCAACCATTCGCGTAGGAAGCGGAACGGATAGTTTCGGAAGTTATGACTTCGATTTTGGCAATGAAGCTGAGAGTGAAGATGCCTTAGGAGAAGAAAATACAGTCGAGCTCTCTGATGAAAATGCTTCAGAAGCGCCATCAGAAAATGACGCTTTGAAAAACAAAGTTAAAGACCTCCTTAACGAAATAGAGGCCGCATCTGATGGTGTTGAGACGCCTGATGTGGAAGTTGCACCCAAGCCTGAAGCACCTGTTGATGTGGCTGTTAAAATGCCGCCGAAACCTGAAACAGAAGAGGTTGAAGAAGCGCTTGATGAAGGGCTCTACTAGTCCTATCTACTTTTCATGAGAGCTGATATTTTACAAATGAAAGACGACATCGAGCAGTCAATTGCACTGCTAAGGAGGCGTCTTTGACTGGGAAACCTCACAACAGCGGCTCGCAGAATTAAACGCACTTAGCGAAAAGCAAGATTTTTGGGACGATCCGCAAGCTGCGCAAAAACTAATGCAGGAACGGGCGCGTCTCGAAAACGCTTTCAATAATATTGAAAAACTCACGAGTGACCTTTCTGATAATCTTGAGCTCGCAGAGCTAGGCGAGTTGGATGAGGATGCGGAGCTTGTCGAAGCTGCGGCTGAGGCCTTGCGTAAAGTTAAAGAAACTTCCGGCAAAGCTGAGCTTGAAGCGCTCCTTTCGGGTGAGGCTGACGGCAATGACTGCTTTGTCGAAATCCATCCCGGGGCGGGCGGAACAGAAGCTCAGGATTGGGCCGAAATGGTGCTTCGTATGTACACGCGCTGGGCCAATGCACATGGTATGAAAACTGAAATCATTGAGGAGCAATCCGGAGATGAAGCTGGGATCAAATCTGCCACGATTAAAGTTAAAGGCCCGAACGCTTATGGATGGTTGAAGACTGAATCGGGGGTTCACCGCCTGGTGCGTATCTCTCCTTTTGATTCGAGTGCGCGTCGTCATACCAGTTTTGCCTCTGTTTGGGTCTTTCCCGAGATCGACGATACTGTTGAGATTGACTTGAACGAATCCGACTGCCGTGTGGACACATACCGCGCCTCAGGGGCAGGGGGACAGCATGTCAATAAAACCGATTCTGCTGTGCGCATTACCCACGAGCCTACGGGGATTGTTGTGCAGTGCCAGAATGACCGCTCGCAACATAAAAACCGTAAGACGGCTTGGGATATGTTGCGCTCACGCCTTTATGAAGCTGAGATGCAGCGCCGTGAGGCCGAAGCCCAAGACGCGGCAGATAACCGCTCAGAGATCGGTTGGGGACATCAAATTCGTTCCTATGTCCTGCAGCCCTATCAAATGGTCAAAGACTTACGGACGAGTGTCGAAACCTCAGATACATCGGGCGTTCTCGATGGCGATTTAGATCAGTTTATGGCTGCCGCCTTATCTGCAAAGTTAGAAACTGCAGGATAAACCACGCGCTTATACTTATTCGAACGAAGCTTTTCTTTCCTAATTTTAGATACAGCTCTCCTGCGGGTCGAGTCGGCTTTTTTAAACGAAAGCCGCGAAACGCATGAAAGCCTTGATAAAGGGCATTCTGCGGGAGCCGCGCCTGAGGCACGCCTGGGAATACTATAAACACAGGAAACGACTCCCGCAGCGGTGATTTTATCTGCGCGTAAAGGAACGTCGCAGAGGTTGGCATCTCAGCGGTCGTAACTCCGCCGCGCCCTACCTCACCGTCCCGCCTTAACAAACCTACGCGATTGTCTGCCCAAAAGCGGGAACGCCCCACTATAGCCCGAATTTCCATCATCAAGGATTTATCTGTTTGAAATTCATGCAAGCTGTTGAATTGCCATAGTTATAGGATGGCTAATTCAAGGATTGAAATATCGCGGCATAAAAAAAGCGCCTCAAAGAGACGCTTTCACTCTAAATGTTATGTGAGGTTATGCAGTCTTCTTAGCGGTTTTGGCCGCGCTAGATATATTGCTTTTACGCGTGCATTTTCCGTCAAAGAATGCGCCATTGGCAATCATCAATTGATCTTGAACCAGGTCAGCTTGAACATTGGCTGTCTCTGAGAGGTCCACAACATTGGCCTCAATCTTACCCGTAACCTTGCCGCGAATGTGAACAGCACCGGCCACGATTTTTCCGTTTACAGCCCCTTTTTCTCCGATTGTGACATTGCCGGCTTGAATATTGCCGTCCAACCGCCCGTCTATCTGGATGTGGCCATCTGTCTTAATATCGCCCGTAATAACGATATCGCTTCCGAATATAGACGGAACTGCAGCGCCACGTGAGGGTGATGATGTCTTCTTGGCCGGCATGTCAGGCGCAGAGGGCGCAGAGGAAGATGATGAATTTGTCTTATTGAACATAATGACCAGCTTTCAAAAATTTATCAGGATCGTACTCACGACCTTGGAAGTGAACTTCATAGTGCAAATGAGTTGCTGTACTGCGGCCCGTCGAGCCCATACCGCCAATCTTATCGCCCTTTTTAATAACCTGCCCGCGCTTAACATTCAATTTGTGCATATGTCCGTAGCGGGTCACAAAGCCGTGACCGTGGTCAATTTCGACCGAGCGGCCGTAACCACCATTGCGTCCAGCAAAAATAACCGTTCCGTCAGCCGCGGCAACAATAGGTGTTTCGCGACGTCCACCGAAATCCAAGCCTTGGTGAAATGTCGGGCGTTTTGTAAAGGGATCTTTTCTAAGACCGTATGAGGATGTGCGGTATGTCGGAACACCTACCGGGTGACCGAAAGGGAGTGAGGTGAGGGCGTTGTCTAAAGCTTCGGCTTCTGCAACGCGGGCTTTGATACTCGCCACGCGCGATCCGAAATCACCTTCCGCAGCAGCGGCATTAAGATCGTCACCTAAATCTACGAATAAGCCGCCTTTACCAAAGGGGCTTTCACTTAGAACAGTATCGACTGAAAGGTCCGTCGCTCTAATAATAGCGCGGCCACGCTCAATGCGGTTTAGCGTATCAATTTCCGCCGATGCTAGTATGGCGTTTTGAGTGATGTCCAAGTTGCTTAGAGACCGATCAATATCCATCCCGGTATTAGCGCTAGCTGTTTCGACTATGGCGGTTCTGGCGCTTCGAGGCGCTGCATCTCTGATAGTAGGCGCCATTAAAATTCTGTCATCAGCATATGACGTGTCCCCTGACGGCAGAGAAGGCGATGTGGGAGTTTTTAGAATTTGGGAAATTGTGTTATGCTTTTCTTCAAAGCTTTTGGCCATTTGCTCAAAACTTTGGCGCTGCTCAGAGAGCATAAGGCGAGCATTACTTTCTTTGGCTTGGGCGTCGGCGAGAAGGCGTTGATAGCGAGCCTCAACACGTTTTATTTCCTGTGCGGGAGCACGCATCGGGTTATATCCCCAAATGAGATTGAACATCGTAAAGACGCACCATGCTGCAACGAGCATTAATCCGCCTGTAATCGCCATTTGTGTCTTTGTGCCAAAGACATAATATTTAACTTCACCGCCGGAACGAAGGTAAAGCTGGCGTTCTGGGAAATGCTGGAGAACGCGTGAGCGCAACTCCCCAAAAACGTCGTTAATCATGGATCCCCATCCGTTTGAATTTTGATTATATAGACCATAACCACCCCAGGGCTTACAAGTTAAATCAAAAGAATTAAGGTGAAATTACTGCAGATATTATAAATCTCACCGAAATTTAATGTTAAACTCTATGAAAGAGGCATGTAAAAACCTTCTTTTAACCCTGCAAGTGTGCGGGCCTGCACATTAAAGGGTGGTTTGAGACGTCCGGCAAAGTAATCACTGACAAGGGCGTGAAACCAAGATTCGGGTTCCTGGCCGCGAATTTGGGCAAGTTTCTGAAACCAGCGGGCTCCGATAGCAACGTGCCCGATTTCCTCATTATAGATGATTTTTAAGATATCAGCACTAGCATTATCCCCTACATTTGTCAGTTTTTCGATCATGCCGGGCGTAACGTCCAATCCACGTGCTTCTAGCACCATGGGCGCTATTGCGAGCCTTGCAGCAAAATTGGATTTGGTTTTTACAGCAGCTTCCCACAAGCCGTTGTGGGCGGGGAGGTCACCATAGCTCATATCAAGCTCTGAAAGCCGGGTTTGGAGCAAATCAAAATGACGCGCCTCGTCAAGACAGACACTAATCCAGTCGCCTATAAAGTTAGTCTGGTCTGCCTTAGGAATATCAGGGTGATGCCCAAACCGAGCAATCATATCAGCGGCTAAATCAATCGCGTTAAATTCGATATGGGCCACAGCATGAAGGAGGGCTCCGCGCCCGGCCTTCGTGCCAAGGCGCCGTCTTTTTACGTCTCCAGGTGAGACGAGTACGGGGTGCCCCGGCCGCGCAGGCTTATCCGGCATAAGGTCAATAGCAGTGCCAATGTCACGAGACTGTTCCCAGTCTTGCGCAAGTTGCCTTGCTGCAAGGCCCTTTTTTGCTGGCGCAGAACTATTGAGAACGGCTAGTGCATTTTGAGCTGCGCCCACTTTACCCAGCGTGATTTTTCAAAGCTGTTAAGACTGTTGCAACATGATCTTTGACGCGAACTTTACGCCATATTTCAAGAATATCTCCGTCCGGGCCAATCAGATAGGTTGCACGTTCAATGCCCATATATTTTTTGCCATACATGTTTTTTTCTACCCAAACATCATAGCTTTCAATCATCCCGCCATCTTCATCTGAGCCCAATGAGACTTTGAGATCATGTTTGGCGATAAACTTATCATGTTTGGCCGCTGTGTCTTTTGACACGCCTAGTATAGAGGCACCGTGCGCGTCAAATTCCGCTTTGCTTTCTGTAAAGCCAATGGCTTCCTTAGTGCATCCAGGTGTGTCGTCTTTGGGATAAAAATACAGAACAAGATAGCGTCCTTCATAATCAGAAAGAGAGACCGTTCCGCCGCCATCGGATGGCATGGAAAAGTCAGGAGCTTTATCACCAACAGAGAGTGTCATAGGAATTTCCTTTTTATGCTGTATGTTGCGAATGCGTAAGTTGAATACGCCGCGACATAAACTTAAGTTTTCTTTACCGTCTGTGTCTAATATGATGCGGTAACTTGATAGGCCATATGACCGAAAACCCATCTGCTGACAATGCTAAGGACGCATTAAGTGACCCAGATGTCACTGCGCCAAAAGCCGTGCCGCAAAAGCAATGGTCTTATTGGCCTAAGCGCATAGCCTATCGGGTATTTCGCCTCAGCGGCGAGTTGACAGCAATCGTCCTTGGACTCGCCATATTCTGGTTTTTTGCTTTAAACATGATCTTGAGCCGTCAAAGCGTTGATATTTCACGGTTTAACACCAATGCTCAGATGTGGTTTTCTCAGGCTTTTAATGGCAGTGACGCCCAGATTGAGGACATGAATCTGACATGGCTTTCAGCGTCAAATACCATTGTTTTTGAAGCTACGAATGTTGTCATTACCGACCCGGGTGGAAACCGGATCGAAACCATACCGCGTTTGCAGACGGAAGTCCCCCTTGCTGCGGCAATGAAAGGGTCTTTGACGCCGGAGCGCTTAGTCATTGATGGCGGTGTTGTGACGTGGTTGCGAACCAATGACGGTAAAGTCATTGCGGGTTTGGGCACGCCTAATACTGTCGGGCGATTGGGGCCTGTTTGGCGCAGTGGCCAAAATACGGTTGGCGGTGATCGACCTGATGTTAGCGGGGTCAAGGCTGTCACAGTTACCAATGCTGAAGCTCACATCGTAGATGACAGCGATGGGTTAGAACTGATTTTTCAGGAAACAGATGTTGATTTTCGAAGTGAAACTGACGGCATCTTTGTCGATATGACATCTAATTTACGCAAGGATGCTATGACAATTCCGCTTGAGTTTACAATGCGGGCCTCGCCTAATGTAAAGTCCTACGCGATCGATGTGACGGCGTCGGGGTTAAACCCGTCCATCATTTCACCCAAACGCGGACGTTATGCCGGGCTAAAGACTCTTAATACATCCTTGGATTTGAAAGCCTCGGTCAAGGTGGATGAAGTCAATGGTCTTGAAACTGCTGACATTGATTTAAGCGCAGGAAGTGGCTCCGTAAAGCTAGGCGAAACTTTGGCTAATTTTGATGATGGACGTTTCAAGGCGAAGTTGACGGCTGATTCTCAGATTATGGATATCTCAGAAGTGGGACTAAGCTCGCAGAAGATAAGCTTTACAGGTTCGGGAACTTTAAGCGAGTTGGGTGCGCTCACGGATGGCAATATAAACAGCTCCCCGCTTTTTGACTTAAATCTTGCTGACATCAATCTTGATCAAACGCCGCAATTCGCGAGCCCGCTAATTATTGACAGCCTTGAAACAGCGGGGCGGCTTGATGCGGACTCGCGTGTTTTGGACTTAACAAAACTAAATGTTGATCTTGGGACACATCAGTTTTCGGTCACAGGCCGGGTAAAGCAAACGCAGGCTGGTGACTGGGAGTCTATAAAACTCGAGGGACGATCCTCAGGCACACTGATGCCGGATGACCTCTTGGCTCTTTGGCCTGTCAAATTTGCGGATGGGGCACGGCGCTGGCTTGAGCGGTCAATCCTGCGGGCGACAATCAAAAATATTGAGTTTGAAGCTGATATTCCGCAAGACCTTTTAAACGGAAGCCGTTTGCCCGTTAATGACGATTTGATGATGAGTTTCGACGTAACGGGCGGGGATGTGCGTTATATCTCGACAATGACGCCCTACACCAACACGTCAGGACGCGGTGTTGTGCGGGGGAACAGCGCCAGGTTTGACGCTATCGGCGGACAAATTGGCAACGTCAATATACAGCAAGCCATTGCGGATATTCCAAGATTGCAGCCAAAAGGTGGTGATTTGAATATGACGGTCATCGGAGATGGCGAGGCATCAGATTTAATGGGCTTGATAGATGAGAAGCCGTTCCAATATGCCAGTAAATATGGCGTCAATCCTCAGGATTTTGGCGGCACTGGTAATATTGAAGTGAAGGTTACCCGCCCGCTCTTGGAGTTTTTTGAAAGAGACAGAATAAAATATGATGTCACCGGGCGTTTTGAAAATGCGTCTGCGCCTTTCGCTTTGGGAGCGCATAAACTCAAAAATGCTTTTGTAACAATGACTGTGGACAGCGGCGGTATGACCGTCAAAGGTCCTGTAAATATAGGGCCTTGGCAAGCTGATCTGAATTGGCAGGAGACCTTTGATTTTGGCTCTACGCCGACACGCTACAAGGTTGAGGGGCGCATGGACCGCGATACGCTTGATGGTTTTGGCATTGGATTTAGGGAATATTTTGACGGCGAAATTGATCTTAAGGTGGATGCTGTAGGGAAAGGTTTAGAGCTATATTCCGCAGCTATTTCAGCTGATCTCTCAAGAAGCGCTCTGCAAATTAGGGATTATTGGGCCAAAGAGATGGGTGCGCAAGGCCAGCTTACGGGAGAGCTGAAACGGCGACCAAATGGTGATGTCCTTTTCGAAGATATGAAAATCTCTGCCTCTGGACTTGATGTCCAAGGTCGCTTGGAATTTGCGCAGGACTTTCGCCTCATTGATATGGATCTTAAACGGGCCAATATCGAAGGATTTGTTGACGCGGCTATTCAATCCAAACCTGATCTGACAAATGAGCGCCTTTCTGTTTTTATGACAGGGCGATATCTTGACATGTCTTCTTTTGTAAGGGCGGGCTTTGAAGATAGCGGAAGCGGAATAGACATTCCGATATTGCTCACGGCAGGGCTGGAAACATTGGCCCTTCACGAAGCTTATCCTGTTAAAAATGCAAATCTACTCTTCTCTCACAATGGCGAAGGCATCACAAATGCTAGGCTTTCAGGTCAAACAGCTGATGGGGATATTCAGCTTGATATGGTGACAGACGGGGAGAGCGACGTCCGAAATGTGACGGTTGATATTCCTAATGCTTCAGAAGCGGCTTTTGCCTTTTTAGGACTCGACAATATTACGGGTGGACGCCTTCAGATACAGGCGCAAATGCCGCCTATCGGGCTCTCCGGGGCTTTGAACGGTGTGGCTGAGGTCGAAGACTTTAAACTCGTCGAAGCGCCTATTCTCGCGCAAATGCTGTCCATCGCGTCTTTGCGTGGCATATTTGATACTTTAGGGGGAGAGGGCTTGAGGTTTACAGAATTTGTTGTCCCGTTCTCACTTGAGCAAGGCGCTTTAAATATTCGCGACGCCAGAGTTTCCGGTCCAGCTTTGGGCATGACGGGACATGGTGAAATTCGCTTAGACGACCAAATACTGGACTTGGATGGCGTCTTGGTTCCCGCCTATACAGCCAACTCTATGCTCGGTGATATTCCGGTGCTTGGGGATATCTTTGTCGGCAAAAAAGGCGAGGGGATTTTCGCGCTTAGCTACACAGTGAAAGGCTCATTTGACAAAACCCAAATCGCAGTAAATCCGCTTTCCGCGCTTACGCCAGGATTTTTGCGCGGCATTTTCAGAACCAAACGGGATAAGCTACCTGAAAATGTCGAAGCGGAGATTGATGCTGTGAGGCCCTCACCGCCGGGTGATAAAACCCAAGAGGAATAATCAGACAGCCTTTAAAAGGGCGTGTTTCTTTTTTCCAACTGAGATTTTCACAACCCCATCTAGGATGTCACCTTCTGATACGCTCTGTTCATGGCTTGTCACTTTTCCATCATTCAGCTTTAGCGCGCCGGCTTTGATGTGGCGGCGGCCTTCTCCATTAGAGGCGGCGAGCCCTGCCGTTACCGCAGCCGCTAAAATGCCCATTCCGATAAGATCAGAACCAGAAACTTCAACCGTCGGAAGACCAACCGCCGTGCCGCCTTTTTCAAAAGTCTCTCGGGCCGTAGCCTCAGCTTTTGCTGCAGCTTCAGCGCCGTGCAGCATTGTCGTTGCTTCATTGGCGAGGCGTATTTTAGCGGTGTTTATATCCGCGCCTTCTAGCGCTTCAAGTTTTGCAATTTCGCCTAATGGTAAATCAGTGAAGAGTTTTAAGAATCGCCCGACATCAGCATCATCTGTATTGCGCCAGAACTGCCAATATTCATAAGGTGTACGGAAATAATCTTGCCCTAATTCAGGGTCGGAATTCAGCCAGACGGCTCCATCTGCGGTCTTACCCATTTTCCCGCCTGATGCGGTTGTGATGAGCGGCGTGGTGAAGCCGAAACAATCAGCCTCCGCCATTCGCCGCGACAAATCTATACCGCTGGTAATATTGCCCCACTGATCCGATCCGCCAAGCTGTAATGTACAGCCATGCCGGCGATAAAGTTCCACGAAATCATAGCTTTGTAAGAGCGGGTAGTTGAATTCTAGGAATGTCATGGGCTGCTCATTATCAAGCCGGCGCTTAACTGTTTCCATGGCGATCATGCGGTTGACAGTAAAAAGTTTCCCGACATCACGCAGAAATTCTATATAGCCTAATCCGTCTAGCCAGTCGGCATTATCCGCGAGGATAGCCGCATTGGACCCCTCAAAATCAACGAATTTTGAGAAGACTTGCTTGATGCCGTTTTTGTTTTTCTCAATCAGCTCATTTGTGAGGATTGGACGGGATTTATCTTTATCAGAAGGATCACCGATCTTTGTGGTACCGCCGCCTAGGAGAACAATGGGCCGCCCGCCCGCGCGCTGTAGATGGCGCAGCATCATGATCTGAACAAGTGAGCCCACATGAAGGCTCGGTGCGGTGCAGTCAAAGCCAATGTAACCCGTCACAACACCTTCAGAGGCGGCTTTATCCAATCCGTCTTCATCCGTACATTGATAAAGAAACCCGCGCTCTGTAAGGGTTTGCATCAATTTTGATTGATATTGCGTCATGAATCAGGCCTATAAGGTTTCGAATTTTCGCTTCTAACAAAGCGACCTTACAAGTCAAAGGGGTATCTGTGGGACACCCGCATTACATCGCATTGGGCCTTATGAGCGGGACGTCCCTTGATGGGGTGGATGCCGCTTTTTTGGAGACGGATGGTGAGCGGATTATCCGTCTTGGCCCAAGTCTTTGTTTTGAATATTCTCAAGAAGATAAGTTGATACTTGAGGCGGCAACTCAAGCTGCGTTGCGGTGGCAATTTGAAGGCCCAAGGCCCAATAATTTTGTCGCAGCAGAAACGGTCATATTGAAAAGTCACATACGGGCCGTGAATGCGCTTTGTGAAGATCACCGTGAATGGGCCGCGGAACTAAAGCTTATCGGATTTCACGGTCAAACGGTTTTGCACCACCCGCCAAAGGCTTTGTTTAAAGGCCGCACATTGCAACTCGGAGATGGCAAGGCTTTAGCTAAGGCTGTTGGTAAACCTGTATGGTATGATTTCAGAACGGCTGATATGGCCGCAAGAGGGCAGGGCGCACCGCTCGCCCCGGTTTATCACCAAGCGCTTGTGGCCTATTCAAAATTGGACCGGCCAACAGCGGTGCTCAATATTGGCGGTGTGGGTAATGTGACTCTGATTACCAAGGACGGGCATATTATTGCCTCTGACACAGGGCCTGGAAATGGCCCATTGGATAACTGGATGTCACGTAATGGCATGGGGGCTTTTGACCCGGACGGTAAATACGCAGCGGCGGGTGAGCCGCATTTTCCTTTGGTGCGTAAATGGCTTGAGCGGGAATTTTTTCAGCAGCCTACGCCGCGTTCGGCTGACCGGTATGATTTTGATGTCATCAACGATATGGATGATTTGACGATTGAAAACGGCGCGGCGACCCTCGCGGCCTTTACGACGTTGGCGGCTGTTTATACCCTGAACGGCATGCGGGAAAAACCGCGTTCACTGATCGTCTGCGGGGGCGGTCGCCATAATAAAGGCATGATGTGGATGCTCCGTGAGCATTTAGACGCGACCGTCAAAACGGCGGAAGAAGTGGGGTGGAATTCAGATGCGATTGAGGCGCAAGCTTTCGCTTACTTAGCCGTGCGCGCAAAATGGAAATTACCGATTAGTTTTCCAACAACGACGGGTGTGGCTAAGCCGATGACGGGCGGCGTTTTAGCAATGCCGTAATCCAGCCTACGGGTTGTAGCTATGATGTGATATGTTATTCTCTCTAAAAAGGAGTCCGCCATGACCACATTCAAACCCGCAATATTCACGCTTTTTGCCGCCGCAGCCCTTACCGCATGCAATGGCGCAGAAGCCCCTGTCAAAGAAAATATGCCTGTAAAAGCCGAGACGCCTACAAAGCTTATTATCAAGTCTGATAAATTCACTTACGCCAATTATGATGAAGTGAGGGTGACCCATGTTGACTTGAACTTGGATGTTAATTTTGACGCCAAGGTTTTGGACGGAATTGCGACCATAGATTTTGAGCGTGTCAAACCAGATGCGGATATGCTCGTTCTCGATACAAAGGACCTCCTTATTAAATCCGTGCGTATTTTTTCAGGCGGCAATCCCGAAGGCGTAACGGATTATACGATGGATGAAGCGGATGCTGTTTTGGGCGAGGCGCTGCGTATTCCGCTGACGGATAAGACTGACCAAGTGCTGATAAGCTACCGCACATCACCCACCGCTGAGGGCCTTCAGTGGCTCTCGCCGGAGCAAACGGCGGGTAAAAAACATCCCTTTTTATTTTCTCAAGCTCAAGCTCTTAATGCGCGGACTATGGCGCCTCTTCAAGACACGCCGGCTGTGCGTATGACTTATAGTGCGACGTTGCGTGTGCCGGAGGGGCTCTTGCCGCTTATGAGTGCTAGCCAAGGTGCAAAAGATCAGAACGGGGAATATCGGTTCGAGATGCCGCAGCCCATTCCGTCTTACCTGCTCGCGATTGCTGTAGGGGATATCAAGTTCAAACCAATCAATGATCATATCGGCGTATATGCGGAAGAGTATATTCTGGACGCCGCGGCGGAAGAGTTTTCTGAAACGCCGCAAATGGAGGAGGCGAATACCAAGCTTTATGGGCCTTATCGCTGGGGGCGTTATGACCTTATCGTTTTGCCGCCTAGCTTTCCCTATGGCGGTATGGAAAATCCGCGGCTGAGCTTTCTTACCCCGACACTGGTGGCGGGGGATAAGAGCCTAACAAATGTCGTGGCGCATGAATTGGCGCATTCATGGTCAGGAAATCTTGTGACGAATTCTAGTTGGCGTGATGCTTGGCTGAATGAAGGTTTTACGAGCTATGTTGAGAACCGCGTCATGGAAGAGCTTTACGGCGAGCGCCGCGCTATTATGGAGCAAGTTCTGGATATGGAAGGCATGAAGCGCGCCATATCAGAAGCAAAGCGCCCTGAGCTGACGCATTTGAAACTGCCCGAGGATATGGCGCATCCTGATGTGGCCTTTACCTTAGTCAGCTATATCAAAGGCGCGAATTTCCTCTTTTTCCTCGAAGATCGCTTTGGCCGCGAAAAATTTGATCCGTTTCTAAAAGCTTGGTTTAACGATCAGGCGTTCAAGTCTGTTACGACAGAGGATTTCCTGTCTTACCTTCATGAAAACCTTCACAAAGATAATATGGAGGCCGTCACAAGAGAAGAGATTGATGCGTGGGTTTACGGGCCGGGGCTTCCTGATACAGCGCGAAAGCCAATCTCGGACGCTTTTGAGGTTGTAGATGCGCAATCAGCAGAATGGGTGTCTGGCGTAGTAAAGGCCGCTGACTTAAAAACCGAGGCGTGGTCAACGCATGAGTGGTTACATTTTTTGAATAATTTGCCTGAAGGCCTTACAGAGGCACAGTTTTCTGAATTGGATGATACCTTTTCGTTAACGGGTACACAAAATGCCGAAACAGCTTTTGCATGGTATATGCAAGCGATTAAGGGCGGCTATGACGCCGCTTATCCTGAGCTTGAGAACTTTCTCATGACAGTTGGGCGCGGAAAATTTATCTATCGACTTTACGGCGCGCTGAAGGGATCAGATAGAGAAGACCTACAGTTCTGGGCCGCCGATGTATATGAAGCCGCAAGACCCGTATATCATCCGATAGCGCAGCGTCGGATTGATGCGATTATGGGGGAGTAACCAAAGATACGTCCTCACCCACTGGGTGGGGTGAGGACGAAGAAGTTTACTACCCCTCAAGCAGTTTCGGCTCTCTTGGTGGGCAATATTGTGGATCTAGGTTCGCGTCTAGGTAATCATCAATCACATGCATCGCTTCTTCGAGATGGTTAGTGTAGAAGTGATCTGCGCCCTCGATTGGATATGTGTAAATCTTATGGCCCTTTTGAACGCGGATTTTCTCAACAATTCGGTCCACATCATCCGCTGGGACAATCGGGTCGTTCGTCCCGTAAGTGATTAGGCCAGAGGCTGGGCAGGGCGCGAGAAACGCGAAATCATATGTGTTAGTTGGAAGGCTCATTGAAATAAAGCCAGCCACTTCGGGGCGGCGCATCAAAAGCTGCATGCCGATCCACGCGCCAAAACTATAGCCTGACACCCATGTAAAAGGCGCGTTCTGGTTAAAGCTTTGCATGTAATCCATAGCGTAGGCGGCATCTTGCAATTCGCCTTGGCCATTATCGTAAACACCGACAGAACGGCCTACGCCGCGAAAGTTAAAACGCAGAACAGAAAATCCGCGGGCTTTATATTGCTCATACATCGCAACCGTGATGCGGTGGTCCATATGACCGCCAGCTTTCGGGTGCGGCGGAAGGATGAGCGCGCAGGGCGCTTGCGGATCATCGGATGGGTGATAACGGCCTTCAAGACGGCCTTCAGGACCGTTGAAAATGACTTCTGGCATAAGAGCCCCTTAAACTGTTTTGTCGCAGCTGATTAGCGCAGACTTAATCTTGACTAATTTAGTCGGAATAATTAAATCCCTGACACATTAGTGTTGCAAATAAATTTCTGGGCGGCCTTTAACAAGGACCTTCACGAAAAGCGAGAAAAACCTTCACAGAAAGGGCTTTAACAGGTGAAATTGACGGCAAAAGGGCGTTATGCGGTGATGGCCGTGGCAGATATGGCCGCGCAAGGTACGAATGTGCGCTCCTCACTCAATGATATCTCCAAACGCCAAGGTATTTCGCTGAGCTTTTTAGAACAGTTATTCGCCAAACTTCGCCGCGCGGGGGTGGTCGAAAGCCATCGCGGAGCATCTGGCGGTTATGTGCTCGCCGAATCTGCGGCTAACCTAACGCTAGAGAAAATAATTTTTGCCGTCGACGAAGACATCAAAGCCCATGGCTGCACCCCCGAAACAAAAATTGCCTGTACGGGAAAAACCGATCGTTGCCTGACCCATAATCTCTGGGGAGCCCTTGAAGATCATATTGAGCAGTTTTTAGCCTCCATTACAGTACAAGATGTCGTTGATGGCCGTTTTCCTGTTCTGGAGGCGGCGGAATGACCCGCACCTATCTCGACCATAACGCGACCTCGCCAATCCGCTCCGAAGTTATCGAAGCTGTAACAGCGGCGATGGCTGTTGAAGGCAATCCGTCTGCGCAACATGGTGATGGGCGCGCGGCGAAAAATCTAATCTCGAACGCCCGCGAAGCGGTAGGGCTCGCCATGGGAGTTTGCGCACAGGATATTGTCTTTACGGGCTGCGGCACCGAAGCTCTGAATACAGCGGTGTTTTCCGCTTGGACGGCGGGATGCCGCAAAATGCTGTTTTCCTATGCAGACCACCCCGCGACTTACCGCGCGGCGGATCAATGGAGGTGTCCGCATGAGTTTATTCCGTTAAGTGAAAATGGCGTGACGGATGTGGCGTGGCTGAAAGACCGTCTTAAGAATTGGGATGAGGCCGATGGGCGTATCTTTGTCTCTGTCGTCGCGGCCAATAGCGAGACGGGGGTTATCCAGCCGATTGAGCAGATTGCCGATATTGTTTCCGAAGTAGGCGGCTTGCTCCTTGTTGATGCGGTTCAAGCGCTCGGTAAAATACCTATGACTTACATCGCGGATTACATCGCTATTTCTGCGCATAAGATCGGCGGACCGCAAGGTGTTGGTGCGCTTTACATGGCCCCCGAAGCGCCAGCACAATCGCTGCTCTGTGGGGGCGGGCAAGAGCGCCGCCGCCGTGCGGGCACAATGAATGTGGCTGGGATTGCGGGCTTTGGCGCGGCTGTGAAGGCGATGACAGATTTAGACCATACTAGAGAGTTGCGTGATGCATTAGAGGCGGGTCTTAAATCTATGGAACCTGAGCTGACAATATTTGGGGAGGGCGTAGAGCGCCTGCCGAATACCAGCTTTTTCGCCATCCCTGATGTCAGTTCCATGACAGCGATGATGTCACTCGACCTCGAAGGCATATCCGTCTCAACGGGTACGGCATGTTCTTCGGGCAAGGTTGGCGAAAGCCGCGCAATCAAGGCCATGGGCTTATCGGATAAATCCCCTAAGGGTGCGATACGTATTAGCTTTGGGTATAACAGCACTATGGCCGATGTGGAGCATTTTCTCTCCGCCTGGGCCAAGATTAGAAAAATAAAACGGAAAGCCGCATAATGAGCGAAGACGTCAAGATTGCAAAAGACTCTATAGAGGACAGCACCGTCGAAGGTGTGCGCTCACTTGAGGCGGATAAATATAAATATGGCTTTGATAGTGATATTGAGCAGGAGTTCGCGCCAAAGGGTCTGAACGAGGATATTGTCCGTTTTATTTCGGCCAAAAAGGACGAGCCACAATGGCTACTCGATTGGCGTCTCGAAGCATATCGCCGTTGGCTCACGCTCGAAGAGCCGGAATGGGCGATGGTCGAATATCCGAAAATCGATTTTCAGGACATGTATTATTACGCGTCACCGGTGAAGAAGAAGGAATTGAATTCGCTCGATGAAGTCGACCCAGAGATACTCGAAGTCTATAATAAGCTCGGCATTTCACTCAAAGAACAAGAGGTTCTGGCGGGTGTTAAAGGCGCACCGAAAGTCGCCGTGGATGCGGTGTTTGACTCCGTCTCGGTCGTCACGACATTTAAAAAAGAACTCGCGAAACATGGTGTGATTTTCTGCTCATTCTCCGAGGCCGTAAAAGACCATCCTGAATTGGTGAAGAAATATATGGGCTCTGTTGTGCCTGTGACGGATAATTATTACGCGACGCTTAATAATGCCGTCTTCTCCGATGGCTCCTTTGTTTACATCCCGCCGGGGGTTCGCTGCCCGATGGAGCTCTCCACCTATTTCCGTATGAACGCGCAGGGGACAGGGCAGTTTGAACGTACGTTGATTATCGCTGATAAAGGCTCTTACGTCTCTTACCTTGAAGGCTGTACGGCCCCGATGCGGGACGAAAACCAACTCCATGCTGCGATTGTTGAAATTATAGTTCATGAAGATGCCGAAGTGAAATATTCTACGGTTCAGAATTGGTGGCCGGGCGACGCCGAAGGTAAAGGCGGGGTTTATAACTTCGTGACCAAACGCGCCGATTGCCGCGGTGAAAACTCCAAAGTGTCTTGGACACAGGTCGAAACAGGCTCTGCGGTTACATGGAAATATCCAAGCTGTATTTTACGCGGCGATAATAGCCAAGGTGAGTTCTATTCCATTGCCATTACTAATGGACATCAACAAGCCGATACAGGCACCAAAATGATCCATTTAGGCAAGAATACGAAATCGCGTGTTATCTCTAAAGGTATCAGCGCGGGTAAGTCTAACTCGACCTATCGCGGCCTTGTCAGTGCCCATAGAAAGGCGGTTGGTGCGCGGAACTTTACGCAATGTGATAGCTTGCTAATCGGCGATCAGTGTGGCGCCCATACCGTGCCCTATATTGAAAGTAACACGCCGACCGCGCAATTTGAGCATGAAGCAACGACATCTAAATTATCCGATGATCAACTCTTCTATTGCCGTCAACGCGGCTTGTCCGAAGAGGACGCCGTGGCGCTGCTCGTTAATGGTTTCTGCCGTGATGTCCTCCAAGAACTGCCTATGGAATTTGCCGTTGAAGCGCAGAAATTGGTGGCGATTAGCTTGGAAGGCTCTGTGGGTTAATGAAGGTCGTGCGCTTAAATTCGCTCCCCCGTTCACGGGGGAGCTGTCGCGAAGCGACTGAGGGGGGAGCCCAGCAGAGCTATGTTTCTTGTCGCTCCCCCCTCCGCCCCCTTCGGGCGCACCTCCCCCGCAGGCGGGGCGAGGGGTTTGCACTTGCGGCGTTAGGATTGCTTTTAGTGGCTTGTGGTTCGCAGGAGGTGGAAGCACCTGCCGCGCCTAAAGTCACAACCGAGGTAACACCGCCCGCTCCGCCTATGCCAAAATCACTCACCCTTGAAGATGTTGATTTCAATAGTTATTCCAAAGGCCTCGCCAAGTTCACAGGCCTCAGGGAAGGTCAATCGCGCGGCGAGGCCATCGATAACGTGCGGCTCTATTTCGCGCCTGAAGATGGCAATACAATCATCTCAACATCGCAATCGACCTTTGAACGCGAAGATGGCGCGGTCTTGCTTTTTAGCGCCAAAGGCTTGCCCGACGATTCGGTCAAAGCCGAAGAAATTTATCTCATTGTGAGCGGCGCAGAGGGCAACCAAACCCTCGCCGCTTACGGATCTCGTATTAAATGCCATCGCGGCGAAAACACAACTGAGTGGACCACCGCTCTCTGTCCATAAGGAAATAAAAATGGCCAAAGCTAAACGTAAATTTATTTCACTCTCCGAAGGTGAAAAAACATATGCCATGTCCCGCGCGGTGGTGCAGGGCGATTGGTGCTTTGTTTCTGGCACAGTGGGCTATGACTACACATCAGGTGAACTCCCAGAGTCTGCTGCGCAGCAAGCTCAGAACACCTTCACAAATATCATGGCGGCGCTAAAGGCTGCAGAGTTTGAACTCGGTCATACCATCCGAGTGCAATATACGGTCTCCGACCGCAAATATGTCAAAGAGGTTCTACCCGTGATTAAGAAGCATTTCGGAAATATTCTGCCCGCGGCGACAATGGTGATAGCCGGGATGGTGGACGAAAAGATGAAAGTGGAAATCGAGGTTACGGCGTTTCGTGGCTAACTCCCTTTTATATCCGTGCATTCCAGCGAAAGCTGGGAACCAGTATCCCGCATCTATCAAGATTAGCCATGAGGGACACTGGGTTCCTGCTCTTGCGTTTTGTTCAAAACGCTGGGCAGGAATGAACGGAAGTTTTAGAAAGTCTAAATCATGACTGAAACAGTCACAATGTATCGCCCTGTTGGCAAGAATGAGTTGAAGCTCATTGAGGATAGTGGCTTTACAGCTTATCCGCCGCGCTTGCCTGACCAACCCATATTCTATCCTGTTTTGAACGAGGGTTATGCGCGACAAATTGCGAAGGATTGGAACTCGCGAATTAATGACGACAAGGAAGGTTACGTTACGCGCTTTGCTGTGAAGAAGTCAGTTGCAGATAAATATCAGCCCGAAGTTGTTGGGGCAAAAGAACATGAAGAAATATGGGTGCCTGCTGAAGAGTTAGAAGCTTTCAATGCAGCCATCGTCGGAAAAATAGAAGTCATCGTGAAATATGCTCACGACGAGCTTATTTGGGAAAAATAATGCTAAAAATAAATAACCTTTCTGCCGCTGTTGATGACGGCCAAAAAACTATCCTTGAAGGGCTTTCGCTCGACATTCCCGCAGGGGAGGTTCATGCGATTATGGGGCCGAATGGCGCTGGTAAATCGACGCTGTCTTATGTCCTGACGGGGCGTGATGGCTATGACGTTACGGGCGGTGATGTCACGCTTGACGGTGATAACCTTCTCGATATGGACCCCGAAGAGCGGGCGGCCAAAGGCATGTTCCTGTCCTTTCAATATCCGCTGGAAATCCCCGGTGTTCCAACCATGACATTCCTCAAGACCGCGCTGAACGCACAGCGCCGCGCACGAGGGGAAGAAGAAATGGCCGCACCTGAATTTCTCAAGAAAGCTCGCGCTCTCGCCAAAGAGCTAAAGATGAAACCCGAAATGCTCAAGCGTCCACTGAATGTCGGCTTTTCGGGCGGCGAGAAGAAGCGTATGGAAATTTTCCAAATGATGATGCTCGAGCCGCGTTTTATCGTCATGGACGAAACGGATTCCGGCCTTGATGTTGATGCGCTGCGTATTGTGGCCGATGGCGTGAATAAGCTCCGCTCTCCTGATCGCGGTATGCTCATCATTACCCATTATCAGCGCCTCCTTGATTACATCGTACCAGACCGCGTGCATGTTCTCTCTGGCGGAAAAATTGCAGCCTCAGGTGATGCAGATTTCGCGAAAAAGTTAGAAGCGGAAGGCTATGACGCATATGCCGCTTAAGCTCGATACACTCCCAACCCGCCGCGACGAAGCGTGGAAATGGACGGATGTGCGCGGCCGTGTCGATGAGTCGGCAGCGGGGCTATCCGTAGCGGGCCTCCCAAAGTTCACATTGCCCGAAGGCGTCACTATTTCCGAAGTCGAGACGGACGATTTGGACACGGATAGCGCCATGGCGAAACTCGCCCGTAATTTTGGCGGCAAGGTTTGGACGATTGCCGTGCCCGAAGGCTTTAGCTCTGAAACGCCTCTCATTATTGAAGGGCTGAACCGTGGCCATATCCGTATCCGTATTGATATAGCCAAAGGCGCGAGCCTTAGTGTAATTGAACATCACGCGGGTGATGCCGGTGGTTTCGTCAATATTGATATGACGGTTACGCTCAAAGCCGAAGCCTCATTTGACAGAACCATTGTTCATAGCGACCCTGCCGATTGTGTGCGTATCGCCACAGCTCATATCACAGCTTGGAATGATGCCAAGGTCACGCAACATGCGCTGTCTTTTGGCGGAGCTTTATCTCGTATCGAGACGCGACTTGCGGGGATGGGGAAACATATTGAGGCTACGTTGAACGGGGCTTACCTGCTCGATGATAAACGCCATTGCGATATGACGAGCTATATTGATTTGGCCGTTCCCGATTGCACCATTCGCCAAGCCGTAAAAGGTGTGGTGACGGATAAATCGCGCGGCGTCTTCCAAGGTAAGTTCCATGTCCGCCGTCCAGCCCAGCACACAGATGCAGAGATGCGCCATGACGCTTTGATGCTCTCGGATACATCCGAAATTCGGTCTAAGCCCGAGCTTGAAATCTACGCCGATGATGTCGCTTGCGCCCATGGGAACACGATTGGGCAGCTTGATGAGAGCGCGTTGTTTTACATGCGCCAACGCGGTATTGGGCTGGCCGAGGCGCGGGCGCTCCTTACTGAAGCTTTCGTCGCTGATGTCTTTGATGACATGGACGATGAAGAGTTGCGCGAGAGCTTGCTAGTGAAGATTCGTGAGTGGTTGGAATGAACGAAACTACTTTTACAGAGTTTGTGCTTTATGGTTTTTTTCCGGTAGTGGTATTGGTGGGAATGCTGATGCAGCTAGATCACTTTGCCAAGATATATAGTTGGAGTGCTAAGAAGCGGAAAATAATGGAAGCATGGATAGGCTTGGGCGGCGCTTTCATAGTCATTGTATTTTGGACGCAACTTGCGAAGCAGGTTCAGCCATGACAACGTCCACCCTCGCCATACTTATTCTGATCTCGACAATTGCCTATTTCGTGTTGTCCCGCCTATCCCGTCGCCCCGGAAAAGAAGCGCCTGAGCTGATTTTTATCAGCCGTCTGTTGGCTGTCTTCATTCTAGGCCTAACCGCGTTCTATTTTTACATGAGGTTCGCGGCATGATTGAAGCATTTATCATAGCTTGGCTTGGTGTGGCTTTGTTTGTTTTTGCGAGATTTAAGCTTAGCAAAAACCCAACTTACCGGCCTTTCGCTTTTTTAAAGCTCATAGGCATAACTATCACTGCTCTAGCTGTGATAAAAATTCTATTGGTAATTTTTAATGTCCTTTAACATCGACAATATCCGCGCTCAATTCCCCATTCTCTCGCGAGAGATAAATGGTAAGCCTTTGGCCTATCTGGACAATGCTGCCTCTGCGCAAAAGCCGCAGGCGGTGATTGATGCCATTACGGGGCAGATGAGCACGAGCTTTGCCAATGTGCATCGCGGGCTTCATACGATGGCCAATGAAACAACCGAGGCATATGAAGGCGCGCGGGCGAAAGTGGCGAGCTTCCTAGGCGCGCCTAAGCCAGAGAATATCGTCTTCACTAAAGGGGCCTCCGAAGCGTTGAACCTTGCGGCTTACGGTCTTGCAGGTGAAATTGAAGCTGGCGATGAAATCATTATTACCCAAATGGAGCATCACTCCAATATCGTGCCGTGGCATTTCCTGCGCGAACGTTACGGCGCGGTGATAAAGTTTATTCCCGTAACAGAGCAGGGCGAGCTGGACCTCGCGGCCTATAAATCAATGCTTGGACCGAAGACGAAAATCGTGTCCATCGTCCATATGTCCAATGTGCTGGGCACGGTAAATCCCGTCAAAGAAATGGGCGAATGGGCCCATGCGGCGGGCGCAATATTCATCGTCGATGGCACGCAAGCCGCTGTGCATATGCCCGTCAATGTCGTTGATATTGACGCCGATTTATACTGCATGACAGGGCATAAACTATATGGCCCCACGGGGATTGGCGCGCTTTACGGCAAGACCGACATCCTTGAGCGCATGCAGCCCTTTCAGGGCGGCGGCGAGATGATTGAAGACGTCTTTGAAGACCGCGTCACCTATAATGATCCACCCCATAAATTCGAAGCGGGAACGCCGCCCATCCTCCAAGCGATTGGCCTTGGCGCGGCGATTGATTGGTACACTGGCTTTGACCCTGCTGAGGTGCATCAACATGAAATGGCGGTCTATTACCATGCGCTGGATGGGCTTCGGGCTATCAACAGTTTCCGCCTGATTGGCGATGCTCAGGAAAAGGGCTCTGTGCTAGCCTTTAACCTCAAGGGGGCCCACGCCCATGACGTTGCGCAAATTCTTGATAAATACGGCATTGCTGTGCGGGCAGGGCAGCATTGTACGCAGCCCCTCATGACCAAGCTGGGCATTCATTCTACAGCCCGGGCGAGCTTTGGTATTTACAATACATTGGACGAAGCTGATCGCCTCATTGAAGGCGTGAAAAAAGCTACCACTTTTTTATCTTAGAAAAATGACTATATAGAGACCGTTATGATTGATCCGACATTAGACAGACAGCGCCGCGCCGAAGCGATGGCGAATGCGCAAATTCCAGGGCTCGACTCGGCAAAAGACTTGCCAGTGCCAAAACATCCTGCGCCCGCGGAAGCAGCCGAAGGTGTCGTGTCTTCCACGCCAAAGCGAGACGTGATTGATGTTTCAGGCGCGCCCATAGAACCGCCATCGGACGAAGAAATAGAGCGCATTACTGAAGATGTCATCGGACAGCTTAAATCGGTCTATGACCCTGAAATCCCGACGGATATCTATGAGCTAGGCTTGATTTACAAAGTCGAGTTAGAAGATGACCGCTTGTTGAAAGTTGAAATGACTCTGACCGCACCGGGCTGTCCCGTAGCTGGCGAAATGCCTGAATGGGTGCGCGAAGCTTGCGAAGTCGTCGCCGGCGTACGCCGCGTCGAAGTCAGCATGACTTTCGATCCGCCATGGACACCCGACCGCATGAGCGATGAGGCCAAATTAGAATTAAATATGCTATGACCGTCACCACTCGAACTCGCAGACCACGCCCTAAACTCGTTACCCTTACGGATGCCGCTGCCGCGCGCGTGCGTGAAATTCTCGATGAACGCGGCGAGGGTTACTTGCGCGTAGGCGTGACCAATGGCGGTTGTGCAGGCATGGAATATGTCATGGACTATGTGTCCGAGATCGAGAAATTTGACGAAGTTGTCGAAGATAAAGACGTGCAGATCGTCGTGGATGCTAAAGCAGTGCTCTTTATTCTGGGCTCAGTCGTGGATTACGAGGTAGACGTCATGTCCTCTAAATTCACCTTCAAAAACCCAAACCAAACTGATGCTTGCGGCTGTGGTGAAAGCGTCACGATAGTTCCCTTTACGGTGGAGTGATGTCTGCTCGCCCCGCTTGCGGGGGAGCTGTCAGCGAAGCTGACTGAGGGGGGAGCCGCAAGAAAGGCTGTTAATTATGCGTGAGTCAGAATGGCAGTCCCGACCTTTCGTACAAGAACTACGTCACAATCAAACACCTGCGGAAAAGGTGCTTTGGCAAGATTTGCGGGCAAGGCGCTTGGCGGGCTTCAAATTCCGGCGCCAACATCCAATAGATTGCTTTATCGTTGATTTTGCTTGCTTGTCAGAAAATCTTGCGATTGAAATTGATGGAAGTACGCATCTATCCGATGAAGCTAAGGCTTACGATACACAGCGAACAGATTATTTAAATAAACTTGGTTGGCATATCATGCGCTTTAGTAATCATGATATCCACACTGGCACGGATGGCGTGATTGAAGCGATTTATCTGTGGCTGAAAGGCGAGGAGCTTGCGGCTCCCCCCTCCGAGCGCTTCGCGCCCACCTCCCCCTTTAAAGGGGGAGGGTGCCCATGAATCTCTCAACCTTCAACACCTATTGCGCCACACTCCCTCAAACTGAGCACGTTATCCAATGGGGTGGTGCGGATGTTTGGAAGGTGGCGGGGAAGCTTTTTGCTATGGCGCGCGAAGGGGATGACGGGTTTCAAGTCACCTTTAAAACCTCAGACATAGCCTATGAAGTTTTGCGCCAGGAACCGGGCTTGCGGCCCGCGCCTTATCTCGCCTCACGCGGAATGAAATGGATACAGCATTACGCCGCGCCTGGCCTCGATGATGAAAACCTACGCATTCATATCGAAGCGTCTTACCGCATGGCGATAGAGCGCCTGACGAAGAAAACGCGTTTGGAATTAGGGCTTTAAGTCGTCTTTCTAAGGTTCATGCGCTCCGCATAAACGACATAGCGCAGGGGGCCGTTAAAGCTGATAGCGTCAAAGGGGTAGCAGGTTACAAGGGCTAAATTTGAAGGCGTTTCGGACGCATCTCCGATGGGAAGCTCTTGCTCGCGGCTGTCAAGAATTTCGCTATGCGTGACGCGGAATATAATCTTGTCACCTTTAGCTGGTTCAAGAGTGATAACCTCCCCGGATTTTAGCTCTTTTAAGTTTTGAAACTGTGTATTCTTATGCGCGGCAATGGCAAGCATATTGGTATTTTCAGTCCCGCTTATCACCGCAGGGCCAAAAGCTAAAGCCTGACCGCTATCGGTGTTCAGGACGATGTGCGAGTTGGCTTGGCCTTCAAACTTTATACGAGCCACTGGATAAGCATCCATCCAATCCCATGGCAGATGCACCTCTCCGCTGGAAATTGTCTTGGTCCAAGACCGTTCCAATAAATGTTGCGCTAACAGGGCTTTGCCGCCGATATATATACCATTGCCAAATAGCGCTGCGCCGATAAGCGCGCTTATGACACCAAGCTTATACATGTCGGCGGCGGCGCGTGAGGATACCAAATAGCATAAGCATCAAACCGAGTAGCACCATGAGACTATGCGGGCTCGCCGTAGAGGGCATTGGGGCTGTGCGTCTGGGTGCAGGGGCGGCTTGCGTGTTGGCGGCGGAGGAGGCCCGATGGGAGGCTGTGTTATTTGACGCAAGTTTGGCGAAATCCCACCCTGCGGGGAGTTGCGTCGGAACTTTCAAAGTTTGTAGCGGATTTGACATGTCACGTGACGGCGTAACGTCAACAGCGACAAGTGAGGTCAGTCGGCTGACCAGATGGTGATCGAGGGCCGTCTTGAGGATTTTTGCGTCGATTTCCGCCGCGCCTTGCCTGTCAAAACGGCGCTCTTCCAAATCCGCGATTTTCTGGCGAGCCCATAAAACGGATAATCCTTTGGCGGGGATAGCTTGAGTGAGATCCACGCGGCCTTTATAGGGGCTGTCAGAATATTGGCCTGAAATCGTTAGAGATTTGGGTATGTCATGGCTCGCAAGCTTTACGATTGAGACGACAGGTTCGCCGTCATATAAATCAGGCAGGCGTGAGGGATAAGCTTCGCCCTTATCCTTGAGGCTAAGTTGTAAATTCGTGAGCACAGGGTTTTCAAGCGCCGCAAAGAGCTCTCCCATCTGTGTTTCAACCTCATCAATTTTTCCAATCATAACCATGGTCCCACGTCCGAATTTGGCAGCTCGCGACATAAAGAACCGATTTGGCGCAGAACCGATGCCTACAGGAAACATGCGGGCGTCTCCTAGCTTGTCTTGAATTAAAGCAAAGAGCTCTGTCTCATTCCCAATAGCGCCGTCTGTGATGAAAACAATTTGCCGCAAACGTTCTTCGTCGCTCTTGGTTTTAAAGCTGTCGCTTAAAGCTGGACGCATCATGGTTCCGCCATTTGCTGTGAGCCTTTCAACATAACGCAGAGCGCGTTGAATGTTTTCTTCTGTGGCTGGGAGTGGACGATCAGAGAATTTTGAATAATCACCGGAAAAGCGGGTGACATTAAAGCTGTCTTCCGGGCCAAGCCGGTTTAAGCCAAGCTTGAGGGCGCGCCGGGCCTGCGCAATAGACGTGCCGCCCATTGATCCCGATGTATCGATAATAAAGAGCATCTCGCGTGCGTGGCTCTTTAATAAGATTGGAGTCTCCGGCAAAGGCGGGGACATCATCGTCATCAAGTAACTTGTCTCGCCAATTGTTTCTTTGAAGACAGCGCGTTGCGGTTCATGTGAGGCTTGTGCTCTCCACTTTAACTGGAAGTCTCGATTAGCGGGAACGTCTCCAGCGGCCAGAGTGATATGCGCGCTGTCACCATCAATCCGGTTTACAGATATGTCATGATAAGGACTGTCAATCTCGGCCACATCAAAGCCAGCATCCAATTCAATATCTATACTGACGGGAAGGCGCAAATATTCCGTGGGTTCATCCTTGGGGTCCATCACAGGCGGGCTGATAAGATGCCTGTCCAATACAGGATCAAGGACAACGGGCATAGTGCCGCCATCTGCTGTTGCTAGTTTGATAACTTCTGACGGCGGAGAAAATCGCGGCGCGACAGTCATGGGAAAAATAAGTGATGCAAAACCTTGTTTTATAACGCTTTTATCCTGATATTCAATCTGAATGGCAACAGCTTCCTGGGGGCCAATATTGGCCACTGAGGCGGAGAACATATTGGGACGTAGCTGCTCAACCAGACTAGCTTTTTTACCTTGAGCTTTGGCCGTTTCGTAAATTTTCTTAGCTTGTTTTTTCTCTTTGATTTGACCTTCGATGAAACGTCCACCTACGACAATTCGCAAGCGGTCAACGGCAGCGTTTTCTGGGAGGGGGAAGACGTAAACGCCCTCGACCCATTCATCAGAAGTGTTCTGAAAGGTCTGGGATAATGTTGTGCGTATCACAGGTCCAGCGATCTTCATTTTTACATCGGTCGAAACCATGGGAGCTTTAAGGTAGCGATTAAGCCGATCTGTTTTGAATAAGAGGGATCCATTACTCACTTCATTTATGCCAATCTCTGTATTCATTGCGGCTGAAGCAGGGTTAGGCGGGGGAGGTGTATCCGCCCGGGCGGAGGTAGAGAATACCACTAGAAAAATAGCTGTTGTGATAAGTGAAGTGTGTATTAGCCGCATGATATATCCGTCCCTGTGATGATGTGATAGGAACGTAAATGCGGAGCAAAACAGCCCTTAATGAGACGTGCTCAAGGAATGTTTAAGGCAATTTTATAAATTGCGGCGAAGCTGTGCCAAAACCAAGGCAAAGAAAAACCCCGCCGAGACGGGGTGTGCATAAGCTTTTGTATAGATATTTAAGCTGCGAGTTCTTGCTTTTCTATTTCTGCTGGCTTGCGCTCGTTAAAAGCATCGCACATGTCTTCCGCTTCTTTGTCGGAGAAGAGCTTTTTGGCTTTCGGGAAAAATTCGGCTTCTTCTTCATCCACATGGTGAATGACTTTATGGGCCAATTTTTCAAACTTTTTCATCCAGACATCAGCATCCATGTCCAAATTGTCCAAGACTTCGATTTGCTCTGTCATAAGCTGGTGTTCTTCTACCGCGTGGCGCGTGTCATCTGTTCCTTTCGGGTCTTTCATCAGCTCCGAATAAAAAGCCTGTTCTTCAGCAGAAGCGTGAGCCTCGAGCTCGACACGCAGTTCAGCCCATAGCTTATTCCGCTTTTCAGAATCACCGCGCGTATGCTTTATCTGCTCGCAGAGGTCACGTTGTTTATCGTGATCTTGTTCTAAGCGTTTGTAAATTTGCATAAGTCTCTCCTGTGTTAATGTTCACAGAATTAACGGGGCAGGCGGCTAATCGTTCCAAATTACCTTAAAGCCTATCCTTCAATGAGGCCTGATGTTCCGGCCGCTTTCAGCATAGCTTCTTGTAGTTTTTCAAAGGCACGCGCTTCGATTTGGCGAATCCGTTCACGGGAGACGTTATATATTCCCGCCAAATCTTCGAGTGTCATAGGTTTTTCAGCCAGGCGACGTTTTGCAATAATATCCCGCTCACGCTCATTTAGATCAGACATGGCTTCCGTTAGGAGTTCCATACGGGCATCATGTTCTTGGTCTTGTGCCAAAACCTCTTCTTGCGAGGCACTGTCATCTTGTAACCAATCCTGCCATTCCGAAGAACCATCCTCACTGCCAATGGTGACATTAAGCGAAGCATCGCCGCCATGACCCATTCTGCGGTTCATGGAGGTCACTTCTGATTCTTTTACGCCTAGTTTTGTGGCAATTTTAGACAAATGTTCAGGGCGAAGGTCGCCATCTTCAATGGCTTTCATCTCGCCTTTCATGCGGCGCAGGTTAAAGAAGAGCTTCTTCTGTGCGGCGGTCGTCCCCATTTTCACGAGCGACCATGAGCGAAGTACATATTCCTGAATAGCGGCACGTATCCACCACATGGCATAGGTGGACAGGCGGAAACCCTTATCAGGATCAAATTTCTTGACCGCTTGCATCAGGCCAACATTACCCTCTGAAATAACTTCACCGATAGGCAGGCCATATCCGCGATAGCCCATAGCGATCTTCGCGACGAGACGTAGGTGAGAGGTTACCATTTTTTCCGCCGCAGCAGAGTCTTGATGCTCAACCCACCGCTTAGCGAGCATAAATTCTTCATCGCGCTCAAGCATGGGAAATTTTCGCACCTCTTGCAGATAGCTGTTTAGCCCCTGCTCAGGAGATAGCGTTAAAGACAGGCTCATATTGCCAGAATATGAGGCGTCTTTCGTTTTCGCTGTGCTAGCCGCTTTCTTAGCGGGTAATGTGGTTTTAGTTTTAGTCATACAAACCCTCCGATGGATACATATAGGGAACTCATTAGCGATTTAAAGGGTTCCAAGATGAATTTTCGGAAGAGAGCGATGTCTTAAGCCATATTGCAAAAAAAATACCCTGAGCGAGGCAGGGTATCACAAGTCTTATGTTTTGAACTCTTTAGAAACGGCGTCCATAAGATAATGCAAGGACAGTCATGCCATCATCAATGGCAAGATCACCCAGATCCAAATATGTAGCATCAAATCGCACAACATTTTTCCGTGCCTCGCCAAAAGCATAATCCAGACCGATACCGCCAGCGAAACCATTGGCTGAGAGATCAGCCGACACATTGCCAATTGCAGCGTTGCTGACGGTCGCACCAAATTTTGTAGAGTGATATCCAAGTCGTCCGATTAGGCCAAAACCCGCGTCACGATTGGTCCGCGCAACACCATATATACCAACATTGGAGTCAACGCCTAAGTCCACGTCGATATTGCCTAATTGCGGGTCGTTGATTCTTTCGGAGACTTCTGTAAAGGCCGTTCCGATTTCACCCTCAACACCGAGCATAAAGGCGCCGACATTGTGCATGTAGCCAAGACGCCCTTGTGCGCCTGTAAAATCATTATTTTCATACATGGAGATACCCACATGGGCTTCCAAGCCGCTATCTTGAGCCATAGCGGGAGTCATCGTCATGGCCATAAAGCCCACGCTTAGAATGAGTATTTTTTTCATATCTTGGTTCTTTCCTCTCTGAAAACGCGACCCCTAGTCAGCCTTACTGTGGATTGCAAGGTGAAATGGCTGTGAAATTACAGTTGCTCTAGGGCCTGAAGCAATCCGGCCATGTCGGGCGGGAGGGGCGTTTCAAAGGCCATAAACTCTTTGGTCGTCGGGTGCTTGAAGCCAAGGCTGGCTGCATGCAGGGCTTGGCGTTTGAAATGGCTCATCGCCTCTTTAACGGCGATTTCGCCCGGGCTTTTACTGGTTAGAAAGGCTCTCTGTTTTCCGTAAAGTGGATCGCCAAGTAGGGGGCAGCCAATATGCGCCAGATGCACGCGGATTTGATGGGTGCGGCCCGTCTCCAGTCGGCATTCAATCATACTAACCTGCGGAACGCCGACGGCTGCATTGGGTTGTTGGCCGAAGCCTTTGATATATTTATAATTTGTGATGGCATGGCGGCCGTGATCAGAGGCTTCTATGTTGCTCAAAGTACCACGGACAACAGCTTGTTTCTTACGGTCATATACGCTTCGGGCCAGGCGGCTTTCGACGCGGCCTTCGCGAGGTTTAGGAATGCTTCGGGCAAGGCAGATATAAACGCGCTCGACCGTGTGTTTGGCAAATTGCTTTGACAGATACCGGTGCGCGCGATCCGTCTTCGCGACGACAAGCGCGCCTGATGTGTCTTTATCGATACGGTGTACGATGCCCGGCCGCATAACGCCGCCTATGCCTGAGAGGCTATCAGCGCAATGATAAAGTAGCGCATTGACCAATGTCGCGGAACGAGAGCCTGGCGCAGGATGGACTGTCATCCCCGCAGGTTTGTTGACGACAATAAGCTGATCATCTTCATAGAGTATGTCGAGAGGAATATTCTCAGCTATCGGTGTGTCATCAACTGGCGGCGGTACAAAGACAGCATATTCAATGCCTTGGCGGACTTTGTTCGTTGGCTTGTGAACTAAATCACCATCGGCGCGAACTTGTTTGGCTTCTATAAGAGCGCCTATTCTGGCCCGCGATAACTCTGTCCAACCCGCAAGCCATTTATCGACACGGATACCAATATCCGCGTTGTCTGCGGTGCGAGTATGCCAAGTGCCTTGCGGAGTTTCGTCTTCAATATTTTTCTCGGATGCGTCGACCATGGCGCGGCTTTAATCTGAATGAAGCGCGAAAGCAAAACACTTCTGCGAGGCGATATAGCCCTTATCTGGGTTTTCTTAAATGTAAAATCTGTATGTGTTAAATAAGACACAGTCTTGCGAAAATCGGAAATAGAGACGGTTGTCTCTTGATATGCAACAAATTGCACTGTAGCGATAAAAACATAAATAGCGGCCATTCAAGGCTGCATGACGTAAACTTAACAGCACACGGGGAAACCATGCTCAAAAAAACCCTCCTACTCGGCTCCACATTCATGATGGTTGCCGCCGCGCCTGCCTTAGCTCAAGTTGAAGACGAGATTATCGTTACAGCTACAAAGCGGGCACAAACACTTCAAGATACACCTGTTGCCGTCACAGTGACTAGCGCCGCAGAAATTGAGAAAGCAAATATTCGCGATATTAAAGATCTACAATCGGTCGTGCCTTCATTGGTTGTGACAACAAATCAGAACTCCGCGCAGTCAACCTTTACCATTCGTGGTTTTGGTAACGGTGCCAACAATACTGGTCTTGAGCCATCTGTTGGTGTTTTCGTTGACGGTGTTTACCGCTCACGTCCATCCTCAGCGATTGGTGATTTGCCCAAGCTAGAGCGTGTTGAAGTCCTGTCAGGACCGCAATCAACGCTTTTTGGTAAAAATGCTTCTGCTGGTGTTGTCAGTATTGTAACTGCTAAGCCCGAATTTGATTTCAACGGCAGCGTGTCTGGCACTTATGGTAACTTTAACAACATCAACCTTAAAGCTGATGTTACCGGCCCACTCTCTGAAACGATGGCCTATAGCCTCTCAGGTGGATATAACAGCCAAGACGGTTATGCCGAAGCTTTCACTCAAGGTCTTCCAGATGTAAATGATCGTAACCGTTTCAATCTACGTGGTCAGCTTCTTTGGGAGCCTAACGACGTTGCCTCTGTTCGCTTTATTGCAGATTACAGTGAAATTGACGAAATTTGCTGTCACGTGACGAACCTGCAAAATGGTCCAACGGCGGCGATTATCACAAGCCCTGTTTTGGGCGGCGCCTTGGCTGACCCGAATGATGTATTCGCATTTGTTGACTATCGTGATGTAAACCCAACAAATGAAATCAAAGATTACGGCCTCTCAATGCATGTCGATTATGATCTTGGTTTTGCAGAGCTTACATCAATCACAGCTTATCGAGATAATGATTCGCTCAATGTTGGCGATGTCGATTTCACAACAGCCGTTCTTGTTGAGGAATTTCGTGATAACCGCTTGAAAACTTTCACGCAGGAACTGCGTCTGGCCTCTACAGGCGACGGCCCTTTGAGTTGGTTGATTGGCGGTTTCTACTTTAATGAAGATGCCGACGTTCAAAACGGACTGGATTATGGTGAAGACACGCGTAATTACCTCGACTTCTTGGGAGCAGGCTTTGCAGGTCTCGAAGCCGCGTCCGGCGGTATTTTGGCTCCAGGGTCGTCATTTGCAGACGAGACCACAACACGTGAGTTTTCAACACAGAAGAACGAAGCCTTTAACGTCTTTGGCAATGTCGACTATGAAATTACGGATCGCCTGACCGCAACAGTTGGTTTGGCTTATGTAGATGACTCTAAGACAGTCACCGCGCGGACAGTCAATACTGATGTCTTTGGTAACGCCAATCTCACAGGTGACTTTGGTACGAACGTTCTAACCGCTGGCGGTTTGGCGGCTAACTTTGGTGCGTTCCAAGCGTCTTGTTTGGTTGACCCAGCTAATCCTGCTGGAGGCTTCCTTTCTGGTTTGGCATTCCCGAATGATCTAGCGACAATCTTCGGAACACAGTGTTTTGTTCCAGGAACAGGATTTGTCCCTGGACAAGCTGCTTTTGGTGGTTTCCAGTCGTCGGTAGCGGCAGGATCTGCTGCCTTGGCACAGTCTGTAAATAACCCACTTCTGGCTTTGGCTGGTTTCCAGTTCCAACCGCAATTCCTGCCATTTGGCGGCGATGCGAATAACCCATTGGAAGACGGGCGTTCAAACGACACGAATGTCGATTACACATTGAAGCTTGGCTATGAATTCACAGATAGCTTTAATGCCTATGTGTCTTACGCGACGGGTTACAAAGCGACATCATGGAACTTAAGCCGAGACTCACGTCCATCTATTGATAATGCGGCGGCATTATATTCTGCGGGCCTCTTGCCGAATAACTACCGCTTCCAGCTCAATGATGGGTCGCTCATCAGCAATGCATCTACAGCAACTGTGTCTCAAGCGGATATCAATGTTGCAAGTCCGTTCAACGCGAACTTTGGATCACGTTTCTCAGAACCTGAAGAAGCTGAAGTGTTCGAAATTGGCGTGAAGACAAAGTTTGACTGGGGTTACATCAACCTTGCTCTGTTTGATCAGTCCATCACCAATTTCCAAACAAATGGTTTCCGTGGTACGGCCTTCGTCTTTACCAATGCCGAGAAGCAATCGACAAAAGGTCTTGAGCTCGACTCAATGTTCCGTTTGGATGATAATTTTACAGGCACGTTCTCAATGACATTGCTTGATCCGATTTATGACAGCTTCACAAATTCAGTGAGTGGTGACATTAGTGGCGAAAAAGTTGCTGGTGTTCCTGAGGTCAGCTTCTCTGTCGGTGCCAATTGGGACTTCCAACTTACAGATAAGATTGACGGTTATATTCGCGGCGACTTTGAGCATCAAAGCAGCACACGCATCATCCAGCAGTTTAATCTTACTGACCAAGTTGATCGTTTGAATGCGAGTATCGGCTTTAACAAAGATGCAATGTCCTTGCAATTTTGGGCTCGTAACCTGACAAATGATCAAGAATTCCAAACAGTTTTCCCGGGTGTTATTCAATCATTCCCAGGACAAGTTCCAACAATCAATGGTTACCCTGCACGTCCACGGACTTACGGCGTAACAGCTAAGTACCGTTTCGGGTCATATTAAGCCCTGAACATAGCAAATTGTTTTTCAAGCCGTCCCTTCGGGGGCGGCTTTTTTTATGTTTGGAAGCTTTATTTGTGCCCCGCCAATCAAGGTGTTTTTCACTAACCGTTTAAAGCGGCGTCACAGAGCAGAAAAGCACGGCCGCCATCTGATTCAAGAGCTGTCCGTATCGCTTCTCTGTCATGTTCTATGAGGCTTAGGCGGCTTTGATATTGCGCTGCGAAAGTCCTTGCATCCATTTCAAGAGCGCCATTTTGACCAATCGCAAGGTGTAAATGCCGAACAGCCTCGCCCATGCGCAGAGCCACAGCCGCACTCATGGCTGCCGCGCCTTTGGCTTTGCGGGTATTGGCGGCTTCGATAATACAGCCGTCATCAACAATGGCGCCTGGAGTTAAGCCAAGGGCACTTAACGACGCAATCATGCGTTGATCGGATATTTCACGAGGCGAAGGTTCAGCTAAGGTCAGAGGCGTTTCATTTTCAGCCATAGCTTCATCAGGACGTTCTAAGCCTCCGAGCATATCCCGCCATCGCCAGCCAGATTTGGTTTTATTGGCTTTCGTCTTTTTCTTCCCAAATCCAACGATGTCTTCTGACATTGGCGGAGCCGTGGGCCGCAAAGTCTCCGGGCTTGGCTGTAAATCAACTTCAGGATCAAAGGATGTGATATCAGCATTGTTATCAATAGGCGCCATGTCAGCAGTTAAATCGAGGGGTTCGACTTCTAATGTAAGTTCTTCCAATAATTCCAACGCCTGTTCATCAGGTCGTGGTATTGACATTGGGTCCTCGGCTTCAGGCGTATAAGGCCTAAATACAGTATCGCCTTTAGGGGCGGCTCTGAGGTTTAATGGGCGCGGAGTTTCATCTGGAATACGCGGCGGCTCCACAGGCGGAAAATCCTGCTCAAGCGGCTTAAGGCGGATGCGTTTGCGTTTCACCGGTTTTGGCTGCTCAGGCATTTCAAGCGGGAGAGTTTCAGCGGGTCTAGGTGCATTTAAACGCGCTTGCAAAGCGACCATATCGTTCTCGATGCGCGCAATTTCTTTGCGTGTGTGTCCCAGACTATCCTGCACACGCCGCGCGGCTTGATCGCTGATACTCTCGGCTTTATCGCTCGAGAACTTAACCATCTGCTCCATATCGGCAAAGCGTTGTTTAACCGCAGTATCCGTAAGCCGCGTCGCTTCGGCAAGGGCCTGAACAGTCACCTTACCGGCTTGAGAGGCCTCGGTTAGGCTCTCAGCGGAAACTTTGGCAGAGAGGGACATATCGCGCATTTTGACCAAGCGTTCTTCTAATGAGATCGACATGTCCTGTTGCTCATCGCGCAGCTGAGCAATCATGGCTGTCAAATCTTTGGCATGTTTACGGTATACTTCATCGAGTTCAGCAGACCTTGCGCGTATCATGTCGGCCAAGCCTTCAATCTCTTCATGGCTTTTCGTAAGAGTTGAGGCGGCTTCTACCGTATTACCTTTAACAACATCTGAGGCGGCATTGATTTTCTCCGCGGCCCCGTCAATGCTAACTCTGGCTTCTTGAATCTTATGCTCTGCAAGCTGTGTAGAGGCTTCAAGCTTGTTTGATTGTTCATCCAAGGTCGAGGAGAGCATAGCCATACGGTTATCAAAAGTCCCTGCGATTTGTTCAAGAGCCAATCTCTGTGTAGAGAGTCGTCCCGCGATTTCGTCTGCTGTTTGGGTTGTGGCCGCCGTCGCAAGCGTGAGTTCATGTGTTTGGTCTTTCAACACGCTTTCCAAGCTACTCATTCGGGCAAGAGCTTGGTCAATGCGGGCGTCAATGCTGTCAATTTCTGTTTTTACGGCCATGGACATGATGGCTGTCTTGGCAACCACACTATCATCTGGCGTTGAAAGCGTATGTGCCGCACGAATGAGGTCATGGGATTGCGCCGAGAAATTGGCGAGCTGCCTAAGCGCAAAGAACAATAGTCCTAACAATAGAGCCGGAAGCAAAATCGCCAAGATGAGACCTGCAATCTGAATAGGGCTGAGGTCTGTCCATTTGCGTTCCAAATCAAAAAAACCATACATATAGGCAAAGCTTGCACCCAACCAAGCAAGAATGGCCAAGAGTCCAACCCATTTCATCCATCCTGTTGAAGGAGGACTATCAGCAACAGATGTCGCGGTGACCGCTCCTAATGTGGCCGTGCCTGAAAGCGGCGCTTGATAAGGTTCAAGTGGCGGTGTCACGGAATCTACAGGTTTTACAGCGACCTTTTCTGCCTTTGTTGCAGGGGCTGCATCTTTGATCGGGTCTGTTTCAGCGGGCATATTATCACTCTCACGTGTGATAAATGCAGGGACAGGGTCGTCATCAACTTCGTCATCAGTCAAGGGACGTAGGAAAGATTTGCGGGGTGTTTTATCCGAAGGCCGAATGTTGAGAGCATCCAATGCATCATCATCCACGGGTTCAATAGATGAGATTTTCTTAAAAATATCTGACAAGTGGACGTCCTCTTTTTATCTTTTGGCTTATTAACTGAATATAAGCCGTTTTCTCTTATCATGTGAAATATAATGGGAAAAGTCGCGAAGACTATGAATCCTTCAATTGGTGTATAAAATGGGTGGGCTGGCTATGAGCACGGCAGTAAAATCTCGCATGTCTGCGGGGCATAAAATATCTCAAGCTGAGAAAAATTATCTGAAGCAGGGTCTTAAGCAACCCGGCGGTAAGCTCCCCTTATTTGATAAACGCGGTCAGGAAATTCCGGCGGCCCTCATACAAGCTTGCCTCAAAAAGGGTTATGTCGAGCGCTGGTTTGCCAACCCCCTTAAACCTGATTGGTTGGTATGCCGTCTAACAGAAAAGGGTCGTCAGGCCCTTTAGTTTTCTGTTTCTCTGCTGTTATGCGAAAGTCATATCTAGCGGCTTACGTGTCTTATAAAGTATCGCTGCAATCAACCCCATCGCTAGCAAAGTTGTGGGCACGTCAATCACAGTATTGGGCGTCGCCATGAAGAGTGAGGGTGTGGGCAGGACAGATCCTTCGTAATTTACAAAGATAGCGGCAAAGGTATTGTTGGCGGCATGGAAGCCAATTGCAGATTCTAGTCCGTCATCCATCCAGACCATGAGGCACGCTACAAAGCCGAAGAAGAAATAACTGCTCATTGTCAGGAGCAGAATGCCATCTTCTGCGCCTTTCAGGGCTTCAGGGTTTGAGAGATGCATGCAAGCAAAGAGGGCGCTTGTAATGATGAAGGCAACCCATTTATTCTTGAGGATATGAGCGAATCCTTGGTTGAGATAGCCTCTGAAAACAATTTCTTCCGTGCCGGACTGCATTGGAATAAAGATAAGAGAAACAAGGGCGTATATTAAAAACCTACCAGCATCGAAATTGGTATTGATAGGGCTTAGGCCTGTAAAATGACCCACAGCCGTTAAAGAACCGAGCACAACCCATGTCACACAGAAGGCTTGCAGGCCGCGTGACCATCGTATTTTCTTAGCCGTTGTATGAAGACTCAAGATGCTACGTTTATGTAAAAACTTTTGCCCCAGATAAAGCGCGATAAGCGAAAACGGAAAAACCAATAAGAACAGCATGTAGGCCATCGGGCTAACGCCCATGGCTTTTAGAATCGTAGAGTTGGCTTCGGGATCGTTCATGACGCCCATGAGCTTCCAAAGCCCCACAATTGATGTCACGACGCCTATTCCCGTTAGAATGCCAAATATCTTTTGCGCCGTGTCTTTGGTGTTACGGTTTATGAGCCAGCCTATTAGGCCAAGCAATGTGCCGCCGACAAATAAAAGTCCAAATAATGCCGCAGCCGTGGGATCAATTCCCGTCATCATATCTGCGGTCGCGCGGTCAATTTCTGCGCCCAGTTCGGGGTCAGCCGCTCTTGCAAGCTCAGGAATAGGGCCTGTGATAGGAATTTGAACAAAGAGCCAGCCCAATATCGTAAACCAAAACACCATGATCCAACTCCACCAGCGGGATTCGCCTGTTAGAGCTTCTTTGAAATAATCGAAATGGGGTGCGGACATGTTGCGGCCTTTGAGTTGTTTAGGAGACTATGCCGTGAAAACCGTAAAGCGCATATTAAAAAACCGCGCTCTGCTATCACTCAGAGCGCGGTTCTTGTCAGACCTAAGCGTAACCTACCAACGGCAGCTAACGACCCGTTCTGAACCCTGTACAATATATGTCCCATCCCAAGGATTTGAGCATTGCTTAACGCTCACGAGTTCGCGGTGACCGTGATGCCATCCTTCGACATTAATGCGGCGGCACGTGGTACGGCGTTGATAGTAACCATATGAGCCGTAAGTCGGGCGGTAGAAGCTGTAAGCTGCCGGCGCCCAGCGATAAGAACTGTAACCAGGTGTGCCGAAATGAAAACTAATACCAAGGTTCGAGCGGTAAGGCGTGTAATAACCGCGGTTTCGAAAGCTACGTCTCGTAGAGTGACGGCGAGCCGGACGGTAATAGTCGCGGCGGCGAAAGTCATGACGGTATGATCTGTCCCGGTTCCGATAATGCCTGTCACGATTGCGATAGCCTCTGTCGGAGCTGTGACCGCGATGTCGGTCGCTACGAGTATCATGACGGCGGCTACGGTCACCGCGTGAACGATCCCCGCGATTGCGATCGCTTCGATTTCCGCGGTTGCGGTCACTGCGATCTCCGCGATCTGCAACCTTGGTCAGTTTGGATTTTGAACTGTGAAGCTTTGTGTCAACAGCCGGCGCAGCAGAGGCGGCGGGAGCAACGGCGAGCACAGTCAAAGCACTAGCCGCCAACAATATCTTTGTTAAATGTCTGGTCATAGGGACCTCCTTTTGGTTAGCGACACTCTCAGGGTTAGCAAAGGCGCGCTGAGCTAATGCTGAAAACTCTGTTCATCTTTGATTAATCCTTTAAGGAAGCCTTATGAGTGCACATGATTCAGACCCAGAAATAGATTTTAATCATTTAAATCAATATGTTGGAGGCGATAAAAGTCTTACGGCAGAAGTCTTTGGCTTGTTTAAGCATCAAGTTGAGATGTGGGGGCGGGCGTTGATTGTGGACGCCGATGATGAGACATGGGCTTCTGTGACTCATTCTTTGCGCGGCACAGCGCTGGCTGTTGGGGCAACAAAGCTTGCGCAACTTTGCGAAAATGCCGAAGATTTAGTCGGAGACGGTAATCGGCCGGGGGGGCGTGAAGTTGCCCTGCAAAATATTGAGTTTCGAATATCCCGAACAATGGCCGAAATTCAGCGCTGGGAATATCGCCAGACCCTAAATCAAATGCGCGGTCAATAGGCGCAATTTTTTACCTTTTCACGAAAGCATTTCTAGGCAGGGCGGAATAACCTTGTTATAAGCCGCGGCTGAAACACGATTTATGCCTATTAAGGCTGTTATTCTGACGTATAAGACACGGGTAAGACGATGACGAAATGGACACCTTCAAGCTGGCGCGCATTACCGGCAAAGCACATACCGGATGATTACCCCGATATGGATAAATTAGCTGAGGTTGAAAATACGCTGAAGGGCTATCCGCCGCTTGTCTTTGCTGGAGAAGCCCGGCGCCTCAAGGCGCGTTTGGCGGATGTGTCGATGGGGAAGGCTTTCTTGCTGCAAGGCGGCGATTGCGCTGAGAGCTTTAAAGAGTTTCATCCTGATAATCTTCGCGACATGTTTCGTGTTATGATGCAAATGGCTGTTGTGCTGACTTATGGCGCCGGACAGCCGGTTGTTAAAGTCGGGCGTATTGCAGGACAATTTGGGAAGCCGCGCAGTTCACCCGTCGAAGTGCGCGATGGCATTACTCTACCTAGCTATCGCGGGGATAATATTAACGGTATGGATTTTGACGAAAAGTCCCGCATCCCTAACCCTAAGCGTCTGCTGAAAGCCTATGGTCAGTCCGCATCAACGCTTAACCTGCTGAGAGCCTTTTCTACGGGTGGTTATGCGAATCTGCGGAATATTCATAAATGGACACTTGGCTTTGCGGGGCAGTCTGAACAGACGGCGCGGTATAAGGCGCTTTGTGATAAAATATCTGATGCGATGGATTTCATGGAAGCTTGCGGCGTTACGCCCGAAAGCACGCCTCAAATGGCGGCAACAGATTATTATACAAGTCATGAAGGGCTGCTTCTCGGATATGAAGAAGCTATGACCCGCATCGATAGTACAACAGGGCGCTGGTATGACACGTCTGCGCATATGCTCTGGATCGGGAACCGAACACGCCAGCTTGATCATGCCCACGTTGAATTTATGCGCGGCATTGAGAACCCAATCGCAATGAAAATCGGTGAAGGACTGGAGTCGGATGAGTTATTACAGCTTATAGATAAGCTGAACCCTGAAAATGAAGCCGGGAAAATCACGCTCATCGCGCGTTACGGCCATGACAAAGTTGCCAAAGGCTTGCCGAGTCTCGCGCGTGCTGTGAAGACCTCAGGACGTCACGTCGTTTGGTCCTGCGACCCGATGCACGGTAACACCATTAAAACGTCTACTGGCTATAAAACACGTCCGGTCGATAATATCCTGTCTGAAGTCAAAAGCTTCATGCAAGTTCTGCATAGCGAAGGCTGTTGGCCAGGCGGTGTGCATTTCGAGATGACGGGTCAGAATGTTACGGAGTGCCTTGGTGGTTCCGCGAGAGCTGTCAGGGAAGAGGATTTATCCTCACGCTATCACACCCATTGCGACCCGCGCCTAAATGCAGATCAAGCTTTGGAGCTTGCATTCTTAATTGCAGAAGAGTTGGGAAGCTACCGCAAAGAGGAGGCGGCCAGACTCGCGAGTTAGAGGTTTCACGTCTGCGTTCTTATCATATCAACGACCTCTCCGCCGATCGGAATGAGCGCCAACATCATTGAGACGAACTGCGCAATAAAGAGCGCTATAAAAATGAGAAGCCCGATAACAATCGACATACCAATACGCGTGCCTGTCTCCGAATTGGCGTAAGCCCCTCTGTAAGCTGTCACGCAGTAGCTAAGAAAAATGAGGGCCATCGCGACAAATGACGCTATTTGATAGGCTTGTCCTTTAAAGGGAAGCATCATGAAAGTCGTGAGTAGCCCTATGATTGATCCTGGCACTATAATCGCAAAAATATATCTAACGCGCGCAATGAAGGGGAGTTTCTGTTCCCATCCACGGAAAATAAATCCGAGCAAACACATAAAAAGAACAAAGAAAAACGGATAGATAAAGATATAGTTTTTGAACATCTGTTTACCAGCTTCCACACGGTCAAAACCGCTCATATCTATAATATCTCCCTTCCTCTCTGCTCCTGTGATAACGCCATCTGATAATGAACCAGCCAACATACGAAACATTGCTGTCATTTCGCTACTTTCGCTCGCCCAGATAAATTGAAGGCCAATCATGATTGTCATGAGGCCAAACCACATGCGCATTGAGGGCCAGTATTTACCTTCCCAATTTGGAGATAGGGCGGCTTTAAAATAAATGGCGGGCGTTTTAATCAGGACAATAAGGCTTTTTAAGCCCATTATGTTTATACCAATAAGGTCATATAAAAATTCATCACGGCCGAGAGGATGGTCAATTGAAAGGTCTTCAGAAAGACGAGCCTCTTCAAGAAATATATTTTCATCTGTCATGAACGATGCCTCCCGCCTATTTAAATCATAAAAAAACCGTCATGGAAATATCCATAACGGTTTTATCTTGAGGCAGGTAGGTCCTGCCAAATAGATTAGTCTATAGGTCTTTAAGACCTGCCGATGGTTTGAACGTAGCAGAGGTCTTGGCTTTGCTCATCATCATCTGGCCTGTTGCCGGATTACGCATCTCACGTGAGGCGCGATGTTTGGCGATAAATTGACCAAACCCGGGGAGGGCAACAGTAGACTTATCACCCTTTTTCATTTCATTTGTGACGATTTCACAGAAGGCGTTCACGAACTCTCCTGCTTGTGCTTGTGTTGTTCCGCAATGATCAGCCAGTGCGCCAATGAGTTCTTTCTTGTTCATCCTGGTCTCCCTAATAGATGGTGATTCCATCACAGCGATGGAATCGTTAATACTACCCTAGTTAATTTAGTTAATGAGTCATTAAAAACCGCGGTTTTATGGGGGTTTTGGGCGATTTTGGGGTGTTCTGAGCTACATAAAGGGATCCAAATTAACTTATTCGGTCCGTCTCACTGAAGAATCAGTCTGTCTAGTTGCGCTTTTATCTTGCGCTACATGGCCTCTGCGGGGTTTATAGGCGCATGAAGAATAAGGTGAAAGTAGCTGTTATCGGCGCCGGTGTTTTCGGGGGGTATCACGCAAATAAATGTGCGGAAAATTCACATGCGGAATTTATAGGTATCTTTGATCCAGATATTGGACGCGCCAAAAGCCAAGCTGCCAAACATGGTGTGCAAGCCTTCGATAATTATAAAGCCATGCTTGATAAATGTGAGGCTGTGGTTGTGGCATCTCCTGCGGATACGCATGGAACTATGGCAATAACAGCGCTGGAGTTTGGAAAGCATTGCTTGATAGAGAAGCCTGTGGCCTCGAAATTGAAAGATGCCGCGAGAATAGTTGAGCTTGCTACAGAGAAAGACCTTTTTGTGCAGGTCGGGCATCAAGAGCGTTTTGTGGCAAAAGCGATTGGGTTGAACACGCTGCCTGAAAATCCGACCCGAATAATGTCCCGCCGAATGAGTAAATATTCCGAGCGCGGCACGGATGTTTCTGTCTCGCTTGATCTCATGACGCATGACCTTGATCTTGTTGTGATGTTGATGGGGGGGCTGCCGCAGCAAGTAAAAGGACAAACGCGCATAGAGAAATCGCAATTTCCAGATTTTAGCCAAGGCGAGCTTAAATATGCGCAGGGTTCGGCATTACTAACAGCCAGCCGTTTGGAGGATGATTTCTCGCGCACGATGGATATCACATATCCAAGCGGGGAGGTGCATATTGATTTCAACGCAAAGACCCTCAGCCATACAACACCATTTGATTTAAACGCTGAATTTGGTAGCGACCCTTCCGCCAAGGACAGTTTAGGCGCTGCGAGTGAAGCGTTCATATCGGCTATCCTTGACGGCACCCCTGTTCCTGTGACAGCACAAGATGGATATAATGCGCTGAAACTGGCGCTTGCGATTGATGGGGAGATATCATGGGAAAACGACGTATAATCGGCGCGGTTGCGCTTGGCGCAATTTTGTTTGGAGGCGCTTTCATGGCGCTTAATTGGGAAAACATCCAGCGCCTGAAAACTGTAAATACCTTGTTTGACGAAGATAAGATCGTCAATAATTTCTCCAATATGGACGCCGCCTTTTTACATCAAGACTTGGCCGCATCTCCTAATCCATTTATCTTTCCGAAAGATGCGCAAGCGCTCCCCAAAACAGTTTTTGTCAATGGGCAGGAGCGCGACCTTGAAAAGCTCCTCGCAGATTTGGACACAACCGCACTTATTGTTCTTAAAGACGGCAACATCGTTCATGAGAGTTATTCCAAAGGTACAGCCCAAGACGATCTGCGCATAAGCTGGTCGGTAGCCAAATCTTTTATGTCGGGGCTATATGGAAATGCTGTAAAATCCGGCGCGATAAAATCGCTGGATGACAAAGTCGAGGACTATGCCCCCGCGCTGAAAGGCTCCGCCTATGAGGGCGCGACCATACGTAATGTACTGAACATGGCGAGCGGCATTACCTTTGATGAAGACTATATGGATCCGAAATCCGACATCAATGATATGGGCCGCATTTTGGGCCTTGGCGGCTCTATGGATGACTATGCAGCTGGCTTGACGGACAAAGATGTGCCGGCCGGTACACGTTGGCAATATGTTTCAATTGATACACATATCGCGGCGATGGTGCTACGTGCTGCGTCGGGCAACTCATTGCATGAGCTATTCAATGAGACTTATTCTGCTCATCTGGGGTTTGAGCGAGCGCCCGTTTATATGACCGATGGTGAGAATGTCGCCTTTGCGTTGGGCGGTCTTAATCTGACCACGCGTGACTATGCCAAGTTTGGACAAATGTTCCTTCAAAATGGTGAGTTCGGAGGCACTCAAGTCGTTCCCGCTGAGTGGGTCGCGGCTTCGACGGTTCATTCCGCCCCAACCATGAGCGACCGCGATGTTGGCTATGGCTATCAATGGTGGATACCTATGCCGCAGGAAGGGCCTAATAAAGGCGATTATACCGCCGCAGGAATTTACGGACAATACATTTACGTCAATCCCGCCCGCGGTATCGTTATCGCCAAAAACGCCGCTGACAGGGAATTCGCCTATCCCCAAGACGGCTATGGTCATTCTATGAACGTAAATATGGATATGTTCCGAAGCATTGCTGATTATTATGGGGAAGAGTGATAATCAGCCTGACTCGGCTTAGGCCGATAGTCTCCGTTGCCCTTTGACCGAAAAGGCGGTTGAAATCGCGTCCAAGAAACGAAGCATGTCATCAAAATCACTGAGCGTTTTTTTTATGCTCTCATTACTCCATGCACCCGTCATGATGTCAATGATGTCGAAGCGGTTATCACCGATCAGATCGACCACGAGATGATTTTCAAAGGCTACGCCGCGCACAGGGCCTTGGGCAGCATAGGCGGTTAGGCGTTCAATGACAGCAGGGTCGAAAATCAACCGAGCTTCCATTTGATCATCGGCGCGTACCTTATACGCTTTGGCAAATTGTCGTGAGAGTAGTTTGACTTTATTATGCTTTCGGTGAGGGGGTGTCATAGGCCATATGCCCGCCTTGTTTTTAAATTCAACGCGGCCCGTTAGTTTTGTCGGCAATGTAAGCGCAATAAGCAAATGATGTATCCGTCCATCATGGTTTTCGTTCCATTCTACTGCGGCGAAAGAAATATTACCGCGCACGCCTTTAAAGCCGTCCTCGAATTGTTGCTCGTTTAAAGTTTGTTTGAAATAGCGCTCTTTCGTTTCGTCCGATCCGATAAAAACAGTGTTAGGTACAGCTAATCCGGAGGCTTTAATGATTTCGCTTGCTTCTCCCAGACCACTATGATCTTCCATAACGGCGCAAACATCCTTAAGCGTTTGTGGGCATTTTGACCAAGTCGTTATCTTTTTCAAAGAGGATGCAGGCCCACCTGGTACGGCGATAAATTCTAACCCTAAGGCTTTTGATAAACTATGCATCACCTGTGTGCGAAGCAGGAAGTTATGTTTCCCTTTGACAAATATGTCGGCCAGGCGAGCTCTAAAGAGATATCCCGTTATAAAAATACTGGCTAGGAACAGAAGGGGAAAGGCGACAATACTAAGAACCTCAGCAAGATTATTGTCTGGCAAGACCATCTTTAAACCAGCGAATGAGGCGATAAAGAGAGAAAATCCGGCAAAAAAAGGTAATTTTAGCTGCTTCGGTATTCCGTCCTTCGTCAAAGGTTCCTGCTTTGATTGTGCCAAAAGTGGTATGATTTCGGTTTTAATTAACCTATCCATATCAGGTATCTTTGTTTTCGAGGATGTCATTTTGTGCCCAATTCGCTTCACTTTTAAGACTGTGTATATGAGAGCAGTTAAATAAGCATGAGTCAGGCAAAGGCTATATTAAGGCATATGCAATAAAGCTAAGAATGAATTAATGTCGTGTCTTCTAAAGGCTTGCCACTCCGTGCAACAGCCCGCTAAACCAAACCCATGACCCAGAAACAAATAACGACTCTCAAAATCGCCTCCGCGCAACTTAACGCTCATGTTGGGGCGCTTGGCTCTAACATGGCCAAGGCCCGCGAAGCTTATGCTTGTGCTAAAGCCGACGGTGCCGACATTCTCGTCCTGCCCGAACAGTTCGTCATTGGTTATCCGGCGGAGGATTTGGTGCTTAAACCGTCTGCCGTTTTGGATTGTAAGGTCCATGCGGAAGACTTTGCGAAGCTCACCAAAGATGGGCCTGCTGTGGTGTTTAATTTGCCGTGGCTTGAAGAGGGCAAGCTCTACAATGCTGCGCTGTTTATGCGCGATGGTAAGATAACCGATGTGCGCCTTAAACATCATCTACCCAATTACGGCGTGTTTGATGAGGCGCGTATATTCACCAAAGGCCCGCTCCCTGAGCCTATAGAGTTTAAAGGCATTACGATTGGTCTGCCGATTTGTGAGGACCTTTGGCAGCCGGGCGTGGCGAGCCATTTGGCCGATAACGGGGCGGAAATTCTCATCTCGCCCAATGGGTCGCCTTGGCGGCGCACGGCGCTGTCTGAGCGGGTCGAGGCGCTGGGCGAGAAGGTGCATAATGAGGGCTTGCCGCTGATTTACGTCAATCAGATTGGCGGGCAGGATGAGCTGGTTTTTGATGGCTCTTCCTTTTCTATGGCGGCGGATGGCTCGATTGTTCAAGCGCTTAAGAGCTTTGTCGAGGATTATGATTGCGCGACATGGGAAAAGCGCGACGGAACATGGGTGTGCGCGGATGCCAAGATAGAAACACAGCTGACAGGGCATGAGGCCGATTGGCGAGCCATGTGTCTCGGCCTCGGCGATTACGTCAATAAGAACCGCTTTAAGCAGATAGTGCTTGGCCTGTCGGGCGGAGTGGATAGTGCCGCTGTCGCCGCTATTGCCGCCGATGCGCTCGGCCCCGACCGTGTGTGGTGCGTGATGATGCCCTCGCGCTATACGGCGGGGGAGAGCTTGGGCGATGCGCAGGATTGCGCCGAGCGGATTGGGTGCCGCTATGATGTGATTGCGATTAAGCCCGCCTTTGATGCGTTCCAAGAGATGCTTGCGCCAATGTTCAAAGACTTACCCTTTGATACGACCGAGGAGAATATGCAGTCCCGCACCCGCGCGCTCACCCTTATGGCGATTTCCAATAAGTTCGGGCCAATGGTGGTGACGACAGGAAATAAATCCGAAATGGCGGTGGGTTATGCCACGCTATACGGCGATATGTGCGGCGGCTATAACCCCGTCAAAGATATCTATAAGACCGAGCTCTTTGAGCTCTGTAAGTGGCGTAATAAGAATAATCCCGAAGACTTGCTGGGCGGGGATTATCCTATTCCCGATAACATTATCACCAAGCCGCCTTCCGCCGAATTGCGCGATGATCAGAAAGACAGTGACAGCCTGCCGGAATATGACGTGCTCGACGATATCCTCTTTGGACTGATTGAGCAGGAATTGCCTGTAGAAGACATCATCGCGCGAGGCCACAGCCCTGCCACCGTAAAGCGCATACAGCATCTGCTCTACATAGCTGAATATAAACGCCGCCAAGCCCCCCCGGGCGTAAAGATCGGCACAAAGAATTTCGGGAAAGACAGGCGCTATCCGATTACGAATGGCTATCGGGATGAGGTATGATGGATAGTCTCAAACTGATAAGTGCCGATAGAAAGCGCGTTGCCCCCGCAAATCAAAGAGCAATATCGTTTATGGATTTTGAAGTGTCGGGCGTCTCACTCTATTCTGAATTAGTTTCTCGCAGCTACGATTACGTTTCTTGTTTAGGTTGGGTTGGCGCGGAGTATGAATTGGAAGCTCGCGACCGTCTAATGTTAAAAACACCGGGAGAGATGTCGAAAGGGAGAGTAGGTCTATACGTATGTCCGGAATGCGTTGACCCTTATTGCGGTGCTATTACAACGAAAATCCACGAGGAAAATGGCGAAATTATCTGGAGCGAATTAGCTTATGATAATTTTATGTTTGAAGACCCCGAGTTATTCCAATTTATTATTTTGGACGGGCTTGGCCCATTTAGGTTTAACAAATTAAAATACTTTACGCTTTTCTCGGAGTTATGAGCTGTATTAGTTCCCCAGCTATGCATTGCTTTACTCTTTCATTCATTATCACAATCCCCTAAGACCGCGCGAATAGTTTAAGAAGGTTTTATTGATGACTGTCATCTGCCGTTTTGCCCCGTCGCCGACCGGGCGTCTTCATGTTGGGAATGTGCGTACTGCGCTTATGAATTGGCTCTTTGTGCGTGAACGCGGGGGCAAGTTCATTCTGCGGATTGACGACACGGATTTGGAACGTAGCACCAATGAATATGAAGAGGGTATCAAGGAAGACCTTGGTTGGCTTGGCCTGAATTGGGATCATACCTTTAATCAGTCGCATAAATTTCCCGCCTATGAAGAAGCCGCAAAGAAACTGCGTGAGGCGGGTCGTCTTTATCCTTGCTACGAGACAGGCGAAGAGCTTGACCGCCAACGTAAATTACAGCGCGTGCAGGGCAAACCGCCCGTCTATAACCGCGCGGCGCTTGAGCTTACCGATGAACAAATCAAAGCTTATGAGTCGGAGGGCCGCAAACCGCATTGGCGCTTTAAGCTTTCGGGCAAGACCGTGAAGTGGAATGATATGGTGCGCGGTGAGCAAAGCGTGGATACTAGCTCGCTTTCTGATCCTGTCCTGATACGCGGCGATGGTTCATTCCTTTATACGCTGCCGAGCGTGGTCGATGATATTGACGAAAAAATCACTCACGTCATTCGCGGCGAAGATCATGTGACCAATTCTGGCGCACAGATTGAAGTTTTTCAGGCGCTCTCCGATCACTTACCTATCTTTGCTCACACGCCGCTATTGGTTTGGAAAGATGGCTCGCCGCTGTCTAAGCGTCTCGGCTCGCTTTCTATGGAAGAGCTCAAGGAGCAGGGCTTCGAACCTTTGGCAATTTGTTCATTGCTCGCAAAAATCGGCACATCGGATGCGATTGAAGTCCGCAGCTCCATGGAGGCGCTCAAGGATGAGTTCTCATTTGATAAAATTGGCCGCGCCCCTGCGCGTTTCAGCGATGATGAATTGCTGCTGCTCAATGGCCGCCTCTTACACGAAATGCCCTATGATGATGTGAAAGATCACCTTGAGAGCTTAAATGTGGGCGGCGGCAAAGATTTTTGGAACCTCATCCGCGCAAATATCAGCAAAGTTGCGGACGCTGCGGGGTGGTCCACAGTTCTTTATTCGCCCATGCCCGGCCGGATTGAGGACGAGGATCGTGCCTTTTGCATAGCGGCGGCCAATTGCTTGCCTGAAAATATCTCAGATGAAACATGGGGTGAGTGGACAGCCACGTTAAAAGCCGAACAAGGCCGCAAAGGCAAGGGGCTCTTCATGCCTTTGCGCCGTGCCCTAACTGGCCGCGACCGCGGTCCAGAAATGGGTCAGCTTTTGAAACTTCTCGGAGCGGATAAAGCTAAAGCCAGGCTAAAAGGCGAAACCGCCTAAAATTTTCTCCAAAGTTCACATGAATGTGACGGGTATGTGTTTTTGAGATAGTCTAGCTCTGCTTCACAAATGAAAGAGAGAGACTACCATGGCAGCACATACCTTAAAATTACCTTTGTTCTTAACGCGGCTGAGCATTTTCTTGTTCATGCTGCCTTGGCAGATCATGCGATTTACCAAGCCTGAAGTCATCGATAATATTTCGAATAAATATTATAAATTCAGCATGCCTGAAATTGGCAGCACAATCACGGGGGTGCTGATGATGGCTTTGCTTTTGGCATTTCTTATCGGGTTTAAGAAGAAAATCAGCTATCTGCTTGTGCTTATTCTGCATGGTGTGGGGACGGCGATGACGATCCCTAATCTTATTCCAGGACTTGAAGGGTATAACCAACTCTTTTTAGCGGCGCTTCCCGCGCTTGCGGCTATGCTACTGCTATATTGCCTGCGCGATGAAGATACGATGTTGAGTTTGGATTAAGAGAAAAACTTACGTTTTGGAAAGGTTACAAACTAACGTCAGGCTGCGTGCGTAACCTTTATATCCCCGCATAATCGGGGGCTCTTAAATTTGGAGAGACCCATGAAAACCCTCAAAAATCGCGCGAGTCGCGGAACAATAACACTCACCCTAACCACAGCGGCATTGGCCTTTGCTAGCACGGCCAGTGCAGGTGATTGCAATATGAAGAAAGCCCAACAGGCGGCGCAATATACTGCAGCTCCTGCGACGCAAGTTCTGAGCACCTCGGCGCAAAGCAATATTGTCTATGCCGGAGCTCATAAAATGGAGAAGAGCACAATTGTTGATGCGGCAGTCGCAACAGATAGCCTTTCCACATTGGTAGCGGCGGTCACGGCGGCTGATTTAGTGGAGACCTTATCAAGTCCCGGGCCCTTCACGGTCTTTGCACCGCTAAATAGCGCTTTTAACGCGCTTCCTGCTGGAACCGTTGAGACTTTGCTGCAGCCTAAAAATAAGCATCAATTACAAGATATCCTCAAAGCACATGTCGTCTCAGGTAATCTGTCCACCAAAGACATTATAGGCTTAGCTGAGAAAAATGGCGGTACAGTGGATGTGCAAACCGTGAGTGGTGATACGCTGACTGCTGTGCTGGCCGGAGGCACATTATATGTCAAAGATGAGAGCGGCGGATTAGCGTCCGTAAAAAAAGCGGATATAATGAAATCCAATGGTACGGTTCACGTCGTAGATAGGGTGTTACTTCCAAAATAGTCCCTTTACTGGAAGCAATACGGTCCATCTTTCTTCCCCTTTGAGAATGGACACCTTCAAGCGCTTCGAATTTAATATTCGGAGCGCTATTTTTTTTGAATCATGTTCAGAATATTGCGGCCCATAATGCGCCAAATAGGATCGAAAATCAGAATCCCTGCGATGATGAAAGCACCCCATATCCAATCTGCGCCATCAATATAAAGCCAGATAAAGACTCCAATCATTATCGGATAAAAGGCGAGGGCGTGAAACAGGCGCCACATGGCAATTAAGCTGGCTTTCATTCCAATTCTCTTGGCAAAATAAGATCAACCAATCTCCAAGAACTGGGGTCTAGCCAGTCGCCTTCGCTTTGTATATTTCGCGAAAGAACCGTGCAAGCTCCCGTGGGGTAATCGTGATAATGCCCTGTAAAATATTCGTGTAATGCCGCCCATCCGGGATTATGCCCTAGCAACATGAGCTTACCCTCAGGTTCAATTTGCTTGCCACAAATAGTCAGCACGGTTTCAACGCCAGCATGATAAAAGTTTGAATCGTAATTTACGGTCTGTGCACCGGGGATAGCGCGGATAAGGCGCATGGCGGTTTCGCGGGTGCGAGCGGCGTCTGAACTCCAGATGATATCAGGCGCATATCCGCGGGCGGTTAAAGCTAAGCCCACCGCCTCAGCGGCTTTCTGTCCCCGCTTATTGAGCGGGCGTTGATGGTCAGACAGTGACCCGTCTGACCAAGACGATTTTGCGTGACGCATGAGGAGAAGATGACTCAACATGCATTAAGCGTAGGGCTAGTTCATTGTGTAAACAATGCCAAAGCGTGTGATTGTGTCTGTTTTTTCACGGCCCGGAGCAACGTCACTATGCGTGTCGATACGGAATGATGCGCGTGCCGCCAAGTTCCCGGCGAGCGTCGCTGTGATGCCTGTTTCGTTCCATATATATGTATCACTCTTGGAGTAAATGACTTCTGTATCGTTATAGAAAGACACATTCTCGTTGAAGATATAATCAAAATCAGAGAATGCGCGTCCTGCAATTTCGGCGTTTTCTTCACCTAATGCACCTTGGTCTTCTTGCATCCGGTAGCCGAGTCCGCCTTCTACATTCCAGCTAACAGGCTCAGGCAAAATTACTTTGTAACCCAGACCGCCGCCTACGAAGTAACCTTCTTGGAAAGCGCCGAAATCATCGCTGAAATAATCAGCATTTGCGTAACCGTATAAGCGGTCATTAAAATCACGGTCTATTTGATAGCCGAGATTATAACGCTTTTTATTCGTCAGGCCCTCAGCTTTGCCAAGATCAGCAAGAGCTTTGAACTTATGACGCCAGGGGCCGTCTTCTTTTTGAAGTTTCAGGCCCAGCCCGATATCTGTTGTATCTGTGTTACCAGTCGTTTTTGAACCAGCGAGAGAGGCTTCGCCGCTCCAACCGTCTAAAATATCATTAAATTGAGCGTGGGCTGTTCCGGTTGCAGCAAACATAAAAGCTGCGGCTAAAAGCATATGCTTCTTCATGTTATTCCCTTTCGTAGGATTAAAATAATTGGGGGACACCTAAGGATTTTATCTGAATTGAATATGAATAACGGATTTTAAATGCATGTAGGTGTTGTAATTAAGCCGAAATGAAAACTGCTTGCTTTACGTTGTTGACCACCGCCGCTATAGCGAGCGCGAGATATAAACCTCGTTTAAGAAGACACATCCGACATGCACGACATCAAAGCCATACGCGAAAACCCTGAAAGCTATGATGCCCTTTGGGCGAAGCGGGGATTAGAGCCGCTCTCCAAGAAAATCCTCGACCAAGACAAGTTGATTCGTAAAGCGATGCAGGTTGTCCAAGAGGCTGAAGCCGCACGTAATAAAAGCTCTAAGATGATTGGTCAGGCGATGGCCAAAGGCGATAAAGACGAAGCCGAACGCCTTAAGACCGAAGTTGCAGGCGCGAAAAACGTTATCGCCGCTATGGGGGCGCAGGTGGATAGCGAGAAAGCTCAGCTACAAAGCCTGCTGGAGTCCACGCCCAATATTCCGTTTGCGGATGTCCCTGAGGGCGAAGATGAAAACAGTAATGTAGAGCTTCACACATGGGGCGAGCCAACCAAGCTAGGCTTTGAACCCAAAGACCACGCTGATTTAGGCGAAGCGCTTGGCATGATGGATTTTGAAACGGCTGCGAAAATGAGCGGGAGTCGCTTTGTCGTGCTGAGCGGGAAGCTGAGTAGGCTCGACAGAGCGCTTGCGGCCTTTATGCTTGATTTACAGACGGAGGAGCATGGGTATCTGGAGCATACGCCTCCTCTTATGGTGCGTCCAGAAGCGCTATACGGCACAGGTCAACTTCCTAAGTTTATGGAAGATCTATATATTTGTGCTAGCGAGGGAGATCGCAATCGTCTGAGTAATCAGGCTCTTGAATCTCTGGATGTTCCTGTCAAAAAATTTGAGCAAGCTCCAGAATTGAATATCCGTGATTTAGTCAACAAAGCGTATGCAGAGGCTCCAACGAACGAAGCATACTTTTTAATCCCAACAGCTGAAGTCTCTCTCACAAACATTGTGCGCGAATCCATAGTCGATCCCGACACACTCCCCATGCGCATGACGGCACACACACCGTGTTTCCGCAGCGAAGCGGGGAGTGCAGGGCGTGATACGAAGGGCATGATCCGTCAGCATCAATTTAATAAGGTCGAGCTTGTCTCTATTGTCAAACCCGAAGATAGCGAGGCAGAGCATAAGCGTATGCTCGGCTGCGCGGAAGAGGTGCTAAAACGTTTGGAGCTGCCTTATCGCGTGGTTGAACTTTGCACAGGGGACCTCGGTTTCGGAGCACGCCGAACCTTTGACATCGAAGTGTGGCTCCCGAGCCAAGACACATATCGCGAGATTTCAAGCTGTTCCAATTGCGGAGACTTCCAAGCTCGCCGCATGAATGCTCGCTATAAATTCGCAGAAAAAGATAACCGTTTTGTGCATACGCTTAATGGCTCTGGTCTAGCAGTGGGGCGGACATTGGTTGCGGTGCTAGAGAATTATCAGAATGAGGATGGCTCTATCACAGTACCGAAAGCGCTCGTGCCCTATATGGGCGGCGTTGAGGTTATTTCTGCGTGAGAATCCTCCTAACAAACGACGATGGCATCCACGCCACGGGCTTAGCTGTCCTTCGCCGCATTGCCGAGCAGCTCTCGGATGATGTTTGGGTCTGTGCGCCGGATACGGAGCAATCCGCAGCGTCACGCGGTGTGTCTTTGCACAATCCGGTAAAGCTGAAAAAGCATGAGGATAAAGTGTATTCAGTTACGGGGACACCGACCGACTCCGTTATCGTCGCTATGACGGAGTTGTTTCAAGAGGATAAACCTGACTTGATTTTATCGGGGGTGAACCGCGGGCAAAACCTCGCCGAAGATGTGACTTTTTCCGGTACAATTGCCGGGGCCTTGCAGGGTATGCAGATGGGCGTGCCGTCTATTGCACTGTCCCTCGCGAGAGGTTTTCAAGGGGCGGACAGCTTACCTTGGGACACAGCAGAACATCATGGGCCGGATTTTATAAAGTCATTGATTTCAAAAGGCTGGCCAAAGAACTGCATCCTCTCTATCAACTTCCCCGACACTTCTGTTGACGGCGTCAAAGGTGTTCAAATCACCCGCCAAGGCCATCGCGATTTTCAAATGAGCGGCGTAGATAAACGGGCCCACCCTCGCGGCGGCCATTATTTTTGGCTCACCTATGGGGCAGCGAAATCAAACCCGCCCCACGGCACAGACCTTCGCGCCATTTATGATGGTTATATCTCAGTCACGCCGCTCCATACGGATTTAACGCATACCGAAACACTTAATGCTTTGCAGGAAGCCTTTGATGCCGACTAATCATGATTGACCCAGGTCTGATAGACATGATTATGCGTCTGCGCGGGCGTGGAATTTCAGATAATGCCGTGCTGAAAGCTATGGAGTTGTCGCCGCGGAAACACTTCGTGGGTGAAAGCTTATTTGAGGCCGCTTATGATGAGCAATCCCTGCCAACCTCATGTGGACAAACAGTTTCTCCGCCTTTGACCATCGCGCTTATGACGCAAATGCTAGAGCTTACGCCTGAGCATAAGTTACTCGAAATAGGCTGCGGCAGTGGCTACCATACTGCCATTCTGTCAAAGATCGTTAAGCGGGTCTATTCTGTTGAGCGTTATAAGCAGTTAATCCGCGAAGCAGAAGCGCGGTTTAAAACGCTCGGCATTACGAACCATGTGATACGTCATGGCGACGGACGTTACGGATGGGGCGGACAAGCACCCTTTGATCGTATCATCCTGACATGTGCCCTAAGAGCTGAACCCGCTATGTTGATTGACCAATTGGCCCCAAATGGCAAACTTGTTGCCGTCGTTGATGATCAGCTAACGCGATATTCCAAAGCCCGCAAAAAGGTTACGGTCGAGACCCTTTTTCCATTGCAAGTGCCCATGATTGAAGCTGGAAAATCCAAGGTGCTATAACGCCTAACTTTCGTCATGTTTTATGATAGTGTGGCGCTATGAAAACGGCTTTGCTTATATCCGCTGCCCTAATGCTCACGGCCTGTAGCACCGTCAGGACGGGGACAAAGATTGTTAAGACAACAGGAAAAGTCGCGGCGGGAACAGGTAAAATCATATATAAGACAGGTGAGGCGACAGGCAAAGCCGTCGTCGGTGTGGGGCGCGGCACAGCATCTTCGATTGATAAAGTAACGAGCACGGAAACGGTTCAAAATGTAACTATGTCTCCCGAAGCGCGCGGAATAGACAATGTTGGCGATAGAAACTCTTTCGGTGAAGTGCTGTTATCGCCCCTCAGTGACATCAATCTTCGCAAGCAACGTATTCCCAAAAAACTCAAAGCCATTAAAAGCCCTTATGAGCCTTTGCCTGTGATGACATGTCAGGCGGTCTTCAATGAAATTTTGGTTTTCGATGATATTTTAGGGCGCGATTTAGATAGTCAGCGCTTTGAAAGTGACACAGAGCGCAGCCGACGCAAAAGGCGGGAAGCCAGTCTGGATGTGGCCGAGGCCGGCGTTCGTAGTTTTATCCCGTTTCGCGGGATTGTTCGCGCGGCGACGGGCGCGACGAAGCATGAGAATAATATTCGCAAAGCCTATAGAACGGGTATGGCGCGGCGCGGCTATTTACGCGGTGTTTTCGATGCGAGTGGCTGCTGAATATACAGAATTGCAAGATGAAACTGCAATCCTTTAAACGTGGTTAACGAAACGCTAACACATCTAGGTGAAGTTCCAGGTTAGACGAATCGATTCTGACCTCGGAGCCCTATATGCGCCTCTTATCCATCCTCGCTTTGACCACGCTTTTATCCGCACCGGCTTTCGCCGCTGATCTGGGCACTTATCGTCCGGGTTCACCTTATCATAGTGTTGTCGCACCCGGCGCGGATGTTTGTGAAAGCCATTGCGCGGGAGACGCTCAGTGCAAGGGGTGGAATTATGTCAAAGTAAATCCGCGCGCTCCCGGCGTTTGCGAATTTAACACGAAATCTGTCAGCCCAATTGAAAGCGCGATCAGCATTAGCGGAGCCGGTGGCATATCTGCCGCCCCAAATCTTTTGAAAGGTAACACAAATACAATTCGTGTTGGAACTCAAGCAAGGCCGCAACCTCGTAGCCGCACAGTAACTGTAGGGCAAACACCTTCCGGTCGCCGCATTGTTCGCGAAGCTGTGCCGCAACGAGTTCAGACGCGCCCAACCGTCGCGCGCACCCCAGCCGCCAGTGGGAGCTTGACAGAACAGCAAAATAAATACCGTCAAGCGACGGGCCATACCGCGTCTCAAGGCTATCCTCAGTCGCGCCAAACTCAACCGCGCGCGCCACAACAAGCGTCACGCCCCGGATTAGGCCAGCCGCAAATTGCGACGCGCCAGGCAGCTCCGCAAGGTCAACGCTTGATGCGGGATCCCCGTATTCAAGCGCCGCAATACCCTCAGGGTCCTCGTTTCCATCATAATTTGGATGGAGCCACGCAAGGCCGTCCACCTATTGGTGTTCCGATTGGGCCTGGAGGGCCGCAAGCTGCTGCGCCCCGCCGGACGGCACCAGTTCCGCAACAAACCGCCATGCCACGGGGATCTGTTAATGACCCTGTGACGCATTCAAATGGCGCCCGCCGTGTTCAAGCTGCCGCACAGCAGCAAGCACAATTGACTTATGAGCAAGCACAGCAAAGCCTATACGGGTCTTTAAATGATGACGTTCAAGCGCCGCGGCCTCTCATGGGAGCTCCGCTTGATCCAAATGCGCCTATCCCAACGTCACAAGCGCGTCCGACACAGCCCATCCCTCAGAGCTCCTTGGGCGTTTTGGCGGGGCCACCTGCGCGTTAGACAGTTTGGTTTAAACCGCTGGCTTAATCTTGCCTATCAGGCGCATGATAACGTGAGTGATGGCTTTTGCGGAGAGACGAAACCATCCAAAGACAACAAAGATCACAAAACATACGGTCAATATAGATAGATATATATTGGCGACCTGTTCGGCAGGGACGTCCAAAATAATGAGCGTGTTCATCGCGCCTGCTATAGCGCTAATCATCATGAGGAATATCCACACGCCTGACCAATAAAAGTTGACGAGCTTATTCTTCATGGGAAAGCCTAGCATCGGCATGCAAAGAAGGCTTGTCACAGCTGCAGTGATTGTAAACATTATCAATGCGGGAAGTATCTGTGCCATCATGAGCTTAAATGCGCCTTTCTAAGAATAGTCCTCTACTCCAAGCAAGCTATAGGCCAGTTAAGCTTTTGTTAAGCTTAGAGGCGCTCTTTTGTGGTCAAAAAGCGGATTTCGGGGTTCTTTTCTTGCGCGTAACCGACATCCCAAGCTGATTTGGCCAGAAATACAGGGTCATCATCGACATCAACGCCTGTAGTGGACATGGATTTATCGATGAAAGCTTTCAAGATAGCTGGGTCATCAGAGGTGAGCCACCGCGCGGTTTGATAGGGCGGAACCTCGAAGGTCACTTCAAGCCCATATTCGGTTTTGATACGCTCGCGCATCACGTCAATTTGCAGCGCGCCCACCGCGCCGACAATCATATCCGCGCCGAGCGTCGGTTTAAACAATTGCGTGACGCCTTCCTCGGCCAGCGACTCCAACGCTTTGCGCAAATGCTTCGCTTTAAGCGGGTCGGCGAGGCGGGCGCGGCGCAGGATTTCGGGGGCAAAGTTTGGGATGCCCGCAAATTTGACTTTGCCGCTCTCGGACAAGCTATCGCCCACGCGCAGAGCACCGTGATTAGGGATGCCAATAACATCACCCGCATAGGCATTTTCTGCAATCTCACGGTCTTGGGCGAAGAACATGACAGGGTTATGGACGGTGATGGCTTTGCCGCCCGCCGTTTTCATTTTCATGCCGCGTTTAAATTCTCCGGAGCAGAGGCGCAGAAACGCTACGCGGTCGCGGTGATTTAGGTCCATATTAGCTTGAACCTTAAACACGAACCCTGCGACTTCTTTTGAGGTCGGGAGCATTTCTGCTTTCTGGCCAGCTTTTACACAAGCTTCTGGCTGAGGCCCCGGCGCAAATTCCGCTAAGGCATTTATGAGCTCAAGCACGCCAAATTTACGCAAAGCCGAGCCGAAATAGACAGGCGTCATATGGCCTTCGCGAAAGCTCTGCACATTGAAATCAGGATATTCCTTTGCGAGCTCTTGCTCTTCGGAAAATTCTTCGAGCAGGTCAGTATCGTCAAAATGCGCGCCAATAGAGTTACCGTCCATAGGCGTCCATTCATGGGCGTCGCCTGAGTCGGCTTTGGCGAATTTTAAAAACTGCCCTGTGCGTAAATCCGACACCCCGCGAAAGCGTCGGCCCGAGGCGGCGGGCCATTGCATCGGAACCACATCAAGGGCGAGCTTATCTTCAATCTCGGCAATGATCTCAAAGGTGTCACGCGCTTCACGGTCAAGTTTATTGACGAAGGTGATGATGGGAATATCGCGGAGGCGGCAAACCTCAAAAAGCTTTAGGGTTTGCGGCTCAATACCTTTGGCCGCGTCAATCACCATGACCGCGCAATCGGCCGCGGTGAGGGTACGGTATGTGTCCTCGGAAAAATCCTCATGCCCCGGCGTATCGAGCAGGTTAAAGATAAGCTCTTTATGTTCAAATGTCATGACGGAGGAAGAGACCGAAATGCCGCGCTCTTGCTCAATCTTCATCCAGTCTGATTGCGTCCGCCGCGCTTCGCCCCTTGCCGCTACCTTACCTGCTTGGTGAATAGCGCCAGAGGCCAAGAGCATGTTTTCCGTCAGCGTAGTTTTACCTGCATCCGGGTGAGAGATAATCGCAAAGACACGGCGCTTATTGGGCTCGATTTCAAGGGCTTTAGACATGAGCGCGGGATAAGGGGATTGCGCGGGGAGGGCAAGGGGAAAGAGGCGTGCTGCCTATTACTATACATGTCTGTAGACGTAGGTTTTATGCGGTTGTGTGAGAGCGTCTAAAGGTTAGTTTGTTTGAGAAAAGAACCAAAGCCATTGGAAGAATAAATATAGCACAGAATAGTAAGAATGTACCAAGAAACATCCATGATCCATGGCTGACGGTCATTATGAGGCAGAACAGGAGAGGCAGCAAAATTAGTATTGAAAAGCTTGCAAGAGAGGCTTTGAGAAGTTTTGATACAGGGTTGAAATTATGGGATACAGCTATAGCTAAAAACAAGCATGAAGTAATAAAAACACCTAAAGCGAATATGTGTGTGAGGGGTGGAAAAGTAACTTTTCCTATAGAATAAAATAATCCGAGTGATCTGATTATACCTAGAAATCCAATGCAAATAAGAATTAAGGTCACGATAATTTTGAAGCTGATGTAAGGTATGTTATTTAAACGCATAAGTTTAGTGTAGGGGTAACCAATTAATGCTTTGTGAAATTTGTATAGGCTAATTCATCCAGCGATTTATTGTTTTCTGTGTCCTCTCATGCTCTCTACCCTCATTGCAAGAACGGAGTCTTGCAATGATGGGGGTGGAGTGCCAATCCTACCCCCATGGATAAACTCTCACGCGATCATTTCATGCAGGCCAAGACGGCGGGACGGGCGCTTAATCTTGCCGCTAAGTCGATGCGGATATTGTCTTCTGTGGCGTGGGATGATGGGCAGAAGGATCGGTTCCTTAAAGACGGAAAGATGCCCAATCCAGACTACGCGCCGATTGATGTGTCAGAGCCGCGACGCCTCATTGCCGAAGCTCGAAAATCAATTGAGGGTGAGCATGTTATTTTTGAATGGCTTGGGCGCTTGGCTGAGACGCTTGATATCACAACGGGCTTGATTGAGACGCGCGGCACGGCGGCATTTTATAAACATTCGGCAGAGCTTTATGGGCGGCCAACCAAGTTAATGCTCGATAAGAAAACTCGCGTGATTGACCTAGCGCGTCATATGGATAGTACGCTGGAGGGGCTCGATTTTTCTAAACTCGTAATCGAAGGATATGAAACGCATCTTTCAGCAAAAGACTTCGCGAAAGAGCTTAAGGCACGGCTCGCGCTGCATTTTGGCGATAAAGCGCCATCGGTCGAAATATCCGACACACTCTCTGCCAAAGCTTCGGCAGGGCGTACGCGCATTCGCGTTCGCGCAAGCGCGAGCTTTACAGAGCGAGACATTGAACAACTCCTTCAGCACGAAGCCCTCATCCATACGGCGACAGCCCTAAATGGTCGTGCACAGCCACATTTCAAAATCTTAGGACGTGCACATGCGGGAACAACTGAGGTCCAAGAAGGACTTGCCGTATTTGCGGAGATCATTAGCGGGGCGATGGACCCGCAGCGTTTCCGGCGGCTCTCTGACCGCGTGATTGCGATACAAATGTCGATTGACGGCGCAGACTTTAAAGAGGTGTTTAATTTTTATAATGAGCGCTTGGATGATCCCGACCAAGCTTTTGAAAATACGCGGCGTATTTTTCGCGGCGGAGTGATGACGGGCGGGGCGCCCTTCACGAAAGATATGGTTTATCTGAACGGACTTTTGCGGGTGCATAATTTTATGCGCACGGTTGTAAAACTAGGCCGCGCGGATCTCATTCGTGTTTTATTTTATGGTAAAATGGATATTGAAGATGTACCGGCTTTGGCGCAAATGGCAGCGTCAGGCCGAATGCGAAACCCTAAATACATGCCGCCTTGGGCAAAAGACCTCCGCTTCCTCGTCAGCTATATGGCCTATTCGGGCTTCCTAAATCAGGTAAAATTACCTGGTTTTCAGGCCTATTATAAAGAAGAATTGTCTGATGTCCCCGTGGTCTGGTCTGTGTCCTGATCGCCATGTTTAAGATTTTTTAACGCAATTGCGCGTTCACTCTTTCTTAACTTAACCTTTTAGCAAGACCTTAAAAGCTGCTCCTTTATTTGAAATTTCAATAATAATTGGAACAGCAGAAGGTTTGGGAACATGGCTGAGACTTTGGGAACAGAATATAACGAACTACTCTATGGCACAGATGGAGATGATATTATCACTGGGTTCTCCGGCTATGATACCATGGACGGCGGAGAAGGATCCGACACTTACATCGTAAATGCAGGCGACTTTCAAAACCGCTATGTTGATTTTTATCAAGACTCAGGCACATCGGGTACAGATGTAATTTTGGCGGCAGAAGGTGGTATCATTATCGGTATCGGCGACGGGTTTAGCTATGCATCTAGCGGTATTGAGAGAATTGATGGTGTTGAAGGCTCCACGATTTCTGGCGATAATGACCGCCAAGTTTGGGATTTTACAGGTGTTGAGATTACGGGTGTTGACCTCCTTTTTGGAATGGGCGGGCATGATGAAATCCGCGGATCAAACGCTGCGGATACTATTGATGGCGGTACCGGCCATGATGTTTTGTTTGGCGGATTGGGCGCAGACCACATTATGGGCGGCGAAGGTCATGATATTATGCACGGCGAAGAAGGCCGCGATGTATTAGAAGGCGGTTTCGGCCATGATCAGATCTATGGTGGTGATGGTCGCGACACACTTACAGGCGGTGATTGGAATGACATGCTTTATGGTGGCGATGGCCGTGATTTTCTGAATGGAAATGCGGGCTATGATTATTTGGACGGCGGTAATGGCTCTGATGTTTATTATGTGGGGCTAGATAATGACGGTTTTGTTGACGAATATAAAGATACGGGCGAGTCTGGCCGTGATGTGATCCGCGCATTAGAAGCCGGAACTGTTATAGGCCTCATGAGCGGTTTTGGGCCTGATAGCGGCATTGAAGCGATTTCCTCAGCGCGTAATGCGGATGTCACAATTGGCGGCACGAATGATGCTGAAGTATGGGACTTCTCAGCGACCACGCTACATGGAATCCAGTGGATCAATGCGCTTGATGGTCATGATGATGTGACAGGGAGCGTCCGCCGCGATCGCATAGATGGCGGTAATGGTAATGACATGCTCGATGGCGGTGCGGGTAATGATTACCTTAAAGGCGGTAACGGATTTGACCATATTCTCGGCGGCGAAGGTAAAGATCGCCTCGAAGGCGGTGCTGGTAACGACTTTATGGACGGCGGAGAAGGTCGCGATCTCTATCTCTTTAATACAGAGTCCAATGGCGGTTTTGACGACATTATGGATAGCGGAACAGAAGGACGGGATGTCATTAGAGCCATGGAGGAAGGTACTGAAATTGGATTAGCCCAGAGCTTTGGCTCTGCTAATGGTATTGAGGTTATATCCAGTGGGAAAAATGCTAACGTCACAATTGAAGGCAGCGATGCAGGTAATAATTGGGACTTCTCAGATGTACGGCTTTACAGGATCGAAGCCATCAATAGTGGCGACGGCATGGATGTCGTGCAGGGCAATAATCAGCGCAACACGATTAATGGCGAAGCCGGTCATGACCAACTTTATGGTGGCCGTGGCAGAGATACGCTCTCAGGTGGAGCGGACTCCGATTTCCTCTTTGGGGAGCAAGGAGCAGACAGCCTCTTTGGAGATGATGGAAATGATGTCCTAACAGGCGGCCTTGGACGTGATATGCTGACTGGCGGAGACGGTTATGACACATTCGTTTTTGGTGAAAAGTCAGGACGCGATACTATCACGGATTTCGAAGACGGTTATGATATCATCGAGTTCAGAGATTTGGTCGACGACTTTACGGACCTTATAATCTCGCAGAATGGCGCGGATACGGTTATTAAATCAGCCAATGGGGTTATAACACTGACTGATTTTGATAGCTCTCTGCTTGATGCGAATGATTTCTTATTCGCCTAGAATAGAGTGAAATATTTAGAATATAAAGGCCTCGCATTATAGCGGGGCCTTTCTTCTAATGGTATCTATGTACTCGGTTTGCCGCTTTTGCGTTTCAACAATAGAAATGCGATTATGGCCGTAATAGCTTCGAAGAATGCATAAGCTATGAGGGTTGATGATGGCGTTCCTTCATAAGGCAAAGCTATGATGCGGCCCATGGCATAGCCGCCCGTGTAAGCCATCAAAGTAAACAAGGCAGGTCGCTCGAATTGTGTTTTCAGTGCTCCGCTTGCACAGAGAAGGCCTATACCCAGGCTAACACCGCCATAGTTGCTCCGGACTTCATATAGGGCATTAGTTCCTAATTCACCAAAGCCCATATTTTCAAATATGCCTGGGGCAGATAGGAAAACATAAATGCCAAACCCTATAAAAAGAATGGCGTTCAAAAGTAAGAATAGTCTCGTCATTTTTGCCACTCCGACTTGGGTGCTTCTTAGCTTTCGCGTCTGTTCAGAAACGCTAACCGTTCAAATAAATGCACATCTTGCTCGTTCTTAAGCAGCGCGCCATGGAGCGGTGGTATTAGTTTTTTCGGGTCAGCTTCTTTTAGGGTTTCTGGGTCAATATCTTCCACAAGAAGGAGCTTCAGCCAATCTAGAAGTTCAGAGGTGCTAGGCTTTTTCTTGAGTCCCGGCATGGCGCGGACATCGAAAAAGCGTTTCATCGCAGCATTCAGCAGACGCGGCTTGATGCCGGGGAAGTGAACTTCAACGATCTTGGCCATCGTTTCATCATCCGGAAACTGGATGTAATGAAAGAAGCAGCGCCGCAGAAATGCATCAGGCAAGTCCTTCTCATTATTGGATGTGATAATAATGATCGGGCGCTGCTTCGCCGAAATTGTTTCTCCTGTCTCATAGACATGGAAACTCATTTTATCGAGTTCATGCAGCAGATCATTTGGAAATTCGATATCTGCTTTGTCAATTTCATCAATCAAGAGGATAGGGCGCTTTTTTGACTCAAAGGCTTCCCATAGTTTTCCCTTTTTGATGTAATTCGCAATGTCGTGGACGCGGTCTTCGCCCAGTTGGGAGTCGCGAAGACGGGCGACCGCGTCATATTCATAAAGGCCCTGCTGTGCTTTTGTTGTGGATTTGATATTCCACTCCAATAGAGGTGTGTCGAGGCCTTTTGCAATTTCGTGGGCCAAAACCGTTTTACCTGTCCCTGGTTCGCCTTTTATCAACAGTGGACGCTCTAATGTAATCGCGGCATTCACCGCCATTTTCAGGTCTTGTGTCGCAACGTAATTTTTAGTGCCTTCAAACTTCATTTTCATATCCTTGTTTGACTATCTTATTTATACGGCAGACAGAGTGTTGCAAGAGATGTTTTATTCACATTCTTTTGTGGGGAATCATATTGCCCCCGTAAATTCCACACGATAAGAGGCGCTCAATATGACCGATCAATGAGTCGTAAACAAAGACTGGGAATCCTAATATTTGTTTTGAAAATATCAATGGGAGGCTGGCATGGCTGCAACAAAGAAACCAAAAAAAACGGTTAAGCTTCCGAAAGGTTATGTGCCTTCAGAAGACGAAAAATTCATGAATCCTAAGCAAAAGGAATATTTCCGCCAAAAGCTATTGGCTTGGAAAGCTGACGTTATTAAACAGACTCAAGATACAGTCGAATTTCTTCAACAAGAAAATGTATCTTATCCCGACCCTGCTGACACAGCTGCGGCTAATGCAGATCGTCAGCTGGAACTGCGCTCTCGTGACCGTCTTAGGAAATTACTCAATCAAATCGACAAGGCTTTGGCCCGAATTGATGATGGAACCTATGGTTACTGCCAAGAGACGGGCGACCCCATTCGCATTAAGCGGCTTGATGTGCGCCCAACAGCAAAGCTAAGCCTTGAAGCCCAAGAAATGCATGAACGCGGCGAAAAGGTTCGCGCGGGATAAGTCTGCCTATTGCGTGCTACCAGAAAGCCAGAGGCCCATCTGGGGCCCCCGGTATCAATTCCGTATAATCGCTAGAGAACCCGGACACGCTTTAGCTTTCCGGGAACATAAAACCTTTACGATTTACTCGTAACCCAGGCATCAACTCGTTCTTCGAGAATATTGAGCGGGACAGGACCGGATGCGATCACAACATCATGATACTCGCGAATATCAAATTTATCACCCAGCTTTTCTTTTGCCATTTCGCGCAAATCTAATATTTTGATCATGCCAATTTTATAGGCCGTAGCTTGTCCCGGCATGACGATATAGCGCTCAATTGCTTTAATGCAGTCATTTTCGGGGTTGGGGGTGTTGGTTGTAAGGTAGTCAATAGCTTCTTCGCGTGTCCATTTTTTATCATGCAATCCTGTGTCAACGACAAGCCGTGCAGCGCGCCAGAGTTCCATCGCAAGACGTCCAAAATCAGAATAAGGATCTTGATAGAAACCCATTTCTTTGGGGAAATATTCTGAGTAAAGCCCCCATCCTTCGGTATAGGCCGTGACGCGGTTATGTTTACGGAACTTCGGAATGCCTTCAAGCTCTTGCGCAATTGATAATTGCATATGATGTCCTGGATTACCTTCATGATAAGCGAGAGCTTCCATTTGATATTTAGGCATATCCGTTATTTTATAAAGGTTCGCATAGTAATAACCAGGGCGAGAGCCATCCGGTGTGCCGCGTGAGTAAAAAGCTTTACCGGCTGCCTTTTCGCGGAAAGCTTCAACGCGCCGAACTTCAAGTTTGGCCTTGGGTTGACGAAGAAAGACCTCATCTAAGCGGGCCGTAATTACATCAATAATGCGTGTCGCCTCTTTCAGATAAGCCTCTCGGCCCGCATCTGAGTCTTCATAGCTAAAACGCGGTTCGTCTTGTAAGTATTTGAAAAATTCTTGGAGCGTTCCTTCATAGCCAACTTTTTTCATGATATCGCGCATTTCGCCGTGAATGCGGTCAACTTCTTGCAGGCCCAATTCGTGAATGTCTTTGGCGCTCATATCTGTAGTCGTCATGACTTTTAGGCGGTAGGCATAGTAATCAGCTCCATCAGGGAGTTTCCATGCGCCGTCATCTGTATTGGCCTTGGCTTGCTGAGCTTCCATTTCAGTCAGCAAGGCAGCATAGGCCGGTTTTACCGAGGTCAGGAGGGCGGTTATAGCTTGCTCATATAAGGCTTCAGTTTTCTCTTCGCCAAGATTGAGTTTCTCGACTTTGGTTTTGAAATCATTAAGCATCAAGTTCAATTTGTCACTTTCATCAAAGGGAGCGCCGCTGACGATATTATTGGTTGTGCGAATGACGTGATCATAGACGAATTTTGGCGGCATGATGCCTTTATCCGCGCTAGCTCTGGAGTTCTTGATGATTTCCGTAAGAAAAGCTTCGACACCCTCAAGGCGTTTTATATAATTTTCCGCATCTTCAATGTTTTCAATCGGGTGCTCATTTATCAAAAATGTGGGGATGCTGGAATGTGGCCCGAACATTTGTGTGAAGGCATAGCCATGATACCACCATTTTGCGCTATCTAAACTATTTTGGCTGTTTTCCATAAATAAACGATATGATAGCTGTCCTGTCTCGTCCAAGTCTTCTAGGTTGAAGGTGTTCTTGAGTTCTTCCATATTTTGGCGAATCCGATCCAATTCTTCGAGGGCAAAGGTGCGGCTAGGATCGTTCCATTCATCCATGCGTTCTTTGATGCCTAAGCCTGCAAGACGCTGAGGGTAGCGTCGTGCCCGTTCCATAAATTTATCTTCAAACCAAGCATTCAGTCTAACATTAACGTCGGCCTGTTGCATATTTTTTGCGGCCTCAACAATTGAAGGTGTTTCAGACTTCGTTGAAGCCGGGCTAGTATCCTGACATGCGGTAAGGGCTAGGGCCGCCGTTGTAAGTATAAGAAATTTGCGCATTATGATGTCCTGTTTAATCTTGTTTTGATGTTACCCAGTCCTCTACCAACTCTTCCAATACTTTTAAAGGCACTGAACCGTTAGCGAGAACAACGTCGTGGAATTCGCGAATATCGAATTTATCGCCAAGGCGCTCTTCGGCCTTTTTGCGAAGATCCTGAATTTTGATCATACCAATTTTATAGGCTGTCGCTTGTCCCGGCCAGACGATGTAACGATCAATTTCAGCACGGACATCTCCTTCAGGATTTGGAATGTTGTTCAAGTAATATTGGACGGCTTCTTCACGTGTCCATTTTTTCGTATGGATTCCTGTATCCACGACTAACCGCGCAGCACGGAAAATTTCCATCGAAAGGCGGCCAAAGTCGCTATAAGGATCGGTATAAAGGTTTAGCTCTTTAGGAACTGACTCAGAATACAGAGCCCAACCTTCTATATAACTCGTATGTCCGCCCATCGTTCTGAATTTGGGGAGGCCCTTCAGTTCCATGGCGATAGCAATCTGCATATGGTGACCCGGGATGCCTTCGTGATAGGCAAGGGCCTGCATAAGATATTTGGGCTGCTCTTTGACGTCTTTTAGGTTGATATAATAAGTGCCTGGCCGAGACCCGTCAGCCGCAGGTTGATTGTAAAAAGCGCCAAAAGCTGTGGCTTCACGAAAGGGTTCAACGCGTTTTACAACAATATCCGCTTTGGGTTTTGTGATGAAGAGACTGTCCAAGCGTGTTTTCATATCTTCGATGATATCAGTGGCGCCGGTGATGTATCGCTCTCGACCTTCATCTGTATTCGGAAATACAAATTGAGGGTCTGAGCGCAGATAATCAAAAAACTCTTTCAAGTCCCCCTCAAAGCCGACTTGGGTCATGATTTCGCGCATTTCGTCTTGAATACGCGCGACCTCTTTAAGCCCGGTTTCATGAATATCTTCTGCCGTCATATCCGTTGTTGTGTAATGGCGAAGGCGGGCTGCGTAGTAATCCTTAGCGTTAGGGAGCTTCCACGCGCCATCATCCTCTGACGCTTGAATCTGGTGCTCGGAGAACATTGCGATTAGATTGATATAGGCGGGCTGTAGCGATGTCATTAATGCCTGCTTAGCGTCTTGGACGAGTCTATTTTTTTGATCCTCAGAGATATTAAGCTTTTCAATTTTGCTTTTAATATCTGAGAAGAGGGGGCTGTCCTCTCCTTCAGTAAATGGCGCACCGTTTATAACATTTCGCGACGCTTCTGATATTTTCGGGTACACAAATTTTGGCAAAATAACACCTTGATCAAATTGCGCCTGAGCTCTGTCAGCATATTGCCCTAAATAACGTTCTGAGTCTTTCAAGCGCGCGATATAGGCTTGCGCATCTTCGACGCTTCCAACGCTGTGGAAGTTTATCAAGAAGGACGGTAGGCTCGTATGAGGACCGCTCATATGCTGGAAAACATATTCATTTTGAGAAAATTTATATGTTTCAAGTGCGTCTTCGGTCGCAAATTCGAACAGGCGGTATGATAGCGCGGTTTGTTTGTCGAGGCGATCAATGTCGAATTCGCGGCGCATTTCTTCGAGCCAAGCTTTGGATAATGCCGCGCTTTCATCTACGGCTAGGGCTGAGGCATCATCGAGCTTATCCTGATTGTCTTTCATCCCCAAATAAGTTTGGGTCATGGGCGAGCGGGCAAGCTCATCCTCATAGCGCGCTTGAAACCAATCATTAAGTGCTTGGCTGTGCGCCTCAACTCTTTCAACTTTGGTTGGGGTTTGCGATGTTGACGGGCTGCAAGCTGTTAGTAGAAGCGTTGCCGAGAGGGCTGAGGAAATAAAAAGTGTCGAGAGGCGCATTGAGATTTAATCCTGTAGTAACATTGGTCATACAGTAACCCGACAATTTAAAAGGCCAAGGTCATAATTTGTGCTTATCCTGAGTATATTCCGCAAATTCATGAGCATAATGTTCCGAAAACTGTCTAAGGTTATGCAATGACATCAGTGATTCGAGATGTGGACGAGGATAAAGTTCCGGCACGCCGTTCTATATGGCTGTGGGCACTCACGATAATATTGGGCATCATTATTCTTGCGAGCGCTAGTTTTGCAGCGATTAACGCTGCCGCTCTAGGCCTGCCTGCCATCATATTATTGGGCGGAATGGCTCTTGTTGCAGCCTTTGGTTTGATGAGCCTAATTGTTCGGAAACCTGCAGGGGATAAATTTGAACGTCGTCAATCCACACGTGATGGTGTTTATGCACAAGCTTTTTATAACAGTCCCGAAGCGACGGCCCTTGTTGAGGGTGGAAAAGTTATACATGCCAATAAAGCTTATTTGAGCTTGGCTGAAAAAATTGGCGCAATGGGGGTGAGCGAATCAGCGCCATCCGTTGACCGCCTTTTTAGTGCAGGCGGCAAAGATACTTCAGCGGCTGTTTTCCGTCTGCATCACATGCAAAGAGATACGCCATTTGCTGAAGAGATAGTTGATACTGTTGATAGTGATGGCTCGCTGCACCGTTATCGTGTTCACGTTACAAATTTAGAAGGGCGGCAGCTTTGGCAAATTGCAGATATCACTCGCGATAACGGCGGCGGAGACAGCGTCTTAGTAGGAGCACCCGTAGGGCTTTTCTCTGTGACAAGAGAGGGCCGGGTTCTGGCCACAAATTCTGTTTTGGACCGTTGGCTAGGGGGAACGGATGTTGTTCGCCCTGATTATATGAGAGAATTTATAGAAGATGCCGAAGCTTTGCTGGAGAGCCCTGCGACGACCGGGCGCGTTGTCAGGACTGACACGCGGCTGATCACGCGCAAAGGCGTTGTTACCCCCAGCATAATGGTCGGCACCTGGTCACATTTGGATAGCGGTGAGGAAGTCGCGAGTGTTGCGCTTTACGGACATTCCAGTCTTGGCGCGAAAAAAGACGTGGGTTCCGCCTTATCTTCTAACGTTGCTTTAGCCGCAAACGACTCTGTAGCCGGCTTTTCTTCTGCGCCTGTAGCCATATTACAGCTAGAAGGAACAGATTTGGGTCAAGCTATTGTGAAATCCGCTAATCCAGCCCTTGAGCGTATGAGCGGCGGTATGTCCTGGCAAGATCGTCCTTTCTCTCAGATTTTTGCAAAAAATGATGCGGATCATCGCTTTTTGAGTTTGAACGCATCTGATTGCGAAACGGATAAGCCTTTTGATGCGACTCTTACGGGTGAAAAGGCACTACCTGTTTCTGTTTATATTGTGCCTGACCCTGAGACCGAGGCATCGGCGTGGGCTTATCTTGTAGATACGAGCGCCCGTAAGTCTCTCGAAGATCAACTTGTACAGTCTCAAAAAATGCAAGCAATTGGTCAATTGGCAGCTGGTGTGGCCCATGATTTTAATAATCTTTTGACGGCCATTCGCCTTAATACAGACGAGCTATTGCAGCGTCATCCCGTCGGGGACCCGTCTTACCCTGAACTCCAAAATATCAATACGACAGGCATTCGGGCAGCGGCGTTGGTTAAAAAGCTTTTAGCGTTTTCCCGCAAACAGACGCGCCGAATGGAGCTGTTAAACGTTACAGACACATTGTCTGAAATGATTGTGACGCTCAAACAAACACTGGGTGAGCGGGCTCAGCTGAACGTGGTACACGGAAGAGGTCTTCCGGCTGTTCGCGCAGATAAAAGCCAGATTGATACCGTTTTGATGAACCTCTGCGTCAATGCAAGAGATGCGATGGAGGATCAGGGCGGCGGTAACATTACCATCTCCAGCCTACAGAAAGCGCGGCAGGAGATTGATGACGCGAATTTGGCATTGGCGCTTAAGACGATACCAGGTGATAATTTCGTTGTCATAGAAGTCGCAGACACGGGCACTGGGATGACAGATGACGTGAAGTCAAAAATCTTTGAGCCTTTCTTTACAACAAAAGAAGTTGGCAAGGGCACAGGTTTGGGACTTGCTACGGTTTACGGAATTGTTCAGCAATCGGGCGGGCACTTGACGGTCGATAGTAAGTTGGGCGTGGGAACAACCTTTCGGATTTATCTTCCTTCTGTTGATCCGAATGAGGTCGCTGAGGTGGATATCCCTAAGGCGTCATCTGCCTCTAAAAAACCGGCTGACCTTACGGGACAGGGCAATATCCTCTTTGTTGAAGATGAGGCCTCCGTACGTCTTATCGCGGCCAAGTCTTTGCGCAAGAAAGGCTATATCGTTGTTGAAGCTGAGGACGGAGAGGAGGCCTTTGAAATGTTAGAGGACGCGGAAGAGCCTTTTGATCTCATGATTTCAGACGTGGTTATGCCGGGTATGGATGGCCCGACTTTACTTAAAAAGGGCAGAGATATGCTAGGGGATGCCAGAATCGTCTTTATTTCAGGTTACGCCGAAGAAGAGTTTTCAGACCTTCTGTCAGAAGAACCTGATGTAACTTTCCTTCCAAAGCCTTTCACACTTGCCCAGCTGGCGGAAAAAGTGAAAGCCGAAATAGGCGAAAGTGAAGCATAATCAATGGCTTGTGTATTTTTGTTCCATAATTGTTCTTTTTTCTTGCGCTGTGAGAACATATGTGGAACAAGATGTTTACGGCAGTCCGATACCAGCCGCAATTTCAAGACGATGACCGAAGGGCTCCGGTCATTTTTACTGGAGTTCCGTTATGGCCAGAAAATCATCAACACCCTTAACCGTCGTGGGTAAAGCCGACGACAAGAATAAGTCCGCAGCTCTCGAAGCTGCAATGTCTCAAATTGATCGTGCCTTTGGTAAGGGCGCAGTTATGAAATTGGGCCAGAAAAGCGCGATGGATGTCGAATCCGTTTCAACAGGCTCTATCGGACTTGATATTGCTCTTGGCATTGGCGGTTTGCCTAAAGGCCGCATCATCGAAATTTATGGTCCTGAAAGTTCTGGTAAAACGACATTGTCTTTGCATGTTGTTGCTGAAATGCAAAAGCAAGGTGGCGTTGCTGCCTTTATTGATGCGGAACATGCCCTTGATCCTGTCTATGCGGGCAAGCTTGGTGTTGACGTTAATGAATTGCTGATTGCTCAGCCTGATACAGGTGAACAGGGGCTCGAAATTGCGGATACGCTTGTGCGCTCTGGTGCGGTTGATATCCTCGTCATCGATTCTGTAGCGGCTCTCACGCCTCGCGCCGAGCTAGAAGGTGATATGGGTGATAGCCTACCTGGCCTTCAAGCCCGTCTCATGAGCCAGGCGTTGCGTAAGCTGACGGGCTCTATTTCGAAGTCTGGCTGTATGGTTATCTTTATCAACCAAATCCGTATGAAGATCGGCGTGATGTACGGATCGCCTGAAACGACAACAGGTGGTAATGCACTGAAATTTTACAGCTCTGTACGCCTTGACATTCGCCGTATCGGCGCGATTAAGTATCGCGACGAAGTTGTTGGTAACCAGACCCGTGTCAAAGTCGTCAAAAACAAAGTCGCGCCGCCCTTCCGTCAGGTTGAATTCGACATCATGTATGGTGAAGGCATCTCCAAAACAGGCGAGTTGATTGACTTGGGTGTTAAGGCTGATGTTGTAGAAAAATCAGGCAGTTGGTATTCCTATGGCGATGAACGTATTGGGCAAGGACGCGAAAATGTACGTACTTTCCTTAAAGATAATCCTGATATTGCCGCTGACTTAGAACGTAAAATCCGTATCAATGAAGGATTGATTGAAGATGAACTCCTTATGCCTAAGGATGAGCAAGTTGAAGACGATGGTGAGCCAGATAACATAACGTCACTTGGGGCATAAAAGCTTTTCAACCAAATTCCCTGTCTAAAGGGCAGAATTCCCCGTATATTTCTGTCTTTTGACAAAAGAGCGCTTGGCTAAGTCAGGCGCTCTTTCTATATGGAAACTCCATAACTTAGGTAATGAACGGCATGACATCCTTACGTGATATTCGGCAGCAATTTTTAAACTTTTTTGAGGAGCAGGGTCACACCGTGGCGGCCTCAAGCCCGCTAGTGCCGAATAATGATCCGACGCTGCTTTTTACCAATGCCGGGATGGTGCAGTTTAAAGACTATTTCACAGGTGGCCAAACGCCACCTTATCCACGCGCTGTAACATCTCAAAAATGTGTGCGCGCGGGGGGCAAGCATAATGATTTGGATAATGTAGGTTACACAGCTCGCCATCACACATTTTTCGAAATGCTGGGTAACTTTAGCTTTGGAGATTATTTCAAAGAAAATGCCATTGAACATGCTTGGAACCTCGTCACGAAAGATTTTGGACTGGATAAAGATAAGCTGCTGGTCACAGTATATCACACCGATGATGAGGCTTTTGATCTTTGGAAAAAAATAGCGGGTCTATCTGATGAGCGAATTATCCGTATCGCAACATCTGATAATTTTTGGGCTATGGGCGATACAGGACCATGCGGACCTTGTTCGGAAATATTCTATGATCACGGCTCCGATATTCCCGGCGGGCCTCCGGGGTCACCTGATGAAGACGGCGACCGCTTTATCGAAATTTGGAACTTGGTTTTCATGCAATTTGAGCGATCTAAAGACGGCACTCAAACGCCCCTGCCTAAACCTTCCATTGATACGGGTATGGGACTTGAGCGTACGGCAGCTATTCTCCAAGGTAAGCATGATAATTATGACATTGACCTTTTCCAAAATCTTATAGGGGCATCTGTTGAACTAACAGGCGTAAAAGCCGAGGGTGAGGCTAAGTTTTCACACCGCGTTATAGCAGACCATCTAAGAAGCTGTTCTTTCCTAATGGCAGATGGCGTCACGCCGTCAAATGAGGGCCGCGGTTATGTTCTGCGCCGCATCATGCGCCGAGCTATGCGCCACGCCCATATTTTGGGGGCCAAAGATCCCCTTATGCACAGACTTGTTCCATCGCTAATCTCAGAAATGGGCGATGCCTATGCTGAGCTTGGCCGTGCCAAAGCGTCTTTTGAAGCGACATTTGAGCAAGAGGAAGAGCGCTTCCGCCGCACATTGGGACGCGGTACGGCGCTGCTAGAAGAGGCTACGGCTGAACTTGGCGATGGGGACACGCTCGACGGTGAGACCGCCTTCAAACTTTACGATACATATGGCTTTCCACTCGATCTGACCCAGGATGCGCTTCGCGCAAAAGGCATTGAGGTGGATAAAGACGGCTTTGACGCCGCCATGGCGCAGCAAAAAGAAGACTCCCGCGCAGCAGGTTTTAAATCCGGTGATGTTGGCACAGATGACATCTGGCTCGCCGCGCGCGAGGCTAGCGGCCCGACGGAGTTTACAGGCTATGAAGACTTGTTTGTCACCAGCCCTGTTCAAACCCTCGTCGTTGAGGGTGAAGTTGCAAACAGCGCCTCTGATACTGACGTCATGTTTGTTACGCCCGCAACGCCATTTTATGCGGAAAGCGGCGGCCAGGCCGGTGATAAAGGTGTTGTGAGTTTTGAAAATGGAGCTCAGATTGTCGTTAAAGATGTCGTCAAAAAGGCGGGTGATCTTCATGTTCACATCGGCTCTCTAACGGGAGAGATAAGCCGAGGCGACGTAGCCTATTTGACCGTAAATTCTGACAATCGCAAGCGCACTATGGCAAACCACTCCGCGACCCATATTATGCACGAAGCCTTGCGCCGCATATTGGGTGAACATGTGACGCAAAAAGGTCAAATGGTGGATGGCGAGCGTATTCGTTTTGATATCTCACACGGAAGCGCCATTACGCGCGAGGAACTGGCTAAAGTCGAAGATCAGGTCAATCAGGTGATTTTACAAAATGCCGAAGCGAGCACTGAATTAATGAATCCTGAGGCGGCTATGGCGGCCGGGGCTATGGCTTTGTTCGGCGAAAAATATGGTGACGAGGTTCGTGTATTATCTCTCGGCGATCCGATAGACGAAGACCCAAAGGCCTATTCTGTAGAGCTTTGCGGCGGCACTCATGTTGATCGCACGGGCGATATTGCGCTGTTTAAAATTGTTTCCGAAGGCGCGGTCGCCGCAGGCATTCGCCGCGTTGAAGCCGTGACAGGTGAGGCCGCGCGTCAACATCTTGAAACTCAAGCGGGTTATACCCGTGCTGCTGCGGATAAACTTAAAGCCAAACCTGAAGATGTTCCTGCACGCATTGAAGCGCTCATCGCAGATCGTAAGAAACTTGAAAAAGAACTGTCGGAAACCAAGAAAGCGCTCGCCCTAGGCGGGTCAGGGGGCAGCGCGGCCAAAGCTGAAGAGATAAATGGTGTTAAGTTTATGGGGGGTGTTCTCGAGGGCGTGTCTGGTAAAGATCTTCGCGCCATGCTTAATGATCAGCTGTCTGCGATAGGATCAGGTATCGTCGGATTTGTAGCGAAAGACGGAGCAAAAGTTGCTGTGGCCGTAGCTGTAACTGATGATTTAATTGGTAAATATAATGCGGCAACGCTTGTAAATGCGGGCGCTGAGAAAGTTGGCGGGCGGGGTGGCGGCAAGCCCGGCATGGCCCAAGCTGGCGGCTCTCAACCCGAGAATGCCGATGAGGCACTGGCGGCAATAAAAGCGAGCATATGAGCGATCACCATCATTTTAATTATATAGAATTGCCGACGACTGATATGATGGCAATGAAAGCCTTTTATAAGTCAGTTTTTGGATGGGATTATATTGACTATGGGCCTAGCTATTCTGCGATTACAGGGGCCGGTATGGATGGCGGTTTTGATGCCGAGGCAGGAGCACGCAAGCCCTCTGACCAAGGCGCATTGATTGTCCTTTACTCAGATAATCTTGAGGCGACAGAGCATGCGGTGATAGCTGCAAATGCAGAAATAACGATGCCGATTTTTAGGTTTCCTGGTGGACGGCGTTTTCACTTTAAAGACCCGAGCGGAAATGAGCTTGCGGTTTGGACAAAGGTTACAGAATGATCCGCAAAAATTTTATTATGACTAATGAAAGTGCTGACCGAACGGGAATTGTCGCGGCATTGACAGAATGCTTAGCGCGCCATGATGGCTTTATTACAGAGCTTTCGCAATTCGGGACGCCATCATCAGAACGTTTCTATTCTCGTATCGCCTTTAACATGGGTGAAGGTGATGTAAGCGTCTTTAAAAGGGAAATGAAAGCTGTTTCTGCTGACTTTGATTTAAAAACGAAAATCATACCTGCGAAGCGTAAGACCAAGACACTAATAATGGTGTCGAAATTTGATCATTGCTTAGCAGATCTAATCTACCGTGTTGGGAAGAAACGGCTGAATTGCGAGGTTGTCGGAATTGTAAGTAATCACGAAACCGCTAGGCCCTTGGCTGTAACCGCGGGACTGGCCTATCATCATATTCCCATTACGACTGAGACCAAGCCTCAAGCCGAGCAAGTCTTACGTAATATTATTGAGGCGAGCGGCGCTGAACTCATCATTCTTGCGCGTTATATGCAGGTTTTGTCCGACAGCATATGCCGCGATTATTCAGGCCGTATTATTAATATTCACCACTCCTTTCTACCAAGCTTCAAGGGCGCAAAGCCCTATCATCGTGCCTATGAGCGTGGTGTTAAATTAATTGGGGCGACGGCACACTATGTGACCGCTGATTTGGATGAAGGGCCAATTATCGAACAAGGCATTCAGAGAGTTGACCACACAAAAACTCCTGCAAAACTGATTGATATCGGCCGGGATGTTGAATCCCAGACTTTGGCGGAAGCCGTGCGATTACATACCGAACACCGTGCATTCTTAAACGGGGCAAAAACGGTTATCCTGCCATAGTTTAGATGTCGATTTAGTTTTAGGTCAATTATCTTGTTTGATATCCTGCGTGGCAGTAGCACTGATCTGTTCGCTCATGTTTTACCACTTAGCGGTATCGAACTTACGCGACACACCGATCGTAGCAAATATGCCATTTTTAGAACCGTCCGATGAATTTAAGATAGGACTATCGGCTGCATCTCCTGTGAACCAACGATAATTCGCGATAAGGCTTACAGCGTATTTTTCTTCTATTTCGACCCAGCTTACTAAACCTGCCGAGTAGGCATATATGCCAGAGCCCGCATCATAGGCTGTGAGGCCGGATGTAGCGGCTTGAGCATCAGTAACAGTAAAAAAACTATCATTATGTTTGTTATCAGCCCAACTGACTGTTGCCGTAGGCTGTACCTTCAACTTCCCTAGAGGAAAAAATGTCCCAATAGAGGCGTCTGCCGTCAAGCCGTCATGACCACCAATAATATCTTTGCCGACATTAACGCCTAAGCCCACGGGTCCGATTGTACTAAGAATAAAGCCGCCCAAAGGCGCACTGCCGCCTATGTCATCAAAGCCATTTAAATTGACGCTCTCATCGCTATCGCGGCCACCCTGATAGCTAATGCTCGGGCCGGCGCGTAAAGACCATTTATCAAGGCCTTGCCCTGTGCCGATATCAATGGAGCGATAGCGTAATGTTGTGCCGAATAAGGTAAAGCCTTTAACATTATCAAAGCTTAGATAGGGAAGAGCGCGAACTTCCTCATCGGCAGAACCTAGATATTTGGAATTAAGAAGGATAGAGGCGCCGATATATCCTGTGCCGTCATTATTGCTAACAGGCATGTCTTGGGTTTGGGCTAAGGCTGGGGAGGTTATTGCAGTTGTAAGGATGATGTATAATAAGTTTTTCATGAACGCGGATCTAGGGGAGAGTTGCATCAACTGCCAATAACGTTCGCGAGAGATTTGCGGATGGAATTGTTAGCCTTGAATTTGTCCTCGCGAATTGGAATTCTCATCTGAATTTTGATTATGAGTTGAAATCGCCAATGTCTTATATAGATAAAGCCCAGAATAGCTTTTGAGATTGAAAAATATGACACAACAAATACCTGATATCATTTATACTATTGTGGATGAGGCGCCTGAATTGGCTCGCAATTCTTTGCTTCCCATTATTACGTCTTTTGCAAATGCAGCGGATATAAATGTCGAGACTCGCGATATCTCATTGGCGGGACGTATTTTGTCATTATTTCCAAAGCTATTAACCGATGATCAGCGCGTGTCTGACGACCTCGCTGAATTAGGAAAGCTTGTAAAAACCCCTGACGCAAATGTCATTAAGCTTCCCAATATCTCCGCCTCTGTGCCGCAATTGCAGGATGCGATCAAAGAGTTGCAGTCCCAAGGTTACCCCATTCCGGATTATCCGAAAGACCCTGAGAGCGAAGCTGAAAAAGCTGTTCGCGCTAAATATGACGGCATTAAAGGATCGGCCGTGAACCCGGTTTTGCGCGAAGGTAATTCTGATCGCCGATCTGCCAAAGCCGTTAAAGCTTATGCCAAGCTCAACCCTCACCGTATGGGGGAGTGGACAGCGGATAATAAAACCACCGTTGCCTCAATGCCTGGTAATGATTTTTTCGCCAATGAAAAATCCGTGACCATCACAGACGCGCAAGCGGGCGGGGCGAAAATTGTCTTCACCGATAAAGGCGGTAAAGAGACCGTCCTGAAAGACGGTTTGTCATATGAGGAGGGTACGATTGTTGACGGAACATTTATGTCCGCCAAATCCTTGCGCGCTTATATTAAGAAAGAAGTCGAGTCCGTAGAAGATGGCGTCTTGTTTTCGGTTCATCTTAAAGCCACGATGATGAAAGTCTCTGACCCGATTATCTTTGGGCATTTCGTTTCCGTTTATTTGGAAGACTTCTTGAGCAAACATGGCGACTCGCTTGACTTTAATCCTAACTCCGGCATCGGTACGCTTGAGAAACTGATAGTGGGTAATGCCGAAATGGAGGCGGACCTCAAAGCAGCACTCGCCGCCAAACCGCCGCTCTATATGGTCAATTCCGACAAAGGTATAACCAATCTCCATGTCTCGTCCGACGTCATTATTGATGCGTCTATGCCGGCTGTCATTAAAGCCGGCGGCATTGGTTGGGGCCCTGACGGGGAGCCGGCTAATACGAAATGCTGCATCCCGGATAAGAGCTACGCGCCCGTTTATGACGAGACGGTTGAGTTCTTTAAGCAGAACGGCAAGCTCGATGTGACCACATGCGGCGCAGTTTCCAATGTCGGACTTATGGCGCAGAAGGCCGAGGAATATGGTTCCCACCCGACGACCTTTACAGCAAGCGCTGACGGGACGATGTCTATCGTATTGGAGAATGGCGAGACGATTATCAGCCATAAGGTTGAAGCGGGAGATATTTGGCGCTCTTGTACGGCTAAAAAAGCCCCTATTTTGGATTGGATTAAATTGGGCATAGAGCGTTTTGACGCGACAGGTTTGGCGGCATTCTGGCTCGATGAAAACCGTGCCCATGATGCAGAACTGATTAAATATGTGATCCCCGCGCTTCAAGATGCTGGAAAAAATATTCCAATATTGGCTCCGCGCGAGGCCACGCGTTATACACTTCAAGAAATGACGAAGGGGCACGATGTGGTTACTATCACGGGCAATGTTTTGCGTGATTACCTGACTGATTTGTTCCCGATTTTAGAACTTGGAACGTCTGCGAAAATGCTCTCCATCGTTAAGCTTATGAATGGCGGCGGATTGTTTGAAACAGGGGCAGGCGGATCTGCGCCAAAACATGTGCAGCAGCTACAAGAAGAGAACCATCTGCGTTGGGACAGCCTTGGCGAGTTTTGCGCCTTGGGCGAGAGTTTCAATTTCCTCGCCACAAAGGGCCGCCCAAAAGCAGCTGTACTGGGCGAGGCGGTTGAGAAGGCCACGCAAATCCTGCTCGTCGAAGGTCAGTCTCCGGGCCGTAAGGTCGGCGATAATGATAACCGCACCTCGCATTACTGGTTCGCCCGTTACTGGGCTGAAGCTATTTCACTACAGTATGAGGATGCGGAGCTGAAAGCGCATTTCGCTAAGATTGCGGCGGAGTTAGTCAAGCACGAAGAGACAATTCTCGCCGAGCTCATGGCCGATGAAGGGAAGCCCGCGGATATGGGTGGGTACTATCATGCGGATGCAGATAAGGTTGCGAGGATAATGCGCCCTTCAGCGACGCTGAACGGGATTATTGGGTAAATTTTTCGTCATATTTCCGTCTTGATACGCCAAGGCGGGAAGCGTCGATTTTTGCCTCCTGCAAAGAGACGAATTCGGTTTCCACTCGGGTCTTCTATATCCGCTTCAAACCAGAGATATGATTTCATTTCGGGTGTTGTGAGTGGCGTGAGACTCTTATCGGCCAAAAATGCCTCCACATCATCGACTTCGAAATAGATGAGGGGCACATCAACAGAGGGTTTGAAATCTGTTTGAGCAGCATGAAGAGAGAGTGTGGCTTGAGTACCGTGACCATCATCTGGAAACTCAAACCGCACATATCGCGGGGAGCTGTCGACTATACGCGTAAGGCCAAGTTTTTCGTAAAATAAAATGCTTGCCGACATGTCCTTGGACGCGAGCGTGACTTGATTGAGGCGGATGTTATGCATAGGGTTCTTAGACGAGAGATGCGTTCGCGCGAACGGCTAAGCCGAATTTGTAATGCAAATTCGACATAGCCGCAGACCGCCCAGCGGTCACGCGAACGTTACGTCATTTTACGTTCAAAATTCTCCGCAATCGCTTCTAGATAGCCTGTTGTTGTCAACCAACCTTGTTGCGGGCCAACTAGCAATGACAAATCCTTCGTCATTTGGCCACCTTCAATCGTTTCAATGACAGTGCGCTCAAGGCCCGTTGCGAATTTCACGAGTTCTTCATTATCATCTATTTTACCACGGTGCGCGAGGCCGCGTGTCCAAGCAAAGATAGAGGCTGTGGAGTTTGTAGAGGTCGCTTCGCCTTTTTGGTGGTTACGATAATGACGAGTGACAGTCCCGTGTGCGGCTTCCGCCTCCATGGTTTTTCCGTCCGGCGTAAGCAAGAATGACGTCATAAGTCCCAGCGAGCCAAAACCTTGCGCGACTGTGTCAGACTGCACATCGCCGTCATAATTTTTACAGGCCCAGATATATCCGCCGGACCACTTCATTGCCGCGGCCACCATATCGTCAATTAAGCGGTGCTGATATTCGCCGCCAAATTCTGCAAACTGACCGGAAAATTCAGCATCATAAATTTCTTGAAAAATATCTTTGAAGCGTCCGTCATATTTCTTGAGGATTGTGTTTTTAGTCGACAGATAAACAGGCCATTTACGCTGAATGCCGTAGTTAAAACAGGCCCTCGCGAAGTCCCGGATAGAGGCGTCGAGGTTATACATACCCATCGCTACACCGGATTCGGGAAAGTCAAAGACTTCTTTCTCGATTTTATCGCCATTCTCACCTTCCCAGGTCATAGTCAGTTTGCCTTTGCCGGGCACAAGAAAGTCTGTGGCTTTATATTGGTCACCAAAGGCATGGCGCCCGATAACAATGGGTTGTGTCCAGCCCGGGACGAGACGAGGGACGTTGGAACAAATAATCGGTTCGCGGAAGACAACGCCGCCCAAAATATTGCGTATGGTCCCGTTGGGGGAACGCCACATTTTTTTCAGGCCAAATTCTTCGACGCGCTGCTCATCCGGCGTGATGGTGGCGCATTTAATGCCAACATTGTGCTTTTTAATCGCATTGGCGGCGTCGATTGTGATTTGGTCATCTGTGGCATCGCGGCTTTGGATCGATAGGTCATAATCAAGAAGGTCGATATCGAGATAGGGGTGGATGAGACGTTCTTTAATCATATCCCACATGATGCGGGTCATCTCGTCGCCATTCATATCTACGACGGGATTATTTACCTTGATTTTAGCCATAATGTCCTCTGTAAGCGGGGAAATTTAATTTCATGCGCCGCTTACCACTGGCGGGTCTATATTTAAAGAGAGAAGATGGGAAAAACCATTAGAGACCAGTTGGGCCGCGTGGTTGAAGGCGATAAAGCCTTGGTAACCCCCGCCGTTGTGCTCGTGAGGCCACAGCTTGGCGAAAATATTGGGGCGGCGTGCCGCTGTATGCTTAACTTTGGTTTGACAGATTTGCGTCTTGTGGCCCCGCGTGATGGATGGCCCAATGCGGCAGCAGAGCCTATGGCGGCCGGCGCGATAGATGTGCTGGAAAATGCAAAAGTTTATGAGAGTGTGGGTGAGGCGGTCGCTGACTTGAAATTTGTCTTGGCTGCTACGGCTCGCCGCCGCGAATTGGAGATACCTGTCATAGGCACAGGCGATGTAGGGTCCACGCTTAAAACTTATTCACGTGAAGGCACAGCGACAGGCATATTATTTGGGCCGGAAAAAGCGGGGCTGACCAATGCTGATGTGGTCTTGGCGGATGCGATATTAACCTATCCGGTTAATCCCGCCTTTCAGTCTCTGAATTTGGCACAGGCTGTGAATATATTTGCGTATATTTGGGCCAGTGCAGAAGACGGAGGTGCCCCCCCTGATCTGTTTCAAAAAGATATTAGTGGCATTGCTAATCGTGAGGATTTGGTGCGTATGTTCGAGCACTTGGAAGATGAACTTGATGATGCGGGCTTCTTCTACCCCCCTGAAAAACGGTCTTTGATGTCGCAAAACATTCGCGCGCCCTACACCCGCGCAAGGTTAACGGCCCAGGAAGTACAAACTATGCGGGGTATTATAAAGGCTTTGTCCAGAGGACGGGGCAGGGGCCAGACTAATAGAGGACAAAGATGAGATATTTTGGATATGCCCTGATTTTGGTGGCGATAGCAGGGGGCTACACGGACGTGCATCCCATACTTATTATATTGCTAGCTCTACTTTCGACACTTATTTATGCGTCAGCGCGAAGAAAAGCGCTGAAGAACCAGCCCCAAGCGGCGGATCAAAATATGATGCTTGATGGGGCTTACCTCTTAGCAGGGCAGACAATGATCATGTTTGCTGCCTTTATATTAGGCTGGTTTTTTGCAAACCGCGTTGCTTTGGGAAGCGCTTCGTAAATTTTCAATTATGACAGCTTTATTACACTTAACGTTGCGATAAAGTCACACTTGTCATTTTTAATCTTTTTTCGGGTTTACTCATTGTTTACGTGTGTTAATGAAGATTTAGGGAGTTGCTGTAGGAATATGTGGGCGCGCATGATGTCATCACATAGATTATAGTCTTCAGAATTAATGAAAACGGCGAGAAATCGTCAGACATGATACACAATGGAGGGTTTTCAATGTCGAAACTGAATAACAAATATGTGACCGTATCACTTGCTGCAATGCTTGCGGTTGGTTTAGGATCTGTTGCATCAGCTCAAGTGAGTATGATTGATGATATTACAATTGATGCGCCTGCTGTAGATCCAACAGCAGTTCCAAACCCTGCAGCTCCTGGGGCTGCATTTTGTAATGCCAATGCACCGACCGGAGGTGCGACTGCGCTGCAATGCGGGAACAATGCAGACGCTCGGCAGCTATTTGGTACAGCCGTAGGTAATGATGCTATTGCCGAAGACTTTGCGTCCTCTTTTGGTAATGGGGCGAACGCTGCAGGGAATGGGGCAACTGCATTGGGTGTTTTTTCAACTGCTAACAACGTCGGTGTGGCTGTAGGTGGAGCTACATTTGCTAACACGGCAGCTGTTTCCGTGGGAACGTTTGCGACCGCCAGTGGTTTTGCGGCTAATTCAATTGGTTTCCAATCAACTGCAGCAGGGTTACAAAGCCAAGCTATTGGTTTCGGAGCGGAAACTGGAGTAAATGCTACAGATTCAATCGCAATGGGGACGGTTACAATTGTTAATGGTGCGAACTCAGTCGCTATAGGTGACAACATCACAACCGGTGCTGCGAACACAGTCGCCATCGGCTCTACATCCGCAGCAGGCGCTGTAAATGCTGTTGCTGTTGGTTCTGGCGCGACTGCAAATGGTACATTCTCAACGGCTACAGGTGCAAATGCAATGGCAACTGGTAATGCGTCATCTGCCTATGGCGCTAACTCAAATGCGGAAACACTTCGTGCATCTGCAATCGGCTTTGGCGCTAATGCAACAGGTGCACAAGCTCAAGCTTTCGGTTCATTGGCTCTTGCCGATGGAAACCAAGCGTCAGCTTTCGGCCTTCGTTCACGTGCTGCGGGTTCATTCTCAACAGCGACAGGTACAGCCCGTGCAATGGGTAATGCTTCTCTCGCTAGCGGGTACAACGCTCAAGCAAATTCCGATCTTTCAACAGCTATGGGCTTTGGCGCAAATGTAACAGCTGGTGCTACCGAAGGTACAGCAGTTGGCGCACGTTCTCTCGTAACTGGAACTTTTGGTACTGCTCTAGGAACCTCTTCGCGTGCCACAGCAGATGGCGCGACGGCTGTTGGTTGGGGGGCATTTTCGACAGGCGCTCTATCCACTGCCGTTGGTAGCTCAGCAGGTGCAGCGGGTATGATGGCGACTGCATTTGGTAACAGTGCAAATGCTTCAGGTGCAGGTGCCACGGCACTTGGACAAGGTGCGGCTGCCACTGATGTTGCGACAACAGCTACAGGTAAGCTTGCAACGGCTTCCGCAAATGGTGCCTCTGCTTATGGTTGGGGGTCTTTCGCAACGGCTGCAAATGCAACAGCACTTGGTGCTAGTGCTGGAGCGTCTGGGGTTAACTCTACAGCCGTAGGTAATAGTGCAAATGCGTCTGCTAATGGCGCATCAGCAATTGGCTTCGGATCATTTGCAACAGCTGCCAACACATCTGCAATAGGTAGCTCAGCAGGCGCTTCAGCCGTAAACGCGACCGCAGTCGGTAACAGCGCAAATGCATCAGACGATGATGCAACAGCCGTTGGTTTCCAGTCTGCATCCACAGGCTTCCATTCAGCTGCTTTTGGTGCTCTGAGTAATGCCTCAGGTCTTGGCGCAACCGCACTGGGTTGGTTGTCAACAGCTTCAGGTAGTCAGTCAGTTGCGGTTGGTAATCTAGCAAATGCTACAGGCGATTTTTCAACCTCTGTTGGCCGCTTATCGCAAGCCACAAATGATGGTTCTACTGCTCTCGGGTTTGGTTCTTTCTCGACTGCTGATAACGGCACTGCTCTTGGCAGCGCCGCAGGTGCATCTGGAATGAATTCCACTGCGGTTGGTAACAGCGCAAATGCCTCTGGCATGAATTCAACCGCTGTCGGCCAACAAAGCGCTGCAACCAATAACGGTTCAACAGCTATTGGTTATCAAGCTCAAACGACAATGGATAACCAAATTGTCTTAGGAACAACTGCAGAGTCTATTACGGCTCCCGGTATCACATCTGCTCTGTCGCTTTCACGTCAGTCTGGTCCAATCGAATTGGTGACATCTGATGCGTCTGGCAATCTTGCAACGGACGGTGGTTCTACAATCGCTAACATCAACGCGTCTACAGGTGCAAATACTGCAGCTATTGCGACGAATAGAATGGATATTGATACAAATACGACTGATATCACGACGAATAGAAATGCTATCGCGCAGAACTCAAACAATATCAGCAATGTTACGAACAACATTAGCAACTTGAGCGCGGCCGTTATCTCTAACAACGCTTCTATTGGTGTAAATGCTGGTAAGATTGCTGATAACTCAGCACTCATTGGTGTCAACGCAGCGAATATTGGTAATAACAGCTCAAGAATTTCTGAGCTTCGTTCCGGTCTCGCAGCTGTTGCATCTGTTCCGGACCTATACCTGAACGCTGACGAAACATGGACTGTTGCTGGCGGCGTCTCACTTTATGATGATGGCTTTGGCGGATCAGAAACTGGCTTCGGCGGTGGTGTTCAGTTCCGCAGCAGCACTTCTGATAATTGGTCAGTTGGTGCAGCAGGTTCTGTTGCTGGAGGTGCATATTCAGTACGCGTCCAAGCTCGTATCGGCGGATAAGCCAACTCACATTAAGAATAAGAATGGCCGCTTTATGCGGCCATTTTTTTTTGCTCTGAGCTTGTAGAATTCAGAGCGAGCCTAAGACGTGCGATTTTGGAGGCTTAAATACCAAATGGTACGGTTTTCATTCTCTATCGATGAACGTACCTTAATCGGGTCTATGACACCCGCAGAATTGTTTAATACAGAGTTGTTGGTATAACCTTCAAGGCCTTACGGAATTGATCCTACTATGTGCTCAAGGCGCGATTGCCATAAGTATTTTGTTGCAGTTGAGTTTAAGCCTCTTCATCTCTGGTCTCATGACAGTCTTGAAAACTTTAGGCTATATCGCTTGGTCTAGTTGATATGCTTAGGCCGCCCTCTGTAAGCATCAAAGCTGTATATCAGGATTCCTACCCAAATAAACCCAAAGCACCAGGCATGTGCGGTTGTGAATGCTTCCCCATAATAAAGTGCACATATGAACTGTCCTGTTGGGCCAATATATTGGAGCATACCAAGGGTGGATAGTTTTAGCTTTCTAGCCGCGATTGCAAAAGCCCAAAGCGGCAGTACCGTAACCGGGCCTGCCAATAACAAAAGCCCCGTTATACTCGGAGAAGTCCCAAAGGAAAGCGTGCCCTGAATATGTAACCAAAACAGGAATGCCGCAGCAGGAATAAATAAAAGACCCGTTTCAATAACTAACCCCGGTATAGCTCCAACAACGGCTTGCTTCCTAATAACGCCATAAGTTGCGAAACTGGTTGCCAAGATAAGTGAAATATAAGGAAAAACACCTCCATATAGGGTCAATATGGAAACCCCGATCAGAGCCAATATGACGGACACGAATTGTAATTTTGTGAGTTTTTCACCAAAAAACAAAACACCAACCAAGACATACATAAGAGGGTTTATGAAATAGCCGAGGCTACCTTGGAATATTTGCTCATTTTGAACGGCCCAAATATATACGCCCCAATTTACGGATAATGCAATGGCGGCAAGCGCCAATAACCCGACAAGCTTTGGGAGTCTCAGCGCTCGTTTCAATTCGGGCCATTGCCGCCTGATAACTATGATAATGAGGGCAAAGGGAAGGGACCACACGATGCGATGAGCTAATATTTCAAGGGGTGAAACAACTTCTGTAATTTTGAAGTATATGGGGAAAGCCCCCCAAAATGTGTAGGCCATAATGCCGGCCATAAGACCAAGCTTGGCATCCTCAGATGTGGTATGTGGCGGGATAGAGTTCATCTATTCCGATTGTCATAAAGCTGCGATTTTAACTAGCAAAATCTAGTATAAATTACGCTTGACTTGAGCGGCTGTTGTTTTAAACGACGCTTCTAATCACGGGTTGGTGTGGCGCCGCCGTTGTAATCGCTGCCGGATGTGCCGGAAAGCCGGGCCACGCTATGAAGATGAGGATACACGCATGTCTAAGCGTCATTCTACAAAATATAAAATTGATCGCCGTATGGGTGAAAATATTTGGGGGCGTCCGAAGTCTCCAGTCAATAAACGCGCCTACGCTCCTGGCCAGCATGGCGCCAATGCCCGCCGCGGTAAAATGTCTGACTTTGGTACGCAGCTTCGCGCTAAGCAAAAGCTAAAAGGCTATTACGGTAACATCACAGAGAAACAGTTTCGCCGCACATATGATGAAGCGACCCGTCAAAAAGGCGACGCCTCCGAGAACCTTATCGGTCTTCTTGAGCGCCGTTTGGATGCCATTGTGTACCGCGCTAAATTTGTTCCGACTGTTTTTGCGGCACGTCAATTTGTGAATCACGGCCACGTTCTTGTGAACGGTAAAAAGGTCAACATTCCATCTTACCGTTGTCGCGAAGGTGATGTAATTGAGGTGCGCGAGAAGTCTCGTACAATGGCTCTGGTCCTAGAAGCCCTTGAAAGCGCGGAGCGTGAGCTGCCTGATTATGTCAGCGTTGATCCGAAAGCTATGAAGGCGACATTGACACGTATCCCGAGTTTTGATGAAGTTCCTTATCCTGTCGTAATGGAACCCAATCTAGTTGTGGAATTCTATTCTCGTTAAACGATAGAATAAAGTTAGAATTGAACCCTGCTTTGTCGATCATACAGGTCCGAGGCAGGGTTTTTTATTGTTGAACTATAGCAGATTAAACGCGGCTCCAGACAACTCTATAGTTTTTGATGTTATTAGGAGCGTGGGTTATAGTGTCTTGAAAACGATAAAAGCCCGCTTCAGGAAATCGAAACCGTTGCGTTCCGCGCTGATCTGATGTGATGCGAACTTTCTCTTCAGTCATGACATTGCAATTAAATATTTCTAAAACAAAAGCTGCTTGGCATCTCTGAATGATTAGCTCTAGCGAAGCCCCTTTAGGTATTGCGTATTGGGCTTGTATTGTTTGACCTGGCCTGAGGTAGGTTCGCTTCAATCGAAAGGCATCCGCATAAGATGATAAAGCGGCCCATTGACTGCTTTCAGGTGCTACCGAGGAGGATGTATCAAGTTCAGAAAATGAGAGAATTTTGTTAAGGCCCAGATAAGCTGGAATATAATGCAGAGCGATATAACACATCGCTCCGCCTATAATCAGAGTTGTGGCGGAACCAAAAGTTCTAGCTAACCCTAATGACTTTCTTTTCTTTAAAGCGCCCTTATCAATATATTCTGCGTGAAAGCCACCGATTTTTTTGCGGCGTCGTATTATGTCTATTCCAAATAGCGGCATAGCTGCGTCCCAACATATAGGTAGCGCCCCCGCAACCTCTAAGGACAGTAGCAAAAATGAGTTTAAAGAGCCTTAATCGCTTAGGGAAGATATCTTAAGGTTTAAGCTTTGGTTGTAATACCTTTATCTGATAGCATTGTACGAAGTTCGCCTGTTTCAAACATCTCTTTTACAATATCGCAGCCGCCGATAAATTCGCCTTTGACGAAAACCTGCGGAATCGTAGGCCAATTATTGTAATCTTTGATGCCTTGGCGAATTTCAGGATCTTCAAGAACGTTCACTGACGCATATTCCGCGCCTACATAATCCAGAATTTGGACCACAGTCGAGGAAAAGCCACATTGCGGAAATACGGGTGTACCTTTCATGTAAAGTACGACATCGTTTTCACTAACGGTTTTTTTTATCTGGTCTTGAGCTGACATGAGTAATCCTTTGCGTCTTTCAGACTATAAATGGGTAGAGCTTTATCGATTTCAAGGCGCACGTGTTTCAAGGGCGAGGGCATGTAATTCACCGTCTGCGCCGTCCATTTTCCCTTTTAGAGCAGCATAGACCATTTGGTGTTGTCTCACGCGGGGCACGCCTTCAAAGGCTTTACTTATGATGACGGCCTTCCAGTGGTTATTGTCGCCCGCCAGGTCAATCATTTCGACTTGAGCGTCGGGCATGGCCTCAACGATCATGGCCGCGATATCTTCACCTCGCATAGCCATTAAGACATTAACTCGGGCAGGAAGGCTTCATGTTTTTTTCGTAATCCGGCCAATGATACATCAAAGCCATCATCAGCTTTTATACGGTCGCCGCCGATTTTACCTACGATTTGGGCTGAAACACCTTTGGCTTTTGCTGTTGAAATTACAGGGTTTACGCTATTCTCTTCCACGGCGACCAGATATCTGGCTTGGTCTTCACCGAAAAGCCAGGCATGTGTAGGACATTCTATAGCGCGTGATAAGTGCAGGCCTATATTTCCGGCAAAGGCCATTTCGCATGCCGCGACGGCAAGGCCGCCATCTGAACAATCATGAACAGCATTGACGCGTTTATTGCGAATGAGTTTACGCACATAGTCGCCGTTACGCTTCTCGGCTTCTAAATCAACGGGAGGAGGTGCACCTTCCTCGCGGCGGAGTATTTCTCTTAGATATATAGAAGATCCCAACCAGCCTTGAGTGTCGCCGATCATTATGAGGGTGTCGCCGTCTTTCGCGCCCGTTAATGTCACGAAATAGTCAAGGTCTGGGATAAGACCAACGCCGCCAACAGCGGGGGTGGGGGGGATCGCGGCTCCGTTAGTTTCATTGTAAAGTGAAACATTACCCGAAACGACCGGATAATCAAAGGCGCGGCACGCTTCGTTCATACCCTCAATAGCCCCGACGAATTGACCCATAATTTCAGGCCGCTCAGGATTACCGAAATTCAGGCAATCCGTAATCGCGATAGGATCAGCGCCTACACAAGTAAGGTTGCGCCAGGTTTCAGCCACGCATTGCTTACCGCCCATATATGGGTCAGCTTGAACATAGCGGGGTGTGCAGTCGGTTGTGATCGCGACAGCTTTATTCTTACCGTGAATGCGAACAATGGCCGCGTCTCCGCCGCTTTGGCTGCTATCGACCGTATCGGCCATAACATGGCGATCATATTGTTCCCATATCCAACGCTTAGACGCGATATCAGGGGAGCCCATAATGCGGACAAGCGCATCGTCATAGTCTTGTGTCTCGTGTACTTCAGAAGCGTCAATAATGGGTAGGGACGCCGGAATTTCATAAGGCCGATCAAGGTTTGGGGCATCATCAGCCAAGGGCGCTATCGGGATGTCACAGACCTTCTTACGGTTATGGCGCAGAACTAAACGGCCTGTATCTGTCGTCTTTCCAATAAGGGCGACATCAAGTTCCCATTTTTCAAAAATATCGTAAGCGAGCTTTTCTTTTCCCGGCTGTATCACCATCAACATACGCTCTTGAGACTCAGATAACATCATCTCATAGGCGGTCATGCCGTCTTCGCGTTGTGGCACTTTGTCGAGGTTGAGCGAGATGCCCACGCCGCCTTTATCTGCCATCTCAATAGAGGATGAGGTTAGTCCTGCAGCACCCATATCCTGTATCGCGATAATAGCGTCAGTTGCCATAAGCTCAAGACAAGCTTCTATAAGCAGTTTTTCTGTGAAAGGGTCACCGACCTGAACAGTCGGACGTTTCTCTTCGCTGTCATCATCAAACTCTGCCGAAGCCATAGTCGCGCCGTGTATTCCGTCGCGTCCTGTTTTAGAGCCCACATAAAATATCGGATTACCAACGCCTTTAGCGGCGGAATAAAAGACATTGTCTGCATCAGCGAGGCCCACACACATCGCATTGACGAGAATATTGCCATTATAGCCCTTATGAAAATTTGTCTCGCCGCCAACTGTTGGAACGCCCACACAATTACCATAACCTCCAATTCCGGCTACCACGCCGTTGACCAACTGCTTGGTTTTCCAGTGGCTTGGTTCGCCAAAGCGCAAGGCATTCATCAGAGCTATGGGACGAGCGCCCATCGTAAAAACATCTCGCATGATACCGCCAATTCCGGTCGCAGCACCTTGATAAGGCTCAATGAATGAGGGGTGGTTATGAGATTCCATTTTGAAAATAATCGCGTCGCCATCATCAATATCAATAACGCCCGCATTTTCGCCCGGCCCCTGAATAACGCGGTCGCCTTTGGTTAAAAACTTCCCAAGGTGACGGCGCGAGGATTTGTAAGAGCAATGCTCCGACCACATAACTGAGAAAATACCAAGTTCATTGATATTGGGCTCTCGGCCTAGACGGTCGAGAATAATCTCATATTCCTCCTCGGAGAGGCCATGCTCTTTGACGATCTCAGCCGTAATTTTCGTCTTAATATTCATCAGATAGACTCAATGATAGATTTAAAAAGGCCAAGCCCGTCAGTCCCGCCATGGAGCGGGTCAATGGCGCGTTCAGGGTGTGGCATCATACCAAAAACATTTCCCGCCTCATTGCAAATGCCGGCTATATCGCGGGCAGAACCATTAGGATTCTCGGCGTAGCGAAAGACGACTTGCCCTTGTTTTTCGAGCTTATTAAGGGTCTCGTCATCGGCATAGTAATTGCCGTCATGGTGAGCGACAGGAAAAATAACGTCAGTCGTCATGCCATAGTTTGTTGTGTAGCGGCTATTGCTATTTGTGATCTTAAGTTTCTCGGGACGGCAAACAAACTTAAGCCCTTTATTGCGTATCAGGGCGCCTGGTAAAAGCCCGGCTTCTGTCAGAACTTGGAAACCATTGCAAAACCCTGCAACGGCCAAACCTTTATTCGCCTTTTCAACAAGATCTTTTACGATTGGAGAGCGGGACGCCATCGCCCCGCAGCGCAGGTAGTCACCATAAGAAAACCCTCCAGGAAGGACAACAAAACTAACGTCCGCCGGTATTTCACTTTCGCGGTGCCAAACCATTTCCGGCTTAACGCCTGTGACTTTTTCAAGTGCAATTGCGGCGTCGCGATTGCAATTTGAGGCCGGGAAGGTGATGACGGCTGTTTTCATCGCCTAGTCCTCAATTTCGACGCGGTAGCTCTCGATCACGGTGTTGGCGAGAAGTTTCTCGCACATCTCTGTGACCCGAGTCTTTGCAGCTGCGCTATCATCTCCTGTAAGGTCAAGCTCAATAACTTTTCCTTGTCGAGCTGCAGACACTTCATCAAAGCCGAGATCATTCAGAGAGCGTGAAATTGCTCGGCCTTGGGGGTCAAGAACGCCGGGTTTAAGGCCGACATGTATAATGGCTTTCATGGAACGTCTCTCTATTCGTCGTTTGATACAACTGAAAGGGTGGGTTTGCCTTGCGGCGGATTGGATTGAAGAATGCCAAGGCGTGTGGCAACTTCGGTATAGGCTTCTGTCACATCTCCGAGGTCTCTTCGGAAACGGTCTTTATCAAGCTTTTTATTGGTCTCGCGGTCCCAGAGACGGCAACTATCGGGGCTGATCTCATCAGCCAAAACGACTTGATGGTCTCCAGTCTCTGTTGAGAGGCGGCCAAATTCAATCTTAAAATCAATTAGATTGATACCAATGCCAGAAAACATACCTTGTAGGTAATCGTTGATACGCAATGTCATCGCGATCATTTCATCGAGCTCGGCGTGCGTAGCCCAACCAAAGGCATGTATATGTTCCTCGGCAATCAGGGGGTCTCCCAAATCGTCGCGCTTGAGGCAAAACTCCACGATAGAACGCGGCAGTTTTTCACCCTCTTCAATACCCAAGCGTTTCGACATAGTTCCTGCGGCGACATTTCTGCAAATCACTTCAAGCGGTATAATCTCAACCTTTTTAATCAACTGCTCACGCATATTAAGACGCTTAATGAAGTGCGTTGGAATACCAATTTCACCGAGGCGTATCATGACAAATTCAGATATTCTGTTATTTAAAACACCTTTGCCGTCCAGCGTGGCTTTCTTTTGGGCATTGAAAGCCGTGGCATCGTCTTTGAAATATTGGACAAGTGTGCCGGGCTCAGGTCCTTCATAGAGGATTTTGGCTTTGCCTTCGTAGATTTGTTTGCGGCGGCTCATAATGGCCCTCTCACTCTCCGCGACTCGCGCGGCACTTAAAGCCGTGGCTTAACCTAAAAGCGTCAATGCGGCAATGTTACTTGGGCAGGAAAATTGGGGATTTCTGTCTTGTTTTAAGGTCAATGACTTCATACATATTGGACAGAAAACAGACTCTAAAAGGATTTAAAATGTCAGGATTTGACGAACGTAAAGATGTTGCTGAAACGAAATTTGTCATGGATGCAGCAAAAGAATTTAAGGCCGAAGCTAAGCGCAATAAGGCCTTAGGTCTGTGGGCCGCAGAATTTATCGGAAAAGATCCTGAAAAATACGCTCTAGAAATTATCATGGCTGATATGGAAGAGGCTGGAGACGATGATGTGTTTCGGAAATTGAAAGCTGACCTTAACGCCGCAAATACCGAACTGTCTGATCAGGCTATTCGTGACAAAATGGCGGAGTGCTTAAAAGTTGCCCGAGAAGAGGTTTATGGCGCGTAACATCCGAAATCGATTGATAATCGATTTCAGTGAAGCGCCGAAACGGCTAGCCCGTTTCGGATAGAAATCTGGATTACACCAAGGCTAAATCGGTGTGTTTGGCTCGGGGCAGGTGATGTCAAAACTCTCAGCATTAGCCACCGCATAAGTCTTTAAATTCTTGATATGCATGGCCATACTTTGCGTATCATAAGTCATATTTACGCAGCCCAAAGTGCGCTTTGTATCGCCGTCTATAATGGCAGCAAAGCCGGTGACACCCATCCAGCTATTATATTGTTTAACAAGGCCGCGGTCGAAAACTGTGTGGGCGTTTAGCTCTCCATTACCGCGCGAGATATCAATATTGACATATTCTATGTCAGGGTCATTCAGGCTCTGAAGCGCTTGACCTAAGGCAGGTTCAACGACCTTACAAGGTGCGCACCAATCTGCGCGGAACATCACAACATAGACATCAGGGGTCGGGCTCATACTATTCGCCGTAGAACCTAATCCTAAAGTCATGGCCGTTGCGGCAATCGCTGTCTTAAGAAGTGTTTTCATCTTAAAAGTCTCCATTTAGCCTTATTATTTTCATTTTCTTCAGTTTCGCATCAAAAAATTACAGCTGCGAGTAACACGTCTTTGTGAAATTGCTGTTAGGCATAAAAAAGCCCGGAACTTTGTCCGGGCTTTTTGAGATAATCTTACCTGATCTTAGAGGCCTGGGTCAACATTGTGCGCTGCAGGGCAGCGTGTTGTCTTAGCATTTACAGATGCATTAGACATATAAGCCGTACCTTGGGCTTTTGAAGCCATTTGGCGGAGCTCACGTGCCATTTCATTAGCGTCAAATGTGCTATTTACACATCCGATAACACGCTTTGATTTAGCATCGACAACAGCAGCGAAGCCTGGAAGGCCAACCCATTGGTTAAAGACGGGGACGATATCGCGATCAAAAGCTTCGTGAGCCCCTTTTTCCCACTTTGCAGCTGTTGATGTGTCAATGACGACTTCTTCAGCGTTTACACCTGAGATGGCGAGGGCTGATGCGAGTTGACTGTCAAGCTGTTGGCTTTTCACGTCTTGAGCGTTGCGAAAGTTCACAACGTATACATCTGTTGCAAATGCTGATGATCCAAAGGCTGCTGTAATGGCAAGACCTGAAATAAGGGCAGTAAGTTTCTTCATGGGTATGTCCTATTCTCTAGAAGTTCAAATTTAAGGTGGTGTGGTGGTCCACATCCTGTTTTGTTATGAAGCGAGTTCTAGTTTGAATTGGTAAATTAACGGCAAACATGACGTTAGGGGACTATTTACATTGCTTGCTGAAATCGTTAATTATAAAGCTAAGGTATTGAAATTATTGTGAAATATAAATTCATAAAAACTGTGATTTTCTAAATGCAGTTAAGCTGTCATGAATACTACGCACGGGTGAGCGGCCAAATTAAGTAAATGTAAACCATGTTCCTAACCGTAGGGTTACGGAGCAGTAAGAATTAAACTTAGTATTATAAAGATTGCACGCCTTATTGACCAAAGTGCAATAAGTGTTCCCGCGTGTATCGTCGCTTTATCTACCCAAACACTCGGCTAAATATTTTATCCACATGTTTCAAATGATATTCATCGTCAAACATATCTCTTACTTGATCTTCGGAAAGTAAGGCCATTACGTCTTTATCTTTTAGCAATAGCTCTAAAAACGCGCCTTCGCCGGCGTCACCCTTGGTGCGGAATAATTCCCAGACCTGCATCGCATTACGCTGAACCAAGCGGTACGCGCTCTCTCGCTGTTCTCCGGCTTGGGTGAGGGCAAGGAGGAAACGTTGGCTATTATGCAATCCGCCTAGACGGTCCATGTTTGCTTTCATTTTCTCTGGATATACGACCAGATTTTCAATGACGCCGGCCAAGCGGTGCAGGGCAAAGTCCAGATGCACTGTGCTATCTGGGCCGATGCCGCGTTCTACTGAACTGTGTGAAATATCACGCTCATGCCAGAGGGCGACATTTTCCATGGCTGGCATAACGGCCATGCGTACAAGACGGGCAAGACCGGTGAGGTTTTCCGTCAGCACAGGATTACGCTTATGCGGCATAGCGGAACTACCTTTTTGGCCTTTTGAGAAAAACTCTTCGGCCTCGAGGACTTCGGTACGTTGTAGATGACGGATTTCTACGGCTATGTTCTCTATAGAAGAGGCGACAACGCCTAATGCCGCGAAATAGGCGGCATGACGGTCACGCGGAATGATTTGCGAGGAGACAGGCTCAATCGCAAGGCCCATTTCTTTGGCGACATGCTCCTCGACGGCGGGGTCGATATTTGCGAAAGTTCCGATTGCGCCTGAAATAGCGCAGAAAGCTATCTCTTTCCGGGCGGCTACGAGACGTTCGCGTCCACGGGCAAATTCTGCGTGGAAACGAGCGAGCTTAACGCCAAATGTTGTTGGCTCAGCATGAATCGCGTGGCTACGGCCAATCGTGATTGTGTGCTTATGTTCTGTTGCGCGCTTCTCCAATGCTGCGAGTACACGGTCCATTCCGACTAAGAGTAAATCAGTCGCGCGGGCGAGCTGTACAGACAGGGTCGTGTCGAGAATGTCAGAGCTGGTAAAACCCTGATGCACAAAACGCGCATCTTCGCCGATAAAGGTGGCCAGGTGGGTTAGGAAGGCAATGACGTCATGTTTAACTTCGCGCTCAATTTCGTCGATCTTGGCGACATCAAACTCAGCAAATCCGCCGCGTTCCCAAATATTTTTGGCCGCCTCTTTAGGGATAACGCCCAACTCAGCCAAAGCGTCACAACCATGAGCTTCGATCTCAAACCAAATCCGGTATTTTGTGGCCGCCGACCATATTTCGGTCATTTCTTTGCGGGCATAGCGCTCAATCATAACAGACTCACCTTTATCTTTGCGCGACTTAGACTAAAGCCGCGCGATAAGGTCAAGGCCTAGCTGCTCTCATTTCGCGCTTCGGCGGCGGCCCAGTCTTTGGGGAGGCTTATTCTGACAAACATATAGAAAATAAAGGCCAGAATATAGGCGCCGAATGTTACGTACATAGCCCAACGTGTGGCCTCTAGCTCGACTTTGCCTTGTCCCAAGAAGACGTCAATCATGGCCCCGGCAAATGTCGGGCCTCCGCCCAATGCAATCATGTTCAGGACGAAGAAGAACAAAGCTGTTGACATGGCACGTAATTTAATAGGCGCTAGGGTTTGGGCAATTGCAAAGCTTGGGCCCAAGTAAACACCTAAGCAAAGTTGTAGCGCCGCGCCAATTGCAAGGTGAAGAGCAATTGTCGGGGCCCAAAACGCTGCGATAGCGAGAGGAAGGGCTAGAAAAACAGCTATAGCTGGGATTGTGCCATAAGCGCGAATATCTGTTTTGGCTTTCCAGTCTACAAGTTTAGCTCCAAAATAAGTCCCCGCGACATAAAATGTGCCGTTAATGATGCCGATCCAGATAATAAAAGTACGTGGACTAAATTCTGGGTCGAGTAATCGCAGGAATTTAGTTTGAAACCCTGAAATAGCGTAACTCGCGAAACTCGCAAAGGCGATTCCAAGAGCCATCCACCACCAGGACTTAATGGAGAGTATTGTCATGACACCAGGTTGCAAGCTGAGCAGGAACATCGTGACGATAAAAATCGCAAATGGAATAAAAAACACCACAGACATTGCGCCTGTTGCCCAAGACGCTATCAGAATAGCCATCAATCCACCAAATAAGGCAAAGCGTGGTAAAAGGTTTGCTTCTGCAAAAGATTGACCGAGTGGAATGTAGCCTGAAGGTGCTTTAACACCCGTTTCCATAGCGCCGCGCACGGGTTCGCGTATGGTGACCTTCACAATAATCGCCAAGGCAATACCAAAAACGCCAAGTGTTATAAATATGCGCCGCCAATTTACAGTTTCTGCATCAGCACCTAGCAGCGCCGCCGTTAGAAAATAGGCTGACATAATACCCAGAGGAATTCCAAGAGAATAAATTCCCAGAGCGCCTGCGCGTTCTTCTTTGGCATAAAAATCAGAAATCATAGAATGCGAGGGTGGGCTGCCGCCGGCTTCACCAATCCCGACGCCAACGCGTGCAAGCGCGATATGAACGAAATTTTGGGCAAACCCTGTTAGCGCTGTAAAACCGCTCCAAACCGCCAAAGCCAATGACAATAATGTTACGCGGTTCATGCGGTCGGCAAGAAAGGCGAGTGGAATGCCCATAATTGTATAAAATGCAGCAAAGGCGAGGCCAACTAAAAGACCAAGCTGAGTATTGGTCAGGCCTAAATCGGCTTGAATCCAAGGTGCCAAGATGCCAACGATCTGGCGATCAATGAAATTAAAGCCATAGACCAATGTCAAAAGCAGTAGCGCAAAAGTTCGATATTTTGTCGAAACTTTTGATGTGGTCTCATGATCCGTCATATTTTCCCCTTGAACGGCTAATTTACATTAGTCCCAATGTTTTAAATGAGGCGATGTTTTCCCGCCCTATTATGAGGTGATCGTGAACCGACACCCGTATTGCTTTACAGGCTTGCACGATTTCTTTTGTGATGTCGATATCTGATTGACTGGGCGTTGGATCGCCGCTCGGGTGGTTGTGGGCGAGTATCAAGGCTGTGCTTTCAAGCTCCAAGGCGCGCTTGATAATTTCGCGGGGATAGACTGGCGCACGGTCTATCGTGCCGCGCCCTAAGACTTCATCGGCAATGAGACGGTTCTTGCGATCCAGAAAAAGCACACGAAACTGCTCTATGCCTTCAAACTGCATGGCAGTGCGGCAATAATCGAGCAATGCAGTCCATGATGAGAGCACGGGTCGGCCTAAAATGCTTTCTTGACCGAGCTTAGTCGCGGCAGCTTTTATAATTTGAAGGTCCAGCGCCATTTTTGGGCCAACGCCTTTGACTTCGATGAGCCGCTCTATCGGTGCGGAGACAGCTTCGGCAAAGCTTCCAAATTTCGCGATGAGGGCTTTGGCAGTCGGCTTAACATCGCCTTGGCGAACAGAATTAAACAGATAAAGCTCAAGAAGCTCGTAATCGGCCAACGCGTCAGGGCCGCCTTTGGCGAACCTTTCGCGTAGACGATCGCGATGCCCGTGATAATGCGGCTTCGGTTTGCGTTTTACATCGGCCATACTGGCTCTTACACGTAAGGCGGCTTATGGAGACCTTTAGGTGAGGTCGTGAAAATTTCGCATCCATCCTTTGTCACGCCGATAGAGTGCTCAAATTGCGCCGTGAGTTTTTTGTCGCGAGTCACTGCCGTCCAACCATCTGAGAGAATTTTCACATCAGGCTTGCCGAGGTTGATCATAGGTTCAACCGTAAAGAACATACCTTCGCGCAGGACTTCGCCTTCACCGGGGCGGCCAAAATGCAAAATATTCGGCACGTCATGAAAAAGCTTACCGAGGCCATGACCACAAAAGTCTTGCACAACTGAACAGCGCTCGCCTTCTGCAAATTGTTGAATCGCATGTCCTATATCGCCTGTCGTGTTGCCGGGCTTCACCGCGGCAAGGCCAAGCATTAAGCTGTCATAGGTGATATTGATGAGCCGCTCCGCGCGGCGGTTAATCTCGCCAATCGGATACATGCGGGATGTATCACCGTGCCAACCATCGACAATAACGGTGACGTCAATATTGACGATATCACCATTTTTAAGCGGTTTAGGGCTGGGAATTCCATGACAGACAACATGATTGATAGAAGTGCAAACCGTGTGTTGATAGCCGCGATAGCCCAAACATGCGGGCACGGCACCATTATCGACAACAAATTCAAACGCGGCTTTGTCGAGTTCTTCTGTGCTCACTCCGGGCTTAGCCATTGGAATAAGCATATCAAGGCATTCAGCGGCCAGGCGGCCTGCTTTGCGCATACCTTCAAAATCGGCTTGGGAGTGTAGTTTTATCGCGCCGTCACGAATATCGTCGGCGTCTTTGGCATCAATATAATTCATAGCCGCCTACATAAGGCGGCTATGAGGGAATTACTACTGTAAAAGTGGCTTAATGATGGGCGTCACAGGCAAACCGGCCGTGATGATGCGCACCATGGCGTCTAGCCGCGCGGCGCGAGCGGACATAAGTCGTCGGCTGCGATACATATGTTGTTCTGGGCTGAACGTAAGTTGTCGGCTGAACATATGTCGTCGTTGGAGCCGAGCTCACGTAGCGCGTTGTCGTTGGGGCCGGACTAACATAACGCGTTGTCGAGCTCGTATATGTTGGCTGACTATAGCTCGCTGTTTGATATGTCGGCTGACTATATACCGGCTGTGAAACGGTTTGGGTTGTATAACCCGTCTGTGCGCCATAGCTCGGGTCAGAATAAACCGGATGATCAGAGACTGTCGTGCGAGGCTCATAAGTTGTCGTCTGATAAGACGTCGGCTGGTGATATGTGCCCGAACTTGTCGTTCCGTAGGACGTTGATGAATGTGTGCTCGACGAGGAGGTAGGATATCCACCCGTATAGACAGGGTCACAATCGATGGATTTATCTGCAATGCCAGCGCCTGCAAGGCCACCTAGAACACCGCCAATGACAGACCCTTCAGTACGGGCACCACTGCCTGAAACTTGAGACCCAATCACGGCTCCTGCCACGGCACCAATGCCGCCGCCAATTATTTGCCTGCGATCCTCAGAAGATTTACACGCTTCATGCGCCGAGTAACCTGAATGAGATTGGTTATAGCTTTGCGCGCTAGCTGCTCCGGCTAATCCCGTCGTGAGTAGTAAGGCCCCTGATAGTTTAACAAAATGATTGAAACGCATAACGTCCTCCATAATTGGCCGGCGAGTCATATCGCTTGGCTGATAAGGTGGAATATGGCGCGGGTAGTCTGAAGGCTTTCTGACACCGTTTTTCATATACCGTTCATTTAGTTTTCATTCATGCTTGGGTCAGGCCGTTGGGTTTTGAGCCTTGAATATATGCTCTAAACCGCTATCGGATTATCATGACCCAAAAAACTGTGACAGCAGGTGTTATCCTTATCGGCGATGAACTTCTATCGGGGCGAACGCGAGACACCAATCTAAGCACGATTGCGCGGTGGCTTGAGCCGCTCGGTGTGCAAGTCGGCGAGGCACGTATTGTCGCTGATGATGATGACGTCATCAGCGAAACCGTTCGAGCTTTCTCTGATCGCTTTGATTATGTTTTCACCACAGGCGGCATCGGCCCGACCCATGATGACATTACGGCTGATTGTATCGCGGCAGCGTTTGGCCTCGGGATATCTGAGCGTGGGGACGCGATAGAGATGTTACGCGAGCGTTATGATTTGTCAGAGCTCAACGCCGCTCGCCGCCGCATGGCGCGCATTCCGGACGGGGCGAGCCTGATCAAAAACCCCGTCAGCCAAGCGCCGGGCTTTCAAACCAAGAATGTTTTCACCCTAGCAGGCGTGCCCTCTATTATGCGCGGTATGCTCCCCGACATAGAGCATCGCATCAAAGGCGGGGCCAAAGTCTATTCGCGCACCGTCACCGCCAAAGGCATAGGCGAGGGCGATGCCGCCGCGCCTCTGGTCGAGATTGAAAAAGCCTATGAGGGCGTGAGTATCGGGAGCTATCCGTTCTTCAACGCAGAGTTACGCGGCGTGAATTTTGTCGCGCGCGGACGGGATGAAGTGGTTCTGGAGGAAGTTGAGGGACGGTTGCGGGCGTTGGTGGCGGGGTTGATGGAATGATGAGTGTGTAACGATATTGATAGCCGTTGTTTGACGGAAGCAGATGTTTGTATAGGGTGCCGTGATGTATTTTAAAGATTTATCTATTTGGGGAATTTTCAAAGTATCTCTTATTTTGGATTTTGTAATACCGATTTTATTAATTCCCATTTTATCGGTGATATATATTTTTGCTCCCAAGAAATTCACTTTCAATTGGGAACCTAAGTTTGAAATTAACGGAATGAGTATTGATTTCACATCAGGCGTTGTGAGTGTCGGAGGAACAGTACTTTTGACGCTTATTATTGGTTTTATTGGTTTGCTAGTTCAATGCGCAATATTATATTTTCTAGCACAAAAAACACCACTGGGTCGTGTAAAAATTTCTAGTTGAAAGTTCTGCGTCTTTTATGAACCAGTCTACCATAACATCTACCACCATCACAACCGCCGACCTTGCTGGCCGATACAAGTCCACGGCAGGCTCTCAAGAGGCTATCGACCCTGCGATTATCGCTGATGCAATGGAGCGCCTTAACCGCGACGGTTACATCATAATCGAAAAGCTGTTTTCAGATGAGGCTATGGACACGCTTAAGGCTGATGTCTTGCCGCGTTTTAAACATAAGGCTGGGCGGAATAATTTTGAGGGGCTGACGACTCAGCGGCTTTATACGATGATGGCCGAGACGGATATGGCTAATCCGATGGTCGAGCATCCGCTTATCCTTGGATTGCTCGATAAGATTTTTGAGCCCAACTATCTGCTCTCGCAATTGCAGGTCATCAATATCCATCCCGGCGAGGCTGCGCAGCCGCTGCATTATGATGACGGCTTTTATCCGTGGCCGAGACCGCGCCGCGCTTTGGGCGCGGCGACCATTATCGCGGTGGATGACTTTACCGAGGATAATGGCGCCACAGTCGCGATTCCCGGCTCGCATCTCTGGGATGATAAATATCCTAGCGATGAGGATAAAGCGCAGCTTATCAAGGCCGTTATGCCAAAAGGCTCGGTGCTATTCTTCCTGGGCACATTATGGCATGGCGGCGGCGCGAATGAGAGCGAGGCCTCTCGCATGTGCCTAACCGCGCAATATTGCGCGCCCTTTTGCCGAACACAGGAGAATTTCTCGCTCTCTATTCCGAAAGCGCGCGTGAAGGGCTTTTCGGAAAACATACAGCGTCTTCTTGGCTATTCGATACATCCGCCCTTTATGGGTATGGTCAAGGGGAAGCATCCGAAACGGGTTTTGGAGGATTAGGGGTGGCGAAGTTAGGCGCGCTACATGCATTGACAATGACACTACATTAATCGTTTTCTTTATGCAGTTTTAGCCGGCGCGCTTGAGCGCTTCGGAACATCCCGATTTTATGTCCACAGGACATAAAATTTTTGCGGAGCAAAATTAGGATGTTGGTGCGGGCGGCCGGACTTGAACCGGCACTTCCATACGGAAACAAGATTTTAAGTCTTGCGTGTCTACCAATTTCACCACGCCCGCTAAAGCCCAAGTGCTTGGATGCACGGGTAATTAAGGGGCGTTGCGGTTTCGGGCAAGCACTTTCTCTACGATTTGTGGCTTTCCACGAAAAATCCGAACGCCTAGAGTAATTGATGCGTAAGAAGTCCTGTGGAGGTTATTATGACGACTTATATTATTGCTTACATCGCGGCCCTTATTTTCTTTTTAGCTGTAGATATGCTCTGGCTCGCCGGTATTGCAAAAAAGATTTACGGGCGGCAGCTCGGTAAACTTATGACCCGCAATATAAGATGGGGCGCGGCGTTTGTTTTCTATACATTATACCTCTTGGGGGTGGTCATATTTGCTATTCGTCCTGGGATAGAGGCTGAAAGCCCTATGACAGCACTGACATATGGTGCGCTATATGGCTTCTTTTGTTATATGACATATGATTTGACCAATTTGGCGACTTTAAAAGATTGGCCAGAAAAGCTTATCTGGATCGATATACCTTGGGGAACAGTGCTGACAGCAAGTGCGGCGGTTGTCGGGACTTGGGCAAGCCTGAGTTTTGTTAGCTGATGTACCGGATGAGCTGTGTTCACGAAAACATTGGGCTAAGCCTCTTTACATAATTTTGAAAAACACTATCTAAAGCATCATGAGAAGGCGTGGGATAAATCCCACGAATAATTATGACGCTTATTTCAGATTTTGTAACGCGTGCGGAAGCCCTCGCTATATCCAGCGGGCAATCGCTCTCAACTATTTCACGTAAGCTGCTCAATGATGGCAAGGGCTTGGCGCGGTTGAAAGAGGGCGGGCAATGCACGCTCAAAACCATGGATGAAGCGCTGGCTAAATTAGATGCGCTAGAAGCCGAACTTTCGGGTGATATTAAATTGCGTATGACTCATTTGGACAGGCTCGAAGCTGAGGCCATCCACATTATGCGCGAAGTTGCGGCGCAATGCGAAAACCCTGTGATGCTATATTCTGTCGGTAAAGATAGTTCGGTTATGTTGCATCTTGCCGAGAAGGCATTCTATCCGTCCCGTCCGCCATTTCCGCTTATGCATGTCGATACGACATGGAAATTCAAGGAAATGATTGCCTTCCGCGACCGCCGCGCGAAAGAGGTCGGGATGGAGCTTATTGTTCATTCCAATCCTGATGGCATTCGTGATGGGGTTGGGCCGTTCACCCATGGCTCTGCGGTTCATACCGACATCATGAAGACACAAGCCCTTAAACAGGCTTTGGATAAATATAAGTTCGACGCTGCCTTTGGCGGCGCACGTCGCGACGAAGAGAAATCACGTGCCAAGGAACGCATCTTTAGCTTCCGCTCTGAGAACCACCGCTGGGACGCCAAGAACCAGCGGCCTGAGCTTTGGAATATCTACAATACACGCGTGAAAAAGGGCGAAAGCATGCGCGTGTTCCCAATCTCAAATTGGACCGAACTCGATATTTGGCAGTATATCTATAAAGAGAATATCCAAATTCCTGACCTTTATTTGTCTAAAAAACGGCCTGTTGTCGAGAAGGACGGCGTGCTCATTCTCGTTGATGATGACCGTATGCCGATCGGCCCCGATGATGTGATTGAAGAGAAAATGGTGCGGTTCAGAACTTTGGGCTGCTACCCGCTAACGGGCGCGGTAGAGTCAGAGGCAGATACGCTGCCTGAGGTTATCCAAGAAATGCTCTTAACCACGACGTCTGAACGTCAAGGCCGCGTGATTGATAGCGATGCGGGCGCATCGATGGAACAGAAAAAAGAAGAGGGGTACTTCTAATGGCACATCTTGATGACCTCATCTCAACCGACATTCTCGGATATCTCAAAGCTCAAGAGGATAAGTCCTTCCTACGCTTTATAACCTGCGGTTCCGTCGATGATGGTAAATCCACCCTTATTGGGCGGCTGCTTTATGATTCAAAGCTCATCTATGAGGATCAACTCGCCTCGATTGAAAAGGACAGTAAAAAATCCGGCACGCAAGGCGATAAAATTGACCTCGCGCTTCTTGTTGATGGTCTCGCCGCAGAGCGGGAACAGGGCATCACCATTGACGTGGCTTACCGCTTCTTCTCTACGGATAAGCGCAAATTCATCGTCGCAGATACGCCGGGTCACGTACAATATACACGTAATATGGCGACGGGAGCCTCGACGGCAGATGTCGCGGTCCTGCTGATTGATGCGCGTTATGGCGTGCAAGAACAAACGCGCCGCCATGCTTTTATCGTCTCATTGCTGGGCGTGAAGCATGTTGTTGTCGCTATCAACAAGATGGACCTCAATGATTTTGACCAGTCCATCTATAACGATATCGAAGTCGACTTTCGCGAGTTTTCAAAAGATCTCGGCTTTACCGATATCACCTGCATTCCGATGTCGGCGCTAGATGGTGATAATGTCACTATTCGCTCGAAAAATTCCGACTGGTATAAAGGCCCGACACTTCTCGAATATCTTGAAGAGGTGAATGTGGATGCGGCGACCCTAGACGCGCCATTCCGCTTGCCTGTGCAATGGGTCAATCGTCCGAACCTCGATTTCCGCGGCTTTAGCGGCACGGTGGCTTCGGGCACAATTGAAGTTGGCGACGAAATTATAGTGATCCCATCAGGCAAGCGCAGCACAGTCAAAGAGATTGTGACCTATGATGGTAACAAGGATATCGCCCGCGAAGATATGGCGATTACCCTGACCCTAAATGACGAGATTGATATCTCGCGCGGGGACATTATCTGCAAAAAAGATAATCCAGCTGAGCAAGCTGACCAATTCCAAGCACACATGCTCTGGATGAGCGAGAATGAGCTTTATCCTGGTCGGCAATATCTGCTGAAGACGGGTAATAAAACAGTCCCTGCCAGCATTCTAAAGCTTAAGCACCGCATTGATATTAATGATTTTTCTGAAGTGGCAGTCAATACACTGGCGCTGAATGAGGTCGGCGTGGCGACGCTCTCGCTCTCTGCGCCTATCGCTTTTGATGCCTATAACGATAACCGCAATACAGGTAGCTTCATCCTGATTGATCGCCAGACAAATGCGACGGTTGGCGTAGGTATGCTCGACTTTGCGCTGCGCCGTGCTAGCAATGTTGTTTGGCAAGATTTGGACGTCAATAAAGCCGTCCGCGCAGAGCAGAAGAACCAAAAACCGGCCTTACTCTGGTTCACAGGGCTATCGGGTTCAGGCAAATCGACCATCGCCAACCTCGTTGAAAAGCGCCTGCTCGATTTGGGCCGCCATACTTATACGTTGGACGGCGATAATGTGCGCCATGGCCTGAATCGTGATCTGAACTTCTCCAAAGCCGACCGTGTGGAAAATATTCGCCGTATCGGCGAGGTCTCCCGCCTTATGGTCGATGCGGGGCTTATCACCATGGCGTCGTTCATTTCGCCTTATCGCGCCGAGCGCCAGATGGCGCGTGACCTCTTAGAGAACGGCGAGTTCATTGAGATTTTTGTCAATACCCCACTCGAGGTTGCGGAGGCGCGTGACGTCAAAGGGCTCTATGCCAAAGCCCGCGCAGGTGAGATTAAAAACTTCACGGGCATCGACAGTGAATATCAGGCCCCACAAAACCCTGAGATCACAGTCAATACGGTCGAAATGTCCGCAGATGATGCCGCCGAGATGATTGTCTCTTATCTTAAAGACAAAGGTTTTCTCGCAGGGTATGACGCCTAATGGCTCATTATGATGTTTTCAATGGCGATGCAGATGGAATAATCTCGCTTGTGCAATTGCGCCTGTCTGAACCGCGTAAGTCGGAACTGGTTACGGGGCGTAAGCGCGACATCAAATTACTGGGCCGCGTTGAGGCAGGTGAGGGCGATAGCGTTACCGTGCTCGATATTTCCATGCGATCAAATGCAGAAGATTTAGGCAGAATTTTAAGCGCGGGGGCCTCGGTCTTTTACGTTGATCATCACAATGCAAGTAACATGGCAGAGCATAGTAATCTCAGCGCCATTATTGATACATCGCCTGAAATGTGTACAGCGATGTTGGTGGATGATTATTTGGGTGGAGCCCATCGCGCCTGGGCTGTCACAGCGGCTTTTGGTGATAACTTTCCAAAACTTGCAAAACGCAAAGCTGAAGGATTAGCTTTAAAATTAGACCGCCTCGAACGGCTAGGTATGCTCGTCAATTATAATGGTTATGGTGGTTCCATTGATGACCTGCTCTATCACCCCGCAGATTTATATCATGAGCTTGCCGCTTTCGACACGCCTATGGACTTTCTGAATGAAAACAAAGCCGTGTTTGATGCGCTTGAAGCAGGATATGAAGCTGATCTGTTAAAAGCGAGCCATGCCGATGTGATTGATCAGACTGAAACCGGTCATATCATTACGCTCCCCGACTCCGCAGGGTCTCGCCGCATTTCAGGCGTTTATGGTAACCAACTTGCCCAAGACAATCCTAAGCGTGCGCATGCTATACTCACCGCGCAAGATGGCGGCTATCTCGTTTCTATCCGCGCTCCGCTCAATAATCGCACAGGTGCAGATGCGCTTGCTCTGCAATTTGAAACTGGCGGGGGACGCAGCGCAGCGGCAGGTATCAACCATTTACCCGAAGCTGATTTGGGCAGATTTATACAAGCCTTTCGCGCGGCGTATTAAGGCTATTAATCCCAACATTCCCAGTTTTCTTGAGTAATGCTTTTTCGACATGTTAACCAACCAGTTGAATAGAACTGGATGCCGCAAAAGCCTTGTTCTTCAATGAGGCTGTAATCTGTTTTTTTAAGTGCTGGATTTGGGATTTCGACAGCCAGATCTTTAAAACTAGTAGGACAAACTTGGTTGGTGGTCTCGTACTGCTGAACATGTTCAAGGATAATGTCACCCCTTAACTCAGTCTTTTTGTGTAGCTTATGACCCCTCTGAGCACCTAGAAGAAACCCTGAAAACAGTATCAAGCATCCGAGAAGGGCGACGAAAGAGAAGATTATGACGTTGCGATTTCGATTAAATAGCCCAATGAAAAAAGCGATAAATGAGGTCAATAACAGGACGAAAAATGTAAGAAATCCTATTATAACCGATATCGGGACAAGAAACCCATGTGCATGAGATGACTCAGCATAATAATATACTGCTAAGAGGAAGCATGTTCCGAGCAGGAGAATACTCATTTTATGCTTATTTCTGTTAAGCTCGTGGTGTGAACCGTCAGTCATAAAGCTATTTCCTAGTACTTATATCCAAGAATATATCACACAAGACTAATTTGGGTGAATTTTTCAAGCCCTTTCGCGCGGCGTTTTAATCGGCTAGACTCTCACCATGCCCAGTGAAAAAGTAGAATTTAAAGGCGCCTTTGGCGACACACTTTCAGCCAAGATCGATTGGCCTGATGAGGGCGAGCTGAAAAGCTGGGTTCTCTTTGCCCATGGTTTTTCGATTGGTAAAGACCTCAAACCCATCCGCACGATTTCTAAATCTCTCGTCGATGATGGTTACGGTATGCTCCGCTTTGACTTTACGGGGCTAGGCGAAAGCAAAGGTAATTTCTCGGATACAAATTTCACCTCCAATTGCGAAGATATCCGAATGGCGGCCAATTATCTGCGCGAATTTCACGGTCCACCTTGCGTGATGATTGGCCATAGTTTCGGCGGTACGGCGACCCTAAAAGTGGCCGATGAAATCCCGGAATGCAAAGCGGTGGCGACCATAGGCTCACCTTGCGATACCACCCATATCGTGCATCAATTTGCAGATCAGATTGAAGAAATTGAGGAGGAGGGTGAGGCGAAAGTCTTGCTCGGTGGGCGTCCCTTTATCATCAAAGAACAATTCCTCGAGGATATCGGCAATCAAGACATCGCCAAAGAAATCGCCGATCTCGACCGCGCCCTGATGATTTTCCACTCTCCCCAAGATAAGGTCGTCAGTATTGATAATGCCGCGCATATTTATGGTGAGGCACGACATCCCAAGAGCTTTGTCAGTTTGGACGGGGCCGATCATTTACTTTTGAAGAACCCAGCCGATGCGGAATATGTGGCCCATGTCTTAGCGGCTTGGGCACATCGGTATATTTAGGTTGGTAAGACGGATTGAAGTTGTGTTATCGGGAGCTTGAATGGTCTATTTTACGGATTTAGCAACTTTTGATTATCATTCGGGGCCGTTTAGTTGTGATGAGTGGGAATGCCCTTTACTTTCTGTCGGTTGGTTAGAAAAGGAGTTTGCTTTCGATAAAGGTCCATCGCCTACATGGCTTATTGATCGTATAAGTTCCATTCGTATCTCGACAAAAGCGCAGTTTTTACAATGGGCATTTAGAGGGCTGCATTCATGCACACTGTGCGAAAAGCATACGATGTTAACTGACTCACATATAAATTTATTCGTTCCAGGTGTTGATTGCGTTTACGTAACACCAGGTCGAATAGATCACTACATTCTTGAACATGCGTACAAGCCCCCTCAAGTCTTTGTCGAGGCGATTGCCAAATGTATAGACCCTAAGAGTGATGAATATTTGAAGGCTTTAACAAGAGTAAATGCCAATCAAGTGCCACCATTGTTCAGAGATTTGAGTAGTAAAAACACAAACTGAATTACAACTTGCTTTCCCATCCTCACTCATTACATATGCAACAAATTGCATAGCCCCAATTAAGGATCACCCATGTCATCTTCTCTTTTTCAGTCCTTTGCTTGTCGCGGTTTAACGCTGCCTAACCGCTTTGTTATGGCGCCTATGACGCGGAGCTTTTCGCCTGATGGTGTGCCGGGTGAGAATGTAGCGGAGTATTATGAACGCCGCGCGGCTAATCATGTGGGCTTAATTATTACAGAGGGCACGGTGAATGACCGTCCGGGTAGCGCCAATGATGCCAATTACCCGCTGTTCCACGGCGAAGCGGCGCTTAAAGGCTGGCAGAATGTTGTCGAGAAAGTCCATGGCAAAGGCGGAAAAATTGCGCCGCAGCTCTGGCATGTCGGCATGGTGCGTAAGCCGGGCACAGGGCATAATCCTGACGCCCAATCCGACTCCCCCTCTGGCGTGACCCATACGGGTAAAGCGGTCATGGACCCTCCCAGTGATGAAGAGGTCGCGGATATGGTCAGCTCCTATGCGCGCTCGGCCAAATCTGCCAAAGAGCTCGGCTTTGACGCGATCGAAATTCACGGCGCGCATGGCTATCTCATCGACCAATTTTTTTGGGATGTGATGAATAAACGCGAAGGCAAATATGGCGGCGATTTGCTCGAGCGCGCGGAATTTGCTGGCGACGTTATCCGCGAATGCCGCAAGGCCGTGGGCGAGGATATGCCGATTATCTTGCGCTGGTCACAATGGAAACAGCAAGATTACTCAGCGCGCCTCGCTGACACGCCGCAAAAAATGGAAGCCTTTTTAAACGTGTTTAAAGATGCGGGCGTGGATATGCTCCACTGCTCACAGCGCCGTTTCTGGGAGCCTGAATTTGAAGGGTCTGATTTGAACCTTGCGGGCTGGGCGAAAAAGCTGACAGGACTAGCGACAATTTCCGTGGGCTCCGTTGGGCTGAACGGGGATTTCTTTGGCGCATTTGCGGGTCAGGGCTCCGAAGCCGCCTCTCTCGATAAGCTTTTCGAAATGATGGATCGCGGTGACTTTGATCTTATTGCTGTAGGACGTGCGCTCCTTCAAGACCCGGAATGGGTCACAAAGGTAAAAGAGGGCCGCATGGATGAATTAAAAGACTATGACGGTAAAGCCCTTGCAACGCTTTATTAAACTCAAAACAGGAGACCCATATGTTTAGTCATATTATGCTCGGCGCAGATGATGTCGAAGCCTCAAAAACCTTTTACGACGCAGCCTTAGGCGCATTAGGCGTTCCCCCCGGGCGCGTGGATCCCAAAGGCCGCGCTATGTATATGCACGGCGGATCCATATTCATGTTGACTAACCCGATTGATGGGAAGCCAACGACGCATGCAAATGGGAGTACTTATGGGTTTGCAGCCGCAACGCCCGAAGAAGCGGATGCTTTTCACAAAGCCGGATTAGCGCATGGCGGCACAGCTATCGAAGACCCTCCAGGATGGCGTGAGGGTGCAGGTATGAAACTATACCTAGCTTATTTGCGTGATCCATCAGGCAATAAAGTTTGCGCGATGTGCCGAGGCTAACGAGTCGTATTAGTCGCACGCCAACGGCTTGGTAGAGTCGTTGGTTGTGTCCATACGTAGTTTCCCTGTTCCGGAAACTTGACCATATGTTTCGATATTCGCCTTAACGCCATCGAAACTCCGATTTTCAGGTAGGCCGTGAGCTATCCAAACATCCAAAATGGGTTCAAGGGGTAATGCGCCGCTTATGCGGTAATCCTGTCTTACGGACCAAAACTGCCACCAGCTGTGGAACCGAATTTTGTAATGCCGATACTCAGATCCCGCTAATCTTGTGCGGGGCAGCACTTCACCTTTAAAATAGTCCCCTGTATAAATATCGTGAAGTTCTTCTGGCGTTGAGCTGGCTATTTCGACGATATAGTTTTCGTACCAATCATCGCCATTTTGCTTTGCTGCTTCATCACCTTGCCAATTCACGCTTACCTTTGGCCCAGCCCACCAACGGCCATTTCCAGTTAAATTTGTGGTATATGTGGAGCAAATTTCTAGATCTTGTTTGGCCTCTGAGACGTTAGATGTCACATCATCAGCACGAGATAATCCAACATCGAGTCCCCCATCAGGGGCCGTTTGTGAAACGCCAAAATGCAGCGTTTTGCCTTGGAACTGGCGAATATGCTCACCAGTGAAGCTATCGCTTACCCAAGCCGAAGATGAATAATCACCAAACTGAAAATGATCTGTACTTGAGTTGAAGGTACTACTGGCGACGCCAGCTTTAGCTTTCGGTATTAAGGTCTGAGCGGTCTCGACACGCGTCACGCTATGACAGCCTATAACGCCAATTGTAGTTATGCTCAAAACGGAGGTTTTTATGAGCTTGCTTTTCATCAGGACAACGCTTGGGCGTGCCATTTTATGTGGTCTTCAATGAAACTTGTGATGAAATAATAGCTATGATCGTAACCCTGTTGCATTCGCAAAGTCAGCTTTTGTCCCATTTTTTGGCAAGCTGTATCAAAAAGATCAGGGCGTAAATGCTCTTTTAGGAATTCATCATCTGTTCCTTGATCAATTAGAATATGTGCACCTGATGGCCGTGCCATGACCAAATCGACTGCATCATATTGAGACCATTTGGCTTCGTTATTTCCAAGGTAGCCTTCAAAAGCATTGCGCCCCCAAGGAACTTGAGTAGGTGCGACTATAGGCGAAAAGGCTGAGCAGCTTTTAAACAGCTCTGGGTTTTTAAGATGTAAGGTAAGAGCGCCGTGGCCGCCCATAGAATGCCCAAAAATACCAATGCGCTGTGGATCGACTTGCGGGAGGTTTTCTTTGATCCAGAATGTAAGCTCATCACGAATATAAGTTTCCATGGAGTAATTTTCCATCCACGGCATTTGCGTGGCGTCCAGATAAAAACCAGCTCCTTTACCAAAGTCATAACGATCTTCAGTGTCGGGAACATGCTCTCCGCGAGGTGAGGTATCAGGTGCGATTATGATCAAACCGAGCTCGGCGGCCATACGCTGCGCGCCAGCCTTAGTGATAAAATTCTGCTCTGTACATGTCAGACCAGAAAGCCAAATCAGAGCAGGGGCATTCTTTGCGCCGTCTGGTGTGAAGACGGCCACACGCATGTCGCAATTGCAAGCGTCGGAGCGATGTTCATATACCGCTTGAATTCCGCCGTAGATTTTGTTTTCAGATATTGTTTTCATCTATAGAGCCTTGCCTGTTTTGTCTAAATTGTCTATTTTGTCCAAAGAAATTTAAGGAGTCCTCTCATGGATACTATGACAGCAGCCGAAGCCAAGCAGAAATTTGGGAAAGTTATCACCAAAGCACAGCGTGAACCTGTTGCAATTACAAAGCATGGTGAACAGGTCTGCATCGTTTTATCCGCAGCGCAATATGCTGAAGACCAAAAGGCTTATGATTTCTTTGCTGCGAAATCTATCAAACGAGGATTGGAGGACATTAAAGCGGGACGTGTATCTTCGGCCGATGAGGTTCGTGCGAGGTTAGCGTCGCGCTCCGCAGCACTAAAGAGTTAGATGCGTATTCATGGAAATTGTTTATTCAGCTCATGCAGAAATGAACCTCAATGAGATCTTTGACTATGGAGTTGTAAATTGGGGCGTTGATCGCGCCATTTCATTCGTCACTTTCCTTCAAGATGAAATAGACATTCTCACAGACTTCCCGGAGTTAGGGAAACGCTATGAGAATGATAACCTAATGCTGTTAGAGGGTCTTCGCGCTCTGGACATTGATAATTATAAAACACTTTATCGGTTAGGAAAAAACGATATTGAAATTGTGTCAATATTGCCCAAAGGTCGACCACATTTGTCTTCTAGTAAACCGCCTTTGCAGCCTCTTTAATCGCTTTCCTAATCCGCACATAGGTCGCGCAGCGGCAGATATTGCCGCTCATAGCCGCATCGATGTCGTCATCGCTTGGGCTCTTATTGGTTACGAGTAGCGCTGTGGCGCTCATAATTTGCCCAGCTTGACAATATCCGCATTGCGGCACGGCCAATTCTTCCCACGCGCCGCGAATGGCGTCTGCGACTTTGCCGCTTGCACCCTCGATCGTGACAATGTCAGAGTCTTCGACATCTTCATGGGCCGTGATGCAAGAGCGGATAGGCGTGCCGTCCACATGGACAGTACAGGCGCCGCATTGCGCCACGCCGCAGCCAAATTTTGTTCCCGTCATACCAAGGTGATCTCGTAGTACCCAGAGGAGAGGCGTGCCTTCTGCGGCGGTGACGTTTTCATTTTTCCCGTTTATCTTAAGTGTGATCGCCATTGTCTTAACCCTCTCCAACTTTACTCATATCAAGCCTATCATTCTGCCCAAGTAGAGGCATAGCCCTGAGCCTTTGTCCTGTCGCTGCGAAAATCGCATTGGCCAATGCCGGCGCGGCGGGCGGTGTCCCGGGTTCTCCGACGCCCGCAGGAGGTGCCTCGCTTTCCATGATATGTGTCTCAAAGACATGCGGGGCTTCGGCCATACGCATGACGCGCCAATCCGGAAAATTACTTTGATCAACGGCGCCATTTGTAGCCGTAATTTCTCCGTAAAGCGCATTTGAAATTCCGAATAATGTCCCGCCCTCAATCTGTGATTTGGTATTATCAGGGCTGACAACTGTGCCTGCATCAACGGCGCTCCAGATTCCGGGAAAGGAAATATTTCCATCGGCATCAACAGCAACTTCAATGGCAGTAGCAACATAAGCCAGGAAAGAGCGGTGAACCGCTATGCCGAGGCCGTGTCCTTTGGGAACGTCGCGTCCCCATTTGGCCATAGTTGCCGCTTTATCAAGCACCGCTTTAAGACGTTTCGTATCGACGGGGTGTTCATCAAGAGACGCGCCGTAATTGGGATAGGTGACGCCGTCTTTGCTAAAGTCGATGATGCGGTCAGGCCCGATAATATCCATGAGAAACGCTTTCGGGTCTTTACCGGCCGCATGAGCGAGTTCTGCGGCAAAGCTTTGATTGGCAAAAACATGATAAACATTAGCCACAGAGCGTAGCCATCCAATACGGATATGAGAATTAGCTTTGCCAACCTCCACGGCCATATTCGGTACATTCCACGGATTGTCCGTGGCGCCGAGTGAGAGCTCAAAATCAGAGCCTTGATCAGACGGGCCAAAGGTCGAGTTAATGGATGGGAAGACTGTGCGGTGAAGCACTGCAGTGACATTGCCATCTTTATCCAGCCCGCCCTTCATGTGCTGTGCTGAGACTGAGTGGAAATAGCCATGCTTAATGTCATCTTCGCGGGTCCACGTCACTTTGACGGGTTTACCAACCTCACGAGCAAGCAATGCCGCTTCAACTACGAAATCAGGTTTGGATTTCCGGCCAAAACCGCCGCCAAGTAAAGTGACGTGAACGGTTACATTCTCATCCGGCACGCCGCATATTTGCGCGACTGTGCTTTGCGCCGCTTGAGGGTTCTGCGTACAGGCCCAAATCTCAACGTTATCACCAGTCCACTGCGCAGTCGCGGCAGGAGGTTCCATTGGAGATTGCGAAAGATGCGCCGCATAATAATCTGCTGATATCATTGTCTCTGCCGATGAAAGAGCCTTTGTGACATCGCCGCGCTTAAACTTATTCTCGCCGGGTTGACGTGCCGTCGCCATCAGCTCTTGGGCATATGTTTTAGAATTATAATTTTTATGTGGTCCGGCATCCCACTCAATTTTCAGGGCTTCGCGTCCTTGAATAGCGGCCCATGTATCTGTTGCGATGACGGCGACGCCGCCAAGCTGCTGAAATCCTGGCGCTTCACCTTCTGGCTCTTTCATTTTTACGACTTGGGTGACGCCCGGCACGGCGAGGGCCGCTGTGTCGTCTAAGCTTTTGACTTTGCCAAAGAGTGCAGGCGGCCGCGCGATTACGGCGTAAAGCATATCGGGAACACGCACATCGATGCCAAATGTCCCTTTACCACGAATAACGTCTGAGATGGTGTATGAAGGTTTGTCTTTTCCAATATAGCGCCATTGACTGCGCGTCTTCAGAGTAACTGTGTCTTCGGCAGGAACGTCAAGCTTACCTGCCGCTTCAGAGACGTCACCATAGGTGAGTGTTTTGCCAGAGCTATGGGTGATAACGCCAAGTTCACTGGTGCATTCAGATATATCAACGCCCCACTCATTCGCGGCGGCTTGTGTTAGCATTTGGCGCATGGATGCGCCTGCCATACGAAAACGGTCAAAATGATTGCGCACAGATGTCGAGCCGTCCGTATTCTGATCGCCATATTTTTTATCGCCCACCGCTTGTTTGATGAAAAGGTCATCCCAAGGCACATCGAGCTCATCTGCAATCATTTGCGCGACCGTTGTAATCACTTGCTGCCCCATTTCAGAGCGCGGATTTGTAATTTGTGTGCGACCATCGGCTGCGATTGAGATCAAGACGAGAGGGCCAATATCGATATTGGAATTGTCAGGGATAGGTGCTGCCGCTTGGGCGAGTGTTTCAGGTTTATTTTGTGAACAGGCTCCGAGCGTAACAGCTAAAGCGAGTCCTGTCCCAGCGCCAACGAAGCCTCGCCTGGAGAGATTTAAAAGCGGCTTATTGGCTGTTTCGATTTTGGGCTTAGCGGTTTGCGCCAGATGCATGAACATAATGTATCTCCTGATCTGTTTCTAAAGTCCGGCAATTTGCTCTCGGAGTCAAATCACGTTGAAATTTCCCGTTGCGGCATTTTTAGGCGCTGCCGTATTTTCCATTCTGGATCGATCCAGCTTTTGGCAGTGGATGCGTCTAACGGCATTTTGCCCAAGATGATATCCGAGGCCTTCTCCGCAACCATTATCGTTGGCGCGTTGATATTTCCGTTAGGCACTGTTGGAAACACTGAGGCGTCTACGACACGCAAGCCCTCAATCCCGATAACTTTCAGGTGATTGTCAACAACAGCAGTGGGATCATCATCTGCGCCCATTTTGCACGTGCCGCAGGGATGATAGGCGCTTTCGACATTGTCCAAAATCCAGGCGTCAATTTCGGCGTCTGTCTGAATATTTGCGCCGGGCTGTATTTCATCACCGCGATATTTATCCATAGCGGGTTGCGCCATAATTTCCCGGGTGAGGCGGATACATTTTCGCCAGATAGAGACATCATCAGGGTGTTTCATGTAGTTAAATAAGATACTGGGCGCATCATCAGGCGCGGCGGAACTAATTTTTACGCGGCCTCTGCTTTTGGGTTTATTGGGGCCTACATGAACTTGGAAGCCATGTCCTTTGATCGAAGGCGTGCCGTCATAACGCATAGCGGCAGGGAGGAAATGATATTGGATATCAGGTGATTTTATACCTGCGTCTGAGCGGATGAAGGCGCAGCTCTCAAAATGATTTGTCGCGCCTAGGCCTGTTTTAAAAAGTAGCCAGCGTACACCTATGAAGAGTTTGCTGAACAGACCGAGTTTACTGTTGAGGCTAACAGCTTCTTTGCAATGGAATTGAAAATAGACTTCGAGGTGATCTTGCAGATTTTCTCCAATTCCGGGGAGGTTATGGAGCGGCGTGATTTGTAGAGCCTTAAGCGTATCCGTATCGCCTATGCCGGAGCGTTGTAATATTGCTGGGGAGCTTATGGCCCCTGCAGAAAGAATGATCTCTTTACGAGCGGAGAGAGTTTGTGTTTTTCCTTTATGCTCTAACTTTACTCCGCTTGCGCGATTGCCTTCAAAGATAACTTTATCCACCAGCACGCCCGTCATCACGGTTAGGTTTTTGCGTTTCATGGCGGGGCGTAGATAGGCGCGAGATGTAGATTCTCTGACGCCGCCGCTTACAGTCATATGCATAGGCCCAAAGCCTTCTTGGCAATAGCCATTATAGTCTTTCGTTTCAGGATAGCCCGCTTCAACACCTGCATCGATAAAGGCCTGATAAAGCGGATTGCCTGACATATTGTTGCCGCCGCTAACGCCCAGCGGTCCGTCACCGCCGCGATAATCATCCTCGCCGCCTTGCCATGTTTCTGCGCGCTTATAATAAGGCAAGCAATCGGCATAGCTCCAGCCCTTGGCGCCAGAGGCGTCCCATTCATTTATGTCGTTAGAATGCCCCCTCACATAGACCATGCCATTGATGGAGGAGGTGCCGCCTAAGCCCTTGCCCCGCGGACATGTGATTTGGCGGTTTTTGACGTGGGGTTCAGGGTCAGAATTATAGCCCCAATTGAAGCGCTTTGACGCCATTGGATAAGACAAAGCCGTCGGCATTTGGACGAAGATACTTTTATCGCTCCCGCCAGCCTCGAGCAGGAGCACGTTGTGCTCTCCGCTCTCCGTGAGGCGGTTGGCGAGGACGCAGCCTGCAGAGCCCGCCCCTAAAATGATATAGTCATAAGTCATGTTTTTAGGGCTTTGCGATTTTTGAAGGTGAGTGTGTAAATGGCGACATAAAGACCAATCACGACGAGGCCAACCCATTCAATTTTAAAAGGCGTGAATTGGTAGAGGAGTATAAGGCCGTATAATAATCCTGCGTGGAGCGCGATATATTGTGGCCCGCCCAAACGTCCGACCGTCAGATTGAAATTTTCCGAATAGAGACGAATGAGCGAGTCGAGCGAGTTAATCACAAAGATCACGCCTACGGTGACCATCGCGCCATTTATGAGCGGCGTGAGCGAAATGCCATTGCTGTGGTAATAATAAAGCACGCTAAACCAGAGCGCGATGGGAATGGAGGGCAGGGTGAGCAGGGCGAGACAAAGCTGCCATGTTTTAAGACCGCCCACAAAGCGCGCCACAAATTGCCCAATCATAATGCTCCATGCAAACCACCAGAAGAGATAGAAGGCATGGTAATCGGTGAGGGGCGAAATAAACTTATGGATATTGCCAAAATAACCGCCAATATTTGAACCCGTCTCGGCGAGGCCACCCACGCCCATACCGCTCTTGGCCCATAACCCTGCGATGAGGGCAAAGAAGAGCGCCGTTGAGCCGAGGCTGAGCCATTTTACATATTTGATATCGGTACTTGATAGCACGGCGAGCAGCACAACAAAGGCAACGAGGCCATATCGCAGAACGGGACTGATACCGCTAATATAATCAGGTAAGTAAGAGAGAAAGAGAAAGCCCGTAAAGGCACAGGTCGCGATGATAACCGCCGTGTTAAGCCACTTCACCCAAGAGATTTGAAAGAGCTTTAACTTGGGTTCCACGACGCAAAAATAAAACGTCGTCAGAAAGTAAAATCCCCAAACCAGAAAGCCCCAAAACCCAAACTCAATCGCGAGTGGATTAGTGAATTGATAGGGCGCTTCAGAAGCATAAGTCGGAAACTCGGTCAGCGGAAACATGATGAGGCCAACGTCTAGGCCCGAGGTAAAAAGAATAGCGATAAAGGTCAGGAGCGGGACAGGGTCAGAGCCGTTGAGCCGCATATTCCGAAAACGGATGATAAGGATGAGAGAGGTGAGAAGGGTCGCCGCTATCGCTATGGTGAGGATTAGTTGCATCTAACCTATCCCATGAAATCGACGCCAAGACCGAAGTCTTGGGCCGCAGCTAATAAGCGCTTGTCCTTTGTCCATAGCAGGCAGTTCTTTTCCAACATGACTGAGGCTAGGAGGTGCATATCAACATAGCCAATGCCGCGGCTATATAACTTCTCAGTTTCGATTAAATTCATGACTTCATCATGCGTAGCAATTTCAACAGGCGGCAATGTTTCCATCGTCTCAATGATAAGCGTCCTGTCGGAGAGAGACCCTAGAGCGACTTCCGCTGTCACATAAGGGTGAATGCTTATTTTATCATCGTTGAGATATGTCCCTAACGTAGGATTGTTAAAGGCCAGAAAATCTACCCAAATGGATGTATCCGCAAGATAGCGCATATTTATTCTGGTCGCCGCCGTGGTGCTGCCCTAAGGTGAGGTTGTGTTCCCCCCAAAAGGGCCAAACGGCGAGCACTTTCACGGGACACGAGTGCTTTGAAAGCGACTCTGACAAGTTCAGACTGGCTTTCAATACCTGTCAGTTCTTTAGCACTTTCATATAACTCATCATCGATTGTAACTGTCGTTCTCATGGCCGGCTCCTCTAATATCATCTTATATTGCATAAAATGATGCAGACAGCAATGACCTAAAACTCCACAACACTCCGAATACTCTCGCCTTTATGCATGAGATGAAACGCTTTATTGATATCTTCAATGCCCATTTTATGGGTGATGAGCGGATCGATTTGGATGCGGCCATCCATATACATATCGACGATGGAGGGCACGTCTGTGCGGCCTCTGGCCCCGCCAAAGGCGACGCCTTTCCAGCTGCGACCTGTGACGAGTTGGAAGGGGCGGGTGGAGATTTCTTTGCCCGCGCCCGCCACGCCAATGATATAGCTCTCGCCCCAGCCTTTGTGACATGACTCTAGCGCCACGCGCATAACGTCAACATTACCGATACATTCAAAGGTATAATCCGCGCCGCCGCCTGTGATATCGACGATATGGCCCGTCAGGTCGCCTTTGATTTTTGTGGGATTGACGAAATCGGTCATGCCGAAATTGCGAGCGATGGCTTCGCGTTCGGGGTTCAGGTCAACGCCGACAATTTGCTTTGCGCCAATCATCTTTAGACCCTGAATAACGTTTAGCCCAATCCCGCCGAGACCAAAGACAACGGCTACGCAATTAGGTTCGGCTTTAGCGGAGTAAATCACCGCGCCAACACCCGTCGTCACGCCGCAGCCAATATAGCAAGCCATATCAAAGGGCGCATCTTTGCGGATTTTCGCGAGGGAGACTTCGGGCAGAACCGTAAAGTTCGAAAAAGTCGAACATCCCATATAATGTAATATTTTCTGACCCTTATAGCTAAATCGCGAGGTTCCATCTGGCATCACGCCTTGGCCTTGGGTTGACCGCACGGATTGGCAGAGATTGGTTTTGGGGTGGAGGCAGAAGTCACATTCGCGGCATTCAGCGGTATAAAGCGGGATGACATGATCGCCCACCTCTAGCGATGTCACGCCTTTGCCGACTTCGCGCACAATGCCTGCACCTTCATGGCCTAAAATAGCAGGGAAAGCCCCTTCAGGGTCATCGCCTGAGAGGGTGAACGCATCCGTATGGCAAATACCTGTGGCTTTAATTTCGACCAGAACTTCGCCCGGTTTCGGGCCTTCGAGATCGACTTCTACGATTTCTAGATCTTTTCCAGCCTCAAAAGCCACTGCCGCACGTGATTTCACAATTTTTCTCCCTCACAGTTTTGTTAATGATTTTCATGCTGACTTAGCACAGCTCTTGCAAGCTGTTAATTTAATCTTCGCGCCTTTTTTGTAAGAGCGCATAAGCCAAGGAAAAGCATGACAGCGTGCATAAAACTAAAGCCATATGGCCAGAGTCAGTATTTCGCCGCTCTTGACGGGTTTCGGGGGCTTTTGGCGCTATTTGTGGCTATTTATCATACGATCTGGTTCTCACACATTAACAGCCTGACGTTTTTCAATAATGGGGCGGTTATTATTGATCTATTTTTTGCGCTATCTGGCTTCCTTATGTTTTACCTCTATGATGGTAAGTTTAATAATGATTCCGACGCCAAAGCCTTTATCAAGAAGCGTTTTGCACGGCTCTATCCGCTGCACCTTTTTATGTTTGTGATATTTTTCGGTTTTGCGATTTTGCGCTTATGGGCTCACAAGGTTGGAATCGCGTCTCATGAGATGGGTGAAATTCTGCCTTTCACAGCGGGCGCAAAAGAGGGGTGGGGCAGCCTTCTAAGTCACCTGACCCTCACTCATGCTATCGGCTTGAATAACAGCCTGACGTTCAATCCTCCGGCATGGACAATCAGCGCGGAATTTTTCACTTATTTTGCATTCCTTGCAATTATGCTTTGGGCGCGCCCGAAATCCCTTTTGAATTTTCTTACTTTGGGCGCAATTGCATTGGCGATATATGCTATGCTTTATCAGTTAAAGCCGAATATGGATATCACTTATGATTATGCTGTTTTGCGATGCATGGCTGGCTTTTTCATCGGTATGATTGCGGCAAAAGCCTATAGAGAATTAAAGCCTAAAGTTCAGGTGATGACGTCTAAAACGCGGATCTACACATTTTCTATTTTAGAGGTCGGCATTATTTTAGCTTCAACCCTTTTCATCATTTTTTGCGGCGGGAAATTTCAATTTTTTGTAGCCCCGTTCTTGCTCGCATTCATTTTGATATTCGCCTTTGATGGCGGTATTATTTCACGTTTTATGAGTCGAAAGGTTTTCCGCTACCTCGCTAAGATATCCTACTCGACCTATATGACTCACGTCATTATTTCGATTGCCTTTTCAATCTTGGGCAACACAGTTCTAAGTCATTTTTCTCAAAATTGGGATGCCGGGTGGGGCGGGGATTTATGGTTGATGATCTATCTGTGTGTTGTCATTGGGGTCTCACATTTGACCTATCATTATGTAGAGGTCCCGGGGAGTAAGCTTGTTCGTGAATTAAAAAGTCCGTCTTCAGCAAAACCCCTAACCAAATCAGTGTAAGACTTGCCCTTTGCGGGAAACCCCGCTAACCCGCGCTCATGACGGAAACGCGCTACGACAAACTCGACCAACTCGGACATATGCAAGGGCTTCCAAGCTCACCCGATGAAGCTGTTTTGGAGCGGGTTAAAAACCCATGTGATGAAAACTATATGGTAAGGCTTGTAGCGCCTGAATTTACCAGCATTTGCCCGGTGACCGGTCAACCTGACTTTGCTCACTTGGTTGTCGATTATTGCCCGGATGAATGGATTGTTGAGAGCAAGGCCTTTAAATTATTCTTAGGGTCTTTTCGCAATCACGGCGACTTTCATGAAGCCTGTACTACGGGCATTGGGCAACGGCTTGTCAAAGAGATTAATCCTAAATGGTTACGTATTGGCGGTTACTGGTATCCACGCGGAGGCATTCCCATTGATGTGTTCTATCAATTTGGAAAGGCGCCTGCGGGCCTTTGGATACCCGATCAAGGGGTTCCCCCATATCGTGGTCGGGGCTAGCAGCTGATATCACTTATTTTATGCAAGACATGACACTTAAAGCGGCAAGCCTTGATACTTGGATCAATGATCTTGTGCAGCCACTGACAGATGCGCTCTCAAGATTCATCTTTTTTTCTGTGCCTGTATTTGGCACAGAGCTTCCTCTCATTGTTTTATGGCTTATCTTTGCGGCCAGTTTTTTTACGGTTTATCTGGGATTTATCAATTTACGCGGCTTTAAACATGCGCTTGATATTGTAAGGGGTAAATTTTCTGACCCCAAACATTTGGGCGAGATCACCCATTTCCAAGCTTTAACGGCGGCGGTGTCAGGAACTGTTGGCATTGGGAATATCGGCGCTGTTGCTGTGACAGTCTCCATAGGTGGCCCGGGCGCTATATTTTGGGTTATTCTGGCAGGTTTCTTAGGCATGACAACGAAATTTGTTGAGTGCACATTGGGCGTTAAATACCGCACGGTAAACGCCGACGGCAGTGTTTCGGGCGGCCCTATGTATTATCTTAGAGATGGGCTTGCAGCTAAAGGCATGGTGAAATTTGGTAAGTTTTTAGGGCTGTTTTTTGCCGCCAGCATCGTGATTGGATGCCTCGGCATCGGGAATATGTTCCAATCCAACCAAGCTTATGTGCAGCTTCTTGAAGTCACAGGCGGTCAAACATCAAGTCTACTCGTAGGCTATGGTTGGGCAGTGGGACTAGTCATGGCGGTTTTGGTCGCTTTGATTATTATCGGCGGCATTAAGTCTATTGCGAACACAACAGTCAAGCTCGTCCCCTTCATGGTGGCACTATATATTATCGGAGCTCTTTTTGTCCTTGTTATGAATGCCGCGCAATTACCTTCAGCTTTTGCCAGTATTTTATCCGGAGCTTTCACATTACAAGGCGCGGGCGGCGGCATGCTGGGCGTTATGATTATTGGCTTTCAGCGCGCGGTCTTTTCTAATGAGGCGGGCTTGGGCTCTGCAGCCATTGCGCATTCAGCTGTAAAGACAGAGGCGCCATTGACAGAGGGCTTCGTTGCATTGCTCGAACCTTTTATTGATACTGTCGTTATATGTACATTGACGGGTCTGGTCCTTGTGACCTGCTTTGACACGGCTACAATAATGAATGGGGATGTAAAAGGCATTGAACTGACCTCTGCAGCTTTTGCGTCTAAACTCTCTTGGTCACCCATCCCGCTTTCTATCGCTGCTTTTCTTTTTGCGTTTTCAACCATGTTGGCCTGGGCCTATTACGGGACCAAAGGCTGGACATATATATTTGGTGAAGGCAAAGGCAAAGAGCTAACATTCAGCCTAATATTTTGCCTCTTTATCGTGATAGGGGCGTCGGTACAGCTCAGCGCCATATTGGATTTTGCAGATGCGCTAATCTTCGTTATGGCAATACCTAACCTTATCGGCCTGTACATATTGGCGCCTGAAGTAAAGCGAGATTTGGCTGAATATTGGCGTGAACTTAAAGATTAGCCAGCGGAAGGGCTGATATTCTCGAATAATTTATTTGGCTTTTCTGGATCAGCTCCTTATCTATGAATATAGCGAATAGAAGGGTCACATCATGGGAACTGTAAATCTCGCGGCAGATCGCAATTCCGATATATGCGTGTGGTCGTTACTCAAACAAGAAGCCGCGACTTATGCTACGAAAGAAGTCGCGCTTTCATCACTCTTACACGCCACAATTTTGGATCAAGATAATTTAGGCGGCGCACTCGTAAACCACCTATCAGAGAAACTTGCGACCCCAGATTTTTCGACGCTTAAGCTTCGTAAGATTTTAACAGAAGCCATGGAAGCGGACCCTAAAATTGTTGAATATGCCGCTAAAGACTTGCTGGCCGTTAAAGAACGCGATCCGGCTTGCACCTCTTTCTTACAAGCCTTTTTATATTTCAAAGGTTTCATGGCGATACAGACTTACCGCTGTTCTCATGCCCTTTATAATAGCGGTCGTGATCTGTTATCTTTTCATCTCCAAAACCGAAGCTCCGAACTTTTTGGCGTCGATATTAACCCGGCCGCGAAAATCGGACATGGCATCATGCTTGATCATGCGACGGGATTTGTTATGGGTGAAACAGCTGTCATCGGAAATGAATGTTCTGTCCTTCAAGGTGTAACATTGGGCGGAACCGGTAAAGCGGATCAAGATCGCCATCCTAAAATTGGGAATCGCGTCCTAATTGGCGCAAATGCCTCTGTTTTGGGTAATATTATTATTGGCGACGGGTCAAAAGTGGCAGCAGGATCCGTTGTCCTGAAGGCCGTGCCTGAAGGCTGCACAGTTGCGGGTGTTCCAGCCAAGCCAGTTGGCGGACCTTGCTGTGACAATCCCGCCAAATCAATGGTGCAAACACTTTAAATCAATATAAGGAGCGGCCCTATGAGCCCTGATCAAATTCTCTCTGTTAAAAATTATCTTTGCAAACGTCTCGGCACGGAAGGTATTTCAATAAAACCCCGTAAAGTGGCTGATAGTGTCGAGGTCTATTTGAATGATGAAATTTTAGGCCTGCTCTATATCGATGATGAGGATAAGAACGATATTTCATATGATTTGAATATCTCCATCCTCCAACAAGATCTCGACGACGCTTAATGGCTGTCTATTCTCTCGATGGCGTCGCGCCAAAATTAGCCGATGATGTCTATGTTGCGCCAAATGCCCAAGTCTTAGGCAATGTGGAAATGCAGGAAGGTAGTTCTGCTTGGTTTGGAGCTGTCTTGCGCGGTGATAATGATCTTATAAAAATCGGCGCGCGGTCAAATGTCCAAGACAATGCTGTTTTGCACACAGACCCTGGAATGCCGCTGACTTTAGGTGAGGGCGTCATTGTCGGCCATTTAGTTATGCTTCATGGCTGCACGATTGGGGATAATAGCCTCATCGGAATCGGCGCGACTATATTAAACGGCGCTAAAATTGGCAAAAATTGTATTATCGGGGCACATGCATTGATTACTGAAGGAAAGGAAATTCCAGATGGATCAATGGTCGTGGGTTCACCAGGGCGCGTCATTAAAACGCTCAGTGAACAGCATTTTGCGATGTTGCGTATGAATTCAGAAATTTATGTGGCTAATGCAAAGCGCTTTAAAGAGGGATTGAAAGAAATTTAAGTTTCTAAATCCCAGAGCTCGCGTATTCTTACGTCCATGTCTGAGCCAATATTAAACCAAGCTGTTTCATTCGCAAAGCTATCTAAAAGGAATAAACGGTCATCCTTGGTGAGGGTCTGGCTCAAGCGGTTGCGGAGTTGCTGAACATTGGTTTCACTTTTCAAAAGCCATACGGAATCTCCTATGCGCTGCGCAATTCCTTCTTGTTGTAACGCTTGTAAAAACTGAAATCCATTTTCTGAGCGGATTTCTGCCATCACCATAAAGACAGTTTTCTTTGCGGAATGTGTCGAGGCAACAGGACTTTCTTGATAAGCGATCTGAGGTATAAATTGGGGCTGTTGCGCCGGACTAGGTGTTGGAGCCAGACTTTGCGGTGCATGTGAGGCTGGCTGCATCTGACGTGCTAGTACGCCGCCGCCAACATTAGACATAGGCCGCAAGACAGTTTGCTGGATGAGGGCTTGTGCATGGGCTATATCTTGTGAAGACCAAGCCGAATATTCAGTGAAATGTTGTGCAGGCGCATAGCTCTGTGTTTCTGAAGCGCTGATCAGGGATTGAGGTGCAACACGGCCTTCACGGACATAGGCCTTCATCTGCGCATCGCTATACGGGCCATACGACTGTCCCGCAACTTGAACATACCATGTGTTTAGAACAGATTGCACAGTTCATTCCTTTCAGCACTATATCTTTTCCGATTCTGCTGAAACGCAAAGAGCCCAGATAAAACTTTTACAGAATTGAAAAAAGAGCTAGAGGCGGAACATGACAACTCCCAAGCGCCCTCGTGAACCCATGTTCAATTTTACTGAGAAAGCTCCGGCTTATTTGGCGGGTATATTTATCGCCATACAGATTTTGATCGGGCTAATGCCTTATGTGATTAGGGTGAACTTGGATAAGTTTGGCGTGTTGCGGCCTCTAGGGAGTAGCGGCACAGATATTACAACACATGCCATTAGCTTGATTGGGCATGGCTTACTGCATGGTGGCTGGGGGCATGTTATCATGAATGCGGGTATGACGATTGTATTTGGTATTGCGCTTATCCGCGGCGCAAAATTACAGGCGGCCTCCCGAGGAAAGGTTTCAAGAGCGAACAGAGATTTTTTAATTATCTTCTTTGCTGGCGTGATTATCGGAGGTGTTTTTCAATGGGGATGGTGGGCTGCCACGAATGCGCAGCTTACCTTGACGGGGGCTGTTGGCGCCTCAGGAGGTGCTTCCGCATTATTTGCGGCGGGCGGCTGGGCAATCGGCGGCCGAGACAAGATGGTTCAATTTGGTGTTGGATGGGCCGCAATCAACCTCGTTATGGTATTGCTGGAGAACTTCATCGGAATAGGTATCGCATGGCCCGCTCATATTGGGGGTTATGTTGCAGGTATGATACTGGCACCACTTTTTGTAATGCCTAAATCTACTCGCCTAACTGTGCTTTAACCGAGGTGCAGGGGCTTGATGGGCCAGACTTGAGCCAGCAATGGCTGCGCCGATAGCGAGAGATATGAGTGTTCCAGCCGTGAAGATGATCGCATTATCGAGTGTCATAAGGTCTGGCTTGTAGAGAAGGGCAGCTTCGGCAAACAACATAACAAGTCCCATTCCTATCATGACAGGGGCGTGACGCCTGACGCCATTAAGCATCATACCAAGTGCTGAGGCTATAATGGCTGAGCCAATAAGAATACCCATTGTTGGGACAACGCTCAAGCCGGGTATGGCTGCTGTAAGGTTTTGAGGCCAAGACGGAATCCATAGCATTAAAGGTATAAGTGCCGATGCGGCTGTCAGCAGAAAAATTCCGGCAAGAGAGATTTGCGTAAATTTATAGCGTATAATTGCGCTGCAAAAAACTGTTGCAAGCGCGAATGAAACAATGGCTTTCCATATTAATAATCCGTTTGAACTCAACGAGGCCGTTTCAGTTGCAATTGCGTCCGGAACCAACCAGAAATATTGAAACCCTATCGCGCCAATTACCGCGGCAAGCCATCCCGCATAAATATGGACTGAACTACCTGTAATCAAATTATCCTCTGCGGCTTTGCCCGCCCTGTGATGAGCTAATCCGCATATAAAAACCGCGGCTGTTCCGAATGTGAGGGGTAAGTTACCCACGCTCCAGTGTGTGAATATTATATTTGCGGCCCAATAATAGGCCGTTAGAACTGCTAAAGTTATAACCATTCCGGATCGAATTTTAGTTCCAATGAATATTTGTGCAGCCCAAATTGCGGGAAACAAAAACATTATATCGGATTGTTCAGTAACGCCTGAGAAATTCAAAGCGCCCCATATGAGTGACGCGCAGATAGATGCTAAAACACAGATACGTGATTTAAGTATAAACCCCACGAAAAGGGGAATAATACTCATTAAAATAAGGCCATCGGTAATAGTGAGGCCTACATTGAAATAAGCCGCCGAGACTATGACTGTTCCCAAGAGACCGCACATGGCTGTGACGACTGAAAGTTCACTTACACGCCATTTGCCGTAGTCCGCAGAGACGTAGCTAGCCCACATACCTGTCCAAAGAAGTGACAAGCTTGCGAATACTTTAGGACCTGTAGACGCATTTAGACTGAACGTCCCAATCGCGAGAAGGAGTGCGGCCAACCAGCAACCCAAGGTTAGTTTTAGGCTAGTTGTCAGGCCTTGATCTTCTTGTAATTCGTCATTTGTGATTAAATCAGGAATTGAGCTTGGGTGATTATCTTGTACCGCTCTTTTAGAAACGTGATTTGAGGGAGACAGAGCAAAGTTTGTTCCATGCTGCTTTACAGTTTCGGAACTTGGGGCATTGTCATTAGCCGTTTTCATGTGATTCTGTTTCACCATCAGAACCAATATGCATTATTTATTCCGAACGCACATCATTTGCACTTATAAGGGGCAAGAAAATTTATTCATCCCCCACTGAGGGGAGGAATGCCTATGAAATATCTACACGGAGCTGTGGATTAAACGATGTCTTTGCTGATACCGAATTTGTAATCCATGATTTTGTTCTCAATTTCATCTGCAACGCTGTCATCGGGTTTCGAAATATCAGGAGAAATATCAGGGTTTGAAGAGGGGCTTTCTGTCCGTCGGCGTGTCTGGTTCATAGATAGAGCTGCGGCAATATCTTTATATTTCTTATCAAGCTCACTTTCCGCTTGTTTGGCTTCAAAGAGAGCTTTCTGAGCTTCTTCGAGCTGATATGTTTGCGTATGGATGAGATCTTCCAAGCGTTTTTTCTCGGCCTGTTGTTCTTTATGAGCCTTTCTAAGCTCAGAAACATCATGCGCAGCGCTTTTTACAATATCGTCTTTTACATTTAGCTGTTCTTGTAAGCTTCTTATCTGGGCTTCTAGCTCAGATGTAGGATCATTTATCATCATACCTTCTAAACGGCGTGATTGTTGATCAAGATTAGATTGAAGGCTGTCGCGCTCCATCGTTAAATTTTCAAACTGGTCTCGCAACTCAGCTCTTTCTTTTACCTGATGTTCAGCTTCTTCGTCGCGGCGCGCGATTTCTCTCTGCAAGTCACGAATAGTGGTTTGAAGCTCTTTCGTTTGCTCGGTGCTACGTTTTTCAGCCAAAGAGGTAACGTCGCGCATCTCGCTTTGGGCGGCAGCTAGTCTTTTTTCGAGACGATTTCGTTCTATATCTTGCTCGCTTCTGATCTTACGTAATGCGGCTAGCTCTCTTGTTGCGGTATTAGCGAGCTCAGTTTTTTGATCAATTTCTCTTGAAAGGGAGGAAATTTTTGTTTCTAGATCCGTGACTTTGTCTTCGCGATTAATAACGTTGAACTCATATTGGGTTTTAAAGGTTTTGATATCTTCATGCAGAGTCTGCATTTCACCTTTCATGGCGTTATTTTGTCTTTTGGCTGTGTTTAACGTAATTCTCAGTTCTTGAGCTTCGGTTCTGAAAGTATCAGCCTGATCTCTGAAATCGGCACAATCCGCTCTGAGCGACTCAACCATTTTTGAGGCTTCGAGATACTCGGTCTGACGTAATTCCAGGGCTGATGAAAGCTCGCTAATTTTCTCGCGTAAAACCTTATTCTCTTTACCTTCCACGCTGAGGGCTGTTTTGTGACGTTCAAGCGCAAGGGCATGACTGTCTGTTTCGGCTCTGGATTTTCTGAGGACACCTTCATAGTCACGTAGTGATTTTGCTGCTTTAGTTAGCTTCCCGCGGGCGTCTTCATATTGCTTTGTTTTTTCATCAAGGCGTTCTTGATGATCTTCGAGATCTGCAGAGATAAGACTGACTTTAGCTTTTAGGCCTTCTACCTCGCCATTTGACGTCCGAATGCGGGCCTTGAGGCGGCGGTTTTCAGGCTCGAGACGATTGAGGACTGAGAAATCAACCTCTGCCTTTTCGACAAAGCCCATCAAGCCTTCTACGCGCTGTAGAGCGCGTCGGTAAAGTTCTTCGCCGCCTTGGATATCAGCGCTAATCTTTGCTACGTCTAAACGCATTTCACTCATATTTAGTCGGCCAGGACCTACCAAGTCTATATCGGGATCAATATTAGCCAATGAACCGTCTTCACTCTGTTCTGTAGTTGCGGTGGAGGAGTCTGGTGCATTGTGGCCTTCAACATCTTTGCGGGCATTTGCTAAAATGTCGTCGATGTTGACCTCTTTTGGCAAATTTCCCGTAGTGACATCGATATTACCAGTTTTGTCTTCAAGCGTAGCTTTAAACTCGGGCGATACAAAATCGTTAAGGCTGTCAGTAAGAAAACGCTCTTTTTCACTATTTTCTGAGGTATTTGTGTCGGAGGCCCCTCCGGATTCATCATTGTCTTTGTGATTTAGTTTTGCGTTTAGTTCTTCTAATTGTTCATCGAGAAGGCGTTCATGGTCCATTTTGGCGATATCTTGCTCAATTTTTGATTTTGGAAGCTCTTTAGTTTTTTTAGTACTAGATTTTTTTTTCTTGAAAAAAGACACAACAACCCTCGATTCTAAAACATACGCCCAGACACAAAATGTCTAGTTAGCTAGAGTTAAAGAGTGCTTAATAGCTCGCATATCTTCCTGCCTCTCTTAAGGGCAACTTTCCTGTTGACCTGACAAGTCGATAAACTATTCCCATATTTTAGCAGTTATAGGGAATTTTATGACACTTGCATTCACTTTTCCAGGCCAGGGTAGTCAATTCGTAGGCATGGGGCGGGAGCTGGCTGAGTCTTTTTCAAGCGCACGAGCTGTTTTTGAGGAAGTTGACGACTCTCTGTCTCAAAACCTATCAAAAATGATGTGGGACGGACCGATTGAAGAGCTGACTTTAACCTCAAATACGCAACCGGCTTTGATGGCCTGCGGTATTGCGGCCATGAGGTCACTTAAAGCTGAGTTTGGAGTCGATATTACTGAGGCTAAATATGTAGCTGGGCATTCGCTTGGTGAGTATACGGCTCTATGTGCGGCAGGGTCGCTCTCATTGTCTGATACCGCTAAGCTATTACGTATTCGGGGGGATGCTATGCAGGCTGCAGTTCCTGTAGGCGCTGGAGCTATGGCTGCGCTCTTAGGTGCCTCTGTCGAAGATGCAGAAGCCGCTGCAAAAGCAGGGCAGACAAAAGGCATATGCCAAATAGCAAATGATAATGCGGTCGGACAGATTGTGCTGTCGGGCGAAAAAGATGCCGTTCAAGCTGCATGTGACGCGGCTAAGGAAATGGGTGTCAAAAAAGCGATGATGCTAAATGTTTCGGCGCCTTTTCATTGTGACATGATGGCGCCAGCGGCAAAGGCTATGAAAGAGGCTTTAGCTGACACTGTTTTTGAGGCGCCTTTATTGCCAGTTATAAATAATGTTCAAGCTTCGCCCGTTACTGACCCCGAAAAATTGCGTGATGACCTTGTAGCGCAAGTCACTGGCCGGGTTAGGTGGCGTGAGTCTGTACAGTGGATGCATGCTAACGAAATTGAGACATTAGCAGAACCTGGCTGTGGTAAGGTTCTAACAGTGATGTTGCGCCGTATTGTTAAGGGCATGAAAGGCGTGACGTTAAATACTGCTGAAGGTCTTGAGGCTTTTGCAACTGAACTTAAAGGATAAAAATAATGTTTAACTTAGATGGAAAACGGGCCTTAGTCACAGGGGCAACTGGTGGCCTTGGCGGCGAAATTGCAAAAATGCTCCACGCAAGAGGGGCGCATGTTGCTATTTCAGGAACGCGGGCTGAAAAGCTACAGTCATTAGCATCTGAATTGGGTGATCGTGTGTCTATTGTGCCTTGTAATCTATCTGACGGAGATGCCGTTGATGCTCTGCCAAAAGCAGCGGAAGCAGCTATGGGCGGGGCGGTTGATATCCTTGTTGCGAATGCGGGTATCACCCGTGACGGGCTGTTGATGCGCATGAAGCAAGACGATTGGGACTTGGTTCAAAAAGTTAATCTTGAGTCCTATTTCAGGCTCTCAAAAGCGTGTTTGCGTCCTATGATGAAATCACGTTGGGGGCGTATTATTGGAATCACATCCGTAGTCGGCGTTACCGGGAATCCAGGACAGACTAATTACGCAGCTTCGAAGGCGGGCATGATTGGGTTTTCAAAGTCTTTGGCTCAAGAAGTGGCCTCACGCGGCGTAACCGTAAACTGCATTGCCCCGGGTTTCATTGCGTCTCCTATGACGGATGCCCTAAATGAAAGCCAGAAAGAAGCGATTCTTACGAAGATCCCTGCAGGTGACCTTGGTTCCGGTGCTGATATAGCCAATGCCGCGCTTTATTTAGCGTCCAACGAAGCTAGTTATGTGACTGGACAAACACTTCACGTAAATGGCGGTATGGCCATGATTTAATTAGAGTTTTACACTCTGGTAACCAATATTTATCTGTGCTATCTACGGTTAAATCACAAAAAAGGGTTGTTTTTAGGACTTTTCGCCTTACTTACGCCTAGCAAATCGCCACAAAACACCGTGGCACTGAAAAAGGAAAAATTATGTCAGACGTACTTGCACGCGTTACGAAGATGGTCGTTGAGCATCTTGATGTCGAAGAAGATAAAGTAACAGGGAATGCTCACTTCATCGATGATCTTGGCGCAGACAGCCTAGACAATGTCGAGCTTGTTATGGCGTTCGAAGAAGAATTCGATATTGAAATCCCTGATGATGCGGCCGAGCACATCCAGACTGTCGGCGATGCCGTTAAGTTTATCTCTGAAAAAGTCGGTTAAGGCCGACTTTTGACGTGCCCGTATCTGAACGCCGACGTGTCGTTGTTACAGGTTTAGGCCTCGTCACACCCGTTGGATGCGGTGTTGAAACCGCATGGGACAATATTCTTTCCGGGAAATCCGGAGCTTCAAAAATAGAACACTTCGATACCAGCGATCTTGCTTGCAAGATTGCTGCTGTCCTGCCGCGCGTTGACGGCCGCGCAGGTGGCTCCCCTGATATGAAGGGCGCATTTGATCCTGATACAGTTATGAGTCCGCGCGATGCCAGGCGTGTTGATGACTTCATTCTTTATGCAATTGCCGCAAGTGATGAAGCCCTTAATGACGCGAATTGGACACCGGCCGAGCAGGGCGATGAGGCCCAAGAACGCACGGGAGTTATGTTTGGCTCTGGTATTGGGGGGCTGCAAGCCACTTATGATGCCTCTATTCTTTTGCATGAACGCGGACCACGGCGTCTTTCGCCGTTTGTCGTTCCTAGTATGCTTATAAACCTCACTGCGGGACAGATATCTATTCGTCACGGCCTAAAGGGGCCCAACCATTCGGTCGTTACAGCTTGCGCGACAGGTGCACATGCTATTGGCGATGCCGCGAGGCTTATACAGCACGGAGATGCAGACGTGATGGTGGCAGGCGGAGCCGAGGCCTCAATTTGCCGCTTGGGTATTGCAAGCTTTGTAGCCTGCCGCGCTATGACGACCGCATATAATGATACACCTGAGAAAGCCTCTCGGCCTTACGACTCCGGCCGTGATGGGTTCCTAATGGGGGAGGGATCCGGCGCAGTCGTTCTCGAAGAATATGAGCATGCTAAAGCCCGCGGCGCAAAAATTTACGCTGAATTTAAAGGCTATGGTCTATCAGGTGATGCGTATCACATCACAAGCCCTGCCCCCGAAGGCGAGGGAGGCTACCGCGCTATGAAAGCCGCTTTGCGCAATTCCGGCTTAGAGGTTACGGATATTGGTTATGTAAATGCGCACGGCACATCCACCCCTATGGGAGATGAACTTGAAGTGAAAGCGGTCGAGCGCCTCTTAGGAGATCACGCCAAAGATGTATCTATGTCATCGACTAAATCCAGTACGGGGCATTTGCTTGGCGCCGCTGGTGCAATTGAAACAATTTTCTCTATCTTAGCGCTGCGCGATCAAATGGCGCCGCCTACGCTAAACCTAGAAGATCCCTCACTGGAAACGGATATTGATCTTGTGCCATTGAAAGCCAAGCCTTTTAAAGGCAATGCTGCAATGTCTAACTCATTTGGATTCGGCGGAACCAATGCAGCGGTAATATTCGCAAAGCCGCCTACAGAGTAATGGCCCGAAAAAATAAGATAAGAAATCGGGCGCAAACCGTGACACACAATCCTGAAACGACAAAGCTCCCTAAAAAGCAAAAGCGCATGTTGGGCTTTATAGCCTTCACATCTATTGTTACGATTTTAGGAGCTGTAATTTTGGGAGCCTATGCTGTCGTTAATTACAGATATGAGGCCGCACCAAAGGGTGAAGTCAATGAAACTGTGTTTGTAGTTCCGCGCGGAAGCGGGTTGTCATCAATTGCCTCGCGCCTTGAAGAAGATGGCCTCATAAAAAGTGCTTTTATTTTTAAACTTGTGACTAAATTACGTGGTAATGAAGGGAGCTTTAAAGCCGGAGAGTTTGTAATTTCTCAGCCTGCATCCATGAGTAAAATTTATGAAACCTTAGCCGAAGGCAAGGCCGTGCTCTACCCTTTTACCGCCCCGGAAGGCTTAACATCAGCGCAGATCATGCGCCTAATGGGAAGTGTGCAGACACTTACAGGAGACATGCCCGAAACTCCAGCTGAAGGTACGATGCTACCCGAAACTTATATGACGCCCAGAGGCATGGCACGAGCGGCGTTGGTTAAGCAAATGCAGGATGCTCAAAGACAGGTGATTGATGAGCTATGGGAAACGCGCCAAGAAGGTTTGCCCCTAAAGTCCAAAAATGAAGCACTCATTTTGGCATCCATCGTTGAGAAAGAAACCGGAGTTGGGGCAGAGCGTGACGTCGTGGCAGGTGTGTTTATTAACCGCCTAAAGATAGGTATGCGTCTACAGACTGACCCGACTATTATTTATGGGATATCAAAAGGTGAGCCGCTGTACAACAAAAAGGGTCAGCGCCGAACACTTTACCGATCTGAGATAGACCGTAAAACACCTTGGAACACCTACCAAATTGATGGTTTGCCGCCGACACCGATTTGCAATCCTGGCGAGGAAGCTATTGCCGCTGTTTTGCAACCTGCCAAGACGGACTATTTGTTTTTTGTCGCTGATGGAACAGGAGGTCATGTCTTTGCCAAGACTAATCGTGAACATGTCAATAACGTCAATAAGTGGCGCAAAATTGAGCGCTCTCGTCAACGCAAACAGCGAGCTGGCCAATGAGTAAACCTTTATCAGGCATGACAGGATTTGCGCGAGCAAGCGGCACGCATGAAGAGATTAGCTGGTCTTGGGAAGTTCGCAGCGTTAATGGTAAGTCTCTTGATATACGGCTCCGCTTGCCAAGTGATTTATCAGAAATGGATGGGGCCATCCGCAAACGCATGAGTAAGGACTTCTCGCGTGGCAACATGCAGGTGAGCTTAAATTTACAACGTGGGGATAGCGGTAAGGCTTACCGTATCAATGAAGCTCTGCTTGATAAGCTTGAAAAGAAAGGCGCTAAGGATTTATCCGTTCTTATGACTGTGCCTGGCATTATCGAAGAAGTGCCGAATAATTTGTTATGTGAAGATAAGAAGTCATTGCATATCAGTCTTCTATCAAGTTTTGATAATCTGTGTAAAAAGCTGAAATCAGCGCGTGACGATGAGGGGAAAGCGCTCACGCCTATATTGCTCGACAATGTCGCCGAGATTGAAACCCACGTTGCAACTGCGAGTCAGCTTGCCGCTGTGCTTCCCGAAACACTTAAGCAAAAGTTGAAAGAAAAGTTTGAAGCTCTTTTGGCAGAGGCTTTACCTGAAGAGCGATTGGCGCAAGAGGCGGCTATGCTCGCTATGAAGGCGGATGTGCGCGAGGAATTGGATCGCCTTAGGGCTCATTGTGTTCAGGCGCGGGACCTCATGTCACAAGGGTCACCGATTGGCCGAAAGCTTGAATTCCTCTCACAAGAATTTAACCGTGAAACAAATACGCTCTGCGCGAAATCCGCTGACATAGAGTTGACACGAACAGGGCTCGCGCTGAAAAGCGTTATTGAACAATTCAGAGAGCAGGCGGCGAATGTCGAGTAAATTAGGTCCATCCCCTTTGGAAGAGATGAAAGCCAATCGCCGCGGCATTATGGTTGTTTTGTCTTCGCCTTCCGGGGCAGGAAAGACGACATTGACGCGCATGCTCTTAAAGGAAAATCCTGATATGGCGATGTCTGTTTCGGCGACTACACGACAACCCCGCCCCGGTGAAAAAGATGGAGAGGATTACTATTTCATCTCTAAGAACAAATTCACTGATATGGTCGATGATGATGAGTTCCTTGAATATGCCAAAGTCTTTGATAATTTTTACGGCACCCCCCGCGCGCCGGTCGAACAAGCCTTGGGTGATGGCCGTGATGTTGTATTTGATATTGATTGGCAAGGCGCGCAGCAACTCACCCAAGCGGCTGCCGATGATTTGGTCAAAATATTTATCCTTCCGCCGAATATGGTCGAACTTGAAAAACGCCTACGTACCCGTGCTCAAGATAGCGATGATGTTATCTCAAAGCGTATGTCGAAATCTGAAAATGAGATTAGCCATTGGCCCGAATATGACTATGTCATCGTCAATGAAAATGTTGAGACAGCGATGGAAGAGTTGCGGACAATAGTGGCTTCGGAAAGAATGCGCAGAAGACGTCAGCCTTGGCTTAGTGGATTTGTGAAGAGCCTTACAACGGGTGGTTAAACAGATGGGTTAGATAATTAAGGGAATGGGGTAATCTCATAACCTGCATGATTCAAAACACGCCTAACCTCTGCGATATGAGACGGCCCGACTTCACAGCACCCGCCTATAATTTTAACGCCAGCTTTTGCCCACTCAAGAGCATATTGTGCATAGAGTTGAGGCGTTAGATCTTGCCGTGCTTTCAGGTTAGCTGTAGTGCCGCCAACTTCTAACAGGGCTACTGATTGGAAGCCATTCGCGTAGCAGCCAATGATCGGAATTTTCTTTGTCATTAAGGGTAAAGCAGCCGTCACCGTTTCGGGCATTGAACAGTTAACAGATACAGCTTTAACCCCAAAGGGAATTACGGTCTCAATGGCATCAGAAAGGCTTTCGCCAGAACGCAATGCCTCAGGATTATTATCGTCGAGCGTAAAACTCACAACTGTGTCTAGCCCTACTTCTGTTGCAGCTTTAACTGCTGTGAAAGCCTCGCGAATGGTTGCCAGTGTCTCGCAAAGCATGATGTCGATGCCGTCTTTTTGAATATTTACAAGACGCCTATATTGGTCGAGGCACTCTTGTTCTGATGGGACTAAACTCGGTTTATAACTCGCAACAACAGGGGGTAAGCATCCTGCGATTTTTATGCCGCCTTGCCCTGATTTTTGCTTCGCACTTGCCGCAATTTCTTTTGCGGATTGGTGAATAGGTTCAAATAAATCAATGCTGGCATCTCTGCTTAATCGCCAAGGAGTAGCGGTGTAATTATTGAGCGCGATGACTTTTGCGCCCGCCTTTATGAAGTCTATGTGAAGCTCTTCTACAAGGCTTGGGTTGTCCAACATAATACGCGTTGACCAAAGGGGCGTTGGTGCAATACCAGATCGGCGTACGAGCTCTTGTCCCATTCCGCCGTCTAATAGTATGACTGATTTATTCATTTTTTAAGGCACCTGCCAATATCTGAAACTCGGCCACACTCAATGTTTCGGGCCGTCTTTGTGGGTCTATGTTACAGGTTTCGCACCAGCTTTCCGACTCAACGCCATATTTTTTGGCAATTGGCTTTAGTGATTTCCTCAGCATCTTTCGTCTTTGTCCAAAGGCAGCCATGGTTACTTCGCCCAATAACTTTAAATCCCTAAAGCGTTTAGCTTCAGGCAAGGGTTCTAGAACTATAACGGCGCTATCAACCTTTGGTGGAGGGCTAAATGCATTAGAAGGAACTTCGAAGCCAAGACGGGTGTCGCATACGCTTTGGGCGAGGATAGCAAGGCGGCCATAGGCGCTATCTCCCGGCGATGCGACCACACGTTCGGCGACTTCTTTTTGAAACATCAATACAGCTTGCGACCAGAAAAGTGGAGTGGCTGTGAGCCAGTTAATAAGCATTTTTGTGCCGACATTATAAGGCAGATTGGCGACGATTTTTATCTCACCGTCTAATTCTTTTCCAATATCGACTTTCAGCGCATTGCCGTGAATGACGCGGAGTTTGCCGCTCGCTCTTGCAATATCATCAAGAGGGGCAAGAAACCGGTCATCCATCTCAATCGCGAGAACTTCAGCCCCATTTTGTACGAGCGCGCGGGTTAATCCGCCAGGGCCAGGACCTATTTCTGCGACACTGACGCCGTCCAAGGGGGCGGCTAGGCGCGCGATCTTATCCGTCACATTCATATCCAAGAGGAAATGCTGCCCGAGCGTTTTATTGGCGCGCAGTTTATGGATTTTGACTGTCTCTGAGAGGGTTGGCAGATTATCCAGAGACATAGGCGGCTCTGTTATTGGCGATGTCTCTGGCGGTTTTGATGGCGGCTATAAGGCTATCTGGTCGGGCTTTGTTCTTACCAGCAATTCCAAAGGCTGTGCCGTGATCGGGTGAGGTGCGGACAATAGGCAGACCGAGCGTGATATTCACACCGCCATGGAAGTCGAGTGTTTTGACGGGTATGAGACCTTGGTCGTGATACATCGCAAGCACCGCGTCGTAGTTTTCGCGTGCCTCGGCATGAAATAGCGTATCGGCGGGTTGGGCATCTGTGACGGTCAAGCCTTCTTCGCGCAGAAGGCGGGCCGCAGGATTAATGATATTGCGCTCTTCCATACCCAGAGCGCCGCCTTCGCCTGCATGAGGGTTTAGCCCTGTTAGGCTGATGCGAGGTTTTGCAATACCGAAGTCACATTTTAACGCGCCGTATATGACACGGGCATTATTTAAAATAGCGTCAGCAGAGAGCTGCGCGGCGGCGTCTTTGAGGGCGAGGTGTACAGTGGCAAGACCGACACGCAAGCCACCGCCTGAGAGCATCATGACGGGGCCTCTGGCATAAGGCGGCTCAATGGATTGTGTTAGCTCGCCGAGATATTCTGTGTGGCCCGGAAATTTAAAGCTAGCTTGGTAGAGAATGTCTTTTGCAATGGGGTTGGTGACCATACCGTCCGCTTCCCCGTTCAAGCATCGCCTAACAGCTCGTTCTATAGACTCAGTTATGGTCATGGCATGATCCAGGGATGGTTGACCTGCCGTCGCTATTCTCCCGTCAAGAGGCAGGACGGGAATGGCTTGTGAGAAAACGTCATGCGCCTCTGCAAGGTGCGATATGGGCCGGACATTTCCGCCTGCATTTTCAATGACGCGGGGCGGAGCTATGACTGCAAAAGTAAATCGCGCCTGATTTTTCAGCGCGTTCCAGGCTTTAACAGTAATTTCGGGGCCAATTCCGGCGGGATCGCCCATTGTTAGAAGGAGCGGCTTTTGAGGCACTACCGCACAACAACGGTCGCTTGGCGGCGAAGATCACGTAAGTGGCGTTTAGACGCCTGCGCGAGCTGTTGATCCATCAGGCGATCTTCAATCTGATCACGCGTAGGAATGTCGGAGCCAGACGCCTCGCGCGAACAAACCATAATGCCTGCCGCGCCGCCTGGACGTTCAATCGGATCGCCTAAGGCACCGACATCAGTGCTTGATAGAACAGCTAAGACTTCATCGGTCAGCTCGCTACTTTTAATCTCGCCCATATCCGCCTGTTCGACGCCGTCTAACGCCTCCACATCATCCTTAAGGGTTTCGCATGACGTCAGCGTATCTTTTAAAGCAATAAGTTGTGACTTAGCCGCTTCAACATCTTCACTGTCAACACGGACTTGCTTTAACTTATAAAGCGTATCTGCTTCTGAGATTTTCTTATCTAAAAGCGCAACAACATAAACGCCGCCCGGAACTTGAATGGGTTTTGACAAGTTGCCTTTTTCCATTTGTTGAATGATTTGATCGATTTCAGGCCGGAGCTCACCTTCGCGAACCCATCCCATATCTCCGCCTTTGGCCGCTGTTGGGGAGCTTGAGAATTGTTGTGCTAAAAGCGGGAAAGGTGCGCCGTCCGCGACTTGTTGCACCATGGCTTGCGCACCTTGCATTGCGCCTTCCATGCCACCAATATCTTCAGTGGCTTCGATATAAATTTCAGCGACGCGGTAATTGGGTTTCGAAGCGTTGGCGGTTAAACGGTTGAGCGTTTCATCGATTTGGGCGTCCGAGATACGAATGCGTGATCCATAAAGGCCATTGATGATACGCTGCCATGCGATTTCAGAGCGAACTTGATCACGCAAAGTTTCAATTGAAACACCAGCTGATGCGAGGCGCTGCACGACTTCATTGGGGTCAAGACCATTCCGGCCAATCAATCTTGCAACACTTTGATTAATCTCTTCATCAGAAATTGTTTGCTCATATTTATCGGACTCTTGAATTTGGATGTGCTCGTCAACTAGATTGCGCAATGCTTGCTGCTGCGCACGGGCAATAGCTTCTTCGGTGCGCTCAATCCCTGTTGTAGCAACCATGAATAATGTGCGTTGCCTCAGATCATGAGTAGTGACGATGTCATCATTCACAACGGCTGCGATACCGTGTGATGTTTGAGCAAAGGCTGTACCTGTAAACAGGAGAGCCGCCGAAGCTGAGAGCAATAGTGTTTTCATCATAAGAGTCATCTTATCCGCATTCGCGTCATTCTGTAATTTGGCTGATTTATACGCCAATTTGCGTTAATGGCAATTCGCCTTTGAGTCTTTATTACACTGATGCGATGATTAGTTTTGTTAAAATTCAGTCAGATATCAGCCGTCTTCAATTTTAGCCAGATAACTGATACCAAAAAACAGGACAAAAAGTGGAATCGTCCAAGCTGCTAATAATATTGGCAGAGCAGATGCTTCCCCAAAAGCGCTCACGACATTATCGGCAAAATAGACTGCAAAGCCCAAAACGCCGCCAATTATCAAAAGCCGTAAAGTTCCGCCTTCACGTGTTAAATGCATCGAAACCCCAGCGGCAATGATTGTCATGGCAATCAGCATGATTGGTAGGGCCAAGAGTTTATTGAGCTGCATTCGCAAGCCGACCGTTGAAAACCCCGCGCGTTCAGTTTTTTTGATCGTTTCAGGAATATCCCAAAAAGGCGGTAGCGTATTATTGCCGGTGGTGTCTTTTATATCATCTATGGTAATAGTAGTTGGTAAAGATACCGCTGTTTGGGTTTGCGACAGCTCGCCTTCCGCGTTTTCAATTACATTGCGAAGTTGCCAATAACCTTGGGTCACGAGTTCAGCCTCTTTCGCATCGAGTCTACGTTCAAATTCAGCCGTACCTTCGGCGTTGATTTCGAAAATATAGAATGTTGCGTTGAATAGTTTCCGTGCCAACATATCTACACGTTCTGCATAGATAACAGTCTGTCCAATATCGTTGCCCTCCCGTAACCAGATATTCTCATTTTTGGCGGATGTGGCTGACCCGGTCACGCGCTCAACAAGATTATCATGTGCATTCATTGCGGAGGAGGCGAGGGGGTTAAAGGCAGCAGCCCATATGACGCCGAGCGTTGCTGTGACGATGATAGCGGGGGATAAAAACCTCCAAGCGGACAGGCCGGACGCTCTAAGGACTATCAGCTCACTTCGGCGATTGAGACTGTAAAGCGTTCCCATGACGCCAAATAGGACTACAAAAGGAATTGTTTGCTCTATGAGTTTGGGCGCTTTTAAAAGTGTCATAAGAAAAACAGTGCCGGAGCCGATATTCTCGTCCGCGCCTATGTTCCGCGTTCCCTCAACAAAATCGACAAGCATGATGATACTTGTGACGACCATAAAAGCCAAAAGTAGCCCTTTAATTATGCGCTTAATGATATAGCGGTTTAGCGTAGAAAACATCATGACGGTGCGTAACGCTCCCGCTTGGATGATTTGGATTTTCGCGTGAATAAGTGCTTTAGGTTGCGGATGCGGCGCCTGCGGAGCAGATACCAAGTGCATCCCGCGCAGACACCCAGTGGAATAGCATATTGAACGATGTTCAAAGAGGGATCGCTTTCTGCCGCGGAGGCAAGGCCAAACCCTGTCAGGCGTATGATAAAGCCGATTGCAACGCATATGGCTATCTTACGTCCATATCCCATCCGTTGGTGCTCGCCGCGTATCATAAAGCACAAGGCTAACATAACCAGAGCCAAATTATATATTGGGGTTGCTAAACGATTATGCCCTTCAGCTTTAAGCTCTTGCCGGTATTTACGGTTGGCATAAACGCGTTGGTCAGGTCGCAGGAGCTCATGTAAATAAAGATCAGAGGGCTTTTTACGCAGGACAGAGTCCATCGCCATGACATCCGATAAGTCGATTTGATAATCGTCAAAAGCGACAAGATCCAAACTTCCGTCATCGAGTATCTGCTGAACATTACCTGTTTTGAGGATGAGGCGCGCGGATTCTTCGCCCCGCGTTAGATAGCCGGATTTGGCTGTATGAGTCGTGGCGCCACTGTCATCGCGCGTGTCGTAAATGATCACATCCTTCATAGCCCCATCAGGCGCAATTTCTCGTGCATAAACGGTCAGGCCTACTGTTGGCGTTACAAATTCACCCGCTCGAACCATTTGGGAAGCGATATCAGTGCGCACCTTTAAAATTTCGCTTCGCATTTGGCTAAAAGCAAAAGGCTGAATAACAAGATTGATAATTAGATGCGCGATAAGGGCGTACATACCAAGTCGCAAAGCGGGGCTAGCGATTTGCCAAGGACTAAATCCTGAGGCCTTAGCGACTATCATTTCGCTGTCCATATTAAGGCGGTTTAACGCATAAAGAGTTGCCATAAACACAGCCAATGGCATTATGATGCTGATCAATTGGGGTAGGGCTAAAATCGTAATATATAAAAAGGTGAGTCCTGATTGACGATTTTCAACTATCAGATCAAGTGTTTGTAGGCTTTGAGTCAATAAAGCTAGGGCTGCGAGAGCAGAAAGCGATAAGAGTAAGGGATAAAGGACTTGCTTCCAGAAATATCTCTGTAGAAGGGTCACTTTATACACTCATACCGTTAAATTAATTAAACTCTAGAATTTTGCTTCTATTACGCGTTGCCTTGCTTTACCACAGTTAAAACAATGAAAAAGTGATTAGAGTCACAACTAAGCTTAGGAGCTTCCCGCATGAAAATTTCATTCGTCGCTGATAAATTGGCCGCCTCCGGATGTGCTGTTATTCCCGTAAAGAAATCGTTGAAGACTGGCGGGGCTGGAGTTGACTACATAAAAGCGCAGGGCAAGCAATTTGCGCAGGCTGCCAAAGCTGCTGGATTTAATGGCGAGAAAGGGAAGAGCTTTAGCCTCTATGCCCCATCTGGCCTTGAAGCTTCACGTGTATTCGTAAGCGGTATTGGTGATGGAAAAGATTTTGACGCTGAAATGTTCGGCGCTAAAGCCGCGAAGTCTCTCATGATGCAGGAGAGTGCTATAACACTTCATTTAGGCGGTATGGATGTTTCCCCAGACGCGGCGGCGCGAGCGGCGGTTGGAATGCGCTTGGCGGCCTATCGTTTTGATCAATATCGAACAAAACTGGCGGCCAATAAGAAGCCTGTTCTTAAAACGATTAAAATTGCGTGTGATGATCCGGCAAAGGCAAGGGCGTCATATAAAAATTATCATGGTCCTGTTTGTGACGGAACGGTTTTAGCCAGAGATCTCGTCAACGAACCCCCCAATGTAATTTATCCAAAAGCCTATGCGGCGCGTATTAAAGAGCTCGAAAAACTTGGACTAAAAGTTCAGATATTAGGTGAAAAACGCATGAAGTCGCTTGGTATGAACACGCTGCTTTGCGTCGGACAAGGCTCAGTTCGTGAGTCTCAAATGGTTATAATGACGTGGAATGGCGGTAAGAAAGGGGACAAACCGGCTTGTATAGTTGGCAAGGGTGTTACCTTTGATACGGGCGGAATTTCATTAAAGCCCGGCGCCAATATGTGGGATATGAAAGGCGATATGGGCGGATCAGCTGCTGTGGTCGGCGCTATGGCAGGACTTGCAGCGCGTAATGCCAAAGCCAACGTCGTGGGTATTGTGGGGTTGGTTGAAAATATGCCGGATGGGAATGCGGTCCTGCCCGGGGATATCATCACATCAATGTCAGGACAAACTGTTGAGGTGCAAAATACAGATGCAGAGGGACGCCTAGTTCTGGCCGATTGCCTGCATTATGCTTCTACTAAGATAAAACCGAAAGCCATGATCAATCTCGCGACGCTGACAGGCGCGATATTAGTGGCCTTGGGCACTGAACGTGCAGGCGTGTTCTCTAATAATGATGGCTTGGCCGCGCAAATCGCAAGCGCGTCTGAGACAACTAAAGAGAAAACGTGGCGTCTCCCAATTGGCCCAGAATATGACCGCCTTCTGGATAGCCCTAATGCGGATATGAAAAATATAGGCGGGCGTTTAGCAGGGTCTATTACGGCCGCACAATTCTTGCAGCGCTTTGTTGGAAAGGGAATCCCTTGGGCCCATATTGATGTAGCGGGGACCGCAATGAAGCCGTCCAATCGGCATGATCCCCGCGAGACGACATTTGGAACCGGTTTTGGTGCGCGTCTGCTTAACCGCTGGATCGCAGATAATTTTGAAGGCTAAGTTTTAAAATCTTTATGGAATATTGGTTTTACCACCTTGAAGCTTCGACCGTAGAAGGCGTTCTGCCGGGCCTTTTGGAAAAAACACGCCAAAAGGGGTGGAAGGCTCTGGTTAAGCTCCCCGTGGAGCAGCTTAAAGAGATGGATGATTATCTCTGGACTTACAAAGATGACAGTTTTCTGCCCCATGGGCGCGATGACGAACCGATGTCCGAGCAACAGCCTATTACGCTCAGTTCCTCAGCGGTAACAGCCTCAGGCCGTCAAGCTGTTTTTTTGCTAGGCGGTACGGATCTGGATGATATGAGCGGAGTTGAACGCTGCATAGTCATGATCAACGGCCGCTCGCAGGACGATGTCTTGCAAGAGCGAAAACGTTGGAGGGCTTTGAAAGAGGCCGGAGCAACACTATCTTATTACCAGCAAAACGATCGAGGATCATGGGAGAAGAAAGCTTGATAAGCTTATGAATAAAAAAGAAATTTATAATGAGGTGGCGCTTCAAATCTCTGCGGTCATTGAAGGCGAAACATCTAAAACTGCTAGATATGCGACAGCGGCGTGTTTGCTGAATGAAGCTTTTGATTATTTCTTCTGGACGGGGTTTTATGTTGTAGACCCGCTCAAAACAACAGAACTTGTTGTCGGACCCTATCAAGGCTCCTTGGGATGCTTGCGCATTCCTTTGGGTAAAGGTGTCTGCGGCACAGCAGCTGAGCTAGGTAAGACTGTAATTGTGGAAGATGTTCATGAATTTCCGGGGCATATAGCTTGTGACAGTCGTTCAAATTCTGAGATTGTTGTGCCTGTCTTTGATAAAGAAGGAAGCCTGGCCGCGGTTTTGGATATTGATTCGACGCAACTTGGCTCTTTCGACACAGAAGATAAAGCGGGTTTGGAGTACATCTGTAAGACTTTGCTAGTTTAAACTTTTTTATGGATATCGAGGGGCTCTCGAACATTCGGACTCGCGATCTTATTTGCGATAAAAATTAAAGCTTCCTGTGCGGTTGAGGCTGAATGGATATCTTTAGCAAAGCTTTCCGGAGCAAAACCTTTTTCAATAGTATGATGCAGCCCGCGAATGATAGGATCCCAATAACCTGTATCATCTAAGAAAACTAAAGGCTTCTCATGCAGGTTGAGCCGCATCCAAGAGAGTATTTCAATCGTTTCCTCCAATGTGCCTATACCGCCGGGCAATACAATAAAGCCGTCAGACTCGTCATACATCATGATTTTTCTGGCATGCATGTCTGGGACCATAATGTGCTCAACATCTGTAAGCGTTTTTTCGACTTCGGCTAAAAACTCGGGCATGATACCTAAGACCTTACCGCCTGATGTGTTCGCAGATCGTGCCACGGCTCCCATTAAACCTAAACCACCGCCACCATAGACGAGGCGATGTTTGGCCTTCGCCAAAGCTTTTCCGACACTTTTTGCTAACGCCATATGCTTAGGATCATGGCCGGGGCTTGCGCCGCAAAATACACAGATTGATGTCATAATTAGGTTATTTCATTTGCGTTATGTCAGTTACGACTTAGGTTACGGTGATTGAGATGACAACGTTGAAAAGACACTAAGTAAAATGAAATCACGTCTAATTTGGATGGTAGTTACAGGATTGGCTTTGGCCTTGATATTACTTGTTGCTGTCCAAACCACATCATTCCTGTCGAGCGTGCCTATTTTTTCTGGTGATGTAGAAATATCAGAGCCCGCTGAGAAAAGTGAGCCTGTAACAGATACGGGCTTTACGCCTGTAATTTTTCGAACTGTAAACGAATTTGGGACCGGGAGCTCTCGCCTGTTGCGCGTGAATGGAACGAGCGAACCTAACGCTGTTCTTATTCTACTAAATCGTAATCAACGTTTGCGTCAGATCAGAGCGGATGACGCTGGTAATTGGGCTCTGGATGTTAATGTTGAGCGGGATCAAACAATGGTACTTGAACTTGTTATGTTTGTTGACGGCGGACTGAATGTTAGAGGGGATGAAACCGTTTTTCGCGTGCCTGTACCCCCGAAAGACGCCGAAGAAATCGATTTAGATAAGCCCGCTTTAATCATGGTCACGGCCCCCGGTGGCCCGACACGAATTGTTCAAACGCCCTTTGGGGGGAGTCCAACAGACGGTCCGCTGACGATGGGGCCAATCGATTACGATGATAGCGGCGGCGTGATTTTTTCGGGCACTACAGAAGAAGAGGGACGCGTTAGAATTTTTGCAGGGCCTTCTGCTATCGGTGAAACTCGTGTTGGTGCAGGAGGGCGCTGGAACTTCATTGCTGGTAATATGTTGCCTTTGGGCGAATATGAGATCGCTGCGGAACTCATTAAATCGGACGGTGTTAAAGCAAGGGTGAGTGTACCTTTCGAAAGATTACCTCCCTCAAGAAATACTGAACTCTCTTTTGTTCCCGATATCAGATATGAACCCTTTCGATGGCAAATACGCCGGCAGCTCTTGGGTGGCGGCGCGCAATATACAGCTATATTTGCCCCTCAGGAAGCCGAGGCGTTAATCGTGGACTAGTAAGCGCGCCTTACTCGGCTGCAATTGGCTGGGCGTCGTCTATAGCCAAGCTTGGATCCGCATCGTCTTCCGGCTTCATATTTGTATCTGTCTTTTTGCCAAAGAGCTTCAGTAGACGTTTCTTCATGACAGTGGGCATAGCGAGCATAACGGGCGTAACAATAAGTGTAAGTATTGTTGCGAAGCCTAAACCGCTAGAAACAACGTAAGAAATAGGCGCCCAAATATCTGATGTACTGGATCCACGCGTAGAAAACTCACCTGTAAAGATATTAGCTTGCCACCCCAAAACCAAAGGCATGAGACCAACAACAGTCGTAAGGGTGGTAAGAATAACGGGGCGTAATCTTTGGGCGGCTGTTCTAAGAGCAGCATCTTCGGGGCTAAATCCATTGGAGAGTAAGCGTTGATAGGTGTCAATTAAAACAATATTGTTATTCACCACAATTCCGGCCAAAGCGATGACGCCTGTTAGGACAAGTATCATGGAAATATAAGGATAGAATGTCAGGCCTAGAATGACGCCAAAGACAGATAGAACAACGGCAGAGAGTGTCAGGAATACGTGATAAAAACTGTTAAATTGCAGCAATAAAATCACGCCCATCATAAACATAATTGCCATAGCCGCATTTTTCCCAAATTGCGCAGCAGCTGCATTTTCTTCGGCCTGCCCTAGAAACTTAATTTGGGTGCCAGGGGGAAGTTCTGCTTCTTCGTCGAACCATTTTTGAAGCTCTTCTACCTGCAAGTTAGTCGCATAATCCTTTCTCGTATTGCCTTGGACGACATAGAAAGGAAGCAAATCACGGCGTTCAATTTTATCTTGGCGAGGTTTCGCGACGCGTTTGACTACGGATGAAATAGGTAACGCGCCCTGCGGGGTTTGAATACGCAGACTATCAAGCTGTGCGAGGTCGCGGGAGGTGCTAGGATAGCGCACGCGAATATCAACTTCTTCCTCCACATTAAGCGGGCGATATTGCCCGACCAGCGCGCCTTCTGTTACGAATTGTAAGGCTGCGCCTATCCGCCCAACATCAAGCCCCAGTCGCCCGGCTTCTGCGCGGTCAACTATGATTTCCCAATCCACGCCGGGGAGGGGAAGGCTGTCTTCAATCTCATAGACACCTTCTATTGAAGCGAGCTTTTCACGCACATAAATTGCGGTTGATTTCAATTGTTCGCGATTTTCAGCCGATATCTGAATACCAATATCTTTGGCGATAGGCGGGCCTTGATCGATAGCTGTAATCTCGGTCAAGACACCGGGTATGCCCGTAGTGACTTGCTCAAGCTCCTCAATTATCTCAGCAAGAGGTCGCGAGCGTTCGTTAAAGGGAAGCAGTTCAGTATAAATTCGCACTGTTGAATCTATGGGAACATTTGACGGACCGTTTAAGCCCTCTCCACCGCCTCCACCACCCGCTGCACCGGGACCTGCAACAGTGTAGATTGAGTCCACGCCATCAACCTTGACAAGCCGGTTCTCTAGTTCTTTTGCAATGGTTAGGCTTTGTTCAGCTGTTGTGTTGCCGCGCGTTCTGGCCAAGACAAAAACCTGGTCGCTGGGTGTCTGGGTGAAAAATTCAACGGGTTTTGGGGGCGGGCCTTTGACGCTGGCACCGAAGACGCTGATGATCAGAAATCCAAGAATGCCCATTGCGAGCAAGACCAAAAGCGGGAAACGAATAAGTTGACGTATCACCTTCACATATCCGCCAGTAAAACCGGTAAGTTTAGAAGGGTCACCATCAGCGCCGGCTAGTAACGCCGCGTTGGAATTTTCTTTTTTCTTTGGTTTAAACCCAATAACTGCGCCTAATGTTGGTAGAAAAATCAAGGCCATCAACATTGAAGCTGTGAGAACATAGATCATGGTACGCGGGAAATAGGACATGAATTTGCCGGTGATCGTTTCCCAAAAGAGAAGCGGTATAAAGGCGGCGAGCGTTGTTGCTGTCGACGACACTATTGGCCAGAACATGCGCTCACCGGCCGTTTGAAAGGCTTCCTTTCGGGGCAGACCTTCATCCATTTTGCGGTCGGCATATTCAATAATGACAATGGCACTGTCTACCAACACCCCAACGGATAGAATAAGCCCAAAGAGGATCATCATATTGATGGTTTCGCCTTGGACGAAGAATAAGAAAAATGCGATCAAGAAACTAGCGGGAATGGCCCAGCCCACGAAGATGGCTGAACGCCAACCGAGTGCTGCAATACAGACTATGAAGACAAGGATAACAGCATTGATAATGGAAGAGGATAATTCGCGCCGCATATCATTGATGTAAACAGACCGCGATTGGCTATAGGTGACATTGATAGTCTCAGGCCAGTCTTCCCGTGAGCTGATATTATCGACCATTTCTTGCACTAAAAGAGCGGTGTCGAGAATATTCTCGCCTTGTCGTTTTGAAATTTCCAGAGACACTGATGTGCGCTGGTTGAAGCGAGCAATGTTCTCAATATCTTTGTACCCACTCCGTACTGTCGCGATATCGCTCATGCGGATTATACTGTTATTTTCGCCGCGGCGCACCACGAGATCAGCAAGGTCTGCGGGGTTCTCTATCAAGCCGGGAAGTTTGATATTGAACTTACCGCTATCTGTTTCCAATGCGCCCGCCGGGATAAGACTGTTATTGCGGTTCACCGCAAGCGCAATTTCATCATATGTAATTCCAAGGCTCTCAACAGTCGGTGGATCTAGTATAGCTTCGAGAACATTTATACGCTCACCTGAAATATTGGCTTCCAAGACCTGAGGCAGACTTTCAAGGCGCGATTGAAGGTCTTTGGCACGTTTTTGTAATTCGCGTTCCGGTACATCACCCCACAGATTTACCGTAATTATAGGCAGCGTTGAGGTTGAGACTTCTTCGACAACAGGTTCTTGTGCTTCTTGTGGGAATTCCGACCGGGCACGGTCAACTTTTTCAAGCACGTCGCGTATGGCTTTATCCTGGTCGTGGGATATATCAAATTCGATAATGACATAAGCGACATTTGTGGCTGCAATGGAGTCTATTTGCTTTACACCTTCGATAGACTTTATCTCGGTTTCCAAAGGCCTGATAAGCAATCGCTCCGCGTCTTCAGGTGAAATCCCCGGCAGGACGACACGCACATTTACAAAGGGCACAGGAATATCGGGTTCGGCATCGAGGGGCAGACGGTCAAGGGCCAATAATCCGCCTATGACAGCAAAAATCATGATGCCGATGGTCATCCGCCAGTTGCGGATTGAGAAGCCAACAATGCCGACAATGCCGCCCATAGCTATTCAGTGGCCCCGCTATAATCCGCGACATCCGGTTCAACTTCTGTGCCATTGGACACAAAATCTTGTCCCTGTACAATGATGCGCGTAGAGTCAGGTAGTCCCGTCACCCATATGCCTTTGCTGTCTTCGTCAATTTGCGAGACGGTTGAGAACTCAACGCGATTATCCTCTGTAAGATGCCGAACTCCTATTGTGCCGTCCGAGTCCAATGTCAGTATTTTGGAAGGGACATGCTGTGCTTTCACAGTTCCAGCTCTGATGGCGACTGTCGCGGTTACGCCGCCTTTAAGGGCATAATCAGCGTTGGGCACCTCGATCTCCGTGCGGAAAGTGCGGGTTGACGCTTTCGCATTGGCTTCGATGAAGCGAATTTTACCATTTATGGTTTGGCCTGTTGCCAGTTCGACATTTGCCTCTTGTCCAATGCTGATCTTCCCGACTTGCGACTCCGTAAGTTCGACCGACACAATTAACGGGTCCATCTCAATCAGTTTTCCACAAGGTTGACCCGGGAGTAAGTAATCGCCGACTTCGGCGATTTGCGAATCGAATATCCCTGAAAACGGGGCGCGCATGTTCACATTATCAAGCTCTATCTGTGCCTGTTTCACAGCAGCGTTCGCCCCGTCCACAGCAGCTTGTAAGGATTTCAGCTGCACTGAAGAACGATACCCTTTTTCAACAAGAGTTTTCGAAGATTGATAATCAAGTTTTCTAGCGTCCAGATTAGCGCGAGCTTGGTCCAGATTGGCTTGACGCGCATCGACATCTTGGCGGCAAAGCGTTGTGCCGCGTTTTATGCGGCGGCCTTCTGTAACAGGTGTGGCTATCACAAGACCGGCGGTCTCGGCCTTAACATCGACTTCACGGTTGGCTTCGGTGCGGCCAAAGAGTTTAAAGCTGTTTTGATGGTCTTCGGCATCGCGATATTCGACCACAACTGTTGGCATAGCCGTTTTTTGTTCGATTTTGGGGGCAGGCGCTTGTGATACGTCTTCTTTGATCGCTGAGTTATAAAAAAACCACAAAGCGATAGCGAGGACAGCTCCTGCCGCAAACAAATATGATCTATTGATTTTCATGGATTTCATACGCCCTTAACTGGCGGAGGGTTTGCAATACGTGACTCAATCTAGGCTTATCCGCGCCAAAGGCAACTGACAATCTTGCAAGAGCGATGGTCAGAATTGCATGGATTTTTCTTTCGACAAGCGGATAGATTTTAATCGCCTATATGATTTGACCCAAATCAGGGTTGACCCTTGCGCGGCGATTAGTAGGGTAACAGATTAGCTTTATTAGACTGGGTTTAGGGGATTAGGTTTGAGCGAGATTATAAACCAATTGGAACTGCGCAGAGACGAAGCGCGGCTCGGCGGCGGGGAGAGCAGAATTGAGGCTCAACATGCTAAGGGCAAGCTTACGGCGCGGGAACGCTTAGAACTTCTGCTTGATCCCGGTAGCTTTGAAGAATTCGATATGTTCGTCAAACACCGTTCCACTGATTTCGGGATGGAGAAGAAACATTTTGCGGGCGATGGCGTCGTCACAGGGTGGGGCACGATTAACGGACGTAAGACTTTCGTCTATGCGCAAGATTTTACCGTTTTTGGCGGCTCTCTCTCTAAGACACATGCGCAGAAGATTTGCAAAATCCAAGAGATGGCGATGAAAAACGGCGCGCCCATTATCGGTTTGAACGATTCAGGCGGCGCGCGCATCCAAGAAGGCGTTGAGGCCCTCGCAGGCTATACAGATGTGTTTCAAAACAATATCTTAGCGTCAGGTGTTGTCCCGCAAATTTCCGTCATTATGGGCCCAAGCGCGGGCGGCGCGGTGTATTCACCCGCGCTGACCGACTTTATCTTTATGGTGCGCGATAGCTCTTACATGTTCCTGACGGGGCCGGATGTTTTGAAAACTGTGACCAATGAGATTGTCACGGCGGAAGAGCTGGGCGGTGCGAAAACCCATACGACCAAATCCTCTGTGGCGGATGGCGCGTTTGATAATGATATGGAGGCGCTAGCGGAAATTCGGCGTCTTTTTGATTTCCTCCCGCTCAATAACCGCACAGGTTCTCCCTCGCGGCCTTTCTTTGATGAGCATGACCGCATTGATACCAGCCTTGATACGATTGTCCCTGATAATCCCAATATCCCCTATGATATGAAGGAACTGGTCGAGAAGGTCGCCGATGAAGGTGATTTCTTTGAGATACAGCGCGACTTTGCCAAGAATATCCTTTGCGGCTTTATCCGCCTCGAAGGCCAAACCGTTGGCGTGATTGCCAATCAGCCTATGGTGCTGGCGGGGTGTCTCGATAGTGATGCCTCACGCAAAGCCGCGCGTCATGTGCGTTTCTGTGACGCCTTTGAAATTCCGATTCTTACGCTTGTCGATGTGCCGGGTTTCTTGCCGGGAACGTCCCAAGAATTTGGCGGCGTGATTAAGCACGGCGCGAAACTGCTCTATGCTTACGGGGAAGCGACAGTCCCGAAGGTCACCGTCATTACCCGCAAAGCTTATGGCGGGGCCTATTGCGTGATGGCGCCCAAACATTTGCGCGGCGATATCAACTATGCTTGGCCCACCGCCCAAATCGCGGTGATGGGGGCGAAGGGGGCAACAGAAATCCTCCACCGCAAAGATTTAGGCGACGCTGAAAAAACTGCCGCCCATATCGCCGATTATGAAGACAAATTCCTAAGCCCCTTCCGCGCCGCAGAACTCGGCTATATTGACGAGGTGATACAGCCGCAAAGCACGCGCAAACGCGTGAACAGAGCCTTTGCAATGTTGAAGGATAAGCAACTCCAGAACCCGTGGAAGAAGCATGGGAACTTGCCGCTTTAAATGGTTGCTCACAACAAATTTGCTTTTGGGCTTACCCCAAGTCAACTTGAGTTTATGAGAGAAAACTCTGATCTGCTACATTTTCAGTTAGGTTTGATTGATACTTATTGCATCCAGTGCGCGAATGTAATCTGTGATGAAGAACTCGAAAAATGGAAACAGTTAAATTTGCTTCAAGCTCTCCAAAAAAGAATTCGTGACGTCTTATATCCCAATAGAGATAGATCGAGGAAATTCCCTTGGGTGAAAGTGAATATTTATCGAGGAGATGTTATTCGTCACTTGTTAGGCCTTAAAAAGTCCGAATTAGAACCGTTTTGGTTACATTATGATTGGTCCGATATTTCTGAATATTATGACGTCGCATTCCAGACACGAAAGAATGACCTATTAATTGAATACCAAGATTCAGCGACGACAAACTACATCAAATTTGGTTTGTTAAACTTTTATAGCGAAGGCAAAATGAGTTTTCCGTCAATTCCTATTAAAATAGATGAAACATTGGAACAGATAACTTTACTACGCAGTTCTGTAACTAATGGGCAAACAAAGTTGCAAGAGATTTTAAATGTCTGAGATTAAAAAAATACTCATAGCGAACCGCGGCGAGATAGCCTGCCGCGTCATTAAAACCGCCCGTAAAATGGGCATCAAAACCGTTGCGGTTTATTCTGATGCTGACCGCAACGCGCTTCATGTCGAGATGGCGGATGAGGCGGTGCATTTGGGCCCGCCTGCGGTGAACCAATCCTATTTGGTGATGGATAAAATCATTGACGCGATTGAGCAAACAGGGGCGGATGCTGTGCATCCCGGCTATGGCTTCCTCTCGGAAAATCCTGAATTTGCAAAACTCCTCGCCAAGAAAAAGATTACTTTTATCGGGCCAAACCCTCACGCCATTGTCTCTATGGGCGATAAAATTACCTCTAAGAAACTGGCTATGGATGCGGGTGTGTCTTGCGTGCCGGGTCATATGGGCCTGATTGAGGACGCCGAAGAAGCCGTTAAAATTTCAAAACAAATCGGCTATCCTGTGATGATTAAAGCCTCTGCTGGTGGGGGCGGGAAGGGCATGCGCATTGCCTATAATGACGAGGAAGCGCGGGAAGGATTTCAATCCTCCAAAAACGAAGCCGCCAATAGCTTTGGCGATGACCGTATTTTTATCGAAAAATTCGTCGAAGAGCCGCGCCATATCGAAATCCAAGTGCTGGGCGATAAGCATGGCAATGTGATTTATCTCAATGAGCGTGAATGCTCTATTCAGCGCCGTAACCAGAAAGTCATTGAAGAGGCCCCGTCGCCTTTCCTAGATGAAAAACTCGTGCGGCGATGGGCGCGGAATCCGTCGCCCTCGCCAAAGCCGTGGATTATGACTCTGCAGGGACGGTGGAATTCATCGTCGATAAGGATAAGAATTTCTACTTCCTTGAGATGAATACACGCCTCCAAGTCGAACATCCTGTCACGGAACTTATCACAGGTGTGGACCTCGTGGAGCAGATGATTAAATCCGCCAATGGCGATAAGCTCGCCATTAAACAGAAAGACGTGAAACTTAATGGCTGGGCAATTGAATCGCGTATCTATGCCGAAGATCCGTTCCGTAATTTCCTCCCGTCTATTGGCCGCCTGAAACGCTACCGCCCGCCTGCGGAAGGCACGCTGTCCAATGGCGCGATTATTCGCAATGATACGGGCGTCTATGAAGGCGGCGAAATTTCCATGTATTACGATCCGATGATCGCCAAGCTCTGTACATGGGGCGAGGATCGCGGCGTGGCGATCAATGTTATGAAAGAGGCGCTAGATAGTTTTGAACTCGACGGTATTGGACACAACATTCCTTTCCTCCAAGCCGTTTATGATCATGACCGTTTTGAACGCGGCGACATCACAACCGCCTTTATCGCTGATGAATATCCTGATGGGTTTATGGGAGCCGATCCTAATAGCGGCCATATGCGCAAAATCGCGGCGGTCTGCGCGCTCATGCATGACATAACAGAGCACCGCGCGGCGGAGATATCCGGGGCTTTACCAAACCATGCGCGCCATATTCCAGATGAGTGGGCGGTGCAGATTGGAGAGCTAAACTTCACCGCCGATATTAATGGTGAGCGCGGATTACGCACTATCGTTATGGATAATCCCGAAGAGGATAAAGCCGCGATAGAGATGGAAGTTATGACGGCGTGGAAGCCGGGCCAAGAGCTTGTGCGGGCCTATGTGGATAATGAGGCGTTTACCTTCAAAAATCATAAATGCGCCGAGGGCTACCGCGTATGGCATCGTGGCTGTGAGTTTAAAGTCGCTGTGCGTACGCCGCGCGGGGCAGAGCTTGCTAAGCTGATGCCGATTAAGGTCGCCCCTGATACGTCCAATCTGCTGTTATGTCCAATGCCGGGCGTTATCGTGTCTGTCTTGGTCGAAGAAGGTCAAGAAGTGCAAGACGGACAGGCCCTTGCCGTGGTTGAGGCCATGAAAATGGAAAATACATTACGGGCCGAAAAGAAGGGCGTAATTTCTAAAATTAATGCGGCGGCAGGAGACAATCTGGCCGTAGATGAAGTGATTATGGAGTTTGCAACGGAGTAGCTTAACGCCTTGGAAAGCTAATTATTAACAAAACCTTGCTTTTTTAATGTTAGGATGTTACTAGAGTTTCATGCAAATTACGCCAACCATTTTTAGAGAGATTTTTGCTTTCTTTTAAGGTTCTGGTTCCTCCGCAGTAAATGCTGCGGGCCTTCTTTGTATTTTTCACCTCTCATTTCCCAAAAGGATCTCATGCTTTATCATTATAACAGACCCGTTAATCAACAACGCCGCACACTTGCCGAACGCTTCTTTCAATGGCGTACATTTAAATCCGACACGCAAGATCTGCGCGAGAAAATAGAATCTGATTTTAAATCTGTTAAATCCGAAACCCGTACAGAAAAGTATTTTCTCATACCCGGACGTCGCAATGTCATGCCGCGTATGATTGATGACGAGCTTTTCGAAGTTCGCTCCAAGTTGAATGACAATGAACCTGTTGAGCTCTGGGAGCGGTCCATAAGTACATCGTTCCCCATGAAACGGACAACATCTGCCACGATTGGGTCTGCTATTCCGCGTTTTAGAGGCTCTTTGAACAGTGTCGCGACACCGGATAGCTTGTGCGAGTCTTTGCAACGCAAAAGCAAATATTTTGAAGCTAAAAAATCGCGAGAAGTTTTCAAAAAAGGTAAAGTGACTGCCGAAATTTCCGAGATAGAAATAGATGGTGAAATCCAATACAGCATAGCTATCCAAAGCACTGAGAAAAAGCCAATTATGGACCTTATCGAAGCTTATGGCCTTAAATCAGCAGATAATACAAATATTGCTGATCATCTTTTGACCGCATAGTTTTAACAGTACATCACCTAAAATAGGCTTGAGTTTCTAATCCTCAGGCCTATTTTTATGCCATGTCGTCAACCATTACACATCAGGACCAAGAGCTGGGTTACACCCCCTTTGAGCCGCCATTTTGGTTGAGACCTTCCCTTGTGCAAACCGCTTTGGCCTCATTTAAATATCGTAAACGCGGTAAGAATCCGATGCTAGATGTTGCGATACCCAAATTATTGAACTGCGAGGATGGCGTAAAATTACGTGGAAGCTATTCACGACATCCGCAGAATAAAGCCCTGGTCATATTTCTTCATGGTTGGGAAGGATCTCAGGACAGCACTTATGTTGTGGCGGGTGGTCGCAGGGTGTTTAATCAGGGCGCGTCTGTCTTTCGGCTGAATTACCGTGATCATGGCGATACGCATGAGCTTAATGAAGGTATATTCCTATCCACCAATTTTAATGAAGTCTTTGATGCAGTTAAACAAGCCGCCGAACTTGCGGATGGTGCGCCCGTTTACATTGTCGGGTTTTCACTTGGCGGAAATTTCAGCTTGCGTATAGCGCGAAGCCTTCGCGATCTAACCATTAAAAACCTCAAGCATATTTTTGCAATTAGCCCCGTTGTTGACCCATGGGCGGCAGCCCCTCTGGTGGACGTAAATCCCATTTATAGGCGTTACTTTTTAAAAAAATGGACAGCATCCCTACGCAAGAAGCAAGCCGTCTTTCCGCATCTCTATGACTTTGACGATATGATCAAAACGAACCGTGTTCTGGCGATCACAGAACAGATTATGCCGCTCTATTCCGATTATCCGACAATGGAAGCTTATTTTAATGCTTACCGGGTTGATCCGCATGATTTAAAGACGTGCCCTGTTCCTATAAGCATCATTACGGCTGCGGATGACGGTATTATTCCGCCGGATGATATTTTGAAACTAGAGCTGAATCATAATGCCCGCCGTATCATTCATAAATATGGCGGTCATAATGGTTTTTTCCAAAGCTTGACGGGGCCGACATGGTATGATGATTACGTGTCAGACATAATATTTGCCGAGTCATAAAAAGATATCATTATGAAATTCATTCTTGGAGCTATTGGGGTTATAATTGTGGTGTTTTTTTTACTCGGTTTGAAATCCCAAAAAGGTAAGGCCAAAGGGCTAGTTGATGGGCATTTAGCAGCGCCTGGATCTGCCCCAAATTGTGTGTCTTCCGAAGTCGACGTGCAGCCCGAGAAAAAAGTGGCGCCTCTTAATGGAACGCTCGACGCCATCAAGGCGGCTATCATTGAGACGGGCGGAACTATAACTTCCGAAACGCCAAATTATGTTTCGGCCACTTATATGTCGAGTATTTTTAAATTCGTCGATGATGTGGAAATCCGGCATGATAAAGAGAATATTTGGCATATTCGTTCGGCGTCACGTGTCGGGTATTCTGACCGCGGGGTCAACCGTAAGCGCGTTGAAGCTATTCGCGCCGAGATAAAATAAAACGTTAGCCTCTCCTAAGTCGTAAATAAAATAAGAGCTAACGCACACCTCAGCACAAAGAGATATAGATGCCATCACGATATAACGAACCTCCACGCAAAATAGATCATGAAAAGGTCAAATCACTAGTCACCGAACTTTTAGCTGCGCTGGGCGAGGACCCAGAGAGAGAGGGCCTGAAAGAAACGCCGCGCCGTATAGCGAATTTCTGGCGGGAATTCATCGAATATGATGCGGGTAAACTAGATACAACATTTAGCGCGGTTAAACACAATCAAATGGTGGCGGTTACGGGGATGCGCGTCTGGTCTATGTGTGAGCATCACATGTTGCCCTTTTGGTGTGACGTATCCATCGCTTACATTGCAGATGATAAAGTTTTAGGGCTGTCAAAATTTGCCCGTATTGCGCATAAGCACGCGCACAAGCTTACCCTTCAGGAACAACTTGTCTCTGATATTGCTAACCACGTTAAAGTCATCCTCGGAACGGATGATGTTGCGGTCATGGCAAAAGGTGAGCACCTTTGTATGACCATGCGCGGAATTAAGACCCCGCATAAAATGATTAGTTCCGCCCTGTCAGGAAAATTCCATAAGGCCGAACAACGCGCAGAGTTTTTACGCTTGGTGGATTAGGCTAACAGGGCTAGTCTTTCTCTATAAAAACAGGAGGAAGGTATGCCAAAATTAACAGGAAACTGCCTATGCGGAGCTGTTCGCTTTGAAGCGGATGGCGACATTGCTATGCAGGGTAATTGTCATTGCACAGATTGCCAACAGGTTTCGGGTTCACCCTTCGCGACGCTCGTATTTATGGAGAGTGATAATGTGGAAGTTACTGGTGAGCTAAAATCATTTAGCCATACCGTTGATAGCGGTAACCAGCTCACAAAAGAATTTTGTACTCATTGCGGCTCTCAAATGTTTGCCAAAGGACGACCCGGAATGATCGGGTTACGCGCCGGGAGTATAAATGAAAAAGAACACATCCAGCCACAGTTCAATGTTTATGCGGGGTCTAAGCTGCCCTGCACTTTGATGGATGATGACATTCCGGCTTTCGATAAGATGCCTGGATGATATATATCATGATGCCAAGTCAATCGATTGCAGATATATATATTAGGAACCCTGGCTTAGCCGCATATTGACGACATCGAGCACTTCAAGCACTGCTTCGGGGATATTTGTCCCTGGTGGGAAGACAGCTTTTGCGCCCATATCTTTTAGCGTTTCGACGTCCTCTGGAGGAACCACACCGCCAACAATAATCATGATGTCGTCATGGCCCTGAGCTTTTAACTCATCACGTAAGCTTGGAACGAGATTGAGGTGACCTGCGGCGAGTGAGCTTGCCGCTATGACATCCACATCATTTTCTATGCCCATTTTTGCGGACTCTTCAGGGGTCTGGAAGAGAGGGCCTATCACTACATCAAAGCCAATATCTTTAAATGCTGTGGCCACGACTTTCTGGCCGCGATCATGGCCGTCTTGGCCCATTTTCGCGATCATGACCTTCGGCTTGCGGCCCTCCAGTTCAGAAAAGGCTTTGATACGTTTGACCGCTTCGGCATAACTAGGGTTACGCTCGTCAAAGGCAGATGAATAAACGCCCGTCACGCCTGCCGGTTTGGCTTCATAACGGCCCCAGACTTTTTCAAGTGCATAGGAAATTTCGCCTACTGTGGCTTTCTTTCGCGCGGCATCCACGGCGAGGGCGAGAAGGTTGCCATGTCCTGTGTCAGCTGATTTTGTAAGAGCGTCGAGCGCTGCCATGGTTTCATCCGTATCGCGGTCGGCTTTGAGTTTATGAATCCGCGCAATTTGCCCCGCGCGAACTTTGTCATTATCGACCTTTAGGATAGGGATGTCGTCTTTCTCGTCGCTAAGATATTTATTCACGCCGACCACGGTTTGTGCGCCGCTATCTATGCGGGCTTGGGTGCGGGCGGCGGATTCCTCGATGCGCAGTTTAGGAATACCTGCTTCAATGGCCGCCGCCATTCCGCCTAGGGCTTCGACTTCCTCGATATGGGCGAGCGCCCGCGCGGCGAGATCATGGGTGAGACGTTCAACATAAAAACTACCCCCCCAAGGGTCGATTTGATCGCAATGTTTGCCTTCGGTTTGGAGGAAGATCTGCGTGTTACGGGCGATTCGGGCTGAGAAATCAGTAGGTAAGGCGAGGGCCTCGTCGAGGGAATTTGTATGGAGGCTTTGCGTGCCCCCATCCACCGCTGCCATGGCTTCGATATGGGTGCGACCTACATTGTTGAACACATCCTGTGCCGTAAGTGACCAACCGGATGTTTGGCAATGAGTGCGTAGCATTGTCGATTTAGGGTTCTGCGGATTAAACGGCGTCAGGAGCTTGGCCCAAAGCAAGCGAGCGGCCCGCATTTTGGCAACTTCCATGAAATAATTCATACCAATCGCCCAGAAGAAAGAGAGGCGCGGGGCGAAGCTATCAATATCCATTCCGGCTGCGATACCTGTGCGAACATATTCAAGGCCATCGGCGAGGGTATAGCCTAGCTCAATATCTGCGGACGCTCCGGCTTCTTGCATATGATAGCCTGAGATGGAGATAGAGTTGAATTTGGGCATGTGTTGAGATGTATGCTCAAAAATATCCGATATTATTCGCATGCTGGGTTTAGGGGGATAGATATAGGTGTTTCGTACCATGAACTCTTTAAGAATGTCGTTTTGGATTGTACCTGCGAGCTGTTCTTGTTTAACGCCTTGTTCCTCGGCCGCCGCGATATAGAGGGCGAGTACGGGGAGAACTGCGCCATTCATTGTCATGGACACGGACATCTTATCCAGAGGAATTTTATCGAACAAAACCCGCATATCGTAGATAGAGTCTATCGCAACGCCCGCCATGCCGACATCACCGGGCACGCGTGGATGATCAGAGTCGTAACCCCGATGGGTCGCGAGGTCGAAAGCCACCGATAGTCCCTTTTGTCCTGCTGCCAGGTTGCGGCGGTAAAAAGCGTTGGAATCCTCAGCCGTTGAGAATCCAGCATATTGACGGATGGTCCAAGGGCGCTGCGCATACATGGTCGGGTAGGGGCCGCGAATATATGGGGTCAGGCCAGGATATGTATTGAGATTTTCTAAACTCGCTATGTCAGAGGCATCATAGGCCGTCTTTATGTCGATGCCTTCGGGAGAGAGCCAAGATTCGCCCTTTCGGTTATACCCAGTCGGAATACCAAGGTCTATTTTCGTGAAATCGGGGTGGCTCATGATGGGACCCGTCGCACTTTCGCCTCGCGATAGGCTGTACTGTCTTTTTCGAGAGTGTGTAAATTCACGCCGAGAATAGGGTTGGCTTTATCTTTACGCGCTTTGGCTGCAGCTTCGATTCTTGTTTTAAATGCATCAATATTTTCTATGCCGCCCTCGCTTTCAATCTGCTGAAATTCTGCCCATGCCTTTTGCGCCAGACTTTCTGTCATGCGCTCATGGAAATAGCTGCCATATGCAGCATCTTTTACCTGGCCCAGATGGCTTTCTTCCATCATCATGAGCTGCATATTACGGGCAATGCGGTGTCCAAAGGGTGTGGCGAGTCCTATAGCATCAGTGAAAGGGCGGGCCATGATGAAATCTGCGCCGCCAATCACAGCGCCAAATCCAGCGCTCATCACGCGGAGCATATTTGTCCAAGGGTCTTTGCTTTGCATCATCCGTTTCGAGGTCACCACGCTAATGGAAAGGGCGCTCTCTTTAACGCCGAAGCTTTCAGCAATGCGAGCGTAAATGCGTCGAGCTGCCCGGAGTTTTGCGATAGTTAAGTGTCCGTCTTGGCTGGCCGAAAGTTCAACGCCTATATGTTTGGCGCCGCTTTGCCCCAAGGTCCGATAAGCGTGCGTCGCAGAAGCTGCTAAATAGGCGAGCTCCTGGGCTTCCGTTCCCCCTCTGTCGTGAACTCCTGCCGCATTGATCGTAATCAGCCTCCATGTCTCAGGCAGTTCTTCGGCAAGTTCTGTAAGGCCTTCTGTTTTTGGGCCAAGGCCAAGACAAATATCCGCGGTCTTAAAGTCCTTAAAAAGCTCTGCATTACGAATGTCGTTATTTGGCGCAATCATTATGGGGATCAGTTCTGAGTAAACCTTATCCATCAAGCGCTTCATTTCATTAGCATTTTTGATCTGTACACCTTTATCGCCAAGTGTAATTCGCAAGGCGCTGGCACCGCCCGTTAGGTCTTCAAGAGCTTGCTTATTCGCATGGGCTATTTCAGGGTCTTGCACGGGCGCGGTTATGTGCCAAGCTCGTCCTTCTAATAGGGGAGCTCCAGCACGAGGAAGGGCCGCTATGTCTTGGGGCCTTTCATTCAGTGTTGATAGCGGTCCGCGTGCGAGTCCGTCATCTGTAATGCGCATTAGGCTGTCTAAATCAGCCCCGCGCAATCCTTTTTCAACAAGGGCTTGCCAACTTTCTTGGGAGGATGACGGGAAGTTATCTGTGAGCTCAAAATTTGACATGCTCTTGTTCTAAGACATTTGAGCGCGAGTTCAACTTATCTCATATCAATCATCCGCTACATGATTGTAAAATCAGAGCGTTCTATATAAAGAACAGTTGTTTTTTATAAAGGATATTGTAATTTGACTCATTAAGCCTTATCTCGCGCACGCAACACAATTTAGAAGAATTTATGTCCAACGCCCCTACAGAAGAAAAAGTCCTTTCCGTCGAACATTTTACGGATCGCCTTTTTCGCTTTGAAATCAGCCGTCCTGCGAGTTTTCGCTTCCGCTCGGGCGAGTTTATTATGATAGGACTTCCAAAAACTGAAGAGCAGCGCAAGCCAATTATGCGCGCTTACTCTGTGGCAAGTCCATCATGGGATGATAAGCTTGAATTCTATTCCATTAAAGTTCCTGATGGGCCGCTCACATCACGGCTTCAGAAAATCCAAGGAGGCGATACTATTCTCTTAGGCAAGAAGCCTGTAGGCACGTTGGTTTTGGATGCGCTTTTGCCGGGTAAACGTCTTTACATGTTTTCGACAGGGACGGGCATTGCGCCTTTTGCTTCGCTTATCCGTGATCCTGAAACCTATGAGCGTTATGATCAAGTAATCTTAACGCATACCTGTCGCCAGAAAGCGGAGCTTTCTTATGGGCTGCGCTTGGTGAATGATTTGAAAGATGACCCGCTTGTGGGAGAAATGGTCGGGGACAAGCTATTGCATGTCGCGTCACTTACGCGAGAGGATTATCCGCTAAAAGGGCGTATCACGACGCTTATCGAGTCGGGTGAGCTCTTTAATAATGCAGGGACGCCGCCATTAAACCCCGAAGAAGATCGCGTCATGATTTGCGGCTCCAAGGATATGATTGATGATACAGCCGCTATTGTTGAAAAATTTGGCCTTAAAGAAGGCTCAAACTCCAATCCAGCTGAGTTCGTAGTTGAAAAATCTTTCGTCGGATAAATCTATTCAGGCTCAAAATCGCCAAGCGTCAATAGAGACACTCTGATTCCAAAGCCGGAATTGTCGCGAATGACGTCACTATCGAAATTATTTCTGTTATAGATAAACTCAACAAGTGTGCAGTCATCCTGATACATAAGACCCAGTTCTTGACGGCGCGTGACTTTGCGGTCCAAGTCTCGATTGGCTTGATAACGAAGACTCCATTTGTCGCTCAATTTTAATCGAACATTACCTGAAACCTCTTCTGGCGGAGCTATGGCGTCAATATCGAGGAGGTTTGCATCTGGATCTGGATCATTAGTCTCTGAGTCAATACGGTAATAACGCCACCCTGTGCTGAGACGCTCGCTACGGAACGTAAAGCCTGTATCAATCCTACGAAACTTATTCGTGTCATCGTCATAACGCAGGCGCGTATTCCAAGAAAATTTGTTATTTATATCGAGTTCAAACAAACCAACTAAATCAGATTTATTCCCAGACAAACCAGTCCCTAGAGCATAATTTACATCACGATTGTCAATGTAACTTTGTCCTAGAAATAAGTGCGCGCGTGTTTTCCCTGCATCGGCAATAAATGAAGCGCCAACATCTGCACGTGTACCTTCTTGCCAGAAATCATATCCTGTAGCTTTGTTGCTTTGCCAGAATAAGGCTTGGTCAATATCAACATTCTGGACGATGCGGGCTGTGGCGGGGTTGCGTCCTGACAATGTAAGGCCGTCTTGTGAGGTTGAGATGACAGACGTACCGTCATCATTGAGAGACAGAAAACGCTCTTGCTTCCCGTCTCCAAAACTTCTTGTAACTTGTGCTCTGGGTTCAATGATCCAATCTACTCCGCCACCTGTCTTTATAAAGGGATAGCGAATATCGACGCCAACTTGGCCAACATTGCGATCAAAGCTAACGTCTTCATAGACATTATCATCGCGGTCTTCGGGTTTAATATCGAAGTAGTCAAAACGCGCATTGGCGAAAGGTTTTACTTCAATCCCTCCTGGAGCGATGAAAGTTTTGCTGTAATCCACGCCAGCTGTGGCGCGCATATAATCTGTTCCGATGTCCCGTGTTAGGGCTGTAAAGTCACCAAAGGCTTTGAGCCGGCCACCAATGGCAGGATCCGTCCAATATTTTTCAATCTCAATTTTTGGTGCGATGATTGGAAGCTCGCGATCATTAGGTTCAATAATGGTTATGAGCCCTGTATCTTCATTTTTTCGGAAGGTTGTGCGCAAATCTTGAAATCCAAAGGCAGATGTGGCGAAGCGGAAGCTGTCATCTTGTCCTATGATAAAAGCTTGTGAGATATTTCGGCGGCTTTCAGCCTCGTAAAGACCAAAACGCTCAGGGTTTTCTTCTTGATCATAACGGTTAAGGTAATTATCATCTGTGGAAAGCTGGGCTCCAAATCCGTATGTCCAGGTTTTATTCGGTGTAAACAGCCCTTTGGCGTAAATGTGAGATCTAAGTTTTCGGCCGCCAGGAAGTTGCGTGGGGTCTGCGAAGTCTTCTGCTTTAAATGTATCGCCATCGCGGTCAAAAAAGCTTGCATAGGTAAAGCTGCCATCGACATCCACAGTACCGGTATTGAATTGACGGGCGAATTGATACCCAATCAGGGGGTTCACTCTTTGGAACACGTGCGGCGTGATCGTGGCTTCGGTGTAGTCATCTATCGCCCAGTAATATGGAACGCGTATATTCAACCCTTTACTTGCAGAGAGGCCCCCAAATGGCGTTAAGAAACCACTCGCGCGACCTGCACTTGGGTCTGGGTGGGCGAGATAAGGAGTCCAAAATAAAGGTAAGCCCAAAAATTCAAAAACGGCATCATTATAGCGTACAGTCCGCGTGTCCTTATCCTGCCGTACTTTTCGTGCTTTGATGCGCCAAGACGGCTTTTTGACTTCACCATCGTCGCCGCGGCAAGGCTCGCAGGCTGTGTAATAGGCATTATAAAGTTCAATTTCGCCGTCTTCAGTCCGCGTTGCAAATGCGGCGGCCATAATGCCGCCATCGGCCTGTCTTGCAGTGAAGTTTGCCGCTTTACCGGCTTCAAGTTCATTAGAGAGTTCTAATTTTTCAGCATATTGTGTTGAGCCATTGGCGTCTATCAGAACCACGTTACCACTCGCGATTACCAAGCCCGTATTCAAATCGTAAACGACCTTTTCTGCACGCAAAGTTCTGTCTTGATATCGGCCCTCTACTTCTCCTGAAGCGGTAATAATGTTTTCGACCTCGTTATTCACGAGTTCATCTGCTTCTAAGTAAATTATATCGGGATCTCGAAAGGGGCTGTCCGCACTCAAAGTGAGTGGCCTGTTTGTGCCGTCGGCGGTTTGCGTAAATTGTGCTGTTGCAGGAGTTGCTAAAAGAATAGGCAATAAGCAGGCCGAAAGCGATAATACACTTTTGTATATTGATTTAGACAATTGTCCCACCTCTATCTCTACAAGCGCTATCCCTAAACGCTTTTTGTAATACCCTTGGCATAGCGAAACCTCTCTATGACGTCTAATGGTTTCATGATGAAAAACACAAAAACGGCATGAAAAATCAGTTATATAATGGACTAGCATAGCGCTAGTAATGTTGAGAGGTTTCGTTTACTTAGGCTTATGACTTTTAAGCTAAACTTCGAGTAGAGTCGCTAATTCGAAGATCAAGGCAATATTTTGGCAATTAAATCTGCAAATTCAGCTGATAATACGGGATTTAGATCAACCGTTGGTCAAGCCTTACTCACAGCTAAGAAGGCCTTTTGGGGCATTGGTATATTTAGCTTTTTTGTAAATTTGCTGATGCTTACGGGACCAATATACATGCTTCAAGTATACGACCGTGTTTTAGCGAGTCGTTCTGTCGAGACACTGTTAGTGATTTCCCTTATAATGGCTTGGCTATACATCTGTATGGGGTTTCTTGATTTCTGCCGTTCACGCGTATTGGTGCGCGTCGCAAATAAGTTTGAGAAAGCTTTAGGCAAGCGAACATTTCGGATTTGGTTGAAACAAGGCTTGATGGGACGCGGGGCTGCCCGACATCAGCCGTTAAATGACCTCAGCACGATGCGTCAATTTTTGTCCGGCAATGCCCCTGGAACATTTTTCGATCTGCCTTGGGTGCCCATCTACATCGCTGCGATTTTTGTTCTGCATTGGCAATTAGGTATTCTGGCTGTTGCAGGATCAATCGTTATTCTTATTTCGGCTATTTACAATGAATGGGGAACCCGAAAGCCTATGATGGAGAGCCTCAAATTACGCCGTGCTGAACAGGCTCTGGCACAACAAGCCCATAGAAATGCGGATACGATTGAATCAATGGGAATGGGCGACCACATGCGCCGCCGCTGGGAAGACTTAAATGCTAGAGGCAGCCAAGAGGGGCAAATATCCAGTGACCGTTCAGGCGGATCTACGGCCTTTTCCAAATCGTTTCGTATGTTCATACAATCCGCTATTCTGGGGCTCGGCGGATATTTGGCTGTAAAGCAAATCATTACGCCAGGAGCCATGATCGCGGGTTCAATCATTTTGGGTCGTGCTCTCGCCCCTATTCAGATGATTATAGGGCAGTGGCGGGGCTTTAATGCGGCTCGGGATGCATATACACGTCTTAACGCTTTTTATGAAATGGTGCCCGAAGATGGCCAGAACACGCAGCTGCCAGCGCCGACAGGACAATTGGCTGTTGAGAATGTTATTGCAGGACCTCCGGGTGCGCATACGGCAGTTCTTACAGGGTTAAATTTCGCCTTGAAGCCTGGGCAAGGTCTTGGTGTGATCGGGCCTAGCGCTGCGGGCAAATCAACACTTGCACGCCTTTTGGTTGGTATTTGGATGCCGCAAAAGGGTGCTGTCAGGCTAGACGGGGCCACATTTGATCAGTGGGATAGGGACGAATTAGGTAATTATATCGGATACTTACCGCAAGATGTTGAATTATTTGACGGAACTATTGGCGAGAATATTTCGCGCTTCAAGCCTGATGCCACGGATGAATCGGTCGTTGAAGCGGCGAGATGGGCGGGTGTACATGAGCTAATCCTGCGTTTGCCGGAAGGCTATGATTCAAAAATTGGCGAGGGCGGTGTTGTCCTGTCGGGAGGACAAACACAGCGTGTGGCTTTGGCGCGGGCTTTATATGGCGAACCAGCTCTGATCGTGCTTGATGAACCTAATGCCAGTCTTGATGCAGAGGGAGACGCTGCTCTGACAAAAGCGATTGCTGAAGCCCGCAAGCGGGGTAAAACGGTCATTGTTATGGCACATCGTCCAAGCGCGATTGCGGCTGTCGATATGCTGCTTATGTTGCGGGATGGAAAACAAGAAGCCTTTGGACCAAAGGATGAGGTCATTAAACATCTGCAACACCAAAAATCCAAGTCGCCAAAAAATCCTGGCCCTGAAGGAAGCTCTCCCAAAAGCAAATCTCCAATAAAACCAAGCGGTAGCGGAGGGTTTTCAATTTCCGCGCCTACAGTTACGGGGCGCAGGTCATGAACATGCAGTTAGACACTAATATGTTAGCGACTATGGCAGAACAAAAACCGGCCAAAGAGCCCTATGACAAGTTTTTGCGCATGGGCTTTATCGGAATCTTCCTTTTAGTTGGCATTGGCTTAGTTTGGGGTTCCTTAGCGCAAATTAAAGGTGCCGTTATTGCGCCCGGTGTTGTCGTTGTTGAGGGAAAGCCGAAAACATTGCAGCACCTTGATGGCGGGATCGTTGGTGAAATATTCGTCAAAGACGGAGACGCGGTCATGGAGGGTGATGTCGTCATGCGCCTCGATCCGACGATGCTTGACGCTAATGAAGACCTTGTGAATACACGCCTGAGAGAAACTATGGCACGCGTTGCTAGGCTCGAAGCAGAGCGTGATGGCTTGGATGTGATTGTTTGGCCAGAAGAACTCACACAAACAAAAGATGACCCGATAGTTGCCTCGGCGATGTTGGGGCAAGAAAAACTGTTCAATGCGCGCCGAATTGCTGCCTTAGGGCAGGTTGAGCAGCTTCAACAAAGAATTGCACAATTCAAGGATCAGATTAACGGTCTTACTTCCCTCATCAATTCAAAAGAAAATCAGGCTATGAAAATACGTGAAGAAGCTGATGCGAAACGAACCTTGGTGGAGAAGGGGTGGTTGGCAAAGCCTGTGATACTTACTTTAGAGCGTGAAGAGTTGCGTCTCAAAGGTGACGTGGCGAACCATCAGTCCGAAATCGCGCGGATTATGAATTCGATTTCTGAAACCGACGTTCAGATATTGCAGTTGCGTCGTGAACGCCAAGCGGAAGTCTTAGCAGAACTACGTCAAGCCGATACCGAGGCTAGCGATTTTAAGGAACAGCTTACAACGGCTTCAGATCAGTTGCGCCGTATTGATGTTATTGCGCCTGTTTCTGGTAAAGTTCATAATATGACTATTACAACACTTGGCGGTGTCGTCACGCCCGGACAAGAAATCATGCAAATTATACCAGCTGATGACCGCCTAATCATCGAAGCGCAGGTTGATCCCGCTGATATCGACCAAATTTATGCCGGACAGAAAACGACAGTCAGGCTTTCCGCCTTTAATATGCGCACGACACCTGAAATGAACGGACTTGTTATTCAATCTTCACCGGATCGGATTATCGATCAAGTGACAGGAATGCCCTATTACTCAGTTAAAATAGAAATACCGCCAAATGAGTTGGCGCGCCTTCCTGAGAACCTGACACTCCTTCCGGGAATGCCTGCCGAGAGTTTCATGCAAACGGATAGTCGTTCTGTTTTAAGCTATATTTTGAAACCCGCGACAGATGCCATGGACCACACCTTCAGAGAAGAGTAATCACACAGGACGCGCGGGATAACCTGTCCAACGCTTTACAGTTTTCATAACCAGTGAGCTTTGTATGCGGTTGACGTGGGGCAGGGCCGCAATGATGCGTTTGTAAATTTGCTCATAACTTTCTGTATCGGGGGCCGCGACTTTGATAAGGTAATCCGCCGAACCCGTAGTGAGGTAACATTCCAAGACTTCCGGACGGGCTAGGGCTGCTTTTTCGAAAGCTGCTAGAACGGCTTCGGATTGGCTTTCCAATGACACTTCGACGAAAAACGTCATGGCATAGCCAAGTTTGCGGCCATTAAGCCGTGCCGCATAATGTTCAATCACATCGTTTTTTTCCAAAATACCGATACGTCTATGTGTTGCCGATGGTGAGAGGCCAACCTGATCGCCAATCTCAGAGACGGATTGCCGGCAGTTCTTTTGTAATGAATCGAGTATTTTATAATCAATTGCGTCTAGCATGGAATATTATCTCTAAAATTATGTATTATATAATAAATCATACGAATAAAATCGTTTATTGCCAGTAAAATTGATATTTCCCGCGCATAAAGGTTTGATATGCGTGGCTTAAATGTGAGGGAGATAAAAATGCTTATTGGGGTTCCAAAGGAAATTAAAAATCACGAATATCGTGTAGGGCTAACGCCTGAGTCTGTGGCTGAGCTTGTTCAAGATGGACAAGGCGTCATCGTAGAGACAAAAGCGGGCGAAGGTATTGGTGCTTCTGATGCAGAATATGAAGCCGCAGGAGCTAAAATCGTAGCCACAGCCCCTGACGTTTTTGAGCGGGCTGATATGGTCATCAAAGTTAAAGAGCCGCAGCCCAATGAATGCGCTATGCTGCGCCCAGGTCAAATTCTATATACCTATCTCCATCTGGCGCCCGACCCACAGCAGACTAAGGCTTTGATAAAGTCCAAAGCGGTTTGTATCGCCTATGAAACAGTTACCGATGACAAAGGACATCTTCCGCTTCTAAAGCCTATGAGCCAAGTGGCGGGGCGATTAGCAATCCAAGTGGGAGCCAAAGCACTCCAGAAGGATAGCGGAGGGCGTGGTGTTTTACTCGGAGGTGTTCCCGGTGTAGCACCTGCAAAAGTAGTTGTTATTGGCGGCGGTGATGTTGGCTTCAATGCTGCGCAAATGGCAGTCGGTTTAGGTGCTGACGTGACTATATTGGAACGCAGTAATGACCGTATGGAGGCCCTTGCAAACTACTTTGGAGTCCAAGCAAAAGTTGTGCGTTCTACGCCTGTAGTATTGGCCAACTTACTTAAAGCAGCGGATATGGTTGTAGGTGCCGTGCTTATCCCCGGCGCGGCTGCGCCTAAACTCGTCACGCGCGATATGTTACCGACCATGCTCGATGGGTCAGTCTTAGTCGATGTTGCTATTGACCAAGGCGGGTGTTTTGAAACGTCTAAAGCGACGACCCATGATGATCCTACTTTTATAATTGATGGTGTTGTTCATTATTGTGTTGCAAACATGCCAGGTGCTGTGTCGCGTACATCAACATATGCCTTAAATGCGGCTACTTTGGTTCATGCTAAACGCATTGCTAAGTTGGGATGGAAAGGGGCGCTTAAGGACGACCCTAACCTCCTAAATGGCTTAAATGTGTGTGAAGGTAAGCTGACTTATGCCGCGGTCGGAGAGGCTTTGGGCATAGACTATATTGACGCCAAAACTTGCCTCTGATGGTTTAGCTCGCAATAAGGTGGGCTATGATTTTAAATTCGTATTTGCCGATCAAGGCATGGCTCGACTCGCGCACAGCAAGACTGCCGGGTGTTCAGCCTGTTGCAATCGATGGTTGGTTAGTCAGGTCTGACACATTTGAAGCGCAGATGACTTACCGGCACGAGTTGGTCACAAAACGGCGAGAAACAGTCTTTCAAGCGATGGATGTCGCTACGGAAGCTTGTCACGAACTCTGCAATTTACTTGGTGAAGAGAATGCCGATGATCACCCTCTTATAAATGCTGCGCTGATTGTTCAGGAAGACCTATGTATTTTGCAAAAACAAGGCGACAGGCATATTTTGACTGCGGCTGTGATGTGCTTCCCATCGAGTTGGGATTTGCATCAAAAAATCGGGCGTTCCATTTCAGCTATTCACGAGCCTGTTCCTGAATTCTCGCCTGTTACAAAAAGTGTTGAAAGGATGTTATCGGCTATTCGTGTTGACCAACCCTTAGGGCGCGCAAACTTTCTGATCTATACCGATCCGGAATTGCATCAACCGCGCGGCGAGGGCATTTCGAAACCTATTGATCCTCAAGCTCCACGTTTCATTCGAGTTGAACGTCAGACTTTTCGCAGAATGCCCGAAACTGGGGCTGTGGTTTTTGCTATTCATACTTATGTCGTTCCTGAGAGTTCATTAACTGCCGAAGAACATAGAGTTTTGGCTCGCCTCAAGCCGGAGCTTATTCGCTCTTAAATGTATAGCTTATGTTGTGATTATATCTATCTCCTGGCTGTAAAACATTCGTTGGGAAATGCTCGATATTTATTGCATTTGGAAAGCCTTGAGGCTCAAGAGCAACGCCATGATTGGCTCCATATGTATTTCCACCTTTACCTTTTAAACTTGGTATGGCTGCCCCTGTGTAAGCTTGTAAGCATGGATAGGTAGAGCAAATGATGACTTTGCGGCCAGTGATGTCTGAACTTAGCTTAGCCATTTTTCGCTTTTTGCTATTATGCTCAAAAGGCGGGCTAACGACATAGTTCTGGTCAAGTGTGTTGTTTTTCCTAATTGATTTGCCGGCATGATAGTCAAGATCAGGGCTGTTATCCGTGAATGATATTTCACCTGTCGGAAGGCCGTCATCATTTTTATGCGTATGGCGATTTGCGAGAATTTGAAGTGTATGATCAGAACATGGGGACGCCCCGCCATTTGTTAGATTAAAATAGGGGTGATAGGTAATATTGACTGGGCAAGCTTTGTTGGTTTGGGCTTGGATATTTAAAGATAGGGTTTTGTCTTGAAAGGTGAAATGCAATTCTGTCATCAATTCACCTGGAAAGCCTTGGTGACCATCAGGGCTTGTGTGCCTTAAAATCAGAGTTTCGCCTTCAATTGTACCCATCCAATTTGCACGATCAAAGCCTTCTGGGCCGCTATGCAGATTATTCTTACCTTCATTCTTGGGAATGTTATATCTTTGACCCGCAAGGTTAAAAGAGGCTTGGCTAATACGATTGGCGACACGGCCAATAGCTGCTCCAAAATAAGGGTGCTCGCCAAGATAATCTTGCAGTGTTCCAAAACCTAGCGTGACGTCTGTTCCGTCAGGAAATCTAAGCGACTGGAGCGTTGCGCCATAACTTAAAATCGTGGCGCGAAACCCTAAGGCTGTTTCGAAAATGTAAGCTTTTACCGTTTCGCCATTGGGAAGGTATCCAAAATTCTCAACTTTTATCATAACTCTTGAATACGCAATTTTACTCTGGATGTAATCACCTTGTCAGCTTACTTCTATGGGGGCATACATGTTAAAAAAGTTTGGAGAACAGCCATGAACGCACAATCTGATTTATCCGCAATGCAAGTCGATGCCGGCTTTAATATTCCTGACCCTATAACTGTGCCGAGTTTAAACGGAAAAGTTTCTGATACCGAGTGGGCTATGCGTAAACAGCTGGCGGCAACCTACCGGCTTTGTGCTATGCATGGTTGGACGGACCTTGTTTTTACGCATATCTCTGCGCGCCTTCCTGATGAAAATGGCGAGCACAGGTTTTTAATAAATCCATATGGGGTCATGTTTGACGAAATGACGGCCTCTGCTCTAGTTAAAATCGATATGGACGGGAAGATTTGCCAAGACACACCTTATTTTATTAATCCTGCAGGTTTTACAATTCACTCAGCTGTCCATATGGCCCGGGAAGATGCGGGCTGCGTCATCCACGTGCATACACCTTACGGAATGGCGGTGTCAGCTCAGAAAAAGGGCCTCCGTCGTTACACGCAGATGTCTATGCAAGTTTATGATGATTTGGCGTATCACGATTATGAGGGTATTGCTCTGGAGCATGATGAGCGCGAGCGGATCGTTGCAAACCTTGGGACTAAGAGCCTTCTTATGTTGCGCAATCACGGAACCCTAACCTTGGGCAAGACCTGCGGCACGGCCTTTTTGCGTATGTATTTCCTTGAAAATGCCTGCAAAGCTCAAATCTTCGCGCAGTCTGTTGGTGGAGAAGAACATCTGCACGAAGAGCCTGAAGCCATGGGGCACCGTGTCTATCAGCAAGGAGCGGCTGCTTTCGTTCCAGGTATGGGAGATAACCTCGTATGGCCAGGCTTGATGCGCAAACTCGCCAGAACAAATCCTGGATATGGTCATTGATTTAGCCGAAGTAAGCTAGACTTTGGGCCGAGGGATAATAATTAAGACTTAAAATCTAAAGCTATCTTTATGATAAGTAGTTTATGCATGATTGCTCTTACGGGGCCTCCTTTGGTGGGGCCAGCAAGGTGTGACTTTGAGCAAATGTCAGCTGAGTCTATTTATTATCTGACATTGGATGCTAAACCTCCAAAGCCAGAGGTCAAAGCCGTCGTTAAGAAGCGCCGCGATCACGGGCGTCCATCTCCTGCTAGAATGAATATGGTAACGATCTTGCCCGGTAGCTTTATGATGGGCTCACCCAAGGATGAAGTTCGGCGGGACAGTAATGAAGGGCCCCGTCATAAGGTCACGATTGATTACCCCTTTGAGGTCGGTAAATTTGAAGTCACCTTCAGTGAATGGGGCGTTTGTGTTGCTGATGGCGGATGCCGGGGACACCGTCCGAAAGATGGCGGATGGGGCCGCGGAAACCGCCCCGTTATTAACATTAGTTGGCAGGACGCAAAATCATACATCAAATGGATAAGACGCAAGACTGGGCTTAATTATCGGCTGCTCTCTGAAGCTGAGTGGGAATATGTTGCGCGCGCAGGACAAAAGGGGCCATTTTCTACAGGCTATAGTATCGGGGCCTATGATGCGAATTTTAACGGCGAGAAGCCCTACGGGGATGGGCCTCAAGGCCCGTATATTCGGCAAACGAAACCCGTTGGCAGCTATCCTGCCAATGCCTTTGGCCTTCACGATATTCACGGGAATGTCTATGAATGGGTCGAGGATTGCTGGAACCCAAACCATTCCGGTGCTCCTGCAAACGGAACGCCACGCTTGAGTGGAAACTGTAAACTCCGCGTGATGCGCGGTGGCTCTTGGGTTACGCACGGTTATCAAATGCGCGCGTCAAAACGCCTAAGATATACAACTGATTATCGTTACGATGATTACGGATTTAGAATCGCTCGGACGTTGGGAAAATAGAACATAGCATTGTCTTTGATGCGCTTCGGAGTCGCTTATAGATTTAGTTTTATTTGAGTTTAAATTTCTAAGAGGACCTCATGTTATGGTTTCAGCGTTCTTTATTATAGCTGGTGCGCTTTTTCTGGGTGTTTTTCTTTTGGCACCCTTTACGAAGCGCTCAATGTGGAAGGCTACTGTAACACCATTGGCCTCAATTATTGGCAGCGGTTTTTTGGTATCTGCGCCGCTTTTAGCTCGCGAATTTGGCGGTTATGCAGCTATAGCTATTTTTATATTGATAATCTTAGCCGGCCTTCTGGGGTGGGCAATACGATATAACATTAGAGTTGTTGAGCCACTACTAGAAGAGGGCTCCAATACTGTTATAAGTTCTATGGAGAAACTCAGCCATGTTGTTTTAGCTTTCGCGTATTTTATTTCCGTAGCCTATTATTTGTCTCTTTTAGGAAACTTTGTTCTGGAGGCTTCGGGGCGTCAGGACGCCTTCATTGCAAACATTATAGCTATAGCTTTGCTTGTTACTATAGGTGCCTTGGGATTGAGCGGTGGGGCCACTAGGGTGGCGTCTCTGGAGCGCTATGCGACAGCGTTAAACTTGGCGGTAATTTGTGGTATGTTGGTCGCTTTGGCGGCGCATCTCGGTGGTCTTATCAGTGCAGGTTCAAACGTAAGCCCTCCGTCAGGTAAGTTTGATATAGGGTCATTGCCAGTCTTGCTTGGGCTATTAATTATCGTGCAAGGTTTCGAAACAACTCGATTTACTGGCGATGACTTTGATGCAAAGTTACGACAAAGAGCTATGCTGAACGCGCAACTTATAAGTGGCGTTATCTATATAGTCTTCTTTATTTTACTCTCTCCATTATTAGCAGATTTATCCAAAGGAGAAGGCGTTGCAGCGATTATAACGGTTTCGGCTGTTGTGACGGCTCTTTTACCTATTTCTCTGACAGTTGCGGCTGCCGCAAGTCAGTTCAGTGCCTCAATTGCCGATAGCATAGGTGAGGCTGGACTAGTCTCCGAATTGACGGAAGGTAAAATTGATCAACGACACGCTTATCTTTTGATCGCCCTTATTGGTGTAGGTATTTTAGTATCACTGGACGTTAATCAAGTTATCGCATTAGCAAGCCGAGCATTTGCGTTGTTCTACGGGATGCAATGCTTCGTAGCGTGGCAAGCGGCACGTATTAGGCCTCAAGATAAGGGTAAATCGATAGCCTTTTTTAGCTTGGGGTTGTTAGCTTTTGCAGTCTTTATTTTTGGTGTTCCCTCAGGCGCTTAAGGTGGTAAAGTAAATAACTCTTTTTTTATTTTACCCGCGCCCTGGCTCTATCTAACACAGTCGCATCGACATTCGCCTCTAAACGCTTCTTCAACTCTGCACGATCTTTATCATAGTCGTCATTGCCGCTCTTATCTGACTTTAGGAGCCAATAATACGCGTCTTCAAAACTCTGCGTCACGCCTTCACCTTTCGCCAGCGTGAATGCGTAAAGAAATTGACCTTCTTTGTCGCCGCCTTTGGCTGATTTTTCGAACCATTTGGCCGCTTCGGTTTCAGACCGCGCTGCTCCGTAACCTTGATAAACCAGTAGACCATAATCTGCTTGAGCCGCTGCGTGGCCACCTTCCGCCGCTTGTTTTAGCAGCGCCGCCGATTTTGCTGAATTTGGCCGAATTTCAAAATTTTCTGCATACATAACGCCGGCAATGTAGGCGGCTTCAATATGACCTGATTCAGCGGCTTGCTCATAATATTTCAGGGCCTTTTTCGGGTCTTTTTCAAAATAGCTATCGCCTAAGCGTTTCGTGGCATCGCTGTCAAAGCTTTGCGAGGCCTTCTTGAGCAGGTTTTGTGATTTCTTGGTGCTAGGAGCTGTGCCTTGGCCCGTGCGGTAAAGGTCTGACAAGGCCCGCATGGCATCTGTTCGGCCCATATCAGAAGCGCGAGTCAGGTAAGCGACGGCGTCAGCTTGCGTCAGTCCGGCTTCATTCTTGATGGCCATTTCACCCAGAGCGACAAGAGCATCGGGATGGTTTTTATTCGCGGCTTGCAAATACCAAGATTTAGCTTCAGTCAGATTGATCGAACCCGTTTCACCCTTGCGTAGAATATATCCGGCCATAACGGCGGCATCGGCTGAACCAGCGCGAGCGGCCACCCGAGCATGGGAAAGGGCCGTAAGTTTATCCCCGCTATTAAAGGCGGAAAGCGCATCGTCAAAACTGACGGAAGGCTGTGTGGATGTTGTTGAGTCTGCGTAAGCGGACTGGCCTAGTCCCGCTGTGAATGCGCCTGACATAAGGCAGATAGCTGCGAAACCGCTGAGGCTGGCCCGTCCGGATGCGCCCACACGCCGGAAGATACGGCTATAAAGTCCGCGCCCGCTCTGATGATCTGCGCCGCATTGTCCACGGTTATTCCGCCAATCGCGACACTGGGTATTTCGACGGCTTCTTGCCACCATTCCAAAATCTCCGTCTCGGCACGGTATTTGGCGGCCTTGGTTGGCGTGTCAAAAAACGCGCCAAAAGCCACATAATCCGCGCCTGCATTTGCAGCCTCAAAACCGAGGCCTTTTGAATTATGGCATGTGACACCAATGATGACATCACCGCCTAGCAGTTCCCGGGATGAAAAATAGTCCATGTCGTTTTGACCCAAATGAACGCCATCCGCTTCACATTCCTTTGCCAGATCAGGGTTGTCATTGATAATGACAAGTGTTCCATGTTCATGACATATAGGTTTAATAGCTTCACAGGCCTGAATGACGGCTGAACTCTCTGGTTTGTCTCCGTTCATCTCTTTTAGCCGTATTTGAAGACATGCAACGGGGGCGGCTGCAAGAGTTTCGCTCAATGTTTTGCAAAAGGCTTGCAGGTCAGGAATTTGTGGAGGCGTAATCAAATAGATTTGGCAGCTATCATCGCTCATAACAAACGTGTCCCATTTGCGATCTTATGATCAGGTGAGAATAAGCTGACGTGACCTTCGTCATTATGAAAACCCAGCGTTAAAACCTCGGACATGAAGGGGCCAATTTGGCGTCTGGGAAAGTTCACGACTGCGGCGACTTGCTTTCCTATCAGTTTAGTTGGGGTATAAAGCCCCGTTATTTGAGCAGATGATTTTTTAACGCCAATGCCCTCGCCAAAGTCAATCTTGAGTTTATAGGCAGGTTTGCGGGCTTCGGGAAATTCCACGGCTTCGATGATGGTGCCTGTGCGGATATCGACTTTTAGGAAAGTTTCGAAATCAGTTTCTGGTGTTTTTGTCATTTCGGTTATATGTCAAAGCCTCTTGGCTTCGTCCACATGAAAAGGGTTTTACGTGAATATTCGCCGCGCGACGCAAGAGGATTATGACGCCGTCTGGAGTCTTACAAAACCTGTTATTCGAGAGGGCAGAACCTATCCTTTACCGCAAGATTTGGATAAGGATGGGGCATTGGCCTATTGGTTTGCTCTAGATAAAGATGTGTTTATAGCAGAGCAGGGCAAAGTTCCCGTAGGTGTTTATTACATCAGGCCGAATAATGCTGGGCCCGGCAACCATGTTTGCAATTGTGGTTATGTCACCAATGCTGAGTTTCGCGGGCAAGGTATTGCGGCACAACTGTGCGAGCATTCTCTTAAGCAAGCCCGCCATATGGGATATCGGGCTATGCAGTATAATCTCGTCGTTTCAACAAACAAACCTGCCGTTCATCTATGGACAAAAATGGGTTTCGAAATTGTGGGACGCCTGCCTATGGCTTTTCAAGACCCTGTCGAAGGTGATGTAGAAGCCTATGTCATGTTTCAAAAGCTATAGGCTCTACTCGACAAGACGCATTTAGCTGTTACTCTCGCGGTTAGTTTTAGACAAATCATTGGGTGTTAGTATGCGTATTTTTCTTGGCTTGGTAATGGCTTTTATTCTTACGGCATGTCAGCCTAGTGCTGAAACTTCTAACCCTTTAGCGGGGCTAGAACATAAACAGGGGTTCATTGATCTCTATGTGGATAATAGTAAGAACCGTGTCTTAGCTAAGCTGCCCAAAGCAGATGAAGACGGTGTATCGCTTCGTCTTATTCATACAGCAAGGCTTACGGCGGGTCTGGGATCTAACCCTGTGGGACTTGACCGAGGTTGGGGCGATAGCGGAAAAATCATCGTCTTTCGCCGAATAGGGGATAAAATTGTTATAGAAGCCGAAAATATGCTCTATCGCGCGAGCGCCGATAACCCTCTTGAGGAACGCGCTGTTCGGGAAAGTTTTGCGCGATCATTTCTTGCAAGTGCTGATATTATCAAAAGTTCCAATGGACTTGTGGTTGACCTAACAGACTTCCTAACGAGTGACGTTTTAAACCTCGTGCAATATTTGAAGGACAGAGACCAAGGCAGCTTTAGCGTTTCAAAAGATAGAACATTTGTGGATACAAAAAACGTTTTTTCTTTTCCTGATAATGTTGAAGTGGACGTGTTTTTTACGCTTTCATCTGCCAAACCCGGAACTGAGGTCGCGACAACAGCCGCAAACGGACGGGATGCAACACTTATTCAGCATCATAGTTTTGTAAGACTGCCTGAAGAAGGGTATAAGCCCTTAAGGTCAGACCCGCGTGCAGGTGCGATTGAAGAGGTGCACTATGATTATAGCGTGCCTATTTCAGGACAGATTGAAACCCGTTTGGCGCGGCGTTATCGCTTGCAAAAAAATGAAGCGGGTGAAACCCTAAACCCGATCGTCTTTTATATTGATAGTGGTGCGCCTGAGCCTATTCGCAGTGCCTTAATCGACGGTGCTAAATGGTGGGAAGCAGCCTTTGAAGCTGCCGGTTTTCCTGATGGATACCGCGTTGAGGTTTTGCCAGAGGATGCCCATCCACTTGATATCCGTTATAATGTTGTTCAATGGGTTCATCGTCAAACACGTGGGTGGTCCTATGGCGGAGGTGTTTCAGATCCTCGCACGGGTGAAATGTTAAAAGGGCATGTAAATCTAGGCTCCTTGCGTGTGCGCCAAGACCGCATGATATTCGAAGGCCTGGCTGGAACGGCAAAAACAGATAGCGGGGCCGATGATGACCCTGTTGAACTTGCATTAGATCGTATTCGTCAGTTGTCAGCGCATGAAGTCGGTCATGCTCTCGGTTTTGCACATAACTTCGCCGCTAGCACTTATGGCAAAGGCTCGGTGATGGATTATCCCGCCCCCGATGTGCGCGTAACAGATGGTCAAATGGATTTTTCAAACACTTATGGCGTTGGCGTGGGTGACTGGGATAAATTTGCAGCGATTTGGCTCTATGGTGATTTAACAGATCAAGAACGTGAGGCCGTCATACAGAATGCTTTGGATCGCGGCTTGGCTTATGTGGCCGACTCGGATGCGCGTAGTGCGGGAACGGCTCACCCCTTAGGCAATATCTGGGATAATGGCAGTGATCCAGTTGAAGGGTTAAATGAGGCTATGCGCGTTCGCCGTCTTGCACTTGACACATTTGGACCCGACCGCATTCATCCTGGACAGCCTGTCTATGATTTGAACAAAGTCATCGTGCCCATTTATCTTTACCATCGTTACCAAACGGCTGCGGCGGCCAAGTATATTGGTGGTATGAGTTTTAATTATGCTCTTAAAGGTGATGGTCAAAGCCCTGCAAAAATTGTTGCTCCTGCTGATCAGAGACGTGCATTAGCCGCTGTTCTAAAGACGCTCGACCCAGTGGAATTGGACTTAAAAGACTCAACGTTAAATCTTCTGACACCTACATTGGTAAGTTATTCCATAGCGGATAGTGACCGAGAATTATTTCGTAAGACTGCTTATCCCGCATTCGACGTCACCGCGGCGGCAGACACGGCTGCTGACCTTACATTTGATGTTTTACTGGACCCACGCCGTGCCGCACGTTTGATTGAATTTAAGAGGCGTGACGCGCGCAATCTTGGTTTGATGGACGTTCTACAGCGCACACGTGCTTATGTTATGCGTCAGCCTAATAATGATCGCACTGGAGAAATTGCAAAGGGGATTCAAGCGCGTTTCGTTTTTGCTTTGATGGAACTCGCAGACAGTCAAGCCACGCCCGGCGTTAAAGCGCGAACTGACAAAGTCTTGCGCGATATTCGTAGCGATCTTACTATAAAAGGCTCAGGGCACGGCCTGTGGTTGGTCTCATTAATTGATGCGCATCTGGAACGTCCAGTAAAAGCACGGCCACCTGTGACGAAAGCTAAAACGCTTCCGCTCGGAGGCCCCATCGGAATGGGACAGCTTGAGACATGTTGGCATTGCGATCCTTAAACAGAAACCAGATTCGCTTTCGTTTCATCACGATGCTTTTTGAGATATTTCATGAAGGGGGTCCCGCCTGTGCCGACATCAGTGTCATTACCCGCAGCTGATTTACCCTGCTTGTTTATGTAGCTTGCAGCATATTCTAGGTGGCGCGTTCGGAAGTCCGATATAGCTTGGACATTCGCATTATAGGCTTCGGCCAAACCTTTGTGCCCTGCAGTCTTTACGAAATCACGAAGACGACTTTTAGATCGGACATCATCGATAAATCGGCGGTGATCCGTTGGACGATAAATGTGAAGTTGGTCGAGATATTCCTTGAGAGGATCTGCAGCATGGCCAATGCCGAGCAGGGCATCCATTGCGGGTACAATTGAGCTTTGAGAACCTGTCTGTCCGCGAAAGGCTTGTGCCTCGGTACCAAAGCGTGTGCCCTCATAAATAATACCATTAGGCAAGGCAGGATTATCTCGCCAGCCGTGGATATAAGGACGGACACGCTCGAAATAGACATATGGATCGCATCGTTCTGGCATACGATCAAAGATAGCATTTATCTTATCCCAGGTGAGCGCCATTTTTCCGAGCTTGTTTTGGACTTCGTCTAGATCACCTTTTTCCACAGCATCCACAATAGGGCCCATTAAGGCGAGAGCGCGTCCAGCTTTCGCTTCAATTGCCACATGGATGAGAACAAACCAAGCCTCATCCTGTCCGCCAAGAAAGTGCTGGCGCATATAAATATTATCAAGAGCAATGGGTTTGTCGTGATCAAACCTGTCCCAATTATCAAGAACATATGAGCTGTAGGGGAGAAGGGGCTGTTGGCCTAAATGATCGGCAAGCGCAACAATAGGCATAGCTAAGCATTTTGGAAGGTAAGCCGGAGCTGTTGCTTCACCCCAAACGAAGGATTGCACCATGAAGGCATAGTGAACCATTGCAATGCGGGCTTGGGCGTCTGTGCATTTTGCTAAAAAGTCTGAGAGGTCAGTTTCAGGGAGATCACGATTAAGTATATGCCTAACGCGTCCTGAAGGCAAAATTTGAGGCAGTCCCATAGCGATATCACTTACTTCACTCATGATGCCCGTGAACTCGACTTCATTAGCATTAAACTGGCAAAGATAACCCCGCTCTTTGGAGATGTCGTAATTCGATAGATCTAACGTGCTCATTAAGGTCTCCACAAATTTTCATCTTATGCACACAATAATAGTGTAAAATAATTGCAATTATTCGCTTTATTAAGCGCTAAGTAGGCAATATATGCAATATATGAGAAGTATTGATGCTATTAACTCACAAATATTGTCTGTTCTTGAAAGAGAGGGGCGCATTAGTAACACTGATTTGGCGACAAAAGTCAGCTTGTCACCTTCAGCATGTTTGCGGCGAGTACAGGAGTTAGAAAGGAGAGGCGTGATAAAAGGTTATCGTGCCGTGATTGACCGTGCAGTTATAGGTGAAGTGATTACTATTTTTGTGACTGTCGGGCTCTCGGGTCAATTAAAACAAGACGCATTGGATTTTGAACGCGCTATGAGTGTCGCGCCCGTGGTTAAAGAGTGCCATAATATTACGGGCTCTGTGGAATATTTGCTACGAGTCGAAGTTCAGGATTTAGCGACTTACAAAGAGTTCCATTCAAACGTTTTGGGTGTGTTGTCTCAGGTGAGCAGCATGACTTCTCACATTTGTTTGGGCTCTTCAAAGGATGTTCGCAATCTAGTTTAAAGTGTCTGCTTGAATTGCGTTATGAAAGTAAAGTCCTTACTTATGGGGCAATGCCTGAAACCGAATCTATAAAACCTTTGCATAAAGACGCGAAGCTAGCAGTTCATGGGCCAGAGTTGATTGCTGATTTTGTCTCACGTTTGCCTCATAAGCCTGGTGTTTACCGGATGTTTGATGAGCACAGAAACGTGCTTTATGTCGGGAAAGCCAAGGATCTAAAGAAACGCGTTACAGCCTACACAAGCTATGCGAGGCACCCTGTAAGATTAAAGCGAATGATCCGCGCGACACAAGATATGGAATTCGTTGTTTGCGGCAGTGAAACCGAAGCGCTCTTACTCGAAGCAAATCTGATAAAACGCCTGAAACCGCGTTATAATATTCTTCTACGAGACGATAAAAGTTTTCCCTATATCCTTGTGCGTAAAGATCACCCCGCTGCGCAGATCACTAAGCACCGTGGAGCTAAGACGATTAAAGGAGATTATTACGGGCCTTTCGCCAGTGCGGGGGCGGTAAACCGAACACTTGATACATTACAGCGGGCTTTTCGCCTGAGAAACTGCTCTGACTCAATATATGAAGCTCGCACACGTCCTTGTATGTTACATCAAATCAAACGTTGTTCAGCCCCTTGCACGGGCGAGATTGAGCTTGATGAATATTCTCAGCTTATTGGCGACGCGGAAGACTTTTTAACAGGTAAGTCTGCTGCCCTTCGGCGGCGGCTTCAGAGCCAAATGTCTGATGCGTCAGCGGATTTAAACTTTGAAAAAGCGGCTGAACTTAGGGATCGACTTCATGCCATGTCTCAAGTCAGCGGTGCGAGTGGCGGTATAAACCCCACAACCTTTTCAGAGGGCGATGTAATAGCCATTCATAGCGAGGGCGGACAGAGTTGTGTGCAAGTCTTTTTCTTTCGCGCGGGACAAAATTGGGGGAATAATTCTTACTTTCCACGCCACACAAAAGACGATGAGATTGCAGAAGTGATTGATGCTTTTATTGCTCAATTTTATTTGAATAAACCTATTCCGAAGAATATATTCGTTAATCAAGATCTACCGAATAAAGATCTATTGGAAGCAGGCCTTACTGAAAGATCAGGGCGGCTCATTAAAATCACCAACCCTGTGCGCGGCGAGAAAAAAAAGCTTGTTGATCGCGCCGTTAGGAATGCACAGGAAGCCTTGGCGCGCAAGATGGCTGAAACTGCATCGCAGCAAAAGTTACTCAAAGAAATACAAACCGTTTTTGATCTTGAAGATATGCCTGAACGGATAGAGGTGTATGATAACAGTCATATTCAAGGGACTAATGCCGTGGGGGCCTTTATTGTCGCTGGGCCGAAAGGGTTTAGAAAAAAAGAATACCGAACCTTCAATATTAAAGATGTTGAGACAGAGCCCGGAGATGATTACGGCATGATGCGCGAAGTTTTTCGTCGGCGTTTTTCCCGGCTTATGAAAGATGATCAACTTGAATGGCCTGATATTGTTCTTATTGATGGCGGTAAAGGCCAGCTTTCTGCTGTTAAAAACACGCTTGATGAGCTTGGCGCGACTGAAAAAACAACTTTGGTTGCCATTGCAAAAGGACCTGACAGAAATGCAGGCCGAGAAACATTTTTCATGCCCGGTAAAGCCGAGTTTACAATACCTCCTAAAACACCGGCGCTTTATTATTTGCAACGCTTAAGAGATGAAGCCCATCGATTTGCTATAGGTACGCATCGCGCAAAGCGTAAAAAACAGATGATTACAAGCCCGTTAGATGGTATCACAGGCGTGGGGCCGGGGAGAAAGAAGTCTTTATTGGCGCATTTTGGTTCAGCCAAAGCGATTAAAAAGGCGGCGGTAGAAGATTTGGCTTTAGTAGAGGGAGTCAGTGTAAAGCTGGCAAAGCACATACATGACTATTTCAACGAATAAAACAGGCGAAGCGGAAAGTACGCAAACTGGCGGGGCTATTGCAGACGCTCTGACACTCATGCGTTTTTTTCTGACGCCCATCATCATGATAATTATTATCAAAGGGTGGCCGGATTTAAATATGGCTATTTTGGCGACCTTTCTTCTAATCTTTGCCGCGATGACAGATTTTTTTGATGATTATTTTGGGGGGACAGAAAGAGCACCACATCGGAAATTTGGATGGTTTGACGATATTGCTGATATTATTCTTGTCCTCGGCGTCTTACTCGCCATGACTTATGTGGTTTATAAAGCGAATATGCTTAATTGGATATTCGCGTTGCCTGTTGGTATTATCATTTTACGTGAAGTTCTTGTAGGGCTGCTTAAAGGTTATGATATGACTAAGAGCGGATGGCCTGAGACAAAATTCGGAAGCCTGAAAAATGGCTTGTCTATGCTTGCGGCCTGTTTGCTGGTCGCGTCGCCTTGGATAACGACTTGGATTGATAGTCTTATATCCGGTAAGGATAATATCGATGCGTTAATGTCGACATCCCCTTATGTTTGGATGATTGGCCAGGGGATTCTCTGGTTTGCCGCACTTATCTCAATTCTTACAGGATTTAAGATTCTGACAACAAAGGCGGTCGCCGCAAATGACATCTGATAGGTCTACCCTAATACGCCATCCCGGATGGTGGGTTCCAAATGCACTTACAATTTCACGGATCTGTATTATCCCGATTTTGATTGCTGGAATTATCGCATTCGCAAACGGAACTGATTCTGCGCTAGCGAATGGATATTTGCTTTTCTTTTTGATTTTCTACGCAATGGCGTCTGACTTTCTGGATGGATTTTTAGCTCGGCGTTGGAATCTGGTCAGCGGTTTTGGCCGAATGATTGACCCAATTGCGGATAAGCTATTAGTCGCGGGCTGTTTGATTGCCTTCTGTATAGCTGTCCGAGGAGACTGGCTTATCGTGGTGCCCGCAATTGCGATAATATTCCGTGATATCTTAGTTTCTGGAAGCCGTGAGCATGCGGCACTTTCGGGCCGGGCCATGCCGCCAACAAAGCTAGCTAAATGGAAGACAAGCTTTGAATTTATCTCAATCGTTGTTTTGTTGTTCTGGATTATGGGGCGAAGCTATTTGGAGATAGATTCCGCGATTCCGTCCATTAAGGCGAATGCGAAATTCTTAGGAATTGCTCTACTTTGGCTTTCTGCAGCGATGTCAGTTTGGACAGGACAGCTCTATGTAAGGGCCGCTCTTAAAGATTAAAGACTGGTCTTACCTCTGACAAGGTCGTCATAATCTGAGATAAGCGCCTGACAGACTTCACCTGGAGTATAATGCCGTCCGTCAATCTCGCGGACGGGGGTAACCTCCGCAGCTGTTCCTGTCACAAAACACTCGTCAAAATGCTCCATTTCTGAAGGGTAGATGTCACGTTTAAACACTTTATATCCGCGCTTGGCCGCAAGCTTTAAAACAGTATCATGGGTTATACCGTCCAAGAGGTTATCGCAGGTCGGTGTGTGAATTTCTTGGCCTCTGACAAAGAAAATATGCGCGCCTGTACATTCGGCGACGCGGCCTTGATAATCATACATAAGCGCATCATCAAACCCTTTGGCAGCTGCAGCATCTTTTGAAAGCGTGCAGATCATATAAAGCCCTGCGCCCTTTGATTTACAGGGAATAGTATCAGGTGCTGGGCGTTTCCAATCAGCAATGCAAAGACGAATGCCCTTCATTTTATCTTCAAAGTAATTGCCCCAAAACCAACAGGCAATGGCGAGGTGGATCTGATTGTTCTTAGAGGCAACCCCCATCATTTCCGAACCGCGCCATGCCACCGGTCGCATATAGGCATCCTGCAAACCTGATTTATCAAGTGTATCTATACAAGCCTGATTGATTTGCTCTGCTGTGTAGGGGATTTCATATCCCATCAACTTCGCAGATTGGATTAGTCGATCTGTATGATCCTCAAGGCGAAATACTTTACCGTTATAGGCGCGGTTACCTTCAAAGACGGCAGAGCCATAATGAAGTGAGTGAGTGAGGACATGGACTTTGGTCTCACGCCAATCAATAAATTCGCCATCCATCCAAATGTGACCATCGCGGTCGTGATATGCTTTTTCAATCATTTCGCTCGCCTTAAGAGACTGCTGACTTGCAGGAGTGTGTGTTTCGCGGCATTCTCTTCAGACAGTTTGGGAAGTCAACACTGATTAGACCACGAAAGCAGGAAAAATTGAGCACAGAATCTGACAGTTTGGAACGGCGGGATATTCACATCCTTGTTGTCGATGATGATGACCGTATCAGGTCTCTGCTGAAAAAATACTTGGCTAAAGCCGGGTTTCGCGTTTCAGCGGCGTGCGATGCGGCTGAAGCCCGGAGGAAGATGGATGGCCTTGCCTTTGATTTGCTGATATTGGACGTGATGATGCCGGGAGAGGATGGTTTTACCCTGACGAGAGCTCTAAGGGAACACAATGACGTTCCTATAATCCTACTGACGGCGCGAGGCGAAGCGGCTGACCGCATTGAGGGATTAAAGACAGGCGCGGATGACTATCTTTCTAAACCATTTGAGCCTGAAGAACTAGTGCTGCGTATAGAGGCTATATTCAGGAGGTTGGGGACCACGGCGCCGGCTTCGGTGGTCGCCTTCGGGCCTTATAGATATGATCTTGAGCGGCTGGTTCTGACTAAGAATGGTGATCGTGTTAGGCTGACGACAGGTGAGGAGGCGTTAATGACACTTCTCGCGCGCCGCGCAGGTGGGACAGTAAGCCGGTATGCTCTTTCTGAAAAAATAAGTGCAAAATCTGAACGTGCTGTCGATGTTCAGATGACGCGGTTGCGGCGTAAAATCGAAGACAATCCTGCAGAGCCCGATTATATTATGACTGTGCGCGGTCAAGGATACCGCCTATTGGCAGAAGGGGCCTAGGGCTTATGCCCTTGAAAAAATATCTACCCAAAAGTCTTTTTGGACGAGCCCTGCTAATTATCATGCTGCCGATTGCCATTATGCAAATGGCAGTGGCTTATTTCTTTTTTAATGCGCATTGGAATCAAGTTACCGGAAATTTATCTGACTCAGTTGCCGCCGACATATCAGTCGCGGTTCAGCTCTATAAACAAAGTCCGTCTAGCGATCGCGCGGAACGTTTAGATGATATGCTTCGCCCCCAGATGGAGCTTTCAGTGGCTTTGGAGGAGGGTGATAAACTACCTTTGACGACGCGTGACGCGTTTTTTTCAAATTTGGATAAAACGCTTCGCCGCTCTTTAGGTAACAGTCTGATCGATGAGTTTTGGTTTGATACTACGCGTTATCCTAATCATATTGATATTCGAGTGGCCGTGGATGAGGGTGTTCTAAGATTTATTGCTGCGAGGGAGCGGGTCTTTGCTCCCACCGGTTTTGTCTTCATTTTTTGGCTTATTACTGCGACAGTTTTATTATCCTTAGTTTCAATCGTATTCATTCGCAATCAAGCCAAGCCGATAACAGAACTTGCGGCGGCTGCGGATGCTTTTGGTAAGGGGCAAGATATTTCAAATTTCAAACCTTCAGGTGCCTCTGAAGTGCGCCTTGCGGGACAGTCATTTTTGAAAATGCGTGGACGTATACGCCGCCACATTGAACAGCGCACAACAATGCTTGCAGGTGTATCACATGACTTGCGGACGCCATTGACCCGTTTAAAGCTCCATCTTGCGATGCAAGATAAGACAGACGAAAACGATGAGGCCCGTCAAGATATAAAGGATATGGAAGCGATGCTGGGCGGATATCTTGATTTTGCTAAAGGGCTTGAAGGAGAAAGCACCCGAGCCGTGAATATCAAGCGCTTTTTAACTGACATTATATCAAAATGCGCAGAACCTTTGCCCGAACTTTTTGCCCCTGAGACTATTCAGGCGAATATACGTCCGCAGGCGCTTGAGCGGGCCGTTATGAACTTACTCTCGAATGCTCAAAAATATGCAGAGATGTCCCGTGTTACACTGACAGAAACTGAAAGTAATATATTCATTGCCGTAGAGGATAACGGGCCGGGTATTCCTCCGGAAAAGCGCCAAGTGGCTTTTAAAGCCTTTCAACGCCTAGATGAGGCCCGTAATCAGAATATTGAAGGGGTAGGTCTAGGGCTATCAATTGCTAGAGATATTGCTCAAATTCATGGTGGTTCACTACAGCTAGAAGAAAGCGAACTGGGTGGTTTGAAAGCCGTTTTGTATTTACCGATTTAAGTATCTGCCAGCTCTTTAGCACGCCGCAGGGCGGCTTTGACAGTTTCCCGCATTATAGTTGGCAGTCCGTCTAGTCCCATAAGAACATCCAAGGCAGCCTCTGTAGTTCCATTAGGAGAGGTCACATTTTTCCTTAAGTCTGAGGCTGAAAGCTCAGACTCTTCAAGCAGCCCGGCGGCACCTATTATGGTTTGCCGCGCAAATTTTGGTGCCAACTCTTCGGGAAGTCCAATTTTGACAGCCGCGGCTTCCAAAGCCTCTGTCATGTGAAAGACATAGGCGGGGCCTGATCCTGAAACAGCTGTGACAACGTCAATGAGGTGTTCAGTTTCAACATGAAAAACATCGCCTCCTGCAGCGAGGAGTTTTTCTGCCTCTTTCGTTTGGGCGGCTGATATATTCCCGCCTTTCGTGTAAGCCGTTAGGCCTTTGCCGATGGCGGCAGGTGTATTCGGCATAGCTCTGATAATAGCTTGATCTTTGAATATGCTTTGAAGCGAGGCGAGTGAAGTTCCTGCTAAAATTGAAATCACCAAACATTTTTCTGGAAGGGTCAGCGCGATTGGGGGTGCAAGTTTTTTAAACATTTGTGGTTTAATGGCTAGAAGCAAGTATCTGATATTGCTTGCATTTTTATCGGTCTCAATGAGGTGAAGAGCCCCTTCAGAAATCGCCTTTTGCGCGGCGTCTCCAGGTGACGGATCAAGGATTATGAGCTGTTCTGGTGTAATAACCTTTGAGTTAATCCACCCCTCTAATAATGCGCCGCCCATTTTGCCTGCGCCGACAACAAGGTGCGTACGGTCCGACATGGTTACGGATTCGCTGCTAAATCGACCAGAGCAGATGTTAGAGCGTCTTCTGGAGATTTTCCGGCCCAAATGACATATTGGCATGCAGGATAGCCGCGTTCAGCAGCGTCAAGTGCTAAGGCTAGCATATCCATGGCTTGTTCAGTCCGTAATGTAGCCCCGCCTCGTAATGAGGCCGCATTGCGGTAAACCAAGGCTTCATTCTTGTCCCAATAATCAAAATGTCCCGCAGAGAGCCGCTCATTTATCAATGACATGAGGCGGCAAATATCGTCAGACCGTCCGCCAGGAGTGCGGCCTTCAAAAATCAGAAAAATCTGAACCTGTTCAGTCCCGAGATTCCAAGTTATCGAGACATCATGATCACACCACAGTCCGGGTAGTGAAAGATGAAGTTCGTTTAAATCCACGCGCTCATGGTCATATCCTTCTGCCGTCGCGAGGCGTGAGAAAACGTCAATTGGATTAGGCCGCATGGAGACGGCGCCTTTCAAGGACGGATTGGGCCTAATACATCTATCGTCTGCAAAACTCATTCGCATTTCCATTCACCGAGAATCGTCTGATGCGATTCTTCTTGTGTAAACGCTAGCTTGAACGGAATTTATTACAAGATGTAGTGTTAGGTGCTTTGTTGATAAGTAGATTTAGGGTTAACGGCGCCTTAAATGACCCATTTTCGTTGGGTTTCTAAACCCATAGCGGCCAAATATGGCGCATTTTCTTGCCTATCAGTGAAATCCTTTTTTGTGTTCAGGGATTCCCATCCACAGGAAATTAAAGCTTGTGCAGTTGCCCCGCCTAATGTTGTTCCGGGGCCTAAGACGATAACAATATCCGGGGCGAGTTCTTTGACGCTATTGGCGACAGCTTTAGTGAAGTCATATGTCTCTGTGACTTGCTTCCCAAAGGTATAATTCCACAGATCCCCAAGTTCCACGGTCTGAGGATGCCACAGATGGCCTCGGCCATCAATGAGAGGTATATTGGGTTGAGAAAATAGAGTTTCTGGCAAGGCTGCCTTACCTTGTATTGAGTTTTCAGATTGAAGTTCTGAATGAAATCCTGAATGGTTCATCAACCGCATTGGAAAACGCCCTTGAGCTGGGAGTCTGTCTTCGAGAGTTTTTAATGCCGTATCGGTGCCCGCGAAAACAATCATACCGCCAAGATAAATAGAAATATAAAGCCCTTCGATATCTGAGGCCAAGGACTCAAGTTCAGATTTTTTCGCGGGGCTTTCTATCCAGTTTTCATCATTAAAAGGGTATAGGATTTGTCCGCCAATAGCATTGCCTTGCATGATGCGGCCCATTGTGTTGACGACATGAAACCCATCTTGTGCCGAAAGAGCTCCGCTACAAGCGAGGGCCGTGTACCAGCCCATGGAATTGCCGGTAACGCCTACAATGTCATATTTCTTGCGATCAATCGATTGGAAATCCGCATAAGAGCACGCATAGATAAGGCCGGATGCATTATCGCCTCTCGTGAATTTAGAGACTGAAAACCGCTCGGCGTTGTCAAGCGCTGAGATTGCATCTTGTTCTTCCGTGGTTCTTATCGCGTCAAAGCTGGATATGAGCTCTTTCTTGTCGCCGTGGAATTTATTCAGATAACCAAGTTCGGTTTTATTATAAACGCCGCGGCCCGGACAAATAACAAGTGCTTTTTGATGCGCCATATCAAGCTCCCTCATGAGCTTTTAGAGCGGCTTCGATGATGCTGTCTTTTGAAGGCATCGTAGCGCCATAAGCAGGGCCTGTTGCAATAAAACAGTCATCAGAAGCTAATAATGAGGTCGGAATATCGGTTCGCGAACTGAACAGTGTGTGTAAAGCCTCGCCCTGCGAGCCTGTTTTGCGGCACTCATCGACAATAAGAATATTTCGGCTCTCTTTTGTTTCGACCAATAAAGAGGTTTCCGCTAGGGGTGCGAGCCAGCGTAAGTCAATTACCTTGCACTTGATATTATATGTGTCCTTTAGCTCTTTTGCAGCTTGGAGTGAAAGGAAATAGCCGTTTCCGTAGCTAACGATTGCGATGTCTTTACCGTCCCCGGAAACTCCAATTTCACCGACGGGCAATGTTCCATTCTTGGGGTAATCAAATGCCCAAGCGCCGTCATTTTCTTCATGAAGGTCACGGGTCATGTAAAGTGCAATAGGTTCTATCAAGGCGACTATACGCTGTTCTTCACGGGCAAGCCGCACGGCCTCGCGCAGCATAAGGGCGGCGTCACGACCATTGGAAGGACAGGCTATGATAAGGCCCGGAATATCGCGTAAGACTGCAAGGGAATTGTCATTATGAAAGTGTCCACCAAATCCGCGCTGATAGCCAAGCCCCGCAACACGCATCACCATGGGGTTGGTAAATTGCCCATTTGAGAAGAATGGCAGAGTTGCCGCTTCGCCTCTGATTTGATCCTCTGCATTGTGTAGATAGGCAAGGAATTGAATTTCTGGCATGGGCGTAAAACCGTTATGGGCAAGACCAATACCCAAACCTAATATTGATTGTTCATCTAAAAGCGTGTCAATCATGCGGTGTGGACCAAAGCGTTTTTGAAGACGCTGCGTGACGCCATAAACGCCGCCTTTATGACCAATATCCTCGCCCATCATGATGATGTCTTCATGTGCGTTCATAAGATCTGTCATGGTAAAATTTATCAGTTTGGCCATGTGTTGTGGCTCACCCATAGCCCTCATATCACTTTTGCCAAAAAGAGAGTCTCTATTCTCATGACAAGAAGGTGAGAGTTTTTCGTATTTGCGCCCTGGAGGAATGAGGCTGGCACTGACTTCTTCAGGTGTCGTGAGTTTTGGGCGTTTAACAACTTGCCGGGCTGTTCGGGCAACGCGATCAGTTGTATCGTTATAAAGGCCTAATATCTCTTCGGGCGTCATGATATTATTTTCAACGATATGCCTTGCCGTATGCAAAAGCGGGTCTTGGGCTTCTTGAGCTTCAACCTCTTCTTTTGAAAGATAGACTGTCTGGATATCTGGGCCAGCATGACCATAAAGGCGGATGCAGGACATATGAAGAAAGACGGGTTTTTTACGGGCCCGCGCAATGCGCTGCGCTTCACTAGCCTTGGCGTAAGTCTCAATCACGTCTAGACCATTACAGCTTATATATTCCAATCCCGGACGCGACTCGATTGAAGCTTGCACCCAACCGCGCGGCGTTTTTGTAGAAATGCCAATACCATTATCTTCACAGACGAAGACCATTGGCACGGCGCTGTTCTGATAGGCGCTCCAACTCGCTGTATTTATCGCGCCTTGAGCTGTTGAATGATTTAAAGAGGCGTCGCCAAAGCTGCAGACAACAATACCATCTGTTGGTATTTGCTGATGTTCAGGTTTAATGCGCTTCGTAAGGCCAATGCTAAAGGCCGCGCCAACAGCTTTGGGAAGGTGAGAAGCAATTGTTGAGGTTTGCGGAGGAATGTTCAAAGGTTTCGAACCTAGAACTTTGTGCCGACCGCCTGATATGGGATCTTCAGAAGATGCCGTAAAACTCAGCAGCATATCCCAGAGTGGCGTCTGTCCTGGAACCTGGCGAGAGCGAGCAATTTGAAACGCTGCGCCGCGATAATGTAAAAACGCCATATCGGTGGGTCGCATAGCCCAGGCGATTGCGGCGTTACCTTCGTGACCAGATGAGCCAATAGTGTAAAAGCCTTGTCCGGCTTTCGAGAGTTTTCGTGCGATGATATCCAAATGACGACTAAGAATTTGCGCGTGGAAAATTTCGCTCAAGCCAGCTTTCGTTAGCCCTGATTGTTTTAGAGATAAATCGCTGAGACTTGCCGGGAAATCTCCTTGAGCGACGCGGCGCTTGAAATTTTGGTCTACAATTGCGGCGCGGTCCATGATGTCTCTTTCCAAGCTACTTTGCGGGCATATCCACAAGCATTTGCAACGACAAGCCGTTATGACTGGCTTTGGCAGAAAAATTTACCCCAAAGTCATCTTTCATGAAAACAGCGCTTATAAAGATGTCCAAAGCGGGTATTTTATCATAATGGATTTGAACAGTTCTGACTCAACATGCTGTGAGAGCCATTTTAGCGTTTTAGGGTAAGGTCCGCTGTTCCACCAGTCAGGCTCGACATTTGAAAATTGCCGCATAAAGGGGAAGATAGCGATATCGGCAATCGTTTGCTTCTCGCCTAAAAGATAAGGGCCTGACTCTAGGAAATTCTCTAGAGTTTGAATGTGTTTCTCAGCCTCCAAGCGATGACTTAGGTCCGTATCGCCCCGCTTGGCATCCTCACTATAGCGGCTAGCATATTTATAGCGGTCCAGATGATGTTTGAAATCTGTATCGTTCGCCATGATGAGTGTATTTGCAGCTTCCAAATCGCAGTCAAGCCAACCTAAAGGATCATTTCGTGAAAGAGCCCAATGGAGTAAGTCTAAACTTTCTTCAATAACGTTTCCATCATCTTTAATAAAAACAGGAACGGTGCCTTTGGGTGATGCGTCAAGCATAGTCTTGGGTTTGTCCCTTAAGATAATTTCTCGGTGTTCATAGTCTATGCCGCTCACTTTCAGTCCCATCCGGCCGCGCATGGCATAAGGACATCTGCGGAATGACCAAAGGATAGCCATTAACTGACTTTGCGCCCCAAATGATCTTCGCCGCGCTTTTTGGCGAGTGCAATTTGTTTTTGCCGTTCAGCAAAGCGGGCGCGTTGTTCTTCACTCATTTTGTTGTGACAGCGTGGGCAGGAGACACCTTTTATATAGAGGGGAGAGGCTTTTTCTTTATCTGTAATAGGGTAACGGCACGCATAGCACTGATCGTAATCGGATTCTTCAAGGCCATGTTTGACAGCAACGCGCTGATCAAAGACAAAACAGTCTCCTTCCCAAAGGCTTTCTTTTTCAGGCTGTGTCTCTAAATATTTTAATATGCCGCCTTTAAGGTGATAAACATCATCAAATCCGTTTAACTTCATGAAAGAGCTTGCTTTTTCACATCTTATACCTCCTGTGCAAAACATAGCAACTTTGGGTTTGTTTAAATTTTCGCGATTGTCCTCTACCCATTGCGGGAATTCACGAAAAGTTTGCGTGTCGGGATTTAACGCGCCCTTGAATGTTCCGATTTCGACTTCATAATCATTACGCGTGTCTATCAAGACTACATCTGGGTCCGATATAAGGTCATTCCAGTCCTTAGGGTCAACATAGGTGCCCACAGTCTCGTTAGGGTCTATACCTTCTACTCCCATTGTGACGATCTCGCGCTTTAGGCGGACTTTCATGCGGTAAAATGGCATGTCTTCTGAGCGGGACTCCTTGTGCTCCAAATGCTGAAGGCGAGGATCGGCGCGCAAGAACGTTAAGAGATCGGCAATAGCATTATCAGGCCCGGCTACTGTGCCATTTATTCCCTCATATGCGAGCAATAGAGTGCCTTTAATTCCGAGTAAATCGCACATGTCTTGTAAAGGCGCCTTAAGCTGCTCATAGTCAGTTAGACGCGTGAAATGATAGAGAGCGGCAACGCAGTAAGTCATGCGCCGCGCTTTACTGCTCAGCAACGCAGCCGTCAATCATTAGGCGCGGTTAGCAAGAGCAGGATCGGGCGCAATAAGTTGTTGATAGATACCCACGCCTTCGATGAATTTGATAATGTTATCAGGCAGGCCTTGTTTGCGTAGAAACCCGTCCATTGCATTAGATATGATTTTAGGGTCGTTACATGTGGCCGAGAGCATTTTTAAATCTTTGATGCCTTGGCCATTCTTGAGCTCTTTTTCGAGACTTTTCAGAGAATTACTCAGCATAAAAAGTTGAATCGGGTTTGGTGTTTTACCCTGTGCCCATTTTTCGCCAGCTTTTTTGAGAGGTTTGATTGAGCGAACAGCTTTTTTCTCAATTCGAGAGATAGCTTTGTCAGAGCGCTTGCTGATCCATTCTGATGTGCAAACTTTCTCCGGATCTGGAGCTGTTGCGCATGCTGAAAGAGATAGGGCCGTGAGAGCTATTATGAGTAAAGCTTTGAAATGTGTCATAGGCTATGCTTATCTGGCAAATAACAGCTTCACAAATGAAAAGGACTGTTGTCCTTGTTTTACTTTTGCCCTCATGGCGAGGGCTTGACATTCTGCGTCGATAGCGTGAAATATATTTTTAATGACAACGCTGTCAAAAATGGCAGGAACATTATAAGCACTAAGGTGCTGGGGAACCTTCATGACGCAATCCAGCGGAAAGATCAGAATGGGCATGGTTGGCGGAGGCCAAGGCGCCTTTATCGGTGATGTCCACCGCCTAGCCGCGCGTCTAGATGGTGATATAGAGCTTGTCTGCGGTGCGTTCTCCCGCGATCCTGAAAATTGCCGCATAACTGGAGAAGCCTTAGGGGTCGCCCCGGCGCGCTCTTATACCGACTTTAATGAGATGATGAGAACCGAAGCAGCTCTTCCCGCAAATGAGCGTATGGAATTTGTGGCGATTGTGACGCCTAACCATGTTCATTTTCCTGTGGCGAAAGCCGCGCTCGAAGCTGGTTTTAGTGTACTCTCGGATAAGCCCGCGACACTTAATCTTGAAGAGGCTCTAGAGCTTCGTAAAATTGTCCAAGCGAATAATGGGCTCGCTTATGGTCTGACACATACTTATCTCGGCTATCCTTTGGTTGGCGAGGCTCGCGGCATCATTGAGAGCGGCGGCATTGGTAAAGTTCGCAAAGTCTTTGTTGAATACATACAAGGCTGGCTAGCCACAGAGGTGGAAAATAAGCAGGCAGATTGGCGAACCGACCCCGCCAGATCAGGAGGTTCAGGCTGTATGGGCGACATTGGCACTCATGCGCACAACCTTGCGGAATTTATGACAGGCAAGCGGATGACCCATGTTGCCGCTGATTTATCTATATTCGTAGAGGGGCGGCGATTAGACGATGATGGGTCCGCGCTATTTAAGATGGAAGATGGCGTCAAAGGAACACTCTCAGCTTCGCAAGTATGCGTGGGTGTTGAAAATGGTCTGTCCATTCGCGTTTATGGCGAGACGGGTGGCCTCGAATGGCATCAGGAAGAACCAAATACGCTTAAACGTACATATTCCGACCGCCCAACTGAGCTTATTCGGGCCGCCCAAGGCTACCTGAGCGAAGGTGCGCAAGGCTGGTTCCGCACGCCGCCAGGGCATCCCGAAGGCTATATTGAGGCTTTTGCCAATTGTTATCGCGAGTTTGGAAAAGCTCTACGAAGTCAAGGCGGCGTAGCCTCTGGCATTGATGCGGCGGTGCGGGGAATGGCCTTCATTGAAGCGCTTTTGGAAAGTAGCGAAAATGACTCGGCATGGACGGAGATAAAACAATGAAGACGATTAAAGGCCCAGCTATTTTCCTTGCGCAATTTATGGGTGATGCGCCGTTTGATACGCTGGAAAACGCCTGTAAGTGGATGGCAGATGCGGGATATAAAGGCGTGCAAATTCCTTCCGATAATCCCGTCTGTATTGATCTTCAACGCGCGGCAGAAAGCCAAGATTATTGCGACGAATATTTGGGTAAATGCAAAGAATGGGGTGTAGAAGTCACAGAGCTTTCAACCCATATTCAAGGACAACTCGTCGCCGTTCATCCCGCCTATGATACGGCCTTCGACGCTTTTGCGCCAAAGCATCTTCATGGAAAGCCTGATGACCGTCAGCGCTGGGCTGTAGAGCAAGTCAAATTTGCGGCGAAAGCCTCAGAGCGTATGGGTCTTACCAATAGCGTCAGTTTCCCAGGTGCGCTCGTCTGGCCCTTTATGTATCCGTGGCCGCAGCGTCCAGCCGGACTTGTGGAGGAGGGATTTAAAGAACTCGCGAAACGTTGGCGTCCTATTCTGGATTACTATGATGAGTGCGGCGTAAATGTGTGCTATGAAATTCATCCCGGTGAAGACCTGCATGACGGCGTAACATTTGAGCGTTTCCTCGAAGAAGTTGACGGGCATAGCCGCTGTAACATCCTCTATGATCCGAGCCATTTCATTCTTCAACAGCTCGATTATCTTTCTTTTATTGATCATTATCACGACCGCATCAAAATGTTCCACGTTAAGGATGCGGAATTCCGCCCGAACGGCAAGTCAGGTGTTTATGGCGGCTATCAGGGATGGGTCGAACGTCCCGGGCGCTTCCGTTCTCTCGGCGATGGGCAGATAGATTTCAAGGGTATCTTTTCGAAACTCTCGGCCTATGATTTCGATGGTTGGGCCGTGGTTGAATGGGAATGCGCGTTAAAACATAATCAAGACGGCGCGCGCGAAGGCGCACAATTTGTGAATGATCACATTATCCGCGTAACTGACAAAGCCTTTGACGATTTCGCGGGCGGCGCCGCGGACACAGATACAAACAGAAAAATGCTCGGGTTAAGCTGAGCGATTAAGGGGAAATATTATGGCATCAACAACACTTGCGATGAATGAAGGTGTAAAGCCTAGTCGATTATTTTTATTGAGCTGTATAGCTCTGTGCGTGACGGCAATGACCTTTGCAATACGCGCGGGTATGCTTAATGATCTGGGAGCAGAATTTAGCTTGAACAAAGCACAATTGGGGTGGACGGCTTCAATGGCGTTTTTCGGCTTCCCTGCTGCTACTGTTTTAGGGGGCCTACTTTATAACAGCGTCGGACCGCGCAAGATTATGATTATTGCCTTCCTTGGGCATATTTTGGGTTTACTTCTGACGATCTTTGCGGGCGGGTTTTGGGGGCTGATGATTTCTACCTTCTGTGTCGGCTTTGCCAATGGCGCCGTGGAGGCGGCCTGTAATCCTATGATTGCCAATATGTATACAGATAACAAAACGACCATGCTCAACAAGTTCCACGTTTGGTTTCCGGGCGGAATTGTTGTCGGCTCACTAGCGGCGTTACTCGTTAAAAAGCTTTTTGCGGGAAGTGGCTCGACATGGCAGATGGAAATCGCCGTTATGCTTATCCCGACAATTATTTATGGCTGGATGGTTTTCACCACGAAATTCCCCGACGTGACCGAAGATAAGTCTGACCTGACGGACACAGGGTTAAATTTGAAAGCCCTCGTCTCTCCGCTTTTCATATTTATGTGCGTTTTGATGACGATCACAGCCACGACAGAGCTCGGGACACAGCAATGGGTTGGGTCATTACTTGAGAGTTCAGGAGCTAACCCGCTAATTATACTAGCTATTGTAACAGGGCTTATGGCGATAGGGCGTTACTTTGCAGGGCCGCTAGTTCACGCACTTAACCCAACAGGCGTTTTACTTTTTTCGGCGGTTGTGACAACATTGGGCGTATTCCTTCTCTCAATTGCCACAGGCGGTATGACCTATCTAGCGGCAATCGTCTTTGCCATTGGTGTCTGTTATTTCTGGCCCACTATGGTCGGATTTATCGCCGAATATATGCCTAAAACAGGCGCGCTCGGTATGTCCATCATTGGCGGGGTCGGCATGATGGGACTAGCTATGTGGCAGCCCGTCATTGGCGGCTGGATTGACAGTGAAACAGCTAAGGCCGAAGCATCGGGTGCTGTCGGAAATGCTGTTCAACTCGCGGCGGGGCAGGCAACATTGGGTAAAATACTACTATTTCCGATAGTACTGATTTTAGCTTTCGGCATTCTCTTCGCCCTACGTAAGAAATTCACCCCTGGAGTCTCTCATGGATAAATTAATGATGCAGCGCCGGGATGCGATTAAATCGCTTCTCGCGATATCTGCAGCGAGTGCTTTGGCCGCCTGTACAGGAAAAACAGAGGGCGGCGAGGCGAAACCCGCGGCCTCTGCTAGCCTGAAATATGCTTCCGAGGGCAATTTCTTAAACGCGTATGAAATGGCTTTAGTGGCGGCTCTGGCTCAGACTATTATTCCAAAAACGGACACTGCTGGCGCAATTGAAGCAGGTGTGCCCGCAGCGATACAGGGGCTGGCTTCTGAGTGGGGAGATGATAATTTCCGTAAATATACGCGCGCAGGATTATTGGCTCTTGATAAGTATTTTAAATCAGTGGGCGGGCAAGCTTTTGCCGACCAATCGGAAAAACAACGTGAGTCACTACTCTCGAAATATGATGCTGATGTGTTTGGCGGCAAAGTCAAAGATGATTTCTACCGCAATTTCAAATCTACCGTGGCTACAGCTTATTATATGAGCGAACCGGGCGCGAGTGAAGAACTTATCTATGAGGCCGTGCCGGGCGACTGGAAGGGCTGCGTGCCATTTTCCGAGATTGGCCGGACATGGGCAACATAATGGCTGATTTTGATGTTATTGTCGTGGGCTCGGGCATGTCGGGCGGCTGGGTCGCAAAAGAAATGTGCGAGAAGGGTTTTAAAGTCGCCGTTCTTGAGCGCGGAAAAGATATTGTGCCAACTGAAGATTACACCGATATGGTTGATCCTTGGGATATGGAGCATCTGAATTTAAAGTCGCCTGATGATAGAGCTGACTATCCTATTCAAAGCGAAGTCTATGCCTTCCATAGCTATACCAAGCAGTTCTGGGTCAAGGATACAGAGCATCCTTATATTGTGCCTGAAGGCCAAGAGTATAAATGGCGCCGAGGTTATCACACAGGCGGACGGTCTATCATGTGGGGCCGTCAATCCTACCGCCTGTCTGAGATAGACTTTGAAGCCAATAAAAAAGATGGTCACGGTGTTGATTGGCCATTGCGTTACAAAGACATCGCGCCTTGGTATGATTATGTCGAGACATTTGCTGGTATATCGGGGTCTAAAGAAGGTCTGGATATTCTGCCTGATAGCGTCTTCCAAAAACCCCATGAGTTAAGCTGCGGTGAAGACGTCCTAAAAGAGAAAGTCGAAGCCGCATTTCCGGGCCGTAAAGTTATTCCGGGACGCGTGGCCAATCTGACAGAGCCGACAGAAGAACAAACGGCTCTCGGGCGTGGGCGCTGTCAAGCGAGAGACCATTGTTTTCGAGGGTGCTCCTTTGGCGCTTATTTCAGCTCCAATTCAGCGACGCTTCCTGCGGCTCGCAACACCGGTAATTTGACATTGATAAATGACACCGCTGTTCATGAGGTCATATATGATCCTGCAACCAAGCGGGCAACAGGTGTTAAAACTGTCAATGTTAAAACAAATGAGACAAAGATTATCACGGCGCGGGTTGTCTTCCTAAATGCCGGCACAATTCCGACCTCTATGATTTTGCTGAATTCAAAATCTGACAGTTTTAAAACGGGCCTTGCAAATTCCTCGGGACAGTTGGGCCATAATCTTATGGACCACGTCATTGGCGGCGGCGCTTATGGCATCATGCCGGGAATGGAAGATAAATATCACTTTGGTCGGCGTCCCAACGGCATTTATATTCCGCGTTTTAGAAACCACACGGAAGAGGGCAAAGACTATGTGCGCGGCTTTGGTTATCAGGGCCGTATTTACCGCGCTGATTGGCGCGGCGGAGCTGGTAAAGCGGGCGTGGGCAAAGACTTCAAAGCGGCGAACCGCACGCCGGGCCCTTGGGTGGCTTCGATCACTGGCTTTGGGGAAATTTTGCCGAACTATGACAATCATATCCGCCTAGATGAAACTAAGACCGATAAGTGGGGTTTCCCGACGCCTATCTTGGATGCCAAGCATAGTGACAATGAAAAGAACCTTATGAAACAAGCTGGCTTGGATGCGGCAGAAATGCTGGAAGCAGCGGGATGCATCAATATTGGAGGGTCTTTCAAAGATGGTAATTATCTTTCACCCCCCGGCAACGGTATTCATGAAATGGGCACGGCGCGTATGGGCCGCGATCCTAAAACATCTGTTCTCAATAAGTGGAACCAGAGCTGGGATGTGCCTAACTTATTCATTACTGACGGGTCCTTCATGACCTCTGCCGGATGCCAAAATCCATCGCTTGGCTATATGGCGTTTTCTGCACGAGCGGCTGACCACGCGGCTAAACTTATGAAAGACGGTGTTATCTAAATGCTGGATTTCGACGCCATTGTTGTGGGGTCGGGAATTTCCGGCGGCTGGGTCGCCAAAGAGCTTTGTGAGCGGGGCTTAAAAGTTTGCGTGCTGGAACGGGGCGCAGATTTGAACATGAATGAAGATTATTCTGATAATCTTGATCCGTGGGAGCGTCAGCATTTCGACCGCCCTAAGCCAGATGAGGCCAAATCGGTTTACGTCGTCCAAAGCACGAGCTATGCTTTCAAAGAGAGCAACAAGCATCTTTGGATCAAAGATAGCGATCAGCCTTATGAGGTCAGCGAAAAGACAAATTTCAAATGGCGTAGAGGGAACCGTGTAGGCGGACGGTCGCTCCTATGGGGGCGGGCGTCGTTTCGTCTGGCACCCCATGATTTTGAAGCAAACAAGTTGGACGGTCACGGAGTAGATTGGCCGGTGAGATATGGCGACATCGCGCCTTGGTATGATCGTGTAGAAAAATTTGTAGGCATAGCTGGCAATAATGATGGCCTTACGCAATTACCGGGTGGCGATAATTATCTTCCGCCTTTTGACCTAACCTGCGCTGAGCAAGCCGTAAAAAATGAAATGGCGAAGAACTTCCCAGATCGTGATTTGATCATTGCGCGTGTGGCGAATTTGAAACGGTTGACGGAGGAGCAGAGAGCTTTGGGGCGCGGCCAATGTCAGGCGCGAAATAAATGTTTTCACGGTTGTTCCTATGGCGCTTATTTTTCTTCTAACTCAGCGACGATTCCTGCGGCTGAGAGAACTGGAAATCTTACGCTGATATCCAATGCTATTGTTACAAAAATGAATTACGACGCTGAGACAAAACGTGTTTCAAGCGTTGATATTATAGATAGCAAAACTAGAGAAACACGCCGTTATTCATCGAAAATTATCTTTCTAAACGCCTCGACCGTCGGCTCGGCAATGATTTTACTGAACTCGATATCAGAAGAATTCCCGTCAGGTCTCGCAAACACCTCAGATCAAGTCGGGCGTAATTTTATGGATCATGTTGGCGGCGTCTGGGTGGAAGCCCGTGTGCCAGGGCATAAAGATGAATATGTTTATGGACGTCGTCCGACCAATGCCTATATCCCAAGGTTCAGGAACTTTCCTGAGCAGCAAGAACCCTATATGCGCGGTTTTGCCTATCAAGTCTATTCAGGCCGCAGCGGTGCAGGGGGGTGGCGACAAGGCATAGGTAAAGACTTTAAAGCCGCTAACAGAACACCTGGTGATTGGCGAATTGTCTTGGATGCCTTTGGTGAAATTCTGCCGCATCAAGATAACCGCGTCACACTCCATAAAAGCAAAACTGATAAATGGGGACAGCCCATTGCTGTGATTGATGCGCCTATGCGTGATAATGAAATAGCCTTGATGAAAGCAGCGCAAAAAGACGCTGTCGATATTCTGACTAAAACGGGATGCCAAGATATCAATCCTGGCAAGACGCCCAATGATGACGGAACGAATTTGGGTCGCCGTACCCATGAAATGGGGACGATACGCATGGGACGTGATCCCAAGACCTCTGTTCTGAACGGATGGAATCAAGCGCATGACGTGCCAAATTTATTTGTGACAGATGGATCTTTTATGACGTCTTCCGCAGTTCAAAATCCTTCCCTCAGTTATATGGCGTTTTCAGCTCGCGCTGCCCATTATGCCGCCGACCTTATGCAAGCGGGGGCGCTGTAATGGCTGATTTTGATGTCATCGTCGTCGGCTCCGGCATGTCGGGCGGTTGGGTCGCCAAAGAGATGTGCGAGCGTGGGATGAAAACGCTTGTGCTTGAACGCGGCAAGGATATCGATCCTGCTGAAGACTATTCGGATATGCTCGATCCATGGGACAAGAAATTTCTTGATCGTGTCAGTCCTGATGAAGCTGCGCGAGATTATGCCCGCCAGAAAGATGTTTATGTCTTCTTTGAAAGCACAAAGCATCTCTGGGTTAAAGACAGTGATCATCCTTACGAAACCGCTGAGGGTACGGATTATGAATGGTACCGTGGTTATCATGTCGGCGGACGTTCTCTTCTATGGGCACGGATGAGTTACCGATTTTCTGACCATGATTTTAACGCCAATAAAGTTGATGGTGTTGGCGTCGATTGGCCCATCCGCTATGCAGACTTAAAACCGTGGTATGACAAGGTTGAAAAATTTGCAGGTGTTTCAGGTAATAATGATGATTTAGGACAATTGCCCAATGGCGTATTTCTGCCGCCCTTTGAGCTCGACTGCGCTGCGAAAGAATTACAAGCCAAAATCGCTGAAAATTTCGATGATCGTCAACTCATTGCGGGGCGCGTAGCAAATTTATCACGAACAACGCCTGAGCAAGAAGCTTTAGGTCGCGGGCCCTGCCAAGCGCGGTATCATTGTTTTAGGGGCTGTTCTTATGGGGCTTATTTTAGTTCCAATTCCGCGACACTACCTGCGGCGAGGCAGACTGGAAATTTAACGCTTAAACCTGACTCAATTGTTCATTCCGTAATCTATGACCCTAAGGCAAAGCGTGCAACAGGCGTTCGCGTTATAGATCGTCTTACAAAAGAAATGCGAATTTATACGGCCAAAGTCGTTTTTCTCAATGCTTCGGCCATCAATACGGCAGCAATTCTCTTGCAATCAGCAAATGAGGACATTCCAAACGGATTAGCAAATAGCTCTGACCAAGTCGGCCGTAATCTGATGGACCATGTGGCAGGCGCGAGAGCCTCAGCTATAGTTGACGGGTTGGACGACCGCTATGTTTATGGCCGTTATCCGGGGCAGGGTTATATCCCGCGCTACCGAAATTATCCTGACTATGACCAAGACTATAAACGCGGCTTTGCTTTTCAAGTCTATACGGGCCGAGGAAGTTGGACTGGGAACCGCCTTGGCGTCGGTGAACAATTTAAAGCCGATAACCGCAAGCCCGGACCATGGACGGTTACGCTAGACGCCTATGCAGAAGTACTCCCCAATCCCAATAATCGCATCACACTTAGCACAACTCAAAAAGATAAATGGGGTATCCCACTTCCTGTAATGGATGCCCGTATGGGACCTAACGAATGGGCGCTATTGCGCGCGGCCTCTAAGGATGCTGAAGACATCCTCACTAAAGGTGGATTTAGCAATATTAGCATGAGTGAGGTTCAACCCACAAAACCTGGTAATCGTATTCACGAAATGGGTACGGCGCGAATGGGCCGCGATCCTAAGACTTCCGTTTTGAATAAATGGAACCAAGCTTGGGATGTTGAGAACATATTCATTACAGACGGCGCCGCTATGACCTCATCGGCGATACAAAACCCATCTATAACTTACATGGCGCTATCTGCGCGGGCCGCTCATCATGCGGCAGACCTTATTGAGCAAGGAGTTCTTTGATGTATTCACGGCGTTTATTTATGGGTGGCAGTGCTGCGGCCTTAGGCCTAACGGCTTGCGGAGGAAGGGCGGAAGTGGCCAGTGGGAAAATTGATAAAGTCGGGATACAGACTTATACTTTGCGCGAGATTTTCGAACCTGATCCGGTCGGCACTCTAAATATGATCAAAGATGTAGGTTACGACTATGTTGAGCTTAATGGCCGTAATTTTTCAGAACGCTCTCCAACTGACCTCGCAGCTATGATTAAAGATGCAGGGCTCTATTCCCCTGCGACCCATGTCTCATATGACGCCGCCGTCAATAATCCCGAAGCATTAGCGAAAATCTGTCAAATATTGGGGTGTGACTTTGCGATTATTCCGTGGGTGGATGAGGGGCAGCGCAGTAAGGAGGACTGGGTGCGTCATGCAGCAGCCTTTAACGCGGCTGGTGAAATCATGAAGGATAATGGCGTTCGGCTTGCTTATCACAATCATCAATTCGAATTTGATGATTTGGGGGGCGGTGAAACTGCTATGGATATATTGCTCGATCAAACAAGTCCCGATAATGTCCATTTCGAATTAGACTTATTTTGGTCTGCGCTGGCTTCGATAGATGTGCCCGCCTTATTCAAGAAAGCTCCGGGCCGTTTTAAGCTCTGTCATATAAAGGATATGAAAGGTGACCCGAAGCCTTATTATGAGAGCCGTGATTACGGTAAAATTTCCAATCAGCTCATGGTCAATGTAGGAGAGGGGACGCTTCCTTTTGAAACTTATTTCGCGTTAAATGACGTCTCTGGAATGGAGTATTTCATTACAGAACATGATAACCCGGTAAAGCCATTTAGAAAGTCTATCAAAACCAGCTATGATACTGTTCGCGCTATGCGGTTTTAGGACTTAGCACCTAACATTAAATTTATATGCAAAGAGTTGCATAGCTCCGCTTTTGTTGTCATGTTTTAGGTAATGAAAACTGAGACTCTTAAAAAGAGCCGATTTGGGGAGACTAGATATGCCGCTTCAAGCCCGCGACTGGATTGAATACCATGCTGTGACGACGCCTGATAAATTGGCGATGGTCGATCTTATGAGTCAGCGTAAATTTACCTATGCGCAAACTCACGAACGAACGGCTCAGGTCGCGGGTTTCTTAAAGTCTAAGGGCATTAAAAAAGGCGACCGTGTTGCGTTTCTGTGTTTGAACACGACAGATGTTATGGAACTTATTTTTGGCTGTTGGCGCCTAGGCGCGATATGCTTGGCACTTAATTTCCGGCTGACACCGCCGGAACTTGCTTTTATTTTAAATGACGCTGAAGCCTCTATGGTGTTGGTGGATAAACCTTTCGAGCCGGTTGGCGAGGCGGCTAAGGCCCTTACCAATGTCGAGCATTGGGTTGATACAGATGGTTTAGGCGGCGATAGCGGATATGAGCGCGGACTAGCCGCCGCCACGCCGATCTATGATTTTGTTGAACAAAGCTACGATGATCAATGCTTGCTTATGTATTCGTCAGGGACAACGGGAATGCCCAAAGGCGTTATCATCACCCATGGCATGTTGGAATTTACGGTCGCGTCAACGGCGCGACTACCGGATAGCGGTCCACACCAAGTCTCTTTGAATAACATGCCACTCTTCCATATTGGCGGTCTGAATGTGACTGCACTGCCAAGCATCGCCGTAGGTGGTACATGTGTTATCATGCGCATGTTCGACCCGACGGCGACATTGCAAGCTCTCAATAGCGCCGAGCTCGGTATCAATCTCGTCTTCATGGTGCCTGCTGCCTATAATGCCATGAAGGCCCATCCTGACGTAGATAAGACCGACTTTTCACGCATCATCACCGCACTTTGTGGAGCTGAAACAGTCCCTGTTTCATTAGTTGAATGGTGGCTCGAAAAAGGTGTCGTCATTCAGGAGGGTTACGGCATGACCGAGACTGCTGCGGGCGGAACAATGCTCCATAAAGAAGATATCCCGCATATGATTGGTTCTGCGGGACGAGCGCTTCTTCACTCTCGTGTACGAATTGTTGATGAGGCTGGAAAGACATGTCCCCCAAATGTCCCTGGCGAAATTTGGTTTAAAGGTAACGCGATTACCCCGGGCTATTGGCGTAACCCCGAAGCGAATGCAAAATCTTTCGTCGATGGCTGGTTCAAGTCAGGCGATATTGGCCGCATGAATGAGCAAGGCTATGTCTATATCGAGGATCGCGTCAAAGACATGTATATCTCAGGCGGCGAAAATGTTTACCCGGCTGAGATTGAAAACGTGCTTTATCAAATGCCGCAAATCACCGAAGTCGCAGTCATTGGCGTCGCTGATGAGAAATTCGGCGAAACAGGCTGTGTTTGCGCGGTGGTCAAAGAGGGCGAAACGCTTTGTCTTGAGGATGTGTTAGCTCACGTCGAAGGTAAGCTCGCGACATTTAAGAAACCGAAATATTTGCATCTGATTCAAGAGCTCCCACGGGGCGGCACGGGGAAGGTGTTAAAATTTGAGTTGCGCAAATCAGTGCCGGGCAAAATTGGGCTGTAACTTTAACTAATTCCAATATTGTCATCACCGTGCTTGTCGCGGTGATCCATGTGAGAATTCCTCAACTTGTGTCCAAATAACATGGATTGCCCAAACAAGCCGGGTAATGACAAAATGGCAAGAGGTGAGAGCTACCGGTTTAATGCCCCAAATCTCTCAGATTGGCATCATAATCCGTCAACAATGACTGTGCGCGTGCCTCCACAGCCGCACGGGCTTCGGGGTCGTTGAAGACGTGGAGGCGGTTGGCCTCTACAGATTTGAGGCAGAGCTCGGCATAGACATCGGCGTCCATCCCGTTTTCAATATAACCTTTGATGGTTTCATAGGCTTTTGAGGATTTGAACTTATATCGATATTGTCCCGCCACCGGGGCTTTATCAGGTGTGTTGTGGATGTTCGACTTGACCCATGTGGGGCACAGGCAGGAGACACCAATGCCAGCTTCGGCGAGCTCTTGAGATAAGGCTTCGGAATAACCCACAACTGCAAATTTAGTAGCAAAATAGGGCGCCATGCCGATGCCTGTGACGTGTCCTGCCGTAGAGGCGGTATTGATAATATGGCCTCCTTCGCCGTGGCCGACAATGTGAGGAATAAAAGTCTCGCAGCCATAGACAACGCCGAGAATATTGATGTCGGTAATCCAGCGCCAATCTTCCAGCGCGATACGTCCAGGCCGTCCGGGGAGGCTTACGCCCGCATTATTGAAGATGAGGTGTACATTCCCAAAGCTTTCAATCGCTACTGCAGCGGCGGATTTGACGGCGTCAGGGTCAGCGACGTCACAGACGGCTATAGCTGTATTCTCTGTGCCGAGTTTTTCCTGCGCAGCGGCCAAACCTTCCGCGTCAATATCGACCATCATAACTTTTGCCCCGCGTTTGAGCAGGCCTTCAGCTAAAGCAAAGCCAATCCCGGAGGCCGCCCCCGTTACGAAGGCGGTCTTATTTTTAATATCTGTCATGAAGTACTTTCTGGTTTAACCCACAGCCATTGGGCTGTCGTGAAAAATTTTGCGCATAAGCGGTTCAAAGCTCTCAAGGCTATCGGCCTCAAAGTTAGGGTCAAAGGCCGGGGCGTCCCATTCATCGACAAGCTTGACCGCGTAATCATACCACGGCTCATCTTTCCATTGCAGGCGCAAATCTGTCGGCGCGCCCATATAGTGATAATAATGCTCGCCTTGAAACGCCTGGTGATTGCGCAACACGTGATAGCTGTCCTCGGAAACATAAGGCTTTAGCATCTCAGCGACGATAGGACCGTGATTAGGCACGTTGATAACTTTCGCCATATCGTGGCAGAGTGCAACAACGATTTGTTCATCAGTCGCGCCATCTCTTCGCGCAAGTGTACCGCACATTAGCGCGTGTTGGAGTTGGTCGCAGGCAAAGCCAAGCGTGGCGTCTTCAAGCTGTTTGAGCATATCGATAAAGCGGTCAGCGGTTTTTTTAAAATCCTGTTTATGGGCCGCGCCGATTTTTTGCCAATCTTCTAGCGTACCATCCTGCATCCGCGTGAAACGGGCTTGCTGACTCACCAGTGCAGGGTCCTCTTTAATCATCTCAGAATATTGGCTCATGGCGTAATCTCCGCTAATTTTTCGCGCATCATATCAGATATGGGCATTGGCCGTCGAGTGGCTTCATCTACATAGACATGGGTGAAGCTTCCTTGGGCTGAGGCTGTTGTGTCATCATTTCGGAACAATCCGATCTCATATGTCACAGAGCTATTACCCGCTTTGGCGATCCGAAGGGCCGCTACAACATTATCAGGAAAGCTTATGGGTGCAAAGAAATCACATGAAGTTCCGACCACTAATCCAATAACGTCGCTCTTACCTAACACTAGCAAGTCTTGATCAAGCAGCCATTTATTCACAACTGTATCGAAATAGAAATAATATACCGAGTTGTTCACATGTCCGTAAATATCATTATCAGCCCAGCGCGTCGGAATGGTGAGTTTGTGCGGATAGTCAGCTAAGTTATGTGGTTTGGCTCGTGTCATTGAAAATGCCTCATAATATTATCTCATAAATTTTGACCGTCGCATCATAGGTCATTTCGCGGGCATTATTCATGAGCAAGCGGTCCTTAGTCATGGCGTCCTCAGCCATCATTGGGATGGCGCTTTGCGGGATGTTGACCTCGCTTAGCGTTTTGGGGACGCCGGTTTCTTCTTTAAGGCGTAACATCTCGTCTATGAGGGAAGAGCCTGTTTGGCCTACGCCAAGATCTTTGGCAATTTCGCCGTACCAATGATCAGCTTTAGGCAAGTTATATTTCATCACCTCTGTCAGAACGAGCGCATTTGAGAGGCCGTGGGGCACATGAAAAAAACCGCCTAGAGGGTAGGCGAGGGCATGAACCGCAGCGCAAGGGGCGTTGGAAAAGGCTTGTCCTGCTAACATGGCGCCGATAAGCATGTCGTTTCGAGCCTCAATATCATTGCCGTCATTGACCGCCGTCACAATCGCATTGCGCATTTTCCGCAAGGCCGTCAGGGCAAGGGCATCAGAGAGCGGGTTCTTTTCGCGGATAGAGGTATAGGCTTCAATCGCATGTACCATAGCATCTATACCTGTGGAGGCTGTGATGGAGGGCGGAAGTCCGAAGGTGAGTTCAGCATCCAATAAGACACGGTCAGCATAGAGACTATCGGCTACGACACCTTTCTTAGCGGTTTTGCCTGTTGTGATAATTGCGACATTGGTGACTTCTGACCCTGTGCCAGAGGTTGTTGGTATAAGCAGAAGTGGCAGGGTTGGTCCTTTGGCTTTACCTACACCGTAAAGGCTTTCAATAGGTAGCTCAGAGCCGCAGAGGTGAGCGATGACTTTGGCGGTATCCATGGGAGAGCCGCCGCCAAAGCCGATAATTAGTCCAGCATTGAATTTACGAATGGCTGTTGCGCCTTTTAAAACAATGTCCTCAGGCGGGTCAGGGACGACTTTATCGAAAACAAAGACCGCATAGCCAGCATCCTTTAAGGCAGCGATACCCGCATCCATCAGTCCAAGCCCCTTGACGCCCTTATCAGTTACAATGGCAATACGTTTATTTTTGCAAAGGCCTTCAACATATTTATCAAGCCTAGCCGTGCCTCCAGGGGCGATGTGAATATCCGCGACCGTTTGGAATGAATGCATGGGGTGTCCTCATCTTGCGTCATTTTGCGTCTTTGTCTTTACCTAGCCTATATCAGAGTATATGCAACTATGTGCATATAAATTTGAGGACAGGATTATGAGTGATTTGAAAGCTTTTGCTGCTGAAGTTCGGGAGTGGCTCGAGGCCAATTGCCCAGAAGAGATGCGTAAACCCATTACTGGTGATAAGGATTTGTGTTGGGGTGGCCGGAATTGGGAATTCCAATCTGACGCTCAAAAAGTTTGGCTCGACCGTATGGTTGCTAAAGGCTGGACAGTTCCGACATGGCCTAAAGAATATGGCGGGGCAGGGCTGTCCCGCGCCGAGGAGATCATTCTGAAAAAAGAAATGGCGCGTATTGGTGCGCGTTCACCGCTCTCATCCTTTGGTATTTGGATGCTTGGGCCTGCACTTTTGAAATTTGGTACCGAAGAGCAAAAGCTTGAGCATTTGCCGCCCGTAGCGCGCGGCGAAATCCGCTGGTGTCAGGGTTATTCCGAGCCGAGTGCGGGGTCAGATTTGGCCTCTCTTGCAACTAAATGCGAGGATAAAGGCGATCATTTCATGGTCAATGGACAGAAAGTCTGGACGTCATATGCCGATAAGGCTGATTGGATTTTCTGTCTCGTGAGAACTGATAATACAGGCAAAAAGCATCACGGTATTTCATTCGTTCTCTTTGATATGGAAACACCAGGAGTCGAAGCCCGGCCCATCAAACTTATTTCAGGCCGTTCACCTTTCTGTGAAACATTTTTTGAGGATGTACGGGTTGAGAAGAAAAACCTGGTCGGCACGCGCGACAGAGGGTGGGATGTAGCAAAATACCTCCTTACGCATGAGCGTGAAATGATTGGCGGCCAAGGCCAACTCGAAGGTCAAGGACGTCCGCTCCATGAAATCGCGGCTGGCTCTTTAGGCATTGAAGACGGAAAGCTCGCTGACCCTATGTTGCGCAGTAAAGTAGCTGAAGCTGAAATTGATGATTGGGCCTTTAGCCTCACAGTTTCTCGTAAATTGGCAGAAGCCAAAGCGGGCGCTTCGCTTGGCGCAGACAGCTCTATGCTGAAATATTACGGGACTGAACTCAATAAGCGCAAATATGAGCTTATGATGGATGCCACAGGTCATGACGGGTTAGAATGGGAATCAGACCGATCAAATGACGGAAAACTTGCCCGTAGTTGGCTCCGTACCAAAGGAAATTCGATTGAAGGCGGCACCTCAGAGGTGCAGCTCAACATCATTTCCAAGCACATTCTCCAGCTTCCGGGAGCATAGCAGATGGCTTTGGTCTTAAATGAAGACGAAGTCATGCTCCGCGATACAGCGGAGGGTTTCTTTGCAGAGAAAGCGCCCATCAAAGCGCTTCGGTCTTTACGTGATGAGCGCGATGAAACAGGTTTTGATCGCGGCCTTTGGGCCGAAATGGCTGAAATGGGCTTTACGGGTGTTGTGATTGATGAAGATCATGGCGGCGTGGATATGGGCTTTATGGCGGCGGGACTTATTGCAGAGCAGATGGGCCGTAACCTCTCGGCGTCTCCATTCCTCTCCACAGCTATTCTGGCGGCTACAGCTATTCGCGAAGGCGGAACGGACGAGCAGAAATCAGAGTGGCTGCCGAAAATTGCAGGCGGTGAGGCCATAATTGCGCTCGCGCTGGATGAAGGGCCAAAGCATCACCCGGCAGGAACGTCAGCGACGGCGGAGAAATCTGGTAACGGGTTCAAGTTAAGCGGTGCGAAAGCGATGGTTGTAGATGGCCACGTTGCCGACGCTCTCATTATTGCGGCGCGCACAAGCGGCGATGAGGGCGATGCCGAGGGCATAAGCCTTTTCATCGTTGACCCTAAATCCAAAGGCGTTTCAACCGAGCGCACCATTATGGTTGATAGCCGCAATGCCGCGCGTATTGATTTGGATGATGTCGAAGTGTCAGGAGATGCGCTTTTGGGCTCTCTTGATGATGGCATGGCCGTTCTGGGCAAAGTCCTGAATGCCGGCCGCGCAGCGGTTGCGGCTGAGCTTTTGGGCGCAGGATCACAAGCCTTTGAAAGCACAGTGTCCTATATCAAGGAACGCAAACAATTTGGTTCCATCATTGGCGAGTTTCAAGCGCTACAACACCGGGCCTCGCATCTTTATTCCGAGATGGAAATTGCGCGCTCTGCCGTTATGGGCGCTTTGACAGCACTGGATAATAATGATCCTAAGGCCGAGCTTTATTGCGCCATGGCCAAAGCCAAACTCGGCTCAGTTGCCAAGCTAGCCTCGCAAGAGGGGGTTCAGATGCATGGCGGCGTGGGCATGACGGATGAATATGATATCGGATTATTCATGAAGCGTATTCGCGTTCTGCAAGAGCTCTTCGGGGATGCGCATTATCATATGAACCAATTCGCGCTCGCGAATAGGTTTTAGATTAAATAAATTCTAATTATAACAAGGGGATACACATGAAAACTGCAGCAGCTTCCGCATTGCCGGACCTCGTAGGCACCGTTATTGGTGTCAGTGATTGGATCACGGTTGATCAAGACCGCATTAATCAATTTGCCGACGTGACCGAAGATCATCAATTCATCCATATTAATGAAGACATGGCCAAGATGACGCCCTTTGGCGGCACGATTGCCCACGGATTTTTAACGCTCTCGCTCTTGTCAAAATTCTCAGAGAGCGCAGGTCTTGTCATTGAAGGTGTAAAAATGGGGGTCAATTACGGGTTCAATAATGTTCGTTTCCTCGCGCCTGTCCCGAGCGGGTCCAAAGTTCGCGCTCAGTTCACGTTAAAGGAAGCCGTGGAAAAGAAGCCTGGCCAGCATTTGCTGACCTATGAGGTCACCGTTGAGATTGATGGCCAAGATAAGCCCGCCCTGATTTGCGATTGGCTCGGCATGCAGTTTACGGGTTAATATCGGACTTCAATTCTGCGCCTGATGTCGCCATGGGCGGGATTTGCCCCTGATATCTTAAATACTCTGTCGTGTCCGCATCCAGCGGCGCGGCGACCAACATCGCCCAATAGGTTTGATAGGCACTGTCCGGATCATAGACGAGGGCCACACCAAAATCCGTCACATCATCACGCAATAAATTTTCATTATGGCCGGGGCTATCCTGCCACGCCTTGAAAACTTTCTCCCACGACTTTTGTCCGGAAGCTACATTCTCAGCCGCAATGGTAAAATAATAAGCCTGACGCTGCACGCGATCCCCATGTGACGAACCATCAGTTCCGCTATGTGAGGCATCGCCCGCGCGGGCCATATCCTCGGCATGGAGGCGCGACGCTTCATTGAGTTTGCCGCTATATTTTACAGGATCAAGCCCCACTTCCGCGCGGTAAGCATTGAAATCTGCTAAAGCAATATCGCGGTTGAGCGGTGTTGGTGGCGTGGACGGGAAGGCGGGCTGTGCGCCCTTGCCATTATTCAGCCGGCAAATCATTTCGGGCTTGGTGATGTCCATCTGCACCGTGATCGTCCCGCGGCAAAGCGGCGATTCAGCTTGGCAGATCGCAGAGCATTCACTGGTCGAATAGACCGTTTCTGTTCGGTAAGTGCCGTCATCGGTTTGCCCAATCAGATTTGGCGCGCCAAAAGCGGGGGCGGAGAGGGCGAGCGCGCCCAAGGCTGAAAAAGATAAGAAAGAGAGTCCAATACGCATTGCTAAGTCCATGTTTCGGCCCTCCCAAGACGGAAATCACCGTGGGCCTACTCTGGTTATCAAAAGGTTAAGCTGCGAGTTACAAATCCGTAAATGTCAGTAAATGAGCCGCTTACGGCTTTGCGGCCTCTATTGATTTTATGCCCTGGCGTTTCATTTCCTCTTTCAGGCATTTTTCTATGTGGTTTAAATATCTTTGAGATTTGACAAGTGAGAGATCTTTTTCGACCGCAGTTGTTTTAGCTTCAACGGCTTCAATCCGTTCATCTGTCAGCGGCAAGCGGTCCTCATAGGGAATGGGTTTGTTGGCGATGCGCTGGGCCTGAACGAGGCGCGCCCGTTTAAGCGCTACATCCAAACGCAGCTTTTCAAGACTGTGGCGAAGATGGGCGGGATGTTTCTGAGCACGGGGCATAAGTAACCTTTTTTAATAAGTTTCAAACCGACCTATTGGCCGGTTTTATGGTTTCGGCACCGGCCCTCTCCCCCACCCGACCACCCAATGAGTTTACCCTGTGGGTGGTCGGGTGGGGGAGAGGGCTGGCAAGGCACCTGATAAGACGCCACGCATCATCCTTGGAGGACTTCGACGCCAAGATGCGAAGCCAAGAATTGTTGCGAAGCACACAAAATGTGGGACGTCCGCGCGGCTTTGACGGCGACGGAAAAACCGAGGACGTCAAAAGATATGTGTTTTACGCAATCAAAGACCGCGCGGCGATGTTTTTTAGCGAAGGGCCGAGCGAAGCAAAGTTCCGCAGCTCACCTCCGATGAACAGGTTTACAGGCGTTACCCAAAGAACCTCATTCACAAACACCGTCCTCTCCAAAGCCAGCCAACGTACGCTTGCCTGTCCCGAAGAGAGGAACGATTTAAATATAAGGGCAAATCAGAGACCAAGGATAAGTTTTTTACAAAGTGCCGTATTAGTGGAGGTTTTGGAGCGTAGGTGTGATGATTGGGGGTGCATGAGGAGAGGAGAGAAGATTATGAGAATAATGTCTGCTATAGTTTTAAGCTGAGGTGGGTTATCGAAATATTTTGTTTTGAATTGAATTATGTTAAATGAAAAAAAGTATATTTCTTTCTTGGGGGACAAACACTAAGACTAAGTGGGGAGGCCTGATTCTATGATGCCAAAAGGAGACTTACGAGACTTGATACTTGAATGCTCGGAAGAGGAGTTCAATATGGGGCATTTATTTTCTGATAACCCTTGGTATTTTACACGTCCTGACGCTCCTTGTGATTATACCTTTTTTCGCGAAAAAATCGGGCAAGTTTTCGGCATATCGGAAGAAAGTGTTATGCTGATCGGAAGTGGATATTTTGGCCGAAGTCTTTCGCCATCAAGTCCATTTAGGCCTTATCGTCTTAGAAATACATCAGGGAATCCGAAATCTGATTTAGACGTAGTTATTATATCTCCGAAGCATTTCGAGACTATTTGGATTGATTTAATTGCAGCATTTTATGCTGGACATCATTACGTCTACAAACGTTACGCAAAATCCACTTTTAAGAAATTCGTTAGTTTTGACAGTAAAATGCATATTTCCAATTTAGGAGCCTCACGCGTGACTACAAAGTTTGACCGTATCTTAAGGCTGTATGATGACGTAAAAAGAGAAGCGAACACCAGTTTGAGGCTAAAAAATGAAATCAAGTTTAGGGTGTATAGAAACAAAGATGATGTGTTAGCTTATCAAAATTGGAGTATTTCAGAATTTAAGAAAGCGATTGCATGACAACTTTAAATGAAATTATCCAGCCAAAACGCGAAAACATTACCTCTGTCGTCGCAAAGTTGAGAGACGACGTATATTTTGTGGATCGTTCTTTTCAGAGGAAAATGATATGGACAGAGAGCCAGAAGATTAAACTTATTGAGACAATTCTAATGGGATACCCTATGCCTGAGATATATCTTTGGGCTCAGAAGTCTGATCCTAATTCCGGAAAGCAAAGGTTCAGTGTAGTTGATGGGCAGCAACGTCTTTCGACAATTTTACAATTCGTGAGCGGAGAGTGGGGGCTCAAAAAGTCCGCTCTGCATAAAAGTAACAAAGATAGCGCATATGCTTCTAAAAACTGGGATAGCCTGCCCGCTAACCTTAAACAGAAAATATGGGAGTATAATATTGATGTACGTGAGATTCCTTCATCTCTAACTGCAGAGTTGATTCACAAGATTTTTACTAGATTAAATCAAACTGATAAATCTCTGAATCCGCAAGAAATGCGTAACGCCGAATTTCATGGCGAGTTCATCAAGGCCTCAGTCGATGTTGCAAATAAGCTGAATAGCTATGATTGGAATATATTTTCTGATAATGACATGCGGCGAATGAAAGATGTCGACTTTAGTAGTCAGTTACTCACCTTCTTAATACAAGGTATCGTTAGCACACCTCCTTCCGCTCTGAATGAATTGTATGACCGCTACAACGACAAGTATCCTGAGCGGAAATTACATTTTGCAAAAGTTGAAAAAAATTTTTCTGAGATAGAGAAGCTGTTTTTACAAAGATCGATTGAGAAGTTTTTTAGCAAGCCTGTTCATTTCTATACTATTTTTGCTGTAGTCGATTTGGCAAGGCATGCAAGTATAGAACTTACTACTAAGAAACTCGAAAATTTCATCCAGATTTATACCACGCTAGATTTTGATGACCCAAGCACAGATAGCCTGTTTCTAGAATATAAAAAGGGTTCTAGCTACAGCACTACGGGAAAACCAGGGCGAGAGCGCAGAGTATATTCCCTTTTACAATATGTTGAGCAAAATTAGGCATGACTAAAAAATTTAATGAGAGCTTTAGTGTGTTTTCCTTCTTCTCAGGAGGGGGCTTCTTGGACTTAGGTTTTGAGTCGGAAGAATTTGATGTAGTATTTGCTAACGAAATACATACTCCTTTTCTTGAGGCTTATTCTCATTCGAGAGATATTTTGGGAATTAGAGAACCAAAGTATGGCCTATCTAACGTAGATATAACTTCACTACGCGGAGATAGAGGCCTAGCTGAAGCTGTAAAAATGGAAGAAAACTTGAAAAAAGTCATAGGCTTTATTGGAGGGCCACCTTGCCCCGATTTTTCAGTTGGCGGGAAAAATCGCGGAAGAAGTGGTGAGAATGGCCGTTTGTCTGAAACTTATGTGGATTTAATAATTAATGGTAAGCCTCATTTTTTTCTTTTTGAAAATGTCAAAGGGCTCTACCGCACTAAAAAGCACAGAGAGTTTTTTGAACATCTTAAGGATAAACTTTGCCAATTTTATTATCTGAGCGAACGAGTTGTAAATGCTCTTGAATATGGTGTTCCTCAGGACCGTGAACGAATTATTCTAGTCGGCTTCAGGCGCGATTGCTTTGAGGAGACAAAATTCGGATGGGGTGAAAGGCTTTACCCTGATCGTTCGGGGTTCCAGTACGATTGGCCCGACGTTACTCCTTTTTACCCTCGAAAGCTCGTTCCTAGGCCAGACCATCTACCTCTAGGCTTGACTGTGCAGTATTGGTTTGACCGAAATGATGTTAAAAACCATCCAAATAGTAAGCATCATTTTAAACCCCGAGCTGGATTGCCGCGATTTAAAACCATTTGCGAGGGCGACGATAAGAAAAAGTCATATAAACGACTCCATCGTTGGCGCTATTCCCCAACTGCAGCATATGGAAATAATGAAGTCCATCTACACCCATATAAAGCACGGCGTTTATCAGCCGCTGAAGCTTTGGCTATCCAATCATTACCAAAAGAGTATGAGTTTCCGGCAGATATGGGCTTGTCAAATATGTTCAAATGTATCGGTAATGGTGTTCCATACTTGGCTGCCAAAGGTTTAGCTGCATCAATTAAGTTACATATCATAGAAAACTACCAGACTAACCTTCAGCAATTTAATGAATTCTCTACCTCATCTGCAGCTTAAAATGCTTAAATGTCACTAGAGTTTACCCCATTGCATTAAACGTCTCTAGCGCTTACCTCCCGCTCATGACAAATTTCTCTTCTCTTTCGGGTCTTGGGCAAGTGGCGCAGGATTATGATGTCGTGCTCTGTGATATATGGGGTGTTGTGCATAATGGGCGCGAGGCGAATAAAGCGGCAACCGAGGCGCTCGAGCTGTTTCGCGGAGAAAACGGGCCCGTTATTTTGATTTCCAATTCGCCCAAGCCGTCCGTGTCTATTCCACATAGCTTTGAACAGATCGGGGTGCAGGGTGAGTTTTATGACGCTATTGTCACGTCGGGCGATGCGACGATTGATGAGCTTTCACGCCGCGCGCCGGGCCCCGCCTTTAAGCTCGGGCCAGAGCGTGATGATGTGCTTTATGAGACGATAGAGCTGCATTTTTCCGATATCGATCAGGCGAGCTTTATTTCCTGCACGGGTATGTTTGACGATGATGATGAGCCGGAGGATTATCGCGCTATGCTGACCGAGGCGCGGGATGGGGGGCTGCCCTTTATTTGCGCTAACCCAGATGTGAAGGTACGGGTGGGCAATAAGATTGTTTGGTGCGGCGGAGCTCTGGCCAAGCTCTATGAAGAGCTAGGCGGGGAGGTGATTTATGCCGGGAAACCGCATGAGCCGATTTATCGGCTCTCTCGCGCGTGGATGCAAGAAATGCTCGGTTACCTTCCGCCGCAAGATCGTATATTGTGCATTGGGGATAATATTTTCACCGATTTACTCGGCGCACAGCAGCAGGATTATGACTGCCTCTTTATTCAAGACGGTCTTTACGGGGAAACCGAGACAAAGTTTAAGGCGCTGTTGGGTGAGCACGGTATTGCCGCGCGATATATGGCGTCTGAATTATCTTGGTAGGGCGTCTGGGCAATCTTTCTGTTGGTAATTCTGTTCACTTTTGCTAGGACGTGGAATGGCTGAAAATATAAAATACTATCTGGAAGATCTCGAAATCGGGATGAAATCAACAACAACCTCTGTGATTACCGGGGAGATGATTGACACATTTGCCGATATTACGGGCGACCATAATCCGATCCATGTGGATGCAGAATTCGCTGCGACGACTAAATTTGGGCAGCGTATTGCGCATGGCGCTTTGTCGGCCTCCTTCATTTCGGCAGTTTTGGGCAATGACTTACCAGGGCCGGGTGCCGTTTTTGTTGAGCTGAACCTGCGCTTTCGTAAGCCCGCCTTTATTGGCGACGAGGTCATAGCTGTCGCCGAGGTGGCCGAAATCAATGAGCGCACGGGCCGCGTGAAGATGAAATGCCACTGCGAAGTCAATGGGCAGAAGATCTGCCGCGGCGATGCGGGTGTGTTCGTGCAAAAGCGCCCTGCAGACTAAAGGTGAAGACTCTTCAGACTTACTCAGGGCTATCACCCTCGGATAAAGGTGCAGTCATTGCGCTCGGTAATTTTGACGGACTGCACCGTGGGCATCAGGCTGTCATTGCAGAGGCGAAAGCGATTGCGGATGATCTGGGCGCGCCGCTTGGCATCGGACTGTTTCGCCCGCATCCTTATCGCTATTTTAAATCCGATGCGCCGCCCTTTCGCCTTATGAGCGCGGCGGCGCGCGCTGAGATCATGCCGAGCCTGGGCGTGGAGCGGCTTTATGAAATCCCGTTTGATGAAGACTTACGCGAAATGGATGATGTGGAATTTGTCGAACGTGTTTTGCATCAGGGCCTTGGGATTAAACACGTCGTCGTCGGTGAGGATTATGGCTTCGGTAAAAACCGCTGCGGCAATGTCGAGAGCTTAACGCGGCTTTGTGGTGAGCGCGGCATAGGCGTGACCCCAATGAAACCCGTCGGATTACACGCGCTTTATGGGAAGTATGGCAGCACGGAAATCCGCAAAGCGCTACAACAGGGCGATGTGTTCCACGCCGCCCATATGCTCTCGCGGCCTTGGATCGTGGACGGCATCGTGCAGAAAGGGCAGCAGTTAGGCCGCACGCTTGGCTTTCCAACAGCGAACTTGCCTCTGGGGGACTTGGTTGTGCCCAAGCTAGGGATATATTGCGTGGAGACGCGGCTTGAGGGGGAGGATGTCTGGCGGCCCAGTATTGCGAGCCTGGGGACGCGGCCTACAGTGGGAGGTGAGGGCGTTCTTCTTGAAACCTTCATTTTCGATTTTGATCAAGATATTTACGGCCAGCATATACAGGTCAGGTTTCGCAGCTTCATTCGCGGCGAAGAAAAATTTGACAGTCTGGAGGCTCTCACTGCGCAGATGAAAAAAGACGAAGCTGGGGCGCGATCTTTATTCGGAATTGCCTAGGCTCTGATAAAAAAGGTTCACCCGAGAGCGAACTCGGTGTAGGATTTGCATATTAATTAAGATGATGAATATGAAACATATTAAAGCTCTAGCTCTTTTTACTGCATTTGCATTGCCATTAACTACGCAAGCTCAGATTTCGCCTAATGTAGGGACACAAATTCAGAACGTGACTAAACGCTGCACAGACTCAGCTTCTCTTGTGATGGGACAGGATGAGGTTACTGCAAAAGCCCTTGCAGAGGCCGCTCTGCCCAAATGCTATGACGCGCTCAGAGCTCTAGATCAGTTTGAAAAAACAAATGGGGCGGCTCTAAGTGCGGATGAGCGCAATTACTTTTACTATATGGGCGGGAATATTATTTGGCTTACGGCAGGATCGGAAGTCATGAAGAATAATGGGAATCTAACCCCTCAAATCTGCCAACAAGTGATTGCGGCAGAATCAGCATGGGGAAATGTCCGTGTGGCCGAAGGTACTGATGTTGATGTTAGTATGCGCACGCATGATCTGCGCCGAATGTTAGTTCCCGTCTGTCAAGTGGCGCTTGGACAAAAATAAGTAAAATCAGCTGCTTAAGGTGCTTTGTAAACCTTACCGCCTTTCATCACAAAATCTACGTCGCGCAGTTCTTCGATAGATTTTAGAGGGTTGCTGTCCACGCCAATCAAGTCAGCATATTTACCAGGCTCTAACGTGCCTATTACGGCATCAAGGCCGATATGCTTAGCTGCGACGGTGGTCGCGCTTTCAATCGCTTCCATCTCGCTCATGCCGGCCGCGACCATATAGGTAAACTCTTCAGCATTTTTGCCGTGTTCTGACACACCTGTATCTGTTCCAAAGGCGATATTCACACCGTTTTCATAAGCAATACGTGCCATATCCTGCATTTGAGGCCCAACTTCGAGCGCTTTCTTAGCTGAATTAGGCGGAAGCCAATCTTTATTTGTCGCCCAATCTACAACTGTCATGCCCGCCATAACCGTAGGAACAAGGGTCGCATCATACTTTTTAAACAAAGCGGCTGTGCCTTCGTCTAAATATGTCCCGTGTTCTATAGATTTGACTCCGGCCTTTAGCGCAGATTCGATGCCGTCTTTCCCATGAGCATGAGCGGTGACTTTACGCCCCATCTTAGTTGCGGCTTCTACAATGGCTTCCAGTTCATCATTGAAAAACTGTTGGCCCGTTCCGGCATTGGTGTTTGAGAGAACGCCCCCTGTGGCTGTAATTTTGATAACATCCGCGCCATTCTTGACGGCTTGGCGCACTGCGGCGCGGCATTCAGCCGGGCCGTCACAGATTGTTTCTGATTGCATGTGCGGAATAAGCTCATCCGTCCAGCCATGGGTATCCCCATGCCCGCCCGTAATAGAGATAGCCGATCCCGCAGCTTGGATATGTGGACCAGGAACAATACCTTTATTGATGGCACGCTTAAGAGCAAATATTTCCTTAGGGCCGCCAACATCCTGCACGGCTGTGAACCCTGCCATCAATGTAGTTTTTGCATGTTTCGCAGATTGAAATGCCCAATCTCCCGATTCGAGTGTTACAGGTTCCCAGCGCGATGTGGGGCTCCATTCGCCGCGTAAATGGACGTGACTATCAATTAAGCCAGGAAGGAAGAACATCTCCTTACCATCAATAATAGTTGCTTCATCATCATCGATGTAGCCTGCTTCGATACCAACGATTTTACCGTCGTGAATAATGATAGTTTGCTTTGATTTCGGGGCCTTACCCGGAATAGCTAAGACTTTACCCGCATGAATGAGGGTGAAGTCTTCGTGATTATCGTGGGTCTCGTCATGGGCGATAGCCGCGCTTGAAAAAGCGAGCGTGGCCGAAGCCAAAAGAAACTGTTTAATCATGCGAAACCCCATATGACTTTATGTTTTGAGCGCGTGATGTGCCCTGCGCTCATTTGAGCGCAAGATGAGCAATGTCCCTGCGGCAGAAGCCTTCAGGCCACACTATTGACTCATCAATCGCTTTATACGCCTTTGAGACGGCCTTTTCCAGAGAACTCGCCTGTGCGGTGATATTAAGCACACGGCCTCCCGCCGCACAAATCGCGCCTTTATCATCAAGCTTCGTACCCGCATGAAAGACGACAACGCCATCCATTTCATTGGCCTCATCAATACCTTTGATAACAGATCCCTTTTTATAGGCTCCAGGATAACCATTAGCCGCGAGAACGACATTGACAGTCGGTTCATCAAACCAAGCTGGCGCCTTGAGTTTATTTAGTTTTTTACCTTCCGCGGCAATAAAGATTTCCATAAGGTCGGATTGTAAGCGGCGCATCAGGACTTGGCATTCAGGATCGCCGAAGCGGGCATTATATTCAATCAACTTTGGGCCATCTTTGGTCATCATAAGACCTGCAAAAAGAACACCGACAAAAGGGTGCCCATCTTTGGCCATGCCGTACACTGTGGGCGTGATAATTTTATCCATCACGATTTCCATGGCCTTTTGGTCAAAAATAGGGGCCGGAGAGTAAGCGCCCATACCGCCTGTATTTGGGCCTTTATCGCCGTCATAAGCGCGTTTGTGATCTTGAGCGGCAATAAGTGGGATTGCGGTTTTTCCATCTGAAATGGCAAAGAAACTCGCTTCTTGACCCTCCATAAATTCTTCAATCACGACCTTGGTCGAGGCGTCGCCAAATTTGCCTGAGAAAAACTCTTCCAGTTCTTTTTCAGCCTCTTTAAGCGTTTCGGGCAAGACAACGCCTTTACCCGCAGCCAAGCCATCGGCTTTCAACACATAAGGCGGAGTCATCGTTTTAAGATAAGCTTTGGCCTCTTTCAGGTCCGTGAAAACGCTATAGGCCGCTGTCGGGATATTGTATCTTCTACAAAGCTCTTTGGTGAAGGCTTTGGAGCTTTCTAGCTGTGCGGCGGCTTCTGTTGGGCCAAAGACTTTTATGCCAAGCTCTTGCAGTGCATCGACTAGGCCAAGGGCCAAAGGCTGTTCAGGGCCAACCACAACAAAGTCGTAATTATCACGCTGAACAAGGGCTAAGAGGCCAATAATATCATCTGCCGCGACTGGAACGATGTCTGCGACTTCTGCGATGCCAACATTGCCGGGCGCACAAACAAGCTCCGTGACTAATTCGCTTTGAGCTAACTTCCAGGCTAAGGCATGTTCACGTCCGCCTGAGCCTATCAACAAAACTTTCATAATTTGTCCTAATCTAACGATTCCGTTTTCGCGGTGTTTAGGGTATAAGAGAGCTAGAATCTATGAAAGATGTAATGCCCGACCTGCAAAGCAACACCCCAGAATATACAGTCTCAGAACTGGCCTTTTCTCTCAAACGCACAGTTGAGGAAACCTTTGGTCATGTGCGGGTGCGCGGCGAGCTTGGCCGCGTGACGGTGGCAAAGTCTGGCCATTGCTATCTAGATGTTAAAGACGACAAAGCCGTGATTAACTCCATTATTTGGAAAGGCGTGATGAGCCGCCTCTCCATGCGGCCTGAAGAAGGTATGGAAGTGATCTGCGAAGGTAAGCTCTCGACCTATCCTGGACGGTCAAATTATCAACTTATCATCGAGAAAATGGAACTGGCTGGTGCAGGTGCGCTTATGGCGCTGTTTGAAAAGCGCAAGAAAATGCTCGCCGCGGAAGGTTTGTTTGCAGCGGAGCGTAAGCGTGAGCTGCCCTTTATGCCCAAGACCATCGGTGTGGTGACATCGCCCACAGGCTCAGTCATCCGCGATATATTGCACCGCATTGAAGATCGCTTTCCTAGCCATGTCTTGGTCTGGCCTGTGCTGGTTCAAGGCGATAAGGCAGCGGAGCAGATTACGAGCGCTATTAACGGCTTTAACAGGGCCGAAGGTTTTGCACGGCCAGATGTGCTTATTGTGGCGCGGGGCGGCGGCTCTATGGAAGATTTATGGTGTTTTAATGAAGAAAGTGTCGCCCGCGCGGCGGCGAATTCCCAAATTCCGCTTATCTCAGCGGTGGGCCACGAAACCGATTGGACGCTGATAGATTTTGTGGCTGATTACCGCGCGCCGACGCCAACGGGCGCCGCCGAAGTGGCTGTGCCTGTGCGCGAGGATTGGCTTGAGACGATAGCCGATTACGGCCTGCGGATGACGCGGGGCCTGCGCCGTAATGTGAATGAGAAAAAGACAGCATTATCGGCGGCGCGATTGCCACGACTTGAGGGTGTTATAGCCGCGCCGCAACAAAGGCTTGATTTGGCCGTTGCGCGATTGCCGAGACCTGAGCGGGTATTTGAGCCTTTACGCCAGAAATTAGCGATGTTGCGCTTACCGCCGCTTAAGTCTTTAGCGGTTGATTTCTCGCGGCGACTGGAATTCATCCTCGCCAGATTAGCGCCGGCTTTAACGGCCAGTCAAAACCGCCATGCTTCGCGCCTGTCGAATGCAGCTCAACGTCTGCGGCCCGAACCCATACAGCAAAATCTGACGCGGCAAAGCCAAACTTTAGGGCAGCTCTCAAACCGTTCAGCCCAAGCGTTTGTGCGAAAGGTAAAACAGGAAGAGCAACGCCTAAAGAAAGCGGCGCAATTACTCGATGCTTATAGCTATCAGGGTGTGTTGGAACGGGGCTACGCACTCGTGCAAAATGAGGACGGTGATGTTGTGCGCTCTAAGGATAAAGTCAAAGCGGGTGAGGGCGTTATGCTGACTTTTGCTGATGGGAAACGCAAGGCGGTTATTGATGGGGCGGCGGGTAAAATGCCTAAGACAAAACCCAAGCCTAAGAAAAGTGCGCCCGTAACGCCGCAAGGTGATTTGTTTTGAACGGACTTGAATTGTATTGTCATTCCGCCAGTGTTTGATAAATCAAACACAGGGTCGGAATGACAAAGTTGAGAGTGTTGGTAAATCACTGCAAAACCCCGCTTCACATTCCTATCAACTCGCGTTAGACCGCCCTCATGAATTCTTTTTTCCAAGGTACAGGCGAAGCAATTATCCATTACGGCGCTTCTGATTTTACGATTATGGAGGGCGGGGCTTATGTCACCTGCGCCACCACTGGCGATAAAATTCCGCTCGAAATGCTCCGCTATTGGAACGCCGATAGGCAAGAGGCCTATAAGGACGCCGCGGCGAGCCTAGAGGCTTGGAAGAAAGAAAACGCCTAATGCGGTGTTTGGCACGGTTAGCTCTGGCATTTGCAATTTGTGGGTCTGCTTGTGCGCAGGAAAAGACTGGAGGCCAGAACGACGTTATTAAGGTTGCCCAACTTCCAAATGCTCTTCAATCTCCTAGAAGAACGACTAAAAGTGCATCAGATATAAAGCCAAAACAAAGTGAAAGCCAGGAATATGAACTTGATACATCCATGTTGGGTTCTTCACCTTTGAACCACCGTAAACATGAAATAGACAACATTTCATGCCACGGTATTCCTAAACAAGGCGGTGCTGTTCTGTGTCGCACAAACCCAAATGCCAAAGTAAAAATTTCTCGCGGCGGCAAAGACTTTTATTATGAAAATGCTGATGAAAATGGACAAATTATTGTAGGGTTTGATCGAGATGAAGATAAGTCTCAAATTGCCGTTGGGGATAAAACGGTCGAGTATTTTTTTACAGCACGCGACTACGACACCTCCCGCATAGATGGCCTGCCGCCATCCCAAGTCTCCACCTTCACCGAAGCGCAGCTCAAACGCATCCGCAGTTCCTCCGCGCGTAAGAAAACAGGCTTCGCCTCACGTGCCAAAGAGATGGGCTTTAAGGATGGTTTTGACCTCCCCATCAAAGCGGACTTCATCAAAACTACAAATTTCGGGGCGCAGCGTATCCTCAATGGAGAGCCGAAAAAGCCGCATTATGGCGTTGATTTGGCCGCGCCTGTCGGGACGCCGATTTATGCGCCTGCCGATGGTATTGTGAGCCTCGCTGATGATGATCTTTATTTTGAGGGCGCTATGGTGCTGCTCGATCACGGGCAAGGCTTGATTTCCATGTATCTGCATACGGATGAAATTTTGGTAGAACCGGGGCAAGCCGTGAAGCAAGGTGAGCAAATCGCCACGGTTGGGTCAAAAGGCCGCTCGACAGGGCCGCATTTATGCTGGCGTTTGAAGTGGCGTAACCGTAACTTAGATCCTGAATTACTCACGGAGTGGCCTCTACAAGGCTGATGACGAGCATGGCTAAAGCAGGTGAAGATTGCCAAACAATGGCGGAAGTCCGCGAAGGCGTAGATGCGCTTGACCGCGAGCTTGTCGCCTTACTGGTAAAACGCCAAGCTTATATGACCGCAGCGGGGCGCATAAAAAACGACCGTGACGCCGTTTATGATGCTGAGCGTATCGAAGATGTTGTCTCCAAAGTATTAGTCGAAGCCCGCAAGCAGGGGCTATCCGAAGACATTGCTGAACAGGTCTGGCGAAAGCTCATAGAACGCTGCATTGCCTTTGAATTTGGAGAATGGGACTCCCACCGCGCCGCCAATAAGCAAAGCGCTTAATCTTTTTTGTATAGGGCCTTCGGCCAACGCCGATGCACCCAGAACCATTGCGCAGGCTCTTCTCTTATACGGTCTACAATGAATTCTGTGACTTTCGTAACACCGCTAAGAACATCCCTTTCGCGATTGCCTGTCGTCTCAAGTTCTATCGGTTCATAAAATGTTACGGTGAAGTTTGGTCCTTCACGGGTGATACCCATGGGTAAGAGCGGACGTCCGGTTTTAAGCGCGAGCCGCGTTGCGCCTTGCGCCGTCATCGCGTCTTTTCCAAAAAACGGAACGCTCACACCTGTATTGAATTTCTGATCATTGAGCAGAGCTACACTTTCACCGTTTTTCAGCGCTTCGAGTAATTCACGTCCGCCCCTGTGAGTCGATTTTTGAATAAGGAATTTCGTGCCGTAACGCTCACGCTGTTTCCGCACACGTTCATCTATATAGGAGTTGTTGATTTTGCGGTAGGTTATGCGCACAGGCAAGTCTGATTGGGTCAGAACAGTGGCCATAATTTCCCAATTTGCAAAATGCCCTGTTACGATGATAGCAGGCGCGTTGGCTTTGAATATCTCAAGACCTTTGACGGTGACGCGGCCATCCTCAAAGGCTTTGATGCGGTGGGTGATTGGAAATTCAGCAAAGGTGCGGCCCGTATTATCCCATTGGTCTTTGAGTATTTGTGTGATTTCAGCTTCTGATTTATCAGGAAAAGCAATTTCCAATCCTGTTTTGGCAATCCGATGTTTACTCGTCAGTGGCCCAATGAGGCGCAGAAGCCAGCCCCCAAATGCAGAGATTCCACCAAATGGAAACAATTTGAGCACTAGCCCAACGACATCATAAGCAAGCGCCTCCAAGCGCCAAATTATCTTTCGGCCAAGACTCATTTACGGGGCTTTGATTGCTCAATAATGGGATGGAGCAAGCGTCTTAAGGTCAACTCATCCTCAAATTGAACCGAAACAGGCCAAGCGTGGACACCTTTGCGATAACCCTTAGGAAGGCGCACATAATCCTTTTCCGTGGTGATGAGTGACGCTTCATATTCGGATGCCAGCATAAAGAGGCTCTCAATATCCTCATCCTTATATTTATAATGGTCGGCATAAGGCATTTCTTCGACGATGTCTCCGCCATGACGGCGCAGACTATCGAAGAATTTATTGGGGCGGCCAATGCCCGCAAAAGCATAAAGCTTGCCTTTGGGTGGCGGCGAGGCAGGAGCTAAAAAAGCTGGTATAACGATTTTGCCTTTAAGCTGCTCTGTCAGAACATCATCAATTTCATAATCTGCTGAAGGCTTCATCAGGATAACAGCGTCTGCGCGTTCCAATGAGGGCCCTAATTTTTCACGCAATGGACCGGCAGGAAAGACACAGCCATTTCCAAAGCCGACCTCGGCATCCACCACCAAGAGCGAGAGAGTCTTTTCCAGTTGGGGGTTTTGATGTCCGTCATCCATAACGATAACAGACGCGCCGTGACTTCGCGCAGCACGCGCGCCATCATCTCTGCCTGCACTGACCCAGACGGGTGCGTGGCGCGCGAGGAGCAGGGGTTCATCGCCTACATCAATTGCAGTATGTCTTTGCTGGACAGGCATAGGCCCTTTTTCCAAACCGCCATATCCGCGAGTCAAGCCTACAGCATCGATCTTTAGGCGGCGTAGGCTTTTAAGCAGATAAATCGCAACGGGTGTCTTGCCGGTTCCGCCCATGGTTGCATTACCCACGCATATGACGGGTATACCGACATCATAGCTCTCGGTTGTTTTGATACGCCGTGCGGCGGCCCAGCCATAAATCCAGCCAAAAGGCTTTAGAAACAGCCTTATCATAGGGGCGGCATCGCGGCCCTCGCGGTGATTCCAAAATTCGGGCGGTCTCATTATATGACCTCGCCTGATTTAGCAGGCAGGATCGGAGAAAGTTTCTCCCATACATACTCCAATACGGCGTTGCGGCCCTGCGCATAGTCAAATGCCAAACGTTGTTGACGCGCAAGTCTTTCTGGATCTGAGAATAAATCGCTCACCGCATGTCCTACCTTAGTAGGAGACAGAATACGCTGCGCGGCGTCGAAAGCAATCATGGACATATAGCTGTCTGCGAAACTGGAAATATGCGCGCCTGTAAGGACAGCGTTACAAAAGCGAGCAGGTTCGAGCGGATTATGCCCCATAAGCCCCTTAACCAAGGAGCCGCAAACAAATGTTACATCAGAAAGCGAGTAAGCAAGACCCATTTCGCCAATCGTATCAAATAAAAAGACTGAACTTTCGGGATTGAGTTCTGTTTTTTTAGAGCGGATAGACACATTTTTGAAGTCCATCAAAGCCTGAATTTCTTCACTGCGCTCAGGGTGGCGTAAAGCAAGAATAAGTAATGTATTTGGATGTTTAGCTAAGATATCTTTATGCGCGGCTAGAATGATTTCTTCTTCGCCTTTATGTGTGCTAGCCGCGCACCAAACGGGCCGTTCTCCGATTTCAGATTTAAGTATCGTAAGTTCAGAGGTTTCAACGGGCAAATTTGGCGCAGCTTCTTTTAAGCTACCTGCGCTCTCGACTTCTTGTCCCAAAAGCCAAGATAAACCATTGGCCGTTGCTTCATCCCCGGCGAGAATAACGTCAAAACACCCGAACAGACTCTGGGCCGATTTGCGCCGTTTGAACCAGCCTTGAACAGACCTTTCCGACATGCGGGCGTTGATCAGCGCCATGGGGGTGCCGCGCGCCTTAGTTTGCAGGAGTAAGTTAGGCCAAATCTCCGATTCTGCCCATAGTGCTAGATCGGGTTTCCAATGGTCTAAAAATGCAGTTACCGCCTTAGCTGTGTCGAGCGGTACATATTGATGGAAGGCACGCTTGGGTAGGCGTTTGGCCATTAATTCAGCGGACGTTGTCGTCCCGCTAGTCACCAAGACATGTGCCATAGGGTACTCAGCCAATACCTTATCAATAAGCGGGAGCAGCATGGTGACTTCTCCGACGCTGGCGCCATGCATCCAGAAAAGCTGTCCGTCGGGACGATTCCGCGAAGCTATACCGAAACGCTCTTCTTGACGCGCGGGATCTTCTTTACCTTTAAGTGCACGCCGCTTCAGCCAGATCGGCAATGCCGGGGCAATCGCTTTTGTTAAACCTGAATAAGCGCGTATCAATCCAGTCTCGCTCATGGGTCAGCAGCCCGCACAGGATCATGGCCCATAGCTTTATCGGCATCGGCGAGGAAGATATTCATCTCGCTCTCAATGCGCTCGCGAATATGCTCTATTTTGCGATCATCAGCATCTGCGGGCACCTTTATTGGCGAGCCCCAAATAATTTTGCCTTTGCCAAAGGGCAGGGGTAAAACGAATTTATCCCAACTCTCAAATTGCTTGCGATTTTGAACCGCAAAGGTGCAGGGCACAAGCGGCGCACCGGTAAGCCTCGCTAACCTTATAGGGCCGTCACCCATTCGTTGACGCGGCCCACGCGGTCCGTCCGGCGTCACAACGATACAACCATCTTTGTCCAATGCCATCACAATATCCATGCTCGCTTTTGCGCCGCCTTTAGCTTTAGCCGCCATATCACCCTTGGCGGCTTTTTTAGCTGAGCCGCGAATTGTTTTGAGGCCAAGAAAATGGCTTGTATGAGCAACAATTGCCCCGTCGCGGGAGCGCGAAATCAACACATGAGGGAGTTGGTAGTCTTTTTTCCACGCCGCTGTAAGCATCATGAAACGCGAATGCCATGTCAGCGCTATAAAACCTTTGCCCTCATCAATTATATGCTGAACCTGCTCTGCGCGCTCAATGTCCCACCGTGTGGTATATTTAACCAAGGTCATATAGGCCGCGACGAGCCATCCAATCGTAATTTGTACGGCATTTGACCGCATGAAGCGTTTGAACACTTGCGGCCTCCCTGTTATGCGTTGCCGTGAATTAAAGGACATAGGGTAGATGGCATTAGACCTCAATAACAAGGCTGATAGAAAACAGGCCTATCGCGACTTAACTTGGGGCGATCATGGGTTTTTGCGCAGACGTTTTGCCAATCATCACGATATTGGCGGCGGTATGTATCGCGAGAATCAGCCATCCCCCAAACGTGTCGCGGAATGGACCAAGATGGGTATTAAAACGAATATTAATCTGCGCGGCGAAAGCCCTAAAGGGTTTTATCTGCTCGAAAAAGAGGCTTGCGAGAAACACGGCATCACTATGATTGATTTTCGGGTTTACAGCCGCGACACGCATACACCCGAGAAAATTCGCGGCGCTAAAGAGCTGTTCGAATCGATTGAATATCCTGCCGTGATGCACTGTAAATCAGGGGCTGACCGTACGGGTATTATGGGGGTATTATATCGTCACTTCCATATGGGGGACACGATAGAAAAAGCGATGGAGCAGCTAAAATTTAAATACCTCCACGTGAAGCAAGGCAAAACGGGGATGCTCGACTTCTTTTTCAAGGATTATCTGAAATATTCGAAAACCCATGATATTGAATTTATTGAGTGGGTGGAAACGGTCTATGACCCCGCTGATGTCAAGGCGCGCTTTATGGAACAGTGGTCGGGTAATCCTGTGACGGAATTGCTTCTACGGCGGGAATGATATTTGCTGATACTTAATTATCGTTTTCTGCATCAGTTTCAGCACAAAGGACTCCGCCTTCAACTACCAGAGATGGGTATTCAACTTCTCGATCATCCATAAATGCCCATTCAGGCTGGCCGACGCTTGTCATAAAAGTTTTGAGCGTAACTTTGTTAGAAAATTCTATTTCTAGTTCTGGCAAACGACCAGTTGTTTGTAGTCGTATTATTTCACTCCCAAGCATATCTTTTAGAAACAATTCAATTTGAGCACCTTCTAGTGAGCTTCCGCAAATGATCGAAGCCTCTTTTTCTGCTCTCCAGTCCCACTCTATCATTATAGTGATTTCACCACGAGGGTTATTAGATTTTTCTCCATTCTTTTTTGTCACGTCGCTTAGGTTTCCAAACTCTAGAAAAATTGCAGAACCATATCCATTCCAAGCATTATTCAATTTCATGCTCATCAAATCAGTTTTATATCGTTCGAATAGCCTTTGGGACATCCTAGCTCTGCAGTTCCCTTAGTTTCGCATAAACCCCGCCGCGTTTTTTGCTCAGGCTCTTATGCGTGCCCGATTCCACAATCTTCCCCTTATCTAAAACATAAATTCTATCCGCTTTTTGCACAGTGCTGAGCCTATGGGCGATGACGATGGTGGTACGCCCATCAGAGAGGCGATCGAGTGCGGCTTGAACTTTCGACTCGCTCTCCGCGTCGAGGGCAGATGTGGCTTCGTCTAGCAATAGGATTGGGGCATCTCGCAATATGGCGCGGGCAATGGAGAGGCGTTGCTTTTGTCCGCCTGACAATCCTGCGCCGTCTTCGCCCAGTATTGTGTCATATCCTTTAGCAAGCGCAGTAATAAAATCATGGGCGTCGGCGGACTTCGCGGCATTTATAATATCATCGCGTGAAGCGGCTCTATTCCCAAAACCTATATTGGCGGTTATTGAATCATTGAAAAGCGTAACGTCTTGAGAGACGAGGGCCATTGAGGCTCTCAGACTCTCCAAGGTCATATCTCTTACGTCAATGCCATCAATCGTAACGTGGCCTGATGTAACATCATATAGTCTTGGTATCATATTGATAATAGTCGATTTTCCGCCGCCTGAAGGCCCAACCAGAGCTACTGTCTCACCAGGCTTAGCTTCAAGCGTAACGCCATTCAAAGCAATGGTGCCATCTGCATAAATGAAATGCGCATCTGTTAAAACAATATGACCCTCAGGGTCCGTAAGGCTCATAGCATCGGGTCGCTCTATGATACTTGGCTGCTCATCAATCACGTCAAAGATACGGGTCAGAGCGGCAAGGCCTTCTTGCACGACATTGTTTAAGGTCCCCAGTGCCCGTAATTTCGGGGAAAGAATTAGCAATCCTGTTAGCACCGCTCCGATTGACCCGGCGGTAGCTGTGTTATTTGTGACTTGATAGACACCAAATATCACGACGCCAGCAATAGCAAGTCCGCCCAAAATTTCGAGAATGGGATCAACGCGGGCCTGCTCTGTTACAAGCTTCATAAAGAGACGAATACGTTCATCAAAACTTTTTCCTAAGCGTTTGTTTTCATTGACTTCGAGTCCATAGGCTTTGACCATTCGCGCCCCTGTAAAACTCTCTTTAAGTTCCGAGGTTATCGTGCCGATATGAGATTGTACGTCTTTGGCGTTACCACGCATGCGCTGCGAAATTGCAATAATTGGCCAAAAGGCAAGAAGAAATACTGTCATGACCAATGAGAGCTGCCAGTTTTGATAGAGCATCGCGACAATGGTAAAAATGACAGTAAGTAGCGCTGCGATCAAATTTGACATTGTGCGGATCAAGGCATTGGAGATTACAGTGACATCATTGGTAAATTTAGAAATCATATTGCCTGTGGGCTCACGGGCAAAGCTGGCATAATCACGATTATGTGCCGATTTGAACATTTGTTTTTGCATCTTACCGACAGCATTAAGCGCAATAGAATTTGAGAGGATGCGCTGTATGTAATTTGAAAGGCCTGAAAGTGCTGTTATGCCCAATAAGACAGGTAAAATAGCATAGGCGTATTTTTTTGCATTGCTTGCTGCATCTACGCCTTGAGTCAGCTTATTGGCTTCATCGACAATATATCCAACTACAAATGTATAAGCTGCCGTTGCCGCAGCGAGTAATGCCATAAACAGAAAAGCCACAAAGAGCTTTCCCTTTTGCGGCCAAATATAGTCTCGCCAGAGACGTTTAATCATCTGGCGGTCTGTCTGTTTTGTAGAATCAGCCAATGATGCCGTCTTTATCGGGATCAATCAGCTCATGCGCATGCAGTACGAAATAGCGCATATGGGCGTTATCTACAGTGCGTTGAGCAGCGCCTTTCCAAGCGGCATGAGCCTCGGCAAAATTGGCATAAGCCCCGACGAAATCAACAGCGGTTAAGTCTTTAAATTCGGTTTTATTGGGGTCAACAAGTTCGCCGCCAATAACAAGGTGAAGGAGTTGCATGTTTTCTGACATATTGCGGTCCTTTAATACTCTATCGGTCTGGGTTGTTCCCATGAATCCAAAATCTCTAATTTTGTCATCGCTCTTTTGAAATTGCGCGATGACGGGTCTAATTCGAGTTAATAACAAAGCGTGGAGAGTCTTGCCAGCACAAATGATACCTAACCCGCTAGTGGTTTTTCCATCATAGCTGGGGGCTACGCCGTTTAAATTCGTTACGATTGCGCCTGCCTCTGACGCAATAAGCTGGGCTGCAGCAACATCCCAATCAGATTTTGGTGTAAAAGCCACCGTCGCATCCGCTTGACCGCAAGCGACTAAAGCCATGCGATAAGCCATAGAGTTTACCACATGACAATCCATATCCGGCCAACCTAAGCGGCGGAATTTACGCGCATAGCCAACCATGCGAATGCCGTCTATGATTTCGCAATCGACAGACTGTATGGGGGTGTTGTTTAGCTTAGCGCCGCCGCCCAATGTGGCTTCGAACATCTCATCTTTCAGTGGATTATAGAGCGCACCTGCGATTGATTTTCCGTCTTGAATGATGGCGACTGACACCGCGAAATTAGGTGTGCGGTCAATAAAAGCACGTGTGCCATCAATCGGATCTACAACAAAAGTCCGAGGGCAGGCATGGCGGGAATGGTCATCTTTGGTTTCTTCTGATAGCCAGCCATAGCCTGGCCTGGCTTCACAGAGTGTTTTTAGAAGGTAATTATTGACCGCAATATCCGCATCTGTGACAGGGGAATTATTGGACTTGTCCCAAACCTGGGAGTCATTCGCTTCATAAGCGTCTCTGGCGATCTTCCCTGCTGAGTAAACGGCCTTTTTTATAAGGGCTAAATCTTCAGCATAAGACACGCAGATATCATCAGCTTCCGGCAATCGTCAGACCTTCTGTAAGCAGTGAGGGGGCCACAGTTGCGGCGTCAAATTTCAAATTATTAGCAGGAATGACTGTTTTGTACATTTCGAGAAGATTACCTGCGATCGTAATTTCGTTCACAGGGTAGGACATCGCCCCTTTGTCAATTTTGAAACCCGCAACTCCGACAGAATAGTCACCTGTATTGGCGTTAAGAGACGGGCCGAACATTTCGGTAATTAGCAGGCCTTCACCTATATCTTTCATTAGTTGTTCTTGCGATTTTTCGCCATTAGCCATATAGCTATTCGTGGCTGATACACCTGGAGGCGAGCCGATCCCGCGTGTTGCGTGTCCCGTTGTTTTTAGGCCCAATTGCTTAGCGGATGCACAGTTTAGTAGCCATGTTTGCAAGGCACCGTCTTTAATAAGGTGGCGCGTGACAGGAACGATACCCTCGCCGTCATAAGGGCGTGAGCCATGCCCACGCGGCATAAGGGGGTCGTCGATGACTTGAATATCTGGGTTAAAAATCGTTTTACCCATTTTGTCTTTCAGAAAGGATACGCCTCTGGCAATGGACGGCCCTGTAATAGCGCTGACCATTGCAGCGACTAGAGCCCCTGAAACGCGTTGATCAAAGATAACGGGCATAGCGCCTGAGCTCATTTGTTTTGATCCGAGGCGCGCGATGGTTCGTTCCCCGGCTGTGCGGCCAATCTCTTCCGGTGATTTTAAGTCAGTAAGCCACCTTGTGCCATCATAGTCAAAGTCACGCTCCATCGCGCCGCCAGATTCGGCAATAGCCGAGACGGAAAGGCCATGGCGTGAAGAGAGCCATCCTTGCGAGAAACCATGGCTTGTCATGAAATGTATTGCCGAGGTCGCATGGCTAGCATTAGCGCCTTCAGCTTGCTGTACGCCTTTCACGGTGAGGGCGGCTCCCTCTACTTCCAAAGCGCGCGATTTAAGCTGAGCCGGCGTTATCGGCGTATCATCATATAAATCCAAATCGGCATAATGCGTATCTAGCTGGCTTTCATCTGCAAGGCCGCAATAGGGGTCTTCGGGCGCCAATTTAGCCATTGCGACCGCGCGCTCTGCAAGTTGATCTATGGAGGTATCGGATATATCTGAGCTTGAAACACAGGCTTGGCGCTGTCCGACAATTACGCGTAAGCCAATGTCTCGGCCTTCGCTATTATCAACATCTTCGAGTTCCCCGCCGCGCACCACAATAGCGGATGAGCGTCCATGGGTTGCCACAGCATCCGCTTGTGTCGCGCCGTAAAACTTAGCTTTTGCCAATAGTTTTTTAAGTGTCGGCGCGAGCGCTGCGGCACTTATCGGGTCATCTAGAGCCATGTGAACCTAGTTAATTGTGAAAGTGAAAATTAGGTAGAGAAGATAAACCGCAGTCCCGAAGAAGGTAAAAAGCGTCATCATCATGCCAATCACCCGGCCTTTACCATTGGCGTTTTTCTGCGCCATGCCATGTGCGTGAAGAAGGCGCCCGAATAAGAAAACACTTCCAAAGAGGTGCAGAGCGATTGGATGCGCATTCATCATAGCGAGTGCGAAGAGGCCAATAAGTGCGAATGGTGCGGTTTCCACATAGTTTCCGTGAGCTCTTATGCGGGCGAATAGGGCGGGGCTGTTTCCGTCTCCCAAGCTAATTTTTTCTTTAATACGGACTTGTCCGACACGAAACATCAGAATGGGAGCGAGTATCAGATGAAGTGCAATGTAAAATGCAACGATTTGGAAAGTTGTCATGAGTATCCCCTAAAGTTTATGTAGCAGGCGGTAACTTTGCCGCCTGATTAAGCGCTTTTAGATGCGCCTCCACAGGCTGTGCCCCTTGTACGGCAAATTGTCCATTGTAAATAAAGCATGGCACGCCGTTTACGCCGAGATTTCTAAAGAACAGGATTTCTTCGCGAACCGTATTCTTATCATCATCCTTAGTCAAAAGCTCCCCCACAAGCTCCGCATCCATGCCAATTTCGGCGGCGACATTCGTGAGGGTCTCAACATCTCCTACATCTTCTAGGTCTGTGAAAAAGGCTTGAAAAAGAGCTTCAGATGCAGCGTCGCCTAAATCTTGTCCTTGCGCCCATTTCAGTAATCTGTGAGCGTTGAGCGTATTTGGGCGCATAGGTATTTGCCCGAATTTGAAATCGATACCAACTTTGGGGGCGGCCTCTTCAAGAGCCTCCCGCATGGCTTTGAAGCGATTATTCGGTCCATCTGTACCAAATTTCTGTTTCATATAATCGTTATAGGGCACGCCGCCTTCGGGCACAGACGGGTCCAACATATATGGCCGCCACGTGAGATTTATATCAAGGCCCGATTGTTTCGCCGCTTTTTGAAAATACTTCACCCCAAGCCAACACCACGGACATACGATATCAGAAACGATATCAACCTGTATGGGTGTGCTCGCGGATTTGCCTGAATTTTTTTTTGCCATATGCGGCGTTTAGACGAGTCTGTCGTGGCTGTCTAACTCTCTGTCGCAGAAGCGAAGTAGATCTCCGCGCGATTGCAGCGCGTTCTGAACATTTTCTCAGTTGATAGATCCTTCATCCGCGCTTTTATTTCGTTGATATCTGTTTGCGAGTAGTTGTTATTTTCTAATATCGGAGAGGAATTGTTCTCTTGGCCATATAGTGATACGGCCCCTCTATATTCATGAACGGACATTTCGTTCTTGAATATTTTTGTTACGCAAAGACAGTATATTTTCTCTTTGCCGGATTCGATACAGCTATTGGTTAAGGTGATATCCTCGGCGGAGGTCTGAACCGTTCTGGCAGGGGTTGAACCTGTGATAGCTGGAACGATTTGCTCTTGCGCCCATGTTGGGTCGTGTGTTCCGTTTGCAAATAGAATAGCCGATAATGAAATGACTAAAAAAGCTCTCTTTATAAGTTTCATATGCGCCTCCGAACATGAGTGTGGGCTCTTTGCTCAGATTGAGGTTACCATATGTTAAGGTATGAGAATTGTGACTTTGGTCACACAGGCTTGTCATTTTTTGTCAATTTGAGCCAATAATCAGCGGATCAGGAGACATTTTCTGGCGCAAGAGCCAGAAACTTTAGAACTGTTTCGATTTCCGAATCAGTAAGACCTTTGACCAATTTGTCATTGAAATCGCGAAAATCATTCATAACCTGCTCTCTTAAGGCCCATCCTTTATCAGTTAGAGCCACAGCTTTGGCTCGACGATCTGAGGTAAGGATTATGCGCTCCAATAACTCATCGGCTTCCATTCTGCCAACGAGACCAGTAATGGCTGCATTGTTCCGTCCGGTTCCGTCCGCCAAATCTGTAAGGCGGCAGCGATCATGATAGCCCAGATAAATAAGAACCGCGGCTTGAGATGTACTGATACCTGCATTTTTGGCCAAATAATTGTCAGCCTCTTTTGATAAGCGTGTATGGGCGCGATCCATTATAAAAAAAAGGCGGCGGTCAACAGGGCGGGCAATAGCCATAAATAAGTCCAATATATTACACATGCAAAGTAATAAAGGAATGCAAGCAAATTACAAAAGAAAAAGCCGCTACACAGTATGTAGCGGCTTCTCTTTGAAGTTTGGGTCTCACCAAGCGCCATGCTTGGTTTCAAGATAGATATGTCTTTACCCAATCTAGCGTGAAAGCCCCATGTGGTTTTTACGCCAAGGCTTTACGAAAGGGCTGATCTAACAGCTTCGGGCAGACCCCTCAAAATAGATAAACAAAATCGACCTCCTTTCATAAACGCGGCCCCACTATGGGACGGCTAACAATGACTAAAACTTGCGACAGATTCTGTGTTTTAGCAAGCATGAAATTTTATGAAATTTCAGCGAGGATTAAGTCTTTGGTAAGGCGAGTCGGCAGATTATTATGCCTCTTGAAAATTAGCTTTCTACAAAATCTAGCGCCACACCATTATTACAATAGCGTAGTCCTGTGGGGCGGGGGCCGTCTTTGAAGACATGGCCTTGATGGCCGCCACATCTTTTGCAGTGATATTCGGTGCGGGCCATGAAAAGCTTACGGTCGGTTTTCGTACCGATATTTTCCTCAATCACATCGAAGAAGCTTGGCCAGCCTGTGCCTGATTCGTATTTATGCTCGGATTTGAAGAGCGGCAAAGCGCAGCCGGCGCAGACAAATGTGCCCTCGCGCTTCTCATCATTGAGCGGGGAAGAGCCGGGGCGTTCCGTGCCTTCTTTGCGCAGCACGTTAAATTCCATCGGGGTTAAGCGCTCTTTCCACTCGCGCTCGGACAGGTTTGCCCAATCTATTCCATTGGCATTATCACTCATTTTCATCTCCATAGCGTCTTGTGCCTGTGCATCTGTGCCCGTTTTCGCGCAAGCTGTCACGGCCAAAGCCGCTACGCCTAATCCGAGGTCACGTCTTGAAAGTCTTTTGGTCAGCATGGGGTGCTCCTATTCTGTCCACTCTAGATAGGAGCTATACGCGCAGAGTGCCAAACAAGTTGCGTTCACGAAGGGGTGATAAGTTAGTAACCTCTGCGCTCACAATATTCATTTTGACGATTTTCGCAGTAATAGTCTTTGTAATGCTTATCTATCAAATATGAAGGCACAAGAGTTATAGCGATTAATATAATTCCTGCCCAAAAACTTGACTTAAAACGAGTGAGGGCATTTTTACTGTTGACGGGTTTCAAAGTTATAACTTGCCATAATAGTATAAATGCAAAGGGGCTAAAGAACAAAATAGCTGCGGGAAAAAAACTGAGGGAGTCTACAATATATGCTGATAAAGGCATTCCATTCATCTCATAAACTACCGAATGGAATTCTAATACGCCTGCCAAGCAAACGAGGAGAAACGTTGCAAGATAACAAACCCCAACCCCCAACTTCACCCGTTTCCCAAACCGTCTTGCCGTACTCTTCACTCCAATTTTCATGTCATCTTCAATATCCTGACAGGCATAGATGGTGTCGTAACCGACCGTCCAGAATATCAGCCCGGCATAGAGGATAAAGAGCGGCAGGCTCACCGTCTCCGTCTTCGCGGCATAGGCCACGAGCACGGCCCAATTAAACGTCATACCTAGCCAAACTTGCGGCCACCATGTGATGCGCTTCATAAAGGGATAGGCAGCGACCAGCGGGATGGAGGCTAGAGATATAATCTGCCCGAGCCTTGGAAGGCAGAGCAGCACAATCAGCCCCACCGCGCATTGCGCAAAGAGCCATATCCACGCTTGCCGCGTCGTGACGGTGCCAGCGGGAAGGGGGCGCAGAGCCGTGCGTTCGACCTGTGCGTCTAAATCTTGGTCGACAATATCGTTATAGGTGCATCCCGCCCCGCGCATAGCGATAGCGCCAATCAAGATAAGAATGGCCCACTTTAAATCGGAACTCGCAAAACCATGGGATAGAGATGCAAAGGCCAGACCTATCCAACCCGGTAATGTTAGCAGCCAATAGCCGACAGGGCGGTCAAGTCGTGAAAGTTGCAGGTAAGGGCGGATGGAAAGCGGGGAGCGGTTGACCCAATGGGAACGGTCGGAGTCTTTGATGGGGGCGGTCATGTAAAGCAATCCGCAGAACCCTCTTCTCCCCGTTCACGGGGGGAAGTACCCGCGTTAGCGGGGGATGGGGGGAAATTTTCGACTAAGAACTGTCCTACCAATTTTAGACGAGGGTTCCCCCCCATCGACCTACGCTCCGCTCCGGCCACTTCCCCCCGTGAACGGGGAGAAGAGTCAAATTTGGTTTTTAAACTCATAATCCCCTGACTAACCTCGCTTCATCCCCTATAGCAATCCCATGCGTGAAAATTACACACTGACTAGACTTTATGTGAATGCCGTTTTGGCCGAGGGGGAAAGCGTCACTTTGTCCAAGGCGCAGTCCCATTATCTCGGCAATGTGCTGCGTAAGGGCAAGGGCGACTCTGTCCGCCTGTTTAATGGCGAGAGCGGCGAATGGCGGGCAGATATCTCGGTGGTTTCGAAACGCGCCGCGACACTGACTGTTAAAGAGCAACTGCGGGAGGCGGCATCTTGCCCCGACATCACGCTTTGCTTTGCACCAGTTCGCAAACACCGCACGACATTCATTATTGAAAAAGCTACCGAGCTTGGGGCGAGATATTTACAGCCTGTAATCACGGCCCGCACACAATTTCCAAAATTCAATGTTGAAAAGGCGCGTCTCCAAGCGATTGAGGCCGCCGAGCAAACGGAGCGTCTTGATATTCCTGCGATTCGGACACCGCTAAAGCTTGACGTGATGTTGAATGACTGGGGCGCAAGCCGCAGGCTTATTTTCGCGGATGAAACGGGAGGTGCGAAACCGGCTTTAGAAATGCTGCAAAGTGTCAATGGGCCCACTGCTATTATCATTGGACCCGAAGGCGGCTTTACACCCCAAGAGAGAGAGCTTCTGCAAGCTAAGGATTTTGTGGTGCCCGTGTCATTAGGCCCTCGTATTTTACGAGCAGATACAGCCGCACTCGCAATTCTAACATTGTGGCAAGCTGTGCAGGGGGATTGGGGATAAGCGCCATTCACTTCTGAACAGCGCGCATAAAAATTCTGCTATTGTTGAGATATGCACTTTGTTGCATAGATACAAAATGAGCACAGATAAAATTTACGACATGGTCATTATTGGGGCGGGACTTTCAGGTATTGGCGCGGCGTGCAGGTTTCGAACTAAATTTCCCGAAGACAGCTTGGCTTTAATTGAAACGCGCGACGCTATTGGTGGAACTTGGGATTTGTTCCGCTATCCTGGCATTCGGTCTGACTCTGACATGCTCACCCTAGGGTATGATTTTCGGCCATGGGTCGGTGATAAAACCCTGGCGGACGGTCCTAGCATTAAGCGATATGTTGAAACCGTGGCCGAGGAATATGGTATTACGCCATATATTCAGTTCGGGTCCAAGGTGACGTCATTGGACTTTTCCTCTGATGACGATGTTTGGACGGTAAATATATCCGATGTCAAAACAGGAGATATGAGACGCATTCAAACTCGCTTTATTACGTCTGCAGCCGGCTATTACAAATATGAGGAGGGTTATACGCCTGAATTCAAAGGCCGCGATGATTTTAAAGGCGAAATCGTGCATCCGCAGCATTGGACTGAAGGTTTGGATTATAGCGACAAGAAAATTGTTGTTATAGGGTCGGGCGCTACAGCGGTGACGTTGGTCCCAGAGCTGGCAAAAACAGCTGGTCATGTCACGATGTTGCAACGTTCTCCGAGTTATGTGGCTTCCATTCCGTCCAAAGATACAATTGGAAATTTCTTCCGCCGCATCCTTCCCGCAAAAACCGCCTTTAAAATTAACAGGGCTAAGAATATTTGGATATCCAAATATATGTATGAAAAGGCCCGTAAAAATCCTGAAAAAACGAAGGAGTGGTTTCGCAAGAAAATACTCAAATCATTAGGTAAAGATTATCCGGTCGATAAGCACTTCAGCCCTAAATATGACCCATGGGATCAACGCGTTTGTATGATTCCCGATGAAGATATGTTTATTGCCATAAGGGAAGGGCGCGCCAGTGTGGAAACGGATCATATTGAAAAATTTACCAGTGACGGTATTTTGCTTAAATCTGGCGAGACATTAAAGGCTGATATTATTGTTACAGCGACGGGTCTGAATGTCGTGTTTAACGGACAAAGCGATTTGTCAATTGACGGTGAGCCGATCAGCGTTTCAGACAGTTTTGGTTATAAAGGCATCATGTATTCAGGTGTGCCCAACCTTGTCTCTGTTTTTGGATATACCAATGCCTCTTGGACGCTGCGTGCGGATTTAATCTCACAATTTGCCGTTAGAGTGATTACTCATATGAAAGAGAAGGGTTTCACGCGGGCAGTTCCGCTGGCGCCCGAAGGCATGCCGCGCAGACCTTATCTCGATTTCCAAGCCGGGTATTTACAGCGCGTTTTTGATGAGCTTCCCAGTCAGGGTGACCGGCATCCTTGGCAAAACTTGCAAAATTATAAAATGGATCAAAAGTTGATGCTGGAAGATCCCATAGAAGATGGGGCTTTGACCTTCTCAAAACTGAACCCAGTTAAAATGGCGGCTGAATAATGGACATTTATAAGGATAAAATTTGTGTTGTGACAGGCGCCGCTTCGGGCATTGGCCGTGCTTTAGCGCTCGCACTGGCCAAAAGCGGTGCTCAATTAGCGCTTAGCGATATCAATGAAGACGGCCTGACTGAAACCGTGAATATGGTTGGGGGGTCTAATCGCGTCATGAGCGATATCTTCGATATGGCCGATGCGCAGGCTATTGCAGATTATGCTGATAAAGTTGAAGCTGGGCTCGGCGCAGCGGATTATGTCTTTAACGTCGCGGGGCTGACTCGCGTCGGAAACTTCGTTGATACGCCGCTTGCGTCGATGGAAAAAGTCATGGACGTTAATTATTGGGGCGTTGTGCGCATGACCAAAGCCTTTATGGATCAATTGCTGAGCCGAAAAGGCACTGTGGTAAACATTTCAAGTGTCTTTGGCTTTATTGGTTATGCCGGGCAAACACATTACTGCGCGTCTAAATTTGCGGTGAGGGGATTTACTGAGACACTTGCGCAGGAATTAAAAGGGACCGGCGTAGGTGTGTGCTGCGTTCATCCTGGCGGAGTTGCGACGAATGTTGCTCGTAATGCAGAAGTTGATAAAATGCCATTCGGAGACGCAACGCGAGAAGAACTCGACGCGAATTTTGATAAAATGGCGATTACCTCACCTGAAAAGGCGGCTCAAATCATATTGAAAGGGGCGGCTAAGAAGAAGCGCCGTATTCTAATAGGAGGTGACGCAAGGTTTATCTCGCTTGTATCGCGTTTATTCCCTGTCACTTATTCCAAAGTGCTCGAAAAATACCAAGGACAGAATGTAATCTTGGGGAACCGTTCATAGGGCCTATCACATTTTCATTTAACGGCTTGCCCGACTGTGCCAACCCCACTAAAGGCCGTATATGGCAAAGACATCACCCATAATCGAACATAAGTCCCAAATGATTGAACATTTGATGGCGGGCTGTAAGCCTAAGCCGGATTGGCGTATCGGGACAGAGCACGAAAAGATTGGATTTTGTCTAAAGTCGCTTAAACCGATTCCTTATGAAGGCGGTATAAAATCCATCCTTGAAGGTTTGCAGCGTTTCAAATGGGATCCTGTATTTGAAGGCGAGAATATCATCGCTTTAAAGCGTGACGGTGCGTCGGTCTCTTTAGAACCTGGAGGACAGCTCGAATTATCCGGGGCGCCGCTTGAGCATGTCCACCAAACCTGCCGTGAAGTGTCTCAGCACCTAAGAGAGGTCAAAGAAGTCGCAGATGAAATAAATGCTGGCTTTATCTCATTAGGTTTCAGAGCGGATACCAAGCTTGAAGATGTTCCTATAATGCCAAAGGGGCGTTATAAGATTATGCGGGATTATATGCAAAAGGTTGGGACGCTTGGCAGGGAGATGATGTTTCGCACCTGCACGGTTCAAACGAATTTGGATTTTTCATCTGAGGCGGATATGGTCAAAAAATTCCGCGTGAGCTTGGCTCTTCAACCGATCGCTACAGCCCTTTTTGCGAATTCACCTTTCTTAGAAGGTAAGCTCAATGGTTACAAATCCTATCGCTCTCGTGTGTGGTTAGATACGGATGCAGACCGCACAGGCATGTTGCCCTTTGTGTTTGATGAAGGATTTGGCTTTGAACAATATATTGATTACGCGCTAGATGTTCCGATGTACTTTGTCTATCGCGGCGGGGATTATTTGGACGCCTCAGGCAAATCATTTCGTGATTTCTTAGACGGAAAGTTAGACGTTGTTTCTGGTGAAAAGCCATCATTATCTGATTTCGATGACCATCTCTCGACAATTTTCCCCGAAGTCAGGCTTAAGACATTTTTGGAAATGCGCGGCTGTGATACAGGCCCTTGGGGTGAGCTTTGTGCTATGCCAGCTTTCTGGGTTGGTTTGCTTTATGATCAATCTGCGCTCGATACCGCGTGGGATTTGGTTAAAGACTGGACAGCCGAAGAACGAGACCAACTCCGCCGCGATGTACCAAAAATGGGTCTGCAAACACCCTTTAGGAATAAGACAATCCGAGACCTTGCTGTTGCTGCGTTAGCTATTTCACGTGAAGGTCTTAACGCACGTGCAAAGCTCAATGCGCATGGTGAAAATGAGACTGTGTTTCTGCAAGAGCTGGACGAATTTGTCCGCACGGGTAAGAGCAATGCGGATCGCTTAATTGATAAGTTTAACGGTGACTGGAACGGCGATATTTTGCGTGTCTATGAGGACTGCCGATACTAACTAAAATGTATCGGATATACGAAGACCCATACGCTTTCCGCGCTTGCGTGAGAAAAACTCGCCCCCAATCAGATCACCTGTACGATCTCCATCAAAAATAAGTCTTTCTCGTTCAATTTCATATCCGAGAAAGTTCTGGAAAAATACATCAACGCGCATTCCAAAAACATCTTTGTGGGTGATACGCGCAATGTTGAACGGCTTACGAAATCTGGCTTCAAAACTTTGGTCTAAACGGAAAAAGGTGGATTGTTTAAATTGCTCCACCTCAAAACCCCAAGCCCAATTACTATTGGGGATGTCATGGGTTAGGCCGATTTCATAATTCCAAACCGTCGTATCATTTATCTTGCGGGATTGGCCTGTCACCGGATCATCTATAGAGCTATCCTCAAGGCCACCCTCAAGTTCTAATCGCAAACCCTTTGCGCCGAGACTGTCAAAAACAACGGTCATATTGCCTTCGATACCATAGCGGAAAGCACTCTTTAGATTGCCGGGACCTTCACTGCCGTCTGCGAATAGAACACGATCAATGGGGTCTTCTATATAACGTGCATAAATTGAAGCGTTACCAGATAAGGCACCGCCGCCCTTACGCTCTACTTCCAGCTCTCCGTTCCAAAACTGGGTTGGCACGATTCGGCTGTTTCCTGTGTTTGCCGTAGATTCTGTAAGATCTACGGAGGAGACGAATGTACCAAAATTCAATTGAGAAACATCGCGTTCGATTTTTGCGCGCCATGTATAGTTTTCATTGGCATCAAAACTTGCCGAGATGAAACCCTTAGGCCGCAAAAAACTTCGTGCGGGATCATCATTTGTCGTAACATCAAGTTCCGAATATTCTGCGCCTAGCGAGGTTTGAAGGTTAATTTTGGGCGTGAGAGTTACGCTGTGCGTAAGGTTCGCTTCAGTGCGTTTTTCTTCTACGTGAACATTATCGAATGTCAGCGGCGTTAGAGAATCCGCAAACTCAGTTTCACTATCCAAATAATTGAAAGCGCCTTCCCAAGATAATTGCCAATCCTGTGAAGAGCCAGATTTCCAACTATATTCGCCTCTTGCAATATATTCGCCTTCTTTATCGAAACGGTTAAACTTAGAGCGATATTCATCTGCGCCTTCCGGCAAATAGACAAAGCTACTGTTGAAATCACTATCTTCAAAACTGTGAAGACCAATAAGCTTCAGAGTGCCTTTTCCAACAGGAAAAGAATAATCACCACCAATTTCATACTCAATTTCGTCCTCGCCATTATCCGCGAAACTTGCGCCTGAAGTGCCTTGGGGTAGGATCGCCTGAAACGTTTCTCTTGCACCCATGCGGCGATTGCGAAGCGCCGTAGAAAGATTCACATTAGCAACATGTCCATTATCCGGCGTGTATGTAAGGTTAATAGACGCACCTGGACGCTCTTGAGTGAAGAATACATCTTCCTGACGCTCTTCAAAAACCGTTCGATTTCCATCGAAAAATTGCTCTGTTCCGATTTCGTCAAATGTAAACTGCCCTGCATTTACACCGGCAACAAATTCAAGATTACCGCGAGTCCCCGTAATGGAAACTTCGCCCTCTAAAATTTGTGGGTCAGAACCATCAGCAAAGCGCGCATCATATCGCCAGCGTCCAGATATTTCGCTGGATGCCGTAATAATATTGGCGACCTGTCCGGTCAGGCCTGGAATATCAAGAGATGTACCATCCACGATATCAATACGTTTGACAGAACTGGCAGGAATGCGGCCCAGTATGTCTCCTGCGTCTGAGGATTTAGAGGACGGTCTACGGCCGTTTATGAGTAGGTTTAAGCTTGCTTGTCCAAAGCCGCGGTCACCGCCCCCTCCGCCTTGAAGACTAAACCCTGGAACAAAAGCCACCATGTCTTGTGCTGTGACGGGTTGAAACTGTTCAAAGTAGGCGGGTTCATACGTTGCTTCGATAATCATGTCAGCCGCATTTGCGATGCCCATGGGGACGAGCGAGGCTGCAATAGCCGTAAAACTTACAATATAATGGCGCACTTGATTGTCCCTACAACTGTGCGCTCTTATTAAGGAGCTTAATAAATATCTCAACCCATATTATAGGCCTATATAGGAAAACTATATTACGGTATTAATAAAAACAGAATAAAATTCCTTGAACCTTTGGTGAGTGCAGGGCAGTAGTCTAGAAACTAAATTTATGGGGATATTGATCTGATGACGCCATCTGAAAAACTTAACACAGGTTTCTTTGGGCAACCAAAGGGATTGCAGACTCTTTTCATCACCGAAATGTGGGAACGCATGAGCTATTATGGCATGCGAGGTCTGCTGGTACTGTTTATGACAGCCGCTATCGCAGAAGGTGGGCTTGCCATCGGTACAGCTACAGCTGTGGCAATTTACGGACTCTACACAGCCTCAGTTTACTTCATGGGTTTGCCGGGCGGTTGGATTGCTGACCGTCTTATAGGTAGTCAAAAAGCCATATGGTATGGCGGCATTGTTATAATGTGCGGTCATATAGTCCTCGCTATTCCAAGTGATAAGACTTTCTTTCTGGGTCTTATTCTCGTCGTCTTAGGCACCGGTCTCTTAAAGCCGAACATTTCCGCAGTTGTGGGGCAGCTATACAGTGCCAAAGACGAGCGCCGCGATAGTGGATATGCTATATATTATATGGGCATTAATATAGGGTCTTTTATCGGCTACACAGTTTGCGGCTATCTCTATGAAAACCAAGGCATTCACTGGGCATTCGGTGCCTCGGCTATCGGTATGGCGCTGGGGTTAGTGTATTTTTATTACACGCGTGATCGTCTCATGGGGGCAGGAGAAAAACCTGCTGCACCGATGTCAGGCGGAGCGCAGAAAAAAAGTTGGACGGTGATAGCTGCTTTTCTGTTAGGTTTGGCAGTTGTTACGACACTTATGTTGATGGGACTTTTAAGTTTCGATCCCATTGCCGCATCTAAAGCTGTCGCAGTAACTTTTGTATGCATTTTCTTTATCTATTTCTTCTGGGTCTATTTTATGGGCGGTCTAAAACCTGTTGAGAAAAAAGGTATGTGGGCATTTATGTTGATTTGTGTCGCGTCGACAATGTTCTGGTCAGGCTTTGAACAAGCCGGATCATCGCTTAACCTCTTCGGACAAGATTTCACAAACCGTATGATTGGCAATTTTGAAATCCCGACAACTTGGCTACAAAATGTAAACCCGTTTTTCATCATCACTCTAACACCGTTCTTTGCGGTTTTTTGGATTTGGTTGGGCAAGCGTATGATAACGCCCGGTTACGGTCTTAAGATGGGGGCTGGCTTGGTTATAATGGGTCTTGGCTTCGTCGTAATGATTTTTGCCGCTGATGCTGCCTCGCAAGGTAAAGTCGCTATCTTTTGGTTGGTTATGACCTATTTCTTGCATACAGTAGGTGAGTTGGTTCTTAGCCCAATTTCACTTTCAGCTGTGAGTAAATTGTCTCCGCCGCGTTTCTTAGGGCAAATGATGGGACTTTTTGTTCTGACATACTCTATGGGGAATATTGTTGCGGGACTTTTGGCAGGAGGTTTTGACCCTGAAAATGTGGAGCAAATGCCTGACTTATTTAAAATGATCGCAACCTTCGCTATTGGTGTCGGGGCTATCGTCTTCCTGATTGGTATGTTTACCAAAGGGTGGGAGAAAGATGTTGAAGAAGAAAATACGAAAGTAACAGCTGATGTAATTTAGTCTGTTTATTCATTTCAAACACTAAAAAAGCCCGCTCATTTGAGCGGGCTTTTTAGTTGTAATATGGTTTTGTTTAACGGCGGGCATTCATGGCCATTTGCAAGACATCATCCATCATCGAGCCGTCTCCATCAGCATCGAGTAGCTTGCCAAGGATGCCCATACCTTGCTGATGTGTTTGCTGTGTTTGGCGCTGTTGACGGCTGTTTGCACCCGTGACGGCGCCGAGAATAGCGCCGAGGCCGGATTTTTTTTGTCCGCCCATAAGATGCTGCATGGCTAGGCCAGTTAAAGCTGACTGCATTGTCGGCTGTTTTGTTTGTTTGGATAGGCTGCCCATAGCCATGGTTGCGACAAGAGGAAGAAGCTTTTTCAGAACATCAGAGCCGATACCGGTCTGTGCCGAGGCCCGCCCGGCAACTGCGCGTGAAACATCTTTAGACCCAAAGAGATGTCCCAATATAGCATTACCATCATTGACTGTTTGAGGCTCACCCAACATCTGAGGGTTTTCAAGATATTTCTCATGCTGACCATTTTGCAATGCACCTAGTAATCCAGCGAGGCCTTGCGGGTTGGCCGTATTTTGCTTCAACGCAGAAGAAATCGCCGGAAGCAGGGCCGCGATAGCGCTTTGGCTCTGCTGTTGGTTTAATCCAAGTTGAGCGCCTGCCTGCTCAGCTGTTGCGCCGTTTTGGGCGCTCATAATCATATCAAGTAAATTCATTGCCATAAGGCCAGTCTCCGTTTTAGATAATGTGTCTATAGCATTAACTCAGCTTAATGCGAGACAGGACTTCAGTTACTTAGCAGCTTAGCCAAATAGCTTTGAAACAGACTCGTCATTGGCAATACGGCGAATGGCCTCTCCGAGGAGTGTCGCAATAGAAACTTCGCGGATTTTATCACAAGTCTTGACTTTGTCAGGCTGCGCTATGGAGTCTGTGATCACCAATTCTGTCAGTTCAGACTTATTTATGCGTTCAACGGCAGGGTCTGACAGAACGCCATGAGTAATATAGGCTGAGACAGAATTAGCGCCGTGATCTTTAAGAGCCTTGGCGGCATTGCAGAGCGTTCCACCTGAGTCGATGATGTCATCGTAAAGAATGCAACTACGCCCTGCGACATCGCCGATAATATTCATGACCTCAGATTCGCCGGCTTTTGGGCGGCGTTTATCTACAATTGCAATATCTGCATCAAACTGCTTGGCAATTGAACGTGTACGCACAACGCCGCCTGTATCAGGTGAAACAAAGAGAAGGTTCTCACGATCTTGTTTTGAGAATCGGTCTTTAATGTCATCAACGAATACAGGTTGTCCGAATAAGTTATCAGTTGGGATGTCAAAAAAACCTTGTATCTGTCCAGCGTGAAGATCTGCGGTTAAAACTCTATGCGCTCCGGCTTTCTGAACGAGATTCGCTACAAGCTTAGCTGAAATAGGCGTGCGGCCACCTGTTTTACGGTCTTGGCGCGCATAGCCGTAATATGGCAGGACAGCTGTAATGCGTTTGGCTGAGGCTCTGACCAAAGCGTCAATTAGAATCAGCAATTCCATAAGATGGTCATTTGCGGGGGCTGAGGTCGGTTGGATCAGAAAGATGTCTTCACCGCGCACGTTTTCATTGATTTTAGCAAATATTTCCTGATCGCGGAAACGCTCAATATCAACTTGAGTTAGAGGGACGTCAAGCACATCGGCTATGCTGCGTGCCAAGGGTTCATTGGCCGTGCCGCTAATCAGTTTCATGGGCTCATTCACCTTCGAGCTATATGTTATATTTGTAACGTCCTTAAGGGGCAGGGCACATAATGTAAATCACGACTTGAGCATAATAGCAGAAATATTGCGCCCATAATCACCGAGTCCATGATGGGTATTATATCGGTAGCTGAAATATTCAGAAGGACTAGCATATGTGCAGTCGAGAAAGGCGTCTATTTGCGTAAGACCTTCATTGCGAAGCTTTGCTAAAATGAAACGTTTTAGGTCAAAATGCGGTTTCTTATTGGAGCCTAACATGAAAAAGCGGTCAAAAATTTCGTCTTCAGCCACGAAAGTATCTCTGAAGTCATGCCCCACCTCATAGCTCTCTTGGCTGATGCAGGGGCCTAATACCGCGCGAATATTTTCTCTTATTGCGCCTAAGCTTTCCATGGCGCGTATCGTTTCTGTGGTCACACCAGATAATGCCCCGCGCCAACCCGCATGACAGGCTCCGACGATTTGTTTGCTTGGCTCATAAAATAAAACAGGTCCGCAATCCGCTGACAGAGCAGAAATGGCGAGGCCGGGAGTTTGCGTAACAAGACCATCTGCTTTTGGAGGCCTTCCTAAAAAGGATGCATCTACAATCATAACATTCGAACTGTGAATTTGTGAAAGGCTCAAGAGTTTCGATGCAGATGTCCCCAAAGTCTTAGCAACAATTTTTCGGTTCTCAGTGATCGCCTCTGAAGTGTCATCGGATCCTTGCCCAACATTGAGACTTTCATACGGCCCATTTGAAACACCGCCTTTTCGTCCAAAAAATCCGTAAGATATGGCGTGGTGATTTAAGAGCGCATGAGTTTTAAATGGAGGGGTCATGCAAAGTCTCTAAAGCCCAGAGGTAAACCCAATCCTTCAGATTGGAAACAAATGGCCTTGAATAGTTCACCCATTTCATCGCTTGCGGTTAAGCGGTGAAGCTGTCTTGCAATTTTTTCTTTTGACTCAGGTTTAGCGCGGGACAGGGCAACGGCGCGCATTTCCAGACCAAGTTTAGATAAAAACTCGCGCTGCGCTACAGCGCGCGTTACCGCGAGGTCAATGGCTTTCGCATTCTCTATTAACGCACCAAAATCAACACGAGCCGTAAGATCTGTATTGCCGGGGTCAGAAAATACGCCCACTTTTTTATGACGTTTTAGCGCTTGCAATGTATCACCAAATTCTGTGGTCTCAGGGCCGTAATCAATGAACAAGGCACGCCCTGAATCTATTTTAAAACGCTGTTCGATTTGGTCTATGATTTGGGCAGTTGCAGGACAGACCTCAAGTAAATTATCATTCTTCGCATCCTCTTGAGCGTTAGGCAGGCAGGTCTTTAAGTTTTCAGATATTGGAGCCGGAGAAATACCAAAGCGTAAGGCCTCTTCGTCTAATGTGATCATACGCTCTTGCCATCCCGCCCGTCCGGCAAAACGGTCCTTTTGAACAAATTGCCGAATAGGAAGGCAGTCCAGAAACTCATTTCCGATAATAATTGAGGGTCCTTTAGGAGCTTTTTCTAAGCTTGCGACCCAACCAATCTGGCAAGGCGCGCTTTTCAGGGTTTTTCCCTGTACAGCTTCTAGAGCTGGAGAGGCTTCTATGAGCGTGACACTAAGGGCTGCGAGAAAATCTTTATCAAGCTTAGCCGCCCGTAAGATATCACTCATCATTATCCCGCGGCCAGGGCCAAGTTCGATAAGTTGAACAATGTGTGGCCGCCCCATGTCTTGCCAAGTTTGAAGGCACCAAAGCCCAATGACTTCGCCAAACATTTGACTAATTTCAGGGGCCGTAATGAAGTCCCCATCCGAGCCAAGTGGATCCCGAGTTGGATAATATCCGTGAACAGGATCAAGCAGACATATCGTCATATATTCCGCAACGGTCAGCGGGCCTTCAGCTTTAATTTTGGCGATAAGCCTGTCTTTAAGCGGAGACGTCATCAATTCGCTTAGGAGAGACAGGCGAGCGGCGCGCCGCCCAGATAATAATAGCAAGCCCTACGAAAAACATTGGAAGTGAATATACCATCCCGCGGGTTAATGGGCCAAATTGTGCAATATTGTCAGGCTCTCGGAAAAACTCAACAAAGAACCTAAAGCCGCCATACATCAAGATAAAAGCGCCGGCACATATGCCAGGCTTCGTAAGAGCTTTGAATCTGAGGCATAAAAACCTCAACACTAAAAATATCACTATGCCCTCTAAGAAGGCTTCATAGAGTTGGCTTGGGTGACGCGGCTGACTATCGGGGGCTGTACTAAATATAAAGCCCCAAGGCACATCTGTGACGCGGCCATAAAGCTCTTGATTGACAAAATTGCCCAAGAAACGAACGGCCAACAAACCCAGAGGTGCCCCTATAGCTGTGGCATCAGCTATACGCCATAAGTCAAGTTTCTTGCGCCAGCGTGTATAGAATACAGCTGCGCAAACACCTAGAAAGCCGCCATGAAAACTCATACCGCCATCCCAGACTTTGAGGATATCTATCGGGGCCTCCCAGATTGTTGAGGTGCTATAAAATAAAATATATCCAATACGGCCGCCGACTATAATCCCTATGAGGCAGTAGAACATGAGATCTTGCAGCATCGTCTTTGACGGCACTAATTCAGGCTTTCGTGTCGCGCCGCCGGCAATCCAAACATCACGCCTTTTTGCCATAGAGGCTGCGTAAAAATAAGCACCATAAATGCCGATAATATAGGAGATCCCATACCATTTTACTGATAGCGGCCCTATGCCAAAAGCTTCGTCTTTAATCCAAGATGGAAAGGTTATGGCTCCGAACATATCGATTAGCATTGCAATCATGGATTTGGAGGCCTTTTTATCGTGCGTCAGTTTGTTTGTGATTCACATCTGGAAAAACTGTTAGCCCGTGCCTATCTATATTAAAAGACAAAATAGACTCAGCCTGAGAGGATACAGCAATGCAAAGCAAATCCAGACCCCTAGATGACTTAACGAACTTAGCAACAAATGCTGTTGGGGCCTTGAAAGGTGTGGGGGATGAGATGAAAGCGATGGGGCGCTCACAGGCTGAAAAAATAGTCGCTGATCTTGACCTGGTCGGGCGGGATGAGTTTGAAGTTCTGAAAGCGCAACTATTTCAATCGCAAGACGAAATTGCCAAGCTTACAAAAGACATAAAGTCCCTAAAAGCTGCCTTGAAAAAGGCGACAGCTAAGTAGCTTTTAATTTCAAAAACTCTAGGTAATATTTTACGACATTGATAGGGTCTTCAACTTGGGGATAGTGCCCAATACTGGCTAATTCCTGTAAATAGTCCGGGGCGCCGACAATATTCTGATAATGGCGAACCATATGTGCCCCTGAAACAGGGTCAACGGACCCATTTATAAGGGCTAGCGGAACTTTAGTGTTACGTAGCGCGTCAACCCACCTCTCACGATGTTCTATTCTATCGCTCATATAGCTAATCAGATTGTGGAATATGTGGCGTCCGTTATTATGATTTATTAGCTTCCAAAATCCATCCAACTCATCAATGGAAGGCTGACTGTTCGCACCAAACACCTTTGAGACTGATACGTCAAAACGCTTTCGGGTTGTGAGTTTATTTATAAGTGGCCCAAGAGGGCTTAGCAGCAGTTTTTGAATAAACAAAGCTTGGTGCGTTTCAGGAAATAGTCCTCCATTGAGAAAGCATATAGATTGCCAAATACCTTTTCCAGAGCCGTCATTTTGCCTTGCCAATAGCTCTTGCGCAACTGTATCGCCATAGTCGTGTGCCAGGACATGAAATTTATCCAATGCTAGTGTCTCAATCAGATCTTCTATGATGTCGGCCTGCTCATTTATGGAATATTTATGAGGATCAGGTTTGTCTGAATAGCCAAAGCCGAGCATATCCATTGCAATCAAACGATATTCCGCCGCCAGAGCGTCCCAGATTTTCACCCAATCCCAACTCGAAGTCGGAAAGCCATGGATAAGAAGAATGATGTCCTTATGCATGTCTTTGGTATCGACATAGAAAATTTTATGCCCCTTGATCGAGAGAGTGTCACCTTTTTCTCGCCATGCTGAGGTCGATATCATTTATGCGGTCCATTCATTATTGATGGGTGGCAATAGCATAACATTATCTTGACGTCTTCTCTCATTGTGCAAAGTTGAAAGTAGGGAGAATTTTATGGCGTTTAAATACGATATGATCATAAAAGATGGGTTGGTATTTGACGGTAGTGGTGAGCTGCCCGTGAGAAAAGATATAGCCATAGTTGATGGAAAACTTCTGGAAGGAAATGAGAGCTTTGATGCAGCTAACGCGGCTGAGGTAATCGATGCTTCCGGGAAATGGGTTATGCCGGGCCTTGTCGATGTTCACACACATTATGATTTAGAAATCGAAATAACGCCAGGCCTTCCGGAGTCTGTTCGTCATGGAACAACAACGGTTGTAATGTCTAACTGCTCGTTGGGCTTAGCCTTTGGTGCGCAGCGTAAAGACAATGATGACCCCATCGTGTCGTGTTTTGCGCGTGTTGAAAATATGCCAAAGCATGTCCTTAAAAAAGTTGCAGACAAAGTCCACTGGAACTCTTCTGAGGGTTATTTAGAGCATTTAAATACACTTAAGCTCGGCCCGAACATTGTACCGATGATCCCGCATTCCATGTTACGCATTGAAGTCATGGGCCTTGAAGACAGCGTAAGTCGCCACCCGACGCCAGAAGAACTTTCACAAATGAAAGCCCTTTTGCAAAAGGGTATGGAGCAGGGCTATGCGGGGTTTTCCACGGATGCTTTACCGTTTCACTTTCTGGCAAATGACCCCAATCGGGATAAGCAGATACCCACACAATTTGCCCCTTTTTCGGAAATTAAAGCCCTGACATCCATCGTTCGGGACTATGATAGGGTCTGGCAGGCGACTCCTCCCAAAGACAGTCCGCCCAAAGTTGTTCGCACATTCCTTTTGACTAGCGGGCTTTTTCATAAAAAGCCCTTAAAGACGACAGTCGTTGCGGCATTGGATGTTGCCAGTAATGGCTCAATCGTGAAATTAGCCACCATCTTATCCCGAATATTAAACTCTAAACTCTTAAATGGCCGTTTTTACATGCAGGCTTTGGCTGCGCCTTTTAAAATTTGGTCTGATGGGCCCTTTAACCCGTTATCTGAAGAGATTGAGGAATTGAGAGAGCTTATAGAAACAGATTTGGAGGACAGAGCCGCCCGGCGCGCCATACTCGATGATCCTCAGTTTCAGAAGAGATTCAGAAAAATGTGGATGACAGGGAAGGTTGGTTTCAACCTAGCAAAACTGAAACGCATGATACGGCGGGAAGACTACGCATTTAATCGCGAATTTTCTGATATGTTTATAGATAGTTGTCCTGTGAAACATTGGGAAAGCAAGAGCTTTCAGGATATATTTGAAACCATTATTGCTGGAGACAGGCCCGAAGGTTTTGAAACTGTCAATGATGAAGCCGATTTGATGATTGCCATGTTTAGGGCTTTTGATACGGATCTCGTGTGGTCAACGACCAGCGCGAATAGAGATCCGGCTCTGACAAGAAAATTGCTCATGGATCCCGCTCTACTGCCGGGTTTTAATGACTCCGGAGCGCATCTGACAAATATGGCTTTCTATGACTGTAACCTACGCGCTTTGAAGTTAGCGCAAGAGGGCGGTGATAAAGATGTAAGTTACATGGTTAGGCGCCTGACGCGTGATGTGTCTGAAATATTTGGAATCAAATCTGGTACTTTGATGACAGGTGCAAGAGCGGATATCACCATTATCGACCCACAAACGCTAAAAACTTATGACGGGGAGGCCAATGTCGAGCGGATATATCGTGAAGAATTTGAACACGATCAGCTTGTAAATCGATCTGACGGCATCGTTTTCGCAACGATTATTGCTGGTAAAATAGCTTGGAAAAACAATGAGTTTTCAAGAAAACTCAATCTGGAGCCATTTGGCCGTGTCATGACAGCGCAAGAACCTACGTTCTTAGCCGCTGAATAATTTCAAGCCCCAAACATTACCAATTTCTAACCTAGATAAATGGTGGCTGTGTCTGCCTTTCAGCGAAGGTTCAGGGCGAAATGCTATATCCATTCATGCGTGCGTCCCATCTGTGACGTCTTCCTACCACCCCCTTTCGGGAAGAGCGGTCATAGCGGTATCAGTGTCTGCTTGCAGGCACACGTCCCGGCAAAGACCCACAGAACGCGCAGCAGGGCGGCGGCAGTCTTCTTTCTCTCTCTTGGGGACTGCCCCGCTTCTGTCTTTCGGCAATAGACCTTTGAACTTTCTTCTAAATCTGAACTTTAAGCTATGCATGGCGGCTCAAACGCCATAGGAGGCTGCCCAATCGCGCATTAGAGCGCATGGGTCTCTATTTTTTCGCAGAATGGCCCGGAAAGAATATCATGTCTAATATTATGCACGCCCACTCAGCTCTCGCTGACGCTTTGGCCAAAAAGGGCTATTCTACCCTTACCCCCGTTCAAGATGCTGTTCTTGAACCAGAATTACTTGGGCAGGACTTATTAGTTTCGGCCCAAACAGGTTCGGGCAAAACAGTAGCTTTTGGATTGGCGATGGCCCCAACACTTCTTGACGACTCAGATGCTTTTTTACGGGCAGATGCTCCATTAGCACTGGCAATTGCCCCAACACGTGAACTTGCACTGCAAGTCAAAAGGGAGCTTGATTGGCTATACCGTGAGGCGGGGGCCAAAACAGCAAGCTGTGTCGGCGGTATGGATATGCGAGATGAGCGACGGGCTTTGGCAAGAGGAGCACATATCGTTGTGGGAACGCCCGGGCGCCTGTGTGATCATATCAAACGTGGATCCCTTGATATGAGTGAACTTAAAGCCATCGTGCTGGACGAAGCTGATGAAATGCTAAAAATGGGTTTCCGCGAAGAGTTGGAGCAAATTCTTGGCGCAGCTCCGGAAGAGCGCCGTACGCTCATGTTCTCTGCGACTGTTCCAAAAACTATTTTAGGGATGACGCGGAAATATCAACATGACGCAGTTCGGGTCAATACGGCGGCAGAGGCTAAACAGCATTTAGATATTGAATATCGCGCAATGAGCGTCGCAAATTCCGATAAGGAAAATGCCATAATCAACGTTTTGCGTTATTATAATGCAAAGAATGCGATTGTGTTTGGCGATACGCGAATTGCTGTAAACCGCATGACGCAACGTTTTAATAATCGAGGATTTTCTGTTGTCGCTCTGTCCGGGGAATTGTCCCAGAAAGAACGAAGTAATGCTTTGCAGGCGATGCGTGATGGCCGTGCCCAAGTTTGTATCGCGACCGATGTTGCGGCGAGGGGGTTAGACCTGCCCGACCTTGAGCTCGTGATTCATGCGGATGTCCCTAAAAATCGCGAAGCTTTATTGCACCGCAGTGGCCGAACGGGTCGGGCAGGACGAAAAGGTGTTTCTGTGCTCATTGTCACGCCCAAACGCCGCCGTAATGCAGAGCGTTTATTGCGTGATGCCAATATAACAGCAGAATGGTCAGGCCCGCCCAGCGCCGAAGACATTATTCAGCGCGATAATGAGCGTTTATTAGGCGACATGACCTTAGAGGCAGAGGTATCTGAAGAAGAGAGGACAATGGTGGCGCGATTACTAAAAGCTTATTCTGCGGAACATATCGCGACCGCTTTTATCCGGCAATATCGTGCAGGGCAGTCTGCACCTGAAGAGCTTACCCATTCGGCCTATGATCCGAGCCAAGATGATCGGAGTTCGCGGAAACCTTCATCTTGTAATGACTTTAGCGGGGGCGTATGGTTTTCCTTGAACTTGGGACGCAAACAGAAGGCAGAACCTAAATGGATTATGCCGATGCTAATGAAATCTGGCGGTCTTAAGAAGCCTGAAATCGGCGCTATCAAAATCACTGAGACACAGACCTTTATCGAAGTCGCGCCTGCAGGTGTTGACCGTTTTATGGAAACTATCGGCCCCGATATGAAAATCGAAAAAGCGATTACAGCCACCCGACTCAATGGACAGCCGGACTTTAATAGTAAACTTCCAACTTATAAAACCCGCGACAACAATAAGAACCGAGGCAATTCAAAAGATAAAAATTACAGAGATAAAGGCGACAAAAAACGCTCATTTAAGGAGAGCGCGCCCAAAAAATCGACTTATGATGAAGGCTCGTTTAAACGCAAACAGCGCACAAAAACGAGCGATGATGCGCCCGCTTTCGATGATCCTTTTATGAATGATGCGCCGAAGAAAAAGACAAAAAAACCGCACAAGAAGAAGTTAGCCCGAGCGGCGGCCTTAAAAGCCAAAGGGCAGGGCGGTGTTAAAAAAGGAGCTCGAAAGAATACGCGCAAGAAAGACAGGCGTTAAAAAGCAGACCCAAAGGTCTGCTCCGATGTAAAACTTAAATGAGCTGACTTAACTCGTCGCTGTTGCAATCGCGGGGATACGAAGAACTTGCCCGGGATATATCTTATCCGGGTCGCTGAGCATTGGCTTATTGGCCTCGAAGATTTCGGGATAGAGACGCCAAGTGCCGTAATAAGTTTTTGATATTGCTGAAAGCGTATCGCCACTTTCCACAGTGTGAAAACGGGACTCGCGGCCACCCGCAACGGATGTTGCTTTATCTTCGACGCCGCCGACGCCTTCGACATTACCCACAGCCAGAATGATTTTCTCTTTCATCTCTTGGCTAACCGCTTCGCCTGTGACGCTGACGCCGCCGTCTTCATCAACGTTGATTTCAACACCGGATGTATCAAGTCCTAAATCATTTACCTCTTTTTCGAGTGTCTCTTTGCCTTTGCGGCCTTTAATTAGGGCGCCTAAGCCGCGCCCGGCAGCTTTTACGAATGGGATCATTCCAAACATAGTTTTTCCTTTTATAATTGTGGCTTGAAATTTAGTTTTCTTGCCAGAGTTCTATCTTGATACCTTCCGGGTCAATAAACCAGCCAAAAATACCGTATTCTGTGTCTTCGATATCGCCAATAATCTTTGCGCCGCCTTTTCGGGCTTTTTCAATAAGGGTTGCCACGTCATCAACTCTTAAATTGACCATGAAGCGCTCGTCGCTTCCTTTGAAATAATCCGAATCAACTTTGAAAGGCGCGAACATAGAGCGTCCTTTACCATCCGGTAAATATTCGAGGGTGCCCCAATCTGTGAGTTCGGCCCCCATGTGATCGCTCCACCATTTTCGGTACCCCTCAGGGTCTTTGCATTTAATAAATACACCGCTTACGGCTAATATTTTGGCCATTTCATGCTCCTTTACTTGCGTCACTTTTACATGAGCTTATTTTGATACATGCCGTCAAGATGGGTTGGCGTTTCTAAAGAAGCAGGTTATAGAGCGCAAAATTCATAATTCTTTCGAATAGGAAACATAATAATGGCCCTTATCCAAGCTGGTATTTCGATCTTTGGTATTTCCATTGATCCAGCGTTATTTACATTCGGTTTGATCGCACTTTTATTTGGCGGCCTGAATATTCTCGAATTTAAACGCTTCGACTAAGGCTTAGCGGACATGCTTGTCCCGGTTCTTTTACTCGTTCTCGGTATTGTCTTCCTGATTATCGCAGGGGACTGGATGGTGCGCGGCGCGGCAGCGCTTGCCCGGCATTGGGGCGTTCCTGCGCTTATTGTTGGCCTGACAATTGTCGCCTTTGGCACTTCCGCGCCAGAACTTGTTGTAGGTGTTCAAGCTGTGCTTCAAGGGGCAGGTGAACTTGCGGCAGGTAACGTTATCGGGTCTAACATTGCTAATGTGTTGCTCGCCTTGGGGCTCCCGGCGCTGATCATGGCAATTCCGACAAATATGACGGGGGTCGCGCGTAATACTTTTGTTTGTCTTTTTGCTACCTTCTTATTCATAGCCCTTGCCTTCATTAACAACCCACTGGCGATGTGGCAGGGCGCTATTCTTTTTGCAGGTATCGTAATTTATCTCCTGTGGATGTTTCGGTTGTCAAAAGCTGGCATTCATGATCCGATACTTGATGAAATGACAGAAATAGAGGAGGGCGAAGATGGTCTTCCGACAAATGTTTGGGTGTCTTTTGTTTATGTCATCGTTGGCATAGTTGGCCTCGTGATTGGCGGTAAGCTAATTGTTGATAATGCTGTCTTTATCGCCGCTGAAATGGGCATATCAGAAACCATAATTGGTTTGACCATAGTCGCGATCGGGACATCACTTCCTGAAATTGCTACAGTTGTAGTGGCCTCTTACAGGGGACATTCAGAGGTGGCGATTGGTAATGTTCTGGGGTCTAACGTGTTTAACCTCTTTGCCGTGATGGGCGCGACGGCATTAACTGGGCCCGTTCCGATTGAGCCGCAACTATTGGCCTTTGACGTTTGGGTTATGTTAGCCTCGTCAGCGGCTCTATTGGTTTTTGTTCTAAGGCGTCAACCGATTGGCAAATTCACAGGTATTATATTTGTGATCGGCTATATCCTTTACATGCTGGCACTTGTTAGCCGCGTCATGTAGGGATTGTCATTGATATGGCAAATCTAACCTTTGAAATCGAAAAAGACTTTCAGTTCGAAGCTGCGCATTATTTCGGCCATGCCGACGCTAATGATCTGTTCAAGAAAATTCATGGGCACAGCTTTGCAGGGACAGTTCGCATAGAAGGCGATGCTCAGGAAGAAAAAGGCTGGATCCGCGATCTCTGGAAAATTGAGCAAATCATAAAAGACGTTGTCGCGCCGCTCGATCATTCACTTTTAAATGAGGTGGAGGGATTGGAACAGCCCGCTTTGGAGCAAATTGCTAAATGGATTTTTGAACGCCTTGAGCCGCGCTTGCCTGGGCTGTCCTGCGTTGAAGTGCGTCGTCCCTCTTGCGGGGAGCGGGCGCGCGTCAGGCGCTCATGAGCGGCGCTATTCTCATTACGGGGGCGGGAGCCCGTGTTGGGCGGTATCTTGCAAAGGGTCTAGCCGCCGATGGATGGGCCGTGGCTATACATTACAACCGAAGCAAGTCAGGCGCCGAAAAGCTGGCGTCAGAGATTTCTGACCAAGGCGGCACAGCAGCTATTGTACAAGCTAACCTCTTTGTCCCGCAAGATTTAGAGACGCTTGTAAGCCGCGCGTCCGAGGCCATAGGGCTGCCTTTAACGGCCCTTATCAATAATGCCTCCACCTTCCAGGATGACCGTGCTGAAGATTTCTCCCGAACCAGTTATGATTACCACATGGACATTAACCTGCGGGCTCCACTTAGCTTGTCACAGCAATTATTTAAGCAATTGCCCAACGATAAAAAGGGTAGCATTATCAACATGATAGATCAGCGCGTTCTAAAGCCTGATCCGACATTTTTTACTTATGCGATGTCAAAATCAGCTCTGCACTGGGCAACTAAAACGCTTGCGCAGTCTATGGCGCCCAAAATTCGAGTAAATGCGATTGGACCGGGGCCAACTCTTAAAAACCATATGCAAAGCGATGAAGAATTTGCGCAGGAAGTCCAGTCAACGCTACTGGAAACAGGCTCCCCGCCCGGAAAGCTTTTAGAAGCGGTCCGGTATTTACTATCCGCCTCATCCGTGACTGGGCAAATGATTGCTGTGGACGGTGGGCAGCACCTTTCCTAAATGAGGCTTCTATATGAGTTTTAAGAACAGCCTTAATGTATTGGGCGAGGCTTTGGTTCCTTGCTCCTTTGACCCTTTAACGGGGTGGTTTCGGGATGGATGCTGCGAGACAGGCCCGCATGATCGTGGACGCCATATTGTTTGCGCAGTGATGACAGATGAGTTTTTAGCCTTTTCAAAGGCTTGCGGGAATGATCTCTCCACGCCTGTACCTCAATATAGCTTTCCGGGTTTAAAAGCCGGCGATAAGTGGTGCGTGTGTTTGGACCGCTGGAGGGAGGCATATGCTGCAGGGAAGGCTCCAAAAGTGGTGTTAAAGGCCACGCATCAAGTAGCCCTGGAACGTGTGCCCCTTGAAACCTTTAGAGAATACGCCGCTTAGCTTCCCTGACCGTAAAGTATCACGTCTTGAAAATGCGCATCGGATGCTTAAATAACCCTAGCACGATATAGAATTTTCCGCTAATCCGCGCCCTTACACCGAATAAGAGACCGACATGTCCACTGTATTGCTTATTATCCAACTGATTATCAGCCTGATTTTAACAGGGTTGATTTTGATTCAACGCTCCGAAGGCGGCGCATTAGGTATTGGCGGCGGTGGAGGCGGCGGCCTTATGTCCGGACGTTCTGCAACAAATTCGATTGCGCGTATGACGTGGATTTTGGGGGCTGTGTTTATCGTAAATTGTTTGGCCCTATCTGTTGTTTTCAATATGGAAAACCAGAATACCTCACTAATTGATGATACAAATGCGGTTGCGCCCTTGACGGCACCCGTAGAGTCGCCCGATACGACCAATCCGTTAGCTGCTGAAACTTCGAGCGCGGAAACTCCCACACTCGAGGCGACACCAGAGGTCGCAGAAGAGCCTAAAACAGACGAATAAGCGTCTATTTACAAGCTCGTGACAACTATTGGACGGGCCTGATGGCAAAAGATATGCCAAGATATATTTTTATTACAGGTGGGGTTGTGTCCTCCTTGGGTAAAGGATTGGCCTCTGCTGCGTTAGGGGCTCTTCTCCAGTCGCGAGGGTATAAGGTTCGCCTCCGTAAGCTCGACCCATATCTCAATGTCGATCCCGGTACGATGAGCCCGTATCAGCATGGCGAAGTCTATGTCACGGATGACGGTGCGGAAGCCGATTTGGATTTGGGCCATTATGAGCGTTTTACGGGCGTTTCCGCCGCTCAGGCTGATAACATTACCACAGGCCGAATCTACTCAGACATTATCAGCAAGGAGCGCCGCGGGGATTACTTGGGCGCAACTGTGCAAGTTATCCCTCATGTGACCAACGAAATTAAAGATTTCGTCCTTTCTGATGCTGGAGATGTCGATTTCGTGCTGTGCGAAGTGGGCGGAACTGTTGGCGATATTGAGGGCTTACCATTTTTCGAGGCGCTACGTCAGCTTCGCCAAGAGCTCCCGCTCCGTCAAAGCTGCTATATGCACGTCACGCTCATGCCATACATCGCGGCAGCGGGCGAAATGAAGACTAAACCGACCCAACATAGCGTTAAAGAGCTTCGTTCTATCGGTATTCAGCCTGACATCCTGCTCTGCCGTGCGGACCGCGAAATTGATATGGGCGACCGCCGTAAAATTGCGCGCTTCTGTAACGTGCGCGAAAGCTCTGTGATTCAGGGTCTGGATGCGCGCTCTATTTATGATGTCCCACTCGCCTATCATACCGAAGGCCTCGATAAAGAAGTGCTCATGCATTTCGGAATTGAAGATGCGCCCAAAGCTGATTTGTCACGTTGGGAGCAAATTTCTGAGACGCTGCATAATCCTGACGGCGAAGTCACTGTGGCGGTCGTCGGCAAATATACAGTCCTGCCAGATGCTTATAAGTCCATAACTGAAGCGCTCGTTCATGGCGGTATCGCCAATCAGGTGAAGGTCAAAATCAAATGGCTTGAAGCGGAAGAGTTCGAAAACTCTGATGACCCGAATGTGCTCAAAGGCGTTCACGGCATCCTCGTGCCGGGCGGTTTTGGTGAACGCGGCGCGGAGGGTAAGATTAAAGCGGCGACATTCGCGCGAACGAAACATGTGCCGTATTTTGGTATTTGCTTTGGGATGCAAATGGCCGTTGTCGAAGCGGCGCGAAATATGGCGGGTATTGAGAATGCCAGCTCTTCAGAATTTGGAGAGGGCGGCGAGAATATTGTCGGCCTGATGACCGAATGGACCAAGGGCAATGAGCGCGTAGAGCGCACGGCAGATACCGATTTGGGAGGTACTATGCGCCTGGGGGCCTACCCTGCACGTTTAGTCGAGGGCTCTAAAGTCGCCGAACAATATGGTATGCTAGATATCGAAGAGCGCCACCGTCACCGCTATGAAGTCAATATCGAGTACAAAGACAAACTAGAGGCGGCTGGTCTGTTATTCTCCGGCTTATCCCCCGATGGCGTCCTCCCAGAAATCGTAGAAATCCCCGGCCACCCTTGGTTTATAGGCGTGCAATATCATCCGGAACTGAAGAGTAGACCGTTCGAGCCGCATCCATTGTTTGCGGGATTTGTGAAAGCCGCGCTTGAGCAGAGCCGGATGGTTTAGTTGTATATACAATGTTGACACATTAAGTCGACATGCCTATCTTTCACATCAAGGAGACTTTTATGAAAGCTGTTGTGAAAAAGTGGGGAAATAGTGCGGCGGTTCGCTTACCGGCGGCTATTATGGAAGCCGCCAATCTGGAACTCGATCAAGAGCTTGAAATTCGCGAAGAGGACGGCGTTATTACAATCAAACCTTTGATGGACGAATGCGCCTCGCTGGAAGCTCTTGTCGCTGCTATGACCGAAGAAAACATGCCCGAAGATATGAGTTTTGAGCCTTCTATAGGTGAAGAGTTTGACCTCTGATGGGAGCCTCTTATGTTCCCGAATCCGGAGATATTGTCTGGCTACATTTTTCGCCGCAAGCCGGGCATGAACAAGCGGGACACAGGCCCGCCCTTGTTTTATCACCCGCTATTTATAACAAAAAACGCGGCATGATGATTTGCTGCCCGATGACGAGTAAAATCAAAGGCTATCCGTTTGAAGTCATTATAGGACACGAAAGCGCGGTTCTGTCTGACCAAGTCAAAAGCTTGGATTGGCGAGCCAGAAAGGCAAAACATAAAGGGTCTGTGAGCCCTGCGGAATTGCAGGCTGTTAGGGCGAAGATTAAAGTGCTTTTGGGGCTCTAAATACTAAAACTCGTCCCGCACCCGCACCCTGCCGTTGCATTCGGATTATGTATCTTAAACGCTGAGCCAATCAGCTCATTGGTATAGTCAATTTCTGAGCCCTCCAAGAACTCTAAGCTCATATCGTCAATCACGACTTTTGCACCGTCGCGTTCTAGTACAAGGTCATCGGCGTTGGGTGCATCTGCAAAATCGAATTTATATTGAAAGCCTGAACAGCCGCCGCCTTCGACCGCGACGCGTAGATATTTATCCACGCCTTGTTTGGCCATGATGGCGTTGATTTGCTTAGCCGCATTGGCCGAAAGGGAAACTTGGGTGGCAACTGTTGTCATAAAGTCTATATAAGCGGTGAGTCGGATAAATAAAGGTTTACATAATGGGTAAATTTCCCGCCATTCGCGAACGCGCCATATATGCCTCTGATCCGGTCAAGTGCCGTGGTCGCCGCATCGCGCAGCCTAGCGGGTCTGAGCGTAGTCCGTTTCAGCGCGATAAAGACCGTATTATCCATTCTTCTGCCTTTCGCCGCCTTAAAGGTAAGACGCAAGTCTTCGTCGCCCATGAAGGTGATTATTACCGCACGCGCTTGACGCACAGCCTTGAAGTCTCGCAAATTGCGCGCTCCATTTCGCGGGTTTTGGGACTGGATGAAGATTTGGCCGAATGTCTCGCGCTCGCCCATGATCTTGGTCATCCGCCCTTTGGTCATTCGGGTGAGGATGCGCTTCATGCGGGGATGGAACCCTATGGCGGCTTTGATCATAACGCCAATACGCTGCGCATTGTCGAGCATTTGGAAGGGCGCTACGCGGAATTTGACGGCCTTAACCTGACATGGGAGACGCTGGAAGGTATCGCCAAGCATAATGGCCCTGTGATTAAGAGCGAGGCGGATAAGGCGTCATTGCCTTGGGCTTTGCGTGAGCTAAAGGATTGGGAAGGATTGGAACTCGATACCTATGCCGGACCTGAAGCGCAGGTTGCGGCGCTCGCCGATGATATCGCTTATAATAATCACGATATTGATGATGGTTTAAGGGCAGGGCTCTTTTCCGTAGCGGATATTTGCGAAGTTCCAATGGTGGGTGAGGCCTTTGCTGATGTACGCCGCCGCTATCCTGTCATTTCCGAAGACCGGATGATACATGAGGCCGTGCGGGATATGATTGGCTATATGGTGGCGGATGTACTGGCTGAGACCCGCCGCCGTTTGGCTGACGCTAATCCCAAAAGTGCGGATGAAATTCGCGGGCTGGATCATTCTATCTGCGAGTTTTCTGAAGAGTTTCGCGAGAAAGAATCACCCCTGCGAAAATTCCTCTTTGACAACATGTATCGTCATTACAAAGTGAACCGCATGATGGGACAGGCGAGGCGTGTCGTGCGAGAGCTCTTTGATCTCTTTATTGATGATCCTACACTACTGCCAACTGCGCAGCGTGATAAATGTAATGGGCCCAAGACAGAACAAACCGCACGCGTTGTTTGTGATTATATCGCGGGCATGACGGACAGTTTTGCGATCACCGAACATAAGCAGCTATTTTCAGTGTCAGGCTATCTGTAGAGAAACATTGTAAATATCCGTTAACCCTTCATACCTAAATCTGCCTTATTGCTGTATAACCAAGGGTGCGAATCGGCACCCGAATATATGCTTGCGCAGATTTGCAGGACTGAAACATGACGAATAATGAAAATGACATATTCTCCGCCGCCGGCCGTGCGGATGATGAGCTAACACCTTTTGATGTGCGCGATAGTTCGGGCCGAGCAGGGATAGTTAAGCTCGCTATTGGCTTTGGTTTTTTACTCGCCTTGGCGCTTATCATTTTGAAAGTCTATCAGCCCGGTGTGCGAGACCGAGATGCTCCGCCAAAGATTATTGCGGATAATACGCCTTTTAAAGTTGAGCCGGAAAATGCAGGGGGTGTTGACACTCCTAATCAGGATAAAACTGTTTATGAGGTTATGGACGGGAATACACCCAATGAAGCTGTAACGACTAAACCTGGGGCCGAAACGCCGATTGAACTGCCTAAATCGGCTAATATTAGAGTTGAGCCCGCACCAAGCCGATCTACCGCGGCAAAGCCGAGGCCTGCAGCGCCTAAGCCCAAACCGCAAGCCGCCAACCCTTCTGGCAGCGTAAAGGCGGCAGGGCCCGGTTATGTTAAATCAGCGCCTAACGGCGCCTCAATTCGCACAGGGAATAGTGATTTCGTTGTTCAGGTGGCGTCGGTCAGAACCTCAGCAGCGGCGCAGGAGATTTGGACGAAAACGGAAACGAAGTTCAGTGACGTTATAAATTCGCAAATGTATGCTGATATCAAATTTGCGGATTTGGCCGAAAAGGGCATCTATTACCGCCTTCGTGTTGCGGGGCTTGCAGATAAGACGTCAGCAATCGCGCTCTGCGATAAATTTAAGGCGCGCGGCCAAGCGTGTTTTGTAACGCGGAAATAATGTGAGTGCTCTCGCTGTAATCCTAGGTCTTTCTGGACCAAAACTGACAGCCGCAGAGCGAGTCTTCTTTCGGGATGCTAATCCTTGGGGGTTTATTTTATTCTCCCGCAATGTTGAAACTCCAGAGCAGGTTTACCGCCTAACAGAAGAGTTGCGCGAAGCTGTCGGCAGAAACTGCCTTATTTTTATTGATCAAGAAGGAGGACGCGTTCAGCGCTTAAGGCCTCCGCATTGGCGAAGTTTTCCACCCGGCGCCGCTTTTCAGTATCTATATTCCATGGAAGAGCCTTTGGGAAAAAGGGCGGCATACTTGTCTTACAGACTTATAGCGGATGATTTGCGCAATGTCGGTATCACGGCTGACTGTGCGCCCGTTCTGGATTTGCCGCAAAAATCAGCGGATCCAATCATTTCTGACCGCGCTTTTGGCAATAAAACTGCGCCAATTATTGATATCGCTAATGCCGCAATGGCAGGACTTATGTGCGGCGGTGTCGCGCCTGTTATAAAGCATATTCCGGGGCACGGGCGAGCAACAGTGGACAGTCATAAAGAGCTTCCCAAGATTAAGACTTCAAGGCAGACGCTTGAAAGAACAGATTTTATTCCATTCAGGGCCTTATCTGATGCCCCTATGGCGATGACAGCTCATGCTGTTTATGAGTGTAGTTCACGCTCCGCTGTGACCGTGTCCAAAAAATCCATGACTGAGCTTGTGCGGGCCGCAATTGGCTTTAATGGTCTTGTGATGAGTGATGATCTGGATATGAAGGCGCTTAAAGGGGGGCTTAAGCGCAAAACTGAGCGCGCTTTGGCGGCTGGGTGCGATATTGCGTTGCAGTGTTCAGGGAAATTACCTGATATGGTCAATGTCGCGAAGGGGGCCAAGCTTTTAGACGGGCGTGCTGAAGGTAGGGCGCTTATCGCAGAGCACTGCGCAGATCATATAAAGCCATTTGACCGCGCGAGTGTGGAGCGCGAATTTGATGAGCTGATCTCACTCGTTCCCGAACTCAAACCCACAGCCGAGAGGCTTGCGGGATGAGTGACGACTTTCAAGAAGACCTGAAATTTGAAGCCGCAGATAATGCCGCCGATGAAGGTGAGGGGCTGCTCATTGATATAGATGGATATGAAGGCCCGTTGCATCTCTTGCTTGAACTGGCACGAAAGCAAAAAGTTGATCTGGCGCGGATTTCAATTTTGGAATTGGCAGAACAATATATCGCTTTCATAAAAAATGCGCAGGACCTAAGAATTGAGCTCGCCGCGGATTATTTAGTCATGGCGTCATGGCTAGCTTACCTAAAGTCGCGCCTAATTATTCCCAAAGAGGGAGCTGAAGAGCAATTGCCTGAGGCTGATGAGTTGGCCGCGCACCTTGCCTTTCGCTTACAACGCCTTGAAGCTATGCGCCGCGCGGCAAGCGGATTATTTCGCCTTCCTCAAGAAGGACAAGATGTGTTTAAACGCGGCATGCCTGAAGGGTTACGGTCAAGAACAACGCCGTTATGGAACGCCGAAATCTTTGATATACTTGAGGCTTACGGAACGTCACGCTCCCGTTCAATTATAAAAAACCACAAACTTCCCAAGCCTTTAGTGCTAAGTCTTGAGGGGGCTCGGGCCCGATTGAAAAGAGCTATCATGGCGCTATCTAATGGAAATGATGACTGGACATCTTTGGAAAGCCTGCTTCCAACCGAAGATGAATTTGAAAAAGATATTCCGCTCTCATCGATCAAAGCTAGCTCACTACTCGCGAGTTTGGAGCTAACGAAAGAGGGACATACGGAGCTTCGCCAAACAGGTGCATTTGCTCCCATTTTCGTTCGCACTGTCACCCGCGCCTCAGAAAAGGATCCGTCATGAGTGAAGATCGCGTTGAAAAAGCCGCTGATGGCATTGAGAGTTCCGTTGTGAGCTTAACCGCGCGGCTGCATAGCTCGCCTGATGGAGAGACAATTGAAGCGGATTTGCGTCTATTAGAGGCACTGTTATTCGCAGCTGTTGAGCCCATTGATACAGAAACGTTACGCGAGCGCTTGCCCGAAGAGGCTGATGTCGGCGCTTTATTGGCAAGACTTACACGGGATTATTCAGGCCGCGGTATAAATTTAGTACGGGTTTCCGATCGTTGGCGTTTCCAAACTGCTCTCGATTTAGAACCCCACCTGGTGGATATCAAAGAAGCCCCTCGAAAGCTGTCAAAGGCGGCACTCGAGACACTCGCGATTATTGCTTATCATCAACCTGTAACGAGGGCGGAAATAGAAGATGTGCGGGGAGTCGCGGTTTCGAAAGGTACGATTGATGTTTTGATGGAATTAGGCTGGGTAAGATTGCGTGGTCGCCGTAGAACGCCTGGGCGTCCTGTTACCTACGGAACAACTGAGGCATTTTTAGCGCATTTCAATCTGGAAGACATTTCTGACCTTCCGGGCCGCGAAGATCTTAAAGCTGCAGGACTTCTAGATCCTCGATTGCCTAAAGATTTTGAGATGCCCGAGCCTATGATGCCTGACACGTTGACGAATGAGGAAGATCCGCTAGAAGATGAGGACGATCCAAACTTCTTTGAAGACTTTCTTGAAGAAGACGATGGGGACAGAGCATAATTCTGGCATTAGTAGGGTAATGTCTTCTTGAACCCTTTGACGTGCAGCGCTACATATTCCCTAACTTTAAGGAAAAGATTATGGCTATTGGACCTTGGCAGATTGCTATTATCCTCGTGATTGCAGTGCTTGTATTTGGCGGACGCGGGAAGATATCCGGAATTATGGGTGATTTTGGTAAAGGTATCACATCCTTTAAAAAAGGCCTGAAAGAAGGCGCTGAGGATGTAAAAGATGCGGCTGAAGACGCACTAGACGTGACCCCGCCCAAAGAAAAACAAGAGAAATAACATAAGCCTTTAGGGGCTATTTATGATCCCGCAGTTCGGATTTGCTGAAATTGTTGTGCTAGCCTTGCTTGCGATTATCGTCGTCGGGCCTAAAGACTTGCCTAAGTTGATGCGAACATTGGGCGGATTTATGGCTAAAGTTCGCGCTATGGGGCAAGAGTTTAAAGACGCTTTTGCGGATATGGACGCGGAAGATGAAATCGCCCAAATGCGTAAAGAGATAGAAGAGCTCAAAAATCTGGGAAAACTCGAAAACCTTGTAGGCGACGACGTAACTCAGGAAATGCGTGAGCTCGATGCCGAAATGCGGGACGCCACTGACTTATCTTCTCCGAAAGGTGAGAGCTAATGGGGAAGGCAGAACGCATCGAAAATGATGAGATTGAGGATAGCAAAGCCCCTCTCATGTCGCATTTACTTGAATTGCGCTCGCGGCTTATAAAATGCGTTTTAGCTATTATCATCGGCTGTATTATCTGTATTCCTTTTTTGGATCAGATCGTCCAAGCCCTCATGATTCCTTTCGAAATGGGACTGGAAAGGCATAATAAAACCCTGATAAAAGAGGGAAAGGAAGTTGTAGAGCTAGGCCTCATCGCAACTAATCCGCTTGAAACCTTTTTTGTTCAGGTGAAAATTGCCGTCTTCGGAGGCTTAATATTAGCTTTCCCTGTAATGGCCTATCAGCTCTACCGTTTTGTCGCGCCAGGTCTTTACAAGAACGAAAGAGGCGCTTTTCTACCATATCTCATTCTATCGCCACTATTATTCATTTTAGGAGCTTCGCTTGTATTTTTCTACGTGTTTCCATTTGTCATGGAATTTGCGTTTAATCAGCAATCACTGACGGGCGATGAGACCGTCGAGCTCATGACAAAAATCAGTGATTATATAAAACTATCTATGACGCTGTTTCTGGCCTTCGGATTTTCATTTCAACTTCCTGTCGTGCTGAGCTTGTTGGGACGCGCCGGCATCATATCCTCAGCCGGTCTAAAAAAATCTCGAAAATATGCTTTGTTTGGAATTGCTGTCTTTGCAGCGTTTGTGACCCCTCCAGACCCTATCACGCAAATCGTTCTGGGCGGTGCAATATATCTTTTATATGAAGTGTCTATTTTTTCCGTTTCTCTTTTAGAAAAAAAGTCAGAAGTAGAGGCTTCGCCGTAAATTCTCTCTGTCTAAAATTAGCCAAACATTAACTATAAGCCGTCATGCTCTTCGCAAACAATATCAGCGAGGAGATTACCATGGCTGCAAAAAAGATATTACTACTGACGGCAGTGGCGACCCTAATAAGCGTACCCGCATTAGCTCAAGTCCAAACAACTGAAACCGACCCACGTTTCATGCCGCGCGTATACGGAAGTACGGCCATCACGGGTGCTGATTATGGGCAGGGCGCTACCACAACGTATCAAAACGCTCCTGTGGATACGGTGCGTATTGAAGCGCCAATGACGCAAAGTGTTCAGCCAATAATATCCGCGCCGATTACTTATTCGGATAGCGGCGTTATTAAAGCCCAGCACTTCAAGCAGGGAGACTTAACGGCTGCTGAATATGAAGCCCTGTTAGCTGAGGCAGACCGCGTCAGAGCTTATCAGATCACAAATGAGAGCTACTCTTCATCATCATATAATGCACCATCTTATGAAATTGAACTTTTTGAAACTGCAACAGCACCCGCACAAGGTGATATCGTTTACGCGGAAACAAAGCCAATAACGTCCTTTGACAACAGTTACGCCGCAGCTTCTCATACTGTTGTGAAGGGTGACACACTCTACAATATCTCTAGGCGTTATGCTGTTTCAGTGAGCGACCTGAAGTCTGTAAATGGTCTAAGCGATAATATTATCAGTTTAGGTCAATTGCTGACTGTGCCTGGCGCAGCAAACACGATGAATCAAAACAGCTATACGGCACCAGCCGCTACAACGTGGTCTGATTCCTCGGCTACACTGTTCACGGCTGTTGAGCCCGCAAAGACTGTAGCGTCGGATGTTTATGCTGTTCTTCCAAAGGATACGTTATACTCAATTTCCCGCCGAGCTTGTGTCAAAGTTGGTGACGTTATCGCTATAAATGGCATTTCAGACCCATCATCGCTGCAGCCGGGACAGCGCCTGACAATGCCGACCGGTCATTGTTTGAACTAATATGTGACAAACAGTTATGATTTACGGTCTTTGCCGTTGCATATGAATATTACGCCCCTATATAGGCTCAAAGCCTTATTAGGGGCGTCGTCTTTTAGGGGAACATAATGTTGTCATTGATTATGCAAGCTGCGCCGGCAAATGGCGGAATGGCTCAAGCTATGGGGTCATTTTTACCAATCCTTCTCATAGGTGTTATTTTTTACTTTCTTCTTATCCGCCCTCAAAACCAGCGCATGAAGGCGCATCGGCAGATGTTGTCTGAGGTAACGCGCGGTGATACGATTGTTACAAATGGCGGGCTTGTCGGTAAAGTCAAAAAAGTGACTGATGATGAACTCACAGTTGATTTTAACGGTAATGATATGAAAGTGGTGCGCACGATGTTGGCGGATGTTCGTAACAAAACAGCTCCCGCAAATGATACAGGTAAGAAGAAATAATTCGATTCCTTTAACCCGCTACTGAACGGATAACGCCCATGCTATTTTTCTCAAAATGGAAAATTACCCTGATTTTAGGGGCGTTAATGCTGGGTTTTTTCTTTGCTCTCCCTAATGCGCTTCCAGCAGATACCCGTGCTAAAATGCCGGGTATGTTTCAACGCACGATTAATCTTGGGCTCGATTTGCAGGGCGGGGCGCATATGCTTCTTGAAGTGGATCTAACGAGCGTTCTTGAGCAAGCCCTTGAAAACGAAAAAGAAACAATTCGGCAAGAGTTTCGCGAAGCTGATCGGTTGCGAACGGAAACAATTCGTGTCGATAGTGAGAATGACGCCGTTATTGTACGTTTGCGCGACGCCGCTGATAGTGACCGGGCCTTCGCCTTACTTCGTGACCTGTCAAAGCCCGTCGATCCCACGAGCATTTCTCAAGACAAAACCACTCGTGTTGAAAAATTAAGTGAAAAAGACTTCCGCGTTACAATCACCGAAGCCAATATTGCGGATATTCAAAAGCGGACTATTGCGCAGTCTATGAATGTTTTGCGCCGCCGTATTGATCCACAGGGCACGACTGAAATGACAATCGCGCCTGAAGGTGATGATCGTATATTGCTTCAAATTCCTGGGGCAAAAAACGTAGATGATATTAAAAGCGTCATTAATAAAACTGCGAACTTATCATTCAACATGGTTCGTAAAGAAAGCAATAATGAAGCCGCTATGGAGCTTGCGAGGAGACCTGGCTCGCTAAGTAAAGTGCCTCCCGGGGCCGCATTCTATCCAGAAGAGCAGGGCGGCGGACTTATCGTTGAGCGTCGGACAAAAATCACAGGTGAGTGTCTTAAGACCTCAAGTGAAGGTCTGCATCCGGAAGGCAACTATCCGATAGTCAACTTTACTTTTAATATTCGTTGTGCGCGTTTGTTTGGAGATTTGACACAAAAGAACATTGGGCAGCGTTTTGCCGTTGTCCTTGATGGTGTGATCATCACGGCGCCCCGGATCAATGGCGCTATCACAGGCGGGTCTGGCTTTATTGAAGGTAGCTTTACACTCGAGAGTGCGCGTGAGTTATCCCTTCTTCTCAATGCGGGTGCATTACCTGCAAAGCTCGTAATCGTAGAAGAACGCACAGTCGGTCCGGGGCTAGGACAAGATTCGATTAATGCAGGTAAAATTGCCTCTATGATTGGACTGGCTGGTGTGGGCTTGTTCATGTGGCTTTCATACGGACTGCGCTTTGGCACAATTGCTAATATTGCCCTCACGACAAATATCATCCTTATTGCGGGGGCTCTATCACTTATGGGCTCAACGCTTACGCTCCCCGGTATCGCGGGTATTATTCTGACTATTGGTATGGCGGTTGATGCTAATGTTCTCATCTTTGAGCGTATTCGAGAAGAAGCCCATCTGGGACGACCACCCGTAAACGCGATTGAAACGGGGTATCGCCGCTCTCTGGCTCCAATTTTGGATGCCAATATTACGACTTTGATTGCCGCTGTTACGCTTTACTTTGTCGGATCGGGTCCTGTGCGAGGATTTGCGGTGACGCTCGCCATTGGTATCGTGATGTCCGTCTTTACAGCGGTTGTTGTAGCCCGCTTAATTACGGCGACATGGCTTCGCCGTAAACGCCCCAAAACATTGCCGATTTAGGGAAAAGAGAAACGCTATGAAAGATATTTCCCTCGTAAAAATTCTGCCGATTGAACCCAAGGTTCCTTTTATCAGCATGCGAAAAATTGCAGCTGTTCTTTCAGTTCTCGCAATTATTGCTTCTATTTTCTTGTTCACACAACGCGGATTGAATTATGGAATCGATTTTACGGGAGGAACTGTGATTGAAATCGATACAGGCAGTGAGCCGGATCTTGCCAAAATTCGAACAGTTATTAGTGATGCTGGATTTCCCGGCGCCTCGGTTCAGGGTATCGCCCCTGATGCCTCAAGCACGTTGGATCACGATTATGTCCGTATTGGTATTCCGCTCCAACCTGAGACGGAAGAAACAGGCGCGCAAGCGCAACAAATTGCCATGAAAACAGCCCAAGATGCGCTTGTCGCAAATATTGACGGTTTTGATGGGCCGCAGGATATTCGTAGCCAAGAAGCTGTGGGGTCAGCTGTTTCGGGTGAGCTTCGCACGAAAGGAGCACTTGCTGTCGGCCTCGCGCTCCTCATGGTACTGGCTTATATTTGGTTTCGCTTTGAGTGGCAGTTTGGTCTCGGCGCTGTGATTGCGCTTTTCCATGATGTTATTCTGACTATTGGCGTTTTCTCGCTCACACAGATTGAATTTAACCTCTCCATTATTGCGGCTATCCTTACTATTGTCGGGTACTCCCTCAACGATACAGTTATTGTTTATGACCGTATTCGGGAAAATCTTCGTAAATATAAGAAGATGCCTTTGCCTGAAGTGTTGAATTTATCTATAAATGACACGCTTTCACGTACGATCTTGACGTCGATGACAACGCTCTTGGCACTTGTTTCTCTCTATATCTTAGGCGGTGAAGGGCTGCGCGGCTTCTCATTCGCGATGATTTGGGGCGTTTTCGTTGGTACCTACTCATCCATCTTCGTGGCCTCGCCATTACTATTGCTTCTTAAGCTTAAGCGTGGCGTGAATACAGGGAATACTGACGCGGCAGTCGCTTAGGGTTTGCGAAAACCCTTCGGCCCAATAATGCCTATGACTTGACCTATGACACGGTCATACTCTACCGCCCCGATAATGCTGCTAGGCGTAGAGTTTTTAGGACTGTCACCAATAAAGTACAGCTTATCGTGCTCGGTATTTTGTAACCGCTTTATGATCCGCCCCAAATCACTATGCTCTATCACATAAATAAGCCCCGCCTGATATCGGCGAGGCTTTTTTGTTATGACATAGTCGCCATCCTCAAGGGTAGGCGACATGGACTGGCCCGTAACTTTTACGAGCTTGAGCATAATTATAGGTCTGGAATAACCACATCAACATTAGGGGCATAAGGACAAGGCGCAGTTTTCGTCTTGATGCCTTTCATATCCCAGAACATTTCTGAAAACTCATTGCAGAGCGCAACAAGTTTCTCGCCGTATTCGCGGTGAAGGTCTTGCTTACAGGCTGAACCTGCAACCATGATGCTGTGCGCAAGAGCGTGTGCATTTGGATGCTTTTCAAGCTTATCGCCTTTCATAAAGTCACCCCAAATAACGCGGACTTCATGTTTTGTGTGTTCAGCTTGCTTTTCTTTTTCTGCCGTGTTTCTCGCCACTTGCATCGCAAAAGCCGTTTCTGACAGACCTTTGTCTTTCAGGCTTAAGAGAATATCGATTTGGCGAAGCGTTGATACAGCGTGATACATAACAGTGCGCGCGTCATAGATACCGCAAGGAATATCGCAATGTGCTGAGGCTTCGTCGATAGAGCTATCAAATTTAGAAAGTAGTGTGTGTAACATAGACTTAGGCCTTTTTCTTCATAGCTTTGTAGATAAGCGCAGACAAAACAACGCCGCCAATTACAGCAAAGAGGCTGTGTGTGGGGCTAGACAGCCAATGCATAGCCGTTGCAACGAAGCCGTGGGAGTGTTCGCCGTTATGGGCGAGGGCAGGGGCTGAGGCAGCTAAAGCCGCCATGACGCCCAAAACAGTTTTGGTTGAAGTCATTATAAAGTCCTCTCAAATGATTTTTGTAATCTTAACGGCATCACAGGCTTGCGCAAGCAGCCGACAACTTTAATACGGGGATAGTCATAAAAAGTTGTCAAAAACATGCTCTCAGCGCCCACATTAGACCAGTTGAAATCTGTTGACCCTGACAGGCTGCGTGCGGCTGTGTTTGCAGATGAAGAGGGTCGAGAGCGCTTAGAGTTGCTTTATGCGTTTCACTATGAGCTTGCCAAGGTCCCTGAATTGGTGAGTGAACCTATGATTGGTCAGATAAGATATCAGTGGTGGCGTGATGCGGTTGCAGAGATTTATGAGGGCGGAACCGTAAGGCAACATGAAATAACGACGCCGTTGGCGAGAGTTTTAAAAGGCTATGATGTGCCGCGCTTTTGGGTTGATCGCCTCATTGACGGAAGAGAGCGGGATTTAGACCCGCGCCCTTTTGCTAATCTGGACGAGGCGAAGGCGTATTGCCGTCAAACCTCTGGTATATTGATGCAAATCGCCGTAAAAATACTCGGGTCAGAGCCTGATGATGCGGTCCTCGCTGCGGGAGAGGCCTGGGGATTGACGGGCTTGGCCCGCGCTTATGGGTATTATCAAAATGGGATGCTAAGCCAAATCGATTTTAAGGAGTTATGTTTAGCGGCTAGAGACAGCCGAAATGAAGCTCATAAAGGACTAAAGTCGATCCCTAATGAAGCGTTTCCGGCTGTGGCCTATGCGGCCCTGGTTCCAAAGTTTCTATCACGTTTACTAAGCTCCAAGCACGACCCAAAAACAATGACGATAACTTATGGGCCTTTGATGAAACAACTTCGTTTACTTGGCGCGGCAATTCGCGGTAACATATAAAAAAAGACAGGGGAGTCGCATGACTGACGCAATAACACAGCCAATACAAAAAGGCTTTCTGGGGTGGGTGGAGCGCACAGGTAACAAGTTACCTGATCCGGTCTTTATTTTCTTTTATCTCATTTTATTTCTTGTGGTGATCTCGCTGATCGTTGCATTTTTTGGCGGCTCTGCCACATTAAGCGAAGATGTGTTACGCGGTATGCCCGATAGTCAAAAAGCCCGCTTTTCTATCGGGGCCGACGGCGTCATACCTGCAAAAAGCCTCTTAGCGGCAGAAAATATTTCTCGTCTTTGGGTCGATATGCCAAAGACTTTCACACATTTTCATCCGTTAGGCTATGTCTTGGTCGTGATGCTGGGTGCCGGTGTGGCTGAACGCTCAGGACTTTTTGCAAGTGCGATGCGCTCAGCTGTTCGAAATGCCCCGGCATTTTTGCTTACACCCGTTGTGGCTCTCGTCGCTATGGTAGGTAATCACGCTGCGGATGCGGCTTATGTCGTTCTTATTCCGCTTGCGGGTGTCTTATTCGCCAGTGCCGGGCGCCACCCCTTAGCAGGTATAGCGGCGGCTTTCGCAGGTGTCTCAGGCGGTTTCTCCGCAAATGTGGCACCAGGCCAACTCGACGCGCTTCTTTACGGTATCACCGAAGAAGCCGGCGAAATTTTGGTGGCGGGTTATGATGCGAATATCGCTGGCAACACCTTCTTCATTATGGCGTTATTGGTGATCTACCTTCCGCTTATCTGGTTCGTAACGGATAAAATCATAGAGCCGCGCCTCGGTAAATGGGTCGCGGAAGGCGAGAATGCGAGCTATGCCGAAGAAGATAAACCGCTTACGGACGCGCAGCGCAAAGGTCTGCGTTGGGCTGGGCTCGCGGTCTTGGGCACGGTCGCACTATGGGCCTTTATGACGCTTGGACCTGATACGCCGCTGATTGACGAAACAGCTTGTCCTGCAGATGTTGCAGCAGCGGGGGAGTGTAATACTATTGCGAATTACTCGCCCTTCTTCAAATCCTTAGTCGCGGGCTTCTTGGTGCTCTTTCTCGCCTCAGGTTGGGCTTATGGTAAAGCTGCGGGAACAATTAAAGACCACCGCGACCTTGTGGATATGATGGCCGAAGCTATGAAAGATATGGGTTACTATCTTGTTCTCGCCTTTGCAGCGGCTCACTTTGTGGCGATGTTTGGATGGTCTAACTTAGGCCTTATCTCCGCCGTTCATGGAGCTAACGCAATTGAGTCGTCTGGACTTCCATTACCAATTTTGCTTGGTCTTATTGTTCTTTTCTCGGCCCTCATAAATTTATTTGTTGGGTCAGCTTCTGCGAAATGGGCGTTGCTCGCCCCAGTCATGGTGCCTATGTTGATGCTTCTTGGGATTAGTCCCGATGGGGCAACAGCCGTTTATCGTGTCGGAGATGGTGCCACAAATATCATCACCCCGCTGATGGTTTATTTCCCGCTTATCCTTGTGTTCGCCAAACGATGGCAAAAGGATTTTGGTTTGGGTAGCTTGACCGCCATGATGATACCATATTCGATCTGGATGCTCATCACAGGCGTCATCCTTGTTGTGGCTTGGGCCTATCTCGGCTTGCCATTAGGGCCAGGCGCTCCAATGGCTTACACTCTGCCGGGATAGTGAAATCAGGCCTTAAAAGATGGGTGGGCCGCATAACTAATGTAAACGCGGTCTTGACCCGTTTTCCAGTTGCCGTCGCCCTAATGGCGATCTTTACGGTTATCATAATTATCTTTGATAATTTTGGTAATCGTGAACCACTTGGCCGCATGCTCGCAGGTCTTATTGTTGGGGCGTATCTCTCATTTTGCGTCACGATCGCGCGCGAAACACAGGGTAAATCACCCGCAATTGTTCTTCAGATTATTATCGCTTTAATTTGCGCTAGTCTTGCATGGTTCTCTGAAGAGCTCCGTATAAACCTGCCTATGGCGATAGGGGCGGTCTTGCTTATCCTTGGAAACATGGTGCTTTGGCGCAAATCTCGCGATAATCTTCATGTATGGGACTTTACACATAAAATTTGGACAGGCGCTGTCTTTGCCACAGTGGGGTCTGTGATATTTACTGTGGGCGTATTTGCTATTGGCGCCGCAATGAAATCTCTTTTTGGTGTCAATATGAACGACCTTATCGAGCACCTGATACTCCCTTTAGGTTTAGGCTTTTTGGCACCGCTTTATTGGCTCTCAACGGCGCCGCGCGTTGATGAGAGTTATCAAGAACTACATGATAATCCGGGTTTTGTGTCAAAGGCTGTGGCATTTATGGGGACTTGGTTGCTTTCGCCACTGACACTCATATATGCCCTTATATTGATCGCTTACGGGATAAATATTATTGTCGCCGGGAGTCTGCCCAAAGGCGAAATCGCTCAGCTTACGACGCCCTTTTTATTAGTGGGGACTTTGACTTGGCTTGTTTTAGAACCGCCTTTCATTCGCACAAAAGCTCTCGCCAAACTCTTTCGTAGCCTATGGTTCCCACTCTCAATTCCTGCAGCTCTTATGCTCGCAATATCTGTTGGTGTTCGTATCACAGAATATGGGTTCACACCTGAACGTATTGCTCTGCTGCTAGCTGTTATATGGGCTATAGGATTGGGAATCTGGTTCTCATTCGGCCCAAAAGCTAAGCGTGACATCAGGCTCATTCCCGGAACGGCTGCGATATTATTATTTTTAGGCACTTTCTTTTCCGGGCTTTTGTCAGTCCAAAATCAAAAATCACGTGCAGTTTCAGGCTTGATAGAAGCAGGTGTAATGACAAATGAAGGCGTAGTCAGAAACAAGGATGATATAACGATTGATAATCTTCAGGCTGCCAAAAAGGCCAAAGGAAGCTTAACTTACTTGATACGGCAAGATGAAGATAAAGTTTTGAGGTCATTATTCAGCGGGGCTAAAAATGTTCCTGCATTTCAAAAGTTCAACACGGCCGATATATTTGAGAGATTAAACCTTGATGATGTTGTTCTAGATAGCCGTTATAACAGCGGGAGATCTATTATATATGACACTAAGAATTCAATCGACATCTCAGGGTTTCAGCAACTTCACGGTCGATATAGTTTTTATGCCGCAAATAATGATAACGCCCGGCAAATTGCAATATTTAACGATGTACAAATAAGCAGTAATGGGAGCATCATCAGCTTTTCTCAAAACGGCAACTCTATCGCTGAGTTTGATGTTCAAGCGTATGTGTCTGACTTGCAAATTATAAAGGATAGATTCATTCTCGACGACCCAAGCATCGTGATTTTAAATTCCGAGGATAAGAAGATAAACTTAATTATTCATAGTCTGAATATGTGGAAAGTTACCAATGATGAAGATCCCAAGACGAATATTAATTTAGATTTTTCTATCCTTACAACCGGCTTTTAAGCGGCGACCCAACCTTCAATATCCCTTAAGGCGCGCTGTGCAAAATGACGTTTCCGAAAGCGTGTTTTTTCTTTTCCGCGAATATTTTTCCCATTTTCATCCTTGTAAATCAGGCCCTCGATTGGAGGGAAGAGGCCGAAATTCACATTCATGGGTTGGAATTTGGCTTTTGGTCCTGTCATGTAACCACCAGTGACGTGTTCCACAAGTGAGCCCATGGCCGTAGTGAGGGGCGGAACGGGATATTCATTCCCTACCGCCTGCGCAGCCGCCATGCGCCCGGTGATTAGACCAAGAGCCGCGGATTCGACATAGCCTTCCACGCCCATAATCTGACCCGCAAAACGAATATCAGGACAAGATTTTAGCTGGAGTTGTTTATTCAGAAGTTTTGGAGAATTGATAAAAGTGTTCCGGTGTATTCCGCCGAGCCTCGCGAAGACTGCATTTTCAAGTCCAGGAATGGCTTTGAAGATTTCGGCTTGAGCGCCATACTTCATTTTGGTTTGAAATCCGACCATATTGTAGAGGGTGCCGAGGGCATTATCCTGACGGAGTTGTACTATCGCATGAGCCTTAACAGTCGGGTTATGCTTATTCGTTAGGCCAACAGGTTTCATTGGCCCCCAGCGCAATGTCTCTGCTCCGCGCGCCGCCATGACTTCGATGGGTAGGCAACTTTCAAAGTAAGGCGTGTCTTTCTCAAAGTCTTTAAACTCAGTTTGGTCGGAGTTCACCAATGCCTCAATGAAAGTTTCATATTGGTCTTTATCTAGTGGACAATTGATGTAATCCGCACCGTCTCCGCCGGGGCCTTTTTTGTCATAGCGCGATTGCATCCAAGCCTTGGAAAAATCGATAGAGTCTTTGTAAACAATCGGGGCGATGGCATCGAAAAAAGCGAGGCTGTCTTCACCCGTTTCTTTTAAGATGGCGTCAGCCAGAGATGGCGCTGTGAGAGGGCCTGTGGCTATGATTGTATTTCTCCACTCTTTGGGCGGCAGCCCTTTGACCTCGCCATATTCAATTGTGACTAGAGGGTGTTGTTGTAATATCGTCGTGACCGCATCGGAAAAGGCCTCGCGGTCAACGGCTAGCGCACCTCCGGCGGGTAACTTCGTCATATCGCCCATGCCCATAATGAGGCTATCACTCTTGCGCATTTCCTCATGCAAGACGCCAACTGCATTTCCGGTTTTATCGTCTGAGCGGAAAGAGTTGGAACAGACGAGTTCTGCAAAACCGTCACTTTGATGCGCATCCGTCATACGTTCAGGCCGCATTTCGTGAAGGATAACAGGCACACCGTTGCGAACGCACTGCCAAGCCGCTTCAGAGCCAGCCATTCCCGCGCCGATGATGTGAACAGGTTTTGTTGTTGAGGCTTTGATCATGACACGCGATGTAGGGGAGAGACACCGATAAAACAAGCGATTCACACGTTCATACCCGCATGAAATCAAAATTTAACTACAGTTAGAGCGGAGTTTCGAATAGGCTTGAATTGAGGGAGAGCAGAATCATGATTGAACCCAGAAAACCCGTTGCGGCTTTTGATTTTAACGTGGCCGCAGGAGGTGCTTTCCAGACCTTGGGCGGAAAAGACTTTGTTATACGGCTGTGGTTTTGGATGTCTGCAGGTCTATCCATTGTGTTTATTGTGACGCTTCCTTTGTTTATCGGAAGCTACGGCGAGGTTTTAGAGCAAAGCTGGTTAAGTAATCGCGCTTTGTTTAGCGGAAATGAACAACCCAACCCGGACGCTATGTTATCTGCGTTTGGTAAGATTATTCCAGGGATGCTCTTATTTACACTTGGACTCTGGGTCGTCACGGCTGCTGGCGAAACAGCTCTTTACAGGCGTTATTTCCATGATCAAGAAGCACCGAGACAACCCCTACGTTTTGGGCGCCAAGAACTGCGTACTATGTTGTGCCAACTCAGCGTTTGGTTACTTGTGTTTCTGGTCTATATCCTTGGCGTTTTTGCTATAACTCTTGTCATTGTATTATTCTCAGCATTATCACCCATCTTGGCTGGCATATTTGGATTTGTTGCCATCTTTGCCTTAATCGCCATGTTTGTATTTATTCCCGTGCGGCTCGCTCCTGCAGCGGCCTTGTCTATGCAACGAGATAAAACACATGTTCTGGCGGCTAATAAAGTCACTAAGTATAGGTTTTGGAATTTGTTTGTGGCGTATTTGGTCACATATCTGGGTGGTTATATCGGATATTATATTATCTATATGATTTCTGTGGGTATTGCGACGGGGGATATGGGCTTTCTTATGGCTGTATCGGGCCTTGGCGAGGATAATCCCAGAGTCTTATTTGACGCCGCCGCTGAACGCATGAAAAGTCCTTTAGGTATGCTCCTGGGTGTATTGGCGATGATTGTAAATGCAGCTGCATTAGCGGGATGGATATTACTGGTAGCCGGTGTAAATTGTTATGCCGTCCGATGGTGGACCAAAGACGATCCTGTTCCGAATTTTTGAGTAACCAGATTTAGAGTTGCACAAACTCAATTGCCTAACTAGGCTCTGCGCAGGAGTGTACTTTATAAAAAAACTACTTTTATTTCTTGGATTTGTTGTGGCATTGAGTGGGTCCGCAAATGCAAAAACGCCTTCAGAAGTATTGAAACCTTATAAAGAGTATCGTGCTGCGCTTAAAAGCGGTGATAAAGAGAAGGCCTTAAAAGCAGCCCGTAAAGCATGGGATAGGGCAGAAAACCTTATCGGTGATAGCACGACAACCGCAAGCCTTGCGCAAAATTATGCAGATTTACAACGCTATGATGATTTTGAAGAAGCTATAAAAGGGTTTAAGCGCGCTGTGGAATTATCTCCACAGGATAGTGAAGAGGAAAAAGGCGTTAGGTTAGAGCGTCTCATTAAGCTCTCGGAAATGTATATTGCGACCCCAAAGTATAAGCGCGCAACTAAACATGTTTCTGAAGCGAATAATTTGATTTTGTCAACAGACCTTTTGGGGTCAACTATCGATGGCGAAATCAAGACACTCTCTGGCTGGCTTCAAGCCATGAAAGGAAATGAAATTGCTGCTATAAAACATTTTGATAATGCCATAGCGATTTTTGATAATCCCACGGAAAAGTATCAATCTGTATTCCCTTATTTAGTCCGCATTTATAAGGGCGACACACTTAGGAATAAAAAAGACCCAATTAAAGCGGCCCTTGAGTATCAAGTTGTTATGCAAAACCTTGAAGGAACCTTGGACAAAGACCACCCCTTCGTGAAAAGCGCTTTCGGTAAATGGCTTTGGATGCGCTCCTTGATCAATGATAGCGATAAGAATGAAGAAGCGCTTGAGGCAGGCGTTTGTAAGTGTTGGCCTTACGATGAAATGCGGGCTGACTCTGCTATTCCTGTGATGCGTATTCCGCCTATTATGCCAAGCCGAGCTAGGCGGTCAGGGCATGTAAATTTCAAATTTGATGTAAGCGATGAAGGCAAACCTATAAATGTTGAGGTGGTTAGCGCAACGGAAGACGTTTTTGTAAAGCCAGCAACTAAGTCTCTGAAAGAATGGGATTATGAACCAATACAAGAGGACGATACGCCAGAGTCTCGCAAGGGTCTTGTAACAAAAATTACATTTAGGCTAACAGATGAGCGTGGCAATATACTTCCTGAAAAACCTTTATAGGACTAGCTATTCTTCCGAGCTGCATCCCGTTCTAACATCGGCTTTAAATACCGTCCGGTCCAACTGGCTTTGACTTTTGCCACGTCTTCCGGCGTGCCTAAGGCGACAATTTCCCCGCCGCCATCGCCGCCTTCAGGGCCTATGTCGATGATGTAATCCGCCGTTTTTATAACGTCGAGATTGTGTTCGATAATCACCATCGTATTACCATGTTCGACGAGTTCATTCAGAACAGTCAGCAGCTTATTTACATCTTCGAAGTGTAGTCCTGTTGTCGGTTCATCCAAAATATAGAGCGTGCGGCCTGTCGCGCGTTTAGCAAGTTCTTTGGCAAGTTTGACTCGCTGTGCCTCACCGCCAGACAGAGTTGTGGCTTGTTGCCCGACTTTTAGATAAGTAAGGCCAACACGTTGTAAGGTGACCATCTTATCACGTACACTTGGTACGGCTTTGAAGAAATCCGCCGCCTCATCGATAGTCATATCGAGGACATCGGCAATGGATTTACCCTTAAATTTAATTTCCAAAGTCTCGCGATTGTAACGTGCCCCTTTGCAAACATCACAAGTAACATAGACATCGGGCAGGAAGTGCATTTCAATCTTAATCACCCCGCCGCCTTGGCAGGCTTCGCAGCGACCGCCTTTTACATTAAAAGAGAAACGCCCAGGCTTGTAACCGCGTAGTTTCGCTTCAGGCAGGCCGGCAAACCATTCCCGAATGGGTGTGAATGCGCCAGTATATGTCGCAGGGTTCGAGCGGGGCGTTCGGCCAATCGGACTTTGGTCAATGTCGATAACCTTATCCAAATGTTCCAAACCCTCAATGTCGTCATGCGGCATAGGCTGTATGGTGGATTTATTTAGGCGCCGTGCTGTGGCTTTATAAAGCGTTTCAATAGTGAGGGTAGATTTGCCGCCCCCGGAGACTCCAGATACACATGTCATCAAACCAATAGGAAACTCTGCGGTCACGTTTTTAAGGTTATTTCCGCGAGCCCCTTTAATCGTAATTTTCTTACCTGAAGGCGTCCTGCGTTCATCTGGAATCGCAATTTCTTTTTTTCCTGTTAGATATTTTCCCGTCAGAGATTTTCTAGATTTTTTGATTTTATCTGGTGTACCTTGGGCGACGACTTCGCCGCCATTAACGCCGGCAAGGGGGCCCATATCGACAACATAATCCGCTGTCAGAATAGCGTCTTCATCATGTTCAACAACCAGCACAGTGTTGCCAAGGTCACGTAAGTTTTGCAGTGTTTCTAGCAGTCGCTCATTATCGCGTTGATGCAACCCAATTGAAGGCTCATCGAGCACATAAAGAACCCCCGTAAGGCCGGAGCCGATTTGTGAAGCGAGGCGAATCCTTTGCGACTCTCCACCCGAAAGCGACCCCGAGCCACGGCCAAGTGTCAAATAATCAAGACCCACCGCATTTAGAAATTTCAGGCGGTCACGGATTTCTTTCAGAATACGTGAGGCAATTTCCATATCTTTTTCAGACAGTTCAGTCCCAAGCTCTTCAAAGCGGGTGAGCGCGTCTTTGATAGACATTTCCTGTGTTACGGAAATATCCATATCAGCAACGCGCACCGACAATGCTTCAGGCTTTAGCCGTTTGCCTTGACAGGTCGTGCATTGCGCATCTGACATATATTTGCCCAGCTCTTCACGCATCCAACTAGATTCAGTTTCGCGGTAGCGGCGCTCTAGGTTCGGGATAACACCTTCAAAGGGCTTTGTCGTTTCATAACGGCGGCCATCATCCTGATAAACAAATTTTATCTTCGCGCCTTTGGTTCCGTATAGCACAACGTCTTTTGCGCCGTCAGCCAAATTTTTAAACGGCTTATCGACCTTAAACCCGTAATGCTCGGACAGAGCTTTGATGGTTTGCATGTAAAGCCCGCTGGTTTTATTGGGCCAAGCTGCGATTGCGCCTCCTGCAAGCGATTTTGTTGTGTCGGGTATAACCAAGCCTGGATCAAATTTAAGTTCCTTCCCTAACCCGTCACAGACAGGGCAAGCGCCATGGGGACTGTTGAAGGAAAAAAGCCGTGGCTCAATTTCTGAAATCGTAAATCCTGAAACCGGGCATGCAAATTTTTCGGAGAATAGCATCCGCTCAGCACCATCATTCGCTTGCTCCGCGATAGCAAGACCATCCGCCAAGCGAAGCGCAGTTTCGATACTTTCAGCGAGGCGCGATTCTAATCCTTCTCGAACCACAACGCGGTCAACCACTACGTCTATGTCATGTTTGAATTTCTTATCGAGCTCTGGCGCGTCTTCGATGCGGTAAAACTCGCCATCTATTTTGGCGCGTTGAAACCCGTCTTTCATAAGCTGCGCCAATTCCTTGCGGTATTCCCCTTTTCTGCCGCGCACAATTGGTGCGAGGATATAGAGCTTTGTATCAGCGGGTAGCGTCATGACCCGGTCAACCATCTGGCTCACGGTCTGGCTAGTTATGGGCAGGCCTGTGGCGGGAGAGTAAGGCACACCAACCCGCGCCCAAAGAAGCCGCATGTAATCATAAATCTCAGTGACTGTGCCGACGGTTGAACGCGGGTTGCGTGAAGTGGTTTTTTGCTCGATTGAAATGGCAGGAGAGAGGCCTTCTATGCTGTCTACGTCTGGCTTGCCCTGCAACTCCAAGAATTGCCGCGCATAAGCAGATAGGCTTTCCACATAGCGGCGCTGTCCCTCAGCGTAAATCGTATCAAAGGCGAGGGATGATTTTCCGGAACCTGAAAGCCCCGTAATAACAATGAGCTTGTCACGAGGCAGGTCAATGTTCACCCCTTTCAGATTATGCTCACGCGCACCGCGCACTTGGATATGTTTATGCATCTGGCGTTCGGCTCCGAGTGAATGAAAAGCTTGTGGACAATATACGTGTTAGGATGGACTTAGAGGCGCTAAAACATCAAAACAAGTGGAGTGAATCACCCGCTTGCATTTAAGCTGTGAATTCTATAGAACATAATAAGAACAAATACAAGTAATCCTATCAGAGGTGAAACATGGCCGGGTCAGTCAATAAAGTTATTTTAGTCGGAAATTTGGGCAAAGACCCTGAAATTCGTACCTTCGGAAATGGCGGTAAAGTCGCTAACTTCTCAGTCGCGACGTCAGAATCATGGCGCGATAAGCAAACAGGCGAGCGCAAAGAGAAAACAGAATGGACAAATGTGGCTATATTTAATGATGGCCTTGTCGGTATCGTCGAGAAATATGTCAAAAAGGGCAGCAAAGTCTATATTGAAGGCAAGCTCCAGACTCGTAAATGGCAAGACCGCGACGGCAATGACCGCTACACAACAGAAGTCGTTCTTCAAGGTTATGGCGGACAGCTCACCTTGCTCGACAGCCGCAACTCCCAAGGCGGCGGTAATTACGGCGGCGGAGGCGGCGGCTATAATCAAGATAGCGTGGCTTACGGCAATCAAGGCCAAGGCGGCGGACGCCAATCCGCCTCAGCCATGGAAGGCCCAAAAGAGAATTTCGACCTCGATGATGAGATTCCTTTTTAGGGGACGACAAGTGCCGATTTCGGCGATTTGATTAAACCTATTTTCTTAGGTAATTGCGAGATGCTATTGCTCAAATTGTATAGCGAACCTCTACAATCCCGTTCATTCCCGCGGATGCGGGGACCCAGTTAAGTCGAGCGGTTCAATCACATAAGATTAAAATCGTTAGCCTCTCGGCACATAAATGGAGTGTTCGCGAAATTAACCTATGCACATGACTGGATTCCCGCATCCGCGGGAATGAAAGGGGAAAGGTGTGATGGTCAGGTTTAAAAAGCCGACCACAGACAAAATTTTTCTCTAAAATAAAAAAGTAAAAAAAACAAAATTTCCTCCCAAGGATTCCCCTTTGGCATGCGTCTTATAGTTATGAGTTCGATATGTGCGTGATGATTGCGCCTTATTGTTCGCGTGATATGATGACGTAGCTACAAAGGTGAAGGCATGGCGGGAATTTCCCAATATATGCAAAAGAGGGGCGCTCTTATAAGCGCGCTCTTGGCTGATCCGCGCCATTATCAAATCATAGTTTTATCATCGCTTATTTTGCTCGGCACGTTTCATTTCGCATTCCAATTGCCTTGGTGGCACGTCGTGGCTTGTGTAGGCTCCACAGTCGGGACACAGGCTATCGCGGATAAGATTATTGGCCGCCGCTTTGATGCACGTAGCCCGCTAATATCGGCCTTGTCCCTAACGCTCTTGCTCCGCACAGGCTCTGTAACGCTATCCGTTGCAGCGGGTATCCTCGCGATAAGTTCCAAATATATCGTTCGTTGGCGAGGTAAGCATATCTTCAACCCTGCCAATTTCGGCCTCGTCATATTATCGCTCTTATTCACGGGCGCGTGGATATCGCCGGGGCAGTGGGGCACCGCGCCTATTTTCGCGCTCTTCCTGCTCGGTATGGGCGGAATCGTGACAGGTAAAGCCAAACGCTGGGATGTGAGTATTGCGTTGCTAGTCAGCTATGCGGCGCTGCTCTTTGGCCGCGCTTTATGGCTTGGCGATCCGTTGACCATCCCCGTACATCAATTGCAAAGCGGCGCTTTGCTCATCTTTGCCTTCTTTATGATTTCAGACCCCAAAACGACGCCCGATGCAAGGCTAGGGCGTGTGCTCTATGCTATATTGGTGGCCACGCTAGGCTTTACGATACAATTCGCCTTTTACAATGCGGCGGGCATTATTCTCGCGCTTATTCTCACCGCGCCGATTGTCCCGCTCTTTGACCGATTATTCCCCGCGGGCCGTATTCACTGGCCTAATTTTCAAATATCTAAAACAGGAGTTTCCCATGAAACAGTTCAAATACCTGCTGAGTAGCGCGCTTGTCGCCATTACTCTAACCGCCGCACCTTCGGCCTCTGCCTTTTGCGGTTTTTATGTCGCCAAAGCCGATACGGATTTGTTCAATCAAAGCTCTAAGGTAGCCTTGGTGCGCGATGGTGACCGTACCGTTATCACTATGGCGAATGATTACATCGGTGACCCTACAGAGTTCGCTATGGTGATTCCGGTTCCGACCGTGATTACCAAAGATCAGGTGCATATTTCCGATGCTGGATTGCTTGATCATCTGGATGCCTATACGGCGCCGCGCCTAGTTGAGTATTTTGACGATAACCCCTGTGAAAGACGATATCGCAAAGAAATGGCGATGCGCTCAAGCGTGCAAATGGCTCCCATGATGGACTCAGCTTTTGAAGAAGCAGAAAATTTAGGCGTTACCATCGAGGAGAGCTTTTCCGTAGGAGAATATGATATCCTCATACTCTCCGCCAAGGAAAGTGATGGTCTTCAAACTTGGCTTGAGAGCAACGGCTATCGCGTTCCTAAAAAAGCCGTAAAGACTCTAGGCAGCTATATCAAACAAGATATGAAATTCTTCGTCGCCAAGGTGAATCTAGAAGAGAAAGCGAAACAAGGCGGCGAGATGCTACGGCCTATTGCTGTGGCCTATGAGAGCCCTAAATTCATGCTTCCTATTCGGCTTGGCACTGTGAATGCGAATGGCGACCAAGACTTGTTTGTTTATACGCTGACAAAGAACGGCAAAGTGGAAACAACGAATTATCGAACCCAGAAAATCCCGTCCGACAAAGAACTCCCGATTTTTATCAAGGACGATTTTGGTGATTTCTATAAAGATATGTACAAAACATCTGCGAACCGCCAGGGCGGTCATGGCGTCTTCATGGAATATGCGTGGGATATGAATTGGTGCGACCCCTGCGCGGCTGACCCTCTATCAGATGATCAGCTTAAAGAATTGGGTGTCTTCTGGCTCGATGAAGGCCGTAATGACCAACCTATGCCAATGCCGCGCAGTATGCGGCCAAAGCAAATGGCGAAGAATGTCTATGTTACGCGGTTGCATGTGCGCTATGATGCGGAGAGTTTTCCTGAGGACCTAAAATTTAAAGAAACAGGCGATCGTCAGAACTTCCAAGGGCGCTACATCCTACGCCACGCATATGACGGCGAAATGGATTGTCCTGAAGCCGAAAAGTACAAGCAAGAGGTCAATGCCCGTAAGGAGACCGAAATTAAAACATTGGCCAATCTTACCGGCTGGGAAACCAAATATATCCGCACAAAAATGAAAGCCTCAGGAAAGGGCGAACTCTTTGACCTTGATGAACCCAAGAAGAGAGTTGATTGGTGGAATAAGATTTGGCCCAGCGATGAGGACTAAGGCTATTTAATTTCAGCGCAAGCGATTCGGGCTCCGGCTCCGCCAATCGGCTGCGTGATTTGATCATCTGCATTGATGTGTATCATGAGGGACGAGCCGTCAGCGTCCAAAAGAGCGGGGCGGTTGTCACGTTTGACAAGTGTTACCCGCTCATTGGTGTAAGCATAAGATAAATTATCCTGCGCATCTGCGACGGCATTTGGCATATCCGCATTGTCGGGGCCCTCCGGGTGATCAAGACCATGTTTATGACCTTCAGGGTTTATGTGCCCTCCAGCGCTTTTAAAATCAGGTGTTTGGCAGTCGGCCTTAACGTGAAAATGAATGCCGTGGGGTCCTTCAGCTATTTTTCGCGCTGTGACGGCAAGCGTGACGCCGGCATCCCCGGCATCTGTAATCGTGACATCACCAATATCTTCTCCGGCGCTGCTTATCAGGTCAATAGTAAGGCTTTCAGACCCTGTTTCAGGTGAGGGTTGGCAGGCTGTAAGGGTTACAAAAGCAATATAAGACAAAGGTAATAATAGGCGCATTGAGAGTCTCCATTTTCAACATAGTAAATCATAAAAGCTCTATTGACGAGGGCCTTCTTAAAAGCGCGGAAAACTCTTCCAATCATTTGTAGTAAATGCCCACAAATGCTAGAAAACAACACGAAATCCGCACGATTCGAGCGGCTTTAAATTTATGGGATGGATGCGGATTTGAGCGACGATAACGATACGCCCGATGACGACGAAAATAACGGCCCTGAAGGGCTTCCTGAAGGCGTGTCGCCGATAACGATTGAGGAGGAGATGAAACGCTCCTATCTCGATTATGCCATGTCGGTTATTGTCTCTCGCGCCATTCCCGATGTGCGGGATGGGCTAAAACCTGTACATCGCCGCATCCTTTATTCCATGCATGAAAATGGCTTTACGCGCGAAAAGGCCTATAAAAAATCTGCCCGTGTTGTGGGCGATGTTATCGGTAAATATCATCCGCATGGTGACAGCGCTGTTTACGATGCTCTAGTGCGCCTTGCGCAAGACTTTTCAATGCGTCTGCCGCTTTTAGACGGGCAGGGTAACTTTGGTTCAGTTGATGGTGACCCACCGGCGGCGATGCGATATACCGAAGTTCGCATGGAGAGACCTGCGGCTTCACTTTTAGCTGATATCGAAAAGAACACAGTCAATTTTCAGGAAAATTACGACGCGTCAGAAAATGAACCCGTTGTATTGCCGTCACGTTTTCCCAATATCTTGGTCAATGGGGCTGGCGGTATCGCGGTAGGCATGGCGACCAATATCGCGCCGCATAACCTTGGGGAAGTTATCGATGCGACGCTCGCCTTGATGGATAATGGTAACTTATCGGATGAGGAGTTGCTTGAGATTATACCTGGACCTGATTTCCCCACCGGTGCCTTAATTATGGGCCGCAGCGGCGCCCGCGCAGGTGTTCTGACAGGAAAAGGCTCTGTGACAATGCGGGCCGTGACTGAAGTTGAGGAAATCCGAAAAGACAGATATGCAATTATTGTAACTGAGCTGCCATACCAGGTCAATAAAGCTAATATGATCAAAAAGATAGCGGCACTTGTTAATGAGAAACGTATCGAGGGCATTTCCGCTGTTAGGGATGAGTCAGACCGTGTGGGTATGCGTGTCGTCATAGAGCTGAAACGCGATGCCGTCGCTGATGTTGTCTTGAATCAGTTGTTCCGTTATTCGCAAATGCAGCAGAATTTCAGCTCAAATATGCTGGCTCTCAATGGCGGCAAACCAGAGCAGATGAATGTTCGGCAGATGCTTGAAGCCTTTTTGGCGTTTCGCGAAGAAGTCATTGCGCGTCGGTCTAAATTTGACCTCGCAAAGGCTCGCGCACGCGCTCACATACTTGTCGGACTTGCGACCGCCGTTGCAAATATTGACGAAATCATCAAAATTATTCGCGGCTCTGCCAACCCCAAGGAAGCTCGTGAGAACTTAAAGTCCCGTCGATGGGAAGCGAAGGGCATGCGTTCCATGCTTGACCTTATCGCTGATCCGCGTTCAATCCTGCATGATGATGGCACTATTCAGCTTACAGATGAGCAGGCCAAAGCTATTTTAGATATGCGCCTGCTTAAACTCACGCAGTTGGGCATGGACGAAATCACAGATGAAGTCGAAAAACTCGCCGCCAAGATCACTGACCTGCTTGATATCCTAAGGTCGCGTGCTCGCGTGCAGGCGATCACCCGCGAAGAACTCACCGAGGTCAAAGAGAAATTCGCAACACCGCGCCGCTCTATCTTTACGGCGGGCGGCCAAGACTTCGAAGATGAAGACCTAATCGCAGTTGAAGATATGGTCGTAACAGTGACCTCAGCCGGCTATGTGAAGCGGACACCGCTCGACACCTACCGGGCGCAGCGCCGCGGGGGCAAAGGCCGCTCGGGCATGTCCATGAAGGATGAGGATTATGTCACAACTGTCTTTGTCGCGACGACCCATACGCCTGTGCTCTTCTTTAGCTCCACCGGGATGTCTTATAAGCTAAAAGTCTGGAAGCTACCGTTGGGTGGCCCGGCGACGCGCGGCAAGGCACTTGTCAATCTTTTGCCGCTTGATCAAGACGAGACGATAAATTCTATCATGGCGCTCCCGGAGGATGAAGAGAGCTGGAAAGAGCTTGATATTATGTTTGCCGCACGGTCAGGCGGTGTGCGCCGTAATTCTCTGGCTGATTTCACGCGCGTTAACCGTAACGGTAAGATTGCGATGAAGCCTGATGAGGGCGACGGCATTGTTGATGTGCGTCTCTGCACCGAAGATGATGATATTGTCCTAACCACGGCCATGGGTAAAGCTTTGCGTTGCCGCGTTACGGATGTGAGGCGTTTTGTCGGCCGTACGTCCAGCGGTGTTCGGGGTATAAAGCTGGCTGATGGCGACGAAGTTATCTCTATGGCGGTCTTGCATCACGTTGATATCGAAACAGATGAAGCACGGGCCTATATGAAACACGCCAATGCCATGCGCCGTGCGCTTGGGGAAGGGGATGATGATACCCCTGAAGATATTGATATTGAGAGCAACCTGTCTGAGCAGCGCATTGGCGAGTTAGGCGGAAAAGAACAGTTCCTTCTCACATTGGCAGATGACGGGTTCGGTAAGCGCAGTTCAAGTTATGATTATCGCTGCATGAACAGAGGCGGGCAGGGCGTTACCGCACAGGAATTATCCCGTAAGGGATCTGATAATGCACGTTTAGTTCGGAGCTTTACGATCGAAGAGGATAATCAACTCATGATCGTCACGGATGGAGGACAATTGATACGCTGTCCTGTTAAAAACATTCGAATTGTCTCTCGCAGTTCTCGCGGTGTCACCGTTATTCGCGTCAAAGATGAAGAACGCGTCGTAAGTGTGGAGCGCATCGAAGAGAGTGATGATGACGATGAAGCGGGCACAGAGACTGAGGGCGCTTCTGAGAATTAGTATCTAAAATTTTTAGCCATTCTCCTAGGCATTAGCTAAATTTCCCAACGTGCTTTTAGCTTCCTTTCGGCTTTAGGGTCTAAATTGACCTTTGAGAGGTCGCCATCAGCCCATTCCACTACTTTCTTATCCATGACGGCGAACCAGAGCGGCGGAAAAAAGGCCATTGCGAAACAACCGCCATAACCTGTGGGTAATGTCGGGACATCATCATAATCTCTTAAAACCTGATAGGGACGAAGAGGGTAGGCATGATGATCTGAGTGGCGCTGCAGGTGGAAAGATAAAAGGTTCGAATAGGTATGATTTGTATTCCAACTATGTTTGGGTTGGCAGCGTTCATATTTTCCATTGGGGAGCTTTTCTCTTTTCAAGCCATAATGCTCAACATAATTTGCTTGGGTGAGGGCAAGCCAAGCCAAAAAATGATGTGGCACTAGGAAAAACAGAATGGCCCAGCCAAATTGCGAGACGAATAAGGCGACTAAACCCAATGTAACTGCGTAAACTTGCAGGACATCATTGTACACGGACCAAAAGCTGCGGCCTTGTTTCTCGAGCCTTTGCTTTTCATAGGACGTGCCGCGCTTAAACGTCCCCGTTAGTTCCCTTACCATAAAGGCATAGAAGTTTTCCCCCATGCGAGAGCTTGCAGGGTCCTCTGGCGTCGCAACCCATGTATGATGGCCTTTATTGTGTTCAATATTAAAGTGACCATACCCCATAATCATGTTGCCAATTTTGGCCGATAGTCGATCAATCTTGTTGGATTTATGGCCTAGTTCATGTGTCATAACCATTACGCCGCCGCTATTTGAACCGAGACCGATAATGAGGGCCAGAATAGACCACCAAGGCAGGTCTTGTGTGCCCACGAATACAACAAAAGAGAGGAATACAGCGATCGCAATATACACCATAGTGTGGACTGTTGCGCGGTAATACTTATCTGCCATCATAGCGCTCACAACTTCTTCCGGAGGATTGTGAGGGTCTTCGCCCATTATGGCGTCCATAAGAGGTGTAAAAGCATAAAAGAATAGCGTTGGGATAAGCGTCACAATAGGATTCTTATCCAGAGCAAAATACAGCCAGATTGAGAGGAGGGCGACAAGGGGCGAAATAATAATCAGCCAATACATGTGGCGCTTTGAATCTGTATAGACAATTGAGCTTCCGTCTTCAGCTGTTCCGGTAAAGCTTGTCATGCTACTTCTCCTTTATTTACAATGGCTTGGAAGGGTTTGCAAAGGTCCGCCATAGGTCTGAGTGCTTCCAATATCAGCGTGACCTTCTGAACGACATATGGTCCATCAAGATCATATATAACGCGCCGCCCATCTTTCCGTGAGGCTGTTATTCCGGCTTGCTCTAGTATGTTGAGGTGCCGTGATATAACCGATCTGTCCTGACTTAACCCACCTGATATTGTTGTAACGTCACAAGCGCCGAGGAGGATAAGTTTTTTAACAAGCTGTATCCGAGTAGGGTCTGTAAGCGCTTTGAGAAATCTCGTATCAAGAACCCCAATAGCCGCATCCGCCATAGCCTTGTATTCGGGTGTATCTTTAGTGTTATCATTTTGCATTTGTGCTTATGTGCACACAAATGCACAGATAGCAATCTGTTTTTCGGTTTTTGTTTAAAGGGAGGCGTTCTGTATGACCCTCTTGATTGCAAGGACGGCTTATATATAAATCGCATAATGTTTATTATGAGAAATTGTTAATTTCTTTTTTACAACAAAGCTTTGAGCATTTAAGTTGACGCTCAACGCATTACTTGGCAGATATACAAACTTGTAGCGAACGGCGTATGTGGAGAGTTCATTTATGAACATTTTGAAAAAGATTGCGCTTATTTTTCCTCCACTTAGAAGAGTTTATGTTGACCTGGAAAATCGCCGCCGCAGAGTCGAAGAGCTTGAAAGCCACATCCCCGTCTTGAAAAAGCAGATGGCACGTGCAATTAGAGGCGGCAAATCAGGTGATTTGGATAGCAGTGCAGTTTCTTCAGATGTCAGTTACTTGAAAGCTGAACGTGATAAGCTCTTAGAGCTAAACTTTGCTTTGAATGAAAAATATGATGCTCTTTATAAACAGTATTGTATATTGAGTATGTCCAACGAGTCATTAGTAAAGACAAATGAGTCACTTATCCAAAGTGAGTTTTTGGATATTGATGACCTTATGAGTAAAACAACGCATGTTAAGAAAAAACACCCGACTGCGCGAAAAAAATCAAAATCAAAAGTGTCTGGCGCATAAGTCAACATATTATGCTTCTAGTATTTCTGCTTGATTAAAAGGAAACACCCATCACTAAATATTCAAATGATCCTGCCCTACTTGAGTGGTGTGAAGGCTTATTCGCTGAAGGCGCATACCAAGAGGCCGAAGACTTTGCAAAAGTTTTGCAAGAAGCTGGAGATCATCCTTCGAGGCTAATACTAGCGCGTGCCTTTGAGCTTAATGGGAAAAGTAAAAAAGCATCTAAATTTTTAGGAGCATATATAAAGCAGAATACTGGTGTCTTGGGACCTGAAATGTTTGAGGTCGCACAATTGAGAGGCAAAATACTTGCAACCATGGGCAAGCATAAAGCTGCAGAAAAGTCCCTCAAATATGCGCTAAAAGCTTTGCCTGAGGATGAGTGCTTTGATTCTGCAAGAGCGAGCACAGAATATCAACTTGCAAGTCTTTTATCTGCGTTGGGTGACTTTGAGGATGCTCAACATATATTCAACCAGTCTATGCCCGTGAGCTGTGATAACACATGGAAAACAAATGCCAGAATAGTAGATCTTTTTGTTGAAGCTGCAGAAATTGAAAATGAGGCTCTTACCTTAGAGGATATTGAAATTCTCTCTGAGATTAATGTATCCGCCAAAACAAAAATTATATACTTGGTTTCAGGGGATTTATTTTATTGTCAGATGTTCGGCCCAAGCCTTGCTAAAAGTCTTTCTAAAACATCGGACGACGAAATTCATCTTCATGTTCACGGAATTTCATTAGGAAAAAATGATCCTGGTGTTAGAAATGCTCCCTGGAAAAAACTAGCTAAATCTCTTGCGAGAAGCCCAGTTTCAACATCTTTTTCAAAACGACATATTGAACGCGACAGATTTCAAGAGCATCAAAAAAAGGCGGTATATTCTTTTGAGAGATTCAATGTATTGCCCCTTTTCTTGAGAAGTTTCGATAAGCCTGTCCTAGTAGCTGATATTGATCAAATTCCTCTACGATCACCAGCAGGTTTGCTTGATGATGAATTTGATGTTGCTTTATTGAGGTTTCCAAAAGGTGTGCTGAATATACTTTCAGTTATATCTGCGACGTTGTCACTATTTAGGCCAAGTCAAGAAGGCCTAAAAGCAGCTTTACAGCTGCAGTCTTACTTTACAAGCGCCATGAATAATGAGGCAAAACTCAACTGGCACATAGATCAAGCTGGGCTTGCTGTATTAGACTATAAAAATACAACGGCGAATATTCTTCATCTAGACCCAAAATTAGTTGTTACCGACCCCAAAAAATTCGACCCGTATGAAGCAATAAATGAAGGCGCTTGGTTCTGGTCTGTTACAAATAGTATTGCAGGTAATTCTCAGGAGCTTGAGAGTTATGAAAACAACAATCGTATTTGAATATTATAGCTGTGAGATATCAACCAATAGCAGATCCTGAATCGCTTAACGTCCTAATTTTAGGAGCTTCCGGCATGCTTGGAAGCGCTCTGTTTGCCGAGCTCCCTAAAGTAAGTGCAAGCTACCGAACTATCGGTAGCGTCAGGCCGGGATCCCCTACCCCTAAAATTAATGAGAACATGTCACTTGTGACGTTAGAGGATGTTTTTGATAAAGACGCTTTGCGGAACATAATGAAAAGCAATGAGATTAATGTCGTTATAAATGCGATTGGACTTATAAAACAAATAAGCGGTCAGGTTAAGAAGTCGGATTTCATAAAGATAAATGCTTGGCTACCACATTATTTAATGGAGCTTTGTGAAGAGGTCGAGGCTCGTTTTATAGAAGTCTCAACCGATTGTGTTTTCACGGGTAAAAAGGGAATGTATTCTGAAGAGGATGAGCCGGACGCAAGGGATATCTATGGAGTCTCAAAACTTTTGGGTGAAGTTACTGATAATCCAAATGCCTTAACAATACGGACATCAATAATAGGTCATGAAAGTGGCCGAGCTGCTTCTCTGATAGATTGGTTTTTATCGACGTCCGGTCAGGTTAAAGGTTTCGATAAAGCCATTTTTTCAGGGTTTCCTACAGCTTATTTAGCCCAAATAATCGGACGATATATACTGCCCAATACATCTCTCAATGGTTTATACCATATTTCTGCGAACCCGATTGACAAGCATAACCTGCTTTGCTTAGTAGCGCGAAAGTACCAACACAATGTCAAGTTGGTTCCAAATTCCGACTTGGTGATTGATAGATCACTGGACTCTTCGAAATTTATGGCTGAGACGGGTTTTTCCTCACCTGAATGGCCGGAATTGATTGATATAATGAAAGAAACTCGACCAGTTTGGAGTCGAAATGAGCAATAATTTAGCAAATAAATCCATCTTGATTAACGGAGGAACTGGATCCTTCGGAAATATGGTTTTGAGAAGCTTCCTCACGGAAGACGTCAAAGAAATACGCGTACTCAGCCGCGATGAAAAAAAACAAGATGATATGCGGAAATTTTACAAAGATAACCGCCTTAAATTCTACATCGGCGATGTTCGCAATATTGATAGCGTAAGAGTCGCAAGTTACGGGGTGGATTACATTTTTCATGCCGCTGCGTTGAAGCAAGTCCCCTCTTGTGAGTTTTTTCCTATGGAAGCTGTAAAGACTAATGTTGAGGGTACGGACAATACAATTCGTGCTGCAATCGAAAACGATGTAAAGCAGATAGTTGTTCTCAGCACCGACAAGGCCGTTTATCCAATTAATGCTATGGGTATCAGTAAGGCCATGATGGAAAAGGTTGCGATTGCACGTTCTCGCCACATTGGTTCTAATGGCCCTATTGTAAACGTAACGCGTTACGGAAATGTGATGGCTTCGAGGGGGTCGGTCATTCCGCTATTCACAAATCAAATTTTGTCGGGAGGTCCCGTTACAGTTACCAATAAAGATATGACACGATTTTTGATGTCTTTGCCCGAGTCTGTGGCGCTCGTGAAATACGCTTATGAGAATGGCAATCAAGGTGATACATTTGTCCAGAAGTCTCCGGCAGCTACGATTGAAACACTTTATTTGGCGCTCATGAAGGTTTTTGAAAAAGAAGTTCCGGTTAAGTCTATTGGTATAAGGCACGGCGAAAAAATGTATGAGGCTCTTGCCGGCCGTGAAGAGATGCAGGTCGCGGTTGATGAAGGTAATTATCTTCGCATTCCATGTGATGCACGCGATCTTAACTATGACAAATATGTGGATGACGGGGATAATATTCCTGTAATTCCCAATGAATATAGCTCTCAAAATACCAACATTCTAAATGTTGATGAGACAGCAGAATTATTGCTTAAAATTGACTTTATTCAGCAGCAATTAGGCCGCATGGATAAGCATGCTTACTGGTCGCCCTCATGAAGATATTGACCATCGTTGGAACGCGCCCTGAACTCATAAAAATGTCTCGAGTTATCGCGACTTTTGATGACCATACTGAACATGTTCTTGTTCACACGGGACAGAACTACGATTATGAGCTAAACAAGGTCTTTTTTGATGATCTTGGAATTCGCAAGCCGGACTATTTTATGGAAGCCGCAGTTGTAGGGTCTGCCATGGAAACCATTGGTAATATTCTCGTCAAATCTGATAAGATACTGGATGAAGTCAAACCTGATGCCATGTTGATATATGGTGACACCAATTCCGGTTTAAGTGTCATCGCGGCTAAGCGGAAAAAAATTCCTATTTTTCATATGGAAGCCGGCAATCGCTGTTTTGATGAGCGCGTTCCCGAGGAGATAAATCGTAAGATTATTGACCACACTTCAGATATAAATTTTGCCCTGACAGAACGTGCAAAAGAATATCTCGTTGCAGAAGGCATTCCTGGTGACCGCGTTATAGTGAGTGGGTCTCACATGGAGGAGGTGCTAGCTTTCTATCATGATAAAATTTCTAGTTCTGATATTCTAGAAAAATTGAATTTAACGAAAAACAAGTATTTTATTTTAAGCCTTCATCGTGAGGAGAATGTTGACAGACCTGAACGCATAAAAGAACTTTCTATATTAGTTAAAGAGCTTCAAAAAACCTTCGGCTGTAAGGTTATTGTCAGCACCCATCCGAGGACTCGTGTACGATTAGAGGCGCAGGGCCTAAAAGATGATGATGTGTTTCTCCCTCCTTTCGGATTTTTCGACTACATAGCTCTGCAGAAAAATGCTCATTGTGTTATATCTGATAGCGGCACGATAAGCGAAGAATCAAACCTTTTAGGGTTTCCCGCAGTAACCGTTCGCGATGCACATGAGCGTCCTGAGATCATGGATGCTGGCGGCTTAGTAATGGTTCCACTTAACACTCAGAAAATTTTAAACGCGGTTAAAATTGTTACCCAACTATCCTCTAAGACCTTTGATAACGTTAATGATTATCGCGGTGGTCATGTTAGCCGTAAAATATTATATGCGGTTATGAGCTATGTGGATCTTGTAAATCGTGAGACATGGCGTAAAGGAATCCAAGCTTAGGTATCACCATGGCGTTTGAAGATTTCCTCAGAACAGTTCCCCTCGTTCATAAGCATATCATGCGGACGCGCCTGATGATGCATGAGAATAAACAATTACGAAAATTCCTTAAGCGCCATGGAATTGATCCCAAAGATGTTATCTCCTCTGAAAATGATGTTGATGCAGAAGATTTGGAGTTCGTACAAAAAATACTTCCCGACACCGATTTGGAAGTAGCTTTCAAAACAGTAGCAACGTCATTGAGAGAAGAGCAAAAACGGGCGGCTGCGTTAGAGGCTAGCCTATATGTTTTACAGATTGATTATAATCATTTATTGTTAAATTCTGCAAATAAAAGTGTTAAAAGTGGGTCTAAACCCAAAACTTCATCGGTTAAGAGAAAATCATGATAAAAAGCATTGATTCCGATAAATATGCCGATAGCCTTTTCTTGAGCGGAGAGCCGAAAGTCACCATTGTGATCCCTGTCTATAACGGATCAAATTATGTCGAAAATGCCATCAACAGTGCATTAAATCAGACTTATGAAAATATGGAAGTTTTGGTCGTTAATGACGGCTCTAAAGATGACGGTGCGACTGCTAAAATCTGTAAAAATTTTGGTGATGACATTGTCTATATAGAGCAGGAAAACCAAGGTGTTGCGGGTGCGATGAATACAGCTCTTGAGCATATGACGGGTGACTTATTTTGTTGGCTCAGTCATGATGATGAGCACTTACCAGACAAAACCCAAAAACAAGTAGATTTCTTAAGATCTCTTGGCCGTGGTGATGTAATGCTTTTTGGGGATTACTTTCTGATGGATGATAACGGTAAAGTTTGGCATGAGAGTCAAATGGACAAAGAGCTTCTCATGAAGACGCCCAGTATCGCCCTGCTCCGCGGTATGATCAATGGCTGTACATTGATGATACCTACACAAATTTTGCGAAAACATTTACCCTTCAAGACCGAGCTAAGGTTTACGCAGGATTATGAAATGTGGGACCGATTGCGTGAAGATGGTGAATTCTTATTTATGCCGGAAACTTTGGTGAAATATAGAATTCACCCTGGCCAAGATACGAACAATCCAAAAGCTAATGTGGAGGGTGATAAGCTCTGGATTTGGATGATGTCCCGCAGAAGCGATACAGAGAAGATTATTTTAAATGGTAGCCGTAAGAAATATTTCACTGAACTTGAGGGTTTTCTGAGCAAAACACCGTATCTTGCGGCCACTGAACATGCCAAAGAACAAGCTAAGTTGGCCGAGGAAGACACGCTCGTTTCAATTGTCATCCCGTTTTTTAATGAACCAAGATTGACATGTCGGGCTATAAAAAGTGCGTTAGATCAAACGCATCCTAATATTGAAGTTATAGCCGTAAATGATGGATCAACAAGCGATATAAAATCTGTGCGGTCTCTCATTGCCAAACATGAGAATGCTAAAATTGTTGATATCGAAAACGGTGGAGTGGGCAATGCACGCAACACAGGTTTGAAGGTTGCAACTGGAGAGTATATTGCATTCTTGGATAGTGACGATGTCTTTATGCCTTACAAAGTTTCGCATCAATTATCTGCCATGACTGAAGGCGGTTATTTATTCTCGCATACGAGTTATCATGTTGAATATCCTAATGGCAGATCCGGACTTGGCATCATTCATAGTGGTAAGCAACATGGCAACCTATACCCAGACATTATTCGTTCTTGCTCTATATCCACCCCGACAGTTATGTTTCACAGGATATTTATTGCAATGGGACTCAAGTTTCCTGTGGCTTCAAATTTAGGCGAAGATATTGAAACCTGGTTATGGGTAGCAGCCCGTTATCCTATTTTGGGTGTCGATGAACCTCTTTCAATTATTACTTGGCGTGATGATAGTGCAGCTCTTAATCTTTCAAAGGGCATAGAAGGACTTACGGAAATTATGAAAGCGATGTATCGGCATCCGCTTCATCGCAAAGAGAAGAAGTCTATTAAAAGCTTGGGCGAAGGCCTTGCAGAGCTTTCAAAAATGAGAGCCGCAGCAGCCTCACACCCAATGTCCGAAAAGGCAGATAAAATTGTCAGTCTTGACACGATACGTGTGGCTTATGGAAATGCTGAGATGGTAAAGTCAAAAAAGAAGTTCGGAAAACCTATTGTTCTTGAGGTCGGGATGAATGGCGAGCCTAATGCTGAAGACCCTTACATTATTCAGGTGAGCACGAGATAATCATGGCTTCATCTAAACCAAATGTCTTTGGCCGTTTGTTTCCAAAATGGGACTTAGCATTTGATTTGGCTTGGCAAGATATCAAAGACCGGTTCTCGAGGACTGTCTTGGGACCATTTTGGATTGTTATTTCAAACGCAATGCTGGTCATAGGTATTACAATTGTGTTTGGTGCGCTGTTCAAAACACCGATTGCAGATTTTTTGGTCTATGTGTCCTTAGGCATTGCCTTATGGACATTTCTATCAACTGTAATGACAGGGGCTTCTTCTTATCTGGAGAGCGGAAAGAACATTCTTTTTACCTATAATGTCCCTTGGAGCATGCAGATCACGCGAAAGGTGTTTGTTGAGGGAATCGTGCTAGCTATCCACCTTTTGGTTGCTATTCCCGTCATTTTGATTGCTCAGAAAGATTTAGGGGTTGTATCATTTATGGCAATTCCAGGCATATTTACTAACCTCATGTTTGCGTATGGTTTGGCACTTATCATTGCTTCGTATGGCGTAAGATATTCCGACCTCAGCCATGCATTAGAATCGATCATGTTGTTTCTATTTTTATTCACGCCTGTATTCTGGTTGGAGTCTGCTCTGGGCCCAACTCGTAGCGCCTTTGTGCATTACAATCCCCTGTTCCATTTTCTAGAGGTTGTTAGGGGGCCGATTCTTGACCAAGGAATTCCTTTAGATAGTTTTATAATCGCTACCACCGTATCTGTAGGGGTCTTAACTTTGGGTATATTTATCTATTCCAAACGGCGTAGCAAAATCGGGATGTGGATGCAGTAATGACCCATATTCATTTCGATAATATAGACGTGAGCTACCCCATTCGCGTTGGTGGGCGAGAGCGCTCTACTATGGCGGCCTTGGCCGCAACAGCCTCATTTGGCCGCATTGCTGGCGATATGAAAAAAATTCCCTATGTAAACGCGATAAGGGGCTTGTCGTTGGATGTTAAATCTGGTGACAGGCTTGCTGTGATAGGGCGTAATGGTGCTGGGAAATCCACTCTATTGAAAACTGTCTCCGGTATTATCCACCCATTATCAGGCAAAGCTGATATTGAAGGATCTATACTTTCACTTCTAAGCTTAGGTAGTGGTGTTAATATGGAGGTCTCGGCGCGAACAAACCTAAAGCTAATCTCGCGTCTTTTGGGGATTTCGAAAGGTGAGCTTGAAGCTTTCACTGAAAATGTTTTGGAATTTACAGAGCTAGGTGAGTTTTTTGACCTCCCCTTAAACACTTACTCCTCGGGTATGCTAGTGCGTTTCATGTTTGGTGCCGTCACTTATAAGCCGGCAGATATTATCGTCGTAGACGAAGTTATCGGGGCAGGAGATGCCAAATTTTTTAAGAAAGCTGAAGCTCGCGCACGGGAACTTTTCAAGAAGTCTAATATTCTTGTGCTTTCTACGCATTCCCCCGATATCACATATGAGCTTTGTAACCGTGCCATTTTGATGGCGCGAGGCGAGATTATTATGGACGGAACACCGAAAGATGTTTGGGAAGAATATCACGCTATTTTGGAGCGCGAAGGTTAGCGTGCGATGCTTAAATGACGCCCTCTTCCAGGAAGTCATGAATATGGATGAGCCCTAAAGGTTTCGAATTTTCATCAAGCACAAAGAGTGAGGTTATTTTTTTGCTGCTAAGTATATTCAGGCCTTTAGCCGCCAGGTCATCCGGCTTTAGAGATATAGGGTTTTGAGTCATTATACCTTTGACGTCCCCATCCTTTGCCAACTTCGCATAATGTCGTCTCAAATCACCATCCGTTATGATGCCAATTAAGCGGCCTTTAGATGACGTGATGCCCACACATCCGACACCGCTCATATTTATAATTTCGATTGCCTTAGAAATAGGGGTGTCGTCTTTGCACAAATAGGAGGGCGCAATAGGCCGCATGACTTGTGCAACTTTTTTAAGTCCTGCGCCTAGCTTTCCGCCGGGGTGGAAACGGTGAAAATCATCAGACGTAAATCCGCGTTGTTTCATAAGCGTTACGGCGAGTGCGTCCCCGACAGCAAGTGCCATTAGGGTAGATGTCGTTGGGGCTTGAGTAACGTGACAAGCCTCCTCTGCTTTTGGAAGCAGAAGCGTAACATTCGCGCCTTTGTCTAATGTGGATCCCTGCCCTGATGTAATTGCAATAAGAGGAATATCATATCGATTGGCATATCCAATTATACCGGCGAGTTCAGCTGTGCTGCCTGAATTAGACAGAGCGATGATGAGATCATCAGCCGCGATCATCCCTAAGTCACCATGTATGGCCTCAGCGGGATGCACAAAACTAGCGAGCGTTCCTGTTGAGGCAAATGTGGCCGCAATTTTACGGGCTATGTGGCCGGATTTGCCCATACCCGTTACGATCACGCGTCCTGCCGTATTCCCGACAAGCTCTAATGCGTCATTGAATGATGCGCCAAAGCCCCGCGCGGCATCGTCCTTCATTGCAGAAATAAGTGATTGAAGGCCTGCCAATTCTTTTTGGAAAACATCTATGGCAACTTCATTCACAAGAGATACTTTCATGTCATTATTCTTAGCTTGCAAGTAAACTAGCACTCGAGCCGTGTAAACATGTCTCTCACATGGCTTTGAAAGGTAAAGCTGTATTGCATGTCATCTTGGCAATCTGTATCAGCGCCATATGCAAACGCTTATTGTTGTTCCGGCGCGTTACGCCTCGACTCGCTTTCCGGGAAAGCCACTCGCTAAGATTGGCGGCATTTCCATGTTGAGGCGCACAGCGCGAACCGCTGAGTTGGCCTCACAAAAAATACGCAATTCGGACTATGTGGTTGCGACAGATGATGCGCGCATAAAGGCGCATTGCCATGAATATGACATTCCAGTCGTCATGACGCAGGCTAAGGTTAAAACAGGTAGTGATCGCGCTTTAGCGGCGGCACAAGCTTTAAATGTAAAATTGGATAATGGCTATGATTGCATTGTAAACCTGCAAGGGGATGCTCCCTTTACCCCCTTAGAGCACATTGTGGCTATGGCTAAGGCCATGGAAAACGGGGCTCAGGTGGCCACGCCTTATATTCAGCTATCATGGGAGGCCTTAGAGGCTTTAAGAGCGCATAAGCAAGAAACGCCATTTAGCGGTACTTGCGTTATAAAAGCGCAAGATAACACAGCTATATGGTTTTCGAAAAATATTGTGCCTGCCATGCGAAAAGAAGAGGTTTTGAAAGACAAATCTGAGCTCTCTCCTGTTCTTCGTCACGTCGGTTTATACGCCTATACCCATAAAGCCTTGAAAGCCTTCACAGAAAGCCCTGAAGGTTATTATGAATCCTTGGAAGGGTTGGAGCAGCTACGCTTAATAGAAAATGGCGTGCCGATAACCTGCGTGAAGGTTGATCCGCCGCTTATCGCAACATCTGGAATCGATACGGAGGCTGACCTTAAGCTTGCAGAAGCCCTGATCGCTGAACATGGCGATCCATATCTATGATGCGTATCGTCATTTGCCGCCATGGAAACACCTTCGATAAAGGAGATGTTGTCACTCGTGTGGGGGCGCGAACCGATTTGCCTTTGTCAAAATCTGGCGCCGCTCAAGCCCGGCAGCTTGCGGCGCATTTTTCGGCATCTGATATTGTCTTCTCGGAAGCATTCTGCTCTTCGCTTAAGCGAACGCAGCAAACAGCGGAAGCTATATTGACCTCAAAACATGTCGCTAAAAAATTGAAATCGTTGCAATTTTTAACTGAGATTGATTACGGCGTTGATGAAAATGCCGCTGAAGAGGATGTGGTTGCGAGATTGGGTCAAGAGGCCATAGATAAATGGGATCGTGACGCGATACCACCTCGCGGTTGGCAAGTTGAACCGAAAGAAATCATAAGGGCTTGGGAAAAATTTTTTGAAAATTATAGAACCTCAAACTCTTCCGGTGATATTTTAGTCGCCACCAGTAATGGAATAGCGCGTTTTGCTCTTGATGCTGTCGATGAAATTGCTACAGACGCCCCAAGAAAACTACGGACTGCGGCTTACGGCGTTATAGAGATTGAAGGCGGCATATCAAAAGTTAAGGTTTGGGATAAGCGAGCCACAGATTAGGATAATTATATGACAAAGATAGCTCTGATTGGTGCAGGCCCTATGGCTGTGGCTTATGCGGTAGCCCTTAAAGATATGGATTGCGAAATTTCCGTAATAGGACGCGGCGAAAAATCCGCTCAGGCTTTTAAAGAGAAAACAGGATTGGATGTCCGCACGGGCGGGCTTGAGGATTATCTGTCTTCGGGAACTGATTTACCTAATCACGCAATAGTTTCTACGCCAGTTGACGCCCTCGCTCCAAATACGAAAGCGCTGATCGGAGCGGGTATCAAGAATATTTTGGTTGAAAAGCCTGCGGGTCTTACCCCGCAAGAGACGCAAGATCTGTCTGACTTTGCCGCCGATAATGGCGCGAATGTCTATGTTGCCTATAATCGACGCTTTTATGCCAGTGTTAAAGCGGCAAAAAAACTTATCGACCAGGACGGCGGCGCAACATCGTTACGTATGGAGTTTTCTGAATTTGCCTTTCGCATCAAAGATGTTCCGACGGCAGCTCACATCAAATCCCAATGGCTTTATGCTAATTCGACTCATGTTCTTGATATGGGGTTCTTTTTGGCAGGTTACCCTAAGCAAATATCAGGATTACAGGCTGGGGGCTCTGACTGGCACCCCGCTGGGTCTCAATTCGTCGGACATGGCGCCTTGGAAAATGGCGCTCTGTTCTCATATCACGCAGATTGGGATGCCGCCCCACGATGGATGGTGGAAGTTATGACGCCAAAACGAACTCTCATGTTTAATCCGCTTGAAAAGCTGAATGAAAGATCGCCTGAAGGCTTTGCCATAAATCCTGTGGAGTTGGATGACGATTTGGACGCGCGTTATAAGCCAGGTTTGTTCGCACAAACAGATGCCTTTCTTAAAGGCGATGCGACGGATTTGGCAACGATTGCATCACATGCGGATCATATGGAAAATATTTATAAGGTTATACGCGGCGCTTAGAGACGGATTTCCATGCCATCATAAGAGGGCCTTACATTTCCAAACAGCTCATTTTTAAGCGTGTGGTAATCCATATCAATATGCAGGTTCGTCAAAATACCTTGCTTTGCCTGTGTTTTAACGAGCCATGATAGGGCCTTATCAGCGTGGGCGTGGGTAGGATGATCATTATAGCGCAGGGCATCCAATATCCACGTGTCTACGCCTGTCAGTGCCTCAAACCCTGCATCCGCCATATCCCAGACGTCAGGGGTATAAGCGAGCTTGCTGTCCAAAATAAAACCGAATGAAGGTGTAGGGCCATGACTAAGCTCCAGCACATCCACAGACAAAACGCCGCCTGGTCCTGAAACGTCAAATCGATCTTCGCCTTTTATAAGCTCTTGCAGTTCCAAAATCGGCGGATGAACACGCCCTTCAGGCATTTCAAAGCAATACTTAAAACGCTCATAAACGTGTTCTTTAGTATGCGCGTCCATATAGGTCGGTATGCGCTTACGCATGCGGTACGCAATGGCGCGCAGATCATCAATGCCGTGGCTTTGATCCGCATGATCATGGGTGTAAAGCAGGGCGTCAAGCCGTTTCACATCCGCTTTAAGGCACTGCTCACGCAAGTCAGGGGAAGTATCGATTAAAGCGGCCGTGCGTTCTACTGCAGGAGGTTCTTTTGGGCCCTCCCAGTACTCGACATATAGCGAGCAGCGAGAGCGGCGGTTTTTAGGCTGATTGGGGTCGCAAACACCCCAATCTCCGCCCACACGGGGTACGCCGCCGGACGAGCCGCAGCCTAATATAACAGCTCTGATAGTCATGCGGTTGCCCCCGGTCGCTTAGCTTTCTCAAATAGATTGAAAAATGCATCAGTCGTACGTTTAGCGGTGTCCTCGAAACTCCACCCTTTTACCTCGGCTAAAGCCTCACAAACCTCTCTAACATAGGCAGGTTCATTACGCCGTCCGCGATACGGAACGGGCGCAAGATAAGGACAGTCTGTTTCCAGCATAATACGCTCATCCGGCATATCTTTAGCTAGAGCGCGGACATCATGTGCATTTTTAAATGTCAAAATACCTGAAACAGAAAAGTAAAAACCTTGATCAGCCCCCCATTTAGCTAAGTCCGCTCCAGACGTGTAGCAGTGGAGTTCGGCGGAGAAAGGCCCCTCCTCTTTGATAGTGGTCTTTAGCGTGTTCATCATCAACTCATCAGCTTCGCGAGTATGGATGATAAGTGGCAATCCCGTCTCACGGGCGGCAATAATATGGGCTTTAAAATTATGTATCTGCTCGGCTTCTGAGCTGTAACCATAATGAAAATCATAGCCGGTTTCGCCAATGCCAATAACTTTAGGGTGTTGCGCGCATTTGATGAGCTCATCCGCTGTAATATTTGGGTTCTCTTTGGCATCATGCGGATGTGTCCCTACAGAAGCCCATATATCAGGATAGTCTTCGGCAATGGCGACGACATCCTTAAAATCGGAAAGTTTGCAGCAAATATTGAGCATTGTACTCACGTCTGACGCAAAAGCTCTGTTTATGACGTCTTCTCGGTCTTCATCAAATTTCTCGCCGTGAAGATTTACATGACTATCAACCAACATTAGGCGGCTCTTATAGCGGAGAGTGTATCAGACATGACTGTCTTCTTATCCATATTGATGGCCGCTTCAAGGCGCTGCATCTCTCCGACTTTATCCCATAATTTCTGCCAGACCTCTGGGGGCTTTGAGACGGGTAATGGTTTGAATGCTCCATGCCATTCACCCGTTACTGAAAATACCGACTGGGCTTGCAAGATATCTTGCAGGGCTTCCCAGAATAGCTTCCGCGAGGCTCCTGCACTTTGCGCTGCAAGGCTATTGGCCAAAATATGATCCATTTTTGACTGTGACCGATCCAGACTACCCAAAAATCCTGTGAGCGGCTTTAAAACGGTATCGGCATTCTGGGCTAATGCAATAGCTTTACCTGGCCCGCCTCGAGATAGTTTGACGGCCGCCTCAATAATTTGGTCAGGTGCCTCTATCCGGTCTCGTAGCCAAGGCGAAATCTCTGCCTCCGGGACGGCGCGAAGAGGTAAATGCATACAGCGCGATCGAATAGTTGGCAGCAATCTGCCCGGTGAAGAAGATAACAATATTATCAGTGCTTTAGCAGGGGGTTCTTCAAGTAACTTTAAGATCGCATTTTCTGAATTACGGTTAAGTTCATCTGCGGTGTCTATAAGACATACACGCCAACTTTGGTCTTCTGCAGCGGTGCCTTGGAAAAACTTTCCCATTGCGCGTACATCATCGATGGGTATTTCTGTACGAATCTTCTTAAGTTTAAAATCATAGGGACGTCGAAGCAGCATGAAATTCCCGTGACCAAGGCTTTCAATACGCTGCGCCACAGGATCACTTTGAGGGACATTCATGCTGGTCGTTAGCAAAGACTTGCCGCCGAGGATATGCCGAACCATGCGATAGGCCAAAGTAGCTTTGCCAACACCCGGTGGGCCTGTAATCAGCCATGCGTGATGCAGGCGCCCACTGGATTGAGCTTCAAGAAACCGTTTTTCAGATTCGCTATGTCCGATTAAGTCATAAGTTTCACGCGGGTGCGGACATCCTGGCGCACGGTCGGCTTCAGGATATTCTTCTATCTCTGTTTTACGCACTACTGCCTAACTTACCCGCGAGTTCGGGATATTTCTGGCTCACGGCAAAAAGAATTCTTGCTTGAACGCCATCGCGTGATGCAGCCGCATCCACAGTAAAAACCCTGTCCGCTTCATCATTTGCAATATCTAAGAAAGCCTGCCTCAATGCGTTATGAAATACGATTGACTCCGCATCGAAGCGTGACAAGTCCTCACCGCGTGTTTCGACGCGCTTCTGAGCCAGTATAGGGTCGATATCAAATAATATTGTAAGGTCTGGTTCAAAGCCGTCCATGACGGCAGCATGCACAGATTTCACCTTGTCAGCCCCAAGACCTCTCGCATAACCTTGATAAGCCATGCTCGAGTCTGCGAAGCGATCACTGATAACCCACACGCCGCGCTCTAAGGCAGGTTTTATGAGTTTCTCAACGTGATCAAGGCGCGCGGCATACATCAGAAGCAACTCTGTCATGCCCGACCATCTATCTGCTGTGCCTTCAAGAACAAGGTCGCGAATAGCTTCCGCGCCAAATGTGCCGCCCGGTTCACGTGTCATGACTGTCTCGATACCTGCACCTTGAAGAGCCTCTACAAGCATCTTTGCTTGAGTCGTTTTGCCTGCGCCTTCACCGCCCTCAAAGGTTATGAACTTTCCAGTAGCCATTACTCTCCCCGAATTTTTCTAATCAAAACGCTCCAGGCTTTACCAATTGCGGATTTGCCCTTGACGTCATCAATGGCTTTGAGCGGAATAACGCGGTCTTCCTTGCCTGGTATGGAAATAACCATATCGGCTATGTGATCGCCAGCCATTACAGGCGCACTAACTGTTTTAAATATCATCTTCGATCTAATTTTTGATCTATCGCCTCTGTAAAGACCTGCAATGACAGTTTCATCGACTTTAACACCGACGTTATCAGCCTTACCCATAAAGATATCAATTTTGCCGATTATATCTCCCTTGGCATAGAGATCATAAACCTTAAACTGATCAAAGGCTGCACCCATAAGTCTGTTTGCAACATCGCTGCGTTCTTGTTTATTTTCCAGACCATTTATGACAATGATGCGCCGATCGTCTCCACGCTTTGCTGACCCCACAAGGCCATAGCCTGAAACGGAAGTGCTGCCTGTCTTCAGTCCATCAGCGCCAGTAAACTTGCCCAAAAGCGGATTGCGATTACCTTGTCGAATATTGTTCCATGTGAAACTGCGCTCGTTATAGATGGGATAATATTCAGGATGATTTGTAATCATATATTGAGCGAGCTGCGCAAGGTCATAAGCGCTGATTTCGTGTTCGGGATGCGGCCATCCAGTAGAATTACGGAATGTAGCGCTTGTTAAGCCCATTTCACGGGCGCGGGCTGTCATTTTATCCGCAAAAGCCGTTTCAGACCCAGCTAAACCCTCTGCCATGACGATGCAGGCGTCATTGCCTGATTGGATAATTATCCCTTTAATCAGGTCTTCAACACGGGCTGACGATTTCACATCCAGATACATGGTGGAGGATCCTGAGGCAGCTCCGCCGCGCCGCCAAGCTTCTTCGCTCACTCTGAATTCTGTATCCATTGTGATTGTTTCATTTTTCAGGGCTTCGAAGATCATATTGGCGGTCATAATCTTGGTCATAGAGGCTGGTGCCATGGGCTCCCGTGCGTCTTTTTCATAAAGAACCTCGCCTGTTTCAAAATCCATGATGACAACATGTGGTGCTTTGGTCGTAAAACCGCTCTCTTGCGCATTGGCAGACCCCGCGAGCGTAAAAACCAAGGTAGCAAGAAGAGAACGAAACACAAAAGGCCTGTAGTATAGAATCAAAAAAGAGCACCCGAAGATGCTCAATATAGATGCCTTAGCTTTGTGGCGGGAACAAGCCCACTCACGGGCTTTATTTTGTTTTAAGGCGCTCTTTTATAAGTCTTGGTTGCTGATGAGTATCGCTGTGACCTGCAACATGAATAGGCCCTTTTATAGTCAGCGTCACTTGTCCGCCATCCTCAGGCTCAGGCTGAGCCGCATAAGGCTGAGGCGCTTGTGGTGTGATTGGGTCCGGAACAGGTTCAAAACTTCGAGGCGCCGTGTATACGGGGCGTTCCGCGACTTGCGGTGCTGTGTAAGGCGTAGGTGCTTGTTCCATTGGCTGTTGGCGTAAGGGGCGGTATTCCTGTGTTGGAGCGGGAGCCGGTGTCGGTAACGAGCGCGGCGCCTCGGCTATTTGAGGGGCTTGTTCTTGACGTGGCCGCGGGGCAGGTACAGAGCGTTTAGCTGCCATTGGGTCGGCGGGGCCTGCATATTGTACGCGAACCTTTCCTAAGCCCTTACCTTTTGTGCCTAGCATAGTTGCTGCAGCCTCTGACAGGTCAATGATACGCTTGCCTATAAACGGCCCCCTGTCATTGACACGCACCATGAGAGTTTTACCGTTTTCAAGGTTTGTTACATGAACCATTGAGTTCAGCGGTAATGTTTTATGAGCGGCAGTTATATCATTTTTATTATAGATTTCACCTGTCGCGGTTGGTTTCCCGTGGAATTTATCACCATACCATGAAGCAATGCCGACAACATTATAGTCTGGCTGATGTTTAGGGGTATAGGATTTGCCCATAATTGTGTAACGTTTACCGACTTTCTGATGCTTATAGAGTGTCCGATCCACACGGCTCTGGTCGAAAATTGGAGCCGTTGCTCGAGGCGCAGGGCGTGAAACGTCTGGTACGATAACTTGCGGAGCTGTAGGGCGAGAAGACATGTAAGGAGATGTTGAGGCAACACGGCTCGGCATAGCAGTGGAGGCGTATTTTGCGGCGCCCTGCCCGACTTTATATGTGATGGGCGCTGATTGTGCGACCTTAACCGTTTGGGTCGTGCTGCAAGCTGTGGTTCCCATTGCCAAGCCTACACCTGCAATCAACATAATCGCCCGTTTCAATCCATATTCTAAATTCAACATATCTACTCACCTATACTCGTGGACATCTTTTCAGTAATGTCCGCTCTACACCTGCTGAACAGTTGCCTTGTCTAACGCAGGGCTGACCTCTTCAGTATGTGTTAAGCTAAACGAACATCTTTAAATCGATGTTAGGTAACACGCTTAACGGGAGGTTTTTTTACAGGGTTAGTGAGGCGTTAATACGTTATGGGAGCTTATGACTTTTATCGCATTGAGAGGCAAAAATGCTTGAACATGCCTTCAAAACATTTTAGAGCGCTGCAACGCACAACTAGTCCTTACTTTTGCGGGTGGGTGGCAGAGTGGTTGAATGCACCGGTCTTGAAAACCGGCATGGGGGCAACTCCATCGGGGGTTCGAATCCCTCCCCGCCCGCCACTTCTCTATCAATAATATATATAGGAAACACTTAGCAGTTTCCGTGTCACGTCAGTTCCATTATGTTGAAAACGACAATAAAGTCGCATAGTTACAGCTCACAAATATGCTATCACGTATGTTTAGTCTTTATGTGATTTTTATTTAAACTATGCGGAGCTTGTACATTGAGGTCACTTCCTGATTCCAACATTAAAAATATTGTTATAATTGGTGGTGGTACTGCGGGTTGGATGGCAGCAGCAGCTATGGCCAAGCTAATTAACCACCCCAACATCAACATCACGCTTATTGAGTCCGAGGTTATTGGAACAGTTGGCGTAGGCGAAGCAACTATTCCGCATATAAGATCTTTTAATCACCTATTGGGACTGCATGAGGATGATTTTGTTCGAAAGACAAATGCCACTTTTAAATTAGGTATTGAGTTTGTGGATTGGGATAAACTGGGAAAGTCATATATTCATCCTTTTGGCCCCTATGGTGTTCCCATGAATGGTGTAAGATTTCACCATTATTGGTTAAGGCAAAAGCATGGTGGCAGTAGAGTATCTGTTGATGATTATAATCTACAGGTAATGGCTGCCAAAGCAGGAAAGTTTAGCCGACCTCAAAATATTCCAAACTCACCCCTCAGTACGATTGAATACGCCTTTCATTTTGACGCGAGTCTTTATGCTAAATTCATGCGAGAATTTTCAGAAAATTTAGGTGTTAAGCGGATCGAGGGAAAGGTCTGCGATGTCAAACAAGTACCGGAAACAGGCTTCATTGAGAGTGTTGTTTTGGAAAACAATGAAATAATTGAAGGTGAACTTTTCATTGATTGTTCTGGCTTCCGAGGTTTATTAATAGAGCAAACATTAAAGACGGGCTATGATGATTGGTCCTCAGTTTTGCCTTGTAATAAAGCTGTAGCTCAAGCCAGCAAGAGAAAGAACGCTCCCCTTCCCTATACTCGAGCAACAGCAAAGTCAGCGGGTTGGCAATGGCGTATCCCCCTACAATCTCGTACGGGCAACGGTCATATATATTGCAGTGATTATATGTCAGATAGTAAGGCACTTGAAACTCTCATTGATGGGATGGACACAGATGCGATTGGGTCACCTAAATTTCTGAATTTCACAACGGGCAAGCGTAAGAAAATCTGGAATAAGAATGTTATCGCATTGGGTTTGGCTGCAGGGTTTATGGAACCATTAGAGTCAACCTCTATTCATTTGATCCAGACAGCCATTGCGCGCTTAATGACAAATTTTCCGGATAAGAACTTTAATGAAGCTGATATCAATTATTTTAATGATCGAAGCTTGTTGGAATATGAACAAGTCAGAGACTTCCTAATTTTACATTATAAAGCGACTAAGCGTGATGATAGTGAGTTTTGGAATTATTGCAGAACCATGACAATCCCAGAGAGTTTAAAAGAGCGTATGGCTATATTTAAAGAGAATGCCCGCCTCTATCGCCATGATAATGAACTGTTTGGGGATGCTAGTTGGTTCTCTGTGTTTAATGGGCAAGGTATAGAGCCTGCACGCTATCATCCCAATGCTAATATTATGTCGGAAGATGAATTCAATTCGCGTATGTCTTCTATCCAGACTACTTGGAGCGCATGCTTGAAATCTATGACGTCTCATGAGAGATTTATAGAGCAGCTCTGCAGTTCTGAAATGTAGATAACTAGTAAGAGACAATAAAAAATGGAGAGCCAAGGCTCTCCATTGTAAGTTTTAGCTGAGTTCAAACTTTAGAACTTGTAACGTGCACCGAATTTAATCCGGCGGTCACCTGTGAAGCTTGTACGTCCGAAGCGTTGACCGTCAGCATCAATTTGCTGCTCTGCATTTGCTTTTTCGTCCAAAATATTAGCAACTTGCAAGCGGATTTGGAAATTGTCATTGAAATCATATTTCGCAGAGCCATCCAAATACCCTGTTGCCTGTTGGAAAATAGGGTTGCCCGTAACAAAGTCACGATAAGAGCCCAAATATTCTGAACGCCAATTATAGGCGAGACGCATTTCAAGTTTTTCGTCTTGATAAATACCAATGATATTAGCAGCGTGCTCTGATAATCCTGGGAAATCATTTACACCAAAACGATAAATTCGTTGAAAATCAAACCCTGGGTCGCCTTCGACAACTTCAGGTACAGGAGCATTCGTTTTCGCGTCTATATATGTATAGTTAGCTTGGATACCGAGGTTACCTAAAATACCAGGTAACTCATCATAAAATTGAGTATAGGCTAGCTCTAAACCTTTTATCTTAGCTTCATCTTGATTGAGGTCACCGTTAAAGATGATTGGAACTTCACGGCTGTCAAGGGTCGCAGTACCAATGGTTTCTGAACCATAGATGATGTTATTTTTGATATCTTTAGAGAACAGAGACAAGGTAAGTGAATTATCATCTCCGAAATAGTGTTCTATTGATACATCCAGGTTGGTCGATTCAATAGGTTTTAGATCTGGATTTCCGCTAAATACATTAATTTGATTTGGCCTGATATCCAATATCCGCTCATCTTGAGGAACAGTGGGGTCATCAGTCGTAACAAAGAGTAGTCCAGCAACAGTCGTTTGATTGGCTCTCAACTGATCAATACGTGGACGTGTGATCGCCTTACTTGCAGCGAAGCGAATGAGGGTTTCATCACTTACGTTCCATTTAAGGTTTAGCGATGGTAACCAATAATCATTACTTGACAAATCAGCATCACGCTCTTCAAATCCCTCTTGATCGAAAAATGCAACAGTTTCAGGGCTAAAATCAATTGGTGTCTGACCCGCGTTATTTGGGTCATTGAAGATTTGCACAAAGGTATTACTCCGCACACCTGTCACGTCAGTTTTTGTGTATCTTACCCCCACATTACCTTCAATTGACATGCCATTTTCGAATTCATTACCAAAATCCAGACGGCCATAGTAATTTTGCACCTTCTCTCTAACGTCTCCTACAGAACCACGGCAGGCATAGTCAACGCCATCAAACCCGTTATCCTTTAGAGGGGCCCAATCGCTGTAAACTGTGAAAGGGTTATCGGGACATCTCTGATCATCAATTCGAGAAGGAATTGTTTCTTCGCCTGCCAAGGCACCAACGAAAGAATCATAATTCTGGAGTAGATCTCGGTTAGCAAAAACAACTTGTGTTTGTCCGCCGCGCACAACGCCTCCGCGAAAAAATCCGCCAAAATCTACGACTTCGCCAGTTCCCGCACCAGAGAATTCCGAATAAGGTAAATATCCACCAGCCCATGGCGGTGCAACGGCAGCCCAGTTCAGTCCCGCTTGACGGTTTACCTGCTCCCGATCAGCGAAACGCGCTCCAAATTTAATTGCGTCAAACCAACCGTCATTGTCGAATTCATATTCAATGTCTCCGCGTAGGGCATACATGTCCCCATCATTTTCTTGGAACTCATCCGCAGCAAACAATAGGTTTGCATTAGAAGGATCTGAGAGAACTCCATTAGTTGGAGAGCCACCACCAGCGCGTCTGTTAGGATTGTTGTTTAGTGTTGGCTGAAGAGAAATCCAAGGGTCATCTAAATCAGCATTCAACTCGAAATCAGAAAAGAAACGTGTTCCACCCCAAAGGCGTTCCCGTGAAAATTCAGCAGATGTTTTATGTCCGTCAAGGTGTACAAATAGCTGATCTGTTGGACGCCATTTGATATTTAAGCTAATATCATCAGTCTTTGACTTATCAACTTGGTTGATGCCTAAATTTGTGAAGGGAGCGCCCGCAGCGCCCGTCCAATCACGAAGATTATTTGAAATCACTCCGGATTCGTATAATCCTGTGACAGCTTGTGTCATTTCGCAAGTCGGATTGGCTGGCGTTGGATCGTTACCGCCTTGGCACTGTGGCAAACCACTTGACGTAAATGGAGTTGTTGTCAAACTAGCGACTTCAAATTGATTCCAACTTTCACCATCCGGGAAAAATTCAAGTGTGCGCTCATCGCTATTTGTATCATTCTCAATGAGTGAGTACTTAGCAGTAATTTGCAAGTCCCCTGTATTATCACGCCACTGTCCTGCTATGTAATAACTATCCCGTTGGCGATCTACTTCATTTGTTCGTAGTTGGAAACCACCTGGGAGACCTATGGTCTCATTGCCTGTATTAAAAGGAACAACCTGCCCAATTTGGAAGCCGTGAAGTTCGGATTGTAACTGTGAATTGGAATACGATCCCAATAGTCCAAACTCACCGTTACCCGTGTCCCATCGATCACCCAATATGACACTGAATTCTGGTGAAAACTTTTTAGCCAAATCTGTGTACGTTACGTCAGCGGAAACTTGGGCTAATGTTCCGTTCTGATCAAATGGTTCTAAAGTCCGCAGATTAATAGTACCCCCGATCCCGCCTTCGATTAGGTCGGCTGATGTGTTCTTATATACATCAACGGCGCCAATTAACTCAGGAGGAACAGTTCCGAAGTCAAGCGAACGTCCACCATTAGCTGAAAAAGCATCACGCCCATTATACTCTGATCTTACCAAAGTTAAGCCGCGTATAAGATTACCGCCTCCTTCAGGTGATGGAAAGTCACCACCATTGTTATTCTCGATGTCAAATCTCTGCGCTACGACGCCGGGTACTCGTGCTAAAGCTTCTGCGACAGAAAGGTCAGGTAACGCAGAAACATCTGACGCTGTTATTGAGTCAATTGCTGTATCAGCCTCACGTTTTAGATCACGAGCCTGTTTCAAAGCCTGGCGAATACCTGTTGTAACAATCTCATCATCTTCCTCTACAGAAGTGGTGTTGTCTTGCGCGTGTGCCATTGTTGGCAAAGTCATTAAACTCGCAATTAATGCAGTAGTGCCCATGAGCGCTAGCTTATTTAGGTGGTCCATTGGCGTGTTTATTTTGGATTTCACTGAATCTCTCCCTTGTGCCTTGATGGCTTTTGACGTTCTGTAGAACTATTTAATGATCCTTTACGGATTCTCTTAAAGCCTATAAAGACCAATTTGACAGCGCTGTCAAATATGTTTGAGGGACCAATAACGAGATAAAGTGACTATTTATTCATGATGTGACAAAAATGACACAAGCCTTTTCAGAATAAATAGGCAATATGCGATTTAAAGGTTGTAAATTATGGCTGAAATACAAAAAAACGCGCTGCGAAGCATCATAATCGTCGGCGGTGGATCCGCCGGTTGGATGACTGCAGCCGCTCTTTCAAGTCTCTTGTCACCCGAATCAGTCAATATTACTCTCATTGAATCTGAGCAGATCGGAACTGTGGGTGTTGGCGAGGCCACTATTCCCGATATGATCAATTTCAATGCGATGTTGGGGATCAATGAGGCTGAGTTCTTAAAAGCGACGAACGGCACGTTTAAATTAGGCATCGAATTTATTGACTGGGGCCAAAAAGGCGAATCTTACATTCATCCTTTCGGCAATATTGGCGTCGATATGCAAGGAATCGATTTTCACCAATATTGGCTGCACGCTAAATCCGCAGGAAATTCATCCCCGCTTCAGGATTATAGTATGTGTGCTGTAGCCGCTGAGCACGACAAATTTGTTTTACCGGACACCAATCCACGTTCTGTTTTGTCTCATTTGCGTTATGCCTATCATATTGATGCGACGCTTTATGCAAAATTCCTTCGTGATTATGCTGAAAAGCGAGGCGTTAAACGGATAGAAGGAAAAGTAGAAGGTGTATCACTTGAGCCTGAACATGGTAACGTTTCCAGCCTAACCATGGACAACGGAAGTCAGATTGAGGGTGACTTCTTTTTTGATTGTACGGGTTTTAGAGCATTACTTACCGAAAAGGCTTTAAAAGTGCCTTTCACGGATTGGAGTCATTGGCTCCCCTGTGATAGCGCCCAAACGGTCGCGAGTGAGCGGGTCGGTGCATTGCTGCCATATACAAAAGCCACCGCTAAGAACGCAGGTTGGCAGTGGCGTATTCCAACGCAACATAGGACCGGAAACGGTCACATATATTCAAGTAAATTTATGGGTGATAATGAAGCCATTGATATTCTCATGGATGGGCTAGATAGCAAGCCACTCGGTGGGCCTCGTAAAATCAATTTTAAAACAGGATGCCGCGAAACACTTTGGAATAAGAATTGTATCTCCATCGGATTATCGGCGGGCTTCTTGGAGCCTCTTGAGTCCACATCATTGTTCTTAATTCAGATGGGCATTAGCCGTTTTATTACATTATTCCCCACGGCGAATGTGTCTAACGTTGTGCGTGATGAATATAACAAACAAATGCTAAAGGAATTTCATCAAGTCAGGGATTTTATCATCTTGCATTATGCAGCTACTCAGCGTGCTGATAGCCCGTTTTGGAATTATTGTAGAAATATGAGTGTTCCGGAAAGCCTTTCCAGAAAAATCGATCTATTTCGTGAGGCCGGCCGTGTCTTTAGGTATGATGACGAACTTTTCTCGAAAGCTAGCTGGATCGCGGTATGTCTTGGCCAAAACGTTATTCCAAAGGCCATTGACCCTATTGTTTCATCTTTGCCCCATGAGCAGGTTAAGCATAGCCTTGGATCAATGCAAAATGCTATGAAGCGGGCTGTCTATAACATGCCAACCCATGAGGCATTTCTAGAAACATATGGAGCCAAGCCAGTTTAACGATATCCATTGTGGCAGTTCAGAGAATTTCCAAATTAAGTCAAACGCATTAGGTACAGAGCAAAGAGAGTTAGCACGATGAAAACCTTAGCATTATCAGTATTATCCATAAGCCTTGCTTTCTCGGCCCCGGCCTTATCGCAAGGTTCTGAGCCTATCGATGAAATTATTTCACGAGGCACCAATCAAAAAGATCCAGCTATGTCTGCTTGGCACGCGGGAGATTTTGCAAAGGCTGAAATAGAGTTTGACCGAAATGCATTTTGTGCTTTGAGAGCAGAGCGTAATTTTATTTCAGGTGTTGAGACGGCACGTGACAGCTCAATTACTTCTGACCTTGCTGCCGATGCAGTTTCAACACCACAGCCTGTGGGTGGATTAGGAGGAGCCTCAGTGGTTGAGTCTGCGCCACCTCCTATCCCGCAATATAACTCCTCCTCCTTTAAGAACAAAGAATCGGCCACAAAACGAACCTGTGAAGATCGGGGGTTTCAACTTTATATGAAGGGACTTTCCCAGTTAAAACTCGGTAAAATAGTAGAAGCTAAGAAAACTCTATCTCGCGCTGCTAATATGCGTAAAAATCTTTATGATGCGCATTTCAGATTGAGCTTACTTGAGTATCAGGATGGCAACCTTAAAGGGGCTGCAAAGCATCTCAAAAAGCTTAAGAAATTAAAGTCTAGTTATAAATTTGGCGAAGCCAATAAAGAGATTGAAGCTCAAATAGCTTATCTTTCAAGACTTTTAGACTAATATAGGTCTTATATAGAATACTGTAAGTGAAAATTGACAGCGCTGTCTTTTTGCAGTTAAAAATCTTAAAAAAGAACTATGGGAAAAATTAATGTTTGATCGTATTTTTATATCTTTTTCTGCAGTAGCCATTTTATTACTGACTGCAGTTTGTCCTTCACACGCCGATGATGCTGCAATTGAACAAGCCCTAGCGGCATTAGACGCGCAATTGCCTGGTAAGCTTATAAACAATCCTTATGACATTAAGTGGCGTACTGATGGTTCTGATAAAAAAGACGCCGTCGTAAAATCCGAAGGCGCACCTGGCGGGACTGCTTATCAAGTCCGTGTGAAGAAAACTAAAAAGAATCCTTGGGATACTGCAACCCGTATACCAATGACAGAGTCTATTGCGAAAGGTGATGTAATTTTACTTTCTTATTGGGCGCGGGCCGCCAAGCCTCAAAAAGGAAGAGAAACAGGTGACATCAGCGTAAACATCCAGCGCAATATCGAGCCATATGACTCAATATTCGAAGAACGCGTTGCTCTGGGCAAAGAGTGGAAGCTTTATAACGCTACGGGGAAGGCCAAGCGTGATTATGCTGCTGATAAGACCCAACTTAATTTCAATCTCGCGCGGGCAAAGCAAACTGTTCAATTTGGACAATTTTACATAATGAATCTGGGCCCGAACGGTGATGCCAGTAAATATATGGGCGAATAATCTATTCAGCTATTTTGTCGAAATATATCGACAAGCTTAAATGTTCTATATATGTTCGGTTTTATAGAGGACATATATGCAACCACCCTGCTCCATAAATTCGCTTTATATCGACTTTGATGCGTTTTTTGCCAATGTCGAAAAACAGCTGGAACCGAACATTCGCTCAAAGCCAGTGGGCATAACAGCCTTGGGGTCTGAACACTCTGCCCTGATAACGCGGTGCTATATGGCAAAGCGGGCCGGCATTACGCGGGGTATGCGGGTCTCAGAGGCGCGTGAAGCCTGTCCCGATATTGCTATCCGTGTGGCCCGGCCTGATGTTTATGTCGATATTCATAATAAAATTATTCAAGAGATAAACCGGCACATTCCTATCAAAAAGGTCTGGTCTATCGATGAAATGGAATGTGAGCTGATCGGACGGGAACGAGAGCAGGCCTATGAAATCGGCCTCGATGTGCAGCTAGGGTTGCGACGCAATATAGGCGCTTACATCACGCCCTCAATTGGCTTGGCCCCCAACCAATTTTTGGCCAAAGTGGCAGCTGAGCTTGAGAAACCTAATGGGTTTGTTATGCTGCGTAGCGAGGATTTGCCCGGCCCGTTGCTTAGCCTTAACCTCTCAGATCTGCCGGGTATTTCAACCGGGATGGAAAAGCGCCTGAGCGCGGCGGGGATTTTATCTGTCGAGGATTTTTGGAAGATCTCAGCCAAACATGCCCGGGCGATTTGGGGGAATGTTGAGGGCGAGCGTATGTGGGCGCAACTCCACGGCCATAAAATTGAACGCCCCAAGACAACACGCCGTATGTTCGGCCATAGCCGCGTGCTTTCGGGTGAGTTTAAAAACCCAAAACGGGCGATTGATTGCCTACGCCTCCTCACGGTGAAAGCGGCTAATCGCTTGCGCCGGGAAAATTACACAGCTGCAGCTATGTCTGTGTCTTTGCGGGATCAAAACAAACGGCGCTGGACGGGAGAGACTCAATTTCCCTCCTGCCGTGATGATCATAGCCTGTTAAAGCATATGCACAGACTTTATGAGCGCGGGATCTCTGAAATGAGGCCCCGCCAACTGGCAGCAGTCTATGTCATGCTTCACAAAATCGCCTTGCCGAGTGAACGAGGCCGAGATCTTTTCGAGCCGCAAGACACCCGAAATTGGGATAAGCTCACAGATGTCATGGACAGCTATAACCGCAAAGAAAAAAAAGCACTCATCCACCTTGGGCCGCGCTACAAAATTCCAGGAGGATATGCGGGGGCAAAAATCGCGTTCGGCCGTGTTCCTGATGCGGAGGATTTCTTTTGAGACCGCAGAGACAAAAACGCGCCCTGCCTGATTTGCCTCAATATTATTATCACACAAATTTTTGCGAGATGCTGAAGTTTGTTGCAGAGCGCTATGAAGCTGTTGTGCAGGATGAGCAAAAATCATTTTTAAAAGACTTCGCGGCCCTGCCTGTCCCCGCGCAATGTCTTTATGCGAGGTTAGCTGGGCGAAAAGGGGCTGTATTCTCCTTGGAAAAGCTATCCTATGCGGAAATCCCTCACCTTAAAAAACAAGCCACTATTTTACGCGAACTGAATTTTGTCTCAGCAGTTGCACCGGAAAATTACGCTAGCTTTTTAATGTCCCTCTCCAAAACTGAGCTTATTGCCTTTTTGATGAAACATGTTTGCGCAAGTGCTTATAGGGTTTCTTGGAAGAAAGCTGTTTTGGTTGATGCAGCTCTAACGCATATTCCCTACTCCAAAGATATCATAGACCCGCATTACATTGTTCAGTCGCGTCAGGACGCTCTTAATTTTTGTTTATTTCTCTATTTTGGGAAGATCGAGACTAACCTTCAAAATTTCACCATGCGGGATTTGGGACTTATTAAAACGCCTGATTTTAAAGAAGATTATGGCGCGCGTTTTGAGACGTCTCAAGAGGCTCAAGCGGCCTATTTTTATGCAAGTGCATTACATGATTTCAAGCATGGAACAGAGGCTGATATTACGGCTTTGATTGACAGTGTTGATAACTGGCCTGCTCCTATATGTCCTGTGAGCACACACAGCAGAGATAAGCTATTACAAAAGCTTGGCGGCCTTGCCGAACGCCTGGAAGACATCTCAACGGCTTTATCACTATATGAGCGTAGCGATACGCCTTTATGTAATGAGCGCGTTATTCGTATTCGATATAGGCAGGGTGAAAAAGAGTGGAGCGAAAAACGCTTATTAGACCTTATCGACAACCCCGGAAGCGATGAGGAACATAATTTTGCACAGGATTTTTATAGCCGAAAGTTCCAAAAAAAGCGCACAAGTTTGGTTACAGATATTTTGCGCGGCGGTGACAATATAAAGCTTGATGAAGCTTATCGTAATCAACCCGAAGCCGCTGCTAAACGTTACTATGAGGCTAAGGGCCAGACCGTATATCGAACTGAAAATGCAATGTGGCGAATGCTTTTTGGGCTATTATTCTGGGAGGAGCTTTACGGAGACAGCGCGGCAGGTCTCTATAATAGTTTTGAGCGCATTCCAGCACTATTGAAATCAGGTGATTTTTATACCCATTATAAAGATGCAATAGAGCTAAAATTAAAACACCTTTCCAAAGCGAATTTAGTCTTGATAGACTTGCTGAAAGTCATCAGTCGCCATCATAACACACCTAATGGGATTTTCCGGTGGAACGGACGAACAGTTGAGAAAGTAAAAACATTACTTTTTCAAGCTCCACCTGACTCCTTGTCCATTATTATGCGGTTAATGGTTCAGAATTATAACCAGATGAAAGATGGTTTTCCGGATTTAATGTGTGTTGAAAACGGGCATATTCGCTTTGTTGAAATTAAGGCGGAAGGTGACGTTATTCGGCGCAATCAATTGACCCGTATTCAGCAGCTCAGGCAAGCAGGGTTTGAGACACAGATTACGCGTATTGATTGGGTCCTGGATCCGGATCAAATATATGTTGTTGTTGACGTTGAAACAACAGGCGGCAGAGCCGGATTACACCGACTGACAGAGATTGGCGCTGTTAAAGTTCAAAGCGGAAAAGTTATTGGTGAATGGCAAAGCCTGTTAAATCCCCAGCGCTCAATTCCAGCTAATATCACGCGGCTAACCGGGATCACTCAGGACATGGTCAGGGAGGCCCCTCTTTTCCACGAGGTAGCAGATAGTTTTAGGGATTTTATGGGAGACGCTATTTTTGCGGCCCATAATGTGAATTTTGATTACGGGTTTATCGCCTCCGAATATAAACGCTTGGGTCAGAAATTTCGTCATCCCAAAATATGTACCTGCGCGTCCATGCGAAAACTATATTCAGGTTATCGTTCTTATAGTTTGAAAAATCTGTGCCAAGAATTTGAGATAGACCTTACGGGTCATCACCGTGCATTATGTGACGCGAAAGCGGCGGCAGAATTACTCAAGCTCATCAACACAAAGCGTTTAGAGTTGCAGGCGTAAACATTCTGCGCTTTGTCGTGCTATTTTCTTTCCTCAGAGTTATGGCTATGCCAAAACGTAAACATGTCTGTTGAGAATCTAAAGACCATGTCATTAAGGCAATCGCTAGAAAAAGACCTTAGCGGTGCCCGTGCAGCAATAGAAACGCGCTTGTTCAGCATAGTGCCTTCTGCACAAACATGGCCAGCACGTCTTCACGAAGCACAGCGTCATGCGCTTTTGTCCCCAGGAAAGCGTTTCAGGCCCTTACTTTGCGTATTTGTCGCCAAAGGTATCGGGTTCGAAGGAGAAGCAGCTATTGATGTAGGTTGTGTGGCGGAGATGGTGCATGCTGCATCTTTAATTCTGGATGATTTACCCTGTATGGATGATGCCGCGTTGCGGCGAAACCAACCTACAACGCATATCGCCTTTGATGAAAGCACCGCCATCTTAACAGCGACAGCTTTGTTGAACCGCGCATTTGGGGTGTTGTCACGCTTAAAAAATGTTGATGCGGAGAAGCGTATCGAGCTTGTTGACCTGCTATCTTATGCGGTTGGATCCAAAGGCTTGATTGCAGGGCAAATAGCGGATCTGGCTAATAGTGATGCAAATGCTAGCGTTGCTGAAATAGAACGCCTTAATACATTGAAAACAGGTGCTTTATTTGATTTTAGTGTGGAAGGCGCGTCAGTGTTAGCGGGTGCTGAATCGGCTCAACGAGCGGCTTTAAAAGACTTTTCTTATCACTTAGGGCTCGCTTTTCAATTGATGGATGATGTTAAAGATACAGTCATGACCGATAAAGAGGCCGAAAAATCCGTTGGCCGGGATGTGGGTAAGGCCACTATACTGGCGCTGACAGGTTCAGAGGCGGCAATGGAGCGGCTCGGCGCTTATATTGACAGTGCTAAGGCCGCTATAGCCCGGGCTAAGTTGAGTAATGACTTAACGCTCAACGCCGTTTTGGATGCTCAATTCTCATTCCTGACGTCATGACATCAGCATTGCGTGTTTCTGATCTTTCAGTTCGTTACGGCAAACATCATGCCCTTAAGAATATCGATGTAGAAATTGCGTCTGGTGAGCTTATAGGCATTATAGGACCAAATGGAGCTGGAAAAACAAGCTTTATCAAGGCATTATGTGGGCGTGTTAATTACGATGGTTATGTTGAAATTGCGGATGCACGGCTAAAACGCGGGCATGACCGTCAGAAGTTATTGGGCCTCGTTCCGCAAGATATAGGCCTTTATGGCCATATGAGCGCGAGAGAGAATTTAACGGTTTTTGCGAAGATTATGGGTCTACCGAAAACAAGCCGTAAAACGGCTGTAGAGGATGCACTCATAGCCGTTGGCATGAGCGGTAAAGCCAATGATTTGGTGAGTGCGTTATCGGGCGGAATGAAACGCCGTATCAATGTAGCCGCGGCGATAATGCACAACCCAACAGTCATTATTTTCGACGAGCCTACGGCGGGCGTTGATGTCCCTGCCCGCGACACACTCCACAGGCTGGCCAGAAAACTTGCTGAGAGAGGCATTGCCGTTTTATTAGTCACACATGAGCTAGAGCAAGCGGAAGCGCTTTGCGATAAGGTTCTGATTTTATGTGATGGCGCTAAATTGGACTTTGATACGCCGCCGCGTATCTTAAGCCGAAATTTTGCGGGCATGCGCGAGGTCATGGTGCGCTATGCCTCTCCGCCTGAGGCTGAAGTGGTAAAGTCCATGAAACCTTTTGAATTTAGTCAAGGCGAGCTTCCGACCATATGGACTGCTATGACACAAGCGAGCGAAGTGTCATTCGTTTCTGCTTTTATGACTGCTTTAAAAAACCGAAATGATCTAGTCAGAGAAGTCAGCGTGAGGCGGCCTGGCTTGACGTCCTTGATGCACCGTATTGAGCAAACAGGAACATGCCAATGATTTCGGCCATGTTCAAAATTATGTGGCTGAGATTATGGCGTGATAAAGGTGCCCTCGTTCTAGCCTTTATCTTACCCGGTTTTATTTTCGCAATATTTGCTGCGATATTTTCCAATGCGTCGGGCGGTTCATTGGATTTGCGCGTATCAATGGCGCTCACCAGTGACGCGCCTGCGAGTATTATGCTGGCGAAAAATATTGAGGACAAAGCCACATTCACGCTTAGCACGAATGATGACTGGAACGCAGAGTCCGTTCGCGAGCGGGTCAGATTAGGGCAAGATGATGTCGGTTTTATTATTGCGGGTGATATCTCACAACCTGGGCTTAAATCGATTGCCATTATAAAAGATCCAAGCCGAGAGGTGGCCGCCACAGTCTTAATGGGACAGCTTCGTCAAATCATGGCGGAAGGCGCTCAAGTTAATTCGCCTGAAGTTTTTACGGAAGTTTCCGCCATGCCTGAGACGCAAAACGATAATGTTACAGATCAATCTGTGACCTATTATATCGGAGCAACAGCGATACTTTTTTTACTTTTTTCAGCAATGCAAGGCGCCGCCATTTCGCTTGATGAGCGCAAGAACGGTATTTCTGACAGACTTCTAGTGGGACCATCCGGTGCATTCGCTATGCTGACGGGGAAGTTCTTATTTCTTACACTCATCGGCACGATACAGGCCGCGATCATCGTTGCGGTTGGTCATGTGGCTTTTGGCGTGTCTGTTATGGAACATTTGCCGTCATTAGCCCTCGCCTGCATGGGTTCAGCGGCTTTGGCCTCTGCCATTGCGGTGCTAGTCGCAAGCCTGTCGGGGAGCTCAGCGCAAATGAATACGGTCTCGACATTTATCGTGCTTTTATTTTCAGCCATTGGCGGATCTATGGTCCCGCGCTTTATGATGCCGGACTGGTTACAAAGCTTAGGACGGTTCACGCCTAATCATTGGAGCATAGAAGCTTTCTACGGCATTTTGGCACGGGGACAAACGGCGTTTGATCTCTTACATGTATGGGGAATTTTATTTGGCCTGGCTGCTGTGATATTGTTACTCGCAGCCTTGATTTCGCACCGTATGATGAGAGTTTGATGGAAGAGACGATACCAAAACCGAACTTAGCGATTGGATTGCTTTACGCAATTTTAGTCGTTGGCAGTTGGGCTATTGTGCATATCTATAGCGTCTTTTTCCATTCTCTTAGCGCCCCGTTTTGGCAAACAATAGTCCTTATAGCCGTGCAATGCTGGTTATATGCCGGAATGTTTATAGTCGCCCATGACACGATGCATGGCACGTTGGTTCCGGATAATGAAAAAGCCAATGCTGTGATAGGCAAGGCTATCATGTTCGTCTATGCGGGCTTTGATTGGAGCTATATGCGCACCGCCCATCATGCCCATCATGATTATCCCGGCACAGTGGATGACCCTGACTTTAATGCAAATAACCCTAACTCTTTCTGGCCATGGTATCTGAAGTTTTTCAGAGAGTATTTCGGATTGCGGCAATTCCTAATATTGGTTGGCTTCACGATGGCTTATATATTCGTGTTTGGTGCCTCATATCTCAACACAATTATTATGTGGGCGGTTCCGGCTATTCTGTCCTCGGTCCAGCTTTTCTATTTTGGAACCTATCTTACGCATCGCCATTCAGAGGCTTTCCCGGATCATCACAACGCGCGCACGAATGATTTTCCGAAATGGCTGTCACTTTTGACTTGTTTTCATTTTGGGTATCATCATGAACATCACCTCTACCCACATGAGCCTTGGTGGCGATTACCCGCCCGAAAGTTTGGCTCATGATTGCGAATATTCTGATAGTTGTCGCCAGTATTGTCGGCATGGAAGTTTTCGCGCTCTATTTTCATAAATACTTTATGCATGGCAGAGGCTGGAATTGGCATGAAAGTCACCATATTCATACAAAAGGTTATTTTGAGAAAAATGATCTCTATGCTGTTTGTTTTAGCATTATCGCCGCCGCATTGTTTATTTCGGGTTCGCTATGGTGGGAACCTCTTTGGTATGTTGCCTTAGGCTTCACACTTTATGGAATTCTCTACGCCTTTGTGCATGACGGCCTAGTCCATCAACGCTGGCCCTTTAATTACACACCTAAGAAGGGATATTTATTCCGTCTCGTCCTTGCCCATAGACTGCACCACCACACGACAGAAAGAGATGGTGCTGTGTCCTTTGGGTTTCTTTACGCAGAACCGCCGGAAAGACTTAAAGCCGAGCTAAAGTCTAAATGAAGCAATTCGGGCCTGAGGAATTGTTGGATTGCTATCGCCGCGGCGTGTTCCCGATGGCTGACAACCGGGACGACCCCAACGTATATTTACTGGACCCTGACCACCGCGGTATAATTCCACTCGATAAGTTGCACGTTTCAAAGTCTCTAAAGAAATTTATCCGAAACATGTCCTTTAGCGTCACTTTTGATAAGGCGTTTCCGCAAGTGATTGAAAAATGCGCCGAAGCGGCTCCCGGAAGAGAAAATACATGGATTAATGACGGTATCGAATTTCTTTATGGCCGCCTTCACGATATGGGGAATGCCCATTCAGTCGAAGTCTGGCAAGATAACATATTAGTCGGCGGCCTATACGGCGTCTCTATCGGAGGTGCATTCTTTGGTGAAAGTATGTTTTCACGTGCCACCAATGCCAGCAAAATTGCCCTCGTCTATCTAGTCGAGCGGCTCTTGCAAGGCGGTTATATACTGCTCGATACGCAATTTATTACAGACCATTTGAGAACCATGGGGGCTATAGAGATTTCTCGTATGGAATATCACGCACTGTTAACAGATGCACTTTTGGTTAAAGCAAGCTTTCATCTTGCGCCTAATTAAGAACCGTGATTATTTGCGGCCATGACAAAAACACTACGCATGGCCCTCTTAGGCGCAACCTCTTTCGCATTGCTCGCTGCATGCGGAGATAAAACTGAAACCACGACACAAACCAAGGAGGAAAAGGGCCCTGCTTTTGCCAGCACATATACACCGCAACCATCGGAAACGACTTTAATTACGAATGCTCATATTATTGACGGTACAGGCCGAGACATAGAGAGTGGCTCGATCCTGCTGACCGATGGTAAAATTACAGCCATTGGAGTGGATGTGAATCTAGAAGCCGCCGTGACCATTGATGCCGGCGGAAAATATGTCACGCCGGGGATTATAGATATCCATTCCCACCTTGGAAATTATCCTACACCTTCTGTAAGTGCACATGGTGATGGGAATGAAGTGACGTCTCCGGTCACATCGGAAGTCTATGCAGAGCATGGCGTTTGGCCTCAAGATCCAGGTTTTGATGAAGCCTTGCAAGGCGGCGTAACAACCCTGCATATCCTTCCGGGCTCGGCAAATTTATTTGGCGGACGTGGCGTGACACTTCGCAACATCCCGGCGCGCACCGTCCAAGAAATGAAATTTCCCGAAGCGCCTTATACGCTTAAAATGGCTTGCGGCGAGAACCCTAAACGCGTCTATGGCAATAAGGGTGGCCCAGGATCCAGAATGGGGAATGTCGCCGGCTATCGGAAAAACTGGATTAAAGCTCAAGCCTATAAGAAAAAGCGAGACAATGCCGGTGATGACTTTCAGCGTGACTTACAACTTGAAACCTTAGCAGATGTGCTGGACGGAAAGATACTTGTTCAAATGCATTGCTACCGTGCCGACGAAATGGTGCAAATTCTCGATCTTGCAAAAGAGTTTGATTACAAGGTTACAACGTTTCACCATGCTGTAGAGGCTTACAAAATTGGGGACTACCTTAAAGAAAATGATACATGCGCCGCAATGTGGGCGGATTGGTATGGCTTCAAAATGGAAAGCTATGACGGCATTTTAGAAAATGTGCCCTTCGTTCACGCCGCAGGAGCTTGCGCCATGATTCATTCAGATGATGAGCAAGGTATCCAGCGACTCAATCAAGAAGTGGCTAAAACATGGGCTCACGGAAACCGGGCGGGCCTTAATATTTCAAAAGCAGAAGCTTGGAAATGGCTGAGCACTAATCCTGCCAAAGCGTTGGGTATCTTAGACGAGACCGGAACCTTAGAAGTTGGAAAACGTGCTGATATCGTGATGTGGTCTGCGGATCCTTTCACGACATATGCAAGACCCGAGAAAGTCTTTTTGGACGGTGCTCTGCTGTTTGACAAAGAAAGCGGATTAAAGCCGAAAAGTGACTTCCGCTTAGGGTTTGGAGGATAAAATCATGACAGTCTTTAAAGCACTTACAGCCGCCCTGCTATTTTCATCAGCCGTAAACATTGCGAACGCTCAAGATTTTTTCATCTCTAACGCCAAGCTTGTGACGAATACATCTCAGAATCCTATGGAGAATGCAGACATCATCATTCGAGGCGGGAAAATTGCGCAAATGGGTGTCGGTCTCTCTGCGCCGCAAACCGCTGAAATTATTGAAGCGAATGGGAACTGGGTGACCCCGGGATTGTTCGCCCCATTTTCACGGCTTGGACTTATGGATATTGGCGGAGAAGACGTCACGAATGATACGGGCTCCGAAGGCTCCCATACATCCGTGAGTGAGCTTGCAAGTGACAGCTTTAACCCAAAGGCGGTATTTGTGGCCAATACGCGCCGTTTGGGGGTTACTCATGCTGTTATTTCTCCGAGTGCGGTGGGTGATAGCATTTTTGGCGGAACGGGCGCAGTCATAAACCTGAGCGGCGATTATGACTCTGTCGAGACTCCCCGTGCCTTTGTATTTGTACAGTTGGGTGAGAGCGGAACGCGGCGTGCAGGCGGGTCGCGGGCGGCAGCGCTTCAACAACTTCGTTCGGCACTCAAGGATGCTTTGGCCTTTCCAGGGCGCTATTCAGGTCCGGAAGATGGTGATGCTCTTTCTCGCCAAGATGCAAGTGCATTTGTTGGTGCGGCGCGTGGTCAAATGCCTCTTATGATATCGGCTAACCGAGCGATGGACATGCTGAATATTATTGCGCTTAAAGATGATTTTAAAAATCTCGATATTATCATTTTAGGCGCAGTAGAGGCTTGGCAAATTGCAGATGAGCTTGCGGCGGCTGATATTAAAGTGATGATTGACCCTCATCAAAATTTGCCTAGCAGTTTTGAATCTGTAGGCGCCAGACTCGATAATGTTATCATTCTTGACGAAGCAGGTGTAGATTATGCGATTACCAATGCCTCTGCTTTGGGCATTCAACGTCCGGCGACATTGGCGCAACACGCTGGTAATGCTGTCGGAAACGGCCTGGAGTGGAACAAAGCGTTTGCTGCAATCACATCAACACCAGCCAAATGGTTCGGACAAAATGGAACTATTTCTAATGGTGATGATGCCAGTCTTGTCGTCTGGGACGGAGACCCGCTTAACGTGACGTCTGCGCCAATACATATGTTGATTAACGGAGAGCGACAAAGCCTGGAATCTCGACAAACAGCTTTGAGAGATAGGTATAATCCGACTTCGGAGGATAAGCGGCTTCATAAATACCGCTAATTAGCGGCTATAGCCTTCTGTACTGAGCCGTTCAATCATTCGCGCACGTGAATCGGGAAGTGTTTTATTCACGCCCCACTGCACCCGGGTTTCTAGAAAATATCCTGTTAAGACCATTCCAGCCTTAACGTCTTCTGGTGTTACATAAGGCTGTCCCTGCAAGAAAAGCGGAAGGACCAATAATTTGTCTTTATATGGCTCGGCCGCACTGGCGCTAACGGCTCGCCCTGACCTTGGAGAGACATGGGTAAGGTTATCATTAGACCCCGTAGCGGCGCAGCTTTTCAGATCAAGCCCATATCCCATGGCTGTTAAAAGACCAGCTTCCCAACGGACATAAAGGGCCGGCCAGATATCTGGGTCATGAAGGTTCATGAGCAGGATCTGGAAGGCATCATAGACTTCGGGATGAGGCTCGCGTTCCGGTAGGCATTCTCTCGCAATGGCGCACATCGCGTTTAAACCGGCCAAAGACAAGCGGTCTTCCATGAGTTCTGCTGCGCGCGCAGAAAGCGGCTCAACCGTAAAGCTGCCCAAATGTTCCGACAAGCGACCCCGCCACTGAAGTTTTACTTTATTACCAGGTTGGAGAACTGGACGGCTCTTTCGGCTAACTCCGCCCCGAACCAAACCCAGGTGACGCCCCTTATCAGGCGTAAAAACATCAATAATTGCAGAGGTTTCGCCGTGTTTCCTAACAGATAATATATAACCTTCGGACACCCATTCCATCAGACATCAAATTCCAACCCGCTTTCTGCATAGCGTGCTTTATCATTTTGCCAGTTATCGCGAACTTTCACGAAAAGAAATAGGTGAACCTTACGGCCAAGCCAATCCTGCATGTCTCGCCTTGCAGCCGCGCCAATATCTTTTATCGTTTTTCCACCTTTTCCTAATACAATAGGTTTTTGGCTATCACGGCGAACATAGATGACTTGGTCAATGCGGATGTCGCCGTTCTTTTGCTGCTTCCATTTTTCAGTCTCAACAGTCGAAGCATAAGGTAGCTCGTCATGTAGTCTTAAGAAGATTTTTTCTCGCGTAATTTCAGCGGCCATAAGGCGGGAGGGAATATCAGCCGCTTGATCTTCAGGGTACAGATAAGGCCCCTCAGGCATCGCATTTGCAAGCGTTGCTGCAAGCTTATCCACGCCATCCATATTCAGCGCAGAAATCATAAAGATTTCCTCATAGATATCTAATGCACTAAATTCTGCAATTTGTGCCAATAGAACATCATGGGGTATTTCGTCGATTTTATTCAGCGCGAGAAAGACTTTTCCACGCTCTCGTTTTTTCAGGCCTTCAGAGACTCTCTGTGTGTCCGAAACAGATAAGCGGTCTTGAGACGTGCCTTCCCCATTTTTATGGCGATGATAGGCAGGGGCGTCTACGACGTGAACAATCGCTTCCGACTCATTAACGCCTGTCCAGGCGGCATGAACCATGGATTTCGCCAATCGGTCTGACTCTTTGGCCGAGAATATGCCCGGCGTATCAACCAATACGACTTGGGCGTCTGCCCCATTTTTAAGTGGCAACATGGCAATACCGCGTATCTGAAAGCGCGTTGTTTGAACCTTGTGTGTGACAATGGAGACTTTTTCGCCGACCAAGGCATTGGTCAGCGTTGACTTGCCTGCATTAGGTGCGCCGATAATGGCGGCAAAACCTGCGCGTGTTTGGGGGGCAGAACTCATGACGGCCACTCTTCTAATAGGTGTATTGCGGCAAATCTTTCGGCGTCTTTTTTAGACTTGCCTGTACCCGTCGCGCGGCCCACGCCTTCGACCTCTACTTGAATGACAAATAGCGGTTTGTGGTCCGGTCCCGTACGGTTAAGCGTGGTATATATAGGTAAGCATTTATTTGCCACTGAGGCTTTTTCTTGCAGAGCAGTTTTAGGGTCCTTCATGGATTTATGGGTAACGGCCTCTATATCCTCTTTCCAATGGACATCGTAAAAAGACTGAGCAGCTGAAAAGCCGCCATCGATATATATAGCCCCTATGATAGCTTCACAGGCATCGCCCAATATTGAGTTCTTATCGCGTCCACCTTGCCGCTCTTCTGAAGGCGATAAAAGTAACGCCTCGCCTATTCCAATACGTTGCGAGATTCGTGCGCATGTTTCTTTCCTCACAAGGGCATTAAGCCTGCGGGCCAAGGTGCCCTCTTTTTCCGTGCTTAGAAAAAAGAGCTTTTCAGCTGTCATAAGGCCAAGAACTCTGTCGCCCAAAAATTCAAGCCTCTCATAATCTGGTGTTTTCCGGCGGCCATCCCCAAAGGAACTATGTGTTAAAGCTCGAAGGGCAAGTTCTTTATCTTTAAACACGTAGCCCATACGGTTTTCAAGCACACTTAATCTGCGATATTCGGGCTTCATTTGATACCCTTGAAAAAGCGGTCGCCTCGCATGTTCGCCCACGTCCAAGGTTTAAACAGCGCGAAATCATCATCGACTGATAGCAGAACAAATTCTGCTTTGCCCATGAGGTTTTCAGTCGGAATAAATCCAGCCCCACCTTTTATCACAGGTACCCGGCTATCGAATGAATTGTCACGATTATCACCCATCATAAAGTAATGGTTTGATGGCACTGTAAAAACGGATGTATTATCGAGCGGGTTATTCTTTTGAGTATCAAAAACGATATGTCCATTTTCAGTGCCAAATGTTTCACGCCAAGCTTCTGCGATACTGTCCTTACCAAATTGATTACTGTAAGTTTCTTCTCCGATAAGTTCAGTTTTGATAGCTTCTCCATTTACAAACAATCGCCCTTTTTGAACCTGTAATTGATCACCTGGTAGCCCAACGAGGCGTTTGATAAAGTTTTTATCGTCTCCTTCTGGCCTAAAAACAATGACATCACCGCGGTTTGGCTCGCGTTCAAAAAGCCGTCCTTTCTTCACCGGAAAAGGAAGCGGCGCGGCAGCGTATTTACCGTAACCCAGAGAATATTTTGTCGTAATAATATAATCGCCCTTCATGAGTCCTGGCAGCATTGACCCTGAGGGAATATGGAAAGGTTGAAAAAGAAATGTGCGCAATACAATGGCAATGCCTAAAGCCCAAATTACAGTGCTAAGCGTTTCCAGCACCGGGTTAGCCGGTTTTTTAGCTTTTTTGTTTTTAGCCATGACTAATCTGACCGTGCTTCAATCATTGCATAGGCAACAGCATAGGGATGATCATCGGATAAGCTAAGATGCACGTAAGCCTTATAACCATTTGGAGTTTTTGCTTCGAGGCGATCTTGTGCTCCGCGATATAATAGGGCCTGCGGCCGCCCTGAAGGATCATTTTTAACTTCCACATCAAGCCAAGACAGAGCCCCTGAAGATGATGTCGCCAAGGCTTTTGCTACAGCTTCTTTGGCTGCAAATCGCTTGGCGTAATATGATGCTTTGCCGGATTTGCTTTCGCAATAATCCTGTTCATTTTGCGTGAAAGTCTTGTCAATGAAACGCTGTCCAAATTTATCAATGGATTTTTCTATGCGGCTTATGTCGCAAATATCTGTTCCGATGCCTAATATCATTAGCCGTATCTAGCCTGTGTTGCGAGTCGATGCATCTCTTTTATTGCAGGCTCGAGCCCCATAAAAATTGCTTCACCGATTATGAAATGTCCAATGTTAAGCTCCATCCCTTCAGGGATAGCCGCAATTGGGCCGACATTATCAAAAGTAAGCCCATGTCCGAAATGAACCTCAAGCCCGAGTTTATCGGCCTGATGGGCCCCCTCTTGAAGAGCTTTTAAAATTTTATCCGCCTTGTCTTGATCGCCATCCTCTAAGGCATGAGCGTAAGCACCCGTATGAAATTCAACAACTTTGGCATCAGTTTTTGCCGCAACCTCAATTTGATGCGCCGCAGCTTCTATAAAAAGTGAAACTCGTGAACCATTTTCATTTAACGCCGCTATGATCGGAACAAGACGGTTATGTTGGCCGGCGACGTCAAGGCCGCCTTCAGTTGTGCGCTCCTCACGGCGTTCGGGAACTATACATACGGCCTTTGGTTTCAGTTTAAGCGCAATATCAAGCATTTCTTCAGTGGCGGCCATTTCCATATTGAGCGGTATGTTTTCGCTCTCGCAAAGCTTCTGAAGCCTTTCCATATCATCATCGCGCATGTGCCGTCGATCTTCCCGTAGATGAGCTGTAATACCGTCGGCTCCGGCCTGTATTGCGGCCCAAGCCCCTGCCACGGGGTCGGGATGCTCACCTCCCCTTGCATTGCGCACGGTGGCGATATGATCGATATTTACCCCTAGCCGGGGTAGCGGCTTTTGCATCACTTAAGCCCTCGGCTACCCGGTTTGATAGCGGGAATATTCTGTAGCTCGGCTGGTAAATCGTGAGGATCATAATCCGGAAATTTACGCGATGCGAGGCTGACCAAAGGAACACCAATATCTGCCGACCCGTTAGATCTGTCAAAAATACAGGCTCCCGCAATGACTGTAGCGCCTGTTTTATTCATCGCCGCGATGCATTCTCTGGATGACAGACCTGTAGTCACGATATCTTCGACCATCAGCACTTTCTGTCCGGGTTCTAAGGAAAATCCGCGGCGAAGGCAGAACTCCCCGTCCTCGCGTTCCACAAAAAGCGATTCTAAACCCATATGGCGCGCTGTTTCATATCCGGGAATAACGCCGCCCATTGCAGGGGCGACAATGATATCCGGCTGAATATCTAATGTTGTTTTAACTTTCTCTGCCAAGGCTTTGCAAAGTTTTGATGTCAAAACGGGGTTCTTAAAAATAAGGGCCTTCTGTAGAAATACAGAACTCCGCCGTCCAGAGGAGAGTATAAAGTGTCCTTCTAATAAAGCTCCCGCTTCGCGGAAGACATCCAACACGTGATCAGTATTCATTCCAAAGTCCTATATTATTTGGCTGACTCAGCCCGTGTGCGTTTAGCGGCCACGACATAGGCGCTAGCGCGCAAAGCTGCAACAATTTGTATAAGGTGTCGATTGTCAGAGACTTCGATATCCATAATCATATCAAAAAAGGACGGGCTGCGTTTGAGCGTTTTAATATTGGTTAGATTGCCGCCCGCCTCGCCAACAATTTTTGTAACATCTGCGAGTGCACCCGGAACATGTTCTACGGTCGTCGTGATACGTCCTGTTGAAGCTGTTTGCGCGGCAGCACGGCGCCAACCTAAATCAAGCCATCTGTCTTGTTGACCCTCTAGACCTTCTAAAACCTCACAATCAATGGCATGTATATCCACGCCGCGGCCTTGGGATTGATAACCCACAATACGGTCGCCTGGTATTGGAGAGCAACAGCTTGAGAGATGCATGGAAACACCGGCTCTAAGGCCATCACCTTTCACATAAAGTTTTGCCGTAGAGTCATCAATAAGATCGCGATTAACAAAATCGTCTAATGTTTTTGTACTCTCCCGGCCCGGAAATACAGCATTCATAAAGCTTTGGATGGAAAGATTACCTCGGCCAAGAGCTTCGTAAAGTGGTTCTACAGTATCAAAATTTAGGCGCTTTAGGGCATCAATAAGAGCACTTTCGCTAAAATCCTTATCTTCACGGGCAAATGCATGGTCGGCCAGCATTTGGCCAATACGTTTAAATTCTTCCGCCTCGCCTGTGCGGGTTAATCGGCGTAATGCAGATCGCGCTTTACCCGTTGCCACCATATTTTCCCAATCGGGCTGTGCCTCGGCCTGACCGCCGCGAATAATCTTGACGACATCGCCGTTCTTTAGCTGTGTCCTGAGAGGAATTTCACGGCCGTTAATCACAGCTCCAATGCACGTGTCACCTACTTTTGTGTGAACAGCATAGGCAAAATCCAGTGGTGTAGCCCCGCGCGGTAAGGCGATTAAATCCCCTTTTGGTGTAAAAGTGAAGACTTGGTCCGTGAACATCTCAAGTTTAGCATGTTCTAGAAACTCGTCAGCATCGCCACTTTGTTCCATCATTTCGACAAGCGGACGAATACGGCGAAGCGGATCACCGCCGCTCGCTTTGGCGCTATCAGGATCATAGGCATAGCTATTATCTTTATAGGCCCAATGTGCTGCGACACCGCGTTCCGCAACATCTTCCATGCGTTCCGTTCGGATTTGCAACTCTACGCGGCGATTATCCGGAGAAAGAATCGTTGTTTGAAGCGACTGATAACCATTAGGCTTTGGTACTGAGATAAAGTCTCGAAACCTAGCGGGTACGCAGCGATATTTTTGATGCAACAACCCTAAGACATTATAGCACTCTTGCGGCGTATCTAAAATAATTCGGAATGCAAATATGTCAGCGACATCGTCGAAACTGATTCCTTGGCGCTGTAATTTTCGCCATATGGCATAGGCGCGTTTTTCCCGGCCATATATGCGCGCAGTCACCCCTTTTTCTTGCATCAGATCTCTGAGCGCTATCGACATCTCTGAAATAGCAACTTTTTGATCGGATCGCCAAGTATCGAGTCTCTTTGTAATGCTCTCATATGCAGACGGGTTTAAGTGCTTGAACGACAAATCTTCTAACTCTGAGCAAATGCGGTCAACACCAACGCGCCGCGCGAGAGGCGCGTAAATTTCTAGAGTTTCTCTTGCAATACGCTCTCTTGAAGCGGCCTTTGGATGAAACTGCAGCGTTCTCATATTATGTAGCCTGTCGCACATTTTTACGAGCAGCACTCTGACATCTCGGCTCATAGCTAGAACAAATTTTTGGAAATTCTCAGCCTGAGCCCGTTCTTTAGAGGCATTTGCCGAAAGTTCCACAGCGCCTAACTTGGTAACGCCGCGGACAAGTTCCGCGATCTCTGGCGTAAATTCATCTGCGAGTTCATCATAGGTCACGTCAGTATCTTCTAAAACATCATGTAAGAGCGCCGTGCAGATACTTGCGACATCAAGATGTAATCCTGCCAAAATCCCGGCAACTTCAATGGGGTGAGCATAATAAGGATCGCCGGAATGGCGCATTTGTTCACCATGGGCTTTAATAGAAAAAATATAAGCTTTATTGAGCAGAGCTTCATCTACGGACGGATCATAAGCCCGGACCATATCCACCAATTCATATTGGCGAAGGTATGTTTGCCCCTGCTTCGGTAAAGGTACTTTTATGTCAGCGTGTTTATTCACGTCTTAGATATAAGCAGAATAGGCCGCTGCAACCACCCCTAAAATCTGGTCATAGTTGCGAAAGCCGGCACAAAAAAGGCCGCGATAAAGGCGGCCTTTAGAACTATTATGCGGTGAATCGTTTAGAAACGACTTGAATTGTCATTGTCACGGTCACTTTGCAGAGCCCGGAGCAATTCATTTTCATCCATCTCAGCCTGAGGCTTGGCTTCACCGTGCTCAAGAGCCAATACTGGTGTCTCTTCTTCGGGTTCAGGCATGTCGTCGTCTGTAATAACGCGCTGTAAATTCGACACCAGGCTTTCCCGAAGGTCACCCAAGTCAAGGGTCTCTTCAGCTAGTTCTCGCAATGAGACGACTGGTGTTTTATCATTGTCACGGTCAACAGTTAGCTCTGAACCAGCAGAGATGTTACGGGAACGGTGAGATGCGAGCAGAACTAAATCAAAACGATTTGGGACTTTTTCAACGCAATCTTCAACAGTAACGCGGGCCATAGGGCACTCCAAATATAAAATTGCCGCGCTATTCACGTAAATAAGGCGGCTTGAATCGAGCCGCTATATAGGCAGGTTATGAACAGGATGCAAGCAGGGTTTACGAATCAAAATGACCTAACCACGACATCACTTCTACGTCCTCAAGCGGTAATCTTGAAATCCAGTGTGTTATGCTGACGCCATTAACAGGATCACACCAATCTTTCGCAATCTCTTCCAAAGGAAAAAGAACAAAACCACGTATAAGCATCCTGGGGTGAGGAATTACTATACCACCCTTCTCTCCAAGGATTTCGCCTCTAAAGTCCAGCAAGTCTAGATCTAGAGGGCGAGCCTCATTTTTGACCGCCCTGACGCGTCCTAAATCGGCCTCGACCTGATGAAGGATGTTGAGCAGTACTCCCGCCTCTCCCTCGAAACTGACCTCAGCGCAGGCATTAATATAGTCGGGTTGCTTGCTGCCCGGAGGCCAAGCTGGGCTTTGCCACAGTCCAGATATTTTTACGATACTGACCTTATGTGTCTCAAGTGCTTTTATAGCTGCCTTAAAGGTTAATTTGGGATTGGACAGATTGGCTCCGAACGCAATATAGATAGGCTTCATTTTCAGTCTTTTATATTGGTGCTTAATGGCTTTTTACCCTGACGAACGCATAGCTTTATTTATAGATGGAGCAAACCTCTATTCTACAGCCAAAACACTCGATTTTGACATTGATTATGGCAAATTATTGGAATTGTTTAGGGGTAAAGGCCGCCTTATTTGCGCTAATTATTATACGGCTCTGATCGAAAATGATGATTACTCCCCCATTCGGCCACTAATTGATTGGCTTGAATATAATGGTTGGCATGCCGCGACCAAACCCGCGAAATCTATGATTGATCGTGATGGTCGCCGCCGTGTCAAAGGGGACATGGATGCTGAAATCATTGTCGATATGCTCGGCCTTGCACCGCATATTGACCATCTGATCCTGTTTTCGGGTGATGGAGATTTTCGTGTCGCGGTAGAAGCGCTGCAAAGACAGGGTGTCAGGGTGACAGTGGTTTCAACGATGAAATCAAAACCTGCCATGCTGGCTGATGAGCTACGCCGTCAAGCAGATGCTTTTATAGAAATTGCGGATATGGATAAGTTATTTGGACGCCCCAAAAGAGATTATGAGGATGAAGATTAATGTCGTTTCAGGAACCTCACCGCGATTGTGATCGTTGTCCTCGTTTGCGTAACTTCTTGCTTGAAAAGCGCAAAGAGCTGCCAAGCTATCATAACGCACCTGTACCAAGTTTTGGTGACCCAAAGGCGAAGCTTTTGATCGTGGGGCTGGCGCCCGGAATGCACGGGGCCAATCAAACAGGGCGTCCATTTACAGGTGATTGGGCCGGCGATCTGCTTTATGCAGCATTAGAAGAGTATGGGTTCACAAATGGGACTTATGGCGGGACGGCTGATGACGGGCTCACCTTGGATGGAGCGTTGATTACAAATGCCGTTCGCTGTGTACCGCCACAAAACAAGCCCGTTGGCGCGGAATGTGCGGCTTGTAGACCTTTTTTGACTGATCAAATTGAGAGCTTAAACACAGTGAAAGCAATACTTTGTCTTGGTAAAATAAGCCATGATAATACAGTGCGCGCAATGGGCTTGAAGCTCAGCGCTTATCCATTTGGACATCATAAAATACATGAATTACAAGATTCTAAGAGGCTTTATTCAAGTTATCACTGCTCGCGTTACAATACAAATACCAAACGCCTGACGGAAGAAATGTTTTATAAGGTCTTTGCGGATGTGAGAAAATATATTGATTCATAATTCCGCTTATCCTTATGAAAGTAGGTATTAGAGCTAAAGTTATGAATTTTCTTAAATTGTGTCCTTACCCCTGCCTTCGCAGTGGTGAACGGGCATGATTCTAGCCCCGCTCTCGCATTAGTCTTGCCTTGTCACGTTTCCAATCTCTGTCTTTTTTGGTGTCGCGCTTATCTTTTTGGTCTTTTCCTGTCGCTACGCCGATCAGCAGTTTTGCCATGCCCTTATCGTTGAAATACATTTTCAAAGGCACAATCGTACGGCCCTTGCGCTGCGTTTCATTCCATAATTTGGTGATTTGCTTGCGCTTGAGCAGGAGTTTGCGAGGTCGCGTCGGCAAGTGGTTGAACTGGCTGGCGGGTGCGTAAATCGGAATATTGGCATTGATCAACATTAGTTCCTGATTCTCAATGGCGGCATAGCTTTCAGCGATATTGGCTTGTCCTTGGCGAAGAGCTTTCACTTCTGTACCGACCAAGACTATTCCGGCCTCAAACGTGTCTTCGATCTTGTAGTCAAATCGAGCGCGCCGGTTTTCTGCAATTGTCTTATTGTTAGGATCTGCTTTTTTTGCGGCCATAATTACAGTTTTACACCTGCCTGTATCATAGCGCCTTTAACGGCACCCTTTGTCTCGTCGCGGCAAAGCGTGATGGGGAGCCTGACTTGCGTATCCATTTTACCTAATAGGCTTAGAGCATATTTAGCAGGAGCCGGACTTGGATCGATAAACAAATCTTGGTGAAGGCGGTGCAGTTTTTGATTAATTGCCTGTGCGCCAACGAAATCTTTTGCCATCATCAAATTATGAAACTCTGCATAGATTGCCGGTGCAACGTTAGAACCTACGGATATACATCCCCTGCCTCCATGCGCGGCATGACCCAAAGACGAGGGATCATCACCTGAGAGCTGAATAAAGCCTTCCCCGCAACGCTCAATAAGACCTGCAACTCGCGTAATGTCTCCTGTCGCATCTTTACAGCCGACCACAGTCGGTAGTTTTGCGAGGCGTCCCATTGTGTCATTATTAATATCAACGACAGAACGCCCTGGAATGTTATAAACAATAATCGGAATATCAACGGCTTGGGCTATGGCTTTAAAGTGCTGATAAATACCTTCTTGGCTCGGCTTATTATAATAGGGCGTTACGACGAGCGCGGCATCCGCGCCGACATCTTTGGCCTTTTGGGCATAAGCTATGGACATGCGCGTTTCATTTGAGCCTGCACCTGCAATGACAGGAACGCGCCCGCTTGCAGCCTCGACACAAAGTTCAATCACGCGGCGGTGCTCAGCATCTGTAAGCGTGGCTGTCTCACCCGTCGTACCACAGGGCACTAAGCCATGTGTTCCACTTTCAATTTGCCACTCAATAAAATCTTGAAAAGCGGTTTCATCCACTATGCCATTTTTAAATGGAGTCAGCAGAGCTGTAATAGAACCTTTAATCATAATGCGCTTCCATAGTCTAAATCGCAAGGCATGCGAGTCTTGTATTACTTATGTGTTATTTTAGCGCTCTATTTGCGTGTTTTCCTTGCTCTGCGCAAGACACGGATTAGTGTAAAGTTATGCAATTAAACCGATTCAACTCAGCTGAAAATATATCAGCCAGATTAAGAGCGTTCGCCGCTGTGATCCTTATGCTCTGTCTCGGAGCTTATCAAACGGCGGCGGAGGCCTTGGTGCCTACGCCCCGCGTTAAACCTGAGCCGCCAAATGCGTCACAATTTCTAACGGATAAAGACGCTGAGCGGTTCCGCAGAGGATTGAGGGCCGCAAAAAAAAGACACTGGAGCGATTTGGATCAGCAAATAAAGAAACTTGATGACAATGTTGCCAAGGATACGTTGCGTTGGGTCAGAGCGGCCAGAAACCCGAATGTTTCATTCAAAGATATTAGCTATGTTGTTCAAGATTTAAATGATTGGCCGCGCATGACGGCAATTCAAGCCAAAGCGGAGGCTATACTTTTTGACGACCCCATTTCGGCTCGAAAGACAATTGAGTGGTTTCAGAAAACTGAACCCGTTGCAGGTGAAGGCCGTGTCGCACTAGCGCGTGCTTATTATCGAACAGGAAATAGAGAAACTGCTGATCTCTGGCTCAAGTCAGCATGGCGGGAGTCAAAACTCACGCGTAAACGACAACAGACTGTTTTTAAACAATTTCGCGGCAAACTCAGTAAAGAAGATCATGCCGTTAGAGCTGATCATCTTATCTGGCAGGGACGCCGTCACCACGCCAAGGCCGAGGCTCTGCTCCCACACATGGGCAAAAAACAACGCGCACTCATGAATGCCCGCATTCGGACTGCCTCTAATCGTTCGGGTATGGATGCAGCAATAAGGTCTGTTCCTCAAGAATATAGAGATGAAGCCGGGCTTCTTTATGAACGCGCGAAATGGCGCCGCAGGAAAAAAACGAAAGATTATGCCCTTCCTGTTTACTTGCAGATTGTGAATCCCCCGCTAAATCCAAAGGGCCGCGAGGTTATATGGAAGGAAAAGCGGATCATGCTCCGCTGGGCTATTGAAAAGAAGAAATATCAGGAAGCCTATCAACTTTCGACAAATCATGGGATGACTAGAGGTGCAGGTTTTGCAGAAGCGGAATTCACGGCCGGGTGGTTGGCCCTAACGAAGTTGGGGGAGCCGCGGAAAGCCGCACAACATTTTGAAACGCTAAAAAATGGTGTCTCTTTATCCGTGTCATTGTCCCGCGCCGCATATTGGCAAGCCCGCGCTGCTGAGGCTTTGAGTGATCCAAATGCACGAGTTTATTATGCTGAAGCCTCGGCTTATACGAACACCTATTACGGACAACTCGCCGCGGAAAAGATTGGCGGCCGTCTTGCAACTGTGAATTTGCCTATGGAAGCCGACACGTCAGATATTAAATTAGCGTTCGAAGCCGACCCTCGCATTCGCGCGATGCATCTATTAGGCGAAGTAGGCGAAGAGCGGTTTTTTACGCAATTCGCGTTTCATTTAGACGATGTTCTCAATGCAAAGCGTGAGCTGTCTTTGCTCTCACAACTCTCCAAAAATTACGGATATATGCGCCCCTCCCTTCGTGCGGCAAAGCAAGCCTCGCGCTTCCAATCTATGCTAACGGATTCGGGCTATCCAATCATTGAGGAGATTGAGTCCTTACCCAGTAAATTTGATATACCTTTCGTTTATGCAATTGCCCGGCAGGAGAGCGAATTCGAGTTCAACGTGGTCAGTAGTGCCAAAGCTTACGGCATGATGCAGATGATAAACAGTACGGCAAAATACACGGCTAGAAAGCACCGTATACCCTATTCAGTATCAAAACTCACGGCTGACCGTGATTACAGTGCAAAATTAGGAGCCCTCCATATCCACGATTTACTCGATATGTTTGACGGGTCCTACATATTAGCAGCAGCAGCCTATAATGCCGGACCCCACCGTTCTAAAACCTGGATAAAAACTTATGGCGACCCCCGTACCGGAGATATTGATCCGATAGATTGGGTCGAGTCGATACCGTTCTCAGAAACACGTAATTACGTGCAGCGCGTCATGGAAAACATGCAAGTGTACCGTGCGAGAAGAAACGGTAATCAGAGCCAAAATTTGATCTATCAAGATTTAACGCAAGGGGCGTTTTAGTCTAACAGTTTATCCGCGCGCTGTGCTATGTTTGGGTCCACGTTACCGCCTGAAAGAATTATACAAATAGTACTTAAATCTTTCATCTCAGATAGCGCTCCGGTCAATAGTGCCGCCATGGCGACAGCTCCGCCAGGTTCCAACTGAACATTCAGTTCCTTTTTCGCGATGGCCATGGACATCAAGCAATCCATGTCGGATATAGCAAAGACGCCGGAGAGCGATTGGCGGTTTATGGGCCACGTAAGAGCGCCGGGTTGCGGGGTCATCAGCGCGTCACAAAGCGTTGGCGGCATGTCGCTTAAGGTCTCGCGGCTTCCTGTGTTAAAGGACATTTGGTGATCATTATAATATTGTGGCTCCGCACCATAAATTTTAGTGCGCGGCGAAAGCTCACCCAGAGAAAGACTAATACCAGCACAGAGGCCGCCGCCGCCCATACAGGTTATGAGCGCATCAAATGAAATACCGCTTCTTGCAATCTCTAGCCCTACTGTGCCTTGCCCCGAAATGATATACGGATCGTCATAGCTCGGTACGATAATTCGCCCTTCCTGCTTTGAAATCTCACGGGCAATTTCTTCACGGCTCTCAGTTAAGCGGTCATATGAAATAATGGTCGCTCCATCATTTAAGACGCCCGCAGTTTTAACATCGGGTGCATCCGTCGGCATAATAATAACGGCATCTATGCCAAGCTCCTTTGCAGCTCTCGAGACCCCTTGCGCATGATTTCCGGAACTCGTAGCCACGACGCCCTTTTCTCTCTCTTTCTTGCTCATGGCTGAGAGACGGTTAAAGGCACCGCGATATTTAAACGCGCCAACTTTTTGGAGGCATTCCGGCTTGAACCAGACTGACTTGCCCGTCATGACGTCGATGACATCAGATCTGAGGAGCTCCGTTTTATAGGCATGACCTTCAATTCGCTCGGCCGCCATTTGTACGTCTTGAAAGTTTGGAAGTGCGGTCATATGAAACTTTTTGCATAAGGTCGTTGACCACTACTCTAATCAATGGAAAAAAGGCGGCAAGAAAAATAACTATTTTGGGAGATGTCCATGCAGGGCTTAATGATGCAGCAAGAGCTAATGATCAGTGACTTGATCGAGCACGCTGCGACGGTTCACGGAAATCGTGAAATTTACACACTAAACGCCGATATGACGGAGCATCGCTATAGCTGGGCAGATTGCGCCGCCAGAACACGTAAACTTGCGAATGCTCTGTTAGCGGCAGGCGTTAAAACGGGCGACCGTGTTGCGACAATAGCCTGGAATAATTATCGTCATATTGAAATCTATTATGCGGTATCATCAATCGGCGCGGTTGTGCATACGATCAATCCGCGTCTGAAGCCTGAGCAAATAGCCTGGATGGTTAATCACGCTGAAGATAGTTTCTTGATGTTCGACACAACATTCGGCCCAATCATAGACGGTGTATCGGCCATGTGTCCGACTGTCGAAAAGTGGATTTGCCTGACTGATGAAGCTGGGCTTCCTGAGTATAAAACAGATGTTTTGGATTATGAGAGCTTCATCGCAGAAGCGTCTGACCAGATCACATGGCCACGCTTTGATGAAAATACAGCCTGTACATTGTGTTATACATCCGGAACAACGGGCGACCCCAAAGGCGTTCTATACTCGCATCGTTCTACCATTTTGCATGCCATGGCCGGCAGTTTCCATGACGTTATTGGGGCAGGCTCACGTGATGTTATTCTTGCCGTTGTGCCTATGTTCCATGTATCGGCTTGGGGGCTAGTTTACTCAGCCGCCATGGTGGGCGCAAAGCTTGTCATGCCGGGTCCTGGTTTGGATGGACCTAATATGTGCAAGATGATCAATCAGGAAAAAGTGACTCTTATGGCTGGCGTTCCGACGGTATGGCTCGGTATTTATAATCATGCCAAGGCAAATGGCATTGACTTGCCGACCGTGAAGAAAGCTCTCGTAGGCGGCTCTGCCCTTCCTGAATCTCTCTTGAGGGCTTATGAGCAAGACCTCGGCATTCCGATGCAACAAGGTTGGGGCATGACAGAGACCTCTCCGCTCGGCTCAACCTATGCCGCGCACCCTGATACGGATCTCAGTGATTATGACGGAACCGTCAGTGATAAGCTTATGGCGGGCCGCCGTATCTTTGGTGTGGATATGCGTATTGTCGATGATGAAGGTAAAGTCCTCGCCGCAGACGGCGAAGCTGAAGGGCACCTGCAAGTTAAAGGACCTTGGGTCGCTAGCGGCTATTTCAAAGGTGCAGGGGCAGATGCTTTTACAAATGATGGTTGGTTCGCGACAGGTGATGTGAGTAAGCTTCACCCCACAGGCTTTATGGAAATTACAGACCGCTCTAAAGACGTGATTAAATCTGGCGGCGAATGGGTCAGCTCAATTGATGTTGAAAATGCGGCGTCTGATCACCCTGACGTAGCTATGGCGGCGTGTATCGGTATTCGACACGAAAAATGGCAAGAGCGCCCCTTCCTCATCGTGCAGCCCGTCCCTGGTAAGACGCCTGACCTTGATGAAATCAAAGACTGCATCACCGCCAAATGTGCCAAATGGTGGTTACCAGACGCGATTGTATTCCAAGACGAGCTGCCCTTGGGAGCGACAGGTAAAATCCTAAAGCGTGAATTAAAGGTTATCTATAAAGATCACTATGAAAAGACGATTTAGTCGAATTTATCTCAGAGCAAATCTAGCATTAAAAACAATGGTCGCTATTGCGACCATTCCTACCATCCCATTATGCGCAAATGCCTCGACGATATTGCCTAATCCCGCCCCTATGGATTTTGTTATCACAAAGTCCACTCCGACCCATACAGTGTTTTTGCGCTGCGAAATAAGCGAAACAAAAGTCTCAATCTCGAAGGGCTCAATATTGGCTTTACCTCCATCTTTAAAGGACCCAAAAGATGATTTTGCTATAGTTACTGGTCATGGCCTTAAAGGCGGAAAAGACTGTTTTATTCAAGACTTTCATGGAAACAATCGGCAGGTAAAGGGACGTGTTTATGCAAATAATTACAAAGCCGGGACGGACACAGATTGGGCTTTAATCTCGTTTAAGGCAATAAAAGGTTCTCACATCAAACGCTACAAATTAGAAAGCTATGTCTCTGATACAGAACTACTTAATAATACGGTTATCTCTTTTGCCCAAGCGCGAGGTCTTCCCCAAAATAATCAAAACTGCCGCCTAGCGCTTGTCGAAATTCCTATGCCTAAAGAATCGCGTTCTCTCTTCACGCATGATTGCAATGCAATCCCGGGACAATCAGGCTCTCCCCTGACCCAAAATATAAATGGCGAGGATAAGCTCATTGGTATTCATCTAGGACAAATATGGACTTTACTCTCGCCTATAACGGGCTCCCCCGGAATTTTACGATATATGCGGCCATTTGATGAAGACATGTCGCGGGATGTAAAAACGGCAATAAGACAACTCCAAGCGGAATGAGCTAAACCTTACCTTCTCCTAATTCGAATAATCGGCCTCGTTCTGTGATCAGGACGAGGCTTATTGATAAGACGCCTAAGCCTACAAAGCCTAACAATATTGGCGCGACAGTTCCGTCAAATCGGCTTGAGACTAAATAGCCAAATCCGCTGGCGACCGTTGTCGTCGCAAATCCGTAGAGCGCACTGGCGGTTCCTGCAATTTTGCCTTGGGGCTCCATAGCAATGGCTGAAAAATTTGCGCCTAGCATCCCAAAACACCCGAACGTCATTGCAAATAACGGTATGAAGTAAATTAGCTTTTCACCTGCAAATGACATAACGAAATAGTTTAATATCGCCAATATTGTGAAAGCTATAAGGACGCCATGGCTTATGCGGCGCATCCCATAATGTTCAACGACACGGCTATTTATGAAATTTGCGACAGCTAATGTTCCCGCTATGATGGCGAACCATAGCGCGAAGCGATCACCGACATGAAATGTGTCTTCGAAAATCTGCTCTGCTGATGCGATAAATGCAAAAAGAGCTCCGAATATGACTCCGCTTGCCGCCATATAACCGACAGTAACACGCGTCATTAGAACATTAGCGAATCCATTCAGGGCTTTCTTTGCGCTTAAATCTTGACGATTTTCGGCTTCAAGTGTTTCAGGCAGACGGACCTGCACCCAAAGTAAAATTATAAGACCAGCCACACCCAGAACGCCAAACATCCACTTCCAACCCGCGATTAGCATAACGCCTTGCCCGATCGCAGGGGCTATGATGGGAATAATCATAAAGACTGTCATAACGAGAGACATAATACGGGCCATTGCCCGCCCCGCCGTAAGATCTCGCACAATAGAGACGGCTATCACGCGTATGCCAGAGGCAAAAATTCCTTGTAAAAATCTCACCGTTAGCAACAGCATAAATGAAGTTGTCGCCATGCACAGAAATGCAAAAACAACATAGGCCCCTATACAAAACTGCAATAAAGTTTTGCGTCCAAATCGATCCGTTATAGGCCCAAAAAAGAGCTGCGGCACGCCAAACCCAATCATATAGCTATAAAGCAGCCATTGCTGCTGATTGCCTTCGACTTGATAATAATCCGCAATCACGCCCATTGCCGGTAACATAATGTCTATAGCAAAGGCATTGAGCGCCATGAGGGCCGCCACCATGCACACAAATTCCCATAATGGCATTGGTAGCTTTGATGTTGCGACCGTGTTTATATTTGGGGTTGCTGACATTTGAGTCCGTGTTCTCAGTTTAAACTGGGCTATGCGCCTGTAATGAAAAATGCGCAAGTATATTGGGATGCCATAACCCAAACTGTTCAAATAGGAACTTCTTTAAGTCTTGAATGTAGAAATTTCGTCCAAACTCTTCTTTATCAGCGCATGTTTAGGCACTTGCGCGGTATCAGCCGGATAGCCCACGACCATGAGTACAAATGGTTTTTCATCTTTAGGCCGCTCACAAATATCCCGCAAAAAGCCCATGGGGGCTGGCGTGTGAGTGAGTGTCCCGAGGCCAGCACTGTGTAGGGCCGTAATAAACATGCCTGTCGCCAGGCCCACTGATTCGGTAATATAGTAATTTTTCTTACTCTGCCCGGTCTTTTCTCCGCCTTTTCTTTGCGCAAAAACGGCTACCAACCAAGGCGCTGTTTCCAGAAAAGGTTTGCTAGCATCCGTCCCCAAAGGCGCAAGAGCGTCAAGCCATTCGTCGGGAGCTTTCCCGCCGTAGAATTCAGCTTCTTCCGCTTCAGCCGCGATACGAATTTTCCGTTTAGTATCGGGGTCTGAAATCGCTACGAAATGCCATGGCTGATGGTTTGCTCCACTTGGTGCCGTCCCCGCGGCTTTGATGCAGGTCTCAATAATATCTCGAGGCACAGCCTTGTCCGAAAAATCCCTGATAGTTCGGCGTTTAAGCAAAGTCGCATAAACTTTCTCAGCACGAGCCTTCATATCCTCTACGCTCAGGGTTTCATACCCTTGCAGAGGGACATAATCAGCACTCATATCTGTGTCCAATCGAGTATCACCTTACCACTTTTCCCGGTTTCCATGAGATCAAAAGCCTCTTGAAAATCACGCGCGGCAAAATGGTGGGTAATCATGGGAGACATATCCAGGCCGCTATCAAGAAGGGCTAACATTTTGTACCAGGTTTCATACATTTGGCGGCCATAAATGCCTTTCAGGGTGAGCGCTTTGCCGACAAGCTTCCCAAAATCTACGGGAAATGGTTTAGACGGAATACCAAGCATTGCAATATTTCCGCCCATTAACATGACGTCCAGCATTTGATTGAATGCGGGCTCTGCGCCGCTCATTTCAAGACCGACATCAAAGCCCTCTCTCATACCAATTTCTGTCATCACGCCGCGAAGATCTTCTTCCATCGTATTGATCATTCTTGTGCGGCTCGTCAGTTTCTTGGCGAAGTCCAAACGCCACTTATTGATATCCGTGAGGACAACACGCCGTGCGCCAGATTTTTCCGCAACCGCTGCAGCCATAATACCTATCGGCCCTGCGCCTGTTATTAACACATCTTCCCCCACCAAATCGAAAGCTAGAGCTGTGTGAACAGCATTGCCCAGAGGATCCATGATAGACGCGATTTCTAGTGGGAAGTCTTCTTTCAGGGGAATGACATTAAACTCGGGCAGCGCAAGATACTGTGCGAAAGCGCCGGGTAGGTTTACCCCAATGCCCTTCGTATCAGGATCTAAATGAAATTTCCCGGCGCGAGCGTTTCGAGAGCGCGTTCCGACAACATGCCCCTCTCCTGTTACACGGTCTCCGACTTTCACGCGGCGAACAGTTGAGCCTATGGCCGCGACGGTTCCGCCATATTCATGACCTACGACAAGGCCAAGAGGGACGGTTTTCTGCGCCCATTCATCCCAGCGATAAATATGCATATCCGTGCCGCAAATCGCCGTGCGTTCAATTTTGATCAGCACTTCATCAGGCGCAATTTCAGGAACAGCCACATCTTGTAACCAGAGACCTTTTTCAGCTTTGGCTTTTACGAGGGCTTTCATTGTCTTGGTCATATCACGCCCAATTCTTTACCTACCTTAACGAAGGCCGCAATCGCTTTGTCTATATGTTCTGATGTATGGGCCGCGCTCATTTGTGTACGAATACGCGCTTTACCTTTAGGCACGACTGGAAAGAAGAACCCAATAACGTAAATTCCTTCATCCAAGAGCTTTGCAGCCATCTTTTGTGCAATTACAGCGTCTCCTAGCATAACAGGAATAATAGGATGTTCACCGTCAGGAATCGTAAACCCAGCAGCTGTCATACCGTCTCTGAACTGTTTGGCATTGGCAAATATTTGCTTACGCAGGGCGTCTCCCTCCATGGCGAGGTCAATAGCTTTCAAACTCGCGCCAACCAAAGAAGGCGCAAGACTATTAGAAAAAAGATATGGCCGTGAGCGTTGACGAAGCATATCGACAACAGATTGACGCGCACAGGTGAAACCGCCCATAGCTCCGCCCAAGGCTTTGCCCAACGTTCCTGTGAGGATATCCACATCACCTTCTACGCCGCAAAAGGCTGCTGTTCCGCGTCCGCCCTCTCCTAAAAAGCCAGTTGAATGACAATCATCAACCATCAACAAAGCATCATATGTCTTTTTAAGCGCAACTATATCATCAAGCTTAGCGATTGTGCCGTCCATAGAGAACACGCCATCAGTTGCGATCATGATGTGACGCGCACCATCTTCGCGAGCCTGCTTAAGCTGCGCTTCCAAATCTTCCATGTCACTCGTCTTGTAGCGGTAGCGCTTGGCTTTGCAGAGGCGGATACCGTCAATGATAGAGGCGTGGTTAAGCGCATCAGATATAATCGCATCCTCAGGCCCCAATAAAGGTTCAAACACCCCACCATTGGCATCAAAGCAAGCCGCATAAAGAATACTGTCTTCAAAGCCGAGCCAATCCGCTATTTTTTGTTCGAGCTCGCGATGCTGTTCCTGCGTTCCGCAAATGAAACGCACAGAGGCCATACCAAAGCCGTGCTGCTCCACGGCTTGCTCTGACGCCTTGATCAGAGCGGGGTGGTCAGCCAATCCTAAATAGTTGTTGGCACAAAAATTTATGACCTCACGTGTTTCGCCATTCTCAGTGACAATGATGTCTGCCGCTTGTTTACTGCTGATCAATCGCTCGCGTTTATACAAACCCTGTTCCTCAATAGCGGTAAGTTCATTGTTGATGTCTGAATAAAAAGAGAGGCTCATAGTTTTTCCTTTGCGTTTAATACCCATACGCGCCTAAATATCAAAAATCATGCGTTTATTAAGCGCTTGGGAGAATATCATTTCAACACAAGCCATCATAGAGAACTTAAAAGCTAAAATCCGCCAATGTGACGTGTGCAGTAAGGCGGCAAGCCCAATACCTGTCACGCCCAATCCTATATTGCAGGGCAACCACCTTTCTAAAATTCGTATCATCGGTCAGGCGCCCGGTACGTTAGCTCATGCGAGCGGTCGCCCCTTTACTGATCCATCAGGGGCGCGATTGCGCGATTGGTTAGGCGTGACTGAAACCGAGTTTTATAATGAAGACCTCTTCGCAGTCACGCCCATGGGCTTTTGCTTCCCAGGACAAGACGATAAAGGCGGAGACTTACCGCCGCGCAAAGAATGCGCCCCTCTTTGGCAGGCATCTTTAAACAAAGCCTTTACAGAGGTGGAACTCACACTGCTTGTCGGCATGTACGCGGTGAAAGAATATCTTGGTGATCGCGCTCAGAAAAATCTGACGGAAACGGTCCGGCATTGGCGGGATTATGGGCCTGATCTCATGCCTATGCCGCACCCAAGTTGGCGTAATAATGGATGGATTAAACGCCATGGCTGGTTTGCAGAAGAGCTTACAGAGCTAAAGAGCCGTGTTCGATCTATTATAGATGCCTAAATCAAACCCGCCAGCGGAGAACTGGGGTCCGCATATTTCTTGCGCGGCATACGTCCGGCCAGATAAGCCCCCCGTCCCGCAATAACAGCGAGCTTCATCGCGCGCGCCATTAGGATGGGATCTTTAGCCTCAGCTATAGCTGTATTCATTAGTACACCGTCACACCCAAGTTCCATAGCCACAGTCGCATCTGAAGCTGTGCCCACACCTGCATCAACAATAACCGGCACCTTGGTCTGCTCCACAATAAGGCGGATATTGACAGGATTCTGTATGCCAAGACCTGAACCAATCGGTGCGCCAAGCGGCATAATGGCAGAGCAGCCCATATCTTCCAGCTTACGCGCGAAAACAGGGTCATCAGAGCAATAAACCATTACGTCGAAACCATCTTTAATCAAAAGCTCTGCCGCGCGAAGCGTTTCTTCCATATCAGGATAGAGGTGTTTCGGGTCGGATAGTACTTCGAGCTTCACAAGATTCCACCCGCCCGCTTCTTTGGCGAGGCGTAAGGTGCGCACCGCATCTTCGCCCGTAAAACACCCTGCGGTATTTGGCAGATAAGTAAACTTTTTAGGATCAATAAAGTCCATCAACATCGGTTCATCAGGTTTGCTGATATTTACGCGGCGTACAGCAACGGTGACCATATCGGCACCTGAAGCTTCAAGTGCCGCAGCATTCTGAGCATAGTCTTTATACTTCCCTGTGCCGATGATCAGCCTTGAGGAAAATTCTTGACCCGCTACGATAAGTGTATCAGCTGACATTAGCCGCCTCCGATAAAATGTATGATTTCCAATCTGTCACCATCTGACAGCTCAGTGGTTTCGAAAGTTGATTTTGAGACAATTTCGCGGTTACGTTCGATCGCAATTTTTTTCTCAGGCAAACCAAGATGCAAGATAAGGCCATGCACTGTTAGGGGTTCAGGCAATTCATGATGTTCTTCGCCGTTAATAAACAAATTCATGAAAAATTCCGTATCAAATAGAGGCTTGTCGCCTGAGTCTTGCCCCGTTACCATGGGTCAAACGAGGGATTCAATGACAAAACCCATTTACATAATCAATGGTACAAATCTGAATCTTCTAGGAACCAGAGAGCCTGAAATTTATGGGGCCGATACTTTGGCCGACATTGAAAAAGCGTGTGGAAACTCTGCCAAAGCCCTGGGTTTTGATATTGTCTTTAAGCAGTCCAATGTAGAAGGCGAACTGGTTGATATCATCCAAGAGGCCCGAACAATGGCCAGCGCTGTGATTATCAACCCCGCTGCCTATACGCATACATCTGTCGCAATACACGATGCGCTCAAGACACTGGATATACCCGCGATTGAAATTCACCTGTCACAACCTGCTAAGCGCGAGAGTTTTCGTCGCCGCTCCTATGTGGCTGAGGCCGTTACGGGCACAATCAGCGGATTTGGCGCAAATTCCTACGAATTGGGGCTGCAAGCCGCGATAAAGCTGTTAAATACATAATTTACTGACTCGGACAAAAGAGAGAACACTTCATGGCGAGCACACCTAAAAAAACCGCAAGTACAGATACCAAGCTTGTGCGCGAATTAGCCAAAATCCTGAATGACACTGGATTGACGGAAATCGAAATGGAAAAAGGCAGCCTTAAAATACGCGTTGCCAAAGGTGGAGGGCAAATTGTTCAAGCCATGGCGCCCTCTCCGGCGCAACTCGCGCCTGCAGTGAGCGCCCCAGCGCGTGTAAGCCAACCCGTTGCCGCGCCCACGACTAAAGCCGATGCCAGTGCGCATCCAGGGGCTGCGAAGTCTCCTATGGTTGGCACGGTCTATACACGGCCTTCACCCGATGCGGACGCCTTCGTGAAAGTCGGCGACAAAGTCAAAGAAGGCGATACGATTGTTTTGATTGAGGCCATGAAAACCTTCAACCCGATTACGGCGACAAAATCCGGCAAGATTGAAGAAATATTGGTCGAAGATGCTCAACCCGTCGAATTCGGCGAAGTTCTCTTTATTATCGCCTAAAACATGCCTGGCTCAACAAAATTTAAAAAAATCCTCATTGCCAATCGCGGCGAGATTGCACTTCGCATCCACCGTGCCTGTAAAGAGATGGGGATAAATACGGTTGCTGTTTATTCCGAGGCTGACCGTCATGCCATGCATGTAAGGCTCGCGGATGAAAGCGTCTGTATTGGCCCAAATAGTGCCACGGAAAGTTACCTCAACATTCCAGCTATCATTTCTGCTTGCGAAATTACAGGTGCGGATGCGGTTCACCCTGGCTATGGGTTTCTATCGGAAAATGCGCGATTTGCTGAAATCGTTGAAGCGCATGGCATGGCCTTTATAGGTCCGACTGCCGAGCATATCCGTATCATGGGGGATAAGATCTCAGCAAAAGACACCGTCATGGCCGCAGGTATTCCTGTCGTTCCGGGCTCAGATGGCTCTGTAAATACGTATGCCGAAGCAAAACAAGTCGCCAAAAAGGTCGGCTTTCCACTTCTCGTAAAAGCGGCGGCAGGCGGCGGCGGACGCGGTATGCGCCTCGCGGAAACACCGGATAAGCTCGAAGAAGCTCTCTCGGCAGCGCAGCAAGAAGCAATTGCGGCCTTTGGTAATGGCGAAGTCTATCTGGAGCGATACCTGACGGGTGGTCGTCATATCGAAATACAAGTTCTTGCCGACACCCATTGCAATGTCGTGCATTTAGGTGAGCGGGATTGCTCGCTACAACGCCGCAATCAGAAAGTCCTAGAAGAAGCCCCCTCACCGAGTCTGACTGCCAAGGAGCGCACAAAGATTGGTAATATCGTTGCCAAAGCCGTCAAGAAAATTGGCTATCGCGGCGCTGGTACTATTGAGTTTCTTTATGAAAATGGTGAGTTTTTCTTTATTGAAATGAACACCCGCCTACAGGTCGAACATCCTGTGACAGAAGAAATTACAGGAATTGATTTAGTACGCGAGCAAATTCGTGTCGCTTCGGGCCTCCCGTTAAATTACACCCAAAAAGACGTGACATTTAAAGGCCATGCCATTGAATGCCGTATCAATGCCGAGAACCCGAAGACTTTCGCTCCTTCGCCCGGTAAAGTTATCGATTTCCACGCTCCAGGCGGTATGAATACGCGCCTCGATAGTGCGCTTTATAGCGGTTATTCCATCCCACCTTATTATGACAGCTTGATTGGCAAGCTCATTGTTTGGGGTAATACCCGCGAGGGCGCCCTATTGCGCTTACGCCGCGCTTTGGGTGAAATGGTAGTTTCGGGCATTGAAACGACAATACCGCTACACGAAGCCCTGCTCGATAATGAAGACTTCCAAAAAGGTGATTACAATATTCATTGGCTTGAGAAATGGCTGGAGGAGCAGGGGTAAAAATGATCTTTAATCAAGAATCATATTTTGAAATGATTTTTGGAAACAATGGCTCTTTAGGGCCAAATCAATATTTTGATATCGAACAAAATTCAGAGAACTCTGTCGCGGAGATAGAGCTAAATTCTGACCCTAATCTAACGCTTGAGATACTTCATATTGCCTTCACTGATTTCAACTCATGTTTATCACAGTATAATTGTTATCAATTGGCAAATGGATTGTATTATATTTTTAACCCCAGTTTTAGTGATTTAGGTTTCATTTTTCAAAACACACAGCTTGATTTAAAAAAACGAGTTAAAACAATCGAAGCCCTTTCTGGTTTCATTCTACATGTGTTTGAAAAGAATGCAGAGCCAATTCTTGGGCATATTTCGCAAAAGACGAAGGACAAAGCTAATTCCGAATTAAATGAAATTTGTTACATGTTTTGGGACGTAGCTTGTATTCCTTATAACTGCCAAGTTGAAATTCAGCAAGCATGCTTGGGTGTGATGGGGCAATGTGCATTATCTAATAACATTGCTGTTGTCGAAGGCGCTTTACATGGCTTGGGGCATGCTCAATTATATTTAGATGGCCCAAAATTGCAGAGTTATATACAAAATGCCCATATTCAGGATGGCCCGCTTTCAGATACTTTGAAAACATATGCCCTTAATGCCCAACGAGGGTATATCCTCTAACTTATAGGTCTCTCATAGAACCCATCTCTGCCAGTAATACTCGTGCGTTTCCGTCCTACAGTAGGCTTAACTGCCCCTAACGCCAAAGCTATCTTTCGTCCCTTACTCGCACTCACGCGGCCTTCCCAAGCTTTGGGGCCGCCTGTTCTCAATCTCTCTCCAATTTCGCGATACACCGCTAGGGCCGCGCTAATTGCCCAAGCGCATCGAAACGGGAGTTCTTTGATGCCGACTTTGGCGCTAGCGTAATATTGCTCAGCTATATCCAATTGGTCACAAGCGGCTTTGTGGGCGGCAGGCCAGTTTTCTGGTCTAGCGAGTTCTGTCGCTTCGGTCGGCGCTCTGTGTTTTATCAACAGGTCCTTCGGCACAAAAACTCTGTCTGCTTGCGCGTCATCAATCACGTCTCTCGCGATATTGGTGAGTTGAAAGGCGAGGCCCAAATCACAGGCCCTATCGAGGGTTTTGTCATCCCTAACGCCCATAATATTCGCCATCATCACGCCAACGACACCCGCCACGTGGTAAGAATAGTCCAGAATATCATCCACAGAGTTATACACACGTTCAGACGCGTCCATTTCAAATCCTTTGAGTAGGTCAAAAGGATGTTTGTGATCAATCTGATGTGTTTTCACAACACGGGCTAACCCTTCGAAAACAGGATTATCTGTAGGCACTCCCGCCAAAGCATTAGTCGTATCTTTTCGGAGCTGCTCTAACCGTTCGCCCTGCCCGATTTTATAATCTACAATTTGGCCGTGGCCCATTTCTTGGCCGTCAATAACATCATCGCAATAGCGGCACCATGCGTAAAGCATTGAGGCGTCATCACGTAATTCCGGCGGAAGCACGCGCGAGGCCAGCGCGAAGGATTTTGAGCCTTTTTTTATTGAGGCGTGGGCGAATTGTGTAATTTTATCCATGAGTTGGTGCTATCCGAAATCGCTAGCGATTTCGGCGTCGCCTTGTAATCGTTCCACGGGAACGATTACGGTCAGGCTCCGCCAAAAAAATCAAACTTACCCAGCGGCACGCCATTATGGCGAAGAATATTATAGACTGTCGTCATATGGAAATAAGTGTTTGGAATAATAAAACCAGAGAAATAGCTGATGCCTGTGAAATCCATTTCACGCGGCCCCATCTGTAGAGAAAATTCGCGGGCCTCTTTTCCGTCTAAATCTGCCGCAGGAACTTTAGCTATGTCTGATTTAGCTTTGGCCAAAACGGCGTAACATTCTTCAAACGTCTCTGGATGCCCCTCATAATTAGGGGCCTCCTTACCTGAAACGCGGTAAGGCGCATTTTTCGCGAGCTCTGCAACAGTTTGAACCTGTTTTTTAAGAGGCCACATATCAGGCGCCAGGCGAGCGTTCAAAATAACCTCTGCGTCGATACACCGCTCCTGCGCATTGGCTTCTGCTTTACGTAACACATGTTCGAGATTGCCGAGCATATTCGGAAGGGCAGACATTGCATTGGACATAGTAGGTTGAGACATAGTAATTTCCTGTTGTCGGCCTAGGCGTTACTGGGCCAGCCTTTGGATGTCAGTTTAGACAATGCATCTGAAAAGTCACCTTCAATAACACCCGCCGTCGCTTTTGCGGCGCCAACAACACCGGGAACACCAGCGCCAGGGTGGGTACCTGCACCTGTGATATACATATTGCCGATAACATCATCGCGGTTGTGCGGACGGAACCAAGCCGATTGCGTTAGGATGGGCTCTACCGAGAATGCACTCCCCAAATGAGAGTTCATAATATCGCGAAAGCCAAACGGTGTAAGCGTATGTAAAACTTCAAGATTATCATTTAATCCCGGAATGGCGTGCTCCTCAAGATAATCGAGAATTTTCTGTGTGTAAGCCGGGCCGATTTCATCCCAATCCAGATCCGCATGACCCAAATGCGGTACGGGTGCGAGCACGTAATAGGACGACTTCCCTTTGGGTGCCATGCTCTTATCGGTAACACATGGCGCATGCATATATAGGGAGAAGTCATCTGAAAGCTTACCGCCTTTGCCAAATATCTCAGCTATCAATTCTTTGTAACGCTTACCGAATAAGATGATGTGGTGCTTTAGGCCTTTTGGCGTCGGTGTTTTGAGACCAAAATATATAACAAAGAGCGACATGGAATGACGCTTTTTCTTCAGTGCTTTTCCATAGGCCTTGCCCCGCTTATGATTGCGTAAGAGCTGAGAGTAAGTATGCACGACATCCGCATTTGAGGCGACCAAGTCAGCACTCATCTTCCAACCGTCAGCTGTTTCCACACCCTTAACGCGGTCGCCTTCCGTATGGATGTCGGTAACATCCGCATTAAGACGAAGGTCTCCGCCTATATCTTTGAAAAGACTTATAAGTCCTTGAACTAAGGCGCCTGTCCCGCCTTTGGCAAACCAGACGCCGCCTTTACGTTCTAGGGCGTGAATGAGGGCATAAATCGCGCTTGTCGCAAAGGGGTTACCTCCCACAAGCAAAGACTGGAATGATAAGAGCTGCCGCGTTTTCTCATCTTTGACATATTTTGACACTTGCTGATAGACGCTGCGATCTGCACGTAAGCGTATAAGCTGCGGTGCGGCGGCGAACATCTGGCTCATTTTTAGAAATGCCGTTGTCCCAAGCTTTTCATAGCCTTCTTTGTAAAGGTCTTGGGAATAAGCGAGGAATTTACGATACCCTTCAACATCATCAGGATTACGTTTACGAATTTGCTCTTCGAGGAAGTCTTGGTCGTTATTATAGTCCAGAACTTCGCCGTCCTCCCATTGCAGGCGATAAAACGGATCCACAGGTAATAGTTCGACATAGTCTTTCATCTCGCGTCCAGAGAGCGTGAAAAGTTCTTCAAGGCAGTCAGGGTCGGTGATGACCGTCGGGCCGCCATCGAATTTAAAACCGTCAATCTCATAAACATAGGCACGTCCGCCCGGCTTATCCCGATTATCCAGAAGTGTTGTTTGAAAGCCCATAGATTGGAGTCGAATGGCGAGTGCAATACCGCCAAAGCCTGCGCCAACAACAATAGCTGTAGGCCGTGTATCAGTACGGTCAAATTTTGAAGGTTCAGGACGAACTGTCATGAGGATACTTTCTATTTGCGTTCACGCTCTAAAAAAGCGCTCTCACTTAAATTTTTTAATGCGTTTGATACGGGAACAGGCGGCTTTCCGATTAAAATTCTAAGCTTATCTAATTTAGTTAAGCGGTTACGATAGAACCTCTCAATAAGTCCTTCTGATAAACCATAAAACCGCTGTAAGACTTTGTAACGCTCAGTCGGTTTTGCCGCGCGAAATAACATGCGATTTAGTAAACGCAGAAACTTTTCCTCATGATAATGATCGACGCGGTGATAAGCCATTTCGTGAAGGACAGCGGCGCCAAAATCCGGTTTGTTTTTTTCTATCATATCGCAGACGACATTCGCGCTTTTGACAGCTTCGGGCAGACTGTAACCCGTAACGGCATGGTAGTAGCCCCCCGTCATCCCTAGCTTGGCAGGCTCCGTCTTCTCGCCGCTAACGTCAGTTCCAAACGCCTCGTCTACTGCGAGTGTGATAGGAAGAACGCCTATCTCACGCCGTGTTATGCTATAATTTTTTACGCCAAGGCTATCGCGAATATAGTCTTTGAGGCGCGCATCAACCTCTTGGCTCTTAAGCTCAGATCCGTCTGTATAGTAGGTGTCCTCGACGAGTATTTCAGTTTCGCTGTAAGGCAAACAATAGACAAAGCGGTAACCACCTAGCTGTTCAACCGTCGCGTCCATAATTATTGGCCGCTTCACACCATGGGGATGTTGGGTCCTAATCACATGCCCGACAAATTTCTGATATCCGAGAACAACATCGTCATTTGGCTTGAAGCCGCGGGCATCCAAAACACATTTCGCGCTAAGGCGCTGTTCGTTTTCTAAAACCACATGATACGGCTGAACATCAAGGGCCTGTGTTCCCGACATAACCTTTAAGCGCCCGCTCTCAATATGGGGCTGAACGCAAGCCCGCAATGTATCGCTATTTCCGGTGCAATACGTTATCTCAAGTCTGCGCTTTCGCTTTGGGAATTTGACATCATAATCGTCCCATTGATGGGCGATAAACGGTTTGATCCAATCTTGTAGATGCTCAAGGATATCGCTCATATTAAAAGACCATGTATGGTCACCGCCCACTACGTCAGAAGCCTCAATAACAATCACGTTCAATTCTGGATGGACATCAAGACACCGCCAAGCCGTTATTAAGCCTGAGAGCCCTGCCCCGACAATGATCATATCAGCCTTAATATCGGGCATATCATTCACAATTTACCTTTTCGCGCGAATCTATTTGTGCCCCGATAGTTACGTACCTACAGCCTGTAAACAACTAAACAGGAGTTGACCATGCGCAAGATTGCCTTAGCCGGATTTATCAGTCTTTCATCTGTGACAGCGGGTTATGCCCAAGACGCAAGTGACAAGACAACTATTATTCACGCTGGGCAAATGTTGGATGTGGAAAGCGGGAAACTTCTGCAGGACCGATTTATCATTATCGATGGAGACACTATTCGTAACGTGTTGACGCTCAATGATATGGAAGACATGGAGGAGGAAGATATAGACTTCATAGACCTTTCTAACATGTATGTTCTTCCTGGACTAACGGATGCGCATGTTCACTTAACCAGTGATGCAAATGTTCACGGATATAAACGCCTAACGCGCTCCACGCCGCGCGCGGCTATTACGGGTGTTCGTAATGCCAAGCGGACTTTGATGGCGGGTTTTACAACTGTGCGAAATGTTGGTGCGCCTGGATTCACGGATGTGGACTTGATGGAAGCAATTGAGGACGGAGATGTTCCGGGGCCGACAATTATTCCGGCGGGGCGTTCCATAGGGATCACAGGCGGTCATTGCGACAATAATTTACTACCTTTCGAAAACCGCAGAAAAGCCGGCGGCGTAGCAGATGGCCCATGGGCGGTTCGCGCCAAAGTTCGCGAGAATAAAAAATTCGGCGCTAAAGTTATAAAGTTTTGTGGCACGGGCGGTGTTTTGTCCAAAGGCACCAAAGTTGGCGCTCAACAATTCGCCTTTGAGGAAATGAAAGCTATTGTAGATGAAGCACATCTGCTCGGCATGAAAGTTGCGGTTCATGCACATGGCCAAGAGGGCATCAATACGGCGATAGAAGCGGGTGTGGATTCAGTTGAACATAGCAGCTTTATCTCAGATGCAGGCATACGCGCTGTCAAAGCTAATGGCACGTATCTTTCTATGGATGTTTATGTGTCTGATTATATTTTGTCTGAGGGCGAAGCCGCCGGAATTTTGGAAGAAAGCCTCGCAAAAGAACGCACCGTAGGAAAAATTCAGCGCGAACGTTTTCAGGCCGCCGTTAAAGCTGGGGCCAAGATGGCTTACGGCACAGATGCAGGTGTTTACCCCCATGGTGATAATGGCCGGCAGCTTGCTTATATGGTAAAATGGGGCATGAGCCCGCTACAAGCGATACAGACAGCCACGATAAATAATGCGAAATTGTTTGGCTTGGAGTCACAAATTGGATCTTTGAAAAGCGGAAAGATGGCTGATATTATTGCAGTTGAAAATAACCCGCTAAGCGATGTGTCTGAGTTAGAGCACGTGGATTTTGTTATGAAAGGCGGCGCTGTTTTCAAAAGCAAAGTCGAATAAATCTGTCAATTGTGACTGCGCTCAAGCTAATTTCGATATAAAATTCAAAATTAACTGTGAATCACATATCTTTATTAAGAGAAGGCTATATATCTGAAACTCTGTCCTTGGACAGTTAGATGGGCAGTGAGGTTGCCCCACATCAGCTGAACTTCCCATCTAAACGTCTAAATTCTAAGGTAACGATTTAATTCAAAAGCGCCGATTAGCTTTTTTCTGATTCATAATTGATGTCGGGTTTATAATTTTCATCATGCTTAGCTAAAACCTCTTCAGCCTCAAAAGATGTGGGAGATGATAAAAACCCTGTAATGACAACACCCTGCCCCTCTCGAAACAAATCAGGCAATACTCCCGTATAACTGACCGTCATAGGTTTACGCATATCGCGTTCAAAATCTTTTATCTGAAATTGAGTTTTCAATGCTCCGTCTTTGGTTACAGTGCCCTCCTGAACTAGCCCTCCGATTCTGAATGTAGTCGAGTCCGGCACAAATCCTTCAGCGACCACGTCACTAGGATTATAAAAAAATTGAGTATTCTCTTTCAGCGCAGATAAGAGTAACGCCGTTCCTATCGCGAGCAGGCTTCCAAATATAATGATAAGGCCGATACGGCGTCTTTGATGTGGAGGCGTCATAAAAATTCCGTTTGATCTGTCGCAATGTAATATGGGTGACAGGCGTCAATGTGCAAGGCATAACGCTGTCGCAGTTACAGGATAAATAAGTGAAATGAAGTCCCTCTTCCCGCATATGACACATCAGGTTCAGCTTGAAACAGAGTCTCTTGCACTATCGAGAGGCGATAGATCTCTTATTGAAGAATTGTCTTTTAAACTCACATCGGGCGACGTTCTCTGGACTCAGGGTGATAATGGAATTGGGAAGACGACATTACTCGAAGCTCTGTCGGGTTTGAGACGCCCGGATCACGGAACTGTAAGTTGGAACGAAAATGGAAAAGCTGTTCAAGCCTCAAGGATAATTGCTTATCAACCTCATAAGAGCTACGCGAAAGCGGCATTATTGACTGAGGAAGATCTAGGATTTTGGGCGAATATTTATAATTCAAAACATTTAGTGTCTGAAGCCTTGAACTTTGTCGGCTTAGCCGATTTTACCAAAATAACAACGCGGGATCTGTCAGCGGGTCAAAACCGCCGCCTCGCTCTTGCAAAGCTCATTATTAGCCAAAAACCAATATGGATAATGGATGAACCTGCAGCGGCAATGGATAAAACGGGCGCACAGCTCATTGATGAGCTTATCAGCCGACATGCAGAGCGCGGAGGAATCGCCGTTATTGCCTCGCACGATACAACCCGAAAGCTTAGCGCCCATACACGCAAACTTGTCTTGAGAGCAGCAGCATGATTTCGGCAATTGTCAGGCGTGATGTCCGATTAGCGCTGAGGTCAGGAGGCGCTTGGCTCTACGGCGTGTTTTTTTTCGCTGTTTTTATAGCCCTCAGCGCAATTGCCTTAGGAGGCTCGCTTGATATTATGCGCCCCCTCGCCCCGGCTCTCATTTGGCTTGCCGTTATATTTTCGGCTATGCTGTCATTTCTGGCCATTTTCCAAGAAGACTTTTCAGACGGAAACTTAGCGCAATACAAAATTTCAGATGCTAGTTTTGTTAGCCTATGCGCAGCGAAGGCCATAAGCTTTAGTCTTGTGTCTATTTTGCCATTGCTGCTTGCTGCACCGCTCGCGGCTCTTGTCTTTGATATGGCTCCCAATGTGGTCACAGCCACCTTCGCCTCATTAGCTTTATCCACACCTGCCTTAGCTGCTTATGGGGTCTTATCCAGCGCTATTTTAGCGGGCCGCCGCGGAGGCGGTTTCTTGATTGTGCTGATTACGACACCTTTCTTGATACCCGTACTTATATTTGGTCTTGAAGCTATAGCAGGATATAAAAGTTCCGGCTTTGCTGCGGTAGAATTTCGCATAGTTGTTGGTTTAAGTTTAATCGCGATTGCTGTAGGACTTCCAGCAGCCGCTGCAGCGCTTAATGCTCATTTGGAATAGGACATGATAAATTATCTCGCAAATCCTATTCGGTTTTTGAAGTTTTCAAAAATAGCAACACCTGTTTTTGGCGCTCTTACAATCCTTACGATGATATGGGGACTTTATTTGGCCCTTATTAAAAGCCCTCCAGCCATAGAGCATGGCCAAGCGGTTCGCATGATGTATGTCCACGTCCCTGCTGCATGGTGTGCTATGATGGCGTATACGGCTCTGACAATCGCCAGTGTTGTAAGCTTCATTTGGCGTCACCCTTTGGCGGATAGCGCCGCAAAAAGCTTTGCTGTGCCCGGCGCGGCTTTTACATTTTTAGCGCTAATCACAGGCAGTCTTTGGGGGAAACCCGCTTGGGGAACTTGGTGGCAATGGGATGGCCGCATGACATCTGTTCTGATTTTATTTTTTATTTATGTTAGCTATCTGGCGATCTGGTCAGTTATTCCCGAGCGGAAAAAGGCAGCCCGACTTGCCGCAATTCTGGCCATGGTTGGCTTCATAAATATTCCTATTATTAAGTTCTCTGTGGATTGGTGGAACACCTTACATCAGCCTGCAAGTCTCTCGACCCCAGGAGCGCCTGGAATGCCGCCTGAAATTCTCTGGCCTCTCATGATGATGGTCGCGGCTTATAGCTTTTTATTTGGGTGGCTTTCATTACGGGGTATTGAAGCCGATATTATTAGAAGCCGAAAAGCAAGGGATCAAAAAGCGCCCGCAGCTCAAGCCACGATAGAGACTTTCTAATGCTCGATTTTGGGAAAAATGCTATCTATATATGGGCATGTTATGGCGTTAGTGCGCTAGTATTAGGTGGGTTGGTTATCCACGCTCTTCGGAGTCCTAAGCAGTGACGACGGACATTACATTCTTGGGCACAACCCCAATTGAACGCTTAAAAACGCTTATGGATAAGCTGCGTGTGGGCTGTCCTTGGGATGCTGAACAGACATTTGAAACAATAGCGCCTTACACGATTGAGGAAGCCTACGAAGTCTCCGAGGCTATTGACCGCAAGGATATGGTGTCATTACGTGAAGAACTTGGTGATTTGTTATTCCAAGTCATATTCCAAACAAAGATTTCGAGTGAGGTCGCAGATTTTGACTTTGATGATGTTTGCGATGACCTGACGCGCAAGATGGTTGACCGCCACCCCCATGTCTTTGAATTTACCGATGATCGTACAGCGCAAGAACAAACTGTTTCCTGGGAAGACACCAAAGCGGCTGAGCGAGATGCCAAAGGGCATTCCAGCATACTTGATGATGTTCCGCTTGCCCTACCTGAATTGATGCGCGCCGCCAAACTACAAAAAAGAGCTGCCCGTGTTGGCTTTGACTGGCCTAATCTTGACGGCGTCATAGATAAAATAATTGAAGAATCCCAAGAAGTTGCCGACGCTGCCATGTCAAAAGATCACGATGCTATTGAGGATGAAATTGGCGATTTATTATTTGCCGTCACAAACCTCGCCCGCAAACTTGATGTGGACCCTGAGCTTGCTTTGCGCCGGACAAATTCGAAATTTACAATGCGCTTTAAATTTATTGAAACGGAAGCAAAGGCGCATCAGAAAAACGTCAATGATATGTCATTAGACGAGATGGAAACGCTCTGGCAAGCCGCGAAAAAGGTCTAAGTCACGAGCTCGCTATGTCTGGCTCTAAGTTTCCCTGCATCGGATTCTGATAAGCGCACATCCATTTCACAATTTCCGTTACGGCGGGTTTTTTCGCTAATCACATAACCGTTTTTGTGAAGCCAAGCCCGCACGTCATATTTTTGGGGCGGGATTTCTACGCTTATAATCTCATCACTTTTAGTCAGCATGGCTTCGATCCCGCTTTGCAATACATCTAAGCCGGTTTTCTTATGGCAGCTCACAGGATAAGCGGGAATCATATCTTCTAACTCTTGTGATGCTTCAGAACGTTCTGAAATAGAGTCTAATTGGACATCGCCGAGCAGATCAACCTTGTTCCAAACTTCAATAATGTCTTGATTATGTTCGGGACCGGCATTTATCTGATCCAGAACCTGCATTACCTCCTCGCGGCGGCGTTCCGTGAGAGGATCGGATATATCTCTAACATGGATAAGTAAATCCGCCTCTTTGACTTCTTCAAGTGTCGCTCTGAAAGCCGTAATGAGATCTGTGGGAAGATCGGAAATAAATCCTACCGTATCTGACAATACGGCGGATTGCCCGCTCGGAAGCGTCAAAATACGGTGCGTTGTATCGAGTGTCGCAAAGAGCATGTCTTTTGCAAACACGCCCCCTTCCGTGAGAAGATTAAATAGCGTTGACTTTCCGGCATTGGTGTAACCGACAAGTGCGACAACACGTTCCGGCGCACGTTTGCGCTTTTGACGCTGCAATCCTCGTGTGCGCCGAACTTGTTCAAGCTCTCTTTTAAGCTTGGTCATTTTATCATTTAAAACACGTCGGTCACTCTCAATCTGAGTTTCGCCGGGCCCTGCGAGGCCGCCAGTTCCGCCTCGTTGACGTTCCAAGTGAGTCCATGTGCGTACAAGCCGTGAGCGCTCATAACCTTGTCGTGCAAGCTCGACTTGAAGCTTACCTTCTTTGGTTGCTGCTCTAAGCCCGAAAATTTCGAGTATCAAGCCGGTCCTATCGATGACTTTGGCTTTCCATATCCGTTCGAGGTTACGTTGCTGGACCGGAGACAGCACCCCGTTAACAATTACAACGCTGGCCTCATGCGCTTTAAGTTCAGCCCCAATGTCTTCAATTTGTCCTGAGCCGAAAAAATTAGACACTTTAAGGTCACGTATTGGTATAATACGCGAGGCCATGGTTTCCACGCCAAGCGCCTCTGCTAGGCCAACGGCCTCTTCCAGATCATAATCAGCATCACTGGCCCGTACATTGGGAAAACGGGGGTGGAGGACAAGCGCTTTTTCTACGGGCGTGTCTCGTTTAATCATAGACGTTTAATCTTCATCTTTTTCCGCATCAAACATTGAAACAGGTCCTGAAGGCATAATTGTTGAAATTGCGTGCTTGTAAACAAGTTGAATCTGGCCGTCGCGGCGCAGAAGAACGCAAAAATTATCAAACCATGTCACGACACCTTGAAGCTTTACGCCGTTGACGAGAAAAATAGTGAGCGGTGTTTTCGTTTTCCGTACAGAATTGAGGAATGTATCTTGGAGGTTTTGTTTTTTATCAGCAGGCATTGTATTCGTCCTTTTATAGTACTTTTACGCGACTCGTTGGTCACAACCACACGCTTACATAGATAGGGCTTGGGCCTTCGTGCAAGTGCATAAATCATAGAAAAGACTAGATTTAGCAGTATTAACCTAGGCTGACACTTTATTGTCTCCAAAAGGACGGCGTGAACAAAATAAGGACGGCCAGAACCTCAACACGGCCAATCAACATGAATATGGCTGAGACAAGTTTCTGCACGTCTGTAAATTGCGCGTAAGTCACGCTGCTTTCCGGCAATACATAGGATAATAAAGGTCCCATATTACTCAAAGACGCAGCCCCCGTCACCACAGCATCCTCAAAAACAAGCCCTGTTGCGCCGAGAGCTAGTACCCCTAGCCCGAAGACTAAGGTATATCCGAAAAAATACATCCAGATCGACAGGAAAGCCCTGTCAGGAATATGTTGACCTTTAAATGAAACAGGAACAACCCGCGACGGATGGGTCAAGCGGCTCATATCCGTGGCCAGATGCCTGAAAAGCAGGAGCATACGAATAATTTTTACCCCGCCAGCTGTGGACAAAGCTGAGCCGCCAATCAGGGCCACGGCGATCAAGACGACTGGCGGCAACATTTCCAACCCAATCACATTATAATCAAACCCCGCCGTACTGACGAAATATATGCTCTCAACAATAACAGTGAAAGCATGAGAGGCCCCTACATAAATAATACCAAATAAACACAGCAGACCGATGATAACAAAAAGACCCCGATGCTCATAATTTCCTAGTAAAATAGTGATGTTGCGCAAACGCCTCAATCTCAGAACATCCCAGATTATGGCAATATTCATAGCGCCGAGCATACAGAAAATTCCCAACACAACAGCGCTGATGGGTCCCACATAATTTGCAAGCGCTCCGCTACGCGGCGTCAACCCACCTGTGCTGATGGCACTGAGTGAAAGCGTTAGGGCTTCGAAAGTAGGAGTTCCAGTTATGACCATAGCTATAAAGCAGATGCAGGCCAAAAAGATGTAAATACCGGCTATAACCCTACCAATACCAATGAGCCTCTCAAAGAGCTCGCCTTTCTTAAGCGTAAAAAGTAAAGATCGGTGAATGCCCGTGCCCGCAAGATTTAAGGCCGCCAAAATTACCACGGCGAATGTGGCAACGCAAACACCACCAAAACCCTGTAAGAGAGCTCGCCAAAATAATAAAGCTCTTGGCAAATCATCGACGTCTAAAGCGCTGGCACCCGTCGTTGTAAAGGCCGAAGCTGCTTCAAAATAAGCGGAGCTTAAACTTTCTGACACTCCCAATGAAAGATATGGCAGTGCAGCGATACCTGGAACAGTAATCCAAAACGATAAAAGGAAAATAAGGGCATCCGCATTTGTCTCTCTTGCGGGCGTGTTAAAAGTGGTTGCTATCAGTAAAACCCCTAATATTCCAACAGCTGCAGCGATCGCAGCGAAGTGAACTGCGGGTAAGGCTTCGAGCATTATCGCAGCGAAAAGGGCTGTTACTGCCAATAGCATTGCACAGAGAACAAATGTGTTCCCCAACCATAAAATTATCCGCGTAATAGCCATTAAGCGGCCTAGAAATAATCCGAGCTGACGCGGAACATTTGTTCAATACCCTTCATCGCAGATTTTTCAGCAAATAGAACAACATGGTCGCCTGCTTTGACAATTGTATCGGGGGTTGGGAATAAAACGCTGGCCTCACGCAAAATTGCGCCGATTGAAACGCCATCAATAATTCCTGCCTCTTGCAGGGTTTTTCCGGCTAACGGTGATGTTTCCAAAACGGCGCCTTCCATAACCTCTGCACGTCCTTGCTCTAGGGAATATACATCCAAAATTCGCCCGCGCCTAACATGTCGTAATATCGAGGAAATTGTACTGGCACGAGGGTCAATAATCATATCAATCCCTAATTCAGACTGCATGTCCTGCATGGAAACTTCATTGATAAGGCTAATCGTATGACTAGCCCCGAGTTTTTTGGCTAATACAGCCGAAAGAATATTAGTTTTATCATCATTGGTCAGACAAATAACCATCTCAGCATTAGCAACGCCCGCTTCTTCTTGAATGCTTGCATCCATGGCATCGCCATTTAAGATCACAGTCCGCTTTAAAGTTTCTGCTGCGATTTCTGCCTGTTCTTTATTTCTTTCAATAATGCGCACCCGCATTCCAGAAATAGATTCTAGCTCTTTCGCCACGAATGAGCCGATATTTCCGCCGCCAATGATCACAACATGCCGAGCTTTATCGTCTCTGGCGCCAAGAATTTCTAAAAGCCGCGTAGAATGAGCAGATTGCGTAATAAAGTAAGTCTCGTCGCCGACATTTAAAGGATCATCAGACAATGGCGCGAATATTTCATCTCCCCGTTTAATCCCAACTATGGCAGAATGTAGACTGGGGAACAGATCTGAAATTTGTTTTATCGGTGTGTCAACGATTGGACAATCTTCATTGATTTTTACGCCTAATAATTGAAGGCGACCCTCACCAAAGCTAACGACGTTGAAAGCCCCTGGAGTGTTTAAACGGCGCAGAATGGCGCGCCCGATTTCAATTTCAGGCGAAATGATTATATCGATTGGCATGTTCTCGCGGCTATAGAGATCATTATACTCATTTTCTAAATAGCTTTGCGCCCTCACCCTTGCGACTTTGGTCGGAACATCAAACAAGGAATGAGCCACCTGGCAAGCTATCATATTTACTTCGTCAGAATAAGTTACAGCGATAACCATATCGGCACTTTCGACGCCTGCTCGTTTTAAGACTTCAGGATGAGAACCGTGACCGACAACGCCGCGGACATCGAGATCAGTGGTGATTTGGCGAATAAGTTCGGGCGATAAATCAACAACGGTGACTGTGTTGTTCTCTGCCGCCAACCGAGCTGCGAGGCCATAGCCCACGCGCCCCGCGCCGCATATGATAACTCTCATCTATCTAAACCCTCGCTCTAGCGGTGATTAAACATCACGGCCATTTGCGCCTAATCCTAGAGATTTGAGTTTTCGATGCAAGGCCGAACGCTCCATTCCGACAAAGCTAGCCGTACGGGAGATATTGCCTCCAAATCTGTCTATTTGAGCCTGTAGATATTCACGTTCAAAATGTTCACGCGCGTCTCTGAGCGGCATGGCAATAATTTTCTCATTTTCATTTGCGCCTTGCGATGTTCTCACGACGGAAACTTCCGGCGGTAATGTCGCCAGCGTAATGGGCTGTGATGGCTCTCCAGTTGCTAAAATTAAAAGCCGTTCAACATTATTTCTAAGTTGCCTTACGTTACCGGGCCAATCATGAGCTTGTAAGGCTGCCATTGCATCTTCTCCAATTTGCCGTGACGGTAATCCTGTAGATGATGCGAGCTGCGCAATAAAATGTTCAACAAGAGCCGGAATATCCTCGCGCCTTTCGCTTAAGGGTGTCGCGTCTAACGGCATGACATTTAAGCGGTGATACAAATCTTCCCTGAAGCGGCCATGCTCCACATCTTGAGCAAGGTCGCGTGAGCTCGAGGTTATAACGCGAACATCAACCTGAACATCATCCTTGCCGCCCAAGCGCCTGAAGCGCTGTTCAACCAAGAGCCGTAATAGCTTCCCTTGTGTTTCCATGGGCATGTCAGCGACTTCATCCAGATAAAGCGTCCCGTTATGGGCCCGTTCCAATAAGCCGACTGTCGTGGCATGACCCTCATCATCTTCAGCGCCAAAAAGCTCCTCTTCAACGCGCTCTGGTACCATAGATGCCGCATTTACAGCTTTGAAAGGACCTTTTGAACGTGAAGAATGTCCATGCAACATTCTCGCTATCAGTTCTTTACCCGAACCTGAAGGGCCTGAAATCAATACGCGGCTATTGGTGGCTGCAATTTTGGTAATTTTTTGCCTTAGCTGTATAATTTGAGGAGACGTGCCGACAAGTTCTGTATCAGAAGGCGCTTTGCCTTTTAGCTCAGCGTTTTCGCGGCGCAACCTGGCATTTTCAAGGGCGCGGCTTGCGGTCACTAAAAGCTTATCTGCCTTAAAAGGTTTAACGATATAATCATATGCCCCCTTGCGAATAGCTGAGACAGCAGTTTCAACGGTGCCATGTCCACTTATAATTATAACCGGAAGCTCTGTGTGCGTTGACTTGAATTTATCTAAGAGCTCAATGCCATCCATTGAACTTCCTTTCAGCCAAACGTCGAGAATGATCAGGGAGGGTTTGCGAAATTTTACTTCCGCCAAAGCTTCTTCACTTGTTGCTGCAAGTCGTGTTTCATATCCTTCATCTTGCAAGATACCGCCAATCATCTCGCGGATATCATCTTCATCTTCGACAATTAAAACGTCATATTTCATGATATTATCCTGTCTTCTTCGCTGTAGTTTCAGTGATTGTGTTCAAGGCATTTACACTGCCTTTGGGCAACATAAATTCGATCACAGCCCCGGAGCTTTTATCTTCGTGATCAAACAATCTAAGTGTTCCACCATGATCCTCTGCAATCCGCATGACGATCGCAAGACCAAGTCCTGTACCGCTCTCGCGTGTTGTAACATAAGGTTCAAGCAAACGTTCTTTGTCGGGGAAAGGCCAACCCATGCCATTATCGCTTATTCGTAATTTTATAAACTCATCTGCAGTGGTTATCGTTGTTTTCACGTATCCTACTAGTTCATCATCCCCTGAAGCATCAATCCTGCGCACAATCGACTCACCTGAATTTTTATAAAGATTGGTAAGCGCTTGAGTTATGAGCCGCTCATCGCAACTGGCTATAAGTGGCCCGGTCGTTTCATCATCGAAATCAAATTCAATTTCGGGAAAAGATACACCTTGGGCAAATAATACGTCTTGTACCAAGACTTTAATATCGGACGGTTCAAAATTAGGAGTTGGCATTCGCGCGAACGCGGAAAATTCATTCACCATCTGCTCAAGAGATCCGACCTGGCGTATTATTGTTTGAGTGCAGTTCTGAAAAACGTCCGGATCTGTTTTAATTTCCTTAGAGTATTTTCGAAGTAAACGTTCCGCTGAAAGCTGAATAGGTGTTAGCGGATTTTTAATTTCATGCGCAATTCTTCTAGCAACCTCGCGCCAAGCTGAATGCCTTTGCGCAGTCACCAAACGGGTCATGTCATCAAATGTCATCACCCATCCCGTATCTTTGCGGGCGCCTTTATAAGCAGAGACACGCAGGTCAAAATTCCGGATACCTGTCTCAGTATCAAAATTGACTTGGTCTTCTGCCGTGCCCTTTATAGCTTCACGTGCAATGTTAAATGCGGGCATGAACTCGGGAAGTACATCTTCAAGAGGATAACCCAACATCGCCCCATCACCTGAGCCAAGTAGGATCTCCGCAGACTCATTCATAAGGGTAATCCGCCCGCTTTGAGTTAAGCCGATTACTCCTGCCCTCACCCCCGAGAGTACAGCCTCTGAAAATTGGCGGCGTTGTTCGGAAATGTCATGTTCTTTTACCAACTCGTCACGCTGAGAATTAAGTTGTCGTGTCATGCGGTTAAAGGCGCTACCTAAGTCCGACATTTCGCCCCAGTCACCTTTCACATCGACACGCGCTGACATATCGCCGCTTCTGACGCGCTCGGACGCAGTGATCAAGCGCCCCAAAGGTTCAATTATTCTGTTGGCTAAAAGCAGTCCTAACCAAACAGCCGCAAAAAGAATGAGTAATGCTGTTTCTATAAAGGTCAGGAAAAATATACGGCTCATCAAAGCCTGATCCGCATTGAAGTTATCTATGGCTTGCGTAGCATTCGCAATACCGGAAAGGCTGGATAAGACCCTATTGTTAGATCGTAGCACTCTACCAACATATAGATAAATGTCTTCTTCATAAGCTTGCAATCGGGTTAGCGCGATAAGGTAGTCGATGTCGTCACGTTGAATGAATGCGATTTCGCCTGGATTCATGCCTTCAAAAACAGCCGTAAATGGGATTTCAAATATTGGTGCAATTGGGTTCTCAACACGGCTAAAAATATATCCGTCTTTGCGCATAACATAAACGGCATCGAGTTCTCTCACTCGCGACATAATTTGAAGCTCAGCTGTGTAAGATATCCTTGTATTTATCTTATTCGGCCGCCTGTTGAGTTCATTCTGAACCGCTCTAGCGTCAGTTGCGAGTTCTGTAAATTCTTGCTGAACATAACCATCAAGGATTTCGCGCGCAGAAGCCATATTTGATCGGACATTATCACCGAATAAGTCGTTTATATTTTGACTGATAAGTGAGGTCGAAAAAGCTCCCACGACAATCGCAGGGGTGAGAGCCGCCAGGCTAAAAATTGTCACAAATCTTCTGTGTAACAAAGGTGCAGATTGCCGCCGGCGTTTAGCAAATAGACCTCTCCAGACCCTAACACCTAAGTAAATTCCCAAGAGAATAATAAAGGCCAGGTTGAATAAAAGGATAGGATAAGCTCGGCTTGTTTGCTCAGCGTCTCCTGAGAGCGCGTATAATGTGCCCACAACTAATAATAAAATGGCGGTAACAAAAAGGATTCCAAATAAGGCAGAACGCGCTATTTTTGGTGCATCCCGCAGTTTTGTGAGACTTACTGCTGAGTCTTTGGAAATGACCGGCTGTTGGTTCATAAAATAAAGCTGTAACGCGCAGTTGCGCAAACTGTTACTTCTTTATCTCACTGTTGCAAAAAATCAACACATATGGCGATAATAGACATTAAGATATGTTCAGCAGTTTCAGTCGAGTTCGAAGGGTGTTTCTATGAATGCCAAGATGATCTGCGGCTTTAGCACGATTACCTCCGGTGAGACGCAAAGCTTGGATAATAAGAGGTTTTTCGACCCAACCCAGAGCAGTATTATAAGGTGTATCCAATCCGCTTTCACCGCGAGATGTATTCAGCAACCTTCCGCAAGCCTCCTCGAGCTGTGTTTCAAGTTTCTTATCGTCTTCACCACTATTCTCCGACAAGATATCCTTGGAGAACTCCTGCAAAACCATTTCGGCTGTTATCACATCATCAGAATAGAGCACCGCTAAACGCCGCACCAAATTCTCTAGCTCGCGAACATTCCCGCTCCATTTATGACGATGCAGAATATCCAGTGCCTCAGTTTCAAAACGTCTATTATTATTTTGTGAAGTCTGAGACAAAAATGTTTCCGCAAGCTCATATGTGTCTTTGTCACGTGCGGATAATGGCGGAATGCGAATTTCCGCAACATTTATACGGTATAGAAGATCATCCCGAAACTTTCCCTCTGCTGCCATGCGGCGTAGATCTTTACGCGTTGCGGATAGCAAGCGTGGCCTCACACTTTGAGGAATACTCTCCGCCTCTGTCATGACAGCAAGCAGTCTCTCTTGCTGTTTTGGCGTGAGCTCGGAAATTTCGTCAATATAGATATCTCCCCCATTGACTTTTTGGAGGGTCAGAGACGTATTTTCAAAATCCGTTTCTCTGAAGAAAGGACGGTCTTTGCGAGGGCCGCCATCATGGAGTAATCTGGCAACAAGATCCTTACCCGTCCCAACAGCACCTTGAATAAGCACGGGTAAATCCCCCGAAGCAAATCGAGAGACTGCGCGGTACACCGGCTGCATTGCCGCGCTGCGTCCAATCATAGGGAGTTTACCCAATTCAGAGCTTACCTTATTTCGCTTGGGATTCACAGAGAGTCCTGCCCTCGAGACGGCTTGGGTCACATCCTCTAAGTCAAAAGGTTTTGGTACATACTCAAAAACTTTATGAGTTCCGGCTTTAAGAGCTGTATTTACAGTATTATTGGCACTGATAATGATGACCGGCATGTTTGGACGGGCTTCACTTAGTTCAGGCAAACTTTGAAAGACTTCGCGTCCGCCCATCATAACATCTGTGAGGACAATATCACCCTGCCCGGCTTTGGCCCATTTAACCAAAGTATCGGCATTATCCGTGGCTTTCACCGAATGGCCCGCACGAGTCAGGGCTTTGGATAAAACTAAGCGAACACTGTCATCATCATCAGCGAGTAGTACTTCGTATTTCATGAGATATCCTCATTAGGGGTCGGTAAAAGAAGAGAGAATTTAGTTTTGCCGGGCCTTGATTTAACTTCGACCAGCCCGCCATGTGCCGCTGCGACTTTTGATACGAGCGCAAGTCCCAGCCCTTGCCCTTCTGGCTTTGTAGACACAAAGGGTTGAAAGATCTGATCCGTGACATGATCAGCGATACCCGGACCGTTATCGATAATACGAATTTCAATCGGTAAATGTTGCGCCTCATGAGCTGATGAGCCCCGCGCAGTGACGCCGCTTCTAAAGCGTGTCTCTAAAATTATTTCGCTAGGCTCTTCAGAAGTTGACACGGCTTCAGCTGCATTCTTGATAAGATTCAGCATAGCTTGCATCAACGTATCAGCATCCCCTTTGGCATGGGGTAATGACGGATCATAGCGTTCGGTAAAAACCAAAGACGGGTTTGCGGATTGTATGACCCTGCGCGCGCGCCTCAGAATTTCATGGATATTGACCCTGTCGGAATTTTCGGGGTCCTGATCTCCCAGCGTTTCCATGCGATCTGCCAAGCGCCGAATGCGGTCGATCTCAGATCCGATTAGATCGATGAGGCTTTGTCCCTCTTCACTGGCTACATCATCTCGTAAGAGCTGAGCCGCCCCCTTAATGCCGGCTAGAGGGTTCTTAAGCTCATGCGCTATTAATCGTCCCATGCCGGAGACAAGCTGACCCCCGACTTTCGCGCTTTGGGGCTGCGGTCCGGCCAACCATATGCTCAAGCCTATGCCTGATGCTGTTGGATAAGCTGTGAAATGAGCATACTCTTCTTCCTGCTCTCCGCGCGTAATCGGGCAATCTCGCATGGTAAAAGGCGCAGCATCATTCGCGCATTTGGAAATAATCCTGGACACATCATCATCCACTGAGAAAATATCCCAAGGTCTCTTATCTTTCAAATGGCGCAATGATTTCCCAAGCCATTCCTGAAAAGCCTGATTAGCCCATATAATTTCCTCAGTTTGCGGCTCAATTAAGAGTAATGGAAACGGCCACTCTTCTATTAACGGCGGAATCATATCGGCATGTTCGGTCATGCGGCTCTCTCACTTTTGGTCACGCCGTAAAGCCGGTCAAGTATCCCGATAACTTCATTCGGATCAAAGGACCTACAAATTTGAGACCGCAATTCCGCTTCTTCGGGAAGGTTTAAGTGTTCGACATAACCCGCCAAATGTTTGCGAGCGATCCTAATGCCTTTTCCTTCGCCGTAAAAGTCAATCAGATCGCGGTAATGCGATATTGCAATGCGCCCCTTTTCAGCATTGGGCAATTGATTTTGTAACGGCAGTCCGTCAACAGCTGTAATGATATCCCGAAGATTCCACGGCGCCCCAATGAGGCTCCGTCCTAACATTACGCCATCCGCCCCTGACTGCTCTAAGGCCTCCAAAGCATCCTGGGGTGTATGGATATCCCCATTGACGAAAACGGGAACACTGACCGCATCTTTCGTAGCCTTAACAGCCTTCCAATCCGCCTCTCCTGTATAAAATTGATTACGCGTGCGGCCATGCACAACAACCATCTGAACACCCGCCGCTTCGGCGCGGCTGGCAAGTTCGGGCGCATTTAAGCAATCAAAGTCCCATCCAAGCCGCATTTTTAATGTGACGGGAACTTCGACCGCGTTGACAGTGGCCTCTATAAGCTCAAGTGCGTGGTCAAGGTTACGCATGAGTGCAGACCCCGAAAGGCCTGCCGTTACCTTTCGCGCCGGGCAGCCCATATTGATGTCTATGATCTTGGCTCCAGCCTCTTCTGAAAGTTTCGCGCCCTCAGCCATCCATTTCGCTTCACGTCCGACAAGCTGTATCACAAGCGGTTCGATCTCGCCTTTGCCGGAGGCTTTGGCAACAATATCCGCTTTGCCTTTAGCCAGAAACTCACTGGCCACCATTTCTGAGACGACTAAGCCCGGTTTGAACTGTTGCAAGACGCGCCTAAACGGTAGGTCTGTTAAGCCGGACATGGGCGCGACCAAGACCCGGGATCTCAATTCATGCTTGCCGATTTTGGGCATACGGTTCATGCTGTATCCTTTAGAGGTCTTGGCCTTAATGCACAATATTTCATCGTTTTTAAAAGGCTTAAATTGACACATATTGCACAAATAATAGTCGCTGCAGGAAAAGGTGCACGAATTGGCGGCGATATCCCCAAGCAATACCGCCCAATTGGCGGAATTCCTGTTCTGAAACGCACTGTGAATGCGACCTTGGCTCACCCCGATATTTCAGAAACTGTCATCGTCGTGGCAGAGGGCGAACCTCATATTGCGGACATTATAACGGGCCATGATAATATCAGAACCGTGACGGGCGGAGCGACACGCACGGCTTCCGTAAAAGCAGGCCTTGTGGCCCTTGCTGACAACCCTCCCGACCTTGTCCTTATTCATGATGGCGCTCGGCCCTTTGTATCTAAAAAGGTCATTTCAGATGTAATTAACATGTTGGCTGATCTTCCTGCTGTAGCCCCTACATTACCGATAGTTGATTCATGCAAATCTTGGGAAGGTGATGATATTGACCGCGACCAAATATTGCGCGTGCAAACACCCCAAGGTTTTCATTACAAAGAAATTCTTAGAGCTTTCGAAATTATTAGCCCTAATGATAATTTTACTGACGACATTGCGGTAGCCTATAATGCCAATATCACAATTGGTTTTACTGACGGTGAAGAACGTAATTTCAAAGTGACTTATCCAGAAGATTTTGCCAAAGCTGAGGCCATGCTTATGAAAGACACACCCGCCTCTTATATTGCGACAGGAACAGGTTTTGATGTTCACCGTTTCACCGATGGCGATACGTTGTGGCTGTGCGGCGTTCCGATTAAATGCGGCTTCACTCTTTTGGGCCATTCTGATGCTGATGTTGGTCTCCATGCTTTAACTGATGCTATTTTAGGGGCTTTGGCCTTTGGTGATATTGGCGATCATTTCCCGCCTTCTGATCCCAAATGGAAAGGTGCGAGTTCCGATAAATTTCTCCTCTTTGCGATTGATAAAATTCAAGAACGCGGCGGACAGCTTCAACATGTGGACATCACGCTCATTTGTGAAAAACCTAAAATCAAACCCCACCGAGATGCTATGCGCGAAAAAGTGGCTGAGCTTTGCGGTATTCCTCCCACGCGTGTTTCCGTCAAAGCCACAACAACCGAAAAGCTCGGTTTTACGGGCCGTAGTGAGGGTATGGCAGCCCAAGCCAGCGCAACAATAAAGCTCCCAGAATGACCCAAAGCACCTATCCCAAAATATCGCTCAAAGATATATTTACTCAAGCCCAAGCGCTTATTGATGCAACGTCCGCAAAGAACATCACAATTGCGACCGCCGAGAGCTGCACGGGCGGTCTTATCGGTGCAGCCATAACCTCTATTGCGGGATCTTCTAAGCCGTTTAAGGGCGGTATCATTGCCTATGATAATAAGATCAAAAACAAGCTCCTTAATGTTCCCGCCGGCATGATTAGTAAATATGGCGCAGTAAGCCGCGAAGTGGCCCGCGCGATGGCTTTGGGCGCGATTGAGGCGCTTAATGTCGATATGGCAGTCTCCGTGACGGGCATTGCTGGCCCCGGCGGGGGAAGCGGAGACAAACCCGTTGGGACAGTCTGGATGGGTCTGGCGGTTAAAGTTGACGGCAAAATTGATGTCACAACGAAGCTGCACCGCTTTGGGGATATTGGACGAAATAAAGTCAGAGATGTAACCTGTTATGAGGCGCTTAGAGCATTGGTTAAGGCTGCATCTTAAGGTCATATAGATACAGCTATCCTGCGGTTTGACTCGGCCTTTTTTAAATGAAAGCCAACATTTACCTCGCGCCCAATTAAATGGACGTCCGCAGGGTCGATGCCTTGAGGCACCTTCTTAAGATAATAAACACAAGGCACTAACCCTGCGGCGGTGATTTTATCGGCGGCGTCTCAAGTGACTTACGCCGAGGCCAGCTTTCCGCGCGCGTATTTCGCGGCGCTGAGCCTCACCGTCCCCCTACCAACAAACTTACGCGATTGCCTGTCCAAAAAGGAGGAACGAACGCAGTTTAGCATAGCTTGACGGACACGAGGATTGAGTATTTTTAAAGTCAGTCAAGCTTATGATTTTAGTAAATTTAGACAAGGATTGAAGTTTATTACTCCTCAAAATCATCAGTTAATTTAGCGGGTTATTTGGGATGATTTTATGGCGCTTAAATCATGTACTATTTTGAATTAGTTTGTCCCTTATCGGCTTCAGCGTAAATAACGAGGTGAATCGGAAAGTGGTCTGAACCAACATCCTGCAGAACACCTGTTTCAACAAGACCTATTTCATCACCAATAAGAGCATGATCGATAGATAAGCGCTCAATAAAATTACGTGCGTTCCATGTTCGTCTCCAACGTGGATCACCAGCGCGTTTTCCGGGCAATGTCTCAAACCCCGGTTCCCAAGGGGTTAAGTTGAAGTCACCAATCATAACGAAATTTTCCTTTGTATCGAAAGTTTGCCCTGCTGCTTTGAGATAAGCATCGCGAGCCGTTGTTTCTTCACTGCCTTTTGGCGGAGGCGGGTGTACAGCCGCAAATTTTACTGCGTTACCCTTCGTTGTTGTGTAATCAAATTTCAGAATGCCGCGGGGCCGTACACCGGAGGTTGGGAAACTCTCTATTTGTAGCTGGATATCATCTAATGGTTTTCTTGATATTACTGCGATACGGCTACCGAGCTGTAAATTTACATCTGTAACGAGGCCAATTTGTGCATCACCATCCATAGGAAACAATGACAACAATTGTTCCGATGTAGCTGCGTAGGGAAATTCGGTGATAATCAAAATGTCAGCATCTTTGGCTTCCGTTCTAGCCAATCGTATTAGTGCATTTTTATTGTGACGGAGATTGGCAGCCACAATGGTTACGCAGTCAACAGTCGTACAGTCTTGGACAGAAGGCTTCACCATCTTGTCGAATGTAAAAAATGGATAGAGGGCGCCAATAGCAAAAATAGCCACGAGAGGTACAACTCTTCGCCACACCATGAAGAGAGATCCAATAACAAAGGGCAGCATGACGATTAAAAAAGAGGAAAAACTGGCAAACAGCCCAAAAGGCCAGTTTGGGCTAAAGACAGAAAAATTGGATATGAGTACTAAGCCAAGGATGCAGACATATCCAAGTCCACCGACTTTGATTACTACAGAGCAAATTTTAAAAGCTTTGTTGTCTGGCCGCATTAACCCACCCGATAGAAATTCGTTTGAAAATCTCTACCGCCAACTGAATTGAAGGGAAAGGCGAACGGCCGTTTTTAGGTGTTCGCAGTGTACCCCACTCGATGGAATATTTGTCTTTTTGCTTAAACTAAGCCTAGTCTCTTATATTCTGCGGTTAAATCAAGTCCGTCACTCTTTACGGGCTTGCAGATTTGCTTAGCTCTGGCTGTGAAGGCATCCATGATGACATCGCTGGCTTTGTCCATTTTGTCGCGAATGAGCATATTTAGAGGAAAGGCTTTAAGGCTGACATCGACAAAAAACTCTACGGCTGTAGTGCCATCTGAAAGCGGATGAAATTTCCATGTATTTTCTAGTGTTTTAACCGCTCCGCCTTTCTCGGCTTTGGTAACGCGGATAAACTTTTTGTCGCGCTCAATATGGATGAGCGATTTAAAGCTCTCGCGTATCATTTTATAGGCGACAATGGCTTCGGCTTCGAAGTCCGTCTCACTGATTTTCTTGGTGATGCGCAGTGCAGAAATTAGGTTGATGAATGTCGGGTAGTCTTCGACATTTGCTACCATTTCCAGAAGCTCATCCGCGTCATGGCAAATATGGCGTGTAAAGCTGGCGGTGGGCATTAGGCGTGGGCTGCCTTGCGGGCCGCTTGCAGTTTCGCAAAGTCGCTATCGGCGTGATAGGATGAGCGCGTCAAAGGACTGGCTGAAACGAGCAGGAACCCTTTGGCTTTGGCAATGGTTTCGTAAGCCTTGAATTCCTCTGGCGTCACAAAGCGATCGACTGGCGCATGTTTTCTTGTGGGCTGTAAGTATTGGCCGATTGTCAGAAAATCGATACCTGCTGAGCGCATATCATCCATGACCTGCATCACTTCCTCTTTGGTTTCGCCGAGGCCCACCATGAGTCCAGATTTTGTAAACTGGCTCGGGTCGCGCTGTTTAACTTTTTCAAGAAGCCGCAAAGAATGGAAATAGCGCGCACCAGGGCGTATCTTCAAATAGAGACGCGGCACAGTTTCGAGGTTATGATTAAAGACATCAGGACGTGCATCAATAACGGTTTCCGTCGCGCCGTCTTTACGAAGGAAATCAGGCGTCAGTATCTCAATAGTCGTCTTTGGGGAGGCGCTACGGATAGCGTTTATCACATCAACAAAATGTTGCGCGCCCCCATCAGACAGATCATCGCGGTCAACAGATGTGATAACCACGTGTTGCAGTTTCATTTCTTTAACGGCTTCGCCGATTTTTCTCGGCTCATCTGTATCAACAGCTTGCGGTAACCCGGTGGAAACATTGCAAAAAGCGCAAGCTCTGGTGCAGACTTCGCCTAAGATCATAAAGGTCGCGTGAGATTTTTCCCAACACTCACCAATGTTTGGACAGGCCGCTTCTTCGCAGACAGTGACGAGGCCTTTATCCTTGACGATTTTGCGGGTCTCAGCATAGCCCTTTGAGGTCGGCGCTTTGACGCGAATCCAAGACGGCTTGCGCAGAACTTCCGTGTCCGGGCGATTGGCTTTTTCCGGATGGCGCGGTCTTTTATCGGGCCTCGGTTTTTTATTGATATCAATAAGAACAGTCATGGGATTAAAATGGGCGTTTCGCTACACTATAGCAACCCCCAATTACGGGGGTATAGCTATTCAATAGTGCTGATTTTAAGCGTATTTGTTGTGCCCGGACGGCCAAAGGGAATTCCCGCACTGATCATGATTTTATCACCCGGTTTTAAGCCAACGCGTGTTGTCGCGACGTCTTGAACACTGCCGAGCATGTCATCAAAATTTACAGGGTCTTTCATGACAATCGGCATGACGCCCCAACTTAGCGCAAGACGGCTAGCCGTGCTCTGGCGCGGTGTCAGGCAAACAATTCTGCAAGGCGGACGTTCGCGTGAAATGCGCTGCACTGTTGAACCTGTGAGTGTATATCCCAAAACCGCTTTACAGTTTAACGTCTCTGCTATGCCGCGAACAGATTGCGAAATGGCATCTTCGGGAGTGGCCTCATAAGGTAAATCGATCTGCTTGAAATATTTCCAAAACTCCGGATCTGACTCGGCAGCTCCGATAATACGGTCCATAATGGCAACGGCGGTTGCTGGATGACGTCCGACCGCCGTTTCAGCCGAGAGCATAACGGCATCCGCGCCTTGATAGATAGCGGTTGCAACATCTGATGCTTCTGCGCGTGTGGGGGTCGGTGCATCAATCATAGATTCGAGCATGTGTGTTGCCACAATGACGGGCTTTCCTAAAGCGCGGGCCTTGCGAATAATTTGGCGCTGTACCACGGGTACAGTTTCAAGCGGAAGCTCAACGCCCAAATCCCCGCGCGCGACCATAGCTGCATCTGCATGTTCCAAAATATCATCCAAAAACTCTATTGCAGATGGTTTTTCGATTTTCACAATGATTTGTGCTTTGTCGCCGATAATTTCGCGCGCATCTATGACGTCTTGCGCTGTCTGAACGAATGAAAGCGCGATGTAATCCACGTCCTGCGTAAGGGCAAAAGCCATATCCACACGGTCTTTTTCCGTCATCGCTGACATAGGCAGTACCGCCCCGATGACATTGATGCCTTTCTTATTTTTTAAAATACCCGGAACGTCCACGCGGGCCTTCATACGTTTGCCGTCATTGGCCGTGATGGTCACCATCAGCTTACCATCGTCAAATTTAAGCGTGTGCCCGGGCTCCATAGCCGCCATAAGTTCAGGATGCGGCATGCAGATTAGGCCATCTTTGCCTTTCTTATCACTCCGGATGATGTCTACCGTTTCGCCGTAGCGCAACCCAATCTCACCCTTTTCAAACTCTCCGCAACGTAGTTTAGGTCCCTGCATGTCAGCGACTATCGTAATGGCATTGCCGGTCTCTTTCTCAACTTGGCGAATAGATGTCACGGAACGTGCATGATCTTCGTGCGATCCATGAGAAAAGTTCAGGCGAAAGGCATCAACGCCAACATCATGTAAAAGGCGAAGCGTATCGGGCGCGGAACTCGCTGGCCCGACAGTGGCCAGAATTTTTGCTGAACGATTTCTCATGTAAACCCTATTGCTATGCATATAAATTATTTAATTCGGATACGAATGAAATAACAGAATAGCCGAGATTCTCATCGAGCGCACGTTCTTTATTCTAATGCGCGGACAATAAATTTAGCAACGCGAGGGCGGCAATTGAAGCGTTTCTCCAATGCGAATTCCGTATCCCGTATCAAGGCGATTTAGCGATTGGATTTCATCTACACCCACACAGAGGCGACGTGATAATGAATAAACAGTATCACCTTGTTTGACGAAGTGCGTGCCTGAGGTTGCACCTGCAAGCAAACGTGTCTCAGTCTGTCCCAGAGTGGTCTCAGTAAAAGCGGATATCGTGTTATTTGAATAATCATAGCTGACTGGCAGGGCTAAGCCTGCCTGTTGATGATAAGATTCAGGCTGCACAGCTGGAGCTGCACCGGTTGAAGCTTGTAAGCCGGCATAGGCCGGGTGAGATGAGGACATAGCTTCGGAAATTGACATGGACTGCGATGAATTTTGCGCCTGTATGACCTGATAGCCCGGGGTGCCCTCGCTCGTTATGGTCTTAAATTCTGTGTCAGTCGGAGATACATAGGCCTGCGCAACAGTCGGCGTGGGCTGCAGCATAACATAAGGCTCAGGGTCACAATTCACAGTCTTATCCCCTATGCCATAGCCTGCAGCGCCGCCCAAAGCGGCCCCTATAGCCGTCCCCTTTGTGCCGCCGATGACCTTTTTACCGGCGATAGCCCCGATTGTGCCGCCAACACCGGCCCCTATTAGTTCGTGGTTTTGCTCTTTCTTCAAGCATTCAGGATTTACGCGCGTATAGGCGGCTTGTTGCGATGCGTTATAAGTTGTTTGTTGATAGATGACATCTGATGTCTGGTATTGCTGAGGCACCGCTTGAACACTTTGTATGTCTTGTGAGGGCTGCGCAACCTGTACAGTTTGCGGAGTTGAGCCATATTGAGAACCTTGCGCCATTGTAATCGGGGCCGCTCCCTCATATTTGGATGAATATTTGTAAAACGGGTTTTCCTGCTGTGTCGCGCAAGCGCCTAAAGCAATAACGGATATGGATGTAATTAGAGTAATACGAGACAACATTTTAGGACCTCATGGCAGCTGAGCACATATTACACTCAAATATGGCTAATATTCCCTTAACAAGCTGAGTCGCATCATCACTGCAAAAGACGCTCAGCTTTACTTGACCTGTAAAGAGCGCTCGCTAAAACAAAATCAAAATTCTTGGAGGAGGCAACTATGTCTATCATTACAAAACCTGTCGAATATATGGACGGAAAACAGAAATGTATTGGCTTTATGGCGTGGGATGAGTCTTTTGCTGACGCAAAGCCCTGCGTTATCGTGAACCATGCATGGAGCGGCATGGACAGCTTTGCCGAAGATAAAGCCATTCAAATGGCAGCACAGGGTTATGTTGGCTTTTGCCTTGATAATTACGGAGATGGTGCCCTGCCCGAAACGGTTGAAGACAAGCAAGCTATGATGATGCCACTCAAAGATGATCGCGCAAAATTGCTTAAACGCATCAAAGCTGGTGTAAAAGCCGCGAAAGCCCTTCCCGAAGTTGACGAGACACATATGGCAATGATGGGTTTTTGTTTTGGCGGATTATGTACGTTGGATGCCGCACGTTCTGGCATGGACCTGAAAGCCGCTATTAGCTTTCACGGTTTGCTCGATGCGCCTGATTTACCTAAGAAAAAAATCAAAGCCAAAGTGCTTGTCGCGCATGGGTGGGACGACCCCATGGCGCCGCCAGCGCATGTCACCGCTCTAGGAGAAGAACTCGCAGCTGCAAAATGTGATTGGCAGCTCCATGCTTACGGCCAAACGACTCATGCCTTTATGGTGCCTGGCGCAGATAGCGGCGACGGAACGTTAAAGCATAATGCCGATAGCGAGCGCCGCGCTTGGGCTTCGACGCTTGAGTTATTGGATGACGTCTTTGGTATGCATGGGGTGGGCTAAATCAATCGAAACAATTGCGCCGCGCCTTACGTCCTGCTAGGGCGCGGCCATGAATGTTATCACGACTCAGGATGCCCTTAACGCTTTTTGCGAACGCGCCGCTGAAAAACCCTTTATGTGTGTTGATACAGAGTTCATGCGAGAGAGCACATTCTACTCGATATTATGCTTGATACAGGCCGCGACAGAAGACGATGAAGTCATTATTGATCCGCTGGCAGAGGGTTTAGATTTATCTCCTTTCAATGCTCTATTGATGGATGAAGCCATTATAAAAGTCTTGCATGCAGCGCGTCAGGATATGGAAATATTCTATCAAATGTGCGGCGCGGTTCCGGCCAATATTTTCGATACCCAGATAGCGGCTATGGCATTGGGCTTTGGCGACTCCACGGGCTACGGTGCGCTCGTCAAAGGCAGGCTGGATATTAATCTGGATAAAGGCGCCCGTTTCACCGATTGGTCTCGGCGACCTCTGTCTGAGAAACAGCTTAAATATGCCATCGCTGACGTAACGCATTTGCGGGATTTATATCCTGACCTTGTCGCTGAGCTTGAGGAAAAAGGCCGTATGTCATGGGTGCTCGAAGAGATGGCGCCTCAAATGGAAGAAAAGCTCTACACATTTGAACCTGAGAACGCATGGGAGCGCCTTAAAGTTCGCAATCCCAAAAAGCATTACCTCGCCGCTTTGAAGGCTGCCGCGGCTTGGCGGGAGCGTCAAGCGATAGAGAAAGATATTCCGCGTCGCCGCGTGCTAAAGGATGATGCCATGTATGATCTGGCTCAGCAAAAGCCCAAAGATATAGCTGCTTTGGGCCGTCTTCGGGGCATTCCGCGCGGGTTTGAAAAATCACGTTCTGCTAAAGACTTAGTCGAGTCGCTTAATGCCGCCATAGCTAATGCAGATGATTATGCACCCAAACTTCCCAAGGTTCAGCACATGCCGCCTAACCTTGGGCCAACTATTGAAATGCTTAAGACGCTACTGCGTTTGCGAACTGAATATGTCGATATTGCGCCGCGCATGGTTGCTAATAATGCGGACATTGAAAAACTGGCCGCTTTTGGCGATAAAGCCGATGTGGCGGCTCTGAAAGGTTGGCGCAAAGAGATTTTTGGCGATGATGCTCTTAAGCTCTTATCCGGTAAAATTGCCCTACGCCTTGAAGGACGCAAAGTCGTTGCGACAGATTTAGACGAATGAAACGGGAATTCGTTTACGCGCCGCCGACACACCCCCTCTCCTATATCTATACAGATAATGAACTCATAATCGTCGAAAAGCCAAGCGGCCTTTTAAGTGTCCCTGGGAAAACAGAACCCGATTGTTTGGAAGCGCGCCTACGCATCGATTTTCCTGAAGCCCTCACGATTCATCGCCTGGACATGGCGACATCGGGCGTGATGGTTTTCGCCCGAAATGCTAATGCACAGCGTCATGTAGGCCTTCAATTTGAAAAACGTATGACGGAAAAGACATATCTATCTCGTGTTTGGGGGCAGATTGATAAAGATACGGGCCAGATAGACTTACCCTTAATAACAGACTGGCCTAACCGTCCAAAGCAAATGGTATGTCACGAACGCGGGAAAGCCTCTTTAACTCAATGGAAAATTCTTGAGCGAGAAAAGACGTCAACATATGTCGCTCTTTTCCCGAAAACTGGCCGGTCACATCAACTTCGAGTTCATATGCTCGCATTGGGTCACCCCATCTTAGGTGACAGATTATATGCTCATGAAGAGGCGTTTGCATCCGCACCTCGGTTACAGCTTCATGCGCATAAGCTAAAGTTGAGAAAGCCTACAGGTGGTGACTGGGTGGAATTTGAATCGCCCTGCCCGTTTTAGGCCGCAAATATTTGATACATTAAAAGTAAGTTCCTTCTGTAGGCATGAGATTATCTAAAAATGTATCGGCTTGAGTTATGAGGGCCTCCCGTTTTTCTTGGTCCATTTTTGCGAGATTTCGATAAGGCATCGCCATCCTGTTATTCTTGGCCAAAGCCTCTTCATTGCGGGCAATAAAGTGCCAATAAAGGCTGTTAAACGGACAGGCCTTCTCTCCGACGCGTTCTTTGACACTGTATTTACAGGAACTGCAGTAATTACTCATGCGGTTAATATAAGCGCCGCTGCTCGCGTAAGGTTTTGAGCCTAGTAATCCGCCATCGCCAAACTGGCTCATGCCCAATGTGTTAGGGAGCTCAACCCATTCAAAGGCATCGATATAAACCGCCAAGTACCATTCATGGAGTTGCTTAGGATCCACACCTATCAATAACGCAAAATTACCCGTTATCATTAACCGTTGAATATGATGCGCATAGGCATGCTCCTTGGTTTGACCTATGGCTTGTGACAGGCACTGCATATCCGTCTCGCCAGTCCAGTAAAACTCTGGTAAATCACGTGTAGCTCCAAGCGCATTTTCCTCAACATAATCTGGCATCTTGAGCCAGTAAATTCCGCGCACATATTCTCGCCAACCGATAATTTGGCGAATATAGCCTTCCGCAGCATTGAGCGGAGCTTTGCCGTCTTTATAGGCTGTCTCTACGACTTCACATATTTCAAGGGGGCCCAACAATCCTGCATTCAGATACATTGAGAGGAGTGAATGATAGAGAAATGGTTCGCCGGTTAGCATCGCATCTTGGTAATCACCGAAGCGAGGAAGGACATTTTTGATAAAATAAGCCAAGGCCTCTTTTGCACCATCTCGAGTGACAGCAAAAAAGAAGTCGTCTGTAGCGCCAAAGCGGTTGGGAAATTCTGTCTCCACCATATTGATAACGTCTTGTGTTATCGAATCAGGCTTAAACTTTAGCGGTTTGGGCATGAAGAGGTCGCCCTTCGCTGGCTTACGATTCTCCGAATCATAATTCCATTTACCCCCTTCAGGCTTATCCCCCTCCATAAGTAAATTCGTTTTACGGCGCATTTCGCGATAGAAAAACTCCATCCGATATTGTTTGCGGCCCTCTGCCCAAGTCTCAAATTCATCATGATCCGCAATGAAACGGTGATCCGGCATTATCGTTGTGGGAATCGAGAGTTCTTCTTGCCAACTTTTTACTGTTTCGAGGACACGATATTCCGAAGGTTCGCAAAGACGGATTTGCTCGATATCGTGACGTGACATCGCGCGCTTGATTTCAGAGGTGAAGTTCCCAGTGTTTTCAACATCATTCAAAGCAATATAATCAACTGACCACCCCCGCTCTTTCAGCTCGTCAGCAAAATGGCGCATGGCCGAAAACAGAAAGATAAGTTTTTTACGGTGATGCGGCACAGTATCCGCCTCACCTCTCACTTCCATCATCAAAATGATACAGTCTTCAGGCGAGCTAATCTCTAAGGGAGCAAGGCCGTGAGAGAGCTGGTCGGCGAATATTGGTATAAGTATTTTTGACATAATTATTATACGCACGAGTCCCGCATTTGATGCGTATATTAAATATGGCTCATAAAAAACTTCATCTTCCTCAAAAAGACTGTGCTACATGCGGGCGTCCATTCTCCTGGCGTAAGAAATGGGAAAAAGTTTGGGACGAAGTTCGTTATTGTTCTCAAAAGTGTAAGAGGTCGAAATCATGACAAAACTTTTGCCCTCCATGGGAACTAATTTAAGAGTCGTTATTGTCGGCTCGACCGGCGGCATTGGCGCAGCCTTTGTAGAAAAGCTTGCAGCTTCAGAGCAGGTTAGCCAAATTTATGCGCTTTCCCGCCAAGGGCAAAGTCATCCCTCACCTAAAGTGGCCAACCTCACATTTGATTTTACAGATGAAACGAGCATCGAGGCGGCAGCGGAAGCTTTGCGTGAAACGGGTGTATTTGATCTATGCATCATAGCAACAGGTCTTTTGCAAGGACAGGGCATTGCGCCAGAGAAAAACATGCGCGCCATGTCATTAGAGGCGTTTAATCAGAGTTTTATTGTCAACACCTTTGGCCCTGCAGTTACAGCGAAACACTTTCTTCCCCTGATGCGTCGTGACGGTAAGGCTGTTTTGGCGGCATTATCTGCCAGAGTTGGGTCTATTTCTGATAATCGCATTGGAGGTTGGTATGCTTACCGCGCTTCAAAAGCCGCATTGAATATGATTTTGAAAACGCTTTCAATAGAATTTGGCCGCCGCTTTAAAGAGACCGTTATTATTGGACTGCATCCCGGTACAGTTGATACGGGCCTCTCAAAACCCTTCCAAAGCAATGTCCCCGAGGGTAAATTATTCACGCCTGAATATAGCGCTGAGAAACTCCTAGAGGTGATTGAACAGATTGAACCAAAAGATAGTGGGTCACTCTTCGCCTGGGACGGTAAACAAGTCCCGTTCTGATCGCCTCTTTAGGTATTTGGCCGCGAAAGCTTTGGTGATGTCAGCTTTTTGACGTTGCGCTGCGGCCTCTAATGCCTTGACGAGATCACGCTGAGCAGAAACGCTACGCTCATGATATTTCAGCAGATATGTGATTAAGTCTTGGGATACGACTCGACCCTTATCTTCAAAAAGCTTGCGAATAATGGGTTCTAATATTTCATCATCATGTTCTTGGAGCGTAATAACAGGGGTGTTCGTCAAGCGAGAACGCAAATCAGGAAGACTTATGCCCCAATCAGTCGGGGAATGTTTGTCGGCTAATAATAAACCCGAGATTTCGCCATTCAGGGCTTTATTCATAACCTCAAAAAGGTCAGCTTCAGTCAAGACGCTCGCCTCATCAACGAAGACACCTTTGCTTTTAGAGGCCCATGCTTGACCCAAATGCGTCTTACCACTGCCTTGCGGCCCTAGCAGCAATATTATTGGTGAAGGCCAATCTGGCCACGCCATGAGTGTTTTCACAGCCGATCTATTACTGTCACTTAACAGAAAGTTGGAAAATGACGGTGCCGGCTCAGGCGAAAGATCAAGCGGTATTTGCGGTGGTGTATTCACCGCGCCTTAAAAGCGTCCCGAAGGACTTAGGACAACGCCGAGCTCGGGATCTTCCTTGAGACTTACGCCCTTGAAAGCTAGCTCATTGCGTAGGCGCCCCATATCTCCGCCATAAGTAAGGGTCATAACCGCGCCATCCTTTGATAGAGCATCGAGACGTGCGTCTTGAATCTGCGCTGACCCGTTTATCGCTTCTTTCAGACGAAGCCACTGACGGTGAGATGAATAGAGAACCGAGACGGGCATATCAACCGCATTGGCCGCTACACTTACAGCGGCACTTTTCCAGTCAGATTCAAGTTTAGATATAACGGCGGATGGGCCGCCGCTTACGTTAAAATTTTGCTGATTGCCACTATCAAGTGCGATATCCGTAACTTTGACTACTCCGCCTAAATCATCGGCAATAAGGAGCTGTTGTACATTAAACATCGCTCCAACTTGCTTAAGCGCATTCATATTGCGTGCGGCAAGAGCCTCTGATGATACGGGTAATGATGCCGCCTGATCTACGGATATTGGTTTTACGGGTGTGAGCGCATGTTGTGACCCGCTCTTCTCCCAGGCTTGGAACCAAATTGACGATGTATTTAATTGACCATTTGATAACGGCAGAACCAAACGGTCTCTGGATTGTGATGAGACCATCGTCAAGCCTGACTGGTTTATGTAGGCTTGCATGGCGCTCGGATTAAAGGCGACTGAGATATCACCCAAGTAGCGCGTGGATGAGCGTTTCTCATTATCGATTTCCATGGCGCGTATCATTTTCGCAGCATTGTCCTCTGATACGGGGGTCGTGCCTTTGGACAGGCGTTCTCCTTCGATTGTGAGGCGTTCGAGTAAAATATTTGCGGCGCGTGCTTGTCCGTCACGAATAGCCAGAGTTTGGGCTTCAATAGGCGTTGAACCGGTTGCATCGACAGGAATGCCGGTCACCGTGAAAGGATCATCGGCTTGGGCAAAACCTGACAACCACAATGCAAAGCAAACAGACAATAACGTAATAAAGTATTTCATAATCCCGCGATAACCCGCTTTATCCCCTTTGCAAAGTCCTATAAGCGCTCAATAACAGTTTAGATAAAGCTTATTGCTTGAAAATGTGACCGATTTACGGTTCTAAGCAGTAAAAATATGGATGATTGAATATGCCAAATAAAGGCCTGACTTACGCGGATGCAGGTGTTGATATTGACGCCGGAGACCGCCTCGTTGACCGCATAAAACCACTCGTAAAAGCGACACGCCGTGCGGGAGCAGATGGATCAATTGGAGGGTTTGGGGGCGCTTTTGATCTAAAAGCCGCGGGATTTAGAGACCCTGTTCTGATTTCAGGAACTGACGGTGTTGGCACAAAGCTGCGTATCGCGATTGATACAGGTATTTTGGACACAGTCGGCATTGATTTGGTGGCCATGTGCGTCAATGATATTTTAGCAAATGGTGCTGAGCCTCTGTTTTTTCTTGATTATTTTGCCACTGGACGTCTGGATACAGAAAAAGCTACGGCTGTTATCTCCGGTATTGCGCAAGGATGCAAAGACTCTGGCGCAGCGCTGATTGGCGGCGAAACGGCCGAAATGCCGGGCATGTATGAAGGGGATGATTTCGATCTTGCAGGATTTGTCGTTGGTGCGGCTGAACGCGATGACATGTTACCGCGTCACAACGACATGGAAGCCGGGGATGTGTTGATAGGTATATCTTCAAGTGGACCGCATTCAAACGGCTACTCATTGATTCGGAAAATTGTAGATCTTTCCGGCTTAAGCTGGAATGATCCCTCACCATTTTCAGAAAATCAAACATTAGGCCAAGCGCTCATCACACCGACCAAACTTTATGTTAAATCTGTTCTACCCCTGATTAAAGATGGCCTGATTACTGGACTGGCGCATATTACAGGAGGCGGTATTACAGAGAACACGCCGCGCATGCTACCAAAGTCACTCAGGTATGATATTGATATGTCATCATTCCCACGCCCGTCAGTTTTTAGCTGGTTACAAGAGACTGGAAATGTTGCCGAACCAGAAATGCAACGAGCCTTTAATTGCGGAATAGGCATGGTTCTGGCAATAAAACCAGAAAACATGACAGCCGTTCTTGAGCGTCTCGAAGCGGCAGGAGAGCCGTCATGGGTCATTGGCCAACTCAAAAATGCGTAAAATAAGAACAGCTGTTTTAATATCAGGTCGCGGCTCAAATATGGTCGCTTTAACAAAGGCCGCCCAAGATAAAGATTTCCCTGCTGAAATTACGTTGGTGATCTCTAATATACCAGACGCTGCAGGGCTTGAGAAAGCTAAAAGTCTGGGCGTAGAGGCGCTAGCAATTGACCATCAAGCATTCCCCTCTCGCAAAAAGTTCGAAGCCGCTTTGCATGCAACTTTGAAAGACGCTCAAATCGAGCTTGTTTGCTGTGCTGGTTTTATGCGTGTTTTAACACCTTGGTTTGTTAATCGATGGGAAAACCGCTTATTGAACATTCACCCCTCTTTATTGCCTAAATATAAAGGGCTTAATACGCATCAACGCGCTCTCAATGCTGGCGATGATATGCATGGCTGCACTGTACATTATGTAACAGCTGAACTTGATGGCGGAGAGACCATTCTTCAACATGAGATCAATATTTATGATGATGATACAGCTGAGAGCTTGGCCTACAGGCTATTGCCCTTGGAGCAGTCAGTATACCCCAAAGCTTTGAAAAAAGTAGCTAAACGCATTCAAAGCTAGCCAAAGCAAAAATACAGAGCTTATTAACTATAGTATCAGATATACGCCGTTAGACATTTGTTAACGACAAATCCTAAGCCCATTTAAGGGCCTACCCATTAAATCACAGGCAGTTACACCCCAAAATCGTTTTGGGTACATTGTGGGAAATGGGAACAGGATCATGGCTTTTATAAACAAAGCAAACAACATATTGAAAAGGTTCAGGCGCGATGAAAGCGGCGTAGCCGCCCTTTCATGGGCGCTGAGCCTTACAGCAATTATTGGGGCAATGGGCGCTGCACTCGACTTTGCTATGCTAACGAGTGCCGATGCACGCTCGCAAACAATTGCCGATACAACGGCATTGGCAGCAGCGATTTATGTAAAGAATTTCGAAGAACTACCCAAGAGCCGAGAAGACGGTCTCATAGGGGAATATACGGCAGACGAGCTTGGTTATGATTATCGTAATTGGGTTATCGATGGTGCTGAGGGCGTCAGCGTCAATATCGTATATGACAATGTAAAGCGTGAGGCTAAAGCTGTCGTTGAAGGGTATACAAACCCAACTCTTATGCAGATTTTAGGCTTTAATGAGTTGAAGTTTAGAGCTGAAAGCGTTGTAAAATATTTTGAAAAAGATATTCAGGATCCTGCCAGTGTTGTCTTGGTCCTTGATAACTCTGGGTCAATGGCATTTGACGACCTACCTATCGATTCTGATGGCAATGCCCCGCCAGAAGCGGAACGCCGCATGGACGGTTTAAAGAGAGGGGCAAAGAATTTCATGGCCCTACTTGATGAGAGTGTTGGGCCGCAAACTGTCGAGAATGGACCAAGAGTTCTTCGTACAGGTATGATGGCATTTGATGGTGAAATCATTTCCTCACGAACAAAACAAATGGATTGGGGCGTCATCTCAGATAGCCAGCTTGACGCTATGACACCAGTGGGGTCAACAAATTCGACACCACCTCTTATCGTTGCCAATACTTGGCTTAACGTTAATGAGCCCGCAGTTCATGCTTTAGAAAACCCGGGCAAAACGCCACTTAAGTTTGTTATCTTAATGACGGATGGTAAAAATGCGGGAAATTTGGAATGGGTGGATCGTGAAAATACTGAAACGTGGAGACGTTATGTCACCGGCCGCGAAACGACTGAAGGCTTGAGTGACTATACAACGAATCAAGTCGAAACAGTGCCTGAGCAATGCGAATATGAAAATCGTTATCAACGCATGTATGATTATGACTGGTATGGTGTTTATTGGTTCGGAGAATGGGATGACGAACAGATTACACCCTATAATAGGCGTCACAGACGTTATGGACCTTATAGAGTCTATTCAAATCCGACTCCATCGCAACGCGAGGTCTGTACACCCGCTGAATATGAAACGCGCTACAGCGGATATGAATATAGTTATGGTGAAGAATCGCCGGGTTCGGAGTGGACAGAAGGTGAATTTGATGTTCCTGCCAATATTGCGAGTAGAGCCCAATGTGATACTTTACATGCAGCCGGCGTAGAAGTCTTCACAATTGGTTTCGCCCTTGTCCCAGGGCAGTTTGAGACGAATGAGTGGGCCAACCGCCCTGGAGCTTACTCGCCTTACCCAAGCAATGGCCAGTATAACTACTCTGACTCTGTAGAAAGCACGAACCTTGCTAAGAGTATGCTCCAATATTGCGCAAGTAGTGACAGAAACTTCATTACAGCCGATAACACCACAGCGCTTGACGAAGCTTTTGACCGTATTGGTAATACGATCATCAAAGAGATCATCCGTATCTCTTCATAAAAATACGGGTTATTCACGCATTGAAAAAGGCTGGGTCAAAAACCCAGCCTTTTCTTTTGCTTTAGAGTCAAAAGCTTACCCTACAATTTCGTCATCCGAGAAGAAAAACTTAATTTCTTCGGCGGCTGTTTCAGGGGCGTCTGACCCGTGAACCGTATTGGCGTCAATACTCTGCGCAAATTCAGCGCGAATTGTCCCTGCATCAGCTTCTGCCGGGTTTGTTGCGCCCATAACTTTACGGTATTCAGCAATCGCGTTCTCGCCCTCTAAGACTTGAACTACCACAGGTCCTGACATCATAAATTTGACGAGGTCGCCGTAAAAAGGACGTTCTTTGTGAACCGCATAAAAACCGCCAGCTTGCTCTTCTGAAAGCTGAACCCGCTTTTGCGCAACAATACGCAGACCCGCTTCTTCGATCTTGGCATTGACTTTGCCCGTGATGTTACGTGCCGTTGCGTCAGGTTTGATAATAGAGAATGTACGTTGAACAGCCATGGAAAGCTCCTATTTGTTGGCTTAAATCTAATTTTGCGCACCCGATAACGGCGGATTGACTATATGTAAAGGACTGTTAGTCAGCATCCGTGCTTCATATCAATGATTTAACATATCGCATTGAGGGTCGTCCGCTTTTTACCAAGGCGACGCTCGCCATATCACAAGGCCACAAAGTTGGTCTTGTCGGGCGCAATGGTACAGGTAAATCAACACTCTTTCGCTTGATAAAAGGTGAAATATCTCCCGATGACGGCGAAATAAACTTACGCAAAAACATGCGCTTAGGCGCGGTAGATCAAGAAGTGCCCAGCGGTCCCCAAAGCCTTATGGCCACTGTTTTGGCTGCAGATAAAGAACGCGCCTCTCTGTTGAGAGAAGCCGAAACCGCAAAAGAGCCTTTGCGCATAGCGGCGATACATACACGCCTCGCAGATATTGAAGCCTACAGCGCCGAAGCGAGAGCCGGAGCTATATTATCAGGCCTTGGGTTTTCCGGGGAAGACCAACAGCGCCCCTGCTCTGATTTCTCCGGTGGTTGGCGGATGCGAGTTGCGCTTGCCGCCATGTTGTTTGCAAAGCCGGATATGCTGTTATTGGACGAACCTACAAACTATCTGGATATTGAGGGCGCGGTGTGGCTTGAGGCTCATATTCGCACCTATTCCGGGACCGCATTGATTGTGTCTCATGACAGGGATTTTTTAAACAAAGCCGTTACACATATTGCCCATCTCAGAGACGGAAAGCTGTTTAGTTACACAGGTGGATATGATCGTTTTGAAGCGGCCTTGGCCGAACAAAATCGATTGAATATGGCGCTTTTAGGCAAACAAGAGGATGAAAGACGGCGGCTAGAAGCATTCGTCATTCGTAACCGTGCCAAAGCCAGTAAAGCTAAACAGGCACAGTCCCGTGTCAAAAGACTCGAAAAAATGCAGCCTGTCGCCACGATTATTAGCGACCCTATAGCGCCTATAGACCTTCCGGGTCCTGAGAGGCAACTGAGCCCGCCAATTATTCGGTTTGATGAGGTTAAGCTAGGCTATGCAGAGGATATAGTCATTTTGCGCGGCCTCAATCAGAGAATAGACCCCGATGACAGAATTGGGATATTAGGCAAGAATGGAGAAGGCAAATCTACCTTTGCAAAGGGTGTTATGGGAGACCTTCTTCCTCAAGAGGGTTTTATAAAACGTCATAAGAAATTGCGTATTGGATATTTTGCTCAACACCAGATCGATAGTCTAAATCCCCTCGCCTCTGCTTATGATCACATTTTAGAACTCATGCCTGAGGCCACAGAAGCGCAGAGACGGTCAAGGTTGGCACAATTTGGCCTGGGCGTAAAAAACGCCGAGACCGCTGCAGGTGATTTATCAGGAGGTGAAAAAGCACGTCTATTATTTTCATTGATTGGCTTTCATAAACCTCACCTTCTTGTTTTGGATGAACCCGCTAATCACCTCGACATTGATAGCCGGGCCGAACTGATAAAGTCTCTCAATGCTTATGAGGGCGCTGTCTTGATTATATCACATGACAGAAATTTATTGGAGGCCGTTGTAGACAGGCTCTGGCTCGTTGATAGAGGGACTGTAAGTACATATGATGGGTCTTTAGAAGATTATAGAACACTTCAACTAGAAAAAGACCGTTCAAATAAGAAAGCGAATTCTGGCGAAGGTGACGCCCGGAAACAATCGCGTAAATATGCCGCCGAGGCCCGCAAACGAATTTCTCCACTCAAGAAAGCCTATGAGAATTTAGAAGAAAGAATAGAAAAAGCTAAAATTCGCATTCCTGTCATAGATAAAGAGCTGTCTGTTAGCGACATCTTTACTTTAAATCCCGATAAAGCGGTAAAACTTGGAAAAGAACGTGTAGAGTTAGTAAAATTGATTGAAAACCTAGAGCTTGAGTGGCTTGAAGCATTGGAGCGTTTCGAGGCCGCTAAAATTGCCGAGGGCATCGATTAAAACTGACTGTAATCACGACAAGTAAGGCGTAATTCACGGAATGACTTTATGTTAGGAAGTAGTTTTATATCTGATGACGACGCAATGCTCCAATTAGGCGTTTTGGCTTGGCTTATCAGAAAATATGGACCGCCTCGTAAGCCCAAAGTTCCCTCTCCGCTAAATAAACCCGAACAGCTCGATAAACTCTCTTGGCTTGATGATAGCGAATTAGGTGTAGATGAGTGGGCACAATCGCAATTTAAAAACATAAAAAATCTATGCGGGATGAGAAATTGGCCTGTTCAACTTGCAGCTTCCGCCGATAAGCTTAACAAAACAGGGCAAGTTCTTTCAGCTAAAAACTGGAACATGAACAATGAAGCTCCTTATTATGTGGACGGTTATGGGAGGCCTGTCATTTATTTTGACCCACCTGAGTGCAGCAAACCTGGATATTTTGCACTATCCACAATATCAAAACTTGCAGAAATTAAACTCATGAATTTCCCGCTTGAAGTGCCCGTATCACCTCTTCGTGCCAAAGTTATGATTTTTGCTGCGGCGTGTTATATGCGCCAAGGGTTTGAAATGGCTACATTGTTAAAAGCTCAACCCTTAGAGCTATTAGAAACAAACATTACTCCGTTTGTCGCCAAACGTATTCTGCATCGGAACCTTGCCTTTTCAATATGTACTTTGTTGCTCTCGTTAAAGCTAACGCCGGAACAAATTGTCGCCACCTATGGACCAATTATGTCAAAGAGATTCAGAAATAAACTTCGTCCTGCTTGTAAATATGCCGAAACTTATGAAACGGAACTCATGATTTTAAGAATACTCGCCAACCCAAAACATGAAATTTTTGAGTCTCACAGTTACGCGTCCACGGCTTAGCCACAGACAACTTCTTGAATATAGCCTTCTCTGTCTAATTCTATTGTCAATCTGTTTTCAATAACTGGACCTAATTGAATGCGGTCGGAGACTGTGCGAATTGATGGTGCATATAATACCTGTCCAGGCAAAAAATCTTTTACCTCCAGAAAGGGTGGCTCGGGATCTATCCCATCCATACGTTCACGGTCAAAATCTTCTAAAAATGCAGGTTTTAATATCCGTTTTCGGCCAGGTAGACCTGCAATATATATTGCGCCTTCATGACGTCCGACAAGTCCGCGGTATAGCTGAGACTGACAGGCATCAACGGCTGGTATCATAGGTGTAGGTGTTGGGTTTAAATATTCAGGCCTTACATATTGTCCCTGACCCGGCGTAGGCACATAGGCGGGATAGTTTGGGTAACCCACTCCTTGGGTGGGTACACAAGCCGTTAGGCCCAAGAGCCCCATTATTAAAAACACTCCACGAATCATAAGAAGAACATAGCAGATAATCTTTCGAAATAGTTACGATAGAGCACCTGCATCTGAATCCTTGACCTTTGTTTGCCTATGACTATGTTGCGCCGCTTAAACAGGCGGTATGTCCCGCGACCTTAACCAAAAAGTTGTCCTCATTTGAGTTCCGATATTCAGACCGAAGAGATTGCCGCAGATGCCCCCGTTGATGTAAAATTCAACGAACTCGGCCTTGACCCCAAAATTCTCAAAGCGCTTGATGATATGGGGTATGAAAAGCCGACTCCCATTCAGGCCAAAGCTATACCCGCAGCCTTGCAGCAGCGTGATGTTCTGGGGATCGCTCAAACAGGTACAGGTAAGACAGGGGCCTTCACACTTCCGACAATGCACAAGCTGGCATCAGGCCGAGCTCGTGCGCGCATGCCGCGCTGTCTTATCGTCTGTCCGACACGCGAACTCGCCGCACAAGTGGCCGAAAATGTCGAGCAATACGGGAAATATCTAAAGCTTGAAATGGCGCTTTTGATTGGCGGCGTTAGCTTTGCTGAGCAAGATAAAAAATTGATGCGCGGCGTTGATATTCTTATCGCAACTCCCGGCCGCCTTTTGGATCAATTTGAGCGCGGTAAAATCTTGATGACAGGCGTACAGACCCTTGTTGTTGATGAGGCCGACCGTATGCTGGATATGGGTTTCATTCCGGATATCGAACGAATTTTTGAGCTCACGCCCTTTACACGTCAGGTTCTTTTCTTTTCTGCAACTATGCCCAATGAAATTAAGCGCCTTGTTGATCAGTTTTTACACCAGCCTGTGTCCATACAAATTGCGCGAACAAATATGACCGCCAAAACGGTGACACAAAAAATCGTACGCATGCCATCCTCTGATTCAAAGCAAAAACGAACGGCTTTGCGTTGGCTGATAGACAATAATGATGTCGATAACGGTATCGTCTTTTGTAACCGCAAGAAAGACGTCGATATTGTTGCGAAATCGCTGACAGTTCACGGCATATCATCTGCGCCAATCCATGGCGATTTGGCACAATCCCTACGCACAGAAACTTTGGATAAATTCAAGAGCGGTGAAATTAAGATACTTGTCGCTAGTGATGTCGCAGCGCGCGGGCTTGATGTTCCCTCTGTCAGCCATGTTTTCAACTATGATGTACCTAATCATTCCGAAGACTATGTGCATAGGATTGGCCGCACAGGCCGTGCAGGACGTAAAGGCGACACAATCATGTTGGTCGCCCGGTTGGATGAAAAGAATTATGAAGAAATCCTCGACCTCATAAATGTGGACGCGATTGAGGAAGTTGAGATACCCGGTATCGAGGATTTCCCGAAGGGCGGGAATAAACGCCGCGGCGGACGGGATGACAAGAACAAGCGCGGCCGTGACAGGAATCGTGGAGGCCGCCGCGATAATTCCGAGGCGCGTTCAAACCGCCCTCGCCGCGAAAGGAGCGCAGAAGATAAGTCCGCTGCCGAAGAGGCTCCCAAAAAGGCTTCCTCGCGCCGCGCGGCTCCAAAACGCAAAGCAAATGACAGTGACAAACAGGATAACAAGCCTGAGTCAAAACAGTCCAAACCTCGCCGCGAAAAGGCAGCTGAGTCGAAGCCCAAGAGATCTGACACTAAGCCTTCGGATAATAAAAAGTCCGGCAAAGGCAGAGGGCGCGACCGTAACGGTTTGAAAGAGAATAATGTTGAAGGTTTTGGCGATTCAATGCCCGCCTTTTTCGAATCTAGTTTGAAATAGACGTTACACGTTCTAACAGCTTATCCAATCCGTCAAACATTTGGCCTAAATGGTCATCAGTCTCCTGCAAGAGACAATGTCCAGCCCCTTTTAGATCCAAGCGTTGGCAATTCGGAAAGCGCGCATCGCAAGCCTGTTGATTAACCTCTGTCACGACGAAATGATCCACTTCGGCGGAGATCATTGTGACAGGTATGTCAATTTTTTCGAGATATCCTTCCTCACGAATATATTCACTGCTTTCAAAAAATTCCGCACCCCATTGCGCCGTGACGCCGCCGACCCGTTCAGCAGGGTTTCGTGTGAAAACAACGTCGCGATTAGGCAGCCGTTTGGGGTTTGAAGAACATAAGTCAATATTGGCCTCTGATAAGTCTTCGCGAAAGGGTTTCCAGTTTTCATTGCCCTGCAAGTAATGTTTTGATTTTCCCAGTCGGCGGGCCCAATTCATAAGGCTCTTCGCTTGATCAAAGGGCATATCACCGGCTTTCGGTTCAATTGCGGGGGCCAATAATAACAAACCATCTGCAACTTCAGGGTAATCGCCAGCCATGCGTACACCGACATGTCCCCCAAAAGATATCGCTATGAGGATAATGGGCTGGTCTGCTTTACGAGGTAAGGTTTTAACAAAAGCCGCTAAATCATCAGAGTAAACCTTAAAATCATCTACCCATAATTTTTCAGGTTGTGACGGGCGATGACGTTCTGAGCCGCCCTGCCCGCGCATATCAATTCCAACAACATGATACCCTCTGCGCGCCAGTATATCGATATGCTCTGGATACATGCTCATAGTAGCTGTGTAGCCGGGAATGAGAACAATTGTGGCTTTAGCAGCAGCGCTATTTCCCGTTTCGCCCCAGCGAAGTTTTGTCCCATCACCGGCTTCAAATGTTTTCCAACTCCAATCTGGCGGCATGTCGGGTAAATAGAAAGCATCTACTTGCGCTTGGTAGGCTTCGGAGACTTGATACGGTTCGTATTTTTTCTCAGGCCAGAGATAGAACGCAATAGCACCCAAGAGCAATAATAGGGCAAAGCCCTTCAATACACGGTTTATAAGCTTCATGAGCCCTCACCCGGATATCCGTAAGTTGCTTTGTAATGTGTATCGTCTTTAAAACTGGAATGCCATTTCGCTAGTTTTGGAGCCCACTCTTGCCAATTCAAATGACCCGCGCGGTAACTCGCGTAGTCAAGCGCTGTGACAATAGCCAGATTTCCATAGGTCCAAGGTCCGCCCAGCCACTCGCAGATATTTTCAAGCGTTTCAACGCTGCGTGTAATAGCGGTTTCATGACGCTTAATCATTTCATCCCAATGCAAATCTGGCGGGCGAACCGTTTCATAACGGAAATTATAAACCGCATCTGCGAGACCATCTCCGAGCGCGTGTTGCCACATATTCAAAAAACGCGTGTGACCCTCGGTAGGCAATATTGGCGCGCGACTGAGGCTATCCAGATATTGACAAATAACGGGACTATCAAAAAAATATTGCTCTGGCTGCCACTCTAAAGCTGGGATTTTCCCTAAAGGGTTATCACCCGCCACATAACCATTCGCGCCATCTTTTTCAGGCTGTATCTCTTCAACTTCAATGCCATGCAGCCGTGCTAATATCATAGCTTTGCGGGCATAGGGCGAGATAGGGTGGCATATAAGTTTCATTGAGACTTTATTCCCATTCAATAGTTCCAGGCGGTTTGGACGTTACGTCATAGACCACACGGTTTACGCCGCGAACCTCGTTAATGATACGCGTAGCCGTTTCGCCTAAAAACTCGTGGCTATAAGGATAATAATCAGCCGTCATACCATCAGTTGATGTCACAGCACGAAGCGCCAGAACATTCTCATAGGTGCGTTCATCCCCCATGACCCCGACGGTTTGAACGGGCAAAATAACAGCAAAAGCTTGCCATATATCATTGTAAAGGTTGTGTTTTTTGATTTGGTCAAGATATATCGCATCAGCTTCGCGTAGAATATCCAGGCGGTCTTTTGTGATGACTCCAGGGCATCTAATAGCGAGTCCCGGCCCCGGGAATGGATGCCTTTCAACGAAGTCTTTGTGCAGACCCAGTTCTTGCCCTAAAGCTCTGACTTCGTCTTTAAAAAGCTCACGCAAAGGCTCAACCAATTCCATATCCATACGGTCAGGAAGTCCGCCAACATTATGGTGCGATTTAATTGTGACTGACGGCCCGCCATCAAAGCTGACAGATTCAATCACATCGGGATATAAGGTGCCTTGAGCGAGAAATTTAGCGCCGCCAACCTTTCTGGCTTCGCGCTCAAAAATATCAATAAAGGTGCCGCCAATGATTTTACGCTTGCGTTCAGGGTCGGACACGCCTTCAAGCAATCCTAAAAATTCATCACCCGCGTCAACATGAATAAGGTTCATGTCATAATGTTCCTTGAACAGAGAGACGACTTGATCACTCTCGCCCTTACGCATCATGCCTGTATCGACATAGACGCAAGTTAGTTGGTCACCAATGGCCTCATGGATAAGAACCGCAGCAACAGAACTGTCCACGCCGCCGGATAGTCCGCAAATGACTTTGCCTTCACCCACTTGGTCTTTAATGGCGGCGATCATTTCGCCCTTAAAGGCGGCCATGGTCCAGTCGCCTTTAAAGTCTGCGATCTCATGTGTGAAGTTTCGCAGAATTTTTGCGCCGTTAATGGTGTGAACAACTTCGGGATGGAACTGAACACCGTAAAATTTACACTCGGAATTAGCTATTGCTGCGAATGGTGCATGATTAGATTTACCAATAATTTCAAAACCTTGCGGCATTGCGTTAACGCGGTCGCCGTGCGACATCCAAACGCGTTCTGTTTTATCAAGACCTTCAAACAACTCATTATCCGCTACAATTTCAAGGTCTGCTCGTCCAAATTCTTTATCATCAGAACTCTCGACTGACCCGCCTAGCTGTTCACACATTGTCTGCTGTCCGTAGCAGATACCCAGAACGGGTACGCCCATCTCCCAAACATGATTATCGGCGCGGGGTGTTCCCACCCCTGTGACACTATTCGGACCACCTGACAGTATGATGGCTTTCGGATTAAAAGCCTCAAGCATAGCCTTATCAACGCGGTTAAACGGATGCACTTCTGAATAGACACCGCTTTCTCGCACGCGCCTTGCGATAAGCTTGGTGACTTGAGACCCAAAATCTATGATCAACAGCTGTTCGTGCTGAGTATCCGTCATGCGTTTCTCTCCATAACGGCAAAGAAAAAGCCGTCTGTATTTGTTGAAGCTGGGGTTAATGTTAAAGTGCAACCATCTGCCGACCATGGCTTAGGCACAGCTGCGCCAAACTTTTCTTCCCAAACTTCCCCTGCCGATAACAGCGTGAAATTTTCATTATCTTCAAGAAAAGCATAAACTTGCGCTTCATTTTCTTCGGCTAGCATTGAGCACGTCACGTAGAACATCAGCCCGCCAGGCTTCACAAAACCCTTTGCGCTGTTTAACACAGAACGCTGCTCATTGTTACGGCGCTCAAGTGCATCCTCATTCAACCGCCATTTTGCATCAGGTTTACGGCGCCATGTGCCGACGCCTGTACAAGGTGCATCTATCAAAACACGGTCCATCTTACCTACTAGATCTTTCAATCCTTCGGAAGGCGGCTGCCGCACTTCGATAACATCCGCCCCTGCCCGTTGCGCCCGTTGATAGAGCGGCGCAAGGCGGCGTTTATCAATATCAAAGCCGTAAACATTGCCTTGATTTTGCATCTCAGCGGCCAAAGCCAGAGACTTACCGCCTCCGCCTGCACAATAGTCGAGAACCTTTTCACCGGGCCGCGCGTCACAAAGCAAGCTGACAATTTGCGAGCCTTCATCCTGAATTTCAACAGCACCTGTTTGGTAACCTTCTTCAATTTGAATATTTGGCAATCGCCCATCACCCTCTAGAGCATTGATACGCAAACCCACAGGTGAAATTTCACAAGGTCTAGCGCTGTGGTCTTCTAGCTTACCCAACTCTCTCGCAGGATGTGATTTAATAGAGTTGACCCTCAGGTCTAATGGTGGCCGCATGGTTAAAGCTTGGCCCTCTGCAATGGCCTCCTCGCCAAAGTTGTTTTCGAAAGCAGGCCATATCCATTCCGGGACATCCGCCTTTACCCAATCGGACGCGCCGTCAAGATTTATAGCGCCGCCTAATTTGGCAAGCTCATCATCACTGAGTTTTGACGGGGCATGTGTGTCTCCGTCAAAAGCCTCGATAAGCTCCTCTGGAGTCTTTCCGCCCATAAACACAGCAGAGGCTAGCGCCAATGCGCGCGGCGTTTCACTATCCATACGAAAGGCTAGCGAGCTTTTACATCGTAGCGCGTCGTGGACATAATTACCTATGGCTGAACGATCTTTGGACCCCGCGAAACGATGCGCTTTACCCCAATCCCGCAAGGCCATCGTCGCAGGTGTTTTACGCTCTAATATATCCTCGAGAACTTCCGCCGCAGCCTGTATGCGTCCGCCAAGACGCATCTTAAATGACCTTCATAAAAGTTATCACAAACATGATGAGCAATACGTTACAGCTAAGTACAAAACTTCCAAAGCGCCATGGGAAAATAATATTCGGTCCACAATGAATGATGGCATGGAATATACGTAGAACCACATAGGTCCAAGCCAAAACAGTTATAACAATCGAGCTAATTCCACTTATAAAACAAAATATGCAAAGAACGTAAAACAGGACAGGTATTTCGAACTGGTTTTTGAGGTTATCAGACGCATTTACGGCGCGTTTTGGAAACCCGTTCTTGCGAATTTCTGCCATCCCGTCTTTAGCAGTGAAAGCCGACACACGACAATAAGCGAGACGAAGTAAAACTGCAAAGGTCAGCCCGATCTGAATAAAGAACGGAAACATCATTGGATGTGAAATATCAATCATAGGTATCCTAGCTCGGCATCGAATAGTTGGGGGCTTCACGGGCGATATGCACGTCATGTACATGGCTCTCACGTAAACCGGCATTTGTGATTTTAACAAACTCTGCATTTTTGTGTAAATCTTTGATTGTTAGCGACCCTGTATAGCCCATCGTTGCGCGTATCCCGCCCAATAACTGGTGAAGAATTGGGCCAACCGGTCCTTTATAGGCAATTCGGCCTTCAATACCTTCGGGGACAAGCTTCATCGTGTCGTTCACTTCCTTTTGGAAATAACGATCTGCTGAACCTCGTGCCATAGCAGAGACGGATCCCATACCGCGATAAGACTTATATGACCGTCCTTGATAGAGAAAGACTTCACCCGGCGTTTCCTCTGCGCCCGCGAGGAGCGACCCGACCATGGCACATTCAGCGCCCGCCGCGAGGGCTTTGGCCATATCACCTGAGTATTTAATACCGCCATCTGCAATAATTGGAACGCCCGCTTTGGTGGCCACAGAACAGGCATCTATAATCGCAGTGAGCTGTGGTACGCCGACGCCAGCCACTATACGTGTGGTGCAGATTGAGCCGGGGCCTATGCCGACTTTAATAGCGTCTGCACCCGCATCAATCAGCGCCTTTGCCGCAGACGCTGTCGCAATATTACCCGCAATGATTTGCGCCTCAGGATAGTCTGTTTTTAAACGCTTAACGGTCTCAATAACTTTAGAACTATGACCATGCGCCGTATCAATTACGACCGCATCAGCCCCTGCAGCGATCAAAGCGACAGCGCGATTATACCCAGCCTCACCGACAGTTGAAGCCGCCGCTACGCGTAAGCGTCCTTTGCTATCTTTACATGCATTGGGGTGAGACAAAGCTTTGTCCATATCCTTGACTGTAATGAGGCCAACGCAACGTCCATTATCATCAACCACAACAAGGCGCTCTATACGGTGCTTATGGAGCAGTCCTCGTGCCTCGTCTTCATTAGCGCCTAATTTTACGGTCACGACATCGCGCGTCATTAGGTTTGCGACTGTTTCATTAGGGTCATCTGCAAAACGCACGTCACGATTAGTCACAATCCCGACGAGCTTTCGGTCACCTTCAACAACAGGAATGCCGGAAATATTATGACGATCGCCGAGTGCTGCTAATTCAGCACGCGTCGCATCAGGGCCAATGGTAATTGGATTAACCACCATGCCGCTCTCAAAGCGCTTAACTTTGCGAACTTCTTCGGCTTGTTCTTCAATCGATAAATTACGGTGAATAACGCCAATACCGCCCGTTTGGGCCATGGCGATGGCAAGCGTGGCTTCGGTGACAGTATCCATAGCCGCGGAGACTAAAGGCACGTTGATATTTATCTTTTTTGTGAGCCGTGTTTTCAGAACCGCATCCGCCGGAAGAATATCCGAAGCCTGCGGCTGCAAAAGAACGTCATCGAAGGTTAAGCCTTCTCGAATCTCCATCGGAGTCTCCTACTTTTGCAAGCGGCGATTATCAGTGATTAGGGAGCAATGCAAAGGGAAAAGTTAAGGGCTAGTGTATTTAGGTTTCAGGTTTTATCTACCCTTACGCGCTTTAAATCCTTGCGCGACTAGATACATTTCAGGACTCCCTGCCCGGGAGCTTTTTGGTTTGGCATGTTTCACGGTTTTAAAATTATGTTTGAGCGTATTCAGCAGCCGCCCTTCGGCACCGCCTTGGAATACTTTCGTTACAAAACTGCCGCCAGGCTTAAGAACATCCATAGCAAAATCAGCGGCGGCTTCTACAAGTGAAACAGTCTTTAAATGGTCTGTTTGACGGTGACCTGTCGTATTTGCTGCCAAATCAGATAGAACCACATCAGGCTGACCGCCCAACATACTCTTCAACCGTGCGGGCGCTTTCTCGTCCATAAAGTCCATCTCTATCATATCCGCACTGCCAATAGGTTCCACAGGCAGTATATCGATACCCACCACACGCTCTGCGCCAAGCTTAAGCGCAATTTGAACCCAACCGCCCGGTGCGCATCCAAGGTCAACGATAAGAGCATCTTTTGAAACCAGCTTAAATTTCTCGTCGAGTTCAAGCAGCTTAAAAGCGGCGCGGGAGCGATAGCCTTTTATTTTGGCTTCTCTTACATAAGGGTCGTTGATTTGGCGTTCAATCCAGAGCTTTGAGGATATCTTACGTCCACGCGCCGTTTTGACTTTATGCGTCATCATCCGCGTCGCATTTGCCTTATCCATCTTAGCGGTCTTACGACCCCGTTTGGGTGCCGTCGGCTTTGCGCCTGACATGCGGTTAGGTGTCTTATCATCAGTCATCAGATGGCACCTCCTTGACGAAGTTGACCTTTTGACTCTGCTGCATAAGCCCCATTAACATGCCTTCACGTAAACCACGATCTGCCACGCGCACCATCTTACTCGGCCACATCTCGCACAAAACATCTGTAATGGCACAGCCTGCGACGAGTAATTTGGAACGATCCTCACCAATACACGGCTCTTTTGCGCGTTCCGCCGGTGATCTAGAGGCCATATCCCGTGCCACGCGAACCGCATCAGAGCTTCTAAGCCACAGGCCATCAACTTTATCACGCTGATAATAAGGCAATTTGAGGTGAATACCAGCGAGTGATGTGATGGTGCCTGATGTTCCAATCAAATGACCCTTTCCGTCCTTGAAGCTATTTGTAAAACGTGTGTCGCAGCCCGCTTTGGATATTTCATCGCGAACTGTTTGCTTCATGCTTTCATACCACCTCGCACGATCCTCTATTTCTGGTACGCGCTCAGAAAGCGTAGCAACGCCAATGGGAAGAGAGGCCCAAGCACTAATTGGAGGACGATGAATTTTCATAGTCCTTTCAGGGTTGCGCAAACGGCGCACATCCACCCAGCTTAGCTCTGTGGAACCGCCGCCAATATCAATAACGAGTACAACATCCTTAGTCGTATCGACGAGGTTAAGACAACCCATGACAGCCAACCGCGATTCAACACGCGGAGATATAATCTCTAAGCTTATTCCTGATTCAGATTTCACGCGGTCCAGGAACTCTTTTCCGTTTTCCGCTTTTCGGCATGCCTCTGTCGCGATACAGCGCCATCGCTTTACGCGGCGGGCCTTCATCTTTTTTGCGCAAACAGTTAGGGCTTCTACAGCGGCGTCCATACTCGCCTCAGATAAGCGACCTGTCGCAGTCAAGCCATTGCCTAAGCGAACAGCGCGAGAATAGCTATCGATAACCTTAAAGCTGTCGCCACTGGGGCGCGCGACAAGTAATCGGCAGTTATTCGTCCCTAAATCGAGGGCTGCATATGTTGGCGCTTTCTTGCTCTGAGGAGCTTGCCCCCCGGAACCACGCCGCTTGGTCCGTCGCCGAGTCGGTTTGCGCGTCTCTAATTGAGCGTCCCCCGAAACTCCGCTCCCGGACATATCACCGTCCGGCATCGTCGTTCTCACATTTTTGGCCGGAACGCGGTAATCGCGCTCGCAAGGCTCATTCTCAACGAACATAGACAAAACAAGCGCTTGCTGTAAATCAAAATCTATATTTTGGCGTCACCCGCCCTTACGGTCTAATGGATATCAATGTGGTCAGAAAATTGCGCCCAATCCGGATCAGGCTCAAGTTCTTCCATCGCCTCATGTTGGGACAGAAATATTTGTCCAGATAACCTATCTAAGAAGTTTGATCTGAACAGCCTTTCCTTTACGCGGCTTTGCATATCAGAAAAATGCAGACTTATGCCTGCGCTCCTTAGGCGTTTATTGATTTCTTCAAGGCTGGAAAGGGCACTCGCATCAATGCGGTTAACAGCCGTGCACATCAGCACCAAATCCGTCATGTCTGGGCTATAAGCGACAACACGTGCAACCTTATCTTCCAAATAGCGGGCATTGGCATAGTAGAGGCTCTCATCGATCCGCAAAGTTTTGACGACATCATTGGTTTCGACGTTAAACCTTTCAGCATCTCTATAATGCTCAGTTCCGGGGAAACGGCCCACTAAAGGCATATGGGGCTGAAGTGTCGAGCTGATATGCAAAGCCATGGCGAGCACAACCCCAGCCAGCACACCCCATTGAACGCCCAGAAGAAGAACCGCTAAGAATGTTGCCAAGGCCGTTATGCCGTCTGCACGGCTATATATCCAAGTGCGCCACAAGCTTTTGAAATCAAGCAAGCCAAAACAGGCCACAATTATCAAAGCTGCTAAGACGGCTAAGGGGAGCGCTTTTAGAACAGGCGTTAAGAACACAGCTGTCAGAGCCATGAAAGCGGCCACTAGCAAACCAACGATTTGGGTCTGCCCACCTGCACTGAAATTAACAGCCGAGCGAGACATGCTTCCATTGATCGGATAACCGCCGGACAAACCCGCGACGATATTAGAGGCGCCCAAACCTAAGAGTTCTTTATTTGAATCGATGCGATTCCTTGCTCTCGCGGCCAACTCCTGTGCCGTAGAGGTGCTATCAACAAAGGCAACAATTGCAATAACGATTGCTGGAACTAACAGAGCTTGAAATTTGGGTATCGTTAACATGGGGAAGCTAAAAGGCGGCAGTCCTGAAGGGATAGTCCCCACAACACGCACATCATATCTGTCAGTAAAATTAAAAATAGCGCTAATGGCGATGAAGATAGCGACAATTACAATAGGCGCCATGCGGCCAATTAGTTTCGCCGTACGGCTTTTGACGTGTAGCCTGATAAGCGCGTAAGCAAAGTATTTTTTAATACCCCACAATATAATGATGGCCGCCAAACCTATTTCTAGAGCCGCAATATTAGTATTTGGCAAGTTCGCCCATATATCACCCAGCAGAGCAAAGACGGTATTACCGCTCGCGGTAATTCCAAAAATATGTTTGAGCTGACTAAATATAATTAAAAGAGCTGCGCCGGTAATATAAGCGGAGACAACGGGTCTTGAGACGAAATTCATGACAAATCCAGCCTTAAGCAAACCTGCGATGAGCAATATCCCACCGGTCATAACGGCCAGAGCTGCGGCGCTAATAAGCCGGGTGCCTTCTGGAAGGGTCGCAATCGCAGCCGCGGTCATTAATGAAATAACCGCAGTCGGGCCAACGTTTAAATATCGAGATGATCCGAAAGCGGCATAAACTAACAGAGGAAAAATAGAAACATAAATACCCACCTGGGGCGGTAGACCTGCCAATAATGCGTAAGCCAGTGATTGCGGAACCAAGAGGATCGTCACGATTATCGCAGCAACCAAATCGTCAGTGAACAACCCGCCATTATATCCTTTGAGCCACCCCCATTGGCGTGCAACTGGGGATTGACGAGCTTTCTCAGATTTGGAGCCAAGACTGTCCATAGTTCGTCCTGTCAGGATTCAGAATAAGTTTCAAGATTAAGGATTAGACAAGCTCATGTTTAAGAAGCTTCATTTAGCCATATATTTTTCTGATAATTCTGTCAGAAAGCCTTCATGAATAATCAAAACGATTTTGAAATTTTTCTGGGCACTCAGCCAGGGTTAGAAGCGCTCTTATTGCAAGAGGTTATTGAGCGTGGGTTTAAAGGCGCCAAAGCTGTTGGCGGCGGAGTTACCGTGCGAGGTCATTGGGAAGATGTATGGCGTGCAAACTTAACGCTCAGAGGTGCGTCTAAAGTTCTCGCTCGCATCGGTGAATTTCGTGCTTTTCACTTAGCGCAATTGGACAAGCGCGCCCGAAAATTTCCCTGGGATGAGACTCTTATGCCTGGTCATACCGTTAAGGTGGAAGTGGTTACAAACCGCAAGAGTAAAATCTATCATGCTGGTGCAGCCATAGAGAGGATTGAGCGAGCTATACATGAAGAATTTGGATCTAAGATTGCGACCTCTATGGAAGACGCGGATATTATCATCAAAGCGCGCATTGACGACAACAATGTAAGGTTTTCCGTCGATACATCTGGCGTCGGACTACATAAGCGCGGTTACAAACAAGCTATGGGCAAGGCCCCTCTTAGAGAAACAATGGCGGCACTCGCTTTGCGGGGTTGCGGCTATAGCGGGAATGAGCCCGTTCTTGATCCCATGTGCGGGTCGGGCACCTTCCTTATCGAAGCGGCTGAAATGTCCCGAAACCTCATGGCCGGTCGTTACCGTAGTTTTGCTTTCGAAAAATTAGCAAGCTACGACCCGGGTGCCGTAAAAAGGTTTCATGAGACTTGGAAGCCCCGCCAAAGCCAACAGCGCTTCTATGGGTCTGACCGTAATGTCAATGTTATCGGTTTTTCAAAAGCCAATGCCGAACGGGCTGGAGTACTTGATATGTGCACTTTTAAACCCCTGCCTCTTTCGACTATTGAAAGGCCTGACGGGCCCAACGGTTTAATCATCGTGAACCCACCCTATGGCGCCCGTATAGGTAAAAAGAAGGATCTATTTGCTCTCTATACTGCCTTTGGTGATGTTATGCGAGAACGGTTCAGCGGGTGGCGTGTCGGCTTGATAACGTCAGATTCAAAACTTGCTGAAGCCACAAAACTACCTTGGCTCCCGACAGGCCCGCCTATTGCTCACGGCGGATTAAGGGTGAGATTGTTCAGGACCAAAGCTCTTTGAAGCGCAATCGTCTTTACTGAATTGTGTCAATATTCCTGAAATAAGAGGTTGCGCTTCATAGCGATCAGTGTATTAGCACGATAACACACTATAACGGATGATATGACAAACACACCACAAATAACAACCCGCGAAAACCTCGCTATTGCCCTCACCTCAGTCAAGACGGCAGAAGAGATGGAGCGCTTCTTAGTGGACCTTTGCACGCCCGCTGAATTGCGGGCTTTAGCAGAGCGTTGGCATGTTGCCCAAATCTTGGATAGCGGTGATCAAAGCTACCGTGAAATCAATGCCTTGACGGGTGTTTCCACGACAACTATTGGCCGCGTCGCGCGTTTCCTTAAAGACGAACCACATCAAGGTTATCGCGCGGTCTTGGATCGTTTGCAGCGATCCGAAAATACATAGAGTTTTACCATGACCGAACGCCTTAGAATTGCGCTTCAGAAAAAGGGGCGTTTAGCTGATGATAGCTTTGCCCTTCTTAAAAAATGCGGACTTCGCTTTGCTATTCGTGGGGACGGATTACTGGCGCGCGTTAAAAATATGCCGATTGATCTGCTCTTAGTACGTGATGACGACATTCCAAGCTTTGTCGCAAATGATGCGTCTGATATCGGAATTGTAGGAGAAAATGTCTTGGTTGAGGAACAGCTTGTGGCCAAAGACAAACTGGACGCTGAAATTACAATGCGCCTAGGCTTTTCTCGCTGTAAACTGTGTCTCGCGGCATCGGAGAGTAGCGGCATCATGAAATTCGGTGACCTTGAAGGCACACGTATTGCCACGACATATCCTGGTGTCTTAGGGCGTTTTTTAAAAGATCAGAATATTGACGCCAAATTAGTAGAAATGAAAGGCGCCGTCGAACTCGCTCCATCTATTGGTATCGCGGAGAGTATTTGCGACTTAGTGTCATCCGGCGCAACACTCGAAGCTAACGGCCTAACAGCGTTTGAAACGATTCTTGAAAGCGAAGCTGTGCTTGTCCAATCTGGCCGCAAGCTATCGCCTGAGAAGCAAGCCCTACTCGACAAGCTCATGCGCCGCATAGACGGGGTGATAAAATCCGCCGAGACCAAATATATTATGCTCAACGCGCCTAAAGATAAAGTCGAGGCCATCACAGCTCTGCTACCAGGGTCTGACGCGCCGACCATAATCCCGCTGGCCGGTAGTGACAACCTCGTCGCGCTTCAAGCTGTGTGTACTGAAAATATATTTTGGGAAACTCTTGAGGATCTGAAAGCTTTGGGGGCAAGGGCGATTCTCGTACTCCCCATTGAAAAAATGATGAGCTAATGAAAACCTTTATCTGGACAGATTTAGACGAGGCGGCGAGGAAAGTCGCTCTATCTCGCCCTGCGGGTCTGTCCGATCCTGCGCTCATTGCATCTGTGCAAGACATAATGCACAGGGTCAAATCGGAAGGTGATAAGGCAGTCATTGACTTCACCCGGAAATTTGATGGGGTAAGCCTAGAAGACTTAAAGGTTCCACAAGAGGCACTGAAAACAGCTTGGCAAAACCTAGCTGAAGATCAGAAAAATGCGATTAAGCTTGCCCGCAAAAACATCAAAAAGTTCCACCAAGCTCAAATACCAAAAGATATCGAGGTTGAAACCACGAAGGGCGTAATCTGCCGCCGCGAAGCCCGTGCTATTGAAACAGCAGGACTCTATGTTCCCGGCGGAACTGCCCCGCTTATTTCAACTCTGCTTATGCTGGCTATCCCCGCAAAAGTAGCCGGCGTGAGATACCGCATCGTTGTAACACCCCCAGGTAAAGACGGACAGGTCAATCCTGCTATTTTGGCCGCGGCTTATTATTGTAAAGTGACCAACGTTTATGTTTGCGGTGGCGCGCAAGCTATTGCCGCTTTAGCTTACGGTACTGAAACGATCCCGCGTTGTGATAAAATATTCGGACCAGGCAATGCTTATGTCGCAACGGCAAAATCCCTAGCAGCTCAGGAGCCTGGCGGCCCTGCGATCGATATGCCAGCAGGCCCTAGCGAAGCTATGGTTGTCGCAAATGACAAAGCTAATCCAGCATTCGTCGCTTCTGACTTATTGAGTCAAGCTGAACATGACACCTTGGCGCAAGCCATATGTGTCGCCACGTCACAGGCTGCTGCAGATAAAATCCGGAAAAAAATAGACATTCAGATCGCTACGCTTCCGCGTAGAGACATTGCAGAAAAAGCGATGGCGCAATCTCGCATGATAATAGCCGATAATCGCGGCGATGTGGTTGATATTATTAATCGATACGCGCCTGAGCACCTCATTTTACAAATCAACAAACCAAATACACTTGTACCCGCAATCAGAAACGCCGGATCGATATTTTTGGGGCCCTGGACGCCAGAATCTGTTGGCGATTATGCCAGCGGCACCAATCATACTTTGCCGACTTACGGGGCAGCGCGGGCCTATAGCGGCGTGACCTTAGAGAGTTTCATTAAATATATAAGTGTTCAAAAATTGACCCGAAAAGGCTTGGAACGCATTGGTCCGGCTGTTGAAAAGCTGGCTGAAATGGAAGGGCTCGAAGCGCATAGACGCGCTGTGTCCCTTAGACTCGAAAGCAAAACATAATGTCTAATTGGCCCGATAATATTGCCCGCAAAGCTATTGTAGATTTTGCCGCTTATTCGGCCCGCGGAGGCTCCACGGGTGCGCTTCATTTGGATGCAAATGAGAGCCCTTATGCCCCGCCGCCTGTCAAAGGCGCGGAAGAGTATAACCGTTATCCTGAGCAACAGCCCCCTGCTCTGCGTCAACGTCTTGCTGATCTCTATGGCACGACAGCTGAACGCATCATGGTGGGACGCGGCGCGGATGAAGCCATTGAAGTTTTACTCCGGACGTTTTGCGAAGATGGCCAAGACAATATTCTGATTTGTTCGCCAACTTTCGGATACTACAAAACTTGCGCGCAAATTCAGGGGGCAGGTATTATTGATGTGCCGCTAACTAAAGATTACCAATGGGATACGGCGGCAGTTTTAAAAAGAGCTAAGACGGCAAGAAACTTGAAAATTGTCTTCCTCTGCACGCCCAATAATCCGACAGGCACAGTTATCAACGATAATTTGGTCGAACAGCTCTGCGAGGCTTGCCCGGAGACTCTAATCGTCGTTGACGAAGCCTATGAAGAATTTTCATCATTGCCAAGCTACACGACGAAAATCTCAAGTTTTCAGAACCTGGTTGCTATGCGTACATTGTCCAAAGCTTATGCCTTGGCAGGTGTACGGGGCGGGGTTGCAATCGCCGATCCTCGCGTGATTACTTTGATGTTGAAGGTACTACCACCTTATCCAATTGCGCGGCCTGTTGAAAAAGCTATCTTAGCCGCCTTATCCCCAGCAGCCATGAGCACGCATGCCGCACGCTTGGATGAATGGCTGCTCGAACGTGAGCGCATGTTCACCGAGCTTCAGACATCCCCTTTCATAAGTAAGGTCTGGCCATCCGAAGCAAATTTCCTTTTAATTGATGTGAAAGACGATGAGACCTTGATGCGGGAACTTGCCCGGCGGCAAGTGAAGATTCGGGATTACCGCTCCACTACTGGTCACATGCGCATTTCTATCGGCTCTCCAGAAGAGAACACAGTTGCGCTAAAAGCATTTGGAATAGCCTTGCCGGAAACCCGTCCTGACCGAATTGGCGAAGTTCACCGTACCACTAAAGAAACCGATATATCTGTGCGCGTGAACTTGGATGACGCCAGTGCGATCAAGTCGGATACGGGTATTGGTTTCTATGATCATATGCTCGAAAGTTTAGCGAAACACGGTAATTTTGGGCTTATCTTGACCTGCAAAGGTGATTTAGAAATTGATGCTCACCATACAGTTGAGGATTGCGCCCTCGCCCTTGGCACGGCCCTCAAACAGGCGCTTGGCGATAAAGCAGGTATTGGTCGCTTTGGCTTTGTGATGCCAATGGACGAAACACAAGCCCGCGTTGCGATTGATCTATCAGGCCGTGCCGCAATGACTTTCAAAGGTGAGTTCCCAACAGATCATGTAGGTGAGTTCCCAGCTGAAATGTGTCCACATGTTTTTGAGAGCCTCGCGCAAACACTTGGCGCGGCTATTCAAATTGATGTTGAAGGCGAGAACACACACCACATGATTGAAGCTAGTTTCAAAGGTGTCGCCCGTGCCCTGCGCCCCGCCTTTGCCCGTAGCGGCACAGATATCGCCTCGACAAAAGGCGTTATTTGATGTCGCTCGTTATCGTTGATACAGGCGTAGCTAACCTCTCATCGGTCAAATTCGCCTTTGACCGTTTGGGGGTTGAAGCTGTGATCTCAGACAAAGTTGAAACAATCACAAAAGCTCAGCGCGTTATCTTACCCGGCGTCGGCGCAGCGCCTTATGCAATGAAGAGCATAAATGCCAAGGGCCTAACACCTGCTTTACGAAACCTGACGCAACCTGTCATGGGAATATGCCTTGGCATGCAGTTGATTTTTGAGACACTTGAAGAAGGCGGCTCACCTGTAAAAGGACTGGGCCTCGTTCCTGGAACCGTGAAAGCCTTGAACACTAAAAAACTACCTTCACCCCATATGGGATGGAACACACTTACCAAGAAAAGCGATGACCCATTACTCGAAGGCATCAATGATAATGATTATGCCTATTTCGTGCATAGTTTCGCTGCTCCTGTAACAAACATCACTTTGGCGACATCAGAATATGGAGAAGATTTTTCAGCCATTGTAAGGCATAAAAATGTTTATGGTTGTCAATTCCACCCTGAACGCAGTAGCCGCGTCGGCGCAAAAATACTCGAAAATTTCCTGAAAGTCCCCGCATGATATACCCCGCAATAGATCTGATGGATGGTGGATGTGTCCGCCTCCTAAAAGGTGATTTTAATAAGCGAACAGACTATACCGTCCCTCCTTTGGACGTTGCTAAAAGCTATGCAGCAGCTGGGGCTGAATGGATGCATGTTGTAGATCTTGACGGTGCCAAGGACGGTAAAACAGCTCAAACAGATCTTATCTTGGATGTCGCTGCGGAAAGTGGCTTAAAAGTACAAACGGGCGGCGGATTACGCGAGTTGGCTCAAATTCAACGCTTACTTCAAGGCGGTGTCGAACGCGCTGTCATCGGGTCTTTAGCGGTGACTAATCCCCAAATGGTCAAGTTCTGGATTTCCGAAGTCGGGCAAGAACGTGTATGCGTGGCGCTTGATGTGAATATTGGTGAGGACGGAGACCCTTATCCTGCCACACGCGGCTGGACAGAGGCCGGAGAGCGCACGCTTTGGCATGTCCTTGACGATTATATGGGCACTGGCCTTAAAACAATATTGGTCACAGATATTGGCCGGGACGGCGTCGAAGGCGGCTCTAACATTGATCTCTACAAGCAAATTATGACTAATTACCCGACGCTTGATCTCATTACATCGGGCGGAGTTGGAACATTAGACCATGTCGCCGAGCTTAAAGCGCTCAACCCTCATGGCGTTATCATTGGTAAAGCTCTCTATGAAGAACGCTTTACGCTTGAAGATGCGATCGCGTGTTAGCGCGGCGTATTATTCCCTGTCTGGATGTGCGTGATGGCCGCGTGGTTAAAGGCGTGCAATTTCGTAATCACGAAGATGTGGGCGGCATTGTTGATCTTGCGCTGCGCTATGCCGCTGAAGGCGCGGATGAACTGGTCTTTTATGATATTACAGCCTCCGTTGATGACCGCACAGTCAGTCCTGACTGGGTCAGCAAGGTCTCTCGCTCCATCGACATACCCTTCTGCGTAGCGGGCGGCATTAAAACGGTAGAAGCTGCAGGCACACGTCTGGCATCAGGCGCAGATAAAATTAGTATCAATTCGCCAGCTCTCGCGCGGCCAGAGCTCATCAATGAGCTTTGTGATGCCTATGGTCGTCAATGTGTTGTCGTTGGTATCGACACATTTGAAGAGAACGGCACATATCGCGTCAAATCCCATACGGGCGATCCTGACAAAACGCGCGAGACAGGACGTCAGACTCTGGATTGGGCCGCCGAAGCCGCCGAGCGCGGCGCAGGCGAAATTGTGCTGAATTGCATGAACCAAGACGGTATTAGAAAAGGATATGATATCAAGCAGTTATCAACTGTTCGTAAAGTTTGCCCTGTTCCGCTAATCGCGTCTGGCGGGGCGGGCGCAACCGAGCATTTTGAAGATGTATTCAAACACGCGAATGTGGATGGTGCTTTGGCGGCAAGTGTTTTCCACAAATCCGTCATCGCCATCCCTGACCTAAAAGCCGATCTAAAATCGCGCGGCATAGAGATAAGATTATGAAAATCGATAATGCATCTATTAATTGGGAAAAAGGCGGCGGCCTCGTTCCCGCAATTGTCCAAGACGCTAAGACCGAACAAGTTCTTATGCTAGGCTATATGAATGAGGCTTCACTTGCAAAGACGCAGGATACTGAGCTGGTGACATTTTATAGTCGTTCGCGTCAAGAGCTTTGGACAAAAGGCGAAACTAGCGGAAATACGCTGAAATTACAATCCATTACAGTCGATTGTGACAATGACACGTTGCTGGTTCGTGCAACGCCTACAGGCCCAACCTGTCACGAAGGCACGGTGAGTTGTTTTAGCGAAACCGGCCCCGAAGGTTTGGGATTTCTGGCCTATCTTGAAGACCTTATTGAAGGCCGCAAATCCGCTGATGCAGATAGCAGCTACACAGCCTCCCTCCTGCAAGGCCCCTTACGCCGCGCCGCACAAAAGGTCGGCGAAGAAGGCGTAGAAACCGCCCTCGCCGCTGTGGCCGAGACAGAGGATAAACTCACAAGTGAGGCAGCTGATTTGGTGTATCATTTACTGGTGCTGTTGACGGCGAAGGATGTTAAGTTTGAGAGCGTGATTAAAGAGCTTACAGGTCGTCATAAATGAGAGTGAGCCTCGTCCTATTAACACTATTGTTTTTAGCGGGTCCGTCTAACGCACAAAGTTATGCGCATAATTACGAAAGTTTCTTTGGAAAAGAGGACCGCATAGGCCTGTATTCCCAAGAGGCTATTGAGCGCTTTACCTCCACCGTTTTGAAAACCATTCAAGATAACACCTTGTTGATAGATTGCGGCACGAACGGAAAACCCTCAACCGCTTTTGTGGCAAAAACCAAAGAGGGTTCACGCATCATTTCTGCCGCCCATAATTTGACCATGGCGCAAAGAAAGAACCAACACTGCAAAGTTGGAAAGATATTGCTTGAGGATGGAGAAACGGCAAAAAACTTTAAGGATAGCGGCACAATAGAAGACGTCGCCTATGATGTTGCGCAATGGCCTAATTTAACACCCCACACAGGTTTTGACATTTGTGAGAACCTCAAAACATCCACAAAATATGTTCTCGTTCAGTCCATTGATGGTAATGGCACTTTGGGCCTGTCACCTTTTTGCAAAGTCAGATCCATCAAAAACAACCTCATTACTACAAACTGCCGAGGCCATTACAAATCTTCAGGTGCACCATTACTGGCTATCCGCAATGACGAAGTCTGCGTAGCGGGCATCTTCAATGCTCATAGCGGGCGGCGGTTTGAATTTGAGAGTTATGCGGCACGGCTATCACCGTAGATTATTATAAAAGTAATTAGACTATGGCACCTTTACGGCGTAGCGACGCACGTTTTCATTCCTTTTATCGATAAACAATCTCAACTTAATTTCGTCATCTTTCTTGTAATTACTTTGCGATGGAGCTTTGACTTTAATAAATTTTCCGTTCTTAAGTTGCACTACATAATAAGGAGTGGAACCATATGTGCTTTGCGAAATCGTCAATCTCTCGACAGTTCCCGTTATGCTCTTTTGTTCTTCCCACTTAAACCACGGAAAAAACATCAAGCTGAGAAAAATGAAAAGCAAAGCAGCCGCTATCAAGCTGCTGATATTTTTTACTTTTTCACTTACTCGCGACATACCTCGATTGTAAGGTTTAGGCTAAAAAACTTCAAACGTCTTCTTCTCCGGCACCTGCACCCATTTTCCATCGATATAGTGAATACCGCATTCAGTCTTCTCGCTATTCCTCCAACGTCCTGCACGGGGGTCTTCTCCCTCTGCAACACGTGTTGTGCAAGGCTGGCATCCAATAGAGAGATAGCCTAGCGCTAACATAGGATGGGGCGGCAGGTCGTGTTTACGCATATATGCGGTCACGTCTTTTGCGGTCCAATAAGCCAGTGGGTTGACCTTGGCCATACGTCCACCGAGTTCTAAAATCGGCATATTGGCGCGGTCCCGCGTTTGGTAGCGCTTACGGCCTGTAATACGCGCATCATATCCCTCTAGAACACGGTCAAGCGGGCGAACCTTTCGCAGATTACAGCACATATCCGGTTCGCTTTGGTTAAGCATACCATCTGCATCCTCGGCTTTGACTTCTTTCGCATCAGGTCGAATATTTTGAAAATTCGTCAACCCTAAATCTTCAATCAACATGTCGCGATAAGCCAGCGTCTCACGAAAATGTTTACCTGTATCAAGAAACACAATCGGTAAATCTGGGTCTATTTTTGATACCATGTGCAGCATGACAGCAGAGTCAGCTCCTAATGAAGAGGCCAAAACGATCTTGCCGTCGTAGTGTATGATGGCTTGTCGCAAAGCCGTTTCGGCTGAAACGCCGTGATAAGGGTCGTCAGAATTTGCGGCAACGCGAGAGGTTTTGCGTGCATCAAAAACGGAAAGCGCCGGACCTTGTTTAAAAGCATAGCCGCGTTGATAGGTCAGGCCAAAAGAGTCCATGGCGTTAAACCAATCACTTTCTGTTTGCCGCGCGAATGTCTCCTCATCAACTTCTATGGCATCAAAGCCGCATTGCAACGCAAAGGCATATTGGTCAGGGATGAGCGGACCTTCGGCAATTAACAATTTCTCATAGCCATATTTTTTACGGAGCTCTCGCGCTATGGAAAAGCCGCGACCATCTGTAAAGGCGGGAAAATCAACAAGGATTGTTTTCAGATTAGACAAGCGTAACTTCACTGTCTCTAAATCAACGTCATTTGGGAGCCGCACAGCGTCGCCGCTATTTGAGCTCAGGAAATCTTCAAGAGCCGGAACATCATCATAATCGTCGCCAGATTGCGAGTGGCCGTCTTTTATCAAAACTGAATTAAGCGGCATAAAGCGCCTCCTTAAACGGAGCCATGCCAAGCCGGTTGAAGCTATCGATGAAGCGTTCTTCGTCTTCGCGGACTTCGAGGTAATAATCGACAAGACGCTCTATGCCATCGACAAGTTCTTCCTGACTGAAGCCTGGCCCGGTCACTTTGCCCACTGCTGCGTTCTCAGAAGCATCACCCCCTAGCTTGACTTGATAAAATTCAACGCCCGCTTTTTCGAGCCCGAGTATGCCAATATGTCCAACATGGTGATGCCCACAAGCATTGATGCAGCCTGAAATTTTAATCTGCATTTCACCGATGGCGCGTTGCCGCGCAGGGTCAGAAAAACGCTGCGCAATGGCTTGCGAAACTGGAATAGACCGAGCTGTCGCCAGAGCACAAAAATCCATTCCTGGGCAGCAAATGATGTCGGAAATCAGGCCGATATTATCGGCGGCCAGCTTAACTTTCTTAAGTTCCTCATAAAGCGCATATAGGTCAGATTTTTTAACATGAGGTAGAACTATATTCTGCTGATGAGTCGTGCGAATTTCACTGAATGAATATTCATCCGCAAGATCAGCGACAGCCCGCATTTGCTCCGCAGTAATATCACCCGGCGCAAGGTCGAGCGGTTTAAGGGAGATATTGACGATGGCGTAACCGTCCTGCTTGTGCTCCGCTAGGTTATTTTCTGCCCAAAGCGCAAAGTCTTTATCATCAAGCAATTTAGCTTTGTAACTATCGTTATGAGCCGGCAGTTTTTCAAATTCAGGGTCTGCAAAGTAAGCGGTAATACGCGCGACTTCTTCAGGTGAAACCGCTATATCGAGAGGTTCTAACGTCGCATATTCGTCTTCGACTTGCTTCGTGAACTCTTCGATACCTGTTTCAGTAACCAAGATTTTAATACGCGCCTTATATTTATTATCCCGGCGTCCATATCGGTTATAAACACGCAATGTCGCTTCGAGATATGGGAGCAATTCTTCACGCGGTAGGAACGCGCGTAGCGTTTGGCCGATGATCGGCGTGCGACCTAAACCTCCGCCAACTATAATATGATAACCCACTTCACCCGCCTCATTTTTAACGATCTCGATTCCGATATCATGCGCACGAATAACAGCTCGGTCTGTCTTGGATGCGACCACGGCAATTTTGAACTTACGGGGTAAGAACGCAAATTCAGGGTGGAGTGTTGACCATTGGCGCAGTAATTCTGCGGTCGGACGTGGGTCTTCGATTTCTTCAGCTGTTGCCCCTGCATAGGGATCAGATGTCACATTGCGAATACAATTGCCTGATGTCTGGAAGCCATGCATTTCGACATCTGCTAGATCCTGGAGGATGTCGGGCACATCGGTGAGCTCTGGCCAGTTAAACTGCACATTCTGGCGCGTTGTGATGTGACCGTAACCTCGGTCATATTTATCCGCTATCATGGCAAGCTGCCGCATCTGTTTCGAAGACAGAGTTCCATATGGCACTGCCACGCGCAGCATGTAAGCATGGAGCTGTAGGTAAAGACCATTCATGAGGCGAAGTGGTCTGAATTGTGCCTCTGTTAAACGTCCATCCAATCGGCGCTCTACTTGCGCCGTAAATTGCTTTACCCGAGATTGAACAACCTCATGATCAAATTCATCGTAACGATACATTATTTAACTTTCTGCAGGCCGAGCTCGTCAGCGGTATCATAGCTCGGGCCCTTGACCCGAAATTTTTCACGGTAACGCACAGGCAGTCCTGTGTCGGGTTCCACATCGATGAAATAAACACCTACGACCAAGTTCTCATTTTCATCGGCCTCACCCTTAACCTGCATCTTTTCAATGACGCTTTCGTCTTCAGTTTGCAGCGCATCACTATATTTGCGTGACCAATTAAAATCTTCTGTCAGCCAGACATTCATGCCCTCGCGCAATTCATTAGCTGTCAAGCTCTGAGGACCTTTGCCCTTATGCTTCAAGGTACTCATTGAGCGGCCTCCGTTTTAAATGAATCTTCCGCGATTGATCTAGGCTTATATCCTAGAAGCAAAATCGCAGGGCCTTTAATTCCATTAGATTTAATATCTTCAGCAAGTCGTTCTAATGTCGTTGCGACAATAATCTGCGACTCCCGCGACGCATTTTCTACAACGGTAACTGGTAGGTCCTTTTCCGCACCATGCATCAGCAATCGCCCTTGAATAAAGCCTGACGCCCCAACACCCATATAGACAGCGGCACGAGCTCCGCCAGTGGCCAAACCTTTCCAATCATGTTCCGCAAAGCCCTTGGCATCATGTCCTGTCAGGAAAGAAACTGCTTTATTGTGTCCGCGCGTAGTGAGTGATGCGCCTATTTCGGCCGCAGCAGAGGCCGCAGAGGTTATACCTGGAACAATATCATAGGAAATGCCCGCGGTTTCCAACGCGTCGATCTCTTCATCTGCACGTCCAAAAATAAGCGGGTCACCACTTTTGAGGCGGATAACAGTGTCGCCGTCCAAAGCCTTCTTAATTATGATAGCATTTATTTCATCTTGCGGCGTCGATTTTCCGCCCGGCTCTTTACCCACATATATATATTCAGCTTCACGCCGTCCAAAATCGAGAACACCTTGACTGACGAGACGGTCATAGACGATGACATCAGCGCTATGCAGTTTTTGCCGCGCCGCCAAGGTTAGCAAATCAGGGTTACCGGGCCCGGCGCCAACGAGGGATACACCGCCAACTTTACGCTTATTATGGCCCTCGAGCTTATCTTCGACGCGTTGCGTCAAGCCTTCCCCTGAGACGCGCAACTGACTGACCAAGTCTTTACCGTCAAAAATATCGGCCCAAAAAAGCTGGCGTCTGGCCAAACTTGGAATTGCGGCTTTAACTCTTGCACGAAGGTCGTTGATGATAAGAGCTAAGGTTCCAAGACCTGATGGAAGTCGCGCTTCTAGATCAGTTTTGACGGCTCGAGCAAGGCTAGGGCTTGTCCCCTCGGTCCCGATAGAAACGATAACGGGGCTGCGATCCACCAAAGCTGGCGTGATAAAATCGCAAGCCTCTTTCTGGTCGGCAGCATTGACTAGGAGCCCTTTTGAGCGGGCTAAGTCGCCAATTTCTAAATTAAGTTCATCATCTTCAGTAGCCGCATAGACAAGGCGAATGCCCTCTAAGTCTGAAGCTTGAAAGTCACGCGATGAGTGCTTTAACAAGCCTTTATCCAACCAACGGGTAATTTCAGGGCTAATTTCTGGAGCGACCACATGGAGGTGAGCGTCTGATTTAATCAGCGTTCTGAGCTTCGCTTCAGCAGCCCCCTCACCGCCCACAATCAATATTTGTGCATCTTTGGTATCAACATGTATCGGTAAATATCGCATTTTCGGGCCGCGCTTACTGTTCGCTTGATTTGTCTTTGCGTTCTATATATAGAACAGTTAGGAATAATCCAGACCCATCGTGTAAATAATTTGTGAGATATGGCCAGACAAAAACGACAACCCTGCGCCCAAACTGATGCCTTAGGTGAAAAACTAGGACAAACCATATTGCGGCTCCGCACAGCTGACAAAATGTCCCTCGGCGATTTATCGGAAAGCTCCGGTGTCGCTAAATCAATGATTTCTCAGATCGAAAAGAATGAAGCTAATCCTTCGCTTGCAACTCTGTCGCGCTTAAGCCAAGCCCTCGGAACAAGTGTGCAAGCTATTGTGTCCAGCGGAAACAGTGGATCAGCACTGGTCCAAAAATCTGCTATTCAAGATACCCCGCTTTTACAAAGTGAAGACGGCCTGTGTGAACTACGTATCATCGGCTCCATTGATACTGTTCAATGGGTACAATGGTATGACTTTCGTGCAAAACCTCATGGAATACTCGAAAGCTCTGCTCATCCTGAGGGCTCCGTAGAAAACCTGACTATACTGTCGGGTGAAGCCGAAGTTAGGGTCGAAGGCGAGCGTTGGACAGTAAAGTCCGGCGAGACTTTACGTTACAAAGCTGATCGAACTCACAGCATAAAAAACGCGGGTGAAGTTCCTCTGCATGCTACCATGGTCAATATATTAGCTCATGCCGTGCGAACGGTAAGTTAGAGGCGTCAGCTTACCCTTGCAAAATAGGCTATTTTCGCTAATGAGCGCCTCATGAATTACCATTCTCATTCTGACCCGAAAATTACGGCAAGTTTTGGCGATGCTTTATTAGCGAGCCTTGCGCCCGATGGCGGGTTGTGGATGCCGGATGAAATAAACAGTTTTTCTCCTCAAGAGACAGCTAAGCTCGGCGCTATGAGTTTTGGAGATTGCGCAGCTGAGCTTGCAAGGCATTTTGTGGATGATCGTTTTTCTAATGAAGATTTGAAGGCCATCTGCCGCGACGCTTATAGTTTTCCAGTTCCGCTCGTCACATTAGACGGCGAGAAACTGGACTCAGCCACACCTGAAATCGCACGGGATTATATCCTTGAGCTTTTTCATGGCCCTACTTTGGCCTTTAAGGATTTTGCGGCGAGATTTATGGGACGGGCTGCAAGCCATATTATGAGTAAGACGGCTGATAAACGCACCATACTCGTCGCTACGTCCGGTGATACAGGCGGAGCTATAGGAGATGCCTTTTTAGGCCAAGACGGGATAAATGTTTTCATACTATTTCCAAAAGGCGGTGTCAGTAAAATACAGGAACAGCAGCTTTGCACGATGGGTAAAGCGGGCTCCAATGTGAAAGCGATTTCTATCGACGGCACATTCGACGACTGTCAGCAATTAGTAAAAGACGCATTCGCCAATCAAGACATGACAGAGCGTTATTCTCTCATGTCCGCCAATTCTATAAATGTCGGTCGAGTTATTCCGCAGAGCTTTTACTATTTTTGGACAAGCCTGCAGCTAAAGGCCGCCCATCCCGGAGTTCCCATTGTCTATTCCATTCCATCCGGAAATTTAGGCAACTTAACCGGAGGGCTAATCGCCAAAAAAATGGGCGCTCCCATTGAACGTTTTGTTATTGGTAATAACACAAATGACCCTTTTGTAGACTATCTTGGAACTGGCGAGTATACGCCTCGCCCTTCAGTTCCGACATTATCGAATGCTATGGATATTGGCCGTCCGAATAATTTCCCTCGTATCCTAGACTTATATGACAATGACTATAACTCTGTATCTGAGGTCTGTTGGGGGGCGTCTTTTTCAGATGAAGAAACAGAACGCCATATGCGCCGTATATTCAGCGCAAGTGGCTACGTTATGTGCCCACATACAGCTGTGGGCCACCTCGCGATGGAAGCCTTTTCTGAGGACGTAGATTTGGACTTTGTGAAAGTCGTTGTCGGCACGGCCCATCCCGCTAAATTTGCTGATAGCGTCGAGCGCATCATACGCGAAGATGTACCACTTCCTAAACCGCTTGAAAAAGCAATGCGCAAGAAAAAACGGTTCCATATCATGTCGCCATCTTTACAGGCCTTAGACGCGTACTTGGCCATCCACGCAGAATGAAACTCACCCGCCAGGAATTTGACGACAAATATGCGGAAGGTCGGCTAAAACTTGCTTTCATCGGAATGTCAAACATTGGTAAAAGCTACACCGCCATGCGGCTCGCAGTGCGATATGACTTCAATCTCATAGAAGTAGATAAAATCATTTGGGAAAACCTTGGCCATGACAGCATGGAAGCCTTTGCACAGTGGCAAGGGCATCCATACACAAAAGGATATGCGGAGAGAGAAGCTGAGTCGATTGCGCTTGAAACGCGTGCAACGCGAGAAGCTCTGCAAACAACGGTTCAAAACCCGATGATTGATACAACGGGAAGCGTGATTTACACCGATGAAACCGTTTTAAACACGCTTCGTAAAGAATTTTACATCGTCTATATCGAGGCGAAACTGGAACATCTTGAGCGCTTGAAAACACAATATTTTAAACAGCCCAAACCTTTAATTTGGGCAGGGCATTACAAAAAAATAGACGGCAAATCGAAAACAGACAGCATCTTAGACGCTTATCCTAACTTATTGATATCACGCGGTAAGTCATATGCTAAGCTAGCCGACATAACTCTGACATCTACAATGATTTTAGATCCAGATGTAACTATTGAAACGATATTCAGCGCTCTAAAGCCAGCCCTTTAACAAGTTTTCTCTCGCTATGGCGGCTAGAAAATCAAGATGCTCAGGGTCGTCGTTCAGGCAAGGCACAGCGGTAAACTTTTCTCCACCATGCTCTTCGAATGTTTCGTGGGCCTCGAGAGCGATTTCTTCAAGTGTCTCAAGACAATCTGCTGAAAACCCCGGCATCATAACAGCAACTTTTTTCATGCCTTCGCTTGGCAACTTCTCAAGCGTGTTATCGGTATAAGGCTGAAGCCAAGCTTTAGGTCCAAAGCGTGATTGAAATGTCGTGCGCATATCGGCATGGCTCATATTTAAATGAGCGCGTAACAAATCCGTCGTATGAATGCATTCTGCCTGATATGGATCGCCCTTATCAACATAGCTTTGAGGCAATCCATGATATGATGTCATAATTACATCAGGTGTCCAGTCCAATGTCTTAAGATGAGATTTAAGCCCTTCCCCTAATGCTTTTATGTAACGAGGGTCATCGTGATAATCCCTCAAATACCGCAATTCAGGAACATCCATTCGCCTCGTCAGAGCCTTAGCGACACCATCATATACAGAGGCCGTGGTAGCCCCTGCAAATTGCGGATACATCGGAAGTATAGCGATGCGTCTACAGCCTTTGGCCTTTAGCGCGTCAAGCGCACTCCCGATGGATGGGTTCCCATATCTCATGGCGATATCAACATGAACATCTTCGCCCAAACGCTCCGCTATACCCTTTGCCTGAGCGCGAGTAATGGCCACGAGGGGTGCTTCAGCGCCCTCTTCCCCCCAGACCTTAGCGTAGGCTTTAGCTGAGCGTGCGGGACGTGTGCGCAAAATAATAAAATGCAGAATCGGGCACCATATCCATCGGCTCGTATCAATAACGCGCTTATCGTGGAGGAACTGAAATAGATATTTACGTACCGCTTTTGTAGTAGGAGCATCAGGAGATCCTAAATTTACGAGTAAAAGCCCGGGTTTATCCGTCATTCTGTGTCCTTTTAGCCATAGGGCTTCTAAATTCGGCGCGTTAAATGCTGTCCTATCTTGACCGCACGTCAGCAGTGCTTACGAATAGTATAGTATCTAGGGATTGAATATAAAATAAGAGGATATCATGCGCAAAGTTTTACTCACCGCAGCAAGTCTGGCTGCATTAGGACTCGCCTCATGCCAACCGGCATCAACCGAGCCTAATACGGCCGAAGCAGAAAAGCCGACGAAAGCTGTCGAAGCACTGACAGCCGCTGCAAATGCTGGGCAGGAAAATGGCGCGCCGACTCTTCAGGAAGCAAAAGAATTTCTTGAGCAGGCCGAAAAAGATATCATAGAGCTGAGCGGGTTCGCAGCAAAAGTCTATTGGATCCAAGCTAACTTTATCACACAAGATACAAATGCTCTTGCTGCGATGGCCGGCGCGCAAGGCGCGAAACTTTCAACGCGATTGGCAAATGAAGCAAAGCGGTTCAACGAGCTTTCACTTCCCGCCGATATGCGGCGAAAAATGGATGGCCTGAAGCGCGGCAGTAACTTCCCTGCCCCAGAAAAGGATGGCGCAGCAGAAAAGCTTGCAAAAATCATGACGGGTCTAGAAGCCACGTATGGAACGGGCAAATTTGAACACAATGGCGAAATTATAAACCTTGGGCAAGCATCCGACATCATAGCCACATCACGCAATCCCGAAGAACTTCAATCCGTTTGGGAAGGCTGGAGAACGATATCACCGCCTATGAGGAATGATTATGCCAAAATGGTCGATATTGTGAATGAGGGCTCGCGGGAGCTTGGCTATGCCGATGCTGGCGCTCTATGGCGAGGTGGTTACGATATGGACGGAGAAGCCTTTGTGAAAGAAGCAGACCGTCTTTGGGGACAAGTTAAACCGCTTTATGATCAGCTTCATTGCAATACGCGGGCGGCCCTGAATGAAAAATACGGGGATGACATTCAACCTGCTGATGCACCTATTCGTGCTGACCTGCTTGGAAATATGTGGGGGCAAAGTTGGGGGAACATTTACGACATGGTGGCACCTAAAGGCGGCGGCGAAGGTGTGGATATTACCGCACTTCTGAAGGAGAACGACTATGATCAGAAGAAAATGGTTGAAGTCGCCGAAACATTTTTCACATCCCTTGGATTTGAAGCTCTTCCCGAAACATTCTGGGAGCGATCACTCATCACAAAACCCGAAGACCGAGAAGTCGTCTGTCATGCCTCGGCTTGGAACCTAGACGATCTTGAGGACATCCGCATAAAAATGTGCACCAAAATAAATGGTGAGGATTTTGTTACAGTCCATCATGAGCTTGGCCATAATTTCTATCAACGCGCCTATAAAGACCAACCCGTCTTTTATAAGACTGGTGCGAATGATGGTTTCCATGAGGCTATTGGCGATATGATTGCGCTCTCGATCACGCCAGAATATCTCGTAAAAATTGGATTGCTTGATGAGAAAGACATCCCGGGAGCAGATGCTGATCTTGCACTTCTTATGCGTCAAGCTATGGATAAAGTGGCATTTCTTCCGTTCGGCCTAATGGTGGATCAATGGCGGTGGAAGGTCTTTTCCGGAGAGTATAGCGAAAGCGAATATAACTCAGGCTGGTGGGAGCTACGCGAAAAGTATCAGGGTCTTCGTCATCCCGGCGAAACACGCCCTGGCGATGCATTTGATCCAGGCGCTAAATTCCATATTCCGGGCAATACGCCATACATGCGATATTTTCTTGCTCACATTCTGCAATTCCAATTTCATAAAGCCGCTTGTGATATGGCCGGATTTGAAGGTCCACTCCATCAATGTTCAATTTATGACAATAAAGAAGTAGGTCGTCGCTTTAACGCCATGATGGAGATGGGTGCGTCTAAGCCATGGCCTGATGCTCTGGAAGCTTTTACAGGCACGCGCGATATGGATGGATCTGCTATTTTAGAATATTTTGCGCCTCTCATGACCTATTTGGAAGAGCAAAACAAAGACAGAAGTTGTGGTTGGTCAAAATAACCCACTTATGCAGTAGCACATTATAAAAACAAGGCCCGCTTAATGTAAATTAAGTGGGTTTTTTATTATAGTTAACGGCTCGGAAAGAACTTGTCGTTTAATTTATCACATGGTTATGCACAGCGATTCTCCTGCATTAAATGTGGCACCCACAAAAATGACCGTTCTCATTGCTACGGATAATATGCATGAGTCCAGTTTTATTGGGGATTCACTTGCGAGTTTAGGCTATGAAATAAAATTCTGTGAATTTGACGGCAACACTCTCAAGGGAACGCCCGTTGCCGCTCCAAGTGCTGTGTTATTCGTCTTTACTGACTATATCGAGAAGACCCCTTTAATTATAAATGCCTTGAAAAGCCATTTTGCATCTAAAAACGTCCCCTTTATCGGTGCGTTAACACGTCCGGGAAATATAGACTCATCTATATTTGACAGCGTTATTTTCCCGCCAGCACACATTACACAAATTGCTAATCGCGTAAGCTCAATAATACGCTTGGGACAAATGGAGCGAGAGATTATTCGCCGCGTCGATACTCTCCGCGAGAGTTTTGATATTGATTACACATTGTCTGATGACGTCCTAAGTAATCCGTTTCGCATACTGTTTATTGGTAAGGCGACACCTGACTTCATGGTCATTATCAATTCATTGCAAAAAAAGAATGTGGAAGTCGTCGCCGCTTTCACATCATTTAGTGCTTTCGATTATTTACATGAACGCACATTTGATGCGGTTGTCATGAATGCGCTTCAGCAATCAGAACCCGCCCTGACTATTTCAGATACAATGCGCCGGAATGCTAGGCTTTTCCATGTTCCAACCCTATTTTTGGTGAATAAGGATACATTCCAAGACCATGATCTTGCTTACAAAAAAGGGGCGCGAGATATACTCTATTCAAATGCCGATACGCAAGAGATTAGCGGCCGCATACTGGAACTCGCAAATTATCACCGTATTCACGATCAACTCAAAACCGAATTCAGCGCCGTTGGCGGCGAGAAATGTATTGATACCCCCTCAGGGGTTTTTAATAAGGCGTTCTTTAAGGCTCATATGCATCGCGTCTGTGAAAACATGAAATCTGATCAAGAGCCTCTCGCCCTATTAGCTGTAAGCGTTAAACCTAATGCGCATTTTGAGGTGTCTGAGGAGAGAATATCAAACGCGATTTCTCAAGTCGGAACTATGCTTAAAAATCTTGTCAGGATGCAAGACATTACAGCACGGCTCGACGCAAACACATTTGCAATTGCCTTCCCGGGCCAAAACCATGCCTCTGTTTCGTCGGTTCTTAAGCGGATATCAGCCATCGTGGATTGCGCAGCTTTTGATTCGGGTGATAATGAAAATGGTGCCTTCACAGTATCGCTGGAGACGGCTCTGATTGATATGATGCCTCACGAAAATAGTGAAACGCTGATTGAAACGGCTCTTTCGGAGCTTAACGGCGAACCTGTTTCATTTACTAAAATAAGCGCTTAATCAACGTATCAAAGCCTTTACAGCACGTTCCACCCCTCTGAGACGTGTCATTGGGTTTTCGAAATTACCTTTGACCAAAATTGTTTGATCAGGCCTTAACCGCCATCCCGGATTTTTGGTAATCGCATTTAGTATAATTGACGGATCAGACACATCTTTATGACGCACCGTCAGTACGACGCCCATAGGGCCTGCATCTATCTTTTCAATATGCGCTTGTCGACATAAGCGTTTGATTTTCATGACTTTTAGTAACGAGTCCACTTCTTCGGGTAATTTTCCAAAACGGTCGATGAGCTCAGCGGCTAAGGCATCGCCTGCCGCGTCATCCTCAATTTCTGATATCCTGCGATAGGTCGCGAGCCTGAGGTTTAGGTCTTGAATATAGTTCTCGGGAATAAGAATTGCGACGCCCACATTGACTTGGGGTGACCAGCTTTGATCTTTATGTGTCTCGTCATTTCGAAGCTCCGCAACCGCTTCTTCAAGCATATGCTGGTACAGCTCCACGCCCAGATCTTTGATGTGGCCGGATTGCTCTTCGCCGAGCGGATTACCTCCGCCGCGCATATCTAGGTCATGACTAGCGAGCGTAAAGCCTGCGCCCAATGTATCAAGCGATTGCAATATCTTGAGGCGCTGTTGAGCGCCTTGCGTGGCAAGGTGCGCTTCAGGCATTGTAAGATAGGCATAAGCCCTTACCTTGGATCGCCCCACCCTACCGCGCATCTGATAGAGCTGCGCGAGGCCAAAGCGATCAGCCCTGTAAACAATCATGGTATTGGCAGACGGGATATCAATTCCGCTTTCAATGATAGAGGTCGAAATTAGCACATCATATTGTCCGTCATAAAAGGCGGTCATAATATCTTCGAGCGCGCCCGGTACCATCTGTCCATGTGCAATCACATATTTCACTTCGGGCACGGATTCGCGCATAAACTCTTCAATGCGGGGGATGTCAGCAATTCGGGGTGCCACAAAGAAGGATTGTCCGCCGCGATAACGCTCCCGCAAGATTGCTTTGCGAATAGACACCTCATCAAATGGCGAGACATAGGTTCGAACCGCAAGGCGATCGACAGGCGGGGTTGCAATAAGCGAAAGGTCACGAATGCCTGACAGCGCCATTTGTAAGGTCCGCGGGATTGGCGTCGCCGTAAGAGTTAGTACATGCATATCTGCGCGCAATGATTTCAGACGCTCTTTGTGCTGTACACCAAAACGCTGTTCTTCATCCACGATTATCATGCCCAAATCAGAAAACTGGATCGACTTAGCCAATAATGCATGTGTTCCGACGACAATTTCACATTGCCCTTTGGAGAGCTCTTCTTTTGTGGCTTTGGCATCCTTAGCTGTAACTAAACGAGAGAGTTGCCTGACTTTAACAGGCCACCCTCTAAACCGCTCTGAAAAAGTTTTAAAATGCTGGCGTGATAAAATTGTCGTCGGAGCAACTATGGCAACTTGCTTACCGCTCATCGCCACAGCAAAGGCTGCCCGCAAAGCGACCTCTGTTTTACCAAAACCAACATCTCCGCAAATTAAGCGGTCCATCGGCTTTCCGCTGCGAAGATCGCCAAAGACGTCCTCTATAGCGCTGAGTTGGTCATTGGTTTCCGCATAAGGGAACCGCGCGCAAAACTCATTATAAGGCCCATCTTCAATGATGGTTGGCTCACATGTTCGCATAGCCCGCTTGGCCGCAATAACAATGAGTTCTCCCGCCATGTCTTTCAGTCGTTGTTTGGCTTTTGCCTTACGAGACTGCCAAGCCACGCCACCTAACTTATCAAGAACAGCCCCATCACCCGCTGAGCCATATCGGGAGAGCAGCTCAATATTCTCGACGGGCAAATAAAGCTTTGCGCCGCCATGATATTCTAGCTGTAGGCAATCATGAGGTGCATCTTGCACCTGTAACGTTTGAAGACCGAGATATCGGCCTAAACCATGGTCAATATGAATGATTAAGTCACCCGGCGTTAAGGCTGCCGCTTCTGATATAAAATTTTTGGCTTTTCGCTTGCGCCCGCGATTGACCAAACGGTCACCCAAAATATCTTGTTCTGAAATGACAGATAGATCACCGAAGGTAAAACCTTGCTCAATTGGCAGGATAACACGTCTTACCGTGCCGGGAGGAATCTTGAGCGCATCAGGGCCTCGTTTTTCTTGAGAGGCAATAAGATTGTGATCTTCGAGCACATTTCCAAGTCGCTCAGAAGACCCTTCAGTCCAGGCTGCAATCAGAATTTTCTTTTTCTCATTCTTTAATGTTCGGACATAGTCGACGACAGCTTCAAAGACATTTGCCCCTTCTGTGCGGCGTTCAATCGAAAAGTTGCGGCCTAACTTACCGCCGAAACCTACTTTGTTCTCAGCGTCCGGCGGGATAAAAGCTGTATGGTTTCGGATTTGAAGCGGCGCTGTAATCTCAACCCAGCTTTCATCTTCAAGATATAATCGATGGGTTGGCAATGGACGGTAAACACCCGCCGTTTTAGACGGATCACCTGAACCTGTGTCACGCGCCTCTACATATTCTTGGCGAGAACTATAAAAGTCCTCAATCAGGTCTCGGCGCTCAATACGCGCTTCTTCGAGCAATCCATCAAAGGCGATAAGAGTGTCTGGCCCCGCATAATCAAAAATGGTTTCAACCTGTGAATAGAATAGCGGCAAATAATGCTCTATCCCTTGCGGGCGGATACCCTCCACAACCGACGCATAGATGGGGTCTTTACTGACGCCGCCGCCAAAAGCGGCAATATAATTTTTCCGAAATGTCGCTACAGCGAGATCAGACATCAGAACTTCACTTACGGGCGCGAGTTGAACCTGCTTTAACTTTTCAGTTGTCCGCTGCGTTTCAACATCAAAAGCACGAATAGATTCGAGCTCATCCCCAAAGAAATCTAGCCTTATCGGGCTTTCCAATGCAGGCGGAAATATATCTATCAATCCGCCGCGAATAGCAAAATCCCCTGCCTCCATCACGGTTGAGGCACGTGAATAACCATTGTCAGACAGATAAGATTCAAGCACTTCCCGCCTAAGCTGCTGTCCAACCGCAGCGTGAAATCCAGCACCGGCAATAACAGAGCGCGGGGCAACTTTTTGCGTAGCCGCACTAATGGTCGTAACAATAATAATAGGTTGATCAATTGGGGCGATTAATAAGCTATGCAAGGCCGCTGCGCGCCTAGCTGCCAAAGTACGGCTAGGAGACACACGGTCATATGGAAGGCAATCCCAAGACGGGAGAGATAAAACAGGTATGTCAGGCGCGAAAAATCGGCAAGCGGCTATAAATCCTGATGCCCGCGTATCATCACGCGCGATAAACATGGCGCGTCCGCTACGCTGCCGTACAGCCCTCGTGAAGACGAGCGCATCAGCACCTTCGGGCAGTCCAGCCGCAATAAGGTCAAGCTCACGGCTTGCATATCGGTTAAGCTGAATTTGCACTTAGGGAACGGGTTTGAACTTACGCAGACGGTCCAGAAGTGGCGTATCATAATTAGCGGGAACAGGACTTTTTCCTGCAACCCAATCATAAATATCATGATCCTTTGCGCTTAACAGGTCTTCAAACTGGAGAACTTCTTCCTCAGTGAGGCTTTCAATATGAGCCTTGGCAAAACCGCCCAATATCATATCAGCTTCTTTGAAGCCTCTATAATTCGCGCGATAAACCAGTCTTTTTCGTCTTGCATCTAACATAGCCGCACTCCTTAACTATATTCGTTTGGACTGTCACTTGCGATTGCGCAAAACTTAGGAAATATTACATTTATGCGCCCTCAAGCCCTCTTTCCTGTTTTTGCAGATGTTACGACGTTAAAAGGTGTCGGGCCCCGCGTCTCTGAGGCCTTGGGACGCGCTATGGGAACACGCATTAAAGACTTACTCCTGACCCCGCCCAACGGCCTAATTGATCGCAGTCACAGTCCCAAAATATCTGAGGCAACAACAGACGAAATGTGCACTTTCAGAGTGACTGTCGGCACTCATATAGCCCCAAGCAACCGCAATCGCCCTTACCGTATTCGTGTTTTTGATGAGACAGGGGATATGACACTTACTTTTTTCAAGGCCCGTGGTGACTATCTCAGGCGAGTACTCCCCGAAGGCGCAGAACGTATTATCTCTGGGAAAACGGAGGTGTTTAATGCGGAGCTGCAAATGACGCATCCGGATTATATTCTTTCACCTGAGAACGCAGATGACCTCCCGCTTTACGAAACGCTTTATCCGCTATCAGCAGGATTATCTCAAAAGGTGGCGCGCAAAGCTGTCATGGGCGCACTACAAAAATTACCGACCCTGCCGGAATGGCTTGATGATGCCATGCTGTCCCAACAGGATTGGCCGAGTTTTCATGAAGCCATAATACGCCTTCACGCACCAGAACACCCGGTTGATATTAAAGTTGATGCTCCGCCGCGTCTGAGGTTAGCATATGATGAACTTCTGGCCAAGCAACTCGCCATGGCACTGGTTAGGGAAAACACTCGCCGTGCCAAAGGGCGCCCCCTTATTGCGGCAGGCCAATATGTCGATGATTTACTCAAAGCCGCCCCCTTTGAGCCAACAGGTGCGCAGCGGCACGCCTTTGCTGAAATAAGCGCTGATATGACATCGCCTTTTCGTATGGCACGTCTGCTTCAGGGCGATGTCGGAGCCGGCAAGACATTTGTTGCCGCTATGGCTTGCGCACAAGCGGCAGAAGCTGGCGCGCAAGTTGCGATGATGGCCCCCACTGAAATCTTAGCCCGTCAACATGCACAAACTCTCAAAACTATGTTGGAACCTGTCGGCCTAACCGTGGAAGCGATAACGGGCCGCGATAAAGGCAAGCCCCGTCAAGCTTTGGCGACGGGACTCAAAGAAGGATATATTGATGTTGCTATAGGGACCCATGCCCTGTTCCAAGAGTCCGTCGAATTTAAAGACCTCGGCCTTGTTATTATTGATGAACAGCACCGTTTTGGTGTGCATGACCGCTTAAAGCTTACGGAGAAAGGATACAATCCAGACCTCTTGGTTATGACTGCGACTCCTATTCCCAGAACGCTTGCCCTTACGGCTTATGGGGATTTAGATGTCTCAAAACTGGACGAAAAGCCCGCGGGACGAAAGCCGATTGAAACGCGTATATTGCCTCTGCAGCGCCTTGATGATGTTATTGACGGCGTGGGTCGCGCTATAAAAAAAGGGGATCAAGTTTATTGGGTCTGTCCTTTGGTGGAGGATAGCGAACTTATTGATCTCTCATCCGTCGAAGATCGCCACCGTCAATTAACAGCTATTTTTGGTGATCGCGTTGGCTTGCTGCATGGGCGCTTATCCGCACAAGATAAAGAGGCGATGTCGCAGGCCTTTAAACGCGGTGACTATGATATCCTTGTGGCCACAACCGTCATTGAGGTCGGCGTTGATGCTCCAAATGCCACGATAATGGTGATAGAGCATGCGGAGCGCTTTGGACTGGCGCAACTTCATCAATTAAGAGGTCGCGTGGGGCGCGGGGACAAGCAATCAACGTGCCTTCTTATGTATAAAGGACCGCTTTCTGTTAATGGAAAAGCTCGGCTAGAAATCATGCGGCAAAGTGAAGATGGCTTCCTTATTGCTGAAAAAGATTGGGAGCTGCGCGGTTCGGGCGATTTGTTAGGGGCGCGGCAAAGCGGTCTTCCCAATTACAAACTCGCTGATTTGGATAAACATAAATCACTGTTAGAAACTGCTGTTCAGGACGCAAGATTACTCTCACAGATAGATCCTGGTCTCACAACACCGCGCGGTAAAGCCGCTAGGAACCTGCTCTATCTGTTTGAACAAGATTTTGGGATAGCTCTTATGAAGGCGGGGTGACTTTCAGCTTGCCTTGTTTTGCTAAAAGCTTTTGCATTTCAGGATCATCTGCATAGAGAGCCTCGTTTGATGACACCATACCCCCTGAAATAATCATCTTAGCTCCCTCCTCCGGCGTCATATCCAGAATTTGAATATCTGTTTCTTTGACAAAAAGTAAAAAGCCTGAGGTTGGGTTTGGCGTAGTGGGTACAAATACACAGACATAGCCTTTGGGGAGTTTTTCCGCAGGAGCACCTGACAAATCTGCAGTGACGAAGCCAACCGCATAAAGCCCTTTACGCGGATATTCGAGCAAGCATACATCTCGAAACGCACGGTCTTTTTGTTGAGCCACAGTCGTAACGATTTGCTTGAGAGCATTATAAACGGGTGATACCACAGGCACACGTGCCAAAAGCCGCTCTCCAGCTTTAATAACAGAATTTCCAATAAAGTTGGAGGCGATAACCCCCAATAAGAAAAGAAGTACAATCGAAATAATGAGGCCCAACCCCGGAATGTCAAATCCCAAATAGGTCTTCGGGTTTATAATACCTGGCAGAAATTTCAGGACGTTATTGTCTATTTTTTGCACAATCCACGAAACGCCTATGACTGTTGCAATTACAGGCAGGGCAATAATCACCCCTGTAAAAAAGCGGTTCCTGATCCAACGCACTAATTTAAAGCGAGATGTACTCTCACGCTTGGCGGCTTCAAACTCTTCATCGGTCATGGGCTGATCCATTAAAAACACGTCATGGGCGGCTTTCCACCCTATACGAAACGCACGAATATCCTTAGCTATAAAATATAATTATTGGCGATGATATGACCAAAAACGGCAAAATAAAGATTGAGAAGCCTTTTCTCTTATTGGGGTTAATTGTATTCCTCATGAGTCTCGCTGTCATATATCTTTACCGCGATGACATATTTCAAACTATCCAAGACCCACGACAGCCTTTTCAAACTTATACCAAACCCATAGCGCCCGATTACAGCACCGCCGAGGCCTGGCTCGCGCAACCTGATCTAACCCAAGATCCATTCAATCATCCAAGTGCTGGTGATGTTTTTGTGGTCGTTCCAAGTGTTTATCGCGGCGGAAAACATTGGGTTTTGAGATCAGATGATCTGAAACGTAAAAGTAAATTACAGCGTATTGTACGGCCTAATTATGTCGCACCTTATGGTAGTGCGGGCCGTCTTTTCGCGCCTTATTATCGCCAGGCATCACTCTACAGCTTTATGACGGCCAGAGAAGATGCCCGCAAAGCACAGAATTTTGCCTATCAAGATGTCAAGCGCGCCTTTGAGGTGTTCCTCAAAAGCTCTCCACCCGAACGCCCCATTGTTCTCGTCGGTCATAATCAAGGCGCGAGTCACGTGCAGCGTCTCTTAGCGGATTTCTTTCAGGGTGAGCTGAAAGCGCGTCTGGCAGCTGCTTATGTTATCGACTATCCGCTTCCACTTGATCTTTTTGAAACCACTTTGAATGGTTTGTTGCCTTGCGAAAGACCTGATGACACAAATTGCATAAATGCCTTTGGGGCGTTCATGCCGGGTGATGACGTTATAGCGAAGCGTTTTGTCTCACGCCTTTTGGTGCATGATGGCAATGATTACGTCTCAGTAGAAGGCCGACGTCTGCTCTGTAATAATCCTCTTCTATGGAACAGGTCCGAAGATTACGCGCCGCAGCGTCTTCATTTGGGCGGCGTCGCTGCTGAGGGGCTTGATCCTGATATGAAGCCGGCCGCGATGAAAAAACAAGTCGGGGCACAATGTGAAGACGGAATACTTTTCGTTGACAAGCCCAAGACGCGCTCGCTTCGTAGACCCTTAAAGGTCGGAGGAAAGTTTAGAACTTTGCCATCTAATTTATTTTATGAGGACCTGCGCGTTAATGCTGAAAAGCGCGTTCAAAGCCTGTTAGAGAATGGCACCCTACCGCGCCGCGCCGCTAAGCTTGATGAATTTGAAGTCATTGAGATTAAAGAAAGTCCGGTTACGCCGATAAAGGACTAAGCGGATATTGCTTCGATAACTGATCAAAACGCTTTATATCTTGTAGCAATTCTTCGAACTGATCCATGGGTATCATATTAGGCCCATCGGATGGAGCTTTTGAGGGTTCTGGATGTGTTTCCATGAAAATTGCCGCGACACCAATTGACGCCGCCGCACGTGCCAATGTCGGGACAAATTCGCGGCGTCCCCCACTGGTCGCGCCTTGTCCCCCCGGCTGCTGAACAGAATGAGTCGCGTCAAAGACAACGGGCGATCCAAAGGTTTTCATAGTACTGATCCCGCGAAAATCCGTCACAAGGGTGTTATAACCAAAGCTTGCACCGCGCTCACACGCCATAACATTAGGGTTTCCGCCCTCAACCACTTTATTGAGAACATTACCCATATCTTCCGGCGCAAGAAACTGTCCCTTTTTGACATTGATGACTTTGCCCGTTTTGGCCGCCGCTACTAGTAAATCGGTCTGACGACACAGAAAGGCGGGTATTTGAAGCATATCAACGACGCTGCCAACGGCTTCAGCTTGCTCAGCCGTGTGCGTATCTGTCAAACAGGGCAAACCTATCTGTTCGCGTATTTCTTCAAATATCGGGAGAGCTTTTTCAAGACCTATGCCGCGAGGCGAATGGATGCTTGTCCGGTTTGCTTTGTCATATGAAGATTTATAAACAATATTCAGGCCGACATTTTCGCCAATTTTCTTAAGGCGTTCAGCCGTCATCAAAGCATGATCACGATTTTCCATAGCGCAGGGCCCTGCAAGGATCGTTAAAGGCTTATCATTGCCAATTTCATAAGTACCGCCACCCGGAAGAGGCATAGAAATTGTGGCATTGGCTTTAGTCATATCATGCAGTCCTTGAGTTTTCTGCGCACTAACATAGTTGTAACAGAAAAAACACGCTATTTCACACTGCAACGCTCAAATTATGTTGCGATATAATTTCTAACCATTAGCCTCACTACAAAGACTAATGGAGACTAAAGTGGCTGCAACATCCGTACTCGACCTCATCGGCAATACACCGCTCTTACGCTTAAACGAAGCGTCTAAGCTAACAGGATGTGAAATATTGGGTAAAGCCGAGTTCCTGAACCCTGGGCAATCCGTCAAAGACCGCGCTGCGCTAGGTATTATTCGCGCTGCTGAGGCGGATGGGTCCCTACAACCCGGCGGCGTTGTCGTCGAAGGCACGGCTGGCAACACGGGTATTGGCCTTGCTATGGTTTGCTCTACCTTAGGCTACCGCTGTAAAATTGTTATGCCGCGCACCCAAAGCCAGGAAAAGAAAGATGCCGTTAAATTACTCGGAGCTGAGCTGATTGAGGTTGATGCCGTGCCTTATGCAAATCCCAACAACTATGTGCATTATTCCGAACGCCTTGCCCAAGAGACACCCAGTGCAATTTGGGCGAATCAATTTGACAATACAGCCAATCGTGATGCTCATGTTCAAACAACTGGTCCGGAGATATTTGAGCAAACCGACGGCAAAGTCGATGGGTTTATTTGCGCTGTCGGGTCCGGCGGAACCCTGGGCGGCGTCTCATTGGCACTCAAAGCGCGCAATCCTAAAATACAAATCGGCGTTGCGGATCCATTTGGCTCTAAAATGTTCAGTTACTTCAGTGACGGTACACTCAAAGCCGAAGGCGGATCAATTACTGAAGGTATTGGGCAAGGTCGCATAACAGAGAATCTGAAGGATATCATTGTCGATAAGGCTTACCAAGTGTCCGACAAAGAAGCTCTCGAGGTAATATTTGAACTCAACCAGCTTGAAGGAATTTGTTTGGGTGGATCTTCAGGAATCAACATTGCGGGCGCTATTCGAATGGCGCGCGAAATGGGTCCGGGACATACCATTGTCACTATTCTTTGTGACTACGGACAGCGTTATCAATCCAAAGTTTACAACCCTGAATTCTTGCGAGAAAAAGGGCTGCCGGTTCCGCCATGGATTTGCTAGTTACTGCAGACTGGCTTGCTGATAATCTGTCTCGTAAAGATATAAAAATACTTGATGGGACATGGGTACTTCCTAACGAGGCTCAAAGCTTGGCCATGGGTTTCATTCCGGGCGCCCAGATATTTGACATTGACGCTATAGCTGATCTTAAAAGTGATATGAAACATATGTTGCCTTCCGCTAAAAACTTTGCCGCAGGTGTCTCGAATATAGGCATTAATAACTCAGACCATGTCATTTGTTATGACCGCCATGGCCTGTTTTCCAGTCCGCGTGTCTGGTGGACATTCATGACTTTCGGACACAGCAGGGTTTCTATATTGGATGGCGGATTGCCGGCTTGGATTAAAGCAGATCATATCATCCACAAGTCTCCATTAGAACCACAGAATAAAAGTGAATTTAAAACAGGTGTTCCACATATAGAAGTTACAGATAAAAACTGTCTGCTATCTGCCATAGGTACAGAGATTCAAATCGTAGACGCTCGCCCATCAGGCCGTTTCCTAGGCACAAGCCCGGAACCGCGAGAAGGTTTACGTTCAGGCCGCATACCCGGAAGTTTTTCTCTTCCATTTGGCACTTTAAAAACAAGTGACGGTTTTTTTAAACCCATACACGAGCTTGCGACTATTGTAGGCCAAGCTGGGATTAACTTAGAAAAGCCTATTATCACGAGCTGTGGGTCCGGCATTACAGCCGCCGGAGTTGCTTTTGTTCTTCACTCCTTGGGGGCGAAAGAGATAAGTTTATATGACGGTTCATGGGCAGAATGGGGTGCAAGCGATGCCCCGATAGAGATTTAAGATGGAAAAAGAAACACACTTTACGCATATTTCACGCCCGAAAGCAGGAATGGGCACAGCCGTTAATCCAGACATAACACGTGCTTCGACATTACTATTTGACAGAGCCGAGGATTTATACCGCTCTGATATACGCGGTTATGGGCGGCATGGCAGCGCCGTTCATGATACCTTAAAAGAGGCTTTCAACCTTCTGGAAGGCGGCGCAGGCACCTCTTTATTTCCCTCAGGCCTCGCGGCCTGTACCTACCCCATACTTTCCCAAATCAAGACAGGCGATCATATTCTGCTGACAGATTCATCTTATGGCCCAACACGATATTTTTGCGACGGTCACTTGAAAAAAATGGGTATTGAGACGGAGATGTATAATCCTCGCATAGGCGCAGATATTGAAAACCTACTTCGCCCCAACACGTCAGTCATCATAATGGAAAGCCCTGGCTCCCTCACCTTTGAAATTCAGGATATTCCCGCCATTACCAAAGCCGCACAAGCGCATGGCGTCACGACAATTATAGATAATACATGGTCCGCTGGATTATCGCTAAACCCTCTCAAGCTTGGCGTTGATATAAGCTGCCATGCCGCGACTAAGTATTTTGGAGGTCATAGCGACATAATGAGCGGCGCGGCGGTGAGCCGTACAGAGAAGCTCGCCAAGCAAGTGGCATTAACAGCCAAACATCTTGGTAATGCTTGTTCTCCGGATGATGTTTATCAAATATTGCGCGGCTTTCGAACAGTTGTGCCAAGATTTCGCCAGCAAGAAGCCACCAGTTTAGCCTTAGCGAATTGGCTAGGTACGCACTCCAAAGTACAGCAAGTTCTACACCCTGCACATGAGACCCATCCCGATCATGCCTTCTGGAAACGCGATTTCACAGGCGGGGGCTGTATCTTTAGCGTTGTTATGAAACCTTGTCACGAGACAGATATTTTAGCCTTTATAAATGCGCTCAAGCTTTTTGGAATTGGGTACTCTTACGGCGGGTTTGAAAGCTTGGCAATTCATTGTGATCCTCAATTAAAACGAAGTGTAAGCGCGTCCTTAGGCGGGCCGTTGGTTCGTTTTGCCTGCGGCTTGGAAGCCATGGAAGACTTAAAAAACGATATAGAACAGGCCCTTAATGAGATTTCTTAAAATGAAACGTGTGTGGTTGGCTATAGCCGCTATTTTGACATTTGCCGCATTATCATCATGCGCGGGAACGCGAACTCTGATGATGACGGCTCCATCAAAACCCGTGGGGCAGGAAGCCACTCCTAAGATTGCCTCATCAACAGTAAAAGACTGGGAAAAGAACAAGCCGCTAATCCGTTCAGTCTTTGAGAAAGAGGTTTACGGAATTTTACCCAATGCATTTAACACAACTCTGATTGAGTCGCGTGAAATTTCTGGCCATAGCTATAAAGCTAACATCCAAGAAATCACGCTCAATGCCCCTCGTGGTTTGACCTATAATGCAGTCCTTTTGATGCCAAAAAATGCCGCAAAACCAGTTCCAATTATTATGATGGAGAATTTTTGCCCAAATCATAATGTTGTCCCCATTGATGGAATCTCCAAACCTAAAAATGACCATTTTGAATGTAGCGGTGACAGTATGATGTCGGGAGTATTCACATATTTTTTCGGACGTTACATAACGACCCCTCCCATAAATATGATAATGGATCGCGGCTATGCTTTGGCCGTTATTTACCCTCCGGCCAATTATCCGGATGATGCCGCCGGGTTTGAACCGTTTCGGCAAGAGGCTCCCTCTTCCGCTCAGCCTTGGGGCGCAGTGGGAGCTTGGGCCTTTCAATTCTCAACGCTTTCAAATTTTCTCAAATCCGATGAGCGATTTTCAGAGACAATTAGTTTCGGACATTCCAGATACGGAAAAGCCGCCTTAGTCGCAGCCGCATTTGATGAAACAATAGACGGCGTGATCGCTCATCAATCCGGAACCGGCGGGGCTTCGCTCTCCCGTAATAAAAAAGGCGAGACCGTAAAAGACATCACGGAAAATTATCCGCACTGGTTCACGCCCGGTTATGCCGAACAAAATCTAACAGTTGATCAGCATCAATTGTTGGGCCTTATTGCGCCAAGACCTATTCTGCTTGGTAACGCAAAGCGAGATGTATGGTCTGACCCAGAAGGTGCGTTCAGAGCCGCGCAAGGTGCAAGCCCAGTTTACGAACTCTATGGGGCGCAAGGCTTAGAACAAACGAAACTTACAGAATTTATGCCTCAAAACGATTTGGCATTTTGGATACGCCCAGGTACTCACGGCGTTGTCAAAGAAGACTGGCCTGCTTTTCTCGAATTCATGGACGCGCATTTTAAATAGCGTACCTTGGGTTGTCAGGCGGTAAGGCACAAATATTATAAGGGGGTGGCAGGCCCGGCAGGACTCGAACCTGCAACCTGCCGCTTAGAAGGCGGCTGCTCTATCCAGTTGAGCTACGGACCCCCAAAAAGGCTTAATGCGTCCAAGGCAACTTTCTGTCAAAAGCAAAATTATCTGCATATGATCTTGGAATGCGTTTCATAGTTTGGCTTTGAACGACTTGGTGAGGAATATTATTAGCTTTCGCATAAGCCACAGCTGCTTCAAGCGTTTCAAATTTAAGATCAAGTTGTGACCTAACATCTGTAGAGCGCTTGGTGCCTGTAAGAGGATCTATCACGCCTGACGACTTACTTACAAATTCAAGAACCCAATGCCGCTTAGCACGGCCTGATGTCATGGCTGACGGTGAAGGTTGATAGATTTTAGCCAACATGTGACTCTCCAGATCGAATTTAGCAACGCATTAGCCCGAGACAGCGCCGCTGTAAATTACATATCTCGATTAAAGGCCGTATTTAGCATGGATTTCACATCTGACAGGCTCGAGGATTTAGAGGCTGCATTCTGTAAACGCTGGCGCATCTGAGCAGTTGACGCGGTGACAGGGTTTTGAGGCGCTCTAGGTGGTGATTGCCTTGATGTAGCAGGTGCAACAGCTGACTGTTGCCGGAAACTGTGCCTTGCTGTCTGAACCGTTCTTTGAGGCGCCGCAATAGCTTCAGTCGGAACGTCTTTTTTATTCATACTGCGCGAGCGCCAACGACCATACACAGTTTCCATAAATTGCGGCGTCGCATCGGGACGATTCCAAAGGTCTGTAAACTCAGCTGATGAACTATGCGGCCGATATTCTTCTTCAAGTGTGTTCAGGATAACGCGCATGGGCAGATTTACAGATTCGCCAAATACCATTGTTTCGGCTGTGCCAAGGGATGGCAAAAATGACAGTAACTCGGCGGCCCCATCTGGCACCGCGGCTCTGACAAAATTCTGATCTAACTCATTAGACAAGCGCATTGAGAAGATAGTTGAGCACTGAGAAAGCGTGGAAGCCTCTAGCTCTGAAGGGCGCTGAGATATAATGCCCAGTGACACACCATACTTACGGCCCTCTTTAGCAATACGGCCAATAATACGCCGCGTGGAATGGAAACCAAGGCTCTTATCCGCCGGAATATATCTGTGAGCTTCCTCACAAACCAAGAGTACGGGAATACGCCGCTCGGACCAAGTCGCGAGTTCAAAAGCCAGCCGCGCCACAACAGAAACGACAACGTTCAAGGCCTCTGACGGAATACCTGAGAAATCCAAAATAGAGATGGGTTTGCCCGCAACCGGAATTCGGAAAATTCGTCCCACCAGATTTTCGATGGGTAAAGGAGCTGCTTGGTTACGAAAGATAAATTGGTAGCGCGGATCCGCCATAAGCATCTGAATACGCCGCTTTAGCCGCTTATATGGCCCTAGGTTGGAGTTATTCTCAAGTTTACCCATTGAATGGTCCAGCAGCTTAATAACATCTCTAATCCGATAAGGCACGGGAGAATCCAGCGTTATGTGAGTGGCACGCTGCAATTCTGCTTCGACATCATCCATTTTTGTGTGAGACGACGTATCATTTTTCTGCATAGATCGGTCATAAAGCCGCTTAGCTTTTAATAAGATGTCATGAAGGACTTCCGTTTCCTCGCGGGCATGATCCTCAATATCGCTGGTCAACAGCTCAGTTGTTTCGACAAAATCAAACATCCAAAGCGGAATATCGAGCGAATCATTACTAATAACCTCGGCCATATTGCCAAAGCTTTTTGAATATTCGTTATGAGGGTCAAAGAGCACAACATGTGCCATGCTGTTTTCTCTTAATATGGCCTGTAGGACCAACGCAACGGTACAAGATTTACCAGAACCTGTAGATCCAATAATTGCAAAATGCTTTGATAACAAATCATTCGTTCTGACTTTTGCAACGATAGAATTATCCTGTTGCAAACGCCCAACTTCGATACACGGAGCGTTTTCTTTATTGAAGATAAGCCGCAAATCATCAGGCGACATGTTGTAAATAGCTTCATTCAAGACAGGGAATGATCTTACGCCCCGGAAAAACTTCGTCTCTTTAGTTGTTGGATTCGTTGTGATCTCACCAAGGATATTAAGATTGGCGATACAGCCATCTCCCATACCTTCATCATCTGCAGCCCCGATACGAAGCGACCCTACCATAGCAACCACGATTGATTTGGTAGTTATAATTTTCAATATAGTTCCGATTTGGGCCATATTAAGCTGCCCATTCCGGATTATGGATTTGTTTATGGACATAACAGCGACTGCCGAACCCACCGTCAAGACGCGACCAATTTCAATGCGCTTATACGCCTTTGATACAGGCTGAACTTGCGCCCTCTTTAATAGGTTAGTTGCTGTCATTCGATTCCCCAATCCACAAATTGCACTTTTGGTTTAAGGACTCATAGTTATCAAAGCCTTACCATAGCTAAGAATGACAGTAATGTGATGATTAAGCCAATGGTCGGGGCGGCAAGATTCGAACTTGCGACCCCCTGTTCCCAAAACAGGTGCGCTACCAGGCTGCGCTACGCCCCGACTAAGGCTTGGGCTTCATAACCAACTGGAATCAAAAGGCAAGCCCGTTATTTAGCTTCTGTGCCAAAAAATTCATGTTGAACCAAATCACCAGGCATAATGCCTAGCTCTTTACTTCTGCCGCCCTGCAATTCCAATACGGCTGCCACGATGGCCTCGGATGAGGCACTGCGAAGTTTATAAGGCTGTGCCATATGCTCAATTTTAAGAATCTTACCATTTGAACGGACAAAGAGAATATCAAGCGGCAGAGGCGTATTTTTCATCCAAATAGTCGCAATTTTCGGCTGATCAAACTCAAACAGCATACCTGAGTCGGGCTCCATACTCTCCCGAAACATCATGCCTCTTGCTTGTTGATCCAATGATACGGCGCGTTCAATAGAAAAGGTATGCGTCGAATCTTCAGACACAATCTTTAAAGGAACGGGCTCACCAAAATCCACAACATCGTCTTTTGACGTTTGGGCGAATGCTGGCGCAGTGAAAAGAGCAACAAAAAGTGTTATGATTAGTAAGCGTTTCATGAGGTTCACTTACCTAAAACGCGGCGTTTGTCCAAGGGCTATTTTATAGGTAAATCAGTTGGCAGTCCCTAGGGGAATCGAACCCCTCTTTCCAGGTTGAAAACCTGGCGTCCTAACCGATAGACGAAGGGACCGCATCAACTGTGAGCCGCGATATATATAGCACTTCACAGCCTTGCAAGAGGCTTTTTCATTATTTTGGGAAGTTTTGAAGCATTATTTTATGCAATCGCTATGTCCACGACCTGCAAATCAACTCTATTGCGCCCTTTCCAGCTGTCAGCCTTAAGACGACCCGCCACATGGACACGGGGTGCATTAGGGGACAGAAGAACTTCGTCCAGTCCTGTTTCATCCGCGCGAAAACATATACCGCTAATGCGCCCCCCAACTCCGTCTTCAAAAGCACAGCGAACATGCCCCCCTTTTACACGTTCCGCATAAGATATACGCAGGTCTGAAAACGCAAAGACGGGCTGAGGGTTACCAGCACCATAAGGGGCAACTTGTGCAATACGGTCTATTGTAGACTGACTAGCGGCACCCAGAGCTAGAAGTGAGTCGATTTTGAGAGATAAATTCTTACGAGCTTCAGCTACATCATCAGCTAAAACTCTATTAAGAAACTCTGTGAGCGCTTCTATTTTTTCTGCTTCAACCGTCAATCCACCCGCCATGGCATGACCTCCCCCGCTAATGAGAAGTCCGGCTTCTTTGGCTTTAGTAATAGCATCGCCCAAATTCACGCCCGGCATGGACCGACCGGATCCTTTCCCAAGGCCTTCTTCATTCAAGCCTATCACGATGGCTGGCTTGTCAAATCGATCTTTGAGACGCCCTGCTACGATACCTATGACGCCAGGGTGCCACCCATCCATACTCACAATCATAACCGAGTTTTCATTCGCAAGCTTATCAGCCTCCTCCAAAGCCTCGTTGACTATTTGCTTTTGAAGCGCCTTACGTTCCGTATTAACTCTGTCAAGCTCAGCAGCATGAGCATAGGCAAGTTGTGCATTTTCTGTTGATAGCATCTCAGCACCCATTTCAGCCTTACCAATACGGCCACCAGCATTGATTCGGGGGCCTAAAATAAAGCCGCAATGATATGTTGTGTAAGGTGGGGCAGTTCCTGCTACGTCTGACAACGCCCGAATACCAATATTTTCATCTTGAGATAAGACTTTCAGGCCCTGACTCACGATGGTGCGATTAAGCCCTTTCAGAGATACAACATCACAAACGGTTCCAATGGCTGATAATCCCAATAATTTCATGATATTAGGCGTATTTTCTAAACCACGCCGGCGCGCTTCGCGGTTCAGAGCGACCAAAGTCATAAAGGTAACGCCAGCCGCAGCCAAATGCCCCAAGCCAGACGTATCATCTTCACGGTTGGGATTCACCAGTGCAGCACAAGGCGGCAAAGCACCCTGCATGAGGTGATGATCAATAACAATTATAGGCAGTTCCAAATTTTTAGCCGCCTCTAAAGCGCTCTGGGCCGCGGCTCCACAATCAACGGTTATGACGAGGTCATTTCCGTCTGCTTTTAGCCGCTCGAAAGCCTCTACAGACGGGCCGTAACCCTCTTTAACTCGGTCCGGAACGTAGAGCCCTATCTCGACACCAAATGCTCGCCCCCACTTTATAAGCTGGGCAGCAGAGCTGCCCCCATCCACATCATAATCTGCAAAGACTGTAATTTTTTGTTTCGCCTCAATAGCGTCCAAAATCAGCTTGGCTGCTTTATCCATATCCTGAAGCGAGGACGGATCCGGCATAGAGCCGCGCAAAGTTGGACTCAAAAACTCATCCGCAATATCCGGGGTTATGCCCCTTCCCGCTAAGAGCCTAGCCGATAAGTTATCAAGTGATTTGAGTTGTTCTAATTGAGTGATAGCCGCTTCATCTTCGCAACGAGCTTGCCAACGCAATCCACGGCAAGACGTCTCGACATCGAGAAACGCCACCATTTATGTTAAACGGGCCTGTCTGAGCGCAAGCGCTGAATGGAACCGTCAACAGAGTTCATAATAAGCGTATGCGTATGAACACGATCTCCCCTGACTTTGACGCCATCAAGCAAGCTTCCTTGCGTTACGCCCGTGGCTGAAAAAATCGTCGGCCCAGCGGCGAGACCGTCCAAATCATACTTTGTATCTAATTTATCGATTCCAACGCGCCGGGCACGGGCAACTTCATCATCATTTCGGAAATGCAATCGTCCCTGCATTTGACCACCTACACATCGCAGAGCTGCGGCGGCAAGGACACCTTCAGGTGCGCCGCCCTGCCCTATATAAATATCAATCTGTGTCTCAGGCTCAGTTGTTGCAATTACGCCTTGGACATCACCATCGGTAATAAGAGATATGCTTGCGTCAATCGAGCGAAGTTCTGCAATGATTTCAGCATGACGTGCACGATCCATAACGCAGACTGTTATGTCTGACGGTTTCACACCTTTTGCCTTGGCGAGCGCTTTAACATTATCTGCAGGTGATTTATCTAAATCCACAAGACCTGGCGCGTAACCGGGTCCAATGGCGATCTTGTCCATATATGTATCAGGCGCGTAGAGTAACCCACCGCGCGGAGCAAAGGCCATTACGGCTAAAGCATTCGCCATATTTTTAGCGGTGAGCGTTGTGCCTTCAAGTGGATCGAGAGCAATATCAATCTCAGGCCCCTTACCCTTGCCAACCTCTTCACCAATATAAAGCATAGGCGCTTCATCACGCTCGCCTTCACCAATAACTATGCGACCGCGAATATCCATAGCATTGAGCATGGTACGCATTGCATCGACAGCTGCTTGATCTGCAGCTTTTTCGTCGCCGCGTCCTGCCAAGTGTGAGGCTGCAATAGCCGCCTTCTCTGTCACTAACGCAGCCTGAAGAGCTAATCCTGCATTGAATCCGATATTCGACATGTGCTTACCTTAAACCTGATTGATTCCCGCGCTTGTTATCATAGCCACCGATCAACAGCTAACTAATCTGATAATTCGCGAGTTTGTGATGATATAAATTGTTTAACGTTTCGTGCAGCCTGACGAATACGTTGGTCATTTTCGACAAGACCAATTCGAACGTAACCTTCACCATTTTCACCAAATCCGTTGCCGGGAGAGACAGCGACACCCGCCTCCTCCATCAGGCGCTTTGAAAACTCCAAGGAGCCCATATGCTCAAAGCCTTTAGGCAGCGGTGCCCAAATGAACATTCCTGCTTCGGGCGGTGGAATGTCCCACCCCGCACGACCAAAACTCTCGACGAGAATATCACGCCGACTTTTATAAAGTTCCCGGAAGTCTTCCACACAATCTTGCGGTCCATCCAGAGCAGCACAAGCCGCAACTTGGATAGGCGTAAAAGCTCCATAATCAAGATAGGACTTCACCCTTGCCAGAGCGAAAATTAAATGTTTTGCGCCAACCACAAAGCCCATTCGCCATCCTGCCATAGCGTAGGTTTTAGATAATGATATGGTCTCAATCGCCACATCTTTAGCGCCTTCAACTTGGAAGATAGAGGGAGGAGGATCACCGAAATAAATCTCAGAATAGGCCAAATCAGACAGCAAAATAATATCGTGTTTCTTCGCTATCGCAACGATTTCACGATAAAAGTCAAGCGTTGCCATGTGCCCTGTCGGATTAGAGGGAAAACAAACGACTATGGCGAGTGGCGGCTTATCTGCTTCGGCTAAGGCCTGTTTGACACCCTCTAAATATTCGTCGGCGGTAATCGCAGCAATAGGCTTAATTACGCCGCCGCATATAATAAAACCATAAGCGTGTAATGGGTATGAAGGATCGGGCGCAAAAATAACATCGCCGGGCGCTGTGATAGCTTGCGCAAGATTTGCAAAACCTTCTTTGGACCCAATTGTTGCAATAATCTCGTCTTCAGGGTTTAAATCAACATCGAAGCGTCGTTTATAGTAGCGTGCCGCAGCTTGCCGGAGCCCCGTGATGCCGCGCGAGACAGAGTATCCCGTGGTGCGGGGTTTTTGGACAGTTTCGATAAGCTTCTCAATAATATGCGGCGGCGTAGGACTATCAGGATTTCCAAAGCCGAAATCAATAATATCCATACCGTCCTTACGCAGCTTTGCTTTGAGTTTATTGACCTCGGCAAAAACATAGGGCGGGAGGCGTTTTATACGGTAAAACTCTTCACGCTCGGGCTCTAATTCAGACATGTTAGCCCTCTTTATTTAGGGTCGTCAGCTTGATAAGCGCGCGCTTTAGCTCTTAAGGCCGCTAATTCACGCTCTAATTCAGCTTCTGTTTTTGCAGGCCCCGTCATATTTACAGCCGCAGAATTGAAGCTATCCCGTTCTTTGATCATTTTCTTGGCTTCAATGTCCCAAAGGGCTGCGGAGCGAACATCATCAGGCGCCGTTGGCGCATCAGCGGGTTCTGGATAATCACCAATATTTTTTGCATCCTCTTCAAACTCTGAAGACTTTAAAAAATCAAGGTTGGGCATCTTAACTGTGCTACACGCAGATAGTGAGGCCGCCGCCAATACAAGCGATAAAGTTGCGAGTTTTGAGTGTGTCATAACGGCCTCCGTGTAATGACTTATGTTAAAGCTAGGATATGGGCGAATTTGCGGCAAAGGTCACCTAAAAAATCAGCTTGAGAACAGCTAAGGAAAGACGGGCTGTACTTTTAAGCCTAATGTCTCATCCCAACCTTGTGTCGCATTATAATTTTGTAGTGCTTGGCCTGATGAGCCCTTTGTTAAATTATCAATGACACTAATAATGATCGCGCGGCCTTTTCGTCGGTCCGCAAATATACCAATACGGCAATGATTACTGGCACGTATATGCCGAGTCTGCGGAATAACACCTTCGGCCTCAACATGCACAAAAGGTTCATTTTCATAACGATCCACATAGACTGCTCGAATATCATCGACCGCAACGCCATCACCAAGCTCTACATAGCAAGTCGCAATCATTCCGCGATTCATCGGAATAAGGTGCGGCGTAAAACTAACCTCAGCTTCAATACCTGAAACATGGGTTATCATTTGATCAATTTCAGGCGCATGGCGGTGGGTACCAACACTATAAGCATGCGCGCCATCTGATACTTCGGAATAACTCAATGATGCCAATGCCTTACGACCAGCCCCTGTCACGCCTGATTTGGCATCAATAATGATATTGGTCACGTCAATCATGTCTGCATCAATCGCGGGCAAAAGCGCCAAAAGTGTGCAGGTCGGGTAGCAACCAGGGCACGCGACAAGCCCTGCCCCGCTTAAATCCTGCCGCGCATATTCAGTAAGACCATAAACCGCCTGACCCAATAAATCGTGAAACCCGTGAGGCCTACCATAAGTCGCCTGATAAAGCGCAGGATCTTTAAGCCTAAAATCCGCCGAAAGATCGACAATTGTGTCCACATTATCAATCACCCCTGCAATGGTTTCTTGGCTCGCACCATGTGGTAGGCACGCAAAAGCTACATCAACGTTTGTCCAGTCAATCTCACCAGCAGTTACAACATCCGGCAAATCTAGATGACGATAATTAGGATATATCTCCCCATAAGCCTGCCCCGCCTTACTATGCCCCGTCAGTCCAACAAGGTTTAGCTTGGGATGACCCATAATAAGGCGCACAGCTTCCGCGCCCGTATAACCTGAGGCCCCTAATATAACGGCATTTTTCATAATTTACTCTACAACATCAGATGTATCAAAACGCTTAATTTCACGCTTCTCGGGATAACCAAGAATTAGACCATCGAAACCATTATCGGACGTGTCGTTCGCCGCTGAGCGCGTGCCATAGGCTATGGAGGCCCCTAACCCAACCTCTAGATAAGAGACTTCCAATGGACCATTTGCTACATTGCGGTTTTCAGGTTCGCGAAAGGCGACAGATTGAGGTGTATCTGGCGTGGTGATGAACATATAAACATCACCCGTTGATGAAGTGGTGCTGCCATCTGGATTTACTGTTATCTCATCATCAAATTCAACAAAGGTTAAATCCGTAGGTTTTCCTAAAGTCCAATTCCCTGTAAACACTCCAATATCATCAGAGTTCGGCCTTTCTATGATATATTGTATGCTATGATTACCTTCGCGATATTCATCCGCAACAATAACACCGAGAGTATTAAAAAATCCTGGCCGCCTGAATCCGCGAACAAAACTACGGTTATCAACAGGAAGGTCTGGGTTTGCAAAACGTCGCTCCATCTCAAGTGTTATGCCGCCCGCACCATCATCAGTTATCTCAAACCTCTGAATATCGAAACTGTCGCTATCAAAACCCAGAAAGAACCCGGGTGTTGAGCCACCTCCGTCACTAAAATTGGTGGATCCTCCTGTCGATAGCGCGCAGTAATCATTACCGTCGTCAACACTATCGAGAAGTGCTAATGTATCAAAATCAAATAGGCTCTCACTGCCTCTATTATAAGCATACAAACTAACACCACCTTTGCGGCCTATAATAAGAAAACTTCCTGCACTTGATCGTTGGATCGTTAGCTCCGCAGTGCATGGTTCTTCTACGTCTAGCTTTCCAGCAACATTTAGAACCGCATCGGCGTTTGAAGCATCTTGTTGCAAAACTGTGACGCCATCTGATTCTATAATTAAAAAAGTATCGCTCAATACAGTTTCCCTCGGGCGTGAACCCCGCTGAAATTGAGGGGTTACAAGCTGATTAACCCCCTCATCAAATTCTGTATCACTACCAACTTCAATAGAACGCAATCCAACGAGACCGCCATCAATGTCTGTGACAGCTAACAGTCCCATATCATTTGGATTTACAAAACCCGCAATGCCAAACAACTCTCCTTCTATTGATAGGCTACGCTCTATATCTATAGTAACTTGCAATTTTGGCATCTGTTCAACATTCGTCACATTTACATCAACACGTTCTGTGGATGTATCACGCCCGTCACTAACTTGAACTTCGAGTGTCACGACACTATCCGCAGTAACTTCGGGCGCAGCTACAGTAAAACTTTCTGCTGCGCTCTCTAAGTTTAACTCCGGCCCCGCGATTTGAACATAACTATAGGTTAGCGTGTCGCCCTCAGAATCGTTAGAAGCAGAAGCGTCAAATGTGATAGGCTGGCCTTCATCAACTGTTAGGGGAGTCGCAGAGAGCATCGCGACAGGTGGCGCATTGTTGATAATAACAACATCTGCAGTTGCCGTGCCGCTTAAACGCCCATCACTCACCCTCACTTGAATCGTAGCCGTCATGTCAGCATCCACCGATGGCGCCATACCAGAACCCGCTGTGCCTGAAACCGACAAGCCAAGATCAGGCCCCGCAATTGTCGAGAGCGTATAAGTCAGCGCATCTCCCTCAGCATCAGTTCCCGCAAAACTAAAAGACAAACTATCTCCCTCACGAACTTCAGCAGGCACATCTGATAAAGTCACGCTAGGCGCAGTATTAGGAATTGGTGCAGGTGGAGCTACGGAACTGCTGCTCCCTCCACCACTGCCGCCGCATGCAGTCAAAAGCGTCGCGAGTCCTAGCACAAGGTAAGACCCTTTATATAGTTTACTTTGAATCATGTAACTTCCCCCAAATTATTCCCTTATAACGAGTAAACTCCTTCCCGACAATAATATGAAAGGCTACTTATATAGGCGCAAAAAAGGCGCCTTCGATTCTCTCGAAAGCGCCTTGTAATACAACGATATATGTATCGTAATGCTTAACGCTTAGAGAACTGGAAGCTCTTACGGGCTTTCGCTTTACCGTATTTCTTACGCTCAACAACACGTGAGTCGCGCGTAATAAAGCCCGCGGCTTTCAGCGGACGACGTAGCGCAGGCTCATAATATGTAAGAGCTTTTGTAATGCCGTGACGCACAGCACCGGCTTGACCGGACAGGCCGCCGCCTTTGACAGTTGCGACAACGTCGTATGAATCAACGCGCTCAGCTACCTGGAAAGCCTGTGCAATAATCAAGCGCAGAACCGGACGCGCGAAGTAAACTTCTTGATCGCGGCCATTAACGGTTATTTTGCCGTTGCCAGGTTTAATCCAAACGCGGGCAATAGAGTTTTTACGTTTCCCAGTCGCATATGAACGGCCATGCTCATCAATCTTTGGCTCAGGCAGCGCTGCAGATGTTGCAACAACGGTTCCGTCCGCAGAAGTCGCCGTGCCTTCCATTACGTCTTTGAGGTCTTCGAGTGTTTTTGTATCAGCCATGATCTATTTCGCCTTTACATTTTTGGGGCTCATTGATTTGAAATCAATGATCTGTGGCTCTTGCGCCGCATGTGGATGATCGGCACCTGCATAAACGCGCAGGTTAGAGAGTTGCTTACGCGCCAATGGAGATTCCTTTGGGAGCATGCGCTGAACCGCTTTGCGCATTACGCGCTCAGGGAAACGGCCATCCAATATCTTATCAGCTGTACGCTCTTTGAGGCCGCCCGGGTAACCTGTGTGCCAGTAATAAACTTTGTCATTACGTTTCTTGCCTGTGAAAGCGACTTTCTCAGCATTGATGACAATAACATTATCGCCGTGGTCGATGTGCGGCGTGTAATTTGGTAGGTGTTTACCGCGGAGACGCATGGCAATGAATGTAGCAAGGCGGCCAACAACGACATCCTCAGCATCAATCAAAATCCATTTCTTCTCAACCTCAGCGGTTTTGACGAATTTTGTGGTTTTCATAATATCCTCTAATGAATTCAGCCGTCCCAAATGAAACAACATCTTTCGTGATGGCGGGTAACTACAGAGATGAAGCATAGGCGTCAACACCTTATTCTCATAACCTATTGCAATTTTACAAACAAAAACAATATGTTATAAAAGCGGTATTATGTTACCATACTTTTTTCTGCTTAAATATTCATAAAGCTCAATACGGCACTCTATCTCCTAATAGCCTTTCAGTAGACACTCATCGGCAACTTCATCAGAGAGGTAACAGAAATGTGAGATCGGCACTGTAAAAATCATAGCTCATTTCAAGGTCTAGGCACGCTGTTTGCAAAGATAGTTGAGAATTTTATCGTTGGAATGAAGATTATGATACTGCAAAACTGGACAACTGAACATTCACAAAACTTTCGTAAGAAAACTTTAGTTGCTAATCACAATCTGAATGAAACCGGCCTCTTTACAGATGACGCCTTAGCTATGCTTTTGGACAAACATCCAAGATCTCATTTGGATGTCTGCACCTTAGCAGGCCATGAGATTTATCAAGGAAAGTTCCGCACAGGCGATGCCAGAGACGTAGACGGCAAAACTCTTATTGAAGCCGCTCGAAAAGGCGTGATTTGGATGAATGTCCGTGAAGGCATGAACTTGCACCCTGAGTATAAAGATGTTCTGGATCAAATGTATGGAGAGCTTTCAGAGCATAGCGGAACGAAGGCTTTCAACCCCCGCGGCGGTATCTTAATCACCTGCCCTACCGCGCAGACGCCTTATCATTGCGATCCTACGGATACGATGTTGTGGCATATTCATGGGCATAAACGGTTCTATTTATACCCCGATACACCACGCTTTCTACCCGACGAAAACTATGAACGCGTCCTATACTCAATGACGGAAGATTATTTACCCTACGACATATCTATGGAAAAAGATGCGACCATATACGATCTCACAGGTAATGATCTTATTAGTTGGCCACTAAATATGCCACACCGCGTAGAAAATATGGGGTTTTGCGTGTCCATAACAGCCGAATTCTCAACGCCTGAAAGTTCGCTCAAAAACGCAGTTATGTATTGCAATGCTGTCTTGCGCCAAAAATTAGGTATGAATCCGCAATGGCGTAGCGCTTCTACTCCTGAAAAATTAGCCAAAGCCTTTGCGGGACGGGTCATGCGTAAGCTCAACGTGCTCTCTTCTTTCAAAGATAAAGACTATGTAACTTTCAAGGTAGATAGAACGGCTCCTAACTATATTGCAGATGTTAAGCCCTTCATTCGAAACTTTTAGAGAATTTGAAGTAATTTTACTATTCTTATAAAAGCTTGATGTCCTATATAGAGTTATGTTTTCACGTAATTTTTTCGCCATTTCGGCTCTAATATCACTTATGGCATGCCAAAGCGGCGAGAGATCTAAAAGTGAAATAGAGGCAACCGAAGCCGACATCGTGCTTCGAGCCACGACTGACATCCAAACGCCCTCCCCCATTCGAGCGGCCACTTTTGTCCCAAATAGCGTCGCCTCTTGGCTTGGACATATCATCTTACTTGACAATAAAGGCACTTTGCATCGCGCGACGACTGATAGCAGCGAGACTGATATTGTTGCACTTGGAAAGTATGATGACGTCATTGGGCTAGCGAGGGAAAAACAATCCGGTGTTTTTCTTGCACTCACACCTCAAGGAAAAATTAAAGCCTTTGTTCAATCGGATAATGACGGCAATTTCAGTCCCCTTGCTGTGTCTCAGGGCGATGAAAGCTTCGAACGGTTTTGTGCGTCTGCAGAGCTAAGCGGCGATACAATCTGGGCCGTCTCCACACGCAAAGACGTTCAAAAGTTAACTGTAGAAATATTTGAGGACACATCACTTTCACTTAGCAAGTCTGAGGTGAAAATTGATGACAACAATAACTGTATGTCAAATAATGCGCTTCATATAAATGAAAATTTCGTCCTAAAACCGGGTTCCTCAAACGGATTGGTGTTAAGCTCTGATAAAGTCAATAAGACAGTAGAAATCACCAATGGCTTAAGTATTAACGGTATAAAGGAAGTCGGTCTCGTGAGCGTTACCTCCGCCAATATGGGCAGTGTTTTCAATGAAGGCGTCGTGCTAGTCGCGGATGAAAATGAAGGACGGCTTGTTCTGATTTCACGCGCATATGCCCTGAATGAGCTGACTACGCCCTAGGCTTTGTGCGCAACTCGCAATGCCATTATCAGCGATATCCAAAGAAATACGGCTGAGAACTGATGCAACAGCGCAAGCCATAATGCATCCCCCGTCAACAAGACATAGATGCCCAATAAGACCTGCCATAGCAGTAGTCCTTTAAAGACAATCATATATTTTTTAAGGCGCTTATGCGGTCTCGCCGCAACGAACACCCATATTGTGACAACCAAAATAATATAAGCCAAAATGCGGTGATTAAATTGAACGGCCGCAATATTCTCAAACATATTTCGCCAAAACGGATCCATAGAAGAATATCCAGCGGGGACAAAATCGCCATCCATCAGAGGCCATGTATTATAAGTTCGCCCGGCCTTGAGACCCGCTACAAAAGCGCCGGCTACGATTTGAAGAAATACAAGGCCTGCTAAGAGCTTCATTCTTTTCTTAGGGACCTCCGAATTTGAAGGTGCTGGCCATCCTTCGGCTTGATTTCGCCAGAGCCAAACGAGCCCAGCTAAGATAATAAAAGCCACACCTAAATGAGTCGCTAACCTATATTGGCTGACATCTACACGGTCATTTACAAGACCACTGGCGACCATCCACCATCCTATGCCGCCTTGCACACCGATCAAGCACATGATGCTGAAAAACTTCAGCGTTTGTCCTTCAGGTAATCTCTTGCGGAAAAAGAAATAGAAAAAAGGAAGTGCATAAGCGAGCCCAATCAGGCGCCCTAATTGCCTGTGGCTCCACTCCCAAAAATAAATGACTTTAAAACCTTCCAAGTCCATATCTGGATGTTCAGCGGAAAACTCCGGAATTTGTTTGTACTTCTCAAACTCTAATAGCCAAGCCTCGAAACTCAGCGGTGGCAAGGCCCCTGAAATCGGGGCCCACTCTGTAATGGAAAGCCCTGAATTTGTAAGGCGCGTTTTTCCGCCCAATACGATCATTAGGGTCACGAGGACTACCATAAAAAACAGCCAATTTCTGATACTTGCATCAGTTTTTTTGAGAGCGGGATAAGTCATATATGCTATATACGGGAGCGGGTGAAAAATGGCGCTGTGACATTTTTTCTAGAGATGATGGTCGGAGTAACAGGATTCGAACCTGTGACCCCTAAGCCCCCAGCTTAGTGCGCTACCGGACTGCGCTATACTCCGACACTCTCATCGAGGCAGCTCTATAGGCGGGTGCGCAAGAGAGAGCAATAGCTCTGTGCGCCTTCAAGTAGGATTTTTAAACTCGGCATCTTTGAACTCCAACCAACGGCGACGCAGAGATACCAATCGTTCTAAAGCGCCCTCAAGGTCGGAACGTTCTTCTGTAGAGAGGCCAACCTCTTCGGGAACAGGCTCCTCTTCCTCAACATACTCAACAATATGGGCAGCTGAGGGTTGTGAGGCCGGCTTTTCCTCTTTACGCGGAATAAAGGCGACAACCCGTTCATCTTCTACTTCTAAGGATTTGACGACTTCTGCCTTTTGAATGCGTTCGGGAATAAGAACTGTTTCTGTGACTTCTTTTTCTGTGGCTGCTTTTTGGACGGATTGTCCAAGCTCAATGACACGTCCGGCGCCTTTTACCCTAATAAGTTTTTGCACGTCTTTGATCGGGTGCTTTTCATCGTGAAGGAGAATTTTGATACCGCGTAAAAATTCAATATCCTCGGGACGATAAAATCTGCGGCCGCCGCCTCTTTTAATGGGCTTAATTTGTGGGAACTTAGATTCCCAGAAACGCAAGACATGCGGCTGCAAACTAAGCTCTTCACCAGCTTCGCTGATAGTTCTAAAGGCACGTGTTGTTTTGGCCTGCATCCAGATTCCTTTGCTTACGAATCAGACTCTAGCATTATTTTGGCGTCAATGCCGAATCGACACGTTCGCGCAAAATTTGTGAGGGTTTAAATACGAGAACACGCCTTGGGGTGATAGGGACTGCTTTGCCCGTTTTCGGGTTGCGGCCCATACGTTCTTTTTTATCCCTCAGAGAGAACGTCCCAAACCCGGCTAGCTTAACCTGCTCTCCGCGGAGAAGGGCTTCACTGATATGGTCGATAACAGACTCTACAAGTTCAGAGCTCTCAGTTCGAGACAAACCGATTTCACGGTAAACTGCCTCAGCTAAGTCTGCGCGTGTGACTGTTCCCGTGCTCATAAACCTAACCCCCTGAAAAGTTGATCACTTAAAGCAAACTCAACAGGGTTGAGGCAAGGGTAAAACTTTAAAAACTGTTAAAAAACAGACGCTTTTGTGCCTAAGGCGGCTGTTCATTGGCAAAGTTGAGTCAATTTTTGACAGCTCCACTTTCCAAGCTTGCTATAAACTAATTCGCCAAGACTTATGTGAAACCTGACATATTGGCTGTTTTTCAACAATTCTTGACTTTACGGCGCGGCTCCGCCCCGCTATGGGAGAGCTATTCAATAAGGCTTCGAAATTGTTCAAAGCCTTAAATTTAGAATTAGAAATGAGTTGAAAACCACATGGTTGAAATCTACGTCCGTCAAAACAATGTCGATCAGGCCCTCCGCGCTTTGAAGAAAAAGCTTCAGAACGAAGGCATCCTGCGCGAAATGAAGGCGCGTAAGCATTTTGAGAAACCTTCCGAGAAGCGTGTCCGCGAAAAAGCAGAAGCTGTTCGCCGCGTTCGCAAGCTTGCACGCAAGCGCGCTCAAATCGAGGGCCTCATCCCTTCCAAGAAAAAACCGCGCCGTCGTTAAGACCCGCAGTTTAGGTTAAAAATAGAAAAAGCCGCCTTTTTTGGGCGGCTTTTTTGTTGGTTAAAACCTTAACCGAGCGCCATCTTGGCGTCGATCCCAAACACGTAGAATTTGAATTTCTTTGTCTGTAATTTTGTAAAATATTGCAAAGGGTGATTTAACGACGTTTAAAACACGAACGGTTTCTATACGTTCATATTTGCGACCAAGGTAAGGATTCTCAGACAAGAGCATCTTCGTCGTTTTATAGTTTTTTATGAAACCGCTTCGCCCGCTTGGGAAGGTCAAACTGTAATACTGTGTTGCCCATTTTAAATCCTCAATGGCATCATCAGTTAGCTTTAAATGCATGGTTTATGCGCGGTCAGCAGATTTTGGCATATTCAGTGGATTGGGTGTGTCTAGAGAGTCAAGCCAGTCATCAACAGCTTTCTCTGATACCAGAAGACCCGCGTCAGCTTTTTCAATAGCCGCTAAAATAGCGGTCTCTTTTTCTTGTTCTGCTTGCAGATAATTTTGTATGGCTTGATTGACAATATAACCCGGCGTGCGGTCAAGCGACTTTGCCGCAACATCAAGCGCCTCTTTAGTTTCTGGCTGTAAGCGAACGGTAAAAGGCACTGACGACATAATTAGACTCCATTTGTATACATCGTATACTAATCGAGTCGTATGTCAAATTTCACTAAACGCCTTAATGGGCGGTTTTTTTGCTATCTAAGTATCAGTTGAAACATCATCCCATGATTGCCCCATATACCCCACAAGCCAATTTAGAGCGTATTGGCGCTCTAGAACTACGCTTTGATTTAAGCTGCCAGGCATAGGTCTACCATTTAATCGCGCATCTGTGACAGCCCAATGATAGCGATAAATCAGATCAGCCTCATCTAGTAATTCTGAGGCGGTTCGCAACTTTGCATTTGCTTCAAACTCCTCCCTTTTAAGCCGCGCAAATGGCTCCCAGATATCTTTGGAAGTTTGAGCCTCGTCAGGATAAGGCAATTCATCAACGTATCCCAAAGCCCACGTCAGTACATAGAGCGCCTCAGATCGCCATGCAAACTGAACGCGCTGATGATAACTAGGTTCAGGATCATCGATAAAGTTTTGTTCAGCAGGCGTGAAACTATCAACAGAGAATTCTTGGATTATCTTTTCAACGATATCTTCTGGAGCCCCGCATCCCTTATCCGAAACAGCTGCCAATGCATACATGCGGTTTGAAAGCTCCTTCAGGCTACGGAACGTTACTTCTGCTTCATCTTCAATAAATGGAAGGGTGTTTAAAACTGGAATACCCCCAGATTTGAGTGTTGCAATCGAGCGTTTCTTTCGGTCAATCTGAGATTGGGTCACAGATTCATGAACTGGAAAGGCTTCCGCCTCTTTAGAGGCAGACTTCTTTTTTAACCAATCAAACATCCCCACAAACCTATGCCGCCTTGCGCCCTTTAAAGCCGCGATTGATAAGCACTTCTGCGATCTGAACCGTGTTCAATGCAGCACCCTTGCGCAGATTATCTGAAACGCACCACATATTCAGCGTATTGTCCTGCGTGCTGTCCTCGCGCACGCGAGAGATATAGGTGGCATATTCACCGACACATTCAATAGGCGTAACATAACCACCATCTTCTTGCTTATCGACAACCATCAGGCCTGGAGATTCCCGCAATATAGATCGTGCCTCATCGGCAGAAAGCTCTTCAGCAAATTCGATGTTCAGGCTCTCGGCATGGCCGACAAATGTTGGGACGCGGACACAGGTGGCCGTGACTTTAACAGAGGGGTCGAGAATTTTCATGGTCTCAGCCTTCATCTTCCACTCTTCTTTGGTATCGCCGCCATCCATAAAGACGTCGATATGCGGGATAACGTTGAAAGCGATTTGCTTGGTGAAGTTGACAGGCGGAAATGTGTCTTGCGGATGGAACACAGATTTCGTCTGCTCCCATAGCTCATCCATATTCTTTTTACCGCCGCCTGATACGGATTGATAGGTCGAGACGACAACGCGTTTAATTTTCGCGCGGTAATGAAGCGGCTTAAGCGCAACGACCATCTGTATAGTTGAACAATTCGGATTAGCAATAATACCTTTCTTCATGTCATCTACAGCCTCGGCGTTCACCTCAGGCACGACAAGCGGAACATCTGGATCCATCCGCCATGCGCTGGAATTATCGATTACGATAGCGCCGGCCTCGGCGATTTTGGGAGACCATTTTTTGGACACATCACCGCCTGCGGACATCAAAGCAATGTCGCATTTGGAGAAATCAAATGTTTCAAGGTCAACGCACTTGATGTCTTTGTCACCAAAGCTAACAATACGCCCGACTGATTTACGGCTAGCAACAGCAAATACTTCTTCCACATCAATATCTGACTCGGCCAGAATTTCGAGCATTTCCGTTCCGACATTTCCTGTCGCGCCGACGATTGCAAAACGATACCCCATAATGGCCTCCTTGAGGATAAATGTTGCGCCTAAATTAGCGCGGCACGTCTAGGGGAAAGCCGGTTTCACCGCAAGCCTTATTCGCGGTGAGAGACTCACAGTTTCGTTTGCTCTTATGCGCCTATTTCTTTCGCATGCGATAATAGAGTAGACCCGCGATAAGACCGACAAAAACGAAACCGCCTGTCTCAAGCTTAGTGAAAGGCCCGATCCATGGCTCTGCCAGATCACCCATGCCGCTAACGTCAACATTGCCGCCGTAAAGCATCAAGGCACCGATCAATACCGCTAGCAAAGCCAATATGCTCATCATCGCAAACATCGCCCCGTAAAGCTTGTTGTCTGCTGCACGCTGTGCGGCTTTGCGTTCTTGTTGTTTTTGATATCGGCTAGCGCGGCGCAATCTGGGAGACTCATTTGTCATACTGTAGCCTAACATAGCCAAAATGGTTTTTCATGTTAAAATGACGTTATGCTGTTCTTACGATTCATCTTAGGGCTTGGCCTTCTTTTTGCCGTGACTGCGCAAGCTCAAGTCAACATGCCTGATCCCCAAGAAGACATTCCCCTGACTGAATCTGAACTCAAGACTGCCTTTAAGGGACAAACACATCGCGGTACGTATAACTTCAAACGCGTTAGTTTTCGGACTTTTGGGTTTGAAGAAACGACGCGTAAAGATGGCCGCGTTGAGCACCAACAAGACGGCCATACGGATACTGGTAGCTATACCATAAATGATGATTTGATTTGCTTTATCTATGATCCGAATGAGCGCGGTGAATTTGCACGTTTTAATCCAATATGCTTCAATATTTATCGGCGGGGTAATTGCTATTATCATTACCAACGTTCGGTTAGTAATAGACCCGTAAGCGGCTTCACAGCTCGCAGCGTAATAAAAGGAGACAACCCTGATTGTGCCCCACAAATTTCTTAAATTGAGTATTGCTGCTCTTCTTTTTGCCTCTCCGATTACAGCCATAGCCCAAAGTCAAAAAACAGATATACGTCCCAATGCTAATCGATTGCTCGGGGAAGATTTAAGGCTAAGCTTTAAAGGTAAAATCCATAGCGGGGCCTATAACTTTACAGAAAAAGGCGAGCCTACACGCTTCTACGAAGAAGCACATAATACTGATGGCCGCATAAGCTATACAGAAAATGGCCGTAAAGACCCCGGAACATGGCTCATTCTAAAGGACACAATGTGTTATCTTTATGACGCCCCTGATATGCCGGGCGGGTGCTTTCGCGTCTATAGAGTTGAAAATTGTTACTACTTTTACTCGGATCAAAATATAGAGCTCAAAGATGAGCTTGACCGAGACTATTGGACAGCACGAAGTGTAATAAAAGGTGAGCAACCAAAGTGTGAGGCCTCGATATCATGAAGACATTTTTTACAGCGGTTATCCTAATTTTTATCGCCTTGCCCACTTCCGCACAGGAAATCCCTAATCTTGACCGCTTGACTGGCAAGCACCTCTATGATGCCTTTATAGGCCAAACAATGGACGGAATCTATAAACGGCCACGCGAGCGTTCTGGAACGAATGAATTTACGGAAAGCTTCTACGCAGATGGCAGTACCTATTATCGCGAAGGTGACGTAACAGATAACGGAAATTGGCGAATCTCAGGTGATGTTATCTGCTTTACTTATTCAGGCGACTTATCCGGCGAAGAGAGCTGCTTCGTTGTCTATGCATCTGGATCATGTCTGTATTCTTACAACCCCAGAAACGTACGAAATGGCAAACCAATCAATAGTAATGCTTGGTCAGCCAAAACGCTTATTCGCGGCGATGTCTCCACATGCGATAACTTAATTTCCTAAAAGAACGCCTGATGCCCCGTCTGGGCACGGCCTAGAATGAGCGCGTGAATGTCATGCGTGCCTTCATAGGTGTTGACCGTTTCCAAATTCATGGCGTGGCGCAAAATGTGATATTCTTCACTAATTCCATTACCGCCGTGAATATCCCGCGAGACACGTGCAATATCGAGCGCCTTACCGCAATTATTACGTTTCATAAGCGAGATTGACTCAGGGCTCCAAGCCCCCTCGTCTAAGGCACGGCCCAAAGCAAGCGCACCCTGCAAACCCAAAGCGATTTCAGTCTGCATATCTGCAAGTTTCTTTTGAACAAGCTGAGTTGCCGCAATCGGTTTTCCAAACACAATGCGTTCCATGGCGTAGTCACGGGCCGCATGCCAGCAAAACTCAGCCGCTCCCATAGCGCCCCACGCAATCCCATAACGGGCTTTATTCAGGCAACTAAACGGCCCGCGAAGACCCTTAACATTTGGCATTAAATTTTCAGCCGGCACGAAACAATCATCAAAGGCAAGTTCACCAGTGATTGACGCACGTAAGCTTAGTTTACCTTTAATCTCCGGAGTGGAGAAACCTTTCATGCCGCGCTCTAGGATAAAGCCGCGAATAACGCCGTCCAACTTTGCCCAGACAACAGCAACATCAGCTACAGGTGAATTTGTGATCCACATCTTTGAGCCATTAAGAATATAACCGCCTGGGGCCGCCACAGCTGTCGTGCGCATCGCGCCCGGATCCGAACCGCCATCGGTCTCAGTTAGCCCAAAGCAACCAATCCATTCACCGGTTGCGAGCTTAGGTAAATATTTCTTCTTTTGTTCCTCCGAACCAAAGGACTCAATCGGATACATCACAAGTGAGCTTTGCACGGACATCATGGATCTATAACCACTATCGATGCGTTCAACTTCGCGGGCAACAAGGCCGTAAACCACGTGACTGGCACCGATTCCGCCATAAACTTCATCAACCATAGCTCCGAGCAATCCGAGCCCCCCCATTTCGTTGAAAATTTCGCGGTCAAAGCGCTCTTCACTATAGGCGGACTTAACACGCGGCATCAATTTGTCTGTGCAATATCCACGCGCCGTATCACGTATCATCCGCTCATCTTCAGACAGAGAGCTTTCCAAAAAGAGCGGATCGTCCCATTGATGGGTCATAGTAATTTCAGATGCCATGCGAGGCTCCAGTTTTAGTTTTATGAGTTATTAAATTTACAAGTGAGCTTTGACTAGGGTCTCTTGTGCCGCAGTTCTGCGAGGTTCCGCTTGCCAATATCTGACATCACCGCCCATCTCCGCGCCCAAGATATGAGCAGCTTCAGGCAGGACCAAAAGCCCATTTTCACTTGCTTTGGCGGGCGTTAGGACGGCTCTAAAATTATTAACTTTGCCTGAAGCGATCAAAGTTGGCACGCCCTGAGACCCACTTGGCGAGGCTATAATCGTGCCTGTTTTGGCATTCATTATTGTCCGTATTGTGTCTCGATGAGCTGACATTATTGGTCCAGCATCGAAAAGATCTATTGTACCTGAAAAAATAAAGCCCTCGCGCTGCAATAAACGCATGGCCCCTATTCCCGATGGATGTGGCTGTCCGAGAGAAGCTTTAACGTCTAGCGGCATTTCGCATGTTTCAATACAGCCGATAGGTACGATGTCCCCTAAAGTATCAGGGTTTCGATCATAATACTCGGCATCAGCTTCAAGAAAACTTTTCTCAAGCTTATATTCGAAAAGGTGATCATAAAGCGGGCTACCTTCTGCGCCGCAAATACCGCGAAGCTCAGCAATAACGCTGTCTCCAAACCGCCAAGACTCCGACGCCATTAAGAGATAGCGAACCTTGGCAAGGTAACGCCCTAATCCGTCAGCCCGAAAATCGGGATGAAGAAAGAGCGAGCCGACTTCTGTCGCGCCCGTAAACCGCGAAGAGGCTTGCAAGCACTGATCGGGCCCGTCGCCCTTAATATCAAAATTGATAAAGGGACTATCTTTTCCAATTTGGGTTTTCACTGCTGCACACCCAATAAGACGATCAGAACGTGTATCAAACAATCCGAGCAGATATTTATGCGGGTCTTCCAATGGCTTTTTGCCTGAAAAACTCATCTCTGATGACGCGATATAGTCTTTTAGAAAGGCGAGGCGCGGCTGAAGACTAGATAAGCCCCCGCTAGATTGGCTTACAAGCTTAAGTAAATCAGGGGCATCTGACGTAACAACGGGACGAAAAAGATATGTATCTTGAATTGCGCTCAATTTAAGCTCCGTAATGCCCCACCCTACTGCGCTCAACATTTTGAGTCGCATTAAATACAGATAAGCAAAATTTTTAATGATTTTGCAGTATTATATTGAGCGTTATGAAGTATAATATTGTTCAAATTGAGGAATTATTTTGACAATGCGCGTAACTTTCAAAGATCAACAGCTCCTCTCCGTCTTGCGCGGCAATGCCAGAGCGACAACAACGCAGCTTGCTCAGATATTAGGACTTTCACGCTCTACGGTACAAAAACGCCTTGAAAGATTGGAAACAGAAGGTGTTATAGCCGGTTACACTGTGCAATTGACTTCTGAATATCTCGACCAGGAAATCAAAGCTCACGTCATGATTACGGTCAGCCCTCGCATGACAGCAGAAATTATCTCCCAGATGGAAAAGCTCGAAGGTATACGCGCGATCTACTCAGTCTCTGGTCCGCACGATCTTATAGCCGAAGTCGCGGCTATGAGCGTCACAGACCTTGATGGCATGATAGACAAGATCATCGCGATTGAAGGCGTTGAACGCACGGTGAGTTCCGTGATTTTATCGACAAGATTAAAACGTTAAAAACTGTGCCGTGATATATCATTCTCATATTCGAACTCTCGAACATCCTGTCTTAAATCATCTAACTCACCTTCTAGGCGGTATTGCTTTTTAATTAAGCGCTTTCGCTCTTTAGCGCTGAGAGGGATAACGTTACCCTCATCGTCCTTATCAATAATATCGCCAGCAAGCCGCCCGCGCACATTGACTAAGGCCTCAAGCATGTCGTCATAGTTTTCGACAAGCCTTTTATGCTCTTTATAGATTTCATAAGCGGCGCGCCCCTCATCATAGCCCTGAGAAAAGCCTGAAGTCTCAGCCCCAGAACAGACTTGATTATAGCTGCTGCCGTTTTCACCCAATTCAAAGCCTTGTTCATAAGTACAATATTTGGTCAAACCACTCTCAAAAGCTGTGAGGTAAAGCTTACGATCCGGCTGGACGCCATATTTGGCACACGTCTTTGCATAGTCAGCAAGTTTGTCACGCGGTTTACCATTGACCCCGTCTTTATATCCTATGTCACTCCAACTGCCAGACACGCATTGGCTTTCGGAAATAGAGGCGCAGCCGGCAAGTCCGATCACGGCAGTTGATATAATTGCGATGTTTAAAATTGAAACTCTCATATGCGGCCCTTTATTTTGGTGTTTTTACAGACCTAACAAAGCAAGACTGAATTTTGCCTGAGATAGACGTTCATTTTCGTGTCAGCTTACGTTACAGATAATTATGAGACTCGACCCTGACAGCATTGGTGACAATAAAACGCCCCCCTTGGGATTGGCTCTTGGCGGCGGCGTAGCCCGGGGGTGGGCGCATATAGGGGCGCTTCGTGCTTTAATCGAAGCCGGTATTAAGCCAGACATCATCGCAGGAACGTCTATCGGCGCGGTTGTCGGCGGAGCCTATCTTGCGGGTAAGCTCGACGTATTGGAAAACTGGGCACGTGCGCTAAATAAGCGGCGAATGATGAGCTATATGGATGTCCGCTGGGGAGGATCCGGTTTCTTACGTGGGGAGCGCCTCGCCCGTGTTCTAAATCATTACCTTGGGGATACCCGGATTGAAGATTTGGACCGAAAATTTGCAGCTGTCGCATGCGATCTTCGCACCGGATACGAGGTTTGGTTGCAACGGGGTCCAATGGTTCCTGCTGTACGCGCCTCTTATGCCCTTCCCGGCGCGTTTGAACCTATTAAAATTGATGGGCGTTATATGATTGATGGCGCTCTTGTGAATCCCGTCCCAGTCTCAGCTTGCCGTGCTTTGGGGGCACATATGGTTATCGCTGTAAGCTTAAACGGAGACGCCTTTGGTCCTATAGGAAGCTCTCATGAGATGAACTTCGAAGACGAGGATGAGGACGACACAGCGGACCCGTTTGAACTTGCCTCACAATCCCTGAACAAATTACGTCCTGACCGCCTTTTAATAAAATCAATGATTGGGGACTCAAAGCCCGGCAAAGGGCCAAAGATAGGCTCTGTTATGATGGGGACGTTAAATATTGTTATGGACCGTATTTCTCGCTCTAGATTAGCAGGGGACCCGCCCGATGTCTTTGTTGCGCCGCGTATCGGCCACATAGGAATGCTTGAGTTTACCAAAGCAGATGAACTTATCGAACGTGGATATCGGGCAATGCAGCATGAGATCCCGCTTATTAAATCTGTTATGGATGTCTTGGGCCAAATGCCCTCTGCAGTACAAGAACCGAACAGTTAAGTTTAGAAGCCTTTAAAACTTAAAAAGCGCTGCGCCCCAAGTAAAGCCGCCGCCAAAAGCTTCGAGCATGACGAGGTCGCCGCGTTTAATGCGGCCATCTTTGACAGCAACATCCATTGCGAGCGGGACGGAGGCCGCAGAGGTATTCGCGTGATATTCAACGGTTGAGATGACCTGCTTTGGGTCAAGCTTTAACCGCTTTGCTACGCCGTTTAAAATACGCTGATTGGCTTGATGCGGCACAAACCAGTCAATATCAGAAATGGGAATACCTGCCTTTTCAGCGCAGTCCTGCATTGCGCCTGCAATGTCTTTGACGGCGTGTTTGAAGACTTGATTTCCGATCATTCGCACATGCCCGACAGTCTGTGTTTTGGACGGCCCGCCATCGACATAAAGCAGCTCGCGGTGTTCACCATTGGAGCGGATGAATGTGCTTAAGATGCCGTCATCCGAACCTTCTTGCGCAGAGACCACGACAGCTCCAGCCCCATCCCCAAACAGGACGCAAGTTGTGCGGTCTTCCCAATCCAAAATACGGGAAAATGTTTCCGCGCCGATCAGTAATGCATTTTTTGCTGTGCCAGATTTCAGCAGAGCATCCACGACATTCACGCCGTAAATAAAACCGCTACACACGGCTTGCAGATCAAAGGCTGCTCCATGCTTTATACCAAGCTTATGCTGAATAATCGTTGCCGTAGACGGGAAGGTATAATCGGGGGTTGTCGTGGCAACAACAATAAGGTCAATATCATCAGCGCTCATACCTGCATCGTTCAAAGCGGCTTGAGCGGCGGCGAGACCGAGGTCAGAAGTACATTCCCCTTCAGCCGCGATATGACGCTGCCCTATTCCGGTACGTTCACGAATCCACTCATCTGAGGTTTCAACGCGTTCTGAAAGCTCAGCATTGGATAGTATCTTCTGCGGCAGGTAACTGCCGATACCTTTGATGACACTCCGGATCATGCGATAAATCCTATATCGACATCTTCCTCATGCAAAGCATCAAGCGTACGGTCAATCTCCTCCATGAAGTCACTCTCCGCCAAGCCAATGGCTTTGCCAAGCGCCGTAGAAAAGCCAACGTGATCTGTCCCGCCATGACTTTTAATCACAATGCCGTTGAGACCTAGCAATACAGCGCCATTGACATTACGCGGATCGATTTGTTTGCGAAGCTTGCGCAGCGCGAACATATTCAAAAAAGTTGTAAATTTAGACCAAACGCTATTCTGCAAAGCGACCCTAAAATATGTCCCAATCAGCTTGGCCGTTCCCTCAGCCGTCTTCAAAGCAAGATTTCCGGCAAAGCCATCAGTGACAAAAACTTCGGCTCCGCCCATTGAGATGTCATTGCCCTCTACATACCCAATATAATTCAAACCAAGTTCACTTTGGGAAAGACGCTCATGTGCCGCCTTCACGGTATCATTACCTTTTCCTTCTTCGGAGCCGACATTTAAAAGTCCAACCCGGGGGCTTTTGACTTTATACAGTGCCCGGTAATAAGCTTCACCCAACACAGCAAATTCGGTGAGTTGTGCCGCATCGCAATCGACGTTTGCTCCTACATCAAGCACCACACCCATACCATTTGCGTTCGGCCAGGTCGCGGCAAGGGCTGGCCTTTGAACGCCAGGTTTCATACGCAACCGCACTTTCGAAATCGCCATCAACCCGCCCGTATTACCGGCAGAAAGGGCAATTGTCGCTTCCCCTTGCTTTACGGACTCAATCGCGTTCCACATGGAACTGCCCTTACCTCTCCGCAGCGCTTGTGAAGGCTTTTCGTCCATGGCGATAGACAGCTCTGTATGACGGACTTCCGAACGGGCTTTGGTTAAGGGGGCTTTGGAAAGTAGCGGCGCAAGAGCCTTTTCATCACCATGCAGCAAAAAACGGGCACGTCTGTTCTTTCCCTCGTGTTTCAGGAAATACTCGATGCCCTTAATAACGATACCAGGAGCATCATCTCCCCCCATAGCATCAATCGAAACTATTAACCCTTCGAGCATAAAGCCCTTCCTAAAACTTATATTCAAGGGGTCTATAAGGGATGAAGCTGTGAGAGGCTAACTAAAATTGGTGAAAGAATTCAGATGGTTTTAAAGGTTTGGCGCTTCCGGAATAGCAAAATCAGTTAAGGCGATTTGACCCAAACTAATATCCTGAAGATTTTGAGAAAACGACACCGTGTAGGCCGCTAAGCTCGATGCATACATACTCTCTCTGCCCTCCAAAAGCCCGTCTTTAAGCGCCTGCTCAAGACTGACTTTAGTTTCGGGGCTCTTAATTGCTTGAGTATAGGCCTTAACCCGTGTGTAAAAGAGCTGCATCATGGGCTTTATACGGCGTTTTATTCCTGTATCTGAAAGGCCCTCTTCGCGCATCGCAATCTCAAAATCATCACGCATGACATCAAAAATAGCTTGCGAAAGAAGCTCACCTTGTTTGCCATGAACCGACAAAGCTTCCAAGATAACGGCGATGTGCAAAGTTAAAATATCAATACGGCCGTCATAATTATCAGGGGCTTTTCCATCTCCGTAAAACTCTGCTTTGCGAGCTTGCTCCATTAGCGCGCTGTAAATCCTCGCGGCGTCTTCTAAGGCGGGGTCTTTACGTCCAAATAATTTGCTGAAAAATCCTGTCACTTACAATCCGTTAAATTTACACATAGCCTATTGCCAGCCAATGGGCGTTTCGCTAGGTCATAGCGAAAGTTCAAACAAACAAAAGCGTTATATGACTCGTTTCATTGCTAAAACTGTCGCACTTGCCGCGCTCGCTGGGGTTTTAACAGCTTGCAACCCCGTTCTTCGAACACATGGATATGTTCCTACCGTGGATGCTAAACCACAAGAAGTGAACCCTGATACTGATACTAAAGCAACCGTATTGGCACGCCTCGGTAACCCTTCAGTAAAATCAACATTTGACGAAGACATCAAAGACGACACATGGTTTTATATGAATGCGGTGCGTCAGCGTTATGCGTATCTGCGGCCAAAAGTCGAAGACCGAAGCATAACAGCAATTACATTTAACGAAGATGGTCAAGTTACCAAAGTCGCTGAATATGGTATTGAAGATGGCCGCTATGTTGATTACGTAAACAGAAAAACACCGACTCGTGGCCGAGAGCTTTCAGTACTTGAGCAGATTTTCGGCACCATCGGACGTTTGCCAACAGAACAAATTGGCGGACAGCAAGACATTCCCGGGGGGGGAGGAGGACCAGGCGGTCGTTAGATGACGCCAACCAGGTCTTCTTAAAAGCCCGAAAAAAGGTCAGACCTTCTTTCGGGTTTTTCTTTGGAAAATCTAAAAGTGTGTATGGCCAGCCTTATCAAAAGTTATGACTTTGCCATCCGATAAAATGGAAACGCCCTCACCGTTTTCCACAGTTCCAACCTTTGACACTCTTCCTCCTATAGCTTTGACGCCTTTACGAATCATGTTGGCATCATCAGGAGATGCTGAAAAAACGAGTTCATAATCATCACCCGCTGTAATGAGTGTCTTGAAGGCTTCTTCTTCGTTTTCTTGGCCTGCAAGCCACGCGCCGGCGGCTCTGGAAAGCGGTATTTTATCCGCATCAATAACGAGCCTCATCTCACCAGCTCTGGCCAGGTGCCGTGCATCCGCAACTAATCCGTCGGATATATCTGCACAGCTATTGGCATAAGTCCGCAAAGTTTTACGAAATAAGAGGCGGGGTTCCGGGCGATAATAAGCCTCTTCGAAATGCCATAAATCCTGAGCATCGGGCTGAGGCTCAAGCGCATCGCCAAGAACAGACTGTAAACCTAAATAAGCATCACCAATTGTTCCTGTCACCCATATGTCATCGCCTATATTTGCGCCGGATCTGCGCACCATTTTGCCTTCTGGTACGTCTCCAAGCAAAGTGGCACTAACAACCATAGGCCCATCGATTGATGTGGTGTCTCCTCCAAGCAAAGTGAAATCATAGGCATCTTGAACATCCTTAAGTCCTGCAGCAAATCCAGAAAAATATCGTGTTTCAATATCTCTTGGCCAAGCAATAGAGAGTAAGTAGCCTATTGGATTGGCACCTTTGGCGGCCAAGTCAGACAGGTTCACTCGCAAGAGCTTCTCAGCTGTGTCGCCGCCATAATGACCATTAGGAAAATGTACGCCTTCAACCATGGTATCTTTGGTTAGAATTAGGTCTTTGCCTTTATGCGGTTTTAAAAAGGCCGCATCATCTTTCAAACCTAACCCGCCAGGCCCTGCGAGGGGGGCAAGATATGTGGCTATAAAGTCAAATTCACCCATGGCTCGCAGAAGGTCCGCCAATAAGGCCAAATTCGGCTCCGCGCACAGCCTTGGCCATTTTATCGAGAGCGCCATTAACAAAACCTGGCTCTTTACCTTCGAAGAAATCAGCTGCAATTGACACGTACTGATCTATAATCACGAGCGCAGGAACATCGGGACGGCGTTGAATTTCATATCCAGCAGAACGCATAATCGCCCGTAGAGTTAGATCAAGACGCTTTAATGACCACTTCTCAGAAAGATTATCCGAAATACTCTTATCGATTTCTTTTTGGAATTTTACAACGCCTTCGACAAGATCAGAGAAAAACTCTTCATCGGCGACAATATAATCCTTTTCGTCTTCATGTCCAAAGCGATGCTCAATAAATTCTTTTACGACTGAGGTCGAAAGCGAACCGCCAACATCCATTTGATAAAGCGCTTGAACCGCGGCTAATCGCGCGGCACGGCGGAGCTTTGAATGAGGCCCCTTGTTCATTGCTTTGTACTAAGCTCAGATCTGATTTTGATCATTTTCAATGCCGCATTTGCGGCAAAACCACCTTTATCCTTTTTGTCTTTACTCGCCCGTGCCCAAGCTTGGTCTTCGTTTTCAACTGTTATGATTCCGTTTCCAATAGCGAGTTGTTGATTAACAGCCAAATCCATAATAGCGCGAGCACTTTCCTGGCAGACATAATCATAATGCGTCGTCTCACCGCGAATGACACAGCCCAAGGCCACATAACCGTCAAACCCTGCATTTGCCGCTTCTGCCATTGAGATAACATGCGGAATTTCCAAAGCCCCGGGAACCGTTACTTTTGTGATTTCAACTTTCGCCTCTTGGAGGGCGCCTAGTGCGCCCTCTAATAACGCATCAGAGATTTTATCATAAAATCGTGCTTCGATAACGAGCATTTTCATATCTATTTACTTCCGCTGACAAGTGGCGTGATGCCAACAAGTTCAAGATCATAAGCCTCAAGCCCAATGAGTTTAGGCATGGTATTCGTAATCAAGCGCATCTTTTGAACACCTTGGTGAGCGAGGATTTGCGCGCCAACGCCATATTCACGAATATTCTGTTCCTTGCGGTCCACAAAGCTCTTATGGGCTCCGAGGCGCTCCAGAAGAGTGTCGATAGATCCTTCCCGAATAAGGACGAGAACGGAATGCCCGTCATGCGCAGCGAGCTGTTTCATCGCATCCCAAATCAAACCTGAACGCGGGCTTTCTTCATAGAGAATATCACCCGCAAAATCGACTTTATGAACACGCACAAGAGTCTCAGTATCATCGCTTGGCGTTCCCTTAGACAGAGCCACATGCTCTTTTCCATCGAGGAAGTTACGATAGACATGAATTTTAAAATCATCGCCATTTTGCGAGGTGAAATCAGACGACGCAACATGCTTTACGAAGTGATCTTTCTTCATACGATAGGCCACAAGGTCTTCAATCGTGCCGATTTTCAATCCATGGAATTGAGCAAACTTAACAAGATCGTCTAGACGTGCCATTGTGCCGTCATCATTCATGATTTCGCAAATCACGGCAGATGGGTTTAGTCCCGCCATACGCGAGATATCCACTGACGCTTCAGTATGACCTGTTCTCACTAAAACACCGCCATCCTTGGCAATAATCGGAAACATATGCCCCGGAGAAACAATATCATCAGCACGACTCTCTGGGTCTATCGCGGTTTGAATTGTGTGCGAGCGGTCACCAGCACTTATCCCTGTCGTAACACCTTCACGAGCCTCAATGGATTGTGTGAATGCTGTTTCAAAACGTGAGCGGTTATCAGCAGACATATTCGACAAACCCAAAACATCTGCTTTTGCCTGTTCAATAGCCAAGCAAATTAGACCACGGCCGAATTTTGCCATAAAGTTGATAGCATCAGGTGTTGCAAATTGAGCTGGGATAATGAGATCCCCTTCGTTTTCACGGTCTTCAGCATCCACAAGGATATACATCCGGCCATTTCGGGCATCATCTATAATTTCTTCTGGTGTTGCGAGATTATAGGTTTGCTGAGAGTCGGCTTCATTCAATTTGATATCTGACATGCTATGCTTTCGTACGCGCCCGGGAATTCTCTAAGTATCTGGCCACATAACGTGCTATGAGGTCGATTTCCAGATTTACTTTGCTCCCAACCTGTAATTTCCCCAATGTGGTGACTTGCCACGTATGAGGAATGATATTGACCTCAAATTGGTTGTTCTCCACGTCATTCACCGTCAGGGACACACCATCAATCGTGATAGAACCTTTGGGCGCAATACCAAAGGCTATTTCGGCAGGTGCTTCAAACCGCAATTTGTGAGATCCGGCAATCTCTTCAAGGCTAATCAGAGTTCCGACACCATCAACGTGGCCGGTTACTAAATGTCCACCCATTTCATCTTTGCCTGTCAAAGCCCGCTCGAGATTGACCCGCGTGCCCTCATCCCAATCATCCAAGGTGGTTTTAGACAGGCTCTCATCGGAAACTTCAATAGCATACCATTCAGGGCCCTTCTCAATAACAGTCATACACGCCCCTGAATGAGAAATAGAGGCCCCGATATCGATTGTGTCAGTGTCATATGCACAGGTCACATCCATACGCGTATCGCCCCACTCTCCGCCAGTTCCGCGCGTAACGGACTTAATTATTCCTATATCTGTTATGATACCCGTAAACACTAAACTATCCGCTCATATCTTTCGTAAAGGTCATCGCCCAAATCTCTAATCTCAATACGATTGAACCGCTTGGCGAGGTTCATATTTTCGAGCCCCAAATCACCTATTGAGCCTCGGCTGTCACCCCCTAAAATGATAGGCGCCCTAAACCACTCAATCACATCAATAGCATCGAGGCGCAAAAAACTTGCCGCCAATGTCCCGCCGCCTTCAACGAGAAGCGATGCAATGCCATATTCATGAAGAAAACTCATCGCAAAACCCAAATCAAGACCATCATTTAAAGGTGTTTTGAGCAATCTAACGCCCTGCATTTCTAAAGCTTCGGCATTCTCACCTGTGGTCACATTCGTGAACAGCCAGACAGGCGTTTTCTTAGCCGTCCTTGCAAGGTTTGATCGCCATGATAATCGAAGATTTGTATCGAAAATCACGCGGACAGGATCTTCTTCCCCATCAATACGTGTTGTCAATTGGGGGTTATCAAGAACGGCGGTATTAGCCCCAACAGCGATGGCGTCGTGCCGCGCGCGAAGTTTACGCCCTTCAGCCCGCGCTTTCTCTCCGGTTATCCATTCTGACATGCCATTGGCGAGCGCGATTTTACCGTCTAGGGAGGTCGCAAGTTTCAGTGTAATACGGGGCCGTGCCAAGATTTACTCTTCTTCGCTCTCTTCAGAATCAAGTTTTTCTTCTTCGATAAAGGTCTCGAAATCAGCTGTCGCACGGAAGTCTTTATAGACTGAAGCATAGCGAACATAAGCCACCTTATCGAGACCTGCGAGACCTTCCATGACAAGTGCGCCGATATGGTCGGATGTAATGTCTGAATTACCGGCGCTTTCAAGCTGCCTGACTACGCCACTAATCATTTGCTCAATCCGTTCTGGTTCCACGGGACGTTTTTGCATCGCAATCATAATCGATCGCGCAAGTTTATCCCTATCGAAAGGCGTTCTGCGCCCTGATTTTTTCACAACTGTCAGTTCTCTAAGCTGCACGCGCTCAAATGTCGTAAACCGGCCCGCACATTTTCCGCAGAGGCGACGACGGCGAACAGCTGTATTATCTTCGGCCTGACGGCTATCTTTAACCTGAGTATCTTCGGAACTACAAAATGGACAACGCATGAGCAGTTAAGTAACACGTTTGCTCGGAAGCGCAAATGGGTTAAGTGTCTGCATCAGCTTAGAGAATTGAGCCCACATGAGTAAAGTTTCAGCCCAAGACATGAACCAGTTTTTCAAAGAAAACTTCACTGGAAATCGCGGCGCGATACCTGATATTACGCTTGCCAAGCCGGATCATATCATTATGGAAGCCGCAATGGATGATAGCAATTTACGGCCCGGAGGGTTTGTTTCAGGCCCGACTCAAATGGCGCTTGCTGATCACATTGCTTATGCTGTCATATTTACGCGGCTTGGCATCACACCTATGGCGCTAACATCCAATCTCAACATAGATTTTCTTCGCCCTTTGCAAGACGAAATAGTTCATATCGAGGGTAAAATGGTCAAATTAGGCCGCTCTCTGGCTGTCATTGCTGTCAATATTCGCGGCAAGAACAGCAAAAAACTCTCAAGCCGCGCGACAGTTACCTATGCTTTGCCTCAGCCTTCATAAATTGGGAATTTAGCGGTAAGGGCTTTTACGCGCTCACGCACAGAAGCTTCAACTTCGGGATTTCCCTTCGGGCTTTCAGCCAAAGCATCCAGAACTTCAGCCATTAACTCACCAATGAGTTTAAATTCAGCCGTTCCAAATCCGCGCGTTGTTCCAGCAGGTGATCCAACGCGAATACCAGATGTGATAGTGAACTTCTCTTTATCAAACGGGATACCATTTTTGTTACACGTGATATAAGCGCGGCCCAATGCTTTTTCAGCAGAGCGGCCTTTCACGCCCTTGGGAGACAAGTCAATCAGCGCCAAATGCGTATCTGTGCCGCCTGTGACAACCGCATAACCAGCCTCAACAAGAGCCTCAGCCATAGCTTTGCAATTATCAATCACGGCTTGGCTGTAAGCTTTAAACTCAGGCTTTAAAGCATCGCCAAAGGCTGCTGCTTTACCTGCAATCACATGCATAAGCGGGCCGCCTTGCAGACCTGGGAAGATCGCTGAATTGAATTTCTTTGCCAAAACTTCATCATTTGTCAGAATCATCCCCCCGCGAGGGCCGCGCAGTGTTTTATGCGTTGTCGTTGTCGCGACATGGGCATGAGGGAAAGGCGAAGGATGCGTTCCGCCGGCCACAAGACCTGCGAAATGAGCCATATCCACATGAAGGTAGGCGCCAACATTATCCGCAATTGCGCGGAAACGAGCGAAATCGATTTGACGTGAATAAGCTGAACCACCGCAAATAATCATCTTTGGCTTGTGTTGGACCGCAAGAGCTTCCACTTGGTCATAATCAATCAGATTTGTGTCGTTCGTTACGCCGTAAGCAATTGCATTGAACCACTTACCGGACATATTCGGCGGAGCACCATGCGTTAAGTGACCGCCAGAAGCTAAATCCATTCCCAAAATCGTATCCCCAGGCTGTAAAAGCGCCAAGAAAACACCTTGATTGGCTTGGGACCCAGAATTGGGCTGTACGTTAGCAAAGCCGCAATCAAAAAGTTCGCACGCGCGATCAATTGCAAGTTGCTCCGCCACATCCACATGCTGACAACCGCCATAATAACGTTTTCCCGGATAGCCCTCGGCGTATTTGTTTGTCAGAACGGAGCCTTGCGCTTCCATAACGGCTTTTGAGACAATGTTCTCAGACGCAATCAACTCAATTTCATGTTGCTGGCGGTCATATTCGTCTTGCATTGACGCAAAAAGTTCAGGGTCACGGTCTTTAAGGGATTGACTGAAATAATTGCCTAGATGGGCAGTACTTTGATCTGTCATGGGATGATTCCGTTTTTAAATTCTACGGGCGAGATAGTTTGAAATAGGCTGCATCGCAATGCGAGAGGTGAATTTTACATGTCTCTAAGCAACATCCGCTTTTTTCAGGCCAAATTCAGCCCAAACAATGTCCAGAGCGCTCATGAGTTCATCCATCATGGCATCTGTGTGGAATGGGCTTGGCGTGAAACGCAAGCGCTCTGTGCCGCGTGGAACCGTTGGGAAGTTGATGGGTTGCGCATAGATGCCGAAATCCTCAATCAAGCGATCTGATATTGCTTGGCATTTGACGGGGTCGCCGACCATCAGAGGAACAATATGTGTTTCGCCGTCAATAAAATCATACCCGACTTCACGGAAACGGGCCTTGAGGACATTCGCACGTTCTTGATGTTGAGCGCGTTTTTCAGGCGTCATTTTCAAAACCCGCACAGACCGCAAGGCCCCTGCCGCTGTGCTGGGTGGTATAGACGTCGTGAAAATAAAGCCAGACGCCATAGAGCGCACCGCATCAATGATGACGCTATCCGCTGCGATGTAACCACCAACCATACCATAAGCCTTGGCTAGTGTACCTTGAATGATGTCAATACGGTCCATCAAGCCGCGTTCTTCGCTAACACCGCCGCCTGTAGGACCATACATACCTACGGCATGCACTTCATCAATATAAGTTAAAGCATTGTATTTATCCGCTAAATCACAAATCTGCTCAATTGGGGCAATATCCGCATCCATGGAATAAACAGATTCAAAAGCGATAAGTTTAGGGGCCTCAAAAGGCAGCTCTTTGAGCTTAGCTTCGAGATCTGCAAGGTCGTTATGCTTGAAGATCTTCTTCTCGCAACGTGCGCGCTGGATACCAGATATCATAGAGGCGTGATTCATTTCATCAGACAGAATGACAAGGCCAGGCAGGATTTTGCTCATAACTCCCAAAGTCGCTTCATTCGCAACATACCCCGACGTTAAAACCAGTGCCGCATCCTTTTGGTGAAGCGAGGCAAGTTCTTGTTCGAGCTGAACATGATAACGCGTCGTGCCTGAAATATTGCGCGTCCCACCTGATCCTGTTCCAGCGGCATCAACGGCGGATTTCACTGCCTCAACAACACATTCGTTCTGGCCCATGCCCAGATAATCATTCGAGCACCAAACAGTGATGTCTTGCTCACTATTGTCTTTAAACCATGTCGCTTCGGGGAAAGCTCCTGCTTTGCGCCGAATATCCCGAAAAATACGATAACGTCCCTCTTCACGGACATTATCGACCGCGGATTGGAATTTTTCTCTGAATTTCGCACCCATAATGGGATTCCCAAATTTGTTTTCAACTTCCATATATAGGAAATCATTTAAATTACCACTACTCAAACGTCGCAAATTGTCTCATATCAAAAATTGAAACGGCTTGTATAAACGTTTGAAACTATGGAGTTAATCGTGTCCACCTATCCTCACATGCGTTTACGTCGCACACGCCGCGAAGATTGGTCGCGCCGATTAGTTCGTGAAAATGCTCTCACACAAGATGATCTTATATGGACAATCGTTTTATCTGATGGGCCTGATAAGCGCAGCCCGGTACCATCTATGCCGGGTGTTGAACGTGTGAATTTGAGCGAGATCGTAAAAGAAGCTGAGCGTGCCCGGGCTTTGGGAATTCCCGCTATTGCTTTGTTTCCACACATCAATTCAAAATTCAAAGATGCCAATGCCAGTGAAGCCCTAAATCCTAATGGTCTTGTTCCCGAGGCTGTTCGCGCAGTCAAAGCCGCAGTACCTGAGATAGGCATAATCGTTGATGTGGCGCTCGACCCTTACACGGACCACGGCCATGATGGCTTAATGGAAGGCGAGACTATTATAAATGACCCAACCGTTGAACTTTTAGCTGAAAGTGCCTTGATTTTGGCGGATGCAGGTGCGGATATTGTCGCCCCTTCTGATATGATGGATGGCCGCGTCGGAGCCATACGCAACTCCCTAGAGACCAGTGGATATTCTGATGTAATGATAATGTCATATGCGGCCAAATATGCGTCTGGTTTTTACGGCCCTTATCGCGACGCCATCGGCACCGCGTCAGCTCTCAAAGGTGATAAGCGCACATACCAAATGGACCCTAGCAATAGCGATGAAGCTTTACGTGAAGTCGAACAGGACATTCTCGAAGGTGCCGACATGGTGATGGTCAAGCCGGGAATGCCTTACCTTGATATTATCCGCCGTATTAAAGACGAGTTTGCCATGCCCACCTATGCATTCCAAGTCAGCGGCGAATACGCCATGATGATGGCGGCAGTGCAAAATGGTTGGCTAGACGAGGAGCGTATTATTATGGAGAGCCTGAACGGATTCAAACGCGCGGGTTGTGACGGCATTCTGACCTATTTCGCACCCAAGGCTGCCGAATGGCTCTCGCGGTAAATTTAGCTTAAGCGCTTTAGTAGGCTAGACGTATCCCATCGATTTCCGCCCATTTCTTGAACATCACTATAATATTCGTCCACCATTTTCGTTAGCACTAATTCAGCACCAACATCTTTGGCTGTTTTCAAGGTTATCCCCAAATCTTTGCGCATCCAATCCACCGCAAAACCAAAGTCATATTCATCGCGCCCCATGGTGGAAGCCCGGTTATCCATCTGCCAGCTTTGCGCTGCGCCTTTACCAATAGCTTGAATGACTTCATCAATATCAAGACCCGCTTTTTGCGCAAAATGAACACCTTCGGCCAATCCTTGCAAAATTCCTGCAATGCAGATTTGATTGACCATCTTGGTGAGCTGTCCTGCTCCGCTTAGGCCCATTAATTTCATTGCTTTCGCATACGGCTCCATAATTGGCTCTGCTTTTATATAGTCTTCTTTATCACCGCCGCACATAATTGTGAGCTGACCATTTACCGCTCCAGCTTCTCCTCCTGAAATCGGCGCATCTACAAAACCAATACCTTTAGCCATAGCCATTCCATGACATTCACGAGCGCATTCAGCCGAAGCTGTTGTATGATCAACAATGATGCTACCCGCTTCCAAAACTTTCAAAGCTGGCGTGACGACGGCATAAACATCCGGATCATCCCCGACGCAAATCATAACAAAATCAGCGTTTTTGACAGCCTCTTCAATAGTATCCGCAAACTGGCCGTCATACTCATCTGACCACAACTTTGATTTGGACTTTGTCCTATTCCATACAGTCACTTGATGTCCGGCTCTTAATAAATGCCCAGCCATGGGATATCCCATAACGCCCAAACCTAAAAATGCACATCTGGCCATCTATAAATCTCCAAAATATCCTTGCCTTACGCGCTTCTATTCAATCAAATAAAGATATGACAGTTTTTTCTAAAATTGAGAATTAACTCAAAAAAAGGCAGAACCCTTAAGGATGGATAGTTTCACGATAACAGCCAGTTGGCAGATGTGGGCGACAATGCTCATCGTTCTGATTGCTGTCTGGTTCTATGTTAGAGAACGTTATTCAATAGAGACGATTTCAGTGGGCGTCATTGCGGCGCTCTTGATTTTCTTTCACTTCTTCTCGCCTCCCGGTTCTGAGGGACTTGATAGCAGTTCCCTTCTATCAGGCTTCGCGGCGCCTGCCCTTATTACCATCATGGCTTTGCTTGTCGTCGGTCAAGGCATGTTTCAGACTGGGGCGCTCGAAGGCCCAATCATGAGCATCAATAATGCGCTCGACAAAAGCCCCCGCCGCACTTTGTTCCTTGTCTTTGCTGTCGCCTTTGCCGTGTCTATGTTTATGAATAACACGCCGGTTGTCGTTATGTTTATTCCTGTCTTATCCGCCATGTCATCAAGGCTGCGCCGCTCAGCGTCCCGCTACATGATGCCTTTAAGTTTCATGTGTATTCTTGCGGGTATGACTACGCTGATCGGATCTTCGACTAACCTTCTGGTTAATGACGTCCTGCAACGCAGCAGCGATATGTCACTTGGTTTTTTCTCTCAATTTTCAATGGGAATAGTATTAGCGGCCATTGGCGCTATTTATATTATCTTGGCCTCTCCATATCTATTGCCCGAACGCAAAAGTCTCGAAAAAGAAGTCAGCGAGTCCGGACAACAATATATTGCGCAAATACGCGTAACTGAGAACCATCCGTTGAAAGGCACACAACCTATTGCAGGCCTCTACCCTGCGCTAAAAAACGTAACAGTTCGTATGATACAACGCGGCGAAAAAGGCCTGCTACCGCCTTTCGAACATGCCTTGCAAACAGGTGACGTCTTGATTGTTGCCGCAACCCGTAAATCTCTCTCGAATCTCTTATCCTCGAGTCCTCGATATCTGGAAGGTATGCTCAACATTGCCGGCTTCCACGATGAGAGTAAGACAGGTGAAAATACAGAGGCCATCATCATCAGCGAAGCCGTTATTGCGCCGGGCTCACGTATGATCGGACGCAACATTGAGCAAGTCGGTTTCAGGCGGCAGACAGGATGCCTTGTTTTGGGCATACAGCGCCGCTCACGAATGATCCGAAAACGGATGCTTGAAATACGCCTTGAGGCTGGTGATGTGCTGCTGCTATTTGGATATGACGCAGACATGAGAGAACTGCGCAATAACCGGGACTTGTTATTACTCGACTGGTCAAAAGCGGAACTCCCGGATATTCGAAAATCTCTATTTGCACGAATTATCTTCGCTGGGACTATATTTGCCGCAGCCACGAGTTTTGTCCCGATTGAAATTGCTGCCCTAAGTGGTGCCCTCGCTATGATTATGAGCGGGTGCCTAAACATACGTCAGGCGGTACGCGCATTGGATATGCGAATCTTCTTGCTGATCGGCGCAGCTTTCGCCATGGGGCTAGCCTTAGAAAATACTGGCGGAGCCGCCTATATCGGCATGAAAGCCGTCGAGACTTTCCAGCCCTTTGGTAATCATGTCCTAATAGCGGCTGTTTTCTTGTTAATCGCGCTTATGACCAACATCATATCCAATAGCGCATCAGCCTTGCTATTTGCGCCAATAGCACTCGCAATAAGCCAACAGACGGGCATAGATCCCATAGCCATGGTTATGACGGTCATTTTTGCAGCAAATTGCTCTTTTGCGACACCTATTGCTTATCAAACGAACCTGTTAGTGATGGGCCCAGGGCGCTATAATTTCGCTGATTTTGCCAAATTTGGTATCCCTCTTATTTTCCTTATGTGGATTAGCTTCACACTCCTCGTTCCTCTGTTCTTTCAAATATAGCGTGATATAGAGCCTTATGACGCAACCTTTTGATCCGAATCGACTACAGTTTTACCTGACGATTCCTTCGCCATGCCCATATCTGCCGGGACGCATGGAGCGTAAAATATTTACGCAACTCGACCCCTTAACGGGCCCTCATTTAAATAACTACCTAACGCATGCAGGCTTCAGGCGATCACAGAATGTGATCTATCGGCCAGCATGCGAAACTTGCCGCGAGTGCCGGTCGCTTCGTATACGAACGGCGGAATTTACACCAAGTAAGAGCTTTCGCCGCATTAAAGCCAATAATGCTGACCTCACAATGACCGTTCAAGAATCCTTTGCAACAGAAGAGCAATATGATCTTCTCCACCGTTATTTAATCTCCCGTCATCATGGCGGCGGAATGTCAGAGATGGATTTTGTTCGCTATGAAATGATGGTTGAAGAATGCTCAGCGGAAACTGAAATCATCGAGTATCGCGACACATCCAACACTCTTATAGCAGCGGTTTTAATTGACCGACTGCAGGACGGGCTGTCGATGGTTTATAGCTTTTTCAATCCAGAAGAGCGAAAGCGCAGTCTTGGCAACTTGATGATATTGGATCAAATAAGTCGCTGTCGATCACAAGACTTACCTTATCTCTATTTGGGGTATTGGGTCGAAGGGAGCCCTAAAATGGATTACAAAGCTCGTTTTCAGCCTTGTGAAATTCTTGGCGCTGAAGGATGGCGTGTCATGGAGAGTGGCAAATGAAACGCCGTCACATTTTAGGAGCCGCTGCTGCCGTCGCGACAGGCACAGGGGTTGCAGCAATACTTGGTAAAAATCCCAAAACCCCCGCTGCGGCTAAAACCGAGAAAAAGATAGGCGCGCCAAATATCTCCAAAGGACTGAAACAATTCCGCATGGCCACGACGTGGCCCAAAGACTTTCCGGGCTTGGGGCAGATGCCTAACCGTTTCTCCAAAGCGCTTTATGATATGAGCAATGGCCGAATAGACGTTAAAGTCTATGCTGCTGGAGAACTTGTCGGGGCGCTTGAATGTTTCGATGCGACGTCAACAGGCGCGGCGGATATGTATCACGGCGCGGAGTATTACTGGCAAGGAAAGTCCAAAGGCTTTTCATTCTTCACAGCTGTGCCCATGGGCATGACCGCCTCAGAGATAATGGGGTGGATAGATCATGGCGGCGGCCAGAAATTATGGGATGAACTGTCTGCCAGCTTTAACATCAAGCCTTTCCAAGCCGGAAATACAGGCCACCAAACAGGCGGTTGGTTCAAAAAAGAAATGAACTCTCTTGAGGACTTTAAAGGTCTGAGGTTTAGGATGCCGGGCATAGGCGGAGAAGTCCTCAGGCGCCTTGGGGCTGCGCCCGTGAACATGCCGGGCGGTGAGATTTACCAGGCGCTACAATCAGGCTTACTCGACGGCACAGAATGGGTTGGCCCTTGGAATGATTATGCCTTTGGATTTTACCGTGAGGCCCCTTATTATTACGCGCCGGGATTTCATGAGCCAGGAGCTTCTCTTGCTGTAGGTATCAATCTTGACGTTTGGAATAGTTTTAGCGCCTCGGAACAGGCCATGATTAGCTTTGCTTGCAAAGCGGCAAATGATGCTAGCCTTGGCGAATATACCTATGAAAACGCCAGAGCGCTCAACATTCTAAAAACGCAGCACGGCATTGAACCTCGTTTCTTCAGTGATGAAATCATGATAAAGATTGGGAAGATAAGTGAAGATGTCGTCCGTGAATTAGGCTCATCAGATGCGCGTACAAAAAAAATATACGACTCCTATCTGGCTGCCCGAAATGAATATCGCGGCTGGACGGAAATGAGTGATGGCCGCTATATCCGCGCCCGTCAAGCAGCGTTAAAAACTTAAAATGGATACTGGGGAAGTCATTATAAGTTTGGGGGTCGCCGTTAAAGCCATAGGCTGGGCTTTTATGCCGATACTTCTCTTGCCATTAATCTATATTTTTCTGCCTAATATCAATATCTTACAATCAATTTCAAAAGCTATCATTCGCACAATAGACAGTTTTTCTTACGCAACAGGCGAAGCCGTCAAGTGGCTTCTTCCAATTTTAGTTCTGACAGTTGCTTTCACTGTATTCGCGCTTTCTATTTTTGGCCAAAGTTGGACGAAACTTTTTGAAAGCGCGGATTATTTCCATGCCTCAGTCATCATGCTCGGAGCCGCGGCTACATTACTCGCAGGGCAGCATGTTAGAGTGGATGTTTTCCATGTACGGATGAGCGCAAAGACCCGCGCCCTTATCGACTTCATGGGTTATTACGCCCTGCTCCTGCCTGTCTGTCTTATAATTCTCTGGAATTCTCAGGGCTTTGTCAGTTTTGCTTGGCGTATTTTCGAAGGGTCATCAGATGCAGATGGCATTAGGGGTGATTTTCTTCTTAAAACGCTTATTCCTATTTTTGCTGTAACGATGATCCTTCAAGGCCTCGCTATCGCCCTACGCGCTGCTATGTGCCTAAGCGGACAAGACAGGCCTGAACGACCGCCCCATACACCGCAATTTTTTTCCGAGCAGGAGCTTGAGCACTAATGGCCGAGATATTGGCCATAGCGATGTTTGCTCTCGCCTGTATCGGTTTGATGGGCGGCTATAGTGTGGCCTTTACGCTTAGCGGCGTCTCTTTGATTTTTGCAGCGCTAGGCGTTGCGACGGGGACATTTGAAGCTGAGTTCCTTCTCTCATTACCTGGCCGTATTTATCCGCTAATAACGCGTGAAATTCTCATGGCTGTCCCGCTTTTTGTTTTTATGGGGGTTATGCTTGAAAAGTCCCGCATTGCTGAGGATTTGCTAGAGGCCATGGGGGATTTATTTGGCCCCCTGAAAGGCGGTCTGGGCGTCTCAGTTGTCTTCGTAGGGGCGCTTCTCGCAGCTTCCACTGGCATTGTTGGTGCGACAGTCGTTACTATGGGGTTATTGTCCTTACCAACCATGTTGAAACGAAATTACGCGCCTTCCCTCGCCTCAGGTTCCATTGCCGCTTCGGGAACCTTAGGGCAAATCATTCCGCCCTCTATCGTGCTTGTTATTTTGGGCGATCAAATGAGCAATGCTTACCAAGAAGCGCAGCGCAGTTTTGGCCTTGAGGCTACCGGAGTTGTCTCCGTCGGGGACTTATTCGCTGGAGCGCTATTGCCAGGGCTTATACTAGTCGCGCTTTATGCACTCTACATTTCTATCACCGCTATTCTTAAACCGTCAATGGCTCCGGCGCAGGACTGGCCTGAGGGTGTGTCGCCATGGGCCTTTATTCGCAAAACTCTAATAGCGATGCTACCACCGATATTCCTTATTATTGCCGTGCTGGGGTCTATATTGTCAGGATATGCAACGCCGACACGCGGTGCCGCTTTGGGCGCTTTGGGCGCAATATTGCTGGCCGCTTACCGCATTGCGCCAACGACCTTGGGACGTAGGGCCGCATTGCTGGCGGCCATAGGTTTAATCTTACTTGTTGTAATTAACCTGACAGGCGTGGATATGCGCTTTGATCAGAATGACTGGACGGGCTCTGAACGCATAGCTGTTAGCTTGGCCTTAGCTCTGGCGGGAATGGCGATTATTGGAACGGGTTTCTCTATGTTGCCGCTTATAAGCAATAAACAGCTCGGCGACGTCTCGCGAACCACAATGCATATTACATGCATGGTGTTCGTTATCCTGATTGGCGCGACAGTCTTTACCCTTATCTTTCGTGGGTTCGGAGGTGATGAGCTTGTCGGAGAACTCCTAAGCGCAGCACCCGGCGGCAAGTGGGGCGCCTTAGCCCTTGTGATGCTTGTCATGTTTATTCTGGGGTTCTTCTTAGACTTTATTGAAATCACATTTGTGGTCGTGCCTCTAGTCGCGCCGCCTCTTCTGGCGACGGGCATGGACCCCATTTGGCTTGGCGTTTTGATGGCGCTAAACCTGCAGACTAGTTTCCTCACGCCGCCTTTTGGCTTTGCATTATTTTACCTAAGAGGCGTCGCGCCGCCTGAAGTTACAACAACGGCGCTTTACCGAGGTGTCTTGCCCTTTATTATGATACAGCTCTTTGTGATTTTACTTGTAATCTTCATACCGAGCATGGCGACTAAACTCCCTGCAATCATGCTCAATTAAATCATTTGTCTTTTGTAGGATTTTTCCGCTAAACTAGTAACACATTCCGAATTAGGGGACACTCATGGAAATTTTACTCGTTATCCTTGGCATTATTGTCATTCTTGCCGTCATCATTATCGGTATTTACAACCGTCTTGTTGCCCTTCGACAAACTTGCAATCAAGCTTGGTCCGATATTGAAGTGCAGCTCAAGCAACGCCAAGACCTTGTCCCTCAACTCGTCAATACGGTCAAAGGCTACGCTAAACATGAAAAAGGCACATTTGAGGATGTTATCAAGGCGCGTAACATGGCTGTCTCAGCAGACACACCCAAAGACGCCGCGGCGGCAGAAGGCTTCTTAACCCAAGCGCTTGGTAAACTCTTTGCGCTTGCTGAGGCCTATCCTGACCTTAAAGCCAATACCAATTTCCTTCAGCTCCAAGATCAACTCGCAGATGTTGAAAATAAGATCGCCGCGTCTCGCCGTTTTTACAATAATGCTGCTCAAGAATATAACACGTCCCGCGAACAATTCCCGGCTGTTCTCGTAGCAGGTCCCTTTGGCTTCCACGCGCGTGAGTTTTTCGAAGCCCCTGAAGGCCGAGAAGCGCTTCAAACAGCTCCAGTTGTTGACTTCGATACATAGGGTTAAGCGCACGGACTTTTTGCCATGATGAAAGCTTATGGCCTGAAGACACATATTTGGAACAACAACTTGCGCTCGGTTGTGTTGTTGATTTTATTTCCTGTTCTGTTGCTGTTTATGGCCTTTGGTCTTATCCTGCTTTGGACCGCAATATCCTCTGACATGAATACCGAGCAGGGTTTAGTCTATGCTCTGAATACAATGCCCAGCGCGGCTCCCATTGCTTTAGGGGCTGCCGGCGGCTGGTTTGCAATCGCATTTATGGGTCATCAAGCCATGATTGACATGGCAACAAAATCCAAGTCCGTCACAATATCCCAAGAACCCCGCGCTTATCGCTTGTTAGAGAATCTATCGATCTCGCGAGGAGAAACCACTCCAAAACTAAAAATCATCGAAACCCCTGCAATGAATGCTTTCGCAAGTGGTATTCGAGATAAAAATTACACTGTGACCCTGACGCGGGGCCTCATGCAAAACCTCGATGACGAAGAGCTTGAAGCCGTTATCGCGCATGAACTGTCTCATATCCGCAATCGCGACGTGCGGCTTCTGATTATTGCTGTTATTTTCGTTGGTATTTTTGCCTTTGTCGGAGAGGGTTTAGTGCGAAGCGTCTTTAGAACAAATCTGGCGCGAAATGACCATCATAGACGCAGCGGCGGCGGCAATGCGGGAGCCCTTATCTTTTTCGCCATAGCCATTATTGGCGTCTCCTATCTTCTGGCAATGCTCACGCGCTTTGCCCTGTCCCGCAAGCGTGAATTCATGGCCGATGCTGGAGCTGTTGAGCTTACCAAAAACCCTGACGCTATGATACGTGCGCTTCAGAAAATTTCAGGACGCGCTGAATTACACAATGTACCGGCTGAAATTAAAGAGATGGCCTTTGAAAATGCACGGACAGGATTTGCCGGCATGTTTGCCACGCACCCGCCTATAGAAAAGCGCATTGAAGCTTTGGTCAAATTTGCCGGTGGACAAACAGGTACAAATACTCGCCCGCAAAAACGTTCCGGTGTGAGTTCTCAAAACACGTCTAAGCGGGAAAATAGACCCCCATTTGGACGCCGAGGACCATGGACACGCTAAAATTTACAGACTATACACTTATCGATAATCAATAATAACAATCTGAATTAGACCTATGAGGACAGCTCCATGACCAAGAAACTTTTATTATCAGCCAGTGTGGCCCTAATGCTCGCCGCGTGCCAAGGCGCAGAAAACACGGCGAAAGACGCCGCCAATAAAGCCAAAGATGTCGCGACCTCTATGGCTAAGATCGACCTGCCTGATGGCGTCACACTTGTTGAGACTGTCACAAAATCGGGTGATGAAGTTGTTATCCCTTATAACAAATACAAACTCGCAAATGGCATGACGGTGGTTATTCACCAAGATAAATCGGACCCTCTGGTCCATGTTGATGTAACGTATCACGTCGGCTCTGGCCGTGAAGACATCGGCAAATCCGGCTTTGCACATTTCTTTGAGCATATGATGTTTCAAGGATCAGAGAACGTAGCGGATGAAGAACATTTTAAAATCATCACCGAAGCCGGCGGTACGCTTAACGGCACCACAAATACTGACCGCACAAATTACTTCCAAACAGTCCCATCAAACCAGCTCGAAAAGATGCTTTGGCTTGAAGCTGACAGAATGGGCTATTTCTTAAATGCCGTAACACAAGAGAAATTCGAAGTTCAGCGTGAAACCGTTAAAAATGAGCGCGGGCAACGCGTTGATAATAGACCTTACGGTCTGCTGGGCGAACGTGTCGGCGAAGCGACATTCCCTGAAGGCCATCCCTATAGCTGGTCTGTCATCGGTTATCTCGAAGATCTCGACCGCGCAACATTAGATGACTTGAAAAAGTTTTTCCTGCGTTGGTATGGCCCTAATAATGCCGTCATTACAATTGGCGGCGATCTGGACGAAGCCCAGACGCTGGAATGGGTCAGTAAATATTTCGCGCCAATCCCGACAGGCCCTGAAGTCACAGACCCTGAATATGTTCCGGTCACATTGGATGAAGACCGCTATATTTCACTCGAGGACAAAAACGCCCGCCTTCCGCTCTTATACATGTCTTGGCCAACAGTTCACGCGAACCATCCTGATGAGGCCCCTCTTGATGTCTTGCAAAACATTATGGGAGGCGGACAAACATCCCTTCTCTACAAAAACTTAGATAAGCCTGGCCTGACCGTACAATCCTCAGCAGGTCATTTCTGCCGCGAAATTTCTTGTAGCTTCACATTATTTGCACTGGCTAATCCCGCGCGCGTGAAGTCACTCGCAGATATGGAAAAAGTCATTCGGGATTCACTTGTGGAATTTGAAGGTCGCGGCGTTGAAGATGATGACCTAACCCGCGTGAAAGCCGATATTGTTTCTGGCATGATTTACGGTCTTGAAAGCGTGAGCGGAAAAGTCTCGCAGCTCGCGGCCTATGAGACATATCGCGACTCTCCAAACGGTATTGCAGATGACATGGCCCGTTATGAAAACGTCACCAAAGCCGATGTGATGCGCGTTTATAATCAATACATCAAAGGCCAAAATGCCGTTATTATGTCAATCGTACCCGAAGGCATGACAGAGGCTATAGCGGCGCCTGATACGTGGGAGCGTTATGAGCGTACAATTCCAGAAGACGGGCCGTCCCCTGATGTAGATTGGCAGTTACCGGAAGATAATTTCGATAGAGCCGTTGTTCCTCCAGCAGGTCCCAATCCATCTATAAAAGCACCGGATGTCTATAATGCGACTGTTGGGGATATACCGCTTCTTGGCGCCATCAATGATGAAGTCCCAACAACGACTATCAGCCTTCGGATCAAAACAGGCCAAATGCACGAACCTATGGATAAGCTTGGCCTCGCCGCTATGACAGCGGCCATGGTGGATGAAGCCACACAGTCTATGTCGGTTGAAGACATCTCTAATGAGCTTGCGAAACTTGGGTCTAGCTATAGCTGGTCTTCGGGCGATAGTTTCACGACCTTGCGTATTCGCAGCCTGAGTAAAAACCTTGATAAGACGGTAGAACTTGCTGTGGCTTCACTTCTAGAGCCTAAATTTGACCAAGCTGACTTTGAACGCAACCAAGCCAATACGCTACAAGGTATTCGCCAAGCGAAAAAGCAGCCTAGTCAAACGGCTAGCGAGATATTTAACAAAAAAATGTATGGCGCCAACAACAACTTCGCATTTGGCAATGCAGGTACGGAAGAGACGGCTCAAAACATTACACTTGATGACGTAAAAGCGTTTTACGGGACGCATTACTCTCCAAAAATCGCTAGTATCATAGCGGTCAGTGATCTTAGCAAAGGCGCGCTAACCAAAGCCCTGGAGCCTCTAAAAGCCTGGGAAGGCGGAGACGTCGCTATGCCCGAATCTAAAGCGTTTCCTGAGCTTCAAGGTAAAACGGTCTACTTCATGGATCAACCTGGCGCGCCTCAATCCGAAATCCGTATCGGTCAACGAGCCTTACCTTATGATGCGACCGGCGAATATTATCGTTCAGGGCTTATGAATTATCCGCTTGGCGGCGCCTTTAACTCACGTATCAACCTGAACCTTCGTGAAGATAAAGGCTATACCTATGGCGCGCGTTCATTCTTTAGCGGGAACGAGACACGGGGATGGTACCGCGCAGGTGCAGGTGTCCGCGCCGACTCTACGGCGGCCTCAATTACAGAATTTGTCAAAGAAATCTCCGGGTTCTATGAAGAAGGCATAACGCCAGAAGAGCTTGAATTTACCAAGTCGGCTATCGGGCAACGTGATGCACGCTCCTATGAGACCCCGCGTCAAAAGCTTGGCTTCCTTGGCCAGATGATGACCTATGATCTTAAGCCCTCATTTGTAGATGAACAGGCTGATATCTTACAAGGTATAGGCAAAGAAGAGATCGACACCCTTGCTAAGAAACATCTTAATCTGGACGAAATGATTATGGTCGTCGTCGGCGACAAGGCCAAATATATGGGCGAAATTGAAGCGCTTGGGTATAAGGTTATCGAAGTCGATGCTGACGGAGAGCCCGTCAAATAGATAATATCTAACATCCCGTCGTGAGGCTTTGCGTCGCGTCGGGATGACAAAACTTAAGGATTGGACTAAAGTCGTTTATCAGGAGCAAATAGGCCCTGACGAGAGAAACCTCTCGGGGCCATACGCCCTGCCCCGGCTCTTTTTCCTTCAAGAATATTCCAATCGGGAACGCTATTTGTTCGTCCTGCACTATCGACGAAACTAAGGCCCTCTAAAGCTGTGAAAGTGGTAATATCCGCTAACCCGCCATCTTTATATTTTTGCAGGCGGACACCTTTACCGCGTGTCATTTCCGGCAACTCTTCAACATCAAAGACAAGAATCTTCCGGTTCTCTCCGATACATGCGATTTTTTCGCCTGTGACCTCAACACAGCGCAAAGCCTCCACATCACCCTTAACATTGAGCGTCTTACGACCACCCTTTGTAGAAGCAATTACATCAGCTTCATTTACGCGGAAGCCATAACCCTCTGAGCTTGCCACAAGGAGCTTGCGTGCAGGGTCATGTAGGAAGAGGCCAATTGGTGTGTGATCATTTTCCAAATCAATCATCAAGCGAATGGGCTCACCGTTACCGCGCCCGCCCGGAAGCTTATCCGCGCCAATCGTATAAAATTTACCGTTAGAGGCAAAGAGAATAATTTTATCTGTTGTCTGGCAAGGCACAATAAAGGCGGCGCTATCGCCCTCTTTAAATTTGATAGACCCCGTATCAGAGACATGGCCTTTCATGGCGCGTATCCAGCCTTTCTCTGAGAGAACAACCGTCACAGGCTGTTTCTCAATAAAGGCTTGTGCGAAGTCTATGTCCATTTCAGGCGCTTCTGCAAATGTCGTGCGGCGCGCACCAATCTCTGTCTTTGGGCCGTAAGCCTCCCGAACTGCCTTAACCTGCTCCGCAACTTTATCCCATTGCTTCTTCTCGGAACCAAGCAAGCTTTCAATCTCTGCCTTCTCCACAGCGAGCTTGTCATGCTCGGTTTTGATTTCAACTTCTTGCAACTTATTCAATGCCCGTAAGCGCATATTTAAAATGGCATCGGCTTGACGATCCGTGAGCTTAAAAGCCTTAATCAATTCATCTTTGGGTTTATCCTCAAAGCGGACAATGCGAATGACCTCATCGATATTTAGAAAGGCAATCATATAGCCATCTAAAATTTCCATACGGTCTATTATTTTACCAAGGCGTTGGTTTGAGCGGCGCTGCAAAACCACACGGCGATGATCAAGGAAGGCTTGTATAACCTCTTTTAAATCCATAACGCGAGGCGTGCGCGTCGCGTCCAGCACATTCATGTTAAGTGATGTGCGGCTCTCAAGACCTGTAATTTTAAACAGGCTTTCCATGAGAAGGTCAGGATCAATATTCTTGCTCTTAGGCTCCAGAACAATCCGAATATCCTCGGCGCTCTCATCCCGCACATCTTCGAGCCATGGCGCCTTTTTCGTCTCAATCACTTCGGCAAGTTTTTCAATCAAACGCGATTTTTGAACCTGATAAGGAACTTCCGTGACAACAATCTGATACATACCGCGGCCAAGGTCTTCTTTATGCCAGCGGGAGCGGACCTTAAAGCTTCCCTTCCCCGTTTTATAGGCGTCCAGAATAGACACCTTACTATCAACAATAATGCCGCCCGTGGGCAGGTCTGGACCTTGTATATAATCCATCAGGGTCGAGATACGGGCATTAGGCGTCTTAATCAGGTGCAGCGCCGCCGAGCATATCTCGGCCACATTATGCGGCGGAATTGACGTCGCCATGCCCACGGCAATACCCGTGGAGCCATTAGCCAGCAAGTTAGGAAAACCAGCGGGCAAAACAACAGGCTCTTCATCTTCTTCATTATAGGTCAGCGTGAAATCGACAGCATCTTCTTCAAGACCTTCGAGCAAGGCAACGCCCGCCGCCGTCATTTTGGCTTCGGTATAACGCATGGCAGCCGGGCTATCCCCGTCAATATTACCAAAGTTCCCTTGCCCATCGACAAGAGGATAGCGCGAGGAGAAACTCTGGGAGAGCTTGACTAGCGCATCATAAATAGAGGCATCACCATGGGGATGATATTGTCCCATAACATCCCCGACAATACGCGCAGACTTCTTATGCGCCGTCTCAGGGTTGAGCTTAAGCTGACGCATCGCATAAAGGATCCTGCGGTGAACGGGTTTCAAGCCGTCGCGCACATCCGGCAAAGCTCGCTGCGTAATCGTTGAAAGAGCATAAGCGAGATAACGTGACGACAAAGCATCATCGATATGCTCTTCAATTACGCCGTCCTCAGGAAGGCCGCCTTCAGTCGTGTTGTCATCAGTCATGGAGATCTCTTATGATTCGGCTCCATCATAGCGAGGCGCACCCCTACGCTCCACATCAACAGGCCATAATCCCGTGCTTTTTCTAAGATTTAAGTAACGCACAGGCCCGTATAATGGCACGAGCCCGCGCCTTTAGCCGTTCAGATTCCGCAAAACAGCCTGCCGCCACGCCCGATTGCAAAGCATATCCAGCTTAAGCCGCATCATAATATTCGCGCCGTCAAAGCGGGCATAGGCCCGAATGACTCGCAAGAGCTTGGACGTATAACGCACGCGACTATGATGGAGGGTAAAGCTATCTGGAAGGAAAAGTTCATACACTGAACTTGAACTGACAGATCACCGCTAAAAATCTGCGGAACTGTCAGATCAGGTCGGAACTTCTCCTCTGAGTTTACGTCTCCTTCTTTAATTGGTTTGTTGAGTCAAGTTCCTAATTTCTTTTAATTAATGGTTCTGTTCTTTCCCGTGTCACGCTTCTCTTCGCAGTCGACTGATCAGGGATAGCCGCTGCATGCATGTTTCGGAATCGGTGTGTGGAGCGCCTTGCTTTGAGGCGTGCTCATAATAAGATGGCACAGGAGACCTAATCGGCGTCATCCACAAACACCTCGTCTGGGTCAGGACGAACCGTTGGTTTTAATATGAAGGTTTAGCGCCTCATTTTGCGTCCTCCATATCAGACCAACGATAAGGTGTGCCGTCGAGCCACATACGATGTAGAATAACGGCTAATTTACGAGCAACAGCCACAGTGCCACGTTTGCGACCTCTGGACCTTATTAGCCGTAATCCCCAGGCCTTGAGCGGGGACATCTGTTTGGTTCGAGTAAGCAGGGAGTTAGCCGCTGAGTATAGAGCGGCTCTCACATCGGCATCACCGGCCCGAGATATCCGGCCTGTGTTATCCATCTCGCCAGATTGAGAGCGTCTGGGAGTAAGTCCGAAGTGGGCAGCAACATTCCTAGAGGATGTAAACCGCGTTGGATCATCAATCGCAGCTTTGAAGTGGAGGGCTGTCATCGCGCCAACACCCGGTGTTGTCATAAGAAGGCTGCAGATAGGGTCTTGTCGCGCCACTAATTTTACCCTTTTGTCGAGTTCTCTGTAATGCACATATAGTGCAGCGCGGGCTTCCAGCATTGGCAGAAGGGCAAAAGCCAAACCTTCATCTGCGTCCATAATGGGGCGTACAGTGTCTTCGAATTTCGTATGCGAGAGTGGCGCGGGCAGTCTAATCCCAAAAGCCTTGAACAGGCCGCGTATCTCATTCTCCAGATCAACGCATTTACGCAGAACGGCCTTACGGCTTGTGAGGAGAGCTTTTATATAATGGGCTTCTCGGCTCTTCATATGTACTGGGCGGTACCAACCCGAACGTACGATCTGCGCTATACCTCTGGCATCATTCTTATCCGTTTTGTTGCGCATGGCAGACAAAGCCGCACTGACATGGCGAGCTTCCATGCAGACAACATAGTAACCAACTTCTTGCAATCCATAAAATAACGTTTGACTCATCGTGCCCGCTTCAAAGCCGATCTTTTATACCGGATGACCAAACTTCGCGAGGCATTCGTGTATTGCCTCGACTTCACAATCTAAGGCTCGTTCCAGAACAATCTTACCGTCACTGTCAATCACGCACAGAGCCAAAGATCGCAGTGCGACATCTAATCCTACAAAATAACCCATTCTTATCTCCTATAGCTACAGATCAACATCTGCAGACTATCAGGAACTCGACCACGTAATCAGTCCGTCCAATTACGCATGCTTTGAGGATAATTCTACCTATTTCTTCAATGCCACTTACCTCACAAACAGCCTAACTTTTTGCCTCACAAATCTCTTGCGTAACCGTATAACTCATTTTATTTATTAATGTATCGAAGCAATGATCACCACAGGTTCAGGAACCATTTTTACACTTATATTTAGTTAGCAATATCAGTAGCTTACGCTATCTTTTCAAGGGCAACAACTGAATAGCGCCTGTGAAAATGAAACTCACTATTTTTGCTTAAGTGCGCTGTAAGTGAAAAACCCTAAAGAAAGCACAGGAATCGTAAAAGCGATTAGCTATCAGACAGAACTTCCCTTAGTTTGAAAGCTTGCTTCAAATTGGAGAGAGATAGCTTACCTGCCTGCCCTACCAGTTTTCGACCGTCTTTAAACTCAATGACGAACATTTGCTTTTTGTTCAATGCCCCTAAAGCGCCACATGCAAGTAAACCTAACGGCCCTAAAGCTAACCCGCCAATAATTCCTAATACAGTAGCGGCTCCTACATTGACTTTCTCAATGTCGATTTCTTCAAATTTCTGCACATCGACAAAGGGATAGATAATTTTTTTGCTACTTACCAACCTGCTCTGAAAGTAAAAAATCATCACCTTTCAACGCAGTTTTGAAACGTCCAAAGACTCCATGATAAACATAGCTCTCCTTGCTCGGTAGAAAGCCGCCTCCTAGAACTTCAAAATCTGCAAACATGATCTTTTCTTCTTTGGTAAGACAATACCAAAATATACTTAAATCGTCTATACGAAATTCATCTTTGTTTCAGTCTCCCTTTCATGTCAGCGAAAAGAAAAACACAACAAAAAAATGTACGCGGAAATAATGTGAGGGTCATGTGCAAGAAACTTGGCATGGCGCAAGAAGACCTTGCTGCCGCCCTCAATCTTGACTTTGGTTATCAGTTTATGCGGAGTAACATTTTAGAAATTGAAAGACCATGAACTAGAGGCGTTGGCATCGGTACTAGAAACGACAGCAGACGCCCCACTCGAATAGCTTAATGAAGGGCACTATGCTTTTTCTTAGAGCCTCACTCGAAACTGCCTAACTGTCAGTAGAGACGACCTCCTCAAATTTTAAATTTCAAATTTATACTCACCTTACAGAAATCACACATATGGAAATCAATCCAACTCGCCAATATCTCTTAAGTTTATTGGACTCGTAAAAGTTAAAGCATCTATAGCTTGCAAGAATAGGTCATTAATCAACGAATATACGCAGAAATAGTACTTGCGCGCCTTCACATCCGCAGAGAGATATGTATTACGATTACAAGGTTGGAAAAGATTCAATGAAATATAATTATGAAATGATTTGCGACAAACTTTCAAGTAAAACAATTTGACCTCAATGATCTCCCCCAAAGTAATGAAGGCCCTGACGACAAGTTTTGAGGTTCCCTGAAAATTATCCTAGCGTTGAACGCGGCCCGAGCCATCGCCGCCCATTAAGGCTTCGACTTCTTTGCGGTTTACGCGGTTAAAATCACCCAGAATTGAATGCTTAAGTGCGGACCCTGCAACAGCAAACTCAAGGCTTTGCTGACGGTCCTCATAAAGATTTAAACCTGCGATAAAGGCAGAGGCAAAGCTATCGCCGCCGCCAACACGGTCAACAATATCTGTTAGCTCATATTTTTTTGATGATAAAAATCCATTTTCGCGGTCGCGCATACAGGCGGACCAACCGTTAATATTCGCGTTAACGGCCGCGCGAAGCGTAATCGCAATCGTCGACATGCCGGGATAGATATCGAGGACTTTTTGGGACAGCTCTTCATATTTTGAAAGGTCCAAGTGACCTGACCCGCTTTCGACATCAACATCCACAGAAATACCGAGAGACTTCTGACAGTCCTCCTCATTGGCGATCCCAACATCAATATACTTGACCAAGTCTTGCATAACCTCCGGCGCAGTTTTCCCATATTTCCAAAGCTTACCTCGGAAATTAAAATCGCAAGATGTTGTAACACCTGCTTTTTGGGCTTCCTTTACACATTCCAAACTGAGGTCAGCTGAGCCTTGAGACAGAGCGGGCGTAATACCCGTAATGTGGAGCCACTTAGCCCCTTTGAAAATTGCGGGCCAATCAAAATCACCGACTCGAGCTTCGCAGATCGATGAGGCCGCCCGGTCATAGATCACTTTGGACGGGCGCTGATTAGCTCCTGTTTCAAGATAATAAATACCAACGCGATCACCTTGGCGTTTCACGTTGGATGTATCAACTCCGAGAGCACGGAGGGCGTTGATCGCGCTTTGGCCAATATCATTATCTGGAAGCGCGGAAATAAAGCCCGCATCGAATCCATAATTTGACAGCGAGACAGCTACATTGGCTTCGCCGCCTCCGAATGTTGCTTCGAAGGCTGGGCTTTGGAAAAAGCGCTCATAGCCATGGGTGCGCAGGCGAAGCATGATTTCGCCAAAAGATAGAAAGTCAGCCATTATATTTTCCGTTTATGAGTTTGCGATTGCAATCGCATCTTTTGCTAATTTTGTAATGGCACCGAAGTCACCAGCCTCAATCGCGTCTTTAGGGGTAAGCCAAGACCCGCCACATGCCAGAACAGCCGGAATAGCCAAATGTTCTTTTAGGTTTGCGGGATTGACGCCGCCCGTAGGCATAAACTCAACATCTCTGAAAACGGAAGACAAGGCCTTAAGCATTTTGGGGCCACCTACAACAGAGGCAGGAAAAAGTTTCACCGTGCGTAATCCCATATTCCAGGCGCTTTGTAATTCTGTCGCTGTAGAAATACCCGGAAGGATAGGAATAGCCGCCTCTTTCGCAACATCAACAGAGGCTGGGTCAAGTCCAGGAGAGACGATAAAGGTTGCGCCGCGGCGTATAACTGCTTTTGACTGGTCAGCACTTAATACCGTTCCCGCGCCTACATGGGCCTTCGGGAATTCTTTTGCTATTGCTTCAAGGCAATCTAGAGCGGCATCAGTACGCAGCACCACCTCAAGAACATCTAAGCCACCTTCAAGAAGAGCTTCAGAAATCTTCAAAGCCGTGTCCGGACTGTCTGATTGGACAAGGGGGACAACCCGATTATGTCTTAATGTAGAGATGAGTTTTTTTGTCATGATAAAATCTTGTTTAAAAATATAATATTTTTAAATGTCATATATCGGTCAGCTTTGATACCAAAACTGACGGATATTTTTACTTTTTGAGCTTTACAAAGTAGTCGTAAATTTCAGGCACATTACCGTCACCCATACCCGCATCAACAGCGGCTTGAAGGCTTTTGGATGTCGCCTCAGCTACCAAAGAGACAGAGCCTAGATCAGACACCATTTGAGCGAAATACCCCAAGTCTTTATTCGCGTTATTAATGGAGAATCCCAAATCACTATTGTTGTCGACGGCGTAGTTTTTACAAAACTTCATGAATGGCGAATTAGACGGGCCTGCTGACATGATGTCATAAAGCTGTTGACGATCAACACCTGCAAGCTCTGCTGCAGCAAAAGCTTGAGACATAGCCGTGACGGTTGTCATGCCCATGAAATTATTGATGAGCTTAGTCGTATGCCCTGCCCCCAATGCGCCGAGATAGAAAACATTCTCGCCTTGCTCTTTAAGCATAGACTCATATTTGTCGAAAGTTTCCTTATCGCCCGCCGCCATAATATTTAGTAGTCCGTCTTTGGCGTGAGCGGGTGTGCGGCCCAGCGGCGCATCAATCATGCCTACGCCCTTTTTAGCAAGGTCAGCCCCGATTTTCTTAGTAGAGGCTGGAATTGACGTCCCGAAATCAATCAACACAGAGCCGGGCTTAATACCGGCCAAAACGCCATTATCGCCATAGACAATTTTCTCAACAACCGCTGAGGTCGTCAGGCAGAACTGAACGATGTCAGCTTTCTCTGCGAGTTCTTTAGGCGAGCTTGCCTCTGTTGCATTACCTCGGTCAAGAACGCGCTGAACCGCGTCCTTATTAAGGTCCATAACGATAACTTCAAATCCACGTTTTTGAAGGTTTTCGACCATATTGCCGCCCATGAGACCAAGGCCGATAAATCCAATAATTGGTTTAGACATAAGTGTGACTCCTAATTCAGTCTTTTTTATTTGTATGAGTTACGCAGATTTGCCTGCACGAGGTTTAAGAGGTTCGATTTTCGGAATGAGTATAAGAACGCTCAACACAGCCAAGACAGCTAGAGCCACACCAATGATGAATGCAGGCATATAGCTTTCAGTTGTGATTTGCGGAACAATCCAAACTAAGAAGGCCGCAGCCAACTTAGCTGCTGTACCCGCATAGCCAGCCAATGAACCCACAGCTTTAGTACTGTATAAGTCACTTGGAAGCGTTTGAACGTTACCAATAGATGTTTGGAAACCAAAAAGGATAGTCGCCATAATTAACACCGCTAAAATCGGCGTTGAGGCTACAGACATAGCCAACAAAGCTGGAACCATAATGGCCGCACCTAATGTGATGACAAACTTACGCGTCTTATTAACAGTCCACCCCTTACCCAATAGGTTTTGCGCCAGTAGTCCGCCAAACCAAGCCCCAAACATCGCGCCTACATAAGGCACCCATGCATAAAGGCCGAGTTCTTTAACGTTAAACCCAAAGCTATCGATGAGATAGATCGGAATCCACGCGACAAACAACCACCAAATCGGATCAATAAACATAGCTGGCAAAATGGCTCCCCAAGTTTCTTTACGCGAGAGCATTTCACCTGTTGAAGGGTTGTAATCCGTCTCATCTTCACCATCATCTGTTTTGACGAGTTGCCCAGAAAGGATATATTCACGCTCCTTTGGATCAAGCCAAGGATGATCTTCAGGTTTTGATTTATAAATGATCAACCAAGGTATGAGCCATAACAGACCGATAAGACCGATTGCTATAAATATGGCTTTCCACCCCATAAAAGCGGCTAAAAGCGCCAATATAATCGGAGAAAGAATTCCCCCAATAGCCGCACCAGAATTAAATATTCCTTGCGCTAGAGCGCGTTCTTTAACTGGGAACCATTCAGCATTTGCTTTAGAAGCACCAGGCCAGTTACCCGCCTCGGCAACGCCTAAAATAATTCTAAAGAGTTGAAAAGTCATCACACTTGAACCAAATGCATGAAGCGCTGTTGCGATAGACCAAACACCTATAGACAAAACAAACCCAATCCGTGTGCCTAGCCAATCAAATATCTTACCAAAAATGGTTTGGCCAAAAGCATAAGCTAATACGAACACACCAAAAATATTGGCATAGTCTTGATTTGAAAATCCGAATTCAGCTTTGATCTCAGGCCATAGAATACCCAAAGCCCCTCGATCAATATAATTAATAACGGTTGCAAGCGCTACGAGCCCAACGACCCACCAACGTAAATTACCCTTCATCATGATGTTTCCCCTTCAGGCTTTTCGCCTTTATAATAATTTTCGAAAAAGTCTTCGCGGATGGGCGAGAACATATCGAGCAATACGCCCGCTTCGATACAAATCGCGCCGTGCATGACGTGAGGTGTCATCAGGAAACTATCCCCCGCTTTCAAGCGTTTCGTTTCATCCCCTACGGTCACATCAAAAACGCCACTTTCTACATAGGCAATCTGACTATGATAGTGTTCGTGCATGTACCCTTCAGCACCCGTTTCAAACGTCGCTTTTACCAACATTATGTCATCACTATGACTTAGGATTTGGCGCTTTATTCCTGGATCGACATCTTCTTTCGGAACATCCTTATCAAAAACAAAATTTGAACTTTGCATAATTAATTCCTTGCCGCTTTATGTGTCTCAGAATGAAATAATTTGTATGGGCCGGTCCATGTTACATCAGTTCCATCCACATCAATCGTATGGACGGTATCTGCACCCCCGTCACCAGCCAGCCCTAAACCAACACGCTCTCCCGCCTTGGTTTCGATAAGAATATATTCATCGCCGCCATCTTCGAAGTGACGGACAGATTTGACCGCGCTATGGCTGCCTATAGTATATTCAAGGGTTGGATTATAATCCCCATGCGGCTCTATGACCGATACAAATGATACGCCGTCAGACGTTCTAGCTCGAAGCATAAATCCAGGTTCAGGCTTAAGATTAAAATTTGGATCATTTGCGCCAATTTGTGTGAATACAATTTTAGCCTCGGACGGCACAACCGATGTCACAGAATAGAATTTTTTGTCCAAGAGCCATGTGACTTGTGACAGACCGTCTACTGGATTGGCCTCTGCGACTTTCCAGAGATATTGATAACCGTTTTTCTTTCCCAGCGGTGCACGCGACAGTGGATAGGCCTGAAGATCAAAATTTGTTTCAATCAGATGGCCGTTATAATGGAACGGCAAATCATAACTGTGGACGTTCTCAGAATGGGCCTCTACTAGATCTATAACGATAGGCTCTGAAAAAGCTGCATCATCAATCATAGCCACCGAGCGATCAAATCTTACATCGTCATAAGCGGTCGTAATTTCAGCTGACGTTATTTTGAGCCCATCCTCATTAACGAAATTGCCTATCTTCGGCCAATTTGCATTTCCGACATTCACATCACCATTAAAATGACTGGTCTCATCGACGACGAGCGCATTATGCGAGACGGTTTGTTTGGCATATTTATTATTCTCGGCGAGATAATGGCCGCCAAATTTTGCCTCTATGTTCAAGAAACGCGCGGCGCCGTAATCGCGTAAAATCTCGTGACCCGCGTTATAGACAAGCAAGCCCATTTTATCGAAATGCCCATGGCCAAGGCCTTGAGATGTGTTCTTGACGACAACAGCCAACCCCTTTGGATCATCAGAGGCCCTTAGAACATCGAGGGCGCCTTGGTCGCCTTGCGGGCCATCCCCAAACCTCATGGTTTTATAATCAAAAGGTGTAGCTTTACCGGCGGCCAGATCAGCCGCTAATTTACGGCTTTCAGGCGTTAAAACAAATGTGTCTTGCTCTGCCGCGATAGAGAGCAATCCTGTATCGCCTGTCAGCTCATAAGCAATCGCCACGCCGTTTAGCAGCTCATCTGTCCTGATACCTTTTTCTTTGATGGCGTCGTTAATCGGGAAAAACAAGCCGCCATAATTTTGATGAATAAGGCCATAAATCGCTTTTTTCAAAATACCGTCACGTTTTTCGAAAATTTTGAGGTCTGGATTATTTTTCTGAACAGCCTGCGCGAAAATCACAAAAGGCTTGAGGGCAAAACGGTGATAATAAGGTCCCTCATTGTAAAATCCATCGGGGGAGAAGAGCACGTCCATTTGCTTAAGGAAGCCCGCTTCACCAGATCCATCTAAGCCCAACAAGGCTTGCTGAACATATTCATCATCACCAATCGCATAACCTGTCAGCCCGACGGCAGCTGTCGCCCATGTGCCGTGATTATGGACTTTATTAAACGTCTCTGGCGCGCCTACGGATAGGAAGTCGGCCATATTGCGGAGTAAATCTATTTCTATTGTCTCTTTTTGCTCGGGTGTGAGCGTATCTTTTATGGCGTCGTAGCATTGTGCAACGTTGAGCAAAAACATGCTTTCGTTCAAATTTTGCCAAAACATCCGCCCCGGTGATTGCTCTTTCTGCGCTGGGTGTAAGCCCCAGGCGGGATAAACCTTCGCATAGTCCAGCATAGCTTGGGCGGCAAATTCGGCATATTTCTTATCGCCCGTCAGCTCGTAAAGCTGTCCAACATCATAAAGTAAAAAACCGTTGGCTTTGTGGGTTTCGTGCGTATATCCACCGCCCGGGTCTTTGGGAACAGGTATGGTAAACGGGTCGCCCAAGCGAGCCTCCACCCTAGCTTGAGCATTCGCCAAAGTGACATCAAAGCCGCTCATTTTAGATTGGGCCGCTTTGGAATTTGCTGTGTCGGAGGTCATCGCTTCTCCAGCATTTGAGCCCGCATCCTGACAGGCAGTCAGAACTGTTCCCAAAAAAAGACACGCAGTGATATTTGTAATTGAACGCATTACGGATTCAGACCTTCATTATCCGTAATCATCGCTGTCGGGGGCAATCCACTATTTAATTCAATTACGCGGGGCGACGCTGTTTCAATAAATGTGTTATTGAATATTTTCGTCTTTGGCTCACTCACAGTATGCGTCACGAGAAAAGGCGCACTTTTTTCAAAGGTGCTCTTGGAGATATTGGTGACCTGTACCCCATGTAAATGGATTGACGCTTTGGATTTATTTCGCGGCCCGTTACCGACATTTCTCAGAGTGGAATCTGTCATATTAAAATGCGGCCCGAACGTACTCTCGTCTCTTCCACCGCGATAATAATCAACCAAAGCGCCCTCAACATCTTTGAAGGTTGAATTTTCTATCGTTAGGTATTCAGCGTTATAAATGCCGTAATCATCATTTTCTGTATCAAGTTTTAGAATAGCCCCTGAGACTGTTTCAAAAGTCGAGTCCTTTATCAAAATATTGTCAGCAAAGGTTCCCTTAGCCGCCGCAATCACATTAAAAGATTGATTGATGTCCAAATCTTCGAAATTCGAGTCGATGACTTCAAGGCGGTAGTTTTGCAACATCGCATAAGGCGAGGTTCTTATGACTGAATTGCCTTTATAGTCGGGGGCGTCTTTACCGGAAATATCCAATCCAATAAGCTGCAAGCTTCCGCCATCAAGAATTTCAAAAAGCGTAGAGCGCTCAAAGCTCAAATTGACGTCGCCCTCAGCCATCACGGTTAGCGGTTTATCCAATTTCAGGAACTTACCGATAACGTAATCACCAGGACTTAGTGCAAGAACGTCGCCAGCTTCTGCAGATTGAATAGCCGATAACAAGGCTCCCTCATCGGAGTTCACACGTATTGTCTTGCCGGACTGAAATGGCACTATTGGTTCTGTTTTAGGATACCAGGATACGCCCGTCATATCTTTGGTGGTGACTGCAAGCTCTCGGCTCGCACCTGCGCTGATATCCGACTGAGGATACATTAAACCATTTTCTGCACGTGTCATTTTAAGGGCTTCACGAGTAAATCCATCTGTGAACTCAGGCGGATCCATTGAGCCTAATATATTGTCCTCAAAGTCGATCCCGGACATGTCGTCATAGACAGTGAAAACATCACGGCCATCATCATTATAAATCAGATTATTGGAAAAAGTGCTATCACTCGGCGGGCCGCTCCGTTCTTCATCACTGCCCGCACCAAGCTGCAGGTTGTCACTATTGATAAGGCTGTTATTTTCCATCGTTGAGCCTATCACAGGATCATAGCGATTGATGGGCCCATTTGGTACACCGTTCATCACCACGAAGGCACCGCCAAAACGTGTCCCCTTGAGGCCTTCCATGTAATTGTTTCGAACAGTTTGCCGCGCGTTAATTACGCGAACACCGCCAGTATGATCAACATCATTACCGAAAAAGACGTTTCCTTCGACAAGCGTATCATTCCCATGACGCATGGTCAGCGTCCCGCGAGATTCGAAAAATGTATTATTAAGAATTTTGTTTTTTCCGGACTTACTTGAGATAATCTCAAGCTCTCCATCAGCGCGGTCAAAGTAGTTATTCTCTACCGTTGTGTGAGAGTTTTTACGCGAATGATGGCTTGTGCCGATACGTAAAGTTTCTCCGCCATTAGAGCCTAATATAGGCCTTGGTCCGAAATAGTTGTGATCGATACGGTGATAGTTTTCTTGGCTGCCCTCGGTATTCATCCGCACCGCCATAGTCACGCCTTTATTGCGCTTACCGACAAGGTGATTGTGATCAAAACGGTTATTTTTGCCATACATCATGACCCAAAAATCAGTCTCGTAGCGTTCGGGATTATTATAATTATCAATGACAACTTCTGTGACCCGCGAGTAATTTGCGAGCTTTTTCGAATTCCGAAAGGCGATGACTTCGCTTGTGGGCGTGTAGCCATCCCTAAAAACAAGACCAGAAACTTCAAGATACTCACCAGCCATTCGCAAATTGGACTGACCCGATAAAATAACCTGCCCTTTAGTCTCAGCTGTTAGTGTGATCGGCTTGTCTTTCCTCCCTTTTCCCTCAAAGAGAATTTCAAAATTCTCCCAAGTTCCGTTTGCGAGTCTAATAACATCACCAGGTTTTGCAGATTCAACAACCTGGCTATATTCCTGCGGATCTGAAACCAGATACTCTTCGGATGCTGCATCGCATGACGTAATCAAGGCTGCTGTGCCAAGGATTACAATCGGCCTGAGCAATGTTAGCCTTGAAGACATGCGCTGCAACTCCCTGAGATGGCCCGCGTAAAACCGCAGGCGTCAAAAATATTATGTAGGGAAATATCTGGAATACAGACAGCTTTGTCAACCAATATATATACCAATTTTCTATAATTGGTATATATCTAATGAAGTTGTTGAGTCAGTGTGAAGCGTGACCGACTTTCCGACACTTTTCTTTTAACTTCCTGATAAGCTGCCTCTTCGGAGGCGACGAGTAAGGCTTCAATCATACGCGTAAAGTGAGCGCGCATCGCGCTCCTAGCCGCTGAAGGGTCTCTGTTCTTAAGTGCATCTAATATAGCCGTATGCTCGTCTTCACGATGACTACTATCCTTATCACAAACCGATTTATAGACCTTTTGGAGCTGCGCGGCCTCCGTTCGCATCTTCCACATACTATCTATGACAAACACAATCGCATGATTATTTGTAGATCGCGCAATCGTCATATGGAAAGCTTCGTCTGCCGCATCCGGAGAAATATTAGATTTCACCTTTCCGGACATAATATCTATATATTTTTCAAGCTCCTCAATCGCTTCGTCCGTGATAATAGGTGCCGCGAGGGCGGCAGACTCAGCCTCAAATAAGGCCCGAGCTTCGGTTAATTCGAAGGGACCTACTTTTGGCAGACCCTTTAAAGCTTGATTGCTCCCATCAAGGACATAAGCACCCGACCCGACTTTGATTTCAAGACGCCCCTGTGCCTGTAAAGCAATTTCGGCTTCGCGTACGGCAACTCGGCTGACCCCAAATTTAGTCGCAAGATCACGTTCGCCAGGCAATCGGCTGCCAGGCGGGAAAACCCCAGAATCAATAAGTTCTAAAATCTGATTTGCAACAGAGTGATATAATCGTTTTTCAGCCATGAGAAATTTCTATACCAATTATAAAGGGAATACAATATTGGTGATACCAATTAATTTATTGGGCGCCAATAAAATAAAAACGCCCCACAAATGTGAGGCGTTTTCTTTTCTTTACAGCTCGCGATATTTTGCGACATTTTTAAGTTAGAATGTGTAGCTAGCCCCAACGATGATACGGCGATCAGGGATGCCCTGAGCACAGAGCAAGGCACCATCATTAACACACCATTGCTTGATACCGGACTTTGTGATGTTAACCGCCTCAACACCTATATTAAGGCTATCAGTTACATCATAATTGATGCCGCCATTTAACTGTCCTCTTGCAGACGTTACAACAGGGAAGCCTAATGTACTATTCAGGCTAGCACCCGCAGCAGTATCCAATGTGCGGAACGCGTCACGCCAAGTATAGCGCAGTCTCGCTGACAAGCCATATTTCTCATAGAAGCCCGTGATGTTGTAGGCATCCTCTGAGAAATCAAGCAATCCACGGTCCCGAGAATAGTTCACGTAGTTAGCTGAATCGTATATGCCATTAATCGCATTAAAGACATCGATACCTCGACGTGTAGACACATTATCGACAATCGAACCACCTTTAAATGTCTGGTGAGTATAATTAGCTAAAATACCAAAACCTGACGCCCATCCAAAACTACCGAGACTGTCCTCGTGATTAGAAAGATCATATTGGAACGACGCTTCAATACCTTGCTGCGTGGTTGAGTCCGGATCGTTAACGCTTTGGTTAAAGCCAGTACAGAAACCCGTGGCTCCAAGAGCTCCAATAATACCGTCACCTTGGGCAATAGGGTTGAAAAAACCACCCTGCGCACATGAGGGGTCTCCGGTAATAAGAAATCCATTTGCGTCCTCGCCCGCATCGGTAAACACCGAGCCAAACAAATTAGTACGCTTCTTATTGAAATAACCCACTTTCAAGACCGCTGCAGGAGCGAAATACCATTCACCTGATACGTCAAATGAATTAACGGTCTCAGGTTCCAAGCCAGGGTTGCCGAGATTTACGGTCGAATTGATATTGTTGCTAAATGTTATTGATGAATTGAGAGAACTGAAGTTAGGTCTTCTGATATCTTTCCCCCAACTGGCCCGCAATTGTATGTCCTCAGTCGGGCTTGCAACCAGATTGAAACGGGGCAAGATAAAGTCATAACTACCCGTTGTTGTTTCGAGATTAGCAACACCGTTGATAATCGTATTACCTGTCGAAGCAACTTCGGTTTCGATATAACGAACACCCGCATTTCCGCGGAAGATGCCAGCTTCAAAATTGGCTTGAGCATATAAAGAATGCGTAGTTTCTTCGATATCGAAAAAGGATGACTCATTAGAACTAAGATCTACATCACTCTCGTAATTCGGATCATGCGCAGCCAAGGCACGCTCAAGAATGGCTAATGTGCCCACAGGATCGTTAAACGCGCGATCTGGATCAACAATAATGAAGTTACGGAAGGCCAGCTCTCTACCGTCAGACTCTCCGAAGTTATCTGGGCCTGCAACTAACAGCTCTGAGAATAGCGTACCACTCGGGCTATTCACGATTCGGCTGAAACCGCCAATACGATCACTTCTGCGGTTAAACGTACTTTGGTTTTTGTTGTAACGATAGCCCACATCAACAGAAGATAATACGCCGCCAATGGAGTCGAAATCACTGAAGTCATATGAGAAATCTGCACGAAGGGCATCTTCAGAGTTTTTCTGAGTATTATTGCTGATATCCACCTGATCCAACACAACATTGGCCGGATTAGTCAAATCACTAACCTGTGGCGCGAAGGGCGAGTTAAAATCAATACCAAATGTGAGCGCACCACCAGTCAAGTCGTATCTTAATGGCGTGCTGTTATCGTTGCTTGTGCCATCTGGTGGCGTTAGCGGGTTTGGGTTAATGAAGTTTAGCTGAGTACTCAGAGTAGGGCCCGCTGAGTCTGATGAAGACATAGAAGCCTCTAAACGCGCAGAAAGGTTACCTTTTTCCCACTCAGTACCCAATCTGAAAATTTGACTATCCGTAACACGCGCGCCCGTATCACTATTAAAACGCAAATTAGGGTCATCATCATCAAAGTTATCAGCTCGAGTGCCATCAGCATTGAAAAGCTCTGTATCTAAGTTGGGTTGGATTGTTCCCACGAGTGCAGCTTGGATACTACCAATACTGACACCGTCCAATGAACCAAAATTCACCGTTTCAAATTGTGAGGGTAAATTTGTATTGAGGATAGCGCGACTACTGACACCAGAGCCTTGAACGCGCGTACTGTCTTGACGACGTTCTTGGTCTGTTACGACGGCATCAAAATAAAGCTTCAAATTATCAGTTGGCTTTGCTTCAATTGTGCCTGCAAAGTTGAGTGTGTCGTATTCAAAGTTTTCGAATTCTTGGTTAAGGAATTGAATACCAAGGAAATCGAAGTCCTGAGCAGCTGGACGAGCCGTTGCATCATTCCGAAAACCATCGTCTCTATTAACTGAAGTATTGGGCACCAAGCTACCATCACGGTCAACACGAGGACGGAAAGAACTCGCTTCTTGCTCAGTGTAACTAATACTTGCAACAACACCTATTTCTTGTCCTGATGCGTTATCCCACTTCTTGCCTAATGTCCCAGAGACTCTCGGTGTCCAACCACCCTCAGTAGATAGGCTACTGTTTTCGCCTTGGACTCGGACCGTTGCTAGAGTTTCCTTCAAGTCAAGCGGGCGTATTGTTCTAAGATTAACAGTACCACCAACTGAGCCCTCAATTGTTTGAGCTTCAGGCGCTTTAATCACTTCTACGCCTGCAATAATACCAGCAGAAAGGTCTTCGAAGTTAATACCACTACGGCCTCCGCCAGAACCTACAGTGGATACACCGTTGACTTCAGTGCGATTTGCATTCGTGCCGCGAATTTGAACACCTGTACCAACACCAGCCGTACGCGTAATTTGGATACCTGTGACGTTTTCAAGAACTTCAGCGAGGTTTTGGTCAGGAAGCTTACCAATATCTTCCGCTAAAATGACCTCGGTAAGGTTAGCAGACTCGCGCTGTTCAATAAGTGCATTTTCGAGAGACTGTCGAATACCTACTGCGATAATTTCATCTGGCTCTGCGTCTTGCGCAAAAGCTACTGATGACATCGCTAGTGTTGATACGGATGCTAATGTAGCCGTAATAATAGATCTATATTGGCTTGGTTTTGACATAGTTATTTTCCCCTGAGAAAATTGGATTCATATTATTCCCTCTAAAGAACCAATAATTCATCTCATGTCAACCCATATTGTTGACCAATTTATTATAATTGGTATGACCAATTAAGATTTTCATGACGTGTTGCATTTTGGCCACAGGCTCAGCCAACATACTTAACACTCAGTGGTTTTCGACAGGGTTTCAAAATAAGCCATAATATCTGCAAGTTATGTATCCAACGCATTGCGTCCGACGCAGTCACATGAATTTACAAATACACTAACTTGCCTACTGGTCAGTCACTTCTCACCTAAAACAACGCACATAAATCTAAGGGCAATACAGGCATGCCAATGGAAACGTACTACTGTCACTTCTGGGTGCTTTAAGTTGCTTTCCTGATGTCCGCTAAGAGGTGTGAGTTCAACGGGTCGCCGCAACACATTGGCCAAACCGCTCGGCCGGTGTTTCGTAGTCGAGGGTCTTTCGGGGACGCTCGTTGAGAGCTCTAGCTATCCCATTTAATTTAGCTTGGCTATAGACGGAGAGATCGATGCCTTTGAGAAGGTATTGTCTGATGAGGCGATTGGTGTTCTCATTGCCACCACGTTGCCACGGACTATATGGATCGCAAAAGAAGAGGTAGATATCTGTCGCTACCGTAAACACTTTATGGGAAGACATCTCCATGCCTCGATCCCATGTCAGTGATTTGTAGAGTTCCTTGGGTGATTTCTTTGCGTGCTTGGTGAGGGCCGCAGTCACCTTGGCTGTTTCTTTGCCTGGGACTTTAACGAGCATGACATAGCGAGAATGACGCTCTACAAGTGTCGCGATAAAGTTCTGTTTTGACCCTGCAATCAGGTCGCCTTCCCAATGCCCTGGAACAGTTCGGCCTTCTACTTCTGCTGGCCGTTCACGTATGGAGACAGCTTCGGTTATCTGGCCTAAGCTATCTCGCTTGAGGCTGGCGTGGCGTGAACGCCTGATGGTCCGGCGGCTAGCGCGTAAGTGAGCCATGAGTTCTTTCTTTAGTACACCGCGTGCCTGTACATATAGACTTCGATATATAGTCTCATGCGATACGTGCTTTGGCGTCTCTCCTGGATACGTTCTCTTTAACCATCCTGCTATCTGCTGCGGTGACCATTTCTTTTGCAGTTTACGGGCAACAGTCTGCCTGAGGAAGGCGCTACGTGCAGCTTACACAATTTAGGACGACAGGCTCGTTCCCAAGCG